>NZ_JBSIEZ010000001.1:1145000-2450000 GCF_053615415.1 Paenibacillus sp. S33 | reverse complement strand
CATGTATTAGGCACGCCGCCAGCGTTCGTCCTGAGCCAGGATCAAACTCTCCATTAAAGACCAACCAAAGTTGGTTTATAGAAAGAGCGATAAGCTCATTTTGAAACTGACGAGATAAAATATCTCATTTTCGCTTCCATTTCATACAACCTGACGGCATGTACCAAAATCTCAGCGTTGGATTTTGTAAACAAAATCCGTACTCACTCGTTGTTCAGTTTTCAAAGATCAAATTTTCATGCGGCTTTGTTTGAGCCAGAATAATAGTATAACATTTTCATCTGATTCATTCAACCTGTAAATAATTCCAGGCGATTCATCCAACCCAGATTTTTAATAATCATTTTCGGGCTGGACTAACAATATATCAATTTAAAGCAATTAAGTCTACCTGTAAAAATTTCCAGCTTGTTCAAACTTATTAAAATTCTTTGATCTTGTTTTATCGGCTGGACTAGTAATTTAACACGTATACCAAATTAATTCTACTTGCAATTAATTCCTTTTAATAGACAACTATAGATAAACACCAAAGTAATTCATAATGCCAATAGGCGGAAGTATTACTTAAATCTGTGTTATTCTAATTTTACATAAGGATTTGCTTTGTCAATTAGTTATGGCAAAAACAATTATGCTTACGTCACTCAATGAAAGTGAGGTTACTCGATGCGTATTCCAAGAGTTGATAACTTCATCTGCTCTATGACAGTAAGATTGATCCCGAAATATGAAAAACAGCGGTATCTTTAGACGAGTCCTAGATACCGCTGTTTTATTGAACTATCGTTCCTCGTTTGTTAAACGATAAACTTAATCTCCGTATTGTGTTTACAGCATACGCAAACTCCTGCTTCGAGTTCACCTCTGGACGATGCAAGGTGAAGAAGAACCTTTTGCCTACTGTGGAAACAGATTTAGGAAGCCATGACTTCAATATTCAAGAGGATGCCGCTACCGCAAGCGTACCGGAAGAATCAGCTGTATGATGAATACTCCGAACGAAGCGAATCGTTTTTGTTTCCGAGTGCATTACGACTGAATGAGTTTCCGCTCTGTGACCGGGAAGAGAACGAACCCCCTGCAACCACTCTCCAGGTGTCACACCTGTAGCCACAAACATCACGCCTTGGCGTCCGACCATATCATCCATGGAAAGCAACGCACCGGGGTCAGTAATGCCCATACGTTTGCAACGCTCAATCTCTTCTTCACCATGAGGCAGCAGACGACCCTGAATTTCTCCGCCCATGCATTTTAGCGCTGCAGCGGCCAATACACCCTCAGGAGCGCCACCAGAACCGATATGCAAATCCACACCGCTATCCAGGCATGTTTCAATCGCGCCCATCACATCCCCATGGCCAAGCAATTTGATTCGAACGCCGCTTTCCCGCAGAAGCTTGATGATCCCGGCGTGCCGTGTACGATCCAGAATGGACACGGTAAGATCAGACAAGGATTTACCGAGTACTCGTGCAGCTTTTGACAATGTAGTTGGGATTGGGTCCTCAAGTGACAGCTTTCCAGCCAATGCCGGGCCAACGGCCATTTTTTGCATGTACATATCTGGAGCGTGGAGTAGACTACCACGAGGTGCAGCAGCAATGACCGACAGAGCGTTATTCAAACCATTTGCTACTGTTTCGGTTCCCTCTAGTGGATCGACAGCGATGTCCATAGCCGGTCCTCTACGATTGCCTACTCTTTCTCCGATATACAGCATGGGAGCCTCATCCATTTCGCCTTCGCCAATGACGACCGTGCCGTCCATGGATACCGCATTAAAATGAGTGCGGATGGCTACCGTAGCCGCCTCGTCCGCGCTATTCTTATCTCCACGCCCTGTCCATTGTGCTGATTGCAGTGCCGCTGCCTCTGTTACCCGAACGAATTCCAAAGCCATTTGACTCTCCATACCTATCCCTCCACCTCTCCTAAAAATAATTGTTACCCTTAAACAAATGAATTATTTAGGGCATTTTTGCTGCAATCTTTCTATTTATCTATTAAACTCCTGTATCCTACGATTTTAATTTTTAGTTATATGAGCAGCTACTAGGCTCTATAACATTCTGATAATCAAACCTGCCGTCTCTTCAATCGCCTTATCTGTAACATCAATAACCGGACAATTCAGCTCTTTAAACAAAGACTGCGCATACGCTATTTCCTCTTCCACCCTCGTCGCTGTAGCATACTGCACATTATTAGGAAGCCCCATAACCTTTAGTCGCTCACTGCGTATTTTTAACAGTAACTCTGGCTCGATCGTTAATCCGAACACTCGACCACGCTGAACATCCTTCAATTGAACAGGCGGTGTCAGCTCCGGTACAACCGGTATGTTGACCGTTTTATAACCTTTATGCGCGAGAAACATGGATAAAGGGGTTTTGGAAATACGGGATACCCCCAGCAATACAATATCCGCTTTGAGAATGGCGCTCACATCTTTGCCATCATCGTATTGAACCGCAAAATCCAAGGCCTCTACACGGCGAAAATAGTTGTCGTCCAGTCGATGTAGCAGACCAGGCTTCTCTTTGGGATCGTCATGGAACGTATCGGCAAACGCCTGCATCATCGGTCCCATAATGTCCACAGCCCGCACATTCAGCCGGACAGCCTCCTCTTTCATCGCCTCTCTCAATTCCGGCTGCACCAGCGTATAAGCTACAAAGCCTTTACGCTCGGCAACTTCCTCCATCACCCGGCTCAGCTCGTCTTCATCCCTCACGTTCATAAATCTTTTGATCTCTGTGTCTGGTAACTCAAATTGGCGCATGGTCGCCTGTACGACAGCTTCTGCCGTTTCGCCAATCGAGTCTGAACAGATCGCTATAAAATGACTGCTCGCCTGAACCATTCGATTCCTCCCATTAATCCTCTGCTACCATATCGAGCAACATTTTAATAATATTCGTTTTTGTAATGCGTCCCACGACTTTCCAATGCTCCCCTGGTTTGTCGGAGTCGGAAGGGACGACGACAGGCAGGCTGTCGATTTGACGGGCAATAATTTTGCGCGCTGCCTCTAATACTGTATCCTCTGGGGAAACGGTGACAACATTCGCCTGTCGGGTCATCACAAGGCTGACAGGAATGGTTGCTGCATTGGGATTGCCTAACGTTACCTTGAGCAAATCCTTGCGGGAAGCCACCCCTGCCAAATCTCCGTCTTCATCGGTGACGATCAAATTGCTCACATTTTCCAAAAAGAGAGCCACTACAGCTTCCTGAATCGTGGTTGTTTCACGTACGATGACTGGAACCCCATGAAGATCGCCGACCTTCATTTGCAACAGCCGGAATTTTTCCTCCCGGTTTGGCGTGCCCCGCTTACCAACAAAATATCCAACCTTGGGCTTTGCATCTATGTAATTCAGAATGCCCAATTTGGATAGGTCGGTCCGAATGGTCGCCTTGCTGAGATTAAGCATTTCCGCAATCTGATCCCCGGTAATCGGGGCATGCTTTTGTACAATGTTTAAAATTTCTACTTGTCTTGCCGTAAGGTCGATGATGAACGTCCCTCCTTTTTTCTTTCGATCTGATATTGAATATAATACGTCATATATAACAATAAATCAACCTTAAAAATCATATAAAACATCATATATATAAAACTAAAGTGTTTATTCATGTCTTTCCATCATTTAAAACACTTATTACACACAAAAAACGGGTACTTACACCCTGCTCTTTCGAGTAAGGCGAAGTACCCGCTCCCTTATTCGTATCTTAAAGCATCAATCGGACGTAGCTTCGACGCCTTCCGCGCCGGATATACTCCGAACAACACCCCGACTGCCATACAGCACAGAAAAGAGTACAGCACGGGCTCTATCGAATACACAATCGGCATTTGGACGAATTTCTCGAGCAGCTTTGCACCTCCGAGACCCACCATTACGCCGACCAGTCCACCCATCAGACTGAGAAAAACAGCCTCAGCCACAAACTGCAACATAATATCACTGCGCTGCGCACCAATCGCTTTGCGAATCCCGATCTCCCTTGTGCGTTCCGTAACGGACACCAGCATAATATTCATAATGCCGACACCACCAACGCCAAGCGCAATTGCAGCTACACCGGCCAGCAACATATTCATAATCCGATCAACCCCGGACACTGTTTTTAAGATTTCCGTCTGGGTCATAATCTGAAAATCATCACCCTCTGATGGCTTTAGCTCATGTCTGACACGTAGTACCTGCCGAATTTCAGCACTTGCCTGACTAATCTTCTCCTCTGTTGTTGCGGAGGCGTTCACCTGCTGAATACTCATATTGCCTAGCCGTTCCATCCCCGTTGTAATCGGTACATATACCTGCTGACCACTGTTACTCATATTGGAATTGGAATTTGCCAGCACACCAACCACCTTAAAAGGAAGCTGTTTGATCATGATCGTCTCACCGACCGCTCTGGAAGCATCCGGACCAAAAATATTACGGGCCGCATCACTCCCAAGCACAGCCACATTCATTCGTTTATCCACTTCATAGTGGGTAAAGGACCTACCTTGAGCTAGCGACAGCTTTCTCACATGAACAAATGCCAGCGAAGTCCCCTCAATTTGCCCGCTGACCTTATTGCGACTCCATGTAATATCTGCATTGGTCATCGCACTTGGCGCCACCTCGGCTACTGCTTTTTGCTGCTCTAGCGCCTCGATATCTTCCAGAGATATTCCTTTTGTCTGATTAAACGACATGGAACTTGATCCATCATATGGAGCATAAGGATAAATCATCAGCAGATTATTTCCCATACTGTTGATCTGAGATGTAATCGTAGCCGTTGATCCTTTACCGATGGCTACAATCATAATCACAGCGGCCACTCCGATAATAATACCCACCATGGTCAGCAAAGATCGCAGCATATTGGTTCGCAAACTGTTGAGCGACACACGGATAATTTCCTTAAACTTCATGCCTTCACTTCCTCTGCCGCCATTCTTCGTTTCCCAACAGGCTGATCCTCTTCAATCCGCCCATCTCGAAAATGAATCAGACGCTTGGCGTATTCCGCAACCTCCTGATCATGAGTAACCAATACAACCGTTTTCCCCTGATCATTCAGACGCTGAAAAATCCCCATGATTTCAACACTTGTTTTGGAGTCCAATGCGCCTGTCGGTTCATCCGCCAAGAGAATAACCGGATTGTTCACAAGTGCACGCGCAATGGATACCCGCTGCTGCTGACCGCCTGACAATTCGTTCGGCCTATTGTTCATCCGATCGCCTAGACCTACGCTAGTGAGGGCTTCCATTGCCCGTAAACGACGCTCCTTGGCAGAAATACCCGCATAGATCATAGGCAGTTCCACATTCTCCAAAGCCGTTGCTCGCGGGAGCAAATGAAATTTTTGAAATACAAATCCGATTTTCTGATTACGTATAATAGCCAGTTCATCCTCGCGGGCATCTAATATCGAATAGCCATCCAAATAAAATTGTCCCGATGTAGGTAAATCCAGACAGCCGATGACATTCATCATCGTGGACTTGCCTGATCCAGACGGTCCCATGATCGCAACAAAATCACCGTCAGCAATATCAAGTTGTACCTCACGCAGGGCATGAATTTCCTGATCTCCGACCTGGTACACTTTTTTCAAATCCTCAATCTGAATGACGTATCTCATACCCGTTTAAAAGCCTCCCTGCATGCCGCCCATAGCGGAAGGATCCGGCGGAGGTTCAGGAGCAGGCACAATAAGCGTGTCACCCTCCTTTACACCTGACTTGAGCTCGACTCGATCTGGCGTGTAAAATCCGAGTTCTACGGGCTTGAATGTGCGAGCCCCTGGATTCGCAGCGTTATTGGCGGCAACATACACGCCATCCTGTCCCCCTTCGGATCTCAGCGCAGTCGCAGGTACGAACAGTACATTTTTGTGTACTCCCAAAATAACGGCCACATTCATAATCATGCCCGTTTTGAGCTTGCCTTTCGGGTCATGGACAGACAGTTCCATCAGATACGTCGTCATCCCTTCATCCGTAGAGGCTTCCGGTGAGACGAATTGCACCTTCCCTGGAAAAGATTCACCCGGATAGGCATTGGTAGTCAACACGGCTGAAAGACCCTTCTTTACTTTGACAATGTCGGTCTGACTTACCTTTACAACTACCTTAAGATCATTGGAATCCGAGTTATTCATGACAATGAATGGAGCGGTCGGACTAGTCCCCACATCCCCGTTCACCTTCAAGATCACTCCGTCCCAAGGTGCTGTGACCTGAAGCTTGTTCAATTCATTTTTCTTCTGCTCCAGTTCCGTCGCCTGTCTTCGAACCTCTATCCGTGAGGCTTGAATATTGGATGCATCAGCCGGAACCTGAATTTTGCGAAGCTCTGCCATTGCCGTACGATATCCGATTTCAGCTTCTGAAATGGTGCGACGTTTTTGCGACATGATTTTGCGGAACTGCAGATCCAGACCATCATAGTCCGTCTGTGCTTTATCCAGTGCTTGCTCTGCCTGCTCCAATTCACTGTTGGACACCGCACCGGCATCATGTAAAAACTTTTGGTCTTCATATGCCTTTCGCGCCTGTTCCAACAGCTTTTGGGAAGTTTTCTTCTGACTTTCGGCTTCTTCCAATTCAAATGATTCTTGCGCTGTATCGATAGCCATTTTGGCCCGAAGTACATTTGTCTTCTGAATTTCAATATCCTCTGCCTTCGGACCTTTTTCTAATTCAGCCAGCTTGGCTTTGGATATTTCCAAAGTATCAGACGCAGTCTGAATTTGCATTTTAATTTCTGAACTGTCCAGAAGAGCCAGCACCTGTCCTTTTTTCACCTTGTCCCCGGCTTTCACATTTACCGCTGCCAGCTTGTTATCACCTGCACTCGTGAAGTTTAACTTCACTTCCTTGGATGCTTGCACAGTGCCGGACGTGTCCAGCTTCTCACTCACATCGCCGCGCTCTACTTTAAGCGTCTCATCCTGAACTAAAGGTGCCTCCTGCTCCTTGGGCAGATTCAGATATACTGCCGCTCCGCCTCCACCTACAACCAGTAGAACAATTGCAGTCCATATCCACTTTTTTCTCCGTTTTTTCCGTAACTTGATTAAAGCATCATTTAAAACCGTTTCTGCCAACGCCTTTTCCTCCCTATGTGCTCCATGGCTTGTTCAACGTATACTCATTTTGATCCAACTCGATCGCCAGCTCTTCCATTTGCCGTTCAATCTGGTTCACTTTTAGCTGATTATTTTTCAACTCCGTCTCGATAATTAGACCTCTGGCCCACTTTTTGCGTGATAACTCCAAGGCCTCTTTTGCCGTACGCAAACTTTCTTCCAGTTGTACGTATTTCTTTTGGTTTTCCTTAACCGTGGCATACAAATTGCGGAGTGATTCGGCAAAATCCTTTTGACCTTTGGCTAGCTCCTCTTTGGCTGTATCGACATCCATTTTAGCTAGATCGTAAGCACCTGCGCCGCTGTTAAAATCGAAGTATCTCACATTGAGCTCCGAAGTTTTGATACTATCCTCCAGCTTCCATAAATTCGGATTCATGTCTGTCAGCTGTTGTATATGTAATTCGATATCCAGTTTTTTTGGTTCCTTGTACACGGGTCGATCAACCAATTCATAAGCTGTTCCATTAGGCTGTCCCATAAGGAAGTTCAGAGCATCTCTGGATTTTTGTAACGCAATTTTCCCCTGCTCTACTGTTTGCTGAGCCTGGCTTCTGGCCTGTGTACTCTCGTTTTTTGCATACTCAGACAGCTTGCCGCGCGCAAATTTGGCAAGTGCAATCTTTTCCTCCGCTTGAGCAATTTCAAGCGCTTCCAGATCATTTTTCACCTGGTTTTCTGCTACAAACACACTTTGGTAGCTTTTCATCACATTAAAATAAATCTGGTCTTTGGCGAACTGCGCCTGCTTTTTACTGGCTAGATAGGATAACGTAGAGGAACTGTAATTCCTCCATGACGTTTCATCATCAAAAAACTCATCCTCTATAAACGAATCAACAGGTGTATAACCTAGCTCCTTTTCTGCATTTTTCAGTTCGATTCTGCGACGCTCTACATCCCGTTCGGCTGTACGCGTATTGTAATTGTTCGTCTGTGCCCATTCCACGGCCTGCTTGAGTGTTAATGTAGGTAAAGCCTGACCCGTTACGGATGATGTCTTCGATGTAGCCGCAGTAGATGGACTAACCGATGTACTTGATGCTACATTTCCTGATAAACTCTCAGCCTGTACAGTGGAGGCCAAGCCTGATGATAAGGACAATACAAGCAGCACGGCAGCCGCTTTTTGCTTCATAGATGAATCTCTCCCCTTTCGTGCATTCTTCGAATCATTTCCATTCTTTTCGACATAAATTTCCACGAACTCTTTGCATTCTAATTGTACTTTCAGGTTTATGTTGGTACAAGGTGTCAAAACAATACATTTTTGTAACCTTTACTTCCAAATTACTCGCTTTATACTACTTTTCGTCCAAACAGATATCGATTCAACCTATTTTTACCTGAACTTTACCTAATTTTCAGCTAATTTTAAGGAAACCAACAGCATCTATTAAGGTTTGGAACATATACTAGAGAAAGAATAACAGCCGCTCACTGGGAGGGTTAATAGATGATAAAAGAATCTCGCATGACAACCACTAACGAACCGTCTGATTTGTGGATGACCCGCTTTTTACGTGAATCAGAACAAAAAAAGAAACAACTAATCCGGGAAGCCCGGAAAAATAATGATATACCGCTGATGAACAGCATTTCTTTTCACCTTGCCCAACGGGATCAGCAGCATCTTATTGGATAAACTGACAAGTGAATCTTATGCTATAAATAACAGATTACCTCTAGTTATCTGCTTCGTATGCTAGATGAAAAAAATCCGGGACAAATCGATAATTGATTTGTCCCGGATTTTTGTGATAATCAAATCTAATATAAAACCGCATAGCTTGTTCCGTTCCTATTCTTCCATCTCCGCTTGCGGATCATAGAGATATTGATCTAGTGGAATACGCCCGCTTTCATTAAAACGTATGCCTTCCTCCTCCAAATACAGACGCTGCAGGGATGCGGACTCATCCTCCTGCAAAGCAATCTCCCCCAAGCGGTTGACTACTCTATGCCAAGGAAGTCGGTGTTTTTGGCTCAATGTATGCAAAATTCGCACCACCTGCCTGGCACCTCTTGGGCTTCCGGCCTCTGCCGCAATTTGACCGTAAGTCATTACTTTTCCCTCAGGGATCAACAGTATAATTTGAAGCACACGGGCAGTGAAAGGCTGCATGTTCTAATTCCTCCGTATTACTATTGCTTTTTCAATAATTATAGCACCTTGAACAGAGGCTAAAAACCCCTGCTCCTACGAATGCAAGAAGCAGGGGAAAACCCATAATTTAAATTTAGAATCCGCTCAGACCCTGCCTTTTTAAATCCTGTGCTACCAATCGGGCCAGTTCTCTTGCACCTTCATAGTTTGGATGGAGTGTATCGCCGTTCATATACAAGGCCAGTGTAGCGTCTTTACCAATAGAAGTGAAATAAGCTGAGCTAAGAACATTCAGATCGACTAAAGGCGTTTGTTCCTCTTGAGCCAGCGCCAAAATAGCGCTTCTATACCATCTATTTTCTGCGTTGTGTACATGGTTAGCATTAAAGTCAGTGGCTCGTCCTTGCGGAGTTGACAGGATTACCGTCGCCCCCTTAGCCTTAACCTGCCGGATCATATCCCGCATCCAGTCCTTAAACTCCGCTTCGCTTTCGTTATGCTTTGGATTGGTGTCATTAATGCCCAATTGGAGAATAAAATAATCCCCCGGCTTGATATATTGGACGATGGCCTCCAACTGACCGTCCTGGTGGAAGCCTCTAGCAATTTGGCCTCCTGACGCCATATTGCGAATTTGAAAAGTATTCGTGTTCACAAACTCTGGCAGCAGTTGACCCCATCCCGCCTGCACACTGCTATCTAGCGGATAATAGTTACAAACCGTAGAATCTCCACCGATATAAATCGTTCGATTCGTAACCGGATCGCTAGATAATGGCTTGATTTCCAATGCACTGAGTGTGAAGACCGCCCCCTCTTTGCCTTCAGTAACCAGCAGATTTAGCTGTCCGTCTGTCACTGGAATTTGAAAGCGATCCTTGGCCCCATTCCCTGTCATATTAATGACCTGATATACCCCTTCAGCCGCAATACTCGAACGAGAGGTATCTCCTAAAGTAACCGACACCTCATACAAACCAGAAGGAAGATCAACGTCAAAAGTATTCTCGCTTTTCGTACCTGTAGCCAGGAACCGTACCGCATCACTTGCCACTCCAGTTCCCAAAGCACTGACATTACGCATATTCTCAGGGGTACGAAAGCCATAGCCACGTGCTGAGTCATAGGACAGCGAAGCGCTCACTCCAGTATAACCCGTTTCGACCGTACCTCCACCAAAATCAAACTTGTACTCGCCAGCGGATGCATGTGCCGGGGTAGCTATGCCTACAACTGGTACACCACATAAAAAAGCTGC
This sequence comes from Paenibacillus sp. S33, assembly GCF_053615415.1. NCBI lineage: Bacteria > Bacillati > Bacillota > Bacilli > Caryophanales > Paenibacillaceae > Paenibacillus > Paenibacillus sp. S33. The sequence goes on along the minus strand of NZ_JBSIEZ010000001.1, from coordinate 2,439,465 downwards.
TAAAAGCATACCAGTCAATCCTTTTTTCCACTTCATTCTTCATTCCTCCTCCAAATTTTTAATTGTATGAAGCAAAGACATTTCGTTTTTTTGTAAGCGTATACATAAAATTCTACCCATTGTTGCAGGGGTATGCCTATGTAATTCTTATGCAAAAGAAAAGTAGTTTATTCGTTAAGCTGAAACTTGTACTTGTACACAAAAAAGCTTCGCAGTTACAACTGCGAAGCTTTATGAAGCATATTTCGTCATATCAAAATTACTACATTAATCTGCAACTAAAACTCCGTCAAAACTCTCTGGACCTACTCGTACTGTACCCAGCAGGTTAGCAGAAACAAAAGCTGTATAAACCAATTGTGGTGTAATCGGCGGGTTAAAGTCATCAGCTGAGAACGCAATAACCTGTGGAGCTAATAAACTCAAACTAAAAGTAGACGTAGCCGAATAAACAACAGGGTCAGTGACCAGGGTACCTCTTACAATAGTGATCGTTATTCCGACTAAAGCAAGCGGAAGCTGAAGCGATATGGTTCCTTTAAGCAGAACCCGTGGCGTACCTGTAGCTCCCTGTGTGTTTAATCCGATCTGCCCGAACAATTGAGGCGTATTTAAAACAGTGATCGGAATGGCAATAGAGTTGGCTGTCGAAGCATTTTGGGATGTTCTTCCATCAATAAATGTTCCCATGGTTTCCCCTCCTCTCTCTACCAGATACTCATAGACTATGAAAAAGTTTATTTTGTGTTTGGACTGAATAACTTGTAAAACACACAACTTCTGATGAATAGGCTAATGTGCAGCCCTTTCTCTGGCCCTGTGAATACACTAAACCAACACTGGGAAAGGAGGGATGTCATGTCTAATAAGTTTAGAGCCACCTTAAGGGGGGCTAATGAAGTGCCTCCTGTCAGAACAAATGCGACAGGAACAGCCGAATTCCGTTACCGTCCAACGAGCCAACAATTAAGCTTTGAACTGACTGTACGCAATATCTCACGGGTAACCGAAGCGCATATTCATCTGGGCCGAAGAGGTGAAAATGGCCCTGTTGTTGCTACACTGTTTGGTCCTTCGAAGTTTGGGATAACCGTTAGAAGAGGCGTCGTTAGCGGCGTGCTTCGTGCATGTGATCTTATCGGTCCACTCAGAGGCAGAACCATTTATGATTTGGTGTGCCAAATTAGAGAGGGCAATGCCTACGTCAATGTCCACACGATCCGTCATCCGAACGGTGCCATTCGTGGACAGATTAGACGCGCACCTATCAAACGTTGCAAATAACGAATGAACATGAGTATAAAAAAGAACTTCCATGCCACTCATTTTGAGGCTATGGAAGTTCTTTTCTTAATTCAGGATTTTGCAAAATTCGATTCCAGTCGCTCCAAAGTGCAATATATAGACGAACTAAACCATTTCGATCTATATCTTGTTCATTGGAAGTCGCTTATGGGATTTTTGCAAAATCCTCAATTCTTAACAAAAGTTAAGAAGTTCATAAGCGTTTCTTAAGCCGTTCCCTTTCAGGTTGTTAAGAACTTTATCTTTTAATAGAAAGAGTTCAACAAGATATAGTTCACTCCTGAAAGGAAATGAAGCTTATGAAGACTAAGACCAAAGAAAAAATTCCCGAATTACAGTTGGTCAGAGCCATGGCGATTTTAGCCGTCTTGATGGTACATGCCACTTCTTATGCAACGGTTCAGCTTACAAATTCCAGCCTATATGTTGTATACAATGCCCTCAATGTGTTGATGAAGTATGGAACCCCCGTATTTATCGCGCTTAGCAGCATGGTGCTGTTCTACAACTACAAGGATCGTCCGATGGGACGACAGCTCTTAAGCCGCTTTTATAAGCAGAGATTGCTGTACATCCTCTTACCTTATGTCATGTTCTCTCTGTTTTATTTCATTCTGTCCCTTATGGCTGGCAGCTCCGAACCATGGAATATAGCCACACTTGCGAAGAGCTTTGCTCTGAAACTGGCCACAGGCAAAGCTTATACTCATTTATATTATATTTTTATCATGATACAATTCTATCTCGCATTTCCATTCGTACTGTGGCTGTTCCAGCGTTGTCGGCAACTTCCACAATGGTCTATTGTCCTTGGGCTATTGGTACAGTGGTCATTTGTTATTGGAAATAAATTTCTATTTCAGGTTCAAAATAAGGGCAGTTGGGCACTGTCTTATATAGCCTGCTACATGCTGGGTGCTGCTCTCGGTTACTACTACCCACAGCTGAAAACGTGGTTTCTGATGCGTAAGGGAAAACGAAGTGTTGCCGGAGTGCTGACATGGATCGTAATTTGGGCTTTATGGCTGATTTCAGCCACCATGCATGTCTATATGTGGTACGAAAATAGAATGTACGGAATCTCGTACAATTCGCTAGTTTTTGAACTTATGTATAATATGTACAGCCTGTCTAGCACGCTGGTAATACTACAGATTTCCTTTTTAATGTACAGACGGCAACATTCCTTTGTCACTCGCAAACTGGAACGTCTAGGCACACTGTCCTTTGGTGTGTATCTGGTTCATCCGTTCTTCCTGCTCCTGTATCGGCAGTTTTCACCACATATCGGTTCTCCGCAGCTTATTCATGTGTGGTATGCCGGAGGTTTTCTCTTTGCACTTCTTTGCTCTTGGCTCGTCGTGTCGATCATCTCTCGTTTCCTGCCATTTGCTTGGATCTTGTTCGGTCAACTACCGGGAATAGAAAAAAGACAATTCAAGCAAGAAAACCGCATTTCTTCAACTGAAACAGCCCTATCCAAAGGCTGACGACCCCAAGCAAGCGAACTGAGATGAGTGTCCATAGCCTCCATCTTTAAAAAGGTATATAATACGCCCATATTGTTTACTGCTAGAAAGAACAGAAAGGGTGCGCAACCATGCATAACGGAACCATTTTATTAGTAGACGATGAACCTGAAATTATTAAGCTGATGCAAATTTATTTGGAAAATGAAGGATATCGACTGCTCATGGCACGGGACGGACTGGAAGCGCTGGAGCAAATCAGTCGGGAATCGATAGATGTGATGGTGCTTGATGTGATGATGCCCCATATGGACGGGGTTGAAGCTTGCATGAAGATCAGGGAAACCGAGCATTTTCCGATTATTATGTTGTCTGCGAAGGGACAAGATATGGACAAAATCACAGGACTTAGCGTTGGAGCCGATGATTATGTCACTAAGCCGTTCAGCCCGTTGGAGCTGGTGGCACGCATCAAATCTCAGCTGCGCAGAGTACGGAAATATACCCACTCTTCCCCTGCATTGGAGCATGAAATGATACTGGACGAACTCACCATTAATTCTGCTACGCATGAGATCACTCTCGCCGGAGAATCCATTAAGCTGACCCCGCGCGAATTTGCCATTGTCGAGCTGTTGGCCCGTAATCGTGGTCAAGTACTGAGCATGGAGCAGATCTATGAAAAAGTGTGGAAAGAGCAATATCTGGAATCCAACAACACGCTGATGGTTCATGTGCGTAAAATTCGCGAGAAAATTGAGACTGATCCGAGAAAACCCAAATACCTGAAAACAGTGTGGGGCATCGGCTACAAAATGGAAAAATTCGATTAATGGAGGATTCACGTCTTGAAGGCAAAACGATATGACACGTTGGGATGGAAGCTGGCAGCCCTTAGCCTTGCCGCTTTCGCTCTAACCGGACTGATTTTGATGGTGTTTTATTATGGAGCATCTTTGCTGCTATGGCTGAACCCTTCCCGTTCATTTTTTGGCACCCGTCTGGTTCGCTGGACCGTAAATCACATTGGGTCCCCACTGATCATGCTGGTGGGCGGGCTACCTACATATATCTATTTCTTTTTCCTTTTTACCAAAAATACGATTGGCTACCTTCGCGAAATTACGACGGGGATGCAGGAGTTTGCTGATGGAGATCTGGCCTATACGATTCCTGTTTCTTCAGCGGACGAGCTGGGTACCTTGGCGAAAAATATGAACACCATGGCGGACAAGCTCCGTCTCTCACTGGAAGAAGAACGGGCTTCCGCCAAAGCCAAAAACGACCTGATCACCGGCGTATCTCATGATCTTCGTACCCCGCTAACATCCGTGATCGGTTTTTTGGAATATATTGAAACCGACCGCTATCGGGATGAAATTGAGCTGCGCTATTATGTGAACATTGCTTATGAAAAGTCATTGACGCTTAAAAAGCTGATCGACGAGCTGTTTGAATACACGCGTGTGAGCGGTGGCAGTCTGCCACTGGAGCTGGAGCCTGTAGATCTCGGCAAATTGCTCACTCAGCTTGCTGAGGAATTTGTACCCTCGCTGGAACAGGCGGACATGTCCTACCGTGTCCGAATCGTCGAGCCTGTTCGGATTCTAGCCGATACTGACGAGCTGGTACGCCTGTATGAAAATTTGTTTTCTAACGCTATTCGATACGGAAAAGACGGCAAACGCCTCGATATCACCATAGGACGCGAAGACGACGAGGCGGTGGTAATCTGCACCAACTACGGCACCCCAATTCCTGCGGAAGATGTCCTGCACTTGTTTGAGCGGTTTTACCGGGTGGATAAATCACGTTCCAAGGAAACCGGAGGCACCGGACTGGGCCTTGCGATTACAAAAAGTATTACTGAGCTGCACGATGGCTGCATTTCGGTTAGGAGTAATCGCAGACAAACAGATTTTGAAACCCGTTTTCCCCTCTATCATGCTCGTTAGGCGGTCTACACGCTAGCCCACTAACAACGTATAGACGATGCCGGGTCCATGCACGCCAATCGTCAAATCATTTTCAATATCCGACGAGCGGCTCGGTCCAGTAATAAAATGAATGCCTGCGGGCAGTTGCTCACGCCCGATTTCGTCAAAGCAACTTAGAATCTCGCCCAGTCGTGTTCGCAAGCGCTCTACGGGCAGAAGAATAATCAGTGCGGTTGGCAAAAGGCTGACCGCACGGCCTTTCTCCGGCGAGGATAGCACCGCTACCGAACCGGTGTAAGCAGCCGCTTCGTCGGCGATGACGATGCCAATATCCGCCTCGGCAGCGCGGGCCTTCCAGTCCTCGGCTGGATCGGTGTTCCACACCGATAAACGGACTTCCGGCAGCGCCGATTCCAGCCGGAGCGCATCCAGGTCCGGCTCATTCTGCCGGACGATATAGGCCGCTCCCAGCTCTCGCGCTTTGAGCGCGATCCAGTCTGCGGTCTGCTCCAAATCCGGCAGACGCACGACATGCCCGCCAACACTTGTAAAGTTGGCGGTGAACTCCTCGATGCGCTGCTCCGCGCTCCATTCGAATTCGTGCCAAAATGCAGGTGCCCCGCGAAACGGCTGAACTGGCGGCTCCGTCTGTCGTGGACGCTTGAGCCGCGTCGCGATGCCGTCCATAAAGCGTACTTGCTTGGCACGCGATTCTGCTTCCATTTGATGAAGCCACGCTTCATGGGCCGCTTTTGCTTGCGCAGAAGGATTACTCTGTTCCCTCATGCTGCGTCCCTCCTTTACTTCTATCTGCCAAAATCTTCTCCATTCGGCTGAGAACATCCGGCTGCATCACGTTGCGTTCCTGCTCCAGTTTATGCTCCAGCGTGTTCCATTGCTGACGAAAGGATTTTTTCGCCAGAGAGGGAGCTACGCGGTACGTATTCCATCCCTTTAGCGGGCCCAGCTTAAGGGTAATTTCGCCCTTACGGACGACCGCTTTCTGTGCAATCTGCCCTAGCCGAATCGCCGCTGCGAATCGCTTCGAGCTGGAAACCACTGTCGCAAAACCTTTCATTCCTGCCGTTTCCAGCTTATCTCCTTGTCCCGCCTCCACCTTACGTCTACGCAAATATACCAGCATATCATGCAGCGGTATTTTGACCGGACAGGCTTCATAACACGCACCACACAGACTGGACGCACTCGCAATATCGTTCCACTCTTCGATGTTGCCATGAAGGGCAGGCGTAAGCACTGCACCGATAGGGCCACTATATGTCCCGCCATAGGCGTGCCCGCCAATGTGTCGGTACACCGGACAGGCATTCAGGCAAGCACCACAGCGAATGCAATTCAACAACTCTTGAAATTCGGGATTGCCTAGCTGTAGTGAGCGTCCGTTATCTACGATGATGATGTGCATTTCCTCCGGTCCATCAGCATCTTGGCTACGCCGGGGGCCTGAAATTCCAGACATGTACATGGTCAGCTTCTGTCCGGTAGCGGATCGTGGCAGTAATGTAGCCATGACCTCCAAATCCGTCCAAGATGGAATAATCCGTTCCATGCCCATCAGCGTAATTTGCGTTTTGGGCAAAGTGGATACCATTCGTGCGTTGCCTTCATTTTCGAACAGAACCATGGAGCCTGTCTCGGCGATGGCAAAGTTACACCCGGTCATGCCAATATCTGCTTCTAGAAACTTCTCACGTAGCTTTTTGCGGACAAAGCCCGCCAAAATCGTCGTATCCGCGGACAGTTTCTCCCCTGCTTCTTTGGACAGCAGCTCGGCAATCTGATAGCGGTTTTTGTGAATCGCCGGAATGACGATATGAGACGGGGGCTCTCCTGCCAGTTGAATAATATATTCACCGAGGTCACTTTCAATCGTCTCGATATCCGCCCCCTCCAGCGCCTGATTCAAATGTAACTCCTCCGACACCATCGACTTGGATTTGACGACGGAACGAGCTTGGCTATGCGCAGCAATATCCAGTGTAATACGTACGGCATCGGCTGCTGTGTCGGCAAAATGGATATGCACCCCGTTGGCGCGGGCATTTTCTACAAATAGATTTAAGTAATAGTCCAGATGGGCAATGGTATGAAGACGAATTTGGCGCCCGCGCTCACGCCATTCCTCCCAATTTCCGTGCTGCTCTGAGGCCACCCGCTTACCGTTGCGCAGCCGCTCTGTAGTGAAACGAACTGCATTCCGCAGAAAATCATCATTGAGAGCCAGCTCTGCGCGTTTCTTAACCTTTTGGTTCATGGAATGTGAGTGTACGGCGGTCATGCGTGCTTCACCCCTTCGTACAGCAGCTCAGCCAGATGCATGACCCGAACTGGCTCCTCCCGATACCGGAGATTTCCGGCAATGTTCATCAAGCAGGCCATATCTAGTCCGACCAGTACCTCGGCTTCGGTCTCCCTGATGTGGTCCACTTTTTCAGTCACCATCGCTCCCGAAATATCCGGCATTTTTACCGCGAAAGTCCCGCCAAAGCCACAGCAGTCCTCAGCAAAGGGAAGTGGTACTAATTGCAGCCCCTTTACACTGCCAAGCAGCTTCATCGGTTCCTCCTTTACGCCGAGCAAACGTGTGCCATGGCAAGACGGATGGTAGGTTACCGTATGCGGAAAAGACGCGCCCACATCGGTCACGCCAAGCACCTGCACCATAAATTGCGTAAACTCATACGTCTTTTGCTCCAGCCTCCGTGCCGAATCGAGCCATTCGGGTTCATCCTTAAACAACTCCGGGTAATGATGAATCATATATGTGCAAGAGCCGGAAGGAGATACGACAAAATCGCTGTCGTTAAACGCTTTCAAAATCGTTTTGGCCGCAGCCCTCGTTTCATCCCAATAGCCGCTGTTATAGGACGGCTGTCCGCAGCATGTCTGCACCTTCGGAAAATCCAGCTGAACACCATATCTGGCAAGCAAGCGTGCCATCGCTTCCCCCACCTTGGGATAAATCGCATCACTCAGACAGGTAATAAATAAAGATACCTTCATACGGAACACCCCTTCCGTCCATGGAATTGCTATTACTTTATAACTGAAAAGTTACCTTTAGTGCCACTGCGCAGTCGGATGTTGCTTCCCATCACTGTTGCCCCCAGATTTTTTACTCACTGCTAAAAATCCGGGGAAGTGATAATTTAGAAGCTTGCAGTGGGATTCTCAATTATACCTTTTTTACATCATCAAAGAATCCTCCTGCAACAGCGATCGTAAGATTAAATGAAACGCAAAGCGGCCTTCACCTTGGAAACTCCCCGCTTTATACAACCGTAACTGGAATCACCAGCTCCGCAAGTTGACTGCGAATCGGGTCCGACAACCGTGAATCTGTAATGATCTCGGACACTTGCGACAGGTTCACGACATGCGTAAACGCCTGCTGCCCAAATTTGCTCGCATCCGCCAGTAAAATCACACGGTCTGCAATGCTGACCATTTTCTGCTTCAAACGAGCTTGCAGTTCATTCGATTCGCTAATACCGCGATCCAGATGAACCCCTTGGCTGGAGAAAAACAATTTATCCACATAATAGGTTTCTAGTGAACGCTCTGCGAGCGGGCCTACATATGACAACGAGCGTTGAAGCAACTGCCCCCCCGTCGAAATGACCTCGATTTTTTCCTTACCTGCCAGCTCTGTAGCTACCCGAATCGAATTTGTTAATATTGTCAAAGGAATATCCGGTAAGCTTGACGCCATATACCAGGCGGTTGTGCTAGCATCCAGCAAAATACGATCATTCGGCTGAATCTGCTTGACCGCTTCTTCGGCAATCCTACGCTTTTCCTCTGCGTTCATAATTTCCCGTACCGCATAGGGCGTTTCAGGTTGCTCGTTTTTGACACTGACCGCTCCCCCATGCGAACGGCGCAGTCGTCCCGCCTGCTCCAGGCGGTCCAGATCACGGCGGATCGTTTCCTCCGTTACTTTGCACAACTCACTCAATTCGGACACCCGTATGCTTCCTTTTTCATTAACGAGCTGCACAATCATCTCATATCTTTCTGCGACCAGCATGGCAATCTCACTCCACATCTTTAATGTACAAAAAGTCCCGCCACTCGCCGGAATTGCCCGTAGGCATCCTCCCACGCTTCTGACTCGGCAGGTTCATATTCCTCCACGGAAATAGAATCTGCGATGACCCGGCGTGCTTCCCATATATCGGCGAACTTTCCCTGTGTCATCCATTGTACCGCAAGATTGCCGATTGCGCTCGCTTCTGCGGGTCCAGCCCACACGGGTTTTTGAATTGAATTGGCCGTCCATTGGCACAGCAAGCGATTTTGAATCCCTCCTCCGACCATATGCAAACCATTAAACCGTTGTCCTGACACCCGTTCCGTAAGCTCCAAAATGTAACGATACTTTAACGCCAGACTCTCCAAAATACAGCGCGTAATCTCTCCCGGCGTCTCCGGCAACGGCTGCCCAGTGTTGCGGCAATATTGACGGATACGTGTTTTCATATCCCCGGCGTGCAGGAACAGTTCATCGTCCGGATCAATCAAAGAAGTGAATGCTGGAGCCTGTTCTGCCATATGAACCAGTTCGGGGAAGGAATAGGAGTAGCCCTGCCGCTTCCACTCTCTGCGCGCCTCCTGTAAAATCCACAAGCCCATAATGTTTTTAAGCAGCCTGTAAGTTCGACCAACCCCACCTTCGTTCGTAAAATTAAAACGAAGCGTATCGTCATTGATTACAGGCTGTGCCGTTTCCGTTCCCATCAGGGACCATGTTCCGCAGCTTAAGTACGCAAACGAGCGCTCCAGCGCAGGTACGGCAGCCACAGCAGATCCTGTATCGTGCTCTGCTACTGCAATCACAGGAATCGCTCCAATGCCCAGATCGGTCATGACCGACGAGCGGATCGTTCCTACAACATTTCCTGGTTCTAGGACCTCACCAAACCAGGAACGGGGGATATCGATTCCAGACAAAAGCTCTTCATCCCATTTTTGCTGCAACGGATTATATAATTGCGTGCTGGTCGCATTCGAAAACTCATTGTACATTTCACCTGTCAGAAAATACCGCAGCAGATCTGGAATCATCAAGAAATGCTTTGCCTGCTCCAGCAACGGTGAACTGGCATTTCGCATAGCAGCCAGCTGATAAATCGTGTTAAACGTCAAAAATTGAATGCCTGTACGCTGAAAAATGGACTCTTTCCCTAGCCGTCCCTGTATTTCTTCCATCACCCCCTGGGTGTGCCAATCCCGATAATGATAAGGGTTGCCTAGCAGTTCTCCGGTTTCCCCAATCAATCCAAAATCGACCGCCCAAGAGTCAATCGCAAGACTGGACGGATTCACTCCCATATGTCTGGCTTTGAGCAAACCTTGCTGAACCTCGTGATACAGACGCAACAGATCCCAGTGCAGACGTTCCCCAACTTTGACCGGATCATTCGAAAAGCGATGGATTTCCTCCACCACGATACGTGAATCTGTCAATTCTCCGAGTAGAACCCTGCCACTGCTTGCCCCCAAATCATAAGCGAGGATACTCACCAGCTTGCACCACCCTTGCCTCTTTGTAAAATCTGCGTGCCATAATTAGATGCCAAGTAGGCTTTCATCGGGTCTGTAGGTAATCCCTGCTCTTCACGGATCGCTCTGAGCAATGGTGCCACATCAAACTCAAACGCCTGGCGTACAGCATCCTCTGCACCCAGCACATCCTGGCGGTTTGCTGCATCTTCCACCTCTGCATGATTAATCAAGAGTGCCTTTGCATATTGAGTCTGTACATTCAACACGGAGCGAATCATGGCCGGGATTTTGGATTCAATATTGTGCGACTGATCAATCAAGTATGCGATTTTGTCCACGGTTTGGCGGATATCAGCTTCTACATCCTGAGCGGCATTTAAAATTTGATAAAAGATCAAAAATAACTCATACGGATTGGTAGAACCTACAATCAGATCATCATCTGCATATTTATAGCTATTAAAATGGAACCCACCTAGTCGCTGCTCATCAATTAGAAACGCGACAATATGCTCCACGTTGGCTCCCGGCAGATGATGCCCTGTATCCACCAGCACCTGTGCCTGCGGCCCCAGCTTGGTTGCGTAATTGTACGCCATGCCCCAATCGGCAATATCCGTATGATAAAAGGCTGGCTCGAACGCCTTGTATTCAATCAGCATGCGCATGTCAGGTGTGAGCGCCTTATACATTTCACTGAGCGCTTCCAGCATCCAATTTTTCCGTTTGCGAATATCCCCCTGACCGGGATAATTCGTTCCGTCTGCGAACCATAAGCTAAAATCGTTAGAGCCCGTTTCCTTCGCAATATCCACGCATTCCAGCAAATGGTTGATGGCCTTACGGCGGATGGCCGGGTCTACATTGGTGACACTGCCGAGCATGTAGTCCTCATCTTGAAACAAATTGGGATTCACGGCCCCAATCTGCAAACCGAGGCTTTCGGCATGACCGCGAAGCTTGCCGTAATTGTCCACTGTATCCCACGGAATGTGGATCGCAACGGATGGACATAAGCCTGTCACAGCATGAACCTGCGCGGCATCCTCCAACTTTTCGAACGGATCACGCGGGACGCCTGTTTTCTGAAAGACTTTAAACCGTGTACCTGAGTCGCCATATCCCCAGGATGGTGTTTCTATGCTAAGCGCTTTCAGCTTTGCCTTTACTTGCTCCAGGTCAATGCCCCGTTGTTGCTGTTGCTCCTCGAATAAGGCGTACGCTTTGTCACTCATCGTGGTTCCTCCTTGGAAAATAAATTGAGTTACGGGGGGGGGGAGGCCGCTTCGCGTGCGGATTGTTCTTCCGATCGCTCCGCTGCTGACCACCCATAAAGTCATTTCTATTTTTAAAGTGTTAGTGTGTATATAAAGGATGAGAACACGTAAATACGTTACATTGCTTATTTACGTGTTTTCCAAAGTGTTTTACAACCCTTCGAAACTATCGTCATGTGGCTTACATAGGTTCATTTTAATTCGGCTAGCGTGTAAAGGCTGCGGGGACGCCACCGTCGATGGTCAGCATACAGCCTGTCGTTTTCTCTGCCTTGGATGAGGCGAAAAAGGCAATGCCCTCAGCGATATCCTGCGGATAAATGTTGACCAACAGCGTCGTCCGTTTGCGGTAATGCTCCTCCAGTTGGTCGGGCTCGATGCCGTAGGCGGCAGCGCGCTCGTTGCGCCAATTGGAGTTCCAAATTGCCGAGCCTTGCAGAATGGCATCCGGCAAAATGGTGTTCACACGGATGCCATATTCACCGCCTTCTGCGGCAATACAACGGGCTAAATGTGCTTCCAGCGCCTTGACCGAGCTATAGGCCGTTACATTTTTACCTGCGTAGACCGAGTTTTTGGAACCGACGAACACCATGCTACCGCCAAGTGTCTGCTCCTTCATGAGCTTGAACGCTTCTCGTGCAACCAGAAAATAACCCGTTCCCAGCACATTCACATTTAAATTCCATTCCTTTAACGATGTTTCATCGAACGGACTGGATGTAGCAAGGCCTGCATTGTTGACAATGATATCTACACCGCCATAGGTCAATGCCGTTTCTGCATAGGCAGCCTGAATCTGCTTCTCCTGCGTCACATCCATTTTTACGGCGATGGCACGGTTTTCTCCGTAGCTGCTATTTATCTCTGCAGCTACCTTTTGCGCGCCTTCCAGATTCAGATCTGCCAGTACGACATGTGCACCTTCATCCACCAAGCGACGTACGGTTGCACTGCCAATCCCGCCTGCACCGCCTGTAATGAACGCAATTTTACGGGAAAATTCAGCTTCTGCTGGTGCGAGTGACAGCTTATAAAGCTCCAGCGGCCAATATTCCACGTTATATGACTCGTTCTCGCTGAGTGAAACAAACTCTCCTAACGCCGTTGCTCCTCGCATGACAGCAATAGCACGATGATACAAGGCGCCGCTTACTTGCGCGTTGCTCCAGCTTTTTCCTGTGTTGATCATACCAATACCCGGAATCAAAATTACGCGTGGCGCAGCCTCAAACATAACATCTCCCTCATGCCGATTGCGCTCGAAATAAGTTTGGTACTGTTCCTTATAGACCGCTATATCCTCAGCGAGCTTAACTTTCAAGCCCTCTACGTCTTCCACATTCGGTGTCCAATCTACATAGAGTGGCTTCATCTTGGTATGAACCAGATGATCCGGGCAGGCTGCCCCAACCTGGGATAAAACAGCAGAATCTCGGCCGTTCACAAACTCCAACACATCCTCCGCGTCATCAAAGGTGAGGATCATCTTTTTCTCATCACTGACTGCACCCCGGACGGATGGCATAACTTGGGACGCAATGCTTCGGCGCTCTTTAGAAGTAAGCGCTTTATATTTTACGCCTCCAAACGCCTGCTTTTCCTCTTGACGAGCTTTAATATAGCTTTCTGCTTCTTGAATGATTTCGATTGTTTTCGCATAAGCCGCTTCGGATGTGTCTCCCCACGTAACCAGACCATGCTTTTCCATCAATACCAATTCAGCTTGTGGATGATCGATTACACCTTGGGCAATCATTTTCGACAGCTTAAAGCCAGGACGGATATAAGGCACCCATACAAAACGGTCACCGAAGATTTCCTTAGCCAGTTCCTTACCGTTGTGCGCACAACACAAGCTAATAATCGCGTCTGGGTGTGTATGATCGACATGTGTAAAAGGCAGAAAAGCATGCAGTAGCGTCTCAATTGAAGCCCTTGGATGCTTGGCATCTATCATACAATTCGCCAAATATGCGACCATATCCTCGTCAGACATATCCTCCCTCTCAAACAAAGGACGTATATCCTCCATACGAAGCCCTGTGAAGTTATGCGCTTTCATTGTTGCGAGATCGGAACCGCTGCCCTTAACGTACATCACTTCTACTTCACGCCCACGAAAATCTTGTATCATCGTTTTGGCCGAAGTGTTGCCGCCTCCCCAGTTGCACACACTCCTATCTGTGCCAATCAGGTTAGAACGGTATACGAGCTGTTCCAGCGTGCTTTTCTGCTCAGATGCTTGTGAAGAAATCCACAGACTTTGTACCATAGGAAAAAGACCTCCAAGTTTAGTTTTAGTTTTGAAAGGCTTTATTACAGTGGTTATTCTTTGTTTATGGAGACTATAACACTTTTGTTTTAATTTGAAAATGAGTAATACAAAAATAATCAAAAATAAATTTTAATTTTTATCCATCTAAAAAAATGGATATATTCATTTGCTAAACGATCATTGCCACGCACAAAATAAAGGCCGTGTCAGAATCGGTTATAAGAACCTTTCTGGCACGGCCTCATTCGTTTAACTCATCTAATTACCCAACTATACGCATCACTTTGGCTAGCAGCTCGTACGAGCGCAAGCGCGCCTGATGGTCATATACCTGAGAGGTTGTAATCAACTCATTGGCTCTCGTCTGGTCGATTATCAAATCCATCTTTTGCTTGACGGTGTCGGGACTGCCGATGGCTGAATACCCCAGCATATTACCACGAACCATCTCCTTCTCGTGCTCACTCCAAAGCTTTTCCATGTCATCCACTGGTGGCTTCAGTCCTCCGCTGTGCCCGCGCAGCACATTTAGAAACTGCTGTTCTTGTGAAGTGAAGAGCCATTTTGCTTCCTCATCAGAATCTGCAACAAGCACATTAACACCGACCATCACATATGGCTTATCCAGTGCTTTGGATGGCCGAAAATTGCGATGATACAACTCCAGAGCTTGTAGCAAATGAGCCGGGGCAAAGTGGCTGGCGAACGCGAACGGCAGCCCAAGCTGACCTGCCAGCTGTGCGCTGAATCCGCTTGATCCCAGTAACCAGATGGGAATGTCCAGCCCTTCTCCAGGAATCGCTCTTACTCCCGGAACGGCTCCGTTCAGCGCTGGATTCAGGTAAGAACGCAGCTCATTCAATTGCTCGGGGAAATCTTCCCCAGTACTGTGAAGCCCTCTCCGCAGTGCTCTCATCGCAGGTTGATCCGTGCCTGGAGCCCGGCCAAGTCCCAGATCAATTCGTCCCGGATAGAGCGACTCTAGGGTTCCAAACTGCTCTGCAATCATGAGTGGAGCATGGTTAGCCAGCATAATACCGCCTGAACCCACCCGAATCTTGTTTGTATGTGCAGCCACATGCCCGATGATCACGGACGTAGCCGCACTGGCAACCGCCTGCATGTTATGATGCTCCGTTAGCCAGTACCGATGGTACCCCCATTGTTCAGCATGCTGGGCAAGATCCACCGTGTCGCGGAAGGAATCGGCAGGAGTGCCGCCTTCAAGGACAGGTGCAAGATCTAATATAGATAGTGCAACGTTACGCGTAGTCATTATATATAAACCCCCTGTTAAAATATTATTTTACGAATTTTCCTCAATGCCTTAATTCTTTGACCTATCAATTGATACGTCAATTATGATAATGTGTCCCGTTATAAATTGCAAATGATTTAAATTTTTAGTTTTGTTCAAAAACAGTTTACTTTTACGAGAAGCTCGTCTATCATGCATTTATATGGATAATCATTATCCACATTAGCCTGGTTATAAAGATCGAGGTGATTGCTAGTGCATATGAAAACAGGTGTCGAACAATCTGTCTACGCTCTTCTTCTACTCACGATGCTGCCGGACAAAGCTGTTTTACCTGGTGAGGCCATTAGCCAGCAGTTAGGTGCTTCGCCTACTTATTTTCATAAACTGTTACGTAAATTGGTTAGCTCCGATTTGATTACTTCTGTACCTGGTGTCAAGGGCGGGTTCAAATTAAAGAAAAAACCTGAGGATATACGGGTATTTGATATTTATCTGGCGATTGAAGGACAACAGACTCTCTATTCTTCCAGCGGTATCTACAACGATATGCTTGAATTAAAGAAAGACGATCAGTGTTGTTTACTGGCAAATTTGATGGAAGAAGCGGAAGCCTCCTGGAAAGCCGTTCTGAAAAGAGAAACCATCGCGTCACTATCCGCTGACTTTTTTAAAGAAGGATATGATGACAAAATGACTTCTTTGGAGAACTGGATTCAGGAAAAAATGGTCTTGTAAAGAACTCTAATGAACAGAAAGGAATATGAACATGAACGATTATTTAGTAAAAGCTCTTGCCTACAATAACCAGGTACGGGCTTATGCCGTGAGAACAACGGAAACGGTAAGCGAAGCTCAACGGCGTCATTATACCTGGCCCACAGCATCGGCTGCATTGGGACGTTCTATGACGGTCGGCGTCATGCTGGGAGCAATGCTTAAAGATGAGGATAAACTGACGATCAGGATTAATGGCGGCGGACCTATCGGCACTATTCTTGTCGATACCAACTCCAAAGGTGAAGTTAGAGGTTATGTAAAAAATCCACAAACCCATTTTGAGCTTAATCAGATAGGGAAATTAGATGTCGCCAGAGCTGTAGGAACAGATGGAGCGCTAATTGTATCTAAAGATATCGGCTTAAAACACCCATTTGTTGGACAAGTCCCTCTCATTTCGGGTGAACTGGGGGAGGATTTCACATCTTATCTCGTCCAATCCGAACAAATTCCTTCTTCTGTAGGAGCGGGAGTTATTGTTAACCCGGATAACTCTATTCAGGCGGCTGGAGGTTTTATTATTCAGCTGATGCCAGATACGCAGGAGGAGGTTATCAGTTTTATCGAGAGACGCATTGAGAGCATTCCAAGCATCTCCGCAATGGTCATGGAAGGTCTTACGCCAGAGCAGATTCTGGGTCAGATTTTGGGAGAAAGCAACCTGAACATACTCGAAACCATGCCTGTACAATTTCATTGTCCCTGCTCAGAAGAGCGCGTTACCAATGCCATTATCAGCTTAGGGAATAAGGAAATAGAAGATATGATCCATACCGATGGACAGGCTGAAGCTCATTGCCACTTTTGTAACGCACACTACCATCTTACCAAAGAAGATCTCGAAGGCATGCTGGAAACAAACATCATTTAAATATGGGCTGTTCCCAAAAAGTAGGTTTAGCTACTGGGGAACAGCTTTTTTCTTTCCCAATGCTTCCGATGATTACTTAATCCTAAACACGGTAGACTTGTTCATGATGTAAGTGATAATGTTATATTATTCCAATCACTTGAAATGAGGTGCGCTATGCTCGAAAAAGATACGCAGGAAATTTTAAGACGAAGATTGTGCTGGAGGTCTTGCAGGAAGAGCAGACCGTGAACGAGATTGCCGCCAAATATGAAATGAGTCCGTGATGATTAGCTGGTGGAAAGCCGAGTTTCTGAGCCGGGCGTCTATGGTGTTCGAGAAAGGGACGAGTGAAGCGGACAAGATGAGAAAGGAATACGAAAGCAAACAGGAGCGCCTAGAAAAGCTGGTCGGTCAACTTACCGTTGAAGTCGACTGGCTCAATGGGAGCATTACACATCTTCCGGCAATCCCCAATTCATTAATGAATTTCGGCATTATCGGAATGATCAGCCCGATGCCGGTGAACACCGGAAACAGGTTCAGCATAAGAACACATCATATCCCCCCTCATAATTTAAGGGTTGCTGCTCCCTCTGTAATTCTAAGCAAAAAAACACCTGCTCTTCGGCAGATGTTCCTCGCCTTTCGTATTTCTTGACTATCCGATCCATTTGTCCGTTCTAATCGTTCAACCCTTTGCCCTCCAGAATGGGCTGTGTGTATGTTTCAACCCTTGAAACGCGCGTTTTGAACTGCTTCGGTTGTGGTACACTCTCCAATCCAGCGCTTAGTTTATCGTCAAGCATGAACGTGCGAGCAGCGGAGAGATTGTTGTTCCTTTTCATAATTGATATATCTACAACTCAGTGCATGTAGCGCGTTTATTGCTGCTCGGCAAATCTCCACCAGGCAAATGTTCCGACTATTCCGGCTATTCCCGTAGACGCAAGAATGATTATACTACTCAACTTTAAAAACCCGGTGCTTTGTAATACCGACGGGATGGTCCACGGAAAATAGGGGGCGAATCCAAAAGAGGCCAAAACATTTGAGAGAATGACGATTATCAGGATGAGTCCTAATGGTGCCAAGTATCCCTTGCTCACATTGGCCAGAAGAGTGCCTGGTGTGGTAACAATAATAAACAATAGCGATGTTATAATGAATTTAAAGAAGATATTCCAAATAAAAGAAGCTAACCCGCCCGCAACTCCTAGAATACCCCCCACGGCAAAACCTATGGCAAACATATACATGGAAAGTAATAGGCTCCATGCTAAAATTACAAGAAATTTGGACAGTACAATTTTCGATCTGGAAACGGGCTTTGCAAGCAAATCTTTAATTGTTATATCCGAAAACTCTCGTCCAAATACCCATGCCGCGATAAAGGTGTACCCGATAAGTCCCAGCGGGGCAAGACTATCAAGCAATTCGGTTAAATACATTTTCCAATTGATGCCGCCGGCGTCACTGGATAAAATAATTCCGACTCCCATCATGATTGGCCCAAATGCAAAAATAAGAAATACCAACCAAAACACATTGGCGCGGAGAATCTTGCGAATCTCACAATGTAAGACAGAAAAAATATTCATTATATATTCCCCCTTGTCATACCAATTGTGCGGAGAAAATATCCTTCCAAATCCTCCGTAATCACTCGAAGCAATGTTGGCGGTTGATTGGATTTAACCAGCAGTTCGGCCAGTCGTTCAGGACTATCCGCTACGTGGTCATCGGTTAGTTTAATATAGCCGTCTATTATCTCCTCAAATTCATATCCATGCTCTTTAAGCACCTCCTTTAAGGCATGTTTGTCGCGGCCATTCACCACTAAGTTTTTCTGTAACGATTGCTCCAGCTTATCCATTGCGACTTCTTTAACAAGATGGCCATTGTGAATAATCCCAATGCGTGTGGAAACTTTCGAGAGTTCCTCTAACAGATGGCTGGATATAAAAACAGTTACGCCGAAATTTTTCGCTAGGTTATATAACATATTCCGTATCTCCGCCACGCCTGCGGGATCGAGGCCATTTATCGGCTCATCCAATATTAGAATTTCCGGATTGTGAATCATTGCTTTCGCAAGTCCCAGGCGCTGTTTGTTTCCTAAAGAAAGGTTCTTTGCCTTCTTCTGTTTGTGCAGCTCAAGCCCCAACTTATAGATAACCCGATTTACGGAATCTTTGTCAGGCACCCCTTGCATGCGTCGTGCTATGTCAAGATTTTCAACTACAGTTAAATCGGGATAAAAAGTAGCCTCCTCCAAATATCCAACCTTGTCCCATAATTTATAGTTTCCGGCATCGACCTTTTCACCTAACATATAGAGCTTGCCGGAGGTTGGCTTGAGCATCGCCAAGAGCATCTTTATGGTCGTTGTCTTTCCAGCGCCATTCAGTCCCAAAAATCCAAATATCTCTCCTCGGCTTACCTCCAGCGAAAGATTGTTCAATGCGATATAGTCGCCAAATTTTTTGTGCACTCCCTCAATTTGTATGGCGGGCGTTCCGCCATTTTTTTCCTTTGATAAAATACTCATAGCCTTCAACTCCTCCATAAACAGAGAGCTTATTCAGGATTCTAAGTACGACACTCCTGAACAAGCTCAATCAGAAATTTTTCAATATATCTACTTTATGATGTCCTGGCAATCGCTTAAGCGAGGCGAGGCTGGCCCAAGCCCAATTGAGCAGAGCCAATTCAGCACTACCTCATGCAGCACGTTGATGTTGTCTACCTGACAGTGTTCTAATCCGCCAAGTCGTCTATCCTCTATCGGGAAGAACGTCTTGTTTTTCGAACCCGCTTGCTCGTAATTCTTCAAGGCTTGTGTCAGTGGATTTGGCTGAACCAATATCTCTTCCGCTCCGTGCATTACAAGAAGCGGACATTCTATCTGGTGGAGCACGCCCTCAAGATCATAGGCAAAACGCGGATTCCCCGCAAAATCCTCCAAGCTTTTTGCCCCCAGAATTCTCATGCCATGTGCGGCCAGACTCGGCGGCATCCATTTAAGCATGGCATCCCAGTCGAAGGCGTGCGTACCGCCGTCGGAGATGACGGCAGCAATCCTGTGATCGAACGAAGCGAATCGCAGCGAGTCGTAAGCCGCAAAACTCTCCCCGTGCACGATAATCTTATCGGGATCGACTTCCGGCCGCGTTAGAAGAAAGTCGATTGCTTGGGAATGGAAAGCCTCACTGTCCGCTCGTCTTCCTTTTCCCTTTTCGTACAGCGAGAGGCCGGTGCCAGGCTGGTCATAGACCAGAAAGTTATATCCACACGAAATAAAAGCGGGACCTAGCCAGAAATAGTTTTCAATTGACCACTCGTCGCCACCGTTGAGAGCAAAAAGGGTCGGCTTCGGACCTTTTATCCAGGAAGGGGAGAAGAAGTAACCATCCAACTTGACATCTTCGTAATCGACTTGGATCTTCTCCGGTTGGACATCGAAGTACTTTCCGGCAGCTTCGAAGAGTTCATTTACTTTCTTAAATATACGGATTTTCTCGGTGTCATCATCCATCACCGCATATTCCGCAATTCTGTAGTAATTGCAGGCACGAATGTAGCAGTTTCGTGCTGTATACCAGTTTCCAGCCGTTTCGGCCTCCTTGCCGTGTCTTTCCAATGCCTGAGCCGTTATGAGCCATTCCCTGTGCCACGTGTCCTTGTCATCGGGGTCGATTTTTTTGCAGGCCTCGTAGATCTCAGTGACGTCCGTAGCACCGAGGCTTGCCATACCCAAAGCTTTGGTGACTTGGTATGACATCATGTAGTTATTGGGCCAACGGCTGAACTCAATTGACATTGCAACATCCTCCTTTTCCAGTTCTAGTGATTGTAGTTTTTTTACTACAAGTAATTTTTACAACACAAAGATAAAGCTTCTTTAAAAGAAAAATAAATGTTTATAAAGAGAATATAAAAAACTATAAACCGCTGAAAAAACAAAAAAGGCTGCTGCCTGGGTGTTCACACCCGGCAGCAGCCTTTAACTCCTGTAGTAAAAGAAAATGTGCAAAAATAAAATCAGTGTTGTGCGGCCAAGGGAAGGCTGAATCTTATCCCCAAACCGCCATATTCGGAAGGGTAGGCGCAAATTTCGCCCCTATGATGTTCAATAATGGATTTACAGCTTGCAAGACCCAGGCCCAGCCCGCCCTTTTGGATTTGCCGCGATTTATCCACAGTGAAAAATTTGAGGAACAGAGAAGATATATCCTTATCCGGCACTCCAATTCCATTATCTTCGATTTGAAAAAAGGCATACTGTCCTAGCGGGTATGCGGTCATATACACTTTCAGTTTATTTTTCCCTCCATATCTTACAGCATTGCTAAAGAGGTTGCCGAAAACCCGACGTATCATCGGTTCATTGACCATCAGCAATATATTTTCCGTGAATGAATGGCGGCAAGTAAGCTCGTTGTCAAGTCCCGCCAACTCATACTCATATTCAAGGGCAATGTTTTCAAATAATTTTGAAGCTTTTACAGGTTTAGCTACCATAGATTCCAACTCCAGTTTTTCTTTGGTGAAACTGGAGAAATCATTGATGAGTTCGACCATATATCCTGACTTCCTTTGAATCAAATCATAATATTCCTGCTTTTCAGTTTCTGGTAAATCCTTGTGTGTAGCCAGCAGTTCAGTAAAACCATTAATAGATGTCAAGGGTGTTTTCAAGTCGTGGGCAATTGCCGCGATCATATCGATCTGCTCTTTGTGCGCGAGTTGAAGCCGATGCTCCATCTTATTGAAGTGCTTATAAAGTTCTCCGATCTCATCATTACTTCTCAGAGCTAGCGGAGGCAGTGGATGTACAATATTTACTTCTTCAAGCCTGGTATTCAGAAGCTGAATGGGTTTCTCTATGCAAAAATGAATATAGATAATCAGAATAATAAATATGAAACAGGCAATTGCAAATATGGGCAGGAGCAATGCTATATATCGCGAGTCCAGCAATGAACTGCGTATAGGGGAATATACTGCAAAGACAAGCTTCAGATACATTCCAATCGAAAACATGAATATTATAAACATCAGCAGGAACAAAAGAGGAAGCTTTATTTTCAGTTTCATACTATTGCTCTCTTTCCGTGTATTTATATCCTATGCCCCATATTGTTTTAATAAAGTCATATTCAGAACCAAGTTTCTTACGGATATTTTTTATATGAACCGTTACGGTATTTATTTCTCCGTATTCGTCTCCCCAGACGTTTTCATATATCTGCTCACGAGTCAATACATGATTGGGGTGGCGCATGAGGATAGACAGAATCTGAAATTCCTTCGTTGATAAGTCGAGCTTCCTGCTATTCAGAAATGCTTCAAACGTCTTATCGTTCAAAATGAGCGGAGCATCCGCCTTTTCGTTACTGGGACTAAGTTCACCCCACTCTTTAAAAAGCCTGTCCACTTTTCTGAAGTGAGCCTTTATCCTGGAGACAAGCTCCTGAATACTGAAAGGTTTGGTCATGTAATCGTCTGCTCCTATTTCGAGCCCGACGATTTTATCAATGTCCTTATCACGCGCACTTAAAAACAGAATTGGGACATTATAAGAATTTCGGATACTTCTGCAGACATCAAGTCCATCCATATCAGGCATCACTATATCAAGAACGATGAAATCAATGTGATTTTCTTCCAATGCAGATAAGGCTTCTTTCCCGGAACATGCCGAAATTATTGCAAATTGCTCGTACCTTAAACTCTTTGTGATGAGTTTTACGATTTCTTCATCGTCGTCTACAACTAATATCGTTTTTGGCATCTTTATACCTCCCAACCTCTTTAAATGGACTGCATTTATATAACACACCAGAGCCGCATGGACTCGAATTGACAAAAAAAGTCGCGCTCAAAGCGCCTCTCCAGTTCCGGATATTTCTCCTTTGGATGCCAGTTGAGGTAATAGGATTTCTTGAAGCAACATGTTGATTTCTTTTAAAAAGGCTTTATTGTCCGGACTTCCTCCCAGAAAAATGCCTTGGGGGTTGCTCAATACAGCGTTATCCCCATTATTAGATAAAAAAATTCTACCCGGTATGGTGCCGCTAATGACACCTTGAATCGATATGTGATGCTTCATTGTATTAAAAAGACCGAATGCCTTATAAAAATAAGATTCCGCGAGTTCCATTCCTTGAATCATGTGATGAGCACACATCTGTCTGATTTTCCTCCCATAAGCCTATGAGAGTTTCGATGGTCTGTACTTGATGCCTCGCTTCATTATGGATAAAACATACAATTCGGTCAAGTGTACTTTGGGTAATGAAGAAGGCCTCGGCAGCACAGTTGAATGGCTTCCATGGATAGGCTATTGTAAGGATAGGATACTTTTCCCAGATAAAAAAACTTACAGGAGGTCGTTTTTCTTGATGATCCTTGAACTGGTGGCCCTTATTTCTACTGCTGTCTTGTCTACGTTTTTTTCCTTTCGATACCGTTTGTGGAGACGACTATAGTGAGAAGTGAACAAGAGATGCTGCATACCATTCTCCAATTTGCTCAAGAGGACGAACGGGTACGTGCTGTGATTATGAACGGTTCACGCGCTAATCCACATGCTCTACGAGATATTTTTCAGGATTATGACATCGTCTTTCTCGTATCTTCCATGGACAGCTTTATTCAGGAACGTGGCTGGATTCACCACTTTGGAGAATTGATCATTATGCAGACGCCCGATGAGCATGTGGAGCCTACTGTGACGTCCCATGATCGCTTTGCTTTTCTTATGTTATTTACGGATGGCAATCGCATAGATCTTACCCTCTGCCCTGTGGCTAACATCGCCAATTGGCCCCGAGACAGCTTAAGTGTACTGCTCTTGGATAAAGACGGACTGGTAAAGCCTTTTCCACCGCCAAATCTTCAAGATTATAAGACAGTCCCTCCAACCACCCAAACCTATGCAGATTCCTGTAATGAGTTCTGGTGGGTCAGTACTTATGTGGCTAAAGGGTTATGGCGACAGGAGCTGCCCTATGCTAAATTTATGCTGGATCGGCCTGTTAGAGATGCGCTCCACTTGATGCTGGAATGGCATATTGGTATACGAACAGACTTCGCGGCAGATCCGGGTAAACAGGGAAAATATTTCGAGAACCACCTTGAGCCTGGACTTTGGACGCTCTACATCCAAACATTTGCGGATGCAGATTATGAACATATGTGGCAGTCTCTTTTGATCATGGGAAATTTATTTAGAAAAGTTGCCTTGGAAGTAGCGAACTATTATGGTTACGAATATCCGACCCTGGACGATCAACGTGTTACGAACTATCTCCATCACGTAAAAGCTCTCCCAGCAGATGCTAAGGACATTTATTGATAAAAAAACCAGTCGGCACTTGATTTACATGTGCTAGGCTGGTTTTATTTTTATACTCTAACGTTATTCTGTCCTATGTGCTGCTTTAGATATTGCGCTGTTCGTTCCGGTTGCGAGATCGGAAAATGATGAGCTGCCGGAATATTCAGCGTATGCAGGGCATGAAATGGCCCGGGCAACTTATAAATCTGATCCTTCACACCCCATAGAATCGAAACCTCCTCTTTATACATTCTTTCGGATATCTCAGGAACCGACCGGAAGCTATCGGACTTCGTTAGCATGGCTAGGGCTTGCGCAGTCGTCTTTCTTACGCGTGGGGAACGCATTTCTTCAAGAACATACGTGATGTATGCTGGCGGGATATCGTCGATACTTTCAAAACAAGTCTGCGCAAGCAATTGCTTGCGTAAGCCTGAATCGCTGAATCTGCCTAGCATACTCTCCGTAATTCGTGCGCTCCGATATCTGCGCGGAGCAGTATGCAATACAGGCTGCAATAGGTGTAAGCTACTGATACGCTCAGGTACGCGTTCCCATGCCTTAGCAGCTAGTAGTCCGCCGAACGAATGACCTACAAGGCAGATTGGCGTTTCCAAAGCCTGAATAGCCTGCACTAACGATTCAATGTGGCCTTCTAGTACATCCTCCTTATGATGGTATGGGGAACGGCCAAAACCGGGAAGATCCACCAAGCAAACAGAGGATTCCGGAAATTGATTTGCCAGCGGTATCAAACAATCTGCCCCGCTGAAAGTACCGTGAACTAATACGATCGTTGGATTTCCATTCTTCACCCTTCGCTCCAGTGTAGCTAATGGCCCACGTCTGTTGCGGACATATCCATCTGTATCTATGGTGGAATGAGCAATCCTGAAATCAAGATCAGTAATGACAAATGGGAACACGCTTTTGTTCATCGCCTGTGACAACCCGTATTTACGTTGAATCTCTCGTGCTGCATCCAGTGGGTAGTCCACATCCACGATAAAATCGAGTGATTCCTTCGGAATACCTAACTTTTGACCCAGAGGAGTACCCAGTATACTGGTTAGCCAAGCTGGCGAAATCGAACCGAGCGGTTTACGTACACGAAGCTCCTTCGCCATATTCGTTCCCAGCTCTATCATCGTTGGACTCTGCTGTCTGTCATCCATCAAGTAGTATGTTTCGCTGGCAGGATGTGATTCCTTCGTAAGAGCACTGATCAATTCGGCTGCATGATCTACATGGACCAAGGGGAGCCAATGAGATTTTCCGCCGGGGACAAGTCCCATAAGCTTGCGCGCTGTAGAACCTACGAGAATGCCTAGCCCACCAGTTTGGGGCGTATCCCCAGACTCTGAGTCACCAATGACAACGCTCAAATGGACAACCGAAAGCGGAAATCCTTCCTTGTGTGCTCCTTGACGGATACGCAAATCAGCCAAAAATTTCATCCGTTCATATGGAGGTGCCTGTTCCAAATGAGCGATGACCGGCTCGGGAGTAAGCCAGTTATGATCATTAAAAGGGCTTTTGTACCCAACCAAATGAATAAAATGTCGTAACCCTTTGCTCGCATGAATATATGTAGCCAACGTTATCATTTCTTCTGCCGCTTGTAGAAAAGCTGCTCTCGCATCCTCCTCTCCCAGCAGAATATCCATCGGACCTCCTGCATGAATTATCACATCTGCGGTCTCCACGAGCTGCCTGTCAGCAGGATTTAATCCTAGAGCAGGTATACTCAAATCGCCAATAACCGGTGTTAATTTCCCGATATGCCATGCTGTCTCCAAATCCATTTGCCTGCATATTTGTTCCCACTTCTGCTGCGAACGAACCAGGACGGTAATAGTGTGTTCCTCCTTGGAAAGTTGTCGTAACGTATGCATGCCGATAAATCCTGTGCCGCCCGTGATAAAGATATGTGCCATATACGAAACCTGCCTTTTTTAATTTTTAGTACTTCATAGTACTAATAAAGATTAAAAAAATCACTTTAGCAGAAGTGCTAAAGTAAATTTTAAATTTTCGAGTATGCTCGGGTCCTGGCTTGCATGCTGCAGAAAGAGCGCACCTTCAATGGCCGAGACGATGAATTGGGCCGTCGACCTCGCAGGAAGTTCAGCCTGAATCTCTAATCTTTCCCTTCCCTCGTTCAACAATATTTCTACGGTAGTGATTTGGCTTTGGAAGAACTGGCTTATTTTATTCCGAAACAAGGCGCTATCTTGAGGCATTTGCGTATAAAGAGTAATAAAGGGACAGCCTCCCAAACAATCTGTCTCTTGCTCTGTCAGCAATTGAAGAAGGATTTCAAAACGTTCCTGAACAGACTGATCCTTACGCGAAACAACTTCATAAATCATCTCATTATACGTTTGAATCAGTTGATCCAGAATGGCTGAAAGTAGCTCTTCTTTACTTTTAAAATAATAGTAAATGTTCGTTTTGGACACATTGCTCACAGCCACAATTTCATCCATACTTGTTGCATGATATCCTTGGGTAAGAAACAATGAGGTGGCGATGCGCAGAACAACATCCCGATTCGTGATTTTATTTTTTTTCATCATATTTAGCACTATACGGTACTAAAAAAGACTTGTCAACCTTCGCTGGAACATGTCTGCTCCAAAATATTATTTTTCGGCCAGAACCCGGTCACCTCTGCTCGCAGGCTGAGAAATAACCAAAAATTCAACATCCTGATTCGTTTCATTAAACATTTGATGAGGCACCATAGGAGGAACCTCACATCCTTCCTGAGATCCTAATTGGATTCGTTCACCATCCACTTCAAGTACCGCTGTGCCTGATAAAATAAAGAAAAATTGGCGCGCATGATGATGATAATGTCTGACCTCATGTGTATTTCCGGGCATCCGCTCATGAATAATGCTCAAACCATTATTTTTCACCAAGCGCCAACCATCACATTGATCTCCCCATATATAATGTTCCGCATTATTTTTACTAATTTTCATTATTGAACTCCTCCTTTTGCAATTACAGTTTATTTTATATATGAATTCATAGAGCTACAATCTTAATTATAAAACGGCAGGACAAATGTAGAAAAAGTCCGACTTAGTCAGACTTTTTTATATATCCGCCTCGATAATTTCCTCCAACTTTATCCAGCTAAAATCCTCTTCCCCACGGGACAGCTTCACTTCTCGCCGACTTGTATTAATCACCGTAACCAATCCACGAAGCTCCTCATCATCAAACGGGTTGAACACTTTTAGCGTAATAGGCTTCCGTTCGTTATAGGATACGATGATGGCCTGTTCAATCTGCTGCATTTCCTGATCGTCCAGTGCTGGCTTGCCGCGCCTTCCTTGCTCCTTCATCAGTCTTAAATATGCCTCCCGATGCTCAGGCAAAATCATGCGCGAGCTTTCCCATATGCCATTTCCTTCAAGCTTTCTCCCCATCGTAAGCCCCTCCTATGCTGTTCTGGTTACCGGATGCCATGCCAATACATGATCTAATCGAAAAACACGTGGCTGGCCTGTCTGTAGACAGGTGGCTCGTATCAAGCCATTCTGCACACGATGCACCTCGATACGTCGATGAGACAGCTTGCCCTTCCGATCCAAATACACGATTTCCACGATCTGCCCCACGTATTTTTCCAACATGATCCTTCACTCCTTATCAGAACGTTTGTTTGTATTATATGCGAACATGCGTTTGATTATCAATGTAAAAAAATCCCCTGAGGGATTTGACTCTCTCAAGGGAATTAAAATTCATAGGTGGATAGCTTAATATCTTCTTTATTCAAATCTTTCAGCGGATAGACAGGGCCATTCCAATAAGTCAGAATATCAATCGGCTCATTAGTACCATGTTCTTTTAAAGAAAGAGATAATTCAAGTAATAAATGTGGAAGTTGATAAGAGCTTGTTAAAAACTGATATTCCTCTGGACTTTCACAATCTTCTGCTCGATAGAACACAAAGTATCCCTCGGTATGGTCCCCAATGAGTACAATATAACGAGCAAGAAACATAATTTCGCCATTGGCAAAAGGAATGGAATGTGTCGAAGCAGAGATCAAATCAGTCTCTAATCCCTCAATACGAAGGGTAAGTTCATTGTTAAGAGCATCCATTCTTTCTCTTTGTTCGCTGATGAGGTGTTCATAATTTACAGGGACAAGCCCTCCATTCTTGATCGTAGCGATCAATTCGTCTATAAATACTTTTTGAGACAACACTCGATTGCTCATCCTATTCATCTCCATATTCGTGAAAATAAGCATGGAATTCTCGCTTTAACATGTTCAATATTTATGTATTAAAAATCTTGATTCATTAACTCCCCAGCATTTTTGTGACTGCATTCACGACCCTTTCCATCTCAAATGGTTTAACAATAAAGTCTTTTGCACCTGCCTGAAATGCTTTTATAATCGCTTCCTGCTGCCCCAAAGCAGAACACATCAAAATGTTGGCTTGAGGATCAAGCTCTACAATCTTTTTAACAGCCTCAAGTCCGTCCATCTTAGGCATATTAATATCCATGGTGATTAAATCGGGACGAAAGTGTGCGTATTTCAAAACAGCATCATACCCATTTTCTGCTTCCGCGATAACAGCGTGACCTAAATCCAAAAGAATATCCTTAAGCACAGAACGCATAAATAAAGAGTCATCCACTACTATAACTGTTGCCAAATTAACCTCTCCAATCCGTTGTCAAATGATATTGCACGCCCAAACTTCAATATCGGTGAATAAACTAGTAATATTAATAGAAAGAATCTGTAAAAATAAAAACGCTACCAATGAATTATAAAAGAAATTTGAAACTAGCTACTACAGCATTAGTTTTCAAAAAAACGTTTCACAATGACGTAAATAATTTATGTAGTGTGAAGATTACAAAGTACTAGGTATCTATTGAAACCTTAGTACTATATAAGCTGAATTTAAAAACTACCTATCGTGCCACTCCGCAGACGGATGGTACTTTCTTGTACAGCACCATTCCGCCTACTCCGTTTTCATGTAAGTTTGTGAACCCGTTCTGATTAACAATTTCTACTTTTTTAGGATTCTTAACTTTAGAATATGTAGCCTATATTATAATGTTTCAAATTCAAAGCCCCCTGTCATACCATGCATTACATCACAAGTGAGCCAATCTAATGCATTTTTACTCAATAACTTCATAACAATTTCTTGTATCTTTACAGATATGTCTCCTGTTAGACAAGATGCTAATTGAATAGATGCAGTGCTCCGATCTTCAACGTAAAAACGATGCAAACCCGTTTGATAAATTCTCTCCACTCTTGCCAAATGAACAGTGCCAGTTAGAACATACATAGCATAGCCTGGCTTAATAAGATAAGCCTCGCTCGTTTCATAATCAAGTTCTTCCTCTTCCCATACATGAACAATCACAATCTTCTCAAGCACAGCAATGTCTGACATGTCCTTTTCCTCTTTTCTAAAAAAATTTATTTGACCGGATCAAAACTTAATCTAACAACCAAGCAAGTATAATAATCAATTCGTTTGTGAAAAATAGATTTCTAGTAGATATTATCGTTTAATATTTATCGTTATACGATAACTCCTATAATGAATATACACTCCTAAACGTTTATCGTCAAATGATTATTTCATAATGCTTACTAACAGGGTAAAATACTTGATAAGAGGTGATTATCTTTGGCGATAAATATAAAGTTAGAGGAAACATTGGGCAAAGCAGGAATCACAAAAAATGCCTTGGCTCGTGAAGCAAAAGTTCGACCGAACTTAATCTACGATATGTGCGATGGTAAGACAAAACGCATAGATCTGGAAACATTAAGTCACATTCTCGACACATTAGAAGATCTTACAGGTCAGAGACATAACCTGAGCGATGTTCTGGAATATATCCCACGCAACGCAAAAAACGATCTCTCTTCTGTCTAATGGAGAGAGATCGTTTTTATGGTCTACGTAATAGAGATAACTGCTTATAGCAATAAGTAAATATAATATACCGCAGCTTTTTAAGTATATTTCTGACCTTTTCGGACAGTGTCCTAAAGGAAGCAACAAACTCATAGCAGGCGGCGGTTTTACCGTGCCTGTTCCGGCTGGTGGATAATGATTTTCTCGATACACTCGATAGCTTAGGGTAAATAAAAGCCTCTCTTCCAAAGCGGCCGCTGTTGTTATCAGATGAAAAGCGTGGTTGATCACGCTCATGACTATCCTACAGCTTTTCAGCGTATAGGCTCGTAATTTTCTTGCACATCAATGAGAAGGACTGTACTTCATCTTCTGTTAATGCTTCTTCCATTAAATTCATGATTTCATTTCCGAAATCCTCAACACGGTTAAGAAACGCTTTTCCCTCACTAGTAAGTACAATATTATAAGAGCGGCGGTCATTGAGTTGCCTTTCCTGATTTATATACTTTTTCTCCAACAGACGTTTCGTCAATTTAGAAATACCCGATTGTGAAATACCTTTCATTTCAGCGAGTTCTTTTGTTGTTTTAGGACCTTGCTTATTCAAAGTATCCAGTATATAGTATTGTGCCGTTGATACACCTTCTACGCTGAACCGGTTAGAGTAAGCTAAAATCATACATTGAAAAGGAACATAACTATCTTCTAAATCTTTTGTTGGCATTGCTTTTCCTCCTATGTGCGCTCAATATATTCTTTCAGGTAACTTCCTGTAAGTGAATCTCTGCATTTAACTAAATCTTCCGTTAACCCCGTAAATATGATTTCACCACCATTTTGCCCGGCAAAAGGACCTAAGTCGATAATCCAATCAGATTGACAAATAATATCAAAATTATGTTCGATTACAATAAGGGTTGAATTTTGTTCCACTAGGCGATTCATTACACCAATTAACTGTTTTATATCCGCCATATGCAGGCCAGTTGAAGGTTCATCCAGAACATAAATTTGCCCGTCATTTTCAAGCTCGGAAGCAAGCTTTATCCTCTGTAATTCCCCGCCTGATAAAGTGTTTAGTGGTTGTCCCAAAGGAATATAAGTGATTCCAACATCTGAAAGCATTTTTAATCCCCTGCTAATTTCTTCTTCCTGAAAAAAGTCCAAAGCTTCGGCTACAGTCATTTTAAGGACTTCACTAATATTTTTGCCTCTTAGCTTGTATTGGAGCACTTCATCGGTAAAACGATCCCCTTGGCATTCCTCGCACACGGTAACAATTGTATCCATAAAAGCTAAGTCTGTGTATGTAACACCCAAGCCTTTACAAACAGGACAAGCCCCTTGCGAATTAAAGCTGAACAGGGAGGCACTAACACCGTTCTTTTTTGCAAATAACTTTCTGATCCTATCAAAGATCCCCATAAAGGTGGCTATATTTGAACGTTTTGACGCTTGTATCCCTTTTTGATCGATGAATATAGTTTCAGGAAAAAATTGAGGTAATACTTGATTGATAAGCGTACTTTTTCCTGAACCAGCGACACCAGTTACAACGGTCATTACTCCTTTGGGTATTTGAACCGAAATATTTTTCAAATTATGTAATGTTGCATTTTCGATGGAAAGCCAGCCTTTTGGGGTGCGTGTATTGAGTTTAAACTCAGGCTGGTGTGACAAATATTTCCCAGTCAGTGTACCCGATTCCTTTAATCCTTGTAAGTCGCCCTGATATACAATTTCACCACCATAAATTCCCGCACCCGGTCCCATGTCGATTACATGGTCTGCAATCTTTATCAGATCGGGGTCATGTTCCACGATAAGCACGGTGTTGCCTTTGTCTCGCAAAAGTTTCATAAGGTCATTTATTTTGCTTATATCATGGGGATGTAGCCCTATGCTTGGCTCATCGAAAATATAAGTAAGGTCAGTCAGACTACTTCCCAGTTGACAAACCATTTTGATTCTTTGCGACTCCCCACCTGAAAGAGTAGGTGTTTCTCTATTTAAACTTAAATAGCCTAATCCAATCGATACCATCTGCCGCAGCCGATTGACTAACTCTGAAACGATTGTGGTGGTCATCGGAGTATGAATGGCCTCAATAAACTCTAAAAGTTCACTCACCTGCATTTCAGCACATTCAGCGATATTTTTCCCATTCACTTTACAAGATAGGACCTTGTCACTCAGGCGTGTCCCGTTGCAGTGTGAACAAGTCTGTTTGGTAACAAAACGTTCAATTTGTTTACTGTATCTTATCTTTTCTCCTTCTTCTTTTTTTAGAAAACTCCGCTCAATGCGCGGGATCAGCCCCTCATACAACGAGGTTTTGTGCCATTCAGGTGAGGGTTTTTTCACTTTTATACCATCAGCGTAAAGAAGCATTTCCAACTCGGTTTCGGAATAATCCTTAATTTTTTTGTCATTGTCAAAAAAACCCGAATGAATATAGCGTGTTAATCGCCAACCCCCAGGTTCAAAGGTGGAAAAACAGACTGCGCCCTCGTTTAAGGATTTGTTTTTATCTAACAGTCGTTCGATATCAACTGTTTCAACCTTTCCCAAACCTTGACATTGGCTGCACATACCCGCCAGATTATTGAATGAGAACACATCAGAGTACCCTACAAACGGAGTTCCGATTCGTGAAAATAACAGTCGCAATAGAGAATAAATATCTGTAACTGTCCCTACTGTTGACCTTGCGTTACCACCTAACCGTTTTTGATTGATAATAAAAGCGACTGATAAATTTTCAATTGTATCCACATCTGGTTTTCCATAATGCGGCATACGGTGACGAATAAAACTTGTGTAGGTTTCATTTAATTGCCGTTGTGATTCTGCCGCTATTGTATCGAATACCAAAGATGATTTCCCTGAGCCGGATACACCTGTAAAAACGGTAATTTCTTTTTTGGAGATCACCACATCTATATTTTTTAGATTTCGTTCCCTCGCTCCTAATACCCGTATACAATTGTCGCTCATTTCATTTACCTTCTTTACAATATAGTTGATTAGGTTGATAGTTGATATGCTCAACTATATTTTATCATTATTTTTATGAATGGCAATGTTGAACTTAGTCAGCAGACACGAAAATCACCAGTAACCAAAGGGCCGATAGTCATAAAAAAAGACGCCGCTATTATGCCGACGTCTTTTTCGAACTATTTATTTAAAGTTTACTTATTCATTCAGAGCTTTTTTCAAAGCCTCCAGATTGTTTTTCATCACACCAAGGTAATCCAGGTTCTTCTGTTTGTCTTCATCTGTCAACCCTTCAAGCGGATTCAGTACATCGGTTTTTGAACCGATTTCAGTAGCTACGGTCTCAGCGACCTTCGGATCAACAAGAGTTTCAAAGAAAATTGTTTTAACATTATTTTCTTTGGCAAATTTGATAATACCCGCCAGCTTGTCCGGTGTAGGCTCTTGCTCTGGAGATAAACCGGCAATGGGTACTTGGGTTAGACCGTATTGCTTAGCCAAATAGCTAAAAGCAGCATGCTGCGTAATAAAGTCTTTACGTTTTACATCTTTCAGACCCGTTTTGAACTCGGTATCCAGTTCTTTCAGCTTAGCGATATAAGCATCGGCGTTTTTCTCATAATCTGCTTTGTTTGCCGGATCGGCTTTTACAAGCCCTGCTTCTATAGCTTCTATTTCTTTTTGAGCTAAGACCGGATCAAGCCATACATGAGGGTCCAGCACATGATCGTGATCATGGCCTTCCTCTGCGTGTGCTTCTTCTCCTTCTTCCTCCTCAGCAGATCCTTCCATCAGGTTCAACCCTTTGCTTGCTTCCACTACTACACGCTTGTCATTGGACGCGCTGCTCAAAGCCTGTTCTGCCCAACCTTCGACGATCCCGTTATAAACAAATACATCAGCATCCTTAACCTGTGCCATATCTTTGGCGCTCGGTTCCCAGTCATGCGGTTCAGCACCAGCAGGAATCAACGCGGTTACGTTAGCATGGTCTCCAGCAACTTGCTTCGTGAATTCATACATTGGATAAAAAGTGGTGACTACATTCAGCTTCTTACCACTGTCTGCTGTTTGTGCCGCATTCGGCTCGGTTTGGGAAGCATTTGTAGCTGCATTATCAGATTTGGCTCCGCAGCCAGATAAAATAAGTGCTAGTCCCGCAGACAATACAAATGATTTTTTGAACCATGTATTCATATTCATAACTCCTTATGTGTTAGATTTTTTAGTTAATTCTCACTGTAATTACACTCACTGGCCTGTCGCATTCTTCCGCCGTGAAGCCTGTTGCTTGCCCAGCTTACGGACCAACTTTTGAATACCAGCTCCTACAATCAGGAATAATAACAGCACCATGGCAATCGTCCCCCCTGGGGGTGTACTGAGTTCATATGATGCCATTAAACCCATAAATACGCCGATCAACGCAGTGACCATAGATATCCAGATGGCTGCCGCGAAGCTCGGTGCAATTCGAATCGCCAGCGCCGCAGGGAGTACGATGAGTGAGGAGACAAGCAGTACACCGACAATCGGCATTGCAGCAGCTACAATCATCCCTGTTAAAATACTAAATGCAAACGAGATGGACTTGACAGGAAGACCATTGGTCTTCGCCGTTTCTTCATCAAAGGTAATCTGATACAAAGGACGCCGGAATACAAAAAAGAAAATACCTCCGATCACAGCCACTACAATCATCAACATCAGCTCTGTCTGATTGACCGCTACGACCGAGCCGAATAAATAAGCGGAAAAACCTTTGTTGATGCTCTGATTCAGATTCATTAAAATAACGGCCGTCGAGAGGCCACCTACCATAATAATAGCCACAGATATCTCACTATATGTTTTATAAGACCTGCGGACGTATTCAACGATAATCGCGCCGATTACGGCAACAACAAATCCGGTTATCGTCGGGTTAATGCCTAAATAGGCACCCGCTGCCACCCCTGCCAGCGATACATGCGATAGCATGTCCGCCATGAGAGCCTGACGCCGCAGCATCAGGTATACTCCAAGCACCGAGGCCAGCAGTGCAATTACCCCACCGGCACAAAATGCCCGCTGCATGAAGTCGTAGTGCAGCATTTCCATCCGCCATCTTCCTTCCTTTCAAGCTCAATAATTCGATCCAGATAATGTTGCACTTCCGATAGTCCATGGGTCACCATGACCACAGTTCTTCCATATTCCTTAACCTGCTGATTCATCAGATCGTAGAAATGATGGCGGCTTTCCTGATCCATGCCGGTCGTGGGCTCATCCAAAATGAGCAAATCCGATTCCTGAGCGAGCGCTCTCGCCACACAAATGCGTTGCTTCTGTCCACCGGACAATTCGCCGATTTTACGGTGACGCAAATCCCACATGCCTACCTGACGCAGCGCCTGCTCAGTCAGATCATGATCCTCAGACCGCATACGGCGTAACCAAGAGCCATGAGTATATCTTCCTGAACGGACAAATTCTAAAATCGTACTTGGAAATCCGCCATTGAAGGCAGCAATTTGTTGGGATACAAAGCCGACAACGAGCTTTTTGCCTTCACCTGTACGGTTAGACATAAACACCTTGCCCTTCCAAGGCTGAAGCAAGCCGAGCAATAGTTTGAGCATGGTTGATTTGGAAGCACCATTCGGTCCGGTAATAGCCACAAATTCTCCCGAAAAAATTTCAACATTGGCATCCACCAAGTTAGGAACATCTCCGTAGCCAAATGTGACCTGTTCCAATGAGGCCAATAACATGACGCAAATCTCCTTTTCCTTTAAAAAGCCTGGAGCCATCTGAGCGATCATCATTTGCGCAGATTCTCCAGGTCGTTTATGATCATTAAACCATCTACCGTAATTATTACGATTTGGTAATAAAAAAATAAGCGTTTGATAAACGTAACCTTTACGCATTAGCAAGTTTAACAGTTTAGGCAAGGTTCGTCAATGTTTTGGCAACTCTTTTGTTTGTTTACTTCATTTTGTCCGGGTACAAGCCTTCAGCCAAGGTTTTCAGTGCAATCGGTGCACGTACACCTTCAGCCGCCGCGGATAATGGCAGGACTATAAACCGTTTGTTTTTGATCGCTTCCACACCAGCCAGCGCAGGCTTGCTCAGGAGCAGCTTCTCTTTATCAGCCAGTGAAGTATCACCATAGTCGAGAATGACGATCACATCAGGGTTACGGTTCACAACCTCTTCCCAGCTTACTTCGGTGAAACTTTTGTCAATATCATCAAAAATATTTTTCGCCTTCACACTTTCAATCAAAGACGTTAGATAATTGTTGGCAGCCGTAAAGGGCTTGTCTTCTCCGCTGTCATAAACAAACACCTTGGGTGCCTGCTCAACAGTACCAATTTGAGTCTGAATGGACTTCACTTGTTCACGAATGTCATTTACCAGCTTTTCTGCACGCTCCTCAACCCTGAAAATACGCCCAATATTTAGTATATCCTGATATACATCTTCTAATATGGGACCCGGCTTGTTTGAGGACTCCTGTACATAGGTCAGCACCCCTTGTTTGGCTAGCTCCTCACGGGAACCCAGATTTTTATCATTAAAAGCACTCTTCCAGCCTGCATAGGCAAAATCCGGTGCAGCGGCCATAAACACCTCTTTGGACGGATATTGTTCGGCCAGTACTGGGATTTTGTCATATTGAGCCTTATATTTCGGTAAAATCTGATCATCCAAATACGCAGTTCCTACCATAGAGGATTCCAGTCCAAGAGCCAGCATAACCTCAGTCGCGTGCTGGTTCAGTGTAACCGCGCGTTTGGGCGCCTCGGGAAATGCCATTTTAACGCCCATGTTCTCAAGCTCTACCGACGTCTTATTGGTTGCCGATTGCGATGCGGCAGGTTGCTGCCCGTTTGCCGATGGATCGCTTGTTTGAGCCGTGTTTCCTGCTGCGCAGGCTGATAACAACAGCATCATCGCCAAAGCGATCATAACCAGCGGTAACGCGGGCTTGCTATATTTTTTCATATGTACCGTCTCCTCTTTTATTTGTAGTTTATCTTACCTCATCATATCACCTGTTCTGTTCGCGTCATGGATAGCCTCCTCTCCTGAGAGAATCCGGTAAAAAGGTAATATTCGGCTTCCCGGTTTTTGGATGAATACAGATTTCTGTCTCCACCCCGAATACACTCCACAGCAGGTCTGGCTGAAGCACATCCTCTGTTATGCCGGAGGCTACCACTTTGCCTTCTTTTAATACATACATTCGATCACAATAAAATGCCGCCAAATTCAAATCATGTAGTGCAGCTAGCGTAGTTATCCGAAGTGTTTTGACCAAATCCAGAATTTGCAGCTGATACCGGATGTCCAGATGATTTGTTGGCTCATCCAAAACAAGAAATTTCGCCTGCCCGGCCAAAGCTCTGGCGATCAATACCCGTTGCTTTTCGCCGCCAGACAAGGTGGCAAAACCCTGATCCGCCTGAGCATTCATGCCTACCCGCTCCAGCGCCTGCTCGACCAATTCATGATCGGCGACAGTATCTGCTTCCAGCAGTTTCTTATGCGGATGGCGACCCATCAGGACGATGTCCCGTACTGAAAAATCAAACGTTTGCGGCGCATCCTGACTCACCACTGCCATTTGTCGGGCCGTTTCTTTATACTTCATCTGCAGCATATCTTGGCCATCCAACGTAACCAAACCACTGTCAGGCTTTAGCACACGATACATATTTTTGAGCAACGTCGATTTCCCGCTGCCATTCGGACCAATCAATCCAACCAGCTCCCCTGCTTTTACCTGGAGACAGATGCCATCGATCAGCCGTTTATCGTGAATACTGAAGGTGACGCTTTCGACTTCTATATTCATTTTTCGCCTCCAAACGAGTAGGAACTACGACGCAGAAGCCACACAAAAAAAGGTCCTCCGCACACAGCCGTTACAATACCAATCGGCAGCTCCTGTGGAGCCAGCACGAGCCGGGCACATACATCAGCCCACACGACAAAAATAGCTCCCGCCAACAGACTGACGGGCAGTACACGCCGATGATCTGATCCCACTATCAGCCTAACGATGTGCGGAATCATAAGCCCGACAAAGCCAATCGAGCCACTCACTGATACGACTGCCCCGGTTAAAAGAGACGCCACAACAACCAGTAATACGCGGAACGTCTGTACGTTCACACCTAGCGTTACTGCGGTTTCTTCACCCGTTAGCAAAGCATTCAGCGAACGGTATCGGGTCAGGAGCACAGCCGTTCCAACGGCTACAATGAGGCTTGGAATGAAAAGCGTGTCCCATTGAGCACCTGCCAAACTTCCCATCATCCAATACATCGCGTCACGAATGCCTTTTTCATTCGGGGCCATCGTAACGATAAAGCTAGTCACAGCCGACAGCATCATGGACACCGCCACTCCTGCCAGCAATAAGCGGGTCGTCGATATGCTCCCAGCCACACGGGCTAACGCGAACACCATAAGCATTGCAGCTAACGAGCCTATAAAAGCAGATAAAGGCAGCGCAAGTCGTCCTAAAAATCCGAAAGCTCCGAACACAATTACCAACGTGGCTGTCACCGAAGCCCCAGACGAGACTCCTAAAATATAAGGGTCCGCTAACGAATTACGAATTAATGCCTGTATAGTCGCCCCTGTAACAGCAAGTCCTGCTCCTACGATAACACCTAGCAGCACGCGTGGAAAGCGGATTTCCCAAACGATATATTGCTCAGGCTTGGTCCATGTCACGGGTATCCACTGGTCCAGCCAGGGAAGATGAGACAGTGCAATTCGCCATATCGTCCCCGGTGCGACAGCTACAGGACCGAGCATGACTGCGAGTGTCACCGAAAGCAACAGCCCAGCAGTCAGCAGCAGAATTGTTGTAAATCCCCAAGTAGGCTTGCCAGCTAGGTGTGCGCGAGAATTATGTTGTGATGGATTAGGTCTTGATGGATTAAAGTTGCTCGTTCTCGAAGTCATGAACTACTACTCAATGGCTTTTCGGCCGCTTCCAACTTTCTCAATTGTTCCTCGATCTCGGAAGCAGAGAAATTCTCACCCATGACAACCGCTACATCGTTCACTGGCTTTTGCGGGCGGATCGGAATGATTTCCAGCTCCCGATAGGCAAACTGAAACATCATCTGACCCTCTGATTCCAGAAACCGCACAATTCCTTTGGCCCGGTAAATTTCAGCTGGCAAACTGCGGAACAACTGTTCAAACTCGGAGCGTGGCACAGGTTGTCCAAAGAAATGCGTGTGAACCACTACATGGTCGTAGGAATGATAATGCTCCCCATGTTCGTCGTCATGGGCGTGGTCATGGTGATCATGAGAGTGATGGTCAACGTCCATACGCCCCTCTCCTTGAGTGGAGAAAAAGGTACCCGCGTCTACGTCACTTCGTTGCGTACTCACAGTCAGAGCATATGGATTTAACTCTTTTACGAGGGCCTGTACTTTCTGCAACTCGCCCGCAGCCAATAAATCGGTCTTGTTAATAATCAGTTTGGAAGCGCACCGAAGCTGATCCTGCATCAAACGAAGCGACTTGCCTCTCTCGTTCCCCGAGGCAAAATCCAGAAATTGACGCGCGTCTATGACCGTGATAACGGATTGTAATATCATAGAAGAATAGATGGAGGCGTCTGTCACTGCATCTACAATTTCCATCGGGTTAGCTACTCCAGTACATTCTACAATAATCACGTCCGGCTTATATTCTTCAGCAAGGTTCATGAGCTCGACGCCCAAATCCCCGCGAATAGTACAGCATATACAACCACTGAGCATTTCCTTCATGGGTGCTTGGCCATTCACCAAACTGCCGTCCAGATTAACATCACCCAACTCATTCATCAAAATGGCTGGCTTGAGGCCCTTCTCCTTGTAGTAAGCCAGCGCATGCTGAAGAAGAGTGGTTTTACCGCTACCCAAAAAACCGGATAAAACAACTATCGGTATCATATAACCCCTCCTTGTCTTTACAACATTTAATATGGATCGTACCGTAAAAGTTTCCTTCTTGCAATCATTTATCGGATTTTAATCGTAATAATTACTAATAACAAACATAAATATATATGACCACTCTTTGAATTGTCAATATAGGAGGTGAGACAAGCACAATCCAGCGGGCATGATTGTCCCTCTACAGACATAGGATGTAGATAAGAACCCTTATTCCCAAGGAGACGTGGAATGAAAAACAGTACGCTGTTGAAGATGCTGCCTTTTATGATTCCGTTTGCCTTTCTCATCCCTGTGCTTGTCACGCTATCTCCCCAGTGGCTTCGTTTGTTAGATATGGGCCAGCTGCAACCGTTAAAAACGGTATTTATGGGTATTTTTCTGGAAGCTGTTCCGTTTCTCCTTATCGGTGTACTCGTCTCATCCCTTTTGCAGTGGCTTGTACCGGAGACATGGATTCGAAAAATAGCGCCTGCGCATCCTGTACCGGGTGTCCTGCTGGCCTCCTTACTAGGTATGCTGTTTCCCATCTGTGAATGCGGCATGATCCCTGTCGTTCGCCAATTAATGCTCAAGGGAATGCCTGCCTATATGGGTATCACTTTTATTTTAAGCGGGCCCATTATCAATCCCGTGGTACTGGCTGCGACGATGATGGCTTTCCCTTCCCATCCCGAGGTCACTGCCGTTCGAATGGGTTTGGCTTTTGCCGTCTCCACGATCATCGGGCTGATCGTGTATGCCTTTGTGCGGGTGCATCCGCTCAAACGGTCGTTGCTCTCTTTTAACCAGCAAAAGCAGAACAATCAGACTCATCGGCATAGTCGCACATGGCGGGGATTTTTTGTACATGCTGGTGACGAGTTTTTGGACATGAGTAAATATCTCACTATCGGCGCATTATTAACAGCCTGCATTCAAACCTTCATCCCACGTGATGAGATGCTTTCGTTAAGCAACGGAACGGTCGGATCGTACGCCTTTATGATGGGTTTTGCCTACATACTGTCGCTATGTTCCACCTCCGATGCCTTTGTAGCCACTGCTTTTTCACACACCTTTACACTAGGTCCGCTGGCAGCCTTTCTTGTACTCGGTCCGATGTTAGACTTCAAAGGCACGCTCATGCTGCTCAGCACCTTCCGCACTAAATTTGTCGCCATCCTGGGCTTGCTCATTGTTTCACTCGTCCTCGCGGGTTCTATAGCTGCAGAATGGTTATTGGGGAGGTGAATACAAACGTGAATTCAACCTTTAGCATCCGCTGGCAATATGGTATGCGCTCCTTGCTCCTAATCGGATTGGCTGTGTACATTATCTCATTAAACCGTACGAATGCACTTCATTACTACCTAGCTCCCCATATGCAAAAGCTGCTCCTACTCTGTCCTGTACCACTCTTGTTCATCGCATTGGCGATGGCATGGCACGGAATCATCGGAGAACGGGACGGTGAGGATGTATGTGATTGTGAGCATCCGTTGCCGCAAAGCTGGTTCAAAAAAACACTCGTATATGGAATGCTGCTCATCCCGCTCCTGTTCGGTTCTCTGCTGCCCAATCAGGCACTTGGTAGTGATATGGCCGCCAAAAAAGGCATGTCCTTCACGTATCCCAACCCGGACATCCGACGGAAAACAGATATACAGACCACGAAAGCATTCACCTCCTCCCTTTTATCAACTGCATCTTCTGTCCCAACTTCGCCCCCTCCAGAGGGAAAATGGAGTCAGGAAACGCTGGATCAGCTGTTCGTTCCGCCTGACAAGTACAATGTAGAATTCGCCGAGCTGGCGAAACGCCTGTATCAGCAACCTATCATACAGATCAAGCCGGAGATTTTCTCCGAAACTATTGGCGCCATTGAGTTATATAAACAAGCTTTTGAAGGAAAAAAAGTACAGGTGACTGGCTTTGTCTATAAAGACGACAACCTGCCGGGTAAAGGCCTATTTGCAGTAGGAAGATTCCTCGTCATGTGCTGTACTGCCGATGCCATGCCATTCGGGATCATCGTCCAATCCCAGAAGGCCCCGTCCTTTGACAAGGATACCTGGGTGACCATTGAAGGAACACTGCATGCCACACAAAAGGGCAACGTTCCGGTACTTGAAATTCGATCCGAAAAAATAACCGCTGTCGAGCAGCCAGAATCCCCTTATGTCTATACCCAAGCAGACTCGGTAGCTACCTTTGATCGCTTGAACACAGTACACTAAACCCACCAAGGAGGGAAAATGATGAACAAAGTTCCTGTTATTTTAATCAGTGGTTTTCTTGGAAGCGGCAAAACAACGCTGCTTTTACGCCTGTTAGCCCATACTCGCCAAATTCCCCTTCGTGCTGCTGTTTTAATGAACGAAATGGGTGAATATGATGTAGACAGCGCTATAATTTCAGAGGAAATGCCTGACGTAACAGTAGAAGGATTGCTAGAAGGCTGCATTTGTTGCAGCAAAAGAAATGAGCTGGCAGGGGCTCTGCATACCCTGCTCAACCAGAAGCCAGACCTGATCTTCATGGAAACCACCGGGGTAGCCAACCCCGAACAAGTACTGGAGGAGCTTCGCTCCCCTCTACTGGCAGATCGGCTTTATCTGGTTCACAGCATCAGTGTTGTGGATGCTGAGCTGTTCCATGAATACAATAGCCGCTTTACGGCTGATAAAGAACTGGTTCGCACCCTGCACGGACAACTGCGCACCGCAGACTTTATTGTGGTGAACAAGGCGGATGCAGCAAGTAGCCGTGAAGTGACGAAGGTCGTCAAGAGCATCCGCAAGCTCAACGATACGGCCAAGCTGCAAACTACTGAATATAGCCGGATTGACCTTGAACCACTACTAGAGCCTGTTCTGGCCTCCGCATCCGTTGCTGCGAAACCCATACAGACACTTCAACCTGCACCTGCACAAGTCCAGTTCACCGATGCAGGTGTACCGTCCGTTTCCATTCCCGTCAAAAGTATCGGAAGCACCAGTAGTGTCTCCAGAAGTACGGCTTTCAAAGTTATTGCGGCACACAGTCATAACCACGATCCTAAGCAGCCTCATTCGTTCTCCCGTCTGGAGAGCCTAACGCTGCATCAATATTCTCCTCAGCCACTCGAAAAACAACGATTGGAAAACCTTTTGACCGGGTTAGGTTCCTCGTTGCTTCGTGCGAAAGGTTACTGCGTGCTTCCTCAAGAAGGTACAATGCTTTTGCAATTTTCAGGAAATCACTTGGAGTGGCAGCCTACTGCACTTCCTGTGAGCCAGGGATATGTTACACTCATTGGAGAACAGCTTGACAAAGCCTCCATTACCGATCAATGGGAACAGTGCTTCGTGTCGCTGTAATCGACATATTCGGCTCGTAATGATGAAAATTCCCTTTGGTATGGTATGTACCTTATAGGATGCCATGTTGAAAGATTGGGAATAAAAAAAGCTGTCGAGAATGTCTCGACAGCTTGAGTACCACTATGCAGAGTTATACATTAATTGCTTGGCGACATCCTACTCTCCCGGGACCCTTCGGCCCAAGTACCATCGGCGCTGGAGGGCTTCCCGTTAATTCAACAAAATGTTATGGAGTATGATGACTAAAATATTGAAGCGTTCCGGTTGGATAAGAGTTCCACTCTCCTGGAAGATTATAAGAGGAGGAACCGGACTTAATCCCCGATTTTCGGATAATAGTCCCATTATTCGGCATAAATTGCGTTTTTCCGTTAGGATCACCTAAGACGTCGATCGTTACACCGTTCTTTTTCAGGACATAGCCTGTCGTTACATTTGTATTCGTTTCTAGTAACATCAATTCATCATTATAGTATGTCGCAGGAACAATGTCGAAAAAGTCATAAAAGATGGAATCGATATATATATAAGGCATGCCTTTCCAAAACGAATTAATAGGCTGGCTCCACACTTTAGGAGTATTTGTAGCTAAATTGTATTGATG
Source organism: Paenibacillus sp. S33 (assembly GCF_053615415.1). Lineage (NCBI taxonomy): Bacteria > Bacillati > Bacillota > Bacilli > Caryophanales > Paenibacillaceae > Paenibacillus > Paenibacillus sp. S33. Next base: position 2,395,600 of record NZ_JBSIEZ010000001.1, on the reverse strand, counting down.
AATCTCAAGTGAGTATCCTGCATTTTCTATAGGCTTAGAAGTATCTCCTACCGGATTGTAGAACAGCTCAATAGCAGTGCGGGTTTTATCTAAGGATAGATACTGGGAAAAATATAGATCCTCCGGTCCTTGAGGATTTGAGGTCACTTGGAATACAGCGGCAGATCCGTTCGCCCCGATTACCCAGAAGTATTGAAAAATATCCCCGTTCCATGCCCAAACCGTCCCATTAAGAGGGATTGGCCCAGTAAAGGTGGAATCTGCCGTACCCGAATAGATTTTAAATGAAGTTTCACCCGGGAACACTGTTGACATGTCATAAGTAATCGGATCTTTAACCCCTTGCTTGGTTCGGATTTGAACAATTCCATTCGTCGCAAGAGGAGCATTCGTTACCTGAAAATTATAGGTGGCTGTTCCGCCATGCCCGTCATTCGCAGTAATCGTTACCTTGGTACTTCCTGTCTGATTACCCGGAGTAAGAGTCAACGTTGATCCGTTAACCTCTGCATTTACCATACCGGTTGATTCAACAGTAGAAGTAAACGTCAGGGCATCCCCGTCAGCATCACTGAACAATTGAGATAGGTCGTAGCTTCTTGCATTCGTAACTCCTGCAGTCAACACTTGTTCATAAATGGTCGCATCTACTTGAGGCGGCTGATTAGAAGATGGGTTAGACGAACCGGATGATTGGACACTGACCTGGAAGGTGGTTGAAGTTTCCCCTCCGCGGCCATCCATAGCCTTGATTTCTATGATTGTCGTCCCTGCACTTAGTGCCTGAATTTCCAATTGAGCTCCAGTGATTTCCGCCGAAGCAACGGACGGATGAGAAGAGGTTGCCTTAAAGGTCAACGTATCCCCATCAGGATCAGTAAAAACGGAATCTAAATTGAGTGAGTAGACCGCACCACCTACAGTAAGCGACTGGTCGGCAGGTTTAGTTTCTACTGGATACTGATTCTGTGGAGGTCCAGCCGTGACGGTGGTTTTGAAAGTTTCGATCACTTTCCCTCCCCAGCTATCTGTTGCTTTGATCGATACCGATGTACTACCGATCGTTAACGGTGTAAGAGTAAGCATACCTCCATAAACGGCAGCCGTCACAACAGTCGGGTCAGAAATGCTATGAACATCGTAAGTTAAAACATCGCTATCAGGACTGGAAAAGAAATCATTTAAGGACAATTGAATATCGCCTGTATTTATTTCTTTCATCTGATCCGGAATCCCTGTGGAAATCGGGGATTCATTGACGGTAACATCAAAATCAGTAGTGACCTCGCCCCCGCGGCCATCTTTTGCTTTAAGCTGAATCGTTGCTGTTCCTGAGGAAACTGCATGGACCGTGGCTATGTATCCGTTAACGGATACAACAGCAACTGACGAATCCGAAGATTCTGCCAAAACGTCCACAGGGTCGCCATCGGGATCGTGGAATACCGAAGATAAATCCAGGATATAATCCGCATCGCCTAGATTCAGTGTCTGATTACCCGGCTTCTGGTCTATAACCGGATTTTGGTTAGATACAGCAGTTACTTCCATTTGAAACGACTGGCTTGTGCTACCTCCATGGCCATCAGATGCCTTAACAGATACTGATGTGCTGCCAATTTTTAACGGTGTAATGGTAAGCGTGTCCCCATTTAGCACTGCAGTCGCAACCGAAGAATCGGAAATATCAATGCTGTATGACAACGAATTCTTCTCATGGTCGGTAAAGAAGTCGTTTAAAGATAATTGAATGTCGTCTGAATTGATTTGTTTCGTCTGATCCGGAATTCGCAAGGATACCGGAGGTTCATTAACGGTAATATCAAAATCGGTCTTAACCTCGCCTCCAAGGCCATTTCCCGCTTTTAGCTGGATGTTTGCTGTTCCTGAGGAAACCGCATGAACTGTGGCCTGGTTTCCGTTAACGGAGACCGTCGCAATGGATAGATCCGAGGATTCTGCCGAGATGATTAGCGGATTGCTGTCCGAATCAAGGAACACCGGAGATAAATCCAGGATGTAGTCCGCATCGCCCACAGTGAGCGTTTGGTTGCCCGGCTTCTGATTTACAACCGGATTTTGATTAGGTACTGCAGTTACCACCAATTGAAACGACTGGCTTGCGCTGCCTCCCCGACCATCGGATGCCTTGACGGTAACTTGGGCATGTCCTACAGCTGCCGGAGTTAATACCAATTGATCACCCGTCAGGGTAAAGGTAGCAATGGAAGGATCATCGATCGCAACCTCATAAGTCATAGGATCATTTTCAGAATCCGTAAAAAACGATCCTAAAGATAAGGTTACATCGCCGCTCCCCAACTGTTCGTTTTGATCGGGGATACTCAATGAAACAGGAGATTCATTGACACGGACCTTGAAATTCGTTCCCGCTTTTTTCCCGGCCTGGTCATCTGCGGCGATCGTAATGGTCGCAGTCCCTTTGCCAACAGCCTTTATAAACAGGTTTGTTCCCTCTACTCGGACTGTACTGATTTTTGTACTAGACGACACTGCCGTATATTTGAGCTCGGACTGCTCCTCGTCCGTAAAATGACCAAGTAAGTCAATCTGAAGTTCAGAATCGCCCACCGTTACGGCTTGATCGTCATATTTGGTCACTAACTTCGGTGCTGTATTGGTCACAACCGTAGAACGCGAGCTACCAGAAGAAGTTGTAGTGACTCCAGTGACTCCTGATACCGTCGAAGAAGACACACCTACTGCAAATGAAGTATTCGTGACTTGGCTGGAGGAGCTTACACTAATATTTGCTGCAGAGTTATTTACTTGTAAATTTGAAATAGTTCCAGCTACCTCCAGACTGACCGGAGAGGAACTGTTCACAGCCAATGTATTAATGGAGGCCTGGCCTGTCAGAGCTACGGGCTGGTCACTGTTGACCGACAATTGCTTAATAATCCCCTGCAACTCTACTTGCTTGGCACCGGTAAGAACATTCAACTGCTGTATCGTTGAGGATGAATCATTTTCAATCGTTGCATTGGAAATCAACGACATTTGATCCACCGTCGAATTTCCTTGAATGACTACGTGGACATCCTGTTTGGATACCTCGACATCCTGCAACTCAGATGTGTTAAACAATACGGTGTTCTGGTCACCGCCCTGAATATATGTTTTTCCTTGTACCGTAAATTTAGAGGCATAGAAATCATGTTCAAGGCTTGACGTAACTGTAAAACTATTTTTGACATTCAAATTCATAACCGAAATGTAATCACCGTCAATAGTTAAATTTCCGTCAATCGAGGAGTTATGACCATCTAATACAAGATTGCCGCTGAATTCGGAAGCTTGCCCTATCGGAGCTTGCCCGCTCGCATGGATGACCAATTTGGTGATCGATTCAATGGTCCGCTGTGATGCTACAAATTGAATATCTGCTCCTTTGAGAATCTCTTGGTTAGAGGTTTGCAGGATTCCTTTAACTGAATCCGAGAGTTTATATTCAATCCCGTTAATCCAGGCCTTTCCATCCTCTACTTTTTGGAGTTGGACTACATGGTCCTTAGGGAAAAAGGTAGACATCATATACTGGGCTATATCTTGGCGCTGAACGGACGATTTAGGTTTGAAACCGGACTGATCCGTCTTCATGGAGCCCGACTGTAAAGCCGTATTAACGTAAGGCCGTGCCCACGGACTGACCCGATTCCAATCAGTAAGTTTAGCAGACTCCGTGGCGTCAGCTGTAATAGGAAGCCCGGCGGCCCGCATAAGCAGAACCGCAGCCTCCTCTCTGGTAACTGCCGCTTTGGGCCTGAATTTGGAGCCGTCGTCTCCATTCATGAGTCCTGCACGATGTACAGCCTCAATATAGGGACTCGACCAACTTTTCGTTTCTACATCCGAGAAACTGCTGCTTGCTGCTTTAGAAATAGAGAGTTGCAGAGCTTGAGTTAATAGAACCGCCATTTCTTGACGGGTCAACAAATCCGTTGGCCGATAGGATCCAGATGGGTCGCCATGCAGAAGCCCGGCTTCAATGGCTCGCAGGATGTTTGTCTTTTGCTCTGAAGCAATATTATTGATGTCTTTAAAAGGCAGACTGGCCAGAGCTACTCCGTTTGATGCACCGCTGGCAGCAGATGCAATCGTCTGCAAAGCCGTTGGAGCAACAAGTGCAGCCAAGGCTAATGTAATCAGCCATTTATTAGGTTTAGAACTCATGATGTTTCCTCTATTCTTTGTATTCATTATGGTGCCTCACTACTAAAGATGCCGATATTATCCGTATAATCGGTTCCTTCATCAAACCATTCACTTGCCTCGTAGTCTGCATTTCCATGGGTAACATCGGATTGTCTAGCTAAAGTGGTATGAGGCTGAAACACTGCCGTATCAATCAACTGATTATCGTAATAAAGCGATAAAGTAACAGGTGCTGAATCATCGTTATAAAATCCCATGTCTGTGAAGTAATCTACATGCGCATCACCAAAATACATGGTATCTCCTATCACGAAAGTAGCTCCACCTGGAATAAAAGCACCAGCGTCTTGACTTATTTCGATCGAATTTCCACTATCACTGCGTTCAATTCTAATTTTTGAAGCATCCAATTCCTCAGAACCCGCATTATAAAGCTCAATAATTTGCATCATAGAGTCGCTCTCCCCCCATGCCAACTCGGAGAAGAAAAGTCCCTTCTTTTCTCCAGCAGTGACTTGGAAGATTGTTTGAACGGTTCCCCCCTTCCCATCATCTGCGGTAACTGTGACTGTAGCACTTCCCACTGCAAGCGGAGTAATACTCAGTTGGTCGCCTGTAACGGAAACCGTTAATACGCTAGGGTCCGATGAATCAGCGGAATACGTCAGTAAGTCCAAATCTTCATCTGCAAAAGTTGAAGCAAGTCCAATAGTTGTGTCCACAGCACCTGCTTCTGTAGAAACATCATTAATCGTGCTTTGAACAACAGGAGCGTGATTAGCAGCAGGTGGAGGAGTCACCGTTAGAGTGAAATTCGTATCCACTGTACCCCCGTTTCCGTCATCTGCTGTAACCGTAATCGTGACCGTACCCGCGTTCACTGGCGTAATTTTCAGATCGCTTCCGTTTACCGCTGCTGTTGCCACGCCCGTATCTGTCGAGGTTGCCGTGTACATCAGCGCGTCGCTGTCTTCATCTGCAAACACACTCGCAAGGCTCACCGTCTTAACTCCATCCGCGGCTCCTATTGTCACATTGCTGATCGACGTGTCCACCGTCGGCGCATGGTTCACGGCTTCCGGGATCACCGGCGTGATCGTCACGTTGAACTGCGTATCCACCGTGCCGCCCTTGCCGTCATCTGCCGTTACCGTAATCGTGACTGTACCCGCGTTCACTGGCGTAATTTTCAGATCGCTTCCGTTTACCGCTGCTGTTGCCACGCCCGTATCCGTCGAGGTTGCCGTATATGTCAGTGCGTCGCTGTCTTCATCTGCAAACACACTCGCAAGGCTCACCGTCTTAACTCCATCCGCGGCTCCTGTCGTCACATTGCTGATCGACGTTTCCACCGTCGGCGCATGGTTAACGGCTTCTGGGATCACCGGCGTGATCGTCACGTTGAACTGCGTATCCACCGTGCCGCCCTTGCCGTCATCTGCCGTTACCGTAATCGTGACCGTACCCGCGTTCACTGGCATAATTTTCAGATCGCTTCCGTTTACCGCTACTGTCGACACGCCCGTATCCGTCGAGGTTGCTGTGTACGTCAGCGCGTCGCTGTCTTCATCTGCAAACACACTCGCAAGGCTCACCGTCTTAACTCCATCCGCGGCTCCTGTCGTCACATTGCTGATCGACGTTTGCACCGTCGGCGCATGGTTCACGGCTTCCGGAATCACAGGCGTAACCGTTACGTTGAACTGGCTGTTTATGGTCCCGGCCTTGCCGTCGTTCGCCGTAACCGTGATCGTGGCTGTTCCGGCGTTCATCGGCGTGAGAGTCAGCTGACTTCCATTCACTGATACCGTCGCTAAGTTTGTGGCTGAAGTTTCTGCTGTGTAGGTCAGCGTGTCTCCATCAGCATCGGTAAAACTATTTGCCAGATTAATCTTTTTAGGCTCATCTGCTGTACTTAACGTAATATCAGTAAACCCGGTAGTAACGCCTGGCGCATGGTTAGTCACTGAATTTGTCGAAGTAGTTTTTCCTCCTCCAGACGAAAATGTCACGCTACTGGACGTAATTGTAGTCGTTTCTTGAACCGTTCCGTCAGCGGACTGAATTTGTCCAATCTGTTTTTGTACTTCGTTGTAATTTTGGATAACTTGTGAAACGGATGCATCTTTAGGCAGCTGAATCATTTCAACTTTAAAATTCGGGTTCAATGTCACTTTAGCGTTTGCGTTGGCAACTTGAAGCTCCCCGATTGTTCCGGTTCCTTTAATAGAAATACCATGGCCGGAATTCACATTAAGATGGTTTACGTTTCCATTCAGCTGGATATTAGAAACACCGTCATTAAGCTCGATTACTCCTTTGATATCCCCTTTAATCTGAACACCATCACCTAAAATTCGAAGCAGGCTGCTTTCCGGTAGACCATTGGTGTTTAACACAACATCTTTTTGCACGATTTCTAATTGTTGCAGCCCGTCCACATTACGATTGCGCGAATTAAACTTTAATTTAGCTCCTTTTAACGCATCTTTATTGGAGTTTCCGATTAACTCTTTCAAATTTCCCTCTATTAAATAAGGAACATTATCGATTGTTACAATGTCTCCCTCAATGCTATTGATCGTAGCTGTTTGCTCTTGAGTTTTGAAAATATCCAGCAGGAAAGGAGCAATATCCTCCCTTTTTACTTCACCTGTGGGATTGAGCTTGCTGTCATGAATGTCAATTAAACCCAGACGAAGTGCTGTATCTACCGATCCAGCCGCCCATTGGCTTACCAAGGACTGATCTTTGGGTAAAATGCTTGATCCGCCCTCTGCATTAACCCCTCCGACTGCACGGACAAACACAGCTGCCAGCTCTTCACGTGTAACAGGATCGTTCGGACGGAAGTTTCCTAATCCATCCCCGGATAGAAACCCGGCTTTTTGTGCAGCTTCTATATATGGGGCAGCAAATTGTTTACTTTGCACATCTTTAAAAGTAGAAGAACTCGAAATAGGGTCCAATTTTAAAGCTCTGACCAATAATACTGCGAGTTCCTGACGAGTTAATGTTGCTGCAGGGCGAAAAGTTCCATGAGGATCTCCCGATAAAAGCCCTTGGCGTACAGCTTCTTGGATGGCCACCATTTTATCACTCGTCACATAGGATGTATCTGAAAACAAATTATTGGTAGGCGTTGCAGCGTAAGCAGAAGTACCAAACGCCGCCTGAAGAGCAACAAGAGCGGCTGCCCACTTAAGTGAATAAACTTTCAATGGTTCTACCTCCTAATTTACTTTTGAGTAAAACGACCCTATTCGATCTTCGAAATGTTTCTACATAATTCAAAGATAATAAAGCTTATTCACTGTATTTACCGATAAAAATGTGTTTATATTAATCTTTTATTCATATATTTGTCGAAAATAAGTGATTTATGTCGTTTTCAATTAATATACATGAAACCACTGAACCAATTCTGAACAAAAGCTTATCTATAATGATGCCTAGTTGTATCAAGTCTCTAACTATATCCTCCAAATAACTTATTTCCGCAAATGATTTATCGGAACCCTCCCTTAATCGCGACTCTTGTGCTAAAAAAAAATAATCGCAGGCTAGATACCTGCGATTATTTTTAAATTAAGACAGCCTATGCGAAGTATAGAATTACGTTTTAAAATGATTAGTTGCCAAGATTAGCAATGCCGCTACTGAATATCTTAAAACGTTATATTCGTATCTTTTTTTCATCATAGCCCTCGTCGACTATTGTTCAGCTTCATTTAGCATTAAAAAGCAGCAGCTTCATGGACTGTTCCAGAAGAGTGTTAAATTCGAGACTTGAAAATACATTTGTTATTCGCGTTGTTTCGGATGTAACTATCCGTAAAAAATAAAAAAGCTAGGTTTACGAATTATTGGCATAATCCGTAAACCTAGCTCTCGACGAGTCTTACTTAAGGTTATATTTTTTGTTAAAGCGATCTACACGGCCACCGATATCCACGTTTCTTTGTTTACCAGTGAAGAACGGGTGGGAAGCGGAGCTAGTATCTACACGGATAACTGGGTATGTGTTGCCATCTTCCCATTCCATCGTTTCTTGCGAATATTTAGTGGAAGCACTCAGGAAAGTAAATCCACAGCTAGGGTCCAAAAAGATAACTTTGTTCAATGTTGGATGAATATCTTTTTTCATTAGTTTCACCTAATCTTTCATGTAGTTTTAGTTTCAAACTCAAACGTACTGGCGCAATACTCCATCAGTTGGCAAAAGGAACGGTTATGTCCCAGAAAAAAAGACGACAGATCATAACGGTTGCGCTCAAGCTCGTAAACGACAAGCAAACGATGCCGCATATACGCATCGCCCATTGCACGAACGCTCCGGATCTTTCGTCAGCCTTCATCGTTATATAAGCATATAGTGAATGGTCCTCCGGCTCGTCCCAAATGCTGACACCAGCACAGGAGAACTCGGTAACCACGTGCTTTCGATTCAAAAGGCAAAGCGTACCATGTAGCTCGGCATCTATCATACAGCCTTGAAAAAAAGCCGTTTTCTTAGGTGCAAGCTTTAACTTTGGACGCTCTGTCCACTGGACTAATTCAAGTTTTCGCCGGTTCCATAACGCAGGCTTTTGCAAACTTAACAGGCTTGCTCAGGAAGCAGAATCATTCAGGTTGCTATGCAGCAAACCTCAAATTATCTAGTTTCACGATGGATCGTGTACTTTTTCAGACGCGGAGAGTATTTTTTCATTTCAAGACGCTCCGGATGATTTCTTTTGTTCTTGGTTGTTGTATAGTTGCGATCACCGGATTCGGTGCATGCCAAGGTAACAATTACGCGCATTTCTCTTCCTCCTTAATTGGAATACATGGTATACAATTACAATAGTAATTTTTACGATTAGTTCTATTCTATAATTCATGCTCCGCTTTGTCAACCTTAGAGTCACGGTTTGTCGCTTCTTCGACCGTGTTCCAGCGATTACGGTACTGTGCAAGCTTAGGATGAAGTTCCTGGAGTTCGCTCGAAAGCACCAATCTGACATTTCTAATCCATTCTCCAAACGATGCATAGGAAGCGCACAAATTTGCAGTTTCAGGACTCATGTACAAAAAAAGTGGGGTCGTATACTTTTCCGCCAAAAAACGGATGGCTGCTTCAATCGGCGTATACTTTTTACGCTTACCTTCCCAGTTTTCAATCACAACAGCACCCAAAGCTTGCTCCCGCTGCCACTCTCCCAGCTCGTCCACCCGCTTGTAATACGAACGTACCGGCTGTTTCCACATTCTTCTGACGGTTTCTTCATGTAGCGGATACAACACCAGCTTTGTAAAAGATAATGCAGCCCCCGTTTCGGCAAAAAGCTCCAGTTCTCTGGCTGTAATCTGCTCGAACGTATCATAGTAGACCATGGTCCCTTTATGCGTCTCGATCGGAGGCTCATAACCATAGGGTACATATTGAAGGTTTCTTGTCATGCCGGACACTCCGTCCTTCCATAGATGAACTTTTCCTTCTATATTATACCCTTGTTTTGGCATGAGTTTACATCAAATGTTTATCCTTGCTCAACAGCAGGCGTATTACGGCGTGAACCCCTTCGGAATTGCAACGCATAAAGTCCCATCGTCACAAGCGCAATCAGTGCAAGCACCGTAAAAATATTGCTAAAATTGAATACCTGCACATTAGATACGACAGGATTCAAATGAAAGGACGACGAACTATCCAGCGTTTTGCCCAAAATACTTGTCGTGATCGCCCCGGCAATGAAATTCAGCAGAGATAGCAGCCCCATTCCAACACCAATCTGGTCTTTCGACAAGGTACGAGAAATCGTGTTGGACATGGCAATTTGCATGAAGGTCTGACCTACGTTTCCGAAAATAAGCAAAAATAAAATCAGATACGGAGAGGCACCCACAAATGTAGACAAGCTGATAAAACAGATAAACAAAAGCGATACAGCTGTATAGACGAGAAACGAATTTCCTTTGCTATCCGCCAAACGTCCTCCTCTTTTACCCAATAAAGCCGAAGCAATAGCAGCCGGAAACATAACCAGTCCAATTATTGCCGGTGTGAGCTGATTGAGACTGTTCAGAAACTGCGGTGCCAAGTACGGCAATCCAAAACTAATCCCCGTCCCTAAAAAAGCGATAAGGAGCCCGTATGAATATTGCTTGTTACGGAACAGCTTCGGCTGGATGAATGGATCATGCGCAGTGTTAATGCGCCATATAAACAGTGCGAATAACACCACACCTACCAGAAAAAACATCATATTGGTTTGCGAAATCGAAAGTAATAAGAAGGCTACTGTTCCACCCAGCAATAATCCGCCCAGAAAATCGAACTTCTGATCTTCTCCACGCTGATCGTCCAAATATTTGCGGAAGAACGGCAATGCGATCAGTGGCAGCATGGAAATGACGAACAAAAAACGCCAGCTTGCAAAGCCTGTGATCAAACCGGAAATAATCGGAGCCAGTGCAGTACCTAACGCCAAGCCGATTGCTGTGACGCCCAAAGCACGTCCCCTTTTTTCAGCCGAGAAATAACGGACTGGGACGATCATAGCAGTTGCCGGAATAACAGCAGCCCCTGCAGCCTGAAGCAAACGAGCTACAATGAGCATCCAAAATTGATTTGCCAACAGTCCAATAAGCGAACCTAGTGCAAAAAAGATAATCCCAAACGTCAGCAAATCCTTAAGACGATACTTATCTGCCAATTTGCCGTAGGTCACCGAGCCAACTGCATACACGATCATATAGCCAGTCAGCAACCAACTTACATCGGAAGCACTAATATGAAACTCCTCTCGAATCACAGGCATAACGACATTAAACATAAAAGCGTTCATCACTGAAAAAACAAGTGTGAAAGCTAGCACTCGCATAAGCTTATCCGCATTGGGATAAGTTTGTTCATTTATCATTTGGTTGTCTCCCTCTCCTGTAAACCTCTTATCTAAGATCATATTTCACTGTTTTTGATACCCCTATCCGGGCAAATTCTCTATATATCCGCTCAAGCGTGGGCGTCCGTAGGGTGGTAGTCGCGGAGAATTTTTTTAAGCAGACAGCGTAGCGTCTCCGATTCTCCTACAGATAATGTTTCACCTACCGAGCTTTTAATTGCCTCAATAGTACGTTCAGCTACTTTGTGAATCTCTAAGCCTTCCTCAGTCAAATAGATTTGCTTCATTCGTGCATCTTCCGGGTGACTTTTGCGTATTGCCCAGTTTTTCTTAACGATCCCGTTAACCAGGCTGGTAACGCTTGATTTATCAATAAGCAATAGCCTTTCCAAATCCGTATTGGTGACTCCAGGCGACACCGCCAGTATATAGAGCGTCTGCGATTGTGGGGAGGTGAGTCCCAAAGGGCGCAGTGCTGTTTCAATTTCGCGCCGGACGGTAGTGAAAATCCATTTAATTAAATACATCGTGCTCTCTTCCTCCCAAGGAAGACAAACGGGATACACCTCACTTCCCATCTCACTACGAACCTCCATATCCATCTAAATTTAATAGTTTGAATTCCAACTAATTTTAATCAGCTGCCTACTTGGTGTCAATACTTTCGTAAAATAATGCTTTACTAGATAAGATGAATTTCAAATTACGAATTCATTCTTTGTGGAAATTTATGTATAGTAAAAGACGAGCCTTGAAGGAAGCCCGTCTTTTACTTTATTTCTGTTTTATAGTTGCTTAGTCTGCACTCTTCACTTGAACCAGTGGGTATTCTTCTCCATCAACGGTAACCGTGCTAGCATCGTTCAGCTCCAGCCTTTGCCAAATGGTCAACAGCGTACGATAAGGATACTTCTTCAGATCGTACTCCTTTGTCTCTGTACCATCACCGGACGTGCTGCCTATGGTTTTATCGGCTGCTATACCACTACCCTCAGTAGAAATCTCCGAAGTCGAGCCTCCGTCCGTGTTGCCTGTCACTGCTCCAGACTGATCGCCGCTTTTTCCGCTGGATGTACCACCACGAGCTGTGGAGCCACTATCCGTGGATTGTTCATCTATTGTCGTACTTTTTGTAGTGGCGCTCCCAGTGTTTACGTCACCGGATGGATCATTGTTCGCATTACTGGCTGCTTCCTTGTCGTTCTGTTCAGCAAGCGTAAAATTTTCGTATAAGTGCTCCTGTTGGTCCGCCCCGACAATGACGAGCTTCTTCGGCTTAAATTCTGTCTGCTCTGTCGATGTCTGAAACGCAAACAACAGCTTGACCATTTTCGTAGTGGACTTGGTATTAGGTACATGTGTCACTATCGCCGTAGGCTCCTCTTTTACGGGCACTGTAGGCTCTACAGGCTGTTGTACAGGCTTCGGAGCAGCAACAGGCGCAGGTGTGTCACCAGATCCGATCACCCCGGTTGCTTTCAGGCCGCCGAGCGTACCTGCAATGACAATCAGCACGATCCCGGAAATCACCCCACCTTTACGAAAACGACGAAGTGTTTTGACCAACGGTGTGTCCGTCTCCTGCTTTGCTGCCAAATAGAAATTTTTAAAAGCAGGCTTTGCAGGTTCAAAATATTGACGCCACAGCGTTTTTTTATGCAGTCCCTCTCGTCCTTCCTTTTGGAAGAATAGAAGTAGCGCACGTCGATACGACGGTTCGAAACCGCCACGTGGAGTAGCAAACTCGGGGTTTTCTTCCGACCATCGGATAAAGCGGTACATCGTATCGTTATCCTTCGCCCATTTGCGGATCGAACTGACCAGACGAGCGAAGTCCAATATTCCTTCTCCCGGCCCGTCAGAACGATAGAATGCAGGCAACAGACGGGCAAAATGGCCTTCCGCAAGCTGCTGGGGCAGCCAGCCATAAGCCCAATCCTGTACCTTTTCTACTTCGCCAGGCTCCAGGCCGTCCAGCACCGACGGTTCCGGTTCCTCCGTATTAAACCAATCGTAAGCCGCAATCAATCGCACTGCTTGTCCCTTGAGGGGAGCAGGCAGCTTTCCAACCCACTGCACCAAATCGGGCCGTGTAAAAAATGGAATCTGTACGACCTGATCGGGTGATATTTCTTTTAGCTCTACTTCGGTAAGTAAATACCGATCCGACGCTTCCTGCAAGCGCTCTGTCAATCCAGATTGCTCCAGCGGGGACAGTTTGCCTACGGCAGAGCTGCTGTCCCATTGACGCAAGCGTTGGTGAATGGCAGCCACAGCCTCTACTGGTTTTCTTTCGGCACGCAGTCTGCCCATCAATGCAGATTCTGCCAAAAGCTGAAAATCGGCATTCGCCGACACTTCGATATACCGACTGCCCCATTCGTGCACAACGGCCAGCAGCCCCTTGGCATCCGGTGTTCTTTTCATCTGACTGTCCATGTAGGGAATGAACAGCATTTTTGTAAGCGCCGGATTACCCAGCACTTTCGTAAAATATGCCTTGCCTAATGACGGATTCTCCTCAATCGTATGGTAAATATACGTGACTGCTTCCGTATTTCTGGCAGTATAAGCATTGTTTAGCGAACGGATTAAATATTCCACCAACCGATTTTCGCTGCTGCGTGCATGAACTTTATAATAGTCCTTGAAACTATCGACTAGACCTACATCTGGAATATATCCATCCTTCACCCGATCAAATTCATGATCAAAAAACGATAGAAATAGATCATTCAGCCTCATTTTACGTGGCAGCGAATCGGGTGGCGATAAATAATCAGTCAAGCTTCGTAATACAGCGATTCGTTGTTCGTTGTATAATGCCCGCTCTCCCTGCTCAATTCTGTACAACGTAATGAGCTCATGATAGCTGGATGGCGTCAAATCACGCCCTGCCTCCATACCTGTCAGCATTTGCTCGGCAAATTTGAAGAAATCATCCGGCGTCTCACCATTCAGCAACGTACGGACAATCCAGTCAAAATACGGCTGTCTCACCTGCTCTACATCCACATTAAGTATTCGACTATGGTTAGACAGGTCAAATACAAAGTCCTTTTCCACATTCCGATCACCGGGACGCAAACTAAAAGGCTCAACGAACATCAAGTGAATGCCTTTTCTGCTGTTCGGTTCCTGTGCATATGTAAGAAATCCGAGTCTGTTCCGAAATGCATAAGGCAGTGCCGCATACAGCACACCCAGCAGCTGCTTGGCTGAAGATCCGACCACTTCTACAGGAACATTCAGCGCTACATATACCTTTTTGCGACCCGCTGCGGACATCATGACTGCGTATAAAAGCTGTTTGAACACTTCTTCGCTCAGCTGCAATTGAGCCAGCACTGTAGACGGGTCAACAGCCGGAAATACACTTCCACCCGGTAGACGCTCCAATTCCGGTAAATCCGTTCCCTGCTCAATATCATAGGTATCAACAAATGATGTGTTCAGCCACTGCTTATAGTCAGACGGAGATTCACCATGTCCGGCTGGAATCACATAGTTGTGCGTGAAAAAGGCGCTCCGCAGCCCAGTAAAATCCGCAGCCTTATAAATACTGCGGCCAAGCACTACATCCCCGGACTCCGTCCGTACCAGTTGCATGGCTTCTGGATAGACGCTTTCCTGCTTCTCGCCACGTGCCGTCAAGGCAGCAGGCGCATCGTATACACATAAGGGATGCAGCACCTTTTTAATAAAAGGCGCATCCAACCCTTTGGAATTAGCCACTGTATCGAAGCCTTCCGTAGAACGGAAAATTCCACGCCGTTCCCGTGTGTACATCTGCTGTTGTATCAAATGAGAGGTAGAATAACTCACTGTGATTCTCCCCCCTCAATGTACTTCAACTTATAAAGCAGCCAAATGAATGGCTCATCCACACGGATCGGACTAACCAACCCTTGCAGCTTTTGCTCCACTGGATTGCTACCTAGCGCGGAAACCGCGAAATAGGCCGTATCCGTAAAATATACATCCATCGTGCCCTTGAACGGCTTATCCACCTTTTCGATGAAGCGTCGAACTTCGCCATCAATGTTCGCGAACTCATCCAAATCCATATATTTGCGATGCTCCATCGGATTAAAAATATTGCTATTCGTCTTGATGTATGTGCCTTCTTCATCTGCCAATGCAGTAAGCATATCACTTTTGGTCAGGACGACAGCGGTCGGAATGTCCGTTTTCCCTTTTTCCTGATAAGCGATAAAATCACCGAACATCGTAAGTACGACATCACGCGGTTCATCATATTGCGAGACCCATTCACCCGGCTTATCGCCAAGATTAATCTTAATGCGCTCCCGAATAGAGCGGATTTGCAGTGGATCGACCATAAAGAGAATACCTGCTGAATTCTTAATATGCTGTCCATGCAGTCCCAGATAGTCCTGATCTACCATTCCCTCACCGGCGACATCAAAAAATACCAGCGTCAGTGGCGGCTTTTCCTCATCCTTAAATACGAACTGGAAGATAAAAGGCTCCTGCATCTTTTCTTTTTGTGTCGATGTAAGCAGATCGCCTCGTTCAAATAGGGGTTCCTCATACATAGTGCGGAACTTTCGGCTAATTTCTGCATTGAGCGGCATGCAAGCCGCGTCAAAATGATCGGCCGTAACATGCTGCAACGTGTGAATCAGGGAGGTCATATAGACAGATTTCCCCGCCTGCGAAGCTCCAATAATCGAAATGATATTGCTAGGCACCTTACCCGCGGTCACGGGCAGCTCGTTATGGCAGTGCGGGCACAGTCGGTGGCGCGTCAGCTCGCCATAACGGTCCGTCAGTCCTGTCAGTACATGATCAGAATACAATCGATGTTCCTCAGGGACATCATGGGGGTGCAAAATCGCCTCCATATCATGCACACTGTCCAAGCCAAAACGCTCCCGATATTTGTTCAACAGCTCATCTTCACCCAAAGCGTAGTCCTCGTCATCTTCACGGTGATGAGAAGCACGGAATACCACGTCCTCCGGGGAAAATTTACTAAAGCAATAAGGGCACACAATATCATAAAATAACGGCCTTGGCGCTGCCTGTGGCTTTCTTCTGAATAAATTACTAAGAAAACTCATCGGTTGCGGCCTCCTTTCATTCAGGAACTAATTCATATACCGTGCCATATTTCTGGCCGTCTGTAAAAAACAGCCGCACATATTCATCTCCCCCCACTTCAACAGCGGGTAAAACATTCCGTCCCGCGGCAAAGGGTGCCGTGAATGGATACAAGGTTCCATCGTCCCGGTCTGCGGGATAGCCCCCGCGCTTCTTCACGTAGCAAAGCGCCTCCTGCGGGACAGGAACTTCGGCTGTCACCTGAATCTGGACAGTTTTGCGGCTGCGAAACCAGCTTTTTTTATGGTGAACCGCATATCTGATTTTAGCCCTTCCCGTACTCAACTCCAGTTGGTTGGCTCCGTCTTGCTGACGGATCACGTAAGTGTCTCCATCCTTCCGAACAGCCGGATACACGGTATACCGTACGCGTCCAATGCCTTCAATTCGGTCACGATAGCTGCCAGCAGCCTTATACTCCTCGCGTGTAAACAGTTTTAGGCTTGAAAAAGGCGGTAAAACTTCACCCTCATTTTGCCCATTCACACCTGCATCGGCTGATTGTTTCGCAATATATACCACGGCTGCGCCCTCAGGCCACTGCCAGCGTAACACAACCCGGTTGTCGTCAATTTTGTGGCTCAGCTCCGAAATAACAGGATCACCGGGCTGTGCTTCCCTATACTGCATAAGTTCCAGCCTCCCGTTCTAAAATCCACTGCTGCGTCGATTGCGCGTTGGGGCTTCCGGTGCCCCTCTCCGGCGTCCTGACGGCGCTCCCTGACTTCCTCCACCGGAAGATCGGCGAGTATTTTCCGCAATCGGTAGAACAAGCGAAAAGACAGCGATAAGGGCTGCCAGTACGAGCGCTGCCACCAAACGAATCATCAAGTCGCCTATAGGCGAGCCAGATAATCCCTTTTCCAAGATAAAGCCAGCGAGCAAGCCTGCCGGGACTCCTCCAATCGCAAAATTCCGCGCGAGAAAACGGTTATCAAACATCAGCCCAAGAGCTAATCCCAATAGAGCGCCGATAATGACCAGAGCCGTTACGCGATAAATGGCAAAATACAGACTGTCGGCATACTCACCTGTCCGCTCCGTTACCAGTGTGCGATCACCGATTTTGTTATATATTTTACCGAACGCCTGAGTAAGTCCTTGGGCATTGGCTACGTTAGAATAAGTTCCGCCCGTCAGTTGGGCGATATTTTGCAATAAGGCTATACCATCCGACTCTGCCAGTTTCAGCCCGATCGTATTAATCGGAATCTGGCGGGCGATATAAGGAGCCAATGCTGTCTGGGTATCCAGATCGCTAAAGCCGTCAGAGAGCATAATAACGAGAGAACCTTTTTCTGCATTACCTTGGGTTTCAATCTCCTTGATCGTCTCGTCCAAAGCAAGCCCGATCTCTGTACCGCCTGACATTATAGTCTGCATACTATCGATTTTGGAATAAACCGCTTGCTTCTCTGCATCTGTGCCAATGGGAGTAAATGGCTGAACCAACTGCGCAGCAGATTCAAATGAAACAATGGCTACCCGCTTGTCTTCATCCATTTGGCCAATTAGACTTTTGGCAGCCGTTAGGCGTTCATTATCAGGATCTGTTTGCTGCATACTCCCGGAATTATCAATCACAAGCACAAGGTCCTGTACGCTCTTGCGCCCTTCAGGATTAACCTGGTAGCCCAACTCCAATAGCAGACCTGCCACGAACAACATCACCAGCGTAGCAGGCACCAGTAACTTCCAGGATAACCCGGAGTAGCGCTGACGCCATGAGTGTCCATTTAACTGTGGCGAAATTAGTTCGCCGATCAGACAACCTAGGCCAATGCACAGGGCCATGATGCCAAAATACAGCCCGATCACGACGATATGCGGCCAGTGCCCTATCAATTTGTGAAGAATAAGCTCTCCCAAGATGAAGCCTACTACAGCGCCCAGCAAGCCGAACAGCAATAGGAGAACGTTAAATTTACGCTGCTTCATAAGAATCGTTGCTTCCTTCCATCATTAAAGTAGGATGAATATGTGGCTACCGCAATTCCGGCAACCGGTCCACGTCGATTCCGTGAAACACGAAACCATTCGCAGTATATGTCTCATAATACGTTTTGCCGTTGCGGTAAACCATCAGATCCTCCAGATGGAAGCCGCCCATCAAATGCAGCTTTTCCACCCCGCTGCTGCGACGCTCATGTACAAAACCCAGCTTGTAAATACGCGAAGTAATGTCTACATCCATGGCATAAGGAAGAAATTCGCCTTCGTAGTCACCAAAGAAGTACTTTTCTTCATACCGATGCTCATGGGTATAGTCGAGCAAACGTACGTTAATTCCGCCATGTTCCTCTAACGTTTGATACAGTTTTTTAAACAGCTCATCCTTCGGAACGACCAGCCGATTTTCATATGCAGCAGCCACATTGGCACGCCGCAATAATTCTTCTTCGAAGGTCTGATTAAACGGCTGTGAACTAAGGATCAAGGTGCGGCAAGTCTGCGTAAGTCGATCCACCAATGAGGACAGACCCCCGTCCAGCAATCCGGATACAGGCCCCATATGCCGGGTATCAAAGAATATAGATTTCCCCCGCTTGCTTTCCAGCTCACGCATGACATCCTCCGTCACACGCTCGTAATATTCGAACAGGTTTTGACCTGTGTAACTATCGGCCTGCCGGATACTGTCCGTTGCAGCTTGATGCAGTTCACGCTCCAGGCTGGAAAGCTGTACTGTAATATGCTTCGCCTGCGCATGCCATTTTTCTAGTGCCAGTTCATAGCGGCGGAGCAGCTCCAAATCGGCTTGAATTCGCAGCATGTGCAGTTTGTGCCCGTAAACCGTCTCGGTCAGGTAACGAATCAAGCTTCGAACATTATGCTTATCCATGAGTGGCAATCGTTGAAAAGGTTGGTCCTCCACTCGCCCGCTATACAGGGTGTCCAGTTCAGCGGCACTAATCTGCAAGTCATTGGACGTATCCCGAATCAGTCCACGAATGGCTGTAAGCACATTCCCTGTTTTATTTTCATCCGTCCAGTCTGTCAACTCGAAAAAGCCGATTTCAGGATATTCCTTGGCAGCTGCGTTCACAGCCGACTGTAGACCTGATTCCGCCTGAAAATCTCCTAACCGTTTGTGCACAATCCGTTCACAGTTATCGCGGAAAAAGGCTTCGCAGCCCTGACCAAACAAGGCTTCCTCCGCCTCACGTAATGTCATTCGCTTCAACGAGCCGTAGCTGGCTCCGCTGGTCATCAGTGCGCTCATATCCGTGATCGCTTCATTACCAGGAACGAGATCATTTCGCGTGCGACCGCGCTCAGCAGCATCTAACCCAAAATAATTCAGCTTATCGCGTATGTCCCACTCCTGCTCTGTTCTCATACGCTCTAACAGCTTCACATAAAAGTGATACAGCACCGTAAGTGCGATTGACTGGTTAGGGCGGTTGACTCGGGAAAATCCAGCCGACACATAACCCTGCCGCCCGGATTCCGTCATGATGTTGTTTTTAAACGATGTATTGTTGTATCCCCCATCCTGTGACCGATAGGAATCTCCTGCCTGATAGCGGTTTTTAAGAAGCTGAATATGGCAAATGATGTCACAACTTTCTCGCAGGCTATTCGGCACCGTTACGCCGCGTTCGTTCTTGTCGGACAGCACATAGACGAGGTCGAACAACGGTGATGGAGCATGGGTTACTGGAATGGTCAATTTGTCCTCGGTCATATGAAGCGGTGCCGTAAACGTATAGTCTGGACTCTGGATATAGTCCAGCTCTCGCATGAAAGCAACGGACGTTGCACTACTGTAGCCGAATTGGACAGCCTGATCGCTTTCATTCACCAACACATACAGATCCATTTGTACCGATTTAAAAGACTGTGCAAAAATATACTCCGCCAACAGCGTAATTTCAGGGATTAATACGTTCATGGGGTCATCCGCTGTCGTCAAAATCGACAAATGGACACGCTCGAACGAAGAATACAACCGACCGTAATCTGCCAGATGTCCACTAGCCCGGCGCAACGCGGTGTTAAGCTCAATTAGCTGCGATTCATGTGTATAAAAAGCCTGGTGCAAGTCACGGCGTATCGTTTGGTGGCCACTTTCCTCCGGTACCGCTATCGTATGCACAATAGCATCCACCGAACGATCTACAGCCGCATGTTCTTCCTGCGAGCGGATCTGAATATACGTTACTCCCGTGCTGTTATCCCACTTGGTCCGGTTGATATCTGCAATGGTGTTCATCACCGGGTTCATGCGATCACCGATAAAAAGAAACACGGACGGGAAATGGATGCTGCTGCGTCCATCCCCACTTCCGATTAATTGGTCCTCTGCGGCTGCATAGTCAGCCGCATAACGTAACAGCTGCTCTCTCATACTTTATTTCAACTTTCTGCGGATGTCGTTTAATTTTCCAGCCATTTGAGCATAAAATGCATATAGTTCCGCTCCGTTAGCCAGCTCCACCTTTTCATATTCCAATTGATTGCGGGCCTCTGTGTAAGTTGCAGCCAGTTCATCCAGCTTCGACAGCAGTGGTGTAATATCCTCCGACGAAGTCAATACAGCATCACGGCGATCCGCCTTGCGCATTAGAGCTGCGAATTTCTTTTCATCCAAACCACGGAAGTTTGTAAACACTTCAAACTCCACATAATTACGGCTCTTCATGACATTGGCAAACGGCTCCCAAGCCTCTTCCTCTTCGTCACGATCATAGACGTACAAAGCGCCTTTTTTCGTAATCGTGTCTGTATAGAGAGCCTGAATGAACTGATCCAGCCATTTTTCATCATCCTGATATTTGCCCAGCAAAGCTTCCAGTTCAGTTGCTTTCGCTTCAATTTGTGTATATTTCGCTAGTTCTTCACGAACCACCTGTGTTAACTCTGGTGAACGGATCAGGTTTTCCTTCGCCATCTCTTCATTGATGCTGCCAAAGATGTCCTTGCTTCCGGCCTGCTCCAACCCTTCAGCCAGCAGACGTTTCAACTCAGACCATGCTCTTTTCACCTCACCCAAATTCGGCTTGGATTCCTGCAAGCGCATATCGTAGCCTGCCAGCATCGCATTCAGATCTAGCGCATGTGAACGGATTACAGTGAAGCGGCTGCTCGTATTCTGATCGACATCCTTTTCCCGAATCACGCCAAGTGACTTGGCACGGTCAAAATCATTACGAATGCGGGCATTGTAAGCTTGCACACGCGAATTGACGTAAGTTTCGCCCCATGACTTTTCAGGAATCGGCGACGGCAGATTAGTCCAGTTGTTCTGACCTGTTTGTACCAGATGGCGGCCAATACCTTCGCGGTCAAGAATCGTTTTTTCATAGCTTTCTTCATACACTTTGAGCGGCGTATATACAAACAGAGGAACACCATTACGCGTATTGAGCCAGAAAATCCGGTTACGAACTTCACTCTCTTTAATAGTAAAGTGTGATTTGCCAATTGCATTATTTTGATAATTGCGAACGCCTTTCAGGATATTAGGTGACTGTACAGGTACTGAAACGAATCCCCATGATGGGAAGTACAAGTTGCCAGAGCTATTGCTCAGATGAAACACAGGTACAGCTTCCTCATCTAGTTTGCTCGCAATGTAGCGCTCCACAAATTTTTCAATGGCTTCATCTTGCCCGTATTTCATGACGAGGAAATCTTCCATGGAACGGGTAATGAGATCACCGAACTTATCAGTCAAGAAATTGGAGATTGAGCTGATGATGTCCATATCCTGATCCTTCACCCATTGGTCTGAATTTTCGAGCAATTCTTGGGCAAAATCACGAATCAAATCATCACCGTTGCGGTTATCCAGCAGCTTGGTCACAACTTCAGAAATATCCGGTACACTTACCAGATTCCAATAGTACGTTTTGTTACCTTTGTGATCGGACTGTTCCTCGCCGTTAATCAGCAGATCGCCATTCTTCTCGAAAATTGCGCTCAGCGCGTTCAAAATTTCAGTAAATACATTATAAATGCGGCTATTTTCCTTGTTTAACAAGTTATACAGGTCTTCATAAAATTCAATGAGCTGCTCTGTACGTTCCACATCAGCCCGCAACCAATATTCATTAATCTTCGCTTCAATGTACGCATTTTTCTTTTTATCCTTGGACACAAACGCGCTCTTGGCATCGCCCAGCTTTTCGTTCGCCTGCTCACGCGCCCATTCAATGTCCGTTGGAATACGGTGCAATGATTCACGCAACGTCTCAACATATGAAAGCAGCATTTTCAGCAAGCTAAATCCTTTTTCAGTATAAATCATGCGGGATACATAAAACGGCCCTTGCTCAGGATGCAAAAACATCCGGCGGATTTGGTCCGTAAACTGTCCTGTAATTTCGCCAGGAAGCTGTTTCTTCGCTTTGATATACTCTTCGCGGGCACGCGTCAGGAACGTTTGCTCCAGCTCGGTGTCCATATTGACCACTTGCATTTTAACGACATTGCTATAACTTAACCGTTCACTGTTTTCAAAGCCCGGAAGCGGCTCAGGTACACGGGATTCAAAGTTTTTGATCATGCTATCCAGATCCACGCCCAGCTTGCGAGCAAACTTCTCTACATCCTCTTGATTTGGCGATTGATCGAACATTTTGGACATTTTGCCAAACATTCGATAGGCCAGATATGTCGTCATTTCCTCCATTGGCAGTACCGCCGAGGAAGCCCCGATAATATTGTAATCGTAGTTTGCCGGATACGCCTTATTCATTTGTGCGATGTTGGTACGGATATTGCTGATATAGTCATGAATGGCAAACTCTTCGCCCGACTGTTTTTCCTCACTCGCCATAAAGTTAGTGATGTTCTCAGCGGTGACATTCATGCAGTAATCATAAGCATTTTCCAACAGCTTGCCTTCCGTATTCGTGGCCGAAATGAGATGGCACAGATTAAACGGTGGAAGCGGCGAGTTCACGGTCAAAATGTTGCCGTACTGCTGCTTAAAGCGCTCACCACGGCTATCTACATTCATCCAATAGTCCAGTTCTTTCAGTGCAGCATAGCCGTTCTTTTTAATATATTCACGGGTATGCTCGCTCAGGCTTTTGTTCGCCAAATTAATATCCGGTGTAAACAGATAACCTAATGTATTTACACGGTCTACGCCTGCAGAGCCATAGTCGCGTTCAATAATTCCTCGGACGATATATGAGATATCGAGGAAGGTACCGCTTCCTGTACCGCCGGACAAACCGGACAGCAGAAACACCATAAGCTTCTTGTTGGTGCCTTCAGACAGGGTTTTGATTTTTTTGTCAATGCTTTGTACGACCTGATTGATTTTGGTGAACAGCAGCAATCGTCCTGCCTGCCGCACCCCTGCCGCACCGTTCATACCATCGGTAATGCTTAGTTCGGGAGACAGCCAATCGGTAATGTACGGCTCAAGAATGCTGCGGTTTTGCAGCAATCCGCCGATTTCCGCATTGGATAGCAGTACAAACTCATTGATGGGGTCCAAACCAATCCCCTTGTATTTTTTGTTGCGATCTTGTTCATTCGTTTCAAAAGCGAGAAATTCCACATTGTCCGGTTTATCGCTCTTTTTCTTGGAAATCGGATCTGCTGGAAGCTTGAATCTACGGTTAATTTGATATTTCAAGCGGAGAAGGGCATCAATCCCCGTACCTCCGAGTCCGATAATTAAAATAGGATTATCAATTGTATCAACTCTGATCTTATCGCTTACGATCCCTCCGCCGAGTGATACGTCTAATTGTTGGATATGCTCTCTAACTACTGGTTTCATAGATATGACCTCCTAAGGGTTCGTTTAGCTGTTTACTGAAATAAACTCCAGTAAAATGGTTTTGTCCACACTGGCTAACGGGATCGTCAGACGATCACCGTTTTTGAGTTCGAGACCGTTGCCTGTGTCTACAGCCCGTCCGGATTTTTCAATCGTAATCTCAGGGGTACTTCGCACAATAATACGATCCTGATTGGCTGGTGTGAACACGACCTTGTCGGTTGCAGCAAATTCCGGTGCCAGTTGCAGCAACTGGTGCAGATTAAATTTGCCTCGGAAGGTGTTCAGCTTCTTGTATTGCGGATACGTTTTTTCGCCGGTGTTCTCATCCCGGATTTCCAGTACGATTTGACCGACAAAGCCACGGTTGGCCTTTTTGACAGCCTTCCAGATGAAATACGCGGCAACCAGCAGAACAAGCAGTCCCAGACCTAAAAGAATGAGTGGCATTAGCTTGGACTTTTCAGCAGGTGTTGTTGGCTGCGTCGTGCCCGTATTCGTACCGCTCGTCGCCCCTGCTTTAGCACTGATGGTTACAGGCTGTGTTTCACGGTAAAAGCTCTTCTCCTCTGCTCTAACGGTTAGTTCGTAGTCATGCTCATCTGGAATCGTATAGGAACCGGTAAAAGAATCCCCTGCATTGGTTAACGGCACCTCATTCGTTGTACCGGAATCCAGATCCTTGACCTTCAGAACAGCATTCATATTCGCATATAATTCCTGATCTTGGAGCTGCTGGCTATTGCTCGTCAGGTAGGAACGAATTTGAACTGCATCGCCTTTTTTGTATGATTTGGCTGACGGTGCGTCCATTTTCAGCTCCAAATCATAGTTAAACACCAGATTAATATCAATCTGATCCTGCTGGACTCCCTTGACTTGGAGCTTCCAGTCACCAGCCACAGGCTTAAGCAGTTTAATCAGCGAGTAGCTTTTGGACTTGGACAGCAGCACATCGCTCGAAGGAATTGGCTTGGTGTTGCCCGACGGGTCTATCAATCGCGCATCCACCGGTTTTGAGGACATGATCGAAATATTAGCCTCCAGCACACTATCGTTCGGTACGGTTACCGTTACATCCTGATAGTCGCCGTTTGCCGTAATGGACTGCAAAGGCACCACTTTCAACTTCAAATTGCTGGCGAAAATTTCACTCAAAATGTTCGGCAGGTCATCCGCTGAGCTTGTAATAAAAGATTTGCCGCCCGTTTGCTGCGCTATGTCGGCGAGCTTGTTTTTATTCAGCTTTCCATCTGCATTCAAACCGATGGTGTAGATTGGAACGCCGTTATTTTTAGCCTCGGCTACAGCCTGTGCCATATCCTGATCGGATTGGCTTTCGGTTCTGCCTGTCGTCTTATTAAAATCGTTGTTACCGTCGGCCAGCATGACGATCATAGGCGCATGTCCAGCTGTTTTACCATCTTGCAAAATGCGGATCGCTTCCTTGACACCCACGGAGGTGTCAGTATACGCCCCCCGGTTCAGTCCGTCAATAAACGTCTTCAGTTCCTGCTTATCCGCTTCGGATGTAATATTAAGCAAGGCTTTCTCGCGCTGTACGACATCCGTATATGCTACAATCCCGACTTTGTCATTTTGGGTCGACAGCATATCAATGAACATTTTCATGGCTTCATTGCCAATTTTCCCAGGATCACTGGTGTTCATCGAATTACTTACATCGACGACCAGCACCGCATCCACCTTAGAAGCAGAGGGTGAAGCGGCATTCGCCATCTGTGGCTGCCATGCCAAAATCGAGGTCATGATCATTGTACATATGATTCCGATGACCAAAAACCATTTTCTGTCTCTACTAAACATCGCTTGTACCCCTTTGCCAGTTAATTCTCATTCTAAATTACAGTTGTACTCCCCTACTATTAAATTATAATGAGTTTTACATGAGCGCCAGCTGAAAATACTGTCCGAATGGTCTGAAACCAACCAAAAAGCCTGTTATACCGCGTGATTTTACCAATATCCTGCAGTAATGATATAATTATACCCCAACAAGGGCAATCGGGCACCAGCCTTCTCCTTTATACGACAAAAATGACAGTAGCGAAACCCGCCCATGTAAAATATTGAAGTAAAAATCCAAGTAGAAAGAGGAAGTACACTATGATCTCATACGGATGTCTGGCGATTATGTTTCTTTTTGTCGCCATCAAATCACTAATTTACTATATACATAAAAAACGGGCCCCGTCGATTACACAAATCGACACCGAGCTTCTAGCACTGCTGAACCGGAGAAGTGAACGCAATGAATAGTTCCAAACAAGCTGTACAATTTCGCCCATTTACCCGCACTGAGCACGCCTTCCAAAAGCTAAGAGTCTGCAAGCGTTGTGGACAATTCACTGCCCTTTGGGAAGAGAAATGCACATCATGTGGTCGGGATACACTAGTTCCTGTAGAGCAATATGCCAGACTCAGAGCCAAACGTTATTTTCGTAAAGACCTTGCTGTCAGTGTCATATTGCTGGCCGCTACTGTCTTTTTCGGCCACTCACCGCAACAAATGCTTTTGTGCGGTATCGTCGGTGCGCTTCTTCTGCTGCCCTTAGTACTTCTACAGCAGGGTATTTATCCTTATGAACAGCGTAGGCAGCTTATACGTCTGTTCAGAGGTCGTATAGAGCAGATCCAGGAAGGACTAAACGTTAATCATAAAAACGCGGTTGCCCTGCGGCAACTCAGTGAGCGTGTCTCCTATGAAATGCTGCGTGAGATGGCTGTACTCATTCACAATGATCGGATAAGGCTCCAGCAGGTTGCCCTGCTGCAATCTTTCGTTCTCCGCAAAGACATGGAATTAACGCTCGATCCCCTCCTGATCAAGAGCTTCGAGCCGCTTATGGTCAGATATATCGGAGAGATTGCCAGACTCAATCGTGAGCTGATCAAGGACCGGACATTCCGATACGTAGTCTTTTATGAGCGCCGTATTCTGGAATTGGCAGGGGGCGAAGATATTCTCGTCCGCGTAGCCAGTGCAGCTGTCCGTAAAAAGCGCTACGTAGTCACCCATGCCGCTTTCATTTCCAGATATGTACGCAAACTGCCAAAGGAACGAGTCCAGCGTTTATATCATATCATTCAAGAGAATCCGTTAGAACCCTTTGGAGATTTGGCCGATGAAGTAAAGATCATATACCTGATGGAGCAATATAAAAGCTAAGCTGCCACAATACCCTTCTTTATATGACGTCATCTCGATCACAAATCACTGCAATGAACCAGCAAAAAACCGTCAGGATCGCCAACGTGCCTCCAGACGGTTTTTTTAATTATGGATTATTATAACATTGTTATCTTTTTTATTGGCCTTGCAGTTTTTGCTGCGCATGTCGAATGGAAGTAAAGTTAAAAGCACGCACTCCCTTGCTATCATACACAATAATCTCTTTATTCAAATACGGGTGTAGGCCATTAAAGTATCCTGGCATAATCAGTCTGCGCATAAATAGGTTTTTACCCAGCATACGGGGTGAATTGGTCGCTACTACAAGCATTTGCTGGGTTGCAGACCATGGGCTAGGTTGAATATATGACAGACAATACTCGCCTGCCGTAAAGTCGTCGCCCAATGTATACCCTTCCTCCGTACATGTAATTTGCAGATCGGCTTGGTGCTTCTGAAGCAGCTCATGTCTGGACAAGCCCGAAGTGATACAAATCACGTTGCTATCAGCCAGTGCTTCCTCCGTAATATCATTAGAAGACACCACGGGATAATGAACACCGATATACGGATTCCAAGTTGCTGTTCGTGGGCTAGCCAAGGCGTTCGCCGTCCGTCTCACCGCCTGCTCTTCCTCCGGTGTAGCATAGCTGGATGGAAGGACAATGTGAAGACGATCCATATAAACGTCAATCACACCCATACCGTGGCTCAAAACGTTTCTTCCCACGCTTTTCGAATCCACCGTTTTCATTTTGGCATTCAATTCTTTTGTAAAGCATCCACTGCTTTCTTCCTCCCGTTCGGCAATCAAACGGTATTCAGGTGAGGGGCGTTTATGTGACTGTGTTTTAACAAAGCGAAAGCGGCTGTATTCCCGCAAGTCCAACACGAAAATACGGGCTCCGATACGAACCTGGGCCAGCTCCAAGGGCATGACCTCTTGAGAAAGATGAATGATAAATTCTTCGGCGTGAACTGCCTCGATATCCAACTCACCTGTGGCACTCATTTCACCGTACAACTCGGCATATTCCTCATTTTCATCCATTCGCGTCAGTTCCAGCCAGTAAGCCCGGTTATGTCTCCCCCGTTCCGTCCGATAGGCAATACGCTGAGGTACGACATCTCTTTTCCATTGCATAAGCCAACCCAGTACGCCGTCCAGAAGTCTCAGCTCATGCGTATCCCAGTGATTAGACTGCCGCTCTACAACACCTCTAAAATGATCAGATAGGAGCTCTGTTACAGGGGCTGTGTATGCTTGTGCAAATAAGTAATCCTGATCTCCGCATACATTCAATATTGGCATATTCAACAGATTTATCAGATGCTTAGGATGTGGCGCTCCAGAGATAACCGCAATAGCCGCAAACCGAGAAGGATAAGCCTGTGCCATCGCCCAGGCCGCATATGCTCCGTTCGAATAACCCGTCAGATAGATCCGCTCTTCGTCCACTCGGTATGCTTGCAGTATGACATCCAGCGCCTCCAAAAAAGCAGCTTCTCCAATATAACTACCCAACGTTACACCACGACATGAAAAAGTAACAAATATAGCTTCCTCTTCCCAGCCTTGCCCAAAACCTCGATTCTGAAAATCCGGCAAACCCAGCTCATATCGCTTGCCTGGCATCAGGACGATCAGAGGATACTGTCGGTCAGTCGAGTAGCTTCTGGGAAGCTGAATGGTATAGCGTTGCAAACTATTGTCCAAACGGGAGACAAAAAATCCTTCCCCAATTCCGTCATTAGACAAAAAAATGTGTTCTTCTTGAAGTAAGGATGGGGACTGTGACTGTTCGGTATGTCCATTTGTGAAGATCTGTTTTAATAGCTTGATGTATTCACGCACAATCCGATAATCCCAGATTTCAAAAGGATCTTCCGGCAAATCCGTTAACCTTTTTAATTCTTCAAGCAGGCCCTCTATTTGTATTTTCTGCGTAGAAGGAAGAATATCTATAGCGCGGGCTTGAATGTACCGGTCATACTCTTCCTGCAAGCCCTCCACGACGACTGACAAAGGCCGCACAAGTGCCGAATACACAAAATGATGCTCCACAGCCTCATGATCCCGATATGTAACGGTGAAGTGCAGCATTCCCGTATTCCTGGCCTTTTCCTGATCCCAGTCATAGCTTTGCTCCTGCTCCCAATGTGCTGGAAAGCGATCCAGCTTTATGCCTTCATCATTCGTTACCTCGACCCATAACGTTTGATCTAAGGGAAGATCTATCCGATCCTTACGCAGTAAATAAAATAAGATCGGGCTGTCTTCACCCTCCCTGCCAGCACTTTTCTCAACCTCTAGCCATGCCATATGAAAACGTATATTACGCTCTACAAATTCACGATGCAGTTCTGCCACATCTGGTTCGTCGCATACCTGATTTCCACTGATACGAATAGAGCGGGCCTCCTCAGGAATAAACGCAGCAATGATAACTACCGTGTGATCGCCTTCCTCCAGATACAAGCGAAAAGGACCGGATTCCGCATATACCAGTGTGCCATCTATCCAAATTTGTCCCGTTCCTTCAAAGGGTCTGAAAATCACTTCCTGTGCAACCATACAACGAAGATTTGAAACCAGCAAAAGCCTTTCTTGTTCGGCCAAAGGCGGAAAAACACCTAGATTCAGTTCCGCAGTCCGAGGGTCTAGCTCGGTCAGTAATCGGCACGCTGCCTTTCCTCCGGCTGAAAGCTCTATTCCTTCTTCACCACAAGCCTTTTCCAAATTCCAATCCTCATGGGCAAAATAATTGGACCATTCCCTGCCCACACCACAATTTTCCGGGAGCATGACCGGACCGACTGCATAAGCAGACCTCAGACGTACCGGATGATCCGACAGCACAGTTGTTGCTTTTTCCAGATGTGTGAACCTCATAACATTCCCCCTCCAGGTTTTTGTTTCCTCAGAGACGTAGTCGCGGTTATATCCCGTTTAACATTCAATTGAACTATATAAAACTATTCGTTATTACATCTACGTACTCCTCTGTTCTTCTCAAAAAAGTAGCTATGATAAAAAAACAAAAAAAAGAGGCAGCCTCAGCTACCTCTCTTGATCATTACACTTATTTTCTTACAATGCTGCCTGTAAGTCTTCGATCAAATCTTCCAGATCTTCGATCCCAACCGAAATCCGCACCAAACCTTCGGTAATGCCTAACTCTGCACGACGTTCTACCGGAATAGAGGCGTGCGTCATACGTGCCGGAACACTAATCAGACTTTCAACCGCTCCCAAGCTTTCAGCTAGTGTAAAATATTTTACCTTTTTCAGAAGTGCAACCGCGTTAGCGTCACTACCTACATCAAAGGAAATGATGCCGCCAAAGCCTTCAGCCTGGGTTTTGGACAGTTCATGTTGTGCATGGCTTTCCAGTCCAGGGTAGTACACTTTGCTAACCTTCGGATGTTTTTCCAAAAAGGCTGCAATTTCCTTCGCATTTTGCTCAATCGCTTCCATACGCAGACCCAATGTTTTAATACCGCGGATCAATAACCAAGAATCCTGCGGGCCGAGAATAGCACCAATGGCGTTTTGCAGAAAATGAAGTTGCTCTCCCAGCTCGTCGCTGTTCACAACAGCCAGACCGGCTACAACATCGCTGTGGCCGCCCAAATACTTGGTAGCAGAGTGAATGACGATATCAGCCCCAAGTGTAATTGGCGTCTGCCAATAAGGGGTAGCAAATGTGTTGTCGACGATCAGTAAAAGATCATGTTTTTTTACAAGCTCCGAAACAGCACGGATATCAGTAACCTTCAAAAGCGGGTTCGTTGGCGTTTCGACATACAATGCCTTCGTATTCGGACGAATTGCTTTGGAGATGGCTTCCAGGTCAGTCGTATCCACAAATGTGGATTCAATTCCGATACGGCTGAGCACTTTGCTTACAATACGGTAGGTGCCTCCGTATACATCATCGGTCAGCAAAATATGATCCCCTGCGTTAAACAGTGAAAATACCGCATGAATGGCTGCCATACCCGAACCGAAAGCAAAACCACGCTTTCCTTCTTCCAGATCCTTGATCAGCTCCTCCAGAGCAAACCGGGTCGGATTGCCTGTACGCGAATATTCGTATCCCTTATGGACGCCAATTTCCTCTTGCTCATAAGTGCTTACCTGATAAATAGGAACGTTAACCGCGCCTGTATGGGGATCGGTAGGAAGCCCACCGTGAATCAGTTTTGTTTTGCGTTTCATTTTATATCCCGCCTTCATATATTTTTTTGCTCAGATAACGTTCGCTGCTATCCGGGAAAATGGTAACAATATGTGCGCCATCCGGTGCATTTTCTGCTTCCAGTAAAGCGGCATGTAAAGCAGACCCTGAAGAACTGCCAACAAGAAGACCTTCACGTGCAGCCAGTTCCTTGACACGGTCAAAAGCATCGACATCGCTAATGGTGTGAATGGCATTGAAATATCCTTTATCCACAAATTCAGGGATTAATTCCATGCCAATTCCTTCCGTTTTATGTGGGCCTGACTCGCCGCCATTCAAAATGGACCCTTCTGGCTCCACGATGACCGTTTTAAGGGCTGCATTTTGTTCCTTAAGGTAATGCGAGGTTCCCATAAACGTTCCCCCCGAGCCTGCACCTGCCACAAATACGTCCACTTTGCCGTCCAGATCGTTCCATATTTCAGGTCCCATTGTCGTATAGTATGCCTCGGGATTATCTGGATTACTGAATTGCCGTGGCAAGTATGCATCTTTTATTTCAGCAGCTAATTCTTTTGTTTTTTCGATAGCTCCTTTCATCCCCTCACTTGTCGGGGTATGAACGATGCGTGCTCCCAATGCCTTCATCAGGTCCTGCTTCTCTTGGCTGAACTTCTCAGGCACAGCAAAAATAACCGAGATATTATAATGAAGCGCTGCCATCGCAAGACCAATACCTGCGTTGCCTGCTGTTGCTTCAATTAATGTCCCCCCTGGCTTCAGCTGACCTGTTTTTAATGCTTTTTCAATTAGAGCCTTCCCCACCCGATCCTTAACGCTGCCGCCGGGATTCATAAACTCCAGCTTCGCAAACAGGCGAATTCCTCTCGGTAGAGAATAGCTGTTCAGCTCCACTAATGGCGTGCGTCCGATGAGTTCAAGGGTATTTTGATATACATTCATAATTTCAAGCTCCTTTTAATGGCGAATCCAAAATAAACCAATGGTCAAAAATTAACGCCTATTGTCGGAGAAGTTCGCTATCATCTCCGAGAAAACACAGTAATACGGTAAGTATTGATGCAATAAGATTTTATGTGTATTTGAAGCTTTTGTCAAATGGACCAGTCACAATACCCACACCCCCTGCCTACTTGCTCGATATGATAGAGAAGATGTCACAAAATGTCCTTGTGCAACATAAGGAGGAGTTCATATATGGGAAAGCAATTTCTGAAGATAGCTGCCGTATATTTTGCTCTTAGTGTGCTGCTTAGTGTAATTATTGGCGTGTCGGGTGATCACAGCCTATCCAATGTTCAGTCTCATACCCATTTGTTGGGTTGGATGGCACTTGGAATAATAGGTCTGATCTATGTGACCTTTCCTGCACTTTCAGTTACTATTTTGGCACATATCCATTTTTGGATGCACAATATCGGTCTGCCCGTGTTGATATTGGCGATTATAGGTGAAAATTACAAAGTTCCAGAGGCTGGAGTTTGGATCGTCATAGGATGGGTGTTACTCGCGGGGGGGACTATGCTGTTTATGGTGAATGTGTGGGATAGACTGCGCTAAAGCAAATAAGTTCTCTTCAATGGCCATAAAAATAAGGAGCCTGATCATGTCAGGACTCCTTGATATCTTCATTATATGTTAGCTATATACCAGCTTTGCTAGCTAAGTGTTCTATACTATTACTTCACTGTTTCATCCTGTACATGTTCTTTACAGAAGGTCTCAACAGCTTGCAACTCATCATCTTCAAGTTCAAGATCAATGTAACGATTCGTTACTTTTTCAATTAATTCATACTTTAGCAGTCCCGTCTTTTCTTCGTCTACTAAATAAAGACAACGGATATACAGTCCGTTTTCAGTGTATAGCTCGTCGTCCTCCTCTACCTCTACATCAATGATAAATTCATAACGCTGTCCAGTCAAAATACCAAAAGCATCTTTAATCTGATCTACTGTGTACGTTGTAAAGTTCAACATGTTTTTATTCCCCCCGGGTTTCCTTCAATTACGGTGCATTCTACGCCCGCAGGCAGTAGTTGTTCAACTTGTGTACGTACTTCTTGACGACTCAAATCCTGGCCCATGATGGATATCCAGCCCCGATCATTACGCGAGCGAATTAAACGCCCTATGCCTTGTCTGAGTCTAAGTGCCATGTGAGGCATATCTATCTGAATAAACGGATCTGCTGCATCCTTGCGCAGAGCCGTAAAAACCGGATCATTCGGAGGAAATGGCAGTGACCAGATAATGACGTGCGACAGAGAAGGTCCAGGAATATCCAATCCTTCCCATAATGTAACAGCGCACAACACACTTTCCTCATCATTCTGAAAAGCTGAGATCAGATGGCTGATTTCAGCCGAACCTTCGTACAGAAAACGATAAGCAGACGCCTCCGGGTAGGCAACGAGACCCGTCTGGAATGCAGCCAGTTCTTCCTGTGAAGGAAACAGGATAAGCGCTCTTCCCTGTGATTTCTCCAGCAGTGCCAGTGCTCTCGCGATTGGATCATCCCCCGCTTGCAACGGGTACAGGGCAGCTTGCATCTGATCGCTGTAGTCATAAGGTGAAGCAACAGAAAACATTAGCGGATTTTCAATACCGAGACTCTGCGCCATATAGTCAAAAGAGCTCTCTACGGAAAGTGTAGCTGAAGAGAATACGATCGGTATATGCTGCGCAAATACTCGTTCTTTGAGAATCTCTTTTACCATCTTCGGCATAACCACAAGCGTTAATCCATCCTGATCCTCCATCACCCACGAAATGAGAAGTTCAGGACGCTTAAACAAAGCCAACGCGGTTTGAATCATTTCCAAATGTTCTTCCACAATTTTGACTTGATACTCATCCAAAGAGAATAGCCCGCTTTCAAATACAAGCTCTTCTTCGATCGTGCCGATCAGTTCACCAAAGCGGTTTACCTCTCGAATCAGTGACTCATTCAGAATGAACTCCTTGCGATTAGAACCCTGTACAGGCTGACTGTTCTTATCAAGCGCAGCGAACAAAGCCTCACTTTGGGAGATCGCATCTTCGATCGTCATTGCCAAAGATTCCCGTACTTCTCCCTCCAGCAATCGGGTAATTATAGATTCAAACTGAGCGTGCTTAAGCTTGTAGGTAAGCGCATTTTGTGCCGCTGTCTCCAGCAAATGCCCTTCGTCAAAGACAACAGAGCTGTGCTCCGGCAGCAACGGCAGCTGACCCTCGCGCTTTCTCGCTTCGTAGGTCCATACATGCTCCATATAAAAGTCATGAGAGCAGATGACCAGATCTGCCGCTTTACGGTAATGATCACGAGATAACGTCTGACCGCAACGATGGCGCTGATGGCAAACGAGACAGTCTTGAAATACATCCCATCCGAGTCTGCTCCACTGTCCATCTGTTAGCTCGGGATATTCCTTTCGGTTCCCGTAAGGAGTAAAGGATTGTAACGTATCTGGAAAATGAACAAAATCCGGTAGTTCCTGATAAATATCACGGAAAACATCTGCGTCCTCATCCAGTCCGCCTCGCACCTCATCCAGCTTATTCAGACAAATATACTGATCCGGCGACTTCCCCAATCTGGCATCAATCGTCAGATTCAAATGCTGTGCCAGCTTGGCAATATCCCCTTCCGGCTTTACCAATTGTTCAATTAACGATTCGTCCGCACAGGCGATAATCGCCGGTTTTCTCATGTATCGGGCATATGCAATAGCGTACAGCAGGTATACGAGCGTTTTACCAGTACCCACACCTGCTTCTGCAAAAATGGTCTTTTTCTCCTTATAGGCACGTTCTAGCTGGAATGCCATATAAATTTGTTCATCCCGAACCTCAAAGCCGACTTCAGGCAAAACTTCATAAAATACATCCGCAATCCAGTCACTTGCCTGCTCAATAAACGGCTTGGACGGATCAAAGGCAAAAGGGTAAGTAGTCAATCGGGCTGTGCCTCCAATTCGTTCATAATGTGCATCCTTTCATTATAACGCAAAACAAGCTAAAAAGAACATGAAAACTGTAAGAACAGCTTACATTTTTTATTTCGCTATAAGAATCCCTTTAAAATAAAGGGACATACTTTCGTCTTAATGAGACGCTACGTGTAGCATTTGATCCTACAATCGCTGTTACCCCGGGATTCTCAGATTTTCATAAACCTTTAAAAGGTAAGAATCCCATGGCAAAGGCGAACGCTACGCTTCTCCATATTCAAATCCTCCACTACGCTGCACACCACCGTAGTATCGTTATTTTATAAATGAAAAATGTCTTTCTTTCCTTACAAAAAAAGTAAAACACCATAACAAAATGAAAAAACAAATAACCACCTAATGTATTGCAAGCATTAGCTGGTTTCTTGTTAATTGAAGAATATTCATTAAACAGAAGCTTTGGTGATCTCCTCTAATACTTACAGAAAAGACGATTGCTGGTCATATCGCTGCAATTCTTTTTTATGTACAACAAAGGTGTTGGCACAAAGATCGTGGAGTCCCTGTTTTTTGGCAGTAAAAGCAACCACAATATAAATAATATGAGCAATTACAAAAGAAATAGCCTTAATCCAATAACGTCCTGAGGCGTGTAAAAATCCAAGGCGTTTTCCTTCCTTGTCCACGACAACTAAAGAGAACGCAAGCTTACCCGGTGTAGCCTGTACTTTCGATGATTCCCATAAACCACAATACAGCCATGGTAGCACGAGCCAAAAAATCAGCGGCATCCAAATTAAAAACTCTAATATGAAGCCAGTCTCCTCTATGCCCAGTAGGTCTGGAGTAATAGAAAGCATACTCCCTACTAAAATGACTAATAAAGTCATGATGATTAGATCAATCAAAAACGCTGCTGTTCTTATCCAAAATCCTCCGTATATTCTTTTTGTACTATCACTTGTTGCTGTCATGATATGTATAACTCCTTTTGCAAATGAGATTTAAAATCCAGTTTATCCCTTTATCCAAGAAGATATCATACGGTTACCCACCTATATTGTCAATTTACGAGCAAATGCTCTTAAACAAGTAAAAGGACCTATTTCCATGCATCAAAATGAAAATTTTCATAGGAATTAAGAGCTTATATACAATGATTTTTCTTGGATTGGGTACAAAACAAGCGCAGCTATGATCTCTTAACTACCCATAAGTAGTACTTTGGCATCGAAATAAATCCAGCCTTTTCATGCATAAAAAAACAGCGTATATGTAAATGAAATTACACACACGCTGTCTCACAATTCATTCCGTAAATCTGACAAATTATAGGACGATTAAAAATGAGTTCGTTCTTGCACGCTTATACACTATATTTTTTTGCATTCAACACTAAACAAACCTTCTTCACCGCGCAGCTTTGCCAATGCCTCGACAAAGAAATAATCGCCATAGATAATGGGAACGTTGATGTATTTTTGCTCAGGATAATGTACGGTTCCGTTCAACAGCAATCCCTCATGCTCCTCGCCCCACGCTGTACACGTATGATGCAAGCCCTCGAGGATAGATTCTGCTGCTTCTGTAAAATGCTCCGCACGCGCCGAATATTTTGCTAGCTCCAGCAAACCACTGGCCGCAATTGCCGCAGCCGATGAATCCCATGCCCCGCGGTGCTCTTCCTCTGCTCTAAAATCCCACACAGGCAGGCAAGCATCACCCAGCTGGGATAGAAAAAAATCAGCCGTGTTCTCAGCCACCTTCAAATAACGCGAATCGCGCGTGTACCCGTACGAAAGCGTAAAACCATACAAAGCCCAAGCCGTGCCGCGTGCCCAGGCAGAACCGGAAGCAAATCCCTGTCCGCCATGCTCGGCGACCTTTTTTCCAATCTCCGGATCGAATTCGACCACATGTGCGATAGAGCCGTCCGAACGGACAAATTCACGTGCTATGGTATCTGCATGCTGCACAGCGAGAGCGGCAAAACGCGGATCTTCACTTTCCTCCGAAGCCCAATAAAGCAAGGGTAGATTCATCATACTGTCTATAATCGCAACGCCCCGTGTATCCATGCCCTTCGAGGGAAAGTTCCACGCGCGAATAAAACGGCCATTCACGTTAAAACGGGCAGCCAGCAGATTGGCAGCCAACAACCCACGTCTTCTGGACTCTGAATCTCCGGTCAGCCGATGGGCGGCCACACCGCTGAGCAGCCAAATAAAGCCAAGATCATGGTCTACAGCTTCGCTATTATAGAGTATTTTTTCCAAACGACCCTCGCACCGCTGTGCAATCCCGGCAGCCACACTGTCAGGACGCGCCCGATTGACTAGCCATAGCAGCCCCGGATAAAAACCTGCTGTCCACCACGCTTCTTCACGATTATCATAACGTCCACCCTCAGCAACATGTGGAAAAGCGTCTCCCAGTCTTGCCGCCAAGGCAAGCGTCTTATCCAAAGCCAGCTCCCACGATTGCTCCAGCCATGCTTCTGCTTTTGTCATTTCTTTTCCCTCTCCTTTTTCCACATGTTAAACCATATTTATGGCTCCAGCGCTATTTATTCAGGTAACCGAATGATAAAGGAAATGCGGTTGCCTTCACATTCCAGACGCGCTCCCTTAAGTAAACCATTCCGACAGGCCACAGAAGCTAATTCTTCCGGCCATACCACGCTCGTTCCTTCCGTCGTCGGGATGACTTCGAGGCTTGCACCTGCGTATTCTACTCGAATGCTTTCCGTTTCTTCCCCGGCTGACATGACATGATGAATAACGCTGCGCTCCCGACCGTCATACGCCATTAAGGGAATAAGCGCCCCTACATTCTGAATATTGCCTTGAAGCTCATACGCCACTTCAATTTTGCCGGGTACCTGACGATAATGCGTTCGGATTTCCCTCACTCCCGGGAACGGGCCTTCCCACAGGAGTGTAAAATCCGTTGCTCCGTCAGACGCTAAGCTTTGTTCCATCTGTACGGTTCCTCCACCATCCTGCGGGTCAATCCCTCCATCCCGGTCGAACTCCAGCGTACCGGGAATACCTTCCGACAAGCTGTGCCACTTTCCGTCCTCCGTTTGCCAGGCCGGGGTATAGCTTAGCGGGAAAATATCTCCCTCCGCGAAGCCTGTAAAGCCACGGTCTGCATGACCTGCTGAGGACGGACCGATCAGCGACGGCAACGCAGACTGCTGAATTCGCACGATGCCCGGAACATTGTACGGATCGTTGACCGATGTTTGCACAAGCATTTGCTGCCCCTCTACGGCTGCAATGACAGTCTGGAACCAACCGTCCGTTGCCAACACCCGGCTGCCGATCTCCGCCGGGATGAAGGTTGGGGAAATGCGATCCATCTCCTCACCATGTAGAAGGGTGTGGGCCAGCACAGCCGCCGTCCACAGACTGTAGCAGGTATGATTCGAGTACACCTCAAAGCCATGCCGTGCCTCGGACGAATAATGGTTGCGGACGATATGCAGCTTGCCGTCATCGGCCTGCCAGCGGCTAATCGCTTGCCAGCATAGATCTGCTGCCCGTCGGAACGCACCTGCGAGCCCATGCTCTCCTG
The DNA here is from genome assembly GCF_053615415.1 of Paenibacillus sp. S33. Taxonomy (NCBI): domain Bacteria; kingdom Bacillati; phylum Bacillota; class Bacilli; order Caryophanales; family Paenibacillaceae; genus Paenibacillus; species Paenibacillus sp. S33. The sequence continues at coordinate 2,356,755 of NZ_JBSIEZ010000001.1, read as the reverse complement.
CTGTAAAAGCCTGCTGAGCATGTGTTGTAAAGACAAAGGCCGCGGCCGCTTCGTTCCACTGATGCTGCGCGCTTCTTCCACGCGGCGGAATTTCCCCGTGCGGGGATAGCGCCAGCAATGTGCTGAGCGCTCCCCTGCGAAGGTGGTCACGCAGTTCGAGTGCGCAGCTGCCATCATATCCGTTCTCCAGCATTACGCCCAAATGAAAACGTGTAACGATATCGTAGGCAAATGGACTATTGGGCCGATCCAGCGGTCCATCCTGGTACAGGCCCAAGCCGGTAAAACGAGGCAGGTGGTAGCTGCGGATATACGTCTCCATCCATTCCGAATCGGCTGCAATTCCTTCCGCTGCACGCAAAAACTCGCCGGAAATCATAATCGCATTCCAGTTGATCATCCGGTTCGGATTTTTCATTTTGCTCATCGTAAAAATGTAGGTCTGCTCCGGCTGAATCCTGCTCAGTTGCTGTTTCCAAGCCGGGGCTTGCTCTGGCACCAGATTTTTAAGGAGCCGATACGCGCCCATCATCATAATTGGAAAAAAGTCTGGGTGGTGATCTGGAGCTTTTTCCTCCACTACACAAGCTATGCTATGCGTCAAGGCCGCAGCAGCAGATTCCAGTAAATCATGCCGGCCTTCTTTGACCAACACCGCCGCTGCCAACGCATAGGACGGGGTGGAGTAGTACCGTTCACTTTCAGAATGGGGGTCAATGATAGCTCCGGTATCATCCTGATGCAGGGCATATGCGCGAACCAGCTTTTCCAGCACGGCCAGCTTACGTTGGTGAGTCCATCCGTCATTCACTCGATTTGGCGCGCTTTCCACCTGTTCTATAAATCTCTCCAACTCCGTCTGCCAAGGGTACACGCTGCCTGTCTGCAGCTTATTCATCCTGTCTGCCTCCCATTCAAAATGAAAATTAATGTATGGTAAAAAACAGATTGCAATCTACGCTTGCAGAATCGCTCCAGTGATTGGAGTCTAGTTGCAGCGATGTTTTATAAAACACAAAGGGAGCTCCGTCATGATCTATGTGCTTCACAGCCTCCAACCCCGACCGCAGCACGCCGGCATCATAATCTAGCCTGACGACTGCGTTCGCTCCCTTCCATTCTACGAAGCCTGTTCCCAGATTAGGCTGAATACAGCTGATGAAAAACTCCTCCACATTCCATGACTTCATGCTCACGCCAGACGTTTCAAACTCAAAGTGATCGGTGACGGTAAGCCTTGCCCCCTCGTTTCCCTCCAGCACATTCCATATAAAGGAGCGGGTGAAGACCGCCAATTCTTCTACGGGATAAGCAGATGTCAAGTCAAGCTTAAGCCTTGTGCCCGTCTGTACCTCCTCCTGCTCATCCAAAGCAATATCCAGCACAACCGCCTTTGCCTTTGCGCCCGATTGCTGCATAGTCCCATTGATGACAGGCACAGAATGACCACTAGAGGAGATATTAATAATCGACTCTCGTCCCGGTGAAAAATAGGCTTTCGTGTACAAGCCTGCTCCCAGATCACACAATAGATTTTCGCCACCGCCATGAAGGATGAAATGTCCAAGATCGTTATGATTGTGCGGTTCATTGTTATGCCCAGCCTTCGCTGAAAAAGCAAGCATGACACCTGGTTCACCCTTTTGGCTTCTGGGTCCACTATGGCTGGAACTGCGGCTGCGGCACATCAGCCAACCGAGTTGCGGCAAATAATTGGCAACGGTTTCACCGCTTCCAAATGCCAAAGAATTCGTCCAAACCAGGTTACGCAATACATGAGCCCAGCGGCGACAGGGATCTTCCAACAGACCAGGTACGCGGAAAGGGAGTGTAGATGGTCGTTCTTGCAATGAATTCAACTGAGAGATGAGTCCGGAAGGCAATCGTTCAGTTTCACTACTGTCCGAATAATTAGCGAAAATTCCATTCGACAGATGAACCCGCTCCCCAAAGGCTGCAATTTGCCTAACCTTTTTCGAGTTCAGAATATCCACAGCTCCCTCGGTAAACTCACGCAGCATATCGGCAAAATAAATGAAATAACCAAAGCCGTACACCCAGTATCCTACGCCTTCGGGGCATCCCCCGTCCTCACTATAGCCTGCCAAAAAACAATCCAGCACGCCCAGCATACTCTCGATGGCTACCGCTCTGGAAAAGTCATCTTCTACTAGCAGCAGTGCTACAATTCCGCAACCGGAAGCACATACTGCCGACCAGTTATGATCTGCGGTTTCCCATCCAAAATGACGAGGCTTCCAAAAAACAGGTTCCAGTACACGACGTTCGATCTCTTCGTGCACCTGAGCGACCACATGGCTAGCCAGTTGTTCTCCTAGCAGCAATAAAATTTCAACCAGCGTTTGTGCTGTTTCGGACGCGAATAAATCCACCTGCTGCCAAGGCGGTGTTACGGTGTCCTCTTCATTGACATGTGCAGGAAGCGCCCATGTGTACTCACTGCATATGTCCAGCAGACCGCTTTCCACCTCTTTCATCTTTCGAGGCTCCGGCTTGACAACAGCTTCCAGCACTATAGCAACCAGTCGTCCACGCCGTTCAAAGTACACATCCTCATACGGCTTGCGCTCTCCTGTATTAGCAAATTGCCGAAACAGAGACAACGGCAGTTCAGGCCATGATGTTTCCCGATTATCTTTACAGACACGCTCAATATCCATCCAAAGCTCGGCGTATATCGGCTCAGAGACAGTCGTCCGTAGCCTTTTTGTCCAATTACTCCTTAACCGTTGCCTTGCTGAATCCTGCATGCCGCCAGCCAGCGCCTTAACGAGCCGCGAAGCAGGCCAAGCCTCCCTCAGAAGACTCATCTGCATTTCCTCCTCATGAGAAGCATTTGTTTCACCTTCCTTTTTTGTTAACGCTTTCATTGTATCTAACAATCATTGTAAATTCAAAGGGGTAGCAAAACAATTGAGAAAAAATAAAAGAACCTCTATGCCCCGTTGCCGTGGTCATGGAAGTTCTTGTTTTACACTAGTGCCAATCTCCGTCCAGATTCGCTTTGATCATGTTTTCTAAACTGTGGGTTTCTCTTGTTTCCACTTTCTAATCCCGTCATCCTCCAGAATACCCAGTGCTGCATCTGAGATATTAGGATCACGCAGCAAAGCGTCCTCGACTCTAAATTTAATATCGTCAGCATCTGCCAGCGTCATGCCCGGCGTAAGCTCAATCAACCCTTCCACGTGATAATAGCGTCCCTCCTGCAAAATACGCATTTGATAAATATCCGTAACATGCGTATCTGCGAGAATAATGGAAGCCACACGTTCTTCGATATCAGGAGGAGCAGATACACCGATCAAACCTACCATGTTGTCGTAACCGACCCGGAAAGCAACACCGACCATCAGACAACCGATGAGAATACTTGAAATGCCGTCCAGCAGTTTAAAATCTGTCAGCGATGTGACCACCACTGCTAGCAAAGCGAGTACTCCACCCGTTGTTGCTACCAAATCTTCATAAAACACCAGCCGTGTTGGCGGTGCAGCACGCCCCACATGGCGGAACGCAGAGGTGAAAATGCCTAACCCCTTCGCTTCTACTCTGGATTCATGCAGCACTTCTTTCATCGCTTTGCTCCATACAAATCCGTCCACCACTAGTGACAAAATCAGCACTATTACATTAATCCAAAATCCATGTGTAGATTCAGCCGGATGCTGCAGCAAATGAATGCCTTCCAATGCGGTTTCATAGGCCATAATCGTTACGACAATAACGGCAACCATACAGAACAGGTTAATCACTCGTCCAAAGCCGGTAGGAAAGCGTTTTGTCGGTTTTTTCTCTGCCAGTACACTGCCCGCGAATACAAACATTTGATTCACTGCATCCGCAATGGAATGCATCATCGTAGCAAACATAGAACCGCTGCCTGTCAAGGCAAAAGCAATCCCCTTAATCAAGGCAATGCCGGTATTACCTAACGCCGCCGAACCCGAGGATTTGTTTCCTTTTTTAACCATACTCCAAAAGGAGTCCTCTTTCTGTTTCACTTCCATCTTGTAGCTCCTCCTGAGGTATACATAATGTGATATATCATCGTTTGTTATGTATTATTTTTAACCCGTCCATATTCTACCTAACCATCTGAGGAGAATCAATACAAACGATAATATTTTCCATGGAAAAGGAATGCCCCATGTCCCTACGACATGAAGCATTCCCGTTACAACCTTCTATCAGACATACCCTCAGGTTAACAACACAGATAATCTCCATGCGCTGACGATTGACATAAGTGCCTATTTACCAGCTTGATTTCGTAATTCCTGGAATTTGACCTTTATGTGCCAACTCGCGGAACGCGATTCGAGACAGCTTGAATTTGCGCAAATATCCTCTAGGTCTGCCTGTCAGCTCGCAACGGCTTTTCATGCGGGTTGGAGATGAGTCACGCGGAAGCTTTTGCAAAGCTTCGTAGTCCCCTTTTGCTTTCAATTCACGTCTCAGGTCCGCATATTTAGCTACAATTTCCTGGCGTTTCTTCTCTTTTACGACTTTTGACTTCTTGGCCATGTAAAGCTCCTCCTTGTGATATATGCCAATCATGAAGGTTCACCCTCACTACCGCGAGATGGATGAACACGGATATGGACTTGATTTCACATATTAAATAGTAATCATTACGATTAATATTTAATATAACGTGCTCCAGGTAGGTTGTCAACCCAAGAGGTTTGAATCACAACATTAAAAAGCCGTTGAAACAGTAGCCCCGTTCACTCTTGTGATCGGTCTGCCGTTTCAACGGCTTTAAAATTTATTGACTAGCTATGTTCATTCAGCCAAATGGCAAGCTACCCAGTGATCTGGACGAGCCTCACGATAGAGTGGAATCTCTTTGGAGCAACGATCGATTGCAAAGGGGCAGCGAGTATGGAACTTGCAGCCCGAAGGCGGATTAACCGGACTAGGAATATCCCCCTTGAGCAAAATACGTTCTCTCTTCAGCTTCGGCACCGGAATAGGTACAGCCGACAGCAACGCCTTCGTATACGGATGCAACGGATTCCCGAATAGCTCGTCACGCGATGCCGTTTCGACCATGGAGCCTAAATACATCACGCCAATACGGGAACACAAATGTTCCACCACGCTCAAATCATGCGAGATGAACAAATATGTCAGACCCCGTTCGGCCTGCAATTTGGCGAATAGGTTAATAATCTGCGCCTGTATGGACACATCCAGCGCTGATACCGGCTCATCAGCGATAATTAGATCCGGCTGAAGCGCCAGCGCTCGGGCAATGCCGATCCGTTGGCGTTGACCTCCCGAAAATTCATGGGGAAAACGGTCGATATGATACTCTGACAATCCACATAGCTTGAGCACGTCCAGCACAATCTGCCGGACCTCCTCCTTCGTTGCTATATCGTGATCCAGTAGCGCCTCACCAATGGCATCACCAATCCGTACACGCGGATTCAGCGAGCTATAGGGGTCTTGAAAGATCAGCTGAATTTTGGGACGAAGTTCCTGCATCCCTTTGGCAGACAAGCTGTGCAGATCCACCCCTTTGTATTTTACGGTACCGTCCGTTTTATCCGTCAATCTAACAATCGTGCGGCCCACCGTGCTTTTACCGCTCCCCGATTCCCCTACCAATCCGAAAGTTTCACCCTGACGGATCGTAAAGCTGATATCGTCTACTGCCCGCACATGTCCTGAAGTACGGTTCATAAACCCGGACTTCACCGGAAAGTACGTTTTTAAGCGGTCTATTTCCAACAACGGCTCAGCCATGAACAACCGCCTCCTCATATAACCAGCAGGATGCTTTCTGCTGAGCTGAAACTTCCTTTAATGTAGGCTCCTTTACACGACAAATGTCCATGCAATGCCCACAGCGGTCGTGAAAATAACAGGAAGTCGTCAGCTCCAGCGGATTAGGGACCTGCCCGGGAATGGAATACAGTTCCTCTTGGCGCTGATTAAGCACCGGTTTGGATTTTAGTAACCCTTGTGTATAAGGATGCTTGGGATGATTAAACAGCTGTACCACTTCGCCTTCCTCGACGATCTTGCCTGCATACATCACAATGACGTAATCAGCCATTTCGGCGACAACACCCAGATCATGGGTGATTAGCATGAGCGACATATTGGATTGGGCTTTAAATTCACGCAGCATATCCAGGATTTGCGCCTGAATCGTTACATCCAGCGCCGTCGTTGGCTCATCCGCGATAAGCAGCTTGGGACCACAAGAAACAGCAATGGCAATCATAATTCGCTGCAGCATCCCCCCGCTCAGCTCATGCGGATAGCTTTTTAAAATCTGCTCCGGCCGGGATATACCAACCTGTTCGATCAGCTCCAGTGCTCGCTTACGAGCTTCCTTACGGCCCATTTTCAAATGCTCAATCAGTGGTTCGGATAGCTGTTCACCAATGGTCATGACTGGATTCAATGAAGACATCGGCTCCTGAAAGATCATGGATATTTCATGTCCGCGAATCGTGCGCATCTCATTTCTGCTAAGCTCTAGCAGATCGGTTTCCTCAAAGCGGATGCTTCCGCCTGCCACTTTACCACCAGGACTCTGGATCAGACCCATGATGGACATCGCGGTAATACTTTTGCCGCATCCCGATTCACCGACAATGCATACCGTTTCCCCCGGCTTCACACGGAAGCTGATATCATCCACCGCTTTAACCGTTCCTTCTTCTGTATAAAAATGAGTGCTTAAATGTTCAATAGAAAGTAAATTGTCCATGGTGTATGATCACCTACCTCTTATGTTTCGGGTCAAGTACATCCCGCAGCCCGTCACCAAAAATATTAATAGCGATGACTGTAGCAAAAATAGACAGTCCTGGCGGTATCCACAACCACGGTCGTTGCTGAAAATCCAGCACATTGTTAGCGGCATCAATCATATTGCCCCAAGTCGGTGTCGTGGGCAGCACGCCAAGGCCAAAGAAGCTGAGTACAGATTCACTCAAGATAGCTCCGCCAATATTCAATGTAGCGATAACGATCAACAACGGTAAAATATTCGGCAGCAGATGTTTGAACAGCTTTCGACGATTCGAGAGTCCCAGTACCGTCGCGGCTTGCATAAATTCACGTTCCCGCAAACTAAGCATCTGGCCTCTCACCATCCGTGCAATCCCCGGCCAGTTGACTAGACTAAGCATCAACATGACAATATACATCCGCTGATCGGGTGGAACCTTCCAGTCAGATAGCAGCGCGCCCATAATAAATAGCAGGGGCAAACTGGGAATCGTCAGCAGCAAATCAGCAACACGCATAATAATCTGATCCGCAATCCCGCGAAAATATGCGGATATGACCCCCAGCGTAGCCCCCAGAAAGACTGACAATACCATTGAGGCTAAACCCACGGTAAGAGAAATTTGACCTGCTTGCATCACGCGTGTCATCACATCCCGCCCCAGCTTGTCAGTTCCTAACCAGTGATGGATATTGGGCGCCTTGTTCATCATTAATATATTTGTTTTATTATCGGAATAAGGAGAACATAACGGACCGATAAAACAGAGCAAAAACATAAATACCACGACGAGCAGACCAGCCATAGCAAGCTTGTTTCTGAACAGCTGCCGGAGCGCTTGCTGCCACATTGAAGATTTAACAGTTGTTCGCAGTCTGCCGTTGCTCTTGCTCAAATTACTGCTCACGGATGACATTCCTTAGCCCCCTTCTTACACTTTCACACGCGGGTCCGCGATGCGATACAAAATATCGGACAACAGTGTCCCGATAACGCTCAATATGGCAATCAGCATCGTAAAGCCCATAAGTAGCGGATAATCCCGGAGCGAAAAGGATTGCATGTACAACTGACCGATTCCTGGCCAATTAAAAATCTTTTCAATAATCAGGGACCCGCCAAACAGCGCAGGTAATTCGAAGCCAACGAGCGTAATGGCAGGCAGCAATGCATTTCTCAATGCGTGCGTAAAAAGTACCTTTCTTTCCTTTAAGCCCTTTGCACGGGCTGTGCGTATATAATCCTGCTGGATCACGTCGATCATATTGCTACGGAAGTAGCGGGTCAACGACCCCAGTCCCAGCAGCGTCATAACGATCACTGGCAAGGTCATATGCTGGAGAACCTCCTTCACATACTCCATACCTGTAGCGTTACTGCCCGTATTGAGCATGCCACCGGGTGGCAACCACTTCAGGTCAACCGCTGCGATTTTAATCAGATACAACCCGATAAAAAAGGAGGGAACAGACATGGCAGCGAAAATCACCACCATTACCAGAGTATCAAACCATGAATACTGCTTATAAGCAGCAATCACACCGATAATGACCGCGATAAACCAGGTCAGGAAGGTCGATACAACGGCCAGCAAAAACGAGTTCCAGATGTACTCATTAAATAAGGTCAGCACCGGCTTCTGCTGGGCAAGCGAATAACCAAAATTGCCGTGCAGCGCATTGCCTAACCAATTTCCATAGCGTTCAAGAATAGGCTTATTCAGGCCGTAAATTTCCCTCAGCTCCGCTTTTCTCTCCGGCGACAGCTTCAGATTGCCGCTAATGAAATCTCCCGGTGTCATGGCATACAGGAAAAAAATCATAATCGAAGCGGCCAACAAAATAATAACCATATACGTCAGTCTTTTCGTTAAAAACGAGCTCATGACAGACTCCTTTCAATTCAAGGTCAGGCTACTCATTACGTTTCCCCCATTTGGGAGGCCCCTTGATCTGAACCTGATGTTCTTCACAAGGGGCCCGCAAATGTGGCTTATTTAAGGGACCATTCGAACAGATTACCAGACAAGCCAATGAACGGACTGACCTTTACATGTTCCATCCGACCATTGTAGGCATACACCGTCTTCTTATAGTTGGTAAAAATAACGGGCAGTTCATCGTTTAGCAGCACATATAATTCTTGATATATTTTCTTCCGTTCTTCCATATTCGTCGTAGACAAGCCTTTTTCATATAGCTCTTTTACCTTTGGATTGTTATATCCCTTGACTTCTCCATTGACGAATTGCTCGATTCCATCTGATGGATCTGTCAGCATGCCTGTCGAGAAGGCGGCAAGATCATAATCTTTACCTTCCACTTTGGCGACCATTGCATTAAAGTCTGCAAAGATTTCCGGTTGAAGGTCAACACCAATCGCTTTGTAATTTTCAGCCGCAAGCGCAATAAAGGTGTCTGTTTCTGGACGTTTAGAGGTCAGCAGGTGAATGGTCAGCTTCTGTCCGTTTTTCTCACGGATACCGTCACTACCTTCTACCCAACCCGCTTCATCCAGCAGCTTTTTCGCTTGCTCCGGGTCGTAGTTGTATGGATTGATTCCATCGGTCGTGTAAGACCAGAATATTGGGGAAGCTGGAATGTTTGCAACTGCCCCTGCTCCCTGAGCTGCGTCGACATAAATGCTTTTCCGATCCAGTCCATAGGTCAATGCTTGACGAACCTTTTTATCCTTCAGCTTTTCATTTTCCAGATTGACTTGCAAATATCCGTAAGTGCTAGGGGTATACGGCAAAATGTTTAAAAAGCCAAGCCCTTTTAGTTTGTCGATATTCTCCTGCGTTGCGGTGAAGGATGCAAAATCGGTATCGCCTGTTTCTATGAATTGCCAAGCGTCGCCTTCTGCTGTTTTGTAAATGAAATGCTGTGTTTTCGGTTTGCCTTTGAAAAAGTAATCATTCGCCTCCAGACGAACTTCTTGCCCCGGAATGAATTTTTCTAACTTATAAGCCCCATTTCCCAGAGGACTACTATGTAAATTTTTAAAATAATCCAGCTCTCCGAACTTGTAATCCTTGCCGTAGTAGGCTTTGGACAGTACATACTCACCCAGAATCGGCAAAGCCAGCGCGTTTGGTTTTTCCAACGTCGCAGAAATGGTCTGCGCATCAATCACCTTGATTCCTGCAATTTGTTTTGCCTTGCCTTCCGTATAGTCTTTGCCGCCTTTAATGTTCAACTTTCGGATTTGGCTGTCACCAGGATAGGCTTTGTCATAGATCAACGTCCAGGTAAAAGCGACATCCTCAGCTGTCAAAGGAGAGCCATCACTGAATTTTGTACCGGTAACCAGATGAAACGTATACGTTAGATTATCCTTGGAAATATCCCAGCTCTTAGCCAGATTGGGCACCGGAAGCCCCTTCTCGTCTACCGTGACCAGCGGAGTCCACAACTGCGAAATCACGTTGCCGTCATAGCCGCTTTGGTTAAAATACGGAGTAAACACCCCAGCTGGGTCAGTCAGACCAACAATAATCGTGTCGCTTCTCTTTTGGGACACTTCCGGCAATTTGGATAAATCAGAAGCTTGTACCAGACTTGTTAATGGCTGCGCTGTAGCGGCTGTCTGTGCGGCATCACTATTTTGCGAAGTAGCATCGCTAGCGCTATCTGATCCACCACTAGAGCAAGCTGCTAATAAGGTAGAACTTGCCAGAAGTAGACTGCTGAGTAGAATAACTCCCTTTTTCAAAATAATCCCCCCGAGTTAATTTAGTAAATTCCGATCGAACAAGTTGTAATTAATAAGATAAATCTCATTATAGGAATCTATTCCGGTTCTGTAAAGAGAGAACTCCATTTTTATGTAAAAAAATAGACGTCCACTCATCTGGATTCCAAATGGTCGGCGTCTATTTGTTTAAAGTGTTAAAGTCTAACTGGTGCGTGCAGCCTAATTTCGCTCCATATAGCCAGTAATGCTTCGATGCATTTCATCCACAGCCGAAAGCCGTGCGCTATAGCCGAGCAATGTTTCACCATCAAAATGTGCATGGATGAAGCCAGAGGCACGAAGCTTAAAAATATGGTCGTGCGTGATTCCCTTGGACAGCTTGAGATGACGGACAATCTCAATAAAGGTGCGTGGAGACTGGCTTTGGTACAAATATTTTAAAATCTTGAGCCTGCTCTTCTCCCCCAAGCTTCGGATCATTCGATATTCCTGTGGGGATAAAAAATCGTCCTCCTGAACATAAATTCCTGCTGAGTAATGGCACAACAGGAGCGGCCCAAATCGATAAATAATATTTATCGGCTGAAAATGATATTGCGGTACCAGCAACACCTGCGTCAACCCTTCGGAAGGCTCGAATCGGAAGCCATTAGTTGTACGATCCACCCACTCCATAGAGCTATATGCGCCCTTCTCCCGGTTTCTGCGTTCCGCTTCCTGTTTCAGCCCGCTTAGAATCCTTGTATCCACATGACGAAAATACTCTTTATCCCAACCGGATAGCAGCTGCAAAGCAAGTTTGCGAAGCTTCTCCATGTCGTCAGGCAGCGGTATCCCATAGGCTGATGCCTGTTCGTTTAATTCCTGTACAGTCCGGTTCTCCAGACGGTCTACGACCTCTTCAACGTTCCCCTGATCAGAAAGCATACAGACGAGTCCATAAATAACCTTCCAATCTACATTGATTTCCAAGGACTCCAGCAATTCAGACAAACCTGGAGACAGCGTTCCACGCACTTGCTCCGCCCACTCGGCTGATAAATCGGTCTTCTTGTAAGCCTTGCGGCAAATAAAGGTGTGTAAGCTGCTGAGCAACTCAAACACGGGTCCATACGCTACATGTACATCGTAAGGAGCATTCACGTCGTGACTCATCGCTTTCTGTCCTCTTTTCTATCATATCTGATGTCCATTATACATACTATCGTACACCCGTTCATTCTTAGTGATCCATTCATACGAGAATGTAGCAAAACACAGGTACAAATATGAACGTAACAAGCATCATAATCAAGGCGCAAAAAAAGCCTGATCTCATCAGACTCTAACTGTTCAGCTATGAATTAGAAAAGGTTGTCTCCCACAAATAATCGCAGGAGACAACCTTTAGATAAATAATATGATGTTTAAAGTTTGTTAGCTGTTACTTTCCACTCTAATATTCCTGTGGATGCTGAACCTTTGGATACCATTTCAATTCTTAATTTCGTTGTTTTTACAGGCGTAAAAGTAGTTGTATTATACTGGTCTGCCGAAGTACCCAATCCATTAGCCTGCTTGACATTGGACCAGCTGGAACCATTCCAATACTTAATCTTGTAAGATTTAGGAACATCAACGCCCGCGCCATCTTGGAACCAATAGACATCCGTTTGGGATAACGTATATTCTTGATCAAAATCATATTGGACCCATTGTGTACCCGTCTCAGGCCAGTTACCATACACGGCATGACTTTGATCATTAGAGCTGGTTGGGTCAAATCCATCATTAAGCGCGCTCACATTTTCCCAAGGCGAAGTATAAGAAGTGCTGACCGTTGCAGCTGGCGCAATGTTTACGTTTTCATCAGGTGATGGATCGATGGGACCCTCATCGCCGTTAGTCACGCTTGGGAAACGAGACATCTAAAAGGACAACGCCTACTCTCTTATTACACCCACTCTTGATTTTTAATAAAATCACAAAATTATACTATAATTGGAATGATACAGCGTCAAACAAAAATATCCCCTCTAAAAGGAGGGGATCAGTATCCATAGACTAGGCTCGCACTCCTACTCTATGGATATCAATGCCGAATCTGCCAGTGAAGCCAGTAGCTTCGCTGTTCCGGGCAACGCGCGTTCGTCCAGATCAAAGGCAGGATGATGCCATTCCTGGCTTCCAGCAGTGCCGACAAAGACAAATACACCGGGGATGTTCTTCTGATAAAACCCAAAATCCTCGCTCGCCGAGGACGGTATGGGGCGAACGACTTCCAGACCGACCGCTTCTGCCGCCTCCTCCGCGATGACGGCCAACTTACCGTCGTTCAGCACAGGCGGCGGACCCTCGATCCAGCGGATGGTCGCTTTCGTGCCGAAAGCATCCGCAACGCCTTTTACGACCTGTTCGAAGCGCTCAGTCACCTGGGCGCGAACGTTCTCGTCAAATGTGCGAATGGTTCCGTCCAAATGGGCACGGTCTGGAATGATGTTCCAGGCGTTGCCACTGTGCAGCTTCGTGACGCTAATGACCGCGCTATCCAGCGGATTAACGCTCCGACTCACAATGGATTGCAGCGCCGTAATGATATGTGACGATACCACGATGGGGTCAATCCCTGCATGTGGCACTGCCGCATGTGTGCTCAGACCCTCCACCTCGATGTAAAAACCATCTGCCGCTGCCATTAGCGGACCTTCTTTGATGCCGACCGTGCCTACGGGCAGGTCCGGCTTGTTATGCAGGCCGAATATGGCCTGCACCCCTGTCAGCGCACCGCTGTCCAGCACTTGGGCAGCGCCTTTGGCCTTTTCTTCGGCTGGCTGGAACACCAGCCGAACCGTGCCTTTCAGCTCCTGCTCCCGCTGCTTCAGGAGTATGGCTGCTCCTAACAGGGATGCGGTATGAAAATCATGCCCACAGGCATGCATTTTGCCGGGGTGCACCGAAGCATAAGGCAATCCCGTCTCCTCCTGAATGGGCAACGCATCAATGTCTGCACGAAGCGCGACAGTTGGTCCCTCCTGCTGTCCTCCGATTTCCGCAACTAATCCGGTACGCAGCGGCACATCCAGAATGGTTATGTTCTGTTCTTCCAGCAGACGGCGGATAAAGGCGGTAGTTTCAACCTCCTCGTTAGATAGCTCGGGATTTCGATGCAGATGGCGGCGAATGTCCACCAACTTCTGCTCCAAAATCTGCTCCTTCGTCCCGGTTGATCCACTCATCCCTATTCCTCCTTCGTGAACCCAAAATAGTTATAATTCTCTCAGACCAACAACATCTAGGACTGCACAGGCAATCCGGCAAAAGCTTCATGCAACAACTCGAACGAGCGCACACGCTTGTGTATATCTCTTATTCCTGTCGTAACGATCAGCTCATCGGCCTGATACTTCGCTTGAATTTCCGTCAGCACAGCATAGATTTCGTCTTTATTTCCTTTGTTAATTTGCGCTTGTGTAGCTTCAATTGTATATTCTTCACCCGATTGCTTGCCAAACTCTTCTGCACTTTCCAGCGTGCCCACCGTAGCCGTCTTGCCACTGGTCAGATGAATTTTGTACAGCTTGTGCTCACCTGCTAACTCCGCAGCTTCCTCGGAAGTGTCCGCTACGATGACTGAAAGCGCAAAAAGAGCTTTCGGCTCACGTCCATAACTATAATCGAAAGACGCCCGATACGTACGGAATGATTCCAATGCAACCTGCTCATTACTATTGATAAATTGCGAGAAAACGTAGGGCAACCCCAAGCGCGCAGCAATTCCAGCACTGTCTGTACTTGTACCCAAAACGTAAATATCCGCTGGTATTTCTGGAATCGGGTTCGCCTGTAACCCGGCTAACGGTCCTTCTTCAGACGGAATATTATGAATATAGCGACTTACTTCATCAATTTTTTCTTCGAGAGAAGGCGCATCATGAATGTTTCGTTGTAACGCCTGTGTGGATTTCGGCAACCCGCCCGGTGCGCGTCCGATTCCCAAATCTACGCGACCCGGTGCAAGAGAGGACAGCACATTAAAGTTTTCAGCTACTTTATAAGGGCTGTAATGCTGAAGCATCACTCCACCAGAACCGACTTTAATACGCTCAGTGCGTGCCAGCAAATGGGAAATGAGTACCTCTGGCGAAGAGCCTGCAACCTGCTCGGAATCGTGATGCTCTGATACCCAGAAGCGCGTAAATCCCAATTCCTCTACACGCTGTGCTAGCTTAATCGTATTACGAAGGGCCTGCGCTGCCGTTTCCCCCTCGTGTATAGGGCTTTGATCCAATACTCCGATTTTAATACTCATGTCTCCCTCTCCCGTCTAAATTGAATAGTTATATTCCGGTGTAATCCGTTTCAGAAATTGTTTGGTACGTTCCTCTTTGGGGTGGTTAAAAATGTCGTCCGGTGTGCCTTCCTCGATAATATGACCGCCATCCATAAATACCACATGATTTGAAACATCGCGCGCAAAGCCCATTTCATGTGTAACGACAATCATCGTAATGCCTTCCTTTGCAATCTTGCGGATCACCGACAGCACCTCACCCACCAATTCAGGGTCCAGCGCCGAAGTCGGCTCATCGAACAAAATCACTTCCGGGTTCAGCGCCAAAGCACGTGCTATGCCGACACGCTGCTGCTGCCCGCCAGACAGCTGGCTTGGATAATGATTCAGCTTTTCACCCAGACCGACCTTTTCCAGCACTTCAATGCTGATTTTTTTCGCTTCCTCCTGCTTGACCTTGCGGACAACGACAAGTCCTTCCATGACATTTTCCAGTGCTGTTTTATGCTTGAACAAATTGTATTGCTGGAAAACCATAGCTGTCTTTTGACGTAGAGCCAAAACATCCTTCTTCGCAGGTCGCTTGCAGTTCACTGTAAAATCGCCAATGCTAACTTCCCCATCATTCGGCTTTTCCAGATAATTAATGCAGCGTAGCAGAGTCGTTTTACCTGAACCGCTCGGGCCTAAAATAACGACGACCTCGCCTTTGTTCACGGTCAAATCAATGCCTTTGAGCACTTCATGTTTGCCGAACGACTTCGTAATATTTTGCAGACGGATCATGATGCTCGACCTCCATTAAACACATTGATTTTTTTCTCCACCAAGCCGGATATTCGTTCAATCAATACCGTCAAGCCCCAAAATAGCAGTGCAGCTGCAATATATACCTCTAAATATTTCCAGTTGGTAGATGCCAGAATCTCAGCCTGTGCCTGGATTTCTGTGACCGAAACCGTGAAGGCCAAGGTAGAGCCATGAAGCATCCCAATAACGGAATTCGTCAGGTTTGGCAAACTCACCACGAACGCCTGCGGAAATACAATCCGTCTTAGCACTTGCCACGTCGTCATACCGACGGCATAAGCCGCCTCGATTTGTCCCTTGTTGACCGATTGAATTCCAGAACGGACGACCTCAGACATATACGCGCCACTGGTAATGGAAAACGAAATGAGTGCAAATACCATATAAGGAACATCTTTGGATTGCAGCGGCCAGCCGAAATGCTTCGCTCCCGCATCAATCAACAAAGGCAAACTGAAATAAATAAGCAGCAAATGCATCAGCATCGGTGTGCCACGGATAAAGGTAACGTAACCGTGAGAAATCTGGGACAACACAGGAACCTTATAGATTCGCGCCAGCGCCGTTATAATACCGATGACCAACCCTGCCAGTACGGAAACCACCGTAATAATTAAGGTGTTGGGCAACGCGGAGAACAACCCTAAAAAGGCAGTATATATAAAGCCAAAATCCAGACTCATATGCCTTTACCTCCTTTACTAAGACGGGGACTTCTCAGGTAACGCACCACAAAGCTTTTTCGTTTTTCGGGTTCTTTCTGCACTGCATCCCGATGCTCATGCCGGAGAAGCGTATTTTCCAGCACCTTGAACAATTTTTGTAAAATCAGACTGATCACCAGATAGATAAGGGATAACGCGATATAGGTTTCAACAAAATGTTGGGTAGCCGACCCTAATGTCTGTGATTTCCCTGTCATCTCCATCGCTCCGATCGTAAATGCCAGCGAAGTATCCTTCAGATTGCCAATCACCAGATTGGAAAATACCGGAACCACGACAGCCAGCGCTTGCGGCATAATGATACGTGTAAAGGTCTGATAGCCTGACATGCCGACGGACTGTGCAGCCTCGATTTGTCCCCGATCTACAGCCTCTACTCCTGACCTGATAATTTCGGAAATAAAGGCTCCACTATTGAGCGCGTAGGTTGCTACGGCAAACCACAGCACATCCCATCTGGAGGAATTGATATCCACCAGCTTTTGTAGCTCTGGCAGGCCGTAATACACCAGAAACAATTGGATTAGAATAGGTGTTCCGCGAAAAAAGGAAACATACACTTGAGAAACACGTTTGAGAAATGGAATGTTATACATGCGAGGCAGCGCAACCAACAGACCAATAATAAGCCCCAACACAAGCGAGCTTGCCACAATAAACAAGGTGATGTGTAAGTAAGACAGCATTTTCGGGATAAAGCTAAAAACATAGTCAATATTGAACTCTCTGCTCATATGCCTGCCTCCTTTCTATACATCAGCGGCCAGAATACATAGAGTACCCTGACCGCTGAAATGTCCAAGTCTATCCTTACTTCTTACTGCTGCTACCTTCTTTTTTCACATCTTCCAGAGACTTAGTGAAATCCTCTCCAAGCCATTTAATGCTCAGCTTCGACAGCGTACCGTCGTCCTTCACTTCCTGAATGGCTTTGTCGAGGTCATCCGCCAACCCTTGCTCATTTTTGTTCAGTACATACAGTACATCCGATTGAGTCAAAGGATCACCAACGGTTTTCAGAGCTACTTCTCCTTTTTCATCGGTGTTAAAACGGTTCGCAAAGTCTGTCGTAACGGTAGCATCTATACGGCCGCTCGTAATTTGTTGTACCGTATCATTGGCTGCACCACTCGTATAAACGATATTCAGGGCATCTGCGTGGGTTTTGTTATACTCTTTCAGCACATACGCCGCATTACTGGTTGGACTGGTGAGTACCTTTTTCCCTTTCAAATCATCAATTGAATGAATGGTATTGTTATCCTTCGCTACAGCGACTCTGTTCAGAAAAATGCTATACGGATTTTTGTTGAACAGATACTTGGCTTCGCGCTCCGGGTTTTTTTCCATTTGATGCGATACCAGATCAATCTTGCCGGCATCGAGACTTAGCAGCAAATTTCCAAAGTCCATCGTTTTGAATTCAAATTCGTATTGAGGCAGGCGCTTGTCCAGCTCCTTAATCAGCTCCACATCAAAACCTGTTAAATTTCCGTTTTCGTCAATAAAGCATACATTTTTGAATTGAGTACCTGTGCCTACGATAATTTTCTTCACGTCTCCGCTTGAACCTGACGCGCTAGACGCGTTATCCGAGGAACCGCAGCCTGCCAACACCAGGATGATTGCCATAACAGACAATATTGCAAACCACTTTTTCATATGAATCCCCCTCATCTCTTTGTATATCAGCAGTTTGCGACATACATGGTAGCTACAACATCCAATAATTAATAATTCCTATAAGTTTAATCGGTTTTAGGATGTGATTAATTTAACACCTGGAAACCTATACGTCAATCCATTAAGCCATAGAACTTTTCTATAACAAAACAGCACCCCGGAAACCTTCTGTCAGTGCATCTGCAAAATCCGAGGTCACTGCACAGTCTTCTTTGGTCGCTATTATGCTAATCTGCATCGACACACCAGCTACCTCTGGAACATGGATACGGAACAGTTTCTGATCTTTTACTTCACGGTTCACACAGACATCCGGCAAAAAGGCAATACCCGCTTCCTCCAATACCAGCTTTTTGGCCGTGACCACATTGTCTACCTGAAAAGCAATGTCCGGTGGTTGCTCCAGTGATTCAAAAGCGCGATGAATTCTCATCCAATCTAGTGATCCGCATTCGAAAAACACCAGTGTTTCACGTTGAATATCCTGTATGCTGGCCTTTCCTGTCTTCATAAACGGATGGCCGTCGTATACATACAGGGAAATCGGATCTTCATAAAAAGCAAGCGTACGGATAGCCGGATGCATCACTTTACGCACAAAACTAATGTCTACCTCACGGTTCAACAGTTTATGTACCAGTTGATCCGTCGTAGCCGTTACAATTTTGTAGTTAACCTCTGGATAACGGGCACGAAGCTGCTTTAATATTTCAGGAATGATGTAGTTCGACACCGATATCGTGCAACCAATTCGAATTTGCTGAGGGGCTTTCTTACGCTGTTGGAGCTTTTGTTTCCCTTTTTGCAGCACCTGAAGCATCTGCTCCGCATAAGGAAGAAACTTTCGTCCATCCTCCGTCAGAACCGTTTGCTTGCTTTGGCGGTCGAACAACTTGCATTCTAGCTCGCGCTCTAGCGTCTGAATCCGGGCTGTAACAGAGGGCTGGGACAAGAACAAGGCTTCTGCAGCCTTATTAAAGCTCCCATAATGATTCACGTATACAAAGGCTTCCATATTCTCGATATTCATACGCAAGTCCCCCAGTAAGTTTTATATACATTTATCCAATGAGTTAACTTGGTTTTTTGTATCATAAAACTCACTGAACGACCTGTCAATGGAAATATTGAAAATATCTATAATTTTAATAGCTCATTTAGTTCTTTAACAGAACGTTCCAACCGTGCAACCAATTCTTCCGACAACCCGTATGCTCCATCTGGCAGACGTTCGACCCACTGATCCACTGCATACACCCCGCCAAGAATATGTCTTCCGCCCAGTGCATTAATAACCGGCTTCAAGGCATAGTCAATGACCAGCAGGTGAGCCAGTGTACCTCCGATAAATAAAGGCAAGACTGGTTTCCCTCTTAGCCCCTCCTGCGGAACCAAATCCAGGAATATTTTCAATAGCCCTGAATAGGACGCCTTATAGACTGGAGAAGCCACAATAACGGCATCCGCTGCTGCAATCAATGCAAGTGATGCTGTGACGTCGGGGCTGTTAAAGTTAGCTGTGACCAGATCCTCCGCTGGCAAGTCGACCACATTCAGTAATGTGACCTCCGCTCCAGCCTGCTGCAACTGCTCCGTTGTATAGTTAATCAAGCCGTATAAACGGGATTGTGTAGACGGACTGCCTGATAGGATGACAACCTTGGACATATTTTTCCCTCCTTCTGTTATGCGTCAACCTTCACTTTGGATCTGGCTGCTGTATAGCGGTTCTCAGGAATAGGCACGCCCAGGTTTTCACGCAGTGTGCTAAATTCATAATCCTGACGGTAAATACCGCGTTCCTGCAAAATAGGCACAACCAGATTGACGAAGTCATGCAGACCCGATGGCACATCAGAACCAATAATGAATCCGTCTGCCCCTTTTCTTTCAAACCACTCCTGCACTTGATCCGCTACTTGCTCAGCGGTTCCAATAAAAGAGGTTCTCGGTGTAGCTGAACGCAATGCAACCTCGCGTAAGGTCAAATTTTGTTCCTTGGCTACTCGTTTGATTTTATCTGTACCGCTGCGGAACGCATTGCTGCCAATACCATCAAGCTCAGGGAATGGCTCATCCAGCGGATATTGTGAGAAATCATGATGATCGAAGAAACGTCCCAAATATTTTAACGCTGCCTCAATCGTCACCAGATTCGTGATCTCTTCATACTTACGTTCCGCTTCCTCCGTCGTGCTGCCAATAATCGGCGAAATGCCCGGCAATATGACAATATCCTCTTCGGATCTACCATAACGTACCGCACGTTCTTTCACATCACGATAAAACTGCTGCGCTTCCTCTAACGTTTCATGTCCTGTAAATACAGCATCCGCTTCCTTGGCGGCCAGGTTTTTGCCATCCTCCGAGGAACCTGCCTGGAAAATAACCGGCTGTCCCTGCTTGGATCGTCCAATGTTCAGCGGACCCTGCACAGAGAAAAACTCACCTTTATGGTTCAATGTATGCAGCTTTTCAGGATCAAAGAATACGCCGGCTTCCTTATCACGAACGAACGCATCCTCTTCCCACGAGTCCCACAGTCCTTTGGTAACCTGTAAATATTCCTCTGCAATTTTATAGCGCTGCGGATGCGACGGGTGCTCGCCTTTACTAAAGTTAAGGGCAGAGCCTTCCAGCGGGGAAGTCACCACATTCCAGCCTGCACGACCTCCGCTTATATGATCAATGGAAGAAAACTGGCGTGCTACCGTGAACGGTTCGCTATAGGAAGTCGACAGTGTGCCGACCAGTCCGATATGCTTCGTCACCCCAGCCAAAGCGGACAAAATCGTAATTGGTTCAAAACGGTTCAGAAAGTGGGGAATGGATTTTTCGTTAATGAACAGGCCATCTGCGATAAATACGAGGTCAAACTTCCCTTCCTCTGCCTTTTGCGCCTGCGTTTTATAAAATTCAAAGTTAACACTCGCATCCGCAGGTACTTCAGGGTGACGCCAAGTCGTCATGCTTCCCCCAACACCGTGAATAATCGCACCAAATTTAATTTGTCTATTCTTAGCCATAACTCTTCCACCTCTCTTGAAAATAATGATTTCCCGTCGGCTTATACCACTTGATTGTAACTTTCCAGCACTTTACCCAACTCTTCCAGATCCGGGTTGAGCAGTGCTTCATATTTATTATCCCCGCCTACCTCGACGACAGGGACATAACGAATACCATATTTGGTCTCCAGCACGTCACGCAGCGCATCATTTCCGTCCACTTGGATATTTTCATACGGCTGATTTTGGGATTCCAGGTACGATTTGATCTCTCCACAAAAATGACAGCCGGTTTTGCTCCACAATACAACTTTAGGTTTGGACGACATATACATACCTCCGTGAGCTTAATGTTTATAATCCCGATGAATTAAATAAGAATTATATTTATAATGTATCCTCCCCCCCTCCTTTCCGTCAATCGTTTGTTCAATAGAGAATGATAATTCATCGATAGAAAATTTTAATTTTATATCGTATTTCATCGCTTATTGGCAGCTTGGTTATTAAAATTTAGGGGAATTGGAGTTTAAATGTGCCTTGACGCGGATATCCTTGGAATAGTAGCGCCCTTGTGGCGAAATGAAATGAGGTTGAGCAAATGCAGGATTGGGCCGAGGTTGCTATACGCACATTAATGGCTGTCGCTATATTATTTTTAATCACCAAAATTCTTGGAAAACGTCAGGTATCCCAGCTTTCCTTGTTCGAATATATAACAGGAATCACAATAGGTAACCTGGCTGCTACCATTCCTATGGAGCGTGAATCCACCTGGTACCTAGGCCTCATAGCCTTGTCAGTATGGGTACTGACAACACTTGGCATTGAATTTTTGCAAATTAAAAGCAAGAAAATCAGAGATATAACAGATGGAAAGACGACAATCCTGATCAAAGACGGCAAAATTTTAGAGGATAATATGAAAAAGGAAAGGCTAACGCTAGATGAGCTCATGGAGCAGCTGCGGAGTAAAAATGTATTCAAGGTGGCAGACGTGGAATTTGCCATTATGGAGACCAGTGGTGCGATCAACGTACTGCCGATCAAAGACAAGCAGGCCGTGACGCTTAAAGATCTCAATATACAGCAATTACCGGAGAAGGAACCCACAGCAATCATTATGGATGGGCAACTTATGGAGCAACAAATGGCATATATGGGGATTACTCAACAATGGCTGGATGCCAAGCTAAAGGAAAAGAGCCTAACGGTCAAAGATGTGTTTTTCGCACAGGTGGACCCACAAGGGGAACTGTACATTGACCAATATAGTGATAATGTACAGCTAAGCAAGGTGCAGGATTCGAATCAAGCCGTGCTGACTTTGCTGGAACAATGCACAACGGAGTTGCAAAAACTCGCATCTGGTTCCAGTGAGCAACAAAGAAAACAGCTATATGAGCAATGCTCACAAAGCTTGAAAGAGGCTATACAGGAGATGCAGCCGGTAAATACATCTAAGTCCTGAGCAATACGCATATGCCATAAGAGTAGAAGCATGGGAACTAAAAAGGAGCGTCCTTCAGCCACTTATGGCTTTGAAGACGCTCCTTTTTAACTTACTGTGCCGGTGTACATTTCACAGTTGCTGCTGTCTTCCATTACTTTCTGGCGCAGCGGCAGCATAACTGTAAATACCGTTCCTTCTCCCACCATGCTGGATACAGAGATAGAGCCAGTATGCATCTCTGTTATTTTATAGGCAATGGACAGCCCCAAGCCGCTGCCTCCTGCAGTTCGGGCCCGTGACTGGTCTGCTTTATAAAATCGTTCAAAAATGCGCTGCTGATCCTGTTCGTTGATGCCCTGTCCCGTATCCGCAATGCAGATAACCGCCTGATCACCGTTACTTGAAAGAGAAACAGATATGCTTCCACCCTGTGGTGTAAATTTAATGGCATTGTGAAGAAGATTCACCCAAACCTGGCCCATCAGATCCTCGTCTGCGTTGACCTCAACTATATCCACCTCAACAGTCATCTCGATTTTTTTAGCCTCCCATTGCGGTTCGCAGGCGAGAATAAGCGAAATCAGCTGCTTGTCCAGCCGATAAAGGGACGGACGAAACGGATGCCGCTCCGAATCCAGAATCGCCAACTTCATGAGATTATCGCTTAGCTTGGATAGACGAATACACTCCGTCTCGATGATCGTCAAATACCGATCTCGCTGCTCACGATTCAGATTCTCGTCCTTGAGCGCTTTGGCGAATCCGATTATCGAGGTCAGCGGTGAGCCGATTTCATGGGATACGTTCGAAATAAACTCCTCCCGCAGCTTTTCCATAGCCTTTAAATTTGCAGCCATATCATTGATGCTGTCCACCAACTGTACATAAGGATGCGGCCTCCGATGTTTTCCGTTCCGCCCGCCGAGGTCCCAATCCAGGTTAATGTGAAAGTCTCCTTGCGAAATACGTTTTAAAGCATCGATCATTTCGGTAAAAGCGTGCTGTTCTCTAGGCTGGAAGAAACGCCTTACCGTCATACTGATAATACCGAAGAAGAAAAAGCCTAGCGTCGTATTCATAAGAAAGACGAACAAACCATGGGGAGCCCATGACATGTGCGAATAGATCGCCTCCATAATAAAGTACGCGGCAGCCCAGCTAAGATATAGCACCAATACTACCAGCAGGACTCTCGCAAGAATATGGAGTAACCCCGGTTCCCTCTTCATTGCCGTACCTCCAGCCGATAACCCAATCCCCGGATCGTACTGATCCGGAAGGAGTGGCTTACCTCCGGAAATCGTTCCCGAAGGCGTTTGATATGGACATCAACCGTTCTTTCGTCTCCCTCATAATCATAACCCCAGATCTGTTCGATCAGCTGGTCGCGGGTAAAGGTTTTGCCAGGATAGCTGGCCAACTTGAAGAGCAGCTCAAATTCCTTGAGCGGCAGGGTAATCTCCTTCTCTCCAGCCCGACACTCAAATGTATCGCTGCGCAGGACAAGATCGCCGACAGTTACTGATTTTGAAGCCATGATACGATAACGTTTTAATAAAGCCTTCACACGTGCGACAAGCACCATGGGGTCGAATGGCTTGACAAGATAGTCGTCCGTTCCGAGCGCGAAACCTTTCACGATCTGTGACGTCTCGCCTTTAGCTGTAAGCATAAGCAGCGGCAGGTCGGTTTGCTCTCGCAGCTTACGACACAGCTCCCAACCATCCATTCCCGGCATCATGATATCAAGAACAAGCAAATCGACCTTGATTTGATCAAAAATGCGCATCGCGTCCAAACCATCCACCGCCTCGACTACCTCCAGTCCTTCCATTCTCAAAAAGTGTCCGACCAGTTCACGAATATGCGGATCATCATCAACGACCAATACACGCGTCATTTCAATCCCCCCTAACTAACTCTGCCTTAAATCTCTCGTCCTCGTCAAGAAGACTGCCATCTTATGCTTTACGCATATAAGCACGCACCGTAAGCGGCGCGAAGATCGCCACAATGACTGTAGCGCCAAGTAGAGAGATCGCCAGTTCCCCGCCAATCGTTCCCGTATTCGCAAGCTCTCTGACTGCGTTCACAAGATGTGAAATCGGGTTGGCGTTCACAAACCACTGCAGCCAACCAGGCATTGTGCCCACAGGCACAAATGCGTTGGAAACAAAAGTGAGCGGAAACAGAACAATCATGGAGATGCCCTGTACACTAGAAGCAGTGCGGGCAATCACGCCAAAGAAGGCAAAAATCCAGCTGACCGCCCAGGAACACACAATGACCAGAAGCGCGGCGATAGCTACACTCAGCAGTCCTCCCCCTGGCTGATACCCCAAAATATACCCCATGGCGAAGGTAAGTACAGTTGCAATAGTATACCGGATACTGTCAGCCAGCAGAGCTCCAGCCAAAGGCGCAATACGTGCGATTGGGAGTGATTTGAACCTGTCGAACACTCCTTTGTCCATATCCTCACGTAGTTGGACGCCGGTAACGACGGAGGTCGAGATCACAGTCTGCACGAGGATGCCTGGAATAATAACCGGCAAATAATGCTGCACGTCTCCTGAGATGGCGCCGCCAAAGATATAGGTAAACATAAGGGTAAAAATGATCGGCTGGAGCGTGACATCAAACAATTGTTCGGGAGTATGCCGGATCTTTAGAATGCCCCGGTAGGCCATCGTCATGGAATTGGAGAACGCCTGCCTGAAACTCACAGACTTCTTCAATGTGCGATCAGAACCTGTCATAACAGTAGTACTCTTCATGCTCTAGCCCCCTCCACAGCATGCGCTCCTTGGGACGTCTGCTGCTTGTTTACTTGTGCTCCATGACCAGTGATGGACAAAAACACCTCGTCAAGCGTCGGCTTTTGCACACTCATCTCTGCTAGGCGAATCTCTCCAGTACGGAGGGCAATCAGCAGGTCCGTTACCCGATCTGCATTGGCCATCGGAGAAATAATCTTTCCAGCTTCCACTGACACGCTGGACTTGACTGAAAGCACCTGTTCAACGATCTGAACAGCTCTCTCAATGTCCTGTTGATTTTGCACTTTGAGTTGCAGAGTCGACGCCCCTACTGCCGCTTTCAGTTCATCCACCGTACCCTCAGCGACTACCCGACCATGATCGATCACCGCGATTCGATCAGCAAGTTGATCCGCCTCGTCGAGGTACTGGGTAGTGAGCAGTACGGTGGAACCGATCTTGACCAGACGCCGAATCGTGTCCCACATCTGGACACGCGTGCGCGGGTCTAATCCGGTGGTCGGCTCATCCAAGAAGATTAGCGGCGGCTTGGCAATGAGACTTGCGGCCAAATCCAGCCGGCGGCGCATACCTCCCGAGAAATGCTTGAGCGGTCGTTTGGCCGCTTCGGCCAAGCCAAATTCCTCCAGCAGCTCCGCTGCCTTATGACGCGCCTCGGCACGTCCCAGTCCAAGTAGCCTGGAGAAGATGATCAGGTTCTCGGTAGCGCTAAGCGACTCATCGACCGATGCGTACTGGCCTGTCACCCCGATCAATTGACGCACAACCTGCGGTTCCTTTACTGCATCGTGCCCGAAGATACGGGCCGATCCCCTATCAGGTCGTAATAACGTTGACAGCATTCGGATGGTAGTCGTTTTGCCTGCTCCATTAGGACCGAGCACCCCGTAGATCGTGCCAGCACGTACATTCAAATCGACACCGTCAACTGCATGCTTATCACCAAAAACTTTAACGAGTCCCCTTGCTTCAATGGCCAAGGTCTCTTTTCTGTCTGTATAATCCACATTCATATCCTCCCTATACGGTTTCTATAGAGAGGATAACCCACGTTTATGAACTGAATATGAATAGAACCGTTTACGTTTTCCAAAATTGATGATAATTTCTTTCTGACAGAGAAGCCAAAGAAGTCCCTATATGGGACTTCTTTGGCTTCACAGATTGTCGAGAAACCCCGTCTTTTGAGACGTGGGTTTCTTTTTCTTTACATCATAAGGCTCTGGTCTCTGGAGAAACAGGGGGTTACCCCTGTTTCTTCAGGCGATCCAGGTGGATCGCCATCTTCTTCATGTTCTGCACGGCTGCCGTCATAAGGGCTTGTTCTCTGACGTTTGGCAGACCGCGCAAACGGCAATAGCGAAACCCATGGAGCTCTTTGGCATCCGCGAAGCTTCGCTCAATCGTCTCTTTTCGTTTGCGGTACAGCCGTTTCCCAGATGGGCTTAGCCGGTTGCTCCGTACCCACTCTTTGCTGTCTTCCCAGACATGCCGAGTCACCACTTTGCGGTGGTTTCGAGACTGGGTACACTGGTCTAGCAGGGGGCAATGCTGGCACTGAGCTGGGTCAGAGACATACTGCCGGTATCCCTTACGGTCCGTCGTTCGGTAGGGCAGTTCCTGTTGGGCTGGGCATCTATACACATTGCGTTTGGCATCGTATTCAAACTTCCATTTCGGAAACAGCCCTTGTCTGGGATGGAATCTTCGGTGAGCAATCACGGCAAAAACCTTTCGGTTTTGCAAACCTCGGCAAATCGGCGTCGTTAAATAACCTGAATCTAGCGCAACAGCTTCTACTTGAAAACCAAAGCGTTCTCTTTGTCGATCCAAACGGGACAAATAGGGGACAGAATCATGTACATTCCCCGGCGTCACATGCACATCCGTAATCAGATTGTACTTCATATCCACTGTGCGGTGGTCCAGATAGAAGAAGCCTTCAGGCTTGCCATCACGGATCATATAGCCGCTGTCTGGGGCTGTTTTGCTCACTTTAATTTCTTTTTCTTCGTTCACTTCCTCTCGGGATTTTAAGGCTTTTTTCCGTGGCTTTTCCGGTCCTCCTTCACCGCTTCGTTAAGCTCGTCCATATAGTCTTTGGTATTCTGCAACACTTGTTCTTTGGTGTACTGGTGTCTGTTAGCATTGGCTTTGACGTGTGTGGAATCGGTGACGAGAACACGCCCACCCACCATTCGGTGAGAGATCGCCTGCAGCACAATTTCATCGAAGATATCTTGAAAGATCGTGGTGTCTTTAAAGCGAGTGCGACGATTCCAGCTAATCGTCGTATGGTCTGGAACCTTATCCGTTAAGCCCAGCCCCAGGAACCAGCGATAAGCCAGGTTCGTCTGAATTTCACGCTCGAGTTGTCGTTCTGAGCGAATGCCATAGAAATAACCGAGAAAGATCATTTTAAACAACGCGGTAGGATCAATGGCAGGACGCCCGTTGTCTGCACAATACAGCGGGCTTACCTTCTCATGAATAAAGGAGAAGTCTATATATGTATCCACTTTACGAAGCAGATGATCTTGTGGTACCAGTTCTTCCAGAGAAACCAATTCAAAAGATTGTTGTTGGTCTCGATGAGGTCGCAGCATATCAACACCGTCCGTTCTACAATAGTTACCTATATTATACAACATTAACGCGGTGTCGTCTTAAATAAAATGAACATAAAAAAAGCTGTCGAGACTTTCTCGACAGCCTGAGAAGCCAAAGAAGTCCCTATATGGGACTTCTTTGGCTTCATCTCATGGATGTCCTTTTAATGAATAATGGAAAACCTTTATTTCCAGATTCGGCTTCATGCTAAGCACTAACTTGGATATTGAACCTATTTACACTGTAAAAAAATAATCTCGTTCTACCTTGCTCACTCTTAAACCAAATGTTTTATACCACTCGGATTTCCCTTTTTCCTGCGCTACCTTGTGTAACTCGTTATGTTTCCAATTTTTTATAGCGTCCAGAGACTCCCAATAGGAAACTGTAATGCCTACTCCATTGTGGTCACGAACACTTTCCACACCTAGAAAACCTGGCTGTTGGGCAGCCAGTTCCACCATTTTGTCTCCCATCACTCCGTACCCGCTATCTCCTTCCGTACGTTCAGAAGTAAAGATAGCCGCATAATAGGGCGGACGAGGAGTTTTAGCAATTGAATTCATATGACCCTCCTAAAACAAAATTAAATAACCTTTCTTTAATTTGATTATAATCATAAATATTAAATAAAAAAAATGAATATATCTGATATGATACATGAATATATTTCATAAAAAATAGGAGTGAACACGAATTTGTTTAAATATAAGATTTTTCTTTGCGTAGTTGAAATGGGAAGTTTCACAAAGGCCGGGGAAGTTTTAAATCTTACACAATCAGCAATCAGCCATGCGATCTCTGGACTGGAACATGAATTAGGGTTGACTCTTCTGATCCGAGGTCGTTCAGGCATCAGATTGACCAATAACGGGGAAAGATTAATGAAGCGATTTAGAGAGATCGTACAAATGGACGAAAAGCTCTACCAAGAGGTAGCTTTAATTAAAGGATTGGAAATCGGAACCGTAAAGATCGGCACATTTTCAAGCGTCTCTATTCATTGGCTGCCCCGTATTCTAAAAAAATTCAATGAGCAGTTTCCTCTTATTGAAATAAAACTGCTCGATGGGAACTACCATGAAATTGAGAGCTGGATAGTCAGTGGGGAAGCTGATTTCGGCTTTGTGAACCTACCCACGTTAGACGCATTAGAGGCATTGCCATTAAAAGAAGAAAGCATGCTTTGTCTACTTCCTTCCGATCATATTCTTGGAAATCAAGCCTCAATTCGAATAGAACAGCTCAGAGATGAGCCTTTCATTATGCCTGTTGCAGGCTGTGACACCGATGTAAGAAATATTTTTTCACAGCATAGTATGTCACCTAAAATCAAATATGAATTAGAAGATGACCATGCGATTATGGCTATGGTGCAGAATGGCCTAGGCGTGAGTATTCTTCCTGAAATGATCCTGTCTGACATTCCTTACGACATCTCTATTCGACCTTTGGACGAAAGGCATTCCCGTACTATCGGTATCGCTACCGCTTCCTTAAAAAATGTTTCTCCAGCCGCTAAAAAATGTATGGACTTTATTACTGAATGGATCAACTAGCTTCATCATGTCGGCCAAGGAAGCGGATTCTCAAAACTGGACCAGTCCATATCCATTTCGTTATCGTTCAGTAGGCATTCATCTAGCTCTTCTTCCAAGTCCGGTCGATTCATTCCGATACCTATCATGACGATTTCGTTCATGCGGTCGCCCCATTGTTCATCCCAATGGTCCAGAGCCTCAGGATCGGCTGCCACGATCTTCTGCCGTTCTTCTTCAGATAACGCAGCAAGCCAGCTTCCCGCAGGGCCAAATTGAATAGATGGTCCTGCCTGGCTAATACTCGCTGCCCAATCCTGCGGGGTTGCAATCCAAGCCAAACCTTTGGCGCGAACGACCTCCTGCGGCCAGTAATTCATAAATTCAGCCAATCTCGCAGGATGAAATGGTCTTCTACGGCGATATACAAAGGAATTGATCCCATATTCGTCTGTTTCCGGTGTATGGCTTTCAAGCTCTAGCTCCCGAATCCATCCAGCGGATTGACTAGCTTTGTCAAAATTGAACAGCCCTGTATTCAAAATGTCCGAAGGAGCGACCTTTCCCTTAGAAGTTCGAATGATTCGGGCTTCAGGCTGTAATCTCCGTAGCACACCCTCCAGCTTGTCCAGCTCCTCAGGCTGAACCAGATCGCACTTATTCAGAATCAATACATCACAGGTTTCAATCTGGTCAATCAGCAAGTCCGAGATATCACGCGTGTCGTCTTCACCAGTAGCCTGCCTGCGATCCAATAGCGTTTCTCCTGATTCAAAATCATGCCAGAAACGGTTCGCATCAACTACGGTCACCATGCAATCCAGTTTTGCCAGCGAAGCCAAATCAATGCCAGTTCCTTCATCAACGTATGTAAAGGTTTGAGCGATTGGCACGGGTTCACTGATGCCTGTAGATTCGATTAAAATATAATCAAAATCGCCTTGTTCCGTCAGCTTCTTAACCTCCAGTAATAAATCTTCACGCAATGTGCAGCAAATACAACCATTAGACAACTCGACCAGTTTTTCTTCTGTTCTGGACAAGCCGCCCTCTTTTTTAACCAGCTCAGCATCTATATTCACTTCACTCATGTCGTTGACGATGACTGCCACTTTCATTCCGTCCCGATTGTTTAATACATGATTCAAAATCGTTGTTTTTCCTGCACCCAAGTATCCGCTCAACACGGTTACCGGTATTGGTTTCTTATTCATCGCTGGTACGCTCCCTTGAATATTAGCTTTTCATTCTTTTAAATCGTAATAATTACTATTAACATTAACTTTCAGTAATATACAGCATCCCTTTTGCCTTGTCAACTGTGGAGAAACTCTTGAAATGAATAATCTATCCATTAAATAATCGTAAAATGATGGAAGCCTGTGCGGGACGATTGGATGCCTATCAACGTGTGCTCGGGATGACATTAGCCAGCTTCCCCTTCTGGTTATTGCTTTCGTTATATGGAGTTTTCAGCGCGGGAATGCCAAGTAAGGAACAGACGGTACAGTCCGCCTTGGTGGCTGTGTTTTCAGGGGTGATCCACTCAGCAAATAATATCTAAAAAGATAGATCCCGTTTAGCGTATATTTATTCTTGCCATGGTCGTTCAAGTGTGGATCAGGCACCAGAAAAAAAGCAGCAGATCAGGAGCTTCCTCTTTGATCTGCTGCTTTTTGCCGATTATTTCTCACAAAGAATGATGCTTTATGACGAGTACGAAGTATGATTACCAAGCGTAGGCTTCTGGCGCAGGTTTTCCCGGACCGGGGAAAATCTCATTCAGCTTGGCAAGCACATCTTCGCTCAATTTGACCTCAGGTACCCGTAGAGCATCCTCTAACTGTTCTAAGGTCCGTGGTCCGATAATTGGAGCCGTTACGGCCGGATGGAACAGTACCCAAGCCAGTGCAATCACGTCTTCCTTTTCACCCAGCTCGCGGGACAATGCTGCAAATTGCTCCAGCTTCGCACGATTCTGCTCCACCTTTTCTTTGGCGCGTGCGCTGCGAGAACCAGTACCTGCTAACGCATTCCGTCCCAGCAGTCCGCCCGCCAGCGGGCTCCATGGAATCACACCCAGACCCAGCTCCTGAGCTGCCGGTAATACTTCAAGCTCAGCGGAACGTTCGTTCAGATTGTACAAATGCTGCTCGGATACAAGCCCCAGAAAACGTCGTGCCTTCGCTTCGGCTTGCGCCACCGCAATATGCCAGCCTGCAAAATTACTAGAACCGATATAATCAACCTGTCCGCGATCCACCACGGACTCGAATACGCCCCATAGTTCATCCCATGACACATTACGGTCAATGTGATGCATTTGATATAGCTCTACATGGTCGGTTTGAAGACGTTTCAGCGACGCGTCCAAATGACGGCGAATTTTGTAAGCAGACAATCCTGATCCTGCATTGGGTCCGTCATGTTCATTTTTCATATCTCCGTATACCTTCGTTGCCAACACGACTTTCTCGCGTCTTCCGCCGCCCTGCTGGAACCAACGTCCGATAATTTCCTCTGTCCAACCTTTACGATCATGGCCATATACATTAGCTGTATCAAAAAAGTTAATGCCTGCATCCAGTGCGGCATCCATAATTTTAAACGCATCCTTTTCTTCGGTTTCCGGTCCGAAATTCATCGTGCCCAGACATAACCGACTAACCTTCAAGCCTGACTTTCCTAAGTATGAATACTCCATACTATCTCCCGCCTTTGCTTAAGGATTTTAAAACTCCGCAAAATGACATGCCAAAAAAGACCATACTTCGTTTATTCACCAAATCAAACTCCTTTGAAACACCTCAAAATCAATTTAAAGGGATAGCGCATGCAAAAAAGCCCCACGCACCGCCGAAGCAGCAAGCGCGAGGCCATCTCCCCTTATACTACCCTCCAAATATTAAAAGAAGTGACTTTACGGTGGTTACCAGCGGAGCGGAGAATTTGAATCTGGAGAAGCGAAGCGTTCGCCTTTGCCACGGGATTCTTACCTTTTCATGTCTATCTAATCCAAAGAATCCAGTGGCAACAGCGATCGTAAGATCAAATCCTTCGCGGAGCGGCTCACTTCAACCACCGTAACTCATTCTTTTTTTACAATCAAGGAATCAATTTCGTTTCTTTCGCTCGCTCGGCCATTTTTTTCGTATGCTTGCTGAGCGGCTTCTTAAACACCAATCCAAACAGGAAGCAAACACCGATAAATACAAACAGCATCACCACATCCCGTGTCACCGTTGAAGGCAACATCCCTCCTACTGTCTCTCGTAACAGACTAACCGCATAGGTGAATGGTACAAACGGATTCAGCGCCTGAAAGAACGGTGTACTCGTCGCAATCGGGAATGTCCCTCCTGAACTGGAGAATTGAAGCACCAGTAGGATGACTGCCAGTCCCTTGCCGATATTGCCGAACACAGAAACTAGTGTATAGGTCATCGCCGTAAACACCAGACTGATCAGCATAGAGGACAGTACAAAAGCTATTTTGGCATCCACATACGCCCCGAGCAGGAACAAGTCACCGAGAGATACGCTCAGCGCCTGAAAAATACCAATCGTGGAGAATGTCATAAGCCGTCCGAAATACACTTGGTAGCTTTTAAATTGTCCTTCCGGGTCATCCACATCTACCCTAAACATCGAGACCAGTAGCATCGCACCCACCCAAATCGACAATGTAGTGTAAAAAGGTGACATCGCCGAACCATAGTTGGGGATTGGGTATATCCGTTCCTGCTTCAACGATACCGGACTGCCGAGAAAATCACTTTCCTTTTTCACATCCCCCTTGAGCAATGCAATAGCGCGTCCGAGCGCATTTTCGCCCTTAAGCTTGCGAATTGTGTCTGCAGCCTGGCGTATGGAATCCTCGGCAGCTGGAAGATCGGTCCTTACAAAATTGGCTACTTGGTGTACCGCTTTTTCAGCTTCAGGAAATTTATTTTCAATTAAATCAGCCATTTTGACAAACTGTTGTTCCGCTTTGGGCAAATCATTACGCACAAAATCTGCTACCTGATGAATTTTATTTTTAACCGCCGGCAAATCGTTATTTACGAAGTCTGCCGCTTTGTTCACAGCATTCGTAAACTCGCCCATACGTCCCTGAATCGTCGTCGCCGCTTCATGCAGTTTTTGACGGTATTGTGGCAGATCCTGCTGGAGACGTGTTAGCTCTTGCTGACCGAATTCTGCTGCAGCCTGTGCGTCATTCAATAGCTTTTCAATATTCGGTAGCTGCTCTTGAGCTGTAGTCAGCACATTGGCAGAATTGCGGGCAACGGATTTGATCTGATCCAGCGCCTTTTGAATGGCGGGTGCATACTCCGTATCATAATTGCCCAAAATGCTGTCAATTTCGCTACTGATTTCTCCTGCCAGGCGATCAGTGTCATCCAGCAGATTTTGCGCAGGCTTTTCACCGCGCTGAATGGCATCCCCGATGCTAGTTACTGTGCTATTCAGACGACGGAAACGATCCTCCACCCCGCTCACACGGGAAATAAGTGAATCCAGAGGTTGACTTGGCAAGTATCCGTTCACACGGTTCAGCAATTGAGAAATATGATCCAGCACCCCCACGGCAGTTGTCAGCCTACCGCTGACACGATTCACCGCAGCTTGTGCTGCTTTAGGATCAAAATCCACACCACGAATGATGTCTGTAATCTGAGAAACTTCATTCGCGATTTGTTGTACCAGCTGTAAGTCTTCTTTAACTACTGTACCAATCGAATCAAGCGCACCCTCATTTTTGTCCAGAAATTCAAGTAAACCGGTTGTAAAGTCTTTGCCTGTGTCCGCTATTTTCTGTACTTCTGGCAATGCCTTCTGGGCAGCATTAATAACTTTAAGAGCCGTTTGCGTGTCCTCTAGGGCGGTGGCCAGTGCGCTTTCTACCTTGCTGAAATTTTGATCCAGTTCAACAATTCGATCACCGGCCTTTTGAATATCTGGTAGTCTTTTTTGGATATCCAAAATAACAGTGGCTACCTTGTCCAGCTCAGGCATGTTTTTGTCAATTTTTAGCACCAGGTCACCGGCACGGTTAATTTCAGGAATTTTCTCCTTCAATGCAATGATCTTTTGTCCCTGTGCCTTTATTTTCGGCAAATTTTGCTCCAGTTCCAATGCCTGTTTGCCCAACCTTTCGATATCCGGCAATCGATTATTCAGCTCCAACACCCGGTTCTCAATGTTACGAATCGTCGGGAGCTCCTCCTCCAACTTGACTCCGGCTTCCTTCAACTTTGTCAATACGGCCTGGCTGGCAGTTTCAATAAAGTTTTGGCTAATCTGGTTCGTCAGAGAGGTTGCCCCCGAAGATGTAATTTTCGGAGCTACTGCATTAATTTTTTCATTTACGGCGTAATCAATTTCCGGCTTTTGCGGATTTTCCGTCAGCACACTCGTAATTTTCTCTGAAAAATCTTTAGGGATCAGCAGGCTGGCATAATAATCACCATTCAACACACCTTTTCGTGCTTCCGCTTCATTGACAAAAGTCCAACCCAGCTTCTTGTTATTTTGAAGGTTATGCAAAACCTCATCGCCGATATTAATCTTTTTACCATTCACTTCTGCACCCTGATCTTGGCTGGTTACTGCAATTTTAATCCCAGATGTATTCGCATACGGATCCCACATCGCTTTCAAATTCACCCATGCATAGACGGAAGGCAAAAGAATGATGCCAATGACTAATAAAGTCCCGGTCGATACTTTGAATACATTTCTCCAGTCTGTTAAGTAGATTTGCCATATCTTCCGCAACTTCATCACTCCTCGTATGTACATTAACCTGTCGTCCATTGTTGTATGCACACGTATTGTAAATGATTCGAGCGAATGAAGCCAATCCTGTTACAAAATATGTAAAAAGCGTACGACACTTATAGAGATCATACGCTTTTCAATAAAATCAATCTGCTTAATTTCGAACTCCATTCGCGGGCATAGCCTCTAGGGAATAAAATGCTCCTTTTTTATTGATTTTTCCCACAACAGTAACCCCGCCTTTTTTGGAGAATGTATACTCGTTATCCTTCATTTTTACGGTGTATCCTTTCAGGTTAATTCCAAAAAGGGA
The DNA here is from genome assembly GCF_053615415.1 of Paenibacillus sp. S33. Taxonomy (NCBI): domain Bacteria; kingdom Bacillati; phylum Bacillota; class Bacilli; order Caryophanales; family Paenibacillaceae; genus Paenibacillus; species Paenibacillus sp. S33. Next base: position 2,321,307 of record NZ_JBSIEZ010000001.1, on the reverse strand, counting down.
TTGTACTTTCGATTTGGCGGCTGCAAGTGCCTGGGTTTTGCTGAGCCTTGGCTTGGCAAATGCTTTGGCAAAGCCCTTATCTCCATCCCAGTCCATACCATACTCACTTTTTACGGCCCATACTTTACCGGTTTTTACACCAATCAGTACGTTGTTTGATCCACCATCGTCCCGGAAGTTCCAGACAGTATCCTTACCTTCCTGCTGACGAAGCACGTATTCAAACGGCTTGATTGTAGCCATACCAAGTGTTTTAAGCGAACGGTTCGCTTTGTTGGTTAAGGCAGCTTTAAAGTCTTTGAGCGAATACATAAAGCTGGCTGTTATTTGATTTCCATGATCAAGATCAATATAAATGCTTTGATCATTCCCCCACAGCACCCAATAATTTTGGAGTCCTACTTCGTCTACCGGGGAATATACGCGCCAGATGGCCTCCGTTTTAAAAACTTTATCGGTATCGAATGATTTCAGGAAAGATGCAACCTTGCTGCGCAGGTTATGATCCATAACTTTGTTCATATCAGCGGAATCATAGATGATGCTGGTCGACTGCACGATTCCTTTTTTGGAATCATAATTTTGGATAAAATCAGCATTAGCTGTGCCGCGCAAAGTTCCGTTTATAATCCGTGAATCAAAAGCAGTCTCGACACTTGTAAACTCTATCGTTTGCTTCCCGGCCAATTTGTTCAACACATCCGTTAATCGTTTGGTGACAGTCTGATCCAGTTTAACCGTGGTTTGTGCGGTTTGAACTTTGTCAGCAGCGGGCTGCTGTGCCAATGCCATTGGCGCCGATCCTAAAAGTATTGATATTGCCGCCGCAGTTACTGTGACAGAACTCCATTTTTTCATTCAGTCCATTTCCTCCTGTTGTCTACAAAAAATTCTTTAATGATTAAAGCACACATATCCCTTAGACGTGTCACAAAAGTAAAAAGTTGCTACCTACTCTAATCGCTCTTCAAGCCTCATCCAGAAATCCCAAACCAAAAGAAGCCCCTTAGGCCTAATTTATAGGCTCAAGGAGCTTCTCATTCACTACATTATCCATTCTTCAGCAGTCTGGCCGCCGAAAATGCTGCACCATGACGCAACTTCCGCTTTTCCAACCGTTTGTGCAGCGAACGATTATACAGAACCTGAATGACAAAATACGAGATAATGCCCAGCACCACACCGAAAATCGACATGCCGATCAGGATGTGCAAGCCTCCGTGCAGCAAGTCTCTGAATACAGACCAGTTGCCGTGAAACAGCTCCATAAAAGAATGCTCGTGAAGTCGTCCGCCCCTGACATGTACCGGATAATGAGATGGATAAATCCAAGCTCCCACTTGCTTGGCGAATGGCATCAGTACAATTGGCAAAAAGGTCAGCTTACCTACAACGTTACCCACAATGGCCGCAGGCAGCGAGCCGCCAGAGAGACGAACAATCGGATAAAAAACAAGGTATACCAGAGAAGCCGTGGAAATCACGATCATCTCCAACGCAAAGCCAATGGCGAAGCCCAAAGAAATCTTTTTAACTCCACCAGGGGCGCGCAACAGCTTGATGAAATTCAGCCGAATCGCACGCCATATATTTTGAAACATATTATATTTCTTCTTCGATTTATGAGGTTTGAGCCTTTTCGGATTGAGCTTTATCAATAGGAGGACTCCTTCAACAGTACTATTCAAGTTCAGGAATGAGTCAATACAGCTCCCATCCTTACTTATGTCTATACTGTCATTATAACCCTCAGCGTTCGAAAAGCAATGTTATTCCGCCTGTTTCGCCGTTTTAGGACAGAATTCGCTTGTTGACATCGTTTTGGAGAGGTACAATGTCCCAAATCTCAGTTGCATACTGCTGAATCGTACAATCACTAGAAAATTTCCCGGAATGGGCCATGTTCACAATAACACGCCGAGTCCACTCCGAGGGATTCCGATACACTTGTTCAATGTCAACCTGTGTATCCACATAGGATGCGAAGTCCTTGAGCACAAAGTATTCATCATTATGATCAATCAGGGATTGATAAATGGCCTCAAATTCCCGTTCATGCCGCGTAAAAGGAGCATCGTTCACGAGTTGATCCAACACTTCACGCAGTCTTTCGTCACTGTTGGCTGTTTTGCGCGCCGAATACTGGCCGTCTCGGTAATATGCCTCGATCTGATCCACCTTCAATCCAAAAATGAACATGTTGGCATCGCCTACCATTTCATGCATTTCAACATTGGCTCCGTCCAATGTACCTATTGTGAGCGCACCGTTCATCATAAATTTCATGTTCCCTGTGCCTGAGGCTTCCTTGCCTGCCGTGGAAATCTGCTCACTGACATCCGCCGCAGGAATAATCAGCTCGGCTAGCGAGACCGAATAATTTTCAAGGAAAACGACTTTCAGCTTGTCCTTGACATCTACATCCCGATTGATCGTGTCCGCCACGTTGTTAATGAGCTTGATCGTCTGTTTGGCGAGAAAATAACCGGGGGCGGCTTTGGCTCCAAAAACAAACGTGCGTGGCGTCACATCCAGGCCAGGATTACTTTTAAGCTGACTGTATAAATGCATCACATGCAAAATGTTGAGCAGCTGTCGCTTATAACCATGCAACCGTTTGACCTGTACATCAAAAATGGAGGACGTATCCAGCCGCACGCCCTGTTTTGCAAAAACATGCTCAGCGAGCCTGACTTTATTATTTCGCTTAATCGCCTGTATCCGTTCTTTGAACGACTCGTCCCCACTGTAACGAAGCAGGTCGATGAGCTCCCTTGGACGGGTCCTCCAACGTGTGCCGATGGTCTCATCGTACAAGCTTGCCAGCTCCGGGTTGGCATGTATTAGCCAGCGGCGATGGGCAATCCCGTTTGTTTTATTATTAAAACGGTCAGGGTACAGCTCGTGAAACGACTTCATCTCTCGTTCCTTTAATATTTGCGTATGCAGCGCAGCTACCCCATTAACGCTGTAGCTGCCGACGATTGCCAAGTGAGCCATACGGATTTGTTCACCGTGAATAATCGCCATTTCACCAATTTTGATGTCCTGACCCGGGTAACGCTCCAGTAGCATAGCGCAATAACGTTTGTTCATTTCTTCAATGATCAAGGAAATGCGAGGAAGTAGCTCCCGTACCATATTGACAGGCCATTGTTCCAGCGCCTCACTTAATATCGTATGATTCGTATAAGAAACGGTTCGCGTCGTAATATCCCATGCATCGTCCCAGCCCAAGCCCTTCACGTCTATCAGAATACGCATCAGTTCCGGTATAACCAGCGTCGGATGTGTATCGTTAATGTGCAGTGCTATTTTATCGGGCAACTGGCTATAAGGTAAACGAAGCTTCTCGAACGTACGTAAAATACTTTGCAATCCGGCCGAGCACAGGAAATACTGCTGCTTCAAGCGAAGCAGCTTTCCCTCATAATTGGAGTCATCCGGATATAGAAATGCCGAGATGGATTCCACCGATCGATTGTAGTCGAGAAAGCGGTAATAACCGCCCTCGCCTCGAATCGGTCCTCGAACGGGATCAAGCGCTGATTCCGCACTCCAAATCCGCAGCGTATTCACCTGCGCATGACCATAGCCCACCAGCGGAATATCGTAAGGGACAGCCCAGACTGTTTCGGCATCCTGTGTCTCGAATACAAGACGTCCCTCCTGTTCACGGGTTTCCACTCTTCCCCAAAAATGAACCTCGACCTTTTTGTCAGGACGGCGTTCCTCCCAGACATTCCCTTTCTGTAGCCAGTAATCCGGCAGTTCAACCTGATTTCCATCCACAATACGCTGTTCAAACAGACCATATTTATATCGGATGCCGCAGCCATGTCCTGCATAGCCAAGGGATGCCAGCGAGTCCATGAAGCAAGCCGCCAGACGGCCGAGACCACCATTGCCTAGCCCCGCGTCCGCCTCCTGTTCTTCGATTTCCTCCAGATCCCAGCCCAGTTCACCCAATGCCTGCCGAACCATATCCAGTACGCCCAAATTCAGCAGATTACTGCCCAGTAGACGACCTATCAAAAATTCCAGTGAAAAATAATAAATCTGCTTCTCTTGTCCTTCTTTGTAGGCTTGGTTCGTTTCTGCCCAATTCTTGCCGACTTGTTCACGAATCATGCCACCCAAAACCTTATATACGTCTTCCGACTGAGCCTCCTGCATCGGTTTGCCCAGCCTTCCGACCAGTTGCTCTCGAAAAGCCTGCTTAAAAGCTTCCTTATTGCTGAACAAAGTTGTACCTCCTGTTATTTCCGTTTTAATGGCTAAGTATATCCTTTAAATTACGCTATTCTTGGCAATGACATAGGGAACTCTAATGTCTCCAATCAGAGTTCGATCTGGTGAAAGCTGTACATCTTTATCTAAAACCACATTCTCCACAACTGCCCCTTTACGGATGACACATTTTTGCATAATAATCGAGTTGCTTACCCGCGCGCCCTCCTCCACCTGCACTCCACGGAAAAGAATACTGTTCTCGACCTTGCCCCCAATGATGCAGCCATTAGCAACAAGCGAATGATCCACCTCAGCGCTGTGCGTATAACGAGTCGGGGCTTCATACTTGATTTTGGTATGCACCGGCTGATTCTGAAACAGTGCTTGATACTGCTGCTGATCCAGTAGCTTCATGCTATTTTTATAGTAGCTCTCGATAGAATTAATGACTGCATGATAACCTTCATAACGATACGCATAAATGCGCAGCCCACTTGGGTTTTTCTGGATGGCATCGCGAAAGAAATGATTATCCTGATGGGCTATGCAATGCTTCACCTGATCCAGATACAAGCCTTTGTCCATCACGAACATTTCCAGATAAATATTATGATGATCCTGCTCCTGATGAATACCAGTCACCCGTCCGTTCTCATCAATCTCCAGTCGTGCACAAGGAGCATGCTCAGATTCGAGCTGGTCTATGGGTTTATATACGAGGGTAACATCTGCATTTTTCTCCCGATGATAACGGTATACATCGTCGATATCAACCTTATTGACATGCTGAGTTCCTGCGTGAACAAGGGTTTGCCCCGATGAGCGATGAAAAAAATCCAGATTGTTGTGCACATGCTGCAAATCTCCACGTGATGCATCCGTCGGATCATTCCAGTCCGGTGGCAAAATAAACAACCCGCCCCGTCTGCGGTCTAAATCCCAAGGCCGACCTTCACCCAGATGATCCAGCAGCGAACGGTATTTGCGGCGGATAAACAGTGCAATATCATGCACCCCTGCATGCATCATGTTGGATAAGGTAAAATCAATGAGCCGATATCGACTGGCAAAGGGAACTGCGGCCCCGCACCGGAAATAGGTCAACTCCTTCAACTGATCCAGTTCGTGATCCAGGTTGATAACTCCAATGAGTCGGCTCATAGCAGACACCGTCCTTATCCGGGTTAAATTCGTGCATGAAGCTGGCTTTCCTGATCGAACAAAATAATCTCATCAGAACTATCTTCAGGTCCGATAAACGCGTTGTCTTCAATAACGATGTTCTCATTCACGATAGCCCGGTGGATACGTACATTGCGCCCAATTTTTACGTTCGGCATGATGACAGAATCGGTAATAACGCTCCCTTCACCTACTTCGACCCCATAAAATAGTACAGAATGCCTTACTTCTCCATCCACCATACAGCCTTCATTTACAATACTGTTTTTGAGAATCGCCCGTTGGGTTATATACTGGGCCGGTTGATTGGGACTGCGGGTATAGATGCGCCAGAAAGGATCGTTCAGATCCAAAGGCGGATCCTGAACCAGAAGATCCATGTTGGACTCCCACAAGCTCTGAATGGTACCTACATCCTTCCAGTACCCGGCAAACGGGTACGCATACAGCGACCGGCCATGCTGAAGCAGCAATGGAATGATATCCTTGCCAAAATCATGTGAGGATTCAGAATCGCTTGCGCTTTCCAGTAAATAGCAACGCAACACCTCCCATTTGAACAAATAAATGCCCATGGAGGCCAATGTACTTTTCGGCTGTTCAGGCTTCTCCTCAAAGTCGTATATTTTCAGATCATCATCGGCGTTCAGTATCCCAAATCGTTGGGCTTCCTGAATCGTGACATTGATGACAGAAATGGTGCAGTCTGCTTCCTTCTCCTTGTGATAGTGGAGCATTCGACTGTAGTCCATTTTATAAATGTGATCCCCTGACAGAATGAGTACATGCTCCGGGTCATACTGATCCAAGAAATGCAGGTTTCGATAAATTGCATCCGCCGTGCCCCTGTACCAGTTGTTTCCATTTTCTTTCTCGTGCGGAGGTAAAACGAACACTCCTCCATCCAGGCGATCCAAATCCCAGTCGCTGCCTACGCCGATATAGGAATGAAGCACCAACGGCTCGTATTGGGTCAATACGCCTACGGTGTCTATACCAGAATGAGTGCAATTGCTGAGAGGGAAATCAATAATGCGGTAAGTCCCTCCAAAAAACACTGCCGGTTTGGCTAGTGTACGGGTAAGTCCTTTGAGTCTTTTGCCTTGTCCGCCGGCGAGCAGCATGGCAACCACTTCCTTCTTTCTCATAACAAAGACCTCCCTGTCATGTGCGTCTGAAGCAATTGTGCGGGATATTTGATAATATCCATTAAACATGAAAAGACAGTCGTAATCGTTTCATTGGCGAAGGAACGGGTAAGATGTGATGGAGAAGGGTAAAATCATAGTTATGCGGAACGAGTGCAAGGAATCACTAAATCGTAAAATCCCGTTCATCTTTTCACATTTTGGATACTTTTAAAGTATTCGTGTATGACAACATGATCATAAGGAGGCGTTATTCATGAAGAATAAAAAATGGGTGGTAGCAGCATTGGGAATGGGTGTTACGTATCTGATGAAAAATAAAGGGGCACGCGATAAGGTGTTGAATAAGGTACAGACCATTGTCAATCGTGCGAAAACATCTGCAAAATCGTAGAATGTTAAAGGTAGAAAAAGCGAGCCTCTCTGAATCATGGTTCAGGGAGGCTTTGCTCTGACTTTTTTCTGCGTCTACGAACAAAATATGGTTCGAGGCTGTATCCGTAGACGGTCAGGCATTCTCCTTATGTTCTTCTACTTCCATGATATGTTCAACGGTAAAGGTTCGATGCTTCCATTCGGAAGAACGGTAAGCCTCTAGGAGACCAAAGGTACGAATTTTCTCCTTGTCCACCTGCTTAAAGGTATGAGTAATCCCTACCTTTCCCCTGAAAGGAAAAAAGGAAAGACCTACAGTCTGATCCGATAGCCACTCGGCCCAAACTCGCCCGCTTTCATGTCGAACAGCCGGGAAGCTTAAACCTTCAGCAAACCATTCATAATCTGCTGTAGGCGTACCCGGCTCTCGGCTGCACAAAAACAGACTCAATTCGTCGCAAAACAACATTCTCCGTACATCGGTCCGCACTTGATGGTCGAAGGTTACGCTACATGCCAGCTCCTGTTTGAGCCTCTGCCGACGCTGTTCCTCCGCCTCCTGATAAGCATGCGTAATCTGCTTGTCCTGAGCGTTTTGATGCTCGGTCCGTCCGACTAGCTCCTTGTACATCAAGCTACACAGTAACGCCGCATACATACTTCCTTGTTCGACTTCATCAATCCCAAGACGATAGAAAACAAAACGTGGACTGAGCGGAAAATCAATAAATGTATATGGTGCAGACACATGATCATTCCAGAAAGGAGCAGCGTCTAACTGTATCCAACCCCGATCATGCTCCCTTGCTGCATATACAAAATCCTGCTTATGACGTCTATTCTTGAAGGCACTCTCTTCCCATTGTGAAGCCAACTCACCCGAAATATGGGCATGGTCATGCTGCGTCGTCATGATATAAGCTTGGTCCGTTTCATAAATAACCATATGCTCTCCCCTTCCGTTCGGCGATTCGTGTGATTGTGTACAAACTCTCTGATCGAAGGCCATGGTTATGCTTACGTTTATTATATCAGGATAAGGGTAAAAAGGCAGGCAAGTTTTCCGCCTCTTTATATCTAATTACCCTTTTGATTCTGCACTCGAAACTGCTGTGGGGTCATCCCCTCCAGCTCACGAAACACTTTGTTAAATTGCTTTGCATTGTCAAAACCCACATTAGCCGCAATTTCATAAATCTTGCCCCCTTGACACTCCAGCAGCTTTTTGGCTTCTGCAATGCGCAGCCTTTTTACATATTGAACAAAGCTAAGGCCTGTATAGGCTTTGAAAGCCTGACTAAAATACGTATAATTCAAGGATACTGAATTGGATACTACTGCCATATTTAAATCCTCGCTGTAATGAGCATGGATGTATTGGATAGCACGTGTCATGCTACCGTTTCTATCGGCGATCACACTCGCGCCAGCCAGTCTATCTTTCTCTACGCTGACAACACTATCGTCTATGAGGTGGTTCCTCTCCTTCAATTCCTCATTCAAAACTGCCAGCGCACCAAACAGCTCCTCCCTTACAATCGGCTTGAGCAAATACTCCCGTGCCCCGCAGCGAATCGCTTCGCGCGCATACTGGAACTCGTCATATCCACTGAGAATGATCACCAAAGGTCTGCGTTCCGGCTCCAGCTCGCGAATATGCTGCATCAGCATAATGCCATCCATAACAGGCATACGGATATCCGTTATCACCAACTCGGGCAAAAACTGCTTCACATGCTGCCAGGCTTCCCTTCCGTCCTTGACTAGTACACATTCATAGAGACCGGAAAATTCCCGTTCGATCATAGCTTGAAGTCCCATTCGAATATTTTTCTCGTCATCCGCAATCAACAGCTTGGTCGTCATGGTCCGCCCCCCTCATCATGTAACGTCTAGGCAAAATTAGGGTCACTGTCGTCGATTGTCCGTGGATGCTGTCCAGTCTTATGCCATACTCTTCGCCATACTGCATACTTAAACGGCGATGCACATTATACAAACCGATTCCCCCATTCATTCCGGGCTCGTGGGAATCCATATCCGTTCGCGCTAAACCAGCCATGATGGCGTTTCTTCTTTCTTCAGATATCCCCACTCCGTTATCCTGTATACGCAATTCTATGATATCCTGCTTAGAGCAGGCTTCAATCGTGATGCTGAATGGGCTTTGCAATGTACTCCAACCGTGCTTGATAGCATTTTCGACTACAGGCTGCAGCGACATTTTCAGCATCTCCAGTTCCATAAACGCCGACGATAGATGAATTTCCAATCCAATTTGGTTATCGTGGCGAATGTTCATGATGGCCACGTAATGCTGGATATGTCGGATTTCATCTCTCAACGCAACACATGACCCGGACCATTGGAGATTATAACGCATCATCGAGCCAAGGGAGGTAAGGGCATCCGACAGCGGATACTGCCGTTCTATCTCCGCCATCATTTTTAAATTTTCCAATGTATTATAGAGAAAATGGGAATCAATCTGATGCTTGAGCGCTAGCAGTTCAGCCTCCTGAGCAGCGGCCTGCTTGTGTACTGCCTCGGCAATGAGTCCGTTAATCCGACTTAGCAGACTGCGAAAATATAGAGCCAGCTCAGCCACTTCTCCCCGCCCATATACTGGAATTCTAAGCTGAAAGTCACCCTCCTGCTCTACTTTTTTCATGGATTCACGCAGTGTATGTAGCTGCTTGAGAATGAAGGCATGCAGGGTATAAGAAATGACGGACATAAACACAATCAGCATACTAATAATGAGCAGCATGGCATTGCGTTTCTGACGGAGATCACCCAGCGGACCGTCCAGCGCCACCACATTTAGCAAATAGGCGTCCAACCCTTCTATATAGCGATACATACCGAGATAAGGCTTATTCTCATAGGAAAAATCAAAAGCACCACCCGGTCCCTGAACCTGGGACTGAAACAGATGGTGCACATGGGACAGAGGGATGGAAATTGAATCTGATAGAGAGGAAGCTGTAGCTATATCGCTAGAAGACATTGGTTTTTCAGCGTTCCTTGCGCTGGAATCGCCGTCCAGAATGAACATTTGCCATGCACGATCACGTTGTGGGATTCCAAATACTCTAGGTGAAAATAGCTCCAGCCTCATGTTTGTTTCTACCAACCCTGCGTGTCTTCCTCCGGTAGACTGAATTTCACGCAGCAGTGCCATATACTGCACTGTCTCACTTTCCTGCCGGGATTGCCCCAGAAGTAAGCTTTTCGGCCCCTTGTACATTTCCCACCATATTTTCCCTTCTCGGAGTTGGGCCGTTTTCAGCCAGGAAGCCTTAGGCAATCGTGATTCTTTGAAAATCATCGGCCATATTTCATGCGCCTGGGGATTATTGGTATACAGTCGAATGTTCTCTACATTGGGATTACTGTACAGCAAGTGCTGTAAATTTGGAAACACATTCAAGTTGAATTGGACTAGCTCATCGCTGCTTATTTCACGTTCCTCGGTCAGATAACGAAGTACGTTGCGATCTGAGATCGCAAGCTGTGCGGTTCGCTCCATAATTTCCATATTGCTATGAATATGGGCCAGCTCTGTATCCAACACATACTGATTTTGTACGGTGATGTCGTGCATGGTATTCTCGTACAGTTGGTGAAAGGTATATAGCGAGAATAATACCACCGGGATTAAAATGACTCCGATATACGCGACAATGAGCTTAACTTGAAGGGAGCAACCGCCAAGCCGATCGGCCGTCCCCTTCATCCACTGCCATATAGTGCGGCGCAGCAGGCTCTTCATCTGTGAACGTGCACGGCCTGGCATGAAATCACATCCTTAGGGGTTCAATAGATTAAAGCATTGAATTAAATCATTTGGTGAACTGTTCAATTTTCTTAAGGTTTTCCTCATAGGCTTTTTGCTGATAGGCCATAACTTTGTCATATCCTGCTTTTCTGCGGTCTTCCAAAAAGCGAGCAAACAGCTGGTCGAATTCCTCATCTGAGGAAGTCAGCAGCAGCTTCGGCAATGTCTTGCCCCAAATTTTATCTATCTGGCCTGACGCAATGCCCTCTGCCGAAGTTCCAGTCGGTTTAATATTGTCATATTGGGAGAAGCCTTTCGTCTTTCCTTTCGTCCAATCCTCTGGCTGCTTATACGGCTCGACGCTGGGCGGCGCCCACTGCAAATTCATATTCGTATCCATCAGCATCCAGAAGGTGAAGGAGGCGCCATATTTTTTATCAAAAGCAGAACGATCCTTGTTCAGCAGCTCCTGTACCTCCGGCTTGAAGGCTGGCTTACCGTTAACCATGTCCCATAGCTTGCCCTGCTCCCCCAGATACAGGTCACGATTTCCTTCCTCGCTAATCAGATAAGTCAGAAATTCAATAGCTCGCTCCTTGTCTTTGACATCCTTCGAAATAAGCGTCACCGTCCAGCCGGAAATACCCGGCCCGGCCAGCGTCGGCGGGTCCAGCTTACTGTTCGAAGGTCCATCCACCGCGATATAGACGGAGTTCGGGTCCTTCGCATATAACAGTACCTGTTGAGTGGCAAAGTCAGAACGCTGGTATAGCATGGCAAAATATCGGCCCTGTGCCACCTTTTCCTCCATTTGCGGACGTTTGTCGATAAATACGTCCTTGGCGATCAGGCCCTGCTCATTTGCTTGACGGAATGTTTTGAGCCAGCGAATATACTCTTCGTCCGAACGACGATCGTATAGCTTGCCGTCCTTTTCATGAGGAATGGCTAGGAAATTGAGTAAATAGTCTTCAAAAGAATAATTTCCGTTATCTGTAAATTCGTGAAATCCTATCGGGATAAGAGGCTGACCGTTCACCTCCGGAAATTTCTCTTTCACTTTTTGAAGCGCTTTCAAAAATCCTTCTGGTGTCCTCATATCTGGTTTGCCGATCGCCTCGTACATATCCTTCCGAACCATAAACGTCTGGTTGGACACAAAATTTTGCCCGTATTTTTGATAATCCTGTGGCGAAGAAGAAGCGTTAGGATACCCGTATACATTCCCGTCCGTTTGGCGATACCAGGACATTTTCGCCGGATCAGCTATTTTAATCAGATACGGATCGTATTTCTCGGCCAGCTTGTTGAGCGGAAGCACCATCTTGCCCTCAATCATTTTTTTGACCGCGTCCTCTCCCCAACCCAGCGTGACAAAATCAGGCAGCTTGCCGGAGGCCAGCATGGTATTGAGCTTTTCATTTTCATTCCCTGCGGGTACGATAAAATTGACGCTGACCCCAGTCTTTTGCGTAACATACTTTGAGGTCATATCCGTCCCCCACTTGTTCGGGAACCAGGAAAAGTTCAAATACCAGTCAAACGTAATCGGCTCCATATCCGTCTTCCATCCTGGTACATCTGCCGTAGCCTTGGTCTTCTCGTCCTTCAATTCCGTGACAGTACCGCCTCCACCGGACGTACATGCCGCGAGCAAACCCACCAGCAGAACAGAAGCCAACAGCCCCTTCTGCCATTTGCGAATGTTCATCATAAATCTCCCCCTTGGATAATGTGCTATCCCTTAATCGAGCCGATCATCAGACCCTTGACGAAATATTTTTGCAGAAAAGGATATACCAGTACAATGGGCAGTGTCGTCACAACCATCGTCGCCAGCTTGATCGATTGCGAAGTGACGGACTGGGCAACGACCCCCGGTGCAGCAGCCATCATCTGATTAGAGCTGGATTGGGCAACAACCCGATACAAATACGTTTGAATCGGCTGAAGATCCGTATTATTAATATAGATCATTCCAGTAAAATAATCGTTCCACTGGTATACCCCATGAAACAACGCAATCGTCGCTACTACCGGCATAGATACAGGAAGCACGATCCGGCAAAAGATACCGAAATCGTTCGCACCGTCTATTTTCGCCGCCTCTTCCAATGCATCCGGCAGTTCTCGGAAAAAAGCCATAAAAATAATAAGGTCAAAAAAGCTGAACATCGCAGGAATGATGTACACCCAAAAGCTGTCCAGCAGTCTGAGATCACGAATCAGCAAATACGTTGGAATCAATCCCCCACCGAAAAACAGGGTAATGGTGCCGATCAGCATATATAGCTTGCGCCCGATCAGCTCCTTACGGGAATATGCATATGCAATCATAGCGGTAAAAAACACATGAACAATCGTGCCGATTAATGTCTTGGCAATAGTCACTCCCATCGCAGTCATAATACCGTTGTTGGCAAACACAGCCTGATAGCTGCCCAGACTGAAGACCCTCGGCCACCAGTAAATGCCGCCCCTCATCGCGTCTGCTCCTTCGTTAAAGGAGTTCACCAGCACATACCACACGGGATACAACGTCACAAAACAAATGATCAGCATGAAGACGTTGTTCACGAAATCGAATATCGCTTCGCCTGCTGTTCTGCGTTGCAATAGCTGCATGCAGCCGTCCTCCTTCAAAATAGGGATGTATTATTCACCCGCTTGGTCACCGAATTGGCAATTAGCAGCAAAATGAGAGCAAGAACCGATTTTAGCAAACCCACTGCGGTAGAATACGAGAAACGGCCCTGCTGAATGCCCACTTGATATACATAAATATCAACTACATTACTTGCACTTTCATTCAGCGAGTTACGCAGGACGAGAATTTGATCGAAGTTGGAGTTCAATATGCCGCTGACCGCCAAAATAAACAAAATGGATATTGTCCCCTTGATAGCGGGAAGTGTGACGTACCACATTTTCTGAAAGCGTCCGGCCCCGTCAATGGTGGCCGCTTCGTACATGTCCGTAGATACCCCCGCCATTGCTGCCAAATAGATAATAGCTGACCATCCAAGCTCCTTCCAGATATCCGAGCTAACGACGATAGCCCAAAAATAGCTCGGCTCTGCCAAATAACTGATCGGCTGGTCAATCCACCCCCAGGCTAGCAATAGTTGATTAATCATCCCGGTATCTGCCAGCCACGTCGTTAAGATCCCGCCAAGAATAACCCAAGATAAAAAGTGAGGAAGGTACGAAATGGTCTGAATAGATTTTTTGAACCGAATGGATCGTATTTCATTCAGGAAGAGAGCAAATACAATGGGCAACGGGAACCCAATCGCCAGCTTGAGCAAGCTAATGCCCAGTGTGTTTTTGACAATGTACCAAAAGTTATCATCCTCCAAAAAGGCCCGAAAATGCTCTAACCCCGCCCAAGGTGCGCTTGATATGGTTCCAATGATGTCAAAATGTTTGAAAGCAATTAAAATACCGTACATCGGAATGTAATGAAAAATAATCATCCAAACCACCCCAAGCAGCGCCATGGTCTGCAAATGTCTTTGTTGAACCCATTTGCGCGCTAGTGATGCCCCTCTCCCCGATCGAACCGGCGGCTGTGTCTGCAGATTCTTCCATCCTGTACTCATACGAGGACCTCCCTTCTTTGTGATGTAAGCACTTACATTTATTATTTTAGAGGCTTCTGCTTCGAATGAGTAGTACTGGATTTTTTGATTTTGGTATCTAAATTTCAGGTGGGGATCTAACTATACGCACAAGTTTTCTTCCAGCCTTTGGATATTTAAATCTATTAATTTACGAAGAAGACTATCAGATGGTACGATAAGACTATATGTGATTCCAATCATTACCTATATACCTAGATCAGGAGGATTAAGAATGGAAGAATTAGTTCGTTCGATTCAGAAACAGGTTCGAATTAAAAAGGTTGCCTGCTGGGCGGGGCTCATCATGTTTGGCCTGTGTACTTTAGTTGGCGTTGCAGCTCAGGAATGGCTTATGACGCTCTTGGCGCTCGCGATGACAATTTTATCCGTCTATGGATTAACCATGATGCGTGGTATGACAAAGTTTACTAAAGAGTATCAACCGGGAAAGGGCTACGGTTATTATCGCCGTACGGTACAACAAAAGCTGCGCTATCTAACTTGGGGACAGTGGCTAATAGGCGGCCTTATTGTCCTGATGTTCTTTATATTTAACGTCCGACTTAGCGCTTTTCTCATAGCTATTCTGGGTATCCTAACCATTCAGTTCAGTATCAAAAAACGAATTAAAAATCATCAAGAGCCCGATATCACTGAGCTGGATGAGTTTGTACGAATGGGGATTGTTTCTCCGCATGAGCAGACTATTGGGGTATACAAAGATTTTCTACACCTAAGCCATACGTTTCGGGGCAACCAAATTGTTATCGTTACAGACAAACGCCTGATTTCTGTATTTGTGGAGGAACAGGGGCGTGCGGTGAAAACGGAAATGTTGCTCTCGGGTATAAACAAAATACGCGCAATCGGTACGGGTTTTCAGGGTCAAGGTATATTGCTGTCTGTAAGTAACCGTGACCATAACGAGCTTCACATTCATATGGTCGGGAAAAGCATTTTCTTTTCTCCAGAGCAATTCATAGGCTCCTTGCTACGGGCACTAGATGCAGCGTTAAAAAGCAGATCATACAGCACGGAAGAACCATTCCCGAGCTACCAACAGACAAGAATTTCATTGCACCCCTCAGAACAAGGTTTGCTGCATAAACCTACGACAGCTTAAATAATTTTGGGACATGTACCACGTTATATATATGCGTTATGGTCGATCTTCATAATACGCCAAATAGCAAGTAAGCCCTGATCTTAATGAGCTTACTTGCTATTTGGTGTACTTCACATCATATTTTCAAATGAACTGCCTACCTGCTAAAACAACTAATTTTCTACTTTACTTCTGCCTTCTTAATGATTGGCTCCATGATAGAATACCGTGATGAGGTCATGACTTGTAACAAACACTAGCAAGCTAAACAGACTGAGCGACAGAGGGCGTGAAATCAATTTCTTCATCCTTTAACACTCCTTTTAAAATAGTTATATATTGGTCTTGCTGTGTTGCTGTAGCTTGGGACCTGAAAATTTCAAATATAGCGGTACATTTCCTAAACTCATGCTCATGTTCCATACCCAGGGTATCGGACAGCATGAGAGATTGCAAGATATAGCCCAACGCAACCGTAAACTGTTGTTGCTTGATATAATAAAGAGCCAACTGATAGCAGAAGCGAAAATAATAAGATACATTCACGGGCTCTTCAAAATATTTAAAACCTTCAATTTGTTCGGCAAATGATTCAAGCACAGCCTCTAAAGGATAGTCATATCTTGACGCTCCCTCAACGATAGAAAGAAGCCCCGGTAACAGCTCTTCCGGATTATTACGAAGAAATTGCATGTATTCCTGCAACACTTCGGCATGGCCTGACAAAATATCAAGGGCATACAAATTAGCTCTGGCAGCATAGCGGTAATATTCGACCTCTGCTTCCCCATATTGATCGAGACCATTAAACCAGCCCAATTCTGCATATTTTTCGATGCAATCGCGAGCGGCCTCATACTTGCCCTGTTTTTGGAAGGCCATGCCTTTCATAAGATGACTGTAGCCGTAGTAGTAGACTAGCGGCCGTTTGGTATGTATGGGTTGTATAGGTTTCTTGCGCGCTTTGTAGAGCTGTAATTCCTGATACTTTTGGTTGACATGGCTATACAGCCGGTCGCATAAAGCAATCATATTGGCACCATCCGCAAATGAAAAAGACAGCTTAATCATGTTAACAAGTGTGTCTAGATCTGTGATGTCGGAGTGAACAAGATCATCCACCGTTCCCGCCTCCTTATCCGACTTTTATATTCACCAAACAAAAGTAAGATCTAAATTCTAACTGAAAATAACTTAATTACGTATTTATTACGTAATTAAGTTATATCATAAATTCAAGCATATGACAAGTGCATTATGATAATATATTCCAGTTTTTAAAATACCGATGTAAGTGGATCGTTCACTTGTTCATTTCCATGTGAAGCAAAGGAAATGCCCTACCTGATCCATCCAGTGCTGATCGCCCCGTTTGTACAAAGCCGTAATGTCTGTAGAAAGCATACGCTTTCTCGTTCTGCTCATTCACGTCCACTTTGAGATGCTTCCCTTTTATTTTTTCAGCATACTGGATGAGTCGGCTGCCTATGCCCTGCCCATGCCGTTCAGGGTCAACAAACAGCATCTCTATTTTCAATCCGTCCAGCCCGATAAAACCTGTTGGTTCTTGACTTGTATTCCATTCCATCCAAACTTCAAGTTCTCTTAAAACACCATTGCGTACGATATGATGATAAAATTGAAGGTCCTCTTCCGACAAAAATGTGTGCGTCCGGCGTACAGCCCGCTGCCAAATATCAACGAGTTGATCATGATTTTCTTCACGATAAGCAACAATTTCATTTTGCACTTGTACTTCCCCCCTCATTTAAAAATCGATATTGCATGTTTTGCAGTAAGTCTAACATGCCTATTTTGAAGCATACAAACACAAAAAAGGAAGCGGAATAATTCCGCCTCCCTTACACTACAGCCTTTTACAACGTAACACCGTTTTTAAAAATAGCGAGCTCTCTGAAATTGTTTTTCTCATTGTTCACCCAGGTTCCGCTGGCTACATCGACAATGTAATCAACAAAGTTGCGGAGCGCTTCTTCCATACTGACATCCTCCACCAGTGAACCGGCGTTATAGTCGATCCAATGAGGTTTAGCTTTATACAACGGCGAGTTGGTTGAGACCTTCATCGTCGGAACAAAGGAGCCAAACGGCGTACCGCGTCCGGTTGTGAAAATGACGAGCTGGCAGCCCGCTGCGGCGAGAGCTGAAGATGCCACTAGATCGTTGCCCGGTGCGCTGAGTAGGTTGAGTCCCTTGGTCTTAAGACGCTCCCCGTACTGAATGACATCAGTGACCGTGGAAGACCCGGATTTTTGCGTACAGCCCAGTGATTTATCCTCCAGTGTCGTGATGCCCCCTGCTTTATTGCCCGGTGACGGATTTTCGTATACTGGCTGCTTGTAATCCAGAAAATATTGTTTGAAATCGTTAATCAGATGTACGATCTTATTAAATACTTGCTCATCGGCAGCGCGCTCCATTAAAATCGTCTCCGCCCCGAACATTTCAGGTACTTCTGTCAATACCGTTGTTCCACCTTGCGCGGCCATATAATCCGACAATCGTCCGAGTAGTGGGTTGGCAGTAATACCCGATAAGCCATCAGATCCACCGCATTTCAAGCCGATGTTCAGCTCAGACAAAGGTACAGGTTCCCGTCGATCTTCTTGCACGGCCGCAAAAATTTCATGAAGCAGCCTTACCCCTTCCTCTACTTCATCCGACACATCCTGGGAAAGCAAAAACTTTACCCGCTCCGAATCATATTCCCCGATGGCTTCCTTAAATTCTTTCATCTCATTGTTCTCACAGCCCAAACCCAGTACAAGTACGCCACCTGCGTTCGCATGTTTCACAGCATCGATCAAAATCGTGCGCGTATGTGCGTGATCGTCACCCAACTGAGAACAACCATAGTTATGCTTGAGCACAAGTGCATTTTCAAAAGGTGAAATATCTCCCGCTTCCTGCTTGAAACGGTTTAAAATAAGTTCAGCGATCCCGTTCACACAGCCGACCGTCGGCACAATCCACAACTCATTGCGAATCCCCACACGACCGTCCTTTCGCCGAAAACCTTGAAACGTACGACTCTCCTGTTCATATAAATGAGGAGCTGGCTTAGGCTTATAAGTGTACTCCTCCACGCCTGTCAGGTTCGTCTTCGTATTATGCGTATGCACATGCTGTCCTGCCTGAATGGGCTGAATGGCATGACCGATGGGATATCCGTATTTCAGAACATGCCCACCTTCAGCTATATCCTGCAAGGCGATTTTATGCCCACGTGCTACATCCTCGGCTAACTCCACTCGTTGTTCTTCTTGTGCTCCCCACGTCAGTGTCTCTCCCTGCTTGTAATCACGCAAGGCGACAGCCACGTTATCTTGATCATGAATTTGAATGAATTCCAGCATTCCGGTCTCCTCCTTGCTTATGCTCTGGGCACGCTGTTCCCGGTTAGAGAATCGAGCGTCTCCTTCATTCCTCTGCTTGTAATTTCATACACGTGCTGTGCCGTTTGTTCAGCCAGCCCTTCGATCTGGTTCAGGTCTTGACCCCACCATGTCTGCTGGCCGAGTACGAGCGCAGTCAATTGCTTCGCCCCGGCGAGAGTACCGTCATATCGACTCCACAGTTCACCAAACGTACCCAACACTTCCGCTTCGTCTGCCAACGCAATCGACTCACCATTTCTGTCTCCCCGATAAAATACGATCAGGGACGCCAGTGAAAATACGATTCTGACAGGCAGAGCCTTACGTTGTGCCACATACTGGAGCAAGGATGGCAAGTTCCGTGTCTTGAACTTGGACACCGAATTTAGTGCGATACTCATAACATAATGACTTACATATGGATTACGGAATCGTTCAATAACATCGTCGGCATATACATTCAATTCCGCTTCTGACGAGTCCAGCGTCGGAATAATTTCTTCTCGGATCAGCGACTGGATAAAGTTGCCCATAATCTCATGCTCGACCGCCTGCCCCACCGTGTCCAGGCCATATAAATAAGCTACAGGTGTAAGCGCCGTATGTGCTCCATTCAAAATGCGTACTTTCCGTGTACGGTAGGGTGCCATATCGTCGACAATCAGTACATTCAATCCGGCCAAATGAGCAGGTAATTCTTCTTTAAGCCATTGTGGCCCTTCAATAACCCATAAATGATACTGTTCGCCCACAACAACCAAATCGTCCTTGTAACCCAATTCTGCTTGAATTTCATGGATTCGGTCTTTGGGATAGCCAGGTACAATCCGATCGACCAAACTGTTGCAGAACGTATTCGATTCCTCCAACCATGCAATAAACTCCGCCCCAAGCTTCCATTGGTCCGCATATTTTAGTACGATTTCCTTGAGAGCGTCTCCATTACGGTCGATGAGCTCGCACGGAATGATCACCAATCCCTTGCTCTGATCGCCCCCGAAGAATTGAAAGCGCTTGTACAGAAAGGCGGCTAGCTTGCCTGGAAAGCTCTTTTGCGGACGATCTTCCAATTGATCCTCTGGTGCATAAGCGATCCCCGCTTCCGTCGTGTTCGACACGACAAAACGCAGCTCCGGCTTTTGGGATAATGCTTCATACTCCACAAAGTCCGAACCGTACGGATTAATCCCACGAGTGACGCACTCCACAACGGTATGCTCCTTCATGGCCTTCCCATCCTTAATCCCTTCAAGAATAACCGTATACAGGCCATCCTGCTCGTTAAGCTTCTCCACGAGGCCTCCTGGCTGCGGTTGTACAATCACAACTCCCGTGTTCCATTCTGCCAGCTTATTCATTTTGTCAAATTGCCAGTCTACAAAAGCACGCAGGAAGTTCCCTTCCCCGAATTGCAGCACCCTCTCGGGATGTGGTTCAGTAACGATAAAGCTTTTTCTGTTTAATTGGTCTAATTCATCTACTTGTTTCATCCGGAGTAACCTCCCACAATTACCATAATGATTTCATCGTTATTTTATCACAATGCACACGTTAACAAAATAGTTTTATCAACATTTTTAGTTTAAAAAAATAATAATGACAATAATATGAACACGTTAACATATACGTTTATATAAAAATCTGCAAGTATATCGTCCTTTTTCTGTTGTTTCGCACCTGATCTAAGACGGTTAAGGCTAACTATCACCCTATCCCGAGACCTTGTTCTTATATACATTTCAGGAGAATAGACGCAAGAAAGCACGGGCAGGATAACACTACTTACTAGGCAGGAGGAACATCTATGAAAACAATTGCAGATACTATTGTACAAGTTTTGGTCAATGCAGGGGTCAAACGGATTTATGGCATTGTTGGAGATTCTCTAAATAATATGGTTGATTCCATTCGCAGCAATGGTCAAATTGAATGGATTCATGTAAGGCACGAAGAAGTGGCTGCCTTTGCAGCCGGAGCGGATGCTGACCTTAGTGGCAGCATTGCTGTATGTGCTGGAAGCAGTGGTCCCGGAAATTTGCATCTGATTAATGGTTTATATGATTGCCACCGCAATCGGGTGCCTGTACTGGCTATTGCCGCTCATATTCCAAGCGACGAAATTGGAAGTGAATATTTTCAAGCTACACATCCTGAGCATCTTTTCGGAGAATGCAGTCACTTCTGTGAGGTCATTACGACACCGCGTCAAATTCCCAGAACGGTGACCATGGCCATTCAACAGGCAATTTCACGTTCAGGTGTTTCCGTCATTGTTCTTCCCGGTGATGTAGCAGCTTTGGAGGCGGAAAAGGTACCCGTCCCTGAACATGTCTACCATCCCACTGCACCTGTAGTGCATCCGTCAGCTTCCGAAATTTCCCGACTGGCCGAATATTTGAATAAAGGCAAACGAATTACGTTACTATGCGGCGCTGGCTGTGCACAATCTCACGACTTGCTCATGCAGCTATGCGACAAGTTAAAATCCCCCATGGTATCCGCTCTGCGAGGCAAGGAATATCTGGAGTATGACAACCCTTATTATGCTGGATTGACGGGACTGATCGGGTATTCTTCTGGGCACCATGCGATGATGGATTGTGACGTCCTGCTTATGCTCGGAACAGACTTTCCTTACAGACAATTTTACCCTGAAGATGCGATTGTCCTACAGGTAGATATAGAGCCAGCCCATCTCGGCAGACGTACTCCGTTGACGTATGGTTTATGCGGGGATGTAAAAGCCACATTGGAAATGCTGCTACCGCATTTAACGTCAGAGCATGATTCCAAGCATCTAGAGAAAACCGTCTCCCACTATACCAAGGTACGCCAGGAGTTGGATGACCTTGCCGTCGGTAAACCAGGTCATACGCCGATCCATCCGCAATATCTCGCCAAGGTCATCAGTGACGCCGCGCAGGAAAATGCTATTTTCACTTGTGATGTCGGTACTCCCACTGTATGGGCAGCGCGTTATTTGCAGATGAACGGTCAGCGTCGGCTTCTCGGCTCGTTCAACCATGGCACGATGGCAAATGCCCTGCCGCAGGCGATCGGAGCGCAGGCCACTGAGCCTGACCGACAAGTGATTGCCCTCTCAGGCGATGGCGGACTCACGATGCTGATGGGCGACCTGCTCACCCTGAAGCAGCATCAGCTGCCTATCAAAGTCATTGTTTTCAATAATGGCGCTCTCGGTTTTGTCGAGCTGGAAATGAAAGCGGCCGGATTCCTGGAAAATGGCACGGAACTGGTGAATCCTGATTTTGGTACTGTAGCGCAAGCCATGGGACTCAAGGGCATCCGGGTTGAAGATCCGACAATGCTGGAGGATGCCATTCAGCAAGCATTGGCTCATGATGGCCCTGTTGTGGTAGACGTGGTGGTGAACCGTCAAGAGCTATCCATGCCACCCAAAATTAATCTTAAACAAGCAGAAGGATTTACACTGTGGATGATGAAAGCGATGCTGAACGGACGCGGTGACGAGATTGTAGAACTAGCTAAAACCAATCTCTTTCGTTAAATACAGACGAAGCGGAGCACATTTTAACCTAAAGGAGGCAGAAACCATACATCTAGCATGGTTTCTGCCCCTTTGACCTGCCTGTTAATCAAACGAGACTCAGCGTGGTCTGCCTGCCGTTGATTTCCGCTTCATGAGCGCGGTCTCCATAAATATAAGCTCACCCTCATTGGACGGTGACTGAATTCGTTCCAGAATGCAGGCGGCTCCGCGCTCGCTAATCTGCTCAATCGGTCTTTTGACCGTTGTTAACGGTGGAGTCGTATACATTGAGAACCCGATATCGTCAAAACCAATGACAGAGATATCCTCTGGTACCTTCAAGCCATTTTCGAATACCGCATTCATTGCCCCAATAGCCATATCATCGTTAGAGCAAAATACCGCTGTCGGCGGCTCCCGCAAGGAAAGCAGTTGCTTCATTGCCTGGCTTCCGCTTTCAGTATCATAATGACCTTGCACGATATATTCATGTCGAATCGGCTTACCACTATCAATCAACGCATTCATAAAACCCTCACGGCGTTGCTGGGTAGACTTGAAGCCTTCTACCCCTTCGATGATCGCAATGCGTTCATGCCCGCTTTCAACGAGAAAGGAGACCGCTTCATAGGACCCTTCCTTATCATTAGAGATCACATTTACAATCCCCGCACCGGACACCTGCCGATTCAGTACAACAAGCGGAATACCTTGACCGAGCACATGATAAATAAAAGGGTTGTCCGCCTCGCTCTGGCTCATCAGAATGATACCATCAAAACGCTTGCGGTGAATGGCCGAAAAATCGGCGTAATCGTCAATTCCTCGCACAAACAAATTGTAATCCACCCCGATGACATGATTAACACCGCGGATGGTATCCGCAAAAAAACTGGAGCTGGTGCCTTCTGAAATACTGGTGAAAAACAGGCCAATCGTATGCGAGCGCTGGAGAACCAGGCTTTTGGCATTAAAATTTGGAATGTAATTGAGTTGCTCTGCCAACTCCATAATTTTGCGTTTCGTATCTTCTTTAATCAGCGGGCTATTATTGAGCGCCCGGGAGACGGTTGTATGGGAAACATTAGCCAATTTGGCAATGTCTTTAATGGTAGCTGCCATATACGTATCCTTTCCTTAGTGAGGCTCTAAAAAAATTATATACCCACCATACCACAGGAGCCGCCCGGAAAAGAAGACTTTCACAAATTATACGCGGTTGTCCGCATGTCGACGCTGTAACTCTTGAACCATTTCTGCATGTCTACTGTCAGTCAGCTTGTACATTTTACCGATGACCAGCATGGCCAAAGCCAGGGCAACAGCCGGATAGAGACAAAGTAATGCCTTGATCCCAAGCAGCGTTCCAGAGGACTGAACCACATTCGGAACATAGCCGATGAGCGCTAGTCCAATACCCGATAGAAAGCCAGACAAGGATTGAGCCAGCTTACGTGAAAAGTTAAATAACGAGTAAGTAATCCCTTCCTTACGCTCCCCGGATGACCATTCGCCATAATCAATGATATCGGACACGAATGCCCAGGTAACCCCGTTAGGAATACTAATACCAATGAACGAAATACTGGCCAGGATTGTGAAAATATATACATTTGAAGGCATGAAAAAGTTAATGGAGTCGGCAATGACACTAACCAGCATCCCCAGTATGGCTGTTTTTCGTTTACCGAAGCGCCGTACCAGCTTGGGCAGGAATAACACACCCAGTAGCGACGAACCGATAATAATAAAATTCATATAAGCCATTAATTCTACATGCCCCAAGTTATATTCGGCAAAATAGATCAGTAGTGCGGACTTGATATTGTACGCGGATATGGTGAAAATCGTCATCAAAACGAGTACCAGCAAAGGCTTGTTATTCGTAAAGGTATGCACGATAACGCCTATAGATAGCTTCTCTTTTGGCCCGGACTGGCTAATAATACGTTCTTTCGTTCCTCGGTAACATATGATGAAAGCGATCACACCAATGAGTGACATAATCCCCATCACAACCGGATAGCCAACATGATGGTTAGGAAACAGTAAAATAAGCGGCATGACAACGACACTGGTGACGAATAATGCGCCCAGAGATCCCGCCTGACGGAAAGATGACAATGAGGCACGCTGATGAGTATCCTGCGTAATAGCGGCACCCAGCGAGCCGTATGGAATGTTTACAATAGAGTAGCCAATTCCCCAGATCATATAGGACGCGTAAGCGTAAATGAGTTTGCCTGTGGGTGAAATATTCGGCGAAATAAAGGTAAGAATCGTAAGAATTGCAAGGATAACGCTTCCAACGATAAGAAAAGGTCTAAATTTTCCACGTGTACCGATATGTTTGCGATAATCAACAAAGGACCCGACAATGGGATCACAGACGGCGGCAAACAGCTTGCTGACCAGGAAAATGCCTGCGGCGGCTCCTGCAGAAACCCCAGCTACATCGGTAAAAAATTTCAGCAAATACAACTGCCCCAAATCAAACATGAATCCGTTTCCAAAGTCACCCATACCATAGGAAATCTTTTCCTTCAGGCTAATATGCTCGCCTGTCTTGTTGTCAGTTTGGACGCTCTCCTGCACGATAGGCACTCCCATACCTACACACTCCTCTATGTTTGTAATTATTTTCACATAATTAGTTCAGGATTTTGCAAAATTCGATTCCAGTCGCTCCGAAGTGCAAAATATAGACGAACTAAAACATTTCGATCTATATCTTGTTCATTGGAAGTCGCTTATGAGATTTTTGCAAAATCCTCAGTTGATAACTATTTTGTTTTCAATTGCTCTTACCGGGAGTTTTGAAACAAGCTCCTGGCAAGAGCTCTTTTTATGAAGTTAGTGAGTTCTCACCTAGGCAATAACTTCACTTACTATGAACAACCGTTGGGAAATTAAAATATTGCTCGGCGTTATTGTAGCAAATATTTTGTACCATTGCTCCGAGCAGTTCCAGATCCTCAGGCGCCTTACCCTCCTGAACCCACGTTCCGATTAAGTCACAAAGTATACGGCGGAAATATTCATGGCGTGTGTAGGACAGGAAGCTGCGGGAATCCGTCAGCATACCAATAAAGCGGGACAGCACCCCGTAGTTAGCCAGCAACTTCATCTGCTCCTGCATACCTTCGATGTGGTCGTTATACCACCATGCCGTGCCAAACTGGATTTTCCCTACAGTTCCACCGGATTGGAAGCAGCCCGCGAGACTTGCCAGTACTGGATAATCAACCGAATTAAGCGAATACAAAATCGTTCTCGGTAATCCTCCTGCCATCTCCTGTGCGTCCAGCAATGCCGCCAATGGACGAGCGATCGAGCCATCATTTACGGCATCGTAACCTGTATCCGGTCCCAAATGACGGAACATAGCCGTGTTGTTGTTACGCAGCGCGTGAATGTGGTATTGCATAGCCCAGCCATGTTCTGCATACTGTTTGCCAAGAAAAACCAAAACGTACGATTTATATTTCGCCTCCTCTAAAGGAGTCACATGGCCTTCCTCCAGCCCCTTGCTGAATATGGCTGCTGCTTCCTCCAGTGTCGTTTCTTCATAGACAACAGTATCGAGCGCATGATCAGATACCCGACCTCCGGCAGCATGGAAATGGCGCACCCGGCTTGCCAGCGCATTCAAAAACCCTTCCAGGCCAGAAACATCCAGTCCGCTGACTTCACCCAACCGAGCCACCCAAGGCTGGAAAGTTTCGCGATTAATTTCCAAA
This sequence comes from Paenibacillus sp. S33, assembly GCF_053615415.1. Lineage (NCBI taxonomy): Bacteria > Bacillati > Bacillota > Bacilli > Caryophanales > Paenibacillaceae > Paenibacillus > Paenibacillus sp. S33. The sequence continues at coordinate 2,295,211 of NZ_JBSIEZ010000001.1, read as the reverse complement.
GCTTTGTCGGGGCGGAAGCTTGGCAGCACTGCCACTGGGAAATCGTTCAGCTTGCTGATTTGTTTGTGGTATTCGAGATGGTCCGTCGGATCATCCGTGGTGCACACCACAGTTACCTTCGAGTTCACAATCAGATCACGTGCGCCAAAGCCCTTTCCCTGCAGCTTTTGGTTTACCTTTTCCCAGATTACAGGTGCGCTCTGTTCATTCAGCAGCTCATAGACACCAAAAAAGCGTTGAAGCTCCAAATGCGTCCAATGGTACAGCGGATTGCCGATTAGTGTAGGTACGGTTTTGGCCCAAGCCAAAAACTTGTCATAATCTTCACCATCACCCGTGATCAAACGCTCCTCGACCCCATTGGCCCGCATAAGTCTCCACTTGTAATGATCTCCGTACAACCAGGCTTCCGTAATATTCTTGAACTTTTTATTTTCATAAATTTCTTGTGGACTTAAATGGCAATGATAGTCAATAATCGGCATATCCTTGGCATACTGATGATATAAGGTTTCAGCCGTTGGATTGCTCAACAAAAAGTTTTCGTCTAAAAACGTTTTGGTCATTACTTTCTCATCCCTTCTGTAATCGTGTTTCCTAACAATTTGTTAACGTTAACAAAAATGTTCGAGATACTACTTGCCTTTTAACAATTACATTCCCCATAGCAGTAGGAAATCCATATGATTTGTACAGGACAATACAACTATAATATGATACCTGTACATCATGTCATACTGGTTTGCTTCACCTTAAATTTAATGTTTACGTTAACAACAATTACATTGTAACCGCTATCCTTTGTAGAGGAAAGTGATTTTTATCATGTGAGCGGATAAAAATGATCTGCCTCCATTTGGGACAGATCTGTTCTATACCTTCTCGATGACCGACACCACAAGAAAATTCCACAATTTTAATTTTCCTTGATAGATCAAACTTTGAAAACGTTTTATATATTTTTCTCTTTTTTTCTGAAAATTTCTTTCTTGAAAATACCAGTTATTGTATTATAATTGCAATATACATCCATTGATTTACATTAAAAGTATTTCATTAGTTATTTCACAGAGAAGAAGAAGAGGTGGTAGCATTGAGTACAAAAGTGCAAGCTGTTCAAACTAAAACTATATCCGATACAAAAGGAGCCGACCTTGTTGTCGATTGCTTGATCAAGCAAGGGGTTACCCATATTTTTGGCATTCCAGGTGCCAAGATCGATTCTGTTTTTGATGTTCTTCAAGATCGGGGGCCCGAATTGATCGTATGTCGTCATGAACAAAATGCCGCCTTTATGGCAGCGGCAGTCGGTCGATTAACCGGTAAACCGGGCGTATGCATTGTTACCTCAGGTCCAGGCGCATCTAACTTGGCGACAGGACTTGTCACCGCTAATGCAGAAAGTGACCCTGTCGTCGCCATTGCGGGTGCAGTCCCAAGATCCGAACGCTTGAAACGCACGCATCAATCCATGGATAACGCCGGACTATTCGAACCCATCACCAAATACAGTGTAGAAGTAGAACATCCTGATAATGTACCGGAAGCCATTGCTAATGCATTTCGAATTGCGACCTCAGCCCAGCCTGGAGCCACATTCGTCAGCCTGCCGCAGGACGTGTTGACTTCGTCATCTGAAGTAACAGTCATTGAGAAGGTTTCTCTTCCCCAACTCGGAACCGCACCCGCCGGACTCATCAAACAAGTCGCAGAGCAAATCAAAAAAGCCAAGCTGCCCGTACTTCTTCTCGGCATGAAAGCCAGCACGCCTGAAGCCACCGCAGCTATCCGTGCTCTCATCCGAGATACAGATCTGCCTGTTGTCGAAACCTTCCAGGCCGCTGGAGCCATCTCCCGTGAACTAGAAGACCACTATTTTGGAAGAGTGGGTCTGTTCCACAATCAACCGGGTGATATGCTTCTTGGAGCGGCAGATTTGGTACTGACGATTGGCTATGATCCTATCGAATACGATCCAAAAAACTGGAACATTCCGGCAAACCGAACACTCATTCATCTGGATGACCATCAAGCCGATATTGATCATGATTATCAACCTGATTACGAGCTAATCGGAAATATAGCCCTGATTGTGGGTAGCCTTGCAGAAGAATTACCTATCTTAAAGCTACCTAAATCCTCCTGCGACCAATTGAATCGTCTGCGCCATGATCTAAACGAGCAAGCGGCTGTTCCCGCACACAAGCATGATTTTCTGATTCATCCATTGCAATTTATTCGTACACTGCGCAGCCTGATTGATGATAACGTCACAGTCACCTGTGATGTCGGCTCACACTACATTTGGATGGCACGATATTTTCGTTCGTATGAGCCGCGTCGCCTTCTATTCAGCAACGGGATGCAGACGCTAGGCGTAGCACTGCCTTGGGGGATTGCTGCTACACTCGTCAATCCCGGTCACAAAGTCGTTTCTATTTCCGGAGACGGAGGATTTCTTTTTTCATCCATGGAGCTCGAAACCGCCGTACGTCTTAACTCACCGTTGGTGCATATCGTATGGAGAGATGGTTCCTACGACATGGTCGCTTTTCAACAACAGATTAAATACGGAAGAACGTCTGGTGTAAAATTTGGAGATGTTGATGTAGTGAAATATGCTGAAAGCTTCGGCGCCACTGGATTACGCGTGCACTCTCCTGAAGAACTAGAAAGTGTATTGCAGCAGGCACTTCATACCGATGGTCCTGTGGTCGTCGATATTCCGATTGATTATCAGGATAACATCCAGTTGGGACGTAAACTGCTGCCTAACCAATTAAACTAACCTTAACCATGTCTCAGTCGTGACGGCTTTATGACAATTATGGAGTATAACGTTTTTTTTATGATTTTTTTGAGTTATTCATGTTATTTACTGAAATTTTACGTTTATTATTGAAAAAGAAAGAAAATAAATGCATACAATTATAAAAGGAAGTGTATTGCCATGACCGTTGCGCAATTGGAAACCAAGCAAGAAGCTGATCATGATATTTACCAAACCTCCACTATGCTTGCTCTATTAGATGGTCTTTATGACGGAGTTGTTGCCTTTGAGGAGTTGCAAAAGCACGGGGATTTCGGAATTGGTACCTTTGATCAACTGAATGGCGAGATGATCGCGTTCGATGGTGAATTTTATCACTTGCTTCCAGACGGTACGGCCCATCGCGTAAAACCGGAAGAAACTACACCTTTTTCCACCGTCACCTTTTTCCAGGAAGATTTCACATATACTATTGACCGCCCTATGCATCGTGAAGAGCTGGAAGCTCTGCTGTTAACGTTGTTTCCAAGCCGTAATCTGTTCTATGCCTTCCGTATGGATGGCACTTTTCATGAAGTAAAGACACGGACCGTGCCTCACCAAGTTAAACCATACAAACCTTTTATCGAAGCGACCAAGTCACAGCCTACCTTCACTTTTAATGAGGCTTCCGGCGTGATTACAGGTTTTTGGACACCCGCCTATGCTCAAGGTATTGGGGTAGCCGGATTTCATCTGCATTTTATTAACGATGAACGCACTGGAGGCGGGCATGTCTTTGATTTTATCGTCGAAAAGTGTACCATCCGCATTTGTCAAAAATCCAATCTGCACCTGGTCCTGCCCGATACGCCGGATTACTTGAAGGCCAACCTGTCCAGAGAAAACCTGGAGAAAGAAATTGCCGTTACTGAAGGTGCGCAATAATCACAGTTATATAACTCATCAAGTTACGGACCCTATAGCTAAACAATAAACAGCAAAAGATCACAGTCAGGGAAGAGAATTACTGCTCTCTGACTGTGATCTTTTTATGTACGAGCATATATATACGTTACTGCTTATGCTCTCACTCCGGTTCACCTATGCCTCGATCTGATCCAGTTTATCTGCATAATATTGAATAGCACGTGAGTACTCCTGTGTAGATAAATCCGAGGTCGTCTCAGCCACCTCCATTAGCAGCTCCTGCATGGCTTTCCCGTATTCCCCCAGATTGTATAACACCATCGCGTAAAATACCCGAAACGGTCTGTAATCCGGAAATTCGTTCATTCCTGTGTCCAACCACGCTTTCGCCTTGGCGTAATCTCCCAATACACGATATGTACTGCTTAATCCAAGGATAGCTCCTTTCCTTGATTCTGCGGATAACGCCATACCTAGGCTTTTTTCATAATAGGCAACCGCTTCCCTCTCTAAGCCCAATGAATCATGTGTCCAAGCTGTCTGATACCACAATTCTGCATCATTTTGCTGCTGTTCTAATGCCTTTAAAAGAAGCTTACGTGCTTTCTCTGCTTGCCCTGTTCGTCTAAGTTCGTCAGCTTGCGCCATGATATCGTTCATATTCATCCTCCACTTCTGACTCATGCCTATCTTTGAGGTATATGTTACCCGACATTTGAATGCAATGTAAATGGAGTTTTTCCTAAGATTTGAAATCCAAAAAAACGACCCTCCCTTTAGGAGAGCCGCTATATATCCGAAGCTGAAGTTACGGTTTATTTAACCTTCAATGATCCTGTAGTGAGTATTCCAGCTACACGTTGTGCGTCGAAAATACGGGAGAGCTCCTCCACTGCCGTCAAGTACAGTAGACCGTTGCCCTCCAGCTTAGGAGAATTACCGAGTGGAATCGTGCGTTTGATGAGTTGTGCGTATAATTCCGGTTCGGTAAGATCACGCTCAAAGCTCGCATTCGCCAGCTGCTTAATCAACGCCAATGCACCTGCTACGTGCGGAGTAGCCATCGAAGTTCCGCTAAAGGTCGCATATTTGCCGCCCGGAACGGTGGACAAAATATCTTCTCCCGGTGCAACCAAATCCACCTCATTATTTGAATTACTGAATTCTGAGGCGTGCCTATCAAAGTTGATAGCACCTACGCTAATCACTTCATTATAGCAGCCGGGGTAGCCGAGCTCGTCCGTTCTGTCGTCACCGTCTCCCTCATTTCCAGCTGCACAGATGACTAAGATTTGGCTAGCTACAGCCTTTTTTACTGCTTCATGAAGCTCTGGCACATCCTCAGGACCGCCAAGTGACATCGATATGATATCTGCCTTTTGCTCAATCGCATAATAGATGCCTTGAATAATCCAGTCATATTGACCGGAGCCCTGCTTGTTTAGCACTTTGATGATGAGCAGGTCTGCCTCTGGAGCAACACCCACGACACCATCCGCATTTTCTGCTGCCGCAATAGTTCCCGCCACATGCGTACCATGACCGTTGTAATCCTTGAAAATTTCCGGATTACCTTGATCATCATCCGTGAAATTCCGGCCGCCAATAATGCGCGCCTTCAAATCAGGATGGTCCGAATCACAGCCCGTGTCCAGCACCGCCACCTTCACGCCTCGGCCTCGAGTCTGGTTCCATACCGCAGGAGCCTGAATCAGCTCTACCCCTCGCGGTATTTCATTCACTTGTTGCTCCTGCTTGATCACTTGGTAAGGAATGATATGCACTTTACGTTCCATCCTATTCCCTCCTTCATGGATTCAATCGGAAACCATCCGTCTTTGAAACTTTGAAAACCTCTACTACGTTCGAGGTTACTATATTCTAGCAATTTTTGAAAAGTTTGAACATCCCCATTTTGCTTATTTTTGTAAAAAAACAGACATCCCCCAATTTGCTTGGAGAATGTCTGTTGTAGAATCTCTTTCAGCCTTAGACTGATTCCGCCTGAAGTTCAGCCTTAGATAACAGCGATTTGTGCTGCCATTTCCGACCCTTCCAGCGTAAATAGTGGAAAATGCCTCGTACCCACTCATCGCAGGCATGTGCAATCCACACACCCAGCACACCATATCCCATATGAATGCCCAGTACATATGCTAGCGGGATTTTAATCCCCCACATTGAAATAATGGCCATCATTAACGGGAACTGAACATCTCCCGCTGCTCGCAAGGAGTTAATGACAACATGATTAAACACACGGCCCGGCTCCAGCAGTATACAGAACAGCAAAATCGCTGCCCCTAATTGAATGATCGCCGGCTCATCTGTAAAGATCGCCATCACTTCATATCGGAAAAAGGATACTACCACGATCACAGCAATCGTAATGACCAAAGACCATTTTAGGCTCCGTAAAAGTTGATGATAGGCTTTTTCCTTGTCTCCTGCTCCAATCAGGCGGGCAACAATAATTTCCGTCCCCTCACCTACAGCCATTCCAAATACCATAAAAAAGTACACAATTGTATTCGTATAAAAATGGGTTGCGATCGCTGTTGTACCCATAAAGCTGACAAACCGGGTCACCATCATTTGGCTAAGTTGATAAGACAACCATTCCAGCCCGGCAGGAATACCAATCTTCAGGATTGCTACCAGCTTACTCCATTGAAGCTGTACATAATACCGGATGCGAATCGGCGCACTCACACGCTTGTACAGCAGTAGAAAAATCCAGACACATGCTACAGCACGGCTAATAACCGTTGAAATCGCTGCACCCGCCACTCCCATCTGCGGCAGACCAAACCAGCCATAAATGAGCAGCGCATTCCCCACAATATGCAATATATTCATACCAATGCCCACGATCATCGTATCTTTAGTAAAACCATGCGATCGAATAACCGGACCTGCGGTTAGCATAAGCGCTTCCAGAAACAGCGAACCCCCTGCCAGCATCATATAAATCTCTGCATTTTCCTTGATCGTCGGGGTAATATGGTAAAAGGATAGTAAAAAATCCCGGCTCACAATAAACATCAAGCTCAGCGCCAGACCAAACACCAGATTAAAGGTTAGTGCCGAAGCCGTAACACGGCTTGCATCCACATGCTTTTGCGCCCCCAATAGCTGAGCAATGATCACACCTACACCAAGACCAAGCAGATTGAAAAGTATAATCGTAAATTCAATCAACTGTCTTGACACCCCCACAGCCGATACAACCTCATCAGAAACATGGCTTAGCATGAACGTATCCACGCTACCCATCAAAATGTGAAACAACATCTCTATAAAGATCGGCCAAGTGATTGCAAAAACCGTCATCGTTTTAACGACTTGTGCTTGCTTGGAACCGTTTTCCTGAGAAAGTGACATCCTTCCGTATTCCTCCTAAATGCGACCCAATTATTACTTAATACCTACACGTCAATTAATCAATCATAAAAAGTCATATGCTTTTTATCTTTTTTATAATATTCCAAGCGGTCCTGCAATTGTCCCGTGTGGAATTCAAACTTATGTCCGTCTGGATCTGTAAAATAGACCGATCTTTTATCCTGTTCATTCCGCTCTCGTCCGGGCAAAATGGTAACATTAAAAGTTCTCAGCTTGTTGAGCATACTCTCAAAATCAGCTTCCGCTATCGAAAATGCAATATGCGTATAGGAATGATGAATTTCATTTCTCGGGATATCCTCTTCCACATTGAGAGCCAACCACATTCCCAAACAGTCCAGATAAGCCAACTTACGTCCTTTAACGAGCAGTTTTCCATCTAGTACATTCTGATAGAAATGTATAGACTTCTCCAAATCAGACACCGAAAAGCAAATATGATTCCACCCTTGTATGCTCATGTTCCCTATTCCTTTCAGCGTACCCTGTCTAGCCAGTAGGTCCACGCTTCTGTATATTTATCGAGGTCTTTAGGATGATGGCGAATGCAGGTAGCTATACGAAAGTATAATCCCAGTAACACTTCCCTGTTCAGCTCGTATTCCCCTGTCATCTCCGGCTCAAGCTTCTCTAAGGCAGGCAAAATAGTATCGCCGGTCAGCCTATCCGGTGAAGAACAAAAGGCGTATATCAGATCATACAGAGGTTCTCCTACCACTGGATCAGGGTCAATAATACCCGTCAATGTGCCGTTTTCGGTAAACACAAAATTATGTACCCCACAGTCACCATGAAGCAAATATTTAATATTACGTTGCGGCAATCCAGCCACAAGGGTATGAACAAACCGATGATTCTCTCGGGGTAAAACGCCTTGTATGATCTTTCCAGATTCCTTCGTTCTGTGCAGCAGAAAATCTCTCCATTCCACAAACGGGTGATCCGGATAACCATAATGACGTTCCTCACCACAAGGCTTGTAGTGCGAGATCACCTCCGTTGCCAGACGAAGCAACAAATCGCTTTTGTTTCTTCCATGATACTGTGTGAACCCTGACCTGAACGTGTATACCAAATAACGGTGCAACGGATCTACATAAACCAAACGCGATAGTTTCTCAATCTGTACATAGGTATGTAAGAATTCTGCCTCGGCTTCTACGACAGCGGGATCATTTTGCTTAATCACGTATCGTGGCTTAGTTCCGTCCATGACAACTAGCACTTTGCTCGAAGTTCCGCCAGTCAGCGGTTTGAGATTTCGCATATGGCTTTCAAGCACGCCCGTTTCGTGAAGCTCATTCAGGATCAGTTGAACATCCATCTCACGCCTCCCTCCATGCGTCTGATCCACAATGCGGCTGGCGATTTGGATATTTCATTTAGCTCCCACACGTTCGCCAGCCACTCTTCTTTTAAAAATAAATCTTTTCATGCTCCGCATAGATTTCAAGCGCCCGCTCCATCTTATGCACATAGGCCTCATCCTGACTAGAACATAGAAATGTAATGTGTCCCTCCTGCGATGGACCGGATTTTGGCGAAGGTTCCAGCAAATTACGCTCAGACAACACCTGTTTCAACCGCCTAACTGTTCCCTGGCTCCCGTCAATTAACTGAATATGAGAAGGTAGTAGTTCCCTTAGAATTTCCTTATAAAAAGGATAATGAGTACATCCCAATACCACCGTGCCATATATGTCGAGATTGAACGAAGACAGCTCACGGTTAAAATATTCGAACATTTCTGCCCGGTCAAAATTCAACTGTTCGCAATAATGTACTAGCTCCGGCAGAGGTAGTGAGTCCACGCTCCCATGATCGTCAACCCTGGATACCAGCGCTGCATAACAGGATTGTTTCAACGTCAATGGTGTGGCTAACACCAGAACTCTTTTACCATTGGCTCGGTTCATCTCGACCGCTGGCTTCACAGCTGGCTCCATACCAATAATCGGAATAGGATATTCCTTTCTTAGCTCCGCAACTGCGATACTTGTAGCCGTATTGCAGGCAATGACCAATGCCTTAACATCTTCTTTAAGGATCGTTTCTACTGAAGCCTTGACATAACCAAGCACCTCTTGAGGAGTTTTCGTCCCGTAAGGCACATGAAGCGTATCCGCCATGTATACAAAATTTTCGTTTGGCAAACGTCTTAGTGCCTCGGACAATACTGTAATTCCACCTAATCCTGAATCAAAAAAACCTATCTTCAAGCTACTCACCTTTTTTCGTTCAACTATTGTGCCATATCTTACAGGCACCATGTTCATTTTCTTCTTCGCCTACTCAAACCATTCTCTTCATTAGACTTTACATTTAAATTTTACCGCAAAACTGATATTTTGCAAAAGAAACACGTAAAATTTACAGTGTAAAAAATAAAGTAGCTTTTCAAAGTAAATTTAATATAAAAGTGTTGACAGATATTATCTTTATATTGTAATATTACGTGGTAACTTACTAACTTAACTTACTTATTCAACTTACTTAGGGGGAAATAAATCATGTCTAAAGTATTATTTGTCAAAGCTAATGATCGTACAGCTGAAGAATCTGCAACAGTTAAATTGTATAACGCCTTCGTAGAAAGCTACAAGTCTTCCCACCCAACTGATGAAATCACTGAGCTGGACCTGTTCTCCGTTGAGCTTCCTTATTTGAACGCTAACATGATCAACGGCACGTTCAAATCCGCTAGAGGCATGGAGCTGAACGCAGAAGAAGCTCGCCTGGCAAACATCGCTAATGGCTACCTGGATCAATTCCTGGCAGCAGACAAAGTCGTATTTGCTTTCCCGCTCTGGAACATGACGATTCCAGCTGTACTGCATACGTACATTGATTACCTGAACCAAGCTGGTAAAACATTCAAATACACTGCTGAAGGTCCAGTTGGTCTCGTAACTGAAACTAAAGTAGCCCTGTTGAATGCAAGAGGCGGCGTTTATTCCGAAGGACCAGCTGCTGCAGCTGAAATGTCTTTGAACTACATGAACAACATCTTATCCTTCTTCGGAGTAAAGGACATCGTGAAAGTTGTTCTGGAAGGACATAACCAAGCTCCAGATCAAGCACAAGAAATCGTTGCTTCTGCTGTACAACGTGCAGTAGACACAGCAAAATCGTTCTAATCATATATTATGAAGAGAAGAGGATATCCGCGCCCTATATGGGCTGGATATCCTCTTTTTTGTTATAGAGTATAAAAAAACACGTGCTCCCCTGATCTATAATCAAGTGAAAGCACGTGTTTGTGAAATGAGATTACTTCTATTTTAAGGAATGAATTGCTGCACGATTTTTACAACTTTACCCTCACGAAGCGTAACATGGTATGGAAATTGACTGAGGTCCAGAACGTCCTTTTTAGCAAAATCTTTCTCAAACTGTGCCAGAGGAATCGATTCGTTCCATTGCACGTCTGTATCTTCTATGTTACCCGTGTGATCATAAATCTGCACCTCTACCGAAGCATCTGGTGCAACCTGATACACGTCATTTTGCACGGAATTGTTTACGATGTAGTAGCCATCTGGAGCTCCATCCAATCCTGTATTTCCTTCATGCTCCAATAATGCTTTGTCAGCTGCCGCGCCTTCATACCATTCAATCGGGTCTGCCGACAAATAAATCTGTCCGTCACGAATCTCCATTTGGTTTATATATACGGTCTCCTGATTTTCAGCAGCTGCTACAGGCGTGTAGCCTTGCGCTGTTGCCCCTGCCGTCGTAATCAGCATCATCATTAAAGCCAATACGGTCCATTTCGAAGCTAGTTTCATCATGTCTGATCTCTCCTTGCCGTTTGGGTATGTACACGGTGTCTGTAAGCTTCATTACCCTTGTGTACTTATCATAAACGTTGCACGGTTAAAAAGTGTATCAGATACATAAAAAAGAAGTTACGATTTTTTAAGACTTGGTCTTAAAACTTGATAATAAGTCCTATTTATCTTTGCTATCTTAATAACCCGACCTGACGTGCCTGTTCTTCGGTGAGAATAAACTCTTCATTTTGCCATACTTCGTCCTCTTTGGTTACAGCAAACATCCCCATGATCTCTGTCCATATTCCTTTGTCGACGGCTTCCTGTTGTGTAATGATAATTTTCATGTGAATCTCTCCTTTATATACTCTTATCGGTCTGTGAGGCCCACTACGCAAACAGATGGTTTCTCCGATCGCTGTTGGAGCCTGATTTTTTGAATATATTTTAATGGTTAAAATCAGGTTCCAAAGGCGAATGCTATCGCTTCTCCGAAATCCATCTGCCCGCTTCGTTACTCAGCTTATCTCTACCATTCTCATTTTGAGCCTCTAACACTTATATTGAATTTGCATTACGTATTGGAGATGCTCAAGGGGCTCTTGTCCCGTCCCGCTTATAACATATGTACCCTTTTCTTGCCGAGATTATTCGTATCTTATTTCATAATTTAAAGCTTATTATATCTGCATTGTCATGTTTTTCAATTCAAAGTTCCAAATTTTATTCTAATCTTTTTTTCATCTGTCTTGTTCTAGTTAAAGCCCGGCTAAAATGAAAAGAGACCCACATGAAGTGAGTCCCAACTTTCAAGCTTCTATTCATACCGTACCTTTTGTGTAGAGTATCATCTTGCATATGCAATAAAGATATTCAGAGGCGCAATCTGATCACAAATAATAAATATAATAAAAAAGGTAATCCTATTGCTGAAAGTATTGTGATTACAGTACGTACTTTTTTCTCAGCTCGTAATATAAACAATAAAAACTTATACCCTAAAATACCAACTAATCCACCCACACAATTTAAAATTATATCATCAATGTCTGATGCTCCAATGCCAAAAAGCCCCTGAATGATTTCAATAAATAAACTCACTATGAATATAAATAGCAGATTGGTTATTGCTCTTTTATCGTTTTTGAATAAATGAAAACTCCATATAAAAAGACTGTTACAATTCTCTCTTGTTTATTCATAATTCTTCCATTTTTCATTTTTCCCGCCTATTCTCTGATGTTCAGTTTATAAATTCGTAACGGCTTTGACTATAGCCAACCTAATGTGTAAAACCATTCTAACAGCCCTGTAATTAACCACTAAATGGTAGAACATGAGTCGTCAACTCGGTAAAATCGTTTGTACCCCTACAAACCAATCGAAAGGTGACGACACTCCATAAAAAAGTCTATCACGATTCTATCTCTCCTTCAATCCGTATTAACGTCTGAAGAAGTCGCGCTCGTTGTCCAAACGATTGGTTATGAGAATATATATAAAATATTATCGTATATTCATATATAATAAGACTTTTCTTAGAAACGACTGGGTAAAAAATAAAAACGGTCCGCAGATTAATCTACGAACCGTTTTCTAAAAATCCTCTATACTTAGTGAATCACTCGAAACCATCACACATATACATAGTCCTTCATTTCTTTAGTCTGTATAAATAAAAGTGAAGAGTCGCCAAAAGCACTAAAGCAGCGGAGAGGACGGAATCGTTCTGAAGAAGCGGAGCGTTCGCCTTTGCCCCCGGATTTCTACCCTTGAACATACAAACAAGAAATCTGGGGGCAACAGCGATCGGAAGAATGATCCGTTCTCGTAGCGGTCACAAGCCGCATACCGTTACTTAGCTACCCCTAATGTTTTCCTAATTTTTATACAGAAAAGTAAAAAGGCTGTACGCATACTGGCTTGGATACGGTTACTTGTTGCCCGGTGTAGGTCAAGCGTCCACTTGCCTTGTCCACTTTGAACGTAACGATGTTGTTGGTGTCGCGGTTGGCCACAAGCATATGGTCACCATTTGGAGTCAGAGCAAAATGGCGTGGATGCTCTCCTTCAGCAGATACATGCTCGACTAGGCTCAGCTTGCCAGTTGCTCCGTCTACAGCGTATACGACAATGCTGTCATGCCCACGGTTGGAACCGTACAGATAAGCTCCATCCCCCGAAATCGCAATTTCAGCAGTTGTGTTTTCACCTGTAAAGTCAGACGGTAATGTCGGTACGCTCTCAAGCTCAGTGAGCTTGCCAGCCTCTGCATCATATGCAAAAGAAGTAATGGAAGAATCCACTTCGTTAATGACAAAAGCAAATTTACCATTCGGGTGGAACGTCAAATGACGTGGACCTGCACCTGCATGGGTTTTCGTTTCACCATGAAACACCAGTTGTCCTTTGCTGTCATCAATGGTGTAAACGCGGATCAGATCCAGACCGAGATCTTGTACGAACAGGAAGCGACCATCTGGACTAAAGAAACTGGAATGTGGATGTGGACGATCCTGACGTTCAGGATGCGCTCCTTTGCCCTCATGCTGTTTAACATCCAGCAACTCACCGATACGTCCGTCCTCAGTCAGAGACACCAGTCCCACCATACCACCGTGGTAGCTGACTACAATAAGGTAACGATCAGATGGATCACGCTGAATGTGGCAAGTTGTTGCACCCACGTTTTCCGCACGATTCAGCAATGTAAATGTCCCTTTAACTGGGTCAATTTCGAAAGCAGAGGCTTCGCCTACTTTCGCTCCTGCAGCAGAAGTCGTCTCTCCAATGGAATACAGCTTCCGATTTTTGACGTCCACATTCAGGAATGTAGGATTTTTCAAGCCGGAGAACTCATCCTGTAGTGTAAGTGCTCCTGTCTGTTCATTAAAAGTGTACGAATAAACTCCGTTACCTTCCAATTCGGCGTAAGAGCCTGCAAATACGAGCAATTTTTGTTGTGCTGTCATGGTTGTGTCCTCCTTGGATTAAAAAAATGATGGGCAATTGGAATGATTGCTCCTGTTACAAATATCGCTTTAAGAGGCGCGCTCCACCACGGGCTCTGTGGACAACGCCACATTTCCCGCTACGGCACGCGAGATCATGCATGAGGTTTCTGCCTGCTCTGCCAGTCGAAATGCTTGTTCAATCTGCGATTCTGTCGCATCGGCGGCCAATTGAACCTGCGGACGATGCACAATTCGGCGATATGTAAAAATATTGTTCGTTACATCGACAATCCCTTCGGATTCCAGCGCCAGTGATGCCACCGGGAGACTCGCGCGCTCCATCATCGCCGCCAACGTAATCAAATAGCAGGTAGCGGCGGCACCGAGCAGCATTTCATCTGGATTGGTGCCCACACCAGGGCCTCCCATCTCAGCCGGGATCGAAATTGCAGTCCGCAACTGTCCAGCCTCAATATGGCCGTCGCTGTTGCGCCCCCCGTTCCAGTCTGCCTTGAGCAGAAAGGTATGCTCCATTTCAGGTCACTCCTCTCTCTTATATTATGAATCTTTACACAGGTGAATGTAAAGGTTAGTCAATCTCCTGATTTTTGGTTTCCGTACCCAGCAACCATACAGCCGCAGCTCCGATCAAGATAGCTACGAAGAAAATCACAAAGATAGATGGTAGCGCTACGCCCTGTCCTACGAGTATACCGACCGCAAAAGGCCCGATAACGCCTCCAATACGGCCAAACGCAGCCGCCATACCCACACCAGTTGAACGTACAGCTGTCGGGTACAATTCTGGAGTATAGGCGTACATGGCTCCCCATGCACCAAGATTAAAAAAGGACAAGCTGATACCAGCAGCCAACAGCATTCCCGCCGTTTCCGAGGTGCCAAACCAAATGGCGGACACTGCTGTGAGCAGCAAGTAGATGATCAGTACGAATTTGCGGCCCAGCTTTTCAATTAGATAAGCGGCGGTAAAGTAACCTGGTAGTTGCGCAAGCGTCATGATCAGCACATACTCAAAGCTTTTAACCAGTTCGAAACCTTTCATAAACATCATGCTCGGTAGCCACAGGAACATGCCGTAGTATGAAAATACAACTGTGAACCATAAAATCCACAGCATCAGTGTAGACTTGCGATGGGGTCCCGACCAAATCGAAGCCAATCGTGCACGCAGCGGAAGTTTGACGCTTTGCTGCTTGTAACGCGGTGAATCATCTATAGCTCTGCGCAGATAAAGAGCGTACAGCGCAGGTACTGCGCCGAGAATAAACGCCATTTGCCAACCATACTTTGGAATAACAAAATAAGCAATAAGAGCCGAAAGGATCCAGCCTGCCGCCCAAAAGCTTTCCAGCAGGACAACCGCTCTTCCTCGTTCTTTCACAGGCACTGATTCTGACACCAGCGTCGAAGCAACAGGCAATTCCCCACCCAAGCCTGCACCAGCAATAAAACGCAGTACCAGCAGCATTCCGAGACCTGTCGCCAAAGCGGATAATCCACTGGCAATAGAAAAGATCAACAATGTCCACACTAATATAGCACGTCTACCGTAACGATCAGCCAAAATCCCCGCCAAAGCGGCTCCGAACACCATTCCTATCGAATTCATTGCAGTTAGCAGTCCAATTTGCTCAGATCCCAGATGCCACTCCTTTGCCAACGCTGCGACTATAAATGAAAGCAGCCCCACATCCATAGCATCAAACAACCAGCTGAGCCCTGCGCTAAACAGCAATTTTCTTTTTTTGGCTGGTGGTAATGAAGTTAATTCACTCATGATTTGCTCTCCCTTAAAAATATATCGTATGTAGACGTATATTCAGGTGTCTTGTCACCTGTAGCCTAGCATCTATTGTACCGTAAGCTTCCTTAATCTGCGAGCTTTTTAACACAAAAAAAACGGAAGATTGCCTACGGCAATTCTCCCGCCTTCTGGAACCTGCCACTTACCGGTTTTGGACCAGACCGATGATCGTCACCATGAGCACCAGCAGCTGGATGAGTGTATCGTTACTCATTCCAATCGCCTCCATCCCATATGAGATACTCCTTCGGCCGTTTCCCCTCTCCCCGGATCATGACGCTTGTTCCCCAATACATACCTATGCAGGCGGCGGGAAGCTTATGATCAATCATGGATGAAAATCTACATACGTTTTAAGGTTTAATCCAGGACCACTGCAAATCCATTTCCTGAATGCATTCACGGTTATCATGTTCATCATTGGCCACCAGTGGGGTCACCGGATAGATGCTCATGTCTCCTTGCTCATACGTGCGTAGTAGAGGTAGTAGCTCATCTATGTTCTGTACAGACGGACTCAGCCATGAATCTATATGGTCAGCTTCCAAAATAGCCGGCATACGGGTATCGAATTCACGTATATCCGTATTGGCCTGAACTGTCATCATCGTACAGGTGCGTAAAGGCTCCTTACGACTATCCTGCCATACTTCATATAGCCCCGCGACCGCAAACATCTTCTGTTCCGGCAATACCACTCGTACAGCACACATGCGTTTACCCAATTTTCGCCAATAATAAAATCCATTGCATGGAATGATACAGCGCCGGGTTTCCGCCATCTTGCGATAACTTGGATTTACCCGAACCGTATTCAAGTCTGCATTGACACAATCCTTGCCCCAGTAGGGAATAAATCCCCAGCGGAATTCATCAAGTACTCGTTCTCCATCCTGATGCAGCACAATTGGAACATGCTGGGTGGGACTCATGTTATAGCGTGTTTTGTAATAATACATCACCCGTTGTATACCAAAATGATCCCTAACCTCATCCAAATCAGCCGATAACGAAAACCTCTTGCACATTTGCTATTCATCCTTCCGCCTTTTTCACCTATTGTGCGGATATACAAGGAAAAATATGCATATGCAGGTTTTGCAAAAATCCAATAAACGACAAAACATATAGCAATATCCCCGCAGTTGTGAAGCTACGGGGATAGATACTAACTTATATTGTTATTACTTCTTTTCTACCGCGTGACCGCCAAATTCATTGCGCAACGCAGCAACCACTTTCCCGTTGAACGTGTCCGCATCAAGAGAACGATAGCGCATCAGCAGGGACAAGGCAATAACCGGAGTTGCGGCCTGAATGTCCAGTGCTTCCTCTACCGTCCATTTTCCTTCACCAGAAGAGTGCATAACCCCACGAATTTCGTCCAGGTTTGCATCTTTGGAAAATGCACGTTCAGTCAAACCCATCAGCCAAGAGCGAATAACAGAACCGTTGTTCCACACGCGCGCTACTTGTTCATAATCAAAGTCAAAGCTGCTTTTTTCTAGCACTTCAAATCCTTCACCGATGGAAGCCATCATGCCGTATTCCACACCGTTATGAACCATTTTCAGAAAATGTCCGCTTCCTGATTTACCTGCATACAGATATCCATTTTCCACTGCTGTGTCGCGGAAAATAGGCTCAACAACCGCCCAAGCTTCCGGATCGCCACCGATCATGTAACAAGCGCCATTACGTGCGCCTTCCATCCCGCCTGAAGTTCCAGCATCCATGAAGCTGATACCATATTCTTGAAGACGGGCATGACGAGCAATAGACTCTTTGTAATGAGAATTACCACCTTCAATAATGATGTCCCCTTTGGACAACATCGGTTGAAGCTGATCCAGCACAGAATCAACAATTTGGTGAGGAACCATAATCCACAATACTCTAGGGGATTGAGTTGCCTGTACAAGCTCTTCCAATGTAGAAGCACCTGTAGCTCCATAATCCTTCATTTCTTGGATTGCGGCTGCATTGACGTCGTAAGCGACAAGTTCATGCTTATGATCGATCAAATTTTTTCCGAGATTCAAGCCCATTTTTCCCAAACCAATTAATCCTACTTGCATTGTAAAGGCCTCCTGCCGTAGCAAACATATTTTGTATATACTTTCTTATTGGTGTTAAGAACGAACGACTGCTTTTTCAGTGCTTTCGGACTTTTCGTCCAGCCACCATGTAAAGCCTTGTTCTTCCAACAATTGATCTGAAGCTTCTGGACCGTAAGAGCCTGCTGTATACGTGTGAAGTGGAACCTCACCACGAGCAAAAGCTTCCAGTACAGGTTGAACCCACACCCATGAAAGCTCAACTTCGTTCCAATGAGCAAAAAAGGTGGAATCGCCGCGCAGCGCATCAAAGATGAGGCGCTCATAGGCTTCTGGTACATCCTTGGCCTCGGAATGATAATTCATCAGAACCGTTTCCAGTTGACCAGCGTTTAGCGGGTCTCTGCTATTTAGACGCAACGTTACCTTTTCATCCGGGTTAACATGGATGATCAGCAAGTTCGGGTCAGTCGGTTGCCCTTGAGCGGCATAAGGATCTGTGCTGTCCTTTTTGAATTCCACGACGATACGAGTAGATTTTTCTTTCATACGTTTGCCGGTACGAATATAGAACGGCACACCCGACCATTGTTCGTTGTCAATCCATAGGCGAGCTGAAATGAAAGTATCATTTTGCGAATCAGGTCCGATATCTGGCTCTTCTTTATAGGAAGGAACTGCTTTTCCGTTGATCTCACCGTTGGTATATTGGCCTCTAACCACGTTGGAAGCAATATCGGAAGGATCAAGCGCACGAAGCGCGTCCATCACCTTGCTTTTTTCGTCACGCACCTGATCAGCCGTGACATGTCCCGGCTTGTTCATCGCCGTCATCATCAACACCTGCAGCATGTGATTTTGTACCATATCACGAATAGCGCCGGAATGATCGTAGTATCCCGCTCTCTCCTCCACCCCTACAGTCTCGGATGCGGTAATTTGCACATTGGCGATGTATTGATTGTTCCATATCCCTTGAAGCAATGGATTAGCAAATTTTAAGGCTTCCAGGTTTTGTACCATGGGCTTACCTAAGTAATGGTCAATACGATAAATCTCATCCTCAGCAAAGGTTCTGCTCAGGCGATCGTTCAGCTCACGTGCGGATTCCAGATCGTGCCCAAATGGTTTTTCGATAATGAGCCGTTTCCAACCCTTTGTTTCAGCTAAACCACTTTCTCGAATATTGTGGGCAATCACATCAAAAAATTCCGGTGCCACCGATAAGTAAAACATGCGGTTCCCCGGAATTCCCAAGTCATTTTCACGTTGCTCAGCAAGCTGCAGCAGCTTTTTATAATCTTCCGGGTGGTTGACGTTCAATGCGCTGTAACGGAAAGCACTTAAGAACTGATCCATCTGTGCACGGTCTTCATTCACGTGTCTGGAAAAATCCTTAATGGATTGCTCTACATTACTTTGAAATTGCTCGTCCGCCACTTCACGACGCCCCATCCCAATTACAGAAAAGGAAGCCGGAATTTTACCTTCTACAAACAAATTATACAAGGCAGGGTAAATTTTGCGTTTCGCCAAATCCCCTGTCGCTCCAAATAAGACAAATGTCATTGAATCCATGAATTATTCCTTCTTCCCATTATAAAGATGAGGTTATTAAAAGTTACCTGAGGAATTAACGTAACCCATAATACACCCAAAATAAGGGGCAAGTCAATCAAATTTTAGCGAAATCGTGAACATTCGATATATCCTGTAATGATAACGTTTTCTGTGGTATGATTGACGAAAGGAAAGAGAAAAAACTGTTAAATATGTCACAGTTGATACAAAGTGTTATAGTTACTATTGGTATACAGAGTTACTTTTAGTATACTGTTTAAAACAACAATGAAATTGAGGGGATTCAGATGAGCGACGACAGGCAGCCTAAGCTTTTGTGCGGTAAGGTGGAACAGTCCTTTCAGATCATCAGCAAAAAATGGACCGCTCTCATCATTCATACTTTGATGGAACATCCCAAACGATTTAGTGAAATTCACGTCTCTATACCTGATCTTAGCAAACGCATGCTGAACGAACGCATCAAGGAACTAGAGCTTTCCGGCCTGATCCTTCGCAATGTCATCACAGAGCGGCCTGTGCGTACTGAGTATTCGCTGACACGCAAGGGTAAAGAGCTAGGTGATGCATTGAATGGTGTGGAGAGCTGGGCCGAGAGATGGCTTTAACTGCTAACAGGAGGTCGCCACACATGGTCTCCTGTTATTGTGTTACCCCATGTGGATCATAATACAAACTATAGTACGAAAATAATGGGACAACCGCTCAGCAGCTCATAATTTCAGAATGGGCCAAGGAAGGATGAGAACGATGGCATTTGGCATTACCCGCCAGGAACTTATGGCCTGGAAAAGAGAGGTCAGTCGTGGTGAAATTGCTTTTCTGACCCATTACTGGCTGGATGATCGCTTTCCAGGCATGACAACTGTCACCAAGGTAGGATGTTCTGATTTGGACAAGCTGCGCTTATGGTGCAACCAAAACGGATTAGACCCCCAATATATTCATCAGCGTCAGCCCTATCCGCATTTTGATCTCATCGGTAACAAACAAGCGGAAATTTTACGTAAGTATGGCATTAGCGATCAATTTAAACGCTTTGAACTTCAACTCCCAACGAGTACACGCCCATCGTTCTAAACCGCAGCTCTCAGAGCTGCGGTACTTTTGTTTTCATACCAGTTAATACCTTGTGTATCCAAATCGCTGACATAGCTCCTTCTCCCATTGCCACAGTCGCTTGCTCGGCATGAGTTCCTAAGTCCCCGGCTACCCATACATTTTCCACATTTGTCATTTTGCTGCGAGGATGAGTTTCAATATGCTTATTGTGCAGCAGATGTACACCCAGTTGCTCTGCCAGCTCTGAATGAACATGATTGCTGCCAAAAGCTAAAAAGCCCCGCTCTGCTCGAACCACTTGTCCTTCAGCCAGCCGCACTCCTTCAAAACAGCCCGGTTCTCCGGTTATAATCTCAGAAATGGCTGCTTCCTTATAGCCAATCCCTTTTTCCCGCAGCTTCACAATCAGCTCGTCCGGCACCTCTGAACGCTCATGATTGACATAAACAAGTTGATCGGTACGCGCTGACAAGATCAGAGCCATGGAAGCTCCTGCTTTACCGGCCCCCATGACGACCGTGCTGCGATCCTGAACCTCGTAACCGTCACAGTCCGGGCACACATATACACTGTTGCCCAAGCAGGCTTGTAACCCTTCCAGCTTTGGAAAACGGTCCGTTAGCCCTGTAGCTAACAACAGCGTCTTAGATGAATACACGGTTCCTGCCTCCACTTGAATGTCAAAAAGCTCTCCTCTTTGGGCGGCTTTTACCGCCTTCCCTTCAATAAACTCAGTACCTAGTTTTGTGGCTTCACTACGTCCAAGCCGTCGCAGCTCTTCACCAGAAATTCCGTCAGGAAAGCCCAAAATATTATGATACTGATGGCACAGCGTAGATCGGCCATAGCCCGAATCTATGACCAGCACCCGATGACTGCTGTATCTCCCCAATTGAATCGCTGCTTGCAATCCGGCAATTCCCCCACCAACAATAATGCAATCATAGTTCATCATTTTTCCTCCTTTGAATGCGCGTTATCCTAGACATCTGCATAAAACCGCAATAACACCAATGTAAACTTCTCATCCAATTTTAAACATAATATCACCCACTAACGGATGAATTAACCCCTGTGTCCGTACATATCAAAGCTTATATGCCTTAAAAATGGAATGACAAAAAGCACTGTGGATACCCACAGTGCTTTACCAGGTCGAGCCTGAATCGTCATTTTATCGTGAAAATTATAATTATTTAAATGTTTTTACGCGTTCTTCAACAGGCTGGAATTCTTTTTCACCTGGTTGGAATGTCGGTTTACCAAATGGCATTTCAGCAATCAGTTTCCAATGCTCAGGAATGTTCCATTCGTTTTTCACTTTTTCATCAATCAATGGGTTGTAATGCTGAAGGGATGCCCCCAGTCCTTCTTGCTCCAGAGCCGTCCAGACCACCAATTGCAGCATACCATTAGATTGGTTGGACCAGATTGGGAAATTGTCCGCGTAGGCTTCAAATTGTTGTTGCAGACCAGCTACCACGTTATTGTCTTCAAAGAACAAGACTGTTCCGTATCCGCTGCGGAAACCGTTCATTTTCTCGGCAGTAGACTTGAATTGCTCCTCATTGCCTACAACCTCACGCAAAATATCTTCTGTAATATTCCACAGTTTATCATGATGCTCTCCGAGCAACACTACAGCACGTGAAGTTTGGGAGTTGAAAGAGGTAGGTGTGTACTTAACAGCTTCCTCTACAATCTCTTGAATCCGTTGGTCAGAAATAACCTGTTCTTTGCTAATACCATAATAGGAGCGTCTGTCTTTCAGAGCTGTGAAGAAGTCTTTAGCCATTTTTTTGTTACCTCCTGAGAAAAATTAATTACTTTTCGTAACTTAATATACATTACATATATCTTAAAGTCAAGAGATTTCTTTTTAAATATTACCAGTTAGTTGATGATTATACGCCACCATTGTATTTTTTCTCACTGGAAGAGGTGTGCTTGGTTGCATCCTTGTCTCTCTCCTCCTGTCTTTCCATCTTCAAATCCTCTACAGGAATGGCGTCTACCGTCTGCTCGATCTCAAAACGGTCGAACAAGCTTTCCTGCTCTGTCGGATACTGCTCTGCATGATCTCGATTGATCGACTGTTTCTGATGTTTAGACTCCGTTGTTCCTTTCCCCGTCTGTCCTTTCTGCTGATTCTGATCGTGCAGGTTATCTTCAAATGGGGCCATTTTACTTCCCTCCCTATCGGATTGGTGTCCACAGTATACTTTTACCTTTCACATCGGGGATTAAACGCAAAAAAGAGAAAATCTCTGCAAAGATTTTCTCTACTCATGTACTTATAGATGGTTGAATGGATTATTCCGAGCTGGATTGACCTGTACACTCATGAAAAAGATGAGGTTCCAGCTTCTCTCCCGTTACGAGCTTCTGCACCAGTTGGGTCCCCGAGTCGGGGGTCATTTGACCATACCAGTCCCCTTGAGGATATACGATCACAACCGCAGCATCATGACAACGCCCATTACAGCGAGTTCTGGTCGTGTGAATATATGCTTCTGCATTTTGTTTACGAATTTCATCCCGAATTGCCTGTGTAACTTCTTCACCCTCATGTCGCATACATGTGCCTCCATTGCAGATCAACACATGATGCTTCATTGGTTCTAATTCAAAAATAGCCATAGCTTCCCCTTTAATCAACAGTTGTTGGTTTTAAATCAATGTTTATCTGGATAAAGAACAAGCTGTGCTTCCATCTGATCAGCTTCAATCGTCAGCACGATGAATGAATATTCGTCTTCGCCGCGTTTGTCCGTCGGAGACCCCGGATTAAGGACAAGCTGACCGTCAATCGTTTTGACCACCGGAATATGCGAATGTCCATAAATCAGGCAATCCAGCGTTTCTCCCTTAAACGTATTCAATGCGATATTTTCTGTCGAGCCTCGCCAGCCGTGACCGTGAACCATACCGATCCGCTTGCCTTGGGCTTCAACGATTCGTTGATAGCCTAAACGCTCCACAATGTCCATTCCATCATTGTTTCCGGCAATGCCTTGCACAGGCGCAAATTCAGCTAGACGTTCATATACGAACCAATCCGTCCAGTCTCCGGCATGGAGAATGAGGTCACTGCCTTTTAACTCCTGTACAAGCCGACTAGGCAGTGTTTTGCTTCTATGCGGCATATGAGTGTCTGAAAGTACGATGATTTTCATATCAATTTCTCCTTACCAGCGTCTTTACACCGATGAACTTTGTTGCCCTACGCGCTGCTGAAGTGCCTGCTCCAGATCTCGCAGCGTAACGGTCTCGAAAAACGCCTGTATTTTCTGCTCTGCCACGGTATATAAACCATCCAACAATGCGTCTATGTTCCTACCTACCTCACAATTATGATTGCTATCGGTATGGATGGCGAACAACGGACCTTCATCCTTGGTCGCCTCATAGATCATTTTCAGATTGATGTTTGAACTGGACATGCTTAGACGAAAGCCGCGTGCTCCAGGCGACGAATCCACCAAACCCGCTTGCTTGAGTCGGCTCATAATCCTTCTCACAACTACCGGGTTTGTATTGATGCTGGAAGCAATAAGTGACGATGTCATTCGCTCCGGTGCCCCTTCAGCCAGAAGAAGCAGACAATGGATACTAACGGAAAAATGGGTACTCATGTTAACCACCTTTATGTGTGTGCCTCATTAAATGTTTGGTAAAATGCATGTTTCCATCATACCACAATAGAGGCACTAACACAGTGCTTACTGCACCTTACTCCGGAAAATAGTCATTTTCAGGACGTACTCGCACTTTTAATTGGCGTACACTATATTCCAACTGCTTAACGATATCCTCCAGTTGACGACGGTCAAGTCCATTAAGGTCGGCGGCAGGCTTAGGTGCATTTTTCAAATCACGTATGGTTGCCTGCTGCTCCTGCCACTTGTCCATCAGGTCGGCTATATTCGCATAAAAGCGTTCGTAATCCTTGATCACTTCATCCAGAAAGGCATCCACCTCGTCCGGATCATAGCCGCGCATTTTATTCTTAAACTGTTTCTCATGAATGGAGAGCGCGTCCAGCTGAATGCCCAGTTGCTTAAACAACTGCTTTTGCTTATCCAGACGACGCTTCATATGTTCATCCATCGGTTATTCCCTCCTTAACACACTATTCTTTTTATATCACATTCTAGGCTGGGAATAAAAGTCTCTGCTGATTGCCCAGCCCTATGAACGGGTATAAAAGAGCATACGTGTCACTTATCCAGACCACGAAGGGGAGATGATCATGAACCACTTGAACGATTCGCAGCTTGCAGACCTGAAACATATGTTGTTGGAGCAGAAAAAGGATTTAGAAAAGCATTTTGAACAAAACGGTCAGGAAAACGCTCCATTGGGAGAAACACTGACAGATTCTACAGGTGAGCTCTCGTCCTATGATAACCACCCCGCTGATATAGGGACAGAAACCTTTGAACGGTCCCGTGATCTGGCGATTAATGATTCGCTGCAAGACGAGCTGGAGCAGGTCAATGCAGCCCTTCAACGGATGAAGGATGGAACGTACGGGATATGTGTGGAGAGCGGGGAAGAAATTCCTTTTGAACGGTTGCAAGCCATTCCCTATACAGCCTATACCGTCGAGCACACGCCAACTCGAGAATTATCGAATGACCGCCCGGTAGAGGAACAGGTCATGACTCCGCCACCCAAGGGTGCAGGTGAGGTTCGCCAACGAAATGCAGGACGATTTGACGATGCGGGCGCATGGGATGCCGTAGAAAAATACGGTACATCGAACTCGCCTGCAACTGCCGCCAAGCGTGATGTCACCGACTATGATGAAAATATGTAATGCTATACGCTTATGTATTCGTTCATCTAAAAAAGCAGCTTGTCCTTTGGACAGGCTGCTTTTTTATGCCTTACGGGAATACGGTGATCCCGTTTATCCAATTTCTATCCGTTTTCGACTGCGAGCTGACTCAATACAAGCGTCGATCACCTTCATATTGCTCACCGCATCTTCTGGCTCATACGGCAACGGGACACCGTCAAGCACCGCTTTAGCAAAAGCATCCGCTTGCAGTTCAAAGGAATTAAAACCTTTCAGACGTTCCTCACGCGTAACCGAACCGACGTGGACGAAAATTTGCGGTACCACAGACGTTCTTTCCCAACCGAACATTTTGGGCATCGCAATCGTACCCTTGCTACCGAGAATTTCCATGTTGGAACGGTTGGCTGCCCACATGCCACAATCGAAAGTAAGGTTGACTCCACCCGGAAATTCCAGCAAGCCGGAAGCCATCATATCGACGTTGTCATGCTCCGGGGAAAATAAGGCATGTACCGTCACTGCCTCCGGCTCCCGGTCCAAATACATACGAGCGGCTGATATCGGATAGACGCCCACATCATATAGCGAGCCGCCGCCCATGTTTTTATTAAAGCGCACATTATCTGCCTGATCGGTATTGTTAAACGTAAACGTGCAATGGATGCCGCGAATGTCACCAATTTCCCCACTATTGATAATTTCCTTAATTCTTCGATGTTTGGGATGATAGCGATACATAAAAGCCTCTGCAAAGATCACTCCTGCACGTTGACATGCTTCAATCATGCGGCTTGTCCCAGCCGAGCTAAGAGAAGATGGTTTTTCACACAAAACGTGCTTCCCAGCCTCCGCTGCCCGAATGGTCCACTCTTCATGCAGATGGTTTGGCAACGGAATGTACACCGCTCCGATTTCGGGATCAGCCAACAGTTCATCATAGCTTCCATAACTTTTTGGAATATCGAATTCCCGGGCGGCCTCAGCGGCTTTATCCGCATTACGACTAGCAATCCCAAGCACTTCTCCGCGTTCAGATTGCTGAATTGCAGGGATTACAGCGATTTGGGCGATCTCCGCAGTGCCCAAAATTCCCCATTTCAGCTTTCTACCCATCATTCTCATCCTTTCGTGGTTAGGAATAGTTGTCTTGTTCCGCTTTATGCAGCATACCTAAGCAACGGTCCAAATCAGCTTTGACCTGCTTCTTGTACAATCGTGCTTTCTCCTCCCCATCATCTGTAAAGTGATAGAGTACAATCTCCTGAAAATCCACGCGCGGGTCTGTTCCTTTCAATCGCTTGGTACGGTAAAAAACGCCTTCCTGTACCAGCTCATGCAACGCCCGGTAAACCTCGCTCTGAGGCGGAACATATCCAAAGCCACTAAACTCATCCTTCATCGATTCGAGCATCTGATATCCATAACCGCGATGCCTCTCCACCATTGTGATCAGATAAATTTTGATAAAAGCCCGCTGGGATATCATAAACGCCATTTCACAGCCTCCTCCACACCTTATTCGTGCACCTTATCTTCCATTATAAACCACTCTGCGTCCATACACTATTTCCTCTGATGAGATAAGAGTTTATGAGAACTCTCCATCCCTTGTGACCTGTTTTAAGATGGTGAGAGATATAGAATGAGGCGATATAGAGTAGTGTGCGAAGCGCTGAGAAATGATTTTATTGTTCTTTCTATTATGAATTTTTCATATGTTGAAATAATGTAACTAAAGCTAAAAAAATAGAGTTACGATTGCGAAGACTGGATTAATTGTTTTAAGGCCTCCGTATCGTTACTTGTCAAAACAGGAATATATTCTGTTATTTTTTGGATGTCCCAGTCCCACCATTTCAGTGTTTGGAGCATAGCTATAGTTTCCTTATCAAACCGATAACGAATTAACTTCGCGGGATTTCCTCCTACAATGGAATATGGCAGAACATCTTTAGTCACCACGGCATTTGACGCAATGATCGCGCCATCACCAATTTGAACTCCGGGCATAATGCTAGCATTGTAGCCAATCCAAACATCATTTCCAACCACAGTGTCCCCTTTGTAGCCCCCGCTTAAATTGGGTACACCAACTTCCCAATCTCCACCAAACGCTCCAAAAGGAAAAGTGGTAAACGCATTGGTATTATGATTAGCGCCATTCATAATAAATTTGGCTTTGGCTGCAATCGCGCAAAACTTACCAATCTTTAATTTGTCCCCTATAAAATCAAAATGATAAAGGACATTTTTCTCAAAATCCAAAGGGTTATCATCATCGTCATAATAGGTATAATCCCCGATTTCGATATATGGATTAACCACTACATTGTTCAAAAAACACAGACTTCTAATATTTTTCATCGGAAAAACGCTTCTTGTATCTGGACCACTCATTTTGCGACCCTCCCATAATGGATGTTCCTTCACCTTACTAGTAAAGGAACATCCAGTCTATCAGTATGTATACTATTAAACAAATGTAGATAGAAAAGTATCCCTTGGCCTTATTTCTTGGCTTTGGGATACTCCTGTGAACATATGTGATTGGGTTATCAAATCAGGCTTGCTTTTGTAAGGCTGGCGGACCTCCAGTCGGGCGAGGACGAACCCGAAGCCCCACGATCCATTTGCCCAGAGGCAAACGTGCCAGCAGCCATGTTCCGGCAACGGAAAAGATCATACAGAGAACGAATGAAGCCAGCGTACGAAGAACGTGACTCCAGTCTGCAAACAACCTCTCGTCAAAATAATAGGTCACACGTAGCATAAAGGCATGCATGAGATACGCTCCATAGGACAACGTTCCGATGGCCGTCAGCATACTCGCCGCACGTCCCCCCTTATGAGCAATCCACGTCGCTACCCGATAAGCTACAAAAATAGACGCAACGCAATATACAGCCATGACCGGACGCAGCAGAGACAAATAGTTAAAGGAAAGAACTGTACCTCGCGGCGTCTGGAACTGACCGATCATCTCATACAGTAAGTAGCCTGTAATCACGATAAACAACGGCCAGTATATCATCTGTGCTTTGGTTACCCAAGCATTCCAACGCTTGACGTTCATCCCGGCTGCCGCTCCTAGCACAAAATAAAAGAAAAAATAGATCACATTCCGGTCAGCGTACTGGGTAAACCAAGAGGTAATGACCGGAAGCTGGAGCTTATCCATCGCTTGGTATACGGGTCCAACGGCGAACATGAGCAAAATATATAGCACGCCGAATCCAGCCAATGCAGCGGGTCGCCATTTTGACGGCAGTAACGCAGACAAACGGCGAACGGCATAACGAAACACGGGAAATAACACATAACATTGGATAATCATAACGATGTACCATAGATGATAGCTGCTTTTCCCGTTCAACAACTTCTGGAAAAAATCCAGCGGGTGAATATATCCACCACTTTGGGCAAGCTGATTTCCCAATTCGTATAAAAGAGACCATATGATATAAGGAACGATGATGTCCATGAATCTTTTACGTAAAAACGTTCCGTACTTTAAGGCTCCATCATAATTGTAAAATAACACCATTCCAGTGATAAATACAAACACAGGAACTGCAAATTTGGAACATAGCAGTAAAAGTGTCATCAATACCCCGTCCTGGATGCGCGCCCCCTGCGCAACCGCATAGTGTGCGACGGAATGCTGAAGAACAACGGCCGCAAAAGCCAGCCCTCTCAGCAAAGCGACTTCGGAAATTCTCTCTTTTTGACTCATGTCACTCTCCTGTTACATCTAGCAATTTATAAATCCAGGATTTTTGCAAAATCCTCAATCTATTATAACGACAATTCTGTAAAAATATATAGAAGGTTAAACGTGCCAACGGTATGCAAAGCATCATTTATCTCAGGTTTATCAATGAGTAAAAATATGTAAAAGCAGCAGTCCTCCCTCTCAGGGAGACTGCTGCTGTAATAACAACCTATATGCAAAGGAAATAGGAAAGCCTACTGTACATCACTTTCTTAACTAGCCGTAAAGTGTTTACAGGTTCCTTCTAGTATCTGTGTACACATCTGTACGCGGCGTGTCCGCCACCGTATCATCATACGTTCTGTAACGATCCGCATTCAGCGAACGGTTGGTGCGGAAAATATCATAAATATCCCTGTGATGGTCAGCGGAATCCACCAGCACTAAAATCTTGCCCTGATCGACGTATGTCTCGTATTGACGTGCATCATCCTCTGGAATGCCCAGTCCGACCAATCCACCGACCAAGCCACCTGCTCCCGCTCCGACAGCTGCTCCGGTAAGAGTAGCCGCGATAGGTCCAGCGGCAAGGATAGGTCCGATACCCGGAATAGCCAAGGCCCCAATGCCTGCCAGCAAGCCAGCGACACCGCCTACAACTCCACCTGTAGCCGCACCTGTCGCTACACCCTCCGGTGCCTTGGTGCCTGTCTCTTCACTAATCGCCCTTAGATCGTCACGGTCACGTGTGATCACAGAAATCTCACTGCTTGGAATTCCTTTGCTCTGCAATTGTCCAATCGCACGAGACGCTTCCTGTTCTGTATCAAAAACACCGACAATTTTCTTTTCATTATAATCGTTTAAGTTATTAGCCATGATAGTTACCTCCCAAATATTTTAGTGTTGAGTGGTTCGTTTTTCATTACCCCACTATTATGACGTTTAAACGATTTTACAAAAATTCAAAAAGTCGATTAGCATAAACCAGCTTCTATTTAACGCTTTGGCTTTGCTCTGTTGGTCGCCACAGCTTCCAGTGGATCATCCGGCCAATAATGCTTGGGATATCTGCCTTTCAGATCCTTTTTGACTTCAAAATAAGCCTCGCTCCAGAAGCTGGACAAGTCGGAAGTCACTTGGACAGGTCGCTGGGCAGGTGACAGTAAATGCAGCACAATCGGCACACGTCCGCGTCCAATACGAGGCGTATCCCTCATACCGAACAACTCTTGTAGTCGTACGGCCAGCGCTGGTGCCTCAGGGTTCGAATAATCGACAGGAATGCGGGAACCGCTGGGTACACGGATATGCGTCGGCGCTTCCTGATCAAGCTGCTGCCGCTGTTCCCAATCCAGCCTGCCAAGCAGCAATGCAGCACTGTCCAGCCGTTGCAGATCGGATACATTTTTGGCTCCTATAGCAAAAGGTAGCAGCCACGCTTCCAGAGAATCCAGCAATGCCGATTCCGTGCAATCCGGCCAGTCCTCAGGGGCCGAGAAGTGCATAAAAATCAAACGCGCCTGCAACTGGAGGGTTTGCCGATTCCATGACAGCAGCTTTAGACCACGTTCACGGACACCCTGCATCAAGGCAGCAGCTACTTCCTCTGCCGGAGGTCGCTCATAGGACGTTTCCTTTAAGACGAGTGAGCCCAGCCGCAGTACCTTGCGGGCTCTCACTGCTGAGGCGGAGCTATCCCAGTATACGTTAGCTTGTTCCAACAGCATTTCACTGCAATGCTCGACCAGCTCTTGCAGTTCAATTGGTGCCGCCAACTGAATAGCACCGTCTGCTCCCTCGTCGTCCACTTCAGCGGCGACGAGATAGGACGAACGCGACATCCACTCCACTTGTCGGAGTCGCGCCCCCCGACCGCCGCTAAGCAAAAAGCGGCCATCCCCCCGGCCCTGCGCGATCCGATCCGGATACGCAAAGGCCAACAGCAGCCCGCAAGCCGCGGAGCCGTCAGGCTCGTACTGCGCTGCGGCTGCTGTTGGCAGCGTGGCTAGCAGCTGCCGGCTCTCTTGCACGATACGGCGAATCACCGTATCGTCTGCCGTCCGCAGCAGGCTGTGCGTACTGCGGGCATGGGCCGCCTCGCGCAGGGCATCCAGTCGCGGGCGCAAATCCGTTCCGCCATGAGCGCGGAACGGGTCACGCTCTTGCAGCAGCGCAGCCAGACGGCTGGCAGTTGGTGCCAGGCCGAGGGCGGCTGCGCGCAACAGCATGTGCCCAAGGCGCGGGTGCGTACCCAGGGCGGACACCTCGCGCCCATGCGCGGTAATGCCGCCTGTAGTGCCATCGGCTGCTTCATCCAGACAGCCGAGCTGGTGCAGCAGACCTGTGGCCTGGCGGTACGCGGCCTCAGGCGGGGCATCCAGCCAGGCCAGCTCGGCGGGCTCGCGCACGCCCCAGGCCGCCAACTCCAGCGCGAGCGGGGCCAGATCCGCCGCGGCGATTTCCGGGCGGCTGGCATCGGGGAGCGCGGCTTGCTCCTGCGCGCTCCACAGCCGGTAGCATACGCCCGGCTGGAGGCGGCCCGCCCGTCCGCGCCGCTGATCGGCGGAGGCCTTGGACACCTTGACCGTGGTCAAACGGCTCATGCCGGTTCGCGCGGAAAATACAGACTCCCGCGATAGTCCGCTGTCGATCACCACCGTGATTCCGGCGATGGTCAAGCTAGACTCGGCAATTGAGGTGGCCAATACCACTTTTCGACTGCCCGAAGCCGACGGGCGTATTGCTTCATCCTGCTGCTCCAGCTTCATGCTCCCATACAGCGGAATGACCTTGACATGTGCTGGTAAATGCTTTGAAGCCAATTCTCGTTCCGTTCTGTGAATTTCTCTAGCCCCTGGTAAAAACACCAGCAGATCACCTTCATGAGCATGGAGTACCTTTTCTACCGTCTCAGCCGTAAAGGACTCTAATGAAGTTGACGAAGGTTTGGACATATGAAAGGTTTCTACCGGAAATACAGTGCCTGGACATTCCAGCAATGGCGCATCCCCTAATAATCTACATACAGGCTCTGCCTCCAGGGTGGCAGACATGATCAATATCTTCAAATCCGGTCGCAACAGTGCCTGACTTTGCAGGGCAAGTGCCAATCCCAAATCTGCATGCAGGCTGCGTTCATGAAACTCATCAAAAATAATCAGGCCTACTCCCTCCAACGCCTGATCATGTTGTAGTATCCGGGTCAGTACGCCCTCCGTAACCACTTCAATCCGTGTGTTTGGCCCTACCTTTGTATCCATACGAACCCGGTAACCCACGGTCTTCCCGGTGGGCTCTCCGAGCGCTTTTGCCATTTGCGCTGCTGCTGCACGCGCTGCCAAACGCCTCGGCTCCAGCATAATCATTTTTTGCCCTGCCAGCCACGGCTCATGCAGTAGCTCCAGAGGTGTTACCGTCGTTTTCCCCGCTCCCGGCTGTGCAATCAGTACCGCCGCCGAATGGGATTGCAGTGTATGTTTAAGCTCGGGGATCACTTGCAAAATAGGCAGTTGTTTATCTGTCAATGAAATCTCTCCAATGATACGCTTGATGCGTAGAATCTAAGTTTTAATTCCTTTATTATTGTGAATTTTTCATTACCTGTAATTATCGAGCACTGAATAGAAAAGGTTAAGCTACCCCTCTGGAACTTCTCTTCGGTCTGTCGTGCATAATTCTTCTAAATCTATTATACAGATATTTAAATTTCCCGTCTGGCCATCGCAGCTATGTAAGTTTTCTGTGTTAGCTCCTATACCTGTCGGGATGCACTCGCGGCAAGATCGTTTTATAATATAGTTTGATATGGATTGCTGAAGGACGGAACATAGAATCGAGGTCACTTTCGTATGGAATTACAGGCCCAACCCATCAGAGGACGATTTGCCCCAACACCATCGGGATGGATACACTTAGGAAACGCTCGCACCGCCTTATTATCCTGGCTGCACGTTCGTTCCCTGGGCGGAACCTATATTTTGCGCATGGAAGATATTGATATGACGCGAGCTCGCAGCCAGTTGGCGCAAGGGATTATGGAAGACTTGCGCTGGATCGGGCTGAATTGGGACGAAGGACCCGACGTAGGCGGTCCCTACGGTTCCTACACTCAAAGCCAACGGCTGGAACGCTACCAGTCTGCATTGGAGAAACTACAGAGGCAAGATTTACTGTATCCTTGTTTTTGCAGTCGGGCCGACATTCTGGCCGCCGCCCATGCTCCACATGGACTGTCTGGTGAAGGGCCTGCGTATTCGGGGGCATGTCGTAACCTTAGCTCTCAAGATGTCGTAGCCAAAGCACAACATAAACTCCCTTCACTTCGCTTTAAAGTACCGCAACATCCAGATGACGTTATTTCGTTTCATGATCAGTTAGCAGGTCATGTGGCCTTTGGTGCGGCAGAAGGGGGCGATTTTATCGTCAAACGAGCCGACGGCATGTTTTCCTATCAGCTTGCTGTCGTTGTCGATGATGCGGATATGCATATGACCGACGTACTACGTGGGTATGATCTTCTCGATTCAACGCCCCGTCAGCTATTGCTGTACCAAGCTTTGGGGTTGCAGCCGCCACGTTTCGCACACGCTCCCCTTGTCCTAGGCCCTGATGGGCGAAGGCTGGCCAAACGACATGGTGGCGTAGCACTCCGAGCTATGCGCCGACAAGGGGTCACACCGGAAGCAGTCATTGGCTGGCTCGCCTATTTTTCCGGGCTGCTGGATTCACCTGAGCCTGTGAAGGCTGAGGATTTAATCGATGACTTTCATTTGGACAAACTGCCCAAAGAACCTGTCATCCTGACGAAACAATGCCTCACGAGATTATCTGCACTGCAACGGTAATGAGGTAAAGCACAGAAATCAAAGTGTACGGGCAAGGGCATTCCGCCCTTTGCTCCTCTCGCTTCTATTCCTCCAGTCGCTTACGCATAGCGGACTCATATTCATAAAATACAGACGACGTATTCAGCCCTCTTTCCTCCAGCAGCATACGGAGACGAAGTGATTTTTCAGTCAGCCTGCGACTGATCCGCTCTCGCTCTCCTGCCTCATGACAAGCGTGAAGCAAATCACGTAACTGGACACATTCCTTTTGTAACTGAAGCTCTTCCGGTAAAATGCCTGCATTCTTCAACAGCTTGTACGACATCCGCAGCTCCTCTGGAACATGTGACAAATCCTCGATGACCAGTGGCTTGCCCGCTCCCGGTAAATGATCAAACTCACCTTTGGCCATCGCCTCGGCAATCTTCTGCTCTGCCATTCTGGAGAACATCCCCATCACTCCTTGTTTTAAGCTTCCTATGTACAATCTATATTAAAGAAACCTGGAGTCCTTTGCCACTGTAGCTTACATATCATTAGGATGTCCTGTATCCATAAAGGAGAAAGAGGGTTATTCTTCGATCCCAAGCAATTGAGATACTTGTACTCGATATTTTTTTGCCTTACGTGTTCCGTGAATGAGATTGGACAAGCGGCTAGCAGGAATATGATAGGTGTCACAAAAAGTTCTCTGATCCATTTGAATTTCAACTAGCTTTTGTTTGATTTTCCAGCCAAAAGGAGTTACAGGATTTCGTTTGTTCAACAACGTTACCACCTCTTCATAAGTATAGGATTTAGAATTTTGATTGGGGTTTGGGGATTGGAGTTCGTCTTCTTCCTTTAAAAGCGCGTCTTGCACACACATTAGCTAAGATTTCATTTTGCAGGTTTGGTATTGATTCAATAGTTCATCCAGTTTCATGGATTGTTCAATCACTTTGGGATGCGTTAAAAATCCGTATTTCTTCTGAACTTGGTACAGTCTTTTCCTGGCCCGTTCGACACGAAGTAAAGTCACGCCTGGATTCATCAGCATGATTCCCCCTTCTGTGGCATATCCTAATACAAAACGTAAATTTTTGGATTTTTTGAAAATTTGCTCGACAAAAAAAATGCTTCTGGAGCATTCCAGAGGCACTTTTTTGGCGTTTTATGTTTATTTAAAATGCAACAGACTCCTACAAAATGAACTTAAAATTCAACTATTGATTCACTACGCAGCCCGATGTTGCTTCCCATCGTCACCGCCCCTGTATTTCCTGAATAAAGTCAGATTAAGGTTAAAATCCGTGGTAAAGGCGACCGCTTTACTTGCACAGCAACATTCTGCCTTCTTCGTTTTCCATATATATTTTATTTTATTCAACTTGGAATCAACACTGAGAAATGATTAATAACTATTAATAATAAAATAATCTTTCTTTTCGCCCTTCTCTAACTAAACTTTCATACTTTGTACACAATCTAAAGTCTGCAAATTGTTTGAACTGCTCAAATAATCTTATGCAGCTAATGAAAAAGGCTTCTTTGTTAATGACTAATGATTTAGATAAAACGTCTAGTAAATTTTTAAATCCATATGAATAATTACCTTTATTTAAGTAGTATTTAGCCAGTTCATATTTAAAACGCGTTAATTGTTCTGGAACCACTTGATGAGTGTACATATCAGCAGATGGTTGCTGTTGGGTGATCGAATCTATCTCCGTTTCGAACTGCTTAAGTACTTCATCCACATCAACTTGAAATCGGTTAGCCGCCATCATAATATTCAATAATTGAGTAACCATTTCTTTAGTGGTGTTTGATGATACACTAATATACTCAACATAATCCGGAAGCACACTTATATCTCCAGATAATAATTTATTAACGTAAGTATTACATAGCGCCCAATTTTGAAATAGTTTAATCCAATGCAGAGTATCCTCGTCCGTCTCTTTGACCCAATCTAAATTAACGTAGGCGTATGTATATTGTAGAGCTTGTTGATAATCACCTTGGGCTTCACAGACACTTGCACACAATAAATCAGCATAGGTAATATACACAAACAATGGACGGCTCAGCCTCTTTTCAAGTTCCGCAGGCTTTCGTTTTTTCTGCTGATGCTCTAATGTATATTGGATTTCCGCTTTATCTCTCATTTTTCGAGCGGTCACATCAAGCCTGTCCCACAAGCGCAAAGATCGATACACATTCGCCAAATCTTTTAGCGCATCAAGCTGGTCTATTTCATCCAGACGTTCCACGAAGGGTTCAAATAGCGTTGCTGCCTTGAGATTACGGCTTTGGTCGTCTCCAACTTGAATCGAGAATATACGATATTGGCAAGTGGCCAAGCGTTCAGAATGCTGATATTTCTCCACTTCTGCGACATTCTCATAGAGAGGCAGCGCAGCAGCATGTCGTCCCTGTTCAAATAATGCTTCTGCAACATCAAATAGCCTAGTCGCATACAGCGGATTATCCATGATATGTCCAACCATTCGACGGATTGCATCCAGCTTGTCCAGCTCCGCACAACGATACAATAATGGCTCGATTCGCCTAAAATTCGGGGAAAGGTCAATGATGTAATTTTCTATGTATAGATCGTAAAAATAGCCTTCTGGCAAATCCATAGCCACAGTGATTCGGTCTAGCTGCTGTATGGAAACAGGACGATGCTGAGTAATCCAATGACTAAGTGTTCTTTGATGAACCCCTGAATATTCGGCAAATTGACTCAACGTCATATCATTTTGTTTTAGATAATCCTCAAACTCCGCTGAAATCGTAGGTGTATGCTTCAAGTCATAACCACCCTTCACATAAAAATTCCATTATTTCAAAAATCACCCTCTATTCTTCTCCATAATTAACCATCTGTCAATATATTATGCAGCTAATGTTTATAACGAAAATTCAGCATAACTTACACACAAGGGAAGATTGTGAAAACGAATAGCAAAAGTAAAATTGGATTGCCGAAATAAAAGGTTTCACAGAGTTGACATGACTATTTCATCTCTCCACATTCTTTACTATTAGTAAATGATATAGAGTTCCCAGGTAGAAACTCTGTTGAACCTTTTAATCAAATGAAAAATCCCCCGATTTTGATGTAATCAAGGGATACATAGGTTCATTTCTCTCGCTTTGATAATGCCAAATTGATTATTTCTTCCTGTCAGAATTGCATAGATTCCCATAGCACTCATCTGATATCCCAAAGCATAAAATACCCCTATAACTATTGCGTAGTTCAATAGAATCGTTGCATAACGCTTTAGAAACTTACTAATGGAAATCCTCATAAGCAACTCCCACCTTATTTTATACTTCAACATAGTAAATGTTAGTTCATTATTGTATAAAAGTAAGGGGGAATTTGTCGAATAAGGAATCCGTTAAAAAGAAATTTGCACTTGTTCACTGCTGGGCAGGCCACGAAATAAGACTTCTTTTTTCATATCATTCACGCACTCACATGGAGTGCGACAGCAAAAATGCAGTAATTCATACCCTAATGATATCAATTCCACACATTCTCGTAAAAAACGATGCCAAAAAGGCTTGGATCAACCATTGCCCTTTTCTGAAGGCAACCGATTCAATTGCTTTTCGACATTTTTCGAGGTGCGAAGGACCCGGGATTTTTATGTGAGCTTCACATTCGCACCTTACAGAATCAGCGGACTTTCCATATCGTAAGCTTCTTTGGCCCCTATATGATCCACTTTCTTTTTGTAGTTATCTTCTAAGTTGTAGAAGCGCAAGCTGTCTTCTGTTTTGTCTATCAACTCTTCGAGTTCGTACTTTAAACGTCGAATTGGGTAAAATCCGAAATACATTCACATAGGGATAAATAATCCTATCCTGTTTCATTGTGCCAGGCCTTCATTACGATTTTTCCTTGTAACATCGTTCATCATGGCAGCCCCGTTTTCTTTTTTTGTAAAATCTTTTATTTAATCATTTTTCTTATTAATCAATGTAAGGATAAAACGGCCGGCATATACTTCTCGAAGTTCTTCCATCACATCCAATGCCGATAAGGCTCACTCTGAACAACCTCTATGCAGAAAACCTACATAAGCATCCAAGCCCACAGCTTCCAGTGCCCATTTCATATCGTTGGACAGCAGTGTATAGGCAAAAGATAATAGGGCATTACAGTATCTAACGGCGGGCGTTTATGGTATCCATGGAAGTGAAAATCATCTTTTTGCTGTAAGATCAGCCCATCCTAACGGAATTGTACTGAACCGTCGCCGTCCCTTCCAAACCGCACAGCCTGATACACTTTTGGATTTCGGTTTGGGGATAGCAGGCCGCAATCGTCTTCGTCAGTGTATTCTTTTTCTGATCTTATCGTCCATCTGTTTTCGTTTGGTTGTTTACATTGTCTTTATACAAATATATCATCACCCTAATTTATGAAATCAAACAAGCGGATCAAGGCTGGATGTCTTAACCTGCTTGTTTGGTTTTCTTATGTCACCTTCTTATGACAAGCACGCAATCAATACAGATTGGCTGCAGACTCAGGAGTAAAGGCTAGAATGTCCTCTGTCCGTCCCTCCCGGATTTTCTTCGCCCATGCCGGATCACCCAGGAGCGCGCGTCCGACAGCTACCAGATCAAACTCACAGTTATCCAGCCGCTTCAGCAGCTCCTTCAGTCCTTGGTTGTCTGCCTCCTCTCCATCTGCAGGATCATTGTCCATGCCTACGGAGCCAACAGTAATCGTTGTCTTCCCGGTGAGCTTCCTCACCCATCCGGCAAGACTAAGCTCCGAACCTGCAAATTCCGGTTCCCAGAATCGGCGCGTCGAGATATGAAAAATGTCTACGCCCGCTTGTACCAGCACAGTCAGGAATTGCTCCAGCTGCTCCGGCGTATCTACCAGCTTCGCCGTATAATCTGCCATTTTCCACTGGGACAGGCGCATGGAGATCGGATAATCCGGGCCGACGGCAGCGCGGACTGCCTGGACAATCTCGGCTGCAAACCGGGTACGCTTCAGGAAATCGCCGCCATAGCGGTCCGTCCGTTGATTGGTTTTCTCCCAGAAGAATTGGTCGATCAGTAAGCCGTGACCGCCCGACAGCTCAATTCCGTCGAAGCCAACCTGCTGTGCATTTACTGCCGCATCGGCAAAGGATTGGATGACCTTGGCAATTTCTTCTTCCGTCATCGGCTCGCTTACTTTGTTCCCCTGCATATCCAGTCCCGAAGGCCCAATCGACGGAGCGTCCGGGTAAGGCTGGGAACCCACGGGGCGAATCATCCCCATATGCGATAACTGCGGGAATATGACCCCTCCAGCCTCATGGACCTGTCTGACCACTTCCCTCCAGCCGTTCAAAGGGGCTTCGCCAAAGATACTAGGAAGTCCGGGCTCACTTGTTGCAGCCGGATGGTCGATCATGCCTACGGTGATGACGAGCCCTACCCCGTTCTCTGCGCGGCGTCGGTAATAGGCGGCAGTATCCTCACCCGGCACTCCTTCCGGTGCAAAAGCACGCGCCATCGGCGACATTACAATCCGGTTAGGTATAGTTAATTGATGAACCGTATGAGGTTCAAATAAGGCCTCCAGTGAATGAGTTTGCTGCTGCTCTTTAGTCAAGAATAACGCCTCCTATAGTTTCAATAATTATTTTCAAAGTGGATATGAGTGCAATAGTATCAAGCTCCTGTTCCCGCTTCAACCAACAATCCGACTAATTTGTTGCTTAAGCAAGAAGTGAAAAAACTGTCGTATTGGGAGATAATAATTGTTGTCTATTCAACACATGTTTATAATAAGAGATTAGTATCTTTACTGAAAGGAGTGAAAGGATGGCTGGTGTACTTCCTCCCAATCCAAACGACCCGCGCGTCATTCGGACACGTCAATTAATTCTGGATGCTTTCATTCAGCAGTTGAACATCATGGACTTCAACTCGATAACTATCGGTGACATCACCAAGGCAGCCACGATTAACCGGGCGACCTTCTATGCACATTTCCCGGATAAATATGCGCTGTTCGAAGCCTTTTTGCTGGACGCATTTACGAATATGGTAGTCTGTAAAGTCGATACGAAAGGACCTTTGACGAAGAAGACGCTTCTGGAGCTTATTGTGGCATTATGTAATTACCATGAAACAAGCCACCACTGCTTCAAGAAATACGATTCAGTGGCCCTCTTGCTTGAAGAAAATATCAAGCTGCATCTTGAGAAACTCACCCTTCAGCTGATCTCTGGAGCAGACGCCGCTGCGGACTCGAAGTCGCTCGCAACCGCAGCAACCCTGTTAAGCTGGTCTTTATACGGTGTTACCTACCGCTGGAACCTGGAGGGAAGAACAGAGCCCCCCTCCGAGCTGGCTGTGCGGGTAATGCCGCTGATCACCGACGGGTTCCACATGTTCAATTAATGCAAAATGGCATGATCGTTTTTTAATTTGATCCCATTGATCGTCGCGTATTTCGTATCGTCTTTTCATATCTCAATTTACCATCATTTAACTATGATTTATAGTTTGAATACAGGCCCTAGAAAAATACCTTTATGTTTTCAAAAAACATAAAGGTATTGTAAAATATTTCATAAAGACGTTCGGCAAAAGTTGAGTTATTAACCCTGTTCATCATACCGGCTGCATTACCTGCATAAACCTTCCCATCCGTTCCAGCGCCTTCTCCAAATCGACGAGCGAGGCTGCATATGAGCAGCGAATAAAGCCCTCTCCGCCTGATCCGAATACATGTCCCGGTACGACCGCCACCTTCGCTTCCTTCAGCATACGAAGTGCAAACTGCTCAGATGACATGCCAGTAGAAGTAATTGAAGGAAAGGCATAGAAAGCCCCTTCAGGCTCATGACAAGCAAGCCCGATTGCATTCAAGCCGGCCACAAACAGCTTGCGACGTTCATTGTAGCTCGCCATCATCTCGTCCTTGGCAGCCAAGCCATGGCGCAATGATTCCAGCGCAGCAATCTGTGCAATGGTGGGCGCACACATGGCTGTGTACTGGTGGATTTTCAGCATGCCGGCAATCAGCTCATGCAGACCGCACGCATAGCCTACCCGCCAGCCTGTCATCGCAAATGCTTTGGAAAAACCACTGATGACAATCGTACGCTCCTTCATGCCCGGCAAAGAGGCGATACTGACATGCTTTCTCCCGTAAGTCAGTTCGGCATACACTTCATCCGAAATGACGACCAGATTATGTTTGATAATGAGCTCTGTAATCGGCAGCCAATCCTGCTCCGTCATAACTGTTCCAGTTGGATTACAGGGATAATTGATCATTAAAACCTTTGAATGAGGTGTAATTGCCGCTTGCAGCGCTTGCGGGGTCAGCTTGAATTGCTCCTTTGCCGTAGCCGCCACCTCTACAATTTTACCGCCATGCAGATGGGTAATGGGTTCATAGGCAATATAGCTTGGTGCTGGAATCAGCACCTCGTCACCCGGATCGATCACTGCTCGCAGCGCCAGGTCGACGGCTTCACTGCTCCCCACCGTCACGATCATTTCCTGCTCAGGATCATAGGAAAGCGCGAAGCTGCCGGAAAAATAAGCAGAGATCTCCTCCCGCAGCTCCATCAAGCCGGCATTCGAAGTATATTTCGTCTGTCCTTCACGCAATGCTTGAATGCAAGCTTCACGTACCTTTTCCGGTGTAACGAAATCAGGCTCTCCGACCCCAAGGGCGATTGTACCTCCGCCTGCTGCATTCAGATCAAAAAAAGCGCGAATTCCCGATGGGCGAATATCCCGTACACGCGTGGATACAAACCGCCCTGTCCCCTTTTCACTAAACATATTACGCCATCCTCCATTCCTGTTTCCGCTCATGGAGCGAGCTGGCAATAATAAGGTCCAGTAGCTGTGTAAAGGTTATACCCGCAGCTGCCGCACTTTTCGGAAACAGGCTGTTGGCGGTCATTCCTGGTAATGTGTTCACTTCCAGCACGTGAGGTCTATCCTGACACAAAATCATATCGACCCTTGCATAGACCTTGCATTGCAGCAGTCGGTAGCTGGCCAGTGCCGCCTCGCGCACACGCTGTTCAATAACGGTGGGAAGCTCGACCACCTTCTCCTCAGCGCCGCCGACCTCATATTTTGCTTTGTAGTCGAACCACTTCGAACGAGCGGAGCTAATTCTAATAATTGGTAATACCTCGCCATCTACGATGGAGCAGGTAATCTCCGTCCCTTCATAATAGGACTCAATCAAGATCGCTTGATCCAAGCTGCAAGCCCCCTGAACAGCCGACAGCAGTTCCTTCTCATTTTGTACAAGCTGGATGCCGATGCTGGATCCCCCTGTATTCGGCTTCACAATAACCGGGTAGCCCAAACGCTCCACCACCTGCGGATCATAATCGTCCATCCCCTGCCAGTAAAGGCCTGAAGGCGTATGCACACCCGCTGCCTTCAACAGCATCTTGGACAACTGCTTATTCATGCATAAGCTGCTTGCCAGGACACCGCTGCCTGTGTAGGGAATGCCCAGCGTCTCCAGCGCTCCCTGCACCGTGCCGTCCTCGCCATACTGACCATGCAGTGCCAACAGCGCGATATCAATGCCTGTCTGCTGGACCTGCGCGATTAAATCCGCTCGCTGCTCGATCACAATTGGAACCACTTCATAACGGCTGCGATCCAAATGATTGATCATCTCTTGACCTGTCTGCAGAGAAATCTCACGCTCAGAGGAAATACCGCCCATAATAACACCAATTTTCATCATGACACCTCATTTTTCTTCAAAATCTTTATGTGGTTACGGATTGTTCTTTTGATCGCTGGTGCTTCTCCAGAACAATATTCCGTCTCTGTAGCTCTTTTCTAACCATTATGCTTTAAGAAAGTTACGTGTCTGTTTGCCGATTATTTGAATACCCCGTTCGATATTTTCATCTGTTACTCGTGAAAACCCAAGCCGCAATGTATTCGTCCCTTCTCCTTCTTGAATAAAAAACTTGTCTCCCGGTGTGAAAATGACGCCCTGTTCTGTGCAAGCTTCTAGCAGCTGGCGTGTATTTACACCTGTCGGGAAGGTAAGGAACAAATGCAAGCCCCCGTCACCAGTTACCTGCGCCTCAGGAAGATGTACTTCACAGCATGTCTTTGTCAGCTCATATTTGCGCTTATACTCTGTACGTGCTTTTTTTACATGTTTATCGAAATTTCCGTTAAGCATATATTGGTATAAAATCGATTGATCGATTGTTGAGGTATGAATGGTGCGCGCACGCTTAATGCTTTCCAGAGTGTCAATCAGTGCTCGGTCTCCAAGCACCCAGCCTACACGCAAGCCAGGGAACAGCACCTTGGAGAAGCTGCCAATATAGATTACTCCGTTCCCTTGCCCTGCTGTCGCTATTAAGGGCGCAATGTGCGCTCCCGAGTAACGCAGCTCCTCATTGAATCCATCCTCGATCACCGGAATCTGATGGCGCGCCATTAATTTCATAACAGCGCTGCGCTTTGCCGGCGACATGACGATGCCTGTCGGATTATGATAGGAAGGAGTCAAATAGGCCAAATCGAAGCTATTGTTCTGCAGTACCTCCTCTAGCCGCTCTACATCAATACCGTCACACTCCATCGGAATGGCAGTAATCTCAAATCCTTGCAACTTCAAATTTTTGATCGCTGTGTGATGGGTCGGATTTTCACAAATTGCCGCTCCGCGGCGTGCAGAAGGGCGTAAAGCCGACAGCACAATGTCAAAGCCTTCTGTAAAACCGCCTGTAATAAGCATATCCTTGCCAATTATATCGACGCCCTTGTTCTCCATATAATGCATCAGGTAATCAATCAGCGGCTTGTAGCCCTTGGCATAGCCGTAGTTGAGCAGCACCTGCCCTTCGATTGCCATCCGATCCATAAAAGCTCGCCTTACATCCCCCAGATCAAACAGTTG
This sequence comes from Paenibacillus sp. S33, assembly GCF_053615415.1. NCBI lineage: Bacteria > Bacillati > Bacillota > Bacilli > Caryophanales > Paenibacillaceae > Paenibacillus > Paenibacillus sp. S33. Next base: position 2,251,602 of record NZ_JBSIEZ010000001.1, on the reverse strand, counting down.
CTCATCCGGAGCGATGCTTGTGAACGAGATAGTTCCCTTTTGGGCACGAATGCCCTGCTTCATCATATCCAGGTCAACAGCTGATATAGCATACTCGTTCATTCTTGCCTTCCAGTCGATCTCCCAAGTGGCAGAGCCGTCAGATCCTCCGTTATCTACGGCCGACTGGCCCACCATGGCGGCCACATAACTACCCTTTCCGGGAATCGCATACGTAAATCCGTCATCCTTCAAGCCTTCATAGGCTGCAATGACTGTATTGCGGCTCACCTTAAGCAGAACGCTCATTTCTCGTGTGGAAGGCAGCTTCTGATCCGCCTGAAGCGCCCCTTTTATAATTAAACGATTGACGTATTCTTTTACTTGTATCGAGACCGGGCGGTCACTTACGAGCTTGAAATCCTGGAACATCCTTCATCGCCTCCCCCTATAATGATGGCATACAAGACGAGTGAAAAAAAAGAACCACCGCACTGGATTTTTCATCCTTCGGTGGTTCTTCCGTATTTTATCCCCTGTACGCCCTCATATTCTTGCCTCATTCCCCTGCATCATTGCCTCTCATCGCGCCCATTGCGAGCATTGTACATATCACCAAGCATCGTGAAGCTGATGAAAGTAATAATCAACATATTTGTCATCCAGGCTGCCGATCAGTGTATGGACAGTATTTTCTAAAACAATAACGACTCTGCCCCATCAATGACAATTTGTGCACCAGTAATGTGACGCGAATGATCTGAGGCCAAAAATGTCACCAAATCAGCTACCTGCTCGGGTTGACCCGGTCCATCAGCCAACGGTTGTCCTCCCTCGGGAAATTTGACGGGGATGGTAATTTGCTTTAACCCTTCCGATTTCTCCGTGGTTTCATCAATATTCGTCGAGATGGCACCCGGATAGATGACATTCACACGAATACGGAACTTAGCCAGCTCCAGCGCAGCCATTTTAGCAAAACCGGTTTGACCCGCCTTCGATGTGCTATAGGCTGACATCCCAAAGCTGGTAAAGCGCTGATTTCCATTAATGGAGCTGGTAATAATAATGCTGCCGCCACCGTTCTTTTTCAAATGTGGTATTGTATACTTCACCGTCAGGAAGGTACCATCCAGATTCGTGGACAATGTTTGCCGCCAATCCTCAATGCTCAGATCCTCAATCGGTCCGACGACCCCGTTTATCCCGGCATTGGCAAAAATGATATGCAGCCCGCCAAATAATTCAACCGCTTCCAGAACTGCTTTTTCCACACGCACCGGATCGGCAATATCCACGTCAAAAGCCCGCGCTGACCCTTCACGTATAGCATTAATTTCTCTTTCCGTCTCCGAAATGCGCTCATTACTTACGTCAAAAAGAGCGACATTCGCTCCTTCTCTAGCCATCTGAATGGCCGTTGCCTTGCCAATCCCAGAACCAGCTCCCGTGATTAGAGCGGTTTTGCCTTCAAAGCGCGCGCCTCCTGCATATGTGTAGCTCATATGTATCGCTCCCTTTCAGTAATCTGTATAATCACAAGATTACCCAAAAGGATATACTTTATAATCACTATTTTTGCGCATTTTTTGCTATTCCTTTGCGATATTTAAGAAAAGTACGAATATTACGCGTATTAGCGCCTCTTTCCTTATCTTCATCGTTACATTCTACAAATATCTTAAAGAATCGTTATGTTCTAAGTATTCATCAAAAAAAGGACGTATACATCCATATCCATGGTTGTATAACGTCCTTTCTTATTTATTTACCACTGCAACTCAATAAATGCAGCATCATCATCAAGTCCCCCGGTATGGGATGCATCCAGCAATACCTGTATCTGCTCATCAGGGACAGGCTCGCGAATGGGGTCTAAATCGGATAAACCATCCGTATATACCTGTAATCTCATCGGCATATCAACGGGTATGCTTCTTTCATACCAATGAGGCTTCCCTCCAATCGGCCCACGACTTGTAGACCAGCGCTCCGCTGTAGAGAAAGTATGATCGAACAGCTCGCTAATTTCTTCGGCACCGTTCCATAGTCGCAAACGTGAGTCTCCTTGCCAGGCAAGTCGGAGACGACCACGGCTACCACGCTTCGGCAGTTCGATTTTACCGCAAATATACATGGACTGGCTTCCCTGACGACGTTTATCTTCCAATACCGAACGCATTAAGCCTGATTCGTGATCCAAAGGCTGCCGACCCAGTTCCTCTGCCGCTGTACCTGCCAAACGTTCAAGGTACACTCTCAATTGATCAGCAGACAGATCTTGTCCCCGTTCCATCCAATCCAGTAAAGAAGAACCCAGATAGCGGGCTGCAAAATCTCCTCGGTAACTGAGACCGACACCATCACACAAGACAAAACAACAGACGGATTTATGAATACGTACTGCGGCAAAATCCTGTCCGCTTTCCCCCATAGTGGCAGATTCGGCAGATCTTCCATAGCCATAACGACACATAAAACGACTGTGATGAGATGATAAAGGCTGATCGCCTGTCTGAGAGCTTATGTAAGCAAATTGCTGAGTCAGCCTTGCATTCATTCCCTTTTTTTTGCTCGCCGGGAGCAGGGACAGCAGTGGATTCATGCTTTTACCTCCTTACCGTACAGGCGTTGCGGCCGACATTTGGAACCCAATGGACACCAGTTCCGCACAGGTTCCGGGCAGCATCATAATGGCTCCTTCACCTAACTGATAATCTGCCTCAAACAGCATTTCTCGATAGCTTTCAGGCAGTACAGAAGACATATCACGCAATTTCACAGCATGTTCATCCTGCAACGGCGTATTATGCGTCAGACCTTTCCAGCGACGGGGGTCCTGAATAGGCGTTTCCAGCAACCTGTCGGATAAAAATATATTTTCCACCAGTACATTACCGTCCGGTACACTCATGCTCATAATACGCTTCGCAATCGGTTCCGGATCATCGCCTGTAGAAACCCCATCTGTCATATGACAGACCAATGGTGCAGGGCAATCCTGCATCCCTGGTAATTCCGCCTGCAAAATACGTTCAGCCTGCAAGAAGGCTTTTGCAGAATCTGAGAATCGTTTGGGTGTCAAATCGGGCAACGAGCCAATGGCCGCAATTTCATCTATCCCCTTAACACCATTCAGCAGGTCATACACGTCGTCACTATAAGCCAAAATCGCAATCCGATAGCGCGCTGTCAGCCGATTTCCTTTGGTTGACCGAAAAACCATCTGCCGGATCGCCAACGATATAGCTTCATATACAACGTCAATACGCCGCCGCCCCTCCATCAGCATGTTCATCGACGCGCTGATGTCAATCAGGTAAATGATTAGGGCGGGAGTACGTTGTGAAGCCTGTATTGTATAATTCATAGTTTGTACATGCTCCCCTCAGTTACCTTCTATCTCCATCTGTTTTGTATCTATCATTCCGCCCATATATAAACATATGAAATATTAAATTTTAGGCAGTCTAAAATTCGTATCTCCTAAAAAGTTATAAATCGAGGAAGCCCGATATCCCAATTCACCTACCGAACGATAATAAGAAGGATTACTATCATATAGTGTTCTAAAACGCTTGGCAAAGCTCTTAGCCTTCGCAGCGCTTCCACCTTCCTGAGAGGCATACGCCTTGTTGTACAGGGAAATAAGCTGAAGAACGTTCTCCTTGTTTCGTGCATGCAAGGACTCTTTTTGCTTTTGTTCCGCCTCGGCTGCTGCCTTACGAGCTGCTTCTTCCTGGGCGGCACGAGCTTCCTGCTCTTTTTTCAAAGCCAAGTATTTTTCATACTTTGCCTGTTGATCATACGCTTTTTGCTTCGCCAACTTGGCAGCCGCCTGCTTGTTTTGTTCCTTTTGGGCGAGATAAGCTTCATATTTAACCTGTTGAGCGATAAGGGCTTGCTGTTTCTTCTGCTCCTCCTGTTGCTTTTGAGCAGCAAGTGCCTGTTGTTTGGTCTGCTGTTCCGCTTCCTGTCGTTGTTTCTCCGTCAGCAATTTTTGAGCCGCTTCCTGCTCGGCTGCCAGCTTTTCCTCGGCCGCCTTTGCAGCCTTCGCTGCCTCTTCCTGCTTGGCTGCCTCGATTTGCCGCTGATTGGACTGATCTGCAAGAATATTCACGGCTGGGATTCCAGCTGCCAATAGAACGACTGCGGCCCCAGTTGTCACGATAAATGCTTTGGATCGATACCAGGCTTTTGATTTTTCAGGTTGCTCTGGCGTCTTGGGATTCAACTGCTCCTCTAGCCCTGTGATCGCAGCCGACACCTCCACATGCAGAGGACTGCCGTCTTCTACAAAATGATACAACGACCGGTATACTTCTAGCGCTGCAGCAGGTTTGTTTTGCTGCTCCAAATCACGTGCCTGTCGGAACAGCTTGTCCGTTACCCCACGCTCTCCCTGCTCCAGGGCAGCCTGATTTAGCAATGCAGCCTGTTCAGCTTTGAGCGGTGCAGGCGCTGACAAAGAGGGTGCAGCTTCACTGGCAAGGCCGCCCACCGCTGCCGATTCTATTGTTTCTGTCGCAGCAGGCTCCGGTTCTATTGCCTCAACTGGAATTTCCTGCTCAGTAACCGCATTAAGTACAACCAGCCATTCGCCAAAAGTAGGGCAACTGCTTAAATCCTGACTATCCCAGGCACGGCTGAACAATTCTACCACCTTGCTGCCCCACCGGGATTCAAGTGATTTTCGTAAAATAAAATAACGTTCACAAGGCGTCTGCATTTCATGCTGATCAAAATAACTTTCGCCCCACGCTTTGTCCACTACTACACGGTCAGACCAGCCTAGCATTTCTCCTATAATAATTGCCCCTGCAAAACGGTCTGCATACGCACTCCATAACCCGCTGTGGACGGTACGATGGGCAGCATACCCTGGCGAACCTGCCAATAGAGCATCTGGACGATCCATTTTAGTACTATACATTTGTTCCACGTCCACCAATTCCACAGCTGACGTGCCTTGAGGCAGTTCCACTTCAGAAAAAAACGGAAGCATTACATTCGGCGCCGATAAATCACAATGCGCCAATCCTTTTTGCTCCATAGCTGAACCGATCCCTGCCAATGCTCTGGCTAAAGCCAGACTATCAGAAGCCTCAAGCTGACGCTGATCTGTGAGACAATCGAACCATGTCATACCGTGAACCCATGGCATCAGCACCGCATACAGCAAATCAGGCTGCTCGGCGATCAGACTTCCGTTTCTTTCTGGAGTGAGCACATCACGCTTGCATACCTGCAAACCGGGAATATCCCCGTATGCTTCCATATGCTCCGATTGATAAACCATAGCCGGGATGCGGAACTTCGGAAAAAACACCTTAAGGGCTTTGGCCTCATGCGGCGCTCCGTTTTTGGTATTTAACTGGTATACAATTCCCTGTCGCCCTGCTTGAGCATAGGCTAAACCGGGTGCAGCGGGATGTCGCCCAACCACATAAGCTGTGCCGTTTATGATCAATTCGTCTCCCGGATTCGGTTGAAAAGACATGAAACATCCCTCTCCTTACATCATTCAGTATGCTAGTATTCCTCACCTTATTATATACATCTATGGATGGCAAGAAAACCGGGTATCCGAAGATCGCCCGGTTTTTCCTGAACATCCTGTGCCAAACCATGAGGAATGGCTCACATATTGCTTCTTTATAGAGTGGTGTATGATAAGTTGATCCCTATCAGGCAAGGCAACTTATTTCGTTTGGTCAACCGTACGGAATTTGTTAGCGATAGCTGTCAATTCTTGGCTGATGCTATTCAAAGTCGTTACGAAAGCTTGCATTTGTTTGCTAGCTTCCTGAAACTCTTGGAAGAAGCGTTGCTTAGTCATACCTTCCCATTGACCTTCCATACCTGAGATGGACTGTGTCAAACTGGAAACGATTTGCTGGCTTTGCTCACCACTTTGTTTAAATTGGTTAGCCACCTGATCAACCTGTTCTGGGGTAATTAAAATGCGTCCTGCCATTTTTTGCGTCCTCCTTGATGATAAATAATGTTTTTGTTTATCTGGTTCAAATTGTACTATGGCTATTTAATTCCCTACAAAAGGCAAAGGACCTAATTGTTATAATCCCACTTTTTAACTATAAAACAGCATCTAACAGTATAATATTAACAAAATAACCACCTAATAAGTCCCATAAAGCCGGGAATTGCGAAACGAATTCAAGTAAATTTTGCAGTCGATCCAGATTGTCCCGGAACGCGTTCCCAACTAAGCGACAGGCTGATCTCTTGCTGTAGACGGATCAGTAAAATACCAATCCTGCGGACTGCTAGAAGACGCCTGCATCAGAATATCCTGATGCAACGTTTCTATATCCGAAGACTGTACACCAGCAATGGCATGCACGACAGACTGCGGGTTTGAAATCAGACTGCCTCCTTCCGAAGCTTGCCCAGGCAGAATAGACGGTGATTGCTGATTCGACCAATCGAGCATCGTGACGGGTCGTCCCAATGGTTGGCTGGCAAATGACAGAATCGTTTGATAGTTGTGGTCAACAGACTGAAACTGCTCTGCCTTTCGGTTCAGTTGTGTACCTGATGTATGGAGGTAAGCATGGATCTGTTCTGACATCCGCTTGGCCTGCATCCAATGATTCAAGATAGCCTCGCGTGCAGATACATCCCAATCCAGCGATTGTAATGCCTGCTCCAAACCTGCTGTTAACTGTTGAATTTGCTCCGCCGCATGCTGTAGCTGCCCGCTAAGCCCCCGAAGCACATCCGGTTCAACTCGAATGCGCATATCCATCACCCTTCTTCTGTCACTTCTTCATTCACTGCCGACTGTTTCAACCAATTTAATAATAAATCCACAAACTGATCTCTTGAAGCCATAGCTGCAATCAGCCAGTCTCCGTTACCACTAGAGCTCATCCGAAATATCCAGTTCATTGCGGGACACAGGACAAAGGCTGCCCGTTGTGATTCCCATTCCCTACCGTTCCAGACCAGCAATTGCAATTCTCCCTCGGCTACACGGGAACTCAAAGACTGAGCCAGGCTTGCAGACCCCTCTGCATCTCCGCTAGCCTCGGTCAGTTTACTGCTGATCAGAGATACACTTTCTCCTGCCGACTGCTCGTAAATTTTATTAAATGCCTGCTTGGAGAACATAAGTGCGGGGGATTCAGGCACAAGTCGATCTACCCAACCCATTTTATCAATCAATGTTTCGCAAGCCTTTTCCACATTACCCAGATCGTACAGTCGATACTCATCGGGTTCATCAGCAGATTTCACGAGTTCCACTACACGTTCGTTCGTGCAATGGAGATAGCCTTCAAACTGCTTGCCTCCCCGCACATAGCGTATACGGCAAGCCCTGTTGGATAATCCCGCGATAGCGACTCTTGAAAAAACGGTAGGAGGCATTGCTAGCTCTTTGCCCTTATCTGCCCGCTTTAGATAACCCTTTTCCAAAAGAGTAGCTTTTACCTGCTCCCACTCTTCCGCCAACTCCTCTGCTAGATAGCCCTTAAACGGATCTTCCACCCCAAGCAGTCTGTCAGAACCCAATACGCCTGCTAGAAAAAACAGTTCCTTCGCCTTGAGGGTTATTAACTTCTGCTTGGAAGCTTGAAACGTTAACATTATGAGCCACCTCCCTTCAAACTACAACATGCCATCGGTCACGAATTTTCGTTATCCAATCCTCACAGCTCACTTGCTCTGAGAAGGGAATTGCCGCTTTTATCCTGGTAAATTTGCGCCGTACGTAGTATCCCTGCCCAGGTGGCAGGACTTTTAGGCCACCAGCAGCGGCGTTCGCCTCCGAATAAGGGATACGAAAGAACGATAGATCATTCGAATCTAGTGTTCCAAATAGCATACCGCTTTGGCTTGCCTTGACATCATTAAACCAGTCCACACCAAAGGTAGGAAAATCAGATGGCACACCCGATAGCACGACATGCACATTGCGATCACGTCCCAACCGTACAATGGCGGAGAGCTGATCCTTTATCATAAAATCGTTCAGTTGCTTACTTAACATATCCGCATCATCAATGACCAGGAGCAATTCGGGATCATTCCCTTCCTTGTTCCGCTGTTGAACGATATCATACACTTTCTGTACCAGAGGTCCCATTTCTTCTTCGCTTTCGGCAGCAGCCTTAACATGAGGAAGATGCCGTAATCTAGATAGTCCTCCGCCTCCATAGCGTGTATCAATCGTATAGACTTCCAATTGATTAGGTGATGTGTAATAAGCGAGCGATATAATCCAACTCATTAGAAAAGAGGTTTTTCCTCCCTCCATTGGACTACCCACGATAAAATTGGGCCCTTCTTTTAGATTCAGGAGAAAAGGCTCAAGATCGTCACTCTGTAGACCTACAGGCACCTCATAAGGAAGTGCGCCCGAGGGTCCACTTGTCCGATCCCACTGCTGAAGCAGTTCCGACAGTGGAATCCGCTCAGGTAATGGAAGAATGGCTGGTGCGTGCTTGCCTTTCCATTCCTGCGCAATGCCAGCGATATTGCAACGTAACCGTGCTGATCGTTCCGCCTCATCTTCACCTGGTGAAGGCAAAGCCGTTTGGAACTCCAGCGGAGGAACATGTCCTTTAACCAGGGCGCGGCCTGGAATTAACGGTCCTGGCGTTTTGGCTGGTCGTCCTACCGCATAATAATAGTCACTCGGGTCGGACATTTCAAAAGAAACAGCATTCGGTATGTTACTGCGGAATTTCTCAAACACATCGGTAATCCGGTTCGCCGTAATGATAAACGTGATACCTAGACTACCTCCTTCTCGCAAAAGAGATTCCAGCAGTTCATTTTCATCTGGATAAGCATTACGGAAATTAAGATATCCATCAATAACTACGACAATTTGCGGAATATCCTCTACAGCAGAACGTCGATAAGAGCTTATTGTTTTGACACCAGCCTCGGAAAGCATTTCCTTGCGTACGGCCACCATCTTGAACAGATAACGAAACAATCGCTTGATCCGGTCATCCTCCTCAGCCATCATAACAGCCCCGATTTGGGGAAGTTCCCCAAAGTCGCGCATCGTTCGACCCATGTCAATGATATAACCATTCCAATGATTCGCAGCAAAACGCTGAGCCGTGGACATCAGCAATGTATGCAAAAAGGTCGTTTTCCCCATGCCCGGCATGCCATACACAGCCCAATGACCATGATCCAGCGATGCATAAATCGGCTCCTGCCGCTGATTCGGCAAATCATCGACCAGACCCATAAGAGCCTTCAGCTCCAAAGATGATGATGTACTATCTATTTCGGTGCATGCAGGCAGATTTGTTAAATCCAGCAATTCAGGCAGCGGTGGAAGCCACGGTCCCTGAAGTCGTTCGATCCCTGCTTTAGCAGCCTCATTCGCAATATAATCAATAAATACTTGAAGCTGTTTAGGAGCTTCTTCACCTTTTAATCCTGAGCTTGCCCGTTCTCCACCCGTCAGTAGCGCTTCACGTTTCCCGTTCAGTCTCACTTCATGGACAGGTAGTGCAGAAGAAATATCGCTGTTGCCTATATACGGCGCACCGCTCCAAGCAAACTGCATCTCTTCAAACACCTCGTCGCTACCCACTTGAAAATATCCTCGTCCCGGCTTCGTAATCCACGCAGCATTCGGTATTTTCAACATGTCACGGCTATCACCTTCGCTTTGCACCCGTAAGCAGATGCGGAACCTGGAGTTACTCCAGATCTTATCATCCACGACACCTGCGGGCTTTTGCGTCGCCAAAATCAAATGGACACCTAGTGTCCGCCCAATCGCAGCAATACTGATTAGCTCGTCCATGAACTCTGGCTGATCCCGCTTTAATTGTGCAAATTCATCAATAATAATAACCAGATGAGGCAGCGGTTGTTCCTGCCGCTGCCGGAGTAGTCTGTAATATTCATCAATATGCTGTAAATTGCCTGCATCGTTCAATATCTTCTGTCGACGAACCAGTTCTGCTTTAAGAGATATTTTGGCACGTTCAATCAAATTATTGTCCAAGTTCGTAATCGTACCCACCACATGCGGCAAGTTAACGAACGTGTTGGACATGCCTCCACCCTTGTAATCGATCAGCATAAAAGCCAGATCATGCGGATGAAACTCGGCAGCAAGCGAGGCTACGATGGATTGGATAACCTCACTCTTCCCTGAACCCGTTGTACCGGCGATCAAGCCATGGGGACCATGTCCTTGACGCTCTATCTTATCATGCAGGTTAATCATAATCTTCTTGCCGCCTGCTCGCACGCCCATCGGTACGGGTAAGGTATCAGGATGGCGGTTACGTCGCCACCGATCTGCCACGTCCAGTTCTTCTACACTCGCTACGCTCATCATATCAAACAGAGGCAGCACAGCGGGAATATCAGAAGCAGAGGAACGCTTCAAGCGAATAGGAGCCATGTACCGCGCCAATGCATCGGCTTCCTCTTTTGATAATCGATCCGGTTTAAAACTTTGCTGTTCAACCTCCGCCGATTCTGATTTGCGGGCATATACGCCCTGCTCTTTGGAAGCCTCCACAATCAGCTGACACTGCATCGGCAAAGCCTCTTTACGAGAAGCCAGCACAATCGTGCACGCATCAATGGCTCGGCCGTCCTCCAGTAACAACGGCAGCAACGGTTCTTCCTCAATCAGCTGAGTGTCAGATAAAACAACGACATAACACGGGACTTCCATCCCTCTGCCCTGACGATCATTGCGATTATTTTTACGGCGGTTCAGTCTGGCAAACAGAAAATCAGCTAGTTGATGTGCACTGCTACTGCGGTCTGACATCATTCTCTGAATTCGGTCATCATCCCACACATGTGGGAGCCAGCGCATCCAAGTCCATTCACTTTCCTCTCGCTCGTCATAGAAGGAAGCAATTTTCACTTCATCTGGCGAGTGACGAACCGCCGCTTGTGCCAAGATGACTCTTAACGCAGCAAGGGTATGCTCCCGTTCGCCGACCAATCCAACCACTTTGGATTGAAATAGCGGTAATGCAATGGAAGCGGCGTCTACCAGACGAAATTCTTCTTCCAGTTCATCCGCAGCTCCCAACAAAGGATCTCGATCATAACCGTCTGGACGTGGAATTTGCAATTTAATATGAAAGGGAACTTGTCCAGTCCCAATACGCACCTGCAAAAAGTCCTCATCCTCAGGTGATCGTTCCCAGAGTGAACTGTTGCGGTTTTTGACAATTTGAGTGCATATTTGCGGGTCACCGTGAATTTCATATAGTGTGCGAATTTGCTCCTCGCGTTTCATTTCAAGTTCTTCACGATGCTTTTGGAGCTGTTCCCGGTACATGCGGTCCCGTTCCTCCAGCTTGCGCTTGTATTCCTTCTTATTATTTAGATAGACGAAAAAAGGAATCGTATAAGATGTAAGCATCATGACCACAGTGACCATCTGGAACATCAAATAGTTACTGTTGCCCATCTTACCTGTTTTGCTCATATATACGTAAAAGCCTATAGTCACCAACGTCATCATTAACGGAATAAGTATAGATATAATAGAAAAAGACGGCTTGCTCGGCTCAGCCGGAGGCCGTAAAATCTCCAGCTTCTCCTCTCGGAGCGCCGGCCGTAATCTCGGGGATCGCTGGTATAATGCATTCAAGACAAAAGTCCCCCTTTTCGCTTACTATTTCATTTTACCAAGGTTTCATATAATTTCATGTGTGTATTTACCCATTTTTTTCACTTTGAAACAGAGAACGCCTTCCATACACAGGCGCTTCGTCCTGAGTTGTCGAAAAAGCGCGCTGAATACGCACAGTACAGCCTTCCCGCAAGCCTGATCCTGTGAGTAGCTGGTTATCCCCCACCCTGAACCAAAGCCCTTCCGGGAACTTTGCTTCCATAATATATTGCATGCCTTCCGCTGGAGGCTCGCCGAAAATGCGCACACCCAGCATCAACTTTAAATGTTCCACCGAGTATTCATCAGCTACCTCGATGTCAAACCACTCTGTTTCCTGTCGTCCTGAAAGCACGGTCAGGATCATCTGTCATCCCTCCCGATCCTTAATATATAGCAAAATTCACGCAAAAAGCCTATTTCTACGGAAATATGGCTATCGTAACTGTAGCATCCGACTATTAGACTGTCAATTTGTTACAAAATACCCACTCCAAAAATAGAACAGCGACTTTAGTCATACTTCCTCACATTAGTAGAGCCATTAGCATCAATAATATGTATTTAATCGTTTTTAATATGGGGATATACGTCATTTTGTCGATTAGTTAGAACTAAATTCGATTGTTACCTAGATTGTTGTGAACACTTTGTAAATTTTTCAGACCTTTATGTTTTTATAAGGTGTTTTTAAGGTAATTTTAAGAAACGGGCACTACAATGAAGCCATGAAATAACTCAGGCGAGGTGATTTTTGTGAGAACATTAATTACATTTCAAAACAAACGTATTCCCGTATACTTCAATCAAGAAAATAAGCAACCGGTACAAAAAACATTAAAACTTCTAAGTAACACTTTGGAGAATAAAATCTCCAGCGGCAAGCGTGCCCTTCAAAAATGTCTTAACTCTTTGATCAGTATAGAGATTGTCGGTTGTGAAGCCATCCTGCATAGCGTTAGTGAAAATGATTCATTGGCATTGTCCCTCTATTAAGAGGGACTTTTTTTGTCCACATTAGACACAAAAAAGAGAGGGGCATTTCAGCACCCTCTCCATATCAGCAGCTTTGAAACATGATACATGTGACTTACCGCAGCTTATGCATTTGATTAGACTCTATTTAAAGTATTCTGCGATAACCTTTTTTACCGCCTCGTTCCTTATTCTGCGCCTTCTCTATCCGTATTCTAAACAGTTCTAGTAAATTAGCGCGTGTATGCTCTTCCCGGCAGTTGTCCAGCTTTTTTAAGATAAAACGGTCAATGGACATATGACTCAGGCTCCTTTACAGCAAGCTGCCCCTGCTTTTCAAGGGGATGATCAGGCAATCCATTTTTAACCATTCTGTCTGTTGTTTAAACAGGTACGTTACTTATAGGATAAAGCAGACGGGATTACATACCCTTTAATTAGGGTAAATACATAAAGTTTCGAAAATTTTATCACGTTAAGCCTGGAAGCTATGGACAAGGAGCGAGCAAAAACCATGAGTAAACACATGATTACCAAAATAAGCTGGAACCTTTTATGTGCATTCTTAATCCTAACGATGCTGGCTGCATGCAGCAGGGAAAAAGCTTCAACCCGGAGTATGGCCCAACATGAAGCTGAAGCACGTGCCTACACCGTAACGGGTAATCCCAACCAAGGCGCATCATCCCTTGATGAACGAGCTGCCAATCATACACCTGTCCATAAGCAAGGCAGCAGCTATGTCGAAATATCAGGTGGCGTTAGCATTGATAAAAATACCGTGAAGGTTACAGGACATTCCAACCTCCCGGCCGGAGCACGGATCAAAGGGAATCTTGCGGTCAAAAACTCCCTGTTAACTGGGTACACGGATGAGACAACCGTTCAAAAGGATGGAAGTTTTGTACTCCAGGTACAACGCCCCGGAATACAGGGCAGTATGGATCTGACTGTTCTGTTCCGTCCAGATGACCAAGACAATGAAATACGAAATCTGTATGGCAGCGGTGGCAACAAATTAGAAGGTCCTTATGTATATCAATACGAAGAAAACAAACAGCTTCTGCATGAAGTTCGGATTGGGGCTGAATTTGATCCTGAACAAGAACGCAATACCCCTTTAGTTAAGCCCGTCTGGAACAAACCTAAGGACTACGGTAGCCCTCAAGTGTGGATTAAGCCTGATGTGAAGCAAGAAGGTAACTATTATCATGTATATGCGCGCAGCAATTTGCTGGAAGGGTCGGACGTCAAACTCACGATTGATTTTCCGGGACGATGGCAGTTTGGCTACGATGATCAAACCAAAGTTATGCCTGACGGCTCCTTCAGCATGAGGGTCAAAAAGCCGAGCCTTGCCAACCACTACACCATAGTCATAAGTTTCGAACCGAACGAAGATATGTGGACCAACGCCAAACAGGCGTACGGTACACAAGGGGAACGCCTTTCGGGACCGTTAGTCAAGTCCGCAGACGACAAAGAGGGCTCCAAACAGATTGAAGCCCGTATCCCTATCCAACCCAAATCGTAACTAAACGCAGTATCTAACCTAAAGTTACGGCCGTTCACCATGAAATACGCTTCACAGATACAGCCTATGACGCGGCTTCCATGTCTGAGTAGATACAGAATATAGTGTCGTCTAGCCGCTACGGCTGTATCGTGACTGGCGTGCCTATACTTACCTTCTCCTGAAGCTCAAGCACATCCTTATTCTGCATTCGAATGCAGCCATGTGACACCATCTTGCCAATGGACCATGGCTCATTGGTGCCATGAATGCCATAATGCGGCTTGGACAGCCCCATCCAGAACGCTCCGAAAGGGCCGCCAGGATTGGGCTGTTTGTTAATAATCGTAAATTGCCCATGCGGTGTCTGTGTAGCCAGCTTGCCAATACCGACTGGATAACTAAGAACAATCTGATCTCCATCCTTCAAATATAAACGACGATCCGATAAATCCACCACAATGCTGTAGTTCGGCATATATTCACCCCTTTATACCATATGCCGAATACAACTTAGATTTTCTTATATTTTTACATTTGATGCTTCACTGCAGCTTGGCTTACCACTCCACATCACGTCGCCAGCCGCTTCGCTGATCCCTACGACCCGAGGCTGTGCTTGAACGGCTATCTTTCCTGCGTCGATCTGCTTCCTTACGCGCCTGATATTCCAGTTCACGCTGCATTTTGCGATAATTGTTCACTCTGGATTCCGACAATTCCCCTCTCTCTATAGCTTCCTCCACTGCACATCCAGCTTCGCCCTTATGCTTGCAATCTGCAAAACGGCATTGCTGCGCCGTTTCCATAATATCCGCAAAGGTATGAGCGACACCCATGGAATCATCCCACAGATTAAGCTCACGCATGCCGGGTGTATCCAGCAGAACAGCTTGCTTTGCGATGGGAAAAAGCTGTCGGTGAGTGGTTGTGTGCCTGCCCCGGCTGTCTTCCTCCCTCACATCCTGTGTCAGTTGAACTTCAGACCCGGAGAGCCAGTTTACTATCGTGGATTTGCCACTACCGGAAGAGCCTGTCAAAGCAACTGTAAAGCCAGGTTGAAGAAACGCCTCCAGTTGCTCTCTGCCTTCGTTCTGCAAAGCAGAGATAACGATAACAGGTACACCAGGAGCAACTCCCTCCGCTTCAGCAACCCGCTGTTCGACATCTTCACAAAGATCACTCTTACTCAAAACGACAACCGGGTTTACCCCGCTGTTCCAAGCCATAATTAAATACCGTTCCAGTCTGCGCATATTAAAATCATGATTCAGCGCATTAACAAGGAACAGCGTATCCACATTGGTAGCGATCAGCTGCTCCTTCGTCTCAAAGCCCGCGGCCTGCCTAGATATTCGACTTTTACGTGGCAAGACGGCATGAATTACTGCATCCGACACTTCATCCGACGTGGTGATTGCCAGCCAGTCCCCTACAGCCGGCATTTCCGCCGGATCTACCATAGCATGTCGTAGCTTACCTGAAGCCGCTCCCCAGCGTTCTCCATCCATTGTGATAAGCTTCACCTTTTGTCCATAATCAGCAATCAAGCGGGCAGGACGTACCTGTGTATTTCCTGCTCTTTCCTCATAGCTTTGCTTCCATTGGTTCCAAAAACCGTTCCAGTAATCAGACCAACCGTATTCATGTATACTCATTGTTTTCCTCCTGAAATCATCGTTTATTTTTGATCGTAGAGTGTTATTCGATAGGTGTACATTTTTTCTCCCCGCATGCAAACAACGCAAAAAATCCGCAGGGGTTTCCCTGCGGAGGGTATACGAGTCAGGCCGATGTGATCCGTTCGTTCACTTAAGCAAGCGGTCTCTCACGGACCACTCCCCAGAACCAATAACTGGATAACAAGACGCCTAACCATAAAAAATCCGCAGGGAATCACTCCCTGCGGATTTCGTTGGTTCTACTGTCCAACCAACTGCTAAGCCAAGACTATAGATCTATACAGTCTTTAACCGTGCATCGTCCGTGCGGGAGACAAGTCATTCTGCTGCTGAACCCATCCATTCATGTTCGTACACATATAACATCGCCTCCTCCTAAAATTTCCTTTATCATACAAGTCCATCAATTGTCTGTCAAGGCTGCTACGAAACTTTTTTTGAAATCTTTGTCAAGTTTCGTTTAGCGTACCTGATCCCAGCGTGTCCACATCTCACGCGGGTTCAATTCGTACATTTCCCGCTCCCTGTACATAAACTGATGCATAATCAGCTCACGCCGAATCGTTGCAAAATCCTCATGGTATTGCTTGATCCACTCGTTTAATTCACGTTCAGGATACATACGGCCTGGCTCCAGCTTTTCTGCCAGCATCTGAAGTACAATCAATTTTTTCTTATACTGTGCAGGGATTTGGCGCAACTTGCCGTCCTTGGAAAAAAAATTGCGTAAGACCGACGCCTCCAGCGTTTCATTCAACTCTGACATCTCTTCCTCCCCCTCTCCTTTTTCGAAAATAAATTGCACCGTCGCCTCGGCATGCTGCCGGATCAGCTCTGGATTCAGTGTAAAATACACCGTGTTTTTATCACGTCGTTCCTTAATCAACCCAGCCTCACGGAGTTTGGAAGCATGATGTGTAACAGTCGGCTGGGATAAATTCAGCTTTTTCGCCAAAGCTTGGCCATGCATCTCCCCACGAGACAAAAGAAGTAATATCCGCATTCGCGTTGGATCAGCAAGTGCTTTATGATAATTGACCATTTTATCCAGTTGCATCGTTATTGCACCTCATTTCACTAGTACATACTTGCTATGCAAGCGAATTCAATCATATAAAATAGATATATATCTAATTATATGTTTGCTAAAAGTGGCTGTCAATCTTCACTGTCCGTTATCTCTTTCTGAAAACAGCTGGATATTGTGTTCGCATTGCGGTAGGATTATTATTTGAAAACTTCTCACATACTGAGCTATTTGCTTCAATCCTGAGATCCGTTTTTAATCGTCAAAATAATGTTAACCCTACAAAACTGGCGTAATAAACCAATACAACTGGAGGTTCATCCAAATGCACGACGTAATCATTATCGGTGGCGGACCCTGCGGACTATCCGCTGCAATCGAATGCAGCCGCAGAGGTTTGCAAACTGTCATTATTGAAAAAAGCAACATCGTTCACTCCATTTTTCTGTATCCGACGAACATGCAGTTTTTTAGCACCGCCGAACTACTGGAAATCGGTGATGTTCCATTCAGCACCCCTAATGACAAACCTTATCGTCATGAAGCACTGGCGTACTATCGTAAGGTAGCCACTCATTATAACTTGAACATTCAGCATTATGAGGAGGCCCAGTCCATTCATCGCCAGGATGACGGTACATTTACCGTACATACCCTGAGCAAAGGAGAAATAACCAAAACGTATTCGTCACGTTATGTCGTAGTGGCTACAGGATATTTTGATCATCCGAACTATTTGGGCATTCCCGGGGAACAATTGGATAAAGTCACGCACTATTTCAGCGAAGCCCATCCCTATACAGGAACCCGGGTCGCAGTCATCGGTGGCAGTAACTCTGCGGTAGATGCTGCGATGGAATTGGTGCGGGTCGGAGCTACGATTGATATGGTATATCGTCGAAGCGAGTTGTCCCAATACATCAAGCCGTGGGTACGTCCACTGTTTGACAGTATGGTACAAAAAGGGAAGATCACGCTGCACTTAGGCGCACGCATTACCGAAATCCATCCAGACCATGTCATAGTCAATCCGCTGGACACTGAAGCATTCCGACTCGAGAATGATTTTGTACTGGCACTGACCGGATTTCACCCGGAACGAAAACTGCTGGAGTCTGTCGGCGTTCACATGGCTGAGGATCTGGACAAACCAGAATTTAATCCTGCCACGATGGAAACGAACATCCCAGGTGTATATGTCGCCGGGGTCATCGCTTCAGGCAGCAATGCCAATGAAGTGTTTATTGAAACAGGCCGCTGGCACGGGCGACAAATCGCCGAACATATCGAAAGCTAAATAAACGAAGGAGAACATCTGTATGGATTACAGCTCACTTATCTTACTGGTATTGGCTGGTCTAGGGATTGTTAGTGGCAACTCTACCGTGACTATTGCCATGGTTGTATTACTGCTACTGCGGGTAACCAGCTTTCACACTGCTTTCCCCTGGCTTGAAAAGTATGGCCTGACGATCGGAATTATTATTTTGACGATCGGGGTCATGACCCCGCTAGCCAGCGGTAAAATCAGTATCAATCAGGTGATGGAGTCTTTCCTGCACTGGAAATCACTGCTCGCGATTGGTATCGGAATTCTGGTAGCCTATCTTGGCGGCCGCGGAGTAACTTTAATGTCTGGACAGCCCATTATTGTGACAGGTCTACTGATCGGGACCGTCATTGGCGTTGCCTTCTTTAAAGGAGTTCCTGTTGGACCTCTAATTGCTGCCGGATTGCTTTCCTTGTTAATTGGCCGCAGCTAAATTCGTACAACAAATATAGGAATACATGATAGCAATCTGCATGTCGGGCTGAATTCAGTCCCGCTTTGTGGTATACTCATATCGCATAATTTGGTAAATGCAGGAGGCTTGACCGATGTCTCGACAATTTGTAACGGAAGCTGTAATGGTGGCTATATACGGCCAACTACTTACATCTCCCGCCCCTGTGGAATATATAGTGCCTTACACATCACTGCTAGAACTATACGAATTCCAGGACAGCACAGAGCCGCTCATGGATAATCCTATGGACGATCAACATGTGAAGCGGAAGGTAAGCGAGTTGATCAGTTATTTTGGGGAACCGTTGAATCAGAAAAAAATTCGGCGTGCCCTTCAGATGCCTTGGGCCAAGAGCTTGCCTATTCTATTCGATGCCAATACATCACTCATCATCATTAATGCTGTTGATACAGCGCATTACGGAGAATATTTTGATCCAATTGAGACTGAACTGGTGTTGACAGCTCAGCGTGAATCATTACCCATTCTGACGGATCAATTGGACTGGATCCACCGCATTATCGAAGCTTCCGTACCTGTACATGTGTACGACATTGATGATTTTGATTTTGCACTCGATGGCCCGATACTTAACAACCCTTGACATACGACATACCCGCCTTGACCACAAAAAAGCGGCGGAGCATCATGTACAGGCTTATCTCCTGTAACACGATACTCCGCCGCTTTTCATGTCCAAACTATTTGCACGCTATGATTGACAGTGGAACACTAAGCTTGTTCATCCTCAACATAGGTGTAAATAATGTCATCATGTTCCTCCAAATACTTAACTTCCAGATGATGGCCCTTCAGATACCAGTAAT
Organism: Paenibacillus sp. S33; assembly: GCF_053615415.1. Lineage (NCBI taxonomy): Bacteria > Bacillati > Bacillota > Bacilli > Caryophanales > Paenibacillaceae > Paenibacillus > Paenibacillus sp. S33. The sequence continues at coordinate 2,232,168 of NZ_JBSIEZ010000001.1, read as the reverse complement.
CCTGGTCCTCCATATAAAACGTAATGCCAGCCGCTTCATGCTGTAATACGGGGTGCTGCGGCGGCTCTACGGCAATTCCCAGAGAAAAGCCTGGATGCAACCCACCGCCAGAGCTATAGCGAACAAAAAAACGGATCGAATCTCCACGATTCAAACTAAGCTCCTTAATGTACCACTGTGCCGCAGGTTCAGTTACCTGTATGCTCATACGTTATGCTCATCTCCTTGTACAATGACGTCTGCCAACTATATCATAGCATCTTTTAGAATGACCACCAACCGGTCTCAACCCAGCGAGCTTCTTGGACAAGTCATATACATTTTTTTGAAAAAGGTTTGACAATTCGCAAAAAAGGGTGTTAAGATTCAACCATACGAGATCCATTTTGAAATTTATTACCAATTTGAACGATTACTCATGTTAGAATGAACCCATTTTGAGGAAGAAAGGAGTGTTACCGGTGCTAAAATTTCCTATTGCATTTTACCCACATCTACAAACACAACAACTTCATACCGGAGCATCTCCCCTGTCGCATCCTTCAAAATTGGGCCATTCGCGTTGTATGGTTTAATACGAGTGGCTGCCTGCGTTTGAGCAGTTTTTCAGTGGTGAGTGTGCTGAAAATACCTGCGCGCCATATGATATTGAGATTTAAGGCATATCGTCTGCGGACGGTATGCCTTTTTTGCGCCTGTTGCCGGATCATATTTGTGGTAGCAAGCCGCTGTTGTTTCTTCAAAATGGTACACAACTCTCGAATGAACTTATCATGAAAGGATGGGATTCCTCTTGTTTTCGGTACTTAAAAATTTGAGCTGGTTTTTTAAAAGAGAACGAAGCCGATACTCCATTGGATTGTTTTTGCTGATAGCCGTTGGTGTGCTGGAGCTTGCTCCACCTCGGCTGCTTGGTAGTGCCATTGATGAAATTGTGCGTGGTTCAATTTCCTGGTCCTCACTTTGGCGTTATATTTTGTACATCATAGGCATTCTAGCCGTCATCTACTACATTACGTACATATGGATGCACAAGCTGTTTGGTGGTGCCAATCTGGTGGAACGCTTACTGCGCACACGCTTTATGAATCATCTACTGCGGATGACCCCTCCATTTTTTGAACGCAACCGCACTGGGGATCTGATGGCTCGTGCCACGAACGACCTTCGCTCCGTAGCAAGTACAGCGGGCTTCGGTATGCTGACACTGACAGACTCTACGGTCTATCTGAGCGTGGTATTAGTTGCCATGGGCACTCTAATCAGTTGGAAGTTGACACTGGCAGCTATCCTGCCCCTACCTTTTATCGCACTGGCTATGAGCATTTACGGTAAAGCCGTTCACGAGCGTTACACACTGGCACAAGATGCATTTGGTGATATGAACGATCAGGTGTTGGAATCCGTGGCAGGTATCCGAGTCATTCGCGCCTATGTGCAAGAACGAATGGACGAAAAGCGTTTCGCTGATATTACCGACGATGTATTTCGTAAAAATCTGGCTGTCGCTCGGATGGATGCCCTCTTTGAACCAACAATTCGTTTATGTGTAGGACTTAGCTACGTCATCGGACTCGGGTATGGTATTTATCTGGTATTTCATAACGATATCACGCTAGGCGAACTGGTCTCCTTTAACATGTATCTAGGAATGATGATTTGGCCGATGTTTGCCATTGGAGAGCTGATTAACATTATGCAGCGCGGTAGCGCTTCCTTGGACCGGGTTAATGAAACTCTCGATGTCCAGCCAGATGTTCAAGATGCGGCTCAACCTGTTCCAGTGGATCGCCTCGAATCCATCAGGATGAAAGACGTTACCTTCCGTTACCCTACCTCTACTATTGACAATCTGTCACATGTGAGTCTGGAGCTCAAACGCGGAGAAACGCTAGGCGTCGTCGGTAGAACAGGCAGTGGGAAATCCACGCTGCTCAAACAGCTACTACATGAATATCCGACGGGTAGTGGTGATATTTTAATCTCCGGCATACGTCTAGAGGACATTGCAGTAGAACAACTACACAGCTGGATCGGCTACGTGCCGCAAGAGCAAATTTTGTTTTCCAAATCGGTGCGCGAGAACATTCAATTTGGAAAACCTCATGCAGATGACGACGACATTATGGAAGCTATCCGTACTGCTGCCTTCGACCAGGATTTAGGTACCCTGTCTGATGGGCTGGATACACTGGTCGGAGAAAAAGGTATTGCCCTGTCCGGCGGCCAGAAGCAGCGTGTTTCGCTGGCGCGTGCCTTTATCGGTGATCCGGATATTCTATTGCTCGACGATGCACTATCTGCAGTAGATGCCCGGACGGAAGCAAGGATTATTGACAATATTCGACGTAAGCGCTCGGGTAAAACAACCTTGATCTCCACCCACCGCCTTTCCGCTGTAGAACATGCAGACCGGATCGTCGTGCTGGAGCAAGGACGCATTATTGAGGAAGGGACCCACAGCGAGCTACTTCAGGCTGACGGATGGTACCGACAACAGTATGTACGGCAACAAGTGGAATCTGATCTGACCTCAGGGGAGGTATCCTAATGAAACCCAATATCGGCAAAAGGCTATTCCAGTACGCGCTGACGAGCAAAGCAGGTTTTATCGCCGCTCTCATCGCTTTGGCTATCGGAGTAGCCGCCGAGCTGGCTGGTCCCTTCATCGCCAAAACGATGATCGACGACCATATGCTCGCTATTGAAAAACCATTTTATGAAACAACTCGTGTGGACGGAACTGTAAGCTATGCTGGAACCCACTTTAAGCGTGAAGATCGCTTTGAGGCCGGGGAGACTAAAGGTCGCGAAGCGAGGATTTTACAAGTTGGGAAATCTTTCGTATTTGTCGATGGCTCGGTTCAAGTGGCTGACGGTAACCGCTCCTTTACGAACGGAACGCTGACTGTGACACGCGGCTCCGACACCTTTCGCTATGAAGCTAAGGCACTGACAGCTGATGAACTGTATAGCTTTTACAAACCGGAAATGCCCGGTATCTTTCAGCTGATTGGCTGGTATTGCTTCTTCCTGGTTATTTCCATTTTTGCTGAATTCGGCAAAACATACTGGCTGCAATCCTCGGCGAACAAGGTCATACAAAAGCTTCGGCTTGATCTCTACGCTCACATCCAGCGGCTGCCAGTTTACTTTTTTGATAACTTGCCTGCAGGCAAAGTCGTATCCCGTGTTACGAATGACACTGAGGCAGTCAAAGATTTGTTTGTGGCTGTGCTCTCCAATTTCACTTCAGGGATTGTGACAATGGCAGGAGTATATGTTGCACTCTTTTTGCTGGACTTCAGACTGGGTCTTATCTCTCTGTTTATTGTACCGTTACTGATCTTGTGGATTGTATTGTATCGCAAGGTCGCCACCCGCTATAATACGATCATTCGGTCCAGACTCAGTGAAATTAATGCGATTATCAATGAATCGATTCAAGGGATGTCCATTATTCGCGTGTTCCGCCACCAGAAACAAACGCAGCAAGAGTTTGAGGAACTGAATGATGACTATATGAAGCATCAGAATAAAATGCTGAATTTGAACGCTTTCACTTCGCACAATTTAGTCAACGTGTTGAGAAATCTCGCCTTTGCCGTCGTGCTGTGGTATTTTGGATCTGAGGCGCTCGGAACTACAGGTAGTGCTGTTTCACTAGGCGTATTGTATGCCTTCGTCGATGTATTGGGACGACTATTCCAACCTATGACGGGTATGGTCAACCAACTCGCTGTACTGGATACTTCCATCGTATCCTCAGGACGCGTATTTGAGTTGATGGACGAAACTGGAGAGCCGGTGACGGACGGCACGATGCCGCGCTACAAAGGCCAGGTAGAGTTTAACGACGTTTCCTTTGCCTACAAAAAGGATGATGTACTTAAACATATTTCCTTTACAGCACAGCCCGGGCAAACAGTTGCCCTTGTCGGACATACCGGATCAGGCAAAAGTTCGATTATCAACCTGCTATTCCGGTTCTATGATCCGCAAAAAGGAACGATCACCATTGACGGAACGTCCGTCAAAGACATCCCTAAGCAATGGCTTCGCCATCATATGGGTATTGTTCTTCAAGATCCATATTTATTCACTGGTACGGTAGCCTCCAATGTCAGTCTCGGAGACAGCCGAATCACGAGAGAACAGGTGAATAAAGCGCTGCATGATGTTGGAGCCGACAAATTGCTGGCCCATTTGCCGCAAGGATTCGATGAGCCTGTTATTGAAAAAGGCAGCACCTTATCAGCCGGGCAACGCCAGCTTATTTCCTTCGCTCGTGCACTAGCCTTTGATCCCGCAATTTTAATTCTGGATGAAGCTACTGCCAATATTGACACCGAAACGGAAGCGCTCATCCAATCCGCTCTTGAGGTGCTCAAGAAGGGACGTACGACCTTTATCATTGCTCACCGTTTATCCACCATTCGCAGTGCGGACCAAATTTTGGTGCTACATCGGGGTGAAATTGTTGAACGGGGTAGCCATGATGAACTTATGGCCCAAGGTGGGCGTTACTTCCAAATGTATCAGCTCCAGTCGGGAACAGTTGCAACAGAATCAGATTCAATCTCTGTTACGCCTCCTGCGCAAGATGACTTGCTTACTGGCAAAGTCAGCATTTAAAGCTTGAATAGTCCGATTGCTTAGGGCTAACGGTGAACATTTGGCATGAAAAAACCAGCGAGCCTCTCCTACACATTGGAGGCTCGCTGGTTTTATTTATATCTATAACATATGGCTCGTAATTTTATTTAGCTACAGACGTGCCTGTTCCTGTGGGCGGAAGCACTGTTCCATCTACTGCTTTGAGCGTAACCTTATACTTGCTGTCTACCAACGTACTTGTGTGGGTATCCGTAATGACCTGAATATTCATTTCCCCTGGCTTTGGACTAGTCAGCTTGTAGTAAATTACTGCATTCGTATCATCTACGTAGTCGATGTGATCCACTTCAATGCCGTAACCTGGATTAGGTGCCTGCAGACGGGTGATTGTCACTTTGTTCTGCTGGTCATTTGCTTTTTCTATACTCATACTAATATTGTTTTGTTGAACCGGATCTGCAGGCTCAGCCGGATTTTCAGGAGTAGCTTCAGCCGTTTTATGACTTTGTACAAATTCGGATGCGTTATAGACCATTTCTGCTGCCTCCATCCGCGTTACTTTACGATCCGGGTTAAAGTTGCTCTGTTCGTCCAATTTTGCAATTTTGGTCAACAGCAGGAATTGAACTGCTGCGTTTGATTCCTGATCTAATTTTTTGCCATCCGCTACATTAATTAACATACGGACAGTTGGATATTCACCCGTTGCACTCACTGCTTTATACAGAATATTCGCAAATTGTTCTCTTGTCATACGGGTGCTTGGATCAATATCTGGTGACAAAGGGATTTGGTGTTGGGCCGCAATCCGATAGGACTGGGCATACCATGCGGAAGCCGGAATGTTTGCAAAGGAACCCGTTGTGAAATCAGGCATTACCTGAAGATCCATCGCACGAACAACCAAATGTACTCCTTGTGCATAGGTGAGCGTTTGATCCGGTGCAAATTTATCCTTGGTTATTCCTTGGATAATTCCTTTATCCTGAAGTGAGTTTACGATCTTCTCCTGTTCAGCTCCCTTTATATCACGAAAAGCAGAAGCCGACGTAGCCACAGCCAATGAGCAGACGACAAGCAGGGCAACTGCCACGCTTTTATTTTTTTTCATGAGATACACCTCCATGTTTACTTTGCTTCTATACTTACCGACGCAATAAAAGCATCAAATGTTTCAAATATGCACAAATTGGTTGCAAAACAGTGCAATAGCTGCGATTAGTGTAACCCGTCTAACTCTTTTCTGCTCACTATCTTTATACATCCTCAAAAGTGCCTGTGACAGATTACCTTTTACAGTATCCCCTTGGAAGAACCGGATCTGGGTAGCGGTATTCCGCCGGCAAACCTCGCTCCCCTTTGTTCTCTTTGCTTACATCCGATTCGGTGCTTTCAGACCAAGAAGTTGCAGCGCGCATGCCAGAATATCCGCAGTTTGTTCCGCCAATTGAATACGCCAGCGTCCACCATCGACAATCCTTTCCTTGGCGTAAAAACGGTTGAATGCCTGGGCCGTATCCAGTGCAAATCTCGCAATAACCGAAGGCTCCAGTTGGCGAGCCGCACGTATCAGTTGTCCGTGATAACGATCCAACTGCTTAAGCAGCGCCCAACCTGCGTCACCTAACATTTCATCCGATATGTCATTCAAATCACGAGAATGGCTATCTTGGACAAGGGCGTTGTCGCTAGAATTAGTAGTAACATCAACATCGGCGCGAGCATGAGCTTTCTCCAGAAGGCTGCGTATGCGCGCATGAGTATACTGCATATAAGGCCCGGTCTCACCTTCAAAGGTCAGCGCCTCCTCCAACGAAAAATCCACTTCATTCAGCCGGTTGTTTTTTAAGTCACCAAAAATAATCGCTCCAATACCAACGTCCTCTGCTACTGCCCGTTGTTCCTGCAAATCGGGATTCTTCTGAGTAATGATGGCTTGAGCACGGGCTATAGCTTCATCCAGCACCTCTTCCAGTTTGACAACTTTTCCACGTCTTGTAGACATTTTCTTACCCGCAAACCGCATTAATCCAAACGGCACATGCTCACACTGCTCCGCCCATGCCTCTCCTGCATGTTTCAGCACCGCAAACACCTGCTGGAAATGCAGCTTCTGTTCCCCACCAACGACGTACAGCAACCGATCAGCCTTCATCACTTCATGACGATAAATCGCTGTTGCCAGATCACGTGTCGGATAAATGGTAGTCCCATCCTTTTTTAGAATAAGACATGGCGGCAGTTCCTCGTCTTCCAGACGAACTACAAGCGCGCCATCACTTTCCTCCAGCAATCCTTTTGCTCTTAATTGATCAATAACTGCCTGCATCTTCTCATTGTAAAAACTTTCTCCCAGCACATGGTCAAATGTAATGTTCAGGCGCTGGTACATACGATCAAATTCACCCAGACTGACTTCAACAAAAAACTCCCATAGTTGTTGAGCCTCAGCATCCCCATGTTCCAAACGTCGGAACCACTCGCGGCCTTCATCCTCTAAAGACGGATCATGCTCGGCCTCCTGATGAAAACGCACATACAGTTTCAGTGATTCACCAATCGGATCATGCTGTAGCTGCTCCTCATTTCCCCATCTTTTATAGGCCGCAATTTGCTTACCAAACTGTGTTCCCCAATCTCCAAGATGATTCACACTAATTGGGACATATCCGGTTTCACCAAGTATGCGATACAAGGCAGCACCAATAACAGTAGAGCGAAGATGACCAATACCAAACGGTTTAGCAATATTGGGCGAAGACATATCAATGACCACCCGCTGTCCGTGTCCGATATTGGGCCTGAGGAAATCAGCTTTGCTCAATTCAGCAAGCAGAAGTGGAATATGAACCGATCGATCCAATGTTATATTTACGTAGGCACCCGATGCTGAAGCAGTTAAACCTTCTTCATGGCTCACTAGCTCCGCTAATTCCATTGCAATGTGCTGTGGAGACTTTCGAAACTTTTTAGCCAGCACAAAACAGGGAAACGCTACATCTCCCCATTCAGGCTGCGGAGGCACCTCGAATAAAGATAAAATTTCTTTTTCCTCCAAGCCCGTATGGCCCAATTTCGCTTGAGCAGCAATCCTCAACAACATTTTCCTCTCTCCTTCTTCTATAGGTCTAACAAAAAAAGCCCCCGCCTCTTGAAATAATTCAAGAGACGAGAACTTCAATATCCCCGCGGTACCACTCTTCGTAAATCGGTTGTGCAGCTAAAGCTAACTTACACAAATCGCGATTTCACTCCAATGACTAATAACGGTGTCTGCCGGGCTGATCTACTAGAAATTCTGCTCGTTGGATCAACCGTCTCCCGGGTGCGCTTCACATCGGACCTCATACCGGCTTCCACCTCTTCCGGCTCGCTGTAATGATACGGCTCCGGTGCTACTCTCCCGTTCCATGACGTTAATTCCAATCATTATACAAACCTATTCAGTAGAAAGCAACCTTATTTCCTCTTCAGGCACTAGTTCCATATATGTAATTACACTGCCACCAATTGGCGGCATGCCTGAACGCAACGACGGCAGGCTTCTGCACAATGTTTGCAATGATCATGGGAATGCTTGCTGCATTCAGCAGCACATACCTCACAGGCCTTGGCGCACAGCTCACAGATTTGCTCGGCAAAATCCGTTCCGCGCTGCAGCATTTGAGCAGCAAATCCGCATATTTCTGCACATTCCCTACTCACTCGAATACATTCACGCAGCATAGCTAAATCATATTCCTTCAAACTCGCTACGTAACATACATTGCAAGCGTTCATACATTCCAGGCAAGCATCCACGCATTGTTGGTATGAATGATTCATATTACATTACCTCCCAGTTGTTGACCCTGCTGTACTATTACCCGCTGATCCTTGAGTTTAATCATTTGATGTGCGCGCTTACAATAAAATAAAAACAAAACAATCCCGACTTATGTAAGGAAGTGTACTATATTCCAGTATGTAAGTGCAAGGATATTAATCACATGGATTTTTAGCCCCTGTTTCTGACTTGCATACACTCAGTCATTGCTCTATTGTAAAAAGTGTATGTCTAACCATCGATCAAGGAGTGAACATTTTAATGAATATGTCTTCCGTAGAGGAGCATCGACAGGAATCCCCGCAACAGGTTAATTGCATGGTTGTGACTGTCTCGGACACACGTACCGTGGAAACAGATACCGGGGGACAATTGCTCATGGATCTACTAGAAACCAATGGATATAAGGTTGTTCGATATGTCATCGTCAAGGATGACTACGAAGGTATTCAGCAGTTAGTATCCGAAGCAGCGGCACAGAATGACATCGAGGCTGTACTTTTGACAGGCGGTACCGGTATTTCTCCACGTGATACTACATATGAAGCCGTCTCCTCTCTACTGGATAAGGAACTACCTGGCTTTGGGGAAATCTTCCGTTATTTAAGCTTTGCTGAGGACATTGGTTCAGCAGCTATATTAAGCCGGGCTGTAGCTGGTACTGTGGGTCGGACAGCTGTATTTTCTATGCCTGGCTCACGCGGAGCCGTTCGTTCGGCAATGGAACGCATTATTGTCCCTGAGCTACGACATGTGATGAGAGAAATTTATAAATAAGCTCCTATTTCCTACATGCCGCGACACAAAAAGGCACCCCATACATTCATGAGGTGCCTCTTCCAACTATTCTTTTTCTTCAACTTCGGGCTGCATATAGCTGTCGATCAGCTTTTGCTTCAGCTCCCATACCTTCTCGCTCAGATTTACACGATAAATTTCAGGGTTCAGCTTCCGCAAATATTCTGGCCAAAACAATTTTAACTGTGAAGTATGGTAGGCACGAATTTCATCCAGCTCAGGAAGCTCATATACCTTCTGTCCATTTATAAAAATAGGCTCAAGCATTGGCACGGCTTCATAATTTTCTACATACTTCTTCATATACGGATGTAAAGGGTTAAACAGCTTCAGGCGCTTACCATTACGCGGACGCTCTTCATCCGGGAAAGAAATATAATCGGCTACAGCTCTCCCTTTCTTCTTATCCACAATGCGATATACATCCTTCTTGCCTGGTGTGGATACTTTTTCTGGGTTACCCGAGATCTTAATCGTCGGCAACATTTCGCCATCCACTTCACGCTCAACCAGCTTGTACACCCCGCCAAGCGAAGGTTGATCTGAAGCCGTAATAAGCTGTGTTCCTACACCCCATACATCAATACGTGCCCCTTGGGCTTTCAGGTTAAAAATCGTATTTTCGTCCAAATCATTGGAAGCTACAATTTGTACGTAATCTAAGCCTTCAGCATCGAGCATTTCCCGCGCCTGAATGGATAGATAAGCCAAGTCACCGCTATCCAGACGGATTGCATTCATACGCTTGCCCTGACTCTCCAGCATTTTTGCTGTCCGAATCGCATGAGGAACACCGCTTTCCAGCGTGTCAAAGGTGTCTACCAACAGTGTAACCTGGTCTGGTAAAACCTTCGCATACACGTCAAACGCCTCCTGCTCTGTCATAAAGGTCTGCACCCATGAATGGGCATGTGTCCCCTTCGTCGGGATTCCAAAGTGCTCGCCTGCCAGCATATTAGAAGTCGCGTCAAAACCTGCCACATAAGCTGCCCGTGCTCCCCAAATCGCTGCGTCAGCTTCCTGCGCACGCCGTGTTCCAAATTCAAGCAGTGTATCGTCACTTGCCACCTGCTTGATGCGTGATGCCTTTGTCGCAATGAGTGTCTGATAGTTCATAAAATTCAACAATGCCGTCTCGACAAGCTGCGTTTCCATAATCGTTCCTTCAACACGTACCAGAGGCTCGTTTGGGAAAACAAGTGCCCCTTCTTTCATCGAATGGACCGTTCCACCAAACTTAAACTGGCGAAGCGCCTCCATGAACATGGGATCGTATTTCTCCTCCTGTTCAGACAGGTAGCGAATGTCCTCTTCTGTAAACCGCAAATTTGCAATATAATTCACAATGCGTTCCAGACCAGCGAACACGGCGTATCCATTACCAAAAGGGAGTTTACGGAAATACGCCTCGAACACAGCTTTACGCTGATGACTTCCGTTCACCCAATGGGCGTACATCATATTAATCTGATATTTATCTGTATGTAATGCGAGGCTCGTTGACTGCATCGTAATCATCCTCTCTGACTGTCCCCAGGTTTGTGGTGGCAGCGTACCGCCTCATCTGCCCAGATTCAGCAATATCCGGCTCCATTTTGTTATCGGACATTGGTGCACACTCGTTAAGTTATTTTACTTCTTGTGACGTAAAACCGTATCCTCAGCCGACCGTACCGCGGCTCCAAGACTTCCTTCAAAATGACCCAAAGCCCAATCATGTCCAGCTTGATTAAAGCTCGCCACAGCGTCCTTGTATACGGTAATAGCAAAACCTTTGTTATAAGCATCTACAGCCGTATGCAGCACACATATATCTGTACACACACCAATCAGATGAACTTCCAGAATGCCACGTTCACGCAGCCTGAGCTCCAGATCTGTGCCCGCAAAAGCACTATACCGTGTTTTATCCAACCAGTAGATAAGATCACTTTGTTGCTCATAGAGGCTACGAAGCTTGCCATACAAATGTCGTCCGTTGGTTCCACGTAAATTATGTGGAGGAAACAGCTTGCTCTCCGGGTGATAAAGGTCGTTCTCCTCATGCAAATCCACAGCCATGACAACAAAGTCCCCTTGATCCACGTATGCCTGCGTAATTGCTGCGATCCGTTCATCCAACTCAATCGCAGGTTGTCCTACAGGCAAACTACCGTCCACAAAATCTTTCGTGTAATCAATAACAATTAGTGCCTGCATCGTACGGTCAGCTCCTTATCCTCAAAGTGAAATTGTACATTCTATGCGTAACCTATTACATTAGACGTTACGTGTAGATAGATAAACGCGGTACTCTGTCACTAAACCGGTACAACTGTGCAGGTCTTTGTGAATACTGGTTGGAACTGAGCGGTTTGCCGTTCTCATCACGCACCTCTTCCAGTATTCCCTGCCTGCTACGAGTCGATGTTATTTTGCGAATAAAGTTTGGCTCTTCGAAATCCGGTACGACACTCTGAATCACCTGATATAATTCACCCAGTGTAAAATGTAGCGGTAAAAACTGCTTGGCAATCGTCGTCTGAAGCATCTGCAACTGAATTTTGCGATAAGCATCTACTATGATATCCCGGTGATCGAATGCCAGCTCCAATTCCTCCAACGCTTCGCGGATCGTGAATAACCCGACCTCGGAAGCATCATCGGCCGCCTGACGCTGTTCCAACATCCATTCTTCTACCAGCGCAAAAAATGCATGTGATATGATCCACCCGCGCGGATCACGTCCCGGTCCACTATATACACCCAAATACTCCAGATGCCCGCCGTCCACACCCGTTTCCTCTAACAGCTCCCGCTTGGCAGCTCCATACATAGATTCATCTTCCTGACAAAACCCTCCAGGCAAAGCCCAACGTCCTGCAAACGGCCAACTGCGGCGCTTGATGAGCATCACTTTCAGCTCTCGAATAGGCAATGTCTTTGTTACCGTCTTGCGCTCCCGCTTCGTTAAGGTAAACATAACGATATCCGCTGGAGCTCCATCCGGGGTACGGTATTTCTTAATGTTGTACGACGCCTTTTGCGCCTCTTCGTTTATACGATTGCTATCCATTGGCATCACCATATTATATCGTTTTGATAAATTCATTATGACATAATAAAAATTTTTGTCAAGTGTCAGGCCTTGCCTGAATCACTTGCTTGTGTACGTAATACTCGGAAGGTTGCTGTAGATGTAGAACCGAGTGTGCCTTCACTATCTCTTACTTCCGCCTCAGTGGTTATAGTGCGACCTCCTTGATGAAGAATTCGCGCCCTAACCTCCAGTCGTCCTTGCCTCATGGGTGACAAGAAATGAACATTCAGGTTCGTCGTTACACATGAATCCATATTTCGTGAAGCCATACTGACCATCCCCATCGCCTGATCCATTAATGAAGTAAGTACACCCCCATGGACAATACCCATCACATTGGTATGCTCTTGTTTGGCCTCCAAAGCGATCTGTACCTCGTTTGCATCAGCTGCAATCAGCTCACACCCTAGATACTCCCAAAAAGTATTATTTTCTCCCTCTAGCATCTTACCCAACTTATCCATTCCCTTGCTTCCATCCCTTCGATGTTGTCCCATTTCTCTTGATGTCTTATAAACACATACGATAGTAAATTGCTTTCGAAAAAAAGGCGTGGAAGCTACGCCTCCACACCATAGATTTCACTCTAATCACTGCAATTCGACGAGGAAGTGCTTTTCCCCTCTTCTACGTTCACCTTCTCAGCAACGGTATCACGGATCGCCATGATTACCATTTGCAGTAGCTCATTAATTTCCACCTGACTCTGCTGAAACTCCGTGACAATTGGAATACCGTCAAGCTCTTCCTGTAGCTCCTGTAGCTCGGCCTCTATTTTGGCAATCATTTTTTGATTCTTCAAGGATTCAAATGCTACAATTTCCTTTTGCTTCTTTTTCATCGTTGCAATCAGTTGCTGGATGCGCCCATGATCCTGAATCTTTTCTTCTGCTTTCCGGAATACCTGCACTTCCTCACTGCTACCCAAAATACCTGCCAATTCTTTGGCTTTTGCCAATATCATTTCGCGATTGACCAAATGATCATGCTGGCGCGCCGCCGATTGAAGTTCTGTTTGTTGCAACCGCTCCTCTGTCATTGCCCATCGCTCCTTTTCTCACTTAGACGGCCTTGCACACAGCCCTTTACTCAGACCGCATGCAACCCGTTAGAAATTCTTTTATCCGTTAACCGCTACGGCCGTTTCAACCAGATCACCTTTGATGTAAAAGGTCATAGGTTCCGTAATTTTCACTTGAACAAAGGAACCAATCAGGTCCTTAGAACCCTCAAAATGTACAAGTTTATTGGAACGGGTCCGACCGGCAAGCACTTTGCTGTCATTTTTGCTCTCGCCTTCCACCAGCACTTCAACCACTTCGCCACGCAATCGACTATTAAAGCGAAGGCTGTTTTGGTTCACAGCAATGTTCAGACGCCGGAGACGCTCTTTTTTGACCGACATAGGCACATTATCTTCCATCGAAGCAGCTGGCGTACCTTCACGTGGTGAATAAATAAATGTGTAGGCAAAGTCATAGCCGACCTCGCGTACCAGAGATAGAGTATCTTCAAACTGCTCGTCTGTTTCACCAGGGAAACCTACGATGATATCTGTTGTCAGAGAAACATGCGGAACAGCTGCTTTAATCTTCGCGGCCAGTTCCAGAACACGCTCACGGGTATATTTTCGGTTCATTTTCTTCAATATATCCGTATTACCGGATTGAACAGGCAGATGGATATGCTCCACCAAATTGCCACCCTTACCGAGCACTTCAACCAAATGGTCATCAAAATCACGTGGATGTGATGTCGTAAAACGTACACGCGGGATATTGATTTTGCGCATATCATCCATCAGATCCCCGAATCTGTAATTCAAATCTTTCAAATCCTTGCCATAAGCGTTAACATTCTGCCCCAGTAAGGTAATTTCTTTAAAGCCTTGACGTGCCAAATCCCGCACCTCAGCGATTACATCCTCTGGACGACGGCTTCTTTCCTTACCACGTGTAAAGGGAACAATGCAATAGGTGCAAAATTTATCACAACCGTACATAATGTTCACCCAAGCCCGCATACCCTCACGCTTCTTCGGCAAGTTTTCGATAATGTCGCCTTCCTTAGACCACACTTCGACCACCATTTCTTTGCTAAAGAGTGCTTCCTTGACGAGCTGAGGCAGACGATGAATATTATGGGTACCAAAAATCATATCGACAAAACCGTGTTTTTGCATAATCCGGTTAACGACATTCTCTTCTTGTGACATGCAACCACACACGCCAAGCAGCAGTCCTGGCTTTTCTGTTTTGAGATGCTTGAGGTGACCCAGCTCGCCAAACACTTTATCCTCCGCATTTTCACGGATAGCACAAGTGTTCAGTAAAATGATGTCCGCTTCCTTCCGATCCTCGGTTGCCTGGTAGCCCATTTGCTCCAGCAAGCCCTTTATGGTTTCGGAATCATGCTCGTTCATTTGGCAACCAAATGTGTATACGATATAATGCTTTCCCTCACCGATATGCTTGAGCTCATCCGGGACTGCGTTATCATACAATACTTGTACGTCCTCTTTACCGCGTTGCTTTTCTTTTCTATGGTTCGGCTCCGCCATAATGTTGATTTCACGTCCGCGAATGCGGATCTTTTTGCTATGCTCATCTTCAGAAATAATCTTCGCATCCGAGAAATCAAAATATTTGGAGTAATCTTTTGTTTTCTTTTCCATTCCTTAGTCACTCCTTACACCATCTATTTCACGAGCTAATTTGTGATTTACTGTATCTTTAGGCATGGGTAAATTTATTTAAGTTCTAAAAAACCTTTAAAAAAGGCATTACACTAAATTATAGCATGATTTATAGGCCATCGCCATAGATCAGCCGCAGATACCATGAAGTCAATGTGAACTCATGTTCTTTTTTTACATAAGTGAAGTATTTATAAATTATATAGTATGTAAAAAGCCCGATTCTTTTGCAAGAATCGGACTCTTTAAGCCTTCCGGCATTTAAATACGTGTATATTAGTCTACGATTTCAGCGTTGTCACCGTTTTTCACACCGGCTCCGTTCGCTTCATCTGTATCAATGTGCATATCCAAAGCAAATGAATCGGACACACGTGCAAGAACATTTTCAAATACAAGGCCACGTTCGCCGCCGACACGTACTTTCAGCAACTGCTTGTCCTTAATGTCCCATTTAGCTGCATCAGATGTATGGAAATGAATATGGCGGGCTGCTACAATCACGCCTTCTTGCAGTTCCACTTCACCAGCTGGTCCTTTTACCGTGATTCCTGGTGTACCATCAATGCTACCAGATTCGCGTACAGGTGCTTTTACACCAATAGCAAAGGAATCAGTGCGAGAGATTTCCAATTGGGAAGCGGGACGAGCAGGTCCCAAAATGCGAACCTTATCAAATTGGCCCTTAGAACCAATTACAGCTACCGTTTCATTTGCGGCAAATTGTCCTGGTTGGGACAAAGGTTTAAATTCAGTTAATTGATAGCCTGCTCCGAACAAAATTTCAATATGCTCTTGAGTCAGGTGAATATGACGGGCGGAAACGCCGACAGGTACGATTTTACTCATCGTGTGGTCACTCCTTTTTCTCTATACAATACTTTACACATCCATGCTATTATACTCCTATTTTACCAAGAAAGAAAAGGAGAGCGCATAAAGTTCCCTTTTTCGCCCCAATCAGCGTTAAATATCCCCCATATAAAGTCGGATCAAACCGTCGTTTTAGCGAACAGGAGAAAGAAAAGCATGATTTCAGCTACGATGAGATGAGGGGGAACGACAATAAATATATTAAGGATAAACAGGACACAGAGTATTCCAGTCAAGAAAAAAATGACTCTGAGACGAGGTTTAAGATGACTTAATCTGTACTGATGAAATACCAGCAAAGCCGACAAAAAGTAAATAAAAACAGAAGCAAAGGTAAAGCAAAGCACAAAGATATAGTCTACTTGTCCCAAAAACAAGAGCTGAATCGAAGCAGCTAGCATGCTAAGGGAAAGATAAATAAACAAATGACCATAAATAATAGTCTGGCCTGCTGATTGTTTTGATTTATCTACGCGCTTCTCCATATTCTCAAAATATTGCCACCAGATTGCGATGACTAATACAAAAGCCAAAGCAGCAAATACAACAGAAGAAACCGTAAAATGATCGGATTGTAAAACAGAAAGCATACTTATCACAGATTCGCCAAGCAGAATTAACGTGAACTGTGCAAAGCGTTCTAAAAGATGCTCCGTATGGATTGGTGTGATCACCAACTTTTTACGACCAATCAAAGGAACGAGGATATCAATAGCTATACCGGTATATAAAATCAAATATCGAACCCAAGAATCAAAGAAGAGGGAGAAACTAGAGATGACTATTCCAATCCAAAAATAGGTACCAAAAAAACGAGCTGTTTCCTGTTTATGAGCCGTTTCTTTGGATGCCGAAAGTAAATATTGAACGACAGTTAAACCTCTTAACCCAATATAGCCAACAAAAAAAGATACATAATACGCATCAAAATCTATATTAAGGCTGGCGGTCATGATCAACACGAAAAACAATTGCAGGATCATAAAAATTCGATGCGTTATACTGTCTTGCCCAAAACGATTGTTGTAGACCGTTTGCCCCACCCAAGCCCACCATATTGGGATAAAAATCATAATAAACTTTTCCATATGTTCCCACGAAATACTACCATGCTCAACATGTAGTAAAACATGAGTGGCCTTAGAGACAGCAGCTACGAACAATAAGTCATAAAAGAGCTCAAGCCAAGTAACCTTCTTTATTAACATTGTGTAATGGAGCCCCCTCTGATATGGCGGTGCAGCATGGTGTCCCGTCAGTCTTGCTCCAACGTCTGCCGTATTTATGCTTATTTTAGCACCATGAAATTCTAAGATGCTCCAATTATTTCGTAATCGTTCTCACTTTGTCAAGGTATTCGCAGCCAATAATAACTCCTAGTAAATAGCTATTTAAGAAGACATTTTGGAAGGCAAATTCGTTTGCAGGTATTCCAGCGCATGTCCTCCCAGCCATCCCTTGACTAGCTCCTCAGGGTAATGCTTCAGCAGCAGTTCTGCAAAAACCGGATATTTACCCGAGTGCTCCAGCCCTTGCACATGGTGCTCGATACCGTCAAAATCAGACCCAAACATCAAATGCCTTTCCCCGCCTAATGAACAAATATGCTCAATGTGCGGTAGCAGATCCTCAGCGGTTACCGTACCCTGCTCTTTGAGAAACATCGTGACGAAGGTCAAACCAATCCGTCCGTTACGAGCGATCAGTGCACGAATCTGTTCATCCCGTAGATTACGAGGATGAGCACATCTCGCAAAGGCATTCGAATGCGAGGCGATGGGTGGTAGAGCAGCCTCCTCCAACACCTCCCAGAAGCCCTGTACGGACAAATGCGACACATCTAGCAGCAGTCCCAGGTCATTACAGCGATTGACCAAATCACGCCCCTTGCTAGTCAGCCCGCCTCCTCTATGTTCCATAATGCCGTCAGCCGCCCAGTTCGCATAATTCCATGTCAGCCCAATCAATCGTATTCCCATGGCATAGCACAATTCTGCATAAAACGGGTTCCCTTCCAGCGCATCTACCCCCTCCAGTGAGAGCAAAGCCCAAGGTGCCCATGTATGATCCGTCCCATTACCAGCCACATACGTTAACTTTTCCGTGCGCTTCTCTTCTCCTACCTGTTTTACTTGCTCCATCTGATGCAATGCGGACGTATTTTTACACATTGCCAAGTCTTCCTTCCACAGCAATGGTCTCAACCCACCTGAGATAGAGGTAACATGCTGCCTGAACAGCTCAATTTGACGAACCACATGCTCAAATCTTGGCATGCCCAATACCTGTGAAATATATATAGCAAACGTTTGCAACCGCACGTTACCTTCTAGCAAACGTTCTTTTGTGACATCAAGCGATGGATGACTGAAATCGATCTGCGCATCGAGCTGCATTTTACATAACACATCACAATGAAAGTCAACAACAGGCCAATTCACTTTTAGCTTATCATTCATGCATCTTACCTCCATTTATAGATTGAAGCACTACAAATTTATTTTAAAAAATCATAGTAACAGACTCACAATGCAAAAAAGCCCGTTTACAAATCGTAAACAGGCTCAGGCAACTTACATTTATTATCTTGGTTCTACAATCAATTTGATCGCAGTCCGATCTTCTCCATCAATAACAATGTCTGTAAAAGCAGGAATACAAATCAAATCCACTCCGCTTGGTGCGACAAATCCCCGGGCAATGGCTACCGCTTTAATGGCTTGGTTTAGTGCACCCGCTCCAATCGCCTGTAATTCTGCATTTCCGCGTTCACGCAGTACTCCAGCGAGTGCGCCTGCAACTGAATTGGGATTGGATTTTGCTGATACTTTTAATACATCCATAGTAAGTACCTCCCC
Source organism: Paenibacillus sp. S33 (assembly GCF_053615415.1). Taxonomy (NCBI): domain Bacteria; kingdom Bacillati; phylum Bacillota; class Bacilli; order Caryophanales; family Paenibacillaceae; genus Paenibacillus; species Paenibacillus sp. S33. The sequence goes on along the minus strand of NZ_JBSIEZ010000001.1, from coordinate 2,213,422 downwards.
TGGGAATGATGATGGTTTGATTCCACTATTAGATGTTATTCGAGGGTCAGCAAATAATTCCTGCTTTTTGGTGACAGTTTTCCTTATTCTTTCCTTAAGTAGCTCACAAAAAAGTTAATCCATCCGCCATTCATCTTCTTTAAGTCTGATTTTCTGAATTTTGCGGGCTTTTCCATCATTATCATTCAGTTCTACGCTGATGGCATGAAAGTGCCATTTGCCCATGTCCACTTGAAAACGTACCGGAAGCTGGGTCTGGAATTTCTGTAACACAGCCTCTTTCTGCATCCCAAGTACTCCCTCATAAGGACCTACCATTCCCGCATCTGTCTGATACGCAGTTCCTTGTGGCAAAATCGTATCGTCATTACTCTGTACATGTGTGTGCGTACCTACCACGATTGAAGCACGTCCATCCAAATGCCAACCCATAGCGATTTTTTCCGAGGTTGCTTCGGCGTGAAAATCAACTAGGATATGCTTATGTTTTTTCCGTAGTTCATCGACAATTTCATCTGCTGCACGGAATGGACAGTCAATAGCTGGCAAAAAGGTTCTACCTTGCAGATTAACAATAGCCAGCTCTTTACCTCCACCTTTTACAACGGTATACCCCCGGCCTGGTGTTCCTGGTGGAAAGTTAGCCGGGCGGATGATCCGTGGCTCATCATCTATAAAATCAAATATTTCCTTATTGTCCCAAGTATGATTTCCCATCGTAATCCCATGAACGCCCCAATCAAAAAATTCTCTGGCGATGGCTGGGGTAATTCCTCTTCCCGAAGCCGCATTTTCTCCGTTCACGATAATAACATGCGGGTTGTATTTTGATTTTAGCGAAGGGAGATTCTCCCTCAATGCCTTTCTGCCTACACTGCCGACGATGTCTCCAATAAATAATACGTTGATAGAAAGCCCTCCCTAGTCTGCCTTACATAATGAAAAGTGGCCCTACAAGCAGCGGCCACTTTTCATTGAAATGCTTTTATTTTGCGTATTCTACCGCACGGGTCTCGCGTATGACAGTAACCTTGATATGTCCCGGGTAGTCCAGTTCATTCTCAATCGTTTTCGTAATATCGCGGGCCAGTCGGAATGCTTCCGCATCATCAATTTTCTCTGGCTGTACCATGACACGAACTTCGCGTCCGGCTTGAATCGCGTATGATTTTTCAACGCCTTCAAAAGATTCGGAGATGCGTTCCAGCTTCTCAAGACGACGGATGTACGTCTCTAGCGTTTCACGCCGCGCTCCCGGTCTTGCTGCTGACAGGGCATCTGCCGCCCCAACCAGCATGGCGATCACTGAAGTCGCTTCGCAGTCGCCGTGATGTGAAGCAATGCTGTTGATGACGACCGGGTGTTCCTTGTACTTCTTCGCCAGTTCCACGCCAATTTCAACGTGCGATCCTTCCACTTCGTGATCCAGCGCCTTCCCGATGTCATGCAGCAATCCTGCCCGTCTTGCCAGTACAACGTCTTCGCCCAGTTCCCCGGCCATCAGACCTGTCAAGTATGCAACTTCCATCGAGTGCTTCAATACGTTCTGTCCGTAACTCGTACGGAACTTGAGACGTCCCAGGATCTTGATCAAATCCGGATGCAAGCTATGCACGCCCACCTCAAAGGTGGCCTGCTCACCATACTCACGGATTCGTTCGTCCACCTCTTTACGGGATTTTTCCACCATCTCTTCAATACGAGCCGGATGTATCCGTCCGTCCGCTACGAGCTTTTCAAGCGCAGTACGCGCAATCTCTCTACGAATCGGATCAAATCCGGACAAAATAACAGCTTCCGGCGTATCATCAATAATGAGGTCGATTCCTGTAAGGGTTTCAAGTGCACGGATATTACGGCCTTCGCGCCCGATAATCCGGCCTTTCATTTCTTCGTTCGGCAATGTGACAACAGAAACCGTCGTTTCTGCTACATGATCTGCCGCACAGCGTTGGATGGCCAGTGTGATGATTTCACGAGACTTTTTGTCCGCTTCTTCTTTGGCCTGCTGTTCAATTTCTTTAATCATCTGAGCTGTTTCATGACGAACTTCCTGCTCTACGTTGGTCAGAATAATACTTCTTGCATCCTCCATCGTCAGATTGGAAATACGTTCCAACTCAGTTACCTGACTCTTGTAAATCAAATCAATTTGCTGCTGGGTTTCATCGATTCGTTTCTCTTTGTTGGCCACTTGTTCTTCTTTGCGTTCCAGCGATTCCAATTTTTTATCCAGCGATTCTTCTTTTTGCAGCAATCTTCGTTCCTGTCGCTGAATTTCATTGCGACGTTCACGAGTTTCTTTTTCAGCTTCGGCACGAATGCGGTGGATTTCATCTTTCGCTTCCAATACCGTTTCCTTCTTCAGCGCTTCTGCCTCTTTTTTCGCGTTCTCCACGATTTGCGCGGCAGCTTCTTCCGCACTGGAGATCTTAGCTTCTGCAATAGATTTGCGAATAAAATAACCAATCCCGAACCCAAAGAATAACGCGGCTACAGCAACGAGAACGAACCAGATCGCAGTCATCATACTGTTCACCTCCCCGTTGGTTCCTCCAAGGCATTCCTTGGGACTTTTTGCAATTGTCACATTTACTTTGATCGTCAAACTAAGACAACGACACAAGGTCGTTTCATTTCATATGCACATGCTTTCACATGTACAATTCCGCCTGGCATAGCGGCATCACTTGTTATTTGGCGATGAGAACTCACCCATGGATTCCGCTTTTTTGGAAGGAAAAAGGGCGTTCCACAAGTATCGTTTCATATATATTTTATTATTTGACAAATGGCATTGTCAAGGGAATGCAAACATTAGTAGACTACCATGCAGCTTTCCCTGTAATAACTAGCTCATCCTATCCGTTCATACTAGCCAAAGGTTCAGCAGCCGTTTAGCAACTATTCCTCCCACTGCAACAATTCCTCGTCATCTGAAGCAACGTCATGCTCGGCCGCAGTGAGATGATTGACCACTCGGCGTGTCATATCCCCCGAATATCCGCGTCTCATGAGAAAAGGGTAGGTTTTCCTTTTTTTCTCCATTATATCACCACGTATCTGATTCCATTTCTTACGTCCGACCGTCAAAGCGCTCTCCCACTCCTCATTATCGGTGATCTCACCTAACGCTTCGCCAATAGAGGCTTTAGAGATGCCCTTCTGACGAAGTTCTTGCCTAACCCACATCTTCCCCTTACGTTGGCTAGTTATGCGCTGCCTTGCCCATTGGCGGGCGTATAAATCATCATCTACGAGTTGTTCCCTTTGCAGTCGAACCATTACTTCGTCAATAACAGACTGATCCAGTTCTTTTTGTAACAAACGTTGGGCAATTTCCTGACGTGTGCGAGGCTTTCGCCCCAAATAGCGAAGCGCAAGTACATAAGCCTGTTGCTTTTCATCTGCCAGAACGATATCTTCCAGTTCTTTTTTATCAAATGACGTTCCTTTGAACATATTGTACTTGATCATTACATCTTCTAATACAGACAGCGAATACGGACCAAAATGAATGATATACCTTCCACGTTTGCGTCCCTGTCCCTGCTCTACCCTAGTAATCATCAATTCCTCATGATCCGGAAAAAGAGAAATCCCTTGTTGCTTATTTGCTTCCGAAGTGTGTTCATCTTCATCGTCCAACTGCAATATATTTCCCTCACTTTGAAATTCACGAAAGCAGCCTTTGAACACCTGCTACGCAAAGTTAGATTCCGCTGACAAAGCAGACTTTAAGTTGATGCAAAAATGCCCTGCACAACTGTGCAGGGCATCAGGATCATGCTATTCAAACGGACGGTGCCATAACCCTGGCCCCAGTTCACAAACCAGGATTCACCAAGCTTTATTCAAGCTCCAACAATTCCTGTTCTTCCTTCGCTTGCTGTGCCAACTCTTCTTCTGTAGGCGGAGCAACCGTCGTAATCAAATTGCTGGCCACCCGAATTTTTTGTTCGATCGTACTAGCAATATTCGGATTTTCCTTCAAAAATTGTTTAGCATTCTCACGTCCCTGACCAAGGCGCTCACCTTCGTAGGAATACCAGGCTCCGCTCTTGTCGACAATGTCATGCTCCGTACCGATATCGATCAAGCTACCTTCTTTGGAAATACCCTCACCGTACATAATATCCACCTCAGCCTGACGGAAAGGAGGGGCAACTTTGTTCTTCACGACTTTAATACGTGTGCGGTTACCCACAATGTCGTTACCCATTTTCAAACTTTCAATACGACGAACATCCAAACGTACCGTAGAGTAAAACTTCAAGGCACGTCCACCTGGTGTTGTTTCAGGGTTACCGAACATAACACCTACTTTTTCACGTAGCTGGTTAATAAAAATAGCAATGGTTTTCGACTTATTAATAGCTCCAGAAAGCTTACGCAATGCCTGAGACATCAAACGTGCTTGAAGACCAACGTGGGAATCTCCCATTTCGCCTTCAATCTCTGCCTTGGGCACAAGTGCCGCTACGGAGTCAACAACTACAATGTCTACTGCTCCACTACGTACAAGGGCTTCGGCAATCTCAAGCGCCTGCTCTCCTGTATCTGGTTGCGATAGTAACAACTCATCAATATTGACACCCAGCTTGCTTGCATACGACGGATCAAGCGCATGCTCGGCGTCGATAAAGGCGGCTTGTCCGCCTGTTTTTTGCACCTCTGCGATAGCGTGAAGAGCTACTGTCGTTTTACCGGATGATTCCGGTCCGTATATTTCAATAACCCGGCCTCTTGGAAAGCCGCCCGTTCCTAACGCAATATCCAAAGCAATCGAACCACTGGGGATCGTTTCCACTTGCATATGGGTAGACTCACCCAACTTCATAATGGAACCTTTACCAAATTGCTTTTCTATTTGACGGAGCGCCATATCCAGCGCAGCACGACGATCTGACAATAAACTCACATCCTTCATTGTTTGTACTTTAATAATACCTTGTTTTGACACGCTTGCCAAGCATTTTTTCGAACATACATTCGTTTTTTTTATTCGTACAACTCTCTTCTATAATTACACCTGTCTCTTAAAACAAAAAAAGAACCGCTGGCAAAAGGCTTTGCAACGGTTCTTCCGATAAGATGATTATACCATGAATATCTATCTAAAACAACTCTACGAGTCACACTGTACATAGATGTTTAAGAGAGTTTCTCGTTCTCTACCAGCCTGCGCCACAATCTGTACAGGATTGCTTTGACTGATCGCAGTCGGATTGTTTCACGGTTGCCACTCAGTTTCAGTTCATGTACTTCCGTTTCCTTGTCGCGTTCAGCAATGCCAATATACACTAGACCGACTGGCTTCCGTTCGGAATACCCAGGCCCGGCTACACCGGTAACTGAAAGTCCAAAATCGCTATCCATGATCATTCTCGCCTGCTCTGCAAGCACAAGGGCTACTTCCTTACTCACTGCGCCTGGCGCATGGTCCCCTTCCAAATAATCATAAGGCACGTTGAGTAACTTCATCTTCATTTCATTGGAATAGCACACGATGCCACCTTGAAACATAGCAGCACTGCCAGGTATAGAAGTAATCTGTTCCATCAGCATTCCACCTGTACAGCTTTCTGCCGCACTCACCGTGAGTTCGCGTTTGGCCATTAGATCTACGATAACCTTCTCCAGCGCAACATCCTCGCTTGCATACATATACTCCGAAAGACGCTGCTGAATTTCTACTTCCGTAGCTGTCAGCTTAATTAATGCTTCACTTTCGCTGGCCGCCTTGGTGGATATACGGATCGTGACTTCCCCTTCCTTGGCATAAGGGGCAATCGTGGGATCTGTCTGGGATTGGATTAGATCTAACAAATGGGTTTCAAGAGCTGACTCACCGATCCCTGCAAATTTTAGCATTTTCGAATAAATTGGCATTTCCTCACCGCTCAATGCCTGCTGAAGCAACCAAGGTTTCGCCTGGTTTGCAAACATGGGTTTGAGTTCCTTAGGCGGTCCAGGCAAAACTACATAAAATTTACCGTCCTGTGCAATCGCGTCGCCCACAGCTAGCCCTGTCTCATTTTCAAGCGGAGTAGCACCTTCAATAGAAAGCGCCTGCCGGCGGTTATTCTCGGTCATTTCTACCCCACGGTTACGGAAAAATTGATCTAGCTTGTCCATTGCAAGACGATCTATGTGCAATTTCCGCCCCAATACAGCCGCTATCGCCTCTTTCGTCAAATCATCCTGAGTCGGCCCCAGACCGCCGGAAAACAAAATAATATCCGCACGCTTCTGAGCAATTCTTATCGCTTCCTGAAGCCGATTTATGTTATCGCCAACCACAGTCTGAAAATATACATCGATTCCAATTGTAGCCAGCTCTTGTGACAAATATTGAGCATTTGTATTCACTATTTGTCCGAGCAATAACTCTGTTCCTACTGCAATTATTTCAGCTTTCATCAATTCTTCCTCCTGTACTGCGAATATTATGGGAATTATATAAAGAAACAGCAATAAGTTTAGTCCCTATTGCTGTTTCCATAAAATTTATCCTGTTAAACTTTGGAGGAGCTCAGCAAATGGATATTTTTCACGAAATAATCAATACCCGAATAAATGGTGATCAACACTGCTGCCCATATCGCTATTAAATCAAACGGTATACCAAGAAAAACAAACGGGAAATTATTAATGAGCAGCGCTACAATAGCAACGATCTGGATGATCGTCTTTAATTTGCCCCAATTGCTTGCAGCAACCACAGACCCATCCAGTAAGGCAATCTGACGCAGCCCCGTAACCGCAAACTCACGGCTAACAATCACAACGACAATCCATGAATCAATTTTCCCCATTTCTACCAAGGAAACCAAAATAGCGGTTACCAAAAGCTTATCAGCAAGGGGGTCCAACAGCTTGCCCAAATTGGTGACCATATTATTTTTACGTGCCAAATATCCGTCAAGACCATCCGTGCTGGCTGCTACAAGGAAAATGATAGCCGCAATCAGCTGATTATACGGCAGCTTGAAAGCTCCGATCTCAATCGGCGGCGGATAAAAATCAAAGTCCACCAGCAAAGCCAGCATCATTACCGGGATAAGGCAAATCCGCGTTATTGTAATTCTGTTGGGTAAATTCACAACACACTCTCCCCTGATTATCGTACTTGATTACAAATGGCAGTTTACGGATTAAATTCAATCCTATGTAAATCGCTTTCGATGAGCGCTATACACCTGAATTGTCTGCATTTTCGTTACAAGTATAATATGGCGCAAAACGCATGTCAAAATAACCTGCCGCACATCAAGCAACGTTTTTTCCTACAAAATATATGAGGGAAAACGGCTTTATTTCATGTTTGTAAATTGAAGCTCCAATGGCAAATCAGCTTTACGTAGCAATTGAATAATCGCCTGTAAATCATCCCTGTTTTTTCCGGTCACTCGGATTTGATCACCTTGAATCTGACTTTTGACTTTTAGCTTGGAGTCCCGAATAAGAATATTAATTTTCTTGGCATTATCCTGATCGATTCCCTGCTTAAGCGAAAGACGCTGACGCACTGAACCTAGAGAAGCGGGTTCCAATTTGCCATACTCCACATTTTTAAGGGACAGACCTCGTTTGGCCATTTTAGATTGCAAAATATCAATCACCGCATTCAGCTTGTACTCGTCTTCCGATGCAATCGTAAGAGCTTCTTTCTCAAGCTTGAGGCTACTTTTGCTATCCTTGAAATCAAATCGTGTTTCAATTTCACGCTCCGTCTGATGAACCGCATTTGTTAACTCCTGCATATCCATTTTGGAGACGATATCAAATGAATTTTCTGAAGCCATCGTTTCACTTTCCTTTCCACAACAAAGTTCAATATCTAATTATAGGCTAGTCATTTACAAAAATCCAATAATCGGTTGACTAAAAAGGCGTTTTTGCCAGTTTTCCTGACAAAAACGCCTTTATTTCAATTATGGTCAAAATATCTAATTATGGCTTCGTGTTGGAGTTCGGAACATATCCAAAAGTCCAAGCACAATGTGAGCAAGACCAAAGCCCAGTATGCCATAGCCCCATGCATTCGGTGTCAGATAATAGCCCAGTAAACTGACAATGATACCGAGCCCAGTCACAATCCAGCTGACGGTCATAACGTATACACCTCACTTTTCGGAAAATGAAATGACTGCCTTTCCAGGAATTACAGTCATTAGTATTTCCTTGCACCAAGGCGTTTATTCACCATCAGTAGTTGTAGAATCTGTACCACTTTGTGTTGAATCCGTACTGCTACCTGTCATAGAATCTGCAGGTGAACCCGTCACTCCTGCACTCGTTCCGGTCGAAGAAGCTTCTCCTTGCTGGATCAGTACACGTGTAGTCGATTTATTGTCTGTTATCGGTTGACCTGCTACGGAAATATCTGTGGCAGAAGACCGTCCTGATTTGATATATAAACCTTCCGGTCCAATATCGAAAGACATGGCATCTCCACTTTTAGTCATACCGTAGCTCAGCTTTTCTCCACGGGAATTTTGTCCCTTGTACACTTCAAGCCAGCTTTCACCCGTAGCTTTAATATCAACCTTGGCTGTGGCTCCCGTTGCACTGGAAACTTTGAAAATCGTCGTCTTGCCTTGCTTGCCGTCCTGTGCCACAGTTACACCTTGTTGTGGTGTAGTCGTATCCGGCTGCTGTCCAGTATCTGGAGTAGTAGCATCCGTATTCCCCGTACCATCTGGCTGAGTTTGTCCGGTTTGCCCCGCATCAGGAGTCTTCCCACCAGCACCATTTGGAGCCGTCGTTTGACCATTGTTCGGCTGTGTCGTAGTGGTATCAGGAGTAGACGTGCTTGGCGTTGTACTTGGTGTTGTAATCGGCGTTGTGTTTTCTGCTGTTTTTGGAGTTGAATGGTTGTTGCTCACCCAATAAGCATAAATAACCCCAACAATGAGAACTAGAAAAAGCCACATTAACGCTGTAGGCAACCATTTAAGATTACCAATCGTGGCGGGACGGCTGGAGCGTTTCTGTGTAACAGGCTCCATGACTGCTTCCGGCTCAGGTTCAGGCACATTGCTTTGATGCCCTTCCAGAATCTCATCGGGGTTTAACCCGACCGTTTCAGCGTATGTTTTAATAAAAGCTCTGACATAAAAGCTTCCCGGCAGCACTTTGTAATCGCCCGTCTCAATGGCTTCCAGATAACGTTTGCGTATCTTCGTCATTTCCTGAACATCGTCAAGGCTCAATCCTTTTTGCAGCCGGGCCTCCTTTAATTGCTGACCCAGTTCTGACATGTCATCATCTCCTTGTATAATTACGCTTATTTAAAGATCTTCTGTATAACTGGCTGTAAAGGTATCATAAATAATTTCCTCAGCCGGATTATTGCGAAGTTCAATAATGATATTGAAATCTTCAAAGCTGTATCCTGATTCACGTACAAATACATCAGGATGCTCAATCACTTTAGTACTTGGCATGCTCATGATTTCCTGAAGCAGGTGATAATGTCTTTCATTTGACCGAATTGTACTGACAATACCATCAATAATAAACACATTGTTTGGGTTCATTTCTTCTTCAGAGAGCTGACTGCGCACCGTCTGTCGTAGTAACGTTGAAGACACAAAAGTCCAACGCTTCATTGCGCATACACTACTGGCAATAATGGATTCCGTTTTGCCCACACGCGGCATCCCGCGAAGACCGATCACCTGATTGCCGTCCCTCTTTAATACTTCACCCAAAAAATCGACCAGCAACCCAAGCTCATCGCGTGTAAAGCGAAATGTTTTACGATCATCTGAATCCCGATCGATGTAACGGCCGTGTCTTACTGCCAATATATCAACCAGTCTCGGAGCACGTAAGGCCGTGACTGTAATGTTACTCGCTTTTTTTAACGTGTCTCCGAGAATGCGTATTTTCTCGTCATCGTCCGTTTCAAGCAACATCCCCCGTCTTTCGCCTTCAACACCGTTGATTGTCAGTATATTAACCCCCAGAATACCAAGCATGGAAGCAATGTCTCCCAGCAGTCCGGGTCGATTTTTATGTATCTTGTACTCCATGTACCACTGTTTCGTTTCTTCCGTCACGTTAGCACCTCATTCACATTCAAACCGTCAACAACTCCAAATCAAAGCATTATTGTATCATAAAATAACATCTTTCGACAAAACCAATTATTGAAATTCGATAGGCTACATTGTGTTGTAAGCCTCAATCACGTTTATGATATATAAATTACAATGGAATTACAAGAACAGCTCTGTAACCATTACAGAAAAGCCCCCATAAGGGAGCTTTTCATGTTGGTTCCTACTTATGCGTTGCTCTTAGCCAATTTAACCATTAGCCGGGCGATGGTGTGACGCTCGTCCTCATCGGCAACTCCCCACAGTTCTTTCAGTGCGCGGTTGGAGTGGTTGGCTGGATCGACCTTCTCATCCAGAAAATCACCGATTTCATAAGCAAGCTCTGAAATGGTATCTTGGCTGATTCCCAGCTTCTCCGCTTGCTCTACACGCTGACCAAGGAACTTTTTCCAAACATCAAAATTCTGAACAACTGTTGACATACTTAAATCCTCCTTAGATGATTCAGATTTAAAATCAACAGTTATAATATGCTCTTCTCAGACGCTTACTATACTGGTGGATTCCTCCAAGCGCTATCCCTTAAGTCACCCATCCTCCATTAGGACTTATGACCTGGCCATTAATATAACCTGACTCAGGAAGCGCAAGAAAATAAACCAGGGACGATATTTCATCAGGTCGAGCCAAACGTCCGGCAGGAATTTCTTCTTCCAAACTGGTAATTTCGCCTTTATCCAAATGATCCAGCATCGACGTATCCACTGCACCTGGAGCTACAGCATTCACTGTCACCCCGGAAGGTGCTACCTCTTGAGCCAGCGCTTTAGTGAAAGCGTTAATGCCTCCCTTGGTGGTGGAATACAACACCTCGCACGATGCGCCACATATCCCCCACACGGAGGAAACATTCACAATGCGGCCATAGCGTTGGGAAATCATATGTGGCATAAAAACCTGCGTGCACAGAAAGGTTCCCTTAACATTGACGGCCATCACTTCGTCCCATTCCTCTTCCGAAACATCTGTCAACAGCCCATAATGAGATAATCCGGCGTTGTTCACAAGAATATCCGGCTTCATCCCGTGATTATCCAGCTTTTCCCGCATGCGTTCGATCTGCTCCTTGCTCCGCAGATCCGCTGACACGGTCATTACCTTGCCTGAATAAGCCATGCAACGACGGGCAACTTCATTTGCTTTTTCATGGGACTTCATGTAGTGAATGACAACATTCATCCCTACAGCTGCAAAACGCTCAGCAATAGCCGCACCAATTCCGCCACTGGCTCCTGTAATCAGCACGGTTGTATCGCCAATTGCTTTTAATTCTCCGCCCTCGGTGGTCATTGTTTCCCTCTCCCTGGACATTACGGACTCACCACTAGTGATATTGCGAGTTGATCCCACTGGATATGGTCTTTTAGACGGCGATTTACATCCTCAAGCGTGATACTTTCATAAATAGGGAGCAGTTGGAAAAAATCGCTGCCCCGGAAGCGATGTCTTGTAAATTCATGTGCAATATTTTCTGGTGAATTGAGTGTACGCAGATAACCACCGATTTTCTTTTTGCGTGCCCGTTCAAAATGTTCTGCCGCAAAGCCCTGCTTCTGAATGGACTCCACCTCTTCACGTATTCTCGTCAACAGCCGATCCGGGTCTTTGGTATCCCCGCCGATTGCAGAGAATGCATATTGCTGCGTACTATTGTACTCATGACCAAAACTGTCCGAAATCAGATCCTCATCGTAGAGCTTTTGATATAGTTGTGTACTGGAACCAAACAGGAGATCAAGCATCAGCTTGGTTTCCAGATCATGACGAAGTAATTCTTCACCCGTTAGGCCTACTTCAGCCTCCTTGAATCCAAACAATAGCTTTGGCAGAGAAACGGCCAGCTTCACCTCACGACGTGGTTCTGCAACTGTAGTGGGTTCATCGTCGAAAATCCGCTCAATCTCTCCCTGCGGCTTATAGTCCTTTTTGGCCTGATTGTTACGTACCAGCTCTATTACTTCAGCTGGATCCACTCCGCCCACTACAAAAAGAATCATATTGCTTGGGTGGTAGAAAGCTTCATAGCAACTGTACAGCGTTTCTTTTGTAATCGTACTGATGGATTGAACAGTACCTGCGATATCTATATGCACCGGATGGACCTTGTACAACGCCTCGATCAGACCAAAGTAACTCCGCCAATCGGGGTTATCTTCATACATATTAATTTCCTGGCCAATAATGCCTTTTTCCTTTTCTACATTTTCATCTGTAAAGTAAGGATGCTGCACAAAATTGACCAGCGTGGTCAAATTTTCTTGAATACGCTCGGTTGCCGAAAACAGATATACAGTTTGATCAAAGCTCGTAAATGCGTTCGCCGATGCCCCATTAGAGGAGAAGGTAGCAAAAATATCGCCTTCAGGCTCTTCAAACATTTTATGCTCCAAAAAATGGGCTATGCCATCCGGCACCTTTACGGGCTGTTGACCTTCGACGCGGAAATGATTATCAACTGAGCCGTATTTAGTTGCAAATGTGGCGTATGTCTTCTGAAAACCTGGTTTGGGCAACACATAAACGTGTAAACCGTTATCCATTACTTCATAGTACAGCGTTTCCTGCAAATGCTCATAAGGTATATGCTCCACCGCTATTCCCCCTTCTGGTCTCTCAAGAAATAAATAGTGTCCAGTCGGAACGTCCGGGCGGCATCCTGAACATCCTGCACCTTGACTGCCTCCACCTGACTCAGCAGCTCATCTACTGTCCGTTCTTTACCGGAAAGCTGTCTGTTAAAATCATAGGCGATCATTTCAAAAGCGGAATCCTGCATCTCCTTTAGCAAGTTGCGAATCATCGCCTGCGTTTGGGTCATTTCCAGCTCAGTAATCGCTCCGTTTTGCGTATCTTCCAGTTGCTTACGGATAATAGTAACCGCTTTTTCATAATTAGGAATTTCAATACCAGATTGAATCGTACCAATACCTTTATGCCCGTCATACCGTGATGAAGCGTAATACGCCAAACTTTCCTTCTCCCTCACATTAACGAACAGCTTTGAATGCGGATACCCGCCCAGAATGCCATTGTACATCAGAGCGGAAGCATAGCGATCGTCTCCATACGTAATAGGGGTGCGCAACCCCATGTTGAGCTTGCCCTGGTTCACATCAAGACGCTCTACAACGGTTTGAACATCACGCTCTACCGACTTGGGCTGTTCAGGAACATACCCTGTTTCCGCTGAACGGTTCAATTGAAAATAGCGATCAACAAACTTCTCAACTTCTTCTAGCGTCGTATCTCCCACAACGTATAAATCCATGCTGGCATGATTCAGCCATTCTCCATAAGCCTTATACAAGCTCTGTGCATCTATACTGTCCAGATCAGATCGTTGACCAAGAGGGTGCAGACGATAAGGCTCATCCTTGCACATTTCCTCCATACAGCGCTCACCAGCGTAACGTATTTTATCGTTAACTATAGATTCCAGCTTCTTACGCACATTTTCTCGTTCCTGCTGGACGTATCCCGTTTGAAATGCACCATTTTCCAATGCAGGCTTCGTTAGCACTTCTCCGAGAAAAGAAAACGAACGATCCAGTAAACTATCTGGACTATTTACAAAGCTGTCATTAATCGTATCCATGCGAAATTGCACGATCTGATAATCTCCACGTTTATACACATCGAAACCGAAACCCGCGCCATACAATTGCTCTAACTGTTCTCTGAATTGTGTAGTCTGCGGATACGATTCTGTACCCCGTCGCAGAACGAAAGGTGCCAGCCCCACTCGAGTTACGGTGTCCTCCCGTAGCGGAGTGCCTACATACAATGATATAGCAAACGTCTTAAAGCGCTTGGTCGGCAGTACATGAATCCTCAGTTGTCTGCGTGTGCCACGCTCGAAACCTGTTTTGTTCAAGTCCAAAACTCCTTTGTGACGTCAATTTGCGTCTAGCCTTTGATTAGCATTAGCTGCTGTGAATCTTCCTCCTGTAAAGAGGTAAAGTGTACCAATCTTTATTCTAACCATGCAAAAGCCAAGAAGCAACCGGAGACAAGCTCCCGGCTGCTTCGGCGTTTTACATGCAGAAAATATGCTCCCCGATGGTTTTCACCTGCGGACGGGACCAAATCCATTTGGAGGTGGCTGTTTTTGGGTTAAAATAATAAAGACATCCTCCGCTTGGGTCCCAGCCGTTTAGGGCTTGGCGTACCGCCTTTTGTGCAGTTTCATTCGGTGTGAGCCAGATTTGGCCGTCTGCTACAGCTGTGAAAGCTCCTGGTTGAAAGATCACTCCAGATGGTGAATTGGGAAAGCTAGGTGACTTGACCCTGTTCAAAATAACAGCCGCAACGGCAACTTGGCCTTCAAACGGCTCGCCACGGGATTCACCGTAGACCGCGTTGGCCATAATTTTAAGATCGTTTTCAGATAGTCCCATGGTGTTGGCCGATCCCATCGTTTCATCATTTTGATCTGCTTTATCGTTATTGTCCGCTGTCTGTCCCTGAGCGGAACCTTGATTGTTACGATGCATAGGAGTTTCCGTTGGCTTCCAGTTAGGAGTAGCATTCACCAGCTTTAATTTCGTCTTTGCTCCGACCACTCCATCGGGACGGATGCCAAATTCCTTTTGAAAACCCTTGACAGCTTTTAGTGTACTGCTGCCAAAATGACTGTCCACTTTCCCGCCAAAAAAGCCCAGCAACTTCAAACGTGATTGCAACTCATATACATCCTGACCGTAAGATCCAAAATCAACCGCTCCCGAGCTGAATGTCGGCTGGGAAGGTTGCGCCGCTTGTACTTTCTGCTGTGTGCTCAGCGGCTCTGCTTGCTGCTGTGCAGAGTCACTTTTAAAAAGTCCTGTGTACGTAATAGCCGAGGCTGCGAGGATACCCGTGCAAATCCAGACCATTGTCTTTTTCATATGCTGCGCTCTACCTTTCTTTTGTGGGATTAACAGGATGGCTACGTTTATTATGACAAGCTCCGCTTAAAGCTATTCACCCTTTTAATCTTCTTTCAGCAGGTAGTCGCCACACCTCAAAAAACATCACAAAAAAACGCTGTTTGTGCACTTGGAGTTGTCATATTAGAACAACCACCATGCGAACAAACAGCGTTTTAATGTAGTGCTGGATAGAGATCATGCTTAGGAACTTACTTTATTTTGCTGATATTGCTCCATTGAGATAAGGACCTCACGGGGCTTGCTGCCCTCGTAAGGGCCGATGACTCCGCGAGCTTCCATGGAGTCAATCAGTCGAGCAGCACGTGTATAACCGATCCGCATACGGCGCTGAAGGAGCGAAACGGAAGCTTGTTTAGCCTCTAAAATGATGTTGACCGCCTGATCGTACAGCTCATCCAGCATTTCATCTGCATCAGCCGATACCTCTTCCACCTCCGGCACTAGCGTTTCATCATACTGCGCTTCACCCTGTTCACGTACGTAGCTAACAATATTTTCGACTTCTTGATCGCTCATGAATGCTCCCTGAACGCGGACTGGTTTGGAAGCACCCATTGGCATGAACAGCATATCACCACGTCCGAGTAGCTTCTCGGCTCCACCCATGTCCAATATGGTACGGGAGTCTACCTGCGAGGAAACGCCGAAGGCAATACGTGAAGGAATATTGGCTTTAATCACCCCGGTAATTACGTCAACCGAAGGTCTTTGCGTTGCAATGATAAGGTGGATGCCTGCTGCACGCGCCATTTGGGCAAGTCGTGCAATCGCATCCTCCACATCTCCCGCAGCTACCATCATTAAATCTGCCAACTCGTCCACAATAACGACGATGTAAGGCAGAAATGCATCCGGGTTATCTTTCATCAGATTATTATAGCCCTCAATATTACGGGTTCCTGATTTGGAAAATAACTCATATCTTTTTTCCATTTCAACTACAATTTTTTTCAATGCAAGTGAGGCTCGCTTTGGATCAGTCACGACCGGAGCCAACAAATGAGGGATTCCGTTGTACACGTTCAACTCCACCATTTTAGGATCGACCATCAAAAATTTGACCTCATCCGGCTTTGCTTTGTACAAAATACTCGTAATGATCCCATTGATACACACTGATTTACCCGAACCTGTTGCCCCAGCTACAAGCAGATGGGGCATCTTGGCCAAATTACCGACAATCGTCTGTCCTGCGATATCACGTCCGAATGCAATAGATAAATTGGAAGCTGACTCCTGGAAAACGGTTGTCTCCATTACCTCACGCATCGTTACAATGGAAACTTCATTATTCGGAACCTCAATTCCGATAGCAGATTTCCCAGGAATCGGAGCCTCCATACGGATATCTTTGGCAGCAAGCGCAAGCGCAATGTCATCCGTCAGACTCACAATGCGGCTGACCTTTACTCCAATGTCCGGCTGAATTTCATAACGCGTTACGGCAGGGCCACGGACAACCTCCAGCACCTTCGCCCGGACACCGAAGCTTTCCAGCGTTGCCTCCAGCTTGCGTGCCGTTTGCATGTAATCCTTTTGTCCCATACCTTTGCCTGCGTTTTGTGGTTTAGCAAGTAAACGAAATGATGGGAGCTTGTACGGTTTAGGCGGCGGCGGAGCCGGAATAGCTGTATGGTTACCTTCAGCCTCTTCGCCTGCCACCCCAGTTGCAATCGTCTGAGCTTGTCCCTGAGCACCTTCTAATGTCCCCTGGATCGCTGTCGAATCATCCATATCCGTATTTGCATTGGCATCCACAAAGTCATCATCCAGGGATTCGTCAATAATGGAAGTTGTCTGCTCTGCTCCTGTCAGGGACTCTCCAAATTCAGCTTCCGGTCTTCTTTCCTCATGCTTTACTTGTTCGAAGAAATCCCTAATAATCGGCGACCTTTTTACCAGAGTTGCAGCTTCCTGCTCAACGTGTTCGACTACGTCAGACATCTCTTCACTCTGGTTGCCGTTTCTCCACTGGGCCTGCGCGTCCTCAGCTTCATATGGAAGATCATGATCATCCTCATCCGTATCGACGGAATGCTCATCCTTGTCCGCTTTATCTGAATTTTTGAGACCAAACAACTGAAAGAAAATCGGCTGTTTGCGTGCAGGAGGCTGCATTTCGTCAAAGTCATCATCCATGTCTTCCTCATAGGCAGGAATGGGGTCAGACTTGATTTTTCTATTTCCACTGCCTTTGCTTGATGCTGAAAGCGGAGTAGCTTTACCAGTCCATTTTTTGCGCACGCTTCCCCCGGCTGTCAGCAGCTTGGTCTTTACAATCCGTACCAAATCCACATAGGACAGTTGGGTCATCAGCATAAAACAAATGACGAACATAACAATCATGATCAGTTTAGCTCCTGTGAGACCAAACAGCCACAACAGAACAGTAAGCTGCAATGCGCCTACGTAGCCCCCGCTGATATCCTTGTTCAGCATTGAGGTATGGCCCTGCTGGTCAGGCGACAGCAACTGCTCACGCATATCTATATGTATCTGGGTCATCACTCCGCCCGGCTGAAGCGCGTTGATCGGCCCCAAACGCTGCTCCATAGATGAAATAGAACTCATAAGTGTAAAGGCAAATACTAACAGGAGCAAACCCGTTTTGCGGGAGTTCCACTGGTTCGGCCACTTGCGGTGAATCATCACCATCAGACCATAATAAATGCCAATGAGAGGGATAACAAAATAGAATTTCCCCAGTACGAGCCCAAACATCTTGGATAGCGACCGACCAACCGCCGCTTCACCCGACAACGCAATGACCGCTAATGTAATCAGCACAATGCCGTAAATTTCAAATTTTAGAACTCCGCCAAATGCGGCTTTCTTTTTTCTTTTTCTTCTTCTGGACATACAAGGTCACCCCCCAGAAGAATATTATACCACGTCACCCGGTATCCGCACATATGTTCTTTTTCAACAGTAAACGACCTATTTCTATACTATTCGACACCTTCTACGACCACTCGATGACTTGACCTGGTCCATAACGCGGATTCAGATAGGCTTCCAGAGGACAGTCCAACAACCGTACAATGATCCCCCGACGACTTTCAAGCGGCTGTACTTGCATAAGTAGACCGTCTACCCGAACCTCTGCAAACTCCTCAGCCTCTTTCCACATCCCTTGCCATACCATTTCCATTGGCATTACAGTATATAGTGTCATTGTGGTAGCTCCCCCCCGCTAGGCTCCCCTGACAGTGTCTCTGTAGGAGTTCCTGTGGCACTAGGAGAAAAAGGAGCATACGGAGCCTGCTGTTGCTGACGCCGCGTTTCAATAATGGTGTTAAGCTGTTTTAAAGCCTCTCCGATGCCTCCAACCGCGTCCATCAATCCATACTTCACTGCATCGGCTCCCCCAACCGCTGTACCAATATCGCGGTTTAACTCACCGGTTTTAAACATTAATTCCTTAAACTGCTCTTCTGTAATACGAGAATGAGAAACGACGAAGCGTACAACACGTTCCTGCATTTTTTCCATGTATTCAAAAGTTTGTGGTACTCCAATAACCAGACCGCTCATACGAATGGGATGAATGGTCATCGTCGCACTCTCCGCAATGTAGGAATAAGTGGAAGACACAGCAATAGGCACACCGATGCTATGCCCCCCACCTATGACAATGGTCACCGTTGGTTTACTCATCGATGCGATCATTTCAGCAATAGCTAGTCCTGCCTCTACATCACCACCAACTGTATTCAGCAAAATCATTAATCCTTCGATGCGAGGATTTTGTTCTGCCGCTACCAACTGGGGAATAATGTGCTCATATTTTGTCGTTTTGTTTTGAGGCGGCAAAATGAGATGCCCTTCAATTTGACCGATAATCGTCATGCAAAAAATATTGGACTCGCCTCCAGGCATGGAGGTTTGACCCAGTTGCTGCAAAGCCTCCATAGCAGGTAAAGCGGGTCTTTGCCCAATTTCTGGTTGATCTGGCGCTTCGCTTTCCTCATTGCCAGATGTTAGATTGCTGTATTGTTCCATATGGGTGATCTTCCTTTCGCTTTACGCATCTATATGACCCGTATTCACCCTATAGTATGGGATAGAAATGGAATATTTTATACCCACCCCCATGCCTTTCCTTGTCCCAGGAAATCAAAAAAGCCTCTCCTCCCGCGGAAACCGTCCAATATTTCCTGCGGGAAGAGAGGCGACTGTGTGCCTGTGACTTAAGTTTTTAATTCAGGTTTTTGAACAAATTCCAATTGAATCACACTTCCATTATAATTGGCAGGATCATCGGTCTCCGACGAGTTTGCTCATACAAGAAGCGACCTAGTGCATCCTTGACATTTGTCTTGAGGGAAGCCCATTCATTTACATTTTCACTCATGAGCTTATGCAGTGTACTTGAGACAATACGATTCGCTTCATCCAGCAAACCTTCCGATTCACGGACATATACGAAACCTCGGGAAATGATATCTGGTCCCGATTTAATCGTTCCGTCTTGCTTGCTCAGCGTAACAACAACCACCAAAATACCGTCCTGTGACAGCAATTTGCGGTCGCGCAATACGATATTTCCTACATCCCCTACGCCTAGTCCATCGATCAGTACGTTACCTGCTGTAACTTTGCCAGCTCTGCGTGCTCCACCATTCTGAATTTCAATGACTTCACCGATATCCGTGATAAAGATATTTTCAGGCTCAATACCTACGCCTTCAGCAAGAAGAGCGTGACGACGTTGCATTCTGAACTCACCATGAATTGGCAAGAAGAACTTTGGTTTCATCAGATTTAGCATCAGCTTGAGTTCTTCCTGGCTTCCGTGTCCAGAAACGTGGATACCTGGATTAGCTGCGCTGTAATATACATTGGCACCCAGACGGAACAGCTCATCAATTGTGCGTCCAACGTATTTTTCATTACCTGGTACTGGAGTAGCTGCGATGATGACTGAATCCCCTGGAAGAATGTCAACCTTTCGATGTGTGGAACGAGCCATTCTTGTCAAAGCTGACATCGGTTCACCCTGACTACCTGTGCAGAGAATAACTACACGATCCGCTGACATTTTGCCAACTTCTTCAGGCTCAATCAGCATTCCATCTGGAATTTCCAAATAGCCCAAGTCCGAAGCAATACCTACGACATTAACCATGCTTCGACCAATAACTGTTACTTTACGTCCCGTTGCTTCAGCAGCATTAATTACCTGTTGAATACGATGTACGTTAGAAGCAAAAGTAGCTACGACCACACGCTGTCTCGACTTGCGGAAAATGTCTTCCAGGACAATACCAACGCTCTTTTCCGAAGGTGTAAAGCCCGGTTTTTCGGCATTCGTACTGTCTGACAAAAGAGCCAGTACGCCACGTGTGCCAATTTCAGCCATACGCTGCAAATCTGCATATTGTCCGTTGACCGGAGTATGGTCAAATTTGAAGTCACCTGTATGAACAACAGCGCCTTCAGGAGTATCAATACATACACCTACAGAATCTGGAATACTATGGTTGGTTCTGAAGAATGTTGCTTTCAGTGTGGAACCCAGCTTGATTTCAGAATCAGCATTGATCAAAATACGTTTGGTTTCACCAAGCAGATTCGCTTCCTTCAGCTTGTTTTCCACCAATCCCAGCGTCAATTTGGTACCATATACTGGTACATTCAAATGTTTCAACACGTAAGGCAAACCGCCGATATGGTCCTCGTGACCATGAGTCAGCACAATGCCTCTTACTTTGTCGCGGTTCTCTGTAAGGTAGGAAATATCAGGAATAACGATATCAATGCCCAGCATGTCCTCTTCCGGGAATTTCAAACCGGAATCCACCACGACAATGTCATTGCCGTATTGAACGACATACATATTTTTCCCGATTTCACCGACGCCGCCCAAAGCGAAAATCATCAATTTATCGTTGTTTGTTTTTTTAGACAAATGAATCTAAACCTCCTATGGTAGTTGGACGTCGTACCTTGATTTGTTTATTTAATTTTCAAAAAAATACCGCACCCAGTCACTTGACCCCATTATACATGATTAAAATACGAAAAAACAAGTCATCCTGTTCGTTACGCTAGGTTTCCCATTGCCGTCTGAAACCATTAGTATCTGTCATTTTGTCTACATACATGGTTAAAAGCACAGCAAAAAGGGCGTCCTATAAGAACGCCCTTCACGCTGGGAACCTTGTCAGACAATAAACCCTATCGGTTTTGTACCTACCGACTGCCCTTAACAAGGATACTCCTTAGTATTAATTAACATCTTACATTCCTATTTCTCTTTAGCGGGTAAATAATTTCTTAATAAATTCCGCTTCATCCTGAGTTGGAGGAATGAGCGGCAACCGAACCGAACCTACCTTAACCCCCCGTAATTCCAATGCATATTTTACTGCCACCGGATTAGGCAGAGGATGAGGACAGCCAAACAAACCCTTGAAAATCGGGAACAACTGCTGATGCAACTTTGCTGCCTCCTGCGAGTGTCCTCCTACAAGTGAATCGATCATCTGCTTCATTTCAGCACCTACCACATGACTCGCTACGCTGATAATACCATAAGCACCTACAGCCATAGCAGGCAACCCAGAAGCATCATCCCCGGAATAAACCAGAAAACCTTCTGGCGCTGCCGCTGCAATCTGTGTGACCTGCGCAAGTGATGCACATTCTTTAGTTCCCACAATATTCGGAATTTGTGCAAGGCGCAGTGTTGTTTCAGCTGTTAGACTCGCTCCAGTACGACTTGGAACATTATACAGTATAGCTGGGAGGGATGTGGAGTTCGCAATACTTTCGAAATGCTGATACATCCCTTCCTGATTCGGTTTATTATAATATGGCACTACCAGTAGAACACCATCTGCTCCTGCCTGCTCCGCGGCACGGGTTAGATGAATGGAGTGACGCGTATTGTTGCTTCCAGTCCCGGCAATAATTTTACATCGTCCAGCTGCTTTTTCTACAACAAATGCAAACAACTTGATTTTTTCATCATCGCTCAGGGTAGGAGACTCCCCTGTTGTTCCAGATACAACAAGTGACTCTGAGTGCTGTTCTTCTATTAAGTAATCAATCAACGAGGACAATGCAGTCCAGTCAATCTCTCCTTGCTTATCAAAAGGTGTCACCATTGCGGTAATCAATCTGCCGAAGTTCACCATGCTGCCTCCTTTTTGCAAGTCCGAGCACGGACAATGCGCCTATTGATGGAGTTCAAATTTATTATGCAATGCGCGTACAGCCTGCACCATATCTTCTTTTTTAACAAGTACCCAGATCGTCGTGTTGGAATCTGCGGATTGAAGGATCTGTACGTCTGATTCTGCCAATGCCTCCACAATCGTCGCCATAATGCCTGGTACCCCGTTGATACCACCGCCTATGACAGAAACTTTAGCACACCCGGCCAGTATCTTAGGTTCTAGACCCAAACCGTTCAATACTTCAACCGCTTTGCTTCCATCATGATCGAACACAGTATAAACTGCCCCCGATGGCGTTACGTTAATAAAGTCAACGCTAATTCCATGTTCAGCCATAGATTTGAATACTTGTAATTGCAAGTGCTCCAAACCCGGCTTTAATTCAACATTAATCTGAGTGACATTGCCGACATACGCAATACCGGTCACGAAACGGTCTACAATGTCTGCCTGCACGTCTTTGAAGCCTTCCGGGTGGGTAACTAACGTACCTTCTCCTTCGGAGAAGGTAGAGCGAACACGGACCGGGATATTAGCCTGCATAGCGATTTCAACAGCACGAGGATGGATAACCTTTGCTCCCTGATGAGCCATATTACAAATCTCCGTATAGCTAACATGTGTAAGTGGCTTTGCGTTTTCCACAATGCGCGGATCGGCAGTCAATATACCATTCACATCCGTATAAATATCAACCATATCCGCATGTAGAGCAGCACCCAGAGCAGTAGCTGACGTATCGCTGCCTCCCCGACCCAAGGTAGTCATATCACCGTCTGCTGTTTGTCCCTGAAAACCTGTCACAATGACAACTCTACCTAGGTTCAACTCTTCAACAACACGGTCTGGCTTTATATCCAAAATACGAGCATTGCCGTATTGATCATCCGTAATAAAGCCCGCCTGTGCCCCAGTTAGCACCGTAGCAGGAATACCTTCCTTCTCCATCAGGCTGCATAATGTAGCAGCAGAAATGATTTCACCACAGCACAGAAGTAAATCCCGTTCGCGCTTCGGAAGACTGTCGCCGTTAGACGCCGCCCAATCCAGCAGCGTGTCGGTGGCATAAGGCTCTCCTTTTCTCCCCATGGCCGACACAACAACAACCAATTGAAGATTTTGTTCCAACTCCCGCTTCACATGTGCCAGCACAAGTTGACGTGCTTCAGGTGTGGACAGCGAGGTTCCCCCAAATTTCTGCACCAAAATACCCATTATTCTTCCCCCATATCGGAACGTTACTCCGCGTTTGCAGCAATAATTTCCGCGATTTGCACCGCGTTCCATGCTGCTCCTTTGAGCAGGTTGTCGGATACGACCCACAAATTCAATCCACGGCTATTGCCCAAATCACGGCGTACACGCCCCACAAATACGTCAGGTTTTCCTGCAGCATCAGATGCCAGTGGATAAAGCTGAGCAGCAGGATCGTCCACCAGCGTTACTCCCGGTGCCGAAGCCAGCAGATTGCGGATTTCTTCTAAATCATAATCTTTTTTAAGTTCTACATATACAGATTCCGAGTGACCGTATACAACAGGAATACGCACACACGTTGCTGTTACGTCCACAGATTCGTCACCCAGTATTTTTTTCGTTTCACGTACCATTTTCATTTCTTCCAGTGTATAACCATTGTCCTGGAATTTATCGATTTGCGGGATAGCATTAAAAGCAATCTGATGCTTTACTGGCAACGAGCCTACTGGCAACAGATCAGGCTGGACTTCATCACCGTTCAGAATCGCTGCGCTTTGACGATTCAATTCATCAATAGCTCGGCTTCCAGCGCCGGAAACGGCCTGGTATGTGGATACAATGATACGAGAGATGCCATACTGATCATATAATGGTTTCAAAGCAGCTACCATCTGAATGGTGGAGCAGTTCGGGTTCGCAATAATTCCTTGATGCTCGGCAATTTTGTCGCTGTTCACCTCAGGCACTACAAGAGGAGCTGTCGGATCCATTCGGAATGCGTTGGTGTTGTCAATGCAAACTGCCCCATGACGAACAGCATGCGGCGCCAATTCCTTACTTACGTCTCCACCTGCACTAAACAAAGCAATGTCGATTCCTTCAAAGCTGTCGGGGGTAGCAATCTCTACTGGAATTTGCTGACCTTTAAAGCTAATTAACGTGCCGGCAGAACGAGGCGAAGAAAGAAATTTGATTTTGTCCACAGGAAAATCCCGTTTTTCCAGCAGATTTACGATCTGTTCTCCTACAGCGCCTGTCGCTCCAACGACAGCTACATTAAACTTTCTATTGCTCATCTAGTGTATCTCCCCTTCTCGACTAAAAAACCATTTTTTATTCTGAAAGCATCCACCGCCAACAAGAAATTAGACCCGATACAATATCGAATCATCTTCTAGGCGAGGGATGCTCAGCAGTTAACTATAATACTTCATAGGGTCTTGCGTTCCACAATCATCGGCTGAAGCTGTTTGCCCTGCAATGCTTCATAAGCAGCCTCCGGAATCAACTCCATGTTAGCTACAAGCGAGTTCGGCTTTTTAACTGGATTGTCCTGTCCGAACGGCACAAAAAAGATATTTTTGGCTACGAGTAATTTGGCGATATTGGCAGCATTTAGACCCAGTCCATCATTAGTAGATATAGCTAAAAGAAGTGGACGACCGTTGCGCAATTGCGCCTTGGCAGCCATCAAAACTGGACTGTCTGTCATTGCATTCGCTAATTTACTCATCGAATTCCCCGTCAAAGGTGCAATCACCAGCACATCGAGTATTTGGGAGGGACCCAGTGGCTCAGCCTCGACAATTGTAGAAATGATATCATTCCCTGTTATATCTTTCAACTGTTTTTGCCAACTTTGCGAAGTACCAAAGCGAGTATCCGTTGTTAGTACTGTATTGGATATAATAGGAACGACCTTCGCACCCTCATCAACAAAGCGCTGTATAACAGGCATTACCTCTTCAAATGTGCAATGTGAGCCTGTAATTGCATAACCTACTGTTTTCCCTTGCCAACTCATTGTGCATCCCCCCGATCAGGATTATCTTCCATTAACAACTGCACCAGCGTATTCGCTATAATGGCACCAGCAGTTTTGGGAGCAACTATACCGGGAAGACCAGGGGCAAGCATAGCCTTGATTCCACGCTTTTCCGCATAACGGAAATCACATCCGCCTGGGGCGGAAGCAAGATCTATAATCACGGTGCTCAATGGCAATTTAGACAGGATTTGCGCTGTGATAATCATAGAGGGTATCGTATTAAAAATCAAGTCAACTCCCTTTGTCTCATGCGACAAATCCCTTGTCATAAAAGGCTTCCAACCCATTTCCACGGCTCTTGCTGCATCCTCTGCCCGCCGTACTCCAACCTTCACTCTGGCTCCCAACCCCTGTAGTGCCCTTGCCATGGTAAATCCAGTCCGTCCCATGCCTAGAACCATACAATCTGCACCGTGAATCGTAAAATCAGTATGCTGAATGGCCATCATCAGTGCGCCTTCGGCCGTAGGTATAGAGTTGTATATGGCCACATCATCTCTCTCCAGCAGCTCTACCAGCTTTAACTCATGTCTGGTACAAATTTCTTTTAAGTACGTCCGCGCCATCCCTGTATATACAACGCAATGCGGTGGAAGAGCAGCAGCATGTTCATTCAGAAACTGGAGCTTCTGTGCTCCGAAAAGTGCATTTACGTTGCCTTCCTCATCGCATCCCACCACCGGCAAAATCAGTGCGTCTGACGATTCCAGCAGCTTGACAGACATTGGTTCTAGTGTCACTCCTTTGAGTGGTACTTCAAGCTTGTCAAAACCGACCACACTGACGGTAGCATCCATGTCCACACATTTGCGGATTACCTCAAGCTGCCTCGCATCGCCACCCAAAACAACGACGCGTATTCCTGTTAGCATCCGGATCACTCCTTTCCGAGACACGATATGCTTTTAGTCTATGCGAGTGCCCGGAGAGGGGTGAAAAAACACAAAAAAAAGCCGCCCCTTGATGAGGCGACCTTTATATGCATACTTACTCTTAAGCAAGTAAATTTGAAGCTTTTACAAAAAAGACATTCTTACATTGCAAACCAACCATAGCTCAGCGTCCTGTATGGCCAAAGCCTCCAGCACCCCGCACTGTTTCAGATAATTGGTCTACTTGTTTCAGCTCTACCTCAGGTACAACCTGAAATACCATTTGTGCAATTCGCTCATTGCGCGTAATCGTGAACGATTCTTCCCCCAAATTAATAAGAAGTACTTTGATCTCCCCACGATAATCCGCATCAATCGTTCCCGGTGTATTGAGACAGGTAATACCATGCTTAAGAGCCAGTCCACTTCGCGGACGGATTTGTGCCTCCAATCCCGCTGGCATAGCTATTGCAAATCCAGTGGGAACGAGGCAACGTTTGCCGGGTTCCAGTACCAGATTTTCCTGTACTGCTGCATACAAGTCAAACCCTGATGCAAGCTCTGACATTTTGCGGGGCAGCTCAATATCTTCATTGCCCGCAAGTCTGTTAATTTCCACGTAAGTTAACAAAATAGTCCCTCCTCATATCCTTTACCGCTGAATCACTCGCTCCCACCATCGACAGGGCAAACGGCTCCGAGAACATCCGATCCAGCACTTTGTTCACATCATTTGCCGTCACTTGCTCGATATGTTCGATCATTTGATCCAGCGTATAATGCTGACCGAGCATTAATTCATTTTTTCCAAGCCGATTCATCCGGCTACCTGTACTTTCAAGGCTTAAAATCAAACTTCCTTTTAATTGCTCCTTACCTTTACGAAGCTCATTAGCGTCCAAACCGTTGACAGCCACATCTCGTAAAAGCTCCAGCGTCAAATCCAGCACGTCCTTTGTTTGCTTAGGAGCCGTACCTGCATAGATCGTGAACAACCCACTGTCCGCATGGGAGCTATGATAGGAATAAACCGAATAAGCCAGTCCACGCTTTTCCCGAATTTCTTGAAACAAACGTGAACTCATGCCGCCGCCGATCGCGTTATTCAGCAAAACCATAGCATACTGGAGCTCGTCACCCGCTGCAAATCCAGGCAGGGATAAACAAATATGATTTTGCTCCGTTGCTTTCTCATGATACAACAGCTCACCGTTAAACACAGGTACTGTCAGCGGCGAGACGGTTCCATGATTATCAAAATGTCCAAAATGTCGCTCCAACAATTCTACCAAGCGATCGTCAACATTACCAGCCACACTGATAACTGTATTGTCGATTGTATAATGCTCCTTCATATAATGACTGAGGTGTGAGCTATCCATAGCAAGCAGGTGATCTTCGGTTCCGAGAATCGGATAAGCCAGTGGATGTTCACCATAGGCCGCGCGAGATACAAGATCGTGCACCATATCATCCGGTGTATCCTCGTACATGGAGATTTCCTCCAAAATCACATTCTTCTCTTTTGCCAATTCTTCCTGATCTAGTTTGGAATTAAAAAACATATCAGACAGCACATCAACTGCGATCGGTAGATGCTCATCCAATACTTTGGCATAATAGCATGTATATTCCTTCGAAGTGAAAGCATTAACATTTCCTCCGATGGCATCGAATTGCTCAGCGATCTCCTTAGCGTTAAAACGCTCTGTTCCTTTGAAAAGCATGTGTTCGATAAAATGAGAAATACCGCTATTGTCCGGCGTTTCATTCCGGGAGCCAGTTTTAACCCAGATACCGAAAGAAACTGAACGTACGGTTGGAATTTTTTCAATGACCACTCTTAGGCCGTTTTTAAGTTGAATTCTTTCCACGATTGGCCCTCCTAAACTGAATTGCATACTTAGCCATAATGTTCAATCCTAACAGAAAAAAGACGTTCACTCAACCGGAGCAGGTAGTTGCCGATCAGGGGAAAGTGTCTGACTGACAGTTCCGAGCACAAGTCCCTTACTACGAATAGCATGAATCATGCCTTTGAGAGCAGCCGCTGAGGAATCTGTTGGATGCATCAATATCAGGGAGCCTGATTCAACCTTACTACTGATTTTGTTAATCACCGATTCCGGTGACGGATGTCTCCAATCTACAGTGTCCAATGTCCACAACACTGTTTTGAGCCCACGTTCTGCTGCTATATCCACCGTTTGCTGATTAAAATCACCCGATGGAGGGGCAAACCAGTTATTTTTGATACCCAAAGTTTCTTGAAGAAGCACTTGAGTCTTTTCAATTTCTTGTGTGGCTCTGGCCCGACTCAGACGGCTCATATTCGGATGAGAGTATGCATGGTTCGAAAGCTCATGCCCTCTTTTTTGAATCTCCTTGGCGAGATCAGGATTTTTTTTCAACCAACTTCCATCAAGAAAAAATGTAGCCTTGACCTGTTCCTGATCCAGCGTGTTCAGTATCGGCAGGATAAATTCATTCCCCCATGCTACATTGATCATGAAAGATACCATCGGCTTTTCGGGATTCCCCCTGTAAATTGGAACATTACCAAGCTGATTTAAATGTATTTTAGGTGCCAATTGTCGATATACATATTGAATGGGTCGATCTGGAGATGCAATCGCTTTGCGATAGGTAGCATCCAAATCCACCTCCAGTCCGTTATAGCCTGGAATAGCCTTCCATACCCTGTCGATCTTGGCATCAACTGGTTCCCGCCGCTGACGTGCTGCTTCTGTTCTTAGTCGCTGCATAAGCGCATTGTCGGGCAAAGCTGCTATCGTCATCGTGGTTACAGCTTCTGGCTCTTTAACCCCTGTAACGTCTCCATTGCGTAATTGACTAGCGTAGTCACGAACCCCACTAAACTGCCCGATTACAAGTGTGATGGCTAAACTGGCTACCACCCACACTGCTCGTTTTGCCCTACTCATAATTCCTTCATCCCCCCGCCCGTTTGTCCACATTGTATGCGGCGAGGACAAGAACTATGACGTAGCAAGCTCTAGAAGCTCACTTGGGTGCAGCTTGTGCATATGTATGAAAAAAGAGCCAGAAACGTAGCTCTGCCTCTTTCCAAAAGCTTAAACAATGCTATTCAAATCCCTTGTACTGTTAATACGAAAAGCTACTCCTGCCTTTCTAGTCTGCAACATACAGATACCTAGGATTTTGCAGGTGCTTCTGCAGTCAGAACAGCCTTACGGGACAGATTGACACGACCTTGTTGATCAATTTCGGTTACTTTCACCGTAATTGTATCCCCAATAGCAATTACATCTTCAACTTTGGCTACACGCTCAGTAGACAGTTGAGAAATATGAACCAGACCATCTTTGCCCGGTAAAATTTCAACAAATGCACCGAATTTCTCAATCCGTTTTACTGTACCGATGTAAATCTCACCGACCACGACTTCCTTTACGATACCCTCAATAATCGAACGTGCTTTTTCATTCATCTCTTGATTTGTGGAAGCGATGAACACACGACCATCTTGTTCAATATCGATTTTCACGCCGGTTTCTTCGATGATTTTGTTGATGATTTTACCACCAGCCCCAATAACATCACGGATTTTGTCCGGGTTAATGTGCATCGTCATAATTTTTGGAGCATACGGAGACAACTGCTCACGCGGCTTCTGGATCGCTTCCATCATTTTGCTAAGAATGAACAAACGTCCTTCTTTAGCTTGCTTGAGCGCATCCTGTAAAATCTGGCGGTCAATACCGTTAATTTTAATATCCATTTGAATGGCAGTTACGCCTTCCGCGGTACCAGCAACTTTAAAGTCCATATCGCCCAGGTGGTCTTCCATACCTTGGATATCAGTCAATACGGAAACATGGTCTCCATCCTTGATCAATCCCATGGCTACACCTGCAACCGGAGCTTTAATCGGTACACCTGCATCCATCATAGCCAGTGTACTTGCACAAATACTAGCTTGTGAAGTCGAACCATTCGATTCCAGTACCTCGGAAACCAGACGGATGGTGTATGGAAATTCAGTTTCGGAAGGAATTACTTTGGAAAGCGCACGCTCACCAAGAGCACCATGTCCGATTTCACGACGACCTGGCGCACGCAAAGGACGAGCCTCACCTACGCTGAATGGCGGGAAATTGTAATGATGCATGAAGCGTTTTGTTTCTTCCAGATCAATACCGTCCAAAATTTGTACATCACCCAATGCACCAAGTGTACAAATGCTAAGTGCTTGCGTTTGACCGCGTGTAAATAAGCCCGAACCATGAGTACGCGGCAAAATGCTAGTATCGCTTTCAATCGGACGAATTTCGTCAAGCTTACGACCATCAGGACGCACTTTATCATGCGTGATCAGACGACGTACTTCTTCCTTAACGATATCATAGAGAACTTCGCTGACGTCACTCAAAAGCTCAGGTGTCTCTATGTATTGTGCTTCAAAATGGGCAACTGTCTCTTCGTTGACTGCATCAATTGCCTCTTGACGGGCATGTTTTTCTGCAATTTTAACAGCTTGCATTAAACGTTCAGCTGCATAAGCACGTACTTCACTGTTCACTTTTTCATCAACAGCATGCAGTTTAACCTGCATTTTCTCTTTACCTGCTACTTGCACCAATTGTTCAATAACTGCCACAATATTCTTAATCTCATCATGACCGAACATAATAGCTTCCAGCATAACTTCCTCTGGAATCTCATTGCCTTCGGCTTCTACCATCATGATGGCATCTTTCGTTCCGGCTACAACCAGGTACAGATCGCTTGCATTCTGCTGTGCAATATCCGGGTTAATCACAAATTGCCCGTCTACACGTCCTACAGCGACTCCACCGATTGGCCCATTAAAAGGCACATCCGAAATGCTAAGTGCTGCCGAGGTTCCGATCATTGCTGCAATTTCAGGTTCGCAATCCTGATCGACACTCATAACCAGATTCAACACCTGTACATCATTCCGGAAACCTTCCGGGAACAATGGGCGAATTGGACGGTCTGTCAAACGGCTGGACAAAATCGCTTTTTGACTCGGACGTCCTTCACGTTTAATAAATCCGCCAGGAATTTTCCCCACAGCATACAATCTTTCCTCATAGTTTACGGTCAGTGGAAAAAAGTCCAAATCTTTCGGTTCACGGGAAGCGGTCACGGTACAAAGCACAACTGTTTCTCCGTAGCTCACTTTAACTGCCGCATTGGCTTGTTTCGCAAGACGTCCTGTTTCCAACACCAGCTTTCTTCCGCCGAGCTGCATTTCTACGCGTTGCTCCATGGTATCCCTCCATTTCATTTCATTGTAAAAGTTCTATACATATCCAGTATTTCCTGCGCAGGTCTTATTCATAAGAAGCTAGCAGACAAATCAGGATATGTAATTCAAAAAAAGATTCCTCATTTCAAAAAAGAACCCGGCTGCTGTCCGCCGTCGCCTTAGCAGGGACAAGCGGTGAACAACCAGGCTTCTTTTCTCATTACATGTCTGAAAATTAACGACGCAGTCCGAGACGCTCGATCAACGCACTGTAACGTTTAACATCAGTCTTCTTCAGGTAAGCCAAAAGTTTACGACGCTGACCGACCATTTTCAACAACCCGCGGCGGGAGTGATGGTCTTTCTTGTGCGAACGAAAGTGACTTTGCAAGTTGACGATGTTTTCAGTAAGGATAGCGATTTGTACCTCTGGTGATCCTGTATCGGATTCATGAGTTTTGTACTCCTCGATCAATTGCTGTTTACGCTCTTGAGTCAATGCCATCCTGTTCACCTCCTTCATTATAATCGCCATTAGCCTCGTAGCCGCCGGTGAAAGCGGACAACCAAGCTAAGGTTCATCGTTGTTTACACAACATAAGTCAGTATAACACAGCGCCTGTCTTATGTAAATAAATTAGCCTAACAGCTTTTTAGCCGTTTGTGCGTCATTGCCAATTTGGCTGATCAGCTCATCCACCGAAGAGAATTTGCGTTCAGGGCGGATATAGTGGTGAAGCTCCACAAGAACAGACTCTCCATAAATTTGCTGATTAAAATCAAATAAATGTACCTCAAACGACGGATTCAGCACACCTTCATGAAAAGTAGGCTTAACCCCTACATTCATTACACCGTTTATCCAACGATCGCCTACAAGCGCCCGTACAGCGTACACACCCTTAATCGGAATCACGTAAGTGTCATCCAGTTTGAGATTAGCGGTCGGAAAACCGATCGTACGTCCGCGCTTCTCTCCATCCATTACAGTACCCTGGATACGATAAGGACGTCCCAACCAGCGAGAGGCATCTGCTAGATCCCCGGTCTGTAAAGCACGGCGAATGCCAGAGCTGCTCACCTTGTCCCCATCCAGTTCGAACGGTGGTACGGTGTGCACCGACATCAGCTCTCCTCCCAGCTTCCGAAGTGTATCCTCATGCCCGGCTCCCCGGTGGCCAAACCGAAAATCAAAGCCTACTACCGCTGTTCGAATGTGCAATGGAAGCAGCACGTCGCTCATAAACGCCTCAGGGCTGACCTTGGAAAATTCTTCGTTAAAACTCAAAATATAAAGTACGTCCACACCCATATCAGCCAGAATAGTCTGCTTGTCCGCAAGCGGTGTTAAATAACCTTCATAATCGCCTTTTTTCATGACTTCCTTCGGGTGAGGATGAAATGTCATGACAGATACCGGCACCTGCTGTTCACGAGCCAGCGCAACGGCCTTACGTATCACGCTTGCGTGTCCCAGATGAAGACCATCAAACTGACCGATCGCCGTGACCTGTGGACGTCCCCATTGCTGCAAAAGCTCATCACTCAATGGATAAGATAACGATACGGTAATCATTATTAATTCACCTGCATTTCACATCATTTGACTAACTTCGTCAAAATTATAGCACAATTCAAGGTAAAAAAACTTTAATGGGAGCGATCGCGTCTGATTCATCCCGACCATATATGCCTAAAAACGTTTTATCCTCTTTATACAAACGGAAGGGCTGATTGTCCGTCACAGGTGGTGAAATCATATTCAGCGACAGGCGTTGGCCTTGCAGAGCCGCAGTTACCTTGGCTTCAGCCACTATATGCTCAGGCATATAGTCAATCGCCTGATCTATTGTAATAAGTCGCTCTCCAAGACTGCCATCCGCAACGAAACGCTCTATTTCTTCGAAAGTCAGACAACGTTCCGCAGGAATTCCCGCAGACATGGTTCGCTCCAGCTTGACCATCGTGGAAGGATATCCTAATTCACGACCAATATCAACACATAGTGTACGGATATAAGTACCTTTGGAGCATAAGGCACGAAAAGAAATATCCACATACACCCCCGTCTCCGCGAATCCCGTCATTTCCAACTCGTAAATGCTCACTTCACGACTTTTGCGCTCCACGGTTTTGCCTTCTCGAGCCAGTTCATATAGACGTTTGCCGTCCACTTTTAGAGCGGAGTACATTGGAGGTACTTGGGAAATCGTACCAACAAAACGCTTCAGAACCGCTTTGACTTCCACTTCCGTCACCTCTACGGGACGTTCACTCTCTTCCGTGATTTTCCCAGTCAGGTCTTCGGTATCCGTGGCAATTCCTAATCGCAGTGTAGCCTGATATTCCTTGGGCCGCTCCTGCATGTATTCCACCACACGGGTAGCACGTCCCAGACACAAGGGCAAAACACCGGTTACCTGCGGATCAAGCGTTCCAGTGTGTCCGATTCTCTTCATACCTAATAAACGGCGAGCCTTGGCCACCACATCATGAGAGGTAAATCCAGCAGGTTTATAGACAGGTAGAATGCCTTCCCAAGTTGCCTGTTCCTTTTTTATTGGGTTCATAGCTCAGACTTCACCCGCCCTACTACTGTCTCAATGATATCTCCCAGCTTACCCTCTAGCCGGCAGCCAGCCGCACGCACATGTCCACCGCCCCCAAATGATTGAGCCAGCGCAGCTACATCAACATTCCCTGCCGATCTCAAGCTGGCCTTGACTGCTTGATCATTAATAACCTTAAAGAAAATGCCTACTTCAACTCCACGAATATTTCTTGGATAATTCACGATGCCTTCTAAGTCCTCATTTACAGCCCCACAATCCGTCATGTCGTCAGGGGTTACAACGACCCAAGCGACTTTCCCATCCTCCGACATCGTGAGCGTTTGCAATGCTTTTGTTAGCACCTTCATTTGTGGAAAGGTCATTTCCTCGAGCAATTTCTCGGATAAAGATGGACCATCTACACCGTAAGCAAGTAGCTGTGACACAGTAGACATCACTTTCGGTGAAGTGTTGGAGTAACGGAAACCACCTGTATCCGTTAGCAACCCTGTATATAAAGCCGTTGCTATTTCGACATCCCAGGTTACTGCAAACTCTTTCAGTAGATCAAAAAGAATTTCTGCTGTTGCCGCAGCATCCGACTTAATCACATTAACTGTACCGTAAGCATCATTGGTTGGATGATGATCAATATTCAGGATAATGGCATCTTCCGAAAAAAATTGCTCTGTCAAACCAACACGACGGTAATCCGCACAATCTACACAAATGATCCGATTGTATTTCCGTTCTGGCGGTTGCTGGCTCATATCCATAATCTCATCGGCATGCCATAAAAAATCCATACGTTTGGGAATAGGCCCCTCATTCAGCATGGTAAATTTCTTCCCCAGACATGAGAGAAGCCAGCCCACCGTTACGGTGGAGCTGACTGCGTCTCCGTCCGGCTGTACATGCGATACGATCAGGTAATCATCATGCTCCAGAATAAATTCCTTCGCTTGTTGAAGCGCCTGTTCATAGGTATGCATTGCCTTCTCCTTTACATTCAGTTCATGGTTCCTTCAGACAAACTAAAAGTTTTATTTTTCATCCTTGTCGATATCACTCAGCAGTTTTTCAATTCGACTGCCGTAAGCAATAGATTCGTCAATTTTGAAAATCAACTCAGGAATATGGCGTAGCCGTATCCGTTTGCCGAGTTCAGAACGAAGATAACCGTTCGCTTTGTCCAATGCTTTCAGGGAAGAATTTTTTTGTTCTTCATCCCCGAGCACGCTCAAGTATATTTTC
Source organism: Paenibacillus sp. S33 (assembly GCF_053615415.1). Lineage (NCBI taxonomy): Bacteria > Bacillati > Bacillota > Bacilli > Caryophanales > Paenibacillaceae > Paenibacillus > Paenibacillus sp. S33. Next base: position 2,178,214 of record NZ_JBSIEZ010000001.1, on the reverse strand, counting down.
GCTTGGGACAAATCATTTGTAAGATCGACACCCGTTACGGTGATAAAACCGATGCGGGGGTCTTTTAATTCAGTCTGTATGAGTTGGCTTAGCTCCTTCTTGATCTGCTCGCCAACCCGACCTGTACGTATTTTAGCCATGGATGCTCACCTCTCTGCCGTTAGCGCTCCACTGTTTCCATGACGAACGCTTCAATAATGTCGAGTTCCTTAACATCATTATAGCCATCAAGGGTAATACCGCATTCGTAACCTTGGGCAACTTCTTTTGCGTCGTCCTTAAAGCGTTTCAGTGAGTCGATTTTACCTTCAAAAATGACGATGCCATCACGAATCAGGCGTGCTTCTGCTGAACGGGTAATTTTACCGGATGTCACCATACAACCAGCGATCGTACCGACTTTAGTAACTTTGAATACGTTACGTACTTCAGCATGCCCAATCACATTTTCTTTATATTCAGGATCCAGCATGCCCTTCATGGCTTGCTCTATTTCTTCAATGACATTGTAAATGACACGGTGTAGACGAATGTCCACTTTTTCAGCTTCCGCTGTAGATTTCGCCTGGTTATCCGGACGAACATTAAAACCAATGACAATAGCATTGGAAGCTGCGGCCAAAATAATATCGGATTCGGTGATTGCTCCTGCACCACTGTGAAGAATTTTAACGCGCACACCTTCGACTTCAATCTTGTTCAAGGAACCTTTCAACGCCTCGACGGAACCTTGTACGTCACCTTTAATAATGACGTTCAGATCCTTCATTTCGCCATCCTTGATGTGTTGGAACAGGTCATCCAGTGTTACACGGGTATTACTGCCCAGGTCAGATTGGCGTTGCGTGATCGCACGTCTGTCAGCAATAGCACGAGCTTTGCGCTCATCCTCAAACACCATGAATGGATCGCCAGCAAGTGGAACTTCTGTCAAACCAGTAATTTCAACTGGAGTGGAAGGACCCGCTTCCTTAAGACGACGACCTTTATCGTTGACCATAGCACGCACACGTCCGAAGCAGTTACCCGCTACGAAAGCATCGCCGACTTTCAGTGTACCGTTCTGAACGAGGATACGGGCTACAGAACCGCGGCCTTTATCCAGTTCTGCCTCGATGATGGTACCACGTGCCCGTTTGTTCGGGTTCGCTTTGTACTCATTCACTTCAGCTACGAGCAGAATCATTTCGAGCAGGTCTTCCAGACCCATTCTTTGTTTCGCGGAAACGTTGACGAAAATCGTATCGCCGCCCCACTCTTCAGGTACCAATTCATATTCAGTGAGTTCTTGCTTCACTTTATCCGGGTTGGCATCCGGTTTGTCGATCTTGTTCACAGCTACGATAATTGGCAGACCTGCTGCCTTCGCATGGTTAATAGCTTCGACCGTCTGTGGCATAACACCGTCGTCAGCTGCAACCACGATAATCGTCATATCTGTCACTTGAGCACCACGTGCACGCATAGCGGTAAAGGCTTCGTGACCCGGTGTATCCAGGAAAGTGATTTTTTTGCTATTAATTTCAACTTGGTATGCACCAATATGCTGTGTAATACCGCCAGCTTCGCCACCGGTTACATTAGTCGAGCGAATGGCATCCAGCAAAGTTGTTTTACCATGATCGACGTGACCCATAATCGTTACAACTGGTGGACGTGTTCTCAGATCTGCAGGATCATCATTCTCTTCCACGGTTTCAAAACGATCTTCTTCGACCGGAATTTTCACTTCTACCTCGACGCCAAAGTCTCCGGCAAGCAAGAGGATGGTATCCATATCCAATTCCTGGTTAATGGTCGCCATCGTTCCGAGCATAATCAGCTTTTTGATAACTTCTGACGCATCCTTATGAAGAAGCTTGGCTGTTTCGCCTACGGTCATCTCACCACGCACAATAATTTTCTTAGGCGTGTTGTCGATTTTCTCGCGACGTTCCTGTTGTTGACCTTTACCACGATTGTTAAATTTCCCGCCACGATTACTACCACCGCGATTATTGCCTCCACGACCACCGTTACCACCACGTCCGCCGCCTTGACGGTTATCGTCAAAACGTCCTTGACCGGAACGGTTACCACCGTTGTTGGAGTTACTGCCTGTACGGTTGCCACCACTACGGTTCGCATTGTTGCTACCTGTGGAGGATGATGTTCTTACAGCCGTACCACCCTGACTACTTCCCTGAGGGCGTGAGTTAGTGCTTTGGTTACCTTGAGGACGTGAACCTGTGTTGCCACTAGGACGCTGTTGTCCTCCCTGTTGTTGACCATTACTGCGGTTTTGTGTACTTTGCTGACCAGTGGGTCTGCTAGTACTTTGTTGACTGCGGTTTTGACCGCCCTGCTGACTGCTTTGCGCTTTAGGAGCGCTGCTTCGGTTACTGTTTTGGTTGTTGTTTGTCCTATTCATACTTACCTGCTTTTCCTGTTGATTTTTGGTTTGCTCAGTTGAATGATTACTATTCTGGCTTGAACCGGCCTGATTCGAGCTTACTTGCGCCGTACCTGCTCCGCCTTGCTTGGCCGCAGCATTGGATTTAATATTCTTAAAAAAACTTTCCACTTTACCTACGGCATCATGTTCCATGACGCTCATATGGTTGTTCACGGGAATATCCAGCCGTTTAAGAATGGTGATAATTTCTTTGCTGCTCATGTTCAACGATTTGGCGTATTCGTATACCCGCACTTTGTCTTTGCTTTCTTGTTTACTCAATATACTCCACCTCCGACATTATCCCCGCATGTTTCTTGATCAATTTCGCGAATCCTTGATCCGTCACAGCCAGCACAACCCGTTCAGGTTTGCCGATACTGCTTCCCAAGCTTTCCCGGTCAAATCCTATCAATAAGGGGATTTTGTACGTCCCGCATTTGTCGCGGAATTTCTTTTGAGTATTCATTGAAGCATCTTTCGCAAGAATGACCAGCTTGGCTTCTGAAGACCTGATCGCTTTAAAAACGATCTCATCACCTGTTAGCAGCTTGCCAGCTCTCATGGCAAGACCCAATCCAGACAGCGCCTTATTCATCCTGCACGCTGCCTTGTGCCGCCAGGAATTCTTCCTCGACGGCAGCAAAATCACGACTTAGCTGCTCATAAATATCAGGATGAACCGAGTGCTTCAATGCTCGATCCAGTGCCTTGCTCTTTTGAGCCAGCTTGAAGCAGGCGGCTTTGCCGCACAAGTAAGCGCCGCGTCCCGACTTTTTGCCAGTCAAGTCAATCAACACTTCGTCTTCAGGGGTTTTGACGACACGGATCAACTGCTTCTTTGGCATCATTTCATGACAGGCCACACATTTGCGCAAAGGTATCTTTCTCTGTTTCATGCATTAACCCCCCTACACTCCGCTTAATCTACAGAAACGGAATCCTGATGCATTTCATCGGTGGATGTTCTCGGTCTGCCGAGTTCTTCCTCCGCCTGTGTTTCACTCTTAATATCAATTTTCCAGCCCGTAAGCTTAGCAGCAAGGCGAGCATTTTGCCCTTTGATACCAATAGCAAGAGAAAGCTGATAATCAGGCACAATAACACGCGCCATTTTCTCTTCTTCAAATACTTGCACTTCGAGCACCTTGGATGGACTCAGCGCATTAGCCACGTATTCATCAACATTATCGGAATAACGTACAATGTCGATTTTTTCGCCACGCAGCTCATTTACAATAGTCTGTACACGTGTTCCTCTAGGACCCACACAAGAGCCAACCGGGTCAACCTCGGCGTTACGGGAATGAACCGCGATTTTAGAACGGAAGCCTGCTTCACGCGCTACGGAACGAATCTCTACAACACCATCAAAAATTTCAGGCACTTCGAGTTCGAACAAACGCTTAAGCAGACCCGGATGTGATCGGGACAGCATAATTTGCGGTCCTTTGGTTGTGTTTTCTACTTTGGTAATATAAGCCTTGATTCGATCCAGATGGCTAAATTTCTCATTAGGCATCAATTCACCTAACGGGAGAACCGCTTCCACCTTACCAAGATCAATATAAATGTTACGCGGGTCTTGGCGCTGTACAGTTCCTGTTACAATATCTTCTTCCTTGTCCACAAACTTGTTGTAGATCAGTCCCCGTTCCGCTTCGCGGATACGCTGGGTCACGACTTGCTTCGCAGTTTGTGCAGCAATCCGTCCAAAATCACGTGGTGTGACTTCGATTTCAGCGATATCTTCCAACTGAAAATGCGGGTTAATCTCACGGGCCGCAGGCAACGAAATCTCGGTGCGAGGATCCAATACCTCCTCAACGATCAACTTGCGGGCATATACCTTAATGACTCCCGAGTTGCGGTTCATATCAACACGCACGTTTTGTGCGGTGTTGAAATTCCGTTTGTAACTGGAAATCAAGGCTGCTTCAATGGCCTCAAACAGCACATCCTTGCTGATCCCCTTTTCTCTTTCCAACTCGTTCATTGCTTCAATAAAATCCATACTCATGGATTACTGCTCCCCCTTTCAAATGATGCACCTGCGTACTGGTCGGCACACGAGGCAAAAAAAACATGTAGTACATGTCAAACAGCAACAGTCAAATCTGAATTAAAATATGATCGCGAGCCTTGCACCAGCTACCTTGTCATAAGGTATGGCATGCTTCTTTTGTCCGCTTTGAACGGTGAGTTCCCCGTCTTCAAAAGAAAGCAAACGACCTTCGAATTCCTTCAGGCCATTGATCGGCTCGTATGTAGTAACGAATACGTTTTTGCCTACCGCTTTAGTAACGTCCTCCGCTTTTTTCAGCGGTCTTTCGGCGCCTGGTGAAGACACTTCCAGAAAATATGCTGTAGAAACAGGGTCATTTTCATCCAACTTTTGACCCAGATATTCACTGATCATACTGCAGTCGTCCAGATCAATTCCTCCGTCTTTGTCCACAAAAACGCGAAGAAACCAATTGCTGCCCTCTTTGACATACTCGACATCGACCAGTTCAAAACCATGCTCATCGAGGAAAGGTTGGGCCATTTCTTCTACTACTGATTTGATCTTTGGTGTGCTCAAAGATTATAACCTCCAAAAGTGAACTTTCCTGTGGTGAAAAAAAGACGCCCTATTACCATGGACAATGCTTCTCCATCACCGGCTTTTTCATTTTCATTTGATGTAATGTTCATTTCGGGCTCACTGCAAATAAACCGGCGTACCGGTTTCGTGCCCAAAAATAACCTTTTTCACGTTGTAACTGTATATCAAACAGTAAAGAGTGGGTTTCCCCACTCTTTTAGCAACGGTTTTATCTCCATGATTACCAAAAAAATTATAACATAACCATAGTTATGTGACAAGTGCCAGAGCTTGACTACTGTGGTTCGGATTAAAACAGAGACAGCTGATTACTCTCTGGCAGACCTCGAAAGCAACCCATCTGGGACAGCATTTCGACAATGGTTTTACTAGCTTTCGATTTTTGTTGAAAATCCTCGACAGACAAAAATTCACCATGTTCACGGGAGGCTGCGATGTTACGTGCTGCATTGTCTCCAATTCCCTGAAGAGCTCCGAATGGCGGAATGAGTGAATCTCCATCCACCTTGAAGCGTGTAGCTTCGGAACGGTACAAATCAATGGATTTAAAACTAAACCCGCGAGCCGTCATTTCCAGAGCCATTTCCAGGATCGGAAGCATCCCTTTTTCTTTGGGCGGTGCCTGAAAGCCGAGTTGCTCGATTTCGACAATCTTCCGTGCGATTGCATCATATCCCTGACAGCACAGCTCAATATCAAAATCGGCTGCGCGTACTGAAAAGTAAGTCGCATAATATTCAATCGGATGATACAGCTTAAAGTACGCTGTACGCACTGCTGAAATAACGTAGGCTGCAGCATGCGCCTTCGGAAACATGTACTGGATTTTCAGACAGGAATCAATGTACCACTGTGGCACCTTGCATTTTTTCATTTCCTCAATCCATTCAGCACTAAGCCCCTTACCTTTACGTACGCTCTCCGTAATTTTAAAGGCCAGACCTGCGTCCATCCCTGCCTTGTAAATCAAAAATAGCATAATGTCATCACGGCAACCAATTACAGTCTTGATGTTACAGGTATTATTCTTAATCAGTTCCTGTGCGTTCCCCAACCATACGCCCGTGCCGTGAGACAGTCCGGATATTTGCAGTAAGTCAGCAAAAGAACTTGGCTGCGACTCTACTAGCATTTGGCGTACAAACTTCGTCCCCATTTCTGGTACACCATAGGTAGCTACAGGTGTGCGGATTTGCTGGGGTGTTACACCGAGCGCCTCCGTGGAGTTGAACATGCTCATCACCTTTGGATCATTCATTGGAATGGTCGTAGGATCGACACCAGTCAAATCCTGAAGCATCCTCATCATGGTCGGATCATCATGACCCAGAATATCGAGTTTGAGTAGATTCGCATCAAAAGCGTGATAATCAAAATGCGTTGTTTTCCATTCCGAGCTTGTATCATCGGCGGGGTACTGTACCGGCGTAATATCCTCGACCTCAATATAATCGGGAACAACGACAATTCCGCCTGGATGTTGCCCGGTACTGCGTTTGACCCCTGTGCAGCCCGAAGCCAGCCTGTTCAGCTCAGCCCCACGCCATTTTTTATGATGCGCCTCTTCATATTTCTTTGCAAAGCCAAAGGCTGTTTTCTCGGCAACTGTACCGATGGTTCCAGCACGGAATACACTTTTCTCACCAAACAGTACTTTCGTATAGTTATGTGCGACAGGTTGATATTCGCCAGAGAAGTTCAAATCAATATCGGGAACTTTATCTCCCTTAAACCCAAGAAACGTTTCAAACGGAATATCCTGTCCCTCACCCTTCAGTTTGCCACCGCATTTGGGACAGTTTTTGTCCGGCAAGTCAAATCCGCTCGGCACACTACCGTCCAAAATCCATTCGCTATGTCTGCATTCAGGATTACCGCAAATATAATGTGCAGGCAGTGGATTAACCTCGGAAATACCGAGAAAGGTAGCGACCACAGAAGATCCAACAGAACCCCGTGAACCTACCAGATATCCATCCTTATTAGACTTTTTAACCAAACGCTCGGAAATGAGATAGTTGGCAGAGAAACCGTATTTAATAATCGGCTCTAGTTCTTTTTCAAGACGGGCTACAACCACTTCGGGCAATTCCTCACCATAGATGGATTTAGCTGTCTCGTAGCAAGTGTTGCGGATTTCCTCGTCCGCCCCATCCAGCAAAGGTGTGAACAGCTTGTCAGGGAACAGCTCCAGCTCCTCAAATCGATCCGCCAACTCACTGGTATTCTTCACAACGACTTCATAGGCTTTCTCCTCGCCCAAAAACTCGAATTCTGCCAGCATTTCGTCTGTGGTGCGTAAATGCGCATCTGGCTTACGAATATCTTTTAGCGGGCTAAATCCCGTAATGCCGTGTATCGTAATATCACGGTACAACTTATCGCGAGTTTCCAAATAGTGAACATTGCCTGTGGCAATTACGGGCTTATCAAGTCGCCGTCCAATTTCGCATACTTTGCGTATTGCCGTTTTCAGAGCATCAGGCCCGCTTACCAGTTGTTTTTCTACTAAATGCATATACATCGTCAAAGGTTGAATCTCCAGCACATCATAAAACTGTGCAATTTCCTCGGCTTCTTCCTCGGACTTGTTTAACACAGCCTCGAAGAACTCTCCCTTTTCGCAACCAGAAATAATAAGCAATCCATCTCTCATTTCTGACAATTTGGATTTAGGAATACAGGGCACACGCTTGAAATATTCGGTATGAGACATCGAAACCAGCTTGTACAGATTTTTTTTACCAATCGGATTGAGGGCATAAATACAGCAGTGAAAAGGACGAACGGTCGATAAATCCTTACCCACATAATCATTCAGACGATCGAGCATTTTTAAACCCTTAATTTGTTCCGCATCATTCAGCAAGCCATTCAGCACTTCAGTCAGTGCGACTGTATCGTCAATGGCTCGGTGATGACTTTCTAGCGCCACTTTATATTTGGTCGTCAGCGTATTCAGACGGTGGTTTTTCATTGTTGGAAACAGTAAACGAGCCAGTTCTAGCGTATCCAGTACCGGATTGGTCATTTCAGGCAAACCCATATTTCGAAGGGTCGCCTGGATAAAGCCGACATCAAATCGCGCATTATGGGCAACCAATACAGCATCGCCAGCAAAAGCTACAAACTCCTTCATAACAGGTTCTACATCCGGCGCGTCCTTGACCATTTCATCGTTAATGTTGGTCAGTTGCTGGATATTGTATGGTATGCGCTCATGCGGATTAACAAAGGTAGCATAACGATCAACTTCTTTGCCATCATGCATTTTCACAGCCGCAATCTCAATGATTTTATTCTGTGTAACCGATAAACCGGTGGTTTCAATATCAAAAACGACATAAGTCGCTGTTTTCAAATTTAATGGCTGTGCCTGCATTACAACCTCAACAGCATCATTAACCACATTGGCCTCAATACCGTAGATCATTTTAATGCCGTTTTTCTTTGCAGCCTTAGCAGCATCAGGGTAGCACTGCACACCACCATGATCAGTGACCGCAATCGCCTTGTGCCCCCATTTGGCAGCTGTTTTGACGTATTGATCAATCGAGGCAACAGCATCCATAGCACTCATCTTTGTGTGGAGATGGAACTCAACCCGTTTTTCCTCTGCATTATCCTTACGTGTGGGTGGAGCCTGTACTTCAACTAGATCGGAAGGAATCATAACCAGCTCGGGAATTTGCATAAAACGATCATATTCAACTCGCCCCCGCACTTTGACCCATTTCCCGTTAGCCAACAAACTGAGGATCTTCAGATCTTCTTTAGTTTTAGCAAACATTTTCATTTGCAGGGAATCACTAAAGTCGGTCAAATAATACGTAAACAACGTACTGCCATTGCGCAATTCTTTACTATCCAAACCGAAGATTGTTCCTTGTAAGGTGACTTTTTTCTCTTCGTCCTGAATATCTTGCATCGGAACAGCCGGTTCTTTGATGTCATAACCAAATTGAAGCCGTACGTCTCCTTCTTCTTCATCCAAAGGCGGCATTTCGGATTCCATACTTTCCATCATCTGCTGAATAACTTCGCGTTCTTCCTGCATCTTCTTTTCTTGGAATTGCTGTAATGCCTCCTGGTTACTTTCACCCACTTGGACTTTAATGCGCATAGAGAGACCGAAATATTTATCGTAAAATTTGATGATAGCTTGATCTATCTGTTTTTTACGCGCCAGTTCCAATGACATACTGTCGCTCATCGTCAGCAATAATAGACCGTCTTCCCACTTATGCACAGCCCGATTCATCCAACCGTTAACAGATGGGATCTCACGATGCACCCACTCTAGAAAAATTTTCCAGTATTCACTGATGATATCACCAGGCTGAATCTGCTCACTATACTGAAAACGGAACGTAATTTTTGCGATGTGACTCATTTTTTCCTGTACTTGAATACAGAACGTACGATACACCTGAGCGGGGACCAGTGTCTCCTTGGCAATGGTGATATTCCAATCCTTATTGGTACGGCTAATCTCCACTTGATCAATCCAACCGTCCAAAAAATAAGGTTCAACCACTCCAGCCGGCATCCCAACTTGCTTCATCAGCAGTTCCAGCCGCTTTCTCTTTTCTTCAGCTCCGCCCATGGCTCTCCCCCCAATTTTAAATCTACCATTCTGAAAACATGAAAAGCTTCTGCGTCAAAAACATCTCCGACCGCAAAAGCTTTTCGTAGCCCTCTTCAATCCTTCTCACAACGACATAGATCCTTCAGAACATTGTCCCGTAATAGCTACCATGTCAGCAAAAAGAATGAAGTGAGTATAGTGATATTGCCCTACATCTATATTAGTACGCCCGTGCAAACACTACTGTATGCTTGGCAGGTTTGCCACAACACAAACATGTGGACTTTTGCTCGGTTGTTTTAAACGGTATGTTACGGCTTGTAGCACCTGTTACTTCTTTAACTTTGTCTTCACATTCTTCAGCTCCGCACCAGCCTGCCAAAGTAAAACCGCGTTTTTCTTCCATGAGAGTCTTCATTTCATCCAGCGTATCGACGGAATAGAAGTTTTCTTCCATGAAATTTTTCGCACGATCAAACATCTCCTGCTGTACCTGTGCGAGCATCGCGTGTACTTCCTCAACCAGGTTATCCTGCTGCACGATTTTTTTCTCACCGCTGATGCGGGACACGAGCACACAGACACCGTTTTCCATATCACGAGGTCCGATTTCCAGACGAACCGGCACACCGCGCATTTCATATTCATTAAATTTCCAACCTGGACTTACATCGCTGCGGTCGTCCATTTTAACACGCACTCCCGCTTGTTTCAACTCAGCAAATAGTTCATCTGCACGAGCGATAACGGCATCACGCTTCTTAGGTGGTCCAATTGGAACCATAATAACCTGCGTAGGCGCAACTTTAGGAGGCAATGCCAGACCACGGTCATCTCCATGTACCATAATCAGTGCACCGATCAAACGTGTACTTGTTCCCCATGAAGTCGTATGCGCGAATTCCAAGTTGTTTTCACGACTCAAATATTTAATGTCAAATGCAACGGCAAAATTAGTTCCCATATAGTGGGAGGTCCCAGCTTGTACCGCCCGTCCATCCTTCATCATCGCTTCCAGTGAAAATGTATCCTTCGCACCTGCAAACTTTTCAGAAGGTGTTTTCTGTCCAGTAATAACCGGAATAGCCAGAACTTCCTCAATAACCTCACGGTATACTTCCAGCATTTTCATCGTTTCTTCGCGTGCTTCTTCTTCTGTTTCATGGGCGGTGTGACCTTCTTGCCACAAAAATTCACTTGTGCGCAAGAAAGGCAGCGTGCGTTTTTCCCAACGCACTACGTTAGCCCATTGGTTAATAAGCACAGGCAGATCACGATAGGATTGAATCCATTTGGAGTACATATGACCAATCATGGTTTCCGAAGTCGGACGAATTGCAAGACGCTCTTCCAGCTTTTCCCCACCAGCCTCGGTTACCCAAGGCAGTTCAGGATTAAACCCTTCAACATGCTCTTTTTCCTTTTGAAAAAAGCTTTCTGGAATGAACATTGGAAAATAGGCATTACGGTGCCCTGTTTCTCTGAAGCGCACGTCCATGGCTTCCTTGATATGCTCCCAGATTTCAAAACCATCGGGGCGGAATACAATACATCCGCGAACAGGGGAATAATCCATCAGTTCTGCTTTTTTAATAACATCAATATACCATCGGGAAAAATCTTCGCTCTGCGGCGTAATTTCCTCGACAAACTGTTTATCGTTCGACATAGAAATGCATGTCCTCCCATACAGACCGTTTTTATATAAGTCCGTCTCTAATTAACCATTAATTAAGCGTAAAATATCGTTATACGTGACCGCAATCATAAGCAGGAATAGCATAGCAAAACCAACGAAATGGACCATTCCTTCCCTGCTCGGATCGACGGGACGCCCTCTTACCGCCTCCACACCAAGGAAAACAAGTCTGCTTCCATCCAGCGCCGGAATAGGCAATAAATTAAATATCCCCAGATAAAGACTCATTATAGCAGTCCAATACGTCAACTGCTCAATCCCCTGCTTGGCAATTTGCCCCGTCACTTCAAAAGTACGTACCGGTCCTCCCAGGTCATTGATAGAAAAACGTTGAATAAGCTGGCTAAATCCTTGAAAAATAATATCGGTCGTTCTGACCATGGATTGCCCGGCAAATTTGAACGTTTCACCCACACCTGCTTGGCGTTTTGGAAGTTCAGGCACAATGCCCACCTTGCCACCCTTTTGTCCTTCCATTGCACGAGGTGTAATAGTAAGATCAAAGGTCTTATTATCACGGCGAACCGTCCACTTCATCGGCTTGTCTTGAGAATCCGCAATCAGTTTGATCATGTTTTCAACATTCGCACCAATGGCTATTCCATTCACCGATTCGATGATATCTCCCTTATGCAAATCAGCTTCAGCAGCAGGCATACCTGCTGTAATTTCACTAATTTGGACATACGTCGGGTTGTCCACTTGTATGCCGACCATCTGAATATGCAGACCAAACAAAATAAAGGCAAGAATAAAATTCATCAGTGGTCCAGCAAAAATAGCCATCGCACGCTGTCCTACTGTTTTACTCCCATACTGCCGATCCTTGGGTGCAATCTGAATGGATTGACCTTTGGTTACCATCATCGCTTGCGGGTGTACAGTGTATTGCTGATCTTCGCCATCTACATCCAATTTTAAAGTTAACGACTGTTCCAGATCAATATCCAACACTTCGCCGCGCACCACATTCTTACGATTATCCAGTTGATCCAGATAGATGGTCTTCACGACGTCATCCGTTACGCGTACAGCAATCGTTTGTCCGGTCTCAATTTCATTGACCTCCGGATCCTCTCCCGCCATGCGGGCAAAGCCACCGAACGGCAACAAACGCAACGTAAATCGCGTCTCGTTTCTTTTATAAGAAAACAGTTTCGGACCGAAACCGATCGCAAACTCCCGTACCAGAATCCCGGCGCGCTTGGCAAAATAATAATGCCCCCATTCATGCACTGTCACTATGACGAAAAACATGAGCACCGTCATCAACACTATTTGAATCGTTTCCAATCGTTTCCGTTCCCCTTTCAATGAGATCGAGTTTGTCTTCCTAGATTATCATTATTCTCCGATCCCGCACAAGAGAATCACATTTCGTTTCTAACCCAACATTAGCCTACAATTCTGCAGCTATGCTACGAGTCTCTCCGTCACATGCTTCAATCGCAGACAGATCAGGATTAGCCACATTGACATGCCGCTCCAGCACACGTTCAATAATAGCTTCAATATGCAGAAAAGAAATTTCTCCACGCAGGAAACGGGCAACAGCAATCTCATTAGCTGCATTAAATGCGGTCGGTGCTGTACCACCCATTTTACCACATTCGAAGGCAAGCCTTAAACAAGGAAAACGATTATAATCCATTTCCTTAAAATGGAGTCTGCCCACTTCAGCCAGTGACAACGGCTTCGCCGGGGACTTCATACGCTCAGGATAAGTCAATGCATATTGAATGGGTACTCTCATGTCCGGATTCCCAAGTTGAGCAACAATGCTTGTATCCTGAAACTCAACATAGGAATGAATAATGCTTTCCGGATGAAGCAACACATGAATCTGCTCATAATCAAGTCCGAATAGCCAATGCGCCTCAATGACTTCCAGCCCCTTGTTTACCATCGTTGCTGAATCAATTGTAATTTTGGCCCCCATTGACCAATTGGGATGCTTGAGTGCATCTTCCACTGTAACTTCACGCAACTGTTCTCTTGTCAAATCTCGAAAAGAACCCCCTGATGCTGTGAGAGTAATATGTGCCACATCTTTCATACGCTCACCATTCAAGCATTGGAAAATAGCTGAATGCTCACTGTCAATCGGCAGCAACGGCACTCCTTTCGCCCGAGCCCGCGCTGTGACCAGATGACCAGCAGTAACCAGTGTTTCCTTATTGGCCAAACCGATCTGTTTTCCAGCCTCAATCGCGGCCAGCGTGGAGTGCAATCCGACACTGCCCATTACAGCCGTCACAACCATATCCGCCTCTGTGTTCGCAGCAAGCTCAACGAGTCCTTCATTTCCCCAATACAGTTCCGTTCCAGAAGGCAGTAAAGGACGAATTTCATCCGCCAACTGCCGAGTACCCACAGACACTTTTTTGGGTTTATAAAGATGAGCCTGCTCAGCAAGTAACTTTATATTAGAACCACCTGCTAAAGCCTCAACAGTAAACTGATCCGGGTGCATGGACACTACATCCAACGTTTGAGTTCCAATAGATCCGGTTGAACCAAGTACCGTAATTCTTTTCATGATGCACCTTCCTATCCTGAAAATCACTTTTATCCAGGAGCTCATTGATTATTATTCAGGCAGCTATGCTACTGGTTCCAACCTTCTAGTAGCGCAGAGTGAGCAGCATAGAGATTAGCCTGGGCATAAACTGTAATCAATAGACTCATGGAAGCAGCATCAGCATATGTACAAATGGAAAAACGACAATCCAGCTGTCGCAGCGGTCTAGTATACCACCGTGCCCTGGCAGCAGATTACCGGAATCTTTAATGCCGTACACTCGTTTGTATGCAGATTGTACCAAATCACCCAGTTGTCCCACAACTGCACATGACAAACCGATGCCGATAGCTTTGCCCCATGGCAGCAGTCCACCCGATAATCCAGCGAATACAAGAGCTATAACCAACGCTAAAACGATGCCGCCAATGGATCCTTCAACCGTTTTGTTAGGACTGATCGCAGGCCATAATTTCGTCTTTCCTGCCATTTTGCCTACAAAATATGCCCCTGCATCACTTGCCCAAATACAAGCCAATAATAAAAATGTCCATAACAGTCCATGTTCCATATGACGTGATTCCGCAATATACGAAAATCCAAACCCTATATAAACGGTACCAAGAAATAATATAGCTACCGTTTGAATCGGGATTTTATTTTTTGTTCCTACCGTGATGATCATAAAAGCTATCATTACCAGCCAAAGCATACTGGCAAAGGGTAAGGGTGAGTGCAAACCAAAAGGTTCATACGGGAATACAAAAGCTAATATGCTTACGTATCCAAGTATTGCTGTACCTCCAAAAGGAGATACCTGCGTCATTCGTGCGAACTCATAAAATCCGATTAGGGCCATCGCCAATATAAGCAAATGGTAGGCCAAGCCGCCCCACAGGACCATCGCCAAAAAGAATATGCCTGCCAGAATACCGGTAATTAATCTCTGTCTCAACGGCTTTCATCCTCCATTTACTTCAGTCCGCCATACCGCCGTGTTCTTTGCTGATATTCGATCACTGCTTCGTATAAGTGTTCTTTCTTAAACTCAGGCCAATAAATATCAGTAAACCACAACTCACTGTAGGCAAGCTGCCAGAGCATAAAATTACTAAGTCTAAGCTCACCGCTTGTTCGAATCAGTAAATCAGGGTCTGGCATACCACTAGAAAGTAACGTATTACCGATCAGCTCAGATGTTATATCTTCTGTTTTAAGCTTCCCATCCGCAATTTGACGGCCCAATGTTTGCATGCATTCTGTGATTTCCAACCGACTTCCATAATTTAATGCAAAATTAAGAACAAGTCCGGTATTATTTTCAGTTCGTCGAGTCGCTTCAGTCAGCGCCTCAACGGTATGGGAAGGTAAATGTTCCTTATTGCCCATCATACGCACTTGCACATTTTTTTCAATCAGTTCATCTAGCTCAATAGCCAGAAATTCCTGCGGTAAGCGCATTAGAAAATCAACTTCGTCCTTTGGACGTGTCCAATTTTCAGTTGAAAATGCAAACAAAGTCAAATACTTAATACCCAGTTCATCCGCTGCAATTGCTGTGCGTTTCACTGCCTTCATTCCATTTTGGTGCCCTACAATCCGCGGCATTCCAATCCGTTTGGCCCATCTGCCGTTCCCATCCATGATGACAGCAACATGCTGCGGAATATTGTCTTTTGAAATGGCCGGTGTTTGCTGTTTTTGTTCCCCGTTCCACCAAGACCGAACCCGTTTGATCATTCCAGTTCCTCCAGCATTCTCTGAAAATGTGCCTCAGGCTTGAAAAGAGACAAACCCCACCGTAAGGGAGGGGCTGCCAATCTTTTAAACTTCCATAATTTCTTTTTCTTTTGCAGCTAAAACTTTATCCACTTCAGCGATAAACTTATCAGTTGTTTTCTGGATATCTTCCTGATGTTTACGAGATTCGTCCTCGGAAATATCACTTTTCTCCAATTTTTTGATGTCATCATTGGCGTCACGACGAATGTTACGAATAGCGATCTTCGCTTCTTCACCGTTCTTCTTCGTCAACTTCACCAAGTCAGTTCTGCGTTCCTCCGTCAAAGCAGGAATGCTCAGACGAATGGTGTTACCATCATTCGAAGGTGTCAAACCTAAATCGGATTTTTGTATAGCGCGCTCGATATCGGCCAAGGAAGATTTGTCCCAAGGCTGAATCATCAAGGTCCGGCTGTCAGGTGTATTGATATTCGCCAGCTGGTTGACTGGAGTCATTGCACCATAATACTCTACCTGTACACGGTCCAGTAAAGCTGGTGTCGCCCGTCCTGCACGCAAAGATGCAAGATCACGTTGCAATGCTTGGATTGCTTTTTGCATGCGTTCCTCAGCACTCTTTTTCACAGATTGTGGCATTAATTTACACTCCCTTTGACGATCGTACCAATTTTCTCACCCAGCACGACACGTTTAATGTTACCTTGCTCTGTAATAGCAAAGACAATCAACGGAATATTGTTATCCATGCACAACGAGGAAGCAGTAGAATCCATGACACCGAGATTTTTGTTGAGCACATCCAAATACGTAAGCTGCTCATATTTCTCGGCTGTGCTATCTTTAAACGGATCAGCAGAATATACGCCATCCACTTTATTTTTAGCCATCAGAATTACTTCCGCTTCAATTTCAGCAGCACGTAGTGCAGCAGTAGTATCAGTCGAGAAGAACGGATTACCTGTACCTGCTGCAAAAATAACAACCCGACCTTTTTCCAAATGACGGATAGCTCTACGGCGGATATAAGGTTCAGCAATCTGTTGCATCGCAATGGATGTTTGTACACGAGTAGGTACTTCAATCTGTTCCAAAGCATCCTGTAAGGCCAGTGAGTTCATCACTGTTGCCAGCATACCCATGTAATCTGCCGTGGCCCGGTCAATTCCGTTGGCACTTCCAGCAATACCACGCCAGATGTTACCGCCACCACACACGATAGCAACTTCTACTCCCAGTTCCACCACGTCTTTGACTTGTTCGGCAATGGACGCAATCGTATCCGCATCAATACCGTAACCGTTAGGACCTGACAGCGATTCACCACTAACTTTCAGGACAACACGCTTAAACACAGGTTTTTCCAAATGATCACCCTCCAATATCATTTATACTTTATGTAACAGGATAGGTGTCCTGTTGCAAGAAAAGGAACACTGATGTGTTCCATTTCCGTTTTTTCCATATGCAATTACCGTTCGTTGGTAATTATTGTTTCACTTGAGACATAACTTCTTCGTAGAAGTTGTCTTCTTTTTTCTCCAGACCTTCACCCAGTTCAAAACGAACAAAGCGACGCAGAGAGATGTTTTCGCCAATTGTACTGATTTTTTCGTTGATAAGCGTGGAGATTGTTTTGTCTGGATCTTTGATGAAAGATTGCTCCAACAAGCAGAACTCCTCATAGAACTTACCAATGCGGCCTTCAACCATTTTTTCAACGATTTTCTCTGGTTTACCTTCGTTCAGAGCTTGTGCTTTCAGGATTTCTTTTTCTTTTTCGATTTCTTCCTGTGGCACTTCTTCACGACGAACATAACGAGGGTTCGATGCAGCGATATGCATTGCAATGTCGCGCACAAAATCTCTGAACTGGTCTGTTTTAGCTACGAAGTCTGTTTCGCAGTTTACTTCTACCAGTACGCCGATACGGCCGCCAGCATGAATGTAGGATTCAACAACACCTTCAGTAGCAATACGACCTGCTTTGTTGGCTGCAGCTGCAAGTCCTTTTTCGCGCAGAACTTCAACCGCTTTTGTCAAATCACCGTTTGCTTCTTCAAGCGCTTTTTTACAATCCAGCATTCCTGCGCCTGTTTTTTCACGAAGCTCTTTTACTGCGCTAGCATTAACTGCCATATTATTTCCCTCCAAATTTGATTTTCAGTGGTATACCGTGCTTTATTCCTTAAAAAAAGGGTAGTGAGAGGTTATACACCTGCCAACCACCCTTTTCATTTAATTCATATAGGTATTTCCTAATGGAAATATTATGCTGTAGTTTCTTCGCCTTGGTTTGCTTCCATAACTGCATCAGCCATTTTACCTGTCAGCAATTTAACAGCGCGGATTGCGTCGTCATTACCCGGGATAACATAGTCGATTTCGTCTGGGTCGCAGTTTGTATCAACGATACCTACGATTGGGATACCCAATTTGCGAGCTTCAGCAACCGCAATACGTTCTTTGCGTGGATCAATGATGAACAGAGCACTCGGAAGGCCCTTCATGTTTTTGATACCGCCCAAGAATTTTTCAAGACGATCTTTTTCTTTGCGAAGAATGATAACTTCTTTTTTAGGAAGAACTGCGAATGTACCGTCTTCTTCCCAAGCTTCCAGTTGTTTCAAACGGTCAATACGTTTTTGAATCGTTTGGAAGTTAGTCAGCGTACCACCCAACCAACGTTGGTTAATGTAGAATTGACCAGCGCGTGCTGCTTCTTCTTTAACGGAATCTTGTGCTTGTTTCTTCGTGCCTACGAACAGAATTGTACCATTCTCAGCTGCAATGCTTTTTACGAAGTTGTAAGCTTCCTCAACCTTTTTCACTGTCTTTTGCAAGTCAATGATGTAAATACCGTTTCTTTCAGTGAAGATATAACGATCCATTTTCGGGTTCCAGCGACGTGTTTGGTGACCAAAGTGAACCCCAGCTTCCAAAAGCTGTTTCATGGAGATTACTGCCATCTTCACGCACCTCCTAAGTTTGGTTTTTTGTGTGTCCTCCGCCGACATCATTTTTCATAAAGACTTTCCATTGGAAAGCACCCTCTATAAAATTAACCGACGTGCGTTTTTAACACCGTCAATTAATATACCATAACACTTGCATCGTTGCAACCAACTTTTCGACAATAGTTGGAACAACGCAAAATGTGACGTTTTACGCCTCTTATCGAACTTGTCAGCATGAATAAAAGCCGTCCACTTCCCGGTCTGGTCAGTTGGACGGCTTTTTCGTAATTTTAGTAATAATAGAACTGAAATCCTCACCTTTAGCAAACTGATAGGTACCCGTACGAATTTTGGTATTGATTTTTTGGGCCTTAGCTGCTGCCTCAAATGCACTAGCATCCGACACAACCCCTGCCCGTTGCAATCCTGATGCCACACTTCTCAAATTGCTTCCCGATGCAATGCTATACTGCACTTGTGGGGTGGCAGGCTGCTTGGGGATGTTGGGAGTCGTTGTAGTGCCAGACCTTTGAGTTTGCGGCTTATTCGGACTTTGTGGAACCGATGCGCTGGTCGAAGGTTTAGAAGCCACCGAGGATGTGCTATTTGCAGGTACCTTTGGTGTTGACGGCGTTTGAGCTGGTTTAGCCTTTTGGGGTGCAACCGGAGTTTTGTTGCCTTCCTTGATCACCTTATTACGCCATTCCTCTTCTGTCATTTTCGGATCAGAACTGTCACTGATCTGAAGATTTAATTCGGCAGCTGCCTTTTCTAATTGCTCTCGCGTCATGTTTTTTGGGTCTGTTGAAGATTGCTGCGATTGTCCCTGACCGATTATTGCCAGTTGCAACAGCAATGCCCCCGTTATAAGGCCCGTACCCATGCCTAGCATAAATGAACGGTTTTTGATCACGTTACATCCTCCCGCTCCGCGAGTTGCAATATAAGCTGTACTTCCCCCCGCTGGATGCCTGATTGCTTGGCTATATAATCCAACGACTTGCCTTGCTCATGCAGCGCAAACAACTCTTGATAACGATCACGGATGGACTCTACTTCCTGCTCAGTTTCAGGGTCTTGCAATACTGTCTGCTCCTCCATAGTTACGAGAGGAGCTTCTGAATCAGAATAGCCTTCCTGTACAGACACTCCAGGTTGCGGACTTTGAAATTGACCGTAAGCAACCGCTGCCTGATGAGAAGTTACTGTATGTTGTATTTCCTTAGATACAGGCTCGGTTTGCATAGAAACAGTAGCAAACATAGCCTGGCGCTCAAGCTCCACGATACGGTTCCGAAGCTCAGCTACTTGCTCCTGTAATGCCGTCTGCTTAACTGTATGCTCCTGCTTCATACCAGATACGAGCTCAATCAGCTCGTCATTGTCGTTTTCAATATCGGCCATATACTGCTCCAATGTGGCCTCGACCTTTTGAACGACGGCCTCTTCTGTTCCCCGGCCTGGCTGACGCTTAGGCAGAAGCCAGGCGTAGACAACAGCTGCAGCGCCCAGCAGAACAATATAAATCCATGGTTGATCCACTGCCCATCGTCTCCTTTAATAACGCTTCTCCACCTGTCGGATCAGAGCGAAAAATCGATATGGTGTCCCTTGTACGGATGCTCTGCCGGATGCTCCTTAGGCACCTCAGTCTCACCTGATTGGGAGCGGCTGTGCTGGGAAGAATCTCTGCTCTGTCCTCCCATTTGCCGCTCACCGACGAATGTTTCTGCAGACTGATCTATGGCACTGCTTCGCTGACGCATGTTCTCCGTCTCCAGCGCGGCCTTTTGTCCAAGCAATGCTTGATCATTCATCGGCCGCTGCTGGGACTCACTTTGGTATTTTCCTGCTTCGCTGGTGCGAGGTACGGCAATTTGCAATTCAACAGCCTTCAAGCTCATTGGACCACACCCTTTCCGATTGGGCATCCGTATCTGTCTTCCAAGGAATACAATGTTGAATGTTGTTTATCAGTGTGCCGAATTACACGTAGGAGGACATGCTGATGTCTCCTTCATGATAATAAAACGCAATTCTTTCCACTGAATCTTTAATAAATTTTGTATATCTGCCGATAACTATTTTAGAGCCACCGTAAATCACATTTTTCACTTCTACCCGTGCCCGGCTTGTATCCTCTAATGTTCGTTCAATTTCAAGCATTCTGGACTTGGTTTCCAAAAGCTCCTGTTCATTAGATTTTTTAGTAGACGTCAGCTTGATTCGCATAGCCATTCTTTCAGGTGCAAGCTGTCCGGCGGCAGCAAGCTGATCCAATATGGTAAGGGCCTTATTCGTTTTATCCTGGCTGTCTGTCTGCTGCTTCAAACGTGCGCGGAGTTCTGTCAGTTCATCGCGCAGTTCAGGAAGCACACCCACTTCGATAACAGTAGCTGTGGACATCGTATTACCGATCGTACGAGCTACTACCTTTTTACCAGCTTGTACACTGCCACCTACGATAAGCCCTTTGGTCCCCTCGCAGAGTACATTTACACTCGCTTTAATCTGTGAATGCATGATGCTCTGGGATACAAGTATATCGCCTCCCGCAATCACGTTACCATCTTGTATAAATGAGCATTTGACATTTTGTGCAGCTTTCACGAACCCCTTATGGTATCCGATAATACCGCCACTGATTTCCACTGAACCTTCCGCCTCAATTTCAGCGCCTTCCACACCACCGATGACACGAATGTCGCCAGCCGCCCGAACGCGAAACCCTGTCAAGACATTCCCACGAATGACGACGGTTCCAACAAAATCAATGTTACCGACACTATAATCGACGTCCCCGTTCACTTCATATACGGGGAACACATTAAGCTTGCCCTTTTCAGTCGTAGTCACCAGTCCGTCAATAGCCGCATACATGGCAACACCTTCAGGATGGATCACTACATTTTTTCCAACTTTAAAACGCGCCTCTCTTCCTGGAAGAAAAGGAATTTCCTCTCCGGTTACAGCAATCCCCGGTACACCCGGCACAGGATCAACTCGTTCGGCAATCAGTTGTCCACGTTTTACATTTCTTAAACGAGTTAGTTCTTTATAATCCACCCGACCATCTACGGTTTCAAGTGGCTTATGTGCATCTTCGCCAGTCACAATATCAGCCAAATTAATTTTTCCGTCTTTGCCATGGATCGGCTGCTTTCCCTGAGCAATCAGTAATTTTCCGAAGAAATGATCTTCCGGATTTGCCGCAAATACGCGAATCGCATCGGTCATTAAACCGTAGGATATTTTTTGGTTGCTTAGAAAACGCTCTAATTCTTCCACAGAACAGGCAAAACCTTCTTCACGTTTGGCAAACTCCAAGTAGGCTGTTTGTTTGTCAGGTGAGACAACCACTTTTAAATACTGGTCCAAAGCATATTGCTTCTCCACAAGGGTGCTCCTTCCGTCTAACTGTTACTGTAACCTCCCGTACGTTAATCTTTACGCATTAGCAAATCCCGTTGTTTGTCCAATGTCGCTCTTAGACGTAATATTGCTTTGGAATGCAACTGTGAAATTCGCGATGGAGATAGCGACATGACCTCAGCGATTTCGCTGAGTGACAAATCCTCGTAATACAATAAAGAAACAACGATACGTTCTTTTTCAGTCAATTTATCAATGCCTTGTGCAAGGGCATCACGAAGTGTAAATTCATTGACCTTATGATCCGGATTTTTCGCCTTCTCGTCCACCAAAAGGGAAAGCCGTGTTTCCGATTCCTCTTCGCGGATCGGGTCCTCCAGTGAGACAATCGACATAACAGCGACTTCCTGGATCATACTTTGAAACTCTTTTTCAGAAACGTCCAAATAATGGCTCATCTCTTCGTCGCTTACCGTACGTAAATATCTTTGTTCCAAATGCTGGTAGGCATCCTCGATTTTTTTTGCTTTTTCCCTAACTGAACGAGGAACCCAATCCCCTTGACGAAGACCATCCAAAATCGCTCCGCGAACACGCCAAGAAGCATAAGTCTCAAACTGCAAACCACGCTCATAGTCAAATTTCTCTAAAGCGTCAATCAAACCCATAACGCCGTTACTCGCCAGATCATCCTTGGATACATTTTTGGGCAAGCCTACTGCAAGGCGGCCCGAAACATATTCCACAATATGGAGATACTTTTCAATTAACTGTTTCTTTGCTTCCTTGTCACCGTGTTCTTTCCATTGCTCCCATAGTTCGGAATGGTTTAAATGAGCGGCTTTACGCTCGTTCATCGGCTTCACCCTCCTTATTTGTCTGTCAGGTGACGAACGGCCTTGGCCAATTCTTCAGGGTCCTTGTTGGAAACCAGCTTAGGTGGGTTTAAAGGCGCGAAACCATTGTTCCCTTCGTCCGTCTGCTCTGGTTTCGGTTTCAGCAATTCATTCAGGTTTTCATTCTCGTCTGGTGTCGTCAGGTCCAGATTCCCCCCTACGCCATCTACCTGAGAGCTTGCCCGGCTTTGGGCATTCCCCAGATCTGGCCGCGCTACAACACCTAGTGTCCAGCGCAGCACAAATGCAAGTAGGAACCAAAAAACGAAGGCGATCAAGCCACGAATTAAGCTCGTGGTCAGCAGATTGCTGCCAACGGACAACACAAAAGTCAGAATAAATCCGACTACTCCAGACCAAAGATTAATGCGTAAGCTGCCAAATAACATGTTTATAATTCCTTTACACCTTTTTGTACGCTTCGAATATTCAAAACGCCAGTTTCAGAGTCCAACTCAATCGTTCGTCCATAATTGCCGCCTGTGTCCTCCGCAATCAAGGGAATACCCAGATCTACGAGCATCTCTTTGCATGATTCTACATTGCGTGGACCAATGCGCATGGTATCTCCACTACCGGCAAAGGCGAACATCTGCGCTCCCCCTGCCATTTTGGCAATCAGTCTGCGTCGTTCAGCACCCAATTTCAGCATCCGCTCAAATAACTCGGGCAGCGCCGTATCGGCGTATTTAGCAATATTCAGTTGCCCTTCACGTGCAATATCCGAGGATGGTAGCATCACATGTGCCATACCTGCCAGTTTCAAGTGAGGATCGTAGAGAGTCAATCCGACGCAAGAACCAAGTCCTGTCGTGCGAATCGAGTTCGGGTTACTGGTAACATTTAAGTCAGCCATACCGACTTTAATGATGCTTTTATCCTCAATCATCGTTCATCGGGACTCCTAACGACCTAAAGATTTTCCCGAACGATTCTGGATCAGGAATCAGGAAAAATTGACCCTCTATCTGATTCTGCCCTTCCAGAAACGATGTGTCAATCAATAATGCAGCATCTCCCATCTGCCCAAACTGCAACAGTCCATAGCTGAGAATTGCTCCTGCCATGTCCAACGCCAGCGCAGGGACTGTTGGATACATAGATAAACGCGTAAAGTCTGCCAGCGAAGACAAGTATGAGCCTGCTAAAATGTTTCCGATCTCCGACAGGGCTGAGTGCTCCATTTCGTTAAAACTGTCCTCGTCATCTGAAGGAATATTCGCCAAACGGGAAAGTAAGCCTTTTGCCGCCTGAGGCTGCAATATGAAGAATAGATTCCCGGGGGCTTCCCCTTCTACCCTAAAAAATATGGCGACAACAAGTTGCTCATAGCCGCCGACTTTCTCGGCAATTTCCTCAAAGGGCAGCATTTGTACTTTGGGCACACCCATATCGACCGGTTTATTGAGAAGCCGGGAGAGCGCTGTAGCAGCGTTCCCCGAGCCAATGTTGCCGACTTCTTTCAACACATCCAACTTGAAGTCTTCAAGATTTCCGAGATTTTCCATATATTAATCCTCTAAGCCTTCCAGTTGGTTCATCTCGCTACGATTCAGGACTTCAGACAAGTTCAGCATAATCAACAAGCGCTCTTCACCAATCTTAGCAACTCCGCGAAGGTATTTAGCCTTAACTCCGCCAATCACTTCCGGTGGTGTCTCGATATTGTCAGTATTCAGGTCAATAACGTCATTCGCTGAGTCAACGATAAAGCCGACTTGCATTTCACCCACTGCAACGATAATGATGCGAGTTTGATCGGTATATTCAGCTTCAGGTAATCCAAACCGGCCACGAAGATCAATAACCGGAATGACTACGCCTCTCATGTTGAATACGCCTTTAACAAAATCGTAGGTTCTTGGAACCCGTGTAATCGGCACCATGCGTTCAATAGATTGGACTTTTTCTACTTCAACACCGTATTCCTCTTCACCAAGCTTAAATACGATAACTTTAATTTCTTCTCCCATGTCTAAAAAACCTCCTTATTGATGTCAGCAACTTCACATTTCTTTCATTTTTGATGAAGACATTATTTAATGAAAACATTTGGGTCGATGATCAAAGCAACCTGACCGTCACCCAGAATCGTGGCGCCTGAAATTCCTTGGATGTTTGGAAGGTATTTGCCCAGATTTTTAAGGACAATTTCACTTTGTCCCAAAAAGTCCTGTACGGAAAGAGCTGCCAGACGGTCTCCCTTGCGGATGACCACGACCTCTGTCTCTTCTTCTTCATCTTCATTGAAGTCCGGTACCTCGAACAGCTGACTCAAGGAGATGAGCGGGATATGAGAATCGCGGAAAGCAATCATTTTATTGCCATGTACTGAACGAATTTGTGTCCGCTTGACGATCGCAGTCTCCACAATGGAGGACAATGGAATCGCATATTTTTCAGAACCGATCTGTATCATCATGGCTGCAATAATGGATAGGGTCAGCGGCAATTGCACAGAGAAATTAGTGCCTTGGCCCAGTGTAGAGTGAACCGTAACATTGCCACCCAAAGCGGTGATTTTAGATTTAACAACGTCCAAACCGACACCACGTCCTGATACGTCTGAAATGACTGCAGCTGTACTGAAGCCCGGAGCAAACAATACCTGATAGGCTTCCTCGTCGGTCATGACCGCTGCTTGCTCTGCCGTCAAAATCCCTTTAGAAATAGCACTGTTTAGTACCTTATCGCGATTAATACCATTTCCGTCATCTTCAATCTCGATGAATACGTTATTTCCGCTATGGAAAGCACGCAAGTGAACCGTTCCTGTCTCAGGTTTACCAGCTGCAATCCGGTCGGCTACCGACTCAATGCCATGATCCACGGAGTTCCGAAGCAAATGCACCAGAGGATCGCCAATTTCGTCGATAACAGTGCGGTCCATTTCAGTCTCTGCTCCAGTAATAACCAAATCAAGTTTTTTATCCAGCGATTTGGCCAGATCGCGCACCATACGCGGGAAACGATTGAAAACAGTATCTACTGGTACCATCCGCAATTTAAGAACGACGTTTTGCAAATCGCTGCTCACACGACTCATGTGCTCTACTGTTTCTGTCAGTGCTGGATTGGAAGCTTCACTTGCCAACTGCTCTAACCGCACACGGTCAATGAGCAACTCGCTAAATAAGTTCATAAGTACATCCAGGCGTTCAATATCTACGCGAATCGTACGGTTATGCGTAGGCGCAGCTGCCTTAGCTGCTGGCGCTTTACCTGCTGCTGGCTTAGCCACAGAGGCCGCAGCTGGAGACTGCGGCTGGGATGGAGCAGGTGGTTGCACGGCAACAGGTGCTTCCTGCACCGCAGCAGCCTCAGCCAGTCCAGCAGTAACTTCGCTCATTTGTTTAAGCGATTCCTGATCTAGTTGTACCACTGAGACAGTGTCAATTTCAGAGATACCCGCGATTTCCTTTTCCAGCTCCCCAACTTCTTTCTGCGTTATGTAATATAACGAGAAGCTTTGCTCGAATTTCTCCTGCTCAATATCCTGTACCGACGGATAGGCCTTGACGATTTCACCAGAGTTTTCCAGCGTGTTGAACACCATAAAGGCACGTGCCGCTTTCAACTGGCTCTCTGAGCTGATTGTTACCTGTATATAGTGAACACGATGACCTTCAGAAATAGATTGCTCCAGTACAGAATACTGGAACTGATCCAAGACAAGCCCAGCACTATCGTTTTTGTCCACTTTTTTAGATGGAGACTCCTCAGTGGCAGCATTTGTGCCGGACTTTTGGAAATCCCCACTCACGATGGATTGTAGTGAAGATACAATAGAGGAGACATCCGCTTTTCCGTCGCCCCCCTCTGTAATGTGCTGCACCATGGACTCCAAAGCATCCAATCCTTTAAATAAGGTATCGAATATAAATTCATGCATCGCCAGCTTGTTGTTACGTACCAGATCAAGAACGTTTTCCATTTGGTGAGTTAGCGATGCTAGGTCTTCAAATCCCATCGTAGCAGCCATTCCTTTGAGGGTATGGGCAGAACGGAAAATCACCTGAACGATGCCTAGATCGGTTGGATTGCTTTCCAGTTGAAGCATTTTTTCGTTAAGAGATTGCAGATGATCATTCGACTCATCAATAAACATGTTTAAATATTGGTTCATGTCCATTGTGAGACACCTCCTCCATGAGTTACACTCCGATTATTTCACAACTTGTACAAGCTTGGGGGCGATCTCCTGCATTGGCAGAAGGTGACGCACACATTTTAACTCTACTGCTGAGCGGGGCATTCCGTACACTACACAAGTTTCCTCATTTTCAGCAAATGTGGATTGTACCCCAGCATCATAAAGCTTTTTCATCATTTTGGCCCCATCGCTCCCCATTCCAGTGAGCAATACTAGATGCCGCTCCAACGAGGTTAACGAGAGCAACGATTCAAACATCGTATCTACGGAAGGACGGTGACCATTGCGAGCTTCCTCCATCTTCAGTGACACAGTGTATTTACCACCGGCTCCTGGCACAATTCTTAGTTGATATCCCCCTGGAGCAATGTAGGCCGTTCCAGTCTCCAGCGTCATTCCCTGCTCAGCCTCCACAACTCGGAGTGGACTTAACGTGTTCAAGCGTTGTGCCAGCGAACGAGTGAAGTTTGGCGGCATATGCTGAACGATAACGATTGGAGCAGGAAAATCACCAGGAATGCGTTCCAACAGCGTCTTAAGCGCGCGCGGACCGCCCGTAGAACATCCCACCGCCACCAGTTTGCGAAAGCTGGACGTATGCACACCTTTTTTAAGAGAAAATCCTTTAGGTGCGGCAGGAACTGTAGGTGCCGTTACTGGAGGAGTAGCAGCCGCTGGAATAGGAGTAGCTGATGAACTCACCGTCTTACGGGGCTCCGGCTTAACCAGCCCTGCTTTATCCTTACCATGCAGCGATTTGTCAGCGGCCGTATTAGAACTGTTTAGTTTCCCTGGTGTTCGTCCCATCCCCTTGGACAGGTCTTCCTTCTTCTGAACAGTAGGTGCTTGGACTGACTTGCTTGGCTGAGCAGCTGGCTGTTCTATACGCCCCGCCGTAACAGATGTTCCAGACTGTTGTCGTTTCGTTTCCTGCTTGGCTGCTGCCGGGACGGACTTGCTAGCGTCACGCTTCGGCTGAGCTGATACAGCAGGTGAAGGAGCAGCCGGAACAACAGGAGGCTTGTCTGTCGAAGCTTGACTGCCTGCTCGTTTCTCAGTCACCGCCTGTCCTGTAGGCTTTTCCTGTGGCGTTTTTTTCGCTTGTTCCAATGCAGCTTTGCGCTCATTAGCTTCCTTGCGCTCGAGGCGGCTCCGCACTGCTTGCATAGCAGTGTGCATCTGTTCCAGCAACGCCTTGCTCACTTGCTCGATATCTTGCGCATGAGCAATGGAAGGCTTTCTTATAAAATCGAAAGCTCCTGCCTCCAAAGCCATGATGGTCTCCTTCATGCCTTGTTCATTAATGCCTGACAGCATAATAATAGGTAGCGGATGGGCTGCCATAATCAATGGCAATGCTTCAAGACCATTCATTTCAGGCATCTCGACATCCATGGTGACCAAATCGGGCTGCAATTCCTTCACTTTCTCTACAGCCTCTTTGCCATTGGCGGCTGTACCTACGATGTTGAACGACTCATCCCTTACAATTAAATCTGTAATAATTTTGCGCATAAAGGCCGAATCATCTACAACCAGCACCCGGTAAGCACACATGTTAAACACCTCTGTTTCCTCTCATCAAAATCAATGTACAGAACGTCGCAACCATTTTTGCATAAACCCTTTAATTCCAGTCAATGCACCTGATTGCGGAATCTGTGGCATTGCTGCAAAACGGTGTGCCAGATTCAATACATCTCTTGAAGCCGCACATCCCGGAAAAGCAACCATAAAAGGTACTTGCCTTTTGACTGCTTGCATGACATGAGTATCATCACTGATATGCCCAAGCAACGGGATTTCGATCTCCAAAAAGCGTTTCGCAACCAGTGCGATCTTATCGGCAACTTGACGGGCCTCATTATCGTTATCGGCACGATTGACTATAATTTTGAATACCGTATTCTTTTGCAACCCGCTGACGACTTTAATTAGCGCATACGCATCTGTTAAGGACGTCGGTTCCGGTGTGGTTACGACCAGGCATTCGTCAGCTGAAGTGATGAATTTAAGGTTTTCTTTAGATAAACCTGCACCTGTATCAAATAGAATGTAATCCATATCTGCCGCCATTTTTTCTACTTCTTCGGCAAAATAATTCAGATCGTCATCCGATAACGTAAACAATTCGCTTAAGCCCGATCCTCCAGCAATATAAGGCAAACCACCTATACCCGTTTGAATAATTTCATCAATTGATTTCTCACGTTTTAACAGGTGAAGAAGATTGTATTGTGAATTGGCCCCCATTAATACATCAATATTGGCCATACCGATATCAGCATCAAACACAAGTACCTTTCGACCAAGGGATTGCAGAGCCAGAGCAAAATTCAGCGTAAAATTGGATTTGCCCACCCCGCCTTTACCACTGGTGATCGTTATAATTTTGGCTTGACGATTACGTGGGGGCAATCGATATTTATCCAAGGAAGAAGCCATTTGTCTAAGTGATTGGGCTTGGTCACTCATATGGAATCTCCGTTAGCTCCTGATGATGCTTTGGGTCCAAGCAGCATGCTTGTCACCATTTCTGTATCGGGATGAAGCAGGTCGTCAGGAACATTTTGTCCATTGGTAATATAGGCCAGTTGCATCGGAAATTGATGCAAAAGATTAAACATTCCACCGCAGCTACCTGTCTCGTCCATCTTAGTAAATACAACCTTACCAAGACCAAACTTACTGAAATGTCCAGTTATATTGAGCATATCTTTGCTTTTGGATGTCAGGCTGAGTACCAGATATGTCTCACTTTCATTAATAGGCGAAAGCAGACTTTGCAGTTCCGAAACAAGTAATTCATTACGGTAATTTCGTCCTGCGGTATCCATGAGGATCAGGTCACAATGTTCCAGACGTTGAATGGCTCTGTGGACGTCACCGGGAGACTGCACAACTTCAAGCGGTACATTCAAAATCGTAGCATATGTACGCAGTTGTTCGACGGCTGAAATCCGGTACGTGTCAGAAGTAATAAATCCAACTTTGCGATGATGCTTAAACAACTGCTCTGCTGCTAACTTGGCAATGGTTGTCGTTTTCCCTACTCCGGTAGGACCTGCCACATACACAATTTTGGTATCTTTAGAGATCCCTTTGTCCAGTCTTGTCTGAATAAAACTGGCCACTTCCTCACGAAAGGCTTGTTCCCAATCAAAAGTTTCAGGCGCAAAAGGATGCTCACTCCGGCGCATATATACCTGTTCGAGCCAATGCTCCAGTAAATCGCGTTCCACTTCCTGCTCCAGCACACGCTCACAAATCTCTTGCAGCGGCTCCGGCCAAGTACTTTCCAATGAAGAATTTCGGGAAAACCGAGTCATCATAGCCTTCATTTCCCGCAATTCATTAAGCAGAGCCTGATTTTCCTCTGCTCCGCTCTTTTCTGGAACACTTACTTCAATGGGCTGTTTAAACAGTTCACTGGATGATTTCATGTTCGAAAGCAATGCTTCATGATCAAGTGCTTGAGACATAGTCTCCAGATTATTAGCAGGCCTAGATAACAAATGCTCAGTTGCTGAAGCTGCCTGTTCTGCATCATTCGTTAATTCAGCTTGTTCTTCTTTGGAGCCACCCGTCATCTGCGTTACCCGCCGATAAGCTTCTGGAGCAGCTTGTCTGGGAACCACAGGCATAAATGATTTTTCTGGCTGTTCAGGAGCATTCATTGAAGATGAAGCCGCCTGGGCAAGCTCTTGTGAAGATGGTCCAAACCGTCGTGGCTTTTGAGGTTGCTTCTCCTCTACCGCAGCTACCACTTCGATTTTCTTTTTACTGAACATTCCCATGAAACCGCCGACCTTCATTTCCTTTGTACTTAAAATGACGGCGTCTGTTCCTAAGTCACCCCTGATTTGCAGCATAGCTTCTGGCATGGTATCCACTACATATCGTTTCACTCTCATAAGTTCACCACCCCGACACTTTGAATTTCAACGTTCGGCTCTAGCTCACTGTACGACAGCACCGGGACATCCTGCATAGTCCGCTCCATCACTTGCCGCAAATACATCCGAATTGTCGGTGACGTCAACACAATAGGCTGCTGTCCTGATTGAATGAGACGGTTGATTTGCTCCATCATCCTTTGATACACCGTTTGCGTAGACACCGGATCAAGAGCCAAATAGCTACCTTGCTCCGACTGTTGCACGCTTTCAGCAATTTTCTTCTCCAATCCTGGTCCCACTGTAATAACGCGTAACGTCTCCCCTTGTTGGGCAAATTGCTGCGTAATCTGGCGGGACAACGCCTGACGGACATATTCAGTCAGCACGTCGGGATCTTTTGTATAAGTACCGTAGTCAGCTAGCGTTTCGAAAATAGTCACCATATCGCGAATGGAGATTTTTTCTTTCAACAGCTTGGCTAACACTTTTTGTACATCCCCAATCGCAAGCACAGAAGGAATAAGGTCGTCCACCAGCACTGGATAATTCTCTTTGAGATTGTCGACCAGCGACCGTGTTTCCTGTCTGCCAAGCAACTCATGAGCATGTTTCTTGATCGTCTCCGTAAGGTGAGTAGCTACAACTGAAGGTGGATCAACTACGGTATAACCCGATAGTTCCGCAACATCCTTAGTGTTTTCATCAATCCAGAGCGCGGGTAATCCGAAGGCCGGTTCTGTCGTTTCAATCCCTGTAATAGAATCGTCGTCGTATCCCGGACTCATAGCCAGGTAATGATTTAACAGAAGCTCCCCGCCGCCCACGGTATTACCTTTAATTTTAATGACATATTCGTTAGGCTTGAGCTGAATGTTATCCCGAATACGAATGACCGGCACAACCAAACCCAGCTCCAAAGCACATTGACGACGGATCATAATAATCCGATCCAATAAATCCCCGCCCTGCTGTGTATCCGCCAGCGGAATTAACCCGTATCCAAATTCAAATTCAATTGGATCTACCTGAAGCAGATTAATGACACTTTCTGGACTACGGACTTCTTCAATTTGTTGCTCCTCTTCCAGCTGTTCATCGGCTATCTGCTTGCGTTCCATATTGCCCTGCATTCTTCGAGCCGCGAAAAACAGCAGAATCGCCAGTGGAAGAGTTGTAATGATATGAATAGGCGTGAAGAGACCCAATAATGCAATTGTGGCAGCCACAATATAGATCAATTTTGGATAAGAAAAGAGCTGTCCAGTTAAATCCTCTGCCAAGTTGCCATCCGACGTAGCCCGTGTAACAATTAAGCCTGACGCCGTGGATATGAGCAGTGCAGGAATCTGGCTGACCAGTCCGTCACCAATGGTGAGTACAGAATAAGTCGACAGCGCCTCTTGAAATCCTTTTCCCTGAACGGCCATACCGATAATAAAGCCGCCGACCAAGTTAATGATCAAAATGATAATACTAGCAATGGCATCACCTTTAACGAATTTACTCGCACCATCCATCGCTCCGTAAAAATCAGCTTCCCGTTCGATTTTACTGCGTCGTTCACGGGCTTGCTGCTCATTGATCAAACCTGCATTCAGATCAGCATCAATACTCATTTGTTTACCCGGCATCGCATCCAATGTAAACCGTGCGCCTACCTCAGCAACCCGCTCAGATCCCTTGGTGATAACAATGAACTGTACGACCACGAGAATGAGAAAGACAACAAAACCGACGGCAATTTGCCCTCCTGCAATCCAACTACCAAACGTAGCAACTACTTCCCCTGCATGTCCCTCACCTAAAATAAGTTTGGTTGTAGAGATATTAAGTGCCAAACGAAACAACGTTGTAATGAGCAGCAATGAAGGGAAAATAGAAAACTGTAAAGCTTCCTTCGTATTCATAGAAACGAGTAGAATCATCAAAGCAATAGAAATATTAATGACGAGTAGGATATCCAGCAGCCATGATGGGATCGGGAGAATCATCATAAGAACGATACCGATGACGCCTGCAAGGACAGTTATTTCTTTTATTTTCACGGGTCTCTAGCCCTCCGATCCCTTTATTTCACTTTACCTTTTAATTTATATACATACGCCAGCACTTCGGCAACGGCCTGGAACAGATCAGCTGGTATCGCATCCCCGATTTCGGCTCTTTGAAACAGCGCCCGCGCCAGCGGCTTGTTTTCCATCGTTATTACGCCGTTTTGCTTGGCAATTTCTTTAATTCGGAGCGCAACGTAATCTTGCCCTTTCGCAATAATCTGCGGCGCTTCCATCTCCGAACCGTCATATTTCAAAGCCACAGCAAAGTGCGTAGGGTTGGTGATGATGACATCTGCATTAGGAACCTCCTGCATCATACGCTGCATAGCCATACGGCGCTGACGCTCGCGAATTTTCCCTTTGATCAGCGGGTCACCCTCCATTTTCTTGTATTCATCCTTGATGTCCTGTTTGGACATTCTCAGGTTTTTCTCATGCTCATAACGTTGATACATATAATCCAACACCGCTAAAACGAACAGCACCACACCAATTTTGAGTCCCAGTTCCATTGTTAATGAAGCTGTAAAGCTCAACATCTGATCACCGGACATTTCAGCCAGTTTAGGTAGGTCAGCCTTTGTTTTCCAGAGTACGCTGTACACCAGATAACCAATTACGGTCATTTTTAAAACAGATTTCAGGAATTCAACTAATGATCTCATGGAAAAAATGTTTTTGAATCCTTTAATCGGGTCAAGCTTGCTAAACTTGGGCGTAATCCCCTCTCCAACTAATAAAAAACCGATCTGCATGTAATTCGCTGCTATCCCGATGACAATAGCCCCAATAAAAATAGGCGCAAGCATAATCAAGATTTGCACGCCGTACTCACCCATCATCAGCAGCGTTGCATTCGGCGTTACCTCCATAGAGAGCCGATTCACAAAAATATCTCGAAATAGTCGAACTGCATGGTCCTTAAAATACCCGCCGAAAATCATGAGGCAAAAAAACGTAACCAGCAGGACACCAGCGGCGGGCAACTCCATGCTTTTGGCAACCTGCCCTTTTTGTCTTGCATCCTGTTTCTTTTTGGGTGTAGCTTTTTCCGTTTTTTCCCCTGAGAACAACTGCAGGTTCATAGCATATTTAAATGACAAACTACGTTCCTCCAGACCAGACATTAAGGACGATTACCCATAATATCCAACAAATTGCGCATGGATTCGAACATCACCGAAAACAATTTCTCGAATATAAAAGCAAAACTTGGCATGAGAAGCAGTAACATGAACAGTCCCACAAAAATTTTAAGCGGTACACCAATGACAAAAATATTAAACTGGGGAGCCGTTTTAGCAAGAAATCCGAGTCCCACATCCGTTAAAAAGGTAGCCACTACAATGGGAGCAGCAATTTGAAAGGCAAGCATAAATGATTCCGCAAAAGAAC
The DNA here is from genome assembly GCF_053615415.1 of Paenibacillus sp. S33. Taxonomy (NCBI): domain Bacteria; kingdom Bacillati; phylum Bacillota; class Bacilli; order Caryophanales; family Paenibacillaceae; genus Paenibacillus; species Paenibacillus sp. S33. The sequence goes on along the minus strand of NZ_JBSIEZ010000001.1, from coordinate 2,143,898 downwards.
GTACCAGGAATTCAGTTACACTGCCACCATACAGCTTTACAAAAAAATCATTTGTCAGCGGTACCCAATCATAGCTGTATAAGATAGCATTTAGCAGATGATGATGCCCGTTTATGCTCAAAAAAAGCAATACAGCTATAGCAAACTTGAAATTCCCTGTTAAAGGCGATGAAGCTCCTGTCATTGGGTCAAGCACATTAGCCATCCCGAAGCCCACCTGAAGATCTATAAATGAACCTGCGGTTTGGATCGCTGTCATAAACAGATATGCGATAAAGCCCAACAACAACCCAATCAGCACCTCACGAGCAACTAACAAGACATACGCCGCATCTGCCGGTACCTGTTGATGCGTACCGTAGGTTAGATACACGACCAAAGCTAGAAATCCTGAAATTCCAACTTTAAAGATATTAGGTACCCCGCGGGTTGAAAAAATAGGCGCTACTACAAAAAATGAGGTAATCCGACAAAAAATCAACAAAAAAACAGGGAAACTCTGTAACAATATGTTCATAACATTCAGCCTAACCTATATATTTGTACAAATTGTCCAGAATGTTATACGTAAAGTCCACTAATGTGGTCAATATCCAGGGCCCGAACAAAAGCAATGCCAGCAATACGGCGACAATCTTCGGAACAAAGGCCAGTGTCTGCTCCTGAATTTGGGTTGTCGCCTGAAAAATACTGATAATCAAACCCACGACTAGCCCCAAAATCAGCATCGGAGCGCTCACCTTGAGTACAATGTACACCGCTTGCCCAGCCAGGGAAATAATAAACTCCGAAGTCATTGCCGTCCTCCTTGATTGCTGTCCTTGCATGAAGTATTCATGTGTTAAAACTCAGAAGCAATGATTTGACAACCAAATACCAACCATCTACAAGTACGAAAAGCAGTATTTTAAAAGGAAGGGAAATCATTACCGGTGGTAGCATCATCATCCCCATAGCCATGAGTGTACTCGCTACTACAATGTCAATAACTAAAAACGGTATAAAAACCATAAAGCCCATCTGAAATGCCGTTTTCAATTCACTGATTGCATAAGCCGGAACCATCACCGTTAGTGGAATATCCTGATAATTCTTTGGTTTTTCCATTTTGGTGTATTTCATAAATAGTAGTAGATCCTTCTCACGTGTATGAGAGAACATAAAAGTCTTGATCGGTACCGATGCCTTATCCAGCGCCTGAGACTGTGTTATATCCCCCTTGAGATACGGCTGAAGTGCAGTTTCATTCATAGCTGAGAACGTCGGTGCCATAATGAATAAAGTGAGAAACAAAGCCAGTCCGACAAGCACCTGATTAGGCGGCATCTGCTGGGTTCCCAGCGAAGTTCGCACAAAGCCAAGCACAATCACAATTCGCGTAAAACTTGTCATAAGTACAAGCAACGCAGGCGCTACACTAATGACAGTAATAAGTAAAATAATAGACAGCGAGGTGGCACCGGGCTGTCCTTTGTCCGAATTGCCGACTTGAATATCAATGTTCGGAATCGGTTCCGCAGAGGCCGCCGTCACCGAAATGAAGCTGAACAAGACAAGCAGCAAACATGCAAGTATAATCTTTTTTCTCATGAATCTCCCGACCGATCTGTAGTATTCTCCTCATTGCGCAGCTTTTCAAGTTTATCCTTGCGATTCGGCATTTGCCGAAGCTTGGATTCAAACATCTCATGAAAAGATGTCTCCTCTTCAGGCTGCTGCTGTGCCGCGTTGTTCCGGCGAAGCTTATCCGCAATTTTAGCGAATAGCGGGGCAATCGGGCCGCGCTGCAGAGAAGCTTCCTGCTCCAGTGCGGCCAAAATTTGCTCCACTTCTTCAGGATCGGATACTTTGTCAACAAGCCGGATATCTTCTCCCACACCAATGAGGTACACACTGCTACCAACTTCAACAAGCTGAAGGGATTTATTGGGACCAAGTCCCACGCCTCCCAGTATGCGAACGGAGCGGTTGCTGAACCAGCTCTGATTTCTTTTACTCAAAAACCGTATCAAGTACACGATCAGTACGATGATAAAGATTAGCACGAAAAGGACCCAGGCAATGTTGCCTATATTGCTGGATGTACTCAATGCGTCAGAGGCACCCTGTTGTGTATCCATACTGGGTGCGCCTTACACACCCAGTGTTTTGTTGATGGCTTCGATAACCCGATCCGATTGGAAAGGCTTAACGATAAAATCTTTTGCGCCAGCTTGAATGGCATCAATAACCATTGCTTGCTGACCCATCGCGGAACACATGATAACCTTTGCGTTCGCGTCAATTTGTTTGATTTCCTTCAGAGCGGCAATGCCGTCCATTTCAGGCATCGTGATATCCATCGTAATCAGGTCCGGACGAAGCTCCTTGAATTTTTCAATGGCCTGTGATCCGTCCTGGGCCTCTCCTACTACTTCAAATCCATTTTTGGACAGGATGTCCCGAATCATCATTCTCATAAATGCAGCATCGTCCACGATCAAAATACGGTTTGCCATCTGAAATAAATCCTCCCTAAATTATGCTTTTATTGTAATTTTTGAATACGGTCCCATTGGCTTACAATATCTGTTACACGCACGCCAAAGTTCTCGTCGATTACGACAACCTCGCCCTTGGCAATCAGTTTGTTGTTAACCAAAATGTCCACCGGCTCCCCGGCAAGCTTGTCCAGTTCAATAATTGAACCTTGTGAGAGCTCCAGAATATCTTTAATTTGCTTTTGGGTCCTTCCTAATTCTACGGTGACTCTAAGGGGAATGTCCATCAATAAATTTAAATTGTTTTCATCCACTTGCGCAAATGCACCGGACTGCAAGTTAGAAAATTGTACAGGTTGTACATTTACATTACGTCCCGGTACTGCGCCGTAGTGATGAGGCGTTCCATAAGGAGCTTGCGGCGGTACACCAGCTGGCATTCCATAACCCGGTGTTCCATAGCCTGGAGCGCCCGGCTGCCCATATCCCGGGTCTTGAGGATACATTGGCGGTTGTTGCCCATAGCCTGCGTCTTGCGGCGCCTGCGCGGCTGCAGGTGGCTGTTGATAGGCTGGTGCAGGCGGTTGCTGCGGAACGCTAGCTTGTTGCGGCGCTTCGGGAGCAGCTGTTGCAGCTACCTGCTGTGCGGACGCTTGCGGTTGTTCTTCATCCTCTCCGCCATTCATTAGGATGCTCACCATTTTTTTAGCAAAATTAACAGGCAATAGTTGCATCAGCGTTGAGTCAATAAGATCCCCGATCAATAACCGGAAGGATACTGTAATGAGCGTCTCTTCATCCGGCAGACTAGATACTCCATCACCGTGCATAGGATCCAAAATATCAATTCCCGGTGGAGAGATATTAACAAAACGATTAAACATGGTAGACATAGAGGTCGCCGACGATCCCATCATCTGGTTCATCGCTTCCTGCACGGCACTGATGTGAATTTCATTCAATTCTTCATCCGCTGGGTTACCTTCACCACCAAGCATTAAGTCCGCTATCACTTGTGCATCACGCTTTTTGATTACGAGTGAGTTAATACCCTCGAATCCATCGACATAATTTACATGTACAGCTACGTGTGGCTTTGGAAATGCAGTTTCAAATTCAGAACGGGTAATAATTGAAACTTTAGGTGTCGTAATATCCACCTTTTGACCGAGCAGTGTGGAAAGAGCCGTAGCTGCGCTGCCGAACGTTATATTACCGATTTCCCCGAGAGCATCCTGCTCCAGAGGAGTCAGAAAATCGTCAACGGTCTTGTTGGCGGGAGTAGAATCCGTCCCCGCTTCAGACTGTTTCAGCAAGGCATCGATTTCCTCCTGGGACAAATAGTCTTTACTCGTCAATTTCTTCAACTCCTTCGTTGACAATTTCATCAATTTGTACGGCAACACGATCTCTTACCATGCCGGGACTTCCCATAAACTTCAATTTCTCGCCCACCCGGATGGATAGTCCTTCTTTGACAGGCTTGTTCAATGAAATGACATCCCCTACCGAAAGGCCCAGAAACTCGGCTACATTTATCCGGGATTCACCCAACTCCGCAATAATAGGGAGCTCTGCTTTGGTGACCCGTAATCTCAAGGCGTCGATCTCTTCGGGCGCCCTTGATTTCTTTTCGGATGTAAACCACTGGTGCGTGGACAGTCTGGCCATAATGGGTTCCAATACCACGTGCGGGATACAGAGGTTAATCATCCCTGTGGTATCACCAATTTTGGTACTAAGCGAAATCAGAGCAATCGTTTCATTCGGCGAAACAATCTGCATAAACTGCGGATTCGTTTCCATCGCCTCTAGGCGCGGTTCAATGTCCAGTACCGTTTTCCAAGCCTCTTGCAGGCTATCAAAGGTACGGCTGAAAATTCGCTCCATGATCGTCGTCTCGATTTCGGTCAACGCAGTAACCTTTGACGGTGCCGAACCTGTTCCTCCGAGAAGCCTGTCCAACATGGCATAAGCAACGTTCGGGTGAACCTCAAGCACCATACGGCCTTCCAGCGGTTCAGCTTCAAAAATGTTTAGAATGGTCATTTTCGGAATGGAGCGAATGAATTCATCATAAGGAAGCTGCTCCACCTGAACGACATTAATTTGGACAAAAGTACGAAGCTGCGCTGAAAAATATGTGGTCAGATACCGCGCAAAGTTCTCGTGTATCCGCGTCAGACTCCGTATATGATCCTTGGAAAACCTAAGCGCTCTTTTAAAATCATAAGCGCGAACTTTCTTTTGGGTATCTTCCTTTTTAAGTTCTTCCGCATCCATTTCACCGGACGAAAGAGCTGCTAAAAGGGCATCAATTTCCCCTTGTGACAGTACATCCACCAATGTTATTCACCCCCTTACGTGTTCCTGACAAGTTCACCTGGAATCAAATGGCTGCCAGCAAAAAGTCTGTAATTTTGGCGTTCCCCAGGTGACCTTCAGGGAGCGACTTGTTGATGAGATCCGTCAGCTTGTCACTGAACTGGTCCCGGCCTTTAGCCGTTCTGAGCTCATCAGGTTTGGTGTCTGCAAGCAATTGAATAACGATGGGCTTAATACTGATGTCTTTAATTTTTTCAAAAGATTCTTTTGCTTTGGCATCGTTCAATTGAAAAGATAGGTTCATCTGGACAATGTAATCTGCGTCTGCCAAATTCGTTTTGATACCGGTAATTTCAGAGCTCACTTCCACCAATTCATCTGCTGACAATCTTGGAAGTTGTTCTGCTTGAGCAGCTTGCGCATTCGGTATGACTTCCGACTTCTTCCCGCTAAGCGCTGGTATAAGTACAAAGGCCGCGCCTGCAATCAAAGTAATCGCGAGTAAAATTGTAATGAGCCATGGCAGCATCTTCTTCATTCGTCTTCCTCCATTTGTTGCACTTTTATCGTGGCGGCATGCATGCCGATTTCACGGCTGTAACCCTTGATCAAGGAGACGACATCTGCCGCTTTTTCCAATACAATCAACCGTTTACCCGTCACCAAAGTGACGTATGTATCCGGTGTTTCCTCCACAGTCTCAATGAGCAGCGCATTAAGCCACATAGGCGAGCCGTTCAGCCGCGTTAACGGGATCATCGTAACACCAACCTCCTGATAGGTGCGGAGGAGCCTCTACTCCTCCGCGTTTAAATGAGATTATCGTTTCAAGTTTACAACTTCCTGAAGAACTTCATCCGAGGTCGTAATGATACGCGAGTTCGCTTGGAATCCGCGCTGAGCTACGATCATTTCGGTAAATTCGCCTGTCAGATCAACGTTGGACATTTCCAGCTGACCTGAGATAATAGCTCCCAGACCATCTGCGTTAGCAGTACCGATTTCCAATTCCTCTAGGTTAGAGTTAACTGTGGTACGGTATAAACTTCCCCCAATCTTCTCCAGACCTTCTGTATTCGCCACTCTAGCCACACCAATTTGAAGAGCATTATCAGTTGTACCATCTTGCAACTGCTGCACAATTGTACCGTCCTGTGAGATAGAGAAAGACGCGACATCTTCTGAAAGTGTAATTGGAGTTCCTCCTGTATCCACTACGAAAAACCCATCGGAAGTAACCAGATTTCGGTTCGCATCTACGTGAAAATCACCCGCACGAGTCAGATAAGGAACTTCCTGTGCATCATTCATTTTGACCAGGAAAAATCCGTCACCGTTAATACGTAAATCCGTTGGATTGTTCGTAGTCATTGCACTACCTGGAAGGTGCAGTGTATCAATTGAGCTGACCGACACTCCCAAACCTACCTGCTTGGCATTTTGCCCGGCAGTTGTTGTTCCGTCTGGTGCACTTGCGCCTGAACTCGTTTGGCTCAAGATATCCTTGAACATCACTCGGCTGGACTTGAAGCCTGTTGTATTTACGTTTGCAATGTTGTTACCGATAACGTCCAGCTTCGTTTGAAAGCCCTTCATGCCCGATACACCTGAATACATTGATCTCAACATTGAGTATAAATCCTCCTCTGATTGGTTGCTTAGTTGACCGCATCAGTCGATCCGCGGCTTTTTCATGGCTTTCCTATTCGGGCCAGCCACTTCGTATACATGTTTATGAAATAATTACAGCACTATCTATCTGCGTAAATACGTTATCCTCCATGGATTTCTTATCCATCGCGGTAACAACTGTTCGATTAGGTACACTTACAATCAAAGCCATATCCTGCATTAAAATCAGTGATTCTTTGGCGCCTTTGGCAGCTGCTTTATCCACAGCAGAGTTAATTTTCGCCATTTGGTCACTTCTCAACTCTATTCCCCGTTGCTCCAAACGCTTGGCTGCATGGTTGCTCAGCTTGAGCACCTGATCCTGCAACACCTGACCGAACGGTCTGGCATCCTTCGATACCGAATTTACTCGGTTTTTTGAGATTGCTGCCGGGGGCACGTTGGCGGGAAAAAGGCGTCCGACCGTTATCCTGTCATTCATGAGTTCTCACCGCTTCCAGTAGAGGAAGAAGATGAAGTATCTGATGTATCTGTAGCGGGAGTCGTTGTGTTAGCCTGGCTCACTGATGTTACATCTTTTAATGCCACCTCAGCCGCTCCCATTTTGGCATACTGCACTCCGTCACGAATAACGATGGAATCCACGATTCCAGTTTTCACTGTACCCGCACCTGTTTCACCTGTAATGGAGTCTTTTTTACCTGCCTCAATCCAGCTGACTTCTTTTCCTATCAAACCGGAAGCCGTACCTAAAGACTGTCCCAATGCATTCAACTGCGTAGAAATGTTCATCAGTTGTTCCACCGAGGAAAACTGGGCCATTTGAGCGATAAATTCTTTATCCTCCAGAGGCTGCATCGGATCCTGATTTTGTAGCTGGGTGATCAAAATTTTTAAAAACTGATCTTTACCCATCGTTTTAGTATCCTTGGCACTCGCCGTTTTGACATTGTTCACATTGTAATTCGGCCAGACGTTACTGGTGGATACATTGTTGTCTGTCGTCGTCATTGTGTTCTCACCTCCATCATTACGCTTGTGCTGTAAAGGAGCCTGTCCGATTCATATCATCTGCGCGTTGTTCAGCTGTCCAGTTACGAAGCTCTTCTGCCATTTCAGCTACCTTCAAAGCATCCTCGCTCTCTTCTCTACCTCGAGCTTTGGAACGTTGATTGGATTGCTGCTGCTGATTAGCTCCAGATCCGCGTCCATCCTGATACATATGGGAGGAAAGCGACTCATTGTGCGTTACTTCTACCTTATCTACCTGGATACCTTGGCTCTGGAGACTCGAACGCAGCTGCGACATTTGCTGTTCCAGCAAATCCTTCGCTCCGCTATGCTCAGTCATGAACTGGGCAACCAGATGACCATTTTGCATTGTCAGCTTAACTTCCAGCTGGCCCAGATGATCTGGACGAAGCATGATAGTCGCTTCCGTCAAACCAGTGTGTTTTACAATGTCAAGTTTCTGCACTACAAATTCGGTCATCTCCTTGGCAAATTGCCGTACATGTACGACTGGTTGAGCCGGAGCCGAAGGTGTTGTTCCTTGCGTTTGTACCGAAAGCTGTCCCGCAGTCGTGATCACTGGAGTCTGATTGTCAGTTGCTGTCGAATCCGCTTGCTCAGTTGCATCTACGAATGCACTCGCTTCATCTGTTACAGTCGTCTTAACTGCAGACTGAACGAGAATATTAGTTGATGAACGTCGCCCTTCTGAACCTTGTTGATTAGTTTCACCCTGACTTGCTTGCTGCTGAGAAGCAACAACCTGTTTGTCTGTAGTAGCTGTAGCTACGGGCTGAGTACCATTTGCTCGATTTGCAGAAGGCTGAACTGCTTGTGAATCTCCACCATCAGCAAGTTCCACAGCTTTCATTACACCATTCCACTGCTCATCGGAAATAGCTCCCGTACCTGCCGTTGCGCTTTGGAGCGATTGTAGTAACTGTGCCACCTGGGACTTTTGGTCTCCAGAAGCCTGCTCTGCTACATTGGCAAGTTGTGACAAAGCGTCCTGTAATGCAAATCGAAGAGTAGCCGGGTTGGCTGCCAAAGCTGTTAAGCCTGTCGCCTCTGTCGTTTCTCCACCGTTTAACTGTTGATTTGTTCCGTCGCCTTGTAAAAACTGTTGTACTTGCTGAATCCACGCTTGCAGAGTTGCAAGCAGAGCAGGATCAGCAGCTACTTGATCATCCAGCTTTTCAAGATTTTGCAGCAAAGGAGCCAGTGTTTCGGCCAGCGGCTCGGTTGGAGCTTCCGTGGATTCTCCAGTTGCAATAAGCGGAAGTACCATAACTAATGGAGAACCGTTCGCATCTGTGCCTGCTGAGCCCGTTTGCCCGCCTGTCATCATTTGCGTAAGTGTTTGATTAAAAGCACCCGTGGTTGCTCCAGCAGCTGTCGCTGTAGTCGTTGTTGAGGCCGTTGTACTGCTAGCTGTCTGACTGGAGCCGAGCGATACACTTTGAGAAATAAGGGTCATTTATTTTTCACCTCCCTTCATTTAAATTACTTACTGCCCATCAGTTTGTTCAAAATTTTTGCGGTCTGAGCAGCATCCTTGGCAGACATATTTTGTAGTAAAGAACCACGTGTCGAATCATCTACTGTATTTAATATGTTTAATGCCTTGTCTGGACTGATTTTGTAAGTTTGTAAAATAAGTTCGGCACCGCTCTTCTTGTCCATGGAAGCAAATGTGCTACTGATTTGAGTGCTTTGCAAACTCTTACTCGTTGTTCCAGCTGTGGTACCTTGATCCTTTTTCAGACGAGACTGCAACGCAGCAACTGACAAATCCGTAGATGGCGTTACGTTTTTCAGAGCCATAGTAATATCGGCTGCTTTTTTAGCGTCCATCTTTTGCAAAATCTTCGCACTATTGGCAGGGTCCATGTAGCTTAACAGCTGCACAGTCTCTTCCGTGGTCAGATTCTCCATAATCGGTGCCGCTTTACTTGCTGTCATCCCTTCATACATGCTAGCAAGATCTCTTGCCTGTTTTACATAAGGATCTTCATTTGTTGTTCCACCTGTAGTTTGCGTACCGGCCTGTCCCGGCTGACTGGCCTGTGACTGCTGTTCCTGTTGCGTTTGCAGCGTAGTGACCTGATTCTGCAGTTCAGTAACCTTTTTATCTTGTGTCGTCTTAGCAGCGGTAGCCTTTTTAAGCTCCTCCGTCTGCTTGGCTAAATCTGCCTTTAACTGCTCAATAGTTGCTTCAGAACTTTCAGACTGAGCCTTCTGATCTGCCTCTTTCGTCTGAGTAGCCTTATCTTTCGGTTCAGGTATCCAATTTTTAACAACTGGTATTTTGTTCCCTAACGAAATCATTTCGCTTCTGAAGTCCATATTGAACAATGTAAGCAGGACCCCGACCAGAACGATTGTGAACACAATCGGAATCAGGAAAAACATAAACCGTTCAAATCCCCCGCCTGATTCTTTTCCTAAATCCATATCCAGTTCATTTTCTGCTAACTTCTGTGCCATCGTCTTCCTCCTCAGGCAGCTGATATGCGTATCCTATGACTTTCCGCTTACCGGGCTTTCATGGCAAATCGCACGGAAGCCATTTCATCCAGCTCGTTCTGCTCGCGCAGGAGCATTTCCTGTTGGAATTTCACGTTGGCCTTCTCTCTCGCTTTCAGCCAAACCTGTTCATCCAGCATTTTATCGGTCAAAACGGTTTGTTTGCTTTGCACATTTTGCTGCGCATATTGAACATCCCTATGCTTGCGTGTAATACATTGGTCCAGATGATTAACATAAGCCTGTAATTCCTGAATGGTAGAGAGTGGCGCGCAATCCTCGGCAGCCTTTTGAATGGCTGATATGACCCGATTCCTTTCGCCTACAAGCTGTGTTAATGTCTGCTCCTCAGCCTGCAATTGTCCGACAGCACTGGAAAGCAACCATTCGGCCTGTGACTTTTCGTTGGTTTTCAAGTCTACAACTTTCTGAAAGGAATACTGAAATCTCATCGTTCAACCTTCATCTCCTCGTAAATTCAGAAATCAAACGCTCCCTTACCTCGTCCAGCTCAGCCTTCTCATCTGTTCTTTGTCTTGTAAAATCCCATATATCTCGTATGCGCTCCATGGATTCGTCAATTTCTGCATTTGAACCCTGCTGATAGGCCCCGATATTAATCAGGTCCTCCGAATCTTTGTAAATGGCCATCAAGCGCTTAATGTTCTCGGCAGCGTCTATCTGATCTCGTGGTGCGATATCCTTCATAACCCGGCTAATACTCGCTAACACATCAATTGCGGGAAAATGTCCTTTGTTCGCAATCCCACGATTCAAGACAATATGTCCATCCAAAATCCCGCGCACCGCATCCGCGATGGGCTCGTTCATATCATCACCATCGACCAGTACCGTATAAAAAGCGGTTATGGAGCCAGTAGGACCTGTCCCTGCACGTTCTAAAAGCTTAGGTAGACTAGCAAACACGGAAGGGGTGTACCCTCTCATTGCCGGTGGCTCCCCTACCGCTAGGCCGACTTCACGTTGGGCCATCGCATACCGGGTAACTGAATCCATCATCAGCATGACATTCAATCCGCGATCCCGAAAATATTCCGCGATGGTCGTTGCAATAAGTGCACCCTTAATACGGATTAACGCAGGTTGGTCGGAAGTTGCCACAATGACCACTGAGCGTTCTAGTCCCTCTGGACCTAAATCGCGTTCAATAAAGTCCAGCACTTCACGTCCACGTTCTCCGATCAAGGCAATTACATTCACATCGGCTTCCGTATTACGAGCAATCATCCCCATCAAGGTACTTTTACCTACACCCGAACCTGCAAAAATACCAACCCGTTGTCCTTTACCGATAGTAAGCAACCCGTCGATAGCGCGCACCCCGATACTGATTGGTTCCTGCACACGCGGACGATTCAGCGGATTAGACGGAATATTGAAGGTTGAATATCTCGCCATTCGCGAGGGGATCAGTGAGCCATCCAGAGGCTGACCCAAGCCGTCCAGCACTTTGCCTAACAGCTCCGACCCGACCTGCACATTCAACGGCTTCCCTGTTCCTACAACATCACAACCGGGACCAATAGATTGCAGTTCTCCAAGTGGCATCAGAAGCACTTTATTGTCCCTGAAGCCTACAACTTCCGCTTGCAACGGCTTGGCCGTTTTGCCCGGATAAATGTAACAAACATCCCCGATACTGGCGTCCGGACCTTCCGATTCAACCATCAGGCCGATAACCTGCGTAACCTTGCCATTTACCCGAACCGGGTCCAACTGGCGCAAATGATCCATGTAGCGCTGCGCATTAAGCCCCTTCATGTCTTCGCTCCTCATTCTCATGTGCCAGACGCAGTAGTTCCTTTTTGATCTCAGCTAATTGCGTATCAATCCGAGCATCCACGCTTCCAAAGGAAGAACGGATAACACAGCCGCGATCTTTGACGGTACCATCAGGAATAATTTGCAGTTCTGCCTGCGAATCGACAGTTAATGACAATTCTTCTCGTGCACCTTGCACAAATGCGAAATGCTGAGGCGACACACACAATGTAATGGTTCCTTTTTCCCGCTTACGAGCCAAATTTTTACGAATTAATTCAATCGTGTATTCTGGCTCAAGGCTAAGCTGTTTCTCAATGACCTTCTCAGCAATAGCACTACTTAGTTCGACCAGAAAAGGCTCCGCTTCCTGAATCAGTTGTTCCTTAATCTCATAGGCCTGACGCAGAATATCCTGTGCTTCTTCCATCATCTGCTCCGATTTCGTTTGGAGCTCGGCCTCAGCCAGCTTCTGGCCTTCTTCATATCCTTGCTGAAACCCATCAGCTTTTAACGACTGAGTCAACTGATCGTCATGCTCGCGTCGTTCCTGCCACCAGGCTTCAATCTGCTGCTGTGCCTCCTGAAGCATCCGTTCCGCTTCTTCAGCTGCCTCGCGAACCTGACGTTCGGCAAAATCCTTGGCATCATTCAGCATTTCATCCCGCAGCCGTTCAGCCTCGTGATCTCGCTGAGGCTCCGGCTCCGTATATTCAGTTATGATTTCTTCATCCGTCGTTTCTGGCGCATACGTATGTGCCACATCAATTGTTTTCAAAGCCTCTACAGGAACATATTGGAAAGATTTAATCAAGTTAGACAATGATGTCATCTCCTCCGCCGCGTGCGATTATAATCTCACCGGCCTCTTCCAATCTGCGGATCGTCGATACGATACGTGTCTGTGCTTCTTCCACATCACGCAACCGCACCGGTCCCATGTACTCCATTTCCTCTTTGAAGGTTTCTGCCATACGTTTCGACATATTTCGGAAAATCACATCGCGTACTTCTTCACTGGACACTTTAAGCGCCAATTGCAAATCTGCATTGTCGATATCGCGGATAATGCGCTGAATGGAACGGTTGTCCACATTGACGATATCCTCGAACACGAACATTCTTTTCTTGATTTCCTCAGCCAGTTCTGGATCTTGAATTTCAAGCGAGTCGAGAATCGTACGTTCGGTTCCGCGGTCTACGCCATTCAAAATCTGAACAATGGACTCGATACCACCCGCATTCGTATAATCCTGCGTCGCGGTTGCAGACAGTTTTTGCTCCAACACTCGTTCCACCTGGGAAATAACTTCCGGAGATGTACTGTCCATGACAGCGACACGCCGGGCCACATCTGCCTGTTTTTCCTGTGGCAGAGACGACAGAATTGCAGCCGCCTGCTCAAATTGCAAGTACGAAAGCACGAGAGCAATCGTTTGCGGATTCTCATTCTGTATAAAATTCAATATCTGGTTTGGATCAGCCTTGCGGGCAAAATCGAAGGGTCTTACCTGTAACGTCGCTGTTAGACGGTTAATGACCTCAACTGCTTTTTGCGATCCGAGTGCTTTCTCCAATATTTCTTTAGCGTAATTAATACCGCCTTGGGAAATGTACTCCTGAGCCAAACAAATTTGATGAAACTCGGCCATGATGGAGTCCTTCTCAATGGCATCGACCTTCCGCACATTGGCAATTTCCAATGTAAGTTGCTCGATCTCCTCATCACGCAAATGCTTGAATATTTGAGCAGATACCTCTGGTCCCATTGTGATCAGAAGTATAGCTGCTTTCTGTCTTCCCGTTAAACCTTGACTGCTTGCCTTTGCCAATGAACTCACCTCTATTCGTCAGCCAGCCATGTACGAAGCAGATTGACGAATTCGTCGGGTTTCTTTTTCGCCAGACTTTCAAGCTGTTTACGCACTTGACTTTCATTTGTCACACTTTCCATGGTAATAGACGGGAACTCCGTCGGCGTTGGCATGAGTTGCAATTCTTCATCCAACTCTTCTTCCTGCTTACGACGACCGCGTACGATGAGGAAGATTACACCCGCCAGCAGTGCCAGAACAGCAGCTCCGATGCCCCATAGCCAAGGGTTGGAAGCTGAGAAGAATGTATTCGTGCTCGCAGGCGCTGGAACAGCTTGTGAGAACACTGAAACCTTCTTAGCCAAATCAGCGTCTGTAATAGTAGTACCAGAATTCGCCAACGATGCTCTTACAATATTAACCAAAATATTTTGAATTGCTGTCTGAGTTGCAGTATCCAACGTTTGCTGACCTGTTGGTGGTTCAACTGCAACATTAATGGTTAAATCTTTTACAGTGTACGGACTTTGGATAATATCCCTTGCAATTCGGTTAACTTCGTAGTTAATCGTACTTGAGCTCTTATCTGAGCTGGTATTGCCGGAATTAGCTCCTCCCGGGTAGCCCGGAACATCCTGTGTTCCTGTTCCTGCAACTCCTCCGGTTTGTCCACTACTGCCCGTATAGCTTTCCTGAATTTGTTGGGCGCTAATTTCAATACCCTTCATTTTCGTTTGATCAACAGGTGTGACCATTTGTTCTTTTGATGTTACTTTGTCGAAATTTAGCTGGGACATAACCAGCACGTTTACCTTGTCGTCTCCAACAATTTTCGACAAAAATTGTTGGACATTATTCCTTACATCGCTCTCAAACTTCTTCTGTAGAGCCATGTTTTCCTGAACACCACTAGTGAGCCCACCTTGGCCGCCCTTGGCCGTTGGAATCAACTCATATTCCTTATTGGTGATCGTAATGTTTTCCACTGGCAGATTCGGCACGGCCGTTTTTACCAGATTAAAGTATCCGTCGATCGCTTGCTGATTTGGAGTAAAGCCAGGCTCGAATTCCATTTGAATCGAAGCGGAGGCTTTGTCCTTTTCTTCAAGTCCGGCAAAAATGTTTTCCTTTGGCATATTAATGACAGCTTTGGAGCTTTGGACACCATCCATCCGTTCCAACAGTTGCTGTATTTCGCCGTTCAATGCATTATTGTACTTCACATTGAACTCGTTCTCCGTCATACCAATCGCAGAGGAGGACTGGTCAAAAGCGCTCATGCCGATTGAACCCTTCTGAATCAGGCCTTGAGACCCAACATCTACCTTTGCCTTATCCGCATTAGCAGTTGGGACTGAGATTTGTGTCCCACCAGCATTAAGTTGGTACGGTATACCCGCAGAATCGAGATATTTAATGACTCCGGCAGCATCGTTAGCATTTAAATCTCGGAAAGCCACTTCATACTCGGTTTTGGTAAACTGCATCGTTAGCACTACAACGGCGATAATGATGAATGCTAATGTCGAAACAAGTAATATCTTCTGTTTTTTGCTGAAATTATTCCAATACCCGGAAATCTTATCCCGATATTGGGCGATTCTCTCGTTCACTCCGTCACCCCATCCGAAACTTTGCTAAACCCTCTTTACATCTGTGTACGCATGATCTCCTGATAGGCTTCGATCGCTTTGTTTCGGACCTGTGTAGTAAGCTGCAGGGAAAGCAGCGCTTGTTGGGAAGTGATCATGACCTGATCTACATCAACTTTGCCTGCCATGAATTGGTCGGACATCTGGTGCGTAGCGGCTTCCTGCTGCCCTACTTCATTGAGAGCATCCTTTAGGAAGGAACCAAAATCCTTCAAGGATTCGGAAGGCGTCGCTTTCGTCAACTCATTGTTAGGCGATTGAATCTGCTGTATTGCCGGTGTCTGTACATTAAACATGGCGTTCTGAATCATGTTTTACTCTCCCTATTAAGTAGTTAGTAGTCCTAGAACTTAGCGACCGATTTCAAGCGCTTTGGAAACCATAGCCTTTGATGCATTCAGAGCTGTTACATTGGCTTCGTATGAGCGTGTTGCGGAAATCATGTCGACCATTTCTTTCATAATGTCTACATTAGGCATATATACATAGCCATCTTTATCAGCGTCCGGGTGACCCGGATTGTACACAGGCTTTAAAGGTGACTGATCTTCCTGAATTTGCGAAACCTTAACGCCAGCAGCGCTTGTGCTACTTCCTTCCATTTGAGCCTTCAAAACATCGGCAAAGCCAGATTGGTTCGGCTCCAAAACAACCGTTTTTCTCCGATATGGAACTGCTTGTCCATTCTCTACTTTCGCCCGAGTTGTCTCTGCGTTGGCAATGTTGCTAGATATAACGTCCATCCGCAACCGTTGGGCCGTAAGAGCAGATGCACTAATATCAAAGCCGTTGTTAATCTTCACCTAGTCCTATCTCCCTTCTACCGCTGTTCTCATCATCTTGATGCGCTCATTAATTTCTTGGATGTAGGTATTATATCTTAGTTGATTTTCAGCCATAAGACTCATTTCTCTGTCGATATCTACGTTGTTCATATTGTTATTCATGACTGAGTACCCATCTTTGGTGACCGTGGCATCTGGAATGGAGTTCACAGGTCCTATTTGAAAATGTCTTGAATTGGTTACTTTTCCACGTAGTGGTGTGACATCACCGTCCATTTGCTGCTGAAGCAGTTCTTCAAATGAAACCTCCGAACGCTTAAAATACGGGGTATCCGCATTGGATATATTGTCGGCCATCACACGTTGTCTCGTATTTGCCGCCTGTACACCTGCCTGAAGCTTTTGAAAGCTCATATCACCCAGCAGATTCATTTAGCTCCTCCCTCCCAGCGTCTACTCCAAAGTAAGATTCAATAAAACAAGATTTTTCACTTTTTTTCGACAATAAAATTTCATAATTATACATTTCTTTTAGGTCTTAAGTAGAAAATAATAACTTTCTGTCATATATTCTAAGTTTCGTAGAGTTGGGACCTAATTACAATAAGAAAAAAGCCCTATCTTTTTTAAAAAAGAGGGCTTTAGATGCATAAAATGTTAAATTTTTCAGGTTTATTTCAAGAAAATGAATGTTTTCTTAGCACTTTACACCTGTAAAAGATTATACGTCCTACTTTTGGAATAGACAGAAAAATCATCAACTTGACCATTATCTAGGTCTAAACGACGGTGCAAGATAGTGTTATTCTGGACCTCACACCCTATTTTTAGAAACCCTATTCATAAAATATACTGACTAAGGTCCCTGTTTTGGGCAATATCTCCCAGCTTCTCACGTACATATTCCGGGGTAATGATCATACGATCCAATGTAAGCTCTGGTGCTTCAAACGACAGATCCTCCAGCAGCTTTTCTAGAATGGTATGCAAACGACGTGCACCAATATTTTCGGTGTTGCGATTTACAGACTCAGCAATGCTGGCAATCTCACGGATCGCTTCCGCAGAAAATTCGACTTCAATCTCCTCAGTACGGAGTAGATCAGTGTATTGCTTGGTCAGCGCATTTTTAGGCTCCGTCAGTATCGACACAAACTCATCCAAAGTCAGGCTACTTAATTCCACACGGATTGGAAAACGACCCTGAAGCTCAGGGATCAGGTCAGATGGTTTTGCAACATGAAAAGCTCCTGCAGCAATAAACAGAATGTAATCTGTTCTTACCGGACCGTATTTGGTCATGATGGTAGATCCCTCGACAATAGGTAAAATATCGCGCTGGACGCCTTCTCTCGACACATCGGGGCCGCTACCCTTACCCTGGCTGGCAATCTTATCTATTTCATCAATAAAAATAATACCGGATTGCTCAGCACGCTTCACAGACTCCTGAATCACATCATCCATATCGATCAATTTGGCGGCCTCATCTTGAATCAACACCTTGCGAGCTTCCTTGACTGGTAGCTTGCGCTTTTTCGTCCGCTTGGGCAGAAAACTTCCGAACATCTCCTGCATATTCATACCCATTTGTTCATTCCCTTGCCCAGCAAACATATCGAGCATATTGGGGGCAGTATCCTCCACATCAATCTCTATGACATCATCCTCAAGCTTACCAGACAATAGATCGAATTTAACCTTACGGCGCTTTTCTGCCAAAGATCCATCCTGTTGTGGCGGTTCTTCTTCTACTGAAGTTCCCGTGTTATTGCCAAACAGCATTTCAAAAGGATTACGTTGCGATTTGTTTGACTTTTCTGCAGGTACAAGGATGCTGACAATCCGTTCATTTGCCATGTCTTCCGCTTTGTCCTTCACATTCTCTGTTCGTTCCGTCTTAACGATGCGAATAGAGGTTTCCATCAGATCACGCACCATGGATTCCACATCACGACCGACGTAACCCACTTCTGTAAATTTGGTCGCCTCTACCTTGACAAAAGGAGCTCCCACGAGCCGTGCAAGTCTACGTGCAATTTCAGTTTTACCCACACCTGTCGGTCCGATCATCAAAATATTTTTAGGCACAATTTCATCCCGGATATCATCCGGCAGCTTACTACGCCGATAACGGTTGCGCAAGGCAACAGCAACAGATTTTTTAGCTTCCTTTTGTCCGACAATATACTTATCCAGCTCGGATACCACTTGTCTGGGCGTCAACGATTGATTATTCATTTTGCACTCCTCCACCCTTGAATACTCAGAGCCGATTTACAGTTCTTCCACGATAATCTGATTGTTTGTATACACACATATTTCCGAAGCAACCTCTAGCGCTTCCCGTGCCATGTCCTTTGCTTCCATGCCAGAGCCATGGCGTTTGAAAGCACGGGCAGCCGCCAATGCAAAATTACCACCTGAGCCAATCGCAAGCACATCATCATCCGGCTCTATAATTTCGCCGCCTCCAGAAATGAGCAACATTCCGGATGAGTCCATCACAATCATGAGCGCTTCCAGCTTGCGCAGGATACGATCCTGTCGCCAGTCCTTGGCAAGTTCCACGGCTGCTCTTTGAAGATTTCCGTGGTGTTCCTCCAGCTTATTTTCAAACTTTTCAAATAACGTGATAGCATCGGCCACTGAACCCGCAAATCCTGCAACGACCTGACCTCGATACAATCTGCGCACTTTTTTAGCCGTCTGCTTCATCACAACACTGTTGCCGAACGTTACCTGTCCATCACCCGCAATAGCTCCTTTGCCATTGTGGCGTACAGCGCAGATGGTGGTAGCATGAAAGGACATATCCATAACGCGCTCCTCCTTTTCCTTCATCCTTATGCCTGTACTTCAGCTGACATAACTCCCGTTTCGTTGATATAACCACGCAAACTTTCCAACGCGCGATTAGCGAGAGCTTCATTTTTTTCCTTTTTGTTACGAATCCGTTTCTCCAACTTTGGAAGCAAACCAAAGTTTGCATTCATCGGTTGAAAATGCTTAAAATCAGCGGTCGTAATATACCGTGCCATGCTACCTAATGTCGTTTCCGCAGGAAATACAAACATTTCCTGTCCACGCGCTGCTCGTGCCGCATTCATCCCGGCCAGCAGACCAGAAGCCGCTGACTCCACATATCCCTCTACACCGGTCATTTGTCCGGCGAAGAATAGATTACTTCTTCCCTTAAACTGATAAGTTGGATGAAGTTGCTGCGGAGAATTAATAAAGGTATTGCGATGCATCACACCGTAACGTACAAACTCTGCCTCTTCAAGACCCGGAATCATTGAAAACACACGCTTTTGCTCCCCCCATTTGAGGTGAGTCTGGAAACCAACCAGATTATACAGCGTTCCTGCGGCGTTGTCCTGGCGAAGCTGAACAACTGCGTGGGGCAGTTCACCTGTATGTGGATTTACGAGACCCACAGGTTTCATCGGTCCGAACAATGCCGTTTGTTTCCCACGTTGCATCATCACTTCGATGGGCATACAGCCTTCGAAATAAATTTCTTTTTCGAATTCCTTGACTTGCGCTACCTCAGCCGTAATCAGAGCCTCATAAAAAGCATCAAATTCCGCTTCGTTCATCGGACAATTCAAGTACGCTGCTTCTCCCTTATCATAACGGGAAGCCAGATAAACCTTGCTCATGTCGATAGAGTCCTTTTCTACAATCGGAGCTGCCGCATCGTAAAAATAGAAATACTCCTCTCCCATCAGTGATTTAATCTGTTCCGACAAAGCCGGAGAAGTTAAAGGCCCCGTCGCAATAACCACAATACCGTCCTGTGGGATTTCCTGAAGCTCTTCATTAACAACCTCGATCAAAGGATGTTGATGAAGCGTCTCAGTAATATGACCGGAAAATCCGTCACGATCCACTGCCAATGCACCGCCAGCCGGAACAGCATGACGATCTGCTGCACTAAGAATCAAGGAGTTTAGTATTCTCATCTCTTCCTTCAGTACACCTACTGCATTCGTTAGGCCGTTTGCTCGCAAGGAATTACTGCATACCAATTCGGCAAATTTATCTGTATGATGTGCTGGTGTTTTTACGACCGGCCGCATTTCATATAACTTGACTGGCACTCCACGGCTTGCAATTTGCCAGGCAGCTTCGCTGCCCGCCAAACCTGCTCCAATGACCGTTACCTTTTGTAGTTCACTCACGTTTAAATCCCCCTGCTATTGTTGTTCTTAAGAAGTCTCTACGCCCTCATCGCTCTCTTCCAGCATTTCGCTGTGATCGCAGACCGTACAGTTGAGCTTCGTTCCTTGTTTTGTACGTTTTTCGACCATTAGGCTATTGCAACTTGGGCAAGGCTTAATGGACGGTTTATCCCAGGAAACAAAATCACATTCCGGGTAGCGGTCACATCCATAGAAGATACGTCCCTTTTTACTCCGTCGTTCGACGACATGGCCCTCACCGCATGTAGGACAATTAATCCCGATATCCTTAACAATTGGCTTTGTGTTACGACAATCTGGAAAAGCAGAACAGGCCAGGAATTTACCAAATCGGCCAAGCTTATACACCATTTGGCTGCCACACTTATCACAAATGACATCGGATACTTCATCTTTTATTTCAATTTCTTTCATTTCTTCTTCAGCCACTTCAAGTCGCTTCTCGAATGACTCGTAAAAGTCACTCAACACCTTGACCCAATTACCTTCGCCTTCTTCGACGTGGTCAAGATCACCTTCCATATTAGCTGTAAACTCCACATTCAGTATCTCTGGAAAGAACTCCTCCATCTGTTCGATGACCAATTCGCCCAGCTCTGTAGGGAAAAATTTCTTTTCTTCAATAGCAACGTACCCACGTTTCTGAATGGTTTCCAGCGTTGGTGCATACGTACTTGGACGTCCTATACCCAGTTCTTCCAGCGTCTTCACAAGTCGCGCTTCCGTATAACGGGGAGGCGGTTGTGTAAAATGCTGCTTCGGCTCAACTGCTTCTTTTTTTAATTTATCGCCTGGTTGAAGTGGTGGCAGCAGTTTATCTTCTTCGGTTTTACCATCGTCATTTCCCTCTACATACACTTTCATGAAACCTGGAAAACGAACCTTAGAACCTGCTGCCCGGAATATCGTCTCACCCGCTTCAATATCTACGGACAAAGTATCCATAATAGCAGATGCCATCTGGCTGGCCATGAAACGTTCCCATACCAATTTGTACAAACGGAACTGATCCCGACTCATAAACGGCTTAACTGTTTCCGGATCGCGTAACGCAGAGGTTGGGCGAATCGCTTCATGCGCATCCTGGGCGTTGGCCGCTTTTTTTGAATATTGACGAGGAGTTTCAGGTACAAAAGCTTCGCCATATTTTTGAATAATTAATTCTTTCGCTTCCTCTTGAGCTGAAGCGGCGATCCGTGTGGAATCCGTACGCATATACGTAATCAGACCCACGGTCCCTTCTTTTCCTAAATCCACACCCTCATATAGCTGCTGAGCTACAGACATCGTTTTAGATGCACGGAAGTTGAGCTTCCGAGCCGCCTCCTGCTGCAAGGAACTTGTTGTGAATGGAGGAGAAGGATTGCGTAAGCGCTCTTTCTCTTTCACATCGAGCACCTTGTAAGACGATTTTCCGATAGCTTCCAACACTTCTTTTACATCCGCTTCGCTGGAGAGCTCTTTCTTTTCACCGCGCAGCTTATGAAATTTCGCTTCAAAGGTACTGTCTTTAATAGCTAGTTTAGCTGTAATCGTCCAGTATTCTTCCGGTACAAACTCATTAATCTCGTTTTCCCGGTCCAAAATAATTTTCACCGCAACCGACTGCACCCGCCCAGCGGATAGACCCTTTTTTACCTTTTTCCAGAGCAACGGGCTGATTTTATAGCCAACAAGTCGATCCAGTATCCGTCGTGCCTGCTGAGCATTAACCAAATCCATATTGATTTTACGGGGTGTTTTAAAAGCATCTTTGACAGCCTGCTTCGTAATTTCATTAAATACAACACGGCAATCTGCTGTATCGTCCAATTCCAGCGCATGTGCCAGATGCCAGG
This sequence comes from Paenibacillus sp. S33, assembly GCF_053615415.1. Lineage (NCBI taxonomy): Bacteria > Bacillati > Bacillota > Bacilli > Caryophanales > Paenibacillaceae > Paenibacillus > Paenibacillus sp. S33. The sequence goes on along the minus strand of NZ_JBSIEZ010000001.1, from coordinate 2,121,845 downwards.
CAATAGCCTCACCTTCGCGATCCGGGTCAGCCGCCAGATATACTTTTTTTACTTTTTTTCGGGCATCCTTTAATTCTTTTAGAATTGAGCCTTTACCTCGAATGGTAATGTATTTGGGATTAAAATCATTTTCGACCTCTACGCCGATCTGACTCTTTGGTAAATCCCTGATATGACCCATGGAAGCCTTGACGATATATTTGCTGCCTAAGTATTTGCCGATCGTCTTCGCCTTGGAAGGCGATTCCACGATGACGAGTGAATCCGCCATAGGCTCTTCCTCCTCTCAATTACACACATGAATATGATAGACTTCCTGAAATGTGGTGAGTTATGACGCGGAGAGCGCTTCACAGATTGGTCATTTTTCCAGATGGCTGTGCTTGTTCAGAAAGATTCCATCTGCTCCGCTACTGCGAGTCATAATGTCAACACATTTCAGGAAGTGGGGAAGGAGTAGGAATCCGCGACGCGGATGAATGCCATACTGCCCTCCACCTGATGTTTAAAATTGAATTTGTGCATTTACTAACTAAGGACTTTGCAAAAACAACTACTAAATAAGCTTGTATTTTGTGCCCGCTAGCTGGGCGATCCTTTTTTTTATGATTAACGATAACAGAACTGCGTGTAAAAGTCCAAAATCCCATGCCGTAGCATCAAGCAGTTCATCCAGTGTCATGGTTCCCTGTTCGAGCAACAGTATGACACGGTTTTCCTCAGAAGTCTCACTTTCTGGCACTTTGGAGGCCTCCTTCAGATTAAGACTCTGCTCTCTATTGTATGAAGAAACCTCCCTTGTACGCAAATCTGCTTCATACTCCTCAATAATATCCGAAGCTTCAGTGACTGTTTTGGCTCCTTGCTTAATCAAGCTCAGCGTGCCTCTACTCTTCGGTGACGTAATGGGTCCGGGAACAGCAAACACATCTCGATTTGCCTCTAGCGCAGCATCAGCTGTAATCAAGGAGCCGCTTCTTGCATCTGCTTCGACGACGAGCGTTCCCTTCGTTAGACCAGCTATAATCCGATTACGTTGTGGAAACATTCCTGGATGTGACCTCGTGCCTGGAGGATATTCCGATACGATCAAGCCTTTGCTAGCCATCTCTGCAAATAAAGACGCATTTTGGGGAGGATAAATTTGATCAATCGCTGTTCCCAGTACACCAATCGTGTTTCCTCCCCGGCGCAGGGCTGTTTCGTGACAAATACTGTCAATTCCTCTCGCCAATCCGCTAACGATTGTAATCCCTGCATTACATAATCCCTCTGTTAGTATCTCCGCTGCTCTACGTCCATAAGCGGTAGGAACGCGAGTTCCTACCATGGCTACAGAACATGTATGCAAAAGTGATTTATCCCCTTTTGTATACATTACCCATGGTGGGTCAACTGTTTCCTTCATTAATAGGGGATAATCCTCGTCCACATAAGTTACCGTTCCAATATCACCGGATAGAACTCGCTGATATCGTTCATGCACCCATTCTTCATCGTAACACTGAGCCGCAATTCGTGCCTGAGCAGGGCTTAACCCTATCTCAATCCACTTTTGTTCGCTAAAATGCAGTAGCTCATGCAATCGATAGTCACTCGACCAAATACGCTGAATTGTTTTTCTTCCGATTCCCTCTAACTCATGCAAGCCTAACAAAAGCCATCTTTCTTCCAAACTATGGTTCCCCCATTCACGGAAGAGTGAACCCTCCCTTATTTTGTGGCACAATGAATCATTTTGCAAGCGTTTCCCTGACAAGCCTGTCTTAACGCAAAAAAAGCAACCTTTTCATCCCCTGTTTCAGAAGATAAAAAGGTTGCTTACCTTTCTTTCATTATACACTAGCCTGCGGCAAATTTCGATGCAGTTTTATGGCTTGTATATTAATGAAGAAACACGATTTAATGTGTCGTACACAAATTCAAAATACCACGTGCTTCCAGCACACTTACCAGTGTCGAGCCCATTTCGGAAGGAGTCGGTGCCACCTTGATCCCGCAGGCTTCAAGCGTGGCAATTTTCTCTTTGGCCGTTCCTTTTCCACCAGAAATAATGGCGCCTGCATGCCCCATCCGTTTGCCCGGAGGCGCGGTCACACCGCCGATAAAACCAACTACTGGCTTCGTCATATTGTCCCTGATCCACTCGGCAGCCTCTTCCTCGGCTGTACCCCCAATTTCTCCGATCATAATGACAGCGTGAGTGTTGGGGTCCTCATTGAAACGTTGCAAAATGTCAATGAATTCTGAACCTTTAACGGGGTCACCGCCAATACCAACCGCGGAAGATTGTCCTATACCTCGGGTCGTTAACTGATGCACTGCTTCATAGGTCAAAGTACCACTACGTGACACAACACCTACATGACCTGGTAGATGAATGTAACCTGGCATAATACCGATTTTACATTCTCCTGGCGTAATAACGCCTGGGCAGTTAGGGCCAATCAGAACGGTCTTTTTACCTTCCATAAAACGTTTGACTCTGATCATATCAAGCACCGGAATGCCCTCCGTGATACAAATCACGAGATCTAGTTCCGCATCTACAGCCTCCAAAATGGAATCTGCTGCAAAAGCCGGTGGCACGTAAATCACGCTCGCTGTTGCGCCAGTAGCTTCCTTGGCTTCGCTTACGGTGTTAAACACTGGCAATTTGACCTGTTGTCCGTTCTCCAGTGTAATTTCTACCTCGGTGCCCCCCTTACCTGGAGAGGTGCCACCTACCATTTGTGTACCGTAATCAAGTGCACCCTTGGCATGAAACAACGCCGTTTTTCCCGTAATCCCCTGTGTAATCACCTTTGTATGCTTATCGACCAAAATACTCACGATCTTCACATCCCCTATCGTTTATTCGGCATATCGGAATGCAAACAGGCTATTGAACAAGTTCGACGATTTTTTGGGCGCCATCCGCCATGGAATCCGCTGCTACGATATTCAAACCGGATTCCGCTAAAATCTGTTTGCCGAGCTCAACATTTGTCCCTTCAAGACGGACAACAAGCGGACGAGTCAGCCCCAACTGTTTGGCAGCCTCCACGACGCCGTTCGCAATGATGTCACACTGCATAATTCCGCCGAAAATGTTCACGAAAATACCTTCTACCTTCGGATCGGACAAAATGATTTTGAACGCTTCGGTTACCTTTTCCGTCGTCGCACCGCCCCCTACGTCCAGGAAGTTGGCCGGATCGCCACCGTAATATTTGATAATATCCATGGTTGCCATCGCCAAGCCCGCACCATTGACCATACAGCCAATATTTCCGTCCAGAGCGATATAGCTTAGATCGTATTTAGATGCCTCAATTTCCTTCTCGTCCTCTTCATCCAAATCACGCAATTCCAAAATATCCTTGTGACGGAACAACGCATTAGAATCAAAATTCAGTTTGGCATCCAACGCCAGTACATTCCCATCACCCGTAACGACTAAGGGATTGATTTCTGCAATCGAACAGTCCTTGTCCACAAAAGCTTCGTATAGTGCCAGCATAAACTTGACCGCTTTGTTTACCAGTTCATTTGGGATATTAATGTCATACGCCAACTTACGTGCCTGATACACCTGAAGCCCAATCGCTGGATCAACAACCGCTTTAAAAATCTTCTCCGGAGTGGCTGCAGCCACCTCTTCGATTTCCGTACCGCCTTCTTCTGAGGCCATCATTACGATACGTCCAGTCGCACGATCTACGACAACGCCGACGTAATATTCTTTACGAATATCGCAGCCTTCCTCAACCAAAAGGCGTTTAACCTCTTTACCTTCAGGTCCGGTCTGATGCGTCACCAGCACCTTACCCAAAATTTCAGAAGCAAAAGTCCGCACCTCATCCAGACCTTTGGCAACTTTCACGCCACCCGCTTTACCGCGTCCACCAGCATGAATTTGTGCCTTTACCACCGTAACAGCGCTTCCAAGCGATTCTGCCGCAGCAACGGCTTCCTCCACCGTATAGGCAACCTTACCGTTCGGTACAGCCACTCCGTACTGCTTCAATACTTCTTTACCCTGATATTCATGGATATTCATTCTGGAATCCTCCTATCAACATGACTGCAACAAGGGCGGTTCACAAGGAAATCTATACTAAACCTACATCATTGTAACATGTTTTTAAAACGCTTTCCTTATAATTTAACCTCATGAATTACAGTATTTTGATATCATTATCATTCCCAAAATCGAATGTTTGGATATTATTGGATATTTCTCTTAATACAAATTCACACAAAAAAAGCACCTCTACAACATGGGATTACCTAATCCACATTAAGAGGCACTTTAATTCTTCAAGCATGATTAGGTATTTTTCTTTCAGCTGAGAACAACTCATGCCATAAGATTCGCAAGAGCAACTGAAAACACCTTATGATTTTTCAATTTGTACATTAGCTTGATGAACACGATCGAGCAGATCATTGAACTGGAGCAGAAGCGACCCAAATTGATCATGAGTCATACTTGTTTTTTCCTGGATGCATCCTGGTACGGACAGAGCTTTTTCCCGTAATGCGCTTCCCTCTGTCGTCAAAGAAATCAGCACCTTACGCTCATCCTGAGTGGAACGCTTTCGATCGATAAGCCCGGCGTTCTGCAATCTCTTCAATAGCGGAGTTAGTGTGCCGGAGTCCAAATATAGTGCCTCACCCAATTCCTTCACTGTACACTCTTCACGCTCCCAGAGCACGATAAGTACCAAATATTGCGAGTACGTCACACCGAGCTTTTCCAGATAAGGCTGGTATAGCTTCGTAATCTCTCTGGAGCATGCATATATGGCAAAGCATAACTGATTATCAAGTTTCAACGCTGTACCTTCATTAGGATTGTCTTTCATGCTGTCTGATCACCTACTTTCGTCATTATTTTAGCACATTATATAATAAAATACATGCTAATTGCACAAAATACTTTACAAACAATAATTATTTTGATAAATTAAATTGTGTAAAATATAAATTGAGCGAGAGGCAGTGATTGGATTATGATGACCATTCAACAAAAAATGTATGAAACAACAGTAAAAGCGGTTGGTGGACGTAACGGTTATATCGAGTCTTCTTCCCCTGAACTCCGTTTAGATATTGATACCCCAAAAGAAATGGGCGGCGCAGGCGGTGCAGGTACGAATCCAGAGCAATTGTTCGCAGCAGGCTATTCCGCTTGCTTTGACAGTGCCTTAAATATGGTTGCTCGCATGCAACGTATTAAGCATGAAGGTACTGAAGTAACAGCTACGGTCCATTTCGGCAAAGTGGAAGACGGCGGCTTCGGAATCGGAGTAAATCTCGACGTACTGGTAAAAGGCGTCGATCATGAAACTGCAGTAAAACTGGTGGAAGGCGCACATGAACAATGTCCATACTCTCGCGCTACCCGCGGTAATATTGAAGTGAAACTGAACGTTTTGTAACTTAGATTTTCTTTAGCATATGTAGGGGGCCCATCTCCATCTCTCTTCATGAATTCAATAGTATTCGTTAGAATGAATCTTACAACAAGTCCCTCAACCGTTTTTTGTCGAGGGGCTTATTATCCTTTCAGCTATTCCTTCGTTAAAGAATGTTTGTTTTTTTCCATCAAGTAACATGGGAGATGATGTATAATCGTATATACAAAATTGATATACTCATAGTATAATCACTATTGTCATAATCTTTTTTTCTTCTCCAGATCTTTATTGTCTGGAGCTTTTTTTGTCCTTTTTTCCATTTTCTATTGTACATACGCTTTGGAAAACTCTTTCATAAAAATGATCGTGTTATAGCTACTAATTTATCGCCTTTTTAACTTTCGTGAAAACTGGCATTTGCTCTATCCATATGGCGGTATTGAATAGCTTCAGCCACATGTGAAGTCGAAATTTTTTCTGAGTCATGTAAGTCTGCAATGGTACGCGAAAGCTTGAGAATTCGATCATACGCGCGCATGCTTAAACCGAGTGCGTCCATTGTCTGGTCAAGCAACTCTGCTGCATTTTTTTCTAATACGGCATATTTACGAAGCATCTGACCAGACAGCTCACTATTCCATGAAAAGGGAAGCTTGCTGTATCTGTGGATTTGTATCGCTTGAGCAGCAAGCACCTGCCTTCGCATTTCAGCGGACGACAATGATTCTTTTTCCTCCCGCCAATCCTTCGGCTGCGATACTTCAAGCTGAAGATCGATCCGATCCAGCAGTGGACCAGAAATACGTGAACGGTAGCGGGCTACTGCTGCAGGTGAACAGGTACAGCGCTGATGTTCCGTGTCATTTCCGAAAAAGCCACAGTGACACGGATTTAAAGAGGCAGCAAGTAAAAAATGCGCCGGATACTTAAAAACAGCACGTGAACGACTGATCGTAACATTGTGGTCTTCCAAAGGTTGACGCAGCACTTCTAGTACATGACGGCTAAACTCAGGCAACTCATCCAGAAATAAAATCCCCCGGTGTGCAAGACTGATTTCTCCTGGTTTGGGTATACCTCCCCCACCCACCAAACCAGCAGCAGAGATCGTATGATGAGGCGAACGGAAGGGACGAATATTCATCAGATGAGGCGATGACTCCTTCCACTTCCCGGCAGCGCTGTATACTTTGGTGACTTCAAGCGCCTCCTTTTCAGTCAAAGGCGGAAGGATAGATGGCAATCTGCGGATGAGCATTGTTTTCCCAGCCCCCGGCGTTCCCATAAGCAGGATATTATGCATTCCGGCTGCAGCGATGACTAACGCACGCTTGGCGTGTAGCTGACCCAACACATCGCTGTAATCCTCCATGTTGCTAGTTATCCCTTCTTTTTCACACAACGGTATATGCTCTGCCTGAGGTAAATGGTCATAGGAACAGATCATGACTTGTTTACTGGCAGCACAACTCTGATTTGTCGCTTGGCTATCAACAGTGCCTTGTGCACGATCTTCAATCGGAATAAGATCTGCTAGATGCCGTATAGCGTAAATACGTATACCCGTAATCAGACGAGCCTCGCTTGCGTTTTCCTGGGGAAGCAGCACGGAGTTGAATCCTTCTCGCTTGGCCAGATCAACCATGGACAGTACCCCATTCACGGGGCGAATACTGCCATCCAGCGCCAGCTCGCCAATAAACAGCGTCCGTTCTCCCACGGGTAAAACGACCTGTTCACTGGTTGTCAGCAACCCTAAAGCGATAGCAAGGTCAAAAGATGAACCTTCCTTACGCAAATCAGCAGGAGCTAAATTAATCGTGACACGCTGAGACGGATATTTAAAGCCACAGTTTTTGATTGCTGCTCTGACACGCTCCACTGCCTCTCGAATCGCCGAATCCGGCAATCCTATAATCGCTGTCTGAGGCAAGCCATTGGACAAATCAGTCTCAACTTCAATCAGAACACCATCTATTCCATACAAACAAGCTCCGTGTAATTTTCCATACATATCAAAAAGCACCTCTCCTCATATTGGAATGCTCCCTATCGGGAATCATTGCATATATGAAAAAAGGTGCTTCCAAATTTTCATTCTTTGCAAATGTGATGTTCGAAATCTTAGCTCCGAACCATGCTTTCAAAATTCTTGACTAAGTTTACCTGACGACAGATTATTTGTCAAACAAGGTCAGCTTATCGGCTGCCGGAGTACGTGGTCTTGATTCCGGGATAACGTCAGGATAGCCTGCATATATCATTCCTATTACCTTCTCACCCGGTTGAATTCCCAAGTGCTCACGGAACTTAGGCGAATACAAAAATGGCTTTGTCACCCAAAACGTTCCGATTCCTTTGCTCCATGCGGCAAGCATAAAGTTTTGTACAAGCGCGCTGACCGCTGCAAAATCCTCATCCCAAACCGCTTGACGCGGGTCTTCTTCCAATACTACTAAAAGCTGGATCGGGTTGTGCAAAATGCCGCTCTCAAACTTGTTGTCCTTACCAATATCGGCTGCAATTGCTTTTGCAAGCTTTTTCCGTCCTTCACCAGCAAACAACAGAAAACGCCACGGTTCACGCATTTTATGATTAGGAGCCCACACAGCGACGTCCAGCAGTTCTTTGATCGTATCTACCGGAATGGAGTCGGATTTAAATCGTTTAATCGTCCGGCGTTCCTGAATTACATCTATGACATGTTCACTAAAGGTATGCTTTGTCACGTAAATCCTCCTTCACAGGTACAACTTCTAGATATTCATTTTAAGATGAAAATGATAACTATTCTCAATAAAATATACCTGTAGCTTTCCTTCCTGTCAACCTGCACATATGAATTCAGTCCCGCACTCTTACCTTTGAATAAGCTCTTACTCGTTTAAAATGCGCCTATTAAATGGTCCGTAACAACTGCCTTTTCGTCAGTTAATTGTACAGAAATCATGTCAAAGCGGATTGGAGCTTCTCCAATCCCGTTCATGTGCAAATATACAGCGGCTGTTTGGCGAACTTGGGCTATTTTACGCGCAGTAACTGATTCTGCTGGCGTTCCATACTTGGAGCTACTTCGACTACGTACCTCAATAAACACGAGTGTATGCTCCTGCTTGGCAATCAGATCTATTTCACCACTGCGGCATCGCCAATTACGCTCTATGATACGGTAACCCAAGTTTTCTAAAAACAAAGCCGCTGCCTCTTCGCCCATCGCTCCTTTGGCTTTCCGTTGATCCTTGCCTCCAGCCTTCATTTCATTCGACATCACCAGTCATCCTTTGATGCAAGCCTATCCATTTGATATATATAGGTAAGCACCTCTGCCACCAACTGATAGAGCTCAGCAGGAATTTGTTCGTCCAAATCGAGTTTGGATAGTACTTCAACCAGCGCGGCATCCTCCTGTACTGGAACACCATGTTCTTTAGCTTTTTCTAAAATGCTATCCGCAATACGGCCGCTCCCTTTGGCAACGACAATCGGTGCTTCGCTCTCACCAGGCGTATATTTAAGGGCGACCGCCTTCTTTATGGAAGGAGAAGGAGGTTCCAACGGCTCTTTCATATTTTAAGATCGACTCCTTTATACGGCTGAGGCACATAGCTTTGTACTTCAGAAGAGGCGAGACTGTTCTGTTCAGTCCTTATGGGCATAGGCTCGGTACGAAGCGATAGAAGTTGGTATCCTAGTGACTCCAACGCTGTGTGAATGGACTCACGCCCACTGGTTAACAACGAAGCCGCCCATTCATGATCATTATGGAGCTTAACACTTACAATCCGATCTACAACCTGGACATCTACCAGGGTCGCTCCAAGTCCCTTCATGTCCAAATCAAACCAAAGACGACAGTTGGAGGCGTCCAGCTCTCCACGTTTGCCGCGGCGGGACTGAATCTGGATCGTAGCTGTTTCACGACCGTCCGGTCCAACGAACGGTATAAACATGTGTACTTGGGCAAAAGGCGCCGTTCGGTCTGTGTTGAGCAGCAACTGCTGACCTGTCAGGTGCTGTACAACCTGCTGAGCCGCCTCTTTCAAAGCGGGCGGCAGATCGTCACTGCTCATCAGCTGGAGCAGCGCCCCTTTTACGGTGTCTGCGTCTGCTGACACCGTGTCCCCAGACGCAGCCGCTAATCCCGGCAGCGTCTGGGGCATTCCCTCTGGCGGCTCCATACGTGCCGCCGCCCCTTGCGCGACCTGTGTAGTCGCGCGGTGTACTTGCTGCTCGTGCTCTGCACCAAGCAGCTTCAGTACGCGGCCCACCCACGGGTCCTCCGTGGGGGTGAGCTGCGGGCTGGACGCCGCAGGCTGCGATGCAGCCGCGTCTGCGGCCCGCGATGCAGCCGCGTCTGCGGCCCGCGAGGCGCCAGCCATTGGCTGCGCCACTTCCGTTGCGGGCTGCTCCGGCGCAGCTGTGCTCAGTGCGGGCGGCACCGCCGCGCGTAGCTCTTGCAGCAACGTGCGCAGCCGCTGGAGCGGCACCTCTGGCGCAGCAGTGTTACCTGCTGTAGATTGCGGCACAGGGGCACCAGCCTGCTGTGCAGTGGGACGGTCAGCCGTGGCCGCGGTTAAGGCTGTCTTTGCCCCCGTAGGCTCTGCCGTGGCAGTTGCTGGAGCACCATCCGCATCCTTAAGCTGTGTGCTTGCCGCAGTAGCTTGCTGTGACTGTGACTGCTCCACTCTGGTGCGAGGACCGTTTAATGCATCAGCACCCGATTCTGGAGCATTCACGCTAGCTTCCGATGCCACTGTCGCTCCGCGTCCATTGACTGTCTCCGCTTCTCCTGGAGCAGTCCCTTTGGCTGCAGATGTAGCTCCCGTCACAGTATCTGAATCTGTTGCTAAAACACTCGCTTCACTCACTGCAGCAGCAAGGTTGGCTGCTTGAGTCCCTTTTAACAATTCCTTGCCGCCTGTGGTTTGTCCAGCTTCTGCCTGCTTTGCAGCGGTAGAAGCATCCTTGGACAGTATGGGAGCTTGGCCTTCCTGTCCATCTACAACCACCACGGAAGAAGCACCTGTTGGACTAGTAGGCATTCGATCAGCGCTCTTTATAGCTGTTGATTCCCCCACTGAACGGTCAGTGGATATTCCCTGTCCTTGCTGCTTTAATACCGCTTCAAGCTCTTGCTCCAGCGAAGACAACAGATCATTTAAAGGAGGCCCAAACATCGCTTGACGCAATCCATTTATGCTTTCTGCCGTCAATGGAAGTCCCCGCTGAAAGGCAACTGCCGCCGCCTGTACAAACGTTCCCAATTGTACATTGCCGCTTTGCTTCGCCACAGCTTCTCGCAAAGACGCAGCATTTTCCGATGTCAACGGCACACCGTTCTTTTGCATTGCCTGTATAAGATCCCTGTTCTGAGCTGTATCCGGCAGTCCCACCGATTCCAATACATCTGTCAGCGCTACGGTTTGCTGTGGTGTATTGGCCACATCGTTCAGAGGCTTAAGCACCGTCATTCCGCTGGGGGAAGCTGGTTGAACCTGAAACGTTGTAGTCTGTCCAGGTTGAAGAGGGGTCTCCAGCTTTGCCCTGACCTGAGAACCTTGTATTTGCAACACAGCTTCGCTGCCGTCCTCAGACACCTTTAGCACGACTCCTCGTACAACCTGACCTGGCTGCATATCAAGTTTTTTAGCCTCTCCAGCCTTCACATCTCCAAGTAATCCACGAAATACAGATCCGATGTTCATATCGCCCCTCCTCTCACTCTCCCCCATTCAAAGGGGCTTTGGTATTAGTTATACTTTATATCGGCATTATCCCGATTCATAATAAGTAACTACAGATCAAACAGCGTCGGTTGCTCCGTCAACAAATTGCCCAGAAAGCTGCGTCTATGCATCTTTGTAGGTCCTAGCGCCAAAATTTGTTCCCTGTGTAACTTGGTAGCGTAACCTTTATGTATACCGATCCCATATTCCGGATACTTCGCATCCCATTCACCTTTGCACAGCCGATCACGGGTTACCTTGGCGATGATAGAGGCCGCCGCAATAGACTGACTGTTGGCATCTCCTTTAATAATTGAGAGTTGAGGAATAGGCACATCTACCTTTTCTGCATCCACCAGTAAATAATCAGGAGACACATGTAAAGCCTCAATAGCCTGCTTCATAGCCAAACGAGCTGCTTGCTTAATATTGATATCATCAATCGTCTGCGCGTCTACATAGCCAACTCCTACTGCAATGGCCTTTTCCATAATTAGCTCGTAGTATGCTTCTCTCTTCTTGTCCGTCAATTTTTTGGAATCATCCACACCTTCCAGTAACTCACCCACTGGTAAAATGACTGCTGCGGCCACAACATCACCAAACAGGCATCCACGACCTACCTCGTCAATACCTGCAATCCGCTCACAAGACTGCTCCCAGCATTTTTTTTCATAATGTAGCATGTCCTTCACTACATTCTCTTTATCTTCCATATTCAATACCTGCCCATCTATATGTAGTTTAACGCGTCATTCATGCCGTAGCTCTAGCGATTGAATTCAGCTTACCACAGACCTTCATCGTCCAAAACCCTTTTTTAACTGCCTTCAAATACCAAAAAAACCTTCCTCCTCTCCGGAGAGATGGGGAAGGTTCTTCCTTGCCACAAAATGCTATGTTCTCTATCGGTGTACCAGTAGAATCAGTAAGGAGCTTCCAAACTGAACCGTCCCAGCTTCCCTGCACGCAACTCACGCAAAATGATTTTTGACGCCTTTTCGAGATCCACACGTCCGCCGCTAACAATACAGCCACGTTTACGTCCGATCGCTTCCATGACGTTGACAATTTCATCAGGATTTTCTGTATCTTCAGGACGTTCGGTGAGCTCAAAGCGCTCTGCCAGTGCGTCCCAATAGTACTGAACCAAATATTTAGTCGCAAAAAAGGCAATATCCTCGACATTCAGAATTTCTTCCTTGATCGCACCTGTAACTGCCAGACGATAGCCTACATTCTGATCCTCAAATTTAGGCCATAGAATCCCTGGTGTATCCAGCAATTCAATTTCTCCAATCTTGATCCACTGCTGTGCCTTCGTTACCCCTGGACGGTCACCCGTAGCTGCAATATTACGTCCCGCCATTCGGTTGATCAGTGTCGATTTGCCGACATTCGGAATACCAACAATCAACCCACGCATAGGACGCGGGTTCATTCCCTTCCTAATCTGCCGATCTATCTTTTCCTTAAGCAGCAGCTTGGCCTGAATCGGAATTTCTTTTAGTCCCGTCCCAGTTGTGGCATCCACCGGAAGGGCCACATGCCCCTGCTCCTTAAAATAGGCAATCCATTGCTGTGATACTACCGGGTCCGCCAAATCTGCTTTATTCAAAATAATCATTCGCGGCTTGCCTTGCAAAATATCATCAATCATTGGATTTCGGCTAGAGAGCGGCAATCGAGCATCAATCAGCTCAATGACCAAATCAATTAACTTTAATTTTGCTTCAATTTGGCGGCGCGCTCTGGTCATATGACCAGGAAACCATTGAATCGTCACCGTCATCACCCCATTGATCGTAACTCCTACTTTTACCCTTAGGCTCTTAGTTAGGATTACGGCAGCTATGCTGCTTATTAGTTATTCTAGTGGTTAATCCACTGCATATCTTTTGCCGGCCAGAAAATAACGTCAGCCCGACCTACAACTTCCTTCAAATCAATATATCCAATCATCCGACTGTCTGTACTATTGGAACGGTTATCTCCCATTACAAAAATATGCCCCGCCGGAACTTTTCCATCCTTAAATTTCTCATTTGGAAAATTTGTAAACTTATTGTAAAGCTCACCATTTTGATGCGCTTCTTCTAAAGGAGCTTTCAAGTAAGATTCCTGAATCGGCTTACCATTTACTGTAATCGTGTCACCTTCTACCTTGACCGTATCTCCTTCAACGGCAATGACGCGTTTGATAAAGTCTCTTCCTTCCTCCGGCACATGAAACACGATCACTTCCCCTGGTTTAGGGGCACGGAAATCATACAAAATCTCATTTACAATGACGCGTTCTCCGGTATGAAAGTTAGGCTGCATCGACGGGCCATCCACAATAAACGGCTTAAAGAGAAGCCAGCGGATTAAAAAGACAAGCACTAACGCAATAATGATGGCCTTGAGCCACTCAAAAATCTCATTTTTTGGTTTACGCTTGGGCGTACCATCCTGTTCAGTTGGCTGCTGTACAGCTCCTTGTCCTACTTCTTGCTCCATAGCTCACTGTCCTCTCTTTACGGTCAATAATCCACAGTTCCCTATGTACGTAGAAAAAACGAAAGGAGCTTGTAACCAAGCCCCTTTCGTTATTCGTTGTATTAACGACGAATTTCTTTAATTCTCGCTGCTTTACCGCGCAGTTCACGAAGATAATAAAGCTTCGCACGACGCACTTTACCACGGCGAGCCACGTCGATTTTATCGATTTTTGGGGAATGAAGCGGGAAAGTTCTTTCCACACCTACACCGTAAGAAATTTTACGAACTGTAAAAGTCTCACTGATTCCACCACCACGGCGTTTAATGACAACACCTTCAAACAACTGGATACGCTCACGAGTTCCCTCAATAACTTTCACGTGCACTTTCAAAGTGTCACCAGGACGAAAGTTAGGCAAATCTTTACGCAGTTGTTCTTCAGTGATCGCTTGGACGATATTCATCTATGACTCCCTCCTTCCGTACAGGTGTTCATGCTTCTTCTGGAAACACAACCGTTTCCTTCATCATCCACAGAGGACCACCGTATTACACACAACAAATGTATTGTATCATGGAGGATACCGCATTGCAACAACAAAAAGGGATTTGACCAAACATTATTTAATTGACTCCATTATAAAACAGGTCACTGCCTGCTTTCAAATCCACTCATGCCTAAGACGCTTTATTGTTTATCCCCCAAACAGTCAGATTTGCGCTGCTCCTCAACCCACACGCGCTCCTTGCCTGTCAGTTCAACCTGTTCCAACAGGTCTGGTCGGCGTTCCATCGTGCGACGTAACGCCTCTTGGCGTCTCCAAGAATCAATATTGACGTGATGCCCTGACAGGAGTACATCAGGAACTTTCCAGCCCCGAAACTCCGCAGGCCGGGTATAATGGGGGTACTCCAGCAGCCCGGTACTAAACGAGTCCGTTACCGCACTCGTTTCGTTCCCCAGCACTCCTGGTAGTAACCGTGTCACACTGTCAATGACGGCCATGGCTGGGAGCTCACCACCAGTCAACACATAGTCTCCGATAGAAAGCTCATCCGTCACCAAATGCTCTCGAATACGCTCATCATAACCCTCATAATGCCCACATATAAAAATAAGATGGTCCTCTTTGGCCAGCTCTTCCGCTTTCTTTTGCGTAAAAGTCTCGCCTTGTGGACACATCAAAATGATACGCGGAGATTTTATGTCTGTGTTACGTTCTATCCCTTCATGTTGAATAACTTCATCGGCAGTTTCTAATGTTGATTCCTCAGATTTATCCAACAGCGCTTCCACGGCAGCAAAAATAGGGTCAGGCTTCAAAACCATGCCGCCCCCACCGCCATAGGGCGTATCATCCACTTGTCCATGCTTGTTGCCGGCATACTGACGAAAATTAACCGCTTGCAGTGATACAATTCCCTTATCCCTTGCTTTTCCCAGAATGCTTGCATTAAATACTCCATCAAACATCTCTGGAAACAGGGTCAGCACATCTACCCGCATTACAGCAGACCTTCCATCAACCGTACCGTAACCCGTTTTTCGCGCACGTTTACATCCAAAATAACATCCTCTATATACGGCAATAGCAGTTCCTTGCCTTTAGGCATTTTGACTACCCATACATCATTGGCTCCCGGAGTCAAAATTTCTTTGACCACGCCGAGCTCATTTCCGTCTTCGGTCACCACTTCCATGCCGACTACTTCATGAAAATAGAATTCATTTTCTTCCAATTCGCCTAACCGCTCAGCAGATACCTTCAACAAAGTACCTTTATATTTTTCAACTTCATTGATATTGTGATATTCCTTAAATTTAGCGACAACCATATTTTTTTGAAAACGCGCAGTTTCAATAGTTACGGGAATCGGGGCTTTACCTTCAGCCGGAACAATCAAAAGTTCACTACCTTTAGCAAAGCGATCCTCTGGGAAATCTGTCGTCGTTAATATTTTAAGCTCCCCACGGATTCCATGGGTGTTCACAATTTTTCCGACATTAAACAATTGTTGCATCGTGTTCCTCCTGCTTGTAATCGGTCCCGCTCCATATCATCTTCATCATGTACGAAAAAGGGTTAGGACATACATCCTAACCCACTTTCGTATATCTTTAAGATATGATGTCTACGGTAACCCGTTTATCCATCTTAACGGCTGCTGATGCAACCACAGTGCGAAGCGCCTTGGCGATACGACCTTGCTTACCAATGATTTTGCCTACATCCTCAGGATGCACACTAAGCTCATATACAACAAGCCGATCCTTCTCCAAGGTCTTCACGGTTACATCTTCCGGATGATCGACTAAAGCCTTAGCAATGATTATCACTAATTCTTCCATGGTTGACCCTCCGTATCAGCACCTTATTTCTGTAGTTTAGACTCATGAAACTTTTTCATTACGCCCGCTTTGCTAAGCAAGTTACGGACTGTGTCGGATGCTTGTGCACCATCTTGCAACCATTTCAGCGCTTTATCTTCATCAATTTTTACAACCGCTGGTACTGTGATTGGGTTGTAGTAACCGATTTCTTCGATAAAACGACCGTCACGCGGGGAACGAGAATCAGATACCACGACGCGATAGAAAGGAGCTTTATGTGCACCCATACGTTTCAGACGAATACGAACTGCCACGAAAATTCACCTCCTTCAAAAAGTAGACTGTATATTGTTATCCCATAATTCCAAGGGCCTATTGGCCTTAGCGGAAAGGAAACTTCATACCTTTACCCATACTCTTCAACTGCTTCATAGCCTTGTTTTTGCCACCCTTAGGTCCCATCATATCTGAGAACTGCTTCATCATACGACGCATTTCGTCAAATTGCTTTATCAGACGATTTACCTCAGCCAGCGATGTTCCACTGCCTACAGAAATACGTTTGCGTCGGCTATGATTAATCATGTCTGGGTTTTGCTTTTCCTGTGTGGTCATAGAATGAACGATAGCCTCAATCCGGCCCATCTGTTTGTCATCCACTTTGATATCTTTCATTTGCTTCATGTTGCCCATACCGGGAATCATATCAAGAATCTGGTCGATTGGGCCAAGCTTCTTAACTTGATCCATTTGCTCCAGAAAATCTTCAAAAGTAAACTCGGCATTACGCATTTTCCGTTCCATTTCCTTCGCCTTATCGGCGTCGATATTGGACTGCGCTTTTTCAATCAGGGACAACATGTCACCCATGCCTAAAATCCGTGAAGCCATCCGTTCAGGATGAAACGGCTCCATCGCATCCAGCTTTTCACCCAATGTAGCAAACTTGATCGGACATCCCGTCACAGCCTTGACCGATAAAGCTGCACCACCACGAGTGTCACCATCCAGCTTCGTCAGTACAACTCCCGTTAACTCCAAGCTATTATTAAAGTGCTCCGCAACGTTAACCGCGTCCTGCCCCGTCATGCTATCTACAACCAGTAGAACTTCATCCGGGTTGACGTTGGTATGAATCTGGCGCAACTCTTCCATGAGCTCTTCATCAACATGAAGACGACCAGCAGTATCTATAATAACGTAGTCATTACCATTATCCTTAGCATGCTGCAAACCCTGTTTTGCAATTTCTACCGGGCTTGTCTGATCTCCCAGTGTAAATACAGGAGTATTAATCTGCTCACCAAGAACCTGAAGCTGCTTGATCGCGGCTGGTCTATAAATATCACCAGCTACAAGCAATGGACGATGATTTTGCTTTTGCAGCAATTTCGCCAGTTTACCAGACGTCGTCGTCTTACCTGCGCCCTGGAGACCCACCATCATAATGACCGTAGGCGGTTTGTTTGCTTTGGCAAGCTTTGCCTGACTGCCACCCATCAACTCTGTCAGTTCTTTGTTCACGATGTCGATGATGACCATGCCTGGCGTAAAGCTGTCCATCACTTCCTTACCAACGGATTTCTCCTTTACCTTGGCAATAAAGTCCTTTACAACCTTGAAGTTAACGTCCGCCTCAAGCAAAGCTAATCGTACTTCACGCATCGCCTGAGCTACATCCTCCTCAGACACTTTTCCTTTACCGCGCAGTTTACTGAATACATTTTGCAAGCGAGTCGATAATCCTTCAAAAGCCATACTTTCGCACCTCCTTGTCTACCAGGGTTGTTTGTTCTTAATCTATATGTCCTACAGTTCCTGCAGGCGATTTACAATTTGATGAACATGTTGCAGAATGCCTTCATCGGACTCACCGATTTTACCGAATGCCTCATACAACGTCTTATTTAATTCTTCGAGATCTTGGATTCTACGCTCATACTTGCTTAGCAAACCAAGCTTTTCCTCGTACATTTCCAATACCTGTTCAGCACGTTTAATATGTTCATATACTGCCTGACGGCTAATTTGAAATTCCGATGCAATTTCCCCTAAAGAAAAATCATCATGGAAGTAATATTTTAAAAACATCTGTTGCTTCTCTGTAAGCAGAGGTTCATAGAAGTCAAACAGTCGGTTAATCCGGTTTGTCTTTTCCAGCCGATTCTCCTGACTCATCTTGTATACCTCCATCGTCAAGGAAAAACACTTTACAGTTCTTTTCAACGTTCCTTATGATACATAAAAGAAAAGAAGATGTCAAGCGTTATCCCTTGTCATACAAAAAAAAGCCGATCCACTACCCTCAAACGGAAGTACGGATCGGCTTTTTGCCCACTCTTACTTAAACCCTTACTGGAGTAAGATACAGCAGAACAGCCAGAAAATGAAGTATGCTACCTGCTAAAACAAACAGATGCCAGATCGCATGGTGATATGGAAATGCCCGCCACACATAGAAAATCGTGCCCAACGTATACATAAGACCACCTACGAACAATAACGTCATCCCTCCGGCGGGAACAGTCGCAACCAGAGGATTCCAGGCAATGGTGATGAGCCAGCCCATCACAATGTAAAACACGGTAGACATAAACAGGAAGCGCTTGGTGAAGAACGCCTTGAACAACACACCAAACAGTGCAATCCCCCAAATCACTCCAAACAGTGTCCATCCCAGAGTACCTCGCAGTGCAACGAGCATAAACGGGGTGTAGCTACCTGCAATGAACAGGTAAATGCAAGAATGATCGAATATTTCGAACAAATCCTTCATTTTCCCTTCACGCAGGCTATGAAGCAACGTTGAATTGGTGTACAACAGCAACATCGTAATCCCGTAAATCGTAAAGCTGACGACATGCCAAGTGGTTCCTTTCAAGCTAGCAAAAACAATGAGTAACACAAGCGCTGCCACGCTTAAAACGGCTCCAATTCCATGTGTAATGGCGTTGGCTACTTCTTCCCGTCGGGAGTAGGTATAGGTGTTTGCCATCGGTTTTTCACCCGGCTTCCTTATTTATATTTTACATACAACATACATTACATATACGGCATCGACAGACCTCTTGCTTTCATTATACATCCGGGCGAACTTGAGCAGCAACAGGATGGCTACTTAGTCCCAAACGTAGCATGAAAGCCTACTTTAAACGTATCAGTTTTGCTCTTCCTCGTCTGCAGCAGTTGCTTCGACGGTCTCTTCCTGAATCAACCCCGCAAACAACGCATGAACGAATTGCTCGGAATCAAACGGTTGAAGATCATTCACTTTTTCACCTAAGCCCACCAGCTTAACAGGCAAATTCAGCTCCTGACGGATGGCCACAACAATCCCGCCCTTCGCTGTACCATCCAACTTCGTTAGTACCAGCCCGGTTACACCGCTTTTCTCACCAAACAGCTTGGCTTGGTTAAGTGCATTTTGTCCAGTCGTCGCATCAAGTACCAACAACACTTCATGAGGAGCATCTGGAATTTCGCGTTGGATCACGCGGAAAATTTTGTTCAGTTCCTCCATCAGATTGCTTTTATTCTGAAGACGTCCAGCGGTATCACACAACAAAACATCCACTTGACGCTGCTTGGCAGCCTGTACGGCATCAAACATAACCGCAGCCGGATCGGAACCGGATTGCTGCTTAATAACCTCTACACCTGCCCGTTCGCCCCATACCTCCAACTGTTCAATCGCACCCGCCCGGAACGTATCTCCGGCAGCCAACAATACTTTTTTGCCCTCTTGTTTAAAACGGTGAGCTAACTTGCCAATGGTTGTCGTTTTGCCGACGCCATTGACTCCCACGAATAGAATGACTGTAATCCCTTCAGCGCTCATTTTGAGCTGACTATTGTCATTCCCCCGCAGCAACTCGGACAGCTTTTCCGACAATACAGGCTGTAATTCCGATGCGTCCTCAATTTTGCGCTTTTTCACTTCTTCTCGCAGGTCTTCAATGAGGTTCATAACCGTGTTGACGCCTACGTCCGCTCCGATCAGAATTTCTTCCAGTTCCTCATAAAATTCCTCATCAATCTTTTTACGGCGAATCATCAAGTCCGTTACTTTTTCAACAAAACCTTTACGTGTTTTTTCCAAACCATCTTTGAACTGTTTTGTGACAGATTCAGTTTTGTTTGCAATGCTTTCCTTCAATTTCCTAAAGAAACTCATGGATTCCCTCCGTTGGTCTGAAAGTATGTTATTTAATGTCAGGCAATCTCAGCTTCATCGTTGTCCAGCTTGACAGATACGAGTTTGGAAACCCCGCCTTCCTCCATCGTAACCCCGTACAGCACATCAGATTCTTCCATTGTGCCCTTACGGTGTGTGACTACAATGAACTGTGTCTGCTCCGAGAATTCCCGTAAATACTGGGCAAAACGCACCACGTTTGCTTCGTCCAATGCAGCCTCTACTTCATCGAGTACACAGAATGGAACAGGTTTAACGTGTAAAATGGCAAATAGTAACGCCATCGCTGTTAACGCGCGCTCACCGCCCGACAGCAGCTGCAAGTTTTGCAGTTTTTTGCCCGGTGGCTGAGCTACGATGTCAATTCCCGTCTCCAATAAGCGTTCCGGGTCAAGCAGCACAAGATCAGCACGTCCGCCTCCGAACAGCTTGGAGAATACCGTTCCAAATTCACGCCGAATAGCATCGAACGTAGTCTTAAAGCGTTTGGACATTTCTTCATCCATTTCACGAATAACTTGATAAAGCGTTGTCTTGGCCTCCACCAAATCAGACTTTTGCTCATCAAGAAACGTATAACGCTCATGCACACGCTGGTATTCTTCAATGGCGCCCAGATTCACCTCACCCAACGCGGAAATACCCCGTTTGAGCCTCTCTACCTCACTCTGCGTACCTTCAATATCTTCCGGTATAGGGTAACGCTGCTTGGCTAACTCATAGCTGAGTTCATAATCATCACTTAATTTTTTCAGAACGTTTTCCAGTTCCACATCAAGCCGATTTACTCCAATTTCCGTTTGACGAAGCAACTCCTCCACTGACTTGAGCTGAATTCGCTGTTCTTTCGTGTCATTCTCAGCCACTTCAAGCTTTTTGGACAAGCTGCTGCGTGCAGCCCGCTTGAATTCTAGTTGCTGTGCGGCTTCTTCTTTTTTCAAACGGTATTGATTGAGATTTTCAATCTGTTTCACGGTCTCCTGCTCATTGGTCAGCAAATCTGCTTCGATGGAAGCAAGCAAGGTCTTGTTTTGTCTCGAATCCTTACCAAGAGTATCATAATCCCCACGCAATCTGCGCAGCTGCTCTTCCAATGAAAAGCGCTCCTGGTCCAGCTTTCCTTCTCTTACCTTGAGATTCGTGAGCTCTCCCTGCAGCTGCTCTTTGGCAGATTCGTTGGCTTTACGGGCAAATTCGGCAGCATGAATGGCCTGATGCGTTTTCTTTTCTTCTTCCTCCAGCGCAGTCAACTTTATCAACGCTTCTTCACGGGAAGTTTCCAGTTCCTTGATTTCCTGATCAAAGCCCTTTTTCTCCTGACCAGACGCAGCGACCTGCTCTAGAACATGACGAAGTTCATGCTCCAATTGCTTGAGCTCCATTGCCATCTGCTGCTCTTCGCCGCGCTTCACATCGCCGCCGTGACGAAGCTCGTCCAGACGGGTCTGTGTCTCCTCCAACTGGCGTTTGGTATCTATTGCACTCTGGCGCAACCTTGCAATTTGCTGCTCCGTATCTACAATGTCTTGATCCAACTGATCCAGCTGACGTTTGCGTCCAAGCAGATTAGCATTTTTCTTGAACTGGCTTCCCCCAGTCATGGAACCCCCTGCATTGACAACATCGCCTTCCAAAGTGACCACGCGGTATCTATATTGGCAACGGGCCGCAATACGGTTTGCATCTTCCAACGTACGGGCAATGACCACATTCCCCAAGAGACTGCCTACAATTCCGGCATATCGATCATCATACTGAACAAGATCTGCACCGATTCCGACAAAGCCTTCGGCTCCTTCTGCAATTTGGCGTTCTCCTGCACCGATTTGACGCGGACGAATAACATCCATAGGCAAAAATGTCGCTCTGCCCAGTTGACGTTGCTTTAGAAAACTGATCGCCTGTCTGGATACGGATTCATTTTCCATCACGATATGCTGAACTGAAGCACCCAAAGCGGTTTCCATCGCCTGCTCTAAATGCTCAGGCACCCGAATCAGCTCCGCTACCGCTCCATGCACACCATGCAAAGTTTCTTTTCGTGCAGCCTTCAATACCTCTTTAACTCCAAGCATGAAGCCGTCAAAGTCATCCTGCATTTCCTTCATTGTATCTCGCCGTGAAATTTGAGCCTCACGTTTTTGTTCCCATTTACGAACCGTACCCTGGTTTTCTTCCAGTAGTTTTTGCAGGGCCTGGTACTTTTCACTTCCTTGAATATAGCCACTGCGCAAACTACTGATTTCCTGCCCCAGCTTCTGAATGGCAGCTTCCAATCCCTTTTTGCGCTGTTCAAGTTGTACTTTCTGGGCTTCCCATTTGCCGGATTCGTCACTTACGCGAGTCACACGCCGTTCTAATGCTTCCTTCTGCTGGTCCGTATAACGAATTTCGTTACGCGCCTGTGCCATCTGATTCATCAGCTCCAGCAGACCACCCTTTAGGCTTTCTTCCTGCTCCTGGCTAATTCCGCCTGTAACACCAATCAGTTTGGCCTCTTCGTCAGACAGACGCGCACGCAGCTCGTCAAGCTCTACATTCAGCGCAGACAGCTTTTCGTTCAACTGATCCAATTCACTCCTGCGCTCGGAATGCCGTGATTCGCTTGTGCTAAGTGATAAGATCAATTGTTCCCGATTAGCCTCCAGATTGCGTGTGCGCTCTTTGAGCAATTCGCCGTAGCCTTCACTTTTCTCCGTCGCTTCACTGTATTGCAGCAGATCCCTTTGCAACTGCTCTACTTGCTCTTCCAGCTGGCGCAATTCGTTGCGGTCGCTTTCCAGCATCGCATCATGTCGGGACACCACCGTAGACAACTGAAGCTGCTCCTGCTGCAACAGAGCTAGTTTGGAAGTCGCATCGCTCCACGAAGTATGAATTTGTTCAATTTGATGGACGTACATTGAAATTTCTTTTGATTTCAATTCACCGCGCAGCTCTTTAAAATGAATCGCTTTTTCAGACTGCTCCTTAAGCGGTCCAATCTGATCCTCCAGTTCACTAACCAAATCGTGAATACGCAGCAAATTTTGCTCCGTCTCATCCAGCTTGCGAACCGCATCTTTTTTACGCGACTTATATTTTACGATACCCGAAGCTTCCTCAAAAATACCTCGACGATCCTCAGATCGGGTACTCAGAATTTCTTCAATGCGTCCCTGCCCAATAATTGAATAAGCTTCTTTACCAATGCCTGTATCCATAAACAGCTCTGTAATATCTCGGAGTCTGCATGATTGCCGATTAATGAAATATTCACTATCCCCACTTCGATGTACACGTCGCGTTACCGTGACCTCACCAAAATCCAGAGGCAACGCCTGATCTTCATTATCCAACGTAAGCGATACTTCACCGTAATTAACAGCCTTACGAGCATCACTACCCGCAAAAATAATGTCCTCCATTTTGCCGCCACGCAGTGATTTGGCACTCTGTTCGCCCAGCACCCAACGAATTCCGTCGGAAATATTACTTTTTCCGCTTCCGTTGGGTCCGACGACTGCCGTAATGCCGCGGACAAATTCCATTTCCGTTTTATCTGCAAACGATTTGAAGCCCGCCAGCTCAATGCGCTTTAAAAACATGCTCAATCTCACCTCTAACATTTCAAATATGCTTGTACAACACCGTATACCTGATTGATATGAATTATCCCTATTGTAGCATAAACTAGCTTGTATAAAGCACAGTACCGACACTCACATTACACCAGCAAAGCCACGAAAAAAGAGCAAAACGCAGTCCATTCGCCATTACGGGCCGGGACTCCCCGCGGACTGCCCTTTGCTCTTACTTTGTGCCCCCTGCTTGCGTAACCCGTCCGGGCTGCTCAGGTACCGATTACGATTCCGCCAGCTTCAAACGGTTTAAAGCTACTGCCGCCGCTTGCTGCTCAGCTTCTTTTTTGGAGCGTCCCGTACCTGCCCCTAGCCGTTCGCTGTCCATATATACCTCGGCTACAAACTCGCGCTCATGGGCTGGTCCGCGCTCCTCTACAATCTTGTATTCAAGCATCCCCATGTTATGATGCTGCGTCAGTTCCTGAAGCTCTGTTTTGAAATCACTCATCTGAAGCTTTCCGTTTAATACAATTTGAGGAAAAATATAACGTTCCAGAAACGACCGGACGGCCTCCAGACCCTGATCCAAATAAAGCGCACCTACGAACGCTTCGAACACATCAGCCAACAGAGCCGGACGAGTACGTCCACCTGTCAACTCTTCACCTTTTCCAAGCAGTACATATTGCCCGAACTCAAGCCCGACAGCAAATTTCACCAGCGAAGGCTCACAGACAATAGCTGCACGCAACTTGGTGAGTTCGCCTTCGGGTCGGTTAGGGTACTGATTGTACAATTGCTCGGACACCGTCAGTTCCAGAACAGCGTCACCTAAAAATTCAAGACGCTCATTGTCTGCATGCTGACTGAACCGATGTTCGTTTACGTAGGAAGCGTGCGTAAAGGCCTGCTTCAGAAGCTGCCGATTGTTGAATTGAATATGAAGTTTCTGCTGTAATTGCTTCAAGTCTCCACTCAACGAACTGACCCCTTATGCTTCATATTTTTTTAGAATAACCGTAGCATTGTGACCGCCAAAACCAAAGGAATTGGACATAACCACATTCAGTTCCGCTTTTCTCGGCTTATTAGGTACATAATCAAGATCGCATGCCGGGTCTTGATTATCCAAATTAATCGTTGGCGGAATCGTCTGATGCTGAAGGGCGAGACCACAGATCACGGCTTCAACGCCGCCCGCTGCACCCAATAAATGCCCTGTCATCGACTTGGTTGAGCTGATCGCTACCTTATAGGCATGCTCTCCAAGCGTTTTCTTAACTGCTTCCGTTTCGGATTTATCACCGACTGGTGTAGATGTACCATGTGCATTGATATAATCAATCTCTTCAGGATTCAATCCAGCATCACGGATAGCCATTCTAATGCAGCGTGCCGCTCCCTCTGGATCAGGCTCCGTCATATGATGGGCATCGCCAGAAAGACCGTAGCCAATCACTTCACCGTAAATACGCGCACCACGCTTCAAAGCATGATCCAACGATTCCAGAATAAGAACACCAGAGCCTTCGCCCATAACAAACCCGTCTCTTTCGGTATCAAAAGGACGACTTGCCTTTTGAGGCTCGTCATTACGCGTAGACATCGCTCGCATGGAACAAAATCCAGCCATACCAATCGGACGAATAGTGGCCTCAGCTCCTCCGCAAATCATGGCGTCTGCGTCACCGCGCTGAATCATGCGGAAGGAATCGCCAATAGCATGACTGCCCGTGGCACATGCCGTAACTGGTGATGTATTAGGGCCTTTAGCACCGAGTGAAATCGATACTTGACCGGAACCCATATTAGCAATCATCATCGGGATGAAGAAAGGGCTTACGCGTTTAGGTCCTTTTTCAATCAGTGCGTTGTGCTGATCTTCCCAAGTTCCCAATCCGCCAATACCGGAACCGACAGATACACCAACACGCTCAGCGTCCGCATTTTCTCCGATTACAAGTCCGCTGTCCTCAAGCGCCAACTTACTAGCAGCAACCGCAAACTGCACAAAGCGGTCCATTTTACGCGCATCCTTACGTTCAATATAATCCTCTGGATTAAAATCTTTAATGGAAGCGGCTATTTTCGTAGTGTACTCACTTGTATCGAAAGCTTCGATTTCACTGACGCCGGATTTTCCAGCCATCAGATTATCCCATAGTGTGTTCAAATCCTGTCCCAGCGAAGTGATTACACCCATTCCTGTTATGACAACACGTTGTTTCAAAGATAATCACCTCTATGTCTACTGCATATTGTATTTTAAGACCGCACACTCTTGTGCGTAAAAATAATATAGAATCAACTAAAGTTAGTAATGCCGCATACTTCTCAGCCTTTGACTAAGTGAAGCTGAGCCAAACTCAAAAACACGCGGCAATTCCGTCTTTAGTTCAATCTGTATAATTAGGAGAAAGTCCCGCCTGTAACAGAACGGGACTTTTGATGACATGAATTAGGTATGAGATTGTATGTACTTCACAACTTCACCTACAGTTGTAATTTTCTCTGCATCTTCATCAGAGATTTCCATATCAAACTCATCTTCCAATTCCATTACCAATTCAACTACATCGAGAGAATCAGCGCCTAAATCATCTTTAAAAGATGCTTCAAGTGTAACTTCGGCTTCGTCGGCTCCCAAACGGTCAACGACAATGCGTTTTACGCGCTCCAATACATCGGACATCCGGCTCACCTCCTCTTAGGTATTATACGAAAATTACAATTAAAATGCCATAGAAGAGAGTTTTCATTGACAACTCTTCATCGGGGCATGCGGATTGGCAACATGCTACTACATATACATGCCGCCATCCACATGCAAAGTCTGGCCCGTCATATATGAGGAAGCATCCGAGGCCAAGAACAGCACCACGTCAGCAATTTCCTCAGGCCGTCCAAGACGGGCCAGCGGTATACCGCTAAGCATATTGTCACGCAAATCATCAGCCAGTACCTGCGTCATCTCAGTATCGATGAATCCAGGAGCCACACAGTTCACTGTAATACCTCTCGACGCAAGCTCTCGAGCAGAGGATTTGGTAAGACCAATTACCCCTGCTTTAGCAGCAACGTAGTTGGCTTGTCCTGCGTTGCCAAGTACACCGACCACGGAGGAGATATTGATAATTCGGCCAGAACGCTGCTTCATCATTGGACGTGTTGCCGCCTTAAGACAATTAAACACACCCTTCAGATTCGTTTCGATCACCTGATCGAATTCCTCTTCCTTCATGCGCATGATTAAATTATCTCTTGTTATGCCGGCATTATTCACCAGGATGTCAATCTTGCCCCAAGCGCCAATCACATCCTTGATCAACTGATCTGCTTCGTCAGCGCGACCGACATTAGCCTGAACTGTAATAGCCTCTACACCTTTGGCACGAATCTGCTCTGCTACCTCAGTCGCAGCCGCTTCACTACCAGCATAGTTTACTGCCACATTAGCGCCTGCTTCAGCCAGCGCCAGCGCGATACTACGGCCAATTCCGCGCGACGCTCCCGTAACGAGCGCCGTTTTTCCACTCAATGGCTTAGACATCATAGTCCCCCCTTGCAAGTATATAACCCGTTAAGGCAATGATTATACTTTTAACGGGCCTCCAAGGCTTCCGTTACAGAAGCAAACGACTCCAGGCTGCTTATATTATACAGCTTAACCGTTTTGTCGATTTTTTTAACCAGTCCAGTCAAAACACTTCCCGGTCCAAACTCAACAAAGGTGTCAACACCTTGTTCTAGTAGCCATGTTACACTGTCTTCCCACAGTACCGGAGAATAGACCTGATCCACCAACAGTTGGCGGATTTCGCTCCCCTCACGTACAGGTTTAGCTGTTACATTGGCAACAACCGGAATCTGAGCTTTCGAGAAATTCACAGCCCCCAACTTGCCGGAGAGCTTGGTCGCTGCTTCCTTCATCAATGATGAGTGGAAAGGACCGCTAACCTCCAGAGTAATAGCGCGCTTGCCTCCTGCTTCCTTCACACGTTCAGCGACAGCAGCTACGCCCTCCTTCGTACCAGATACAACAATTTGTCCGGGACAATTGATGTTGGCTAGTTCGACCAGTTGACCAGACTCCGTAATATCTCGGCACAATGCTGCCAATGCTTCACGATCAGCTCCCAACACAGCAGCCATCCCGCCTTGCCCATCAGGAATGGCCTGCTCCATGAACTCGCCACGTGTACGAACGATCTCAACCGCATCCTCAAATGCGAGGACACCGGAAGCGACTAGCGCGCTGTATTCTCCTAGACTGTGTCCAGCCACATAATCGGGATGAATGCCCATTTTTTCCTTGAACGCTTCATACAACGCAATGCTCGCCGTTAACAGTGCAGGCTGCGTATTGGATGTTTGCTTCAAAGCTGTGTCCGGCCCTTCAAAAATCAGTGCGCTTAGTGCGAACCCTAACCGTTCGTCCGCTTGGCGAAATACTTCTGTTGCAGCTGGAACTGCTTCATAAGCATCTTTAGCCATACCTACAGCTTGTGAACCCTGACCGGGAAATATAAATGCCGTTTTGCCCATCGTGTATGCACCTCTCTGTATCCAATGCTTGTCCTGTAAAACACTACACAAATTCAATATTATATCAAAACTTCCAACTCATTACCAGACAAGAACCGACGCTCCCCAGGTCAAGCCACCGCCAAAGCCCACCATTAATACACGGTCGCCTTCCTTCATGCGGCCTTCCTCAGCTGCTTCCACAAGAGCGAGAGGGATTGATGCTGCAGATGTATTCGCATATTTATGAACATTAACAACTACCTTTTCCTCTGGTAAATCCAGACGTTGCATCGCCGATTGGATGATGCGAATATTGGCTTGATGCGGAACGAACAGATCAATATCATCTTTGGACAGCCCTGCTTTTTCCAACACATCAACCGTTGCCGTTCCCATAACACGAACCGCGAACTTGAACACTTCGCGTCCGTTCATGTAAATATAGTGCTGTTTATTTTCCAGTGTGTCTGCACTCGCAGGCAAACGCGAGCCTCCTGCTTCCAACTTGAGTAAGCTGCCTCCGGCACCTTCAGCCCCGAGATCAAAGGATTGGAATCCTCTACCTTCAGGCACTTCGCCAATCACTACAGCTCCTGCACCATCTCCGAATAGAACACAGGTATTGCGGTCGGTATAATCTGTAATCCGAGAAAGACAGTCTGCCCCAATGATTAATGCATTATTATAAATACCTGTCTTAATGAAGCTCGTTGCCGTAGCCAGTCCGTATACAAAACCCGAGCATGCCGCAGACAAATCGAAAGCTGCTGCGCCTTTGGCTCCCAATTTGTCCTGAAGAATGCAGGCAGTTGACGGAAACGCCATATCCGGTGTAACCGTAGCTACAATAATTAAATCCAGATCCTGTGCCGTCATACCCGCGGACTCCAACGCCTTAATTGCTGCTTCATAAGCTAAATCAGATGTAGCCTGTTCTGGAGCCGCAATATGGCGCTCCTGAATCCCTGTACGGCTGACAATCCATTCATCACTCGTTTCTACGATTGCTTCCAAATCTTTATTGGTCAGAATTTTCTCAGGTACGTATTTCCCTGTTCCGATAACACCAACCGGCCGTAATTTATTCATATCGTCACTCACTTCCTGCTGATTTCCTTAGATATACTTTCCACCAACCGGTTTTGCAAGGCCGTACGAGCCTGCCTTACCGCGTTTTTGACGGCAACGCCGTCAGACGAACCGTGACTTTTCAGGACGAGTCCACTCAAACCCAGCAAAGGAGCCCCGCCATGCTCTTTATAATCCAATTTACCTTTCAGACTGCGAAGCTCAGGCATAATCAAAGCTGCCGCAAGCTTGGTCTTCAAGGATTTGGTGAATTGCTCTTTTAAGAGAGAAAATATGGCTCCGGCTGTACCCTCCAGTGATTTTAGCATGATATTTCCAGCAAATCCATCACACACCAGTACATCGCAATTCCCGGTTAACACATCTCTCGATTCAACATTACCCACAAAATTGACAGGTAATTGCTCAATAAGTGGAAATGCCAACTTCGTCAGTTCATTGCCCTTCCCAGCTTCAGTCCCCACATTCAGCAGACCCACCCTTGGAGAAGTCACACCGTGAACTTTCTGACGATACAGACTCCCCATCAGTGCATACTGGGCAAGATGCTCAGGCTTGGCATCCATATTGGCTCCCAAGTCAAGCGCCAGAATACCCTGATCATCAATCGTTGGTATCATCGGCGCGAGAGCCGGACGTTCAATGCCTTCCATTCTTCCAACCACCAGCAACCCTGTGGTCATTAGCGCGCCTGTATTACCTGCGGATATCATGGCATCCGCTTCGCCTTCTCTGACCATTCGACCAGCCACGACCATCGAAGCATCCTTTTTACGGCGCACTGCCTTTACAGGCTCGTCCTGCGCATCTATCGTTTCGGATGCATGGCGAATGCTGAGGTTCGTCGGCAACGCCCTACCGTTCAGAACCGATTCAATTCGTTCCCGGTCACCAACCAGCGTAATGTCCGTATCCTTCCATTCCGCCGCCGCAGATAGCGCGCCCTCTACCGTCGCCTCAGGAGCATTATCTCCCCCCATGGCATCAATGGCGATCCGCATGCTGACTTCCTCCTTCGCTATACTCTTCCTCCGTGGAGCGATAAATGACAAAGTTGCCTTGGAACACCATTTCTTCTCCTACGTAGGCAAAGACTTCCACTTTAGCCTTCCCTTTTTGTTCTGGATTGGAGCGTACATATGCCTTGGCAATGCACTTCTCACCTAAATGAACCGGGCGGACAAAGCGTATATCCGCTGACGCGGTCAATGCTATCTCATCATTAATCACAGCAACGGCCAATGAATTGGCCTGGGCAAATACATAATGCCCCCGCGCAATGCCAGTACGCGAAAAAATATGTTCCTCTTTAATCTCAAAAATCGAAATACCGCTTCGATCCAACTGTAGATCAACGATATCCCCGATCACTTCATGCAAAGGCAAGGAACGAACCTGGTCGTAGGAGCGCTCAGCCATCAGCTTTAGCCGTTCCCGCAATTCCGGGATTCCCAGTTCCATCCGGTCCAGCCGAATAGTCTGAATACTTACCTTCAGCTGTCTTGTCAATTCCTGATCCGTTACGAACGGATTATCATCAATTAATTGAGTCAGCCGCTGCTGTCTCTGTCTCTTCGGCAAACGTTCGATGTCAGTGACGCCTCCTTTCTCTACAATAAACTGTCGTTCAGACGACAGTTTGGGTTACTTTACTTCACTTTCTAACGGCGAGACTTCAAGCCGATTTGTCTTCTTGTATGTATAAAGGAACCCCTTCGGCCCTTCTTTCTTAGAACCTGGTACTAAAACAGTATATAGCATGCTGACGTAAAAAGGAAGCATGCAGACAAAAAAAGTAGCGCCTCACTGAAGTGAAGCGCTACTTTTTCTGCGAAGATTCCAAAGAATCCGCTTATCGGACATTATTGAGAGATGATCTCTCTAGCTTTGTACGTTCCGCAAACTTTGCACACATGGTGAGCAAGTTTCAATTCGCCGCATTCGGAGCATTTCACCATACCTGGTACTGCCAGTTTAAAGTGAGTACGACGTTTGTCGCGACGAGTTTTGGATGTTCTCCGTTGAGGTACTGCCATTCTTCCCACCTCCTTAACCAGATCAACCCCGCATAACGGGTATGACTTCTTATCTCATTCAAGACTGAAAGAAAATGCTAGAAGCAATTATCTTACAGCCGGTGAATCAAGCCTGCAACATCCACGCATCGGTTCAGTAACTCTCCGGCACAAGCGGATGATGATTTTTCAGAATTGAACTCAATTCTCATTTAAAAAAATCCTTAAGCCCTGCCAGACGCGGATCAATCTTTTCCGTATTGCCATCGCTACTGTCATCGGAGCCAATACTCCAGTTTTGTCCGGTCTTTGGTGCGATTCCCTGACAATCCTCACTGCACAAAGGCGCAAACGGCACATGCAGTACAAACAGTTCTTCACAATACGGTGCAATGTCGAAGGAGTCCTCCGTCACTGCGATAAAATCGCCATCTTCATCCTCCTCTTCAACACTCGAAGAGGTTTGCTTGAACCGTTCACGGAATTCAATCTTTAAATCCTCGTGCATCGGGCTTAAACAGCGTGAGCACAGCATGTCCAGACCTGCGGTCAACGTGCCTTCCACGCTCATCAAGCCTTGACCCAGACTAACGGCGACCAAGTCGGTCTCCAGCGGGGAAACGGCCGTAACATCAGCACGATCATCCACCAATTCACTCACATTAAGAGATTCACGGATAGGAAAAGGACCGTCACTTGTTGCTACTTTGCGAAAAAATAGTTGCATCACTATCACTCCAAACAAACAAAAATTATTATACCGACTGATCGAGTCGTTTGTCAACACCTTTCACTTTACACCACTCACAAATCCACCGATTTTCCAATGGTTCGACAAGTTTTATGCAGAAGCAAAAATGCATTGTGCTAAACATGTACTGATGAGTATTCGTACCCCCGCCACTCTTCGTGTACAATAATGCGAGTATAAAGCTTTTTCGTCCAGGTCTCAATGGTCTTGTTCATGCCGACGATGAAAAATCAGTATAGCTGCCCTGAAAACAATCATTCACGGGTACTTAACCATTATTATCAAAAGGGTTACCCAATAAGCTACTTTAAGAAAGGAGCCGACTACGGTCTTGAAAACACTCGGTATAATTGTAGAGTACAATCCCCTGCATAACGGACATGTCCATCACTGGGAGGAATCTCTTCGCATCACTGGTGCACAACGCACAGTGGCTGTGATGAGTGGTCCTTTCCTTCAGCGGGGTGAACCCGCGATTACAGACAAATGGTCCCGCACCGAAATGGCACTCGCCATGGGTGTGGACCTAGTTCTGGAGCTGCCTGTGGCCTATGCCGTCCAGCCTGCAGAATGGTTTGCCCGCGGAGCGGTCGCCCTGCTCCATGCGACGGGTATCGTCGACGCGCTCTGCTTCGGCAGCGAGAGCGGAGACATCGCCCCGCTGCGCGCGCTGGCTCGCGTGCTGGCGGCAGAGCCGGCCGAGCTCAAGGCCGGCATCGCGCAGCGCCTAAGCAGCGGCACGAGCTATCCCGCTGCCTACGCGGGAGCCGCAGCCGCGCTCGCGGCCGAAGGAGCGGACGGCGCTGCGCTCGCTGCCCTCATGCAGCAGCCCAACAATACGTTGGGGCTGCATTATTTGATTGCGCTGGAACGGCTGGGCAGCACAATCAAGCCCTTCACGGTAGCCCGCACAGGATCGGGCTACCACGAAGCCGTGGCCCCTGCGGACGGAGTCATCGCCAGCGCCACGGCCATCCGCCGTCTGCTGCTGGACGGCGGGCCGGAAGCCGCGTCACCGTACATACCTGCGGCGACACTGGAGATTTTGCGGCGCGAGTGGCAAGCTGAACGCGCGCCGCTGCACTGGGAAGCGTTCAGCCAGCCGTTGCTGAACGCCCTAATCACACGTAGCCCGCAGCAGCTGGCGGAGCTGCACGAGGTCACCGAAGGGCTGGAGCATCGTCTGCAGCAATCGCTGTACACGCTGTCCCAGCCTTCTGTGGAGGCCCTGCTCACCGCGATCAAGACAAGGCGGTATACTCGTACGAAGCTTCAGCGGATGTGTACACATATTTTGCTGAATCATGCCAAAGCCGATATGACTCCGGCTGAGCTGGCGAAAGGTCCGGGCTATATCCGCGTGCTCGGCTTTAACAGGGCTGGACGCGAGCTGCTGGCACGTATGAAGCAAACAGCCACCCTTCCGGTATGGGTCAAGCTGTCTGCCGGATCACATCCCCACCTGGACTGGGATACAGCCGCAGCCGCCATACACGCAGCCGGGATGCCACGTCCCGCCATCCGCGGCATGTATGCTGATTACTTGCGACCGCCCATTATGGTTTGATGGGCAGCTTTTCCATATAATTCAGCGCATCGCCAAGCTTGCGAACCGAAACAAGCTTCATCCGGCTTCCCATTTGCTCAGCTTTGGCCTTGGCCTCTTTATAATTATCCGCAGGAACGAAAAACAATTCCGCACCCTGACGGTCAGCAGCAACTATTTTGTACTTTGCACCACCAATCGCTCCAACCTGACCGTCCTTATCAATAGTACCCGTACCGGCTACACGATATCCCTTACTCAGATCACCTGATGTCAGTTGGTTATAGATTTCCATGGTAAACATCAAACCTGCCGAAGGACCGCCAACATCCGTAGATGTAAAATGAATCGTTTTACGTTCATCCTTCGGCTCTACCTTCTGTACCGTGGCAATACTGACGCCAAAGCCAGAACGTTGCTTACCCGTCTCACTGTCCGTGATGGTCGTTAAGGGAGCTTGCACGGTCAGCAACTTTCCTTCGCGCTTTAGCTTCACTTTAGCCATTTTTCCCGATTTTTCGTCCTCTAAAGCCTTCCGAATGGAACGATTATCGGTCACCCGCACGCCGTTCAGCTCCAATATTTCATCTCCAGGCTCAAACACGCTGTTCGATCCCGGGACCTTAAATACATACACGTAATCTGGCACAATGCGATAGGGAACATGGGCACGGGTGTAGGCAGCCTCCATCGCGGAAGATTGGGAATCCCCCATATACCATACCTGCTCTGCCGCATATTCGTCTTCACTTCTTCCATGCAGACGATCCTCTTTGCGCTGAATCTCCGAATTGCGGTCCAGCTTGGACAGGCCCAACATAATAACATTGGCATAACGCGCCGATACCGTCGTCATCATAAAGGTCCCCCGTTCGATGCTGTCACCCTCCCGGACTTTAACCATCGGTTTGATCTCGTTAGCCCCACCTGGTCCATAGATCAGATAAGGGGTTGGCATATAGACCAGCACATAGACCATTGCAGCCAGCATTAAGACATAACCGGTTGTAAAAAAAACTCTTTTCCGGTTTATTCGTTTCATTGCTTCTCCCCCCCTTGCAGCCTAACTTCTCCTATCTTATCCAAGTGCCTCTGCGCCACCTGTTCTCAAGCCTTCCGAAAAAGCATACATTGTTTACGACAACGTATACGAACAACCTATCCCAAGACAACGAACATGAATAAACACTGGAGACAGCATCCCACTCTCCTTAGTATATTTATGAGAGGTGAATTCTTTGATGCAAAAGGAAGCCCATTCCGCTCCTTATTGGACAACCATACTGCTTGGCCTCGGAGCCATTTTGCTTGTACTGGCTGTTGTCGCCTCACCAGAAGAAGTATTTCAAGCCTCTACTCAAGGCCTTAAGCTATGGTGGAGTATTATTTTCCCAGCCATGCTGCCTTTTTTGATGCTGTCCGAAATGCTTATCGCCTTTGGTCTAGTACATGGACTAGGTATCCTGCTGGAGCCGTTTATGCGATCCTGGTTCCGTCTACCCGGGCGAAGCGGCTGGGTGTTGGCCCTCGGCCTGACCGCGGGATTCCCCGCTGCAGCGGAAGCGGTGCGCCAATGGGCACAACAGGAGGATATGACTGCGTTTCAGCTTCGACGTCTAACCTCTATCGCTCATTTCTGCAATCCGATTACCATCCTGCTCGTCATCGGGACAGGGCTACTGCACAATGCTACCGCAGGCGTGATGTTACTTGCAGTTCACTGGATTTCCGGGCTGCTGGCAGGCTGGATCACCGCCAGACTACCTGTATCGTCCAAAGAATTGCAAAAACGGGAAACGCCAGCTGCCCTACGGCGCACCTCAGTTTCCCGTACTTCTCCCTCCCTGATCCGATCCGCATGGGAAGCTACCCGCTCTGCCAGAGAACGGGACGGCCGCAGTTTCGGAAAACTGTTGGGCGAAACCGTATCCCATGCTGTACAGACGCTGATGGTGACAGGTGGATTCATTATTTTCTTTTCCGTACTGATTCGACTGCTGTCCATATACACAGGCCAAGGATCGCTTTCTTTCATATGGCCTGCCTGGATGGAAATCCATTTGGGTTCCTATGAAATCAGCCGTCTGCCCTACGATCTCCGTACACAAGTAGCCCTGATCAGTGCTGTGTTGGGCTGGGGCGGCCTGTGCGGCTGGCTTCAAATTACCGCCGTCACTAGACCTTCCGACAAGGGCATCACCTTCACCTTGTCACGAGTGCTCCATGGGATCATTGCTTTTGGACTTACCTTAGCGACATGGGTCCCGCTAAACCGCATCGTCAGCAATACAACTCCCGCTTACGTCAGTCGCAGTTCTGTGTCTTCTTTTGTGGAAAGCGTAAATGAATCCGCCACGCATCCTGTCATGACTGGAGCCAGCGGCTTACTAACACAAATAGAAGGAACATCTATGTACCCCTGGCAACTAACCGTACTGTCCATTGCGCTGCTGGGTACAATTATAGTTACCCTGCTGGCCTTTTCCTTTATGACTTCATGGTGGAGCCGCCGCGATTCGCGTTGACCTTCGCACGCAGCGCGTCTTCCACCTCCGGTGCCACCAGATCTACAACCTTGCCATCAAAATGCGCAATTTCCTTCACCATACTGGAACTCAGATATGAATAAGTCGGATTGGTCATCATAAAGATCGTTTCCGCATCCGGGTTCAGCTTATGATTTGTAGAGGCTAATTGCAGCTCATATTCAAAATCAGTCACCGACCGGATTCCTCTGACAATAACCTGGGCCCCTTTTTGACGTACATAATTAGCTGTCAGATCACGGAAGCTGTCCACTTCAACGTTCGGGATATCGCGAGTTACCGTTCGCAGCAGCTCCATTCGTTCCTCAAGTGAAAACAGCGGATTTTTACTAATATTGTTAAGAACCGCTACAATCAATAGATCAAACTGTCTGGCTGCTCTTTGAATAATATCCTGGTGCCCCATCGTCACGGGATCAAAGGTCCCCGGATATACGGCAATACGTGGTTTGTGCTCAATCATGATGATCCTCCCCGTCTGATTCACTGATGCCGAATTTGACCACTCCGGCTTCTGTATGTTCTACGACATCCGACAAAGCATCGGCTGCAAAATGATAAATAGATAACGCCGTTTCACCATAGACTGCTTTTCTGACCTGTTCGAACGGTCCGAAGCTTTCCGGATATTCATGTCCCGATTCATACTCCAGCACGATGATTGCATCTGAACGAAGCAAGTTCAACTCAGCCATACGGCTCATTAATTCATCTCCGTGTTTGAGACGATAGGGTGGATCGAGAAAAACAGCATCAAAAAGAGCTCCACGTTTTGCCAGCACCTTGAGCGCTCGTCCGGCATCATTGCGGAACACTTCAGCCTGTCCTTCCAATCCAGTTTTTCGCAAATTTTCTTTAATGACATCAATGCTTTTGGATTCCATATCAATAAAAACAGCCTTGTCCATTCCCCGGCTAAGCGCCTCTATACCCAGGCCACCACTACCAGCAAACAGATCAAGTGCGACTCCCCCATCAAAATAAGGACCTATCATGCTAAATAACGCTTCCTTGACCTTATCGGTGGTCGGCCGCGTCCCTGTGCCGGGAACTGCCTTTAACGGCCTTCCTTTGGCACTACCCGATACCACTCTCACGCTGAAACTCACCTATTTTCTATATGTGTTCATAACCATATAAGATTATGACGCTATCGTACCACATGCACCGCCGTTTGAAAAACTTAGGATGAGGCAGGTATAAAAAACCATTCCCTGGGCATCCTTAGGATATCGGCATTCAACCAATGTCGTAGACAACCGCGGAGAAGACTTACGTTTCCCCATAAGCTCTTCGTCCGGTTTCTCCTCTCCCATTCGGGCGCTCTTTAATGGAGCGCCTGATTTTTTTTACATAAAAAGAAGCTGCTTAATAGCAGCTCTATGTATCATTTTTCTATTTCGGCATTTTGTTTATTTCAGCAGTTCCTCGGGTGTATCCCCTTGATAAACATACACATAACTTGCCACTGATACAGCAAATGTTGCAAACATAGACAACGATGTGGCTAATCCATATACCATTTTCCTCATCATTCCACTCACCTCCTTCCCCGGATCAATGTTAGACTTTGGACCAAAAAAGCAACAGCCACTACAGAGGAACCGATTACAAAATTAGTACATACAAGCAAGGAGGATAACAGTCGCAAGAGGGGATAAAAACGTACTGGAATGCGCGACTGCTTTTCAATTCTGGATGGGGCAAAACATAAAACGAGAATGAGAGCTATTCCGGTAAACAGGTTTGTCCACCAACTATTTAAGGCAATGCAGGATATGTAAGTAAAAGCTGCTGAGGTCACCAACACACATGCCATGCCCGTTTTCAAATGAATGCCTCCTGATATTTGGCGCAGTAGGGCGAAAGCGACGAGAATCGTTACAGCTTCTACCATCCGCCCCGTGAAGATTGAGGCGAATAGTGTTAACACAATGATCATGGACGCATTCAGAATGAGAGCAAGTGCGTATTGAAGTACCGCGACAGAGGCTGGATGATCAGGCACAGTACGTTTGATCTGGTTAGCAAGTTTGAAAGCCATCGCTTCAATCATCCCGGTATTCCTTTCCGATTGCATAATAGATGAAAAATCCCGAAACCAGTGCAAAAAATATCATACTTAACCATACCTCGTTATAGTAGAGCACAATAGAAGTTGAAATGAGGGACAGGATAATCAGCGTGATGACAATGCCATATTCCTCTTTGAACTTAAGCTTCTTGAAATTAGGGGAAAAGCCGATCCCTTTTCGATACAACATCAATGAAATAAGCAGTCCTACTGCCGCGCTTACCACTTGTAGTAGATAGCCCTTCAAGGACCCATCCTGCAGCTCAGAAACCGGAAGATTGCCGAACATGACTTTTAAGAATACCGACTGAACAACGGCATATGCAAAATAACCTGTAACCGTCATAATACCGGACCACACAATCGGAATCTTCACGACCGTAGCGAGTAAAAAAATAAAAAGCAGCATATTTACGACAGGCACCAAATACGAAAGGGAAAACTCCTCTCGGAGCATATAACTTTGCATATTCATAATCAGGTTAACAAAAATGGCCTGCCAAAGATAAGGGGTCATTTTAACTTTAAAAATACTCAAAATCAGCGCAAAAACAGCTACTCCTTCAAGCGTGGAGAAAAGCAAAAAGCCGATTGGCTTCAAAAGCATGCGTGCATCTCCTTTACAATTCCAACCAACCTCATCGGTGTATTCAAAAACTTGGATGTACATCGAATATAAAGGGCTGGGAGCTACTTTTCAAGAGGTCTTTTCAATTATTTCATAGATTTATTCAAGCACTTCAACCAAATGTTATCGGATGCTGCTTCAAGTTGTAGCTTAGGCAACACTTTCTTTGACCGAATCTCCCTGCTTGCGGACTGGCTTCATACGTGATATAAGCTTTTTCCCCCAAAGGATGCCGGGCTGTTCAATCCACGAGTAGGTAAACCAAGATAGTCCGATGGTGACTAGCAACGTCATGATAAACATAAGTGTGAGGCTGACTAGGGGAGCAAAAGGTATTTTAACCTGTACGATTAGTCCCAGAGCCAGCATATGCGTCAAATACATGCTGTAGCTAAGGCGGCCGATCCATGACCATACCCGATTAAGCAGCCATATCGGCTGCCAGTGATACAAAGCATACGCTCCCAGTAGCAACCCGAAACCTATGAGATAATCGGTCATGCCTCCAAAAAATGCAAATAGCACAGAAACAAGCAGCAAACCTCCACTGACTCGGTCTATACTTTTCCAATGCCGCTCGTCTTTCCAAATAAAAAACAACAATATACCTAGCCCAAAGACAGGCAATTGATTCGGAAACCATAAATACAGATAGTGCCCCCATAAAGAGTGATCACTAATCCATGGATATTGAGCAAATACCGTATTTAGACCGAAGCTTACCACAAGCACCATCACAACAAACCAGGCCGCATGGCGGACTGATCGGATCAGCTTAAATAATAGGGGGATAAACAGATAAAACATACATTCCACCGCAATGGACCATTCCACACCAATAATGCTGTTGATCCAGTACGGATTCAGACCATTCAAAAACAGGACATGAGCAGCGATATTGGCGGCAGTGACTCCCTCCTGATCTCCAAGCCAAAATCTTGGACCTGTCCCGTTCACAGCCAAATAGATTCCTAACATCACGTAATACAAAGGAGCAATCCGAAAAAAACGACGCAACAGGTAAGCTGAAATTCTTTCCCTCTTGTCACCCGAACGTTTGCTCAAGGACAGAAATAGTGTAAAAGCGCTGGCCATATAAAATAAAGCGACTCCTTTAGCTCCTATACTCAAGCCTTTTTGCAACCATCCGTTTAATCCGTCTACATGCTGGCTGACATGCACAAGTAAAACTCCAATAATAGCCAGCGCCCTCAGCGTATCTACAAATTGCAGCTTGTCATCTTCCATTTTCCCCGTGGCTTCGGGCATCGTATCCCTCCATAACAGTCTTGAATGATACATTTCGTATCTATAATACACAAAATGTATCACCAAAGTAAATATCTCCGTTATGCAAAAAAACACCCTCCGACCGCAAAGAAATGCGGCCAAAAGATGTTCATTTTGGTCATGCTATATTCAGCTGTACCCTACAATTGGCAGTGACTTTATTTGTTTAAATGAAAAGGAACGGTCGTTACGATCACGTCTTTATAATTAATCAAATAAGCTCTCATCAGTAAGCTGGTCTGATTGTGTAGAATATTTTCCCACCAGTGCTTGGTGATGAATTGTGGAATGAGAACAGTGATATGGTCCTCGTCTGCTTTTTTCCACTCTACTGTATCGATGAACTTGCGAAGCGGATTAATAATGCTGCGATAACGGGATTTCAGTACCACCAAACGTATACCGACATCCCACTCTTCCCATTTCTGTTCCATTTTGCGAATCGCTTCATCATCCACACCCACATATACGGCAACCACATTGTCCGACAAGGTTTTGGCATAGCTGATCGTATTCATAACGACTCGCGTAATACCTGCCACCGGAATAATAATCGTATTGCCTTTCACCATAGGTTTATCCTTGGTAATATCAATGCGCAGTTGTTCAGCCGTATTTTTGTAATGCCTATTGATCTTCATAAAGAAATACAGAACCAAAGGCAGGAAGATAAAGATTACCCACACCTGGCTAAACTTGGTGAAGATAAAGATAAGCGTAATCGACAACGTGGTCAGCATCCCAACCGTATTAATAGCAAGTTTGACGATCCAGCCTGGCGGTTTGAGCTTGATCCAGCGAATCATCATACCAAGCTGTGAAAGGGTAAACGGAATAAATACCCCTACCGCATAAAGCGGAATCAGATTTTCTGTGTTGCCGCCAAATACGATGACCAGCAATGCCGAGAAGATACTCAGAAACAGGATACCATTGGAGTATCCGAGCCGATCTCCACGGACCATGAACATGTGCGGCATGTATTTGTCCTTCGCGAGCATAAAAGCAAGCAATGGAAAGGCCGAATAGGCTGTATTCGCCGCCAAAAACAAGATGAGCGCCGTTACGCCTTGAATGATGTAATACATCACACCGCGCCCGAAAGTGGCGTTCGCAATTTGCGAGATGACCGTTTCATGCGGATTAGGACGAACACCGTACCAATAAGCCAGCAAACTAATTCCGATAAACATACACCCGAGAATCAAACCCATCATCATTAGTGTAGTTGCTGCATTTTTGGCAGCAGGCTTGCGGAAGTTGGGAATGGCATTCGAGACAGCTTCTACTCCAGTTAACGCCGAGCAACCCGAGCTGAACGCCTTCAGTAACAAGAACAGACTGACGTTGGATACCGTAGCTCCAAATTGCGGTGCTGCAGCATGAGCTCCCCCTGCCACGTAATGAATGATACCGCTAATAATCAAAACAAAAATCGCAACAACAAATAAGTAAATCGGTACAGCCAGCACCGAGGCAGATTCTGTCACCCCGCGCAAGTTCATAATAGTCAAAAAGATAATCATAATCAGAGCAATGGCAATCCGATGATCATGTAACGACGGGAAAGCCGATGTAATGGCATCTGTACCTGCTGATGAGCTAACTGCTACCGTCAGAATATAATCGACCAGCAAAGAACCACCTGCAATCAGACTCGGACTCTTTCCCAAATTGTCCTGTGCAACAATGTACGCTCCTCCGCCACCAGGATAGGAAAATATGGTCTGTCTATAGGACAGGATCAGAATGATCAGCAATCCCAATACCGCAATGGATATAGGAATGGAATACCATAGGGCAGCGAAGCCGGCTGTAATTAAAACCAGCAGAATTTGCTCCGTTCCGTAAGCTACAGAGGACAAGGCATCTGAGGACAGAATGGCCAGTGCCTTGAGCTTATTCAGTTTCTCATCTTCAAGGGCCGTCGACTTTCGCGGACGACCGATTAATAATCTTTTGACTTTACTC
Source organism: Paenibacillus sp. S33 (assembly GCF_053615415.1). Classification (NCBI taxonomy): domain Bacteria; kingdom Bacillati; phylum Bacillota; class Bacilli; order Caryophanales; family Paenibacillaceae; genus Paenibacillus; species Paenibacillus sp. S33. The sequence continues at coordinate 2,079,706 of NZ_JBSIEZ010000001.1, read as the reverse complement.
AGCATTTCATTGACTCCTTCTTTGGATGAGGGTTTTGCAAAAGAACTATGGATCTTATGTTTATTATGTCACCTGAACATCAGATTGATGAAACAAATGAACTATTATTTTATACTCCCTCATCCTGAAAAAAACAATAAGGAATGCTCCCTAAAATGAGCATTCCCGAGTAAGAAAGAGTATTTCGATAAAATACCCTTATGTATACAGTAATTTGAACCTTTCAGGCGTAATTCCTTCAGCTCGGCGGAAAGTTGCCACAAAATGACTGGCATCTCGGAATCCTACTCGCTCCGAAATCTCCTTTACTGTTAATTGCGGATATTCCGTCATCATTTCCTTGGCCTTCCGCAGCCGAATTACAATCAGATAAGCATAAGAAGTCACACCAAACGCTTGCTTAAATAATGTATTTAAATGACGGGAGCTGACATTCATCATAACTGCCATATCACCTAGGCCCACATCTGGACTGGCATAATTTTGCTCCATAAAGGCTAGTACAGGGGTTAAACGTTCTACATTATGGGATAGGGAAGGCATCGAGCTATGTTGTCCATGTTTACGCAATAGAGTCAGAAAACGATACATATTGGCCGAAGCATCTAATCCAGACAAATCACGTTCACTAACCATGGAATGGAGCATAGTTTCCCCAAAGCTGTGTAGCTCGCTATCCGGGTCCCAATGATACCCACGCGTATGCTTCAATCCCAGTGCAGTCAATACAGCAGCGGCGATGGGGCCGTCAAATGTAATGTATAACGTTCGCCATACCTTGGTCGCCCGTCTGTATGCATGGGATTCCCCGGGCAGCAGCAGAACCCCGGACTGCTCTCCCAAACGGAAGCTCCCCCCTTTAAATGTAAATATCCCTTCACCAGACACTGTCTGAATCCAGTGAAAGCACGGATAACCCTCTGGACGGGACACATCCTCCTGCCTGCTGTTAAATCCGATACTTTCAATAAAAAGGGGTAAAGAATGCTCACGCGTAGTCAGGAAAAATCTTAAATGATGGGGAGTTAAAATCATAAAAAGCACCTCCGGCGTATGCGGGTATGTATTTCACATGTAGATCCATATTGTTATATACACGTTCATTTTATTATATTTAAAAGCAGTTATTTGTATTATAAGATAGGATTATTCTTATATACAGAGGTGATTGGCATGATAAGCAGTAAACTTCCTAAAGTATTTTACGGTGGAGATTATAATCCTGAGCAATGGGATGAGGCCACGCATCAGGAAGATTTACGGATGTTCAGGCAAGCAGGGATTGATATCGCCACGGTCAACGTATTCTCATGGGCCAAAATTCAGTCCGACGAAATCACATATCATTTTGAATGGCTGGATCAATTGATTGACAGTCTTTATGAAAGCGATATCTTCGTTTGTTTAGCTACTAGCACAGCAGCGCATCCAGCCTGGATGGCTACGCGTTATCCCGACATTCTGCGGGTCGATGCTGACGGGCGTAAGCGGAAATTCGGTGGACGCCACAACTCCTGTCCGAACAGTCCAACGTATCGAAAATACGCGGAGCAGATGGCTGACCGAATTGCAGAACGATACAAAAACCATCCTGCGATCCTCGTGTGGCACGTGTCCAATGAGTACGGCGGGGATTGCTATTGTGATAACTGTGCGGCCGCATTTCGGGTGTGGCTCAAGCAAAAATACAGATCACTGGAAGAACTAAACCGGGTGTGGAATACTTCCTTCTGGGGTCACACCTTCTATGATTGGGATGAAATTGTACCGCCAAATAATCTGAGCGAGCATTGGGGAGAAAATCACTCGACCTTTCAGGGCATATCCCTCGATTATGCACGCTTTAATTCAGACAGTATGCTTGATTGTTATCTGCTGGAGTATAACGCGATTAAAAAACATGTTCCCGATGCCGTGATAACGACCAATCTGATGGGCTTTTTTAAACAACTGGACTATTTTAAATGGGCTAAGCACATAGATATTGTATCTTGGGACAGCTATCCCGGGGCCAATACTCCGATAAGCTATACGGCGATGGCGCACGATCTGATGCGCGGCTTGAAGGATGGGCAACCCTTTATGCTGATGGAGCAAACACCGAGCCAGCAGAACTGGCAGGCGTATAATTCGCTTAAACGGCCTGGCGTTATGCGGTTATGGAGTTATCAGGCAGTCGCGCATGGCGCGGACACGGTCATGTTCTTCCAGCTTCGCCGCTCGATCGGCGCTTGTGAGAAATTCCACGGGGCCGTCATTGAACATGCCGGGCATGAGAACACACGTGTATTTCGCGAGGTGGCACAGCTTGGCAGTGAGCTTGGCGCATTAGGCAACACGCTACTTGACGCGACCGTTAATGCCAAAGTAGCCATTTTATTCGATTGGGACAATTGGTGGGCTTTGGAAAAATCAAGCGGCCCTTCTGTCGCCTTGAAATATGTGGATCAGGTGCACAAGTATTATGCTCCCCTCTTCCGGCGGAATGTACAGGTAGATCTGATTTCTGTTGATGCAGATTTCCAGAAATATGATCTCATTATCGCGCCTGTACTCTACATGGTCAAGCCGGGTACCGCCAAGAAGCTGGAACAATTCACAGAGCATGGTGGCACCTTCGTAACGACCTTTTTCAGTGGCATTGTAAATGAAAATGATCTGGTCTCAACCGGAGGATATCCTGGTAAACTGCGTAACTTGCTTGGGATCTGGGTGGAAGAAATAGACGCGCTTCTGCCGGAATCACACAATCGCATTGTATTGAAAGAAAAGGTGGGCGTATTACAAGGTGAATATAAATGCGGTCTGCTCTGCGACTTGTTGCATAGCGAAGGCGCTGAGGTGCTGGCCGAATACGGCGATGATTTCTATCAGGGCATGCCAGTGCTGACACGTAATCGTTTCGGTCAAGGTGAGGCATGGTACGTTGCTTCAGATCCTGAAGAGACTTTCCTTGATGGCCTGCTGGGCTACATTTGTGAGCAAAAAGGGATTCCATCCCTACTGCGCGCTCCTGCGGGTGTAGAAGCCACTGTACGGACCAAAGATGGAAAATCGTATCTATTCGTTCTGAATCATAACGCCCAGACGCAGCAATATCATCTGGATGATCAGAAAGGGAACGAACTGATCAGCGGTAAAGACCTGGAAGGAGATATTTCTATTGAAGGCTACGGCTTTCAAGTACTGGAGCTATCATAATCACTCAGATTTGACTCATGCAGTTCAGTTTGCCGCATGAGTCAAATCTAGGTATCAAAGGAGTTCATCATGAAACGACTGCTATGGATCGGCAGCTTGTCTTATTTTTTAATCGGCCTGGCACACGTGGTTGTAGGCTCCCTACTGCCTGTGTTGTTAGAGCATTACGGTAGAAACTATACGGACGGCGGAAGCCTAATCTTCGCTCAATTTTCAGGTTTTCTGGCTGGAGTCCTGCTGTCGCCGTGGCTTGCCCGGCGTTTCGGCAAACGCCGAAGTCTAGTATTCGCCCTGCTCCTGCTGTGCGCGGCTGAAGTGCTGTACTCATTGCTGCCGCCTTGGGGTTGGCTATATGCCGTCGGGGCAGCAGCCGGGTTTGGCTTCGGCATGGTGGAAACACTCATTGGCACTATTATTATCAGCGGTATTACTCAAGGAACGGGCGCGGCGATGAGCCGTCTGGAAGTCTTTTTTGGGATCGGCGCGTTGGCTATGCCCGCTATCGCCAGCCAGCTCATTGCTCTCGGTTGGTGGCGATTGGCCTTTCCCATCATTTCCATGTTTGCAGCCGTGACCGTCATAGCTTGGCTGCGTGGGTCCTTCGGCACGCTGGACGCTGTATTAGACCAACAGGAACACCGAGGTGACAACCATGCGCGTTCCACCAACTCACCCAAATCCCCCACGGTGGAGGCTTCTAAAGGTAGCCCTATAGGCAATTGGAAGCTACTTGCACTATTTATCGTCTTTTTCTTTATCTATGTAGGAACAGAGATGAGCCTGGCTAATTTCCTGCCCTCCATGTTCATCGAACGTTTGGGTCTCACACAAGCCGAAGCAGCACTTAGTGTCACCTGCTTCTGGTTAGCAATGGCTACCGGCCGGTTATTCACAGGCTACATTGCCGATCGATACGGCTACGGTGTCTTTGTCGCCCTGAGCTCGCTGGCAGCGACCTTGCTGCTATGCGTGTTCCCGCTGATCAAAGGCACTGCCGGCGCCTTTATCCTTATTGTACTGCTGGGGCTGGGCATGTCCGGGATCTTCTCCATCGCACTTGTTTTTGCCAGCAAAATGATGCCAGGCACCGAAGAATCCACCACCAGCCTGCTTATAGGCGCAGGTGGAGTTGGAGGAGCTCTGCTGCCTTTATGGCTCGGAAATAGCATGGATCGTGGTGGAGCAGTCTCATCGGCGTGGTTGCTGGCAGGCTTCGCCTGCATCCTGTGTCTGCTTGGGGGCATCTTGTACGCCCTATATGTGCGCAAAAAGCGGCTTCAAACCGCTTCATCATGATACACGTCTCTACTGGCGCATTTGTCTGTTCCTTGGTTATCATCCAAGTGCACATTCAAAGGTTCTTTTTTACATACTAGACGAATGTACCTTGTACAGCAGCCTGTTTTTAGTCAAAATAGATCGTTTCCTATGGATCACAGGACAGATATCCATGCCTCCTCTAGATGAATGGAGTAGTATACAACAAACCATATGGAGGTGTTTGTATTGGGTCATCCTGAATTAAAACGAAAAAAAGGCCGTAAAAAAAATGTTTTTGTCCGTGCCTGGTTTGATAAGTTAGAAAAAAAGTTTGAGGAAAAGCCCCCAAAAAGAAAAGGCCGCTCGAAACGGAAAGGGTTCGGGAAAGACATCATCGTCAAAAAGCAACTTGTAAGTGTGAATATTAATCATGGCGCTTTAGGGCCTGAAGGGGATTCTGGAACCATAGGTGATTTAGCACAGTTCGGTTATATTTATAATGTGAAGCCCCAAGTTGTTCCGATTGAAGGGGATGTTATTTTGGATACAAACAGTATACTTACACCTGGAATTGCTCATGTTCCAGGAACTACACAGATTGCTGTATCCGATGCTGGTAAATATGAAGTTCACTTTTCGGTGTCCGGTGTGGAACCTAACCAATTCGCCCTCTTTATTAATGGCGCACTGGCTGAGGGAACTGTATACGGATCAGGAGCCGGGACACAACAGAACACAGGGCAAGCCATCCTCGCTCTGGCATGCGGTGACGTCCTTACTTTGCGAAACCATAGCTCTACTACTGCTGTTACCCTGCAAACACAAGCCGGAGGAACTCAAGCCAGCATAAACGCTTCTGTCCTCATTAGAAAATTGGGATAGGCTTGAACTCCCGCAAAGTCTCAGTGTACTAAAAAGGGTTTATCCATACAGCGAGGATAAACCCTGAATATTTTTAAAAGGCCATAATGATCCCTTTGTCATTGGCGTACATTGAACTAATCCCTCTGGTGGACACAATATGAATATCTTTAAATTGATAGCGTTTCTTCAGCGCATTCATTAATTTTTCCGCCAGCCCAGGATTATTGCAGTGAGTAATGACGATGCTTTCCCCTTCGGTAGCCCGGCCACTTTTTTCAATAGTATCTGCCAGCTTTTCGATAATTTGATTCTGACCGCGTGCTTGAGTAAAAAATGCGATATTCCCGTCACCATCCGAGCCTAAAATAGGCCTGATATGCAAGAGTGAAAGTATCTTTCCAGTGATTTTATTCATCCGTCCGTTCTTAACCAAATTATCCAGATTTTCTAAAACAAAGTAGGTTTTCATCTTGCTAATAAAGCTCTCCAAGGAAGAAATAATTTCGCTTTTATGATATCCCTCGTCAATCAACTTGCGTAGTTTTAGAGCTAACAAGAGCTGTCCAGCCGAAGCGCTTTTCGAATCAAATACATGAACATCCGCCCCTTCTTCTTCCGCCATATCTTTTCCTACCAATGCACTGGAATACGAACTGGACAGGTTGCTGGATAATGTAATGGCAAAAGAAGTATGCGCACCTTGAAAGGCTTCCTTATACAGCATAGGTGACGGTGATGCGGATCCAATTTTGGTTGTACAGGCTTTCATTTCTTCCATAAACTGAGGCAAGTCCAATGTGTCATCATCTACAAAGCATTTATCTCCCAGCGTCATATTCAACGGAATCGTAGTAACTTGCATCTCTTCTCTAAGCTCTCTCGTTAAATCACAGCAGCTATCCGCTATTATTTTATATCTCACCCGGTACACCCTCACATTATGTTATTTTTCAATAGAACGCGCATTCATAATACTCAAAGAAAGCTCAATTAACCGTATAAATTCCTTCACATTCTTCTCACCCAAACCTACCACAAGCGCTTCAAAATAACCTTCAATTCCCTCTTGCTTCTGTTTGATCAAGGATTCACCATCTACTGTGAGCCTTACACACATTCGTCGTCTGTCATGCTCAGACATTTCCATAGTCACATAGCCTTTTTTTCTTAATCCCGTAAGCGCTGCCGTAATTCTTGATCTGGATACATGCAGATGATCGCTGAGCAAGGAAGGATTAATTTCATCATCCCGATGCTGAACTAAATATTGAAGCACATGGTTTTCCCCCTGAACAAGCTCCGTGAGGCTACTGAATAATTCCATGCCATAAATCCGGTTAACGGATTCTCTCAATTCGTCCCTTAGTTCATAATATTTCATAGTGAACCTCCGCCACACACATAATACATACAGTTAACTATTAATACTATGTACTATAATGAATTGCCCACGATAATAACAATGAAATATTTGTGAATTTTAATACAAGGGTTAATGAGCTCAGCGTCGAATAAGAAAAAATACGCTTGATCACCTCTTGCCAGTTTACAGTAAAGGAGTTGTTACATAAGATGAAACGGTTTAGATGCTATTACAAATTCAAAAGATCTATGGACCCGGATGTTGGAGAAATATAAGCATTTACAAGAAAAGGCCAACCACTAAATACGGGTTGACCTCATCATTTAAAAGAATGTCTTACGTTTCTAAGAGAACATAAACTGACTTTACAGCACCGTTTTAACCGTGTCTTGGACTTGCTTCAGCAGTCCTTTATAGCCATCTTCATCAAGGTAACCAATACTTCCAAGCAGTAAGTGACCGACGGATTCAATTCCAACGAAATCAAAAATCCCCGTATCTGATGTGATCTTCAATCCTGCGGTCATACCGATTTCATCGTAGATCGCGTTGGGAGTACCGTGTGTATTCACGATAAAACCTTTTTTACCTGTAAGCAGCTTATTAATCCCTTCTACACCAGCCGTATATGCAAAGCCGTATGCAAATACACGGTCAACGTAACCTTTCAGGATAGCCGGAAGACCTGTCCACCAGATGGGAGAAATAAAAGTAATCGTATCCGATTGTGAGATGTATTCCTGCTCGACTTTGATATCAGCCGGGGTTTGCCCTGCTCTCATAGCGGCAGTATCCTCAGGTTTTAATACAGGTTGAAAATCAAGGGCATATAGATCGCGTACAACGACTTAGTCACCTTTTTCTTTCAAGGTATTTACAACCGTTTCAAGTATCGCATGATTGAAACTTTCTGCGTTAGAGTGAGCATAGATGATAAGATGTTTCATTTTAATAACCTCCCGATGTTTTATTGTTATTTTGATATTAATATAGATATCTATACATTTACTTAAAAAAATTTATAATCTGTTTTTGACATGCTCCAGCAGATATTCCAGCTGTTCTTTTTCTTCATCTTTGAGACCACCATAGATCGTTTCTTGTAATCTGTTGGAGATCATCTCAAATATAGGCTCTATCTCTCTTCCCTTATCGGTCAGAAATATCAGGGTAACTCGACTATCCTCCCTTTCTTTTTTTCTTTCGACATACCCCAACTTCACTAGCTTGTCGATCAAAACAGTAACAGTGGGTTGCTGACGAGAAATTTTTTGCGTCAATTCCTTAATGGAAAGCCCGTCCTTTTGATAAAGGAACATTAGAATTCCACCATGAGTAGGAACAATCCCTTCAATTCCATTCGCTTCAAGCTCAGACACAATCAATTTATTGATTGAGTCTCTAATGGTTCCTATCAGTGCAGCTGCATTATTTTTTAACATACAAGCATTATTACATAGACATCTATATATATCAAGTATTGATGTCAGTCTGATCTGGTTTTAGTATATGAATGATTTCAAAGAACTAGGATTAAGTCTGTTATAATGAGATCTAAATTAGATAGGAGCTTGTTAAATGGAGCAGCTTTAAAGAAAATATGACTTAATCTAAAATGGTTCATGATGGACTACTATCCAGACGCATAAAAAAACCAAAATACCAAAGTTCCTTACCTCACTTTGAGTATTTTGGCTTACAGTGTTTATTTATGAAAGGAAGAGGTGTTCAAAGTATGATATGTTTTAGTTGAGCGTTTGAAGTACCTCAGGTGTAAAGGTTTGAAGATCATGAATTCGGCCTTCACGTATTTTCGTAGCCCAAGCAGGATCTCCCAGAAGCGCACGCCCAACAGCTACCAGATCAAATTCATTGTTGTCCAGCCGTTCCAGAAGTTCATTAATATCTTGGTGTCCTGCCCCTTTTCCTTCCGTATAACTTACAAAATCCTCATCCAGACCTACAGAGCCAACCGTAATCGTGGTTTTTCCAGTCAGCTTCTTCACCCATCCGGCAAAGCTCAAATCGGAGCCTTCAAATTCAGGTACCCAAAAGCGACGTGTCGAGCAATGGAAGATGTCCACGCCCGCTTGTACTAACACATTCAGGAGCTGCCCCAGTTTATCCGGTGTATCGAACGGCTTTGCGTTGTAATCATTCATTTTCCATTGGGATAGACGCATGGCAATAGGGTAGTCAGGGCCAACCTCAGCACGAATAGCTTCCACAAGCTCAATGGCGAATTGAGCACGTTTTATGATATCACCACCATAGCGATCCGTACGTTGGTTCGTTCTCTCCCAAAAGAATTGATCAACCAGATAGCCGTGTGCTCCGTGAATTTCAACGCCGTCAAAGCCCAGTCGTTTTGCATTCGCAGCTGCATCGACATAGGCGCCAATGACCTTGGCAATTTCTTCTTCTGTCATCGGCTCGGTCACTTTATTGCCTTCCAGATCCAGCCCCGATGGACCAATCGATAGCGCTTCGGGATTCGGCTGAGATCCCAAAGGACGAGCCATCCCCATATGCCAAAGCTGTGGGAAAATTTTACTACCAGCTTCATGAACCTGTCTGACCACTTCAGCCCAACCGTTTAAAGCCGCTTCCCCATAAAAATTAGGTATCCTCGGCTCACTTGTTCCAGCCGGATGGTCAATCACTGCACCTTCAGTAATAATAAGGCCTACATCATTCTCTGCACGACGGCGATAATAAGCGGCTACATCCGGTCCTGGCACACCATTTGGTGAAAAAGCGCGGCCCATTGCAGGCATTACAATACGAGTCTGTAAGGTCAGATTATGAATGGTATAAGGTTGAAATAAAGCTTCTGTTGAATGGACATTTTTTGGTTGATTACTCAAGGATTGTACCTCCTCATTTTCTTTTATCGTTTTAAAGGATTATATATAAGGCTCGTGCATCATCAAACGGGGTGCAAGTAAAATGTTAGCAATGTTTAATTTATCATTCAACCGACAAAATGTTCATTCTGTTGCTTAACCAAAAGGGTTATGAAATTGTTGTATATCCAAATTCACTTGTTGACAAAACAACACATGTTTATAATGGGGGAATCATTTGATTTACCTGAAAGGAGTGTCTTGAGGATGGCTGGTGTAACTTCACCCAACCCAAACGATCCGCGCGTCATTCGAACACGTAGATTAATTCTGGACGCATTCGTTGACCAATTAAATAAGAAAGACTTCTACACGATTACGATCAATGACATTACCCAAAAAGCCACCATTAACCGTGCCACGTTCTATGCACATTTTCAAGATAAATATGCACTGCTTGAAACCCTTTTGTCAGACGCATTTTTGGAGTATGTTATCAAGAGGATTGATGCTGAGGCACGTTTGTCGGAGGAGACCATTCAGAAACTTATTCTTTCGTTATGTGACTATCACGACTCAAGTAATCAATGCGTTCATAAATATAATTCAGTGGCACCGATCCTGGAAGAACATATTAAGAATCAATTAGAACAATTCATACTTCAACTCATAACAAGAGAAGCCAATAATACAGACCAAAGAACGTTAGAACTTGCCGCGAACATATTAAGCTGGTCCATTTATGGTGTAACCTTTCGTTGGAATGCGGAAGGAAAAAAAGAGTCTCCTACAGCTTTAGCCGAGAGAGCTGTGCCATTAATCTTCAATGGGGCTGTCTTATCTCTAGTCTCACAAATCTCTTAGTAGAAAATGCAAATAAAAAGGGCCGTTCCCAGTATTCTTCGATCATTTCCTGGGACAGCCCTTATAGTATTTAGTAAAATAATTGTACCTTTTATTTAAAGAATTTTCTTAAACATCTCGATAACTTGTTCTTTGCTAGGTATGAACGGATTGCCCGGAGCGCAAGCGTCCTTCATTGAGTTCTCGGCAAGCAGATCCAAATCCACTTCATTTACACCCAGTTCAGAAAGTTTGGAAGGAATCCCAACTTCCTTCGACAGGTCTTTGATTCTTTGGATTACATAGTCTGCGCATTCCTTATCCGTTTTCCCCTTATCTTCAAAACCGATGACCTTAGCGATGGCACGAAATTTCTCTGGTACATGCTTGGCGTTCTCCTCCTCCACAATCGGCAGCAGCATGGCATTGCAAACACCATGAGGCAAATCGTATACGCCGCCAAGCTGATGCGCCATCGCATGAACGTAACCCAATCCAGCATTATTAAATGCAAGTCCTCCCAAGAAAATAGCGTATACCATTTGCTCACGTGCTTCTATATCATGACCGTTGCTCACCGTACGGGTCAAATAATTAAAAATAATCTCTACTGCTGCCAACGCAGTCGCATCCGTTACAGGATAGGAACCTGGCGTAACCAAAGCTTCAATAGCGTGGGTCAAAGCATCTAGCCCTGTAGCTGCCGTTAACGCGGCGGGTTTATCTACCATCAGTTCAGGGTCGTTGACCGAAATCGTAGCTACACTATTCTTATCAACCATAACCATTTTGACCTTGCGCTCTTCGTCCGTAATGACATAATTAATCGTGATTTCAGCCGATGTTCCTGCTGTGGTATTAATAGCCACAATAGGAAGCGATTTATGCGTGGATTTATGAACGCCCTCATACTCGGTTATATGTCCCCCATTAGTAGCAATAATGCCAATTCCCTTAGCCGTATCCTGTGGAGATCCTCCGCCAATCGAAATTAAAAAGTCACATCCGTTTTCTTGCAGAAACTGAACACCATCATGTACATTTTTACAGGTCGGATTTGGTTTTACTTCATCGTATACCGCATAGTTCAATCCAATATCATCCAGCAAAGATGTAACCTTGCCTGCAATGCCACTCTTCATCAAAAATTTATCCGTAACGATTAGAGCTTTGTTTACATTCAGTTCTTTTATATACGGCCCAACTTCATGCAAACATCCTGTTCCCATAAGATTGATAGATGGTACAAAAAATACATGTGCGCTCATATAAAATCGGCCTCCTAAAGGATTCACTTTTTGTTGCCTCGATAAATACGGAATCAATCTCTAAAGTGAAATGTTTCACAAATGTAATTTTATCTTTACTTTGTTTTGATGTCAATAATAAAACACAGATATTTTTTTGGTTTTATTTTTGTTTGTTTTGTTTTATTAAATGAACCCAATATTTAGTACACAACTAATCGGATGCAGTCTCGTACAACTTAGATGAACATATTCACAATGAGGTGATAACAGCATGACAATCAACAAGAAAGCATTGCTAGCTCTGCTAGCGGTATCACTGCTCCAGGCAAACCCGTCGTATGCAAAGTCGGTACGGACAACTCCGGTGACAACCGTTTATGTAGATGACCGCCCGCTTCAGCTTGCCGTCCAGCCGCTGCTGCTAGACGGGACAACGCTCATCCCCATGCGCCAGTTGTTTGAGGCGCAAGGAGCCAGGCTTTCCTGGGATGGATCCGGCAAAACCGTAACGGCAACCAAAAACGACACGGTGCTGACCTATCGCATCGGGGAACTCGCTGCCACCTTAAACGGCGATACGCTGTCCCTGGATGTTCCAGGACAGATTGTTGAGGGCAACACGATGATTCCACTGCGTTTTGTAAGCGAAGCACTTGGGAGCACAGTAAAGTGGGAGGCCTTGACCCGGACCATCCGAATTGCCTCCAGGGACGATTTTTTCACAACGGTTCTTTTCGGGGTCAACCTGCGCAGCAAACCGGATTCATCGATAGCTTCCTCTTCCCTACGGCTTATTCCAGCCGACGAAAAGGTTCATGTCATTCGCGAGGTCAATGCTCTCTGGCTGGAAGTGCGCACTAAAGACAACCTGACCGGATACATATCGGCTAAACCCAAATACAGCGATTATACCAGCCCATCCCTGGTGGAACGACAAGGAGATGAACTGATCGCCTACGGAGAGAAATTCCTTGGTACTCCTTATGAATTCGGGGCAGCAAGCGGCCAGACATCGACCTTTGATTGTTCTTCATTTGTGGAGGAAGTGTTCCGGCATACGCTCTCTATCGACCTCCCCCGTGTCTCTTACGATCAGGCTAAAGAAGGCCGGAAGGTCGGGCTGAACGAGCTACGCAAAGGCGATCTGCTGTTCTTCAGCGCACGCGGCCTGGAGATCGGCCATGTGGCGATCTATGCAGGGAACAACACATTGCTGCATACCTCCTCCAAAGAACGCGGCGTTCATTTTGACACGTTTGATGATAAATGGCAGAAACGTTTCGTCACAGCGCGCAGGCTGTTTTAGGCCGAACCAGATAGCCAATAACAGGAGGATTCCAGTACCACATTCATTATCTTCTGATTGCCTTTTGCCGGACGCCTCCCTTGCGGTTTGCGTTCAGGCGGCAAAAGGTCTGGGTTCATTGTTAAATGGAGGTCTAACGTTTAAAGGCTACGAACGCATAAAAGATTGGATTGAGATGTTAATCGTTTTAAAATACTAAGTAGAGTCTGTTGATTATAGACAGGAGGAATCGTTATGCAATTTGAGACAATCCGGCTCATCATTCGTGATATTGGCAGATCCGATTGGGAAAGTATACATACGTACACGTCATTGCCTGAAGTTACTAGATATACGGCCTGGGGACCAAATACAGAAGAAGATACAAAGGCATATATAGAACAAGTTCTAGCTTCACAGCAGGAACAGCCACGACAAGACTATGAACTAGCCGTTTGTCTGAAAAATAATGGAACCCTGATCGGCGGTGTTGGTATTCATGTCAAAGATACTAATGCAGAAATGGGTTATGTTTTGAATCCAGATTATCAAGGGAAGGGTTATGCAGCAGAGGCAGCACGAGCGATACTAGACTTTGGATTTAGCACACTTGCTGTCCACCGTATTTATGCAACATGTCGTCCAGAAAATAAGGCTTCTGAGAAGGTCATGCAACAGATCGGAATGCACGTGAAGGTTTGATGCGTGAACACTGGTACTACAAAGGCGGGTTTCATGATTCATATTTGTACTCTATTCTTGCTGAGGAATATAACAGGACATAAAAGGTATTTTTTTATATCTAAATATATTTTTATATTTTTCAACAGACAATTACTCCTTAAGAAACATGTTGCTGCGATAAAATGATAGTTAAACCCTTTTGACTATCTAGTTTGAAAATATATATAGTTGGAAATAGGTGTTGTTAAGAATCTGTCTGAGCCATTCTGTAAGGAGTTTTAACGACAAATAGGTTTGAGGAACTTTTCTGAACGATATAATTTTTAATTTAAGGAGGGAACAACATGGAAGCTTTTGCAGAATATTTAGCGCATATTGATAACCCCCAACATCGGGCTCGAACGCAAGAGGTTTTGGCTTGGGTAACCAAGAAGTTTCCAAATTTAATGGCAAAAATTGCGTGGAGTCAGCCTATGTTTACGGATCACGGCACATTTATTATTGGCTTTAGCGTAGCCAAACATCATTTGGCCGTTGCCCCTGAAAAGGCAGGGATTAATCATTTTTCTGAGTTAATTGTGCAGGCTGGCTATGATCACACCAAGCAGTTGGTACGTATCCAGTGGGATAGTCCAGTTGATTTCTCATTACTTGAGAAAATGATCGAGTTTAATATTTTGGATAAGGCAGACTGTTCAACCTTTTGGCGGGAATAAAAAAAGGTTCCTTTTCTCTAAAACTATACATCGAGCATCACAAATAAGTATGTTTCTTCTCTCCCCTCTACCATCCTTCCAAATCTATCATGCTAATGACCCTTAAAGTAACACTATGCTATAATGTGGAAAGTATGGATTGTTACATGCACAGGAGGATTGGAGCAAAATGATTGGGAAATTTTTAATTTTCTCTCTACTATGGAGTTTGCTCGGCAACCCGTTTTTGGCAATGCTCGTACTCCTAATCGCGATCTATATATTGGATCGCAGCTTTGTCGGTGTATTGCCCAGCATCAGCAAACCATGGAAAAGAAGACGCAATGCCGCTCGATTGCGCCAACAGATAACACTAAACACCAACGATGTGGCTGCCAAGTTCGATTTGGCTCGTATCTGGATCGAAAGCAAGAAATATCCGCAGGCTTTGGAGCTGTTATTGGAAATTCAACCCCGTTATGAAGATTCAGCAGACTACTGGAACGCGCGGGGAACGGCTGAAGTACACACGAACCATCTAGAAGATGGAGAACAGGATTTACTGAAAGCATTGGACATTAACCCGCGGGTGCAATACGGTGAGCCTTATTTGCATTTAGCCGCTGCTTTCAAAGAACGTGACGTCAATAAGTCACTTCATTATCTGCAGCAATTTCAGGAGATTCAGTCTTCTTCCAGTGAGGGCTATTATCTGACAGGCTTGATGTACCGTATGCTGGGACGCAAGGATGAGGCCATTGTAGCCTTTAACCAGTCCATTGCCGTCTATCGCTCTCTGCCCAAATACCGTAAACGAAGTGAGCGCAAGTGGGCTGTACGTAGCTTATTCCGTAAATTAATCGGCTAAACAGCTATATTTATTTTCTTAACGACCTTTCTCTTCTTTTGAGAAAGGTCGTTTTTACGTTTGTCTACCATGTACTTCCACGGACCTGAATCGGCTCACTTTCGCATCCTGAATTTGAGGCATTTTTTGTAATCAGTCGTTGACATGCCACATATCAGGTCATATAATCCGTTTATGAACTGATGAGTTTATACATAAACTTTAAAGTACAAAAAGACAGAAAGGATGATCATCTTGTTAAAACCCAGTCTCTACATATCTGCTATATTCATTCTTCTGTTCACCTCAGCTTGCTCATCTACAGGATCGAGTAATAATGAAGCAGCAGAACAACAAAAGCAAAAGGTGGAAGCGATGGTTGTTAAAAAAGAACCGCTGTCTGCTTCTTTTGACCTTTCAGGCACACTACAGCCCTATGAGGATACCTCCGTATCTTTTGAGTTATCTGGACTGATTCGCGACACAGTAGTCAATGTGGGAGACTCCGTATCCCAGGGGCAGATCTTGACGATGCTTGATTCATCCAGCTACCAGCTACAACTGGAGCAGGCTAGTACAGCTATCCTTGAAGCACAGGCAGGTATCAAAAATGCTACAGCTGCCATTTCAAGTGCAGATGCCTCCATTCAATCCGCCGACGCGCAAAAGGCAGCAGCTCAAGCTGGAGTTAACAAAGTGAACAAGGGTGCCCGTGAGCAGGAAAGGGCACAGGTCCGTACCAAAGTGCAAAGAGCACAGTCGGCTTTGACTAAAGCACAGGCTACCGCTGAACGCACCAAGCTTTTATATGATCAGGGAGCTGCAACCAAAAACGATTATGAAAATGCGCAGCTCGCTTTGACCAATGCCACCAAGGACCTGGAGGATACACAAGAAGCCCTCTCCTTAATCCAGGAGGGAGCAACATTGGAAGATCGGCAATCGGCAGAATCCAGCCTACAGCAAGCCCAAGCTGGGAAAGAAGCTGCTATCGCTGCGAAGGAACAGGCTGGAGCCTCCCGAGATAACTCAACTGCGGCATATCAGCAAGCGGTCATTGCCAAAAAGCAAGCCGAACTTTCCCTCTCCAAGACAGCTTTAAAAGCCCCCATTTCCGGCGTTATTCTGGAGAAAAAAGCAACGGTGGGACAATTGGCGAGCGCTGGACAGCCGGTATATCGTATCGGACAAATCGACAAGCTCAAGGTGCTGCTCCCTGTTCCCGATCATGAAATCACGAACTGGAAGCAAGGTCAGACAGTCCAGCTTCAACTGTACGATGAGAACAGAGAAGGAACGGTCAGCAAAATTTATCCGGCCACCAACACCAATACGGGCAGTATCAACGTAGAAGTGATTGTTCCTAACCCCCAGCATGATTGGGCACCGGGACAAGTCATAAAGGCAGGCCGCCAACTGACTCAGAGTGAGCAAATTTTGCTCCCAGCCAAAGCTGTCATTAATAACGGTACAGATACTTTTGTCTATAAAGTGGTGAACAACAAAGCGGTCAAGACGGTCGTGAATGTCGGTCAGATGTCCAACAATAAGCTCGAAATTACCAAGGGACTGAATGTCGGGGATCGTATCGTTACCACCGGAGTAAACCTGATCTACGATGGGCTGCTCGTTCAGATCATGGGGGGAACGAGCAAATGATTGCATATTTTATCAAAAAGAAAAAACTGACCCTCTTTATTTTTATCATGGCGATTGTTGCCGGGCTATATAGTGTCTCTCAACTTCCCCGGCAGGAAACGCCGGATATTATCAAGAAAACCGCTGTGGTCACGACCCTCTACCCTGGAGCTACACCCCAAAAGGTAGAACAAACGGTCACGAAGCCTCTGGAACAAAAAATGAAAGAAATCAATCATATTAAAAAGATTTCTTCTACATCCGAAAATGGACTTTCGACGATTATCATTGAGACAGAAGGCAACGCCAATGCCGCAGAAGTCTGGGATACATTACGCAAAAAAATGAACGATGCCCAATCTTTTCTGCCCACAGATGCTCAAAAGCCTGTCGTTAACGATGATTTGAATAAAGTATTTATCCATTCCTACGCCATCACGGGGGACTCTGTGGAGCAATTGTATCAACTAAATGATATGGTGATATCATGGAAGGATCAATTAAAAACCATTCCCGGTGTATCGGAAGTAACAATCAAGGGATTACCGGATCAAGAGGTTCAGATTGAGATTGATGCTCAAAAGCTCCAGCAGTACCATATCAGTTGGGAACAGCTCATGAGTGCAGTGCAGAAGGAAAATGAGCAATATCCGATAGGCAATCTGGATTACAATGAACGTACCTATCGCTTGAATGTAAAGCAGTCCAAGGATGCTCAGGATTTGAGTAAAGTCATTATTTCCAGAACGGACAGCGGCGCTCCTGTGTATCTCAGTGATGTGGGCACCGTATTGCTTACACATAACACCAGCAGCTATATGGCCTTTTTTAACGGTAAACCAGCTATTACGCTGACGATTAACGGTAATACCGGCTCTGACGTAGACACGATTTATAGCAAAGTAAATAAAGAAATGCAGTTGTTAAAACCAGATCTGCCTAATACGTTTCAACTGAATACGTTATTTTCACAGACCGAGCGGATTGATCATATTTTTCATGGCTTGACCCGTGAATTGCTGTTTGCCATTGCGGCGGTTGTGATCGTATGTACATTGGGCTTGAATCTGATTACATCCTCTTTTGTGGCACTGGCTATTCCTATTTCAATCGCCATAGGTCTCATTATTCTCCCTATGCTCGGAATAACATTGAATCAGGTTACGGTCATTGGCTTAATTATTGTAATGGGGATTCTAGTCGATGATGCTGTGGTGGTTAATGATAATATTGAACGCAGAATGATGACCTTGGGCGAGAGTCCCAAGATAGCAGCATTAAATGGAACGAAAGAAGTTTCCATTTCCATTTTGACCGCAACCCTGGCAACTGTAGCCTCCTTTGCCCCGCTGTTCTTTTTATCAGGCGATGCAGGCTCCCTTATCAAACCATTACCGTTTGCTGTTATCTTTACGTTATTGGCTTCCATGCTCATGTCCTTTACCGTCATCCCAATCTTTAGAGAATGGTATGGACAACGAAATCAAAAAACGCCCAACTCCACCATGAAGCCGTCGGGACTGCTGGGAAAACAAATTGATGCTCTTCGTAACATATATACCAGCAAGCTGATTCCGAGAGTCATTAAGCAACCTGGATTATATGCTGCATTAGGATTATTGATCAGTACCACGCTGTACGGCATACTTGCTCTGATTCCGATCGACCTGTTCCCCAGAACCAACGATCCAGAATTAAGCATTAATGTGCGTATGCCTACAGGTACTTCTATAGAAGAAACCAAGCGGGTCACCGAGGATATTGCCAAATGGGTGAAGCAGCAACCTCATGTGGAAACGATCAGTTATGCGGCTGGCGGCGACGCTCCCCGGTTGTTTCAAGATATGACCGCTGACGCCAAAACAGGCACAACCGTGGGTCAAATTGCTATTATTGGGGAAGAAGGTGCATTTGATCCCGATGAAATGGCAGACAAATGGCCCTCCATCTTAAAGGATCGTTATCCGGGTCAATCTATTTCCTTGAAAATAGCCAAAGTAGGGGTGCCTCTCGGTAAGCCGATCTCCATTCGGATTTTAGGCAATGATGTAGATCAGTTGCGTTCGTTGTCACAGCAGTTAAAAGAAGGCATTATGGCTACCAGAGGAACACAGGACATACAAGATAATATGGAAAATGAAGGATATACGTTAGATTTCCAAATCAACAAACAAGCGATGGATCAATATCAGGTAAGCAATAATGATCTGACACGTACACTCTTGTTAATGGGTAATGGCGTGAGCTTTAGCCGATTTGATACGGGGAAAGATTTGATCAATATTAAGCTGAAGCTAAGCCAAACCGATCAAAATCCTGAAATTTTGTTTCAGCAATTGAATGTGACCAATGCCAATGGTATTCAAATCCCTTTATCTCAATTGGCTGAGTTGAAACCATCCTTTGCAACACAAAAAATTAACCATTATAATTTAAAACGTTCGATTACTGTTGAAGCTGAAGTTCACGGGCGTACAGCTTCCGAAGTCATGAAGGATGTCAAGCTTAAATTGCAGAACATTAAATTTCCTCCAGGCTACACTTGGGAAATTGGCGGCGAGATTTCAGGACAAGATGACATTTTATCAGAAATAGGATGGTTATATGTTGTCGTCATACTATTAATCTTCATGCTGATCTTTTTGCAATTTTATTCTTTCTCGACTCCACTCATCATATTGACTACCGTGTATATGGCAGCAGCAGGCGGATTTCTTGGCTTGTTCATTCTAAATACGCCGGTTAGTTTTATGGGCGTGTTGGGCTTAATGACCTTGGCAGGTATTGTCGTACGTAACGGCATTGTGCTGATTGAGTTTATTGAGGATGCAAGACGTGAAGGGATCGAACTGAAGGAGGCCGTTGTTGCAGCGACCAAAGCGCGTTTCCGCCCCATATTGCTTACTTCACTGACAGCCATTGTCGGTCTGATTCCGATTGCTCTTATTGGGGAACTTATGTTTAGACCTCTGGCGTATACCATTATGTTTGGATTGATGTACTCGACCATTCTTACGATGTTTGTGGTTCCGTCCCTGTATATGGTTATTGCCCGCTGGAAATTAAAAAGTCAGAGCAAAAAATTGGGGGTACAATGAAAAAAATAACAAGTGAAGATATCATATATGCTGCCCTTTCCCTATTTTCAGAAAAGGGATACGATACCACCTCGGTCGATGAGATTGCACGTGAAAGCGGGATGGTGAAGGCTTCCTTTTATAAATACTTTCAAAGTAAAGAAGAGTTGCTGCTGGGGACAATCGTCCTGATTGAAAAGCTTCTTGATGCAGATATTAAAGAACTTTATTTGAAGCACCAGCTACCTTCCCGTGAAAAGTTGAGACAACTGTATTTGATTGCGCTGAGCCGGATTTATAAGAATAAAGTTCATTTGCTGGTATACTCCGTTCCTTTAATCGGTTCTAAGGAAGAAAAAATCGCACAAGCCATTGATCGTGTTGAACATCATTTATCTAACGTGATGATTGATTTCTTAATTGATGCTTATGGAGAATCCATAAAAAACTATGCGTATGATATTGAGTTTGTCGTCAAAAGCATGATTGTCAATTCCCTCCGATTGAGCGATTCAGAGCTGTCCTGGACGGAGCAGCAAACACTGGCTGAATTTATGCTCAGCATTACGGATATGCTGGCACAAGGAATGCTGAGCCCTGATGTTCAACATCAAATCATGTGGGGCCGCGATTCCGTATTCCATGAAGATTCTGATCAAATCTGGACCAAGGGAAAACAAATCTCCTATGCACTGCAACGTATGGATACGGTTCTGAAACAAACTAAATTAAATGAAGCTGCCCGGAATGAATATGTGCAAATCCTAAGGAGATTAAAGGGTGAACTCTCGGAAAAAAACGTGGAAATAGCTCACGTGAAAGCCCTCCTTCTATTTTTGGGTCAGCTGCCCGAGTTACTGGAAGACTGCACCAAGCTGAAGGCTATATTGGAAGTTTAGCACGCCGAAATGCAGAAAAAGAGGTTCATGATGGTCAGTTGCTACTGCCATCATGAACCTCTTTCTTTAATATACTTTGTCCGATCCAAAGCATCCTCTCACGCTCACCGTAACGGCGCATAACCAAGCCGATTCAGCTCTTCCGCAATCACGCGATAACCACGACTGTTCGGATGCACCCGATCTAACGAAAGCAGTGCCCGTTCATAGCCCTCAAATGCGGGATAAATGTTCGCCACCCGGTAATTTGGTCCGCCCAATGTATAGAGAAACGAGTTATACTGACGCACATATACTCCCGCTTCCCTCACCCCTGGAAAAGGATTATATAATCCCACCATTCGGATGATAAATGGCTCACGCTGACCGGACTTTATCTGATACAGGGCATGTACAATTTGGCGCACATGTTCTTTTGTGTGATTCAACGCTTGCGGAATGGAAGAACCCGACAAGCCGGAACCTCCAGCAAGGGCGCTGATGTATGGGCGCAGATCATTCCCGCCGATCGTTACGGTTATAAGTTCAGCCCGGCTGAGCGCCGACCGAAAAAGCGGATTGTTGCGGACCATTGACAGCAACTCCTGCGATGTCAGCCCATTGATTCCCAGATTCTCGTAACTGACTGGCGTACGGAGATGTCTTTCTACCATTCGCCGATAGATAGGTACAAATCCGCCACTCAGCAACGTCCCTGCACCTGTTGTTAAAGAATCTCCAATCGCTGTGTAGTGGTACGCCAATGAAAACCACCTCCCCTTTTTCTACATAATATATCTTATGTAGAAAGAGGGACGTGGGACCCGGAGATTCGCTTATTCTTCGTCTATTTCATATACACAATGGAATTGCCCACCCTCTGGCAAATCCTCTGATCCATAGACGGCAAAGCCCACGTTGCGGAAGAAATCTGCCCCCTCCGCATCCGTGTCCACAGTAAGCCGTTTCGGATTACGCTCCTGAATGAGCGTAAGCAGCATACCTCTGGCATATCCTCTATGACGGTTTTCAGGCAACACGGCCAGATGACGAATTACGGTTGTCCCATCCTCCTGCTCCTCAAAGCCGACAATACCTACAATAAGTCCTTCATCTTCTACACCGAACAGCTTCCAGTCATCCGAGGCTTGATAGGTACGTAAAGCTGCTTCTCCGCGTTCAGGGTGATCCAGCACAGCGTAGGTTAACAGCTCCAGAACCTCCTCACGATCTGAATCTGTTTTTATATTTTTAAACATTGTTTGTCGTCTCTCCTTAATATCCTGAAATTAGGATTACACTCTAATTCTCCATAATAAGCAACGGCCAGTTATCAAGCCATTGCTTCTCAAATACACGCTGACGAAAAGCCGTTGTGTGACGAAACAAAGGGCTTTGCCGTACCCGCATATCCAGTAAATCTTCCAATCCATGCGGACAAATGACCTCTATTTGATCCTTGTCATTCAATCTAACCGCCACAGCCGTTGCCGTCTCTGGCCAGCGGCTCATCGCATCCTCTACCGAGGAATACGGAGCCTCACCGTTGCGAATATGCATCCGAGCCTGATTTTTGACAGACCAGTTACGTCCGGCCTGCTTACGGTTCAAGGACAATTCTAGATACTCATCTCGTTCCTCTAGCGTATTTTTCGGGTCAAAATAAATAACATCAATATCGTTTAAAGGTGTAGCAGTTGTATAGCCATGGAGCTTGTCCCAAACCCGGTTACGTACATAGCCTGCGGCAATACATCCTTGTGGCAACTTCAGCTCTCGCACATAGCGCAAGTCTTGCAGTACCTGCGGATCATTCATATATTGTATGATTCGTAGCGCATTTTCTTCCGACTTCATCCTGCACTCAACTCCCTTTTTATGATGACAGTTGCTGCACCGATTCTCCTCCCTGAGCCGCGATCCGTGCTGTACGCTGTACCAGACGGCGGCGTGCGACCAGAAGGAATGGAATACCAATCACAACCGACAGGGCAACCGGAACAAAAACGGCAAGCGGCGCCGTTTGACCATAGATATCCAGCAACCAGCCACCAAATAAAGGAGCCAGCACGCTTCCCAAATTATTAAAGCCGATTGTACCGAAGTAGGTCCCTTTATATTGAGCATCTGCAATTTGGTCAATCAATACGTCCAGCATCGTGAACAATAACACTTCACCAACCGTAAACAGCACCATATCCAGTATAAACATCCAGCCTGAGTTTAGCATACCGCACAGCAACAGGCTGACCGCAATACATATATTCCCTGCAATCAAGGAATTCACCGGGGAAAATCGGCTTGCCAGTCGCACCAGCGGATATTGAAATGCCAATACACAAACCGCGTTGACCGTCAGCATGTATGTAAACCATCGGGTTCCTTCTGCGAAGGATAAGGACAAGAATTGAGGCATTGTGGAATTGGAATGCGCATAGCCCATCACACAAAATACCGTTCCCAGCAAAATTGGCATAAACACCGGATCACGGCTGGCTGTGCGGAATGCCTCGCCCATTCGCAGTGGAGCCTCTTCCGCCGTTGTACCTATATGCAGATCCGATGCATACCGGGCAAATTGGATCAACAACAGTACCCCGTACAATGCGTACACACCAGCAGCAACCATAAACGGCGTACCCGTGGATGCAGATCCTAGCATTAAACCAAGCAACGGCCCTGCCACCACCCCAACATTAATGGCCGCATATCTCATATTGTAGATAAGCAGTCTTTTCTCCTTCGGGGTTACATCTGATAACAGCGCCCGTGAGGTTGGCTCGAACAAGGATCTGCACAGGCCATTCAGAGCATTAATGACAAAAAAGGCCCAGGCCGCTTCCGCCAACGCAAAAGCAACGAATACAAGCGCCCAGCTCGCAATGGACACCAGCATCACCTTACGCCGTCCGATTCGATCTGAAATATATCCACCGTAAAAACTGGCAAAAATGCCGACCAACGAGCTGACCGATACGATCACCCCCGTATGAAAGGGGGACACCCCTAAACGGGTGGTAAGGTAAATAGACAAAAACGGGATACTCATGGATGTCGCCATCCGCCCAAAAATAGTACCGACAATAATCGTCCAGGCCAGCGGGTGAATAGAACGCAACTGTTCTTTCATATATGTCTCTTACGTCCTCCTTCCGTATGCAAGTCTAACAAGGGGGAAACCTGGCTAGCACTGGTGAATATAACGTTCCAGTTCTGAACACGTTGCTTGATAGACAGATTGGAGCGCAGACAACTTCGCTTTCGCATTCTCGAGTCGGTTCTCCCGTGCAAGCTGTTCAATATCGGACAGCAACGAGGACAAACGTCCGACACCCAGACTCACGCTGCCTGATTTCAACTCATGAGCAGCCTCTACTACTTTTGTGACTTCGCCCGCAGCAGCCAGTTCATTTAACTTATTGATTTTGGCAGGTGTATCACTCGTATACATTTCGACCAATGACTCCAGTAGTCCCGTGCTGCCATCCTCGTCCAGCAGCATAATTTCACGTATAACTTCCTCATCCAAAATCGGCTCGGTTTCCGGCTTTGGAAGCCATTTTACAAGCTTTTCAGAGAGCTTTTCAATCGTTACTGGCTTCATCAAGTAATCGTTCACTCCAACCTCCTGGCTCCGTGCCTGATCCTCCTCGGATACATTTCCGGTCAAAGAAATGATCGGTACAGGTGGTTGCTGGTTTTCTGCTTCCCGCTGGCGGATCGCTTTTGCCGCATCATGACCATTCAGCAGAGGCATATGATGATCCATTAGAATACAAGCGTAGGATCGTTCGGAGGCCGCTCTTACAGCAGCTTGTCCATCCTCAGCAAAATCAATATGCTGGAATCCCAAGTGGTTAAGCTGCAATTGCACCACCTGCCGATTCACCCGATTATCCTCAGCCACCAAAATAGTTTGAGAATGACTATGCTCACGCAGCAACTCGCTAAATGCCTTCAAATCACCATTTTCATGCTTCTCCATTTCGTCTGCCTGCTCCGATCCTTTCATGAGGGGAATTTCAAACCAGAACGTGGAGCCTTGGCCTTCTTTACTGACGACCCCAATTTCTCCCTGCATGAGTTCCACAAATGAACTGCATATCCATAGCCCTAGACCCGTTCCTCCATATTGGGAGGCGCTGCCTTCACTGGCTTGTACATAAGGCTGAAACAGCTTATTCTGATCCTCCGGTGAAATACCAATACCCGAATCCTGCACCTCAAACCGAACACGTTGGGAATCTTTTGTTTCCTCCACCAATTTTGTTCGAATGATGAGCAATCCTTCACTGGTAAATTTATTCGCATTGTTCAACAGATTGAGCAAGATCTGCATGATCCTTGCCGAATCTCCCTCCAGATGCTCTGCCACACCGGAATCGGTCTCTATACTCAAACGGTTACCCATCTGATAGATTTGTGGCTCCAACAACTGAGCAACGTGGCTCATAATCGCCTGCACTCTGACGTTTCCGATCTCCAGTTCCATCTGTCCTGCTTCCACTTTAGATATATCGAGCAGATTATTAATCATGTTCAACAACAGAGAGGCTGACTCACGTATAACACCGATGGCCTGCCGTTGATCTGGGGAAAGTTTGGATGAACCTAACATTTCAATCATTCCAAGTATTCCGTTCATTGGCGTTCTGAATTCATGACTAACCACAGCCAGAAAAGTGCTCTTTAGGTCATTAGCCCGTACCGCTTCTTCCTTCGTCCGTGTTAATTCCGCATTGCTTTTGGCAAGCTGACGCTGCAGATTGACCAGCTCGTTGTTCATTGATGAAAATTCATTCAGCAACTTTTCTTCCTCAGCCTTGCTTTTCACAATCTCATCCGTTAATTGTTCGACCGTTTTCCGCAGGACAGCCATTTCTGCTGTCGGTTCCTTCATATTAAAAGGCCCCCTTTACAAAATGACTACAGGTTCACATAACTAACCTTATTTCCTGAGCGAAAGTAAGTCCCCTGCAACCTCCAGCGCTTCCTCCGCACCTGGTGCGTATCCGTCCGCCCCTACTACCTGCCACAAGTGGGAATCGAGATTAAAAGGCAAGCCTCCGACCATAATTTTCACATGGCTAGTCGTTGGGTCTTGCCGAATGAGTGCAATCAACTCTTTCACTAGATGGACATGGTAAGCCATGGTAGCTGAGATAGCCACCACATCCGCCTTGTAACTCACAATGGCCTGAAGCAGACTCCGGTTAGGTACATTGGCGCCTAAATAATACGTATCCCAACCATCCATTTCAAATAGATCAGCCAGCATACGCAGACCAATTTCATGCTGCTCGCTGCCTACACACGCCGCCACGAGGCAGCGTTCCTTATTTCCATTCCCCATCCATTGGGGGTACAGGCTGGAAATAATAAATTGAGTCACAGCAGTGCAAAAATGCTCTTGACCAACGGTGATTTTGCCTTCATGCCATAGACGACCTATTTCATATTGCGAAATTTGAAAAATATATTTATACGTATGTTGAATAGAGATACCCTCATCCAGCAAACGGACGATCCAATCCAAAGCCTGTCTGCGATTACCTGAGAGTAAATATTCCAAATATTGAGCCACGTCAGCAGCATAGGGATTATCATCTGTAATAAAAGAGGCATACTCCTCTTTCTTCCCTATTTGCTGTATCCCCAAATCCAGATGCTCCAGCACCATAGCTTTATCTGTATGATCGAAATGCTCTACCAACATCTCCTGGATTAATCTGAAATTGATGCTCAAATCTTCTTGGGTTATGCCGAAACCCTCCAGAAGCTTTTTTAACCAAGAAACATACTGTGTAAATAAAATAGGGCTGTTCATGATTACACTTTCAGCTAAATAGTTCAAACTATATATAGAATCCTGTTTTGTCTTTATTTTACCGTTATCCCCAAAACGCTGCAAAAGATCGGGCTGTAATTCGTATTGCTTATGGGTAACTAATTCAGCCAAAGCTCCTGCTTGCATCAATAGCGATTCACCTGCGGTATATTGCTGTATACTCATGTACAGCTCCTTCCCCGACAAGGTTTTGTATTCGAAACAGGTACTAGGAATTTGTTCCGGACGTGACTATTAGATAATTATACCTGATTTACGCCTCTACATTAACCCTACTCCCCCCAAAATACGACAAAAAAATAAAATACCGAGAAGTCGGTATTTTATCTAAAGCAGATTTAACCTGCACATGCACAATTTATGATCCGTTACTCTTCTGTCCCTCAGCCGTGAGTCCAAGCTTTTTTAACAGATGAATAGCCTGCTCCTTCTCTTCCACGGATAAGCCATCCACGGTCTCCATAATGACACGATGATGCTGCGGGAATATTTGCTCAAAGAAATGGCGTCCATCATCAGTCAATTCTGCATAAATCACACGCCGATCATCTTGTGATGCACGACGGGTAAGCAAGTTTTTTTTCTGAAGTTTATCTACCACATACGTAATATTCCCACTAGAGATTAGTACCTTTTCTCCAATCTTCTGCAAAGGCTGTGGTCCCCGATAATACAGCAGATCAAGCACACCAAATTCTGTTGTATTTAAACCATGACTATGAATGTCCCGATTCGTACGGGACGTGACCGAATTATAAGCACGAGCCAGAACAACGAACAAATTAAGCGCTAAGTCCTGATCATCTGATTTTACAGACATATTAACAGCCTCCGTTACTCATATCTTTATTCCAAGATATCTTAATTGTGCACTTTTGTCAAGTTTAAGCGTTCACTTCCCCTGTTCCTACGGCCTATAAATGGAGGACTTACCGTCTATTATGTGAAGGTTACAGTTCATTATGTAAAAAAAGCCCGCTCTCAATCAGTCTTAATGCACTGATCCAGAGAGCAGGACGATTATGTTGTAATCCCTAACTTCTTACGTAAAAACACGTAGGCAGCACGGCCGCATAATACTCCCAGAACGTTCAATATGATGTCATCTACATCCATTGTACCTGCGCCCAGCAGCATTTGGGACACCTCAAGAATGACCAGTGCGATCACTATCGTTAACAACAGACTGCCTATACTTCGCATGGACACCCAAATGATAGGCACAAGAATACCGAAGGGAATGAATACGCCAATATTGCCGAGCAAATTAACACCCCATACCCGAAAAGGAAACGACTCCATTGCCCGCCAGTATTGCCTGATCGTATCAAACGGAACAATATTATACGAATACGGGGGTCCTGGCCGTAATGTACGACCAAAACCGAGAAACATCCAATATAATAGAAACCCTGTATATAAAATCAATAACACCAACGCCATATGATGAAGCAGGCGGGTCCTAAACATTACTTGTTACGGACGTCGATCTGTCCATTGGCCCGTGCGATAATAACCTGGTCCGCCATATTAATGAACAGTCCGTTATCGACTACACCCGGAATTTGATTCAAGCGGATTTCCAACTCCTGCGGATTCTCAATCGTACCATAGCGACAATCAGCAATATAATTACCGTTATCCGTAAGGAAGCGCTCGCCGTCTTTCATACGCCACTCCGCCTTACAGCCTGTCTGCCGCAAAGCCTCCAACGTCCATTCACTGGCAAAGGGTACGACCTCAACGGGTAAAGGAAATGTACCCAGTACCTTCACATCCTTGGACTCATCGACAATAATAATTAATCGGTCGCTATTGCTTTCCACAATTTTCTCTCTCAGCAGGGCTCCGCCTCCACCTTTTACCAGCACCAGCTGCTCGTTCACCTCGTCTGCACCGTCGATGGTAACGTCAAGCCTTCCAATCTGATCAAACGGAATGATGGGAATTCCCAGCTCCCTGGCCTGATCCTCCGAAGCTTGGGATGTAGCTACAGCCTGTATATGTAATCCTTGCGCTACACGCTCACCAATTTTTTGAATAGCCCAAAAGGCTGTCGAGCCTGTACCAAGTCCTACTTTCATGCCGTCCTGAATCGCCTCAACTGCTTTTTCGGCCGCTTTTTGCTTCAAATTCATTATCATCTCTCCCGCTATATAGGCTAGTATTGATCATCATCCATTTTATAAGAGAACGCTTTATAATAACAGAGACAGCTTTTTACCATAACAAAGGCTGTTTTCATCGTGCTCATACTCCCCAAACCGTTCAATAGGTTCATATCCCCGCTTGGTATAGAGAGCAATCGCTTCAGGTTGAGCCGCTCCGGTCTCCAGTTTAATCCTTACAACTCCCCGTTTGCTGGCTTCCTCTTCCAAAAAAGATAATAGGCTCACCGCAATTCCTTGTCTGCGATAAGAGGAATCGACATAAAATCTTTTGAGCTCCATTTCTTCCGCATCTATAGGCCTAAGCCCTCCACAAGCCACCGGTTTTTCGTCCACATACACAACAGCGAAAACCATTTCTTTAACTTTCGGATTGGAAAAATCAACCAAGTAAATTTCGTCAGCAGGATACCTTTCCAGCAAGTCCTCATCCAGCCTTTGAATCAACTCATGCAGATCCTCGTGATGACTCTCAACCTTTAAAATCGTAAGCTTGGACATTCTTCTTATCCCTCTTCTCTTTGCATGGATATAAGGACTCATTTCGCAAACAATTCACAAAAACCGCGATAAATCAAGCATTTCCAACGTTAAATATGAAAAATGTCCCAAATTGATAAGTGCATTTGACTCTATTATAAAGTATGATGGTTTCTGTTGAATAGTTGCTTATGGACTGTAATAAATTCGAATTTCAAGTAGAAGTATAAATTGGAATATACTGAAACACAGATAGCGTTTACCTATTAAAAATTAATTTTTTATTGTGTAAGGTATTCATTTCAAGAGCATTTCGTACGACATATATATAGGGATATCATACTTGTCTTTAAAAGGACTTAAGACCTATTACATAAAATTCAAGGGTCTATTATCTCTATTATTATGTTTGTAAGGGGGACTTGATTATCTCATTCGATAAGCGGTTCAACACCATATACAAAAATACAACCAGGGAGTGGAACATTTTGAAAAAGTGGAGTAGCTTATCATTCTTCACCAAAAACTTATTATTATCCTTCTTCAACATCGTATTGATTGGACTAGTCCTTATTGTGTCCAGTTATTTGATCCAACGTACGATTTTGATAGACCAATTGCATGGGCAAGTGGAAAAAATCACATTGAAGTGGGCCCAGGGCATTAATTCCGATGAAGTAACCCAAGCGGTTCAAGAGAAAAATTATGATGGACCCGTTCAAACCAAACTCCGCACGTACCTAGATAACATCATGGCGACCAATCCGAATATCTCTCATGCCTATATATTCGGGACGGAGCTCGAAAACGGCAATCTAACATCTATTGTGGCGATGCCAACGGATCTCAGAGAAGCATTTGAAAAAGATAAGCTGCTCGTTGGCTCTATGTACGAGCAACCCAATGTCGTGGCAGTCGGCGTAACCGGTATGCTGGACAGTGGCAAACCAACATTCACTAGCTTCTACGATGATTCTTTTGGTACATGGACGACTTTGATGACTCCGATTAAAGATTCAAGTGGCAAAATCTTTGCATATTTTGCAGTCGATGCAGATGCTGGCGCCGTACCTGCTGGCTTAACCAAGCTGCTCATTAGCGGCGCTACCATTTTAGTGATTTTCCTACTGATCTGCCTGGCGCTTCAATATTGGGTTGTGAAGCGCACGCTGTCCCCGATTAAGCAACTGATGTACGGTATCAGTGAAGTAAGCAGAGGAAATCTGGATGTTCAAATTCATGCAGGTCATGATGATTTGGGGCTCGTAAATCAGAATTTCAACGATATGGTAAGTCATATTAACAGCATTATGACCAAAGTGAAGCAGACAACTGATGAAGTCAATGAATCTGCCAAGGAACTACTCGCAATCTGCGAACAAAACGGAATCAACTCCAACATCATCAATCAAAACATCAGTGAAATTACGGAGAATATCCGTTCGCAGGAAAAAGCAACAGGCGATAGTGCACGTGCCATGGCTGAAATGGCTTCGGTAATTCAAAATATTGCCACGAGTTCTTCCAATGTTGCGGAAGAAGCCAATTCGGTAGAGAAACGTTCTAACGAAGGCAATGAGATTGTAAGCAAGGTATCATCCCAAATGCACTTGATTACCGATACAGTCACCAATACTTCCCGTATCATCAAGTTGCTGGACAGTCGTTCGCAGGAAATTGGCAATATCATCAGTACCATTTCAGGCATCTCCAGTCAAACCAACCTGCTCGCTTTGAACGCTTCTATTGAAGCTGCGCGCGTTGGTGAAGAAGGTAAAGGCTTTGCCGTTGTTGCCAGTGAAGTACGTAAGCTGGCAGAACAATCTGCGGATGCAACCAAACAAATCACGTCCCTGATTGAAGAAATTCAAAGTGAAATCGGACAAGCTGTGAAGTCGATGGAGCAAGGAAACGTTGAAGTTCAAAACGGAATCGTCGTTGCCGGACAAGCAGGCGTGCTGTTCAATGATATTCTTCAAGCAACTAAAAATGTAGCATGGCAAATCCAAGAAGTTTCCAGCGCTACTGAGCAAATATCTGCGGGTACACAGGAAATGACCGCGACAGCAGACGATCTTTCTTCCACTGTAACCAAAACAGCCAATAACAGTGTTCACATTGTGCAAACGGTGGAGGAGCAAAAAGCTTCTTTGGATTCGATTATTGATTCATCCCATAAATTGACGTCCATGTCTGAAGAGCTTCAAGAAATTACATCTTATTTCAAAATTGCAGACACCAACCGTACCAAATCATAATAACCATTTATCAGATCCAACATTTATAAGTAAATCATTCGGTAATGCCTCCCTCCTGTTCATGCATTTGAAGGGATCGGAGGCATTTACTGAGTTTACCATTTATATTAAGACATCATACATTCAGGAGGTTAGCGTAATGGCTTCATTACTACAAAACAGCACACAGACAACCCCATCCCCATTCCTAGTTCCCTTGGATTGTGCACGTATACAACGCAAGCATACATCCTCTACTTATCAAGTAGAGTTAGAAGCGTCCATCTCGGAACAATTAAATCAGCAAAAAACTGCGGAAGACAAACAAACGTTGCTTTTATCAGCATATACTGCATGGGTATATCGCCTATCCGCAGAAGAAGAAGTTTCTTTTTCTACATTTGTGCCACAAACCGGTCTGCTTACAGCTTCGCTGACAGTCGAAAAGGAAACGACTTTTCATGAACTAGCAGACTTATTTCAGGAGATGCTCCGTGAGCCTAATGCATACCTAGCGGAACCACAAGCCGATACTTCATTTTCGGCAAATCTGCCTACGGACAGCGGAGCAGAATCCCGTATTATGGACTGGGCTGTTAGTGAACACAATGGCACTTATCAAATACAGATCCGATATGATCAATCACTCTTGCTGGAAACAACGGTTGTCCGATACGCAGAATACTTTGAAACTCTTTTGCGCGGCGCGCTAACCAACAGCCATGCACTTGTGAACTCCATTGATATATTATCAGATGCAGATCGAGCTGCTCACGAAGCTTTAAATAATACAGTCGTGAAATATCCTGAGCATCAAACTATTCATGGAATGTTTGAGGAGGCAGCTTCACAATACCCTGATCGTCCGGCTATTGCTTCCCACACTGGAGAGTACACGTACCGTGAGTTGAACGAACGTGCTAACCAAGTCGCACGTGTCTTGTTATCTAAAGGTCTTACCAAAGGTGAATTCGTGACTATCTTCATGGAACGAAGCTTGGAGACCGTTATTTCCCTTCTGGGTATCCTGAAAGCCGGGGGCGTGTATGTGCCTGTTGATCCCGCCCACCCCGCCGACCGGAGCAGCTACATTGTCGAAGACACGCGTTCTCCTTTTGTCTTAACAACTTCCGCACTCATGAAACAAGCGACTGAACTGTGCGGTTCCATTGAGACGGTAAAAGAAATTTTAGCAATTAACGGACCACTGGCAGGCTATGCTGCAAGCAATCCAAACGTTAATGTAAGTCCAGATGATCTAGCTTATGTCATCTATACATCCGGCTCTACAGGCAAACCGAAAGGTGCCCTGATCGCTCACCGCGGTGTCGTTAACCTAGGAGCTGTCGTGCAACGCGATTGCGACATTACACCTCAGGATGTATTGACCCAATTTGCAACCTACAGTTTCGATGCATCCGTTTGGGATACAATTGGAGCCTTGTTTTACGGTGCAAAATTGTACTTGCTGTCTGCCGAAGAACGTGTATCTGTTGAAGAATTCGCTGAAGCCATTGCACGTACAGGCACGACGATTATTACCATTTTGCCGACCGTATTCTTTAATCAGCTATCTACGTACTTGTCAGACGAAGGCTATCGCAAACTCGCTAAGGTACGGATCGTTACCGTGGCAGGCGAAGCGCTGTACGGCTCACAAGTTCGAGCGTTCCAAAGCAAATTCGGTACAGATACCGACATCGTAAACGTATACGGACCGACCGAATGCACCGTAGCGACGACGACCCATCGAGTCCGTGGTGCCGTGCCTGAGCATGTCGTCAATATTCCGATCGGCAAGCCGATTTACAATTACAAAGTGTATATCGTTAACGATGATAACAAGCTTTGCCCTGTCAATATTCCGGGTGAAGTATGCATTGCTACGCCTGCGTTGGCCCATGGCTATCTCCATCAGCCAGAACGTACAGCTCAATCGTTTGTGGACAACCCTTTTGTTCCAGGTGAAAAAATGTACCGCTCGGGTGATATCGCCAAGCTGCTGCCAGACGGTACGATTGAATACGTAAGTCGCAAGGATTCACAGCTCAAAATTCGGGGGAATCGGATTGAAATTGGAGAAATTGAAGACCATTTTTCCAAACATCCAGGTGTTCAGGACGTCGCTGTAGTAGCCGTCAAAGATCACACAGATCAGAACATGTTAGTTGGCTATTTTACCACTTCGGATGGACAATCCATTCCACAAGACGTTATTCAGTCTTATATTGGGGGCAAGCTGCCTTCTTATTTTGTACCAAGCCATGTCGTTCATCTGGAAGCCATGCCAATTTCACCAACTGGCAAGATCGATCGCAAAAAGCTGGCCCTGCGACCACTTCCCGAAGCGTCTGATCTTTCATTTGGCGGGGAACCTCTCCGAGAAGGAACCGAAACACTCATTGCCGAAGCATGGACTCAAGTGCTTGGTAAAAATAACATTGGCGCTACCGATGATTTCTTCCTGATCGGGGGCGATTCGCTTCGTGTCATTCATGTGCTGGCTATTCTAAAGCCGCGTTATGGCGCGCTGCGCATCGGAGATTTTTTCCGCTACAAAACCGTTCGCGAGCTTGCTGAATACGTGGAACAATTAGGTACGGAACAAACGCCGCAACGCAAGCCACTCGCGATTTCTCAAGAAAAAATGGACTTGAATGAGCATCCTATTGAGTTGTCTGGTGCTTCTGACTTAGCTGAAGTCCGCGACTTGCACGTGATTTTGTTAACCGGTGCTACAGGCTATCTGGGCTCGCACATTCTGTATGACCTACTTCAACGGACAGAAGCCAAAGTATACGCGATGGTACGCCCTTCTCAGGACGGTCCATCCGGTATCGAGCGTATTCAGTCCGTATTGACGGGATATTTTGGACAAGATATCTCCAGCTTGATTGAAGGACGGGTAAAAGCTGTCTATGGGGATCTGGAGCAAGCTGATCTGGGTCTCTCTTCCGTCGACCGCCATATGCTGGAGCACCAAATCGACGGCATCATTCACAGCGCCGCTGACGTTCGCCATTTTGGTGATTCGGCAGCCTTCGATCGCACGAATGTAACCGGAACACTGGAACTGCTGAAAATCGCTCAAGCCAAGCCAGGAGTATCCTTCCATCATGTCTCTACTATGGGAATACCGGAGGATCTTGCTAACGAAGGAAAATGGGAGTCGGCATTGGAGCTTTCTGCCTTCCCAGAAGAACTGAACGTGGACAACCTGTACACGAACAGTAAACTCGCGGCGGAGAAGCTGTTGTTCCAAGCAGCTCAAGCGGGTACGCCTGTCTCGATCTATCGCGCAGGCAATTTGACAGCCCATTCGGCCAACGGACGCTTCCAGCGAAATATCGACAGCAATGCTTATTATCGTATGATGAAGGCGATGCTGCTGCTGGGCAAAGCGCCACAAGCCGATTGGCATACGGACTTCACACCGATTGATTACGCCAGCCGTGCTATCGTAGAGCTGTCCGTTCATCAAAAAAGCGCAAACCGCATTTTCCATATCTGCAATCCGAACCCACTGCCATATGATGAACTGATCGCTATGGTAAACCAACTCGGTTACGCAGTAGAAACCCTGCCTTTTGACGATTACAGCGCTTGGCTGCTAAATCCGTCTTCCGGCATTCAGGAGGATGCCCTTCACCTTGCTATGGGACAACTGGAAGGTGACGGAGCCAAGGATTCAGCTTACCGTTACGGATGCTCTGTAACCGCAGCTCTGCTTGAACAAGCTGGCGTTCAATGCCCGGCAACCGACCTTAACTTTATTCGGAACATGATCCAGCATGCCGTCGAGATCGGTTACTTCCCGACCTCTCCATCGGTATCTGTAAAAGCAACACAGAGGTAACAAAGTTGTGATATTTCCCCCGCATGTTTTCGGTATGATAGACTAGATTTTGCTAGTTTCATATTTAGTATAAACCTCTATACTTTCAGAATTTTTTTTGCATGCGGGGGATGTCATTCAATGAAACACACTTTTTTTAAAAGAACGTTGCTAATCATAAGTTTGTTGGCTATTTTAGGGATTTTGGTGTATGAAGCACGTAGCATATACCACACACCTACAGTTAAAGGGACTCATCGTACACGTACAGCTCATGCAGATCGACTGGTACGCCATTTATTCTCACTGACGCCTACACCAGATAAAGTATATTACCAAAACAAAGTAATTGTCCTGATGTATCATGAGGTGACCAAGACTCCACCTGATCCCGGCGCTCTCAAGCTTAGTAATTTAACGAGGCAGTTGGACGAAATGAAAGCTAACGGCTTCCACTGGATCACGATGAAAGAGTATACGGATTTTATTTTACATAAAGCCAAGGTTCCTGATAATGCAGTACTTATGACATTCGACGACGGCTATGAGTCCTTTTATACGGACACTTTTCCTGTGTTGAAAAAGTACCAGGTACCGGCAACCAATTTTCTCATCACGTCCACGATCAGCAATCCCAAACATATTGGAATTCCTAAGCTGACATGGGATCAAATTCATCAGATGCATGCCGAGGGTATTGATTTTTACAACCATACCAATGACCAGCATGCTTACGGATACTCCAACACAGCGCGCACCCAACAAAAGCCACTTCTGATGGGTCCGGTGTATTCGAAAAAGCTGGGGCGAATGGAAACCGAGAATGAGTTCAAACAGCGGGTTTATACCGACTTGGGCATGGCTGACAAGAAGCTGTTCAAGCATCTACACAATGATCAGAATGTACTTGCCTTCCCTTATGGTGGGTATACCAAGGAGACGCTGGAAATTTGCCGTTCCTTGGGAATTGACGTTACATTCACGGTGAAACGGGGGATTAACTCGCCAGGGCAAACGAACGGCTATCGCGTCAATGCAGGTGGAATACACAATATTCCAGAAGTATTGGTGCAATACATGAAGGAAGGTGCCCCCCTTCGCCCACTTCCTTTTGCCCAAGGTCCCAACAAGGTATCCTAAACATTGGCTAGCTTAATAAAGAAAACAAAAGAACCTTTAAAACCATTTATGTCGTGGTTTTAAAGGTTCTTTTGTTGTATAAGATTTAGATTAGGGCCAGATACGAATTGCAGCGATAACAGCCAGATGTACCGGGTAAAAGCTACGCCACAACCAGCGCGGTACCCTATTATAAAATCCGTTTTCTCCAGTTGCAAAACATACGATCAGAATGCTGGACAGCAGACTAAAGTGTTGGAGATTCGCGTGATGCACCATATCATACACTACGTTCAAAATAAAATGGGCTACAATCATCATATATGAACGGGTGTATCGATAAATGAGAACCAACAGCAGTCCATAGGCTCCGTAATCCATCTGGCTGAGCTCCATAACCAGAGCTGAAAGGACGTACAGAACCGTTACAGCCGTCCAGTGCTTCAAGCGGGATTCAGCAGCCAGCGCGAGCAACGAGGCCAATAGCGTCCAGATTACGTTCGGTCTAAGCACATCAAACGCTAGCATATAGGGAACTTGAGATATCAGAGCCAGTCCGAGTAGACGGAGCATATAGCTCCGTATGTCTCGGGTATGAGTATATCCCAAATACAGCGCATACGCGTAGATTGGAAAAGCAAGCCTGCCGGCAATTCTCCAAGCCGGATCCGTCGGAAAAAACACAAGCCCGACATGGTCAATCAGCATCGTCAGCATGGCCAACCAGTACATATAAGGCCCCCCTTATTCAATGTTTTACGTTTTTTCTTCTGTCAAGCTCAGAATGGCGTTCATGATATCCGTTTTCGTAACCCGTCCTACCAACCCCCGAATTGGAGTTGAGGAGCTACATTGCTCGTCCAAAACTGGAAGACAATTGACCTGATGCCGAATCAGTCTCGATATCGCTTCCAGTAAAGTGTCTTCTGGAGCAAGCGTCGTCATTTGGGCCCGGCGCGTCATTGCCATGGTCACCGGGACGGTGTGAAGATCGGTATGCCCCAGCATGACCTTCAGCAAATCCTTGCGGGTAACAATCCCAATGAACTCCTGCTCCTCCCCTGTGACCATCAGCGTGCCTGTATTTTGCTGAAACAACATCAGCACCGCATCATAGGCGGTCGTGTCACCGGAAATCAAAATCGGATCGCTAAGTATATCTGCCACAGTCAGCTTTTTGAGCATGTTGCCGATATGACTATCATATTTGGGGTAACGTCCTGGCAGGTAGCCTACCTTCGGCTTGGCATCCACCAGCCCGAGCATAACGAGCAGAGCAAGGTCAGAACGGAGAGTCGGACGCGTCAGTCCCAGTGTTTCAGCAATTTTATCCCCCGTAACAGGTGCCAGACGCCGGACAATTTCAACAATTTCCCGCTGTCTTTCAGACAGTTGAATAGTGATTACCTCCTTATGGAGTGGGGTAGTATACATTATAGACGAGCATAGATCGGTAAATTTCAGCTTCTTCCGACAATTCATCAAATTTTAATCATACACAGCTTGTTTTCGAATTTAAAATGTGTCACAATTAAGAATGTAATACATACTAATTATAAGTTTAACGTGTGCAATATGCTACATTTAAATGAACTATTGTACATCGCATGTGATATGTATTATGTATTATATAAACCTGAGGAGGAAATCAAATGAAATTTTTCTTGGATACTGGTAACATTGAAGAAATCAAACGTATTGAACGTTTGGGTCTGGTTGATGGTGTAACAACGAACCCTTCACTGATCGCTAAAGAAGGTCGAGTGTTCAAGGAAGTCATTCAGGAGATTTGCAGTATCGTTGAAGGTCCCGTAAGTGCTGAGGTTATTGGTCTGAAGGCTGAAGATATGCTCAAAGAAGCTTATGATATCGCCAAGTGGGCACCGAACGTGGTTATCAAGCTTCCGATGACCGAAGACGGCTTGTACGCTTGTAACGAGCTGACCAAGAACGGAATCAAAACGAATGTAACACTGATTTTCTCCGCGGCTCAAGGTTTGATGGCAGCCAAAGCTGGCGCTACTTTTATCAGCCCATTCGTAGGACGTCTGGATGATATTGCTGTTGATGGTATGAAGCTGATTCGTGAGCTGAGACAAATTTTGGACATTCATGGTCTGAAATCCGAAATCATCGCCGCATCCATCCGTAATATTAAGCATGTAGAAGATGCTGCTCTGTCTGGTGCACATATTGCCACCATTCCAGGTTCCTTGCTCCCTTCTCTGTGGAAACACCCGCTGACAGACAGCGGTATCGAACGCTTCCTGAAGGACTGGGAAACTGTACCAAAAGCTTAATTCGCCAGTCATGGCAAACGATATTATATCAACCCAAACAGCCCGTATTTTACGGGCTGTTTTTTTATTTTGGCTTTAGTGATGGCAGACCCAAAACGCTGAACAACTTTTTTTGACAAAATAACTTGTTGTTCATATAATTGTTATAACAACTAATTAATTTCGAAGTAATTTATGTACGGGAAACAGAAAGGAGTACCTATGAATAACTTGCCTCCCGATTGTTCCATTGGGATGTTGCTCGGGATTACTCACCGCAAAATGAGTCAGCAGCTCTTGCAGCGCCTCAAACCTTATGATATTTCCCCAGAGCAATGGTCGGTTCTGTACCAAATCTATCAGGCTGAGGGTTTAAATCAGAAAGAAATTGCAGCTAAGGCCGTAAAGGACCAGCCTACCACAACTCGAATTATTGATTTGTTGGACAAGAAGGGCTGGGTACGGCGTGTGAATAGTCCACAGGATCGTCGGGCCTATTTACTTCATTTGACTGAAGCAGGCCGACAACTGGTGAAAGAGACTCTTCCTGTCGAACTTGATGCCAACCACGATTTTGTAAAAGGAATTTCCTCAGCCGATCTGAAGCAATTCCGCCAGACTCTTTTACAAATTCACGCCAACATGACCGAATCAGAAAAACAAGGAGAGAACGATTAATATGCAACAAGGCAAGCAACCTCTTTGGACCAAGGAATTTATCGTTCTTACGGTTTCCAATTTATTTTTGTTTCTGGAATTACAAATGATCGTTTCTTCTATCCCTTCCTATGTGAAAAATGCATTCCACGCCAGTTCCGTTCAGGTCAGTCTCGTTACAACCTTATTCGCTTTAAGTGCGATTGCAGCACGACTCTTTTCAGCCCGTATGCTGGAAAAAGGACACCGCAGTACCCTGATCTTCGTGGGCCTACTGTTTGCTTTGGCAGGAACGCTGGGGTACAGTGTTTCACCGACGATTACAGTGCTTCTACTCATGCGGATGTTATTTGGGATCGGCTTCGGTATGAGTAGTACGGCCTTTCCAACGATGGCCTCTGACGTCATCCCGCCCAAACGTCTCGGTGAAGGAATGGGTTTCTTTAGTCTGTCCACCAGTCTAGCGATGTCGATTGGGCCAACCATCGGCATTTCGATGCTGCAATACGGGAGTTTCAACCTGCTTGCCTATACGACAGCAGCTGTAATTGTTGTGATATTCCCGTTGGCTTACTGGCTGATTCGTACACTACCTAAGGGGCACATCGAACCACCTATGGTTCCTTTGGAAGAAGGGCGAAAACCGGCATTTAACCGTAAATTGTGGATTCCCGCCTTGTTGAACATGCTGATGTCTATCACATATGGTGGGTTACTCGGCTTTATGGCGCTTTACGGGGATGAAGCAAATCTGGCGCATCCTGCCTACTTTTTCCTGTTTAATGCGGTATCCGTGCTGATCGTGCGTCCCTTCTCGGGCCGTATTTATGACAAAAAGGGGGCAAAAGCACTGCTCATCCCCGGCTCCCTGTTTTTAATTGGCGGTCTGATCCTGCTTTCCTACGCGCACAGTGATGTCTTCATGTATATGTCTGCTCTTTGCTACGGTATCGGGTTTGGTGTCATGCAGCCGACCCTGCAAACCTGGATGATTCAGGTCGTGTCTCCTAAACAGAGGGGTATGGCAAACGGAATGTTTCTCAATTCCCTCGATTTTGGGGTTGCAGCCGGAGCGCTTATACTTGGCATTATCGCCAAAGCAAGTGATTATGCGTGGATGTACCGTCTCTCCTCGCTGTTTATTGTACTGTTCTTACTGATCTATGTCATACAAATCGTCGTAAGCCGTAAGCCTAAGACACATGTCCCTCTAGAAGGGTAAGTCTATGATTTACAATTGAATATTAGTTTATACTTGCTCAGTTTTCAAAAACACCCGTTGCCATGATTTCATGGACAACGGGTGTTTTTTCTTATTTCACAGGAGCTTTGCGTCTTAGCTTGGGAGAAAGAGGCTTTTCTCGGGACACATCTGTTAGCCCCTTATCCACATTCATAGGGTCAGTGGATTTGTCATCTGTGGGTTCATCCTGCTTGGGTCTGACCGCAAACAGCATCAGCATAGCTGCAATGCCTCCCACTGCGGCCATCACGCCAAAAAGCAGACCATGTCCACTGCGACCCAGCAGCAATGAAACAACCGGAGGGCCTAACGATACCCCGACAAAGCGCATGCTGCTATACAACGAAGTAATGGTTCCGCGCTCCTCTTTTTCAATTCCCTTCGTAATGAGGGAATCCAAACAAGGCAGTGCGAGCCCAATCCCGCCGCCCCCTAATGTAAACAATCCGATCACCGCATAAATATTTTGGAAAAATCCGAGAATGGCAAAGCTGATCGTCAATACGGCCAAACCACTGAAACCGACCCACTTCATGCGCTTTTTGTGCTTGCCGATGATCTTGCCTCCTACATAAGAGCACAGACAGAGGGAAATCAGCGGAATGGCTAACACAAAACCTTTCCACACTCCATGGAGGTTGTAACGACTTTCCAGTATGTCAGATAAGTAAAACAGGACGCCAAAAATGACAAACATACAAATACCGCCCATTGCAAAAATAGCATAGAGCCAGCGTCCTTTTTCGGCAAGCACTTGCTTCACATTTCCCACAAATTCTCGAAACATAATCGGTTGGTTCTTACGCTTGGGCACATGAATCAGCCAAAGCACTAAAATGAGCGAAATCAGACAGAGGCCCGGAATCACCGCCAATGGCAAAAACCATAGAACAGCTCCCAACGCAGCACCGAGTATTGGACTTAGCACTTTACCAAATGTGTTGTAGGTCTCAACTACCCCTAGGTTTTTGCTGGCCTCATCCTCATTTTCGTACAGATCGCCCACAAGCGGAATGACTATAGGAAAAGCCCCTGCCGCTCCCGCACCCTGAAGTAGACGGCCTGCAATAATGGTCCAGTAAGCTGCCAAATCGTGAAGCAGCCATGCTCCCACCGCAGAAATCCCCCCTCCAATCACAGTCAGAATCAGACAGGGAACAATCACCGCCTTACGGCCAAATCGGTCGGAAAGATAGCCCGCAATCGGTATCAGTAAAATGGCCACCACCGCATATACTGTAATCAACATACTAATCCGAAAAGAGCTTACATGTAGCTTACGTCCGATTTCCGGTAAAACTGGAATCAGCATGGAATTACCCAGCGTCATCATCAGCGGGATGGAACCTAACGCAAGCAGATTCCCTTTATTTTGTTGCATCCCGTTACCACCTTTGCAAAAGTAATAACACAGCTGTTCTGATTCGTTCAACAGATGTTATTGTGTTTACATTGGTGGGAATTTATGCGGCTACACTTTAAATCCACCGACCCTTGCATTCAGAAGTTGCGACATATCCGCCAGTGTATGAATGGAAGACGCAATTTCCTCCATGGAAGCCAGTTGCTCTTCAGCCGCCGCACTGACACTCTGGGTTCCCCCTGCCGACTGCTCTGCTACTTCACGAATACGTTCTACTGCTTCCACCATTCGCTCGGAACCGCCGGACATTTGTTCTACGGACCGGTTTACACTGTGAATCTGTTCGCTGACCTGTTGAATGGAACTTCCAATCTGACGAAATGCGGTTTCTGCAGATTGCATGACCTTTACGCCAGACTGCACTTCAACCGTACCTGTCTGCATACTGGAAGC
The DNA here is from genome assembly GCF_053615415.1 of Paenibacillus sp. S33. Lineage (NCBI taxonomy): Bacteria > Bacillati > Bacillota > Bacilli > Caryophanales > Paenibacillaceae > Paenibacillus > Paenibacillus sp. S33. The sequence continues at coordinate 2,037,293 of NZ_JBSIEZ010000001.1, read as the reverse complement.
GACATTTCCAACATGCTCCTGAATATTTTGCACAAATTGTGTAATTTCTGCTGCTGAAACTGATACCTGCTCGGCCAATCTTCTTACCTCAGAGGCTACAACAGCAAATCCTTTCCCCTGCTCTCCGGCTCTTGCCGCTTCAATCGACGCGTTGAGCGCCAGCATTCCTGTCTGTTTGGCTATTCCGGTAATAACAGCTCCAATCATGCCAATCTGTTCGGCCTGTTCACTAAGTGAACGCACAGCACGTGCAGAGCTGTCTACACTTTCGCTTACCTTCTCCATCTGACGCATAGCCTGACCTATAGATTGTTCTCCTGCTTCTGCATCTTTAGCGGCTGTATCAGATAATTCGTACACCTGCTGGCTTGTAGCTGCAATATGCTCCAGTTCGTGGGCTAGCTCTTTCACGGTATCTGTAGTTTGTGTAATATCATCGACCTGATGCTCCATACCAGCCGCTAGCTCTTCCATTACACCGGAAGTATGACGATTGGCCTGATTCATTTCCTCTGTACTTACGCTAACCCGCTCTGCGGTTACGGTTAATGTACGCGCCGTATCTTGAGCATCCACTATAATACTGCGGAATCCCTCAATAAGCTTGTTGTAGGAGCTTGCAATCATACCGATTTCGTCTTTAGACGTAATATCCAGTCGGCTACGCAAATCTCCCCCACCTTCAGACATTTCCAACAGCTGCTCATTCATATGGTGTAATGGACGAATGGAACGAATCAGCACGATGGATTGAAAAATACTGTAAATGATAACTAGAAGTCCTACAATACTCGTAATCAAGGATGTATTCGTCATCGTTTGGTGCGCTTGCTGTACTTTCACCGTCACCATATCCTCTTGTGCTTTGACAAAGGCTACTACCTTGGTATCCAGTTGCTTGCGCAACACCCGTTCGTTTTCAAAATCATCGAGCAAATCAGAAAATGGCGGGAAAGCATCATCTCTCGTACTCTGATACCCCGCTGTTGTCAGTAAATGATGAACTTGATTCATATAGGTATTAATCCCCGTCTTGAGATCAGTCATCTTTTTCATAGAATCCTCATTGCCTGTACTAAGCAGAGCTTCTGTCTCCTGTAGCAGCTTTGTAACTTCACTCTGCTTGTTTCCGATCTCTCGCCCGTACTGTTCGTCACGTGTTAGCAAATATGCCCGCTCATCGTTAGATATGCCGTTTAACAAAAATTGAAGAGACTTCGAGTTATACGCAATAGCCTCTTCACGATTCATAATATCCTTGTACTCATTCTCACTATGTACGCTTAAAATGTAATTGGTCAGCAGCATGGCTGCAATCACACTCGGGATCAGTATCGCGCTAAGAATCATTTTGGCTTTAATTGTTAAATTCATGAATCGGTCCCCCAGTTATTTCTGAATAAAATGTCCAACTTACTATATATCGTTTTATTCGACTGTTTTTTTGAATGAAACAGAAAAAGTGTATAGATTTTTAAATATATTTGTGTCTATTCAGTGAACATATATATCTTTTTTAATATCAAAAAACAAATAAATTCAAAATTAGGTAAATGAACTGTTTTCCGTTTGTAACCTTCGAATTCTAGACTATAAAAGTGATATACTATGTATTGGTATGCCATAAGCCTCAAGGAGGATCTGCATGAAAAGCCTGGAACTCAAGCCACTTATTCACGTGCTTAACGAGTTGGAAACTCGCAGCTGCCTTATTGAGCAGCAGGGTAACATGATCATGAATTACTATCGTGAACCTCAAATTGCTAACGAACTCTATAAAATAAATTCCTGTACCAAAAGCGTGATTTCCGCATTAGTTAGTATCGCTATGGACCAGCAACGGGGACCGAAACCGGAGACACCAATCCTCGAATTCTTTCCCCAGTTGGCCACAGATAGTGATTCTCAAAAGCGTGATATTACGATTGAACATCTGCTGACGATGTCCGCAGGCTTTAACTGGACGGAATTTGGCGGGCAAAATTCTTTTCCTACCATGAGCAAAACGTCAGACTGGGTGCAATTTGTGCTTTCACAGCCATTATCGGATGTGCCAGGCACGCGAATGGAATACAGTTCTGGCTGTTCTCAACTTTTGGCCACCATATTACGTAATGTTTCTGGACAAACAGTTGTTGAATTTGCCGAGCAGCAATTATTCCAACCGCTCGGTATCGAAAGCTACCATTGGGAGACCGATCCTCAGGGCACGCATACGGGTGGATTCGGACTGCATCTCAGACCGATGGACATGCTCAAATTCGGGCGGCTTTATCTGAACGAAGGAGGCTGGGAAGGACGGCAGATCATCCAAACAGAGACAGTCCGATATTCAACCCGTCCGTTTCTTCCTGCTGCCAAACCACAAAAAGCATTTTACGGCTGGCACTGGTGGACTTCTTCCTTTTCAGATGAAACAGAGACAGGAACTGAAAGAGAATATTTTTACGCTCTCGGCTTCGGTGGGCAATACATTGTTGTCGTCCCGTCGTATGACATGGTTGTTGTCGTTACCGCTGATAAATTCAAAAAGAAACGGGCTCCTGTGGATATTTTCCGGCAGTATATTGTACCGCTGCTACTCCAGCAGAATGGATAGGAATAGATACCGAAGCTAAAAGTTGCAACTGGTCTCTAGCAAAAATCTGCATCAAAAAGGGCTTGCCTGTTGGATCAGGCAAGCCCTTTTTTTACATATAATCGCTACATTATGACATACTTCATCCACTTTCTAGAGCCTTACCTAGCCCAAGTGAATCGTAAGCTCTTGCTGTCCGCTGGAAGCTGGTGTAATGATTACACCCTGTTCTCCCGACTGGCTGCTGCCTTCCTCCACTTGAACAGCCTCGTAAATACCGCGCAGGACTATCGACCATGGTTTAACAGCACCTTCTGCCTTCACCGTAATAACAGAATCCTTGCGGCTGGCAATAACCGTTAGCTCTTCTTCACCTGACGTATTCACGATAACCGTTCGAGCTTGTTGCCCCTCTCCAAGCTCAAACAAATGAAGCGCCACTTGATCTGCATAATCATAGTCCGGACGACTGTCCTCATGACCAATTGCCAACAGTGTGTTCGGCTTCACGAGCACAGGCAAGGTTGTAAAATCATGATACTCGTTGACCCAACGACCACCAGACATGCTCTTGTTTGTTAACAAATTCGTCCACTGACCCTCAGGTACATAATACTGTACACTGCCTTCTTTATTAAAGATCGGAGCTACCAAAATGGAATCTCCTAGCATGTATTGTCGATCGAGCGTTGCACAGGTTGGGTCCTGCGGGAATTCCAACACCATAGCCCGCATCATCGGCAGTCCCTTCAACGAGGATTCCACAGCAGAAGCATACAGGTGTGGCATCAGCGAGCATTTGAGTTTGGTAAAGCTGCGTACCACGTCGACTGACTCTTCGTCAAACAGCCAAGGAACACGGTACGACACGTTTCCGTGTAGTCGGCTATGGGAGGATAAAAGTCCAAACTGCACCCACCGTTTGTATAAGTCCGGCGCAGCCGTTAGTTCAAAGCCGCTAATATCATGGCTCCAAAAGCCAAACCCACTCAAGCCAAGTGATAATCCGCCCCGCAATGATTCTGCCATCGACTCATACGTCGACGAGCAGTCTCCGCCCCAGTGAACTGGGAACTGTTGCCCCCCGGCCGTAGCAGAACGTGCAAATAACGCTGCTTCATTTTTACCCAGCTTTTCCTCCAGCACTTCAAACACTGCCTTGTTATACAAATGCGTATAATAATTATGCATTTTCATTGGGTCAGAGCCATCATGATAAACTACATGTGTTGGAATACGCTCACCAAAGTCGGTTTTGAAACAGTCCACGCCCTGATCGATCAGCACCTTCAGCTTATCCTGGTACCATGCGACAGCAGCCGGATTCGTGAAGTCAACCAGCCCCATCCCTGCCTGCCACAGGTCCCATTGCCAAACGCTGCCATCAGCTGTTTTGACCAAGTAGCCATTCTCCATGCCTTCATCGAACAAAATGGACTTTTCTGCAATATACGGGTTGATCCATGCGCAGATTTTGAGGCCCTTAGCCTTCAATCTCCGCAGCATGCCTTCTGGATCTGGGAACATATCTTGATCCCACTGGAAATCACACCATTGGTATTCCTTCATCCAGAAGCAGTCAAAATGGAATACCGAGAGTGGCAGATCCCGCTCAGCCATCCCGTCCACAAAATGGTTCACGGTCGCTTCATCATAATCTGTTGTGAACGAAGTGGTCAGCCACAAACCAAAGGTCCAGGCTGGTGGTAATGCAGGCTTACCCGTCAGCTTGGTGTAATTGTCCAGTACCTCTTTAGGGTTAGCTCCACCAATAATAAAATACTCTAACGATTCGCCGGAGACGCTAAACTGAACCTTTGATACATTTTCCGATGCAATCTCATAGGATACCTTTTCCGGATGGTTGACGAACACACCATACCCTTTATTCGATAGATAAAATGGAATGTTTTTATAGGCCTGCTCACTGCTAGTCCCGCCATCTTCATTCCAGATATCGACCACTTGACCATTTTTTACGAACGGGGTGAAACGCTCTCCGAGTCCGTATACGTACTCACCGATGCCCAGCTCCAGCTGTTCTCGGAAAAAAGGCTGATCCTGCGGGTCTGTAATATAGCCTGGTCCCCGATGTCCGCTGCCTGTGACTTTACGATCCTCGACATAAAATCCTACATCCCAGCTCTTCCCACGACCGACTCGCACACTCAGATCGCCACTTTTCAGTACCGCTGCGTCCTCATCCACTGTAATATCTACCTCTGTTGGCAAGGTGTGAATTTCAAAATTCGGACCCTGATGCACCCGTCCCTTATGGTGGTTCAGACGCACCCGAATGACATTCGGCATGGGCGAGCTGTAGGTCGCTTTCAGCAACGCTCCGTTCAGTGTATCTCCTTTGTGCTCGATCCGGTGGGTCGCTGCATATACCGTCATGGAAGCATCGTCCGTCACAATATCACGGATATCAGCAGGATTTTGTATTTCATAGCCCTTGCGAACCATCCAATAGCCATCAGTAAATTTCATCTGTTACTTCCTCCGCTTCAATCTTTATTTCTTGATCCCAAATCGCTTGTTGGATTTTTGCGAAATCCTTACTATAATAATATTGATTTATGTAAGGGTTTACTTCGTTTATTTTGACGTATTGTATCAATATTTTGATGTTTTCTATATAAATCAGTTTGCAGAAGAGGAGTCGTTGAAATGCAAAGGGAAATGTTGCGGGAAAACCGCATTCACGGCAATCCCATGTACCCAGTCAGCGTATATCCGAGCGTAGAGCAGTTGAACGGAAATAGTATACTGGAATCTCATTGGCATGAAGAGATGGAGTTTATCGTAGTGGAGCAGGGAAGCGCCATTTTTCAGACGGATATGGTCTATACGGAGGTTAACAAAGGTGAAGCCCTTTTTGTCAACAGCGGCGAGCTTCACGCCGGTTATTTACAAAAAAGCCCTCGCTGCATATTTTCTGCGGTGGTGTTTCATCCAGACATGCTGCACAGCCGCACGCAGGATACGGTACAGACGCAGTTTATTGACCCATTTATCAGTAAAAAGCTTGTCCCTCCCCCTCACATTCAAGGCGTGCAGCCCTGGGAGCAAGAGGTGCTGGTTACGTTGCGACACATTATCACCAGCCATGAGCAGAATGCGCCTGCCCGTGAATTGGCGACCAAGGCGCAGCTCTATAGCATAATTGCCTGCCTGTTTCCACACATGACCCCTGCTAACGGAGAGGATGTGATTATGGCGGGTCAACGCAACAAAGTTGAACGGATCAAAAAAGCGCTGGCGTATATCAACAGTCATGCTCATGAACCTATACGTTTACGGGAGATCGCAGATGAGATTGGAATGAGTGAGGGGCATTTTTGCCGTTTTTTTAAGCAGATGGTTCAGAAAAGCCCGATAGAATATATCAACTATCATCGGATTCAGAAGGCTTGCAGGTTGCTGGAGCAAAGTGATTGCAAAGTGGTTGATATTGCGCTGGATGTTGGTTTTGACAATTTAAGCTATTTTATTGCGACCTTTAAAAAATGGAACGGCCTGACCCCTTCGCAGTACCGTAAGCAGCACGAAGCAGATCAGGCGCTTGCTGTCCCTTATATAACAGACTAATATGCCATAGGGTAAATCATTTATTCTTTTTGGGCTTCAAAAGTACTAAAATTATTTTTCTACCTCTTAACTTAGTAAATATGTAGCCAGCTACACCTCCTAAAACAGAGGGAATTAACCATCCTAACCCTACATTATATAATGGAAGAAGATGATTGAAAAAGTCATTAATTACATTGATTTTTATTCCAGCAGCATTCAAGCCATCAAATAAACTAACGATAAAGGTTAATATCAAACTGCCTTGATATACTTCTGACTTTCCTTTAAATACGGGATGTAAAAAAGTTAAAAATATAAGAGAAATAGCAATAGGATATATTGCCATTAATACTGGCGTTGAAACCTTAATAAGCTGTGTTAAACCTATGTTGGCTACAAGAGCACTAAATATAGATAACATGAGAGCAACTCTTTTGTATGAGACTTTCGGAAATAATCCATGAAAAAAAGAAGAGCAGGAAGTAATAAGCCCCACACTTGTCGTTAAACACGCTACTGTAATCATTAAGCCTAATAGAATAGAACCATAAGATCCAAAATAATAGGAGGAAACCTTAGCTAGCACCTCAGCGCCATTTCCCAAAACACCCAATTTTTCAACGCTAGAAGCTCCCATGTATGAAAGAGACGTATAGATAAAAGCTAAGAGTATAACCGCAATTGCTATCGCTTTGGCACAAATGATCATCAACTCTTTTTTTGTAGTGACTCCTCTATCCTTAATTGCATTCACAATGATAATTCCAAAAATAAAGGCTACAAGAGCGTCCAATGTTAAATAACCCTCTTGAAAGCCTTTGAAAAAGACATTCGATGTATAACCTTCCGCAGGTTCTTGGAATTTTCCTATTGGGTGAATAATAGCTACAATCACAAGTAATCCAATGAATGTCAATTTAATGGGTGTTAAGAACTTTCCGATAACATCAATAATTTTTGTAGGATTAAGTGATAACAAGCATGCAACTCCAAAAAAAAGAATAGTAAATACAACAAGTGCGACAGGATGATCTGCATTGTTAGAAAAAAAAGGTTTTACTCCAATTTCAAATGACACACTACCGGTTCTAGGAATTGCATATAAAGGCCCGATGGCCAGATAAAGAATTGTTGTAAAGACTAGACCGAATACAGGATGTACACGACTCGCTAAAGTTTGCAAATTGCTTTTGCCTGAAAAAACAAAGGCTGTGACGGCTAGTAATGGTAAGCCAACTCCGGTAACCAAGAAACCCGCATTGGCTACCCATACATTCTTTCCAGCCATTTGCCCAAGCATAGGTGGAAAGATTAGATTCCCTGCACCAAAAAATAAGGCAAATAGCATTGAGCCTATAATGATAATAAAGGACGAAGAAACACTTTTCGACATAATAAATCCTCCAACTACGAACTCACAACAATTTGTTTTTATTCGTTTTCTTTTTAATTTGTATAATATATGTTAATAGAGCCTAGTGATAACCCGTGCCTTTAGGATGAGTGGGTTTCGTCTTAACTCATCGTTACACAATACTCTATATACGATCAGTATTTCAAGTAACTTTGTACTTGCAGAATGAACTTAGTGAGCTTAATGAACTATAAGAGAATTTTACACTTAGGACTTATTTCTTACAAGATGTAGATATAGTACTATTCCTCTTCAACATATTTAAAATAGTTTGAGCCCCAATTTTAATCCATATCAGGATCTGCTGTTTTATCCGAATTCTCAACTGATTGAAATAAGCACAGGAAATCTTGGGAAAATGCCCTATGGAAGCAAATGAAAAATCCTTACAATTAATAGTACAGACAATACATATTGACGTTGACAACACATTGAGCGGCTACAATTTGAAGGGGTGCTTAAACATGATGAATTTGGCAAAACGCAACTATTGGTCTCTGAGTATTTTTAACTTCGCTTATCTGTTTACATGGTCTGCCGCCATGTCTTTTTTTGTCATTTGGCTGGGACAAAGCCTGGGAATTTCAGAAACCTACACGGGATTTCTATATGCGGCTAACTCAATCGTGGCCCTGATTATGCAACCCCTGTTCGGTTACTTATCCGACAAGCTGGGTCTGAGAAAACATCTGCTGTACATACTCTTTACGATTCTTTTGCTCGTCGGACCCTTTTTTATTTATGTGTACGGTCCATTACTACAAACGCAGTTCGTCATTGGTGCCATTGTTGGTGCGCTATTTATCGGCCTGGTATTTAATGCAGGTAACGGTGTCGTCGATTCGTATATGGACAAAGTTTCGCGTAAATACGGCTTTGAATACGGACGGGTTCGCATGTGGGGTTCACTTGGGTGGGCGGCGGCTACTTTTGTTGCAGGACGGGTCATCAATATCAATGTAAATCTGACCTTCTGGATTGCCTCGGTATCTGCCGTTGTTGCCATGATCTGCATCTTCCTGACCAAAGTCGAAATGTCCGGACAGGAGCAGCAGAAAACAGAATCGTTGAAGCTAATCGATGTGCTGCATCTCGTGCGTACCAAAAAGTTCTGGTTTCTTATGCTATTCATGGTTGGCGTGACCCAAATCTATGAGGTATATGACCAGCAGTTTGCCACATACTTCGTATCGCAGTTCAGTTCCAAAGCGGAAGGAAATCAATTCCTCGGTGATTTGAGCGCTGTGCAGGTTTTCCTGGAATTTGTGTTCCTTTTCGTTACCCCTTGGTTTGTGAACAAAACGACCGCCAAATGGGCATTAATTATTGCCGGGTCGATTATGTCTCTGCGTATTATCGGCTCTTCGTTGCCATTCGGTTCCATATGGGTAGCTGCAATGAAGATGATTCACTCCCTGGAGAAACCGCTTATTCTGGTAGCCATCTTCAAATACATTACCGTTAACTTTGACCAACGCTTGTCCTCTACCATGTACCTGCTGTATTTGTTTATGGGCTCCCTGATGGTTTCCATTTTCTCGCCCATTGTGGGACATATGTATGAAGTATTGAATTTCCCGATAACTTATGTAATTCTGGGTTCCATTGCAGGCCTGTTCACCATCATATCCTGCTTTACACTGACAGCAGACAAGAAGAATGGTAAGCGGTATCTGGAGGAACGTCGTAAACAGGATCTGAAAAGAGCAGCCAAAAAAGCTGAAGCCGTTCATTCGTAATCTAATGGTTTGAGCTTAACAAAACAGCGGCAGTCTAAGACTTTTTTTCTCGTCCAAGGCTGCCGCTCTTAACTCCACTTGATTTGAAGCTTATTTTAAATCTTGAATACCGACACCGTTTGATTCATTTCTTCCGCTCTCTTGGCAAGCATGTTAGCACCTGCTGACACTTCCTGCATGGATGCGGTAGTTTCCTCGACTACGCTTGCGACTGTTTGAGTAGAATCTGCAGCACGTTCGGAGATTTCAGCAATTTTCTTCATCGATTCAACCATAGAAACGGTTCCTTCATTTACGGATCTTGCTTCTAAAGCCGCCGTGTCCACCTCACTACCCACTTCTTCAACGGCACCCACAATCTCAGAAAAAACGTTACCTACACCTTCGACAAGCATCATGCCTTCATTCAGAGATTGAACACCTTCATTCATTGAAACCACAACTTCATCTGTTCTTAATGTGATTTCGTTGACCAGCGAAGAAATCTTGCCCGTTGCTTCACTTGCTTGTGCCGATAAATTGCGTACTTCATAAGCGACAACCGCAAATCCTTTTCCCTGCTCTCCCGCTCTTGCAGCTTCTATACTCGCATTTAGTGAAAGCAAATTGGTTCGGGCTGCTATATCACTGATCATAGCTGTGATCTGTTTAATCTCCGCCGACTTTTCGCCTAGAATATTTACCACTTCAGCGGATTGAGTTACCTTGGTATGCACATCTCTTATTTGGAAGACAGTCGAAGACATTTGGGTTTTCCCGTTGTTTGCTTTTTCTTGTGCTTGGGTTGTGAGATTAGCCACATGAACAAAGCGATTGGTTATGTTGTCTACACTTTTAGAAACGTCTACCGTGTAATTCAGCGTTTCAGCTATATCTGCAAGCTGTGTCTGAGATCCCTCTGCGACTTGAGTGGCACTTATAGCTATCTGCTCGGTAGCGATGCTCGTCTGTTCCGCACTGGCCGTTAACTGTTCAGCCGTAGAGGCAACCAGTAAGGAATTATCCACAACTTCCTTTAAAAGGTTGCGCAGTGAATCGCACATTTCATTAAAATCGGATGCCAGTTCCCCGACCTCATCTTTTGACCGGACTCTAAGGGGCTCCACTTGCAGGTCCCCCCTCGTTACCAGCTTTATCTGTTCCGCAATCTTTAATATGGGCTTAGTGAACGATTGAGCCAGTAAAAAAGAACCGATAATTCCTAGGATCGTACATATGATAGTCAGAGAAATCATCAAAATTCTACCTGAATGGTAAGATTGACTCGATTGATTAGCGGCATCAGTAGCGTACTGCTCATTAAGTAACTTCAGTTTATTTACATTGTCTAATGCTGCCTTATAAATAGAAGAATTTCCATGAATGATCATGTAGGCCATCACTTTGTCGTTTTCTTCCATGGCAGCGGAAACCACCTTTAGATGGCGAAGATACATTGCCCACTGACCATAAAAATTGGTGAACAGTTCTTTTTCCTCTGCCGTAGAGGCTAAACTTTGATATTCATTTACACTCTTATCCATTGAAGCTGTAGCTTTGGTTAATTCTTCTTGATAAGTGCTGCGAACAGCCGCATCCTCTTCAAGTATCAATCGAACGGTGAGTCTATCGATTTCTGTAATCTGCTTATCCATACCCTGAAGAAGAATAACCGCAGGCAAAGACCTGTTATTTACCTTATCAGAAGCCTCACCCATTTCCGACATCTTAATGACGCCTATAACACTTGAAAGGGACAGTACGATAACCAGTATGAGCGCTGCACTAATTATTTTTTTCTTTAACGTTAATTTAAACATCTTTATCTTCCTCCCGTAACTGGTCTCGTATCATCACTGCTGAGCTTTCCAGTATATGCGTATTTGGCGCAACAGCTCAGCCTTATCTATCTTTCCACTAATGTAGCTTTGGATAGATGCTCCTGTGATGGCCCCGTGATCAGGTGGAAGTGTTGCCATAAACGGCAGCGTCTTTCCGTTCGACATATATGACTTGATCGATCGTCCCAAAGGATCGGCAGGCTCTAAATTAATATTTTTGAACGCGGGTATCGTATTAGCCTTGTTTACCAGAAATTCTTGTCCGGACTTGTCGTATACCAGCCAGTTCAGAAACTTCTTTGCTTCCTCTTGCTCCTGAGGTGTTGTAGTTGTAGAATCAATGAAAATATACTTTGTTACACCGACTGTGATTTTAGCATTGTTAGGGTCATCTGTATTATCGCTTAACGGAAGGGGCAAAAAACCGTATTCCTCATTTGCTGTATCATTGCTCTTAATCCCAGCCCAAGCCCAGTTGCCCATAAACCAAAGCCCCACTTTTCCCTCTCCTAATGCTTTGACTCCATCGTCATACGTGCTGTCCAAAGGTGAATTCTTATTGATGCTGTTATTCTTGAGCAGATCTAAAGTTTGTACCCATCCAGACATTACATTATTTTGGGACATGTCTATGGAGTTATCCTGCATACCTTTAACAAACTCTGGAAAACCCACAGGTTGAACAGAATAAGACAGAGCTAAAAGATGAGAGCCGAGAGACCAGTCCATTGGTGAAAGCATGACCGGTGCTACTCCCGTCTTCTGAATCTTAGCCATTAATGAGTTCAGGTTGCTTCTACTTTTCACCGAAGAAGGATCAAAAGAACCCCCTGTTGCCTTGTCCAATACTTTCTTGTTATAGATTAATCCGTAGCCTTCTACTGCAAATGGGAATCCCAGCACAGCATCGTTTTTCTTAACTGCATCAAGTCCATTTTCTATCGTATCGGCTACCCACTTCTCTTTACTTAAATCAACGGCTTTATCCAGGAATGTCTGCGTGTCGCCCGGGTCAAGCATCGACATAGTTGCTGGACTTCCTGAGCCGTACATCGACATCAGTTTTTGATATGCTGACGTTCCCTCTGGAGCGGTTATAATCTCCAAAGATACTTCAGGGTGCTCTTGATTGTATTGTTTTGCTACTTCTTCTAATTGGGTTTTTATTTCAGATTTGGAATTCAAAAGTGTAATCTTGGTCGTCTGCTGTGATACTGGTGAAGCTGAACAACCTATAAACATCATTAAACATACTAGAGAAATCGCAACTTTTAGCTGTTTTCTCATTAACTTTCCCCCTAAGGATTTACTTTGATAAATTTTATGAATAATATTCAGTGTTATCGACATAATTACCCAGGAAGATTAGTAATTTTTAGTTGGTAAATATCGGAATGTAATTGAATAGTACAAACTGGTTGTTACGTTAAGTTAAGGGACACGACAGCGCAACGTTTTTTTATCGAATTGCGTCTTCATATGGGGGAAGTTACTGCGCAACAAATTTAACTAAAAAAGGAGCAATCATTTATGAACAAAGCATTCTTTGCGGCTTTTCTTGCAATTTTTTTATTTATTTCATCGTCCACTACTTATGCAGCACAAAATCAGATCAAAATTGACGGTGTGACTATTACATCCGATGTGAAGCCCGAAATGAAGAATAAACGCGCCATGGTACCTCTACGTGTTATGAGCGAAAGTTTGGGGGCTAGCGTCGAATGGTCCGATTCCGAGGTTATTCTCGCTAAAAGCGAGATGAAAGTAAAATTAGCAGTAAACAGAAGCACAGCGGAGAAAAATGGTAGAAAGATGCTGCTTGATGTAAAACCATATACAAAAAATAATCGCATATATGTTCCGCTTCGTTTTATTGCAGAGGCGTTTGGCTGCAATGTTAATTACAGCAACTTTACAGTGACTGTTGATACTAATCCATTGTTCATAAACGGTGTACAAGTAAAAGCACTTCAACAGGAATACCGTATGACTTTGGGCGGCGTAGTTCAGCAAATTCATGGCAATGCATATAACGAAACCATTTATAATATTTTTGCAAAAAACAAAGGTGAAAAGGTCGAAGCACCTGCAAACTATTCTTGGAGCTTCACTCTTGACACACCTGGATCTTATTATAAAAATGCACAATATGATTTTTTAGGCCAAAAAGGGAAAAGCTTAGTTCGTTTTGATATATATTCTTTAATTCGCACTTATCCACCTGAACTTTTAACAGGCTACCCAGAGACTTTGATTCATGATGTATCGAATGATGAGTGGTATTTGTTTAACGATACCGCAAGAAAATCCATTAATCAGTTAATGGATACCGCTGGGAAGAACGGTTTTTTGAAGATTATAAGTAACACAGTTGTATAATGTGATTTTCTCTTATTATACTTTTTCGTCTCCAAAAGATAAAAGGCGAATTCCCAGCTGAACATAAGCAGCACAGGAATTCGCCTTTTTAATCGTATATAAGATGAACTCTTCATTTTACATAGAAAGCGGAATGACGTTATTTTTCCATCTGTAGCATTTCTGACTCATAGGACTGAAATGCATTTTCCATACCCATCACTACATCTTTAATCTTCATGTATCCTTTGGTATACGGCTCCGAATCGCGAATTTCTTCCCACATATAGTGATATTGCTTCATGTCCTCCGTTTCGCATACGACGAAATCGGTGTAGTCCTTTCCAGGCAGTGCTTCTGCATCAAAAAAACGAACCTGAACATGTTCGCTATATTTTTGAATGGTAGCCTGCAAGGCCCCCGCATGTTTTCGACGTTCCTCCCGAGGTAGAGCCAACCAGGAAGGGTAGAACTCCAATAATACTATCATCATATAACGCATATGCCTTATCTCCTTTTTGGTGAAGCTTGAATGATTTATCGTTATTGTACGCTGCTTGTCTACAACGTCGCATTAACATAGGTTAATGCGGATCACTACGCAGCAAACGACTAAGTGATACAGGGGAGACGCCTATGTACGAAGCTATATGATATTGGGCAACTCGTTTGTCCAATCCGGGGTATTTGAGAAGAAAAGCATGATAACGCTCCTTAGCAGAAAGATACAATAATTCGCGCTCCCGTTCCTCTTTTCGAATATAAAGTCTTTCTACACTTTTACGGACGAATCTTTCCCACATATGGCTTGTATCCATAAGCTCCTTCAATACGTGATATGGAATTTCAATGACAACCGAATCTTCCATGGCCTCAATCGAAAAAGTGGATAGTTCTCCTTGGATCATAGCCCCATAAGAGGTTACGTAATCATCTTCTGGCGAAAAACCAACATTGTATTCTCTGCCATCTGCTAATGTATAAAATAAACGGAATAATCCCTCTGAACAAAAATAGGCATGTTTCACAGGCTCACCCGTTTCAATGAGAACCGTTCCCTGCTGAATATGCTTCACACAGGTTTGCTCTACAAACCTGTTCCAATCCTGCTCTATAATCGAGGCATGATGAGCCATTTTTTCTAATGAACGATAATAGGGATGCATCTGCTCACCGCTCCTTGATTTTTATAAAGGAATCGAAGATATTTTTTTGACTTCGTGTATGAAAAACAGGGGTTATCCCTCAGGTCTGGGCAGACCTGTAGGACAACCCCCAGCGACGTGTTCTATCAGACTTCCGCAGCATCCTCTTCCACAAAAAGAGATACCTTGCGGATGCCATCCGCTCCGATCACGACAAGCCCCTGATCCGACAGACGGATTTCAGGGATAACGACCAGTGCGAGCAGTGACAGTGTCATCAGCGCGTTGTTCAGCATGCAGCCGGACTGCTGAAGTGCCCGGCTGATACTTTCGGACTGCGCAGCTACCTCTGCAAACGGAGCTGGGGACATCAGCCCGGCGATAGGCAGCGGGAAGCGCGTCTCACCCGAGGCGGATACGACCACCACGCCACCACGCAGGGTAACAGCCTGCTTCGCCGCCTGTGTCATGAGCTCGTCATCATTACCTATGACGAGTAGGTTGTGGCTATCATGCGCGACGGTCATGGCAATTGCAGCCGGCTCGGTGAAGCCGACACCTGTCACAAGTGCCACCGCGTGACTGCCACTGGCATGATGGCGCTCGAAAACGGCTATTTTGCACAAATCCTGTGCAGGATCTGCCGTGACTTCTCCATTACGGACCGGAACGGTCATTCGCACTTCCTTCGTGTCCACGTGGTTTTCCGTAACACGAATCACCCGTACAGGTACATTCCCCTCCTGTACTGGAGCCGCAATGCGAAAATCTGCAGCACTCAGCTCTCGTCCCAGGTGGACCGTGTCCATCACTTCCGCAGGATAAACGAAGCCGTCCCAATCGGCGACCATTTGACCGTGCTCGGCCACCAGCTGGCCCGCTGCGATGGTAGCCGTCACATTCACTTCGGCCAATCGGCCATCAAGCAAAATAATGTCGGCAATCGCACCCGGAATGATCGATCCGATGTCCCGTGCCACGCCGAAGCGCTCTGCCGTATTCAGCGTGGCCATCTGAAACGCGGTTACGGGCTTGACGCCCTGTGCAATCGCATGACGCACGACGAAGTCCATCTGCCCTTCATGGAGCAAGGATTCTGCGCTGCGGTCATCCGTTACCAGCATCATGCGGCGCGTGTCGAGACCCATTTCGGTGCTGGCTCGGATCGTCTCGGCCACATCATGCCATGCGGAGCCTTGCCGCATCTTGGCATACATGCCGAGCCGGATACGCTCGGCTACATCCTCGGGCGTGACACACTCGTGGTCGCCCGTAATTCCCGCGGCTGCATAGACCGGCAGCCGCCAATCATCGGAGGCCCATGTAAAATGGCCATCCGCCACCTTGCCCGCGCGCAGCGTGGCCTGAATTTCCCCGATCATCACATCGTCTCCATAGACGACACCAGGGAAATTCATGACTTCGCCCAGCCCGATCATATCCGGGCCCCAGCTTAACGCCTCTGCGACTTCCGCCGGGCCGAAGGAGGCACCCGTCGTTTCCAGCTCCGGACCTGTGGACGGGACGCAAGAAGCCACCTGCATGTAAGCAGCCAGCGGTGTCGTACGTGCTTCGTCCAGCATCAGACGAAGCCCTTTTAGACCCAGTACATTGGAAATTTCATGCGGGTCAAAAAAACCACCCGTCACTCCCAGCGGCAGTACAGCCTTAGCGAACTCCGTTACGGTCAGCTGCGTGCTTTCGATGTGACAATGTCCGTCCAGTAACCCCGGTGCCATATAGCGGCCTTCCGCTTCAATGATTATGGTGTCTTCTCCAATCGTATGACTGACGTCCCTACCGACGTAAGCGATACGAGCACCTTGCACAGCAATAGACATGCCCGGCAGCAACTCGCCCGATACCACATTGACCAGTGTTCCTCCGCGGATCACCAGCGATGCCTTGCGCTCTCCTCTAGCTGTAGCTACCAACTCGGGTACACAGTCCGCTAGCGGCGGGCGTTGAAATACACTCTTCATGTCCATTACGTTTGTAACCTCCGTTTATGCTTCTTACCTGTTTTGCTTATTTGCTTATGTTACTGGAATACGCTCCATAATGCCAGCCAACTCTACATCTATTCAGGCATCGCAAGGGTTTCTAAGGCATTTGTCCCCGGCTGATTGCCAATGTCCTCTCTATAGAACACGATCACTTTCTTCCACTTTGAGGGTATACGTATCCGAATCCCGTAAACTCACGAATGGCGTAATCTCCCCTATGCTATAAATATGCAGCAGATGCATCGCTCGCGTACAGGCGGTGTAGAACAGCTTACGCTCACTCTCACGCTGGTATTGTTTCGCTGATCCGTCATAAATCAGAACCGCATCGAATTCCACGCCTTTTGCCAGGTAGGCCGGAATGATATGAATCCCCTTTTCAAAAGCAGGAGTTGTTTTCTTAATTAGTTTTGGCTTCACTGACAGCTGTCCTTCCAGCGCTTCGTAGGCTGCCGCGCTTTCGTCAGCATTTTTACAGATCACCGCGATGGATTCATAGCCTTCTGCCAACAATTCTGTGACATTCCCAACTATCAATTGATGCAACTTTTCAAGCGAACGCACCTCAGTAACAAGAGGCTTCTCACCTTTACGGTTAAACGGTACAATGTGCTCTCCCCCAGCGACCATCCCCCGGGTAAATTCCACAATCTCCTGTGTTGAGCGATAGCTGCGTGTCAGGGAAATCATCTCGGTCTGATCTGCACCATACAAGTCATACAATGGTTCTGCATCCTGAAGCACCGAGGCATGGGCATAGATCGCCTGATTAAAATCACCCAGTGCCGTCATTTTAGCCTGTGGAAATAAACGCTTGAAGAACGCCAGCTGGAATGGGGAATAGTCCTGTGCCTCATCAATAAACACGTGACGGATGTTGCTATTGGAACGAAAGCCCAGCATCAGCTCACGCAAATATAAAAAGGGTGTCACATCCTCATACGCTAACTCCCCAGCCCGAATTCGTTCCAGAGTTTGTCGACTAATTTCACCCCAGCTGACGGGCAGCTCTGCATGATTCGCCAGTTGGCTCAACAATGCCTCATTCATAAACAGCTCGCTGTAGAGCCGGGTCGTATCTACGAAGCGAAGCGCCTTAATCCATTTGCGCAGGGGCTTTAAGCGGCCACTGACCACCATACGCGCCAATATTTCTCTTTCACGCGTAAAATCGTCGAAGGTATCGCCCTTATTCTTGGATTTACGGCGCATACGGTTATAGGCACGCTGATAATCCTCCGGCTCCATCAGATCCATCTGTTGATCCACCCATGGGGCGGAGCATTCTTCCTTACCAAAGCGGGCCAGCTCTTTGAGCATCCAATCCCGTAGCAGTTCCAATCGATTCGCCAGCCGAACCGTAGAGTCGAATTCATAAAACTTGCGTGCCATTTGCTCTACTGAAACCACCTCACGTCCCTGAAAACGGATGGGTTTAAAACGCATTCCCTCCTGTTCCAAATACGTCTTGTAGCTTGTAATCACATGTAAGAACGTCTTGGACGACTTAAAGCGGATACCCTCCATCCTAGCTTCATACCCAGGCTGTAACGATGCTGAAAGCACATATTCCAGCTGTTCAAATGGATCTTCTAACTGAAACTCTCGGCCCAAACGCCGCTCCAAATATTCCTGAAACGTGGCCTGAAGCATATTTTCCTCACCTAATTCAGGCAATACTGTCGATACATAACTGTTAAACATCGGATTAGGCGAAAATAACACGACCTGATCCGCTCGTAAGCGATCCCGGTACTTATACAGCAAATACGCTACTCTCTGAAGCGCAGCAGAGGTTTTGCCACTTCCTGCCGCCCCCTGAACAATGAGCATCCGGCTTCGATCATCACGGATGATGCGATTTTGCTCCCTTTGGATAGTAGCGACTATACTTTTCATTTGAGCATCCGAGCTGCGGCTCAATACTGCTTGAAGAAGTTCGTCTCCAATCGTCACTCCTGTATCGAACATAAAACGGATCTGTCCATCACGAATCGAGAATTGGCGCTTAAGCGTGAGTTCCCCTTCCATCTCCCCGGCCGGGGTCTTATATGAGGCGGGCCCCGGCATGTTATCGTAATAAAGATTGGAAATAGGCGCGCGCCAGTCGTAGATCAGAAATTCCTCATCTTGATTATCCAGTAGGGAGGCAATCCCCAGATAAACACGTTCCGCAGTCTGCCCTTCCTCAGCAAAATCAATTCGTGCAAAATACGGTGAATCAAGCAACTTTTTCAAACGACCTAACGCCTCTGTGGAATGCTTGTGTCTTCGTTCCCGCTCAGACAAAATCTCGGACTGCTGACGCAAACTGGTGGACGTCTCGCCCACATCGTCCGCCTCACTGAAATTGATCGTTACCTCATCCCAGAAGTCTTTACGCATATCGACGACATCTCCGCGCACAGAACCAACCTCTGTCTCTAGCTTCCGAATACGCCCGCTAATCACTGCGGTCACATCTTCTACTCTTCGTTGTTCTTCATTCCATTGCTGTTCAGTAGTCACTGGCATCGCTCCTGTTCCGTTTCCTCCTGCTCCATGCAGGGCTCCCTTGCGTACAAACTATGCTCTATTATGGACCCGGGCATACTCGCGGCATCCCCCTGATCCGGGAAAATTGACTAATCCTTTGAAGCATGCTATAATGTAACAAGAAGTGTAGTTCACAACTTACGCTTATGGTTTCACCATAAAACAGAGCATCCTCTATTGTAGCAAGTTCAGTCCCTGTTCGCAACCAGCGGGCTTTTTTTGTGCGTTCTGGCAACCTTCTATTAACCTGTTCTTACATACTTGAATTCATTACATAAAAAAGCGACCGTCCATCTGATTGATGAATGCGGTCGCTTTTCTTTAGGAAATTCGCCTATCTGCTCTCTTCTACAGGATGAATATGATCGGCCAGTCTGCTCAACCTCTCCAGCTGATGACCATAGTCGTACATCGCCGCAGCCACAATGGACAGCCGCAGCATTCCTTCCTGACAATGGTCAAAACGTGTAATCGCATGCTTCATAAATTCGCCGTTGGCTTGCTGAAACAATTCACTTTCGTCCTCATTCGGTTTTAGCTTGTTTTCGAATTTCAGTAGAGCATGCTCGTGAAAACGAATCAGCAGCTCCAGATGACTGTCAAAAAAAGCATCCGTTCCTTTTGGCCGTAAAGACTGGAAGTAGTGTCTTTCCACTGCATCCAGTACCTCATATCCTTTGTGTAAACTTCCGAGCATTTGTTTGTATACTACCATTTGTCTTGTTTGACTAAACTTGGAGCGCTTGAGCTTCTTCTGCTCTTCCTCGAACAAATGATATTTGTCCGACAGCGATTTAATGGCTCCCTCCAGATTTCCTTTTTCCTCTTTGAAGACAGACTCCTTAATCTCATCGGAAATGGCAGTACGCAGCAGCAAGGACATGCTGTTAAATACATTTTGAATCTGATTAATAAACTGCCTTTTCGGTTTCGGGGGAAAAACACTAACATTGATGACAAAAGCAGACACAATCCCAATCAAAGTGAGCGCAAAGCGGGTCACCGCAAATTTCCAGTCCCCTGAGGCTTCCATTACAGAAACAACGGTCACGAGTGTCAATCCAACCGTATCAGCCATATTTATTTTCAGACATATCATAAGTACCAATACACATACCAGTCCAACTGCAATCGGCTCATTCGAAAATACCATTCCGCCCAGCAACGCCATGATTGCACCGAGTGTGCTTGTTTGGAGTTGATCCAGAAAATAACGCCACGACCTATATATCGACGGTTGCATGGCAAAAATAGCGGCTATCGCTGCCCCCACAGGCGAATGGGTGTTCAAAAGCGTGCTCAGAAAAAGGGCGAGCGTCACTGCGATTCCCGTTTTTAACACCCGTGCTCCAAAAGCCAAAGCCATCCCTCCTGCTTACCTTTCAAATTTATCCATACCGAATTACTATAATGAAAATTCAATGTAAAGTCCATGCTTTATTATTACCCAAAACAATCGGAGATCAGGAATATTTATGAAATGTACAGTTCCTGCTAGAATACATATCAACAGTATTAACTTATTTGCAACACGTCACAGGAGGAACTCATCGTGCCATGGATTAGCAAAATGTTAGAAGAGCCCCGAAAGTGGCCGCGTAATATCCGATTGTTTTTTATGGCCAATCTGTTGTACCAGATGGGCACGGGAATGTTTTCTGTACTGTATAACCTGTATATCCAAGGGCTTGGCTTTGATGATGATATGAACGGCCGGGTGGTCAGCATGCAGGCTCTGGCGACGGCGTTGCTGTTCATTCCGGTCGGATTTTTGGGGGATCGGACGAGCCGCAAAAATATGCTGGTCATCGGCGCATTATTCAGCGGCCTGGCCTTTCTCGCCCGTACCCTTACAGATACCAGCGGAAGCATGTTGGTATTTGCCGTAATCTCAGGTGTATTCGCCGCCTTTATTCAGGTGCTGGCTGTGCCTTTTTTAGCGGAAAGCATTAGTAAATCCCAGCGCTTAAAAATATTCAGCTATTACTCAGCTCTTGTACTGGCAGCTCAAGTCCTGGGCAGCTTCGGGGGTGGCGTACTCGCAGATGGGCTACAGACGTGGGGAATCACACCGCTATCCAGTCTGCGGGTTGCTCTGTTCCTTGGAGGAATGGCAACATTGACTGCTTTTATTCCTCTATTGTTCATCACAAAAACTACGGCAACCTTAGAAGCACCAGCTCCTGCCGAATCTTCACCTCATACAGAAACAGAACAAGTACATACACCGCACAGTACATCCGATATCCCTGCCTTGGAGACGCCTGCTGCTGCTTCTGATCGCCGGGTTATTGGACAATTTGTTCTTGCCCAGTTTTTTCTTGGGTTAGGTTCAGGTCTGGTCATCCCGTATCTTAATTTGTATTTTACGAACCGCTTCTCCGTATCGCTCAGCGCAATGAGTTTACTGATTGCACTCGGCCAGCTTATGACCATCCTCTCCATGTTGATCGGGCCTACCCTCGGCAGCCGGATTGGACTGGTCAGAGCTGTAGTTGGCTTCCAACTGCTTTCGCTACCCTTCCTTCTCATTACAGGCTTTACGAATGTGCTATGGATCGCTTCCATCAGCTTTCTATTCAGGCAAGCGCTAATGAATGCAGCCAATCCGCTGCAGACCGCCATTCTCGTCGAACGTGTGTCAGATAAAAATCGCGGCATTGCCAACTCCATTCTCCAGACGACCTGGATGCTAGGCACCGCAGGTATGGGACCTGTACAAGCCTATTTGGTTACAACATATGGCAACTACTGGGGCTATGCCATCACATTTAGCATGACAGGTGTTTTCTATATTTTGTCCTCCCTCGTCTATTACAGAATGTTCCGAGAAAAGCGCCCGTCCGCGGGCCAGCTTTTACAAAACCCGGCAAGCCCGTAAACAAAATCATGACACAATAAAAGCCGGAGCCTCCAAGCGGACTCCCCTGGAACGTCATAGGATAAATGAGAATGGCGGAGGAGGAATGAAGGCATGCTTCGAGTTGCATTATTTACGGACACGTATACGCCTGACGTGAATGGCGCTGCTCTGACCCTGGAACGATGGATTGGCTATCTGGAGACACATGGAGTATCTACGCTCGTCTTCGCACCGGAGGCAGACCATCATCTGCCTTCTGGGCCGGGTGTAGAGCGATTTCGGAGTATTCCCTTTTTGTTGTACCGGGAATGCAGACTTGCGATCCCCAACGCCAAACAGATCAACGAGCGTCTGTCAGCCTTTTCCCCGCATTTGATTCATGTCGCTACTCCGTTTAACCTTGGCCTGTATGGAACAAGCTACGCAGCCAAACACCATATTCCACTCGTCGCCTCATATCACACCCATTTTGATAAATACCTCGAATATTACAAGCTTCGCTGGCTTGAACCTGCGTTATGGAAATACATGCTCTGGTTTCACAGACATTGCGAAAGAGTATATGTCCCTTCTCAATCAACCATGGAATTGTTGCGCCATAAAGGAATGGGACAGCTCGAAATCTGGAGTAGAGGCATTGATACTGACCGATTTCAACCAAAGGTGGACCGGAATGCAGTATGGAAGAAATGGGGCGTTCATGCAGATGCATTTGTTATTTTGTATGTAGGCAGGCTTGCACCGGAAAAGGGGATAGACACGTTACTGGATTCCTATCTCCAGTTACCCGACGACGTCCGCGCAGCCTCTGTGCTGGTCATTGCAGGAGATGGTCCATTGTATAAGGTCAAAACTGCAGCGGATCTAGGGGTGCCGGAGCATGCAGTCCACTGGCTTGGTTTTGTGAAAGGGCCGGAATTAGCTGAACTCTACGCCGCAGCCGACGTATTCCTCTTCCCTTCCACCACGGAAACCTTCGGCAATGTTGTACTGGAGGCTATGGCGAGCGGTACACCTGTGGTCGGTGCCAATGAAGGCGGGGTAAAAGATAATCTAATCCATGGAAAAACAGGGCTATTGTGTCCTGCTGGGGACGCCACTGCCTTTGCCAAAGCTGTACAGCTGTTGTACGAGGATGCCTCACTTCGCGATGCTATGTCCAGAGCTGGTAGAGCCTACAGCCTGGACCAGACATGGGACCGTATTTTTGAACGGTTACTGGACAGCTACATGGACGCAGCAACCCTACACCTCGACAGCCGTCCCATGACGCGAATGTAGCCTTCAAAAACAGGCAATTTCAGATAGCATGATAGTGGCGGGTTAAATAAATTCTGCTAATACCTTAATTGCTTCAGCAGCTTGTTATGTACCCCACTCAACAAAATCACTGCGGTCAAGGCGCCGATGAACGCAAGAAGCATATCCCATTGGGTATCCCATACATCTCCCTGTGTGCCCAAAAAGGCTTCTGCTGCCGTTCCGGTTGCCTTGGCTACAGCAAACTCAATCAGCTCGTACACAGCGCTGATCGCAAGACACACACTAACCGTGAGGAAAGTGAGCCAGCTCCCGCTTCCCAAGGCCGTTTTACGCAACAGCACTTCCCTGGTAATGAGTGCAGGTACAAAACCTTGTACAAAATGCCCAAGTCGATCATAATAATTGCGCTCCAGTCCGAACGTATCCCGAATCCAGTTGAACAGTGGCATTTCGGCATAGGTATAATGTCCACCGACAATCAAGATCAATGCGTGCAGCCAGATTAGGGTGTATACCAGATTGGTAAAGCGAAATCTACGGTACAAAGCCGCCAGCAGCACAGCTCCCAAAACTGCCGGGAGAACTTCCAGTACCCATGTAAAGTAATCCGCCGGGCGAATTAAAGACCAAATGAGGGCAAGCGCCAGCAATACAAGTAAAACAAGCGGGTAGCGATCATTTTTAGACCATGCCGTTGCCTGATTCATCTTCATTCCTCCTCACCCAAAGCTCTATCCTTCGTTCGTTACGATATGTTTGACACGCCCAACCTGTCCGTCTGCCAAACGCACTTTGATTCCATGCGGATGACGCGGGGAATTGGTCAAAATATCTTTCACCGTTCCTCGCGTCAACTTACCAGTAGACTGATCCTTTTTAAGCACAATATCCACCTGAAGACCAGCGCGGATATCGGATCGATTCTGTCCGTTCATTGTAGCTACTCCTCCTTTGATTTTACATTTTTTGATGATATTCAGCCACTCAGCTGCAATCAAATCACCAGCGACGCCATTCGTCCTGGCGGTTGTTCCCCATCCAGACTACGCACATCGTGGATACATAGCTGACGAGCAAAATGACGAATAGCATCCCACTAAACTCCACAAAATGAGTACGTTGCAAGGAGTCTGCCCATATGGAAGATACCTGTGCATACAGTTGAGAGGGCGCAGAAACAATATCCCATGTGTTCCCTCGAAAGAAACGGCCAATGTAAATACCCAGGCTGCTCAACAAGAGTACCGCCAGCATAAACAGCCAACTAACAAGCCCACCACGTGCACGTTGTACCAACTGTCGTACGGATTCGAGCGATACAAAACCCATTGCCAGGCCAAGTACGGCTACCAGCAGCATTCCCAGTACATGATTCCAAAAGTACGGATTGCCCCAGAAACGTTGCTCCCCGAGAAATGGATATCTGGCGAATACATGCAGCAAATCTGTGATCAAATAGGGTGTATTGGGATAAAAGAAAAGCCATGCCGCCCCCGTAACCCAGAGTAAAAATGTCCTCGTTCCCCGCCTCCACGAGCTGTACATTACATCAAGCAGTAACGTCAACAGCATAGGAATCCAGGCCAACATCATATTCCACCAAATAAAAAGATAAGGGCGGCCCCCTGAGGGCAGTCGCACGTTAATGATCCACAATGTACTGATTACGGAGCATAAGGCCAGTGCTAAAAAAACATAGAGTTTTAGTGGATAATTTAACGATCTTAAACGGGCATACATATGTGTCTTTCCCTCCTTGTAACCGTCCTGCCTTCCTGACGTTCCAATTTACACCTGTTCTGGACAGTGTACACCACAATGGCTTCAAGCTCAATGGAAGCGCTCTACCTCTGCATCAATGAACACAAAAAAACATCCGTTCTCCGGGAATGGACTTCATCCCCGAAAAATAGATGCTTACTGTGTTTTAGACTTCACTCACAGGTAAAGGCGTAGCTCCGGTAGTTTTAATATTCGGGCAGCATGAATTAGCGTAATATCGCTAACGGCATTATAAATTTCGTCACTAACCCCGTCCATTCGCCATCCGGCGTCCGGGATGCACAATTACCGCTTTTGCTCCATAATGATGCGCATATTCCACAGATTGCACCAGCAGCTCTATCACACGTTGTCGCTTGCTTTCATCGTCAAACCCGAGCAGAACGGAATTCGTGCCGTAATCCGGATCTGGTGTATGAGGAAATGTATTGTGCACACTCGATATGCCATTGTTCCCCGCTCAATCATAGGTTCAATTGTCGTTAGCATTTCCCGGGTAATGTTATAGTTCAGCTCCACCCTGCTAAAGCCCAACTGACGGATTTCCTCTACAAGTTCTCGGCCGACCGTATGCTTTTTTATATTCCAACAGTTAGAGGCTAAATAAATAGATTTCTTATAAATGATCTGTTATCACTTAACTCCCAAGTTCCCTTTTGTTATGTATATTAACATTATGAAGACGCTCTACATATCATAAAACAAATTTATATTATAAAAGAAGCTTATCCATCATCTACTTAAAGACGGATAAGCTTTTACTGTTGTCTAACCTTGTATCCAATTGACCAACGAATGTACTGTCAATGTACCCGGCGCAGCTGTCACAAATGCTGATGAACCGTTGCGCATGGCCAAAAATCCCACTGTTTTTGGAATACCAGGAGCCAGATCCAGATGATTGTCGCTGAAAATACCTTCCTGCTCTGCCGATAGCCACACGTGCCTAGCAAGTACATCCGAACACAGCATGAATCTGCTGCCCCCGCTTCCCTGAATCTCTGTCACTTCAATTTTTGCCTGCGGTAAATCCATCTCTTTCGTGTCTGCAAAATAAATTTCACCAGAGGCCACCTGTTCACCATTCTGCGTTAGACGCGCGACCAGCATATGCTCCGCACGGTTCAGGCCACTCAGCCATTTGTCGATAGGCAGTATATGTACAATTCCTGCACCGCCTGCTGGTTGCTTTACCTTAACGTTCTCTTCATGAATTGCCTGGCTGCTACGGATATGCAAAAGAGTCAGCCGCAGCGTACCTGATATCGGCTCTAGTGTATCGTTGACTAGATGCAGGGCCTTATTCCCCTGTTCTGTATCGGTTGCACTCAACAGCACATCAGCAAAGCTGCGCTTAGCCGTATATTGGAGCGCCTTCCAACGACCAAAATAGTCCATACTCGACCAGGAGGCAACGGGCCAGCAGTCATTCATTTGCCAGTATAATGTTCCCATGCAATAGGGCTTGTGACGACGATGCGCCTCTATAGCTGCTTTCATTGCTTCTGCCTGTAAAATTTGGCTCATGTGAAGAAAACATGTAAAATCCTTTGGCTCTCGCATGTACCGCTCCATATATTCTTTAATCAGACGATTGCCCGCATCGTTCTTCTGATGTGCCAGCATCACCTCAGATTCCAGCTCCAAATCCTTCTCTTCCGCATAAGTACGAACAGACTTGTATTCAGGAAAGGACTGAAAACCATATTCACTCATAAAACGACCCACATGGACATGATAATTCTCAAACGGCTCAGACGCGTGCCATACACCCCAATAATGAATATCACCTGCAGTTGAAGACCGATGGGCATGCTGGTTCCGATCTCTGGTCAGGTCAATCAGCGGGGAGGAGGGCCAATAGGCTGTCTGCGCAGACCAGGTGTGTACCGCCTCCGGTAGAATCCGATGAAAGAGTGTTTCATAATCATTCCATAGGCGTTCCCGTTGCTCAGGTGTGTAGTCCTTTTTCCAGCCCCAGCCTCCATTCTCTTCATAATGCGCCCATGCAGAATCGATCTCATTGTTGCCGCACCATAAGGCAATGCAGGGATGATGACGCAGCCGTTTAATATTGTCCTCGGATTCCTGTGCCACATTGTCCATAAAATCCTCATTCCCCGGGTACATACTGCAGGCGAACATAAAATCTTGCCACACGAGCAAACCGTATTCATCACAAAGCTCATAAAATATGTCTTGTTCATAAATACCGCCACCCCACACCCGCAGCATATTCATATTCGAGGCAGCTGCACTGGCAATTTCATACCGATATCGTTCCATCGTAACTTCAGTGACAAAGCTGTCATTCGGAATATGGTTAGCCCCTTTTGCAAACACAGGGATTCCGTTCAGCTCAAAATAAAAGCTCTCTCCTGCTGCATCCCGTTCACGTACAAGACGGATGGAACGCAGTCCCGTTTTTACTGATTTTTCCGCGATTACAGCTCCTTGTTCTTGCTCCACCAATTCGGCCACAAACGTATATAAATGCGGCTCCCCCAGCCCACGGCACCACCACAGCTTCGGCTTCTTCATCTCCAGCTCCAGCTCGACCGTCTGCTTCCCCTTCAGCAGCCGTACCGGCTTGGACCACACCTTCCCGTCAGCGGAAATACGCAACTCGGCATCTCTAATCTCATCTGCATTTTCGATCTCTACCACTGCCATGAGTTTAGCCCCTACCGAATTCACCTCGTCCTGTCGAATAAACAAGTCTCTCACGATTAGACCGGACCACGCCTCGATCCGGACCTCTCTCCAGATACCGCTCGTCACCAGCCTCGGTCCCCAGTCCCAACCATAGTGGTAGGGAGCCTTACGCGCGAAAACGCTTACCTTTTTGTCGGACAAACCACCGATCTCGGACTGATCATTGGGTGCAGGGAGTCCATAACCTAAGCTTTCCAGCTTGGGTACATCTTCAGCAATCGGAGAACGAAAACTGATTTCCAGCCGATTTTCCCCTTGCTGAACAATTGCCTTCACATCCTGTCTCCATACCCGAAACATATTATTGGCTGACAAGACATATTGGCCATTCACTTTTACATTCGCGTATGTGTCCAGACCTTCCAACACCAACTCTACACATTGACATTGAAGCTGATCTGCATTTATCTCAAAATGGGCTTCATATATCCAATCCTGCTTATCAATCCACTGTACCTCCATCTCGTTCATACCGATAAACGGATCAGGAATTTTGCCATGCCGTAAAAGATCAGTATGCACACAACCCGGCACTTTCGCGCTGAGCCACTCATCACTTTGTGCTTCCCTAAACCTCCAGCCATCCAACCCTATCACATTAACCATCGTCACAAGCCTCCTATAAGCATGATTGGGAACATCTGGATTCGTCAGTAACATAACAAAAATAACATTAAGCTAACAAAATAGTCAATTGTTTTTTAGAACAAATGACAAAATACAAAATAAAAGTCGCCCTCTGCCCCTAACAGGCTAAAAGCGACCTCCTTCGTCTTCACGGTGTATGGTGTCATAACACGTATCTGGACATTAACTATATGTGATTGTGCTGATGGGACGCTCACGGTCATCATTTTCCCGACTGATCCGGGGTGCATGAACTTCCCGTACGAATAGCTCAGCATGTAGCAACTTTTTCTCGACAGGCGAGTTCGGGTTCGTTATGCGCCATAACAACTGGTCCACTGCACGCATTCCCAGCAATTCCTTATCCACTCTCACCGTGGCATAAATCGGCATTTGTTCATTCGTATCGTCAAACCCGGTCACTCCGCAACGCCTCGGAACGTCAATCCCCTTTTCTTTCAGAACATCCACGACTTGCGCAGCAGTCACATCATTAGCACATACAAAAACCTCAGGCAGTTCGTCCTCGGACAACTTTTCCATTTCCTCAGCAAGCGCTTGCGCTCCCCTGTGAAGAAGAGCTTTAATCTGCCGCAATTCTACTCCGCTCATTTCCAGTGTGGATCGACATGCTTCCCAGCGTTCGTAGAAACTGTGAGCGTCATCAATATGACCTACAAACTGAAAGCGGGTATAGCCCCTACACAGCAAGTCCTTCATTAATTCACTCATGCATGTGCGATTATCTGTAAACACCGTATCACTTAAAAATGCAGAATCCCAATGATCTACCATAACGACCGGAATACCCATCCGATAAATGTTCAGCAACAATGAAGTTGAAATCGTCCCTACCGTGATAATTCCTTTAATCGACTCTGGATTCAGTAAAGAAAACATGTCTTCAGTCGAGGGCTCCGTTAACGTGATCATATCCATACCCTTACGGTTCAGACGCTCGGAAATCCCTTCAAATACAGGTCCCCAGTACCTAGATTCCCTGTTCTGGTACCTAATATTCGGAAATAACACTAGCACGGTACCCGACCATTCTCTGGTATCTGTGTCCCGAGGCTCTACCCCTGTGATTTTGGGATGACTGCGAAAATAGCCCATCTGGGCGGCAAGCTTGACCAGAACCGCCCTTGTCTCTTCACTTACACCGGGTTTGCCTGACAGTGCACGCGAAACAGCGAACTTTGAAACGCCCGCCGCATCCGCAATTTCTTGCAACGTTACTTTTCCACGCATCTTCTCACCCAACCCTATTCGGAATCTTTTTCTACCTTAATCTTTCTAATACACGGGTGTACCTATAAACTGGTACCATCGTAGCATACTTTGTTTTAGATCATCAAATGATTGATTTGTACAAATCCACACCCTGCACCAAAATATGTTTGCTTAATAAAAAAACAAACCGCATAACAAGCAATTATAAATTACTTGACGTGAGGTTCTTTATTTCCTACAATTTACTATTGAAAGCACTTACATTGTGTAAATCATACTTATTAAGGGGGATTTGCAAATGTTCATGAACAGGTCGGTACGACAGAGTTCCATTCTACTCCTGTCTTTGCTGCTGCTCGTTACAACGGGCTGCGCGAATGGAACAGACGGTAAGGCAGAAAAGGAAGATCCTAATGACACCAGTCCCATTACTCTTACTTTCTTTGGCGGTGATTCCAGCTCTAACTGGAACAACATGAAGGATGCTGTCGGGCAGGAAATTATCAAGAAAACGGGTGTTACGCTAAATGCCGAACATGCTGTCAATGGTCGAGGCGAGGAAAAGTTTGCTTTAATGGCAGCAAGCGGAGAGTATCCAGATCTCGTGTACCCCAAAGGAGACATTGGAAAAATGGTCGACGCCGGGGCACTCATTGACTTAACCGACCTCATTGACAAATACGGCCCTAACATTAAGAAAGTGTATGGAGACTATTTTAATCGTATTAAATATAGTAGTGAAGATCCAGCCATTTACACGATCCCGACCAATTTGGGTGTGGATCACATCGCGTTTGATGCACAAGCTGGCTTCGAAATCCAGCATCAGGCACTTAAGAAGCTTGGATACCCTAAAATCCGCACCGTTCAAGATTTTGAAAAAGCACTTAAAGATTATGTCGCCAAATATCCTACCACCAATGGCCAGCCTACCATCCCCCTATCACTCGATGCCGAAGACTGGAAAATTCAAATTACGGTGACAAACCCGGCTGTTACTGCTACAGGTGGACCCGACGATGGCGAATATTATATTGATCCTAAAACACACAAAGCCATTCTTCACTACAAGCGCCCAGAGGAACGTGAATATTTCCGTTGGTTGAACCATATGTACAATGAAGGACTGTTGGATAAGGATACATTTGTGCAAAAAAGTGATCAGTACAAGTCCAAAATCGCCGCAGGCCGTGTCATCGGACTCATTGATCAGGAATGGAACTACCAAGATGCCGAAAATGCGCTCAAGGCAGCAGGTAAGGATGAATTCACTTACGCCCATTTTCCAGTCACTTTAAATGAAAAATACGAGGACCATTCCCTCCAGCCCATTGGCTTCGATACTGCATCCGGGATCGGAATTACAACCTCATGCGAAAATCCGGTGCGAGCTATCAAGTTTCTGGATTTTCTGGCCTCCGACGAAGGACAAATTTTACGCAATTGGGGAATTGAAGGCCAGCATTACAACGTAGAGAACGGCAAACGAGTCATTCCGGCGGATGTGCAACAACGTAAAAACACCGATAACGCTTCTTTTAGCAGAGAGTCAGGAATCGGTTTGTACTGGATATGGGGGCCACATTATGGCGATAGCGTGAAGGACCCTTCTGGCAACTATTACACAACCAATTATCCAGAGATGATTACCGAAAATTATAGTCAAGCCGAAAAAGAGTCCCTTCAGGCATACAAAGCCCAGACGTGGAAAGACCTGTTTCCGAACGAAAAGGATTTTCCGGTAAAAGAGTGGGGTGCTGCCTACAACATGCCTGTTCCGACCGATACGAATTACAATGTTATTTATCAAAAGTCGCAGGACATTGTACGCAAACGGATTCCTGAGGCTGTACTCGCCAAGCCAGATCAGTTCGACGCTGTGTATGACCGCATGCTCCAAGAGCTGGATCAGGCAGGTGTGCCAAAGGCTGAAGAAATCTATACTGGCCTAATCCAAAATCGGCTGAAACTGTGGTACGGTGAAAAATAAGGTTTGCTTTTTAATGAAATATTATAGGGCTGACAGACCATGCTGTTCAGCCCTTCTACATTAACTTTTACATTAAATATTCTGTTTGGTTTCTTTTTCTTTCCAAGAATTACTTTTCCCTGAAACACGATGGACGTAAAACAATAAAATGATTGGAATCAACGCAATCCCGCCACACATCACCCAAGATATTTGAATAGGTGTTTGATCGGAAGACAAATCCGTAAAATTACGACTGATGATCCCTGTCACGATTAAACCTACGCACATGCCTAATTGTGAAATCGCAGAATCCAGAGATAGTAGTGTAGAACGATACTCATTAGAGATTCTTTTGTTCAGAAAAATTTGTTTGGCAACCGGGTACATGCCGCGTCCAATTTCATAGATCAAAAAGGTAAGCAATACAGGATAAAATGTGTTGAACGCACCAGCTAAAATGAGCCATACCCCTATCATGCCGCAAGCATACATGAGTATATGTACATCACTGTATCGTGCGCCTAGCTTTCGAACCAGATAACTTCCCAAAGTCATACATAGTGAATAGCCTGCCTTGATAAACCCCATAATCCAAATTCCTTGTTCGGAAAGGCCAACCAGACGTGGCTGTTGAAATGTATTCCCCGCTGAGTTCGAAAAGCTGATAAATAAACCAATCATAAACACAATCCAGATGGACTTATTTTCAAAACCGATACGGACGCTTTCTCCGATAATCGTTTTAATGCGAGTAGTAGACGTCTTTCGATGAGCAACATTCTCCTCATCCATATAAAAGGAACATAGAAAAATGCATACAATAATAGATAAAATACTGACTGCCCATGGAAGTGAATAGTTATAGGTTGCGAGAAAGGCCCCCAACAGACCACAAATAAATCCCGAAATGTACTGTATACTGTTAGAGGTTGTAAAAAGAACTTCCATGGGCTTATCACTGTTTTCCACAACCCAGGATTCTAACGAACCTGATTGTAAACATATAGCCAGACCCCCAAAAACTTGCGCGAACACAAGCACCCCGATATGATCTGTCCAAACGAACAACACACTGTAGACTAAAAAACAGCAAAGTCCCAAAATAACAGAAATTTTTCTGCCATACTTGTCTGCAATCGCCCCTGTGGGTATCTCAAACAAAAAAATACTTACAAAAAATACAACCAGTAAGAAGTTCGCACTTTGCAGAGAAAGTCCTTTAGCTAATAGAAATAGGATGAGCGTAGTCCCCGTGATTTCACTCATAAAAAATTGAAGAAAGCTGACGGAGTAAAATAGCTTATGAGGTTGCACTCTCAGGACTCCGTCGCTTGCTCTCAGCCTTATATTCACTTCGCAAAATCCCCATCTGAATAATGTCATAGTATTGCCCTTCCCTGAATAGCTTTTCCCGCAGCCGACCTTCTTCCTTGAAGCCGCAGGCCAGATAGCAACGGTGTGCACGTTCATTGAACGCATAGACCTCCAACTCCAGCCGATGCAGATTCAGCGTATGAAATGCGAATTTTTGTAACAACCGGATCGCTTCCCGTCCGTAACCTTTGCCCAGATCGCCGTCACGCCCGATCACAACACCAAGGGTGGCGTGCCGATTCACCCAGTTGATTTTGAATAAATCCAGTTGTCCGATATAGTCCAGTGTGTCTTTATGCGCAATGACAAAACCTTTGATCTCGGGGTTGCCGTCAATCATCATCTGCACAAAGGATTCGCTATTCACCTGTGAATGCGGGTAGATAAACACGTCGCTTAAACCACGTGTGATTTCCGGGTCATTGACCCATTTTCGGATAGCTGGTATATCTTCTTGACGGTATTCTCTCAATACTATTCGTTTTCCAATGATATGCGGCATCGTAATCTTCCCTCCAATTATGTATTTGTTTTGGCAATACTAACTCGCCGCCAACACCTTTACGCTTCCATTACTCTCACAAACTCCAGAAAACGTGTACCTTTATAATGAAGCTCCCCACGATCCCCGATCACAATCATACCAAAGTCTGTATCCTTCACCTCCAGCTCCATACGTTCACCCCCGTCAAACTCAAAGGTGATATAATAATATGTCGAAGCTGAAAAATCGCCTGATCCCCCACGCACTCTCGTCCGTTTATCCACAACCTTACATGAACGTTGTACCCGTTCGGCTGCTTGATTGGACAGGCCCGCTCCTATCGTTTTGACAATTCCCATAATCATTACAAAAGCAATGAGTCCAAATACGATAAAAAAGATTGTATTAAACGATTGAAATTCCATAAAATCACTTCCCATTCGCTTCATCCTTTCTACAGTAAAATGTAAATTTTCCATTCTATTGCCCATTGACAAATCGTACATCTTCACCCTCAAAAACTCCAATACTTTTTTAACATACTTACGAAAAAAAAGTTCTTTCGCTCTTTTCCGCACCCCGCTTGGACTTATACCCGATCTGGGTCCTCTGATCCCCTCTAGACCGATTGACAAAACTATATATAGATATAAAATAGAAAATGTACTCTAAATATAGTGTAAAAAACGTATTTATGCCCGATATCTTGAAGATACAGGTATGAAAATACATGTAAATATAGAGTCAAAATCTTAAATGGCGCAGCCAGCAAGGGATTCCATCTATAATAGATCCCAGGCAATGCGTTTTCTTTTTTCGTTAATTGTTTAAGGAGGTTGCATACCATGCTGATTGCATATGATTCGAAGACCGGCAATGTAAAAAGATTTATAAACAAGCTCAAGCTTCCAGCGGTTCAGATCGAGGAGCAAATGACTATAGAAGAACCTTACGTACTTATTACATATACAACTGGGTTTGGGCAGATACCTGAGAGGGTATCTTCCTTTTTGAAAAAGAATGCTCAAAACCTTGTTGGTGTAGCTGCAAGCGGCAACCGTAACTGGGGTGAGAAATTTGCCAAAAGTGCGGATTTGATTGCCGATCATTATAATGTCCCCGTGATTAGTAAATTTGAATTATCTGGAACGTTCGGAGATGTAGAGCGTTTTAAACAGGAGGTGAGCCGAGTTGCGGCATATTGAATTGAACAACATGTTGATGAAACGCGATACAGACGGCTTTTTCCAATTGGAAAAAGACCAAGAGGCTGTAGCAGAGTTTATGAAGGAAGTTCAGGAACGGAGTTTGAAGTTTGCTGACACAGCCGCTCAAGTGCTGTATATGATTGAGAATGATTATTACGAAAATTTCTATAACAGCTACACGGCTGACGAAATTAATGATATTTTCCATATCACTCATAGCTATAATTTTAAATTTCCTTCCTATATGGCAGCATCCAAGTTTTACACCGACTATGCAATGAAGAGTAACGACCGGAAAGTCTATCTGGAACATTACCCTGACCGGGTTGCTGCTGTCGCGCTGCATTTAGGACGCGGTAATGCCGATACGGCACGCCTGTTGTCCCGCTCGATGATGGAGCAACGCCTCCAGCCAGCAACACCAACCTTCCTGAATGCAGGCAAAAGCCGCCGTGGGGAATTGGTATCCTGCTTCCTGCTCGAAATGGACGACTCCCTGAACTCAATCAACTATGTGCTGAACACCTGCATGCAGTTGTCCAAAATCGGGGGCGGTGTTGCGGTCAACCTGTCGAAACTGCGGGCACGCGGCGAAGCGATTAAAGGCGTAGAAGGCGCAGCAAAAGGCATTATGCCTGTGCTGAAGCTGATGGAAGACGGCTTCTCCTATGCGGATCAAATGGGACAACGTAAAGGCTCTGGGGCAGCCTATTACAACATTTTCGGATGGGACGTGCTTGAGTTCCTGGATAGCAAAAAGATCAATGCTGACGAAAGAGTACGTCTCAAGACACTTTCTATTGGATTGCTGGTGCCAAACCGCTTTTACAAGCTGGCTCAAGATAATGAACCGCTGCATGTATTTGCTCCTTACAGTGTGTTCAAAGCCTATGGAACGCATCTGGACGACATGGATTTGGATGAAATGTACGACACGTTGCTCGCTGACGATCGGGTGAAGAAAAAAATAGCGATGAGCGCACGTGACATGCTGACGAAAATTGCCATGATTCAGTTGGAGTCTGGTTATCCATATATCATGAACAAAAGTAACGCGAACCAGGCACATGCTCTTAAAAACGTGGGTCAAGTCAAGATGTCGAACCTATGCACGGAAATCTTCCAGTTGCAGGAAACTTCCGAAATTACAGATTACGGCCAACAGGATACCATCCGCCGGGACGTGAGCTGTAATCTGGCTTCTCTGAACATTGTAAATGTGATGGAACATGGCAAAATCCGCGAATCCGTTCACGAGGGTATGATCGCGCTCACCTCAGTCAGCGATATGACCCAAGTAGCTAATGCACCAGGTGTTGCGAAAGCAAACCGTGAAATGCACTCCGTCGGACTGGGTGTTATGAATCTGCACGGCTATCTTGCCAAGAACAAAATTGCGTATGAAAGCAATGAAGC
This sequence comes from Paenibacillus sp. S33, assembly GCF_053615415.1. Classification (NCBI taxonomy): domain Bacteria; kingdom Bacillati; phylum Bacillota; class Bacilli; order Caryophanales; family Paenibacillaceae; genus Paenibacillus; species Paenibacillus sp. S33. The sequence continues at coordinate 2,001,188 of NZ_JBSIEZ010000001.1, read as the reverse complement.
GAAGGACTTTGTCCGTACCTTCTTCATGACGATGAACTATCATTCCATCGAAAAAAGTATGGAAATCGCGAAAGCAGCTGGACAAAGCTTTTATGGATTTGAGGAATCGGATTATGCGACAGGCGTATATTTTGACCGATACCTGAACACAGATTATCGACCAACAACTGCACGTGTACAAGAGTTGTTCAAAGACATCTATGTTCCGACTTCAGCGGACTGGGACAAATTAAAAGCAGATGTGATGAAAAATGGTCTGTACCACGCCTATCGGATGGCGATTGCGCCGACTGCTAGCATTTCGTACATTCAAAATGCAACATCCAGCGTCATGCCGATTGTTGAGCAGATTGAAACCCGTACCTATGCCAATTCGACGACCTACTATCCAATGCCTTATTTGCAAAAGGATAACGTGTTCTTCTATAAATCTGCTTATCAAATGGACCAGTTCAAAGTGCTTGATCTGATTGCAGAAATCCAGCCGCACGTGGACCAAGGAATTTCGACCGTGCTTCATGTGAACAGTGACGTGACTACGCGTCAGTTAGCACGTTGCTATCTGTACGCTGCACACAAAGGACTTAAATCGTTATACTACACACGCACCAAAAAGCTGTCTGTGGAAGAGTGCCTCACCTGCTCCATCTAAAGTATAAGGTAACAAGCTGTAGTATAAAAATTAGATTTTGAATAGATATAGATGCTTTGCATTAGAAGCTGTATCCAGCGTGTGGTTCAGACCTTTTCGGGACTGGACAGACCCTCGCGGATACAGCTTCCGTATGTCAAGCATACGATGATTCGCCTGCACTATTTCAATGTGTGTTTCCAGGGAATCTCACAAGCTGAAGGGAGAATGCTAACAATGACAGGTATACAAGCTGTAAACTGGAATCGCTCGGACGATGATTTCACACTGATGTTCTGGAACCAGAACATTATGCAATTTTGGACGGATGATGAAATCCCGTTGTCTGACGATAAAATGTCCTGGGTAACCCTCAGTGATATCGAAAAAGAAGCCTACATGAAGGTGCTGGGCGGCTTGACGCTACTGGATACCATTCAAGGCGGCGTGGGTATGCCGCAAATTATGGAGCATGTGGACGGACTACAGCGCAAAGCTGTACTAAGCTTTATGGCGATGATGGAACAAATTCATGCCAAGTCGTACAGTAGCATCTTTACAACGCTAGCTTCCACGGAAGAAATTGACGGCGTATTCCGCTGGGTGGAAGAAAATCCACATCTCCAAACCAAGGCAGAAACCATTCGTCAGTATTATATGAATATCCACACACCGAAAGACCTGTATCTCGCGATGGCAGCGTCGGTGCTGTTAGAAAGCTATTTATTTTATAGCGGCTTCTTCTACCCTCTTTATCTGGCGGGCCAGGGCAAGTTGACATGCAGTGGAGAAATTATCGATTTGATCCTACGGGACGAAAGTATTCACGGTGTGTACGTAGGTGTACTGGCACAGGAGATTTATGCAGAATTGGATGAGGAAGAACAACGTGATCTTTACCAGACACTGGTAGGCTTGTTGCGCTACTTGCACAATAACGAGGAACAATACACCGAGCAAATTTACACTCCTATTGGACTCGTAGACGATGTGAAAGTCTTTTTGCGCTACAACGCCAACAAGGCCATGATGAACTTGGGCTTTGATCCACTGTTTGAAGAAGAGGAAGTTAATCCCATTGTATTCAACGGCATCAGCACTCACACTAAGCAGCATGATTTCTTTTCTAAAAAAGGAAACGGCTATGTGCGGGCGATGAATGTAGAGCCGCTGACAGATGATGATTTTAATTTTGGCGTATAAGTACAAATACGTGAAATTAATTTAGCAAGGTGATACTATGAAGAGCCGTCCGCATGCGGATGGCTCAGACTGTAAAATAATAGGGTTTCAGAACTTGTTCCTAAGTTCTGAAACCCTATTATTTTCTTAAAACTACCTGCTATGCAGGTGGTTCCGGAAAGCTTCGAGCAGTAGTTTACATATTCACATGCGTTCTCTTATATAAAACTGGTATGGCCACTGCTATAAGAATCATACCCATAAAAGCGGGTGCGGCATGACCAAGTGATACATAGATTTGACCTCCAATGATAGGCCCCATCATTCTTGCTAAAGCCTGAATAGATTGACTACCTCCTTGAATCCTTCCTTGTTCACTAGAATCAACAGACTTGGAGAGCATCCCATTGAATGAAGGCCCAAAGACTGAATCACCAAAACCAAATATAAACATTCCAGCGATAAAAAGAGGATAGAATGAGAACAAAGCAGATAGCGCAATAAGACTATAGCCTATAATCTCCGAAACCATTCCAAGAATGGCTATCTGTTTATCACTAAGTTTTCTCAAAAGCTTTGGCATGATGAAACCTTGTGAGATAATGTCTTGGACACCCATAATTGAGAACATAAGTCCGATTAGTGCAGGCTTCCAACTAAAAGTATCCATTGTAAATTGTGAAAAAACGGCCTGTAAAGATCCGTTGGGTATCCAAAGTAAGAACGCCGAGATAAGTAGCCTGTTTAAGTTTTTCATGGAAAGCAGGTTTGCAAGCTGTATGAATGGATTAAGTCTTACAAAAGTAATTTCTTTCAGTCTATGTTTCTTGTCAAGGCTCTCAGGCATAAAAAAGAATCCATATATAACATTCACTAAAGTTATAATTGCTCCAAAATACATGGGTACAGAATAACCAAACTTGGCAAGTAACCCGCCTACAGTTGGGCCAATGACGGTACCTACACCTACAACCGCACTCACCCATCCAAAGTATTTAGTTCTCTGTTCTGTAGGAATGATGTCTGCAAAATAGGCGAAGATCGTGCTTATGCTCCCACCTGTTATACCCTCTATTATGCGTCCCGCAAATAGTACCCATAGAGCTCCTCCTATGCCAAAAACCAAGTACCCGATTGCGGAACCCAAAAGGCATACTAAGAGCAATGGACGACGGCCATATTTGTCACTCAGAGCTCCAAGCACGGGGGCCGCAAAAAACACGCAGAAGGCATAAACAGAAGTCAGCAGCGTGACAACGATAGCTTGTTCTCCCGGATTGCTTATATAAGGCTGTACTAAGAAAGGGACGACAGGTGCTATGATACTGAAGCCTATTCCGCAAAGAAACACAGAGATAAGACCGAATATTAAAGCGTGTTTATCTACGGTTTGTTCTGTGTTCTGTTCATTGTGTGATCTAAATTTGAACATTAAATTCTCCCCTCAAAGGCTATGTTTTTATTTCCTTGGAAGCAAAAACATCGTATCACAATTTTGCTTCCTCGGCAACAAAATAATAGCAAAAAAAAAGGCTGCCTGTTCTCAATAGAGCCCGGCTGCCTGTGATTTGATTTTCATTATTCAGATTTATTCCGACTTAATATCTATACCCTGTTTCTTTATTTCCGCATCCAAATGCCTATTATACTTTTCCACGAAGCTAAGCATACTATCAAATTGTTCCTCGGTTACCTGTTCAAACACGGCTTTATCTCGCTCTTGAAACTCTTTATGCAAGTCCTCATGGATTTTATAGATTACTTTCCCTTGCTCCGTAAGCCGAAAATAGATTTCTTTCTTGTTATCCGGCTTCTGGTAGCTTTCGATAATGCCTTTTTTTATGAGCTTCTTAGTTATTTTACTTATGGCACCGCTAGTCATATAAAGGGACTCCGCAAGTTTTGTCACGTTGGAATCTACATTTCTTTCAATGTATTCGATGCAATGGACTTCAGAAGACTTATAACCCTTAAGACTGTCTTCCATCTTATCCTTATTAAGCCACACCATCTTGTTATATAAGTCCCTGAACCCCATCATGACCTGTTCTTCTTTGTTCATGGCCTGTCCTCCCACCCGTTGGTGCATTAACAACATAATATAATATATTTTTGTTTCTATTTCAACAAGCGTCTAAGCATTCAGTAAATAAACCTAATCTACTAAACGGCAAGCAGGGTAAAAAAGATATCACTCCCCATGCTGTATGTATATTTATTCTTCAGACGAGGACATACACGCAAAAAAACGGCCAGATCGCTAAAGTAGCGGAATCGAGCCGTTTTCCATTTCTTAAGACCGAGCCTCTGTGAACATTTGAAAGGTGACACCAAACTTGTCTGTTACATTCCCATAAGCTGGACTAAAATGGGTTTCCTGCAAAGGCATTCCCACCTGTCCTCCTTGCTGTAGAGCATCAAACATTTTTTGAGCTTGCTCCACACTATCGGTTGTAATACAGATGCTCACCTGATTCCCACTGCTAAACGGTGATCCGGGAAAGGTATCAGAAAACATGAGCTCTGTCTCACCCACTTTAAGGGTAGCATGTCCCACACGTTCCTTGACCTCTGCGGGAATGGGAAAATCGGGGTTTTCCGGCATTTCTCCAAAGGTTTGAATAAAAAGCAGTTGAGCATCCAATGCCTCTTTATAAAATTCGATTGCTTCTTTTGCATTTCCATCCATCGTGATGTAAGGAATCAAACGTTTGGACATCTTCAACACAGCTCCTTTAATTCGAGGTGATTAACCCAGCATTTCTCCTGTATTATATACAAAACTTGTCAAGAAAAACAAATCTGTATTCTTAGCTTTCATGCACTTGAACGCCAAGCTGCTTTAGCTCCTTTATCGCTTCCGTAACGTTACGCTGTGGATGAAGCGCAGAGATCATCTGTGCAGTGATCGGAACGCCGTTGAAAATCTGGCTTACCACTCCTAGAGAAATCGGCAACTCATAGTAACTTTCAGCCCAATCCTGATATTCCTCCGGTGTAACTATAATTTTCCCCAGCAAAAAGGATGAGCCATCGTCATATCCCTCAGGAAAGTTCGTGTTGCCCTTACTCCACTCCTTATCTCCCGCTTCCCTCCACATACAAAAGGTAACGTCCTCCTTCTCCAGTGCTTCATCTTCCAAAAGCTCCATCATATCATCAGGCACACCGTCATACATGCCCGGCCAGACCTCATATTCGTCTCTCGCATGAGGACTTACAGGGGATTCGTGGTCAAAACCCTTCAACAGCACACCTCCACACGTCCATAGCATATGAATCGTATCTCCAGCGCCGTTGTTCACCTCACCTAGGCACACATCACCAGACCATTCAGACTGCATACGATACGTGCGTAACCAATCTTCTGGAGACAATATAATATCCAGCGTTGACAGCAGCATCATTCTCTCTTTTAAACCATTCGGCGTTACCTGTGCATCAAGCATCATATTCTTCATCATACCTCCACTTTGTCCATGCGTACTAAGAATTCATCTGTCCCTGCCTATATCTTTCAAGCTTCGCCCGCTCAACCACCTGCCGAATGAATGGTCCTTTGGCTTCGGTATACGCTGCACGGTCATATCTGAATGGGTACGCCAAATCTTTTTTTAAAGTATCATACGCTTGCAGGCTATCAGGATGCGCTTTTAAGTAATCTCTGAACAATAGATGGTTTTCCCAATGCTCATCTTTATACTTGTAAATATGCAAGTGATGAGTCCCAGCTCCCCATTCTCCACGGCGAAAGAAAGCTCTCTCTGGAAAATCAGGCTTATGTACATATTCATATTGAAACCCTTGTAGACGCTCTCGATGTTCGGATTGAAGACTTGCCAACTCCTCCACTCCAACCATAATATCAATAATAGGCTTGGCTCCCAGATCGGGAACGGACGTACTACCGATATGCTCTATGCCAACACATACATCTCTGAGAGCCTCTACAATTTTCCTTTTCTCTCGCATATACTCTTCAGCCCACTGCGGGTCATACCCGGATATTTCCACCTGCGAGGACATACATGAACACACCTCCACTAGCTTTCTAAAAAATGCCTTCTAATCGTGCTTGGCACAAATCAGAAGGCATTCTCTTGTTCAAATTAAAAATCATTCAGCAATTCCAGCCCTATCATTCGGCTTCTCAATCACGATCAGACAGGTGCTGTCTGGCAAAGGAACCCGCTGGCCCTGCTCATCCATGAACTCAACACGGCTGGACAGCGCCTCGGCATAGCCCTCCTGTAAATAGTGGCGGCTCACCCTGATAATCGCTTGTGGTCCAAGTGTGTTACGAATACGCTCTTCATACTGTGACGGGGTAAAATAACCAAACTGCTCCTGCACTTCATGTATATAGGCTTCCGCCCCCCATGTATAGGTATATAGAAATTCCATCGCATCATTTACTGGCAAAACAGCCTCATGCTCCCCCACACGCTCTATTTCAATGTGGCGGCCCGCAAAATCTTGCGCATACCGCATCAGCCATTCCATTCCGTCAGGCTCCAAAAATCGAATTCGTCTGCGCTGCTCTACTGGTTCGGTCATAATACCGTCTCGAATGATAATGCGTCCGCCGGGTGCAAGTACACGATAAGCGCTTTGCAAAGCAGCTTCCACTGTTTGTGAGTTGAACCTTTTTCCATCTCGTTCGATGTAGGAATACAGCTCGTGAAGAATCGAAGAGAAAATAACCGTGTCCATGCTTTCTGTTTCCACAAATTCTTCCAGTCGGAGCGCATCACCTTTGATGACATCCCAACGACGGTGCTCCAATTGCTTTTTACGTTTAAGAGCCTCAATCACATTCACAGAAATATCAAGACCCAACGGCTTCGAGTCCGGTCTTTCCTGCTCGATCAGGTCCAGCAGTACGCCCCCGCCAGGTCCGATATCCAGTATACGGGTTCCAGTCACGTAATCCAGAATGACCCTTTTGAAATCTCCGGTCTGGTTCATATCTGTAAGGTACGTCTCCTCATTGTGAAAGCGATCATAAGCATCACGCCGTAATCCGAACAGATCAAACAGCAGCAGGACTGCTTTGTCATACAGAGGCGTCTTTTCTGCCTCAATACAAAAGTCGATCAATTTTTCAGCAGCTGATGAAAATACAAAATTAAAAAATACAGTACTTGGCAGCTCCTCTTTATGCTCCACGATCACACTTAAGTGAGGATTATGCTTCCGTTTTCCTTTTGAGATGTCCTGCCAAGACAGTGCACTTAAATATTTTTCTATCATTCGTTTTTTATATACGTTAATTTTCTTGACACCACGATAGTCATAATACATCGTATTCATGAGCGATTCGAAACTGATATGGCGAACGGTTGCAGGCTGTTCCTGCCCTGTGCCATCCCTCAATGTGAGTAAAAATACCTTTACCAGTTCTTGAAGTGAAAAATCCTGCAAAGCTGATTCTACATACCAAAGTGTCCGATTCTCCAACGGAGCCAGCGCCTTCTCTACATTCAACTCCCGCTCTAGTTCTGTGTAAGCCTGCTCGAACGGCTCCCCTTCATGAATGGAAACCGACCGTAATCTTTCCAGTCGCTCCTTTACACTCCAGACTACAGGTGCATTATCCCATGCAATCCAGCCGATCAGCTGCTCCACTTCACTGCGTACTTGGTCCCATAATGCAGGTTCTACCCCGGCGATAATACATTCGTTCAGAGCCCGTAAAACAAGCTCCAGTTCCTCAGGGCTCAGCCAGCCCTTACGAGTAATTTCAAGCAGCAGTCGATTTTCCGCAAAAGGAATTTCTCCCCGTATATATTGCCCAATCAATCCATGCGTCTCAATCAGAATTCGGGTCATGCTATTGCGCGGGTAAGCAGGGGACTCCGCTTGGGCCTGTCTGACATACAGTTGAGAGGAGCCGATATTATGTACAAATAAATTAATTCCCTCATGCTGCCAGCGTAGCCGTTCGCGGACTGTGCCTCCTTTGGCTGTCTCAGACCATACCAAAACATCCTCCAGTAGCTCTTTAACCCAGAATGACAATGGAAGTCCGTCCAAAATAAGCAACGTGCGCTCCACGTAGTCCAGCACAGGATTGGCATCCTTTAACTCACCTATGGATCGAATGCGTTCCAAATTTACAATACGCTCCTCAGCCGAAACAAGCAGCTTTAGCCAAGTCGGTGTATCCCAGGCCAGATCATTTTCTTTCCTGTAATTAGCAATGGCTTTTAACGATTGCAGCATTTTTCTCACCTCGTGTGATTCGGATTCGGTATGCACAGGAGACTTTGGATAGGATATTTGGATAAAACCTTGTATATAGTACACTTTACCATACATTTGTAGCTTCCATCTCGTGGAAAATATTAAACATTTGTATCAATTAATCGCTTGACATATTCTAGGCTTCACATAACCTGATTTAAAGTTCCCATAGTTTCCGAGACGTCTCTCCCTCCCAAAAGCAAAAAGATACCTTCCAGCCTAAGGCCGAAGATATCTCATTGATATTGTTAGACGCAGCAAAATCATTTCTCTGCGATGTTTTATAAAGTTATAGCGTCGCTATGTGACGCGTCAATCGTCTAGCATATATTCTGCTTAGTTATTAACGGAGACGCCATCTGGCACTGGAATACCAAAATTAGGTGTTCCATCTTCCTTCCAGTTGAACGGCTGAACACGTGTATGACGATTCGGGTCATACAGCGGGTCGCCTGTAATTTCCTTGTAATTCCGGGCGTGATATACGATTACATCGCTACCGTCAGCAGCAACCGTAAAACTGTTATGACCTGGCCCGAATTGTCCTGTTTCCTCATTGGTGCAGAATACCGGCTCAGGTGATTTCGTCCATGATTTCGGATCAAGTAAATCCGCATTCTCATCTGCTGTCAACAGGCCCATGCAATAATTGTGGTCTGTGGCGCTAGCTGAATAACTGATAAAGATCCGCCCGTTCCGTTTCAGAACCGCTGCTCCTTCATTCACCTTAAAACCGATGATTTCCCAATCATATTCAGGAGTGGAGATCATGACCTGCTCACCGCGCAGCGTCCATGGATTGCTCATTTCAGAAATATACAGATTGGAATTACCGACGATGTCAGGGTCCTTCTGAGCCCACACATAATACAAAACCCCATTATGCTGGAAGGTTGTCGCATCGAGAGCGAACGTCTCCCAACGGGTTTTGATCTGTCCTTTTTCCACCCATTCCCCTTCCAGAGGATTAGCTGAATCATTTTCCAGCACGAACATCCGGTGGTCGAACAGGCCTTCCTTCGTTTCCGTTGTACGAGCTGCTGCAAAATAAATGTACCATTTGTCGTTAATATAATGAATTTCCGGTGCCCAAATGTTCGCACTTAACGGGCCCGTTTCATATTTGTGCCACACTGCGACAGGCTCTGCTGTACTCAAGCCTTGAATAGTACTTGCTCGTCGAACCTCAATGCGGTCATACTCTGGCACAGATCCGGTGAAATAATAGTATCCGTCACTATGCTTGTAAATCCAAGGGTCTGCCCGTTGCTCAATGACCGGATTATTAATGGGTACAGATTGATTCATGGTTATTCTCTCCTCTATGTGTAGTATGTAGTTCAAACAAATTAATCGCTGATACGTTTTCCCCAAATGGAAATTCCTTTTTCATTCATACCCGTGAAAATTAAAGTATGGCGACCAAGCTCCCAGTCCCATGAAGGAAGCAATAACAATTCTTCCTTTGTTCCCGCGGATGTATTGCTCCAATCCATTGTTAGAGTACGCTTGCCATCAAAACTCCAGTGACCTTCAAGAGAACCGCTGGTTGCCCGCCCTCCATCTTCCAGACGGAGCGGTTCAGCTTCCACCTGGCCGTCTACTTCCTGCCTTATCACGATGCGCTCCCAGTTGCCGGATAATAGCCTTTTGGGTATATCCTGCTCCTTTTCGCCCGCATAGCGCTCCGGAGAGACGACCGGCCAGCCCTCTGCCGTCCACAATATTTTGCGTACATGCAGGTACGGCCAGCTCTTGTCCGTTTCTCCCCGCGCATGATGTACAATATAATAGTCCGCACCGTCCTTCAGGACAGAATTGTGACCCGGCGCAATCCAGCCTTCTCCTTCGCTGAACCGATAACCGCCCAATACCTTGTTTCCAATCTCGTATTGAGGCAAATAGCTGGTATCTGCCATATCATGTCCATTCATGTCCACATAAGGGCCTGTGATAGAATCTGAACGGGCAACACGAACATTGTAGTCCTCAAACAAAGAATCATACGAGACGAACAAGTAGTATTTACGGAACATTGGATTGTACACAATGTAAGGCCCTTCTACAGCACCGTCCTCAGTTGCCCGATCTCTGGCAGCGATATTTTTACCATAGCCAGATTCTTTGAGCTTTCCAGTCTGGGGATCAAGCGGTGTAATATAAATACCGCCGAAAAAAGAGCCGTATACCATCCATGGATTTCCCTCTGCATCCAGCACCGGATTGGCATCAATCGCATTCAGCTTGTCATGCTCTCCTGTTTTAACGACCAGCCCCTCATCCTTCCAAGGGCCTTCCGGGGAGCTGGACGTCTGCAATCCAATCGCAGACCGTGTGCTGCCAAAGGTAGAAGCGGAGTAATACATCCGATAGGTATCACCCACCTTGATGATGTCCGGTGCCCACAGATTGGTTGCCGATGACCACGCCTCTGCTTCCTTTGGAATGCCGGGGAGTGCATACTGAACCCAGTTCCAGTGAATCAGATCAGTCGATTTGCGTACCATGACACCAGGTCTCAATTCTCCACCTGTCTTTACATCCGTTGAGTAGACATAATAGCCTTGATCTGTTTTGATAATCGCCGGGTCATGTGCATTGTTAATGGTCCAGCGCTGTTCATCATTAATCGTACTCTGATCATACAAGTGATCGGGAGGCGGAGCCTGCGGATACACAGGGTCCGGAGTGTTATCCCCACAGCCGGATAGACCCAGCATAAGCAGCATAACCATAACTGTTATTCTCCTCCTTCCTTTACCCATTACATATTGTGACTGCCTTACATCATTCATCCGTCCCCTCCAAGTGTCAATTAACCTTTGACACCCGAAATGGCAACCGATTCAATAATTTGTTTCTGGAAGATCAAGAATATAATCAGTACAGGTAACAAGGCTATAATCGATGCTGCCATAATAAGCGGATAGTCCGTCTGAATAGCGTAAGTCGCATTAAAATTCGCGATAACCAGCTGCAATGTCTGCGTTTCTGGTGAGTTCAAGTAAATAATCGGTGCCAAATAATCGTTCCAAATCCCCATGAACCATAAAATAAGCTGTGCCGCAACTGCCGGCTTAATGAGCGGGAACGTAATCGACGAATAGAGTCGGAAATAAGAACTTCCGTCAATTTTCGCAGCTTCGATAATGGCATCCGGTACGCTAAGCAAGTATTGCCGTAGGAAAAAGATCATAACTACATTTCCGAACAAACCTGGAACGATCAGAGGCAAAAGTGTATCGACCCAGCCAAGTTTGGAAAACATCATAAACTGTGGAATCATAACCGTTGGGTATGGAATCATCATAGATGCGATGAGTGCCAAAAACAGTTTGTTTTTATGAGGGAATCTCAGCTTTGCAAATGCAAAAGCGGCCACACTGGATGTGAAGGTACCAACAACGGTAACACTTACAGCCACAATCACGCTGTTCTTGATCCCGCTTAACAAAGGTCCTGCTTCCCAAATTTCCTTATACTTGCCAAACTGGAACACCTCTGGTATCCATACTGGTGGAAGAGCAAAGACATCCTGCTTTTCTTTCACCGAAGTGGACAGCATCCAAAGCAGCGGCGCGATCATCACAATCGCTCCAATCGCTAGTACAATAAAGATAATGATATTGGTAACTTTCGTTTTTTGACTATGGGACATAATCAGACTCACTCCTTTCCGCGAAAATCAATCCCCATCAAAGGACGATTTTTCATTCATTTTAAATTGAATCAAAGTTACGATAAAAATGAAGATGCCGAGAATCATAGCCATCGCGGAGGCATATCCCATTTGCAGGTTTTTAAATGCCTTATCCCAAATATAAAAGACGATTGAGGCGGATGAGTATTCCGGACCCCCTGTAGGTGTCATAATGTTCATTTCAGTAAAGATTTGCGAACCACCAATGATATTAGTTACGACCAGGAAGAAGGTTACTGGTTTCACCATTGGCCATGTAATATTACGGAACATCTGGAATCCGCTAGCTCCATCTAGCTCTGCTGCTTCATAATAAGAGCGAGATACGCTTTGCAGGGCTGCCAAATATAGCAGCATCGTATATCCGAGACCCTTCCAGACGGTCATGAGAATCAAGGCCGGTTTGACCGTATCTTTATCCATCAGCCAGTTAGGACCCTTAATACCGAATATTTCGAGGAATTGGTTCACCAAACCATAGTCTCCGTTGTATGCCCAGTTCCACATAATAGAAACGGCAGCCAACGAAGAAATAACCGGGATATAGTAAATCACACGAAATGTTGTCGTACCTGGAATCTTGCGATTCAAACCTAGTGCCAGCAGTAAAGCTAGTACAAGACCGATCGGAATACCCAGCATTAAGAAAAGAGTATTGTACATCGATTTATAAAAGAGCTCATCGCTAAATAAATCTTTAAAATTGTCGAGGCCAATAAAGTTCATTTGTCCCAATCCGTCCCAGTCTGTAAAAGAGCCGTATAACGAATAGACAAACGGGAATAACGTAAAGATTAGCAGACCGAGAATAGGTGGAAGAATAAATAAGTATCCATATACCTTCTCTTTGCGGTAGAGATTAGATTTGGTTATCACAGGGCTCACCTCTGTTTCTAATTTGGAATGAAGATGATGTTAGCAGCATGATATTTAGCCACTAACATCATCCCTTTTTCCTCTATTTACGCATTATTTCTGTGATTTTTTCTCTTGCTCCACCGCTTTATCTAGCAGTTTCTGCATCTTCGGTTGTTCTTGTTTCACATAATCTGCCGCCGTAATTTTACCATCCAACACAGGTTGAATATCTGTGAAGAAAATATCGTACCATTCTGCATTATACGTATAGTTGCCTGGTAATGAGCGTCCATAGTCATTCACGATATCAATAAACTCTTGTTTATTGTTAGGCTTGGTTTTCGTATCTTTGGACCATTCATCAGCCATGTCCAACAGATTCGGAATTTGTACCTTGGCATCTACGAGCTGCTTCATTCCTTCTTTAGAAGTTGTCAGATAGTTAACCAGTTCAACAGCTTCATCCGGGTATTTTGTTTTAGAGGAAACGCCGATACCCAGAGAACCAATCCATGTTGCCGATTTGCCAGTCGATCCGGCTGGGAACGGCAGCAAATCATATTCAAATGGCAGTTTTTCAAATGTACTCATATCCCAAGGACCTACCGGGAAGAATGCCATTTCGCCCTTCATCCAACGTTGGTATGTGTCCAATGTTTGTGATTGTTCAATACCAGGTGTAATTTTATATTTGTTTTGCATATCAGCAAAGTACTGAAGCGCTTCCGCAAATTTCGGATCATCAATCGTTACTTTAGTTTTGCTCTCATCCAGCCAATCAGCCCCATTACTCCATACAAAGGCTTGCAATGCCCACTGAACGTTAAAGCCTGTACCGTATTGATCTGGCTTGCCGTCACCATTGGTATCCTTGGTCAACTCTTGGCTAACCTTGATAAATTCATCCCATGTATACGGTTTGTCTTTGTCAGGCAATGGAACGCCCGCTTTTTCGAACATCGTTTTGTTGTAGCCGAGTGCGAATGGACCTAAGTCCTTCGGCATACCGTAAATATCTCCTTGACCGGCCATTTTGCCGTCATAGCGATACAAATCTATACCGTATTTCCAGATGTTATCCAGTTTAATATCCTTGTTCTTCTCAATGTAAGGAGTGAGATTCTTCAACACCCCACTGTTTACATAAGCTTTCACATCTCCAGGGGCAAAATAAAAGATATCTGGGAGGTTGTTTCCTGTAATCGCAGCTCTAAGTTTTGTAGCATATTGATCTGCTGCCGTCACGACCATTTTAACCTTTACGCCAGGATGTTCCTCTTCAAATTTCTTGATTACTTCCTTATAAGCCTTTTGTTCATCTGTTCCACCACGGAACATGAATGTCAGTTCCTTACTTCCATCACTACTGGAACTTCCCCCACTACAACCAGCCAGTGCAGCCACCATTAACAACAGAACAACCATTGTTATTGCAAAACCTTTTTTCTTTATCAACGCGACCCCTCCTAAATTTAAATGAAACCGCATACAATCGGTGCTAAAATAATTTCATACCACTCGGCCTAATCTTTAACTGTGCGGTACACAACCCGTTGTTGATTGCCGCTGTGATTATCATCCCTCTCATGTACCGTATAATTAACATTTTTCTTTATCAATAATGAATTCGTTTACAAACAAAATATAGCATGCCTTTCCTCGGTTCGTCAATGTATTTTTCAATCTTTTTAAATAGTTATAAAACATAGGTTAGAGTAACATGGAAAGCAAAATTAAATCGTATTTAAGTTTATTTACATCAAAAAAACTAGAAATAAATCTTAAATACGATTTATTTATGAAGTAATCCCTAATTTGGAGTTCAATTCGCTCCTCTCTTGGTTTAGTAAAGAAAATTTACAAAAAAGCAGTTTACTTCTTTTTGATTTTATTTTAACATAAATCAAAATAAATATATAAGCGCTTACATTACAATTTTTATAGATAAGGATGGTCTATAGCTATGATTTATATTAAGGACTTAATGTCAGGGTTAGATATTTTTAAAGCACTGGGTTCAGAAATCCGCATTCAAATTCTCGAGTTACTTGCTTACCAGGGACAAAGTATGAATGACATTGCCAACAAACTTAATTTGAGTAACGGTACAATTACAATGCATATTCGAAAATTGGAAGAATGCGGTCTTGTGGAGATCAATACCGTGAGCGGCAAGCACGGTATCCGAAAAATGTGTTATTTGAACAAGGATAAGCTGATGGTAGATTTGCGCAGCAGAGAACAAAAAAATGTGTATGAGGTTGAGATTCGCGTAGGTCATTACAGTAACTATCAAGCGTCCCCCACTTGTGGATTGGTGACCCGAGACAGCATTATCGGCGATTTTGATGATCCACGCTATTTTGCAGATCCCGGGCGGCTGGAGTCGGAAATGATCTGGATGGCCGAAGGCTTTTTGGAATACCGCATCCCCAACTATCTGAAAGCGAATCAATCCTTTAAAGAAATTCAATTCTCCGCAGAACTAGGCTCAGAAGCACCCTGCTATTGTGAGGAATATCCCTCCGACATTTGTTTTCACATTAACGGTATCCCTATTGGGCACTGGACCAGCGCCGGAGATTTTGGAGAAGTGCCGGGGGTTCTCAATCCAGATTGGTGGCCACCGCATTTAAATCAATATGGTATGCTCAAATTAATTCGCATCAATCAGCAAGGCAGCTTCATTGACGGGTGCCGCATTTCCGAGGTCACAATAGACGATATTAACCTTAACTATAAAAGCGACATTACACTCCGCTTATCCGTAACCGATCAATCGGAAAACAAAGGTGGGCTTACTATTTTCGGCAAAAGATTTGGGAATTTCAGTCAGGATCTACTTGTGCGGGTGCTTTATGATGTGCACGGGGAGGACAACGCCAACTCCTGACACGCCACATGTAAAAATAGGCCGAAGCCTGTATTCATTGAATACATGTCCTCGGCCTAAATATCCTGATCCTCACTTAAAGAGATATAGATCAATAAATAAAAAATGACTGCTATCCCAAATACCAACCAGCAAAAGGACAGTAAATGAAGCCTTGGTACTGCATGTACTCCCCATCTCCAAATATCCGTAAGGAGCACCAGTGGCTGCAACAACACATCCCAGCTATTCCAGCGAGCAAATCTGCCTATATATACGCCTATACTGGCCAGCCACAACAACACAAAAACTACAGCCCATGCGAGCCCACCTGAACAAATCCTCCTCAGCATATGGTGGATCACCAATACACAAAGGGATGTAAGAAAAAGGCCAAGCCCTGCTGCTGAAAAAGACGTAAATAAGATTAACCAAAATTGTGTGTTCAACCAAAAACGTGTATCAGGATTCACATCGTAAAAACGAAACGCATGAAGTAACTCAGTCACCAAATAAAGAGCATTCGGCAGAAAAAACAACCATACAATTGAGGAGAAAAATAAAAGAATACTTCTCACTTTTGTACTTCGCAGTCGGGATAAAGCCATCATTCCCAGAGTGATAAAGACCGGAACCCAGGCCAGGAATATATCCCAATACAGAAATTGATACATCCTCGTTCCACTTGTGGACTGTAAATACATAATGAGTCCGAAACAGCCCAACGTAGCTACAAGCAGCACTCCCAACAAACTGGGCAGCTTGTAACCCTTCCTTCTTAACAGCAAGTTTCCATCTACCTCCTGCCTGATCATGCGTATATACGTCTTTTTAAACCCTATTTCATAGCGCTTTCATATTTAGAGAGGCCTTTGTCTATTTACTCCACGTTTCGTATGTCCTCGGATACATGGGTTGTTATCGTCAAGGCATCAAAGGTAACAGCACAGCCCTCCCCCACCGGAGATTGAGCAACAACTCCGACTTTGAGCTGGTTAGGAACATTCATACCAAAATATCTCGCCAACTTCCAATGCTGACCGTCTGATGAATAATGAAATGCAAAGCAATTTCCAGCTCGTGCCACTCGTAAATACGGATTGGACACGTCCATCGCCCCAGAGACACAATCATCGGATGTATCCCGAGTGACCACACTAAGAATAGATGGAGTGCTTTCAAAATATTCAAAACACAGCTTAGCCCAGTGGGTATCATCCGCCATCATCATCAAGCATCCTGAATCATAAGGCTGCTTCATATCAACACGAACCCTCGTCCATATTGTAAAATCACCTTGAAGCGTTGTATGCAAAAAGGGTGCGGACGATTTTACCGTTGCGCCAGACGGATCTCTAAAGAAATCTGCCTGTGAAGGTGCAGAAATTTGCAAAGACTTGGAATCATCGAATCTCCATTCAGCCGGCTCATTGATCCAACTCCAATCCGCCGGCAAAACTTTACCGCTAAAGCGTTCAAATACGTTCATATGGATACCATTCCTCTCTGGCAATATAGTCATATAACACATTGAAATCTGGGGCACAATCCCCTTGATACCACTATATACGTTATTTTCCAGTCGTCAATAATGATGATCTGTCTTTAATGTTTATAAAAAAAAGACTTGCCATCCTGAAATGTTGTGCTTATAATTACACCTAACTTGATACGGTAACAAATTTCAATGACGAGAACGAGTAAGCTATACAGCGGATTTGCAGAGAGTTGGGGCAGGTGAAAGCCAACATTCCGAGGGTAGCCGAACGCCATCTCTGAGAAGCGGGCTGAACCTGAAGTAAGCTCTGCCGCCTTTCCAGCGTTAACCGGAACACGTATTGATGGATACGTGAACAGAGTGTCATTTCGTATGGAATGAAACTAGGGTGGTAACACGGGTATAAACTCGTCCCTTTACAGGGGCGGGTTTTTTTGTTTTTCAAAAAGGAGGAAATCATCATGACAAATGTATCGACAGCAGTATCTATAACCGATTTTTTGACTCCAGCTGTACGGGAAATGCCACCTTCAGGCATCCGTAAGTTTTTTGAATATAGTACAGGCAGAAAAGATATTGTATCGCTTGGTGTCGGTGAACCTGACTTTGTAACCCCTCAACATGTCAGAAAGGCCTGTATCACAGCACTGGAAAATGGTAAAACATCATACACACCGAATGCTGGACTTCCCGAGCTTCGTGAGGAGATTGCCGGGTATCTGGAGAGCAGCTTCAGCACATCCTACAACCCGACAGATGAAATCATGGTAACCATTGGAAGCAGTGAAGCACTGGATTTGGCACTACGCGCCCTGATCACCACACACGATGAAATACTTATTCCGGCTCCATGTTATATTTCGTATTCGCCCATCACGTTTCTGAACGGAGGACATACCGTAACGGTTGAAACCTCTGCGGATCAGCAGTTCAAGCTAACAGCTGAGGCACTCCAAGCCAAGCTGACTCCACGATCCAAAGTGCTTATTCTCTGTTATCCGAATAATCCGACGGGTGGGGTGATGACCTATGAGGATTGGTTGCCGATTGCCCGCCTGGTTGAGGAGCATAATCTTGTCGTTATATCAGACGAAATTTATGCTGAACTGACCTATGGACAGAAGCATGTAAGCTTCGCTTCTCTGCCGGGAATGAAAGAGCGTACCCTGCTCATCAGCGGCTTTTCCAAAGCATTTGCGATGACAGGCTGGAGGGTCGGCTATGTGTGTGGCCCAAGAGAGTTGATTTCAGCTATGCTGAAGATTCATCAATATACCGCCATGTGCGCTCCTATTATCGGGCAAATTGCCGCTATTGAATCCCTGCGTAACGGGCTGGAGGAAAAAGATCGTATGATGGAATCTTACAATCTGCGTAGAAAATGGTTCGTTGAAGGCCTATGTCAGACAGGACTGCCATGTCACGAACCAAATGGTGCCTTCTATGCTTTTCCCTCCATTATGCACACAGGGTTAAGCTCAGAGCAGTTTGCCAAGCAGTTGCTGGAAGAAGAAGGAGTCATTACAGTACCCGGTTCCGCATTTGGCCCAGGCGGCGAGGGCTTTATCCGCTGCTCATATGCGTCATCGCGAGAACAGTTGGAAATGGCTTTGGAACGCATTAGCGCATTCTTGAAACGTCTATAAATGCGATTTTCCCTATCATGAAATGAACACTGGGTGAACACTACCGTAGCAGCTTCTGAATAAGCTTTTTCTGGTGTGCTGGCAAGCCTTTTGGCCATTCCCCTACATGGCAATAACAAATGTTGGAGATTTCGGCGCTTGGTCGGAAAGCACCCGGGAGTCCGGACATCCTAATCTTTAGGATGTCCGGTATTCAGAACGTTTTGCACAAAATCAGTCTTGGCCTCCGTGTACGCTTCACGATCATGCTGATTTTCCATCGCCAGCCGCCTTTTTAATACATCATATTGCTGAATCAGCTCAGGCTGTTCACGAAGTCGGTTCCGAAACAATAGCTGCCGATCCCAATGCTCATCAGATTTCAGTATGAGATGCAGATGTCCCTTTCTTTGATCCTGTTCCACTTTAACCAAAAATCTCCTCCATTCCCGACCGTCCAATTCAGGCGGAACATAGTTCCAGCCTGCTGGTTGTAAAGCAGACACGATCTGTTCCAGTTGATCCCAAGATTCTAATTTTGCCATTATGTCAATAATGGGCTTAGCGGAAAGATTGGGAATTGCCGTGCTTCCTATATGTTCGATTTCCGTCACCTTAAACGGCAGTAATAACTCCCGCAACTGGTAAATGATCTTTAAGCCCTGCTCTGACCAGGCAGGATCAGGATTTACTATTTTTACAGGCTCCGTAGCCCACACCGGCCAATGGTCCTGGTTTTGCTCCTCATGCATTCATAATCCCCCCTAATTTCTACTCATGTATTGCAGCTTACGACTGTATAACTGAGCGTTTTCCGCATCAAAACAAACAAAAATAATTTCATTCAAACCGGCATGTTCCTGTACAAAACGTGTCACTTCCTGTATAGCAATATCCGCCGCCTTTTCTTTCGAGAAACGGTAGATACCAGTGCTGATATTCGGAAAGACAATGCTTCGTGCATTCAGTTGCAAAGCCAATTGGAGTGTATTCTGGTAGTATTTCGCCAATAGCTCCTCTTCTTGATGGTCGCCACCATTCCACACAGGACCAACGGTATGAACAACATTCACGTTTATCTAAGTTCAATTTGGGTATTCATTAATCCTCCTCCTCTCGTAAAAAATCATCTTAGATAACACCCATTATTAATATCAAAGGTCGCTCCCGTATAATGCCTGGATCTTTTCGATAGCAGAAACAGGACAGTATAAGCAACATCTTCTGCTTTTAAAGGCTCAGGAATTAGCTGATGATTTGTATATTCCTCCTTTCTCCAATCAGGAATATGATCCATCATTGGAGTACTTACCATCGTTGGTGCCACAGCATTAACTCTTATATAAGGTGAAAAATTCATGGCACAGCTTTTAGTAAAGCCCAATATTGCAGCTTTTGATAATCCATAGATCGCATCTGAGCTTCCTTCCATTCCAGAAACAGAAGACATATTTACGATAATTCCCTGATGCTTCTTCTCAATCATGAACTTTCCAAAAAATTGCGAGAAATATACACATCCCTTAATATTTATGTCCAGCACCTTCTCTATTTCTTCCATACCATAGTCGAGTATATTCTTTCCTCTATAAACACCTGCATTATTGACTAAAGCTGTTATGTCCGGGTGTTCTCCCTTAATGTATGTAAAAAAATCAGTTACTTCCGTATAGTTACTTATATCTATCAGATAGGTGTACAAACTTGGTGAATTCAGTTCAGCCTCAAGTTCGTTTAAAGAACGTTTATTCATATCACACGCAATAACACTTGCGCCTTCCCTTAGACATTGCTGAGTAATTTCCTTTCCAATGCCGGAAGCAGCTCCTGTTATAATAACTTTCATTTTATTAAGCAATGAAGAAACCCCTCTCTCGTTCGGTATATAGTTTTACTCAAAATACCTCTCTCAAGTACTATCAGCTATATGAAAGAAACTTACTTCAGTAACATAAGTGCAGTCGCAACCGAATGATCCACAAAAGAACGCTCTGGGCGCGACTTCATCATCACGGTAATCCCAATTAACAAAGAGACCATCGTATGGGCCAGAGCTCGTGCGTCCATGCTAGCCTCCAGCTCTCCTGATCTTATACCACGCTCGAGGGTTTCCTGAAAGACGGCAGAAAGATACATCTGATGTTCTCTGGTTAAAATCTCAAATTTCTCATCATGAGGGGCTAATTCTACCATCGTATTAATACAAAAGCATCCTCTATTAGGCCCATCCTCGTACTCTTCTGCCACGACTCCTCCAAAAAAATTGTAAAACGCTTCTTTTACAGAAGAATTGCTTTGTAGTCTAGAGCGTACATAAGCAGCGTGGGATTGCGTATATTTGCGCAGCGCGGCTTCGAATAATTGCTTCTTGTCTCCAAAGGCAGCGTAAATGCTAGGGCGCTGAATTCCCATTTTGGAGGTTAAATCACTTAAAGATGTAGCCTCGAATCCCTTTTCCCAAAAAATTCGCATCGCTGCATCCAACGCTTGATCTTCATCAAATTCCCGTGGTCGAACCATAAGCAGCTCCTTCTTTTCATATCGTTCAGTATATTAAGATTGTATAATCACGATAAGGAACTGTCAAATATGTACATGATGAACTCTTGACATTTCATATGTACACAAGTTATATTGACCTAAATTCATTACATACCAATCAGTATATTATACTCAACGGTATGTAAATACAGAAAGCGACGTGGTATGTGAAAATGAAGACGTCAGAAGAAAAAGCGGTACTCCTCCCTCATCAAACGGTAGCAAATGCTGCCGAAACAGCCCCCATTCCCTCCCTGTCCCGATCTGTGGCACTCTTGTTTGCCATAGCCTGCGGGCTGGCTGTCGCTAACATTTACTATGCACAGCCATTGCTGGATGCGCTGGCAAACGAATTTGGCATTACGCACTCATCGGTAGGCATGGTCATTACTATCACGCAAATTTGTTATGCGTTGGGATTATTGCTGCTCGTCCCGCTTGGCGATCTTTTGAATCGACGGCGACTGATTACAGGGCAAATGCTGCTATCCGTGCTGGCACTAATCGTGGTTAGCTTTGCTCCTACCCGTACAATACTGCTTATGGGAATGGCAATGGTTGGTCTGCTGGCTGTAGTCACTCAAACACTCGTGGCTTTCGCCTCTACCTTGGCTAATCCGACTGAACGTGGGCGTATCGTAGGTCTGGTGACCAGTGGAGTCGTTATCGGCATTCTGCTGGCACGAACCGTGGCCGGTGTATTAACTGATCTGGCAGGCTGGCGTTCAGTTTACCTTATTTCTGCCATACTTACGCTGTTTATGGCTGGAGCTCTGTTGCGGGTGTTGCCAAAGAACGAACCCACAAGTGCGACACTTTCCTATGCGCAGCTGCTCCGATCGGTTATCGTACTATTTTTGCAAGAACGAATTCTGCGCATTCGTGCTGTCCTTGCATTGCTTATTTTTACGGCGTTCAGCATATTGTGGACTTCGCTTGTGTTACCTCTCAGTGCACCCCCATTGTCTCTTTCACATACTGCTATCGGGGCCTTTGGTCTGGCTGGAGTCGCCGGGGCATTAGCAGCAGCACGAGCAGGGCGTCTTGCCGATCAGGGCTTGGGACAACGGACGACGGGTATCGCACTAGTTGTGTTGCTGCTGTCCTGGTTACCTATCCGCTACACCGAGCATTCTCTGTTCGCTTTAGTTCTTGGCGTCATTCTTTTGGACTTGGCGGTACAGGCTGTACATGTCACCAACCAAAGCTTGATTTTCAATGTGCGCCCTGAGGCACGGAGCCGACTTACTGCAGGCTACATGATATTTTATTCCATTGGTAGCGCCACCGGGGCCATCGCTTCCACTCATATGTACATCTATGCCGGATGGAACGGGGTGTGTCTATTAGGAGCTGGTGTCAGTGCTCTGGCTCTCATCTTTTGGGCTTTAACTCGACGTTCAACTTGAAGGGGAGACTGCTATTGATTGAATCAGAAAAACCGCCGGGTTCACGACAATGACCGGCGGTTCTCTTCTGTCACAACAAAATCATCACTTGATTGCAATATAAATCAAAACAGGTTCATCAGGACTGCCATACACTTCAAAATCACCTGTGTATGTCCGCTCCCCTTGTCCCGTGGCAGCCCACTCCCAGATCGTCTGCCATACACGGAAGACAGAAGAGGGTTCCTGAGTTGCCTGAAAAATGGCGTAGCGTGCAGCCGGAATGATAAGTTCTTCAAGGTCATCAGGAGTTTGGAAATCTACAGCCGCTTCCTTCCCGATAAAAAACGTATACTCGCCCAAAGCTCCATTTTCATAGTCAGTATAGCAACCATAGACAGAAGCATGTCCTGCTTTTTCCTTTATCCGACCAGGCACGTCCTCACTCCAAAAACGTTCCCACATGTTTGGAATGATCCCGTGAGATGTTTGTTCATTCTGATTACTTGTACGTGCTTTCAACCCAATCAAACGGATCTCACCTCGATATTCTTCCCGAATGGGTCCATCCAGTGTAAGCCCCGTATCCTCTGAGGACCGCCATCGTTTCAAAAACGGCAGGTAATTGCGCAGCATCGAAGTCGCTTCTTCTTCCTGCATCCCCTCCTCTACCAGGAAAGGCACAGACTGCTGAATCATTCCCTCCATCGTCAATTCAGGCTGTACAAATTCGCCTTCCTTGTAACAATACTTGCAATACTCATCCGTTTTATGATGTTGTGCATCCGTTCCATATTGGTCCTCATGCTCTAGCGGCATCCCGCAACTTTGACAAGCTTTATCCATCCTCGTAAATCCCCTTTCGCTAACTGATATCAGGTATGCCACAAGTATAACGAAACAAACCTGACAACTATGGGTCAGGTTTGTTTTACTTTAACAAGATTTCCTTTATGATTCCTGAACTTCTTCATAATTAGACGCAATACGCAGCGCCATCTGATGAATCTTGTCACGCAAATGGGCTGGTTCTTTGACAACCACATCCGGTCCCAGGCTTAAAATAAATCCGTACGCCCATGCATCCTCAGGAAACGGGACCGAAACCGTATAGATCCCTTCCTCCTGCTCGGTCAATGCTTCTACGCCAAACCAGTCCTCCGCCAGATGCCTTGAGTCACGGTTAAATTGTAGCGTAAATGGTTGTACGGCTCTGGATACCTCCATCCGCCCCTCATTCCACGGCAACACTTCATAAGAAAGATCCCTGCGAGCAAAAACGGTCTCTGTAACCACAGGGTCACTCATGCGCGAGAGTTTGAATAGACGAAACTGCTCCCTATCGGGACAATATGCATATACAAACCATTGTTGTCCTTTCAGAACGAGCGTATGCGGTTCAACATTCCGTTCCGTTATGGCTCCCCCCGCATTTCGATAGGTAAAGGCGACAGTGCGCGCTTGGCTCATTGCTTCTTTTACCTTTATCAATTTGCCTTCCTGCGCAGCCCGATTTCCCCATCCCGAATGATCGACGATAAACTGTGTGGTATGGACACTAAATTGCTCTTTCCCAGATTCCGGTATAATACTTTCAAATTTATGAAGTAACCGCGACACATTCGGGCCGCCCAACGACGAGGACAAACTCTGCAAACCCATCACGATATCCTTTATATCATGATCCGTCAGCATACTGCGATCCAGGCGGTATCCTTCCATAAGACCGATTCCCCCGTTGGCTCCCTGATAAGTGACCACCGGAATACCTGCCATACTAATCGCTTCAATATCTCTATAGATCGTCCGGATCGAAACCTCATATAAATCAGCCAGTTCCTTCGCTTGTATTCTATTTTTCTTTAGCAGCAAAATGACGATAGAAAGCAATCGGTCAATTTTCATTTTTTCAAAACCTTTCGTCATTAATAAAAATAAGCCATGAACTCCTCATCATATCCCTGACCGTGATATTCCAAAGCATTCTTTTCTATACCATAGGTTTCAAATCCCAATTTTCTATACAGCTCAACAGCAGCTTGATTGGTAGTCACCACACTCAGGTTGATTTGCTTCAAACCTTCCACTTTTCTACCTTGGCTGATAACTTCAAATAAAAGTTTTTTTGCGATCCCCTGGCCTCGATAGGTCGATGGTACATAAACTCCCCAAATTGCTCCCTTATGCTGCGTCTTTATTTTCTGCTCTCTTCTAAACCCGGTCATGCCAACCAGCTGATGATCCTTTGTAAATGCACCAAGTATGTAATGATCTCGTTTATTTTGTATCTGCTTCACCACATCAGATAGCGGAACTAGTGCGGCTTCCTCATAGGAGGTTCCAAAAGCTTCGGGGTTCATTTGTAGGGCTTCCAGTCTCAAATTCCAATAAGCCTCAGCGTCTGCTGGTTGTATGTTTCTGATTAAAACCATGGCTTCCCGTCCCTCCAAATGTTTTCCTTCATCTTACTCTATCTCTTATCTAAAATGAATCTGTTATTCTTCGATTAAAATAACCTCAGGTGCTCTATCCAGCCGGATAGAATGCCTGAGGTTTGGTTTCAATAACTCCTTACATATTATGACTCGTAGCGCTTCAGCACAATGACCGCATTATGACCACCGAAGCCGAAAGAATTAGATAGCCCAATATTTAGTGGAGCCTTGCGCGCTTTGTGAGGCACATAATCCAGATCGCAAACCGGGTCCGGATTGTCTAGATGCATCGTTGGTGGAATGATGCCTTCCCGTAGGCTTTGCACAAGCGCAATCGCTTCGACCCCGCCCGCAGCTCCCAGCATATGACCCAGCATGGACTTATTCGCAGTAACCGGAATCTGATAGGCATAATCACCAAACAGCTTATGGATTGCAAGGGTCTCAGCGGCATCCCCGACAGACGTACTCGTTGCGTGGGCGCTAATCACGTCCACTTCTTCCGGGGAGATGCGGGCCGAATGAAGGGCCGCTTTCATCGCCAAGTAAGCTCCGGTTCCTTCGGGATGCGGTGCAACCATGTGATAAGCATCCGAACTGGCTCCATAACCGATGACCTCACCATAGATTTCCGCACCACGGCGGATAGCGTGTTCCAGTGACTCCAGTACCAGAATACCTGCACCTTCGCTCATGACAAAGCCGTCTCGATCCTGATCAAAAGGTCGACTTGCTATAGAAGGCTCCTCGTTACGTGTGGACAAGGCAGTCGCATTAGCGAAGCTTGCCAAGGCCAATCTAGTCACCGCCGCTTCAGTTCCACCAGCAAAAATGACATCCGCATCTCCTGTGCGAATCGTCCGAAACGCCTCTCCAATTGCTGTATTCCCAATAGAGCAAGCCGTCACGGGTGAAAGCGTAGGTCCCATCGCTCCAAACGCGATACTAATTTGAGCAGCTGCCATATTCGAGATCATCATGGGTACCAGC
Organism: Paenibacillus sp. S33; assembly: GCF_053615415.1. Lineage (NCBI taxonomy): Bacteria > Bacillati > Bacillota > Bacilli > Caryophanales > Paenibacillaceae > Paenibacillus > Paenibacillus sp. S33. The sequence continues at coordinate 1,975,222 of NZ_JBSIEZ010000001.1, read as the reverse complement.
GTCGGGCTAACTCTACCCGGTCCACGATGTAGCAGAACATCTACATTGTTCACCAACGTATCCAAACCGCCGACTCCCGATCCCACATAGACACCTACACGCTCCAAATCGGTGTGATCCAGTTCCAGACCGGAATCCTTAAGCGCTTGTTCTGCCGCATATAATGCAAACTGAGTAAACCGATCCATTCGTCTAGCATCTTTACGTCCCCATTGCTTTTCTGCATCAAAATCCTGTACCAGTCCAGCAATTTGTGCTTTCAAATCGGACACATCGAATGTATCAACTTTACGTATACCTGAATTGCCTTCCAGCAAATTCTTCCACAACGTGTCCACTTCATTACCTATTGGGGAAACGACACCCATACCTGTTATCACTACTCTTTGCATAAGCTATTCATTCCTCCTGCTCGGTGACTTACTTATAATCCTCATTTTACCCTTGTCTTATCCTATTACAAGTGTTTGTTTATCCTGGTATAATGAACACTACTATAGTAAACGCCTTATTTGCTCACTTCGGATATCCCCATTGAATGGAGAGAAAAACCTATGAAAACGGAAGCACGTCTGGAAGCACTATCTGTTTTTCTAAAAACAAAAAGGGCCCGCCTACACCCACATATGGTCGGTCTCCCCCAAGGATCACGTCGCAGAACACCAGGCTTGCGCAGAGAAGAAGTCGCTCAGCTGGCAGGTGTCAGTACGACCTGGTATACCTGGCTGGAGCAAGGACGAGATATTAAGGTGTCCGCCTCTGTGTTGGATGCTATTGCTGCCGCATTGCAGTTGAACACAGACGAGCGCAAATATTTGTATGATTTGGCGATCGAGGCCGGGTCTCACAGCCTTCCAGCTCCAGCAGAGCAGGCCGTCATTTCCCCCTCTCTGCAAAAGATCGTACAAGAGCTACACTACTGCCCTGCTATTATTTCAGATCGGCGTTGTCATATTGTCGGTTGGAACGCCGCTGCTGCTCATGTTTTTATGGATTTTGCCGAGCTACCACATGAGCAACGCAATATGATTGAACTGCTATTCACCAAAAAGGAGTTTAAAAGTCTAGCCGTGAATTGGGAACACTTTGTAAAGGGGTTCCTTGCAATTTTCCGCGCTTATTACGGACAATACGTAACAGACCCCTGGTATGCACAATTTATACAAAATATGAGTCAGACCTACCCAAAGTTTAACGAGCTTTGGAATCAGAGTGAAGTAAGCTCCGCGCCGGAGGTGCTCATTGAATTTCGTCATGCCAAGGCTGGCAAAATGCTATTTGACCTGACTTCTCTTCAGGTACAGGGCAGTGTTGATCTCCGTTGCAGCATCTACACCCCTAATGCGCAGACCTCTACGGAAAGTAAACTCCAAAAGTTAATGGAAGGCAGCTAAAGGATTTCATCCCTCCTGTTATGAAGATATCTTTTTCCGTCCATACTACATCTACGATCTGTGCTAAATAGATGCCACATATGTGACAGAACCAAGAGCTTCAACTGTGCTACTACCAGGAGGGAGGGAATCATCATGAAAGCCAAATCGACAAGTTCCCCGCACATACCTAATCAAGCGCCACTGCCTGTTCCGGTGCAATTTGATCGAAGCTGGCAGGATGAGCTGGACCAGCGGCTGCGCAAAGGTGGCCCTTGGGGAGATTGGAATCTGTATCAGCTGGCCATTGAGGCTGAAAAAGTCAAACTGGTGCCGAGCTTTGATGAGCTTCAATGTCTACAGCATTTGCAAGACCTCACTCCACTACCCCATCAGCTGGATACCGCTCGAAAGGTACTGTTTCAAATGTCCGGACGTGCCATTCTTGCCGATGAAGTCGGCCTAGGCAAAACAATCGAAGCTGGAATGATCCTAAAGGAATATCTGGTTCGCGGGCTGGCTTCCAAAGTGCTTATTCTTGTACCCGCATCTCTGGTCCTACAATGGGTGCGTGAGCTGAACAGCAAATTCGGTATTCCCGCTGTCGCCCAGAAAAAAGCGTATTCTTGGTCTTCCGAGGTCGTCGTGGCCTCTATGGATACCGCCAAGCGGGAGCCCCATAGTAACATCCTACTAGATACCGATTATGACCTGCTCATTATAGACGAGGCTCATAAGCTGAAAAATAAAAAGACATCCAACTACCAGTTCATTATGAAGCTGCGCAAAAAATATTGTTTGCTCCTGACAGCAACACCTGTACAAAACGATCTGTCTGAGCTGTTTAACCTGATTACACTGCTCAAGCCTGGTCAATTGGGAAGACATGGCGATTTTTCAGCCAACTTTGTTGTAGATAAACGTCTACCCAAAAATGAAGATCAGCTCAAGGATGAGCTATCTAAAGTCATGATCCGCAATCGTCGCGGAGAAGGCCCGGTTCAATTCACCAAACGAAATGTTTCCAACATTCACTTGGAACTTTCGCCGGAAGAGCAAGCACTGTACGATGGGGTGACCTCTTTTGTCAAAGAGCAATACCAGGCGAATGGCGGAAATTTAAGTAGCATGCTGTCTCTCGTCACCCTTCAACGGGAAGTGTGCAGCAGCCGGGACGCTGTGTTCGTGACGCTGGTCAATTTGTCTAAAAAGATGGCCCCAGACTCTCCCCTACGCGATCGTGTCTGGGATTTGGTTGCACATATTAAAGCGATCAAGGCCAATTCCAAAGCAGAAAAAGCGCTCGAGCTTATCCGTCAGATGAACGAAAAAGTGATCATTTTTACAGAATACCGGGCCACACAGGAGTATTTGCTGAACTATTTCCGTGACCGTGGCCTATCTGCTGTTCCTTACCGAGGCGGTATGAACCGTGGACGCAAGGATTGGATGATGGATCTGTTCCGTGGGCGCATTCAGGTCATGATTGCCACCGAAGCGGGTGGTGAAGGCATTAACCTGCAATTTTGTCACCATATGATTAACTTCGATTTACCGTGGAATCCCATGCGTGTGGAACAGCGGATCGGACGGGTACATCGGCTTGGACAGACGCATGATGTTAATATTTTCAACTTGTCCACAACCGGAACGATTGAGGAGCATATCCTGCATCTGCTGCATGAAAAGATAAATATGTTTGAGATGGTCATTGGCGGATTGGACGTTATTCTTGAGAAATTTGAGAAAAAAGAATCTATTGAAAAAAGTCTGTATAAGATCATGCTTGAATCCAGTAGCGATGATGAAATTCGCAAAAAAATGCAAAAGCTGGGCCACTCGCTGGATTCCATCAAGCAGGAAATGGAACAACTGCGCACAGACCAGCCAAACACCGAGGATTTATTAGGCCTAGCAGGCAATACGGTTCCTCCGGGCAAAGCTCGACGCAGTGTGAAGGGAGGTCGCTAGTTTGACCATGAATGCACAGCAAGTCCAGCGTTTTGTACACACCTATCTGGAAGCTACCGGATGCAGTGTCATTGAGAGGTCGCCTCATCATGTAACCGTCAAGCTTTCTCCAGAAGCGGATAAAGCCTTAACAAACCGCCCCTACTATTGGGGATACGTAGAGCGTACTGGCGTTCCAGCGCAGACGATGTCCTTCACTTTCATCTTTGATGGGGAAGCCTATCGTACAGAACAGGAACGTTTAGCGGATCATACGCCACCAACTCCAGCATCAGGCAACGCAGCACAAGATCAGGTCATGGGGCGTTACTTCGGTCATGTACCGACATTACCACAATTGGGACCTGGACGTATTTTGCAGGAGGAGCTTCGATATGGAAGCCGTCGGCTGCATCAAATTTTTGAAGCCGCACGAGATGGAGGGAAATATGTTTATTTGTTTGAGCAGCCTGATGCCCGTCAGCTGTCTGCCCGCTCTCCCGTAGTCTATGAAGCTTGGCTCAGCATCTGCTATAAGATTGAATTCGCCTGCGATTTGAAGCGTGAGGAACTTCAGTGGCTAGGTATTTCGCTTAAAAGCGGCACCATTGTAACCGATTTTGGCGCCATGCTCGAAACCCGGCAGCTCAGCCCGCTGCTGGCGGGTAATATGCATGTGCAGCCTGCCGAGTTATCTGTCCCTGAAGCTTCTAGCTCGCTTGAAAGCTATCTCACCGAACAGCTCCGTCAGCAAGATTATGATTGGGCTGAGCAGGCGAAGGAACGATTGCGCGAGGAATTGGAGGTTATTGACCACTACTACGATGATCTTATCAAGGAGCAGAAAGAGGAAGAGGATAAAAAAGAAGCCATATCAGAGCAGCATCAAGCCCGCCGTAAAGAAATGGTATGGCAGTATGAGCCCAAGGTACTCGTATCCGCCATTAACTGCGGGATATTTCATCTGCGGTAACCGATATCTCTTGCTCCTTCGCAGGAGAGTTGCAGAGGTATCGTCAGCTTGTAACATCTTGCTTCAGCCTACACCAGTTTCCGCTGCTGTAACCACAAGTTTGGTTAAACATGTCTCCTATGTATCGACAGCAAAAAGCGAACCTGGATACGACATTTGCGACGACAAGGTGCAGCAGTCTTTTTATCGGACAGGCTGTATGCTGTATAAAAAGAATGCCTCCGTCGGGCAATCAAGCCGACAGAAAGGTGGATTTCATTGAAGAAGAATCATTCCGGGCACTATACCATAGGTATGATCGCAGCTGTTCTGATCGGCCTGTCCGCAGTCTGTCCGTTCGCTTCCATTCATGCGGCTCCCTCAGTCGCACAAGGCAACAATTTAAACTTGGTGTCTCTCTACAATGAAAGCTCGCGGGTTGCTCCATTGAACTCCACGAGTCCTGCTACTCCTTCCCCGGGTGACGTTTCAGCAAGTTTTCCTACTGAGGAGCAAGGCGTGCCCGCAGACGTAAAACAGACTGCAGACAACATGGTACAATCCCTATCGTCGCAGCCCCCTTTTGTCTCGTGGAAAGATGCTGAGCTTAGCTATCATCCGCTCGGACCTGGAACCCATAGTTGGCTTGTTCAAGTAAACCGTGCGGGAGAATACATCGGCTACCTGATTATCGGATCAGACTCAAACGGCGTATATCAACTCAACGAATATGGGAATGGTCCAGGTGGACCTTATAGTATGGATATACTTCGCCAATCTCTGGTGTCGCTCACAGAAACCGATCTTTCATCTATCGACAAGCTGCAAATCACACCCATGTATGAGGAACCGCTACTAGCCTACTGGCTGGTGCGTTCCTCTACAGGCAGCGAAATATGTATTGATGCTGTAACTGGCGATCCGTTACCTGTAGAAGTGGTAGATGGGAGTTGGAAACATAAGCTCCAAAACAACGTATTCTCTTCATCTGTACCCTTTTTGAAAACACAGGCGCAAGCAGTTACGGTCTCGTCTGCTCCTTTCGATCCCTATGACGATCTGGGTTGGCTTCAGCCCAAGCAAAAACTTTTTGTCCGTAACACAGCACAATTTATGGATACACTGAGTATTTCACCGCGTATTATATTTTCTGCCACAGGTATCAATTTTGCCTTTGGAGGTCCCTTATCCATTAGTGGGTATCAGTCTTGGATATCCCCAGATCATCCGTCCCAACCCAATTTATATGCGTTAACCTACCATCATGGACTTTCCCGATTTGTACCGCTAAAACAGTTATTGTCAGCTGGCGAATTTTATCGTTTGGACTCCTAGTTATTAATAAACACGAAAAAGATCGGAATGATCTCTACAACATAAAAAGAGACCTCAAATGGCATAACCTATGCCTCTTGTGGTCTCTTTGGCGAGTTTAATGTCGCTCCCTTCGCCCTCTGCGTGTGGATTTCATCCACATTTTCAGAGCGAGAGGCAACATGCCAAACCATTTGCTCCCCCACGGCTCTCTGGCTTGTTTTTGACTGCGCCGAACATCACGCGGCGTTTCCATATAGCGAACAATCCGCTGCGTAATATACGTCACCAGTTCGTCACTTTTCGCCATCCTCCATGACCTCCTCCAATCTGCGCCTATTATTTCCATTTACATTGCTTGGAAATTCGGATTCACACGTTAGGTGCAGATAAAACTAGCTTGCTCATTTTCCAAAAGGTCTAACCCCTGTGGAAATAACTATGCATGGTTTCCCTTAAATGGAACATACTATCTTCAACATAACAGTTACCCCAAGGCTAATTGTCATATTTGAAGGCAGCTACGCTGCTTTAGGTTTGATGCCTGTTATGAATGGTTTTTCAGTAAATAATCAATTCGTCCACTGGGGGAATAGAATGTGAGGAAAAAAAGGTTAAACAAAATATGGCTGACATGCTTGGGGTTAAGTCTATGCATCCTTTGCAGTGCTGTATTCGCCCCATTTACCTATATAGCTGCTCAGCCCGACGAGAAAAGTAACGAACCAAACAAGTATATAGATAGTCCATCCAACATACATTCGTCCTATCACGCTTTTGCTAAGCCCGTTGTCCTGATTGATGTAGGCCATGGCGGTGTGGATGGTGGAACAAGTCACAAAGGAATTTTGGAAAAAGATATCAATCTCGCCATTGCTCAAAAGCTGTACTTGATTTTACGCTCCCAGGGATATCCTGCTGTCCTGAATCGGGACAAGGACTACGCACTGAGTGACGACAACCGTTGGCTGCAGTCCAAATCCCGGCACCTTAAAGACCTCGCCCAACGTAAAAGCCTAACAGAACAACTGCCCACCGCTTTGGTTGTAAGCCTGCATGTCAATTGGAGCAAACGTGCCGAAAAACGGGGACCCATTGTACTGTATCAGGATGAAGGCAGCAGCTATCTGTTAGCTGAACGGATTCAGCATTCATTAAACCGCTTATTTTGCATGAATAGAAAAACAGTGTACGGAAAACCCTTTTATCTTTTGAATAAAATCCGGCAACCCGCTGTAATTGTGGAAACCGGATTTATCAGTAACGAACAGGACAGAGCTATGCTTTCCGAGGATCGTGGTCAAAAAAGCATTGCCGAAGCTATTGCCGCAGGCATTATTGCGCATTTGACGGCATGGTAGTGTTGATGGCTGGGTCTCCCGTCCATCCCCATACAGCTCGTACCAAATCGCTAATACCCACAAATTTGGCGTGCTCCTTTAGCTTGGGAACCGACGAATGAAGAGCGGAGGATGTGTACATACCAGACACGCCGACGTGCCCAATCGTTACGCAGGTGTTGTGCTCATCCAGCCATTCAACCACTTTTGTAAGTTGCCGATTCACATGGGCGAGGTTATGGACATCATCCAGAAAAACATCATTTCGTACTGGTGGCATTCCCTTTTTAGCGGCAAGCTCAGGGACCACTGACCGATAATTAGTACGGCTATCGACAAAAAATAGTCCATGCTCCTTACAAACATCAAGAACAATGGACATAATGCGCTTATTAGAAGTGATCTTGGAACCCATGTGGTTGTTCATCCCTATCGCATAAGGAACATCCTTAATGGCTGCTGTCACCTTCGCACGTACTTCTTCATCCGTCATATTAGCCTTAATTGCTCCAGGCCCAAGCCATTCGGGCTTCCCCTGCTTTGGCTCCATTGGAAGATGGACGATGACATCATGACCGCGCTTATGCGCTTCCATAGCGTCCTGCTTGGTTGTAGGCAGGAAGGGCATCACAGCAACGGTAATCTTAACGGGTAAATTTAAAATTTGCTCAGTTCCTTTCATATGGTTTCCCAGATCGTCAATAATGACAGCAACCATCTTTTGCGGATCGTCCTGTTTGTCTATTGCTTCTGCAACACCAGTACTACAGACCATGAATAACATGCATACCGAAATACAGAGTACTACGGTTCTTCGCATTTTGGAGCTTGAATGGAATACAGGTACATAAGCTGGCTCTTTCCGAGCGCGAGATTCCTTTAAAGCCTTTTTTATTATATTTCTCATGTGCAGCTTCCATCGTGTACTCATTGCAGGTCAGCCTCCTTCTCTGTCCCTTCATTGTGTGAGTAACGTCGTCTAAATATGTATAAGGCAGATCCATGGAATAATCCCTAATCTGCCTTATCGTGCGTAGAAACGTATGTTAAAGCCGCTTACCAGTTCTTATCAATAAATTCATCACGACCTGATTGGGCCCGATCTTCCTTATAGTGCTTCACGTTTTTCTTGTGGTAATCCTGATGATAATCCTCTGCAGGATAAAAAATCGAAGCAGGAAGAATCTCCGTTACAATTGGCTTATCAAAGCGTCCACTTTGTGCCAACTGCTCCTTGGACTGTTGTGCAAGCTCACGTTGCTGCTCTGTATGATAAAAAATTGCGGGTTTATACTGTGTACCCCGGTCCTGAAATTGACCTTCCCCGTCGGTAGGATCTGTTTGCGGCCAATATAATTCGAGCAGCTTTTCATAAGGAAACAGCTCAGGTTCAAAAGTAATCTGCACCACCTCGTAGTGACCTGTAGTTCCTGTTTTAACCTGCTCGTAGGTCGGATCGGCAATCGTTCCTCCAGTGTATCCTGACACAATGCCATGAATGCCCGGCTGCTCTTCAAACGGAGTTACCATACACCAGAAGCATCCACCTGCAAAAGTCGCTTTCTCCATCTTACATCCAACCTTTCAATAACTTCATCATAAAGTGCGTTATTTTCTATCATATCTTAAAAGATAACCTTATAAAAGAATTGTTTATGAACTTGAGGAATTCGCAAAAATTCCACCTAAAAGAAATCAAGTAATTTGTCAGAATCCTTTATGGAAATCCATAGTTTGCGGGAAGACAAGAAACGTGTTCAGCTTAAACTATGAGCAAATCCCCGGAAATATAAGAAAAAGGTCTCTAAAACTGCTACGAGAGCAATTCTATAGACCTTTTCTAATAGATGCGGTCGAGAGGACTCGAACCTCCACGGGGGGTTAGCCCACACGGACCTGAACCGTGCGCGTCTGCCAATTCCGCCACGACCGCATATAAGTTGTCGTTTATCCTCGAAAGATCAATCTTTCTTAGCGACAAGATAGATCATACCATGCTCATATCAAGATGTCAAACCTTTTATATTTGTTAATTTCCTCTTGATAAAAAAGGAATAATAAATTAAAATAAGAACATAAGTTCTCGGGAACGAAGGTTCCTTTTCTTCATTCGGTTATGAATTATCATCACATTTTCCTAAGGCGGTGAATGGTAATGATCTCTTCAGATACTACTCAGCATGAATGGTCTCTTGTGAAAAGTTATCTGCTCCTTACCTTTATTCAAAAAGTATTTGAGCGGGACAGCCTAATTCTTGAAGAAAGCGGTATGCTGAAAACCCCTGATCTTTATGTCGAAATGGTTAATGCAGGTGTAGATCGTACCGGGATCCTGCTGTCTGAAATAAAACATGAATTTAATAAATATCACATTCATGTTCTGGACATACAACAAAACCACTCCGGCGTTCACGCCACCTATATAAGTAAAGGCAATAAAGAGCAGTTCAGTATGGCAATGCCAGCGTTCCGCAAAGAAATGTATGAGCGGATGCGAGCATATCTCGGACTCTCAACCTCTATGCCCCATACAGCTGCCCTTCCTTTACTAGAGAAACATCGCCCCGAATTACCAAACAATTCAACATCCAAACCTCTACGCATCGTTGAACGAAGTTTGGTTACATCCTCTTTGGCTTATAAGCGTAAAACGTCTCGCCCTGCTGCTTTTGCCGCAAGCAGAAGAGCATAATCCCCGCACAACCAATACGCAAAAGAAAAAAGCTTCCGCAGACACCAACTGTGCTCGGAAGCTCCTTTCCATATTCATCATATATCCAAATCGATCTATAACCGCTATGACGAAGTATAAGCTCATCAATTAATGATTCGCCTTATTGCAACGCCTTCTGTACACGCGTTACCCCTTGGCTTAGAGCATGTCCTCCACCTACTGCTGCGGCTACAGCAATGGTCTCCATAATTTCCTGATCACTGGCTCCTTTGGACCGCGCCTCGTCCACGTGATAAAACGTGCATACTTCATTGTTGGCAAATAAACCAATGCCTAGCGCAATCAGTTGCTTGGTTTTCTCATCTAGGCTGCCGGCTTGAAAGCACTCTCCGGTAAAGCGATGATATGCATGAACTACCTCGGGCAACCGATCTTCCAAATGGCTGATTTGATCCTTGTATGCATGTACTTTTTCGTCCATAACCGTCATTGACACAGCACGTCCTCTCTGTTGGATTTTCCTTCATTACTGTGTCCGATTTAGAGTTTCTGTATGCCTAATGAATCACCCAGTTATTTTTATCCAACACCCATTGGAGAACCCATTCCTAATCCAGATCTATCGGATTGTGACGCGGCTCGCTGAACGACTGGTATGTATAGCTGCGATCCAATTTGACCACACGTCGATTCTGGCGACGAATAAGCACCTGTTCCTCATCCCATGCCAGTACAATGCCCACAACATCGTTGGACTCCAATCCATCGCGTACGACACGCACCTTTTCACCGGAGAGTCGATAAGCATCCAATTCTTCGTCCATAATCATCCTTGTCCCCTCCTTATTCACTTTTTTAACATAACGATCATGGTTCTATATACATGAAAAAAGTTTAAAAAGAGACCTAAACGAATCATTTAGGTCTCTTCTCTCTTACTACTTATATGGATTGCCAACAGAGCGACAAATTATCCCGACTGATTCACACTGTGATCATGTTCTTTTGTATCGTTCTTCTCATACCAGAAGTCCAGCACTTGTGCAGACAACACTCGCTGATCTACATACTCCACTTGGTGAGCAGTAAATTCTTCTTTCCAAGAGAAGGACAATTCTTCGCATAGGTTAACCAACGTCAACAACTCAGACCAGGCCACATAGCGTTTATACCAAAAAAACTGAGGATGTTCAATCATATAGGGATACAAATCGTCGAATTCCGTATGCTTACAATCCAAGGCACGCTCAAAGTGTACTTTAGCCGCTGCCAGTTTTTCCAGAAAAAACTGTTCGGTCAATTGTTCTTTCCCCATGTTGCTGCCTCCTCTCCAAAACCTTATCTATATTATAAGCGAAATTGAAGCTCATGCAAAGGTTATTATTAGAAATAAGGATCAGGAGTTTTGAATTGTTACTATTCAGCAAACTCAATCTTGCCGTCAGCTAACGACGAAATTTTGACCAATGACTCTACACGAATACCCTGCTCACGGATGGTTCTCGCTCCGGCCTGAAAGCTTTTTTCCACCGCGACACCAAATCCAACCAACTCCGCTCCGGAGCGTTGAATGATTTTAACCATACCTCGCGCCGCATCACCATTAGCAATAATATCATCAATGAACAGAACACGGTCATCTTCGTGAATAAATTGACGAGACAGCATAATATCCGTAACAATACCTTTTGTAAACGAAGGTACGCGTTCACACAGCGCATCTGGATCAGCTAATAGGGTCTTTTTACGACGAGCAAATACCAACGGTACACCCAATTCCAATGCTGTCGCAAACCCGATGGCAATGCCTGAGGACTCCACGGTCACTACTCTGGTAATCTTCTCTTCTCGGAAACGTGCTGCGAACTCTCGTCCCATTGCCATTGTCAGTTCTGGATCAACCTGGTGATTAAGCAAACCATCCAGCTTCAGCACCTGATCTGATGCAATCACGCCTTCATTTAAAATTCGTTTCTTTAATACTTCCATTACATGACCTCCCACGGCAATCCTATGCGGTAAAAGTACCATACTTCACCCGCCGCTTTCAAGCTATAGCTGCTTTCCATGCGGTCATGTGACATTTTTTTTACGCTTGTTCCAGAACCATGCGGTGATTCCTCCCACAACGATTAAAAGAATAACGACCAGCCCTACCTGATGCGTCACCTTCTCCATTAGCTTCGCCACCTGCTCCCAATGCATGCCCACCGCATGTCCAATCCCCAAAAATGTACCGCACCACAGCAAAGCTCCTGCTGATGCATAACTGATATAGCGGAAAACGCCTAAACGGGTTGTACCTGCCAGATATGAGGATACATGTCTCAAGCCGGGGACAAAATATCCGAACAGGATTCCCCAGGTACCATAGCGCCCAAACCAATTTTCAGAAGAGGCAATCCTAGAAGGCGTAAGCCTCACCCATTTTCCGTATCGATGCAAAAGTGGTTTGCCCAACAGACGCCCCAATGTGTAGCTAAGCATCATACCCGTCATACTACCGAAAAATGTGACTGCCAGTGCAGCAATGAAGTTGTAGTGCCCTTGAGACACGAGCCCGCCGAAGGCGATCATTAGCACTTCGTCGGGTATCGGCATACCCGCTACTCCAAGTGCAAGCAAGCCGAACATTGCCAAATATCCGTATTCAAGTATCCATGCAAGGATTTGACCCATAAATTACGCTCCCGTCAAGCTATTCATTAATTCACTTTAATTATTTTCAGTCTCATCCAGTCATGTCCTATTTCAGTTGAACATAGTTTGTATTATATGCTCGCTGCAGCGTTATTCAAGCAGGCAAGGAGGGACTGGGGATGAAACGTAATATTCATGTTTTTCAAATTGCTTTTACATACATCGGTACAATCGTCGGTGCCGGATTTGCTACCGGACAAGAAATTCTGCAATTTTTTACGCAGTATGGTCGTTGGGCTACACTCACTATTATGCTATCCACAATCATATTTGTATGGTTGGGTACGAAAATGATGCTGATCGCTCATGATATTTCAGCCAAATCCTACGAGGACCTGAACAAACATCTTTTTGGTGCCAATGCCGGGAAATGGATTAGCTGGTTCACACTCATCGTGTTGATTGGCGTAAACAGCGTCATGCTGGCAGGAGCCGGCTCTGTTTTTGTAGAGCACCTTCACCTGCATTACCAAACCGGACTGCTTATTACACTGATTGGTACTTATTTGCTGCTAAGTAAAGGCATTAAGGCCATCTTGCACATGAACACCGTAGTTGTCCCTTTGATGATCATTATGTCTCTTCTGCTCGTTCACAGCACGCTCTCCATGCCCAATCCTCAGAGTTTTATTACGAATACGACAGATCACAGTACATTTCGAACCTTGCTCTCTCCACTGCTGTACACGTCCTTTAACCTAACTATGGCCCAAGCCGTGCTTGTACCACTTGGCAGCCAAACCTTTTCCCGAAGAACTATCCGCTGGGGCGGAGTTTTGGGCGGAGTTGGTGTCGGGTTTATGCTAATGGCTGCACACTTTGCCATGTCAGCACATATGCCGGGTATTCAGCAATTTGAAATCCCTATGGGAAGCATTGCTTACCGTCTGGGTGCCTTTGTCGAAATCATATACATTCTACTCATTTTCATGGAAATCTTCAGTACCTTTGTAGCCGACATTTATGGCGTCAGTCTGCAAATTCGTCAGCATGTCCAAATTTCGCCCAAGCTCATCACACTATTCATTATGCTCACCTGTTTTTTAATCAGTCAGTTCGGCTTCAGTTCACTGTTATCTGTCCTTTATCCTATTTTCGGAATGCTCAGTCTGATGTGGGTTAGTAAACTGATCATAGCAGGACGCAGGAGACCTTTCCGTTCCTCACGTCCTCGCTCCAGCTTTCGGCATTCCGATTCCAAACCAGGTGGTACTCGTCATGGTTAATGTGGAAATTTCAAATACATTTTCTTCAACTCGTTAACCGCCCGACTTAAAGAATAGCTTGATTTAGCTTTATCGCAGGCAGATCTAGCCAGCTCATAACGATAGGCAGGGTCAGCAATGACCTTTTCTAATGCGTCTGCCAGTGCCCTCGGATTGTCGGGTGGCACGAGCAGACCATTTACCCCATCTTCAATCTGCTCCGGTATTCCTCCCACTTCTGTACCTACCAATGCCAGACAACTTAACGCTGCTTCCGCAAATACCGAACCAAAGGCCTCCGCCCGAGAAGGCAAGACAAATACATCAAAGAAAGGCATAAACTCTTCTGGATGAAGGGTATATCCATAAAAAATCGTCTCATGGTATATATCGAGCTGTCGCGCCATCTCTTCCAGTTCAGGGCGAACCGGGCCGTCTCCAATAATATGAAGCACAAAATCCAGATTTCTTTTTTTAAGTTCAGCACAGGCCCGCAATAAAATATCCAGTCCTTTCGCCGGAACAAGGCGACAAACGGTTATGAGCTGTGTCACTTCATTTTCGTGTGGAATGGGTTTGAAGCGCTTCTCATCATATCCATTCGGAATGACTGCAATGTCTTGCGGATTCTGAACGTAAGGAGTTAAGTAATGCTGAAAAGAATGAGATACCGCTATCAGGCGATCCGCCTTCTGCTCCATTTCCCCATACAGTGACACCAAGAATTGGTGTTCAGGCCCGTTCTCCTCTATTTTCCCGTTTAGAATTAACTCCTTCTCATAGGAAGAGTGAATCGTCTGTACGAGCGGAATGTCAGGAAAAACAGTTTTCATGGCGATTCCGGCAATCGGATGATGAGCATGAATGAGGTCATAGGGCTTCTGAATACGAAGCCGGGTCCACCACAAATAGTCACGGTACGTCTGAATATATTTTTGAACGATTGAATATTGTTCATATCTCGTCCAGTCAAAGGTGTCAAAAGTTACTTCGTCCCTACCCTTGTTACGAATCCGTTTAGGGATTGAAAATAGCTCCATTTCCCAACGGGGGGATGTAAATCGCTCTTGCAGATATGGAATCATGGATGAAACGCCTCCCGGTTGCTCGGGTGGGAAAAAGAGAGCCTGTAGCAATTTCATGACGTGCTTCCCCTTTCAAGCATTAAACTGCCGGATCACAGATTGTATGTATAGGTTTCCGGATTTTCTGAAAGATGATATATTGAGAATAAATGTTAGTCACAAAAGAAAATTATAACATTTTAAATAGGATAAATCCTGTCTATTGTATCGGAACGATATCAACCGTTCAATAGATTGACTATTTTTGCAAATGGAGTCGGTGATGTTGACGTTGTTGTCCTTATCGGGAACCTTGGGTTTCCCATCTCTGGCCGGGGCCGTAAGTGCAGCCTGCGGTTTGTATATTATACTCATGATGGCACTGATGTGCGTGATCATATATAGCAGACAACGAAAAAAAGCCTATATCCTTTTTTCGGTTGCCGCTATTATTATTATGACATATGAAGCCATGAATCTCTATTCAGCAGGTGGAGGCAAGATGCAACTCCAAGGAATCGTGTGGAAAAATGTGCTGGAGGCGTCTGCCTTCGTGCTCATCAATGCCGCCGTATTTCAACTCTACCGGAAGCTGAAACGTGCGCAGACATGGACCTTGCTGCTGCTGGGTGCGTTATTGATATTGCCGGTTATTGCCTGGACTGCAGGTTTGTTGCCCGCTTGGATCAGCGCAGCGAAACTAGTTGGGTTCACTCTGTTTTATCGAGTACTGGCACTTATACTGGGCCTTGTGTTCATCACCCCACGAATCGGACAGCCAAAGAAGTATGTAGCGGGCTTATTCATGTATTTGCTCTGGCTCGGCTATTTGTGGCTGCGAAATGACATCCCTGAAGAAGCTGGAAGATCAAACACAGTCCTATATATGTCATTTTTACCATTGCTGTACTACACTACGTTATTCCTCATCCTGTTTGAACGGATTGTGGAGCTGCTCCAAAGGATTTACCGTTCTTCCATCACCGATGGCCTGACAGGGCTATATAACCGTAAATATTTTTCGGGACGACTACGGCGATATATGGATCAAGGAATCCGCGTGTCGGTCATTTTTTGCGATATTGACAATTTCAAAAAGTTGAATGATACACAGGGCCATGCTCGTGCGGATGAAGTACTCAAACAGGTGGCACAGATTATGGAGGATGAACTGGATGAAATCGGACTGACCGGACGATACGGTGGCGAGGAACTGGTCGCAATGGTTGTGGATCGACGTGCCAAGGTTGGACATGTCGCAGAACGTATCCGCGAGCGGGTCGCGGAAGAAAGCATTGTCACCATCAGTGTCGGACACAGTACAGTGAAGAAGGAAATGAACCCGGATGAACTGGTCAAGCAGGCCGATCAAGCGATGTACATATCCAAAACGACAGGTAAAAACAAGGTTACAGCTTATACAGCAGCCGAAGTGAAAAAGAGTCGGGCAGCACGCGCACAATAATTCGTAAACTGCGATTCAGTGTTGAACGTTGAGTTTGAATAATTCTCAGTCTGGTTGTCTATATCATAAAATGACGCACAGGAATCTCATAAGAACCTGTGCGTCATTTATATTTAATCTGCCCATCAAACTTCTGACGTTGCAGATGCTATATCCCGGCCGATCCATGCCAGTTCTTCACTAGTCAGCTCTCGATAGCTGCCCAGTGGCAGCTGTTCATCCAGCTTCAATGGGCCCATAGCTATTCTTTTTAAATAGGTCACCTTTTTACCAACCGCTTCGAACATACGCTTCACTTGATGAAACTTCCCCTCATGGATTACAAGCGAAATATAGGAAATGACTTCTCCATCTGCCTGGTGCGGATGTTCGTGGCGAAGAATGGTCAACTGTGCAGGAAGGGTAACATACCCATCATCCAGTTCCACTCCTGCTGTAAATTGATGTATGTCCTCCTCCGTGACATGACCCGATACGGTAGCCTCATATGTTTTAGGGACATGCCGCCGTGGAGAAAGTAGTTCGTGCGCTAGCTTACCATCGTTGGTCAACAACAATAGCCCTTCTGTATCTTTGTCTAAGCGTCCTACTGGAAAAGGCTCAAAGTGTCGTTCCTCCGCGCTCAGCAAATCCAGCACCGTCCGCTCCCTCGTATCTTCAGTTGCAGATATAACGCCCGGTGGCTTGTGCAGCATGATGTAAATATACTCCCGAAAAACAACACGTTCCCCGTTCACTTCAATCTGATCCTGGTATGGATGAACCTGTAAGCCGCTATCCTTAGTGATCCTCCCGTTTACTGTGATCATCCCTTGCTTCACCTGTCGCTTGATATCACTACGGGAGCCATATCCCATATGGGTTAAAACTTTATCCAAACGTTGCGTTTGTCTCCCTTTTCCACTCATACCGATGTCCACCTCCAACCTGTAGGGTATTCATTTTTGAGCATGCCGTCCTGCCATTTGCCCCACCCAGCCGAATAACCATCAATGCACACGAGAGTATAGCCTTTGGGCTGGACTTCGTTCCGCAGTGCCATTCTCTCAACGGGGATGGACAAGGTCTCCCCTTTTAAATACCGGATGGCCTCAGCATCTGAACTGGAGAGATTGATGCTTCTAGCCGCCTCTGAAGGGCGTAATGCCACCGCCAGCGGGTGTGAAGGCACAAAGCGACCATTCTTGTCGGTACCCATAAACCAGCCTGGTCGCACCACCTTAAGGCCGTCCAAACGATGGGATGCCAATGGCGACTGATAAATACGATCTCCATAGACCACCGTATAGCCTGTAAAGGACACCTCCAGCTGATCCTTCACAAATTGGTGATAGGACTCCAGCACATCTTGTGGGGAGCGTGCAGCGGATTTTACATTCTCTTTGCCAGAACGAGACTTATTGCCACCCAAGCCGCGCGCGGACTTTCCTTTACCGGACTTCACATCCATTCCTTTTCCACTTCGTTTAGGCTCACCAGTCGCATGTCTTCCTTGACCGCTTGGCATCAGTGCTTCCTTGACGGACAAAAACTGCTTCTTCCGTGGATACGCTGCATCTATGTTCAATGCCCTGTCATTCTTGCCCTCAAATGGAGTCAAATCCCCGGATTCAGTGTGATCTTCAGTCCCAGTGACACGACCACCCTGGTGTTGCAACACAGCGATAA
Source organism: Paenibacillus sp. S33 (assembly GCF_053615415.1). Taxonomy (NCBI): domain Bacteria; kingdom Bacillati; phylum Bacillota; class Bacilli; order Caryophanales; family Paenibacillaceae; genus Paenibacillus; species Paenibacillus sp. S33. The sequence continues at coordinate 1,957,517 of NZ_JBSIEZ010000001.1, read as the reverse complement.
AATGGCCTTCTCCCTCTACGAGATGCGGCCAAAGGCGTGCTGTTCCCCGCAGTTCGGGGTGTGATGCCGCGACCTCTTCACTCATCCATTCCGGGTGGCCTGGTGCAAAACCTGCTTCCGATGGAACAGGGACTACGTCAAAATCGGGATGAGCCTCCAGAAATTCTGCGATCATTCCTTCATTTTCTTCTGGCGCAAAGGTGCAGGTCGAATAGACAATTCTCCCTCCTGTGCTCAGCATCGAGGCCGCTACACGCAAAATGTCCCGTTGCATGACTACACATTTATCCACCGAATGCGTTTCCCATTGTTTTGCCATATCCTCATCTTTGCGGAACATACCTTCTCCCGAGCAAGGTGCGTCAATTAGTATCTTGTCAAAAAAATGAGGAAAGGCATCGGCGATTCGATCCGGGCTTTCATTCAGCACCACGGCATTACGCACACCGTACAATTCCACATTTTTAGCCAACGCTTTGGTTCGGTCCGCGCTAATATCATTTGTCACCAATACGCCGCTTCCTTGTAGTTTGGCAGCTATTTGGGTCGATTTCCCGCCCGGTGCAGCGCACAAGTCCAATACAGCTTCATCTTGAGCTACATTGAGCAGTTCAACCGGAGACATTGCACTCGGTTCCTGTATATAGTACAGTCCCGCATGGTAGTAAGGATGTAACCCCGGCTTGGTACCGTGCGGAATGTAAAAACCCGTGGCACACCATGGAATCGGCCGCAGTTCGAACGGAGAACGTTCCTTAAAGTCCTCCACCGAAATTTTTAACGTATTAACGCGAATCCCGGCAAGGGGCGTGTGGTCATAGGCGGTCATAAATGCTTCAAATTCGTCGCCGAGCAGTTGCTCCATGCGCTTTACAAATGCTGTGGGGAGCTGTACACCCATAATCGTAATCATCCTGTCCTTTTAAAATAAATTTTATTGTACCATATTCAACCTGTTATCCTGCAATATCGGTGTGATTTACGAACTTTCACTACAATCTGTAATGTTGTATAATAATGAGATTCATAGCTACATATTTTGAATTTTGATAGGAGAGATTGCATTGAACGCACAAAAATCCAACAAAAAAAAGCTTATACCTGTCATCGGCTTTTTTGTTGTGCTGGTCATTTTGCTTGGAGTACTGCTCGCTTTAAATTCAGGCACTAAAAATAAGCTGTATGGCGTTTCCACAGCCTCGTTAAATCCTGCTACTCAAGAGCTGTTAAATGACCCGAACTATCAGCAAATTATTAAGCCGGAAGATCTACAGAGTAAAATTGACAAAAAGGAAAACTTCTTCGTCTATCATTTCGCTTCCGACTGTGTGCATTGCCGCGCCACTACTCCTAAGCTCTTGCCTTTGAGCAAGCAGGAGAACATTACGATGCACGAATTTAACCTGCGTGAGTATGAGGATGGCTGGGACAAGTATAAGATTGAGTATACCCCTACGCTCATTTATTACGAAAAAGGCGTGGAAAAGGAACGTATGGTAGGTGGATTGAAGGAAAGTCCTTCGGACAATGGGTATACACTCGACGATTTCAAAGCCTTCTTTGAGAAATATAAAAAGAACGTAACCTCCTAGTCAAACGTTCACACACCTGAAACGATAAAGCAGCCCGATCCTTATAAACGGATCGGGCTGCTTGCTTATCATGCGCTTCAAACTCAAGGCGCATCCTTCGTTTCCGCCGAGACAGAGCCTGAGCCTCCAGTTGCCTGTCTTCGCCTAATTGAAGCTGCCAGCGCCTGCTGACGCTGCTCATGCTTTTCCCCACGCCGAGGACCTCTCTGCTGCGGGATGTTGACTGGAATGGACGACGATGCCTTCTCCACGGCCCGGCGCAGCCCGGGCTCGACGATTTCTATCGTCAAATCCCGATAAACCGGCGGTTGGTGCTGAAGCTCTTCCGTACCGGTCATAACTGCTTCAGCAAGCTGACGGGCGCAAACGCGCGCCTCGTCCACCAGCTTCGCCATATTAATGCCCAGCGCCTGCGAAGGAGCATGCTCCAGCCTGTGGACCGCACTATTCAGCATCATATGTCCACCACGATAGTTACCATTCCGGAAATGATACAGTCCTACAGCAACTTGCAGCAAGCCTTTATATACAGGGTCACGGTCCAGCTTAAGCCACAGCTCTTCCAGTACCTCATGACATTCAAAGTAATCCCGATCCCGATTGAAGTATACCAAATAAGTCACGTACAGCGGTTCGTAGGAAAGGTTTTCCATTTAATACTCATCCCTGTCTTCTTCCTTGGTAGAGGCTTCTAGCATCTCTTTGACCTCATCGTGAAGCAGCTTGATTCCTTCCATGTCGTGCCGTTCCCACAGTTCATTAAATCTGCGCTGCGCATCAATCGTTTCACTGATCTTATGGTAGAAATACAGCCGGTGCATACCTGTTAGCACTTTAGAAACGATATTGGCTTCATCCTCGAACTTTTTCTGCGCTTCCAATATTTCAAGACGCATAGAAGACATCTCATTATCCAATACAAAGGCTGCCTCAGCTGCCTTTTTCAATCGTGTGCGCATATTATCAGGCAAGCTTTCACGATACTTATAGCTAAGAGAATGCTCTATGGTTGCCCAAAAATTCATAGCCAAAGTACGGATTTGAATTTCTGCCAGCACAATCTTCAGCCCCACTGCTGTTTGAACCGGATACTCCACAATCATATGAAAGCTGCGATAGCCGCTGTCTTTATAATTGGTGATATAGTCCTTTTCATACAGTACGGTCAAATCCTTACGTCTTCTGATATATTCGGCCACCCGCCGAATATCCTCTACAAATTGACACATAATGCGAATGCCTGCAATATCCTCGATTCCCGTCTCCAGCTGATCAGAAGGAACCTGTAATCTCTTTGCCTTATCGAGGATGCTTGATATTTTTTTAACCCGTCCGGTTACGAATTCGATAGGAGCGTATTCCTCGCGCTTTTTCAGCTCCGCACGCATTGTTTTGAACTTGACCTTAAGCTCTTCCACCGCCTGATCGTATGGCAGTAAAAATGTTCCCCAGTCTCTTCCGTCCATCCCCGTACCTCCTGTCTCTTCCGACAACGCTTTTTTATCTGTGATCTGCACCAACAGCCTCGGTAATGTGTCTAAAGCCGTCCTTTCGAAGCAGCTCACGCAGGCCAGCATGTATAGCCCTATTTACTTCCGGCCCTTCGTAGATCAATGCTGTATAAATTTCAATCAGGCTTGCGCCTGCTTTAATTTTGTCATAGGCATCACGACTCGTGAAGATGCCGCCCGATCCGATGATAGGCAGCTTACCTTCCGTCTGGCGGTACACCCGTCCGATGACCTCTGTGGAACGGTCACGCAGCGGCTTACCACTCAGCCCTCCTGTTTCACTCGCATTTCGGTGCGTCAGACCAGCTCTGGATATTGTTGTATTGGTCGCAATAATGCCGTCTACTCCACTGGCAGCAATCGCATCTGTCATATATTCCAATTCCTCATCCGATACATCTGGCGCAATTTTAACCAGTACAGACTTGGCATTGCCATACTTTTTCGCCTGAACTCCCATCTCTGCCCGAACCGCTTCCAATAGCGACTTCAGTTCATTACCATGCTGGAGCTTTCGTAAATCCGGCGTATTCGGCGAGCTAATATTCACTACAAAGAAGTCCGCATACGGATACAGTGCGGAAATACACTTTTCATAGTCCTTATGAGCATCCTCATTGGGCGTGATTTTATTTTTGCCGATATTAACTGCGACCGGAACAGGTCGATGTTTGAGTGCAGCCAGACGTTTGGCCATGCTCTCAGCACCCAGATTGTTAAAGCCCATCCGATTGACTAACGCCTCATCGGGAGGCAGTCGGAACAACCGGGGCCGATCATTGCCGGGCTGTCCCACAGGTGTCACCGTTCCCACTTCCATAAATCCAAACCCGATGGAAGAAAAACCAGTAACCGCTTCTGCATTTTTATCCAGTCCTGCAGCCAGTCCAATCGGGTTGGGAAAATGAATGCCAAACAGATCAACGGCAAGATCCTCCGTTTCCTTGACTCCGTACATCCCTCGCAGTGTCGCTGCTCCACCAGGGAATGAGCCCGCATGTTTTAAGCCGTCAATGACTACATGATGGGCCGTCTCTGGACTCATTTTAAAAAAAACAGGTTTCGCAATCCTTCGATACAACACGATTCATCCACTCCGTTCTATGCCCTTGCACAATCCTAAAAAACATCTCTACAAAATAGTTTAGCTTTTTCCATACCAAAAAGAAAGTAATTTGCGAGGTGTAGCTCCAGAACAATTCAGTTGTCATGGAGATGTCATTGAAAATGTATAATCAAACCATTTACAATGGACATAGTAAGACAAGACCTTAGCCCGTTAGAAAAGAGGGATTGCTGATATGAAGACCAAGCGCAAGCCGCCTAGTCTGCAAAAGAAAAAGGATGAGGTGAACAAGAAAGCGATTGTATGGACCGCCGTCAGCTTTGTTCTCCTCATCATTGTGATTATTCTGGTCATTGTTTTAGCACAAGCAGGAAATCGTTAAACACCAAGTAGCAATAGCATCAAAACGTTAATTTAGCCAGTGATAGGTTTTGCGGGGATTCGTCTGGTCATGCTGCGGCTCACTTGTAAATCGAGAACCAGGCACAAGCACTTGATCAGGCAATCCCCCGTTACCAATAACTACCTCCGTACCCGAAGGTACGAGTGCAAACAATTCCTCCACATCCTCTTTACCCATTCGGACGCAACCCAACGACTCATTTTTGCCAATGCTGTCCGGCTCGTTCGTGCCATGAATGGCATAATTCGTTGCAGACAGTTGCATTCCACGGCTGCCAAACTCACCGTTGGATTTGCCGTTCGGATTTACTACTTTATCGGTAATCACAAACTTCCCTTCTGGTGTTCTTTCTCCGCCCAAACCGATAGGATAATTTCGAATAAGTACATTGCCACTTACCAGGGCGAGCCTGTGCTTGGATTTGTCCACCACAATTCGCAGCGGTTGCCCCAGAAAAGGTCGTCCGTGCAATGACGATGCCAGTAATGGACTACTTTCGGCCGACGAGTCAGCGTCTAAATCTACTGCCTTCCCTGTTCCCTGTCCTGGTGAAGCAAGTAAATTACGCATAGGTGTAAAAGCCTTCTTCATCCCGTCTGTCGTACCGTACATCGTGTTAGCGGGAAAGTCTCGAGTCAGTTCATCAAGACTCTGGGGAAGACGTTGATGCTGTGAGCGAAAAGCACGCATGGAGCTATTCAACACAGCTAATTCCTCCTGTCCAGCAGCCCATTTTAGACCTGCTTTGCGAAGATTTTCACTGTCTGACGGCTTGCAGGCACACGCAGCGGCGTCGTAAGACTGAACAGCTAATCCACCGTTTCCTTTGTTCTGTACACTAAGTAAGGGCTTCATACCCTCTCTCCAGAGCAGCCATGAGCCCCCTTGCTCCATACCCAACACTGTAGTCTTGGACGGCAGTCGGCTAGTCTTAGCCAACAAATCAGTAAGCCCCGTTCCAGCTCCACTCCCTTTTCGAGCTTGAGCCGTAAACACACCACCAACCACACCGATCTGGGCCATCTCCTTCGGATCAGCAGTGGCCACTTTCGTAACTTCAATATTATCAATTGCTGACTGCTCAGTTCCAGATGGAACAGATGCATTTTCATTTGAAGGTCTCGGTGAATGGGCTGAAGGAACCCATATGAGCAGTAGTACCATTAACGCAGTTAACAGGTGGCGTGTTCGAGCCGTCCTTCGCTCCTTCTCCTTGGACATTTGAACCAGTTTATCCTGATATTCCATCCATACGTCTGCCGGAATCTGTTTATGCTCGAAGGCTTCGAACACTTCTCCTGCGCGATTAAAACAATAATTTGCTTTGCCCTCTTGACCGCTGCTCTCATACTCTTTGCCGAGTAAATACCAGGCCATTTTATTATCAGGGTGTTTTTTTACATACGATTTAAGATGAGGCGAATGGTTCATCGGATCCTCCTGATCGTGTAATCTTGCATACTTCCTATTATGTATATCGGCAAAAATAGACTCGATGGACAGCACATAAAAAAACGTCTATCGACGCACTTTCACGGAAGCTAGACCGCGCTTGGCAGAAGTTTTTCTTGCGATTATAGAATAGTTCACCTCCGCTGAACCATTCTATAATCTAAAAAAACAGCACCGACAGCTTACTTTCACCGTTATACGGCGAAGGGAGCTGTCGGTGCTGTGCCTATCAAAGAAGCCTACGCTTAACCTTCTTTATTGAACGGCTCGTCTGCTACTTTGATGGAATCTGTAGGGCAACCATCGCAAGCATCCTGCATATCATCAAACAAATCTTCTGAGATTGCCTTGATGCCTTGGTTTGCATCCCCTTCAAAGATCACTTCTGCCAAACCTTCATCATCATAATCATAAATGTCTGGTGCTGTAGCGCCACAGGCTCCGCAAGCAATGCATGTATCTTTTTCTACCCAAGTGTATTTAGCCATAACTTTTCTCTTCCTCCTATACAGTCAAACAAACCAGCTTTTGCATTCTATTCACATATTAATACAAACCCAATATTATTACAAATTATTTTCCTTTATCCTTCATGCAAAAAACACTTATAACGTAAGCTTCTGATGTTTGCAATAAATCACCCAGAAGTTCACTCCGGAGTTGGTAGATTGTCTTTTTGCAGCGAAGTTCCGCGCAACTTGGAGTTGCGAAGAAGTACCGAAGGATCATCTCCCAGCATCCCAGCGGTCAAAATTGCATTTTCACCAAACTTATCGCGCAGTGCATCCATCGTCTTCAATAAGCTTTCCTTCTTAGGCTGATCCTGGTATTCAAATAGATCCATTTGAACGGCCGCTTCCTCCTTTGGAATGAGCTGCTGTAGCGTAATCCCCAGCAAGCGCACAGGCTTATCTTCTCCCCAATGGCGACGATACAACGCACAAGCTTCCTTATATATGTCCTCTGCACTTTCCGTAGGAGTGCTCCTGACTTGAGAACGCGTAAAGGTCTTCATATCCGGCGTCCGAATCGTCAATTGTATACCTCCTGCCAGCATACCGTGTCGTCGAAGCCGCCGGGCTACCTGATCACTAATGTTAAGAAGTACCCGTTGGGCTTCTTCCAGCTTTACCACATCCATAGGCAGGGTAGTCGTGTGACCAATGGACTTGTTTGGCTCCCGTTCAGTGCTGACTGGAGAATGGTTAATCCCATTAGCGGCCAATTTTAACCACGAACCCGTCACACCAAATACGCCAACCAGCATATGCTCATCAGCCTTAGCTAGTTGTCCAATGGTGCGAATGTTCATTTGTAGAAGCTTATCTGCCGTTTTGCGGCCCACACCAAACAATTGACCACAAGGAAGGTTCCACAAAATGTTGGGTACATCACGCAAACGTAGAATAGATATCCCGCGTGGTTTTTTCAGATCAGAGGCCATTTTGGCCAGCAACTTGTTGGGAGCAACTCCAATTGAACAGGGCAGACCCAGTTCGTCCTCTACTCTGCGCTGAATTTCCTCAGCAATTTCCATAGGTGTTCCAAACTGTTTGGATCCAGAAATATCCAGATAACACTCATCAATTGAAGTTGCTTCCAGCATAGGCGTATATGAATAGGCAATACTCATAAATGCCTTGGAATAACGACGATACAAGTGAAAATCAGGCTGTATTACGATGAGCTGCGGACAGATCCGGCGAGCCTGCTGAACGACCATCCCTGTTGAAATGCCCAATCGTCGAGCTTCATAAGAGCAGGTTACAATTACACCTTTGCGCAGCTCACTACTGCCTGCCACCGCGGTAGGCAGTCCCTTATATTTCTCCGGCTCCTCCGCTGCATGAACGGAACAATAAAATGCATTCATATCCACATGCAGAATAACTCGTCCACCAGCCGGATAATAAGCACTGACATCTTTCATGCTCAACCCTTCTTTTTAACTGTAAATTCACCCGTCATCGCGGGAATATGTGTTTTGATTTTATACTTTAGATACCCTTAAATGCTATTTCTATTTTACATAAAAAATAAAGGTTTTGCGGCTAAAAATGATAATTATATATTACATTTGAAGTCATAAGTTGATATAATCGACTAACATACAAACACGACAAACTAACGCTTTCCTGTTTTTAAGCTTTAAACAACTAAATTAATGTGCTTAAAAAAGCAGAGCATCATCAATCTGAGCAATCCCCAAAGGAGGAGTCCCTCATGTCCACCGCTATTTCTATCTTTGACACAACGCTGCGAGACGGCACTCAAGGAGAAGGAATTAGCTTGTCTGCTGATGACAAATTGAAAATCGCCAAAAAACTCGATGATCTCGGTGTTCATTATATTGAAGGCGGGATTCCCGGAAGCAACAGCAAGGATATCGAATTTTTCAAACGGGTACAAGAGCTAGGCCTTCAGGCAAAGATTGTCGCCTTCGGCAGCACGCGCCGCAAAGATAGCATCGCAGCACAGGATGTCAATCTACAACGAATTCTGGAATCCGGCGCTCAGGCTGCTACACTTGTGGGTAAATCATGGGATTTTCACGTACACACCGCCCTACAGACGACACTGGAGGAAAATCTGTCTATGATTTACGACTCCATCGCCTTTTTAAAGCAAGGGGGCATGGAGGTTATTTTTGATGCCGAACATTTTTTTGACGGATATAAAAACAACCCCGAGTATGCAATCGCCGTTATGAAAAAAGCAGAAGAAGCAGGCGCGGATTGGCTCGTGATGTGCGATACAAACGGCGGTACCCTACCGCATGAGATTCAGGAAATTGTCACTATGCTGCAAAGCCAGATAACGAGGTCGCAGTTGGGTATTCATACACACAATGACTGCGAATTGGCAGTAGCGAACTCTCTAAGTGCTGTACAAGCAGGCGCAAGGCAGGTTCAGGGTACCATCAACGGCTACGGTGAACGGTGTGGTAACGCTAACCTGTGCTCCGTCATTCCTAATTTGCAGCTCAAACTGGGCTACGACTGTCTAGATACTGAGAAGTTAAATCAACTCCACAATACAGCCCGCTTTGTGAGCGAAGTCGCCAACGTCAATATGCCTGTGAACCAGCCTTATGTAGGCAATGCAGCTTTTGCCCATAAGGGGGGCATCCACGTGTCAGCCATTCTGCGCGACTCGCGAACTTATGAGCACATCGCTCCTGAACTCGTGGGGAACAAGCAACGGGTCTTGGTCTCCGAGCTGGCCGGGCAAAGCAACGTGGTATCCAAAGCGCAAGAGCTGGGCATCACCCTTGACCCATCTAGTGATGAGGCACGTGGCGTAATTAGCCGCATCAAGGAACTGGAGCATCAGGGGTACCAGTTTGAAGGCGCGGATGCTTCGTTGGAACTGCTCATTCGTGAAGCAGGTGGTGAAGTGAAGGAAATGTTCTCTTTTGAATCCTTCAAAGTGCTGGTAGAGAAAACTGCCGGCCGCCCGGTCGTATCCGAGGCATTTTTGAAACTGAATGTCGCAGGGACGAGTGTCTATACCGCAGCTGAAGGCAACGGTCCTGTCAACGCGCTCGATAACGCACTCCGCAAGGCTCTTTCTCAATATTTCCCTGCCTTGCGGGACATGCATTTGGCTGACTACAAGGTACGTGTGCTTGACGAAAAGGATGCCACTGCCGCCAAGGTACGTGTGCTCATTGAGTCTAAAAATTACGAGGACGTCTGGAGTAACGTAGGTGTATCTGAAAATGTAATCGAAGCCAGCTGGGAAGCTCTCTTGGACAGTTTCCGTTACGCACTGTTGGAAGCACCGACTCCAAAAAACGATCAGGCAGAGCTTACTCATCATGGATTAGTTAATCACTAATCAGGTGCTCGCATGAGCTTATAAGGTGCCTTTGGGGGTCTACTCAGCTCCCAAAGGCACCTTCTTTTTTTCAAGAGTTTCTATTTTGCGTTCCAACTCCTGCTCACTGAGCATGCCGATTATGATTTCGCGGACCTGTCCATGATGATCAACCATTACATGGGTTGGAAAAGCCACTCCTCCAAATCGTTCAAACAATGCTCCTTGCTCATCAAGTAAAATGGGAAATTTGAGATCCAAAGAGCGGGAAAACTTCTGTACATCCTCCAATCGATCATAGCGAGTTACATTGATACCATAGACATCCACCTCATCTTTGTACTTACTATACAACTCATTCAGCATAGGCGCTTCTAATCGGCACGGATCGCACCACGAAGCCCAAAAGCTAATAACCAAAGCTTTATTGCGCGTGGCCCCTACATCGTAGGTCCTGCCATTTAACCCCTTTAAAATCATAGAAGGAAGCCGCTGCCCAGGCTTTATCTTTTTCATTACCTCTACCGCATCTGTTTCATCCTCTACCTCTTTCTCAGCTTTAAGTCTTTCTCTACCGTATTCCTCTTTTAATGGTGCATTTTCCATGGACAGGTTTGCTGCATAAGTTGTGTTTTCAATAACTCCCCACGAAGCCCCAACCACAACCAGCATAACCATCGCTCTGATGAAAAGAAATCTTTTCACAGTCGTATCACCTGTCTTTCGTCTAAATAACCCTTACCTTCTCCATAGGATGCCCATACTGTTCCCACCTCTAACCTTCTAAATCTGAACAGGACGAAAAAAAACAGCAAACCCACGAAATCGCGAACTTGCTGTTTTTATGCTATGCCTTGTACTGAATCAGGCATGACTTAAATGCGCGTAGACATCTGCCAAATTGGTCACATTACGCTTCAACATTTCCTGAACATAAGCAACCCACAGCTTAGCCGTCATTTTCGCATCCTCTAACGCATGGTGCCGTCCTTCAATCGGAATGGATTGATAGGTCAACAATTCATCCAAACTGTAGGTTTGATGTTGCTGTGGCTCAAGCCATTTGGCAAGCATCATCGTATCCAGAACACGGTGAGTCAATTGAACTTTAGATGTTTTCCATAACGCAGCATTCAAAAAGGCCTTGTCATGAGCGCTAGCATGTGCCACAAGTACTCGCCCACCTACAAAGGACATAAAGTCGTGCAGTCCGTTCATAAGCGGTGGAGCTTCATCCGTCATTTCCCGGGTAATCCCAGTTAGCTCGGTAATATGCTCAGGAATCACAGTCCGTGGATTAACAAGCGTATAAAACTGCTCTTTTTCCATAATCATGTCCCCGACAACCCTAATCGCCCCGAACGATAAAATCTCATCTCCATGCTGTGCTGAAAATCCCGTTGTCTCCAGATCAAAAACTACCGTCTCCAAACGATCCAGCGGGGTCCGCAATACTTCAGAGCGCCGTTGCTCCCGGGTTAAGGAGCGAATAAACGCCATCTGCTGAGCCGTAGGAGCCCCCATTACAGATGCGATCGCAGACGGCACTCCTCCTCTGCGGAGAGCGCTCCAGAAGCCACTTCCCTGCGCTGGTTCCTTCATGACCTTCTCCCTTCCATAAATCGCAACTGCCTTTGCAACGCACGATGCAGTCGTCGTACTGTCGAAAGCGCCTCGCGCAACTCATGCCAGCCTTTACTTTGTTTGAGCGGCTTTACAGCCAGGTAGCCATTGCTGACCAGCAATCCATCATTCTTCTTCACTGGAGTAGCCATTCGAAGCTGAAGCGCGATCCGAAAGGCTCGCTCGCAAGCATCGAGTAAAGGCAACGGCGCCGCTTCTAATGATGCGAGACGACTGAGCCTTTTGAGGGTGGAGGTTTCCTCTACACCATGTTGCAACGCCAAAAAACGGACTGCGTTCACCAGCGGAATGTACAACCCGTATTTCACATCAAAATCGCCCGCATGCTCACCGAAGCGCTCGGTAACAATCTGACCTAAAATATTAAGTGTCGCTTTATGCCTCACCGTGTTCCGAAGTACCGCTGAGGGTAAATCAGGATGTTTTCGGAACAACTCATAAAAACTTCGTTTCCAGTTTGCAGATAATTGCTCATCTCCAGCGATATGCCTCATATCAGACGAGATAATCAGATAACGGATCGGCTCCCAAGCAAAATCGTCCGACCATTTCGTTAGCTGTTCTTGCCATCCAGACAATGTTTGGCGCCACAACGGCTCCGAGCACATTACTTTCCCCTCACATTTGGGATATCCCAAATACTCTAACATCGCAGACACTCTGCGACCAAACTCTCTAAAATACAATTCTTTATTAGCAGATATTGTGTCACTGATAATCATACCGTTATCCTGGTCACTCCACAGCGTCGATTCCGAGCGCCCCATGCTTCCGAAGGCTATAAATGCATAAGGGACGGGAGGAGGGCCGAAGCCATCCTCAACCATCCCTTTTTCACACATTTGTACAGCTCTGGCCGCGATGCGGTCATGCATTTCATTCGCCGTTCGTAACCAGTCTGATAACGGAGCGGAGGCTTGGGAAGCCAGCAGCCATTTTTGAGAGTCGACCCTGGCCTGCCTTAGCGATTCAGGCGTATCTGCTTGATCAATCGCTTCAGCGGAACTCACCCAAGAGGCCATATTTTGCAGTTCCATACTTCCATCTCCTCCGCTCATCCATACTGGTTCTTTATATTTTACATATTAGTTCACAATTCCAGAACGCTTTTCAGCCTCGGCAACCAACTTCATTTGCTCAGGATAGCCGTACGTACCGTGTTCACTGATATCCAGTCCCATCGTTTCTTCCTCTTCCGTAACGCGGATACCCATAATCGCTTTCATCGCACCCAGAATAATGAAGGAAATGACGAACACGAAAGCCAAGGTGCCAATCAGTCCAAGCAGCTGTACTCCTAATTGGGTAAATCCACCACCATAGAACAGACCCGCTTGACCTACACCTGTTATTTTTACAAGCTCAGGAGTAGCGAAGAACCCTGTGGACACTGCGCCCCACATCCCTGCAACACCATGCACGGAGAAAGCATATACCGGGTCATCTACTCTTGCACGCTCGAACCATTGCGCTGTGAAGAAAGTGACGATCCCTGCAACTGCACCAATGACCAGTGCCGCCCAAGGGGCTACAAAGGCACAAGAACCAGTAATAGCAACCAAAGCCGCCAGCACACCGTTTAGCATAGCAGGAATATCTGCCTTTCCATATACCATCCAGGATACGAGCAAAGCGAAAACTCCACCTGCCGCAGCAGCAATATTGGTAGTCAAGGCCACATATCCAAAGAATCCGTCGTTCATAGCCGATACAGCACTACCTGGGTTAAACCCAAACCAACCAAACCAGAGAATAATAACACCCAAGATAGAGTACACCTGATTATGACCAGGGATAATGTTCGGCTTGCCATCTTTATTGAACTTGCCTAGACGCGGTTTGAGCAGCAGTGTAGCGACGAGTGCCGCCGTAGCGCCTGTCAAATGGACTACCGTCGAACCGGCATAATCCTGCATGCCTAACTTACCAAGCCATCCGCCGCCCCACACCCAGTGAGCTACAACCGGATAGATCACGATAGAGAACAAAATACCGAAGATAATGTATACACTTAATTTTGCACGCTCTGCCATTCCCCCACATGCGATAGAAAGTGATACCGCAGCGAAAGCAAAGTGGAACAAAAACATAATTGTAATCGGAACATCCAGACCTGAAAGAGCATCAAACGATGCAGCAGCATTCGTACCACTCATGAAGAAACCCGTCAGTCCCATAAATCCGTTGCCGCCATCATTACCAAATCCGAATCCAAATCCAAGTGCCCAGAAGGACAAAGCCGCAACACCTGTGGTGAGAATCGTTTTACCAGCGACATGGCCTGCATTCTTCATTCGTGTCGAGCCTGCCTCCAGCAATGCAAATCCCGCTTGCATAAAAAATACAAGTATAAATGCCAAGAACGTAAAGGCCGTGTTTAGCCCGGCTTGAAGTTGAATATTTGTCGGACCGTCAGCAGCAAACGCACCTACCGGAAAAGCTAATACTGTCAGCATGGCCAATAATACAACTAACCACTTTTTTCTCATGAAGCCCACTCCCTCGAATGTTAAGTTTCTTTACATTTCGTGAAATTCTTATTGTCATTATAATCAGAATACATGAAAGTTGACAAGATTTTTTTTATTATGTTAAAAAAACATGGTCCCAAACACTCCATGTCACATTTACTAACTATAAAAGTAGCTTGTTTCCGTCCAAAAAAAGCATGACGTTTGACTGTATGGTTGGGAATCATGTAAAATATTCTTTATATACACTCCGTTTGCAAATGCTAATATTGAAGGTTGAACGAAGAGCGCGAGGTGAAGACAGATGGGGATATGAAGCTGTATCGAATTGGTGAGCTAGCCAAGGCGGCTGGTGTCAGCGAACGAACTATTGATTATTACACAAAGCTTGGTTTGATCACACCTGAAGAACGATCATTGAAAAATTATCGTCTTTATAATGATGAAACCTTAAACAGGCTTGAACGTATTAACCAAATGAAACAAGAGAAGTATAGCCTTGAGGAAATCAGACAGACACTGATTAAATGGAACTCGGTCGCGGGGGAAGAGCACGTCACTGACAAACTAACGAGTCTAGAGATGCACATGCAGCGTCTAGAACGTGAAGTCAATGAACTACAGCCTCTTTTGGGGCAGCTCAAGCCCGTTCAAGCGCGCAAGTTGCTTACTGGTCTACTACCACAAAGCGCCGCTTGTATCGAAGCTCTGAAGTATCTGCTGGAGCATAGTTCTATGATGTAGATGCCCGGGCTATGATGAACAATAATGGAGGGTTGCTTTATGATGGGTATGTATATATTGATTATTCTTGCGTTCGGATTATCCTTATGGGCGCAATTCCGTGTAAAAGGTACTTTTAATAAATGGTCTGATGTCCCAAATGAAAATGGGTTAACCGGTTATGATGCAGCTCGGCATATGCTGGATCGCAATGGTTTGCATGATGTGCCTATTGAACCAGTACCTGGTGCGTTATCTGACCATTATGATCCAATGCAAAGAGTCGTGCGGCTATCCGAGCCCGTTTATTATGAAAAATCGATTTCTGCAGTTGCCGTAGCTTGTCACGAGGTCGGTCATGCCATTCAGCATAAAGAGCATTATCCCATGCTAGCACTCCGTCATCGGATCTTTCCGATCGTAAACTTCGCTTCCGGGATTGCACCATTTCTGCTGATTGCCGGTTTCTTATTCAGCTATACGAACCTGATTGGCTTGGGTATTATCTTTTTCTCGGCTACTGTTGCCTTTCAATTAATTACATTACCGGTTGAATTTAATGCTTCCAACCGCGCCCGGGAAATTATGGTTTCCGAAGGGTTTATCCGTAGTGATGAAGAACGGGGTATCGCCAAAGTATTAAATGCTGCTGCATTAACTTATGTGGCTGCAGCTCTCGTTTCCTTGCTGGAACTAATTCGCTTAATCGGTATCTTTAACAGCCGGGATTAATTGCTTGTGTTGCAAAAAAGGTTGTTCCTCCACCAAGTTAACGGTAGAGGAACAACCTTTTTTTCTTTATCTAAAACCAACCAGCTATACTCACTGCCCTAAATCCGCTTTTGCACTTCCATTCGGAGTAGCAACACTACCTTTAAGACCAAAATATTGCAACAAAAAAGTCCGGAATGACTTTGCAACTAATGGTAGCTTGTCATCTTTGCGATGAATCAAGCCTATAGTTCGCGTGACCTCTGGATCAACAATTGACACTCTTGCAGGTTGAAGCGGGTTGGTCTGAAACAACGCCATTTCAGGCAAAAGACTGACTCCCATACCAGCCGCAACTAATCCGCGAATCGTATCTGTCTCTTCACCTTCAAAAGCAATATCTGGCGTAAATCCTGCCTCCAGACAAGCCTGCCAGACAATCGGGCGTAACGAATATCCATCTCTGAACAGGATGAATTTTTCTCCTTTAAGCTGACTCAGCGTGATGTGTTTGGCCGTGGCTAAAGGATGATTGGGCGGGAGAACAGCAAACAACTCCTCGGTCAGCACCACGTCCCCCTCTACATGATCATGACGATCTGGAAAAGGAGATACAAAAGCCAAATCCACCTCACCCGCTAACACATCACGAATTAAACTCGGGTACATCCCCTGTTTAAATCTGAATTTAACATTGGGATACCGCTTTCGGAATTCAGCCACCACCGTAGGAATAAGATGAATCCCCAAACTGTGCGGAAAACCGATGCGGATTTCGCCCCCCTCAGGGTCCAAAAACTCATGAACCTCCAAAACAGCTCGCTCTAGATCTTTTATAATCGTCTCAACCCGTTTACAAAATAGCTGTCCCACTGGCGTTAGCTGCAAATTGCGACCCTTTTGCATAAAAAGATTAACTCCCAGCTCCTCTTCAAGCTGATGAATTTGCCGGCTTACCGCAGATTGCGCCACATGTAGCTCCTCGGCTGCCTGAGTGACATGTTCTTTTTGCGCTACCTTCATGAAGTATTGCAACTGTCGTAATTCCACTCCGATATTCGCTCCAATCTGTTTTTCAACATCCGGAAGAAGACGTCAATCGAACATCATCCTCTTTCTTACCCTGCTAACTTACGGTAAAACTGTCTTTAGTGACGTTTGCGTTGGCCAGTCAATCTGATCATTAATCCATAAAGGAAAAACCCACTGAGTAATCCCCCGAAGTGAGCCGTCCAGTTAATGTTCGCTACAGCGAAAGAAAACAGGATACCAAACCCAAGCAGCGTGTACAGCGTTTTGCGCGAGGCGTCATCCATCAGTGACCGCTGGAACAGGGCAACGTATAGGAATGCTCCATAGATGCCATAAATCGCTCCTGAGGCCCCTACAGAGACTGTCGTTTCCGCCATCATGTTGTAATGCGCGATGGACAGTATGTTCCCTACAATGCCCGTGACCAGATACAATAACACATAGCGGAAGGACCCCAGCAAACGCTCCAGCGGAGGAGCGAATACGAGTATGGCGAAGGAATTGAACAGAAGATGATCAAACCCTGCATGTAAAAACATGGCTGATACATATCGCCACAGCTGATCAGTGAATGGCGCTTCATTAATCAAAGCTCCATATCGGATCAGCGTCAAACTATTTTCCGATCCACCCTGTACGGTGAGTACAATAAACATCACAATATTAATGAGCAAAATCAGACAGGTCACTGGGTAAAACCGCAAATAACTTTTCCAGTTCTCATAACGTAAAAAAATCAAGGCAATCCTTCCTTCATGGGTGTCTCCACCTTATTCAAATTGGACAATGTCTTTTATAAAAGATTATAATAGATTTCGGCAACGATAACCAATGCTAAAAACCAAGGAGGCTATTACATATGGCACAAGAACGTACAGGAGCTGCTACTTTTAAAGGCAATCCTTTGACACTCTTAGGTCCTGAACTGAAGGTTGGAGATCAGGCACCTGATTTCAAATTACAGAAAAACCTGCTAGAAGCAGCTACTCTCCAAGACTTTGCGGGCAAAGTCAAATTGATCAGTGTTGTTCCTTCTTTGGATACAGGCGTGTGTGACGCACAGACTAGACGTTTTAACCAAGAAGCTGATTCCCTTGGGGATCAAGTCGTGGTGCTAACTGTCAGCGTCGATCTGCCTTTCGCTCAAGCTCGTTGGTGCGGTGCTGCTGGTATCGACCGCGTATTGACACTGTCCGACTATAAGGATCATTCCTTCGGCGAAGCTTATGGTGTGTTCATCAAGGAATTCCATTTGGATCATAGAGCTATTTTTGTAATTGATCAAAATGACAAAATCGCTTACGTAGAATACTTGAGCGAAATGTCCGAACATCCTGACTATGACCAAGCGATTGCAGCAGTGAAAAAACTCGTCTAAATCAGACTGAATATTAAAAAAGCGAGTGAAGGGTTGCCTTCCTCGCTTTTTTGACGTTTGTCTGCCACATCACTGCTCACGCATCTACATTACTGCACGACCTTATGAGCGGACAGCTTCTTATCAATCACAGCGAACAGTTGCAAAATGATGCGGTAATTCGCGCCCAAGTCCCCTAGCGATCCGCGTGAAGCAGAATAAATATCCACCGCACTCCGAACTGGCGAGACGGACAATATGGAAACGGTAATGTCGACGGTTCTACCGAACGCCGTTCGCTTCTCTAACGTAATCTCACCTACAGATGCTACCTCATGGAGTACCTTGTAGCCAGGAATTTTTTTCAAAATAGATGATACTTCTTCCCAAGCCTTGTCTCTCGATAAGTTATAATAGCGTGTCTTCATTTGGGGGTCCTTGACCCGGTCGCTTGTACCTTCTTGGCTGCGCACAATCCCTACCAGAGTCCTCTTCAACGACAAGACATTTCCTCCTTCACGATAATCGTTGCCATAATGCAGCACATCGGTTTTTTTGCTGCAAGCGCTTTATAAAAACGTTAAACAACAAAAAGTTAACCGACCATACCTGTGGTATGCGACCTTAGTACCTCATGTCTTAGTTTAACATTGTTGCATACAAAAAACACCCTGTTTCTGCACGAAGCATGAACAGAGTGTATTCATTATCTTTGGAGTACCCGCCGATGCCGTCCGACCATAGCGTCTTCTGAACCTGCTTTAGCAGGTGGGTGACCGCAGAATAAACTTTTGAAGTCCCCTTGTCAGGAATTGACAGGGCTTTTCAGCTATTCATCCGTATAGATCTCCCTAGACATTGTCATTGGTTCAAAACAACAAATGACCGTAACGTGCATCGCAGGATGTGACCTTATTATAGCGCTTCTCACTCAGAAAGTAAATGCTAGGAGAAATATGTTTTATTTTTAGGGGTTATCACTTTTTTTGTCTTCAATGCTTGCCGTATCTTCATCTTTCTGCTTCATCTTTTCCATTTGATCCTGCATTTTGAGGAACGTTCCGTAAAAATTAAAGAAAGCGAACCAGGCAACCACGCTGCCAATGAAGAATAGGAAAAGCACAGGATATTTGACTCCGATAAATATAACAACAGCGCTGCCGAGCAGTGTAGAAAATACACGAAATGGTCGAATCAGCGTCAGTAACACCGCATTTTTAATAATTTGTCCGGTAGACATATGATAATGAGCCACCATCGAAAAGAAGTTAAACATAGACACAAGCAAAATAATGATAAGAATAAGCATAATTACGCCGACGATTTGCAAGTTGCTGAGTTGTGTCATATACACGGTATAATCCACATACATGATGACAAACAGCAACGTGTAAAAGATACCCCCGATCAAACTTTGCTTATAATTCTCTTTATACCCTTTAAAAAAGGTACGAAACACGCCCGTATCGGTATCGGCCATTACCCATTTGCGAACCACTGTAAACATAGCCGATGTGGCTGGAAATAAAGTAAGCGGTGCCAAAATAGCCATCGCCCAATTCATTTGTAAAGACTCATTAGCCAAATTCTGATTCATTACAAGTAGTTTCAGTATGAGGCAGAACACAAAAGGCGACGAACATAACACCCATAACAAATTTGTAGCCGCCAGTCGGGTAATCCACTCGGTCAGGCGGTAAATACCACCCATAGCTCCTTTAAACTCCAATGTCAGTCTCTCCCTCCGCAAGCCTTGGCAGTTCCAAGACTCATGTTGCTATGCCTGTAAATTCCGGCTCTTGACTATATCATACCGTATTTCAGCCCTAATACGCCAGTGAAATCAATACGTGACCCATTAAAGCAGATCTCTAAAAGGTTCATACATACTGATTAATCATAACAAAAAAGCCGAAGCTTCATCTGCTTCGACTTTTCATTATTTCATTTCTTATTCGGAAGAGGAATCTTCACGTCTTGCAGGACGACGAGTTTCTCCATTGCTGCTCGGGCGTGGTTTGCGATCTCCACTGTAGCGGCTTCCGGAATCACGGTTGTAGCCACCGCCTTCTTTGCCACGGTTGTAACCGCCATATCCACCTTTGCTTCCACTACCGCCACTACCGCCAGAACGGTTGGAATTGTAACCACCGTTGCTGCGACCGCTATAGTTAGAAGGCTTGCGACCGCCAGAACGCACGTCTGGTTTACGACGTTTTGCACGGATTGGATCTTCTGGAGTCAGTTCAATCGATGCTTCTCTCTTCTCACCAGTCATCAGCTTCAGAGCTGCAGAGAGAAGTTGTACAGAATCATATTGCTCCAGCATTTGAATAGCCAAACCTTTGTACTCGTTCAGCTCACCGCTTTCTACAGCCTCTAAGAGACGTTCAGCAATGATACGTTGTTTACCTTCCAGAGCTTCAGCCAACGTTGGAAGCGGCTTGCGTGGAATGCGGTGACGAGTTACACGTTCGATAAAGTGCAAATGGTCAATTTCACGAGGCGTTACGAAAGACCAAGCTTCCCCTTCTTTACCTGCACGTCCAGTACGTCCAATACGGTGAACATAGCTTTCTGGATCTTGCGGAAGGTCAAAGTTCACAACGTGAGTTACGCCGGAAACGTCCAAACCACGGGCAGCTACGTCAGTCGCTACGAGCACGTCGATGCTTCCGTCACGGAATTTACGCATTACAGCATCACGTTGGTTTTGAGACAAGTCACCGTGTAAACCGTCTGCAGAATATCCGCGTTTTTGCAGAGCTTCAGCCAGCTCGTCTACCCGACGCTTGGTACGACCAAATACGATAGCAAGTTCTGGGGATTCCATGTCGATCAAACGGCTCAATGCTTCGAATTTTTGACGCTCAGGAACTTCTATATAGGCCTGATCAATCAGTGGAGCACTAACTTGTTTAGGAATAACTGAAACATGCTCAGGATTTTTGAGGAATTGCTCAGCCAATCTTTTAATATTAGGAGGCATTGTAGCCGAGAAAAGCATCGTTTGACGCTCGTCTGGAACTTGCTTCAGAATGGATTGAATATCTTCCATGAAGCCCATATCCAACATTTCATCTGCTTCATCCAAAACAACTGTGTTTACATCTTCCAGCTTGATGGTTTTGCGATTAATATGGTCAAGCAAGCGTCCTGGCGTACCAATAATAATTTGAGGTTTCTTTTTCAAAGCACGAATCTGGCGTACGATATCTTGTCCACCATAGATTGGCAAAGTACGAAGACCTTTGAAACGAGAGAGTTTTTCGATTTCTTCAGCTACCTGGATAGCAAGCTCACGTGTTGGTGCCATGATCAGGGCTCTGATTTTTTCGTCGCTTCTAGAAATTTTGTTAATCAGCGGAATACCAAACGCAGCGGTTTTACCAGTACCTGTTTGGGCTTGGCCAATCATGTCTCTGCCTTGCAGTGCAATCGGGATGGATTGGGATTGAATTGGTGTTGCTTCTTCAAAGCCCAGTTCTGTAATCGCCTGAATTACTTTCGGTTCAAGATCAAATTCTGCAAATGTCGTCAAATTTATTCAAACTCCTTCATAATGGTGGATGTGGTGGACAATCCACAATGTTGTCTGTATTCTTAAGTAGCGATATTATTGTATAAGTTTTCCCCAATACAGTGACAGTTTATTTAGACCTATAACTGTATCTTTCTGTAATAAATTTGGGGAACCTATCCGATACATCTTAAACGAATTTATCCTTTTTAAAACAGTTTAAATTTTAAGTGTTTCTCTGGACATAGGTCCCTACTCAAGAATATCCACATCGCATTATAGCACAGAACAATTCATGAATACCAGCAAGTTGCTTCCCGTATAATTTAAATGAGGTGAAAATAAGTTGTTAAAAATAGTGTTAAACTGCTTAACTGTCATTCTTGGAGCCGCTGCCATTGCATGCGGTTTTAATCTGTTTCTCGTGCCACACCACTTGCTGAGCGGGGGAGTAGCCGGTCTTTCCATGTTAATTGGCTACTTCACAAAATTTGATATCAGCGCGATGTATTTTATTATCAATATTCCGATGCTTATTGCAGGCTGGTTTATTTTAGGCAAGCGTTTTATTAGCCTGAGCATTTTATCCGTTGTCGTTACAACGTGGATTTTGGCCTGGGTGCCGGTGCAATCTGTCGTGTCGGACCCCCTGCTAGCCTCCGTTTTTGGTGGGGTGATGATCGGCGTTGGAGCAGGAATTTCCTTTCGGGTAGGGGGTTCTACGGGCGGTTTTGACATTATCGGTTCCATCGTCACTCGTTATCGTGACTTCCCCGTAGGAACTGTACTTGTTGGCATGAATGGACTGGTCATTCTTGCAGCAGGATATTTGAACGATGATTGGAATATTGCACTTGCGTCGATGCTATCTATTTTTGTGACTGGCAAGGTATTGGATCAAATCTATGTCAGTCACACGAAGATTACCGTCTACATTATTACAGAACACACCGACAAGCTACTGGAGCGGATGTTAACCACACCACGCGGTGTTAGCAAAATAAAAATTGAAGGCGCATTTTCACATACCGAAAAGGACATGCTGATGACTGTCACGACACGCTACGAGCTAGTTGAATTAAAACGGATCATTAAAGAAGTGGACCCTTCAGCTTTTGTCAATATTGTGGAAACGGTTGGGGTGATGGGTTCATTTCGCCGAAGATAAGCACAAACCCAAGTGTCAAAATACAGTTTCTGTGGTACACTATATGTGCGCTGTTCCCATAGTATATAAAGACCAGCTTTACCTGCTATTTCACAGGCACTTTGCTTTTCCGAATCGTATTGAATGATTCTTTTGGAATGATTCCGAGCAGGAAAGGGTGATTTTTGTGGAAATGGAAACGGTAAAACTGTCCGACATTGTCTTAAGATGGTACCCGGAAATGCTCCCTTCTCTCAAAAAGGATGAGCTGAACTCGATGATTGTGCTTCGGGACGGGATGGCCATACTCAAGCCAACGGATGCGCTAGAAATTATTCAGTACAGTATTTGCGAGCATCAAGACAATAATTATCTTCAATAAATTTCTTTACCAAGTGCCGCTTCTTCCGGTTACATCTACAACCGCGAAGAGAGCGGCATTATTTATGCATTTTTATGGATTCAATGAACACAGGTTGGGTTAATCATGTAAGACTGTGCCTGATGATTCCAGTATTGGTTACAAGCGTGTTGTTTTTCGATACATAACTTTACGTATAATCAGGTAAGCGACATACATAAGGGAGAGAGTTAGGAAATGAATATGATTTGGGCAATTATGCTATTGGCGATGGGGATAGGCGGAAACGGCGATCAGTCAGCCAACGCTCCAAATGTAAAAGATACGGTGGCAACAACAATTAGTAGCGCCATGATCCAGGCTCAGCACAATAATATGAAGGTGGATGCCTCTAATCCTCCAGTTAAAATTGACCCACAACCGACGACTCCTGCTATCAAGGGCATCTATGTCACGGCTTATAGCGCAGGCGGTTCGCGTATGACTCAGCTGCTTGAACTGCTTGACAAGACAGAGCTCAATTCCATGGTTATTGATATTAAAGACGATGCAGGTTACATCACTTATCCAACGACCAATCCCGAGTGGCTCAAATTGGGCAAGCCGCAAAAATTCATTCGGGATATTTCCGGTTTGATGGACCGATTGAAAAAGCATAATGTTTACCCGATTGCTCGTATTGTCGTATTTAAAGATACGGTACTGGCTAACAAAAATCCCGAGATGTCTTTCCGTAACCCTGACGGCTCTGTCTGGAAAAACGGCAAAGGAGACGGGTTCGTCAATCCCTATAATAAAGAAGTATGGGATTATAATATCGCCATCGCTAAGGAAGCAGCCAAACGTGGTTTTAAGGAAATTCAATTTGACTATGTACGTTTCCCCGAAGGCTTTGAGAAAAGAGCAGACAAGCTGAAATATACCAAATCAGATCAATCCCGCTCGGATGCAGTCGCTGAATTCGTACAATATGCCCGTAAAGAGCTTGCTCCATTAGGTGTACGAGTATCGGTAGATATTTTCGGATATGCCGCATCCGTTCCTGCTGCGGAGGGGATCGGACAGGATTTCACTAAAATCTCCGAAAATGTGGATGTCATTTCGCCCATGGTTTATCCAAGTCACTACACCACAGGCTGGTTCGGTGTAAAAGACCCCGATAAGAATCCATACCAGACGATTAAAGGCTCCATGGCCGATACACACAAAAAGCTTGATCCGACGGGCAAGCTAAAGCCAATTATTCGTCCTTGGATCCAGGATTTTACCGCAAGTTGGTTGGGGAGCGGACATTATGCTAAGTATGGAAAAACTCAAGTAGAGGACCAAATTCGAGCGCTTAAGGATATGAAAGTGGACGAATATTTACTTTGGAATGCCACAAACCGCTATACTAGCGGAGTAACATACAAATAATTTATCTCTCCGGACTTTTTATTATTTTATATAAAATTTAGAAATTATATAATCATTTCGAAGGCTGTCCCGTTGTTTGGCGAACGGGTGCAGTCTTTTTTATTACTGTTCAAATGTATCGGTATCCCTTACAATAAATACTTACATGTTATGATACATACGAATAATCAATCCCTAGTAAATGAGGAAAACAAAAATGCAATTGACTCTAACAACGGGACAGAAATGGAAGCAACTTTTCTACATTTTGTTCCCTATCCTGATTACCCAGCTTGCACTATCTGCCATGACTTTTTTTGATACGAATATGTCGGGACACTTTTCCCCTGCCGATCTGGCTGGAGTAGCCATTGGAGTAAGTCTATGGGTTCCTGTACAAACAGGCCTTAACGGAATACTTATGGCTATCACGCCCATTGTATCTCAATTGGTAGGAGCACAGCGCAAAGATAAAGTCTCCTACTATGTCATTCAAGCACTTTGGCTCTCTCTCGCCCTGTCTATGGTCGTTTTGATTGCTGGCATCATTTTGGTCAAGCCTATTTTGAACGGTATGAATTTGGAATTAAGAGTTCATAATGTGGCACTATACTACCTTTGTGCGATGGCTTTCGGGATTGTTCCTCTATTTGCCTACACTGTACTCCGAAGCTTTATGGATGCATTGGGACAAACCCGCTTTACGATGTTCATCACGCTCATGTCATTACCCATCAATGTATTGTTAAACTATCTTCTTATTTACGGAAACTGGGGTTTTCCGCGTCTGGGAGGTGTAGGCTCCGGAGTGGCAACGGCAACCACCTACTGGATCATCATGCTGGTCGCCTGTATCACTACGCATCGTGGAAAAATATTTGCCGAATACCGAATCTTCAGCAAAATATACGGGATTGCCGCTGGTGCTTTGAAAGAGCTCATCAAGATTGGCGTACCGATTGGATTTGCTATATTTTTTGAGACTGCCGTCTTTTCAGCCGTCACTCTCTTCATGAGTAGCTATAATACAGCTACCATAGCCGCACATCAGGCCGCCATGAACTTTGCATCTACGCTGTATATGATTCCACTCAGCATTTGCATGGCACTTACGATTCTAGTTGGCTATGAAACAGGGGCTGCTCGTCCGCGGGATGCCAAAGCTTATAGTGTAATGGGAATTAGCAGCGCAGTAGGTCTATCACTGATTACAGCTATTGTACTGCTTATCTGGGGTGAACAGGTCGCTCGACTTTACTCCACCGATCCGCAGGTCATTCAATTGGCACAGCATTTTCTAATCTATGCGATTTTCTTTCAGATATCTGATGCTGTCGCTACACCTACACAAGGAGCGCTACGCGGGTATAAAGACGTCAATCCAGCCTTTTTGCTCACATTCCTCTCCTATTGGGTCATTGGGCTTCCTGTAGGATATATACTGGCACGCTGGACTTCATTGGGGCCCTACGGCTACTGGATCGGTTTGATAACAGGGTTGGCAGTAGGCGCTATTTTACTTCTCTGGCGTCTGGTGAGAGTACAACGTCGTTTCGCCGAAAAAAAACAACACGCAGAGGCTATTTAGCCTTTGCGTGTCTCGATTACATATGCTGCGCCTAAAGTTATTCGTTTTTTCTCCACAATAGCCACTTCGTTCAGCTTGGGAGGATATAGAAAGTGTCTCTCCACATGTTGTTCAATCTCTTCAAATGCCTGTTCTTCATTTTCAGCAGCGAGAATGACGGTCAGCGCTCCTTCCGAACTGTCCACTTCGATTTTGAATAGGTACATATATGACTACCTCCTGATAGGACTCAAAGCTAAAAAAATAGCGGATGACTCGGGTCATCCGCATAATTTTGATCATTTCCAATATCAGAGCCGATCTATTTTACATAAAGGCTCTTATTATTGGGACAAACGCAAGGCCAGCTCATAAAGCTCCATATTGAAATCTTTTTTGGTATTTACAACCTTGTCAATATCTGTAGCTACCAACTTACCGTCGATCATTCCGCAAGCCTTGTCAGATATGCCCTCGATCAATTGGCGAACAGCAAAGTCACCCAAACGGCTCGCCAGGTTGCGGTCAAACGCTGTTGGTGTGCCTCCACGTTGGATGTGTCCAAGCACTGTAACACGAGGCTCATAATCCGGACAGTTTTCTTGGATAACTTGTGCTACTGTTTCGCCTTTGCCTACACCCTCAGCAACGATAATGATACTGTGGCGTTTACCATGCTTAAAGTTTTGTTTCATCCGGTCGGATACTTCGTTCAGGTCAAATTCTACCTCAGGCACCAAAATCGTTTCTGCGCCAGAAGCCAGACCCGCATGCAGAGCAATATCACCACAATGACGTCCCATAACTTCCACGATAGAAGAACGTTCATGGGATGACATCGTATCACGCAGCTTGTTGATTGCGTCCACTACGATACTAACCGCCGTATCAAAACCAATAGTGTAGTCCGTGAAGGAAATGTCGTTGTCAATCGTACCCGGAAGACACATCGTTTTAATGCCTTGCTTGGTCAGTTTGTTAGCTCCTTGGTAGGAACCGTCGCCACCAATCACGACTACGCCGTCAATTCCACGGTTACGCAAAATTTGAGCGCCTTTTTTCTGCCCTTCTTCAGTCGTAAATTCCAGGCATCTTGCAGATTGAAGTACAGTTCCCCCACGTTGGATGATATCTCCGACGCTTCTCAGATCCATTGGAAAAATATCGTCGTTCAAAAGGCCTTGATACCCACGTTGAATCCCGAATACCTCCAGTCCAAAATACAATCCGCTACGTACGACGGCGCGAACTGCCGCGTTCATCCCTTGTGAATCTCCACCACTTGTTAATACTGCAATTTTCTTAACTGCTGTCATGATTTATGACCTCCTCAAAATAATCATATAAGCCTTCTTATCCATCGACTGTTTAATAAGAAAAACAAACGCATGAGCGGACTATTTTTCATTAAACGTCTCGAAACAGCGCGAACGTCCTGCTGCTCGCTAACTTTAGGGTCGGATAAATATAAAGCCAGCAATCCCTCGATAATCATCCGGTGAAAGGAGCTGGCAGGGACATCTGCAATATCAGCCCGCGCCCGATTCACAACGTAGGCGATCCGGTCTAGCACCATGTCGGTATCTTCATAATAATTGCAAAAGTTAAGATCTCCGCCCTTCCGGTCTTCGTCTTGATCGATTAGATAATCCAGCAAAATATGAAGACTGCACACATGTGGAAAATACGATGCATGTATTGAGGCAGCCCCTGCATCTGTCAGATGCTGGTCGCTGGCAGCAAGAAACAGCATAAAGACCCCCAGAGTTGAACCGGTAGCCGCAGCAAACTCATTCCAGCGCAACTCTGGTGTACGGTCTTTATGAAGCGACCACCAATCCAAAAGCGCTTGTTCCCGCAGCTCGGGTTTAATATGCTTGTATACTTGCAAATCCGTGTATAATCGAGCCAAATCCTGAACGTAAGGCATAGCCGCCTCATAGCCCGGAAGCCTGCTTACACAAGACTGACAGGTTGTCACCAGCCTGGTCAAATAACCGCCATCCTCCTGCTCACGACGCAACTCATAATAATTCACTGGCCTAGCCGTCGGATTAACTGCATCCAGCATAGCCTGATGCAGTAGCCTGAAATCATCCGGGTCCATGGACGTACTGCGATCACACAGGTTGTCCAGATAATCACTAATGGTCTGATACGCTACGATCAGCGGAATTAGCGTCTGCCGGGCAGACATATTGGCAGCGGCATAAACCGCTCCACCCACGCAGTGAAATGTCTTATCCGCTATGCTCGCAAGCGCCTGGCTTCGCAGCTCAGGGTCCGGAATTTGTTCGGCCTTGCTCTTCCAGTTACTCAATTCTAGTTTCGTTTCAGGGAGAATGTGCTTGTACATTCGGCTCATTAGACCTATGGGGCCTCTCGGTACTTGATAACGTCCTTGCTCAACATAACTCAAATGACGGTGCCTCCACATTGTTGTCTACGTAATTATACCTATCCAAACCATATCCATTATAATATGATCGTCCTTTTAGCACAAATGAACAACCTCACTTTTTTCTTTAAAATTCAAGGAAATGAGCTGTTCTTACAAAAAGAATTTTATACCTGTAATGTTTTATTAGTCAAAAATAGGAGTTACACAAAATCTATCCTTATAAGACTTTAATCGCAAATAGTATAAATGGCCTACCTATCCCTTGTCCTCTGCGGGCTTCATGGCTTGGATTCCCTCTCCCATGCTTGCCTGCTTCCATTTCCCGAAAGCATAATAGTAAATGACTGCTACGGCAGAAATAGCAAAACCAACAGGAAAGCTCCACCATACAGCATCTAGACCATACTCATCGACAAATACATAGGCCAAAGGTATACGAATGCCCCATAATGAAATAATGGTAATTAAAAGCGGTATCATGACGGAACCCGTTGATCGAACAACACCTGTAATGACATTGGTAACACCGAATATAACAAAAGACCACAAGGTGATCATATTAATCCGCATACCCAATTCCAATGCGCCCCCCGTAGATGGAAGGAACATGAGCAAGGCCTGACGATTAAACACGTAAATTAATACCACAGCTCCACCAGTCAACAAAAAATTATATACAATCCCAATCCAGGTTGTCATGCGCACTCGATCCCAACGTCCGGCTCCGATATTTTGAGCGGCAAAGGAAGATACAGCTGCACCTAACGCCATTGCTGGCATCTGCACATAGCTCGACAAATTATTGGCTGCTGTATAAGCTGCTGCTGCCACTGTCCCGTAGCCGTTTATAATATTTCCGTTGGAAGCGGCAGTCAATGCGGCTTCTCCCAGAAACTTCCCCACCCAGATCGAATTGATCGTTCCATTCAGGGATTGCAGAATGTTTCCGAACAGCATCGGCAAAGAGAACATAAACAGCGTTTTGGCAATAGGACCTTCAATCAGGGAAGGCTTACGACTAGCCTCTGCTGCACTCATTTTCTCAACTCCTTCAATTTGAAATGTCTTCTGCCTAGTTTTATTAAGTATAATACCCTATTCCTGCTCAATCTTCTCATATCATAAACGTATTTACGCAAAAAAGCGCAGTCCCTTAAATTAAAGGAACTGCGCTCTCAATTCATTGTTTAACCGTAATATATAAGACATCCGTAGAAACGGAACCATTCTTACAATTCAGTTACACTTACAGTTTGATTACGTTAGCTGCTTGGGGTCCACGGTTACCTTCAGTAATTTCGAATTCAACCGCTTGACCTTCTTCCAAAGTTTTAAAGCCGTCGCCTTGGATTGCGGAGAAATGTACGAATACGTCCTCGCCACCATCCATTTGAATGAAGCCATAACCTTTTTCTGCGTTAAACCATTTAACTGTACCTTTCAAGTGAACAACCTCCTAAAAATACCGCCATCTATGGCGAATATCCATATTATACTTCATGCTTTTTCACAATGCAATTGATGTTTTTCCGGGTTTTTCGGGCTGGAATGATTTGCTTTTGCGGCGGAAACTGCGGTATCATGAACCAAAACATCTATAAAATCGGAGACATGCATATGATGAAAAAACACGAAATATACAAAAAAGACAATTGGAACATGATGACTGTCGAGGTGCAGGGCCGTTACATCGTTCTACGGGAAATATCCGATGATTGGGGCGAGGAAGCCCACACGTTTTTAAGCCGTCCGGCACTAATGCATTGGGCTCAAAATCGGTTTCCCAAGCAGTCCTTTCAAGATAATGAGGAAGAGTGGCAGCGGATCATGAACGCTTTCAAACAGGTCTAGCCTATTCATGGTGTCCAACAGCTATCTCATCTTCATTATTCTGGCCTTTACGCTGGGCGGAGTGCTGATCATGAAGCGTGATACGATACCGACTCCTCTCAAAAAGTGGATGGCCCTCACTGCTGTAATCATGGTTTGCCTTGCCTTTTATCTCATTGTATACAGCTTATTAAATATAGGTTCCAACCCACAGTAAGGAAAATTATACTTTCGGGCGTAAGAGGTCATACTATGGCATAATAAGCCATGGTATAAGGAGGATCTGCCGTTACATGCATCCTGTAAAACCTCTTGCCCTGCTGCTTACGGTAAGCGTGGCGGTTTCTTCGTTTTGGCATCCGTCCCTTACTGCCGCAGCTCTACCCCACATTACGTTCGATCAGAGGAGGCTCTCCATGAGTGAAATTGTAAAACGCGCTGATGCGCCAGTGGAAAATACATGGAAACTGGAAGATTTGTTTCCCAACCGCAAAGCATGGGATCAAGAATACGAAGAAGTCAAACAACTAGCCAAAAAGGCTGAACAATTCCAAGGCAAGCTCAATTCAGCAGAGTCGATTGGCAGCTGCTTTAAATTGGAAGATGAATTGTCGCTTAAAACCGAGCGTGTATATGTGTACGCACATCTGCATCATGATGAGGATACAGCTGAACCTACATACCAGGGTCTTTCGCAAAAAGCCAAAAAATTAGGCGTTGAGGTTAGCGAGTCTCTTTCTTTCGTGACGCCTGAAATTTTGGCATTGCCGGATCATCAGCTCGATGCCTTCATTGAAGATCCGAAGCTTGCAGATTATCGGTTTACACTTCAAGAAATGAAGCGGGAAAAAGCACATATTCTGGGCAAGACAGAAGAAGCGTTGCTCGCTCAGGTTGGCAATCTGGCTCAAGCCCCGCAAACGATTTTTGGCATGCTCAACAATGCCGATCTGAAGTTTCCAAAAATTAAGGATGAAAACGGCAAAGAGGTTGAGCTGACTCATGGCAGCTACATTCAATTCCTCGAAAGTCCGCACCGCGAAGTTCGCGAACGTGCTTTTAAAGCGGTATATGACACATATGCCAAAAATAAAAATACAATTGCTTCTACACTAAGTGCCAATGTAAACAAAAATATTTTTTATTCTCGTGTTCGCAAATACCCTTCTGTACTGGAAATGTCACTGTACGGTGACAATATTCCGAAGGAAGTGTATACGAATCTCATTGATACCATTCATGAAAGCTTGCCCCTGCTCCATCGCTACATCAAGCTGCGTAAAAAGTTGTTAGGTGTGGATGAGCTCCATATGTATGATTTGTTCGCTCCACTTGTGGACGAATACAAGAT
Source organism: Paenibacillus sp. S33 (assembly GCF_053615415.1). Classification (NCBI taxonomy): domain Bacteria; kingdom Bacillati; phylum Bacillota; class Bacilli; order Caryophanales; family Paenibacillaceae; genus Paenibacillus; species Paenibacillus sp. S33. Next base: position 1,926,164 of record NZ_JBSIEZ010000001.1, on the reverse strand, counting down.
GGACATTACGTATGAAGACGCCAAAAAGCAAACAAAGGAAGGCCTTAAGCCACTGGGCGCGGACTATCTGGCTTCGTTGCAAAAAGGCTATGATGAGCGCTGGATTGATGTATACGAAAACGAAAACAAACGTACTGGTGCATACAGTTGGGGAGCTTATGGTACCCACCCATATGTGCTGCTGAACCATAAAGATAACCTGAACAGCATGTTCACACTTGCTCATGAAATGGGGCATGCGTTACATTCGTACTATTCAGACAACGCATTGAAGTATAGAGATGCACAGTACACCATTTTCCTGGCTGAAGTGGCATCCACAACCAATGAAGCGTTGCTAATGGACTACCTGCTGAACAAATCAACCGATCCAAAAGAGAAAATGTACCTTCTCACCTACTATGCAGATCAATTCCGCACAACGGTATTCCGTCAAACCATGTTTGCGGAATTTGAGAAAATTGTACATGAACGCGCTGAACAGGGAGAATCACTTACACCGCAGCTTTTATCAGAGATTTACTATGATCTGAATGTGAAATATCACGGGCCTGGTATGAAGGTAGACAAAGACATTGAAATGGAATGGGCACGGATCCCTCATTTTTATAACAGTTTTTACGTCTACAAGTATGCTACTGGCTTCTCGGCAGCAACCAGTTTCTCGAAACAGATTCTGGAAGAAGGCCAGCCAGCCGTTGACCGTTACTTGGGCTTCTTGAAGAGCGGTGGCAGTGATTATTCAATCAATATTTTGAAAAAAGCTGGCGTTGACATGTCCTCTCCGCAGCCGATCCGCGAAGCGATGAGCGTATTCGAAGAAGTCATTACAGAAATGGAAAAGCTAACTGAAGGAAAGTAAAACCGTGCGCACTTAAAATCCAGCATTGAAATGATGCACGGATAAATCCCTTGTCCATGGCGGGCAAGGGATTTTATAATGTAACGGGAGGAGGTGGCATTTTGAAAACACAATGGTCTTTGATCGCAGCTCTTGTTATTGCTTTGTTAACAGCTGTATTTGCTGTTATTAATGTGAATTCGGTTCAAGTGAACCTTCTATTCAGTAGGGTTAGCATTCCTTTGATTTTGCTTATTCTTGGTTGCACTCTTCTAGGTGGACTTATTGTCGGTTCTTTCGGTATTTTCCGCCAATATAGGCTTCAGAGAGAGATTAAACGTCTGACTACTCAGCTTCATACACTACAAGAAGAGCACACATCCACGGTGGAAGCAAACGCGGATGTGACCTATAACGCGACGGGTTCTTCCAGCACAGGGTCTACATTCGACCAAGATATAGAGCAACCGTCCTCTAACCCTGATCGGTTGTCCAAATGAGGAGGAGCAACAAATGACGATTCAATTAAATGAAGATTATATGATGAACTTTTTAAATCAGCTACTGAACACACCCAGTCCCAGTGGGTATACACACCATGTGATGGAGCTGATTCGTAAAGAAGCGGAAAGCCTCGGGGTACAAATCGAATGGAATGCAAAAGGCGGTGCCATCTTGACTCTGAAAGGTCAGGAAACGGACCATACGGTGGCGCTGAGCGCACATGTGGATACATTGGGCGCAATGGTGCGTTCCATTACAGCGCAAGGCACCCTACGTCTGACATCCGTCGGCGGCTTCATGATGAACAGCATTGAGAACGAATACTGCCTTATTCATACCCGAAGCGGACAAACGTATACAGGCACTATTCTGTCCAGCCATCCATCCGTGCACGTCTATGATGATGCACGAAGCTTTGAGCGCAAGGAGAGCCACATGGAGGTTCGGATTGACGAGCTTGTTGAGTCAAAAGAAGACGTGCTTCAGCTCGGTATTGCGGTGGGCGATTTTATCTCGTTCGATGCGCGTCCAGTCGTAACACCGAGTGGATTTATCAAGTCACGGCATCTGGATGATAAAGCTAGTGTAGCTGCACTGTTTGGTCTACTGGAATCTGCTGTACATGGAAACTGGAAGCCTCGACATACCGTTAAATTGCTCATTTCCAACTACGAGGAAGTGGGGCACGGAGCGGCTTACATACCCGAAGGAATCAGTGAGATGATAGCTGTCGACATGGGCTGTATGGGTGAAGATCTGAGCTGCAAGGAAACGGATGTTTCTATCTGTGCCAAGGATTCCTCCGGACCTTATGACTATACTATGACGACCCGTCTGATTGAGCTTGCCAAAGAGCTGAATATTCCGTATGCGGTAGATATTTATCCGCACTACGGTTCGGACGCTTCGGCTGCACTAAGAGCCGGTAATAACATCCGTGCTGCGTTGATCGGCCCTGGCGTACACGCCTCCCATGCCATGGAGCGCACGCACAAGCAGGCCGTGGTGAACACTGCACGTCTGCTTGCAGCTTATGTGATGGTTTAATTCGAACGATAAAAACCGACCTGTTCCACTGGAGAATAGGTCGGTGAAGGCTTAGTGAAAGGAAATCACAGCTATGGATCTGAAAAAACTACGTTACTTTATCGCAGTAGCGGAAGAACTACATTTTAACCGTGCTGCGAAAAAACTGAATATCACCCAACCTCCCTTGAGCCAACAAATTCAAAGCCTTGAAGAAGAGCTTGGCGTGAAGCTTTTAGAACGAACCAAGAGACAAGTTCGACTTACGTCAGCAGGAGCGATATTTTTAGAAGAATCCAGAAACATGGTTGCACAATTGGAAAGATCCATCAAGATCACACAGCTTGCAAGTCAGGGGAAATTCGGACAATTATCCATCGCTTTTGTAGATTCAGCCTCTGGCAGTCTGATGGTTAATGCCTTGAAGAAATTCCGAGAGCGTTTTCCAGATGTGAAGCTTACGTTATTTGAAATGACATCTGTCCAACAACTGAAAGCTATACACGATGGCAAAGTTCATGTGGGCTTCCTGCGCTGTGCAGATCCATCTATACATATCACTTCTCGTCTTTACACCAATGAATCACTCATGGCCGTTCTTCCTCAAACACATCCGTTAGCCCACCATTCAACCTTGTCTTTACGTTCATTAGCGGACGAATCTTTTATCCTGTCTCCGCCTCATATGGGAGCTTCTTTTCATAACCTCATACTGGACTTTTGCGGACAACACGGATTTCAGCCTCAAATCGTACAGGAAGCCGTTCAAATGTATACGATCGTTAACTTGGTAGCGGCCGGGATAGGTATCTCCATTGTCCCCTCTTCCGTTTCTGTCTTTCAACGCAGTGATGTCGTATTTCGTTCCTTTCAAGAAGAGTCTCCGTCCATCCCACTTTATGCTGCATGGAAAACAGGTACACACGAAACTGTTCTGACTCATTTTCTGGAAGTGGTTGAAGAAACAGCTTGTAACGAAGAGTTAGACATGTAAATCTCCTTGATCGTATATCTTAACCTGTTTTTCTCGGATCACGTTCAACAACACCATTTAAAATGCTATCCAATTGCCTCATGACCTGCTCATCTAGACGGACACCCGCGGCTTTTACGTTCTCTTTAACCTGCTCGGGCTTGGAAGCACCGATAATAGCTGAGGACACTTGCGGGTTTTGTAAAACCCATGCGACTGCAAGCTGGGGTAGCGTCAGTCCGCATTCTTCTGCAATCGGCTGAATTTTCTTTACTGCCAAAAGGACTTCTTTACGTAACCATTGTCCAGCCAAACGTTCGAAAAATGGTGACCCTGCTGTCGTAGAAGCTCTTGATCCCTCGGGTAACGGCTTGTCTGCTGCATATTTACCAGAAAGAATACCTTGTGCCAGAGGTGACCAAACCACCTGCCCAATCCCTTCCTGCTCACAAGCGGGAATCACTTCAGCTTCAATGACACGCCACAGCATGGAATATTGGGGCTGACTTGCCACGAAAGGGACCTTTAATTCCTTAGCCAGAGCGGCTCCTTGCTTTATCTGCTCTGCTGTCCACTCGCTTACTCCTACATACAAAACCTTCCCTTGCCGCACCAAGTCGGATAAGGCCAAAAAAGTTTCTTCAAGCGATACGGTTGGATCAAAACGGTGTGCATAATATACATCAATATAATCCGTTTGCAGGCGTCGAAGAGAAGCATGGCAGGCCTCCATGATATGTTTGCGAGACAGCCCTCTATCATTCTGTCCGGTACCTGTGGGATGAAAAACCTTAGTACATAATTCAATACTTTCACGGCGTATTCCCTTTAAAGAATGACCTAAAACCGTTTCCGCCATGGTATCCGAATACACATCAGCAGTATCAAACGTGGTAATCCCTGAGTCTAGTGCAGCGTTTACACAGGCTTGCGCTATAGTATCATCCACTTGAGCACCGTGGGTGATCCAGTTTCCCAATGCGATCTCACTTACCATTAATCCACTTTTTCCAAGTTTACGATATTCCATTTTCAATTCCTCCCTCCCATATGCAATCCATTATACCCACCGTAATTTAATATTAGAAATATATAATTAACGCACTTTTAATATGAAAAACATATTAATAATTCGATAAAAAAAGCAAGCCTCCACTCTGAATGGTGACTTGCTTCTGTATTATTAAGATTTACTTTGTTCAATCTGCTCGGCCAGCTCATTCAGGTAGGTCCAGCGTTCCATTTGGTGCTCCAGATGCTGTTCGGCCTTCACTTGCTCAGCCATGAGCTCCTGTAGTCGTGCTGAATCACTGAAAGACTCTTCCATCTGTCGCTGAATGTCGGCCAACTTCTGTTCGGCTTGTTCAATCAGCTCATCAATTTGCTCATATTCCCGCTGTTCCTTGAAGGTGAATTTGAGCTTGGTTTTACTTGTCTCCTTGACTGAATCAGAAGGACCCGCAGACTTAGGCGCGGAAGAGCGATTCGAGGAAGCCGTACTCGTCGAGACAGACGTATTCACAGTAGATTGAGCATTTTTACTGATCCATTCTGCATACTCGCTATAGTCCCCTACATGTACTCGTACCTGTCCATCCCCTTCAAACGCCAGTATTTTGTCCACTGTCCGATCCAGGAAATAGCGATCATGAGAAACAATAAAAACCACACCTGGGAATTCATCCAGATAATCTTCCAAAACGGAAAGAGTCTGAATATCCAGATCATTTGTTGGTTCATCCAGTAATAGCACATTCGGTGCCGACATCAGAACACGAAGCAGATACAAGCGCCGTTTTTCGCCTCCGGACAGCCTGGAAATAACCGTCCATTGCGCGCTTGGTGCGAACAGGAAACGTTCCAGCATTTGTGCAGCTGTAATCGTCGAACCGTCTGCTGTACGAATCACTTCGGCTTCTTCCTTAATATATTCAATGACACGTAATGATTCGCTCATTTCCTGATGTTCCTGAGTAAAATAGCCAAGCTTCACCGTCGGTCCCAGCACAACGTTACCGGAATCCGGTTCTATATGCTGGGCAATCATTTGGAGCAGAGTGGATTTCCCACTACCGTTAGGACCTAGGATACCAACACGATCACCAGGAACCGCAATGTAGCTCAAATCCTGTATCAGCTTACGAGAATCTACCGATTTGGACAGATGCTCGATCTCCAAGATCTTTTTACCCAGACGTGTGGAGGCGACGGACATATCTACAGATCCAGAACGAGCTTCCGGTTGCTGATCCCTAAGCTGCTCATATCGGTCAATACGCGCTTTCTGCTTGGTGGAACGAGCCTTTGCTCCACGGCGAATCCAGGCCAGTTCATTACGCAGCAGGTTCTTCCTTTTTTGTTCCGTTGACGCTTCCCGCTCCTCACGTTCTGCCTTCAACTCCAGAAAACGGGTATAGTTAGCCTCATAACGGAAAAGGCGGCCATGATCCAGCTCCAACATGACATTTGCAACTCTATCCAGAAAATAGCGATCATGCGTGATCATTAACAACGCACCACGTCTTTTTTGCAAATATTGCTCCAACCATTCAACGGACTCATTATCAATGTGGTTTGTAGGCTCGTCCAGAATGAGCAGCTCGCAGGGTTGGATCAAAGCCGCCGCCAAAGCCACCCGCTTGCGCTGCCCGCCGGATAGAACGCCCATACGAGACTCAAACTGAGTGATCCCCAGCCGGGTAAGTATATTTTTGGCCTCACTCTCTAGCTGCCATGCCTGGAACGTATCCATTTGCTGACTTGCTCGCAATAGACGGTTTTGAAGCTCCTCGCTACCCGGATTTAACTCCAACAACTCCATGGTTTCCGTATATTCTCGGACCGCTTTCATCTCAGGCTGGTTGCCATGAAAAATATGCTGGAGTACCTTCATTTCGGGATCAAACTCCGGATTTTGTGCTAGATACTGAATTCGCACATCGTTGTTCACTGCAATATTGCCATCATCTGGCGGCTCTAATCCGGAAATTACCCGTAAAAACGTTGATTTACCGGTGCCATTTACACCGACGACTCCTATTTTGTCACGTTCACCCATACCAAAGGAAGCATCCTCAAACAACATTTTCTCACCATAGCTTTTCGTTATATGTTCAACGGTCATAATATTCATACGGATTCCCTACTCTTCCCCAATTTTGTGATGCATCCTGTTTATTTTAACACAGACACAGCCAATGATTAAAAAACCGTTACCTGAACGAAGTCAGTACGGTTTTTTAGCAACAAGATGTGTCAGGATTTTTGTATTCCGGCTTTACAGCCATGCATAAATAAGTTCGCCGCTAATTCAGCCGTCTGATCCACGTAACATTCGCGGAAATCTTGATTCAATAAAATATCCATTTTTAGGCGTTCCAACATACCAATGAATGCCTTCGCATGAAACTCGGACTGCTGTACACCCTCTGACGACAGTTTATTTTTGACCAAATCAGTATAGTCCTGAATAAATCCCCGCATAAACTCCATTAGATCGGGGTCACTGTTAGGGGTCATAAAAAATAATTTAGTATGCTGCTTACGCTTGAAATAGTAGTGCAGATGCAAATTTGCCATCCGCAGCAGTCCTTCTCCCAAAGCACGATTGATTAATGCACCTTGCATTTCGGCTAGGTATTGCTCGCAATCTCTACGTGTGACTGCTGTAAATAGCTGCTCTTTGCTTTTAAAGTACAAGTATACTGTGCCTTTGGCAACTCCCGCTTGTTCTGCAATCTCGGAAATTTTGCTTTCATAGAAGCCTTTGGTGCCAAAGACGGCGTAAGCTGCGTCCAAAATAGCTTCATATTTATCTCTGTGTATATCGCCCATCTTAGCACCTCCTTATACAAGGATTGAAACATGGTCAATTCTTATAACAGTTAATTCCTTGTAACGATCTCCAGCCCTGTGTTCAGAGTATTAAAAAAATACCTGCAAGAGCGACCAATCCTCCGAAAATAGAACTAATGCTATTCACTCGATCATTGCTCATCCAACGCCAGCCTCGTACATAGACCGTCGTTTGTCCACAATGTGAGTCTACTTCTATTTCTCGTCCGCAAACCGTGCAGGAACGCATCATTTGCACTGTAGCACCTAGATAGGAATCAGCAAAGGCCCCCGCGCTACCGGATATACCTCCAACCAGTGCCCACAGCCATAACGGCAAGCTCGGCGTTCCTATGACGTGTCCAAAGCCCCATGCACCTATGCCGATCAGTACACCCCCAGCCAAGGCCGCAGCCGTTCCCAATACAGAGACTCCTCCTGAGGTTCCGGGTGCCAGCACCTTCCCGTTAAGCACCGAACGAGGTGGCTTACGACTCAGGCTGCCAAATTCCGTTGCCCACGTATCGGATGTGACCGTAGCCATGACACCGACAAAAGCCAGCTGCCACGTAACATGGGGCCATATCGCATAACCCAGGCATAACAGCATACCTAATCCACCATTGGCCCATACTTGGCCTGCATCCCGGTTTCCGGTTTTGGCATACGATTTTTCCAGTTCAGCCTTGCGCTCCTTTTTGAACCTCGACAGGAGGGTCGACGTGATAAAGAACAAGAGCAATGTGCCGAACCAGAACAGGTTACCCGCCCCATAATATACAGTTCCCATCAGTACAGCCGCGGCAAAGCCAGATAAGGTTAAGGATTTTTTATAAAATGCAGCTCCGGCCACCACAGCAGCACAAAGCAATCCGATGATCCAGTCCATGATATCCCCCCGCTTTTGAAATGAATCTCCGTTTTTCTTTTTTCGTTCTGTATATTATTGTACAACGCTCTACGCTTATATAAAAGCCGTGTCCCATGCTTTGGCACAGGACACGGCCTTCACAATGCTTATCTACGGGAATCTCTCTTTACTCCCCAACCACCAAGAACTTCCCTTTTTAATCCTCTTCATGGATGCCATTCACAAATTTATGCGATGGTGAAGCTTCCCTGACGATCACTTCCCCAGAAAAGCTCAAAGCGGTCCCCACTTGCTGTAGGCCCTACTCCTGCTGGAGTACCTGTGAAAATAATATCTCCCTCGCCCAGTCCATAATGAGTCGCTATATATTCAACGATATGCTGGATAGAAAAAATCATATCCTTAACATGTCCACGCTGCACTTCCTGTCCATTTTTGAGCAAGGAAAAATCCTGCTGCTCCAGCATGTCCAATTTTTCTAAAGGCAGGAATGGTGTCACGGGTGCAGACGATTTAAAGCCTTTGGCGGCGGTCCATGGATGGCCTTTTTTCTTGAGCACACTTTGTACATCACGTAGTGTAAAATCAATGCCAAATGCAAATGCGTTCAGACATGTATCTGCCGACATGCCTGGTTCGTATTTACGTCCTACAGCCACAACCAGCTCAGTCTCAAAATGAATATCTCCTTGCCCCTGAGGAAGCTCGAGCATGGCGCCATCCAGCGGCACGACTGCATGAGACGGCTTCAAAAAAATCATCGGTTCTGCGGGGACCTCATTACCCAGCTCCTCCGCATGCAGCTTATAATTGCGTCCGACACAGTAAACATTACGAATATCCACGTTCATCACGATCCGTCACCCTTCCCGCGTATGTAGTTCAATTGATTAACGAATAAGTTTACGTATATAGTGCCATATTCGGTGCTTGGAAAGCAAAAAAACCTGCTCCCAGCGATCCGGCCAATTGGTGCAAATCATCAATTCAGGATGCAATGAGGACAATCTCCGCATTATACGGCGGTCATCCACCGTCCACGCCATAACAGTAATACCGCGTCCGGTGAGATCTTTCATCAGGTTTCGATCCAAACGCGGATAGCCCATGGATAAAAAAGTGCATTGTAGCTGCTCCAGTTGCATTGCCAAATCATCTGGGCGCGCATCGATAATCAATCCGGTACGGATTTCAGCAGACAGCTCCTTAGCCCGGCGTAATGCGGCACGCTCAAAAGAGGTTAATACCACCTCTCCCTGCATCCCTCTCACCACAATTTCACGGAGTACGGCTTTCTCCAGTCCTGGATACATATCTCCCGCTGTTTTAAGCTCAATATTGAGCGATACGCGGCCACGACATAAATCCAGTACCTGTGCGAGGGAGGGGATCATTTCTCCACGGTATTCTGCACTTTTCCAGCTACCAGCATCAAGTTGTTGCAATGCTTTCCAGTCTGAATCCTTTACTCGCCCTGTACCATTCGTCGTTCGCTCCAGCGTAAAATCATGAATTACTACCGGAACACCGTCCTTTGACAGCTGTACATCCAGCTCAATCCAGTGTACAAATGGTTGCTCCAACGCAAGCCGAAAGGCTGCCATCGTGTTCTCGGGAGCAATCCCCGAAAAACCGCGGTGAGCCACGCACAAATGATTCATCTTGTTATGACCTCCATCCACAAAGGAGTCCCTCATACGATCGTTCCGTCAATTCCCATATAAAAAATTTCTTTTCGAACTTCTATTGAGCGCTTGCTGTACCATCCGTCCCTATCGAGACATTTCCCGGTGACAGTGCCGCCACTCTTTGCAAAATTTTGCTGGCCTCCGTATCCTTCAATGGGATTGGTTGACCTAGCTCCGCCCGGTAAGGGGTCAGCTTCATTTCGCAAGCCCCTTTTCGGGTACAGGTTGCCTGAAATATCGCTGTATCCCAAGTGGCTGGCACCGTTGATTTAGAAAAAATAAAATTGCCTGTGCTGTATGCGATCCATTTACCTTTATATTGCTCCATCCCTTGAAGCACATGTGGATGACCGCCAATGACAAGATCAGCTCCAGCATCAATAAAAGCATGCGATAACTCGGTTTGATGGGGCTCAAGTACAGTAGCGCGCTCCTTCCCCCAATGGGCAATGACAATCACCAGATCGGCCTGCATTCGTGCCTCACGGATGGACTTTACGATAGCGGTCGAATCATAGGCTCCTGCTACACCGGGCAGTTTGGCGCCCGCATTCCAGTTGGCTTCAGGCATGACACGTGTAGTCCCCAACAACGCAATTTTGATCCCTTTACGTTCAAAATAATGCGGCGCATACGCTTCTTTGGCATTACGTCCGGCTCCAGCATGGGCAATACCTTTTTCATCCAGATATTTCAGTGTATCCAGTAATCCGCCTGTGCCCTGATCCAAAATGTGATTGTTGGCCAAATTGACAGCGTCTATCCCTGCCGCAGCCAACGCAGTTAACGCCTTGGGCGAAGATTTATACACATACGTTTTATTTAACGCACCCACACCATTCGTTGTCACGGGCGTTTCCAGATTGGCCATCGTCAGATCGTCTTTATGAAACAAGTTTCCGAGATATTGATACGGAAAATCAAACCCATTCTGCTCCAATCGCTGTTCAACTTTACCGGAAAATTGCACATCCCCTACAAAGTGAAGCGTGACTGTCGGAGAACCTGCATCGTCTGTTTTTGATTTTTTTACATCCTCCGTTCCTCCCTTATCGGCGGATGGATTACCGTCGTATACATCCTTGGACATATCGTTCCCTTCCTGCCTGTCTTTCCCCGAGGATAATTTTGCTCCTGAAGAGCTGCCTTCGGGAGCATTTGTGTCAGACGTTGTCGCGGGACGATGGCTTGTGTCTGAAGCAGCAGATTGCTTCGTTTCATCGTCAGCAAATTGCTTATCTGCATGGGGGCCTTCGTCCAGCTGTTTATTTGACAAGGCTGTATCACTTTCACTGACCGAGGGAGTAGACCTCTCTTCACTAGCAAATCCCGTTTGGATTTTCTTCTCCGTTTGCGAATGCTCGGCATTTTCCCCAAGAGAGCCACTGTTGTAGTGTTCAAATATGTAATAATAACCGAAAAGACCTACGATCATAAGCAGTAGGACCAGATTCGTAAAGATCCAAGCCTTGCCTATTTTTGGTTTTCTTGCTTTCTTGCGACCTTCATTTCGCTGTGATCTGGGAGGGTACATTCTTCACTCCTTCTATGCTATTGCATTTGCATAACTTCTTTATTAGCTGGCGAATTTTACACCTTCTCCATTATATATCAAATTTCAATATAAATAGAACCCCTCGCATGGATCGCGAAGGGTTCATCATCGAACATTTACACCTGTACCTTAACCGCTTCCTGCTGTGTCGTTTGAACGGCATTAGAGGCCCATTCCTTAGCCTGACGGATGCAATCCGGTAAACCAATCGCATCATAACCAGCGCCCAACACATACACTCCTGGCATGGCAGTGCGTAACTCTTCCCGCAAATCAGCTATAGCCTGCGGGTGCCCTACCGGATATTGAGGCATGGAATTGCGAAGACGTGTAATTTCCGTGAACAGCGGAGTTGCTGTAACTCCCATCATCTCTTTCAAATCCTTACGTACCAGTGCAATCAGCTCATCATCCGGTAACTCTACAGTGTCTTCAGCTCCTGCTCGCCCTACATAACAGCGCAACAGCACCTTATCGTCCGGGCTAGTATGTAGCCACTTGGCAGACGTCCATGTACAAGCGGTCACGCTGCGTCCTTCTTTGCGAGGAACCAGAAAACCAGAACCGTCAAAGACGTTCTCAATATCTGTTTTATCAAAGGCCATGACCACGTTTGCTACGGAGACGTAATTAACGGCTTCCAGTGCAGCCACATTGACATGATCTCGCAATAGCGGCGCAGCAGCAAAGTTGGGAGTCGTTACAAAAATATCATCCGCCTCCAGCGTCTCTCCATTGTCCAGCATAATGCGATATGGGCTGCCTTCACTTTCCGTTGTCTTTGTGAATTCAGTAACAGCAATTCCGGTGCGTAAATCACAGTCATACAAATCATTCAGCAACGCATGCACCAAACTTTGCAAGCCTTGACGGAAGGTCAAAAAGGCGCTTTTTTTCGTCCCCGTATGTGTTTCAGCTGGTTTTCGACCTGTCATCATCCCGTGAATGAGGCTTCCGTATTGCTGCTCTACCTCAGCAAATTGTGGGAAGGTCGCTTGCAAACTTAGCGTCTTCATGTTGGCAGCATAAATCCCTGCCAGCAGTGGCTCGGTTACATTCTCTAGCACTTCTTTGCCCAGTCGGCGTTCAATAAAATCACCCAACGCCTCATCTCCCGGTATACGGCGAGGCGGAAGGACAAAATCCATCATAGCCCGCATTTTCCCGCCTAAAGAGATCAATCCGCTGCGCAAAAAGGGTTTCAGCTCCGTTGGAATCCCCAGCACCAGGCCAGGAGGCATCGGATGAAGCTGTCCTTCATGCAAAATGTATGTCTTTTTAGCCTCAGGATTTGTGCTCACCAGCTCATGATCCAGCTCCAGCTCTTTTGCTAGGTCTATCATAGCTGTTTTACGGGCCAGAAAGGAATCTGGCCCCTTTTCAATTACAAAACCATCTTTATGCAGCGTTTCAATTTTCCCGCCCAGCACGGAAGCTTTCTCGACCAGCGTGATTCGAGGTGTGTAGCCAGCTTCTTTGTACATTTTTCGTGTATAAAAAGCAGTGCTAAGCCCGGTCAAGCCTCCGCCTACAATCACAATATTACGTAACTTTTGCTCCATTATGTCCTCATCCCTTTTTCCATTGGTCTATGATGACATCACTAAGCGTCTCCATATACAGTGGATCACTGTTGAGTGAATCAATACGCTGAAAACGCATATCCAATTCCTTCGCCAACGCCTGTGCTTCAATATCCAGATCGTATAATACCTCTAAGTGATCAGAAACAAAGCCAACTGGCGCAGCCAGCACATACTCCACTTGCTCCTCTTTAAGGCTGTGCATGGTATCCAAAATGTCTGGCCCCAACCATGGCTCTGCTGTACGACCAGCGCTTTGCCACGTAAACTGCCAGTTGGTAATTCCCGCTTTGTCCGCAACAGCCTGCGAAGTCGCCATTAATTGCTCCACATAAGGATCACCCATAGCTAAAATCCGTTCAGGCAAGCTGTGCGCACTAAACAGAACACGAACCTCATCCCGCTTGGCTCCAGCTTCTTCAAAAAGCGTCAGTTTGGCGTTCACACGCTCAGTCAGCGTCTTAATCAGCTTAGGATGAAGATAATAGCTCTCCACAAATGATATGGTCAGATCCAGTTCCTGTGCCTTAGCCTGCGCGCGCTTAATATAAGTGCCTACACTCATAACGGAATAATGCGGAGCCAGCACGACACCTACCGCTGCACGGATGCCATCTTGCACCATGGCTTCCACACCGTCCTCAATAAACGGTTTCGCATGTTTGAGTCCCTGATAACAGACAAATTCAATGTCCGGGTTGCGATTTTCCCGGTTTAAGGTTTCCTGCAGGTTTTGAACCTGCCGATCAGTATTCTGACGTAGCGGAAACACACCGCCCACAATAGCTTCATAACGATCCTTTAATTCCTTTAATTGCTCCGGCGAAGGAGCATTACCACGACGAATATGTGTATAATAGGCTTCCACCTGATCCAGACTCTCCGGCGTCCCGTAGGACATGACCAGTACACCCACTTTGGTTTTCATTAGTAGACCACCTCTTAACATTTCTAATGTATTAATTTTTTGACGAAACCGAACGGGAATACTCATGCACATAATTAGTAAGCTCTCTTAGCTTATCTAGCGAGGCTTCAGGAAATAAACCGTGACCGAGATTGAAAATGTAACCCGGCTCCAATATGCCTTCATCTACAATGGTTTTCGCATACTGCTTGATAACATCGATTGGCGCAGTAAGCACATAAGGATCCAGATTTCCCTGTACACCAAAACCGTTGCCCAAGCGACGACGTCCTTCAGGTATACTTACCCGCCAGTCCAGTCCAATCACATCGGCTTTTAACCCATTCAAGTGTGGAAGCAATTCACCAGAGCTTACGCCCGGGAAATAAATTTTAGGTACATCCAGATCAGATAATTCATGGAAAATACGTGTGATAGTCGGCAGCACAAAAGTTTGAAAATCATAAGGCGAGAGCGCACCTACCCAGCTATCAAACAATTGGAAAGCCTTACCGCCATTAGCGATATGAGCTCGCACGTATGTAATAACCATGTCCCCTAGCTTATCCATCAGGCGATGCCACAACTCAGGCTCTCCATACATCATGGCTTTAGTGCGAATATATCCTTTGGAGGGCCTTCCTTCTATTAAATAGCTTGCAATGGTAAAAGGCGCTCCAGCGAACGTAATCAATGGCACGTTCAGTTCACGGTCCAAAATACGAATCGTTTCCAAAATATGACCCAAATCGCGTTCCACATCAATCGGACGCAACTTGTCTACGTCTGCAGCTGACCGGATTGGATTATCAATAACCGGACCAATATTTTTGACAATATCAAAATCAACCCCTAGCGAGGCTACCGGATTCATAATATCAGAATATAAAATTGCAGCGTCTACCCCAAGCTTGCGCACGGGCATCAAAGTCACTTCTGCGGCCAGCTCGGGCTGGCGGCATATTTCAAGCAACGTGTATTTTTCTTTAATTTTGCGATACTCAGGGTCATACCTTCCGGCCTGCCGCATGTACCATACGGGAATATGATCCACAGCTTGCTTGCGGCAAGCGCGGATAAAAGTATCATTGTAGGTCATGACTTCAGCCTCCAGTTCGAATCATAAATACTATATTTTAATTATGCCCTTTTTCAAGAGTCGTAACAACCGCAGCTCTCGAACAAACCATGACAAACCCATGACATTTGGATAAAGTTTCAATGAAGTGTGCTATACTAGAGAAATGGCTTTTTTAAAGCTCGGGAGAAGTTATGCTTTGATAAGTAGGATTTACAACAGGATGAGAATGGGCAGAAAGGAAGTGAAAGCACATTGAAAACGTGGGAGACATGGAAAATCAATCTCATTGTGCTTTGGTTCGGTCAGTTTCTGGTCAATGCGGGTATTACGATGATTACTCCGTTCCTCGCCCTGTATCTGGCTCAGGACCTTCATGTGAAGGGAGAGCACGATATTGGTCTATGGGCCGGAGTTATTTTTGCCGCTAACTTTTTGACCTCATTTATGTTCCAGCCTTTGTGGGGGAAGCTGGCTGACCGATATGGACGTAAAGTCATGCTGCTTCGCTCAGGCTTTGGTATGGCTTTGGTCATCGGATGCATGGGTTTGGTCACCCACCCGTGGCAACTGCTGGCGCTTCGCCTGCTGAACGGTACGATTTCGGGTTTCAATCCGGCATCGATTTCCTTAGTGTCGGGTACCACTCCCAAAGAGCGAACCGGATTCGCTATGGGAATTATGCAATCCGGTCAGATGGCTGGCACGATTCTCGGCCCTCTGCTAGGCGGATTTTTGGCTGACTGGGTCGGATTCAGACCGATTTTTTATATTACAGGCACTCTAATTTTTATAGCCTCGCTTATCGCAATGTTTCTGGTTAAAGAAAATTTCAGCAAAACGGAAGCTGCACGCATACCACAAATTTCGGTTCTTGCCGGATTAAAGGAGTTAAGCCATACGCCCCAGCTTCCGGCTTTGTTCACCGTAACGTTTCTGCTCCAGTTTGCCATGATCAGTACGGTGTCTCTTCTGCCGTTGTATGTGCAAAAGCTGTATGGATCGGCAGAAGGAATTGCGTTGATTGCCGGGTTTGTTACGGCTATTACAGGTGTATCCAATATGGTTGCTGCACCGCTCCTTGGAAGACTGAGTGATAAGATAGGCGCACACAAGATCTTGACCATTGCACTGCTTGGAACGGCGGTTATGCTTATTCCGCAGGCTTTTGTCAATGAAGTATGGCAACTTGTCATTATCCGTTTTTTCATGGGTGTATTTATGGGCGGTCTGCTGCCAAGCGTAAATGCGCTGATTCGCACGTATACACCGGAAGGAATGGAAAGCCGTTCTTTCGGCTTTAATACCAGTTCGCTGGCGCTCGGCAATATGCTGGGTGCTGTCATTGGCGGGGTGCTATCCGGGTTTATTGGCATCGAAGGATTGTTTATCATGTCAGGTGTCCTGTTAATCGTCAACATATTCTGGGTACGCATGAAGCTCTTTGATCGTAAGGCTACGCCTGATTTCAGGTAAGATAATCTTAGGGTAAGACAAGCCTGCCTTAACAGACAAGAACCTCCTTATTCACGCTGCCGTGGACAAGGAGGTTCTTTTTTACATAGCTATACATATGGAATGCATGCTATTTAACTCGAGCTAGCGCCAATCCATCGTAAGCTGGCAAAAGCGTGCTGACCAGCCGCGGATCTGTTGCTATCGTTTCGTTAAACCGTCTCACGGCTTGGACGGCAGGGCCGTTCTTATCCGTATTCAGCGTCCGTCCGCGAAGGAAACAGTTGTCTCCCGCAATAATGGCACCCGGATTCGCCAGAGCAATCGCATATTCCAGATACACCGGGTAATTTTCCTTATCTGCATCTATGAAGAAAAAATCGAAAGTTCTTCCCTCTTCCTGAAGTTCCTTCAAGCTGTCCGCTGCGGGTCCGATACGGTATTCGACACGGTCACCGTAGCCGTTGTTTTCCATATGTCGATGTGCCAGCGCTGCGTACGCTTCTTTCAGCTCCAGTGACACAATGCGACCCTTTTCTCCCAGCCCACGGGCCAAACATAATCCGCTGTAGCCGCCTAATGCGCCGATTTCCAATACATGCTGTGCGCCAGATACTTCAATTAGAAAGGTCAACAGTTTTCCGTAAGGATGGGCAACGGATACTTCCGGCATACCTTCTTTAACGATAGCCTCCCTGATACTGCGCAGTGCTTCATCCTCTTGTACCAGCTGGTCTACATATTGTTCAGGCGTCATATTTGGTGTAATTTCCACGGTTCATCTCTCCTTCTTGCTTAATCATAACGTAGGTTGGACGTGGTGTCCTTCGTAAATTTTTCACCTTAATGATTTGTCTCTTCGAGTACAATGACCTATACTATAGGGATTGAACCAAGCTTACATGATTATGGGGACGGAGTGAATACGTTTAATGACTCAACTGCAACTAATTGCAACTGCGCCAATGGGACTTGAAGCCGTCGTGGCCCGGGAACTCAGAGAACTCGGGTACGAAGATCTGACCGTTGAAAATGGCCGCGTCGTTTTTACCGGAGATTATATGGATATATGCCGGTGTAACCTGTGGCTTCGCACATCAGACCGCGTGCTTATAAAAATGGGTGAATTTGCTGCAACTACCTTCGACGAGCTGTTCGAGGGTACCAAAGCATTGCCTTGGCAGGATTGGATTCCTGTAGATGGTGAATTTCCCGTAGAGGGACGTTCGCACAAATCACAGCTTAGTAGCGTACCAGCCAGTCAGGGAATCGTCAAGAAGGCGATTGTAGAGAAGCTCAAGGAAACCTACCACACAGATTGGTTTGCTGAAGATGGCCCTCGTTACGTCATTGAGGTCATTCTATTGAATGATCGTGCGTTGCTGACACTTGATACGACCGGTCCAGGACTGCACAAACGCGGCTACCGTAAGCTCGTTACAGAGGCGCCTCTCAAAGAAACGATGGCTTCTGCTCTTATTCAGCTTAGTCGCTGGAGCCCTGACCGACCATTCTATGACCCATGTTGCGGTTCCGGTACTTTGTTGGTCGAAGCTGCCATGCAAGCCTGGAACATTGCGCCAGGCCTGAGACGCACCTTTAACTCGGAAGACTGGCCTGTCATTGGCAGAGAATTATGGGATCAGGCTCGCGACGAGGCGATGGATTTGACCCGCGATGACATTCCTTTTGAAATTGCAGGTAGCGATATCGACCCAAATGCCATACAAGTTGCTGAGGCAGCTGTAAAAGCAGCAGGCTTTGCTAAAGACATCCCTCTTAAGGTGATGCCTGTAACTAAAGTCAGACTCGAAGGACAATATGGTGTGATGATTACAAACCCACCTTATGGCGAGAGACTGAGTGAGCAATCCGAGGTGGAAAAGCTGATCCGTTCACTCGCACGCACGGCAGCCGAAATGAAGACTTGGTCCTTCTTTGCCATCAGCTCCACCAAGCAATTTGAGCATTATTGGGGCCGTAAAGCAGACAAACGCCGGAAGTTGTTTAACGGCCGGATCGAATGCCAATACTATCAGTATCTAGGCCCTCTGCCTCCGCGCCGCAAAGATACTTCGCCGTTGCAGCCTTAAATATGATGAAGCCTAGGCCAGGAAACGAACCCTCTGTTCGTTGTTCTGGCCTGATTTGTGCTGTATTTTCTTTACTTAATCATTGAAATGCGCGAGATGAGCGCTATAATAATTAAAGGCATTTCGGTTTTAACATTACGTTAATATGTAGTTTATACTAGCCGAACATTTCTGCCAGAGGGGGTAAAGTGTTGGTTATTCGCACGTCCAGTGCAAGTCGCACTGGTAACACGTTCAGCAGAATGCTGCTGTCTCGATATTTTGGATTAGGTCTGTTTTTTGTACTTATGATCGGCAAGCTCGTACTGATTCACTATAACTTGCATGCCCAAAATATTGACATGAATCCGCTGGATTATGTCATCGCTATTGGTTCGCTTTTACTTGTGAGCTTCTGGACCTTATGGCTGCCACGTCGCGGACGTTTGATTGCTCTTGTGGTGCTCGATATGTTGCTCACCGCGCTCATATACTCCGACATGGTTTACTATCGGTATTTCCAGGATTTCATTACGATTCCCGTCTTACTTCAAGCCGGACAAGTTGATTCTCTAGGCGGTAGTATCGCATCCCTTATGTACTGGTGGGACATTTTCTTTTTTGCAGACTGGATTCTATTCATTCCGTATGTCATATTTGTGGCTTCCTTACGACGTCGACTTACAACGAATGATACTTATTTAGAAGCATCCCGAAGCTCGTTCACAAAGAGGTTCCTGCTTCGCTTCTCCAAAGGAGCATTGGCCTTCCTGATTGGCTATGTATTGACATTTGGGCCGATCAAATATTATACCTCCACGTGGGCAACTGGCATATTTGTCGGCAACTGGTGGTCGATGGCCTTGTACAACGTAACCGGATTGGTCGGATTTCATGGATATGACATCTACCGCTATGGTCAGGATCACCTTGGTCCCCAGCCTACATTGGCTCAAGCAGAATCCGATAAGGATAAGGAATGGTTTAATCAGCATCAAAAGTTGCTTCAGGTTAAAAATGATCTATCTGGCAAATATAAGGGCAAAAACGTGATGGTCATTCAAGCTGAAGCGTTCATGAACTTTTTTATCGGCAAACAGATCAACGGTCAAGCGATTACGCCTAATTTTGACAAACTGACGAAGGAAAGCATGTATTTCAACAATTATTTTCACCAGACTGCGCAGGGCCGTACTTCGGACGCGGACTTCTCTACACATGCTTCGCTGCATCCGCTCCCTACAGGCTCCGTATTTATCCGTTATGCGGACCATAAATTCGATACGTTACCTTCCATTTTGAAGGATACTGGGTATAGTCCCAATGCGTTTCACGTGTACGACAGCAGCTTCTGGAACCGTTATACCATGTATAAGGCGATGAACTATGACAAGTTCTACAGTAAAAAAGATTTTAAAATAGATGAGCCGCTGGGTTGGTCCCTGGGAGATAAATCCTTTTTCCGTCAAACGCTCAATGATCTCACCACCGAAGTTAAGCAGCCGTTCTACGCCTATATGGTCGGTATCTCGAGCCATCATCCGTACAACCTGTCACCTGACGCGGTAGATTTAGATGTTGGCGAGTTTGAAGGTACCATGTTCGGAGACTATCTGAAATCTGTCCATTATGTAGATGAAGCACTGGGTGAATTGGTAGATCAGATGAAGAAAGACGGATTGTGGGATGATACGATCCTGATGTTTTATGGGGATCATGACAATTCTATTAAAGACAAAGCACTGTATGAGAAGTTTTTAGACAAGCCACTTACGGATCTCGACATGCAGAAGATCATGAATCAGGTACCATTGCTTGTGCATCTTCCTGATGGAAGCCAGGCAGGCACGTATACGGAACCGGCAGGTCAGTTGGATCTGACCCCTTCCGTCATGCACCTACTTGGGATTTCTACAAAACCATATCATTTTATGGGAAACGATCTGTTTAGCGGGAAGCCTCGTATGGTTGTTCTGCGTACTGGTGCTTTCACCGATGGACGAGTGTACTACATTCCATCTGAGGATGGTACATTCTCCAAAGGAACCTGTTACAACCTGAATACAGGCCAGCCTACAGATGTTAACGCCTGCGGACCGGGCTATACCGAAGCTCTCAATCGGTTGAACATATCTGATCAGGTTATCACATACGATCTTATTCGCGAATGGGAACCACAAACAAAAAAGTAACTCCTTCTGTATCTGTTTCTAATAGACTTTCTGTGGGAGGTTGCTGACATAGCATCCTCCCCGGACTCCTTTAAGGATGTCGATCGCTTAACTACCATGCATATAACAAAAAAGCACGATCCATCAGCTTGTACGCTGTGGATCGTGCTTTTTTATATGGATTGTCACTCGACTGCGCTCGTTACCATTCACAAATACTTAGGAACGCAACGTTTTTTTAGCCTCTTCAAGCCGTTCTACCTCTTCACCAAGCATGTCCTCCGCAACTTCTACTGCATCGTCACCAAGGCTATCCTTCGCCTGCTGTATGGCATGTTCCGCATGAGTGCGAGATTGCTCCGCCTGTTCAATCAGTTGCTCAGCC
Organism: Paenibacillus sp. S33; assembly: GCF_053615415.1. Taxonomy (NCBI): domain Bacteria; kingdom Bacillati; phylum Bacillota; class Bacilli; order Caryophanales; family Paenibacillaceae; genus Paenibacillus; species Paenibacillus sp. S33. Next base: position 1,905,221 of record NZ_JBSIEZ010000001.1, on the reverse strand, counting down.
GGATGTGACAATGCTTGAGAGACGGCATTGTGCAGCCTGTCCACCGAGTTTTGTGTTTGAGCCTCAACGCTGTGATTGTCGAGATTGGAATCATATTGGGCCATGAGTCACACCTCCTTCTGGGCAGTGTTCTACATCCATTAGCATGGATCAGAAGAAGGGGAACTATTCAAAAAAAAAATGCAAATGCTGCGTACTGGAACTATTTGATAAAGCGCGCAGCCTTCTCCAATACTTCATCCTCTGTGGCTGCACTCACATAACGTCCGTTCACATACACAAACGCCCGTTTTCCACAAGGACCGCAATACGATTTGCAGCCGATTTTGATCTCGGCATCTGGTGCCATCTTTTGCAACTTGGGCAAGATCGTTTTCAAGCGGATATGATTGCATTCATCACATACGCGAATATCATTGGCCATCTGTCATCCCTCCGAGCTCCGGCTTAGTGGTCGCCGTGATTACCTTGGGAAGGGTTAGTAATGACAAATCCTTCTTCGGGGAAGTACAAGTAATCAATTTTCACACCATCCAGCAGCGGCTGGCCGTTTTCCAAAATGACGTCAATGCCTTTATCTGTAGATACGACAGTATCTGTTTCTTTAGGCGTGTCCAAATCCAGCCCGTAATGAGCATGATCTCCATGAGCATGAGTAATAACAACGCGCAGGCTCTTTCCTTGGTTCTCTTCCTTATCCAGTTCAAGTTTCAATACTTTAGCTGCGTTACGAGTAATTTTGCAGTTCATCAAACTTCATCTCCTTCATATTCATTAAATGAAATGTGGTTCATTGGATACATATCCACACCACACAACCTTGCGGGTAAAATCAACAACTCAAATAATTAGCCTCTATCCCAGAGGGAAAGAGGTACTACGGCGGCACAGCTGCGCCTGAAACATCGTCATGAGCCAATAGATCACAATTATGTTCAGCATAGCAAAAGGCAATATTCCTATTGTAAAGAAAATCGTGAAAAATCGCAATCACGAAATTCATAAGCTTATCTACCGAACACGTACATGCTGTTTTTCAAGCACATCTGGATATTTTCGTTCGGCACGGGTGACAAACCAATTCATAAGCAATAGCGTCACACCAATATCGTCGATGGGCATAAACGGCATGACATCAGGTAATACCCAATAGAGCAACACAGGCACCGCAAAGAGTAATTTTTCTCCCAGCGGAATCCTTGATGAAGTAATAAATCGGGGCATACGACGAAATACATGTGACCATTGACGGAGAGATAGTAGTCTTTTCCACTTCATAGGTTGTTCACTCCATTTCCAATGCTCCTAAGTATATATACCCATTGAAGGGACATGTAAAGAGGAACACTTATAAAAAACGTGTTCCTCCTAATACGCGCAAATAATTCGATACGTTTCAGTAGGCCGAATTTTTTACCATGACAGCACTGTTGCCATTAACATGCCCACTTCTGCTGCAATATCATCGTAATCACGCATGGGCAGCGGATTTACACCTAGACCGACTTCAACGGTAAACCCTGGTTTACCAAATCGCTGTATAAACCAATCCTTGTACCCTGCATCGCTACCACCCAGCTTTACCGCCCGGTACCCTGTTGCGGCAGCTAGCCGTAAGGCCCAATCTCGGCTCTCCTTAGGCTCTAGATCCCGATAATTCCAATAGATCTCCTGTCCCTGACTGTGTATGGATAACACCATGTCGAACTGTTCGCGCTCCGTCAGATCAGCAAGCGCTTTGGACTCTGGTTCAGACAAAGGTGCAGGTCCTGCATAGTCTCGTCGAGACGGACCTGTTTTACCGCGTCTGCGTACCTCTTCTTCCCAATATGCCGGAAATTGATCGTTGAGGTCAACACCACGAATATTGGCCTTCCAACCGCGATAATCAGCACGTCCTTCATTCCACTTTTTGAGGTCATGATACAACGGATGAGTTGGGAGTACACCTTGTTGCACCAGCTCTACCCCATCCGGGTTGACCATCGGGACCACCCATAAGGATGTATGCTCCAGCAGATCCCGCGGAGAACCTCCATACACCCATTGAGAGATCCCTACATGTTCTTCAGTTCCATCGATCCCTTGTGCATATTGCTCTATAAAACGCAGCAAACAAGGCGTCGTCAGCCATTCATTAGCGTGAACAGAAGCATTGGCATGAATTTTACGCGTTCCCTGCCCAATACGTACATAAGGAATATCCTTCCCCATGACACTGGTGCCAATGCTGCCAACTTCAATAAATGGATATCTGTGGGCCAAGGCCGCTAGGTCTTCCTTTAAATCTTCATATCCATACTCTCCACGTAATCGTACAATCTGATCCTGATGGTCTTCAGGAATAACAATTGTTTTCCCTTCCGTAAAATCATGCTCCGCAAGTCCTGGATTGGCTAGCCGTAACTCATCAAGCTCCACACCAAACTGCTTGGCAATCTGGCTTGCATACTCACCAGGCTGAATAACGTATTTACGATCCGTAGACGGACGAATATATAACACTTGACCACTAATCAGATAGGGTTGCGTGGCGGCCCACGGATTATCTACGATCAAAGTATCCGCCGATAGTTTAAAAGCCGAGGCGACCCGGTGCAATGTATCTCCTTTTTGAACGATATATTTCCTCATCTTACTACGCCCCTTCCATCTGCCTTACTGCATGTTATGCAGACGCGGCGTGTCTTGATGTAGCGAAAAGCAAAACAACCGACTTCATTTGTCCAATGACAAAAAAAGTCGGTTGTCTCGTTAATCCAAATTGGTGACTTGCCAGACGACAGGCGTTTGGCGAATTTGCTCCCCGAGCCACTGTGCGGCAATGCGCTGGAACAATTCAGGATCGCCGGAACAAAAAAGCTGATGTACCGGCGTTTCGTCCCCAGCTTCCAACTTGCCTTTGTTATACAAAATGGTGCTCGTCTCACGCGCCGTTTCATCTGCCGAGCTAATGAGCTTTACTGCAGGTCCCATGACTTCTTGAATCGTTTCCTTCAAAAAAGGATAATGCGTACAACCAAGAATCAGACAATCAATCGGATACGTTTGAATAGGTCTCAATGTCTCCTCCACAACCTGCGATGTCGTCTTGGAGCGGAATAACCCTTGTTCCACTAATGGAACAAGCGCAGGACAAGCATGGCTCACCACGTCTACATAAGGAGACAATTGCTTGAGCGCAGCTGTATACGCTCCGCTTCGAATCGTACCGACAGTCCCAATCACCCCGACATGCCCGGTAGCAGTCGCGCTGATCGCAGCACGAGCCCCGGGGTGAATGACTCCGATCACCGGAATAGATACCTTTTGGCTTATATAGTCCAATGCCGCGGCAGTAGCCGTGTTACAAGCAATAATAATGACTTTCGGATCAAATTGAATCAGAAAATCAACCATTTGCTCTGTAAATTTTTTAACCTCTTCCGATGGTCGGGGGCCATACGGAGTGCGCGCAGTGTCTCCAAAATAAATGATTTTTTCCCGCGGAAGCTGACGCATGACTTCTTTTACAACCGTCAAACCTCCTACACCGGAATCCAATATTGCAATCGCTTGCTGCACGTACACACCGCTTCCTTTTTTGTTCAAATATGAGTTGTTTCATCTCGGAAAGCTATCCGTTGCTACATACCTTATGTCGTATTCGTGTAAAAGGTACCCCAAAAGATTACCCTAAAACGAGGAAGTGATCAATAAAAAGGCTCCGTCCCAACGGGAGAAGCCACGAATTCAAACTGTATTCTGTGTTTCACCTACGTTTTACAGACCGTTACAGAGCATCTTTTTCCGTATCTTCTTGAACAGTCGCTGATGAAATACTAACCTCAGGAATAATTTCACCCTTTTTACGCCATTGCCCGATTTCATGAATGACGGCTGAGGCTGTCTCCTTAATTTTGTCAGTATACTCAATTGAGGTGTCTGAAATTTTCTCCGCTAGCTCCTGTCCCTTATCACTTACGTTGCGCGCCTGATCTGTAATATTCTGACGCAGCTCACGACCTGACTTAGGGGCAAATAACAAAGCAGCAACCGAACCAACAATGCTGCCTGCCAACGCGCCTCGGATAAAACTTTTGCAGTTCTCCTTCATCATCATCTCTCCCTTGTGCCCGGGCTAATGCCCATCTGTTAGTGCATTATAAGCATGGAGAGCTTGTCATGATACAGAAAACAAGCCTGAAAAGTTTTACTTTTTTTTAGAGCGGATACGATACAGGCAACAGCGGCCCCCATCCGCTAAACAATCCTCACGAACAACCTCGGCATCAAGCAGCTCCTCAAACATTTGCTGCTCGCATTCACAAGCCTTGCGGTAACGGCCTGCAATTTGAGAGATAGGACAATTGTATTCCACAATAGAGTAGCTACCATCCTCTTCCTCGCGCCACTCTGCCATATATCCGGAAGCATTCTGGATGCCCGAAAGCTTTTCCACACGTGAAGCCAGTGTAGTCTCCCCCTCCATGTGAGGGGCGTAGCGCTTCATCATTTTACGTTTTCTACCATCAAACAGCGAGTAAACAGCTTCCATTCCCTGTTCTTCATCCAGCTCCTCTAACAGTTCCAGTAACAGATGATCATAATTACGAGGAAACTGCTCGCTTCCCTGCTCGCTCAGACTGTATAAAAACGTCGGGCGTCCCATCGCCTGTCTCACAATCGTAGCCACGATCAGACCATCCTGCTCCATCAATTTGAGATGCCTGCGCACTCCCATTTCGGTAATGCCCAATTGAGCTGCCAAGCTTCCGACGCCCACAGGTCCCTGGGTTTTCAATAATGTCATGATCATGCGCCTAGTGGGCATTTCGGGTACGATATACTTATCCGTCACTTTTGCCTTTACACTCCCTCGGGCTGGGGACCCAATTCCTTATTTAAATAATCATGCACGTTAGATGCAAAAAGCTCCAGCAACCCAGGCAGCTTTGGTGTAAGCGGGTGAAGGCTTGTCCGGTCCCAATGAAAGTACTCCTGTACTAGGGGTTTACGTAAGCCTACCAGCTCTACTAGCGAATGAAATACGGTATCATCCAGTACACCTTCCTCATGAATGATACCAATAATATCCTCATAGCTACTGGCGTCACGCATAATAAATCCGTCGATGATATAGCTTCCTACGTCCGTTACCGTCTCAATCGCCAGATGAAGGCAGCGCTCCTGCACTAGTCCCTGCAACAGATCGCCGTTCCAGGCAGCAGAAGTCTGGCGAAGTCCGGCGACAATGTCGGGAACAGCCCCTAGTCGAAGCTCAATTTGTTCCCGGTTGACATAATACAAGGTCCTGCACCTCCAGTAATCGCTTTAGATTTCATAATCAACTGCGATAGATACATCTTTCACTTCATTCATGTGTACAATAATTTCCTGATGCACAGGGTGTACCTGATACGTTTGCAAATCCTCTAGTGTTTCGACAACAGCGGTAAGGGAAATATCATAAGAACGTTCCGAACGAATCACATCCGTACCTACTTCGAGTGACAGCAGCTCTTTGATTTTGCCGTTCATACTGCGCAAAATGGATGCTGTGTGCTCAATGCTTTCAGGGGAGCGGTCTTTCAATTTGAACAAAACAATATGTTTAATCATGCGTATAAGCTCCTTATCTTAAAAATGTTCTCTTGAAAATTTTATCATAACGCCCCACATACGGAAAGAAACTTTGTAATTCTAGCGATCTTTTCCGCCATTTTTACCATCAGACTCCTTGTCCTTTAATAGGGCAAAAAAATTCTTGAGCTTCGGTGGGAGCGGCAGACCCATTCGTGAACAGTTTTCCGTAATAGAGATTAATTCATTGGATAAATAAAAATACGTCGTCGCCCCTTTCATGATTTCGGTACCCATCAGGAGATCCACGTGATGCGCCAAAGAAATCACCATTAGCATTAAAGCCTTTCTCGCCAGCCCCCAAAAGCCGGCTTTACTGCTCAAACCTTGCCCAGTCTTAATTGCTGCGGCGACTCCAGTCACATAATCAACAGCCATTGCAACCGTGAATAGCACCATTAGCTGATTCCAACCGCCAAAGGCAAACGTAATAAGGGCTCCTGCGGTAGCGCAAATCATACTAAACATACTCGGATTAATATTCATACCTCTCCTCCTCTCGGGGCGGTTACTGTAATATATGCAGCGACATGGTAACCCGTAAAGTCATATGACCTGTGCATAGACATGAATTCATAGATTCATATAAAGCGTGCTGCAAACTTCACAACTCCGAGCAAATACAACAAAAAGACACCTTCAAAACCACTATATAAATGGTTGAAAAGGTGTCTTTTCTTTCATGCTATTCAATTAACGATGATCATTCCAAAAATTAAGCGGAGTCATGTTATCATTTAACGGCTCGAACGAATAGCCTTCTTTCTGCAAAGCAGCCATGATTTGTGGAAGCACCTTGATCGTAGATGGCTTATCATGCATAAGAACGACTGGTGTTCTGCCTTGCTTTTTCAATCTCTTAATATCACTTAGGACAGTCTGTACAAAATGCTCTGGATTTTTAGTATAACGCCAATCATTGGAATCAATGTTCCAGTCCCAAATATGATAGCCTGCGCCCGTCAGTTGATCGCGGTATGCTTTCTTCAAATATGGTTTGCTGCCATAAGGTGTACGAATCAAAGAAGTGCGTTTTCCTGTAGCCTTAAATAAAATTTCGTTATCCTGATTCATCTCTGCTAATGCTGCTGCAGGAGATGCATAGATTTTCTTCACCTGATGCGTCATCCCATGCAAGCCCAAACCGTGACCCGCCTCTACCATTCTTTTCATCACTGCGCTATGTTGACGAATTTCAGGTCCCAGCATGAAGAACGTAGCCTTCGCATTATATTTGTCCAAGATATCCAGCAACTGCGACGTATGCGCCGTAGGACCATCATCGAAGCTCAAATAAATCGTACGGCTGGATGATGAGGCAGTTCCCTTGTTGCCAGTATTGCTGGCTTTGTCCGGTTTGACAGCTGCATACTGTTTAATTTCTGTTGCGAATGTATTCAAAAACTGAGCATCAGACAAACTAGCATTTGCGTTCTGAATTCGATACAGATTACTTGTTGGAAGCGTAATAGTGAAGCCAAACGCATCGGTCAAAGTGCGAATGGGCACCATTGTACGATCTCCACGCTCGAACACATCCCCCTTGTTCAAATCCAGCGTAAAGCTGCGATTATGTCCAGTCAGTACCAATGTATTGCCGCTGGCCGAAGTAGAAATCCCCATCTTTTGCCCTAATGTAACGATAGGAACATACAACTTATCATTTTTCATTACGGGCTGAATGGTATTCGAATCTAGCAACACATCATTGACCCCCAGCAAAGGAGCCTTCGCTTGTGCACTCGCCGTATTCGTATGTATACCTAGCAAACCCAAACAACAGATTGCCATCAAGCATACAGCTATCCATTTTGCATTTAAAAGCTTCATTCATTACACCATCCTGTGCTGTATTTTATAATGTGCGGGAGCTATCTCTAGCTTGTCTATGAAGTTATACAGACATGACGATATAGACATGACAATATAGACATTCACTCAACATATAGAACATAAACGCATATGAACCGACTGAACCGGACGTCTTTTCGTTCCCCCTATATATACTAATAGATTACCAGACTATAGTAGGTAAATATAGTAAAACAATTTGAAAACAATCTCGCAACCCCCCTGCCAGAGAAGGTTACAAAGTTGTGAATAAATTTTGATAGAACTAGAGACTACCTGAAGAAAATGAAGGTAAGGATCGCCTCATTAATAAACCTGCACTTTGCGGAACCATAACCATCTGGCTCGCAAGTATTGAAGTTCTGTGGTACTGTTCCATAGCTCCCGAGTAACGGAAATGGATTTTATGCCTTCTCCTGTAAAGAAGCTATATCCCCCAAATGTCATAGTTATGTTACTAGATTTATAGAATTATACGTGGACGTAAAAAAGCACCTGAAATCACCAAAGGGTTTCAAGTGCTTTATAAATTTATTTTAAGTTACTCAGACAGTTGTCCATTGTGGCTTTGATTGTGACACAAAGCACACTCGTTGACAACTAGTTATTGCTAGAACAAGCGAGAATTAATCTCGTTTCTGGTTTAATAAAGCCCCTTCTCGAAAAAAGGAATTTTTCATCTTCTTTATTATTTGGTTTCAGGAAAATTATCCTTGATTGGTGGAGTAGAGTCCCAGCTTATCAGTTTAATACGGTACTTATCAAGTAATTCATTTGAATTGGAAAATTGAGTGTTAATAGTCCTTCCATCATTTTCAAAAACCCTTCCATCTTTTTTAAGGATAATGCCTTCTTGTTCAATAAATATAGAGTCAGCAACGGTTTGCTGATACTCGTCGGTGCTATCCAAATCACCCATATAGTACTCTGCAATCCCTGGATAATAGGATATTTCTATTCTGCTATTGACTTCTAGCACCGGTAGTAATCTATCTCCACCGGCTAATCTTTCCTTCCACTTACGATATTTGCCGCGAGCTTCATTTGAACCAATGCCATCATATTCGCATATTAAAGTATCTTGAATAACCTTTCGTTGCCCGTTAATTTCATATTCCAAACGAAATGGAAATTTCCCATATGTGATTTCAGGGTGTGAAGGATTAGGTTCTAATTGATTCCCTATGAATATTAGAAGCCAAGGTAAAGCAATGAACAATATGATTGCAAATATCAACAACAACGGAATGCTTAGATATAACAATGTTTTTTCACTTTCATTTATACCTCTTCTCCTTCAAAGCATTTATTACGGAGTCCATTTTATGGTTTCTGACCATTTGCCAAGCCTTATATGCTTTAGAGTGCCACCACTTAATTTTATACTGCGTAGGTAAGTAAACCGTTTTTCCAGTGCCTACTTCACCCAAAGTCTTGTTCAAAATTTCGTCCGTAACTACATAATTCGTTGCACTTGCAGTATAGTTCCTATCACTTAAACCATATTTACCTAGTGAAGGTACTGCAGGATTAATTGTAATGACATTTTTATTAGTCACTATAATCCTTACAATCATAAGAGAAGAACATATTACCTCCATTTCCATAAAAAATGTTACAATTTAATATATCGGCACCTTAAACTTCCATTTTTATAGGCCAAATGGACCTTATTTTCCATAAACCGGTTAAGCCCATGGGATTAAAAGAAAATCAGGAGAGGAGTCACTTGCAAAGCCCCCTTCGGGTATAGTAGTATGTGGTTAAAAAAATCGGAGGGTATATGCCTAAACAACAAGATAAACATTCCATTCAGGCGTGGTCTCTGATCAATCGCAAATATTTGGGAAAAGGCGTGCGTGTCAAACGTTTTCGTAAACCAACACGCTGTCAAGTGCGCAATCGCGTTTTGCTTGCCGTTTTGATGGCTAATGACATTAAACTGTCCCAACTTGCCGAGGAGCTTTCCATTTCCTCCCGTAGTGTCAGTGCGTGGGTATATGAAGGTCGCATTCCCGGCAACACTAATCTGGAAAAGACGTGTAATACACTTGGTTATCCGCACCATATTCTATTTAATGAAGAGGTTGTCCGGCGTTCACCACTCATCTGTCAACCATCGCCGTCCCGTTTTATGAAACGGACTGTGACTCGTTCTCCGGTTAAAAATCGGATCTTGGCGGGTCTGTGCATGGTACATGATATTTCGGTGACCGATGTGAGTCATTGGATTGGCGTTCACCCCGGTACATTTCGGAAATGGTTGCATCAGGGTACCGTTCCTTCGCAAACCTTCCAGGATCAGGCGGAACAGTTTTTCCGTATTCCAAAATCCATTTTGTTTGCTGATGCCATGCTGAAAAAGTAAAAATGTCCGTAAAAACGAAACGATTGTAATTTTCATGAAAGTCTTTGAAAGGAACGCATTACCATCTTTCATCCACTGAGACTTTCACATCATGTAATTCACAGAATATAAAATGAAAAAAAAAGCACAGTCTGCCGATTCCTCGGTGTACTGTGCTTTTTAGATAACAGAGTTTTAAATACTTCTTGCTTATATTTTGTCAGTTTCTTAAAAATAAATGCTTGCCGTTTCAGTTGAACGTCTGGCTTCTTCCTTGATGGTCTTTAGCTTTTTCATCACCGGGTTGCCTCCACGTCCAAAGTAGTCGTGAAGACGGCTGTATTCCTCGTACAGCTTATCATACACGGCCGCGTTCTCAGGGATCGGCTTGAAGCTCTCGTCCCGTACACGAGCCATATGAAGCGCTGCTTCGACGATATCGTCGTACCCTCCAGCTTCAGCTCCCGCAGCCACTGCTGCGAACATGGCCGCACCCAATGCAGGAGTTTGGGTGGAAGCTGCCACCTTAATCTCACGTCCGGTTACATCTGCATAAATTTGCATCAAAAGACGATTTTTCTACGGCAATCCACCGCACGCATACAATACGTCTACTGGCACGCCGTTATGATGGAACGCATCGACAATTTTACGTGTTCCGAACGCAGTTGCTTCCAGCAATGTACGATACACTTCCTCTGGCTTCGTCAGCAACGTATACCCGACAATCAGCCCCGTCAGGTTGGTGTCAACCAACACAGAACGGTTACCGTTCCACCAGTCCAGCGCCAGCAACCCGGTTTCACCCGGTTTATATTCAGCCGCTTTACGCTCCAGCCATACATGGACGTTCACACCTTCCGCAGCTGCCTGCTCCTTCACTTCGCCAGGAACAGCATGATCCACAAACCATGCGAAAATGTCTCCTACCGCCGATTGTCCAGCCTCATACCCTTAATAGCCCGGAATAATTCCGTTCTCTACAACGCCACACATCCCCTCTACTTCTTTTTCTTCCTCACCGAGGAGCATATGGCAAATGGAAGTTCCCATCGCCATCACCAGCTTGCCTGGTGTGACGACGCCTACTGCCGGAACAGCCGCATGTGCATCCACATTGCCTACCGCTACTGCCGTTCCCGGATTCAGTCCGAGTTTTGCAGCCATATCCTCTGTTAATCCACCTGCACGGGCACCCAAATCATAAATCTCACCGCGCAGCTTTGTATCCGTTAAATTTTCTAAACGCGGATCGAGCGCTTTGAAAAATTCACGATCCGGATAACCCTCACGATGATGGTAAATAGACTTGTAGCCAGCTGTACACTGACTCCGTTTCAGTTCCCCACTAAGCTGGGAAATTACCCAGTCGGTCGCTTCTACAAGAGGTCTGTTTGATTATAAATGTCCGGTGCCTCGTTCAGAATTTGCCAAATTTTTGCGATCATCCATCCGGAAGAAATTTTCCCTCCATAGCGGGGCAGAAAGGCCTCTCCTCGCTGCGAGGCAATGGCATTTAAACGATCCGCTTCATCCTGTGCTGCATGATGCTTCCACAGTTTCACCCAACTATGCGGGTTATCTTTTAGGTTCTCGTCAAAGCACAACGGTTGTCCTTGCGCGTCGATCGGCAGCATCGTGCATGCTGTAAAATCAATTCCGATCCCGATGATATCGTCTTGAGAAATGCCAGTCTCCTTCATAACGGCAGGTATAGAAATAGTCAGCACTTCAATATAACCAGCCCGATGTTCCAGTGCCCAATCCATTTCCAATTTGCGTCCGCTACCAGGCAGCACTTCATCCATAACTCCATGACGGTAAGGTGTTACATGTGTAGCAATTTCAGCTCCGTCAGACAGGTCAACAATGACCGCACGGCCGGACTCCGTTCCATAATCGACACCAATTGTATACTTGCTCATTTGTGTGCCTCCTCCTTTTTCGTTTGACCATAATATGCGTTCGCCCATGCTTGCGCAGAAAATGCTTACCCAGCAGCACCAGATCCACTAAGGTGAATTCTGGATTCCGAACGAAAGAACGGTACAATGCCAGATGATGTGTAGGCGTATCTGACGAAGGCCGAAGGTCAACCTCGACAATATCGCCTTGTAGAATCAGTACAACCAGTTGCTCCGCTTTCAGTTCTTCATAGGCCACGCCTTGGAAGAGCCAAATTGGCCTCCCATACTTCCTTTTTCAATTGTTCTAATATGTATAAGACACACCTTTTACTATCATTTCTGAAATCTGCAATGGAGGAGGTGACTGAAACTAACTTCAAATGGAAAATTACAGGAAGGTCTTAACGACCCTTTATCCTTGGTTCCGCTTTCATTATATGATTGTACGTACAACTTAGCCAGTCTTTTTTTATGTATTTTCTCGATAGATTTATGTACTCATTTTCAGAAAAATATAACAAAAACAGCCTATTTCTGCAATCCAGAAAACAGACTGTTCGGTACGACGAGAAACATGCCATCAAATATTAAGCGTTAAAGCTATATACTTATTAACTTGTCCTTACATGTTAAGAAATAAAACCGACTGATCTTCCAGCCTAGTGTTCCCCAGGCATGACCTGAACAGGCCCCGTAGATTCACGAACGATGAGCTCAGGCGGTAGAATTAACTGACGATCTTCTTCATGGTACCCCTTCTCTTCAATCATCGACAGCATGGTATCGGCAGCACGTAATCCCAATTCTTCCTTTGGATGCCGAATTGTCGTTAGCTTGATTTCCGTTGCTGTCGCCAAAAATGAATCATCAAACCCAACCAACGATAGATCATTGGGAATCTTCAGGCCCACCGAACGTACAATATCCAGGAGTCGAACAGCCAGCTCATCATTGTAGGTCACCCATCCAGTAGGACGCTCTCCCGCCTCCATCGCCAATAGCCTCGACGCACGTTGTAGCGGAATCTCATTTTTTTCTTCTGTCCGGTAAGTCGTTACTGCGTTCGGGTGTAGTGTCACACCATATTTGCGGTGAGCGGCCACAAATCCCTTCATACGAAGAATCCCTTGCATATCATCGGTTTTGAAAAATCCGGCCAAACGTCGGTGCCCCAGCTTAATCAGATGCTCTGCCGCCAAAAAACCACCCTTTTCATCATCTACTCGCAGACATGGCGCATCCATTTCCTCATAACGCGCATTGATCATCAAATAAGGGATTTGGCGATTTTCCACGGTTAAATAATAGTTCAGATTGGGATTACGCTCTCCACTTTTGGTCGGTTCGATAATAATTCCGCTCAGCGGTTGACTCAACAGCATTTCCAGGCACTGACTTTCTTGCTCAGGGTCATTACCTGTGCTTGACAGCAGCATTTTATAGCCCTGACGACTCAATTTGGATTCGATTCCCTGTACAATGGATGGGAAAATATAATCCGATATATAGGTTGTAATGACTCCAATCGTCTTTGGATCTTCGGGCTGCTTGCTGTCCCGTGTAGCGACAAAAGTTCCCTTGCCCTGCATCCGAAACAGCCAGCCTTCCTGCACCAGCTCACCCAGCGCCTGACGCACCGTTTGCCGACTAACGGCAAATTGTTCAGACATTTCATGCTCAGATGGAAGCTGGCTTTGTGGTTCCAGTTTAGATGAATGAATCCAGGACAAAATTTCCTGTTTAACTTGTATATATTTGGGCGCCATAATTTCCTCCGTACTTGCAATATCGTGTACCTGTTCATATTCCACGATTATAGCATACCGTTCATTTGTACATACAAATGTTACAGGAACAGGATATCGTCGTATTGCTGCCGGAGGTGTAAACCCATTCGCTTATCCCTTCCTTGCCACACATGAGTGGCTGAATATCTAAAGGAGAATTTATGTAGAGGTTGCACATTACGAACGAAGCAATTGATGTTCATTCATATACTTAAGTCCAGTATAGCGATCACGCAAGGTATGAGCCGTGCGCAATGCACGAGCGAGCTGTTCCTCCGTAACCCCGAGCTCGGCAATGGTAGATGGGCCTCCGACCTGAGCCAGCCATGCACGCATCTGCTCCGACGTAGGCAATTCCCGATACACCTTAAATGCCTCTACATCCTGACTGGCTGCTAAATCCCTGTACAGGTCAGACAGCAATGCGGATGCTACGCCTACTTTGGCACCATGCAAAACTTGCTTGCGTCCCTCTGCAATAAAATCCATTTCAATTCGGTGGGAAATATGGTGCTCTCCCCCTGACGCTGGACGAGAATGATCTATCATCAGCATCGAAATACCGGATGCAATCAGCGCATTCATCAATACCTCAACCCCAGCCTTGCTGCCTGCCGCAATCTCATCGACATGCTCTACACAGTCACACAGAGCCTCCTCGGTGATGCAATTAGCCACAGGTGAATACGGCTCGTTTCCCAAATCTCTGGAAACATGCCAGTCCGCTAGTGAGGTGAACTTACCGAGCATATCGCCAAAACCGGCCGCAGTCATCGTCTGTGGCGCGTTTGCCAGCACGGACAAATCAGCAAAGATCGCCTCTGGCGGAACTGCTTGGAATGTCTGCTTGCTGCCGTCCACAATTAGTGGTGCGCCTGCGGAGGTAAAACCATCCACCGAAGCAGCCGTCGGTACTGACAAGAACGGACGATTCATTTTATAACATACGAAGCGAACCAGATCATGAATCGTGCCGGAGCCTACAGCAAGTACAGCCTGACTCTTATCCGCCACACCCAGCAGCACCTTCATAATGTAGGCTTCATCAGCAATCACATCCCCTACAGCATTCGGAGGTAAGCGGACTACATCAACTGTCAAACCTGCCTCACGGATCAGCTCAGCCACTTTTGTTCCTGCCGCCACCGAAGTATGCTCATCTTCTACCAGAGTTACATGACGATAATCCTGTTGGTTCAGATAAGGGGCAACAGAGTCCAGTGCTCCATCCCGTACCTCAATAAACAATTCAACCTTTCGGTGAGGATGATCAGCGTTACTAGCCTGCGCCTCTTCGTTCCACAGCTTGATCTGTTCATTCATATTCATTTCATCAGCCTCCTGAAAAAGGAATAATTTGCACAAGAATGCTCCATAATGATTAATAGATTCCGTTTGAAAACGATTACTATTTAATTGTACGCACAAGTATGTGTCCAAGTCCAGCGAAAAAGTACAAGTTGCTTTTTAATTTACACATTCGAAAGGAACATGTTTATGAAATTTGGAACGGATATTGCCTGCGCACTTGGGTTATTGGCAGGTACAACGTTTGGCAGTGGTATTGCTTTTTTGTTCGGCTGGCAAGCTTATCGGGCCCTGACTTCTGTTGCAGTCTTTGGCGTTGTGGGAATTGTCATTACCATTGCCGTTTTTCGCTTGCTGCACCGTAAGTCACTTTCCACATCTAATTCTCGATAAATCCCGTTAGTGAAACGAGTGCAACTTGTTTTTTTGCCAATATACATAAAAAACGGGCACTCTTAAGCAATTGCATCGCTTGAGAGTACCCGTTTTTGTTTTACAAATATCACTTATGAAAGTGTATCAACCTATGGATTAACGTCTAATTCATAATCAATTTCATCAAACCCGAATCCAAATAATTGGAGGAAATCCAGACGGTATTGTTCGAGATCACCCAATTCAGATACGTTTTCTGTAGTGATTTCGGACCAAGCTGCTTTGACAGCCTGCTGCACATCGTCTCTCATTTCCCAGTTATCCAGCCGAATGCGTCCTTCTTCATCCGTTTCCACAGTGGACCCACTGTATAGCGTTTCGAACAGACGTTGCGCCTGCTCAATACATCCCTCGTGCAGTCCCTTTTCCTTCATGACCTTAAACAGCAAAGAAATATACAAAGGTACGACTGGAATAGCCGAACTGGATTGTGTAACCAAAGCTTTATTCACAGAAACGTAAGCTTTTCCATGATGACGCTCCAGTTGCTTTGTTAAAGTATGTGCTGTAGCTTCCAAATCATTTTTAGCTTGGCCAATGGTTCCTTTACGATAGATAGCCTCCGTAATTTCGGGACCAATATACGAGTAAGCCAGTGTGGTTACCCCTTCAGCCAGCAGATCAGCTTCTTCCAACGCTTTTAGCCACAAGGACCAATCTTCGCCACCCATTACCGTGATGGTGTTCTCAATTTCCTCCTGCGTAGCCGGTTCTAGCGTAATTTCTGATACGACACCTGTATTCGTATTCACTGTTTTATTAGAAAAAGACTGTCCGATAGGCTTGAGAACGGAATTAAAGGTCTCACCTGTATCGGGATGTGTCCGTCGCGGTGAAGCGACACTATATACAATCAGGTCTACCTTGCCCAGCTTTTCCTTTACCAGCTTCAACGTCTCCTGCTTAATTTCATGAGAAAAAGCATCTCCATTAATGCTTTCTGCTATGTAGCCAGCTGCTCTGGCCGCTCTTTCAAAGGCTACCGTATTATACCAGCCTGCTGAAGCCGTGCGCCCCTCTGATGCGGGACGTTCATAGGATACCCCTATGGTGTCCGCTCCCAGACCGAAGCTCGCAGCAATACGAGAAGCCAGCCCGTATCCAGTAGATGCTCCGATCACAAGCACCTTTTTAGCTCCTTGTATTGATGTGCTGTCTTTGATGTAGTTGATCTGACGGTTAACATGAGCCGCGCATCCTGCAGGATGTGCAGTCGTACATATGAAACCACGGATTTTCGGTTTAATAATCATTGCAAGGGTCCCCCTACTTTAGCATTCATTTAATATGGATGGAATGGTTGTCCAGTCATAACTATATAGCAAATCAGCTTGCGGCTCAACATATAACCTAGCACTTGAAGGCAACCGAAGAAAACTACCGTAAACATCATAGTCTACAACGCTTTCTTACTCCACTATTCATTTTGAATCATTTTCTAACAACATCACATCTTCACCCTGCTGTTGTCTTATTTTGATATTAGCTCTCCCCCAAGAACACATTAAGTCAATAATTTCATTTGCTGTAATTCCATATTCCGTTATATAATACTCCACTTTTGGAGGCATTTGATTATACACATGTCTACCTATGATACCATCCTTTTCAAGTTCGCGAAGTTGCTGTATAAGAACCTTTTGAGAAATGCCTGAAATACTACGCTGTAATTCACTTGTCCTTTTTCTACCAGACATTAATAAACATATGATTAATGATTTCCATTTACCCCCGATGATCTCAAGTGTTGCTTCTATGCCTAAATTATATTGTTTCATAGTACCACCTCTTCAACGCTAAAAATAACAACGTTTATCTAATTAATTCTATAATCGCATATCTTCACTTTAAGTCCAATGCATACTTTCAAGTAACTATCTTACTTTATTGTGTGTATTTACTTTTTTTGAAGCATACAGAATAATAATAGAGCATCTACAAAGGCAAATATGTTACGTAAGAAAGGTGATTTATGATGAAAACTCTTGTGATTTTAGCTCATCCCAATATCGAAGATTCTAGAGTAAATAACAGATGGAAACGAGAATTACTTCAATATACCAATGAAATTACAATTCATGAGATCTATAAAGAGTATCCAAACTGGAGCATTGATGTTTTGAAAGAACAACAGCTACTTGAAGCATACGATAATGTCATATTTCAATTCCCTTTGTATTGGTATAGTTACCCTCCTTTATTAAAAAAGTGGTTCGATGATGTATTTACCCATGGATGGGCTTATGGTTCAAAGGGTGATAAGTTAAAAGGAAAGAAGCTAGGGATAGCCATGTCGATTGGCGATAAAAAAGAAAATTACTTACCTACTGGTTCCGTTTCTTTTACGGTAGATGAAGTTATAGCACCTTTTAAGGCAAGCGCAGTGCATGTTGGCGCCATAACATTACCCTATTTCGCTGTCTTCGGAGCCTCGTTTCAAGCAAGCGACGAAGACATTGATCAGAGTGCAAAAGACTATATTAAATATATATTTCAGTATAAATAAAATAGTTATAATGGTACGCGCATTTTAACCATATAAAAACAGGCTCTTGGTGGCATTCAGCCAATCCAAGAACCTGTAAATGTTAGGCTATGATGCGGTCGAGAGGACTCGAACCTCCACGGGGGGTTAGCCCACACGGACCTGAACCGTGCGCGTCTGCCAATTCCGCCACGACCGCATATTATGTATTCACACCGATGTTTTTCAATCACGGTAATTTAGATTATATCTTCCATAGAACATAAAATCAAGCTATTTTTATATTATATTTTCTATGAATCATTTCCGTAAATATAAGAAAATCACTGGATATCACAAACCAGATATGGTAAAATGGGTCCATCAGGAAAGGAGGTGCGTCAACATCAATAATCATATGTTGAGCGTATCCCTTACCCGGTCCGTTATTCTCTAATTTACAGAGTTGACGGAGGCGCGGGATACGGATCAAAGCTTTAAATAAGCGCCACGGGTAGAAAGACCGTCCTCGGACGGTCTTTTTTATTTCAGCATCATCTATAAGATTACATACTGCACTGTGAAAGAGGAGATACAATGTCGATTAGACCCGCAAGTGTGGAAGAGCTCAACGAGTTGGCAGCCATCTGGCTAGATGCTTCCATAGAAGCCCATCATTTTATTGCTCCGCAGTATTGGTCATCACAAGTTACCGAGATGGAAAACAGGTACCTTCCTCTCGCTCAAAACTACGTTATCATACAAGATGATCACAGCATTGGCGGCTTCGTTTCCATGTTGGATGGATACTTAGCAGCTCTGTTTATTCGTGTTGATTCTCAAAGAAAAGGCTATGGCAAGTTACTACTAGATTGGGTGAAGAAGCAACATAATGAGATTCAATTAAAGGTATACCAGTCGAACACGAAAGCATTTAACTTCTATACTAAAAATGGATTTACCATTCAAGCGGAATCTGTTGATACCGAAACTGACGAGAAAGAATTTGTAATGGTATGGACAAAACATGAACGATATTGAAGCACCATTAGCTATACAATCTTCTTATTTAACCCATAGACCTCGGTATATAAAATCTCTTTAAACGGAGCAAAATCCTGTTCAGCCAGCGTACCTGGATAGCTCATTATTTGAAGCCGCAGATCAGCCTGTCCTTCTCTTAAAGGAGGCTGTACATAGTCAAAATGGTTCAGATGAAATCCCAAACGTTCATAAAAACCAATTCTTCTCCGAGTCCACTCATCCACTGGTGGCTCAACCTCCAGTACTACCGGTTTACCGGACTGTGAAATAAACTTGCTCATAAGCTCTTTACCTAACCCGCCACCTCGTATAGCCGAATCTACGGCAATATGCTCTACAAACCGAAAATCTGTAAACTCCCATCCCGCCAAAAAAGCAATTGTTTGCCCTTGTTCGTCCTTTTGGGTAAGTAAACGATAACATGGATGATGAAGCAGAGCCCTCTGTGACTCAAATGTCCTGCATTCCGTTTCAGGAAAAGAAGCCTCCATAATCGCATATACTTGAGAGAATTCAAGTTCATTCATTTATACTTTCAACTCCTCTAACGTTAACTTGTTGGTCTACTAATGTCATTTACATTAGGGCTCTAACCCTTTAGACCTTGTTTAATTCCATAAGCGTCAGCAATATGTGTTCCAACAGCTCTGGAATGTCTTCCATCTGATCTTCGTTAATTTGTCTGGAAAATCGGAGTTCAATCCTGTTTTGGTATGTAGATGTCTTCTCTCCGTAAATCTGACTAAGCGTTTGTACCGGTCGAAGATCGGGCTTCCAAATTTCGGTCAGTATATTTTCAATCCGGCTGCATTGTGACTCAATTTCACGAATTTCCATGTAAAAACTCAGCAACAAGACACATCCCGGAATTTGATCTTTGATTTCCAAAATTTCCGCAGCCAAGTTGTTTAAATCTGCCTTCAGTTGAATCTCTGCTGTCACACTCGGGTGTTCTCTCAGTCTGAATTGGACAGCAAATTCACGTGACATCACAGACATTTCCAATCTGTCGATTCGCTGCGTAATGTCAATACGTGAATCTAGATTATCCAGATCGTATACTGTATTTTCCATGGCCACTTTTAAATTATCAAAAACCGTCGGATCGAACATTTTTTTCACCTCTACTTATCATCCATTCATTAAGTCCACATTTAAATATATTACCAATTTATTCATTATATCATACGTGTCTCGCTCTAAGAATTCAACGTATAAAAAGGAACCTCTAGTTTCTACTTCTGATGCATTGAAAAATATGCTCTGGCTACAAAATGTTCTATTACATTTATTTTTTGATAAATATTCCTTTTTTATATTCCATTTATCTGGCAAATAATATACAATAGTTCAGAAAATATTACTTTACTAATATATTCATATAAATGAATATAATCAAAAAAAGATCTGCTACAATTGGGCAATAAAATACGTTGCTTCTCATCTCAAATAAAGAGCCACGTCCCTGTCTCCAGGTGCGCGGCTCTTTTGTAGTTCAGATTATCCATTATCCATTCGTGACACTCAGTTCATCAAATTCTGTCTATTTTACGATAAACGCGAGCTAAATCCCGAGTAGGAGAACTTGTCGGATCACCTTGCCTTATCCACTTTTCTACCTCTTGTTCCATTTCACTCATCAAGTCTATATTTAATAGTTCTCAATTAAATAGGTATATCTACTTCATGTGTCTAACCCATAAAAAAACTCCTTAGGCTTTACTTAGAAAGGACAAAAAATGAAACTTTGTAACAAAATGTTCTAATATATTCATTTTATTGATAAATACCCCTTTTTATTATTCCAATTTCCTGGTAAATGATATACAATTAGTTCGGACATAATTACTAATATATTCATATAAATGAATATAAATCCCAAAAAAGAAAGGACTCTTATTCATGAAAAAAACGTTGTTAGCTTCATTAGGTCTTACACTTATGCTGAGTACTACTGCCAGTATCGCTTTAGCCGAAGAAGCAAATTCTGTACCCGCAGCAAAGGAATCAACACTTGCCTCTGCACTTGAATATAATGAACAGGAGCCAAATGATTGGTTTGAGCAAGCTAACTATTATTTTATTGGTGATGCTGTCATTGGAACCCTTGGTAAAGAGGGGGTGCCCGGAGTCTGGGAAGCCATTGACGTATTTAAATTTAAGGCTTTTGAAGCTCAAAAAGTTCATTTTACAATTCAGGGAGACAGATATTCTGATTCCTGGTTGGAAATGACTGTTTACGATAGTACTGGTAATAAAATTAAACGTTCAAGAGACGGTAACTATTTTTTAGATGTAGAACTTGAAAAAGGTAAGGAATACTACCTAATCGTCGATGCGCCAGGACTTCAACCTTACACAGGAAATACATTCTTTTATAAAGTTTCTTCTGAAGCTATTTAAAATTATGTAACTTACTTAGTAGTTTAAAAAATCAATAAAACATAACTACGCCAAAAAAGCC
This sequence comes from Paenibacillus sp. S33, assembly GCF_053615415.1. Lineage (NCBI taxonomy): Bacteria > Bacillati > Bacillota > Bacilli > Caryophanales > Paenibacillaceae > Paenibacillus > Paenibacillus sp. S33. Next base: position 1,883,992 of record NZ_JBSIEZ010000001.1, on the reverse strand, counting down.
TCGACCCTTTCTTAAGGGGCGAGGCTTTTGTAGTTCAGTCATTCTATTCGGTGCACCCAGTTCTTTTACCCCTGTGTAAGTCTTACGACAAACGTGAGCTAAAGTCCTCGTAGGAGAACTGACGGATTACCTTGATGCCTTCTTCGTCGTTGTAGCTGGCGATGGCTGGCAGGTTGACTCCGTTGAACATGTGGTTTTTGACCATCGTGTAATGGGCCATGTCGCAGAATACAAGCTTGTCTCCCGGCTTCAGTGGCTCTTTAAAGGAATAGTCTCCAATCACATCTCCAGCCAAGCACGTAAGTCCACCAAGTCTGTAGGTGTAAGCATACTCGCCAGGCTGGCCTGCATCGATGATATTTGGGCGATATGGCATAGCCAGCACGTCAGGCATATGACATTCAGCCGAAGTATCCAGAATGGCAATATCCATTCCGTTTTTCATCGTATCCAATACGGTTGCCACCAGATATCCAGTATTCAAAGCAATAGCTTCGCCTGGCTCCAGATAAACCTGCACACCATATTTATCCTGAAAATATTGAATACAGCGTACCAGCGTGTCCAGATCATAGTCTTCTCTGGTAATATGGTGACCGCCGCCGAAATTGAGCCATTTCATGTTCTTAATGTATGGCCCGAATTTCTCATCCACGACTTTAATGGTGCGCTCTAGCGTATCTGAATTCTGTTCACACATCGTATGAAAATGAATACCGTCCACGCCATCCAGATCCTCAGGTCTAAAGTTAGCCAGGGTCACACCCATTCTGGAGTTGTTGTAGCAAGGATCATACAGCGGCGTTTCGATTTCCGAATATTCCGGATTAACCCGAATGCCAATGTCAATTTTTTTGGAAGTTACGCCTTGCACTCTGCTTTTGTAGCGTTTCAGTTGATCAAAGGAGTTGAAAACAATATGGTCAACATACTCCAATAGCTCATCAAATTCACTGTCAACATAAGCAGGTGCGTATACATGAACCTCTTTGTCCATTTTTTCGCGACCAAGTCGTGCTTCGAACAACGAACTGGAGGTTACGCCTTTTAAGTATTTGCCAACCAGAGGAAAGGTCGAAAACATCGAAAATCCCTTAAGAGCGAGCAAAATACTGCAGCCTGTCCGCTCTTGAACGGAATTTAAAACCTCAAGGTTTTTGACAAGAAGTCTTTCGTCAACAAGATAACAAGGTGATGGAAGTCCTGTAATATCAATATTCATCGCAGACCTCAATCAAGCAACGTTGGCGTAAAGTTCTCTTGCCATGGCAATCCGTGTTTATTTAGTGCTTCCATAAATGGATCTGGATCAAATTCCTCAACGTTGTAAACGCCTGGTTTTTTCCAGATACCTTTGATGATAAGCATTGCGCCGATCATGGCAGGAACACCAGTTGTGTAAGAAATGGCTTGGGAGCCAACCTCTGCATAACATTCCTCATGATCACAAACATTGTAAACATAATATGTTTTTGGTTTTCCATCTTTCACACCTTGGATGATGCAACCAATGTTTGTTTTGCCTTTTGTTCTTGGTCCCAGAGAAGCTGGGTCTGGCAAAATAGCTTTTAGGAATTGCAGTGGAATGATTTGTTGTCCTTCGTAATCAATAGGCTCGATCGAAGTCATGCCTACGTTTTGAAGTACATTCAAATGATTCAGATAATTGTCCGAGAACGTCATCCAGAAGCGGATTTTTTTCACGCCTTTAATATTCACTGCAAGAGATTCCAGTTCTTCATGGTACAAAAGATATATATTTTTCGGTCCAATTTCAGGAAGGTCGTATACCTTTTTCTCAGAAAGTGGCTCAGTTTCAATCCATTCTCCGTTTTCAAAGTAACGGCCTTTCGCCGTAATTTCACGAATATTGATTTCCGGATTAAAATTAGTTGCAAAAGGATATCCGTGATCCCCTGCATTCGCATCCACAATATCAATCGTATGAATTTCATCAAAGTAGTGCTTTTGAGCATAAGCCGTAAATACTCCAGTTACGCCTGGATCAAAACCGCTGCCCAGCAGAGCTGTAATTCCTGCTTTTTCGAATCTTTCTTTGTAGGCCCATTGCCAGCTGTATTCAAACTTCGGCGTATCCGGCGGTTCATAGTTCGCCGTATCAACGTAATGAACACCTGTCTCAAGGCAAGCATCCATTATCGTCAAATCCTGATAAGGGAGAGCCACATTGATAACTACATCCGGTTGAAAGCTTCGAATCAAGTCAATGACCATGTCGGTGTTGTCAGCATCAAGCTGAGCCGTTTGGATCTTCGTACGACCTCCACCCAGCTTCTCTTTAAGCGCATCGCATTTCTCAACAGTTCTGCTTGCGATACAAATTTCTTCAAATACATCTGGGTTTTGGCAACATTTATGCACCACAACGCTGGCCACGCCACCGGCGCCAATAATCAATGCTTTTCCCAAAATAAATAACCTCCTTATTCCATACGCTAATCGCTAATCATTCTTGCAAACAAAATGATTATAAAGACATCCCACCAAATAATCAAGAAAAACGACAATTTGCTGTGTCAAAATTCACAGGAACATGTCACAAAAACTTTACAAATCCCAAAATTAGGCATAAAAACTCCGTAAAGTGTGCAAAAAACAAACATTACCCCATACACTCTAGGGAAGTCAGCACGTATTTAACGGAAGTTTTTTTGAATCTAATGCTCATAGTCCTAAAGAGTTAATACTATCTTATTTCTAAACAAAAGACCACCCCTCCGCATCCTATGAAGAAGATTCATGGGGTGGTAAAATAATGGGCTGATAGCGTAATGCCTCATCTACGATCTCTGCTGCACTCAAGTCACGGTCATCCCAGTAGATCAAATTACTGATCCCCGGATGGGGCGTATTTTGCTTCACTATGGTCAGCATGCTGTCGATTTCCTCTTCTGTTCCCTCACCTCTGATGATTTTTTCCACTAACTCTATAAGCTCACTTCGATCCAAATTTTGGAGTTCCTTTCTATCTCTATCCAGACTCATATAATTGCCCTCCTTTGTATTGAGTATGATCGGCATTGTGTGGGCCCATCCCTTCTTCTGTAAGCGCTATATGACCTATTATGGAGATTTAAGAAGAGTTTATGATAAATAAAGCCGCCCCCAGTATGGGAACGGCTCTATACAGTAATAAAGCTTGTTAAACCATGATTTTGCAAATATCGTTCGTGAATTCAACCGGATCTTGCAGTGGCAAGCCTTCGATCAGCAAAGCCTGATTATACAGTAATGCCGTATAGAGGTTTACCTTCTCCTTATCCTTGTCAAAAGCTTCTTTCAAAGAGTTGAACACCGCATGGTTTACGTTGATTTCCAGCACTTTATTCGCTTTGACATCGGCGTTATTAGGCATGGCGTTCAAGATTTTTTCCATCTCAATCGTCACTTCACCGTCTGCGGACAGACATACCGGATGTGTCTTCAAGCGCTTGGAGGCTTTAACACTGGATACCTTGCCTTCCAGCAAGCCCTTCATGTACTCGAACAGCTCTTTGTTGTCGTTTTGTTCTGCTTCTGATTCTTTCTCGTTTTCGTCAGGCTCAATGCCCAGATCGCCGCTCGATACAGATTTAAATTCTTTTTCTTTGTAGCTTAAGAGCATTTTAATAGCGAACTCATCAATATCATCGGTGAAATACAGAATTTCGTAGCCTTTGTCAGCCACCATTTCGGTTTGCGGCAGTTTTTCAATACGCTCATTGGACTCCCCGGAAGCGTAATAAATATACTTCTGATCCTCTGGCATACGCGATACGTATTCGTCCAAAGTAACCTGCTTTTTCTCTGTAGAAGAGTAGAACATGAGCAGATCCTGGAGAGTTTCTTTATGTCTGCCGTAATCGTTGTAGACACCAAATTTTAATTGTCTGCCAAATGATTTGTAGAATTGATCATATTTCTCCCGGTCATTTTTGAGCAAGGTCAGCAATTGGCCTTTGATTTTGCTTTCGATATTTTTAGCAATCAGCTTCAGCTGACGGTCATGCTGCAGCATTTCTCTGGAAATGTTGAGCGACAGGCTTTCGGAGTCGACCATACCTTTGACAAAGCTAAAATAATCCGGCAGCAGGTCAGGAGATTTTTCCATAATCAGCACACCGTTAGCATACAACTCCAGCCCTTTTTCATATTCCTTGGAGTAGAAATCAAACGGAATATTTTCAGGAATAAACAGAATAGCTTGGTACACTACCGCGCCATCCGCACTGACGTGGATATGCTGGAGCGGCTTGTCGTAGCCATAGCGTTTTTCCGCGTAGAAATTTTGATAATCCTCGTCGGTCAGCTCGCTTTTGTTTTTTCTCCAGATAGGAACCATGCTGTTAATACGCTGTTCTTCTTCGTAATCCTCGAACTCGTTGTCGCTTCCCTCTTTCAGACGCTTGCCTGTAATATCCATTTTAATCGGATAGCGGATAAAGTCGGAGTATTTTTTAATCAGTGCTTTTAAACGGTACTCGTCCAAATATTCATCGTAGGACTCATCTTCGGTGTTTGCCTTGATTTTCAGAACTATCTCTGTTCCGACCTCGTCCTTCTCAGCTGCCTCAATGGTATACCCGTCTGCACCTGTGGATTCCCATTTATATGCAGTATCGCTTCCCAAAGCCTTGGTAGTCACTGTAACCACATCGGCCACCATGAAAGCTGAATAGAAACCAACGCCGAATTGACCGATGATGTCATGACCATCCTTGGATTCATTTTCATTTTTGAATGCCAATGAACCACTTTTAGCAATAACACCCAGGTTATTTTCTAGTTCTTCCTTGGTCATACCAATCCCGGTATCACGCAGGGTTAGCGTTCTGTTATCCTTATCGGCAGTTACTTTGATATAATAATTTTCTTTGTCAAAGACCAGTTGATCATCCGTCAATGCTTTGTAATAAATTTTGTCAATCGCATCACTTGCATTGGAGATCAGCTCTCTTAGGAAAATTTCCTTTTGCGTGTAAATCGAGTTAATCATCATTTCGAGCAGACGCTTGGACTCAGCCTGAAACTGTTTTTTCTCCATTCGGATATCTCCTTTCAAATATGAACCTATGTAAGGCCAGCGGATATGAGCTATGCAAACGATTCAACTTTGTTAGCACTCCCATCATTCGAGTGCTAGCCTACCTTTTTTATATCATTCCTCATTTTTTATGTCAATATCTCGGTCGACTAAACATTAAAATTACATTTCAGGAAATCGCTAGTGTCTAATGTGCTTAAACATCACGTTAAACATTTCGACAGAAGATGGAAACAGCCCCTGTACATGGGGAAGCAGATTACTCCTGATCCGCAGCTCATCCTCATTCAAATGCTGTAGGTCCTCATGAAAGAACCAAACAATAGGATAATCGCCGTCCTTATGTCTGCTGCCTGCATTTAAACAAACGGGACCCTGGTCGTCCTCTGCTATTGCAAAAGGAATGTAGCCTGCTGACAGAAGAGGTGACCATTGATCAAGCAAATCATAAAATGCCTTTAAGCCTTGACCTACAGGCAGACGTGGAAACTCAACAAACGTACAATCGCTCCAGTATACTCCCGGAATGGATTCATTATCGAATTGTAAAGATACATAATGGTAGGACATGATAAAACTCCTCAGCAGGGGCGGCAGCTCAAAATGGTATTTTTCCTCCATCTCCCGAACTTCCTGTTCAGTAATCTGTGAAAGGAGAGGCTTCCACTTGATCCATCCCTCCTCGTCGACATTCCCATCACGCATTTCCATCGGTACATTTTCTTCCACATCCATAAAAAAGGCTTCATCCATCTGAGCAAATAGTTCCTTCATGGATGTACGAATATCCGCTTTCTTGTCCATGTCTTCACACCTCTTTCCTCTCTATTCACATTTTGCATCATGGGTTAATGCCAAATGCCCTCTATCTGAAAATAGCATTGTAATCATGTGCTGCTACACTTTTTAAGTTCAGCTTATCAGAACTTGCTTTTATCACCATTTGCGGAATATTAGTATTACCAGCGCAAGGGCTCATAGTTCCGCCAGATCACCCAACGCGCTGTCTCGTGAATTGGCGCGGCCAATGCTATATTCGTCCTTCGTGCCGCTCTGCAAATCAATCAAATGAAGCATACCGCCATACGTTCCAACCGCCAACATACTTTCATCAGGTGTAGCTGCCAGCCCGGATATCGTACTGCCGACAAAATAGCGCCAAAGTTCACGGCCCTCCCTGTCAATCAGACGGAGATAACCGTAGGCATCACCCAAAATAGATCCTTGTGTCAGCGCTGTTGCAGCGTATACTCGCATTTCTTCATTCATCATCGGCCATTCTTCCTTATTCTGAGCAAGACCCTGCTCCACCTCAGCAATCGACACTTGAATGGTGGCACCGTTGTAGAAATGACAGGCATTGTACCAGACGTTCAGATCATCTTTGGCAAATAGAGCATAATGCGGATAACTAGAACTTGGCTCCAATGTATGCAACGTCTTATCAGACAGATCCATAAGCATATGCTCACTCATCTGGCTACCGTAAGCAATCCAACGTCCATCCCTCGACACAGCTCCATGGGCCATATCCACAATCGTGTCTTCCAACTCTAGTTTTCTTCGTTCAGACGCCTTGGGATGGATCAAATCCACCTGATCACCAGCCAGCAAATAAACGCCGTAACCGCAAACCAACAGAAGTCGCTGTCCATCGCCAAACGGAATCACTTCATCTAATATATCTTCAGGATGCTCCTCATCTCCCAAGCACTCCAGATCAGGAATGGATGCTTTTAAGCGGCCTTGTATATCCTTCCACTGAAAATGTGCTGTCGCTTCTCCTTGCAGATTTAAGTCCGGTTGACGAACAATCCGAATCCCCTGTCCATCCACCAACGCAAATTAAGTCCCGTCCGGCGAACAGCCTACTCGATGCAGTCCGGGGATTTGCAAGATTCTATCTTTTCCCGTCACATAGATCGTCCCACGTTCCCGAGGATTGCCCGCATGTAGAATGACTTCATTGCCTCCATTCACAAAAGCTATCGGCCTAACGGCTTGCAAAGCCTCCTCGAACGCTGGTGTAAGCGGCCAAGACGCGGCTGGAATCTCTCGACGTAACTGCTCCATTTCACCAGCCTGATTCGCCTCCTGAATCATACGAAAAATATCTTTGGCCATCTTGGGGCGTTCGTCCTGGTTTGGCTCTGATTGCTCCTGCTGCCATTCACTTTCCTGCCGACTCTGACAAATTCATTCACATCTGCGGCATACCTTTTTCCTTCCTGTCGCCACTTTGCTGCCATTTCATGATTCAACCAACTCATTTGCTTCTCCCATCCAGTGTATGTATGCCCTGTTTGTTCTACAGGCTTTGTTCATTCTGTTAGGTGGTTTCTCACCTTTGTCAGCACAGACCACAGGTCTGTCACTGCCTTCACCTCTTCATTGTCCAGAAAGGCATCTCGTTTGTCATAGTATTTTACCGCTATAGTCACCATCTGAAGCGTCACTGGCTGTCCAGCAGCCTTAAGGACTTCCACAATACTTTCGAAGGTCGCCAACTCAAACCAGGTTTGAACCTGACGATCCAGCACCCACTTGGGAATATACTCGTCCTGTTCGTTGGTTACGACTGCACCCTCCTCTGCACATTCCTCTAGCCAATGCTCATCCCAATAATAAATCGGTGTGTGAACAGGTTCTTGATCCCATTGATCCACATTCACATATAACCAGTTATTATGCAGTTGCCCCACGCTACGCACCAATTCCTGCAATCCTTCAAATACACGATAAGACGGGCGCTCTTTGCGACGGTAATCCTCAAGTCTTGTCTCATACCTGCTCATCTCCAACCTCCCGCTTCCTATATCAGCTAAACACTCAAAATTCGCATAACATACATTTACAACTTATAAAACCCGATATAATTACAAGCACCTCGTAAAGTGTCAAGACTACTTAAGGAGATTGATCTATTCATGAAAAGAATCACCGCACTTGTTATCCTGTCCTTGCTATTACTGGTATCCCCGATCTACGCTGCTGCCCCAGCACCTATGCTGGTCTATGTGGACCAGAGTAACCACTCCTTCATCCCGCTTCGTCTTCTGAACAGCTATGAAGGGATCACATTCAATTTAACGGCAGCGGACAAAAAAATAGAAATTGCGCAAGGCAATACTCGGATCACCCTATTTGCCGGGAAATCTACTGCCAAAGTGAATGATCAAACGGTCCATTTGCAAAATGCTCCTTTTACCGATAACGGTTCGACCTATGTCCCCTTGCAGTTCATCAGTCAATATCTAAACCTGCAAGTCTCATGGCAAAAGGAAACCTCAGCTGTACGCATTAAGCAAGGTGCAACGTCCGTCACGCTTCCGGTACATACTGGCAAGCTACCCGGAAACACTACACCCATTACGACAGCTCATAAAAGCTTCAAGGTCGGGTCTCGTACATTTTCCGCTAAGGTGGTCACCATCTCTATGCTCCATCCCAAGGTAAGCCTGGACGTGGCACTGGCAGGCGATTCCATTGGTAAAGTGGAAGACTTAAGTAGTCTCGCCAAACGTAACCAAGCGGTTGTAGCCATCAATGGTACATTCTTTGATGCCTATACCAAAAGCTCTTACAAAACGCCTTACGGCTATCTGGTCAGTCACGGAAAGATGTTGAAAAAAAGCTCTGGCGACCAACGAACGGTCTTCACCTACGATACTAATCATTTAGCTGAGCTGGTGTCGGGTTCTGCCTTTGAACAACGCTTAAGCCAAGGTAGCGTCGAAGGTGCCCTTCAAGCCGGGCCTCGTCTGGTCACGAACGGTCAGGTTTCCCTAAATGTCAAAGCCGAAGGCTTCAAGGACCCTAAAATATTAACAGGCGGCGGCGCCCGCAGCGCACTCGGGATGAGTCGGGATCATAAGCTGATCCTCCTGACCACAAGTGGAGCGACTATACCGCAGCTCGCCCAAATGATGAAGCAGGCTGGCGCTTATCAGGCCATGAATCTGGACGGCGGTGCTTCCAGCGGGCTGTATTACAACGGCTCCTACCTCACCACACCCGGCCGCCAAATCAGCAATGCCATTATTGTAAAGTATCAATAGACAGATAAAGGGCTGTCTTCACGGATGTGTAAGCCGTGGGGATAGCCTTTTTTCTATTTCCCCAGTTTAGGTTGTCCGGCCTCCACCTGTTCAGGCGGCTTGTATGGGCCGTTACGGGTTGCCTACAACCTACAATCGAATCAAACCTGTAAAGCTATTGCTGCCTTCGCTTCCTTTTTTTAAAGAAAGATAAATACGATTGTCTTCTCTGCTCGCCAAGCATTCATAAAATCCCGGTTGCACAGAAAGGAACGTCCCTCCCCATACGCATTCAGGCTCCAGTCCACCACTTGTGGCTTCCTCCCCTGCTCCAATAAATAGGTTGCCTGAGGGAACCTTCAAAAACAGCCGCACAGTAGGCTTGTCGATATGATCTGTCATCACAACCTCATAGGTCCCGTCGGCTCCCAGATTCAAAAAAGCTACATTTCCTTTGTTCAACTCGCCCAGCTCGTCCTCTTCGATGGACCACCAATCCGGATCATCGTCCAAACGATGTTTAAGTGCTTGCGTATCAAATAAGCAAAGAGTCGCCGTGTCTGTCGTAAATTGAAATGGACTGCTTGCCGTATTCATCATGCGATCCTCCTGATTTTGGTCAACGAATTTCTGTTTTTCCACGTCTTACGCTATCCGTATTGCCATATATTTGAGGGAAAATCTCCCTGTATGTAAAGTATAACAATGCTTGCAGGGCCAGACAACATGTTAGGCTAACACCCATTCTGCATAAAAAGCCCTCCCTCACGATGTCGTGAAAGAAGGCCGATTTGTGGATTTAAGCGATGCTAACCTGCTGTTAGATCAAAAAAGACTTAGTAATAATTACCAACAAAATGAACAATACCAAAATCGCTCCTGTGGATGTCCATGCTCCACCGTAACCTACTTCACCCATGTCTGAATCCCTCCTTGCGTTAAAGCTTACTCTTATCGTATGAAGAAAAGCGGATAACGACAGGGCGAATCGGCAAGTTTATTTGCCATGGAAGGACTACTCAGAAAATGGACTGATACGTTTGAGATAGATCGCTAATGACTCTGGATGACAACTGGCAGAGAATGTCGTCCGTTCTTCGCAGTAACCTGCTCACATCCCTGTGCTTCATCTTTTGAAGGAGCGGGGTTTCTAACTGGGATGAAAGAAATTGAGTGGTGCCTATAAATACAACAACATCCAATCCCGGGTTGGTTTCGGTATGTAATAAGTGCAGCAGATCAGTCATAGACAGGAATCCGGGAGGGAAACGGCTGTTGTTTTCTTTCATATATAGTGCTTTCAACATGGAGGTTAACGCCCAGTCACATAGGATTATGCAGCATTGGACTTGATTCTGCTTGTACAGGATTTGGGCTAGTTTCATGTGGTATTGGGATAGAGTGTGAAAATCCGTTATTGAATTATGTAGGTGTTGTGAGGGTCTGGACAGTTGAGTGGGACTTGGAATACAGGTAGAAGGAGCTTCTTTCATATCTATTCCTCCAGAGAATTTAAAGAATAGTCTTATTATACTCTAAAATAATACTTATAAATATTATTATTATTTATTGTATTCATTATTCAATGTTTTCATTTGGATATCTTGTCTACACTTTTAGAATAGTGAGGTGTAGACGATGGAAGATAAAGAAGTTCTAAAATTAGTGGGTGCCAGAATACGTGCTTTACGAAAAGAAAAAGGATTGTCTCAGGAGTCGCTTGGGGAAAAAGGCGGATTCCATTTTTCATACATAGGGCAGATTGAGCGTGGAGAAAAAAACGTATCTTTAATAAATATAGCTAAAATAGCTAATGCACTGGATGTTAATTTGATTCAGCTTTTTGCTTATGTAAATGAGGATATTAAGGTTACAAAACATGAAACTGATATACAAGAAATCATAAAAATACTCCAAAAGTCGAGTCCAGAGAAAGTACGCTTGGCGAGGAAGGTGATACGGGAGATTACAAATTAAAAGGATTTTTTAGCAAAAATAAAGGAGCCACCTTTAGTTAACAAGGCAGTTCCTATTGCACTATTGTTTTACGTAAGTTCAATACCCTATCGAAAATTAAAATAATATATATATATCCACTATTAACTTAATTTCAAGTTTCTTATATTAAAAGCGCGAACTGAATTGAATTCGAAATTACAAAGGATTCCCCTCCATTATGAAATTATTGGCTTCTAGGTAGTTTCTTGCGGTCATTCAATTTAGATTTTCTTTTTACCCTTTTTGTGGGCAATACCATACGAACATTTTTTAGCTTCGTTTTTCTTTGAGCACTATTTGTAATAAGGTTGACTGTAAAGTTCACGAAACCGCGTTGGATGTTAAGTGTTTTAAAACCAACTCTTCTGCAATTATTGCATAGATTACCATTAATATTCCAGATCCAACATCCACTGAAGTTATAATTAGGAACATGTATGGGGAAACTACCTGACCACACAAGATTTCTTGATACGCTCTCAGCGTAGTAATATATTGTTCTATCCCCTACGTTGCCAGTAACAACTTCCCTCGTTTGACCAGGCGCCAAACGGTACCAGGTAGACAATATACCAGTTTGTCCCACAAAGACAAACCCACACCTACTCGCGTGATAGAAAATGGCTACTTGTACGGTAGAATTGGTGCTGTTTCGAAAATAAAGACTCATTTTTTTGTCACTCCCTCTTAATGCCATTCTACAATCCATGGTATGCAAGAGTTGTAAAAAGGAAGTGGACAAACATAAAAGAGTCTTAACCTTTTTTTTAGGATATTCAGAGATTATGCTTTTTTAGAGTTTCCCGCCATCAGTTTGGCGAAACCATATAACCATATTGTTTATGTTATGGAATTCAATCCAAAGAATACTCCCACCTAATCTCGTAAAGATCAAAAAACACGTCCATATATGACGTGTTTTTTAATAAAATATCTTTAACTAATAGAACCTTTTAATTTCCCTAAACCCTTACTTCCAAATCTCGTCCGCAATCTCTTTAATGAAAGCAAGCTTTTTCCACTGCTGCTCTTCTGTCAGAATATTGCCTTCTTCTGTCGAAGCGAAGCCGCATTGTGGGCTGAGGCAGATATGGTTGATGTCGACGAATTGAGTCGCTTCCTTAATACGGTTAATGACCGTCTGCTTGTCTTCCAGTTCACCTGTTTTGGAGGAAACGAGGCCTAGTACGACCTGCTTTTGATCTTTCAGATGCTTAAGCGGTGTGAAATCACCTGCACGGTCGGTATCGAATTCGAGGTAGTAGCCGTCGATGTTGTCGATGCCGAACAGAGTTTCGGCTACAGGCTCATAGCCGCCAGAAGATGCCCAGGTGGAATGGTAGTTACCACGGCATACGTGGGTTGTAACGACCAAATCGGCTGGAAGATCCTTCACCGTTTCCTGATTCACGCGAGCGAACAGCTTTTTGGTATCTTCCACATTCTCACCCGCATGCTGTCTAGCTTCCCAATAGTTTTTATCACAGAGCATACCCCATGTGCAATCGTCCAATTGCAAGCTGCGGCAACCTTCATTGTACAACGCTTGGATCACGGATTTGTAAGCTTTGGCGATATCCGTCACCAGCTCATCCAGATTGCTGTAGTACGTATCGGTTGTTTCTTTATTTTCGCCACGCAACAGCTCGGCCAGGAATTGCGCAGGTGCCGGGATTGTTTGGCGCGCGATGGCATCCTCACCTGCTACTTGCTTCAGGAATTTGAAATCTTCAATGAAAGGATGACGGGAATGTCCGATTATACCGGACAAGCGTGCGGTTTCCGCTCTTGTTTCCACACCTTGGAATTGGTAGCCGTTCGAAAGCTGTACCTTTTCCACGCCATCCAGACCCCACATAAAATCAAGATGCCACCAGGAGCGTCTGAATTCACCGTCCGTCACGGCTTGAAGTCCTACGGATTTTTGCTTTTCCACTAGCTTGATAATTTCGTTATCTTCAATCTTTCTCAGCTCGTCCGCAGAGATTTCATTATTTTGAAATTGAATTCTGGCGTCTTTAATCGCTTGCGGGCGCAGAAAGCTGCCGACCATATCGTGTCTAAAAGGGGTCACTTTACGTTGGGATGCATTATCAAGGATGCTGCTCATTAGGGTTATCTCCTTTTTCGCTTCTATAGTGAAGTTCTTGTAAGAAAGATAACATACATATTCAGTTATAAAGTAACTCCAATAAACTATAGCTAGTTATAGCCTAAGGCTATACCCAACCTATTATCCCCCTATCGCCTCATGCAGCGCTTCTACATAGACGGTGGCCAGCTTGGAGAGCGCAGCGTTTTTATGGCAAATCCATCCCACATTAATAGACTCATCACATTCCAGAGGGACGGAAATAATATCGTTACCGTTCAGATCCGCACTGATCACCCCGGTAGAAATCGTATAGCCGTTCAAGCCAATGAGCAAATTAAAAAGGGTCGCCCGGTCATGGACACGAATGCTCTTGGGATGCGATAACGTACTGAGAATCTCCTCGGAAAAGTGAAAGGAATTGTACTCCCCTTGCTCAAAGGACAAATACGGATACGGATGAAGCTGGTCAATGGTCACGATGGACTGTCGGGATAGCGGATTATTGGCACTGATAAAAATATGCGGCTTGGCCGTAAACAGGCTGTTAAATTGCAGATTCGCATCTTTTAGCAGCTTGTTAATGACCTTAGCGTTAAATTCGTTCAGATACAGGATTCCGATCTCACTGCGCAGGCTTTTGACATCCTGTATGATTTCATGGGTTTTGGTCTCTCGCAAAGCTAATTCATACTCTTCTTGACCATATTGATTTACCAGATTTACGAATGCATTTACAGCAAAAGCGTAATGTTGCGTGGACACAGCAAAATGCTGCGGTGAAGGCTTGGCATCCAGATAGCGACTTTCCAGCAGCTCCGCCTGCTCAACAACCTGACGTGCATAACCAAGGAATTCCACGCCTTCCTTGGACAAAGAAATCCCCTTATTGGTACGCTCAAAAATGGTGATATGAATTTCTTCCTCCAGATCACGAATTGCGTTCGACAGACTGGGCTGGGAAATGAACAACCGCTTTGCCGCCTCATTCATGGAACCGCGATTGGCAACCTCAATGACATATTTTAATTGTTGTAAAGTCAATGCATGATGTCCTTTCCGTTTGTGTTTCTTCTATTATATAATACACGATCACACTTCTGGGAAAGGAGTAATTGGATGCTTGAATGAAATCAGACTCTCCCCCATGGCTACAATTACAAACACCCCCTCAAAATGGTAACATCCATTTCAAGGAGGTGCTTTTTCACGGCAGCTTTAATTAACGAATTTCACCGTTTGTGGAAATCAGCTTTTGATACCAATAGAAGCTTTGTTTACGAATACGACGCAGATCCTTGAGATCAAACTCCTCACGATCCACATAGATAAACCCGTAACGCTTGCTGGAGCCCTGATGGGTACTAACAAGATCAATTGCAGACCACGGACAGAAGCCGAATACTTCTACACCGTCTGTAATTGCCAGTTGAATCTGCTCGATTCAATTAGTCATTATTTGGGTATCGCCTGCTTACCAGTAACAATCCCGAAGGGCACTTCACCCCTCATTCAATTACTCTTACTATACCGCTTTCAATGCAGAATAACAATACAATCATGCCAAAAAACCGCCAAACACTCGCAATCCTTTGTGCTTAGCAGTTTTTTAGGTTCATGCTTAACTCTCTTTCTCTTTGCAAAACACCTCTTTGGCAACCTGAATGGCTGAGGCTGCCCGGGGCCATCCTACATAAAAGGCAAGCTGTGTAATGACCTCAACCAGTTCTTCCTCCGAAATCTCGTTCTCCTTGGCCAGCATCAGATGATAAGGGAGTTGATTTATATGCTCACCCGCTACCAGAGCGGCAACTGTAATGAGACTTCGTTCCCTTAGAGATAGCTCACTTCTTCTCCATACATCTCCAAAAAGGACATCCTCCGTATAACCTACAAAAGCGGGAGCAAAATCACCGATCGTTTCCCGAACACTCGATCTGATCAATTTATGCTTCATACAATCATCTGGGCAAGTCCGTTGCCAAAGGACCAATCCTCTAATTCAGTCTCTACCAGTGTCACAAATACATCTTCCGGTCTAATCTCACATTCAATAGATAAGAGTTCGGCTAATATTTGGTAAAATCTCTTTTTTTGTTCCGTGCTTCTACCCGATCCCATCGTAATTTGGATGTACAGTAGCTTGTCTGTTCTGGATACATTCAAATAATCTGGACTGAAATAAAACTCGCTCTGCTTATGGGCATGAAAAACCTGAAAGTAATCCTTGGGCGGGACCTGAAAATGTTCGATCAAAGCATTCATGATACAGCGGCTAATGCCAGGCAGCTCGTGCTCTGTGTATTGTTGCTCCATGTAGCCAACTCGTACAAATGGCATGTTCATCTCTCCTATCCGTTGGGATAAGATGATTGTACTCCCCTTACTTTCATCTGTATAATTGAAAATAATCATAAATATATTCAATTTTACCGATGGAGATGAACATGCGTGGATCTGAAAGAATTAACTACATTTCGTACAATAATCGAAGAAGGAACGTTTTCAAAAGCTGCTGCCAAATTAAACTACGCTCAGTCTACAGTCACGAACCAAATCCAGAGGCTAGAGAAAGAGCTGGGATTTCAGCTTTTTAAAAGGGGTTGGGATGCAGAGTTAACGTCCCCAGGCAAACTATATGCCGAGGAGATAAACGGGCTTATTCAGCATTGGAATTTTGTGATGGACCAGGCGAAGTCTCTGAAAAAGGAGGAGATTGGCACGCTCCATATCGGTGTGATTGAAACGGTGGCGGCTACCGTACTGCCCTTGGTTCTGCAGCAGTTTCGAGAGCATAAACCGAATATTACGTGCCATTTTACAGTTGGAAACACGGATGCACTCGCAAATGCTTTGGTGGACGGTAAGCTGGATTTTGCAATCTCCGGGGAACCTCACTCGATTCCTTCCTTACACTTTGAACCCGTATATCACGAACACATCGCCTTTATTGTGTCCCGTAATCACCCTTTTGCGGTAAAAAGTGAGCTTTATCTCGAAGATCTGTACGAGTACCCGCTTATCGTCGGAGGTAAGAACTGCTTGTACCATATACGACTGGAGAAAGAGCTTTCCCGCTTTCCGTCGATGCCGTTTTTTTATACTGTCAGTCAAATCTCGTCGATCGCCACATTTGTAAAAACGATTCCATCAGTTGGAGTGGTTCTATCGTCAATGCCTTTGCCGGAGGAACTGGTTACCGTCCCCCTCCAGTTAACAGACCCGAATATTCCTATTGGACTGCTACAAAACAACCATCACCAGCAGTATATGTCTTCGGCCCGAAAGCTGTTTATACAGCTGGTTAAGGGGCTTTATAGGCTATAGCTCCAATGCAATAACTACTAATTAAGCTATATAGGCAAAGCCGACACCTTTGCATAAAGAAAGCCGCTAAACACTCAGAAAACCTGATGTTTAGCGGCTTTACTATTTTGATGGCCTAAAGAAATATGGCCCTCTTTTAATTTTTATACTCTTGACATACCCGTTATTTCGCTTCGAGCGGTTTTTTCCACAGTCCCAGAATGAGCGCGGAAATCACGGAGCCGATCACGACTGCAAGCAAGAACAGCAAAGCATGATTGGCAAGAGCTGCTACAAAAATTCCGCCATGTGGAGCTGGAAGATTGATTTGCCAGAACTGCGTCAGACCACCAGCAATCGCTGAACCTACAATACAAGAGGTCAGGACACGCAGAGGATCGGCAGCTGCGAATGGAATGGCTCCTTCTGTAATGAAGGACAATCCAAGTACATAGTTCGTCAAGCCAGACTTGCGCTCTTGCTCAGTAAACTTATTTTTGAAGAACGTCGAAGCTAATGCGATCGCCAGCGGAGGTACCATACCAGCCGCCATAACAGCCGCCATCATGGCACCGTTCGTGTTACCGCTGGAAGTAAAGACACCGATCGAAAATGCGTAAGCTGCTTTGTTAAAAGGACCACCCATGTCGATCGACATCATTCCGCCCAGGATCAGACCCAAAATAACTGCATTACCTGTTCCCAAATTGTTCAGAACATTAACAAGCCACGTATTAATACCACCGAAAATTGGATCGAACAGGTAGAACATAATCGCGCCTGAAATTAGAAGTCCAAATACAGGGTATAACAAGATTGGTTTTAAACCATCCAGTGCTTTCGGCAGACCTGCAAAAGCTTTACGCAGGAAGATCACCACATAACCAGCCATGAAACCAGCTGCCAGACCGCCAAGGAAGCCTGCATTAGAGTTTACAGCCATCAGACCCCCAACCATACCTGGCATCAGTGCCGGGCGGTCTCCAATGCTCATCGCGATAAATCCGGCCAGTATCGGAATCAGGAAGTGGAACGCACCTGTTCCACCGCCAATTGTCTGCAACAGTTGGAACAATGCATTGTCTTCTCCTGCCACTTGTTCAATCAAGAAGGAAATTGCTAACAAAATCCCCCCGCCTACAACGAATGGCAGCATATGAGAAATACCGTTCATTAAATCCTTATAGATTTTACTGCCCACGCTGCTCTTCTCCGCTTTCGACTCTTCAGCGCTGCTTTTACCTTCACTACGATAAATTGGGGCATCGCCGTTCAGCGCTTTGCGGATCAGTTCCTCAGATTTACGGATACCGTCGCTTACCGGTCTTTGCAATACAGGTTTACCGTCAAATCTGGCCATTTCAACCTTTTTGTCAGCAGCAACGATTACACCTTTGGCACGGCGAATTTCATCCGCTGTCAGTACGTTTTGCGCACCTTCCGAGCCATTCGTTTCTACCCGGATGTTAACACCCATTTCTGTCGCTTTCTTAATGAGAGCGTCTTCAGCCATAAACGTATGCGCAATGCCTGTAGGGCAGGCAGTCACCGCAACCACAAACTCGTCTGAATTCGGGTTACCAACGATAACATCCGGCGTTTTCTGTGCTTTGGCAGCCTCTTTCTTTGCTTCTTTTGCTTTCTTGGCTGCTTCTTCTTCCGCCTGCTTGGTATCAAACAGCTCGGATACTTCATCCGGTGTTTGCGTATTCATCAGTTTGTCAATGAAATCGGTATCAATTAGAAGCCGGGAAAGAGCCGCTAGTGTGCGAAGATGCGTATTTGCTGCTCCCTCTGGAGCGGCAATCATAAAGAACACTTTTGCCGGCTCACCGTCCAACGATTCGAATTCTACGCCTTTACTGCTTTTGGCGAAAACGACAGTCGCTTCATTCACAGCTTTAGTCTTGGCATGCGGCATCGCAATGCCGCCGCCGATTCCAGTACTAGACTCTGCTTCACGTTTGTAAATCATTTCTTTAAACAAGGCACGGTCATTAATACGTCCACTTGCTTCGAGACTAGCGATAAGCTCCTCAATCGCCTCGTCTTTTGTCGTCGCCTGCAGGTCCATGATCATCGTTTCTTTAATCATCAGGTCTGTTATTCTCATTTTTCACACTCTCCTAAGTTCGATCAGCGTGTCGATACACGCATAATAAGCTCATGATGCAGCCGGATTACCGTTTTGAAATCGTGACTTGCGGCCGTAATTGTTCAATTTTCTCTCTAGTAGCCAGATCATCGGAAAACGCAGTTGCGCTTCCGGATGCCACTCCTGCACGGAATGCTTCGATCGGATCGCCATGAAGAGCCAGCGTACCCACGAATCCAGCAATCATTGAATCACCTGCGCCTACAGAATTTTTCACCGTACCTGCTGGTACATTTGCGTGATACACTTCATCTGCCGTAATGAACAAAGCCCCTTCTCCTGCCATGGAAATCAGTACATTTTTTGCACCTGCTTCCAGCAGCTTACGACCGTAAGTGACGATCTCCTCCTTTGAATGAATCGTTACGCCAAACAACTCAGCCAACTCGTGGTGATTCGGCTTGATGAGCAGCGGTTTATGAACCAGTGCCTTCATCAGCGCCTCACCTGTGGTGTCGATGACGAATTCAGCTCCAGTTTGCTGGCATACGCTAATCAGCCGATCATAGAAGTCTCCTCCAAGTGACGGTGGAATACTTCCCGACAAGACGACAATGTCATTTTTCTGGAGTCCCGCCAGCTTTTGCACCAACGCATCGGCCTCTTGCTCACGAATCGCAGGTCCCAGACCATTAATTTCCGTTTCATCGCCATGCTTGAGCTTAATGTTAATCCGTGTGTCATCTTCGATCATTACAAAATCAGTTTTAATGGATTCTTCCCGCAATGTATCGTCGATAAACCTTCCTGTGAATCCTCCGAGAAAACCAATCGCCGTGCTATCTGCTCCCAACTGGTTCAGTACACGTGATACATTAATTCCCTTACCACCTGGCAGTTTTAAATCACGTTTCATCCGGTTCAAATCACCAAGCTTCAAATCATCAACTTCCACGATATAATCAATGGAAGGGTTCAGCGTTACTGTATATATCATTGTTATCCCTCGATTATCTTAGTTTTCTGAGCGATGGATCGGCGTGACCGTTCTGGCATCGATTCAGTAATAAGTATAGCTTCCTTGAGCTCGAACAGTTTGGCGAAGGTTACTTCTCCAATTTTGCTGGAATCGGCTAACACATACGTTTTGCCAGACAGCTGGTGAGCACGTCGCTTGATCAGCGCCTCTTCGGGATCAGGAGTTGTATACCCCATTTCCATATCCACCCCGTTCGTTCCTAGAAAGCACTTGTCGAATCGAAAATTGTCCAAATTTTGTAGGGCAATACTCCCGATTACGGCTTTGGTATGAATTTTCATCATCCCTCCCAGTAGATAGCTTCTGATTCTTTTGCTTACCAGTGCTTCTACGTGGGATAGTCCATTCGTCACGACCGTCACGTCTTTAGCTTCAATGTAAGGAATCATCGCCATCGTTGTTGTTCCCGCATCCAGATAAATACATTCGCCATCCAAAATTTCTTTGGCTGCTATACGGGCCACTGCATTTTTTTCTTGAACGTTTTTGAATGTTTTTTCTTCCATGCCAGGTTCCTGACTTTTCTGATTCAGCAAGGTTGCCCCGCCATGAATCCGCTTGAGCAACTGACGGCTCTCAAGATCTATCAAATCACGCCGAATCGTTGACTCAGAAGCTCCCAACAGATCAGCCAATTCTTGCAACTTTACAACCCCACATTCTTGTAAGCGCTGTATTATTAACTTGTATCTTTCTTCCGTCAGCATCATCATTCCCCCAACTGTTCATATCGTACCACAAACTTGACAAAAAACAATCATTTTTCTTCAAAAAGATTCAAAAAAATTCATTCCGACTTCATTTTTTTACAAAATGGTGAATTCCTGCTCTAATCAGCATGATTGCGTTTACATTTCAAAGAAATTTCATCTGCTTTTATGTAAATTCATTCTTCTTACATAGGAATTCAGCAGTAAACGTTCAAAAACGTTCTAAAGCTTCCAGCAGTACTATTTTACCATTATGCGCACAATTCGTCCCCACCTTCTCTACTGCTCAGAAAAAGGCTAAACACGAGGACTGCTCCCCTTTGTGTTTAGCCAATCGAGACGCTTAGCGTTCAGCCTTTAACGATTCCAATGACGAAACCGTCATACCCCTTGCTCCCCACGGTTTGGATAGCTGTAGCTGTAATTCTTGATTCCTCAGCTAGCATATCATAAAACTTTCTTACTCCCTGCACACGAGGGTCTGTGCTATAAGCTTGAACCACTTCTCCTTCACGGATAACATTATCACCGATAATAACGGTGCCAGGATGTGAGAAGCGAAGTGCCCAATCCAGATAAAATGGATTATTGGGTTTATCCGCATCGATAAAAATAAGATCAAAGGGGTCAACTCTCTCCTCTTTCATCTGTGCTAACTGCTCTAAAGCGTCTCCCTCCCGAAGTTCCACTATTCCATCCAACTGAGCCAACGATATATTCGACCGGGCAATTTTAGCATGGATCGGATTGGCTTCCAGCGTAACTATTTCTCCATCCTCCGGCAACGCCCTTCCCAACCAGATTGTACTGTAGCCTCCCAAAGTACCGATCTCCAGCACACGTCGCGCTCCCTGCATTTGAGCAAGGATATTTAATAGCTTTCCCTGATTGGGGGATACATCATGCGGAGGTAGTCCCGCCTTTTGATTAGCGGCCAATACTTGTTCCAAGACAGCATCATGCGGAATGAGACACTCCGAGATATACTGGTCTACTTGATCCCACGTGTTCGTTTGATTCATTCGCTCCACTCTCCTTTGGATTAACTTACAATTTGATTGTAAATGAATTATTATTATAAAAATAATATATGTTTTTGCTTTATTCATAATCTGCATATATGAATCTGTCGGAAAGGGAGTATGGTCTTGAACCTGCATGCATTACGCTTATTTCACGTGGTCGCCTCTACAGGGAGTGTGACACGTGCCTCTGAACTTTTAAATATTAGCCAACCTGCGATTACCGCCCAGATTAAAAAATTTGAAAAAGAAATATCTCTCACACTGCTCATGCCGCTAGGAAGAGGGATTGCCTTAACGGATGCTGGTCAAAAACTTGCTGTACTCGCCAGACGGCTCTTTGCTGTCGAACAGCAAATCGAACAATTTTCACAAGATTATCGTGATGGAGCCCATGGTCATATCCGGCTAGCGGCTACTTATTTACCGGCTCATTTTCTCATTCCGGCCTGGATTGCAAAATTCAAACAACAATATGAGCATGTTGAAATGACGATTAACACTACAAATTCCAACGATGCTTTGCAGCAGCTATTAAATATAGAAGTGGATTTGGCTATCTACGGAGGACTGCCTGAGCAGTATCCCGATACGATTCAGACTGAAGAATTATTTCGTGATGAATTGTGGTTCGTGGTGGCTCCAGATCATCGGTATGCAAATCAGCAGGTTTCTTTATTGGAAATGATGCATGAACCCTTTGTTATGCGTGAAAAGGGGAGCTCAACACGGGAGAGATTATTTTCCTTATGTCGAACCTACAATGCCCCCGCCCCCCAGGTCACCCTAAACTTCACAGGGCTGCATGAGGCGATTACCGCAGTTATTGCCGGATATGGTGCCAACTTTGTGTCCTCACTGGTCGTGCGTGAATATGTAGAACGTGGCGAACTGTGCCGGGTATATGTAGAAGACATCCAGCTTCTCAATTCAATCGCCATCTGTACCCGTAAGAACGAACCCCTATCTACCGCTACTCTAAATCTCATTCAACTCATACGTAACCATTCCTAATGAGCATTAGGTACCTGTGTACACTAGCGCTGTATTTTAAAATAACAAGAGCCATGACTGCGTGCATACCGCATTCATGGCTCACCTTGTTATGATAGATATTCACCCTCAATAATCTTCTCCAGATAATCTTCCGGCTGTGCAAGAAACTCGGCAAAGCTGCACACATCCGCATGTTCCTGATGCTCCTCGTCATAATAACCCAGGCACTTCTGCTTCGGATTCCACACCAACATAATATCCGAGTAATTATCTACGTTTAGAGACAGACGCAACAGCATTTGCCGACCTATCTTCATCTCAACCGTATCTATGAATGAGAAGAACTCAACAAATTGAATATCAAGATCATTTTCTGGCAGGTTCTCTATCTGGAAGCAGACAGTATCGTATCTGGAAACATTGCTATCACAACAAGCATCAATGTCACTCCAGCGGTTAATCGTTACACAGCTATTGTCGTGCTGGGTGATATATTAGGAGGAGTGACCACCATCCCGACACAAAGTTTTACAAATGATAGTGGTACTTCAGTCGCGGCAAACAGTCTTGTTGTTCCGACTAGTAGCGAATACTACAATGTATTTGTAAATGGGACGTTGCAGCGAGGCGGCTTAACAACGCTTTCTGCTACAAACCTAATTATAAATACAGGCCTGATTGTTGGTGCAACAGTAGTCATTGAGGTTATTAATTTCAACTCTAGTGCTTCCTCAACCTCTGTCAACAATGTCACAGTAACGACTACCATAAGTGACTAAGCTACGTAAAACAGGACAAACGCCTCTTTTTTATAATTTTATAAAAGGGTAAAATTTCCTTTGTAAATATGAAACAGAGGGAGTTATTTCCATGCAATTCAATTTTGCGCATTTCCGATTTTATGTTATTGCACTGATCGCAGTGCTCATGCTTACCAGCTGCACCTCAAATAATGCTGCAACTACAGTCCAAACAAATTCTGATGTAGACAATGCGACTCATAGTACAACAGTGGTAGACAAAGAAAGTCAGCCTGTTTTACCCGTCACAGAGTCGCTGGCTCATACCGTTACCTCGGATAAGGATCTTGTGGCTCTTACCATTCCCGCTGGCTGGCGTAAATTTAAACAGGGACAACTGGATTCGGTGCTTAGTGTTTGTGACAAAGAAAAAAAGAACGTAGGTCTGGTTTTCCGTGTCCCCAAGTCAGCTTTTGCAAATAATATGACGCTCGACGAATTCGTACAGCAACGTGAAGAAATCTCCGCATTGGGCCTAGAAAACTTTAAGGTTGTGGATACTACCCCAATCCAGATTGATTCCACAACCGCCAGAACAGCCGATTATAGCGGGAAATACAATGGCCAACAGGTCTATTACTTCAGTGCCATGTTAGAGAGTAAGCAGCACTATCTTCAAGTATTAATCTATTCAAGGGGAGGCTCTGCAGTAGAACAACATCACGAATTTGCAACTATAGCCAGCTCCTTGAAAGTCTTAAGCGACTCACAAGTTAAGCCAGACCTTCGCTCAACAACTATTTTGAAAACATTTAAAAGTGAAGATGCCAAGCAACAAATTCGTCTCCCTTATATATGGAAGACTGGTTTAATTCTTAATCCAGATGCGCTAATTCAAGCCTGGTATGAAAAAAACGATGCATACATGACGATCATCAAGGATTGGAAATCCGAACTGCCGTATGAGAAATCCTCAATGATCACATTAAAAGATTACGCTGAGTTTTCAGCTCAATTAGTACTCAAAAGGTCTGGAAAAGGGATTATTTCGACGGGACCAGTAAAGGTCAATATAAACGGGAATCAAGGCTTGCAATACGAAGTATGGGTAGAGAGTGATAAAGTAAAAATTGTATATTTAATCACTTATTTGGAACATTCCGACTCATTCTCTCAAATTATTTTTTGGACGAGAGCTGATTATTACGATAATCAAAAATCTGAATTTCAAAGATACACCAAAACATACAGAGAAGAAGAAATATAGACATAATAAAATCCGCCAAACACTTAGGAATCTTTGTGTTAAGCGGATTTTGTCTATATGACTATCACAGCTTGAAATTCTAAAAGATTCCCCTTGTTTAGATAGGAGATGTTACTGTACATCCTTTTATTTTTTGTGGGCTAATAAGAGATTAACTATCGTATCCAATTGAAGTTCCAATGAATAAGGATCTTCCATCACAAACTCATCCTCTTTATCGCTGAATGAACCCTACATATAAACCTGTCCTTTTTTTACAGCGGGAAGGCCTTTCCATAGCTCACTATGCAGAATCTGATTAGCCCCTTCATCTTCTGAACCGTATACAAAGATGTGATCTCCCATATACTCGGGTAAAACCTCAAGTGAAATATTTTCAAAACCTTCTTTCATGTTCAATGCCTTTTTGGTAGGTGGCAGCTTTAGCATCTGATAAATGGTCGGACTTCCGTAATTGCCGCCTTTTGCTGCCAAAACATATATCGATTTATTGGCGACTTGTACAATTGACACCGTCTCTCCGTCTTTAACGATACCTTGAATTTTCGTTCTGGCCTCTGCAGCTTTCTTCTCATATTCAGTAATCCACTGCTCGGCTTCTTTCTGCTTGCCAAAGATTTCACTGATTCTGCGGAATTTATCCAGTGGCCCCGCTGTAGATTCGCCCTCCCAATACGGCAAGAACACAGTCGTTCCTACCTTTTGGTAGCTGTCGATGTTCTTTTCGATTGAACCGATAATTAAATCCGGTTGCAGAACGGTCAGTTCCTCTAAATCCATAGGAAAATCACCGAGATCCTTGATTCCGGCCAACTTCTCTTAGGGATATCCCGATTGATCAATCCAAGCCTCATTCAGCATATAGCTTCTGACCCCCACCGGAATAATCCCCAGTTTTAAAAGATGACCCATATACCTGATCCGATGCCACTCGTTTCGGGTTTGCAGGTACTTCCACATCGCCTTTTAATGTCTTAACCGTTCTTGTCTGTGCTTGCACTGCCGCTTGTCCATCGCTGTTGGATGATGTCGCTGTATGATTAGCCTTCGTTTGCGAGCTTCCATTTGTATTCGTCGGAGCCGAGCAAGCTCCCAGCATCAAAGATAAACACAACATAATCATCATGGCCGTTATTTTGACTCTTCCGTGCATGATTAAATCCCCTTCCGCATGATGCCGATATTGATAATCAATATCAGTATAACGTGTGAAAGATGTCCGCTGAAGGGCAGATTTAAGCATCGTTTGGGGCATATCCTGATCTTGCTTCTGAGCAGGATGCTCCCGCTCCTTTTTGAATCGTACGGGAGATAGTCCCTTATATTTCTTGAAGCTGCGACTTAACGAATGGGCATCTGGATATCCCACACGCTCTGCGATCTCCTGCAAAGTGGCGTCCGTCTGCATTAGCAGTTCTGCTGCTCGATCTGCTCTTACTTGGCCCAAGTAATGAATCGGACTGGTATGCATTTTACTTTTGAATAACCTTGATAAATGTCCAGTACTGCATTCTAGCTCCTCCGCAATGGACTCAAGTGTCATAGGCCGACTAAAATGCTCACGCATATAGGCTATAGCCTGCGATACAAGGTCGGGCTTAAGAGGTTCGATGTCCTGCCCATACAACTGCTGCAACAACTCATATACAAATTGATGAAATAAGGCTTTAACATGCAGTTTGCCAAGTCCAGAAGCTTCACGCCATTCTTGCTCCAACAGCTTCACTTTATCGTACAGGGGCAACGGGTAATGAGGTGCGAAAGCATACTGATTCTGAAAAGGATTTTCCTTTTCCAGCAATTGTGCAATCTCCTTGCGACCAGGCAGAGCCAACGTTGCCTTGTACAAAATGATGAAATATTCAAGTCCCTCTTCCGCCAGGATACTCAGGCACATTCCTTTTCCGCCATGCAGTACATGGAAACGCTCTACCCTGTGAATACTGTTATCCAACCGTACCCGTGCGCTTCCACGCACAGCATACAAGAACGCACTAACAGGAAGTCGATAGGTTCGTAGCTCCTCCCCTTTTTCCATCTTCTTATGACGAACATCCATCACCTGTATAAAAACATGATTCCACAGCAAAATGTGATCGCTCAACTTCATTACTACCGCTCAACCTCCATCCAAACCGTTCCTTCAGTTCTTATTCCGCCCTATCAGATTAAACTCATTATAATTGATAATCATTCTCACAAGCAATCGCTTGTATCTAACTTCCTCTGAACAGTTCAAAACCATTGATTATGTATGTATATATCGAAATATATGTAAAAAAGCCCTGCAAAAGGGCTATCTTTCTTGCAATTCATTCTACTGTTGATTAGAGCTCACCTGTATGATTATGTTCCAAATCGTTTGCGGTACCCGCATTTTCGGCATAACTCTTCTACCGCTTCTCTCTTGGAGAAACCGAAGTACAGACGGTTGGCACGCTCCCCTTCCACAATGTCGGAAAAAGATTGTTCATGCACGTTACCTAAATTAATGACACCTTCTCCATCCAGACAGCAAGGGACCACCGTTCCATCCACCAATACCGCCGCCTGGCTACGGAGTGCATGGCAAAAGCCTTCTCCGTCATCTTCCGGGGCACTGAGGCTCGGCCATTCAAATTCATGGTCTTGATTCAAATAAACGTTTGGTGCGATTTTGACCCCACTGCCTGGTATCACCTTTTCCTCAATCCGATAGTCCAGTCCAAACTCTTGCTCCAGTCGTTCAAGTGTTTCCCGGTTGCGCTGACGCTGCACATTAGTCAGATTATCCTGAGTCAGGTTCCAGAGACGGAACGAAATAATGACATTGTGTTTCACTGCTTCTCTTACAAACGTGAAAATATTACCCAAATATCCTTCTCGATCCACGGAGCCTTCGTGCCCGTCAAAGCTGTGAAGAGAGAAGTTCATCTGACGCAGCGCTGGTTGCCCAAGCAGCTTATGTCCGGTCTTCGGCAGCAAGGTACCATTGGTGGTAATATTGACCTTCAATCCTTTCTCATGAGCACTTTCCAGCAAAAGATCAATTTTCGGATGGAGCAACGGCTCTCCTTTTACATGCAAATAGATGTAATCCGTATGTGGTTTGACCTGATCAAGCACATTTCGAAAGACTTCCGGATCAATAAATTTTTTGACACGCTGTGTTTGAGGACAAAAGCTGCATGCAAGATTGCAAATGCTCGTTATCTCAATGTATACCTTTTTAAAAGTTTTCAACATGATTTCCCCATTCTAACCTTCATCCGGAGCATCTTGTTTATGCTCACTAATCTTATGATTATAACGGGTTATCACCGACAGGTAAACTCTCCAGCCTCCCCTTGGTGTGGGCATCAAATGCTCGACACCTATGCCTATCCAAGATTTGATATTTTCTATTGACCCTAGGTCTGACCTAAGGTTTATAGTGGAGTTATTCAACTATCAGTAAGGAGTCCTGTCATTGAAAGAACACATTACGATCAGTCAGCTTGCTCAGCTCATGAATGTATCTGTACATCAACTGCGATATTTTGAAGAAAAGGGAATCCTGTATCCATCACATACAGAAGAAAATCAATATCGGATGTACGGGATTCATGAGATTTATCAGCTTTCGCATATTTTATTATTACGCAAATTAAATGTCCCTGTCGGTCAGATTCAAGAATGTATGACTTCCTATGCTGCCGATGACTATAACCAGCTTTTAGAGCATTCGTTGCAGAAGGTACAAGCTGAAATAGCTAACTTGAAGATGCATGAACAGTTTATTCACAAAGTGCTAGAAGAACATGATAGCCTGACTCAGCGAAATGATGAATATCAGGTCAAACGATTAGGTCCCCGTCATTTAAAGCTATGGTTTGCATTGGAGAATGGTCAAGAGCTCACTGCCGGAAACTTATTTGAACACCACCCTGCCCCACCTCGATTATTTGAAAATGACCTGCATTACTTGTCTGATGCCGGACAGGTGAAGCTGTGTTATGAAACGGTGGATGTGGCTGACTATATTCTGGAAGAAGGAAACTATCTTTATAAGCATCTTTCCGTCATTGAAGAGCCTGAGATTGATTATGAAATTAAACAAATGGAACGATATGTAGCTCATCACCAATATAACTGCCAAAGCAAGATTGTCCTAGTAGAAAAATCTTATCTTTCGATGTTCGACAACAACAAGCTGCAATACGAAATTCAAGTTAAAGTAGAATAAATCTAGGAGGGCGTTACATGAGTGCAAAATCCTTTGACATTGTTGCATACCAGAAACAAGACCATGAAGCTGTTTGTAGTCTTTTAGTCGAATCGTTTAAAGCAAAATTCCAATCTCTTGTTACACTGGAGGATCAAGCTATACAGCAGTTGTTAATGCAGGTTTGGGTTCAAAATCCTTATTCTACATCTATGAAACAATTTGTAGCCAAAGAAAACGAAGAAGTTATCGGTGTTCTTTCTCTTAAATGGAAACCCTCCTCCTCTTCCCTTCCTGAAACACCCCCCATTTCTTTGGCTCCGCTCATAAAACAGTTTGGTTGCTTTAATATACTTAAATTTTTGACAGGTATGCATGTGCTGGAGTATACCCCCGTTGCAAATGAGTGTTACATTGATCATTTGGCGATTCGTTCAAGTCATCGTAACCAGGGAATAGGACGCCGTCTTCTAGCTTTCGCACAGCAATTTATGGTTGAATCTGGGTTTCATGCATTGACGCTTCATGTAGCGCATAAGAACCAAGGGGCTATCCATTTGTATCACAAACTGGCGTTTGAAGTAGAACAATCCAAATATAATGGGTTACGGCATTTTTGGTTCAAGGAGCCTGAATGGCATCTGATGAGTTGGAAAGAGAACCTGCATTCGAGGAGAGAACACCATTGAAAAAAACATTTAAGCTTACTTTGGGTATTGCGGCAGCTCTAGCTGTTGCCTTGATACTCATTGTTCTATATCAAAATTCCTACAAGATGACGGAAGAAAAAATACAAATTGCGACACCCAAAGGGCTCCTAACAGGCACGTTAGCTTTGCCTAAGGGTTACTCGGGAAAGGTTGGATTAATTGTTTTTGTGCATGGGGATGGTCCTATTAATGACACATATGATGATGGATACAAACCACTGTGGGAAAAGTTCGCCTCCAAGGGTTATGCCTCCCTGTCATTGAATAAGCCCGGTATTAATAGTGCCCCTGGAAATTGGCTGGATCAAAGCATGGAGGACCGCGCACAGGAGATCCGATATGCAATAGACTGGGCGAGAACCTTGCCGATGATTGATACGCAAAAAATCGGCCTATGGGGAGCCAGTCAAGCAGGATGGGTCATTCCGAAGATCGTTAAAGAGGAACATGATATTGCATTCAGCATCCTTGTATCGCCTGCCGTGAACTGGATTTCCCAAGGACAATTTAATACCAGAAAAGAAATGGAGCAAGAAGGAGCTACTCCGCAAGAAATTCAAAAGACATTGAACTACGATCAAGAGATTCTACAGTTACTGAAAAAACATGCTTCTTATGAAGAATACCTAAGCATAGCCGATCCTGAGGATATGATCTCCAAAGAAAGATGGAGCTTTATAGGCAAAAATTTTCGGTCTGATTCCACCGAAGAATTAAGTCACTTCCATTCTCCTGTACTCTTGGTTCTGGCTGGCAAAGATATTAATGTAGATGTAAAGGATACCGAGCGAGTCTACCGCCAGAAAATACCCGCAGAGCTGCTGTCCGTTATTCATTTACCTGAAGCCGACCATTCCATGATGGATGAAAAAATCGCGCGTTCAAAATCTCTAACTTTTTTAACAGCCGTATTCGCCCCAAGAAAATTGGTGAATGACGAGTATCTCAAAATCCTTGCCGATTATGTCAATCAACGGAAACCCCATGATGTTTTCAGCTAGACTGAGAATAGATCTATAAACAACAAAAAAACGGCATCTCTGCCGTTTTTTCTAAAGGATGGACTCTCAGGGACTCGAACCCTGGACCAATTGATTAAGAGTCAACTGCTCTACCAACTGAGCTAAGAGTCCATAATTAAAAGTTTGGTGGAGCCTAGGGGGATCGAACCCCTGACCTCATCGCTGCCAGCGATGCGCTCTCCCAGCTGAGCTAAGGCCCCATCATAAGTAAGTTTAATCAACGTTTCAAGCGACTTCTATATCATATAAAATTTTTATCCCTGTGTCAATACTTTTATAAAAAATATAATCATCTTCCCACTTTGTCCCAAGAAAGATACAGTCAGCGATCAGTCGCTGGCTGTATCTTTAGATAATAGTGTTTTCAGTTCCTTCATAAACATATTGATGTCTTTAAACTGACGATAGACGGACGCAAAACGGACGTAGGCGACTTCATCCACTGGGTAAAGCTGTTCCATGACCAGCTCACCGATCTGCTGGCTATCCACTTCTGTGGCTGCTGTGTTGCGGATAGCGTTCTCTACCTGGGATACGATCATATCCAGTTGCTCGACGGATACTGGACGCTTCTCGCAGGCCCGAATGAGGCCACGCAGCATTTTATCACGACTAAATTCTTCACGGCTGCCGTCTTTTTTGATGACCATGAGCGGGGTTTCCTCCACCATTTCAAAGGTGGTAAAACGCCTGGCACACTGCTCACATTCACGGCGGCGACGGATGGACTTGTTATCATTCGCAGGTCGCGAATCCAACACTTTCGTGCCGTTGTAGGCACAATACGGACATTTCATAATCTCACCACTTTCTTTTTCCAATAAATTCCCGAAGATTCTTAGTAATAATTTTGTCAAAACGGATCATAATATGTTTACCATATCGCGAGGAGGTGAACAACAATGGCACAAGGAAACAATGGCAACTCCAACAATCTGGTAGTCAGCAGATCCTCCGGCGCTCTGGAGCAAATGAAATATGAAATCGCTCAAGAGCTGGGTATCAGCATTCCTCAAGATGGATACCAAGGTAACATGACTTCCTATGAGAACGGTTCGATCGGGGGCTACATCACAAAACGCCTCGTAACGATCGCCGAACAACAATTGGCAGGTCAATACCAATAATCGCGGTAATAATGCAGAAATAACAAGATAAAGTGTATGGATGGGCTGCTAAAAACAGCCTGTCCTGCGCTTTTTTCATTTTAAAGCGAAAAGGCTCATCATGTCATTAACTTGCCATTTAAAAATCATTATAAATTTTCGTGTATTGCCTGTAGTAATAAATGACCCGCTGTACATAATGTCGTGTCTCACCAAAAGGGATTTGCTTAATGGACTCTTCTTTTCCATCCCACACTCCCTTATCCAGCCACTCCTGAACTTTCCCTGGCCCTGCATTGTAAGCAGCTACGATTGCTACAGGATTATCCTGAAACTTCATGGATAGGTTATGCAAATACCAGGTTCCCAGCTCAATATTGGTGCCAGGCTCGTGCTTGACACTGTCCAGCGGAACCTTTTGAATCTGGGCACTGTCCATAATCCAATTTGCCGTATTCGGCATAATCTGCATCAGGCCCAGTGCACCCTTATGCGACTGCTTGCTGGTTTTAAAATTGGTTTCTACACGGATAATAGACGCCACCAAAAATGGGTCCACTTCATACGTTTGTGAATACTGCCGAATCTCATCCTTATATTGAATTGGATAGAACCAGGACATCCAATTTGAATTAAGGAACAGGATCAGGACAAACCCGACAAACAAAGTGAGCAGGACTCTTTTCTTTCGCAAAATATTCATGCAAGTCCCTTCCGCTGCCAAAATTGATCAATTTGTCGTTTCGTCTCAGTCTGTGTTCCGCTATTATCGATAACGATATCGGCCAAGCTTTTCTTTTGTTCAATATCCATTTGTGCGGACAGCCTAAGTCCAGCTTGCTCCTCCGTCAGACCGTCTCTGAGCATCAGACGCTGGAGCTGAATATCACGTGGTACGTACACAACCATAATTTCCTCGTACAAGCTCTCCAGCCCGGACTCGTACAGTAACGGGATATCTGCCAAAACAAGCTTGTCCGGCTGTTCCCGTTCATATGCTTCCATGCGCATACGCATTTCCTCACGAATAGCAGGATGTGTAATATCGTTAAGTGCCTGCCGCTGGGCAGGGTCACCGAATACAATCTCACCCAGTTTTTTGCGGTGCAGGGTTCCGTCATTGTTCACTATAGCTTGTCCAAAATGCTGTATGACCGCCGCCAGCACCGGATGCCCCGGAAGCATGACTTCCCGGGCAATGGCATCTGCGTCGATCAGCAGCGCACCTTTGGCGACCAAAAGAGCCGACACGGTGCTTTTTCCGGTAGCAATACCTCCGGTTAATCCGATATTCATGCTCTTTCACCTCATAACAGCTTCAATATGCCCATCATAATCAGTAATAATGCCGGCAATACACCCAGCGCCTTCATAAATCGAAATGCTGATAGAAAGAAGCCTGCCTTCATCCCTGCAATCAAAAATGTTCCACTGAATAACGTAATAGCCAGCGCAGTAGACAGTGGCTGAAAACCAAGCATAGCTGCCCCGAGTCCCGCTCCGAACGCATCGACCGATAATGCAATGCCCAGCCAAACCGCTTCGGTAGCAGATATACTGCCGGAACGGTCCATATCCGCAGCAGACGGACTTCGAAGAATCCGAATAACAAGTCCCCATTCGCGGAACTCCAGAGAAAATAGCGTTCGCTCCTGCTGCTCCACAGAAGCTTCTGCCGACAGATCTTTTCTTGAGCTAAGGAAAGACTCTGTATCATCACCCTCTATACACTTCTTCTCTCCAAGAACAGATCTGCTCACTGGATCAGTCTGTTCTGTAAGAAGCAGCCGCCGAGAGGCTTCCGCTGAATCCTCTGGCGAATCCTCTTTGCGGTGCAGAGCTTGAATCAAAGAGTAACAGCCGATACAGATCAGGATGACAGCGCCGAAAACGGTCGTATATACAGGAGACAGAACATGAGATAGTAATGCGCCCAATTGCATGGATATGCCGATCACCAAACCTGAACATATGGAGATGATAGCAATCGACAACAGTGGAATTTTCATTTTGCGCAGTCCATATGTAACACCGACTCCGAAACTGTCCAAACTTAGCGCAAATGCCAGTAACAGCAGGGCTCCCCAATGATTAGCCACTCCAATTCCCTCCCATTGCGAAGGCAGGGCCTTATAACAACCGAAACCCTCCGCAGTATTGGTACTTGGAACAATATATGAGAGGGATGGGCTTGGGGTGACTGTGCCTGTTTAGCGCAGAGGCTGGCAGACCGGACAATGATGTGTGCCACGTCCGGCTACGACAGATTTTTCGATCAATGTGCCACAGTTAACGCAAGGCTTCGCGTTACGTCCATAGATTTGCAATTGATGCTGGAAGTCGCCCGTTTTACCCTGTCCATTAACGAACGATTTAATGGACGAGCCTCCAACGTGAATCGACGCACCCAGCGTGGAGACAATAGCTTCATGCAAGACATGAAATTGGCTATCCGTTAGGCTTTTGGCTGGCTGTGTTGGATGAATCCCCGCCTTAAACATCGATTCATCTACATAAATATTCCCGATGCCCACCACATATGACTGGTTTAACAGCGCTGCCTTGATCGAAGTCGAACGAGTTCCAACAGCAACACGCAGCATTTCGGGTGTAAAGGCCTCGTCCATCGGTTCCAAACCGAGCTTGTTCAGCGGCTTTTCCAGCAAATCCTGTCCTGCCGGAAATAAGTGCATTGTGCCAAACTGGCGCACATCCTGATAACGCAGCTCCGTACCATCTTTAAAATGAAAGATGACATGGGTATGCTTTTCCACAGGATCATGTTGCGAATACAATCCATATCGCCCTTCCATTCGAAGATGGGAGACCAGCACCAGCCCGTCCAGCAAAATCCGCAGAAACTTTCCGCGTCTCTCAACCCCTGTAATCCGGTGATCGGCCAATTCCATCGCAAAAGCGTGGATATCATCGGGCCGTTGAATGATCCGCGGCAAATTAACGGTGACATGATCTATATGTTTATCAACGATAAGCTCGTTTAGCGTTCGTTTAATTGTTTCTACTTCCGGTAATTCCGGCATGATGTCTTCACCTCACCCTATATTATAACGGAAGCAGCGTCAAATTGGGACTATCTACTCATTGAAATATATTACTTGGCCTCATACCAATTGCTGCCATAGCTTACTTCGGCTTTGAGCGGCACAGCCAGCTTTAATGCGGCTTCCATGGTAGCCGGGACAAGCTCTTTCATCGTTTCCATTTCCTCAGGCGGAACCTCGAACACAAGCTCATCATGTACTTGGAGCAGCATTCTGCTGCGAAGTTTACGTTCACGTAAGGCCTCATCCATCTGTACCATCGCCAACTTGATAATGTCGGCTGCGGTACCTTGAATCGGCGTATTCATCGCTGTACGCTCAGCGAATGAACGCAGGTTGAAATTGCTGGCGTTAATCTCCGGCAAATAGCGTCTGCGTTCCAACAGCGTTTTTACGTAGCCGTCCCGCTTCGCATCCTTCACAATATCATCCATGTAACGGCGAACGCCTTGGAACACATCAAAATACTGGTCGATAAAACGAGCCGCTTCCTTCCGCGTAATATTCAAATTTTGTGACAGACCATAATCACTGATCCCATAGACAATCCCAAAGTTGACTGCCTTCGCAGAACGCCGCATATTGGAGTCCACATCTTCCGCTGCTACCCCAAACACATCGGATGCGGTCTTGGTATGGATGTCCATATCGTGGACAAAGGCCTCCTTCAAACGTTCATCATCCGAAATATCAGCCAGCACCCGCAGCTCTATCTGTGAGTAGTCTGCCGCCAAAATAGACCAGCCCGGTTCGGACGGAACAAATACTTTGCGAATTTTGCGACCCTCTTCAAGACGAATCGGAATGTTTTGCAAATTCGGAAATTGACTGCTCAAGCGTCCAGTTGCTGCAACCGTCTGCCGGAAATACGTATGCACCTTACCCGTTTTCTCCGAAATTTCTTTCAGCAATCCTTCGACATACGTCGATTGGAGTTTGGCAATGGTGCGGTACTGCAAAATATTTTGCACAATATCATGATAGGGGGCCAGCTTTTCCAATACCTCCGCATCAGTCGAGTACCCCGTTTTCGTCTTTTTAATGACAGGTAAACCCAGTTTATCAAACAAAATCTCACCCAACTGCTTGGGCGAATTCAGATTAAACTCTACTCCAGCAATGCTGTAGATTTCACCCACCAAGGTTGCAATCTGGGCTTCAAATTCTTTCCCCAAAGCGCGCAGTTCTTCTACGTTCACCAAAATGCCCTGCTTCTCCATATCCGCCAAAATGCGGGACAACGGCATCTCCAGCTCATGAAACAGCTTGTGCATTTCCGTTTTTTCCAGCTCCGCCTGCTGTACAGGCACCAAAGCTTCAATCACCGCTGCCTTACGCGCCACATGATCGGACAGTACAGCCACGTCAGGAACTTTATATTTAGCTCCTTTACCGAACACTTCTTCGTCTGGACGGATCGAAGACAAACCATATTTGGCTGCCAATCCGCTCAATGTCTGGTTTGCATCGGTCGGGTCCAGCAAGTACCCTGCCAGTTGCACATCAAACTCGGCCCCTGCAAACTCAATTCCATGCCAGTGTAAAGCCAAATCCGTACGATGTAGATCATGACCACGTTTTTTGCGTTCAGGGTCAGCAAGCCATTCGCGAATAGATGAAGCTGCATCGCTTTGCAGTACATCCAGTGTCATAAAAAACTGCTGTCCCGTTGCGGCAAATATCAGACCTACGATGTCAGCATGATGCGGATTATCACCATGCGTCTCTACATGCAGCACATCCACATGATCCAACACTTCTACCAATTCGCTAATCCGCTGCTCATCCAGCACTGTTACGTCAGCCGCGGCTTCCTCTACGTCTACCCCAGTACTGCCAACCTCACTTGAAAAGGATAAACGCTCCAGCAAGGACTTGAACTCTAGCTTCGCCAGAGCTGGCCCGGCCGTTTCTGCTTGCAGCCCGCCAAAAGCCACATCTTCCAGCTGCTTGTCCAACGTTACATCCCGATAAATGGTCGCCAAATCTTTGCTCATTCGCGCATCATCAGCATGTGTCTCTACGCGTTCTTTCATTTTGCCCTTCAGCTCATTCGTGTGCGCCAGCACTTCTTCGACTGAACCGTATTGATGCAGCAGCTTGAGCGCTGTTTTTTCACCCACACCGGGAATACCAGGAATATTGTCCGACGTATCGCCCATCAGACCCTTAAGGTCAATAATTTGCAGCGGCTTCAGGCCATATCGTTCCTCAATTTGCTCAGGTCCATATGTCTCCACCTCAGTAACCCCTTTGCGGGTCAAGCCAACTGTGACATGGTCTGAAGCCAATTGAAGCATATCCTTGTCCCCGGTCACGACCAGCACATTAAAACCGGCTTCGTCCGCTGTCTTGGAGAGGGTGCCTATAATATCGTCTGCCTCATAGCCATCCAGTTCAAACTGAGCAATGCCGAAAGCGGTCAATAGCTCTTTCAGCAACGGAAATTGCTGGGACAGCTCTGGCGGTGTTTTCTCCCGTCCACCTTTGTAATCCTCGTATCCTTTATGGCGAAACGTTATTTTACCGGCATCGAAGGCAACCAGAATATGTGTTGGTTTGTGCTCCTCCAAGAGCCGCAATAACATCGTCGTAAATCCGTACACCGCGTTCGTCTGCTGCCCGCTCGAATTCGTTAACGGTGGCATAGCAAAAAACGCCCGGTAAATGATACTGTTGCCATCTATAAGCATGAGTTTATCCATTTAGCACCTCGCAAGTTCATCAATGCATTCGTAACGTTCTTACGTTTTACGCATTCCTCCTCCTATCTTAACATACAAGACTGCTTTTTCAGAAAAAAACGGCTGCTTCCTAACCAAAATTGCCTTTTGCTCAAAGACAAGTCTGGGTCAGAAACAACCGCTATATACCTGAAAGCTCTACTGGTTCAAATCTGGTCTCTCCCCTGTCACGAGATATACAGTGCTTTCACCGATATTCGTAGCATGGTCACCAATTCGTTCAATGTATCGTCCTACAAGCAGTTGCAGCATGGCTTGTGAAGCCTCTGCCGGCTTTTCTACCATAAAGGCGTACAGATCGCTGATCATGTGGCTATACATGGAATCCACACGATCATCCTCTTTGGCCATTTTGTAGGCCAGATCTGTATTTTCATCCAAATAGGATTTGATCGCATCATCTATCATTTCTTTAACAATGGAAGCCATGTGCGGAATATCCACCAGCGGCTTAATGATCTGCTGCCCTTCCAAGCGAAGTGTCACCTTGGCAATATCAAGCGCCAAATCGCCCATTCGTTCCAGATCACTGGAAATTTTAAATGCAACAATGATCCGGCGCAAATCCTTCGCTACCGGCTGCTGGGTAATAATGAGCTTGGAACCCATATCGAGAATATTCTCTTCCAGCGTATTAAGGGATGCATCATTTTTGACCACCTGCTGAGCCAATTCTGTATTTTTGGTCTGCAAACATTCAATGGCCTGATCGAGCGCCTTCGAAACGTGTGCACCCATTTCGCGCAGTACGGCTCTCAGTTCATCTAACCCTTCATCAAAACCTTTTCTACGTATCATTTCGAAGTCACCCCTTCTGGCATATTCATCTGGTAGGCTTTAGCCAAATCGCCCTGAAATATAATCTTCTGTACGTGAATCTTGCGGCGTGGAAAACATCGTCTGTGTATCCGCTGCTTCCACCACAACACCATTCAAAAAGAACGCAGTTCGACCGGACACACGGGCTGCCTGATGCATGTTATGCGTCACCATGACAATGGTATACGTGTCTCGCAATTCCTGAACCAGTTCTTCAATTTTCATCGTGGAGATCGGATCCAGCGCAGATGTCGCCTCGTCCATTAGCAAAATATCTGGCTGTACAGCAAGCGCCCGGGCAATGCACAACCGTTGCTGTTGTCCACCGGATAAACTCAGAGCAGAACGCTTCAGAAAATCCTTGACCTCTTCCCAGAGTGCCGCCTGCCGCAGGCTTTGCTCAACCAATTCGTCCAACTTGTCCTTTTGCCGAATTCCATGCAGACGCGGACCGTAGGCCACGTTATCATAAATCGATTTGGGAAATGGGTTAGGCTGTTGAAAAACCATTCCCACCTGCTTACGCAGAGTTTCTACTTCCATAGTATCGCCGTATATATCCTGACCTGCGATACTCACAGTGCCTTCAATACGCGTTCCCGGTATCATGTCATTCATCCGGTTCAGCGTACGCAGCAGGGTTGATTTGCCGCAGCCGGACGGGCCGATGAAGGCAGTTACCGTTTTTTCAGGAATATCGAGGTTTATATGTTTCAGCGCGTGAAATTTCTCATAATATAAATTCAGCTTATCGATCCGGATTACGGAATCATTCATGGATTTATGATCTCCTTCGTGTTGCAGTTATGATCCTCAAGCATTGCACCTGATTTGCACAATATGAAGATTATATAAGCTGTGTGTAAATTTAGTGTGGTGGATTTGTTAACGGTATGTAAAATGATCAAGAACTTAGCATGAGCTCAAGCTCCTGCGCAATTTCGGCTGCATTCAAAGCCGCTTCCTCTGCGGAACGGGACATTTCGCTGTTTTTGGCTTCAATTTCGTTGACAGCCTGCAGTAGTTTGGCAAAAGTTTGTGTTCCGGCAGAAATATATTGAGAGCCTGTATGAATCTGCTGCATACTCGTATCCGTCAGTTCAGCGGTGTCACGCAGCATTTGCTCGATATGGGTGAGTAAGCCTGTAATCTGCGTGGAAAAGGCTTTCGTCTGGAGTGACATATTCCGCACCTCCTGAGACACAATCTGGAAGCCTCGTCCGTGTTCGCCAGCATGCGCCGCTTCAATGGACGCGTTGATCGCCAGCAGTCCGCTATGATCTGCCAGTGCACGAATGGATGAGGCCATGCGCGCAATGTCATTCAGCGATTGGGTCAACGCCGTCATCTGCTCATGCTGGCGCTTCATTTGCTCCGTGACTGCACGATAGGAGAGCAAAACATCCTCCAGTTCTACTTTGCCACGACGGGATAATTCACTCATTGAGCGGGTTAGCCGCACACTGTCGTCGGCCTCTTTAGCTGCATCCAGCACAGTCAGCTGAATACGCTGGACTCCGTCATAGCTATGCCGAATCACATCGCCCCGCTCTTCGTCTGCTTCTCTTTGCATTCGCTGCACGACGGACAGGATATCACGAATCGTGAGTACGCCGAGTAACCGTGTTCCTTCCTTAATCAACACACAATCGTAAAAACGCTGATCTTCGCGCAGCATCGCCAGTTCCACAATGTCCGATGCCTGGCTTTTCAGATCCACAATTAATGTATCGGGGTCGGCAAATATGGCCGCAGGCTTATCATAGAACAACGCCGCAGCAAATCTGCCCGTAAAATGGCGATTGTACGCATCTCTCATAATAATGCCCAATGGAAGATCATTTTTATCCACAACAATGACACAAGGAATATCCTCCTGTGTTTTCATAAGCGCTAACAGTTCTTTACAAGTCATATCCGTACCAATGATCGGAACCTCCCGGCATGGCACATAGGTAGTAATCGGCTTGTATGCTTCACGTTCAATCACGGCAGTGGAACTCGGCTGGGTCTTTGGTTCCGTTATCATCGTTCTGAAGTCCCCTTTTTTTAACTACTTGGAGTGACGGGAACATCATATCGGTCATTTGTTGATTCTAGCGTCTATTTTTGTTAATGAAATGTAAAATCACGAAATGGACACAAAAGTCGTCAGACACTTCCCTGGATAAAGAAAAACGCTCCTCATTTATAATAAATGAGAAGCGCTTCTTTTTTTATTTACAACCAGCTTGTACCCCACTCCACGGATCGAATCGATATGAACCGAGTCGGGATCCAGCTCCAGCTTTTTACGTAAGGAACTGACGTGCACATCCACGGTTCGTTGACCGCCAATGTAGTCAAAACCCCAGACAGCATTCATCAGATCATCCCGAGTCAATACCACACCCGGCTTGCGGGACAAATAAAGAAGTACCTCAAATTCCTTTGGTCTGAGGCTGATGGACTGACCTCCAAGAATGACCTCATATTTCTCAGGGTAAATCTCCAGCTCGCCCAGTTGAATTTTGGAGCTATCTTTCTGATCAGACAGCACTCCTTCATCCCCGCCGGAAGTTCTTCGCAGCACAGCCGTTACACGGGCCAACAGCTCAGAAACGCCAAAAGGCTTCGTGATGTAATCATCTGCACCCGACTTCAGCCCTTGGACAACCTCGGCCTCGCCGTTTTTGGCCGTTAAAATAATGATAGGCGTTGTCAGCCCCTGATGGCGAAGTCTGCTCAGAATGTCCAGTCCGTTCATTCCCGGCAGCATCAAATCCAGCAGGATCAAATCGTAGGACTCTCTGGAGGCTTTTTCAAACCCTGCACTGCCATGATCCTCCGTGTCCACTTCGAAGCCTTCTTGTATCAAATTGTAGGATAGCAATCTGGCAAGCGTTGGCTCATCCTCAATAACCAGCAAGCGTTGTCCCATAAATAACTTCATCTCCTGTTTACCTGTGAAAGGCGCATTGGTCAAAATCCTGAAACCTTTTCCATACTCATGCAACACCCGTTTATTTTATCACGGCATTGTTAACAGAATGTAAAAAAGGTTATAGTTCATTCTTCCTGTTGCAATAGCGGTAATTCAACTGTAAATGTGGTACCCAATCCAAGCTCACTTTCCACCGAAAGGGTGCCATGATGCAAATCGATCAAGTGTTTGACGATCGACAGTCCCAGTCCCGTTCCTCCAGAGTTGCGCGAGCGTCCTTTGTCCACCCGATAAAAGCGTTCAAAGATACGTGGCAGGTCCTTCTTTGGAATTCCAATACCTGTATCACTGACTGTAAATACGACCTTTTCCGTGTCATTCTCCCGCTGGATCGTTAAAACCTTAATCTTTACCTTGCCACCATCAAGTGTATAGTTGATACCATTAGACAAAAGGTTCAAGAAAATCTGCTGAAGCTTATCTTCATCTGCCTCCATAAACAGCTCATCCGGGATATCCATGTGCAGCGTAATTCTTTTTTTGGCAGCTACATTGTTCAGTTTTTCCAGCAATGATTCTATGAACGACGAAACGTGCACTGGCGAGCAATCCAGCGGAGAACGCTTGGATTCAATTTTGGATAGCTCCAAAATGTCACCGATCAGCCGATTCAATCGTTCGCTTTCATCATATATAATTTGCAAAAATGAACGGGCCGTCTCCTCATCTTTAACCCCGCCACCGAGTAACGTCTCGGCAAAACCCTTGACTGCGGCAATTGGTGTTTTTAGCTCATGAGAAACGTTTGCCACAAATTCGCTCCGCATATTTTCCAACCGTCGAATAGCCGTAATATCCTGTAAAAGGAACAGCATCCCCCGGTATCCGCCTTCATCCTCATACATCGGAACACCATCCAGCAACACGAGTCTTTCCTCGGGATTGTACAAATGAACCTCACCATGCAGCCTTTCTCGGCTTTGTATGCTGCCCTCAATTAGCTTTGTGAGCTCATAGTGCTTCTTCAGCTCATGATACGGCTTGTCCGTCACCCGTTTGCCCACGACACCGAGCATTCGCTCAGACTCACGGTTTACAAGCGCAATACTTTCACTTGCATCAATCATTAGAATCCCGCCTGTCATATTACTCATGACGCTCTGGAGTAGATCCTCATTGTCACGTATCGTTTTCATTTGGTTTTGGAGACTGTCAGCCATACGATTAATGGCTTCCCCCAGTTGCCCTACTTCGTCCCGGCGCTGCACACCAACCCTTGCGTCATAATCCAGTCCTGAAATGCGGTTGGCTACCCCTGTAATATGCTCAATAGGCGAGGTCAGACTGCGGGCAATACGATAGCTCACCAATCCAGCAGCAAGAAATAGCAACACGAGTCCAATCCCGATAGCCGTCCAGCCGCGGCGTACTCCCTCCTCCACCGCTTTCAGACTCATGGACAAACGGATATATCCGTCAAAGCCCTTGTCCGATACAACAGGCTCTGCAACGTATAGCATGTTCCGCTGCAAGGTTTCGCTGTAACGAATCGTGCGTCCGATTCTCTCTGTTGAGGCTTGCTGAATTTCTTCACGAGATGCGTGGTTTTCCATCTTACGCGGATCGCTTAACGAATCGCCAACCACCGTCCCGTCCTTGCGAATGAAGGTCACCCGCGATTCCGTCAGACGGGCAATTTCCTTCGCCTTTTGAGAATAATAAGAGACATAATCCGTACTGGACAGGGCATCTGCATTCACAAAAGGGAATGTAGCACGAAGCAGGTCTATCTCCCGTCCCATGTTCTCCTCTAGCACCTTCATATTCGAATTTTTAAAGATTTGTCCCATCGTGATTCCAGCAGCAAGGACAGATACGCCAATCAAAACCAGCATGATCAGGGTAAGCCTGAAACGAAACGATTTCATAGAAATTTGCCCATCCTTTTATGTAAGTTAATCTCATTCTACAGGCTGCCTACATTATGTTCCACTGTGAAAAGAAAAAAAGGCCGGAGCATAAGACTGCCCCAACCTTTTCCTTATCCTCTTATCCGTTTACAACTTCACCGCCATTGATATGAATAACCTGCCCGCTTACATATGAAGAATCATCAGAAGCAAGGTACACATAGGCTGGCGCCAATTCTTCCGGCTGACCCGGACGCTTCATTGGCTGTGCTCCTCCAAACTCGCTGACCGTCTTGGCATCAAATGTAGACGGGATTAGCGGCGTCCAGATTGGCCCTGGTGCTACAGCGTTCACCCGAATACCTTGATCCGCCAAATTGAGTGAAAGGGAACGAGTAAAGGATGTGATTGCCCCTTTGGTCGAAGAATAGTCAATGAGTGTCTTGTTCCCAGCGTACGCGGTAATCGATGTTGTATTGACGATTGTGCTCCCTTTCTTCAAATGCGGCAATGCTGCTTGCGTCAGGAAGAACATACCGAAAATATTCGTACGGAACGTGCGCTCCAACTGTTCCTTGGTAATATCCTCCAGCTTTTGTTGTGGATGCTGCTCTGCCGCATTGTTCACGACAATGTCGAGCTTGCCCAACTCATTAACCGTCTGTTGAACCGCTTTTTTGGCAAATTGATCATCTCCGATATCACCAGGAATCAATACGCATTTGCGCCCCTCCTGCTCTACCTGACGTTTTGTTTCTTCCGCATCCTTATGCTCATTCAAGTAGATGATAGCTACGTCCGCACCTTCTTTGGCATATGTGACAGCTACAGCCCGTCCAATTCCACTGTCCCCACCAGTAATAAGTGCAACTTTACCTGTTAGCTTGCCAGCGGCTTTATAAGTTGGTTTTTCA
This sequence comes from Paenibacillus sp. S33, assembly GCF_053615415.1. Classification (NCBI taxonomy): domain Bacteria; kingdom Bacillati; phylum Bacillota; class Bacilli; order Caryophanales; family Paenibacillaceae; genus Paenibacillus; species Paenibacillus sp. S33. Next base: position 1,840,253 of record NZ_JBSIEZ010000001.1, on the reverse strand, counting down.
AACTGAGGTGCAGGCGACATTTTGGACTCAATCCCCGGTTGTTGGTCTTGATGCTGTGGGGGCAAAGTTTGCTGAGGTTGATTACTTTTAGGCATTGTACATTCTCCCTTCAAAATTAGATATTTTTTAGGATGCAACATTTGCATCCACTCTACTCCTGATTTACCACACAAAGTTATTCGTTAAACGAAAAAAGAAAAATGTAGTTATTTGAGCACACAAAAAAAACGGCCTATGCTTATTCAGCACAGACCGTTTTTTTCAATTTAGCATTTATCATCATTGGATTATAGGCTCTCACCAAATGCATAATTAAATAATATGGCTGTATACCATTAAAAACGTAATTAAAATCAGGAATACGGCAAGCAGCGTACTGAACATGCGCATTTTGCCAGCGTATTGCGTAATAGGCTGTTGGCTACGGATCGCTTCCAGCGACAGCCGTAACGGCTTACCCATGGCTCCCGCAATACCAGAAATGGCGAGAAACAACAATAAAACGACCACGATCCAAGCTACGGAATATGGCCCCCAGGCAAAAATCATATAGATACCGCTAACAAGCACAAGGATCAGCGCAAATTGGGCTAAACGATTCAATAGCTGAACAGCCGATATCGTTCCTTCCTGCACGCTAGGAGCCAATTTGTCGATTTTGCCCACAACGAAGGGGAGCAATAAATAAAAACCCATCGCCAGTGATCCAATAATGTGAATAAAAAACATTTTTCACAACCTCCATTTCTTTGTTTTCTTACAAACTCTTATTCCATAGAACGATCATATTCCAACGAATGACTACCATCTTTTCAGTGTTTTGGGACATGCTTTTCTATGTCAGGATTTTTGCAAAATCCTCATGTAACTATCCATGCATATGAACTCTATTATACCGGGGAAGTGGTCCAAAGCAAAGGAATAAGGAAGAAAACGAGTAGATTCCTTATTTCCGTTTAAAAGTAAAAGAGGTGTCCGATGGCCATGACTATGGCTTGGGAACACCTCTTCAAGTAAAAGTATACCGATTTAGTAGAAAATTGAATCTATACGGTAACTATTTTAATCACACTGCGGACCGATTCGGCGGATTGATCGAGCGCTGCTTTTTCTTCGGCTGTCAATTCCAACTCGAACACTTTTTCGATACCATTACCGCCAAGAAGTGTCGGTACGCCAAGGAACAAATCCTGATAGCCGTACTCTCCCTCCAGATAGGCAATGACCGGGATAATCCGTTTTTTATCTTTTACAATCGCTTCTGTCATCTGTGCAAGCGAAGCTGCCGGTGCATAATATGCGCTACCGTTACCCAACAGGTTGACGATCTCACCGCCACCACCGCGTGTCCGTTGCACGATTGCTTCGATACGTTCCTGCGAAATCAGGGTTTCGATAGGTATACCTCCAACGCTGGAATAGCGTACCAGGGGCACCATATCATCACCGTGACCACCCATAACGAAGCCGCGTACGTCTTCGACGGAAACGTTCAGTTCTTGTGCAATAAATGTACAATATCGCGCTGTATCCAGCACACCTGATTGGCCAATAACCCGATTTTTCGGGAACCCAAGCGTTTGATAAGCAGTATAGGTCATAGCATCTACCGGATTACTCAGAATAATGACGATAGAATCCGGCGCATACTTCTTCACGTTCTCACAAACGGATTTTACAATTCCTGCGTTCGTATTTACCAAATCATCACGGCTCATACCCGGCTTGCGTGCAATCCCGGCAGTAATAATGACGATATCCGAGTTAGCTGCATCCTCGTAACTGGAAGTGCCCGTGATCTGGCTGTCAAATCCCTGTACCGGACCGGCCTCCAAAATATCAAGCGCCTTGCCTTTGGTCGGATTCTCTAGTTGCGGAATATCGATCAGTACGATATCACCTAGCTCCTTTTGAGCCAGCAGCAATGCGGTAGTGGCACCGGTAAAACCGGCGCCAACAATGGATATTTTTTTACGTTGAATGGACAAGTGGTATTCCCCTTCCTTACAGGTTACTAATAATGGTATCTGCGAACTCGGAGCATTTCACTTGTGTAGCACCATCCATCAGACGAGCAAAGTCATAAGTTACAATCTTCTTATTAATGGACGTCTCCAGCCCTTTGTAAATCAGGTCAGCCGCTTCTTTCCAACCCAAGTGTTCAAGCAACATTACGCCCGACAGAATTACGGAACCAGGGTTCACTACGTCTTTGTCGGCGTATTTTGGAGCTGTACCATGTGTAGCTTCAAAGATAGCATGCCCTGTTACATAGTTAATGTTTGCACCTGGCGCAATACCAATTCCACCAACTTGGGCAGCAAGAGCATCGGACAGATAGTCCCCGTTCAGGTTGAGCGTAGCAATTACATCAAATTCAGAAGGACGAGTCAGGACTTGCTGAAGTGCAATATCAGCAATCGCATCCTTGATAATGATTTTGCCTGCATCTTCAGCTGCTTTTTGAGCTGCATTGGCCGCATCCTCACCGTCTTTTTCCTTGATTACATCATATTGGGCCCAAGTAAATACTTTATCTGCAAATTCTTCCTCAGCCACTTCATAACCCCAGTTTTTGAAGGCACCCTCGGTAAATTTCATAATGTTACCTTTGTGTACGAGCGTTACACTCTTGCGTCCGTGGTCAACAGCATACTGAATGGCTGCCCGTACCAGACGCTTTGAACCCTCGGAAGAAACTGGCTTAATGCCAATACCAGAGGTTTCAGGGAAACGAATTTTGTTCACACCCAGCTCTTGTTGGAGGAACTGAATAACCTTTTTCACGTCTTCGGACCCTTCAGCATACTCGATCCCCGCGTAAATATCTTCTGTGTTCTCACGGAAAATAACCATGTCTACCAATTCAGGACGTTTCACTGGAGAAGGAACACCGTTAAAATAACGAACAGGACGCAGACATACGTATAAATCCAGTTCTTGCCGCAATGCCACATTCAACGAACGGATACCACCGCCAATAGGTGTCGTAAGTGGACCTTTGATGGCTACAATATACTCACGGATGGCTTCCAAAGTATCGTTAGGGAGCCATTCGCCGTATGTATTGAAAGCTTTCTCACCAGCGAATACTTCATACCAGGCAATCTTTTTGCTGCCGTTATATGCTTTTTCTACAGCTGCGTCCAGTACGCGCTTGGAAGCTTTCCAGATATCGCGACCCGTGCCGTCACCTTCGATAAACGGAATTACCGGATGGTTCGGAACCCGTAGTTGACCGTTATCAATCGTAATTTTTTCGCCTTCAGTTGGGAGCTCAAACTTTTCAAATTTCGCCATAAGTTCCTTTTCCTCCTCAGATATGAATGGGTACAGGACGAAAGACATGATCTTTATCACAGACAAAAACGTACATCTCTCGTCGTCCCCTCTATTGTACCTTATTTTTTAAATTCAGGGTATACAACCTCAATCTTCCTTCGACAAAGGGTTAGCGCAACTCTGGTGATACATATTTTTGATCCATTGGACCTGTATATTCGGCGCGAGGACGAATCAGGCGGTTATTTTCATACTGCTCTAAAATGTGTGCGGTCCACCCGGATACACGACTCACAGCAAAAATAGGTGTAAACAGGTCTCTCTTGATACCTAACTGGGTATACACAGAGGCAGAATAAAAATCCACATTGGGCTTCAAGCCTTTTTGCCCTGTTACAATTCCCTCAATTCGAACTGACATATCAAACAACGTCGTGTCGCCGTTCATTTCCCCCAGCTCGCGGGACATTTTGTGCAAATGCTTGGCACGCGGATCACCGTTTTTATAGACTCGGTGTCCAAAGCCCATAATTTTTTCGCGGTTATCCAGTTTCGCCTGAATATAGGAGTCCACCTGATCCAAGCCACCAATCTCCTCCAGCGTTTTGGCCACAGCCTCATTGGCCCCACCATGCAGTGGTCCTTTTAAAGCTCCAATTGCAGATGTGATTCCGGAATAAATATCCGACAATGTGGCTACCGTTACACGCGCAGCAAAGGTAGACGCATTTAATTCATGATCGGCGTGCAACACGAGAGCCTGATTGAACGCTTTAATAGCCGTCTCCTCCGGGTCCTTGCCAGTCAGCTGATACAAAAAGTTTTCAGCAATGGAAATACCTTTTTTAGGCGCAATCGGCTCCAAGCCCTCGCGTATACGTGCTATAGCTGCCACAATGGTAGGCAATTGCGCCTGAAGCTTGACGGTTTTGGTCACATTAGACTCTCTCGACATATCATCCGCCTCTGGGTCATACAAAGCGAGAGACGATACGGCTGACCTCAAGGCAGCCATTGTACTCAAATTTTTCGGGTATAACTTTAATTGAGCAACAATTTCATCTGGAATAGCAGCGTATTCGCTTAACTGGTTGCGAAGCTCCTGCAATTGCTCTTTATCAGGTAATTTTCCAAACCACAACAAATAAGCTACCTCTTCAAAATCGGCGTTAACAGCCAAATCATCAATGTTATAACCCCGGTACGTGAGAACGCCATCTACGATAGAGCTTATGGAGGAAGTGGTCGCTACGATCCCTTCCAGACCTTTAGTCGCTGTCATCGTTACATCTCTCCTTTGTAAAAACATTGTGAACGGACTTGCAATGTAAACATTTTCAAAAGTAAGATATGTCTTTTAAATAGCTGAGTAATGTTAACGCCATATGTCAATATTTAAACCTTCTTTCACTATACTGGATTTTGTCGTTTATGTGAACATTGAGGGCTATTCCAACACATTCAAATGTTTTATCGCTTCCATAAATAAATTTTTGAAACCCCTTACAAAAAATATTGATTCATTTGCACTTTTTTACACAGGTCTTGTCTTCCCCCTTTCCCGCATATGTATAGTAGAGCATTTATTTTATGAAAAACTATCGTAAAAGAAAGGAGCCGTGAAAGCTTGAGCCGGTTAATCCTGAATCGCATATTTCGTGCTCTATGGGTGGCAATCGTGATTGTAGCTCTGTTACTGGGCATATATGTGCTTTTCCCTCTCGTCTATCCTTTCCTATTCGCCTGGCTTGTGGCTTATGCCATGAATCCACTGGTTGGTTTTCTGCGTAGCAAAGCCCGTATGCCACGTTGGACGGCTGTCACGGTCTCATTATTTGTATATTTAGGTGGAATTGCAATTATCCTATCTGCGGCAATCACCCGCATGGTCCGAGAAGTTATAAAGTTGGCCATGACTTTTGACGGACATATTGAGCGTTTTAAAAGTCTGTTTATCGATTGGACACAAAGTGATTTGATTCAAAACATAATTATTGAAATTAACCATTTCATCCGGGATAATCCGGATTACCAACATACCATTAACAGTAACATTGATAAGACAACTCAAACTGTCAGTTCGGCTGTCACTACGCTAGTCGCTCAATTTTTTAATGGAGTTTTGAACTTGCTGACCTCTCTGCCTAATATGGGAGCAGTTCTAATGGTTATCGTATTAGCAGCCTTTTTTATTAGTAAGGATTGGGACCGACATAGTCGGATGCTCTCAAACACGATTCCTGATACGATTCGCAAGCCATTGTCGGATATATGGCACGATTTGCGTAAAGCACTGTACGGCTATTTGCGTGCACAGTTCATTATCATCTCCATTACGGCATTAACGGTCATTGTTGGGCTGTTCATATTGCGTGTGGAATCCGCCTTTACCATCGGTTTGATGATCGGGTTGGTGGACTTGCTACCTTATTTGGGGGTTGGCATTGTGATGATTCCGTGGATACTGTATGCGTATATGTCTGGTAATTTGGCACTAGGGGTAGGATTGTCGATCCTTTATATTATCCTGTTGATTGGACGACAGATCGTGGAGCCTAAGGTGCTGGCCAGCAGCGTGGGCTTGAACCCGCTTCCCACCCTCATCGGTATGTTCATCGGGCTCAAGCTGTTTGGCGTTTTAGGACTAATTATCGGACCTGTATCACTCATTGTCATTGATGCACTGAATCGCGCGAATGTCATTCAGGACTTGCGCAACTATATTCTCGCTGGAAGAGTCCGCTAGATCACGGATAGGAAAACGGCAGCTCACGTCAAAACCGCCGAAACGTAATACTGCCGTTCTTCATTTTTTTCTCCAACCACTTCAATAAAAAGCGTCGGTACAACGCTCGTGTTAAAGGGAACACCAACGTAAAACCAATAATATCTGTTAAAAATCCAGGGATAAGCAGCAAACTCCCACCGAAAAAAACACATAATCCATCCAGCATTTTACGGCCAGGCATTTGTCCCCGGTTCATTTCATTTTTCGCATCGGCAATCACCTTACGACCTTCAAATTGCATCATGGCAGCCCCGATTAGGGTCGTCAGAATGATGAGTAAAATCGTTTTGCCCGCTCCAATCCAGTGACTTACCCATATAAACCCGTACAGCTCCGCCAAAGGAATGAGCAGCAGCAACAGCCACAGACGTTTACGCATCATCATGACTTCTGTCCCTCCCCGCCTGTAAAAGCAAACCTTAATGCAGTGTACAGCTCAGGTAGCGCCTGATCCAGTCGAACGGGCTTCCATTCGGTGTTCAACCATACGTGCCGTGTCATCCCTGTGACAAGCAGCTCTCCCGGCAGCGTGTCTGCCTGGGTCCATACCTTTCCCAGATACCTTTGATGCTCATCTTCCGTTACCCGTCGAACCTCATAGATATAGTTTAGACGTAGTCTGGAGAAGTCCGTAATTGCGGTATAAATGGTAATTAAATCATCATATCGAGCAGGACTCGCATATTTCGCATTGATTTCAATAACTGGAAGCAAGACTCCTCGTTCCTCCATACTCCGATAGTTAAAACCCGCCTGTCGGATCATTTCGGTGCGCCCGATCTCAAACCAGTTCAAATAATTCGCATGATATACGACCCCCATCTGGTCGCTTTCCTGATAACGGACGCGTAGCGGTGCGCCATACCAGCGTAATTCCGTTTGTTTCTCCTCTTGAGTCATACAAGCTCTCCTATCTTTGTGCATCTTTATCTCTATTTTGCCCTCTCTCCATTAAACCATATTTACAGCCCGGGAACAAAAAGAGGGCAGACCGAACGGTCCGCCCTCTCCAATCATATATAATAATGCCTTTATTATTGTGGCAACGGCTTGGACAGTTTATAATATCCGCTATCCGAAGCCAGCTTGAGCAAGCTCTTAGCCTGGCTTCCCGCCCAGGCGTAACCAAGTCGTCTTTCCTCACTAATTTTCATGATGTCGGTATACTTTTTGCCATCCCGGTCTGAAAAGAAATATTTATTGTCTTCCACATTATAGAACCGATACCACATTACGCTCGATGCGTCCTTTTGGAAAAACTCCGGACCTTGACGATTGTATTTGATACCGTCGATTCGGTTCGTGTCAAACCATTTCAAAGCACTCTGAGTCGCTTTTTTCACTTCAGCGGTTTGCGGCTGGGACATGAGAAAAGCAGTAATGCCTACTGATTCTGTAGTTGTTTTGGAAGGTAACTCAAATGCCCGGGCTTCAACAGATGCATAAGTAGCCGGATCGTGCTGTGCACCCCAGATTGTTGGTGTACCATTATTTACAATTTGAGATTTAATTGTGTACTGGATACCTTTGTTTAGCGCTTGCTGAAGTCTGGAGCGGTATGAGTTATCCAGAATATCGCTATCAAACGGCTGCTTCTTGTTCACAATATCGTCAGCCAAAACCATAACTCTGACCATCGCATCATCATTATAAGTTACAGCATCGGAATAATTACCACGTTTAGGGTATACCTGAGGCCAGCCACCTGAGGAATATTGTGAGGTTAGTACGAAGTCGACTGCTTTTTGTACACTGTTCTTAATATCTTTATTTTTGGTTTTTTTGTATACATCCGCTAAAAAACGAATCTCGGTTGTCGTGGCCTCGTTATCAAACGTTCCGAGTTCAACACCATCCTTGCTTTTCCATGTGGAGCGTGCAGCTTTGCCATCCCATTTGGATTTATAATTCTTTTCCATAGCTTTGAAGAATCCGCCATGCGGCAATTGCCAGGATACAATATTTAAGGCAAGCGTCGTATCCTTGGATATATTCCCCGTAGAAAACTTGCTAAAGTCGCGCATTTTGTTCAGGAGGCTGTCTGTATTCACAACAGCGGTTGGCTTCGCCACAGCCGACAGCCCAAATAATGGCTCGCGATCCAGAACACCTGAATTTACATCACTACCATAAACGTCCCGTCCCACAGCTGAATCTGTGGTAAGTTCATAAGAAGCAGTTGCCGATTCACGTCCTGAATCATATGTAGTCGGCACCATCTCCTGTGCCGCAGCCCATGAGGGACTTAGGAGTCCTGACGTTACTGTAATCGCCAAACTTGAAAGCGCTATCATCTTTACGGTTGGACACATCTTCTTCTTCATTTGAACCTCTCCCTTATTTTGATTTGGGTAATTGTGTTCAGTTTAACCCTATTTACTCTTGCTGAAGATTATTTTTGATAGCGAGGGGAACTAAACCACTATTTATGCATGATAAATAGTTAGTTGTATTATATGAAAATATACCCAAACGATCAATATATTTTAATTTACTAATAGATTAAAAAAGTTACAAAACGTTGAAAACAATAAAAAACCTCTTACTAATGCTGGATTAGTAAGAGGTTTTTACGTGCAGCTCATATATAGTAGGTCGATGAGCAACATCGCTTAACCAAATCGACCCATGATGTACTCCTGAGTCAGCTCATTTTCAGGATTCGTGAAAATATCGTTCGTTTTCCCATGTTCAACCAGACTTCCAATATAAAAATAAGCAGTATAATCGGAAATTCGTGCAGCCTGCTGCATATTGTGCGTCACAATAACGATGCGCAGTTCTTTTTTTAATTCGGTGATGAGCTCTTCTACCTTGCCTGTAGACACAGGGTCCAGCGCGGAAGCTGGCTCGTCAAGCAATAGAATTTTCGGCTGAACGGATAGTGCACGTGCAATGCAAAGCCGCTGCTGTTGCCCGCCAGACAGCGCCAGAGCGGAGTCGTGAAGGCGATCCTTGACCTCGTCCCATAATGCTGCTTTACGCAGGCTGCTTTCGACAATTTCATCAAGCTGTTTCTTCTTGCGCACCCCACGGTATTTGGGACCGAAGGCGATATTATTGTAAATGGATTTGTAAAAAGGGTTGGGACGTTGCCACACCATGCCAATTTGCTGACGCAGCTTGATCACGTCCGTTTCCGGTGCCGTCAAATCCTGTCCATCCATCCAGATGTGCCCCGTTGTAGAGGAAGACGCAATCTCATCATTCATCCGATTAAGGGAGCGCAAAAAGGTCGATTTACCGCAGCCGGAAGGCCCGATCAGGGCAGTCACTGTCTGTTCCGGAAAGGCCAGATTCACTTTTTTTACAGCCTCAAAGCTGCCATAATAAATACTCAAATCCTCAGTACTGAACGGATGCGGTGGTTGCCCCGCAAGCTGTTCCGAACGCGTAGACTGAACGGATGTTGCTGGTGCGGCGGTTTTTACCGTTCGCGTAATCACATGTTCCATTGTTCTCCATCCCCTTTCTAATCCATACGTTTGGCAGCTGTCAGACGACGGTATACAACTCTTCCGAACCATCTTGCACTCAAGTTGAATGCAAGCACAAGCAGCACCAGTACGGCAGAAGCGCCTGCAGCAATATCTTTGGAGTCGGGAGCAATCCCCTCACTGTTGACCTTCCAAATATGGACAGCCAATGTCTCAGCAGGTCGCATCGGGTTAATAGGCGATCTGGCATGCAATGGATTCCAATCGGTAAAATCAAGCGGCGGCGTACTCATCCCTGCTGTAAACAGCAATGCTGCGGCTTCCCCGAAAATACGGCCTGCGGCCAAAATGGTACCCGTAATCAAGCTTGGCAGCGCAGCTGGCAACAAAATGGAGGTGATAATTTTCCACTTGGACAATCCAAGCGCAAGTCCAGCTTCCTTTTGCTCCTTCGGCACAGCTCGGAAAGCCTGCTCAGTTGTGCGAACCATCAGCGGCAGGTTAAATACGGCCAAAGCCAAGGCTCCTGATAAGAGGGAAAAGCCAAAATCAAACGTATTTACGATAAGTAGTAGTCCAAACAATCCGATGACGATAGACGGGAAGGAGGACAATACTTCGACGACAAGTCGTATAAAGTCCGTAATTTTCCCCGGCTTTGCATATTGCGCCATGTAAATACCTGCGCCCCAGCCAATCGGAATGGTGATAATCAAAGTTAAGATTAACAAAAATACGGAATTAAATAGTTGCGGGCCAATACCACCGCCTGCACGTAATGTTTGGGGAGCACTGGTTAAAAAGTCAAAAGAAATATGACTGACTCCGCGGGCTAAAATGAAGCCCAGTAATCCAACCAAAAGTGCAACAATGAACAAGGCGAAGAAACAGATTACAAATGTAGCGATCTTGTCGGTCGTTTTAGCTTTCATCAAACCCGGTTTCTCCTTTCAAGCAGCCTTACCAGCAGCACGAAAATGAATGTCATGAGCAGAAGAACAAGCGCCATGCTCCAGAGAGCATTGTTATGAACGGAGCCCATCGCTGTATTGCCCATGCTTAGTGTAATGACGCTGGTCAAGGTCGAAGCGGATTCCAGCAAGGAATGCGGTATGTGCGGAGCATTCCCGATTACCATCTGTACAGCCAACGCTTCTCCGAAGGCACGAGCCATACCGAGAATAATTCCTGTTAAAAGAGCAGGCAACAGCGTCGGAATAATAACACGGGCAATTGTCTGCCAGCGAGTAGCACCCAAAGCATAAGAGGATTCACGCAGCCCCCCCGGCAAGGAAGACAACGCATCTGCCATAATACTCGTTATCGTCGGCAAAATCATGACTGACAACACTAGGCAGCCTGCCAGAATGCCGATGCCTTGTCCTCCAAACACGTTCCGCAGCAGCGGGACGATCACGGTCAAGCCGACAAAGCCATATACAACAGACGGAATACCGGATAATAATTCAATCGCAGGTTGAAGGATACGTTTACCCGATTTCGGCACGATTTCCGTCATAAATAAAGCCGCACATAAGCTGAGTGGACTGGCAATTAAAGCCGCCAGTATGGTTACTGCAAAAGAACCCGTAATAAACGGAAGCGCGCCGAAGGACTTAGGTTCGCCATCCGGGCTCCATTTGGTTCCAAAGAAAAACTCTCGCAGACTGACTCCATTCACCGCAAATGTAGCTACACCTTTGGAGGCAACAAAATATACGATGGAGACAATGACTGCAACTAAAAAAACGACACAAACCGACGTATATATGCGGCCGGTCCATTCTTCCCAGTAATGTCTTTCTTTCATAACTCGGGATCGTTTATTCTGTTCCATGTATGCCTTCCCTTCAATTGGTTCCATACTGTAACTCCTTTAACCGAAGAATAGAGGCCGGACGCTAGTCCGCCTCTTCTTCGTGAATATACTCGCGTTAGCTGCGTTCATCGAACAGGAGGTGTGACTCTCCTTATTTCGTGATATTACCGTCAGCATCACGTTTCACTTGCATACCTGCTACTGGAATGTATCCCAAGTCTACGACATCCGTTTTTTGGATTTCATCTGACAGAATGTAGTCCAGGAATGCTTTCACATGCTCTTTTGGCTCACCTTTAGTGTACATATGCTCGTAAGCCCACACTGGATATTTACCTTGTTCTACATTTTCAACGTTAGCTTCAACGCCATCGTATTTCAAAGCAGTTACTGTGTTGTCGATGTAGGACAGAGCCAGATAACCAATCGCACCCGGTGTTTCAGCAATCAGCTTTTTCACAGTACCGGAGGAATCTTCTTGAATGGAGCCCGGCAGATCTTCTGTTTTTTGTCCCAATGCGTATTTTTCAAATGTTGCACGAGTACCGGAGCTGCTTGGACGGTTCACGATAACAATTTTTTGATCCGCACCGCCAATTTCTTTCCAGTTCGTGATTTTACCTGTAAAGATTTGTACCAATTGATCTTTTTTCAGGTCTGTAACGCCTACTTTAGGATTCGCTACCGCTGACATGGCTACAACAGCTACTTGGTGATCGACCAGCTCATCTGCGCCGCTCTCCAGTTTTTCTTTTGCAAACACGTCGGAGTTACCGATGTCCGCTTGTCCGCCGGAAACCTGAGTCAAGCCAGTACCGCTACCGCCGCCCTGCACTTGAACTGCAATGCCTTTATATTTATCGACAGCCATAAATTTTTGTCCCGCTTGCTCTACCAATGGTTGAAGTGCAGTGGAGCCAACAGCCAGAATGTTCCCTGTCAGTTCAGCAGCTGCTTTATTGTCTGTTCCTGTAGCAGCTTCTCCTTGTGGTGCAGCATTGTTACCTGATCCGCAAGCTGCAAGTGCAAATACCATGGTGAGAGTCATCAGAATGAACGGCCATTTTTTCAACATTTTTTATTGTCCTCCCCTTAGTTAAGTGACGGTTTTTTATTTATGACCATCAACACTTTTACATTGTAGGCCTGGAATGTTAGACGAACGACGTGGTTTTGTAAAACAAATATAAAATATTGATAGATAAATTATTTTTCTGTATATAATTAATCTATAGTTTGTAATTCACATATGAATGACATATAAGGAGAGCTGTTGGATTCCATGAATATTCTAAAATTGCGTATTTTGATGCTGATCGACAAATTCCATAAGGCGACGGATGTGGCCGAAGCTTTGCAAGTCAAACAACCTACCGTCAGCTTTCATATGAAAAGCTTGGAAAAGGAAATGGGTGTTTCCCTATTCTCTCTTCAACAAGGCAGGATTATGCTAACGGAAGCTGGAAAAAAATTATTACCTTACGCAAAGCAGATCATCTCTCTGGAACAAGAAGCTAGACAAGCTGTAGATGAACTGACAGAAGAATCACAGGGTCAATTACATCTGAGTGCAGAGTCGATATCAGGTACGTATCTCCTCCCCACTTTGATGGCTAAGTTTGCTGAGCGGTATCCAGATTGTCGTATTCAGTTGGAGATTCAATCCCCGGATGCAATTAAGCAGCTACTGAAACAGGGGGAAATTGATTTTGCTTTTCTCGACGATAGAGATTCTCTTCCAGAGTATACGGTGGCAGAGCCAGTGGCTTCAGATCAAGTAGGAGTTATCCGTTCTGCATCTGCACTTGCACCTGCATTCAAATTAGAGGAGGTCGATGGACCCGATGTGCTGGACAAGCACACATGGGTAAAATATAGCGGTTCATCAGTTGTAGATCAGTATTCCTCTCTAGTTAAGCCTCATCTGGAAATCAACTCTTGGGAAGCGGTAAAGCAAGTCGTAAGCGGCGGAGAAGCGCTTGCCTTCTTTCCTGCAAGCGGAGTGGATAATAATGAAAATGCTGCTCCCTCGGTGGAATGGCTTCCTTATCCCGAGGCTGATAACCAAAGGAGCCATTATCAAATAAACATCGTGTATCAACAAGATACACACATGAACTTGATGCAACAGGCATTTCTTGATTTCATACGACGAGAAGGACTGGAAATGAAAAGCTAGAGAACATAAAAAAAGAGCATCCAAGTCTTATTGACTTGAATGCTCTTTTGCTTGTTGTAACGATACAGCTTCGGTATTATGTCATGGAGACTTTAATTACGCTTGTGCTGGAACGCAGCTAATTTTGATCAGGTTCGTAGAACCGGAATCACCAAGAGGTACGCCCGCAGTAATTACAACCAAATCGCCCTCTTTAACGAGGCCAGATTTGCGACCGCCTTCCAGTGCGTTGTCAAACAGACTATCTGTTGTGTCAACGATTGGTCTACCTTGTACTGCATGTACGCCCCAGATCAGAGCCAAACGGCGAACTGTTCTTTCCTGTGTTGTCACAGCAACAATCGGAGCTTCAGGACGGTATTTAGAAATCATACGCGCCGTTGTTCCGCTTTGTGTGGACGTCAGGATCGCTTTGGCATGCAGGTCAAGTGCAGAAATAGAAACAGATTGACTGATTGCTTCTGTAATACTAATTTCTTGAGCCGTTCTTTGTTTCTTGAACAAATCACGGTAGTTCAGAGAGGACTCAGCTTTTTCTGCAATACGTGACATCGTCAATACGGATTCTACCGGATATTTACCCGCTGCTGTTTCGCCGGACAGCATAATTGCGTCTGTTCCGTCAAAAATAGCATTCGCCACGTCACTTGCTTCCGCACGAGTCGGACGCGGGTTACGTTGCATGGAATCCAACATCTGTGTTGCCGTAATAACAGGCTTGCCAGCTACATTACATTTGTTAATCATCAATTTTTGCGCCAGAGGCACTTCTTCAGCAGGAATTTCCACACCGAGGTCACCACGGGCAACCATCAGACCATCCGAAGCTTCCAAAATTTCATCCAGGTTGTCAACACCTTGCTGATTTTCTATTTTGGAAATGATTTGGATATGACTTGCGTTGTGTTTCGCCAGCAATTCACGGATTTCCAGAACGTCACTTGCTTTACGAACAAAAGAAGCCGCGATGAAATCAATGTCCTGCTCAATACCGAAAATGATATCATTAGCATCTTTTTCGGTAATACCAGGCAAAGAAATAGCAACGCCTGGAACGTTAACGCCCTTCTTGCTTTTGATCGTTCCGCCATTAACAATGCGGCATTTGATTTCAGTGCCTGATACTTCAATAACGGTGAGTCCGATCAGACCATCGTCGATCAGAATGGTGGAGCCGGGCTCCACGTCCGAGGGAAGATCTTTGTACGTAATGGAAATACGATCTTGCGTACCGAGAATTTCTTCCGTTGTCAGCGTAATGAACTCGTCCTGAACAAGCTCAATAGGTTCAACTTCGAGCTTTCCTGTCCGGATTTCCGGCCCCTTCGTATCGAGCAAAATAGCAACGTTTTTGTTAAGCTCCTTACAAGCTTGACGGATGTTTTTAATCCGGTTGCCATGCTCCTCGAAATCACCGTGAGAGAAATTCAGGCGGGCTACGTTCATACCAGCCAAAATCAGTTTCTTCACATTTTCCAATGACTCACTGGAAGGACCGATGGTACATACAATCTTAGTTTTGCGCATTTGGGTTTTTCCTCCGTTTTCAAAGGTGCTACTCTTTATATCTTTTTCCAACAATTAAATCTACTACACTTTTTCCTATTTGTATAGGAAGTTCGTCATATTTATTGTTACCCGTTTACAACGTATTACAACATAGGCTCAGATTCCGAAGGCTTCAAGAAGGTGTATTGACCTATTTTTCGGAATTTTTGATACCGATCTTCCCTCAATTCATCGCAGCTCATATTCGTAAGGTCTGCCAAATGACGTTCCAATAGCTCCTTGATTGCGGCAGCAGTTACTTCATAGTTACGATGCGCGCCCCCTTTCGGCTCCGGCACAATATCCTCGATAATTTCCATGCGCAGGAGGTCATTAGCCGTAATCTTCATGGCTTCAGCTGCCTGATCGGCCTTGGAAGCATCTTTCCATAGAATCGAAGCTGCACCGTTTGGAGAAATGGCCGAATAAATGGCATGTTCCAGCATCAGCACACGGTTACCGACTGCAAACGCAAGCGCACCGCCGCTTCCACCCTCGCCGATGACCACACAAATAACAGGCACCGAAAGCTTTGCCATCTCCCGCAAGTTGCGGGCAATCGCTTCCGATTGACCTCTCTCCTCTGCTGTATTACCCGGATAAGCGCCCTTCGTATCAATAAATGTAATAACAGGGCGTTTGAATTTATCAGCCTGCTGCATAAGACGCAAGCCTTTACGAAATCCTTCCGGATGAGCACTACCAAAGAAACGTGCAATGTTATCTTTCGTATCCTTACCACGCTGTTGACCAATGACGGTCACCGGAATACCATTTAGCTTGGCAATTCCGCCCACAACCGCCAGATCGTCTCCAAACAAGCGGTCGCCGTGTAATTCAATAAAGTCCGTAAACACCTGCTCAATCAGATCAAGAGACGTTGGTCTTTGATGATGACGGGCCAAATGCATTTTTTGTGGTGCTGTAATGTTCGAATATATTTCTTCTTCCATCTCGAGATAACGTTCCTCGAGACGGTTGATTTCATCTGTAAAATCAATTTGCTTATCCTGTCCGAATTGCTTGAGTTCTTCGATCTTCTGTCGCATCTCGACCAGGGGCTTTTCATAAGGCAATTCACCAGCCATCTATTCCACCCCTTTCACACTGTGCAGATCAAGCAGTTGCCCGAGGGTATCACGCAGTTCCTTGCGGTGTACAACCATATCCAATTGTCCATGCTGCAAATTAAATTCGGATGTTTGAAAATCATCCGGCAACTTCTGTCTGATTGTCTGTTCAATTACAATACGCCCTGCAAAGCCGAATACAGCTCCTGGCTCCGCGATATTAATATCTCCAAGCGTAGCAAAGCTGGCGGACACTCCACCTGTAGTCGGGTCGGTGATAACAGAAATATACAGCAAGCCCTGCTCATCCAGACGAGCAAGAGCAGCACTTGTTTTGGCCATCTGCATCAAGCTTAAAATACTTTCCTGCATACGTGCCCCGCCGGAAGTTGAGAAAATAATTAGCGGCAGACGCTTGTCTATTGCTTGCTCAATGGCGCGGGTAATTTTCTCTCCTACGACCGAACCCATACTGCCAGTAAAAAAGTCAAAGCTCATCACAGCAACGACAACAGGATGTCCATAAATAAGGCCGTCGCCCGTAACGACAGCCTCTCGCAAGCCAGATTTCAGGGTCTGTTGCTCCAGCTTGCTCGCATATCCCGGAAAGTCCAGCGGGTCAACCGAAATCATATCGGCATCATATTCCGTAAACGTGTCTTCGTCGAGCACCATGCGAATGCGATCCATAGCATTCAAACGCATATGGTATCCGCACACCGGACACACTTTCAAATTTTTCTCTAGTTCTTTGCTGTATTGAATACTTCCACACTTGCCACATTTGGTCATAAGACCTTCGGGAATTTCCCGTTTGGGACGATCCGGCATGTCCGCTTGATCGCCGCTCAGCGCCCGTTCCGAAGGGATGGTCGCGTATTTACGCTTCTTTTGGAATAAATCTTTAAACACAACTACACCTCTCCAGCCGTTTATTTGTCAGCCGTAACCGATACAAGGTCCTCTGCCGTCTATGCGGCACCTTTAAGCATTATGTTCATACACACGTCAACGCCTGTTACTAAAACTTTACCGCCGATCGTGCATCCTTTGTTCCACTCATGCTGCTGTATCACTTCCGCCGTTCCGGACTCAAGGGCGCAAAATCGAATTAAGCACTTCCTGTATTTCTTCGACTTCACCCGAAGGCACAAGTATCTCAAACTGTTGCTTGGACGCGCTGATGGCCCGGGCCTGCACCATAAAACCTTCTTCAGACAGTTTGAGCTTAATCATGTCAGCCAGTCTGGCCGTCGGTGCAATATAAATCACCGTCCACATGCCTTGTTTCTACCCCCTAAGCCTCAAGTTTTGAGCCCATATAATAGACTCATGATAACATACCTTACTTTTTTCCCGCAACAAAAGCCCTCCTGATCATTCAAGTTCGTCGGAGGGCCTAGAAAATCATCAACTCTGTCTACACAGGTCAATTAAGCGTCCAATGATGCAGGATAATGCTTGGCATGGAGGCTCCGATGTGCAATGCGCGAAGAAGCAGCGGCAGCTAATCCGGCGACAAGATCGTCTAAAAACACATGAATACCACTGCCTTTTTGGTTCAGCTGTTCAATAATCCCCGTCTTTTCCTTATCCAGATAACCAAAACTGGTTAAGCCGATCATGCCGTACACACTCGTAATTCCAAGAGCCAGTGTCTCGTCCACTCCGTACAGCGGTTCGTCAGCCTCCATAATGGCTTGCAATGGCTGGGGGAGAAGTCTTTTTTCGGCCAGCTCATCGAGCGCAATACCTGTGAGCAACGTATATTGAACCTCACGCTTTTGTAAAACCGCTTTGACACTGTCTATACATTCTTCCATCGTCAAATGAGGATAATATTTTAGCTGAAGCTGAAAAACAATGTCCGCAATGGACTCGATACGAATGCCTCTGCGATTTAACAAAGTTTCTGCATATTCATAGGACATAATTTCCCTCCCGCTTTCACCGTGCAGTCTATTCTTTCACCGTACGGGACCTTATGGTGCAGGGTACGTGTTGAATCTCCTGTTCCGCCAGTTTTCCAAGTGTATGCGGGAAGGAAGGAAAATGTTCATTAAACCGTTACAATAAGGGCGGTTTGCTGTGTGCCTATCATTTGACTTTCACCGTACCTTCACCCAACATCGACTCCATTTGATCAAAAAGCTGAGGAGAGGGCTTAATGCTGTAAGCATCGCTCAAGGCCAGCAGACGCTGGTTGCTCTCATAAAAAAGTACGGTAGGCATAGCACCGGGATGCTCCTGGAGCAGTGCCTTGAGACTGACCAGCAAGCTGGCGTCCTCCTCTGCCTGGCGGGTGATTTTGACAAACACCCGCTGATGAGTGGTCGGCTCCGAGCTGCGCGGGACTGGCACCTGCTCACCTCGAGCCGCTTCGGCTCCACGCGGTGAAGCAGCCATCACGGGACGGGCCGCCTTCGGTTGAGGCGAAGCAGATGCATTGGCTGCCGAAGGCGGGGGCGACACGCGCGACGCTCTCCCGCCCGGGCCGCCAGCAGGAGAGCCAGCAGCTGGCACGGATGTTCCAGCTATTGCGGACGAGCGCGTACTGGCACGTCGGCGCTGGAGGAGCCGTGCCAGCGAGTCTTCCGCCAGCGGGGCGGTCTCATCCGCAAGGAGCTTGAAGTGCTCGTCTTGCTGCTGCATCTTGGCTCGAAGCGTAAGCAAAGCTCCCTTTTCAATCCACTGCTGGCTTCGCTTCCATACCTCAGGAAACAGCACAACCTCACAGCGCTCAATCTGATCCTCCAGCTCAATGAAGGCCATGGCCTTACCCTGCTTGGTCGTAATCGTTTTGAGTGACACTACCATGCCTGCGGTCACAACAACCGTTTCATCTGGCACATCGCCCAGCTCCATCAAACGATCCGCCTCGCTGCTTTCCAACAGCGACTCAAAATCATCCAACGGGTGCCCGGATAAATACAGTCCCAGTAGTTCACGTTCCAGCTCTAACTGCTGGCTGGCACTGAATTTGGGTACATTGGGATATTCGATATCCCAATTGGGCATTTCCACAAAACCAAACATATCAATTTGCAAGTCATCCCGTTCCTTGCGCCACTTGACGGCTGCATCCACTGTTTCATCCAACATGGCAAGCAATTGTGCCCGATGACCTGTCAATGAATCAAAGGCTCCTGCCTGAATAAGCGATTCAATTACTCTCTTATTACATACCCGCAAATCGACACGTCGACAAAAATCGAGCAGGCTGTCGAAAGGCCGTTCCTTGCGAACAGCGAGAATGCTCTCCATCGCCTGTGTGCCGACATTTTTAATCGCTGCTAGGCCGAAACGGATGCCTCCCTGCTGTAAAGGAGTAAACAACACCCCGCTCTCATTCACATCAGGCGGCAACACTGCGATATCCATACGACGGCATTCGACGACATATTCAGCCACTTTCCGATGACTTCCCATCACGGCTGTCAGCATTGAAGCCATAAATTGCACCGGATAATGGGCCTTTAGATAAGCCGTTTGAAATGCTAGCACACCATAAGCAGCTGCATGAGCACGCGGGAAGCCGTAGTCAGCAAAACGGACAATCATATCGTAAACCCTTCCGGCCTCCTCCTCCGTGTATCCCTGCTTGATACTGCCTTCGACAAAATGCCCGCGCTCCAGATCCAACACTTCGCGCTTTTTCTTGGACACAGCCCGGCGCAACAGATCGGCTTCTCCCAGGGAAAAGCCCGCCATGCGTGAAGCAATCTGCATGATTTGCTCCTGATACACAATAATACCGTACGTATCCTTTAAGATCGGTTCCAGGTCAGGATGCGGATAAGAAATCTCAATCTGACCATGCTTGGCCTGTATAAAGTTAGGAATAAAGCCCATCGGGCCCGGACGATACAAAGCCAGGACAGAAATGATATCCTCGAATACACTCGGCTTCAAATCCTTGAGTACCCGGCGTACACCGGCCGACTCCAGCTGGAATACGCCTCCTGTATCTCCTTTGCCCAGCAAGTCATAGGTATGCGGATCGTTATCGGGAATACGATTAAAATCAGGCGTTTCTCCATGCTCTTCCGCAATCCAGTGTATGCACCGTTCAATAATGGAGAGCGTACGCAGCCCAAGGAAATCCATTTTAAGCAAACCAATGCGCTCTAGATTTTCCATCGAGTACTGCGTCAAAGGAACCCCTTCGCTCCCCTCTTGAAGCGGAACCGCATCGGTCAATGGAGTCCGCGAAATGACAACACCTGCTGCATGTGTCGAAGCATGACGAGGCATTCCTTCAACCTTGATCGCCATATCCAGCAGTTCACGTGTCTTGGGCTTCGTTTCATATAGCGTTTTTAGCTCCGGGGTGATTTCCAGCGCATGACGGATATTAATGCCTAGCTGCGCCGGAATCAGCTTGGCTGCCTTGTCCACCTCGCCATACGGCACGTTCAATGCACGACCGACATCACGGACAGCGGCTCTTGCTGCCAGCGTTCCAAAGGTAATAATTTGCGCTACATGCTCATTTCCGTACTTCTGTACTACATAGTCGATAACCTCGTCACGCCGTTCATCACTAAAATCAATATCTATATCTGGCATACTAATTCGTTCTGGATTCAGAAACCGTTCAAAGAGCAGGTTGTATTTCATCGGATCGACATTCGTGATGTTAAGCACATAGGCAACCAAACTGCCTGCTGAGGAACCCCGCCCCGGTCCCGTTGCAATCTTATGCTTATGTGCAAAGGCAATAAAATCCCATACAATCAGGAAATAATCGCTGAAACCCATACTGTCAATGGTATTCAACTCATAGTTTAGCCGTTGGTTCAGCCTTTCCCGTTCCTCCGGCTGCTCCCATCCGGGATCGCTTCCATAGCGACGCTCCAGCCCTTGCACGCACAGATTGCGTAAATAGGACGAAGAGGTCATTCCTTCCGGCAGCGGGCGATATTCAGGCAAAATGGATTGACCGAATTCCAGCTCTAGTTCGCATTTTTCAGCAATACGCACCGTGTTGGCGATGGCTTCTGCCACATGCGGGAATAAACGAGCCATATCCTCCTGACTTTTCAGATACAACTGACGTGTTGGTATACGCAAGCGTTCCTCATCGTCAACTGTCTTCCCTGTCCCGATACAGATCAGAACGTCTTGCACGTCCGCATCTGGCTCAGTCAAGTAATGCACGTCATTCGTCGCCACCAGTGGAATATTCAGTTCCTTCGCCAGTGCGATCAAGAGAGGATTTACACGTTTTTGCTCCGAAAGACCATGGTCCTGGAGTTCCAGATAAAAATCATCGCCAAAAATGTTACGATACCGTTCCGCTGCTCGTCGTGCTTCGGCTTCCCGACCATGCAGTAAATGCTGCGGCACTTCACCGCCCAAACAAGCGCTCAGGCATATGATGCCTTCATGATGGGCAGCCAAAGCCTCCATGTCGATGCGCGGCTTGTAGTGAAAGCCCTCCAAATGGCCGATGGAGCACAACTTCATCAGATTTTGATAGCCTGTTTTATTTTTGGCGAGCAAAATCAAATGATATATGGGCTGATCCTTCCGGCTGCCACGCTCCTTGCGCGATCCTGCCGTCATATAGGCCTCACACCCGATAATCGGCTTAATGCCGTTCTCTACACACGCTCTATAAAAAGGAATGGCACCGTACATAACCCCGTGGTCTGTAAGGGCCAGCGCCTTCATTCCGTAAGCTGATGCCTGTTTGACCAACTCCGCGGTACGAGCCGCGCCGTCCAGCAGGCTGTACTCGCTATGAACATGCAAATGCACAAATGAACTCATGCGCTTCTCTTCCTTTCACCGCTTGATTTTCTTCAAACTATTTTATCATATCCGCGTTAGTAGCGCCCATAGAATAAAAGTACAGACCTCGGCGGACAAGCGCGGTCCTGATTCGTATACCTAAGGAGGAAAAGAGCATGAGCACTTTTATATCCAAAGCGATTCTCGACTTCTTCATTGCCTTCGGCATCGTGCTCGGGGGAGCCATGCTCGGCGGAATGGGAGCTGTCGTATCGCTTCAGCCGCCAACCCAGACGATGCTGGAGGTTGCCGGAAGAATTAAAATATGGGCGCTTGCCGCCGCTGTGGGGGGAACGATGGACCCGATCCGGGTCATTGAAAGCAATATGTTGGATGGTAATTTGTCACCTGCCATTAAGCAGATATTGTATTTGATTTTCGCCTTTTTAGGCGCTCATATGGGTGCAGAGCTGGTCAAGTGGGTATGCGGCAACGGACGACCGTGAGGTGAAACGACTATGAGAGTCCCCCCTTTTGAGCGCCTGCGCCCTTTTATGCAATTATCCTCTGTCTTTGTACTCGGTATGATTACGGGAGGAATGATCTACAATGCCATCTGGCATGCCAGCTTCAATCAGCTGTGGACGAACAACCAGGATCTTCAATTCCAGCTCCAGCAAGCCGAGGAAGACAACAAAACATTGCGCAAATACAGCAAGCGCCAAACCGTTGTCAAAGAAATCAAGCTGATCGCGGAGGAAGCTTCGGCCGAAAAAATTGATTCTATCAACCTGAAGGAACTTCTTCGCCGTGTCAGTCGTGATCTGGAGGTGCTGCGCGGCAGAGATATGTTCGAAATTGACTCTGACAGCAAGCTGGTACGTATGTTGCTGCACCAAAAAAAATACACCGTTCGTGACAAGGAGTATACGATCCAGGTCAAAACGATGCTTGTAATGGAAGGGGTGCTGCAAATTTGGCTGGAAGCAAAAGAAAGACTGCCTGAAAGCCACTAAGTCGGTCTATTCGACTTCACACCCTGCTCTGATCCATAGGTAGACTAACCATGTTCAATGGATTGAAGTGTCATCACTGCTTTGCATACCAAATGGTTTTCCCGTGAAATTGCAATTTCTAGCTTGCAGGTGCGGCGACTCAGCTCAAGCAGCAACGGACGAAGAACGACAGCATCCTCTATCTGTACGGGTCTAATAAAATAAGTCGTCAAATTGTCCAGCACATAATCCTTGCCGGTCATGTCTCTAGCTGCCCGGTAGCCCGCTTGTGTCATCACGTTGACCAGTACGCCTTCCGAGATCGTACCTAAATTGGTCGCCATCTGCGGAATAATAAAACCGCGAAAAAATAACGATCCGTCCTCATTACGCTCTTCAGCAAACCCGTTCCAGATCAACTGGTCGAACGTCTCGCCAAGTTGTGGCTGCTTTTGGGCGTTACGCAGCGCCTCCAGCACCTCACGCCGTGTAACGGACCCAAGCAGCTTGCGGTTACGGTCCACGACCGGCAAATAATCTACCCCTTCCCACGCCATCATTTGCGCGGCGGAAGCCAGCGAGGTCTGGTAGGTGACCGTTATCGGATTGCGGATCAGACATTTATCCATCGTATGCTCAGGTAGAAGCCCCTCCACATCTTTGCGGCTGACGATACCAATTAAACGATTCCATTCATCCACTATTGCAAAATGATGATGTCCGGTCGTCACCGAAAGTTCTTCAAACTCGGTAAGCGTGCTGTTGATTTTCAAGGTCAACGTTTTCGGTTTGCCTGCCGCAATGTCTTCAATCAGCATAATTTTCTTTTTGATCAAGCGGTCAAATATGGCTCTATTAATCATAGATGCCACTGTAAAAGTATCATGGCGTGAGGAAATAATCGGCAGACTAATCTGATCTGCGAGATGCTTAACCTCTCGGCTCGTACCGAAGCCCCCTGTAATCAGCACACCGGCCCCCTGCTCCAATGCAAGTGAATGCGCATCCTCACGGTTACCAACGATTAGCAAACTACCTGCGTCAATATAACGGGCCATAGCTTCCTCGCGCATCGCTCCGATCACATACTTGTGCAAGGGCTTCTCCAGCCCCTCACTTCCGCCCAGCACATGTCCCTCTACAATATTTACGACATCTGCAAAGGTCAGCTGCTCGGACAAGCCGCGCGGTCGCTTCTCCACTCGTACTGTTCCGATCCGTTCCTTGGTAATGACAATTCCCAGGTTCTCGGCTTCCTTCACGGCCCGATAGGCCGTTCCTTCGCTGACACTCATTTCTTTAGCCAACCTGCGCACAGAAATTTTGGAGCCTATTTTCAACTGCTCGATATGTCGCAATAGCTGCTCATGCTTCGTAACTGTTTCATCTAGCCCGTCCAACTCTGTTACACCCCCAACGTTCAATCTGTATCATTCTGTATCTATTATAGCACAATATCCCTATATTTTAGACCCTTGTTCATTTTGAGTTCTCCGCTTCGCAAATAGCAAAAAAGCGATCCCCTCTTTTACAAGGGACCGCTTCTTTCTATGATTGATTTGTCATCTGGGAGACAAGCCCAGGACAAGCTGAAAAAACTCACTACATGCTGCCTTTGTCAGCTTTTTTATCCCATTTCATCTGCCACTGCTGCATTTTGGCCCGTCGCACACGCTCCAGCGTTTTGCGCTTTTCCTCATCCACACCCAGCAAAAAATGCATGTTTGCTCCGATGACTAGCAGCGCAAAAAGTACCCATACCATTCCAAAGCCGTTGACCCAGTTCAAACCGCCTGCAAGCGAGATGCGTGGTAACGCGACCAAAACCATAGCCAATGCAATGAGTGTGTACAAACCGTGTTTCCATTTTTTGAAAGAACTCAATCGTATCCCTTCCTCTCCCTGTGACTCTATGTATCTAGTCTATGAGAGGACAGGAAGGAATATGAGACAAACTTACAGAGATGAACCGTACAAATGTTGAAGGCTGTCTGCAATAATTTTGTTAACGTCCTCAATAATCACGCTCAGGCGACGTTCAGCGTCGAACAGGCGACGGATGTTGAGGTTCAAGCTAAGTACCTCAAACAGCTTCTCCATCTTTTCCATCTCTTCCTGTGCTGGCATATCGCCGCTCATCATGCGTTGCTGTACTTCCATTTGGCGTTCACGGAAATCGTCGAGCATTTTCTTGGCTTCTGGATCGGTTTCGATCAGCTTCATCGCTGACGTAATTTCCTCTACCTCTTTGCTTTCCTTCAATGCTTTCGCTAAATCATGGGCTTTGTCATAGATGTTCATGATTGTTTATTCCTCCAATACAAGTTTAGTGTCAACATTTCACATTGTCCGTCAATCACCAAGGGATATATGTCCTCATATGATGAATCAGTGCTATTACAGCCCATTCACGTTTCCCGTTACTTTCAAGACATCAAGTTGCTGCCCGGAAGGAGATCCACGATGTCCATCAAAAAAACAACGATTCAAATCATCGGATCGGGCATCTTGCAGGATGACGTACTCATGGTCGGCGAGTCCCTGCTTCGCAAATGGAAAATATCCGCTGGCCACCCCGTTCAGCTCGCCTTCGGTTCGTTCCGCCAAGAGGTTACCGTCATATCGGTGCCCCGCTACAGCGGCCTACGTGTGGGAAGCGTGCTAGCCCGAAAAATGGGGCTTCATGCCAATTGTAATCTGCGAGTAACCTACAGCCGAGGTCGCCGGACACTTCGAGTGGGCCCACTTATTAGCGTGCTGGTCAGTCGGGACTATCCCGAACAGCCCGACAAGCCTTTCGGGTCGATCACCCTGTTCTGCCGTGAACTAGTCGGGGAATGCCGCAGACAAGGAGCATATGTGTATTTTTTCACCCCGGAGCATATCGGAAGTCAGCCCGGGCGAGTTCAGGGATGGGTGTATGACGGAGGCTGGAAAAAGACGGTCATGCCTGCCGGCGATGTCGTCAATAATCGTCTTACCTCCCGTAAACTCGAGAACAGAACTAGCGTACAGCATTTCATGAAAGAAGTAAAATCGCAGTACGGCACGACCATTTTTAACGAAAAGTTTCTGGATAAGAATGAAGTCTTTGATGCGCTTAAATCCAATTCTTCCCTGCGCAAGTATTTACCCGAGTCCCACTTGCTGCAAACCTTTGCTGTTTTCAAAAAAATGTGCAACCAGTATCCCGCTGTTTTTCTCAAGCCAGTGCGCGGAAGCCTAGGTAAAGGCATAATGCGCATTAACAAACAAACGGATGGCACCTTTTCGGTGCTATCCACAACAGCGGGCACACCCCGCAAGCAAATGTATGCCAACGTCGATAAACTGTACAAAAGCTTAGCGGGAAAAATGAAAACAACACGCTTTCAACTCCAACAGGGACTTACCTTGATTGATCATGGTAAGCGTCCGGTCGACTTTCGTGCGCTTGTACAGAAAAATTCGTCCGGAACCTGGACCGTAACATCCATTGTCGCCCGGATCGCCGGAGGCAGCCACTTTGTGTCCAATCTGGCAAGAGGCGGCACGCTGAGTACAGTCAAAGAAGCACTTGCCAAAACCACGCTGCCCGCAACCGTTAAATCGAATGGGCATACCTCTCTCAAAACAGCAGCACTGGATATCGCAAGCGGAGTGGAAAAAGCGATTCCCGCCCATTTCGCAGAATTTGGTATAGATCTGGCAATAGATAGCACGGGGCGCATCTGGTTGCTGGAGGTCAATTCGAAGCCATCGAAGAATGACAACACGCCGTTAAATGATCAGAAAACTCGCCCGTCCGTAAAAAAAATGATTGAATACTGCTGTTATTCAGCCGGCTTCAAATGAATTCATCTCTTCCAGAGTCTGGCTGCCAAAGGAGCTGTTGTCGGTGTCTCTTGTTGTGCCAGGCACGCTGGGCGTGCTTGTTAGCCGGAATCAGGCCGCCACTCCCCCTATTACCGAAGCCGATTTTTGCCGCAGGCTAAGTCTGTTGGGCAGGCGCTCTGGTCTTAGCGTAATGGCGTTTACCGCCGAAGGAGTTTCACCTGAAGATCACTCCATACGAGGTTATGTTTACCGTAACGGAGTATGGACATCCGGCCGCTTTCCGTTGCCGGATATTGTGTATAACCGCTGTCTCCATGTTCACGAGAGCCAGAATGTCAGGCGCACACTGGAAGATATGGCGGAGCAAAAATCGCGCAAGCTCATCTACTGGTCGCGTAACTTACCTGGCAAATGGCAAGTGTATCGAGCTTTGCATGCGGTAGATAAAGTGCGTCCCTTTGTGCCGCCTACGGCGCCATACCGGGACACGATCCAGCTTGTGGAATGGCTACGACGCCATTCGGAGCTGTTTATGAAGCCACAGACCGGAACACATGGCAAGAGCACACTGTATCTCCGGCTGGCAGAAGGAGGCCAGGGACTACTTGTACAGGGTAGAGACTCCCGTAACCGCCCGTTCCGGCGCTTGTTTTCCGAATTGGATGCAGGATTGTCATGGGTCCACGGAATTGCACACAAACGCGCTTATATCGTGCAGCCTTATTTGAAATTAACAAGCCAAAGCAATCATCCCTTTGATGTTCGCGCACTCATGCAAAAGGATGGCAACGGCTATTGGCGCCTGACGGGCTTTGCCGTAAGAGAAGGCAGACAAGGAACTCTGACTTCTAATCTTCACGGTGGGGGCGAAGCCCATCCAGCTGAGCCTTACCTTCGTGAACAATTTGGCGCGGACACCACGCGTCTCATCATCGGGCAGATGATGGCGCTGTCCTTGACCATTACCAGGGCGCTGGAGGAACGTTATGGCCGCCTTGGCGAGTTGGGAATTGATTACGGTATTGACCGGAGCGGGAACATCTGGCTATTGGAGGTTAATTCCCGACCTGGTCGGGCCTCCTTTTTTCAGACCCATCAGCCCGAGTGCGCTTTCCAGTCGGTCAACCGCCCGCTCGAATATGCTCGATATTTAATGACCCATTCCAAAGCGACAGGGCCAAAGGGCGCGGGCGCCTCCCTTGAACATACGGTATAGGAGGATAAACAGATGAGTTTAACGCATTGCAATGTGCATTTCTCACAGCAGCCCGACAAGGTGGCATATATATCCACTTCCTTGTTGAAAAGCCTTAAATTATCCGGAGCCAAGTCCGTACGTCTGCGGCTCGGTAAGGATCAGATTCCCGCTACAGTAAAACCAATTCAGAAGGCGGGACGCCATCTATACTTGACCTCGGGCTTACGTAATGCAATCCGTGTTCCCAAAAGCGGGGCCATCTATTTGCGAAATCTGGATGGGGATATACAGCTAGGGCCGTTGATTGGCGTGCTGTCTGACGGTACCAACTCCACCACTCGCCCTTTCGGATCACGCACAGGCTTTATTAAGCAACTGCTGAAGGAAGGCAGCAAAAAATCTTATATTTTTGCCTTCACCCCTCGGGATATTAACTGGCAAAATGATACGATTAACGGCTATTTTCTGTCTTCCAGCGGGGAATTCACACGTAAACTTGTACCTCTGCCGGACGTAATTTATAATCGTTTGCCGAGCCGACGCTCTGATTTTTCCCCGGCGATCAATCAACTACGCGAACGCTTTTCCCGCAAACGAATTCCCTTCTTTAACTGGAGCTTTTTCAATAAGTCCGATATCTATAATCTGCTGGAAAATAATCCAGATGTTAACCGCTATGTCCCTGAATCATATATGAATCCCAGCTCTGAACGTATCCGAGGTATGTTGGAGCGACATCAATTTGCTTATTACAAGCCAAGTGGAGGCAGCCTCGGTAAAGGAATCTACCGTCTGTCCCATGTTCCCAAGCAAGGCTATTTTGTGAGGTACCGTAAGAAAAATAGCAATGTATTGCTAAAATTCACCTCTTTTAACTCCATGCTCAGGATGCTTCACTCCAATCAGGGACAGATGTTAAAGGGTTACGTCATTCAACAGGGTATCCAGCTGATCGAGATTGACAATTGTCCGATTGATTTCCGGTTTCACATGCATAAAAATGGAAATAATCAGTGGGTCGTCGTCGGCATTGGAGCCAAAAAAGCCGGACGCGGCAGTGTCACGACCCACATCAAAAACGGCGGCTCCCTTATGACACCTGAACAGGCGTTGAACCGGGTATTCGGAGACCGGGCGGGTGAAGTGCTTCAACGTGCCAAAAACGTAGCAGTTACGCTCGCAGAAGCCATTGAACACCATCACCAGCATCTACTGGGTGAAATCGGCTTTGATCTGGGTATTGATCAGGATGAAAAGGTATGGATGTTTGAAGCCAACTCCAAGCCAGGCCGATCCATTTTTCAGCATCCATCGTTGCGTGCGGAGGGTAAAGCATCCGTGGAGCATATTTTGGACCACTGTCTTTACCTCAGTAAATTCCGCAGAAAAGAGGAACTATGAATACCCGGGCGGAGCATAAGCCAGTCGTTGCTGTATTGACAGTGCACGACGAAGAACAATTCTTCAAGGGCAATCAGCGCAATTTCAGGGATATTCTTGAAACGGGAACACGGATGGGCTATCAGGTGTACATTGTTACCGTCAGGGACCTGAAACTGGCAGACGAAACGGTTAAGGGCTACGTTTTCAACAAGAGCTTACAGACGTGGGAGGAACAGAATTTTCCACCTCCACAGGTCATTTATAATCGCATCCCCAATCGTAATTATGAACTTAAAACCTCTGTGCGCACAAAGTTGGATGAAATTTCACATGCCTCAGGCATTGAGCTGTACAATCCAGGCTTTTTTAACAAATGGGAACTGTTCAAGTGGTTGCGTACCTCGGAAACCACTCGTCAGCTTGTTCCGGCAACCAAACGGTTAAGCAACCTGTCTTCCTTAGGAAAAATGCTGTCTGCGTATCCATATCTGTATCTCAAACCGGAAAACGGTAAGGCCGGAAAAGGGATTATGATTCTTAAATTCCGCCCAGAACATCTAATGGCTTACAGACTGACCATTCAGCATGACAAAAAAAGTGTAACCTACAGATCTGTATCGCTATCCCGGCTGTGGGGACGTATCCGCCGGGAAGCGGGCAACTCGCCTTATATCATTCAACAGGGTATCGATCTGGCAACCTATCAGAAAAAACCCTTCGACCTGCGTATCCTGGTACAAAAAAATATCCGCGGCTCCTGGAGTATAACCGGGGTCGGTGCCAGACTGGCAGGTAAAGGGAGCATTACCACACATGTCCCGCGTGGCGGGAGTGTAGAGGACCCGTTCAAGCTACTGTCCTCATTGTTTGGGCCTGAGGACAGCACGGATCTACTGAACAAAGTTAAAAGTACGGCCATACAGATTGCACGTCAAATTGAACGCGCATCCGGTCTTTCTCATGGCGAAATGTCCATGGATTTGGGCGTGGATACGCTCGGAACCCTCTGGTTTTTTGAGGCCAATGCCAAACCGATGAAATTTGACGAGCCGGAAATCCGCCAAAAGTCGCTTAGACGCATATTCCAGTACAGCTCCTTTTTGGCCGGACGAATGAAATCATGATCAAGGAAGTGGAATCATGCCGCAAATTAGCGATGTTCAACATTTGCCTGCCCGGAGCTGGCTGCTGAGACGACGACAGTTACTGTTTCTGGCCCGCAGCTCAGGGGGCATGCGCATTACTCGTAATGCTCTGCGGCAGTTGGCTGTTTTGACGCCGGAGCAATTGAACACCCCTGGTTCCTCCCTCCTGTGCGCATATGTGCGCACGGAGAAGGGGCTGCGGATTGCGGGATTTTCCCTCGCTCTGAATTACGGGAAGGATGCTTGCATCGTAATTGTTCGTCCGCTTTACCGGGGCCGCAGACTGGGCGCTAGACTGCTGTCCGCCCAGCTCAAACAGCTGCGCCGTCTGACGTGCAGCGTAGCCGCCGACAATATGGCCAGTCTCAAAACCTGTTTCCGTGCTGGACTGGTTGCGCATGAAATGACGACTGGACCGACAGGGAAACCCACGCTGATATTTCACGGGGAGTTATCCCAAGATAAGCAGACGGCAGAGGAAGGTGGAATGCTGTGCCAAAACCTGTCCTAGGCATCATGACCTTGTATTTAAATAACAAGAAGCAATTGGAGGAACGTGATATATATGAGCGCATGATTGCAGAAGGGAAAAGACTGGGACTGGATATGTATGTATTCACTCCAGCAGATGTCCATAAGGATCGCAGGCTGCTCCTTGCCCAAATCTATGATCCACACAGCGGAAAATGGAGCCGAAAGTGGCGAGAGTTCCCAGATATGATTTTCGACCGTTGCCGAGTACAGCGCAGTGAACGATATCGTCAGTTGAAGCAGTTTCGATCGCAGTATACAGATCTTGTATATTTAAACCGACCGCTGAGTAACAAGTGGGTCATTCATCAGCAGCTTGCGAGAAGGTCTGCCTTTCGCCCCCATTTGCCTGCAACAGAGCTGTTCAATGGATTTCATAGTGTAAAACGGATGCTCAAACAGAATTCACTAGTGTACCTCAAGCCGATTAACGGTACGGGAGGACGCGGCATTTTACGTATTGAGCCTGTTAACAAGCAAGGGGGCCTGTATCTGATTGAAGGCCGCAATCGCAAACGCCATATTATTCCCCAGCAGCGGGTACGTCTAGACCGTCTGGAGCCGCGTCTGAGCAGCTGGAACATGGATAACTACATTGTTCAGGAAGGCATTCCTGTGCAGTTGCCGAATGGCAGGGTCCATGATTACCGTATGCTGGTGCAGAAAAATAGCCAAGGAGTATGGGAGCTAACCGGATGCGCCGGGCGAATCGGGGCACATCGGAGTGTCACTTCCAACCTGCATGGTGGAGGCAAGGCGGTACCGATGAACCAATTGCTGACGCAATGGATTCGTGATGAGGGCCGTAGAGAGAAAATCATCAAGCAGGGGGAAAAACTCGGACTGGACATCGCTGCGTATCTGGAAGAAAGCTACGGGGCATTGTGCGAGCTTGCGCTCGATTTGGCAATTAATAAGGACGGTCATATATACGTGCTGGAAGTCAACCCGAAACCAGCCCGCGAGGTATTTTCACGTATTGGAGAAAAAGATACCTATCGCCGTTCCATCGCCAAGCCCATGGAATATGCCTTGTGGGTCTACCACACACAAATTAATCCAAAGCCTCAGACGGACTACAAAGCAGAAGATAAAACAGAAGATAAAGCAGAGAGTAAGACTGAGAATAAGACAAAGGAAGGCTCCGCGTAAAGTGGCTGCCTTCCTTTCTTTTTCGTCTGCCCGACAGTTTATTTATATGGTACGTCAAGCCTATTTATAACCATTAACCTGTGTTTCACAGTTACTCGGCGTTTTTATAAAGTCTAAGCAGTTGCGTAAAGTCCGTAATAATTGCATCAGACCCCTTCAACTCATCGTTCACGCCAAATCCAGCATAAGCACAACCGATCACCGTCTGTCCGTTCTTTTTGCCTGCTTCCACATCTGAGGAGCGATCTCCTACCATCCATACATTCGAAATATCGTGCTTGCTCAACAGAATTTCCAGCAAATTCACTTTGGAAAGCGTGCTGTACTCCCCAGCGCTGTACAGTCCTTCAAAAATGGGAACCATTTCATACGCAGCAGCGATCCCTTTTACATAATCCTCCAGCCCGTTGCTGGCTACGAACAATCGGACACCTTGCTCATGAAGGGACTGAAGTGTTTCTTTTACATGTGGATACAGGGCATGACTTCCGCTCTTCAATCCCTCCAGCTCCAGCTGAAGCAGCAGCTCGTCCGCTCTTCTGTGGGCCGCTTCGCTGGCTTCCGGCATCACTCTTCTCCAGATTTCATCCAGCAACATACCCAAACTATTCAAAATAAGCTCCTCGGGAGGAGTCTCTCCTTCATAAAGCCCTTCGGCGCGCAGCGTATCAAACAGCTTGTGGTACGCAGGAAGCAATAGCGTCTCCGTCTGAAAAAGTGTACCGTCCATATCAAATACCATAGCCTCAGGTTTCTTCAACACAGGTGCATTGTTCATGTAGTTATCAGTCATTCCTTTCCTATGTAGGTTTACAACTCTAACCCCTCTCATGATAAGCAATAAGAGAGGTCCGTGTAAACCTCATTGCGCATACCGCTAACTCTTATATTTTTTTAAAACAGCCCTAAAACAATGCAGACCGCCCCACATATCCGTGTGTAGAGCCCCCCGTGGAAGCTTGAGATCCACACCATTCCAATACGAAAACCCCGCCTGCTCTATCCATTGCTCCATCGCTGATAAGTCCACTGTAGGATAATCAAACGTAAGCAGAAGCATTCCGTCATCCCGTAAAGTTCGGTGAAATTCACGTAAGGCTGCCAAAGATTCATCAGGCGTTAAATGCTCCAGTACCGAGATACATACAATTTTGTCAAAACTGGCATCTTCATAGGGTAGAGCCGTCAGATTGGCATGTGCGGAGTGGAGACGAACTGGTAAAATCTCCTGAATGCGCTCGGCAGCCTCCTCTCCGATATCCCGCCGCACCTCGGCCAAAATGGCATCCACGGAAACGATCCGTATATCCAGATCGCAGGCATAGACCTCAGCGCAACGGCGGGCCAACTCAAATTTGAATGGATGAGGGATTCCACATGCTGCGTCCAGTACTGTATCTTGCCCAGACATAAATTGGAGACACCACTCATACTCATAGGGGCGACTCCACCAGCTTTGGGGGAGTCTGTAAATCATGTTGGAGGAGTTGGGGTCAGAATATACAAAAAAGCGAGACAGATACGGATCAGACATGTTCATGGATACTGCCTCCTTTTGGGGATGACTAAATTACCTTTGCGACACAGCACAGTTCATGACCCCGTTTCTCGCCTTGAAGTTTGGCCAACAATCCCATTTGCTCCGTAAGGGTAAGCTCACCGTATAAAGGATGGGCTTGCAGCAAGGCATCTAAACCAGAGGGAAGCTGGCGGGTGAACAAAGCCACCGGGCGCAAGCCGGACTTTGCCAGTAAGAGCGCAAGCGTATGCTCAGAATAATGATACAAATGATCTTCCTCCGTAAATAAAGGCGAGTAAACGCCATAAGCCTCATTAGTGAACGAATTTTTGTTGGGCACCGTAATATAGATCGTCCCGTCAGGTTGAAGCTGTTCGCGTAAATCTGTCAAAAATGCAACTGGGTCCGCAATATGCTCCAGCACATGCCAGCATGCTACGGCCTCGTATTTGTGATCCAGTGGTAAATCAGTATCTTCTTCGGCTTCTTGTTTTTCATTCAATTCCTGTATTTCATGTGCTTCTTGGGTTTGAGTTTCTACTTCGGCTTCATCGCCCCAGTAACCCGGCAATAAATCCACGTCATATTTGTATTTGGCGTAAGCACGCGAGTCTATGGAAGGTTCAATGCCCACTGCATCCCAGCCGGCTTGAAGGGCAGCATGGATAAATTCTCCGGTACCTGATCCAATCTCAAGCAATTTCCCTTTACCGGTACTGAACATATCCAGCAGCATGAGTCCAAAAAGGGCATGATCTCCATAAGTTGATGCTGCTGCACTATCCCGCATAGCAACCCATTTGGCATTATAAATCTCTGCAATCATATCTTCGGGCTGTATATGATCCACATCATTACGAAAAACCAATCCGCAGGAACCGCATCCCATCAAGGTAAAGCGTTCATAGCTATGAAATACTGCCGTGTCAGATGAGCCACACAGTTTGCATTTACTATAAAGTAAGTCCTTGGTTTCACTTTTTATTTGCAGATCGGAATTATCAATAACCTGGACACTCGAAATCTCGGCAACATCCATGTCGTTTACCTGGTGGGCTGCTTCATATTCTGGTGCAGTTTCTTCTTCTACATTTATGTTGTCCTGATCCACCCAGAGCGTGAGTCGGGGGTTCGGGTCCAAAATAGATTTATATTGCTCTTTCCAGCCATAACGAGCACTTGGATCAAGCAACTGGTAACGCTGAAATTTGGCCATGCGAATAGCAGGTGTATACCATCCCCAATGCTGGATGCGGTAGTTGCTAATTTCACTGGGAAGGTCAAGCACATTTTCGGGAAATCTCCCACAGTGCAAGGACTGCTCCTTCCATTTATAAGAGAACCCTTCCTTATATCGAATCAAAAAAGGACGGTAATACCGATGAGCCTGCCAATAATCATCATCGCGGTAATGAGTGGAAGACCACATATCAAACAACCTGAAACAAATCGTATCGGCTTTCGTTCCCGCTAACAACGAATGTACCCCTTGAGCAAAACGGGATTCAAACATTTCGTCAGCGTCCATGTTTAATATCCATTCGGGAGAGGAAGCCGACGTCTCTCTCCACTGCTGCTTACGCAGCTCTAATTCATTGGTAAAAGAAGCTGTTTCATTGCGTATTAAACGCAGTGGGATTCCCTTTAGGATCTCACGGCACAACTCTCCGCTATCATCCTGACTGCCATCATCAATAATGACCGCTTCATCAATATATTCCCGATGACTCCGCAGCACGTCAATGAGCTTGCGATCTGCCTCATTGTATACCGTCATAGTCAGCGTCAATTTGGGTTTGCTGACAGGCGGCGTATGAAGTTCACTTTGTCGTGGACCAGAGAATGTTTGTGGTACAGCAAAAGAATCTGCAGTGTACTTGGCAAAGACAGCTGACTCACGGAGATCATACGGTATAACAGGAGGTTCAGGGAACTTAGAGGGACTTGATGATGCAGAACGATTGAAGGCAGGAGAGTTAGTAGAAGTATCGGAGTGATCCAGATATGCTAAATGTTCTGAAGGGTCCGTATGAACAGCACTCGTTGTAAAATACTTTAGGGCGAATAGTAGCTGCTCTGCTTTCATTCGGTCCGCTTCCCGGTACAGATGCATCGCCGGATAGTGTGTATCCACAAAAAGTGGAAATCCATATGCAGCTGCCCGAATACAAAAATGTCGATCTTCTCCCCAATAGGAAATGTTTTTGATTTTACCAAAGTGAATCCCTGCTTCCAGTGCACGTCTGCGGATTAGGGTGCAAGCGCCTAGACCACCCACCTCGTACAAACCAGGAACATGCAATTGGTGTATGAAATGCAACTCGCGTTGCGCTCTCTCCTCTGCCGACAACACTTCGCCTTCTTCACGATGGAACAAATTATATTCATCACTAACCCACACCTGAGGCAATAGAGGCCCCTCCGGCTGCCAGCGTGTCCAGAAAATCTCAGATACAATATCCTTCTCCGCCTCCACCAGCTTACATAAGGTACGGGAATGGAGAATTAGGTCAGAATCGACCAAAAACAGCGCGTCATAATTATGCTGAAGTGCATAATCAATAAGACGATTTTTAAAGCCAGCCACTTTCCAGACGAGGGCAGGCGGCCAATAATGAGTGTGCTCATCACTTCGATTCTCTACTTGCTGTGAGCCTTTCAACAAGGGTAAAACCCTGCCCGGCAGCCGATTGGAAAAATCGGCAAGCCATTGGCTTGAAGTCAGATTGTCATTATCATCGACAAATAAATAATCCGGCAGCACGTCAGGTGCCTCCAGTCGCTCCAAAGCTTGAAGAAATAAAGACAATATTTCCGGCTTCTGGTGCACCGGGCTACCGATTAGTATACGCATGATTCAACGCCTCCATCAGGTAGAAGCCTCATAAACCGTTCTCCCTCCATGTCCTAAGACATACCATAATTGCGCCCAAGCGCGATATGGGAGTGAACGTAGTATGAATGGACTTACACCTGGAAATATCAATGAAAACGACATCAATACAAAAATACAATCTTACCCTCCAGCTAACTGCCTTTTTTCTGTTACTGGTTTTCTAACTACATTTAGCCATCAAATTTATTTCCCGGTCGCACTTGATAATATCGAATTTTGCACAATCTCCTCCTCTTCATATCAGACTTTGATTTTCTAATTTATTAGAGCAAGATTGAATTTATGATCATCGCACATCCTCTAAACGATCCATAGGAATTACTACATAATGAGCAAGCTATCCTAATAAAATGGAGATTATACCAAGTTTTTTGGGGGGACAAAGAGCATGGTAACTGTCAGCTTATGTATGATTGTCAAAAATGAAGAAGAAGCCCTTCATACCTGTCTGAAATCAGTCCATGACCTAGTTGATGAAATCATTATCGTTGATACTGGTTCTACCGACAGAACCCAAGAGGTCGCTGCATCGTTCAATGCTCGGGTATACAATTTTGAATGGTGCGATGATTTCTCCGCAGCCCGCAATTATGCGTTTGATCAGGCAACACAGGAATATCAATTTTGGCTGGATGCTGATGACATCCTAGAGGAGCAAGATCGACTGGCATTTCTCGACTGGAAAAAACAAGCCACCGTCTCGTATGACAGCATTACGATGGATTATGTACTATCTGTAGATGAACAGGGGCAGCCGCTGCATAAGCTTAAAAGAAACCGAATGGTGCGGCGTGATCGTAGATTCAGATGGATCGGTTTTGTGCACGAATTCCTGAATGTGACTGGCAGCACCTTTCACAGCAATATGGCAGTGACTCATAAAAAGACACGTGCCTACACTGACCGTAATTTACATATTTATCTCCAGCACCGGGAGAAAGGCACTGCATTTTCTGAGCGAGATCACTACTACTTCGCTAATGAACTATATGATAACGGACGCATACTAGAAGCCATCCAGCAGTACGAACACTATCTGGGGCTCGATCAAGGATGGATTGAGGATCGGATTGCTGCTTGCTTTAAGCTAGCAGATTGCTACGCTCACCAGGGTCAAAAACAGGAGCAGCGTATGGCACTGCTTCGCACACTCAACCTCGATGTACCACGCGCCCAGTTCTGCTGTGCCTTTGGCAATTTGTTCATTGAAGATGAGCAGTATACTCAAGCCATTTACTGGTTTCGTCAGGCGACGCTGATCGAGCCCCCACAAGATGTGATGGCCTTAACCAATTCGTCGTACTATACCTGGTTTCCACACTTGCAATTATGCATGTGTTACGACCGAATCGGCGACATTGAAAAGGCAAAATCGCATCATCGCATAGCTCAGTTGCACCATCCTACTCATCCAAGTGTTTTATATAACGAGCAATATTTTGCACAGCTAGAGCAACAGAAATAAGGAAGACGAACACTGGCTAAAGACAGGGACTTGCCAGTTCCCGTTCGGGATTTCTCACTCTAGAATTAACACCCATGCTAGGCATACTTAAAAAAGTCGATTCCTCCTATAGGGAATCGACTTTCTTGTTTTAAAATTTCGTGGTATAAAATAGTAGAAAGTCGCTCCTCTTTCAATCATTCAGGTGCTTTTCGAACCACGTGAGCGAATCCCTTAGGGCTTTTTCCGGATTCATAACATACCTTCTATCCAATAATTCCAGACCTAGATATCCCTTATAATCTATATTGTTAAGCTCCTTTAACACTTCCGCCATTGCTAATTGGCCTTCTCCGGGAACCAGATGTCCTCCAGGATTACCATCCACAAAATGTACATGCATTAAATTATTTCCCAGTTCCCTTATAAAATCATGAATGGTATCCTTTCCTGTAGTTTCCATCACATCTGTATCCGCTAAACCTTTTAAATAAGGACTCCCAACTTCTTTTATCATCTTGGAAATGTGCTCGACTCTATTAAACACCTGTGTAGTAAAAGAGGTAAAAGCCTCCATAGGAAGGTAAATCCCCTCTTTTTCTGCTGTTTTACAGATTTCGCCTAAAGATTCTCTGCACCATTTCCACATTTCTGTCTCATCAACATCCAAGTATGCGATGCCTGTGGTCACCAACACTTTGTCACATTCCAGCAAAGATGCAGCTTCGATATGCCGGCAAAAAAACTCAACACTCCTCTTTCTATACTCTGGATCAGGATGACTGATGCTTACCGGGTAGACATACTGCTCAGGGGTAAAGCAGATCGTCTTTAACCCTCTTTCTTTTACTTTTTTATTTAATTTTTTTATATCCTGATACGTCAAATAGTCTAAATGGAGATGTGGACCTGAAGCCCACAATTCAATATTATGGAATCCTAGCCTTGCAACAGATTCTAAAAAATACTCCAAAGAATATCTTTTATAATGATAGTTTGCAGCCGCAACTTGTGATATCTGTACCATAATAATTAGATACCTCCTTTTTACACGACGCTCTATATTAAAACGCTTCCAATTAAAGTAGCTAATATTACAGATAAAATAATATTAATCATTCCAGGTATCATAAAACTGTGGTTCAATACATATTTACCAATTTTAGTCGTACCCGCTGTATCAAAAGATATGGCAGCAAGGCACTGAGCAGATACTGGTAAAAAGAAGTTCGCATTTACAGCCATCCACGCTCCAATTATGATGTAGGTAGGCAGATCAAGGGCAATAGCAATAGGTATCATAATTAATGTCGTGACACCTTGACTCGTAGTTAAAGCAGCAACGATAAACATGATAACGGCAAGCATCCACGGATGGCTATTTACAATCGTAGCAACATGATCTTGGATAAAAGCGGTTTGTCCGTTTATAAAGGTACTGCTCATCCAGGCTAACCCAAAGGCACAGACCATAGCCAGCGCCCCTGCCCTGAATATGGGTCCGTTAAGAATTGTTTCAATCGTCGGGCGGCATACGATAATAATCATAGTAGCGCAAACTAGCATAATCATTTCAATGGTATGCGGCATTGATAGACTAGTAACCTCTCCATTTAGCTCCCAGGATGGACGCAGTTGAGTAAACATGCCCATAATAACAATGGCTAAAACTCCCATCAAAAAGATAACAACAGCGGCTTTCGCTCCTTTTGAAGTTTCTTTTTTCTCAGCCTTCTTTTCTGATTTTTCAATTAAGCCTTCTGCCAATCTATGCAAATATTCCGAATCTTCAGACAATTCTTTCCCTTTACGCAACGTGCACACCGCACTTGTAATGACACCTAAGAGTGTAGCAGGTATGGAAATGACCAATATGGTCCCCAAACTTACTCCAAGGGGTGACATAAATCCAATCATAGCAGCAGTGGCCGCTGAAACCGGTGAGCAAGTTATTGCCTGCTGGGAAGCGATGATACTATTTGAAATGGGTCTTTCCGGTCTGATATCATTATCAATGGCAAGCTTATTGATAATAGGCAATAAACTATATACGACATGCCCGGTTCCTGATAAGAAGGTAAATAACCAGGATATGATTGGAGCTATTATTGTAATATTCTTAGGTGACTTACTAAGCATTTTCTCTGCAATCTGGACGAGTAAGTTAAGTCCACCTGAAGACTGCAGCGCAGAGGCAGCCAATACAACCGCTAAAATGATCAGCATTACATCAATGGGAGGGGCCGCTGGTTGGACATGAAAGATAAATACAAAAATCGCTACGCCCACTCCACCGAGCAAGCCCATAAAAACATCGCCAACTCTAGCACCGAAGAAAATGAGTAAAAAGATGATCAATAGCTCAAACCAAAACATAAGAATTCTCCCTTTTTTTGATTTTACGAACTTTACCGATCTTTCATTATCTACAAGGGCGTAGCCGCCCTTCACTGAATACGCTTACAAAATTCTTATCATGCTTATTCTTTCGAGTCAGAACAACGAATGGGTGTGCCGTGGCCAAAAGCTCCGTTTATCTGGCATATTTTAGCCGCAAAAACCGCTCCTTTTTCCATGCTTGCTTTGATACTCCGAAGCATATCCTCATCTTCACCGTAGAAAATCTTACCGGCTTTAGAGCTTTTAATCATCTCTACAATAAAAGCGGTTATATAAGAG
This sequence comes from Paenibacillus sp. S33, assembly GCF_053615415.1. Lineage (NCBI taxonomy): Bacteria > Bacillati > Bacillota > Bacilli > Caryophanales > Paenibacillaceae > Paenibacillus > Paenibacillus sp. S33. Next base: position 1,799,636 of record NZ_JBSIEZ010000001.1, on the reverse strand, counting down.
TCACCCGCTCCCATCGTATCCACGGTATCCGTTAATACTGCCGGCTGGTGCATCCATTGATCTTTATAGAGAGCAACTGATCCATTTTCCCCCACAGTACCAATCACTATTTTAGAACCGAATTTCTGTGCTTTTAGCATTTCTCTTTTTCTTTCACTTTCCGTTAAATGACTGCATGAAAGGAATGAAATGTCCGCATACCGGCATATTTGTTCCAAATATTCATCATTCCAGCGTACCGAGAAATCATAGGAGATAGGCACATTCGTTTTTTTTAATGTTGCGAGATCCTGCTCTATATAGCTGTTTAGACTAGTATGAATCACGGAGAAATTTTCAATGTAGTTCAAGTCATTTTCTGTAAAATCCCATGCCTTTTCCTTTGCAATACCGCCTTTATTGGAGCCCAGAAATACACGATCACCGTCTTCCAATGTAACCCGTGCATACCCATTTTCCCCTTTAAAAATCCGGCAATGGTTATGTTCTATCTCTAAATCGTCTATAACCTTTTGAATATACTGAGCTATATAATCATTACCAAACTTACCTAAATAAGATGCCTCCATACCACACATTCTGGCATACGCACAAAAGTTCAAGGCATTTCCACCAGGGTACATCATACCCTGGTGGACATATTTATCTACTACATTGTCACCAATGCCAATAACCTTATATTGTTCCATAAGAATATCCCCTCTAAAGGTTGCTAAAAGATTAATATTCAACCTTCCACATATATCTACGAGTTGTAAGCGGATGCGCTCTTTCAATGGCCAAAGCTTGGTTATAAACGGGGTAAACATTATTAAATAGGGAATGATTGAAGTAATCAACCACAGAGCTGTCAATAGTAGACAGTCCTAAATCCTTTGCGTCTAAAACCTCTACTCTCTGGGTATAACGGTTAAGGAACTTTAACGCTCTTTCATCTAAAGGCCGGGTACTTCCTTCAGAGACCTGAATGACAAATGGTATTTCAGCATCAGTAATCTCAAATGGTCCATGGAAATATTCACCTGAATGTATGCTGGAAGAGTTAATCCATTGCATCTCCATAAAAATGCAGATGCTTTGCATATAGGCAGCCCCGTAGCCAGCTCCGCTTGCCATGGTGTAGATTACGGAATCATCTTTATGGTTTTTCGCAAAAGCCAGAGCACGCTTTTCCACGTGTTTGCATGCATTTTTAACAATTCGATCTATTTTTCCTACTCCGTCCAGGAATTTATCATATTGCTCATATCCCTCGGTCTGATTTAATACCTCTACTGCCGTCATTAGTGCTTTCATGGTTTTTTCGCGGGCAATATCTTTACCATCCCCAAATGTGTACTTCACCACATAGTCTGCTTGTTCCGTAATAGGAGAATCTTCAACCCACGTTAATGCAATAACTGGAACTCCTGCTGTTCTACCTAATTCTGCGGCTTTCACAGTTTCTGGTGTATTACCTTTATGTGATGCCACTACCAGTACTGAATTTTCTCCAAATGCCTTAGGTGTGTTATGCACAAACTCATTACTGGTATAAAGACCTACCTTAACTTCCTTTGCTTCTTTTTCAAGAAATGTTTTTGCAGGATAAAAAGCACCATAAGAACCACCGCAAGCTACATAATATACCTGCTTAATACCGCCAGCCTCTTGTTTATTTGCTACAATTTCTTCAATAATTTTTTTGATTTCCATTACCATTTCCTCCTTGTATGATACATTTCCTTGTTTTCCATTCCACACCGGTGTATGTATTGGAATGTTATAAGGAAACAATAACACAAAACAATACATGAAGCAATAACAATTTGCTACTTTTTCTAGAGCATCGATTCAACTATCCCCGATTTTTAAAGGGAGGACCCCTAGTTGCAAGGGCTTACAAGCTATTCATAAATTGTATATACTGTTATAATATAAGCATCCCGATATAAAACAATATAATACATTTATAAAAACTTGATTTGGAGGTTGACCGCATGATTGATCATTCAGAATCTTCGCCGTTATATAGACAGCTGCAAGAAAGAATTTTAAATTCCATCCACAACGGTACCCTAAAACCAGGAGACAAACTCCCTACAGAATTAGAATTAAGTGAAACCAATAATGTGAGTCGTGTAACTGTCCGTGCGGCACTTGATTCACTTACCTCTGAAGGTTATTTGGTACGGATTCCGGGAAAAGGAACGTTTATTACAAAAGATAAAATCAAAAAAAATGTCGTAGAGACCATTGGATTTAGCGATACTTGTAAATTACAAAATAAAGTGCCTGGTGCAAAAGTAATAAAATGCGTGATTGAAGATGCTACAGCATCAGACCAAGAACATTTAGGTTTAATACCCGAGGATAAAGTAATCAATATAGAAAGAATCAGGTATGCTGACAATGTGCCGGTATCTGTAGAGTATTCACGTTTCCCTTCTTCTTTTTCTTTTTTATTACAAGAGGATTTAAATAATATATCTCTTTATGATATTTTAAAAAATAAACACAAGATTACATTTGGAATATCAAGAAAATATATATTTATGGAGTTTGCTTCCTTTGATGTAGCCACCTATTTAAATATTGAGGAAGGCTATCCTCTACTTTGTATTAAAAGCACAGTTTGTAGTCCAGACGGCCAAAAAATCCATCGTTCCAAGCAATTAATATTAGGGGATAGGTTTGAGTTGATTGTTTGAGGTTATGAACAGCTATATCGCCTGTCCTGTCTCTGACAGGTGCTTCTATGTAGATTTAACCCAAAAAAAGAAAGGCCACCTGCATTTGCAGATGGCCCTCCTTACAAAATACCTTAAAAGACTTTCTTCCGGTCTCTTTCCCCCTTCAAAATTTCCACTGACTCACGGAAACGCAGCGAATGAATCACTTCACGTTCACGCAGAAACTTCAGACTATCCTGCAAATCCACATCGTCTGTCAGATCAATCAGCCACTGATATGTAGCTCGAGCCTTTTCCTCTGCCGCTATGTCCTCATATAGATCGGCAATCGGGTCGCCTTTGGCTTGAATATAGGCCGCTGTAAAAGGAACCCCGCCTGCGTTTTGATAATATAGCGCATGATCGTGCGCCGCGTAATATTCCCCTAGCCCAGCCGCCTTCATTTGCTCCACACTCGCATCCTTGGTCAGCTTATAAATCATAGTCGCAATCATCTCGAGATGCGCAAATTCCTCCGTGCCTATGTCGTTCAGTACGCCAATTACCTTATCGGGAATCGTATAGCGCTGATTCAGATAGCGCAATGCCGCTGCCAGCTCGCCATCCGCTCCACCATACTGCTCCATAAGCAGTTTGGCCATATGAGGATCACATTTGCTGACACGTACGGGATATTGCAGTTTTTTCTCATATACCCACATTCATGTTCCTCCTTTATAAAAGGTTATACCTACCTAGACCTGCCACGGCCAAGGGGATTGACTCCACTCCCAAGGATACTTGGAATAAGCACGGCCAAAATTTTGTAAAGGCCCATATAGCATCTGATACTCGTTAGCAATCGCCGTTCTTTCCTGCGTCAGCTTATTGAACTGTTCGATAGCCTGTAAATCATCTGGGTGCGTATCCAGATACAAATTCAGCTCCACCAACACAAAATCCACCGCTTGGAGCTTCTCCAGCAACGCATAAAACTGGGCATCAACTGGCTTGGTTTGGGGCGTGTAGCCTTGGGCCGGGTTTCCGGCTTGACTATAGCCCTGAGTTTGGTTCTGATACTGGTTCTGGTATGGATACGGATTTGAATAAGGGCTTTGATATGGATTCGGCTGTTGCTGCCCGCTCTCATGCTGATTTTGCTGCTGGAATTGGAATGGGGACTGACCCTGATTTGGATTCTCCATTCTATTCGCCTCCCCCCTGGTTTCTCCTAGGCTCATAAGGGCTGTAAAGCAAAGGCCAAAGCGTTCCCTTCGTCAGTGCCTCATCTGGACTGAATTGTGGTAGACCAGGGGGCTGAAATTGTATAAACAAGTTTGGCGGAAGCACATAAGTCTTACACAGAACGGGCGGACACGGATCGAATGGGCCGACAAACGGGGCATACTCACCTTGCTGTGGAAATTTCACGGGCCGGAACCTCCTTTGATTGATCCATCTGTTTTACTATTCAACATATGCCGTATCGCCCAAGTCTCGAACAAAAAATCACAGATAAAAATAATTGTTCAAGAAAATAACCATAGAACTGTTTCTAATCAAAAAAGAGCCTTTAAAACCACGGTACGTGGATCTAAAAGCTCTTTCTTCAGCACTCTATAATAACTTACATACCTGAAAGCTCATCTTCAATCACAGGCTCAGGCTTGCGGTGAATCTTCACTCTCATTATGCGAAGCCTTGTTGCTTCCTCCACCTCAAAGGTAAGGTTATAAAACTCAATTCTCTTCCCTTTCACCGGAATGCCCTCCAATTCCTTGAACAGCCATCCCCCGATGGAATCCACCTCGTCGTCTTCAATGTTCACTCCAGTCAAATCATTGACATCCTCAATGAGCATACGACCGTCCACAGAGATGAAGTTTTCCTTCATTTCCACACTCGGGCGTTCATCCTCAAATTCATCATAGAGATCCCCGACGATTTCCTCCAAAATTTCCTCCGCTGTCAGCAGCCCGGCCGTTCCGCCGTACTCATCTACCACGAGAGTCATTTGGGAATGTTTTTTCTGCATAAGGCGTAGCACGTGACTCACTTCCATGGACTCCGGCACATTCAAAATAGGACGTACCACCGAAGCCAGATCCAGTTGCTCTCCCTGCTCAGCTAGCAGAAGATCTGTAATATGGACAAAACCGATAATCTGGTCTTTATCCTCAACCGCTACCGGGTAACGGGAATGCTTGGTCTCGCTGATGATCTTGAGATTTTCCTTAAACGACAAATTCGTATACAAACAATCCATATCTGTACGCGGCAGCATGATTTCACGGGCAAGCAAGTCGGAAAAATCAAAAATATTATCCATCAGCTTAATTTCGTCCTTATCAATCACACCGCTTTTGGCGCTCTGATTCATCAATATACGAATCTCTTCCTCCGAATGAGCTGCTTCGGCTTCACTCGCCGGCTGAATGCCGAATGCGCGCAACAGCAAGTTTGCCGCAGCATTCAATACCCAGATCACAGGCAGAAAGACCTTATAAAAAAGCAGCAAAGGCGCCGATAAAAACAACGCCACACCTTCGGTCTTCTGAATCGCTAAGGACTTTGGCGCCAGTTCCCCCAATACGATATGCAAAAAGGTAATTACGCAAAATCCGACGATAACAGATACCGTTGTAATCAGTGTACCGTCAGTTACACCGAGTTTGTGCATGAGTGGCTCTATCAGGTAGCCGGATATTGCTGGCTCTCCAATCCAACCCAAGCCCAATGAAGCCAGCGTAATGCCCAATTGGGTGGCGGACAGATAAGCATCCAACTTTTTGTTCACCTTCAGCGCATAGCCTGCCAGGCGATGACCCTCGCTTTGGAGCTGCGTCAATCGGGATTGGCGCATTTTGACCAGCGAAAATTCTGCGGCCACAAATACACCATTTAGAAAGACAAGCAGCAGTACCAAGAGGAGATTCACAGCTAGCAATCCCCAATGAAACTCGGTATGACCATCCAATACGAACTCCCCATTTCTATAGTTGTAATGCTTTTCTTGATTTAAAGTCTATTCCTTTGTAATACATATCCGCCACGAGCAGATTTGGTCCACAACAGGCAGCGGCATCACAATGACAGTTCACAGTCTGATTCAGCGGATGCTCATTCAGCCATTCACCAAAAATATCGTCCAGACTATCTTCCTGAATATTTCCGAAAGCCGGTATGTCTGCAAAATCTGTCACATACACGCTACCCGTGAACATATTCACATTCACACGGTTTCTTCCGTCCGGATCATTACGCACTGTAATATTCGGTTCCTGACGCAAGCGTCGAAGCAGTTTGCGGTCTTCTTCCCGATCCGAACAAGCAAAGAACGGTAATGTGCCAAACAACATCCACATGTCCTGATTACGTACATCCAGCAGCTTATGGATAGAGTTCCGCATGTCGTCGAGTGAAAGCACAGGCAAAGCAGAGGCAAAATTCGACGCGTACATTGGATGAACCTCATGCCGTCGGCATCCCATTTCGTTGATTAATTGATGAATGCCCTCCAGCTTCGTGTGTGTCCGATAGTTAATCATGGATTCAGCTGAAATGAACATCCCCATTTCACTCAATCTGCGGGCATTTTCCATCATTTTTTCATACAGGCGAACAGCACCCGCACGTGGAGTCGGTCGGCCGGTATTTGCAAAACCCACTTCATAAAAATCGTCCGCATTCAAATAGTTAAATGAAATATGCATCACATCCAGATAAGGAAGCATCTTCTCATATCTGCGAATGTCTAACGTCAGATTGGAGTTGATTTGCGAGCGAATACCGCGCTCCTTGGCATATTTCAACAGTGGAACGATCACTTCATCCACTGTTTTATCGAGTAAGGCAGGTTCCCCGCCTGTAATACTGATCGTCTCCAGATGCTCGACTTCATCCAAACGCTTCAGCATTAGGTCTAGCGGAAGGAAAGGGGCCTCCTTCATAACCAGCATATCGCCAACAGCGCAATGCTCACAGCGCATATTACATAGATGCGTTACGGTCATCTCCACACTCGTAAGCAAATGACGACCATGTGTACGCAGTGAGACAATCGGGTCCCACGGATCATAGGTTGGCGATATTTGGGGTAGCGTGTTATTTTGTAGAACTGTCATTATGTTTTCACCTTATTTCTGTTATTAACCTCAAAAGACGTATAATTATCATATCATGATGTGTAAAGTGTCTGCATACTTTCTTCCACATCATCTGCTAATCTACGTGTACTCCTCCGAAAGGGGCGACAGTAGCACCCAATGTGTTTGTAATCATAACCGAGAGGGATACGGACAAATCCACATCATAAGGTGCCTTCACTTCCTGCCCATCCCGGTCCCTTACAATGCGAATGACGGGTCTTTGCGGGATTTTGGGATGTATACGCACTACGACCCCCTCTTCCCCCGTGTTGAGCATCACAGAGAGTCCCAGGGGGTAAATAGCTACACAGTCACGAAAGGCTTCCAGCATTCGCTGCTCATATAACGTTCCTGCCCCGGCGTACAGCACTTCCATCGCTTCATAGGGCAACAAAGCCTGTTTGTATATCCGACTTGCTGTCATTGCGTCGTACGAGTCGGCCAGACCGATCCATTTCGCATATTCGTGGATCTGGTCCTTTTTCCAACCGTGTGGGTATCCACTGCCGTCGATACGCTCATGGTGCTGTAATGCACAATGAGCCGACAATAAGGGAATGCCAGGTTCATCTTTGAGCAGCTTGTAGCCGATCACCGTGTGTGTTTTCATATGCTCATATTCCTCATCCGTCAATTTACCCGGCTTATAGAGTACTTGAGGTGAAATTTTCATTTTACCAATATCGTGCAGTAGTGAACCTATCCCCAGCTCCATGAGCTGGTTATTATCGTAGCCATTGGATATCCCAAGTACTAGTGAATATAAACATACGTTCAAAGAATGATGATACAAATCCTGATCCGCGGCCCCGATATCCATCAACATAATGACGGCGTCCTGACGGCCTCCAATATCGTCCAGAATGGATTCCATCACCTTATAAAATGACTTGCCAAAATATTTGTGCTTATGATCTACGGAATAGGATGATAACCCTTGAAACTGCTTTTTGATTTCCTGTAGCGCCGCGGCCCTTGTCTGTTCATGAATCATCTCAGGAATGACGATATCTTCTGTCACAGCATCCTCAATGTATACATATCCAATACCGACTTGGCCTAGACGTTCAATCAATCGCGAAGTAAGCTCAACACCTTCCGAGAGCAGCACCATTCCGTTTTCATTGTAAATTTTCTTGCCAAGCTTCATGCCGGCTCTCAATAATGTAACAGGTACCAGTCGCAGCTTAATCCTCTCCCGATTGTTTTGATACCTGAAGCCACCTAGCTGCAAAACATTCTTCCATCGCGCCCGGACGCTTCAACTCCATTTCAATCATATCCCGTAAAAATTCTGGAAGCATAAATCGGAGATCTGTTCCGTTCGCAAGCACCTCATAACCTGCTTTGAAAGTGAACATATCCAACGTGCCCACTGTGTATTCCTCATACTCTTCCAAAGGTTGACCCGCTACACGAATGTCCGTCACTTTTTCATAAGGAGCACGGCCAGGGTCATACTGAATGGCCAAGCCTTCCACACACATCGTGCCAAGCACTTTGCCTCTGAAGCCAAAACCCGTCATGGGCTTGTCTGTAAATTCAGGTAGCAAGGACTGCTCCAGCGCCAACCGAATATCTCTTCCCCGCAACTTCATAACACAGGCATTAATCGGCGAAGGGCATAAGGAATGTAGGATTCCTTTGCTGATATCCCCTTGAGGTAATGGGCCGAGCAGTTGTCCCGCATTGACGAGGGCAATTTCTGTTCCTGTAAAATGGGACACCGCTTGTGCCAGCATATTCCCGAAAGGGGATTCCTGATCATATGCGATCTCCAGTTTTCGATCCGCCACCGCAACTGTGCTCTCCATGGCGCGTTCTGCTTGTCTGCGATGCACCACAATGGCCGATGCCACTTTTTCGTCCAGTAGTGTCTGATCCACAGGAACTACGCCGCCCGACGTGACTCGAAACGGTTCGAGGCTATTGTTACGACTTAGTGTCACTTCACCCAGCAGCGTTCCGAACTTACCCGCCCCACATAAAGCTGTTTTTCCGATCCAAAGCGGTTCTTCCAGCACATGATGGGTGTGACCTCCAAGGATAACGTCAATTTCAGGAAACTGCGACGCTAATTTTTTATCGGAAGGTAGACCCAGGTGCGACATCACAACCAAAACATCAACCTGCTCTCTCAGTGCCGCGATCTGCTTCCCCAGCACCTTAAACGGATTGAGCACATCCCAGCCCAGCAATTGATAAAACTCTACAAAAGGAGCCGTCACACCAAGTAAACCCACCTTAATTCCTGCTTTATCTACGATAAGGGATTCCTTCATCCACGAAGGGCTCATCCCCGTGGCACGCTCTGTCATATTGCCGCATACGACCGGACAATGAATCCCCGCATATGCCTGTTCAATCATATCCGGGGTAAAAGTCAGTCCCTCATTGTTACCGATCGTAATTGCATCGTATCCTGTTAGATTAATCACATCCACATTTGCCCCACCGAGCGTTCCTTCCGTTTCGGGGGCCATCCGGTCCATGTGGTCTCCTATGTCGAGCACAAGCAGCGCATCCCGTGATGCGGCTCTTCGTTCATCGATCATCGCGGCTATCGAAGGCATACTGCCAAAATGACTATGGATATCATTGGTATGCAAAATGGTCAACGTTTGCCGAGTCGTCATCTCCATAACCGCCCTCCTCTATACTTTATATATATCGACTTTGGAGCTTCTAATGTTTAAGCATACCATGTTATTTAGCAATATGGTACATATGAGTGGACATAGTCCTTAAGCTTCGCTGTAGTCTCTGGGCAATCTCATATCATAAACATAGTGAAAAGTATTGACGTTATCTACTGTAGGTATCTGATAGGAAACGGGTTCCTGGGACCTATTTTACAGCTTGGAATAATAGTAAATTAGTCGTTGTCATCCCATTTAATTCTTGATATATTAAGTTTGTTTCGTATTTTCGACAAATTTACGACAATAAGGAGGTTAGCGCATGAGAGTACACGTTACCGATGCCAAACCGGGAGATCGCCTCAAATCCGATACATACAATGGGCACGGTGTACCTGTCATGATTCAGGGCACCGAGCTACAGCATGACGATATTTCCAAACTCATTATGCACGGTGTCGATTATATCGACATTGATGCCGGTTCAGCGAGCATTCCGGTTGACTTTGCCCCCGATGTCCCAGCTTCCCCCGAGTCCCTCAAACGTGCCGTTCCTCTCATGGAGCAGACGATCAGTGGCTTTGAAAGCATGTTTCTCGAAGCCTCCTCAACTGGAAAATTTGATGAATATCGAGTGGATGAGCTGTTCGGCCCTCTCGTTTCAGAGCTGGCTCGTCAAAAAGATGTCGTATCTCTGCTATTAATTATGGAACGGGGAGATCACTATACCTATAATCATTCTCTCCAAGTAGGCGTACTGTCATATTACATTGCCACATGGCTTGGATATACGGAAGAAGAAGCATATGCCGCCGGTAAAGCTGGATATTTACATGATATAGGCAAGTCCATGATACCGGATGAAATTTTGAACAAACCGGATAAACTGACACCCGAAGAATTCCATGAGATGAAAAAACATTCGCTATATGGCTATGATATTATTCGCAATTCAACCAGCGATGAGATTTCTGCAATTGTCGCCCTGCAGCATCACGAGCGTGAAGATGGAAGTGGATATCCCCATGGACTGTTCAAGGAAGATATTCATCCTTTTGCCAGCATAACAGCTATTGCCGACGTGTATAGCGCGATGATTTCCAATCGTGTGTACCAGACGAAGCAGGAGCTGCTCACCGTATTACGTGAGCTGCACAGCATGAGTTTTGGACATCTAAACCCAGAAGCTACCCAAGTGTTCATCAGACACATGCTTCCTAATTTCATTAATAAGCAGGTTCTGCTGACTACAGGTCAGACAGGAACGATTATTCTAAACAATCCTGCTGATTACTTCAGACCCTTAGTGAGAATTAACGATGATGAATATGTAGATTTGTCTAGAGAACGCCATGTATCCATTGATGAAATTTATTTGGAATCCTGATCCGCTACTACTGCCTCCCGGCGTTACTTCGGTAGAACGAAATGTTATGCCGAATTACAGGCTACGCGAATAAAAAGAGACTGTCCTTGATTCGTAGGTTCTTTACGAAGGACAGCCTCTTTTTATGTTACGGACATTAACCTAGTTACTTTCCTTACTTATTTGTTTAAACCTAAGTGTTAAGATCATGCAGACCTGGGCTATGTTCATTAGGCAATTCAGGCATATACGGAAGAGGAAAACCTTCTGGAGGATCCACTACACTCAAATCCCCACCGTTTCTGCTTGGAGTTTGCCCATTGAATATTTCTCCAATACGGGTAGAATCCAATCGAAAATTAAACTGTGCATTGTGAAAGCCCATTTCAACATACTTCCGGCATTCTGGATACTTGTTAATATCGTAGTTTGGAACCGGGAACAATTTTCCCCAATCAACTCCAAGTGTCTCTAAAGCTTTAGCAAACGCATTTTGATGAGCATTATCCCGCACAATCAAAAAAGCCAACGTTTCCCGGAATGTTTTGTTCGAGCTCATTTCGTAAATTCGGGATTTTTGCAGAACCCCTGTAGATTCGAGTACGAGATTATCAAGCAAATCACTAATTAGATTGCCGTGGGAATAAACATAACTACCTAGCCAAGGATTTCCACTTGCATCAACAGGTAAGGAACTTTGAGCTCCCATAATAAAATGATGAGGATTTGCGTGTTTTATCGCCTCATCTAAAGGAGCATGATCAATTCCGGCATCGCCGGCTTGGTCTGCGCCTGAGCCAGTCAGAAGTTGATTTATAGTATGTTGAACCAGTTCAACATGACTAAGCTCCTCTAGAAAAACTCCCCGTATCAAATCCCTATACTGCACAGCATTACCACGAAAATTATTACTTTGGAAGAAAAACTGCATCATGGTACGCATTTCTCCGAAGCGACCACCTAATACTTCTTGAATCACTTTAGCTGCAGCCGGGTCGGGCTTATCGGGTACTATTAAGTTAATTAAATCTTCTTTATAAAAATACAATGCAAAAATCCTCCTTGAACTCTTTATTTTAAAGTGAAACATATGCTTCCCTCTTTAATAATTTTTATACAAACCAAACAAACAGATAGTTAAATATAAAAACTCCTATCAGAATGTTGTTATGCTGATCCTCGTTTTATTACATCTTGAAAAGGTTAAATACAGTTAGAATTCACTAAGCTGCTTTAATTATAGGAGGAGTAATTATGTTTAGACATCAAAAAGAGCTGCAGTTTGAAGTGAAAGTGGAGCGTCCTGATCCTCTTTTTGCCCGGCAGGTACAAGAAGTTTTGGGAGGGCAATTTGGAGAAATGACCGTGATGATGCAATACTTATTTCAAGGGTTTAACTGCCGCGGTGAAGAAAAATATAAAGATATGCTAATGGACATTGGAACTGAAGAAGTAGGGCATGTGGAGATGCTGTGTGCTTTAATTAGTCAACTACTTGATGGAGCTAAACCAGAAGATCAAGAACAAGCTGCAAAAGACCCTGTTACAGCTGCCATTATGGGGGGAATTAACCCGCAGCACTTGCTGGTCAGCGGTCTTGGCGGATTACCTAGTAATTCAAATGGAGTTCCATGGAACGGCTCTTATATCGTCGCAAGTGGCAACCTATTGGCGGATATGCGGTCCAATTTGCACGCAGAGAGTCAGGGTCGATTGCAGGTAGCAAGGCTATATCATATGACACAAGATGAAAGCGTCAGAGCTACACTACGGAAAATGCTAGCACGTGACCGCTATCACCAGTATCAATGGATGGCGGCGATCCAAGAATTAGAAGAAAAAAACGGTGTTGTGGTCCCGGCTTCTTTTCCTCCTGAAGCAGAGCAAGAGTCTCAGCCTGAAGCTTATGAGTTTTGGAATTTGTCTGAAGGCGAAGAATCTAGTGAAGGTTTGTGGGCAACAGGAAGCGCACCGGATGGAAGCGGGAGCTATGTATACATCTCTAACCCTGTTGCCAAAGGTCAAATCTATAAAGCTAAAATACCAGCAACCGAGTTGCATCATGACTTAGACCATAAAACTTCAGATAAATAATATGTAGCAGGAGGAGCTGTCCCAAATTTTGGGGCGGCTTCGGCTTTTTGCCGACCAATTAAGGGTAGTAGGACTTTATACTGTGCTCCTTTTGTCATTCGCTTTGTTAGGAAGTTCATTAGCCACTCATTTACCTGCGGTGTCATAGATTCTGGTCCTCTTAGATCGAAATTCATTTAAAAACCTCATTTCATTGGAAGTTAAAGATATAATTCATGAGAGCATTCCAAATTCTCTCACCGCACGCCCTCAGACACACTCATGCGCTTTATTGGAGGCTGGTGTGAGTAAAAAATACGTGCCTAAATGACTTGGACACAAGGGAGTCAAAAAATTATCACAGACATGTATTTACACGTCAGTCGAAAAAATAAAAGGAGACGAACTTAAAAAGTTCGCCTCCTATACTAGTAGGAAATCCGAGTCAGCACAAATCGGCAAGACTCCAATTTAACAGCTTTAGATTACCTTAAGAACCTGTCACACCAAGGGTTACTGCGTTTTAACCAATACTACCTTCCATTTCGAACTTGATCAAACGGTTCATCTCTACCGCATATTCCATCGGCAGTTCTTTGGTGAACGGCTCAATAAAGCCCATAACGATCATTTGCGTTGCCTCTGCTTCAGTCAAACCACGGCTCATCAGATAGAACAGCTGATCTTCCGATACCTTGGAAACTGTTGCTTCGTGTTCAAGCGTGATGTCGTCATTCATAATTTCATTATAAGGAATAGTATCTGAAGTTGATTGATTATCCAAAATCAACGTATCACACTTGATATTCGATTTTGCACCTTGAGCCTGACGACCGAACGAAGCTAATCCGCGATACGTTACTTTACCGCCATGCTTACTGATCGACTTGGATACAATTGTGGAGGTGGTGTCTGGTGCCAAGTGAATCATTTTCGCACCTGCATCCTGATGCTGGCCTTTGCCTGCAACAGCGATGGACAAGACCATACCTTTCGCTCCACGGCCCTTCAATACAACGGCTGGATACTTCATCGTCAACTTGGAACCGATGTTACCATCGACCCATTCCATCGTTGCATTTTCTTCCGCAACCGCACGTTTGGTTACCAGGTTATAGATGTTTGGTGCCCAGTTCTGGATCGTTGTATAACGAACACGTGCGTTCTTCTTACAAATAATTTCGACCACCGCACTATGCAGCGAGTTCGTGCTGTAAATTGGAGCCGTACAGCCTTCTACATAATGCACAAAGCTGTCTTCGTCAGCAATAATGAGCGTACGCTCAAATTGACCCATGTTTTCCGAGTTGATACGGAAGTAAGCCTGCAATGGAACTTCACATTTCACACCTTTTGGTACATAGATGAAGCTTCCGCCTGACCATACCGCACTGTTCAGTGCTGCAAACTTATTGTCCGCAGGAGGTACAACTGTTGCAAAATACTCTTTCAGAATCTCAGGATGCTCACGCAACGCCGTATCGGTATCCATGAAAATAACGCCCTGATCTTCCAGTTCCTTTTGCATACTGTGGTAGACAACTTCCGATTCATACTGTGCGGATACACCAGCCAAAAACTTTTGCTCCGCCTCAGGAATACCCAATTTATCAAAGGTTTCTTTAATTTCCGTCGGAACTTCTTCCCATGTCTTCCCTTGTTTCTCGGAAGGTCTTACATAGTACTGGATATCGTTGAAATCCAGTTCATCCATATCTCCGCCCCAGTTTGGCATTGGCATTTTTTCAAACTGTTTCAGTGCTTTCAGACGGAACTCCAGCATCCATTCTGGCTCATCCTTAATTTTGGAGATTTCCTTTACAATTTCCGGAGTGAGACCCTTACCTGTTTGGAAAATGGACTTGTGCTCGTCACGAAAGCCATATTTATACTCTTCCATTTCCGGTGCTTTCTTGGCCATGTTTCTCAAACCTCCTCTGTTCTATTTAAATTATTTATCTTCATCAATCCCTTTGCGCAGCGCGTTCCAAGCCAGTGTTGCACATTTGATGCGGGCCGGGAACTTATTTACGCCTGACAAAGCTTCCAATTCTTCATAATCATCGAATTCGACGGTTTCTCCCTTCATTAAAGAAGAGAAGCGGCTCGCCATATCCAGTGCCTGATCAATCGTTTTTCCTTTGACTGCTTCTGTCATCATCGAAGCTGAGGACATACTAATCGAGCAGCCTTCGCCAGTAAAACGGGCATCTTCGACCACGCCGTCTTTCGTTTTGAGTTGAAGGGAAATTCGGTCACCACACGTAGGATTATTCAAATCCACCGTAACGGCATCGTCCTCAAAACGTCCGCGATTGCGCGGATTTTTATAATGATCCATAATCACGCGTCGGTACAAGTCATCAAGTTGCATCGCCAAAATACTCCTTTGTTTGGATTAAGGCGCTGACCAGAGCGTCGACTTCTTCTTCCGTGTTATAGAGATAAAAGCTAGCACGTGCAGTTGCACTGGCTTTCAGCCAGCGCATTAACGGCTGGCAGCAATGATGCCCCGCACGTATAGCTACCCCTTTGCTATCCAGTACAGTAGCTACATCATGCGGATGCACATCATCCAGGTTAAAGGTTACGAGCCCGACATGACGTTCTGCAGGTCCGTAAATAGTCAACCCCTCCACTTCACGGAGACGTTTGAGGGCATAGTTGGACAGACGGCTTTCATGCTGCGCAATGGCGTCCAGTCCGATGCTTTCCAGAAAATCAATGGCAGCTCCCAAGCCAACAGCTCCGGCGATAATCGGAGTTCCACCTTCGAATTTCCAAGGCAGCTCCTTCCATGTGGATTCATACAATCCCACATCGTCGATCATTTCCCCGCCGAACTCAATGGGCTCCATATCCTCCAGCAGCGCCTTCTTGCCGTACAGTGCCCCGATCCCAGTAGGAGCACACATTTTGTGACCCGAAAAGGCATAAAAGTCAACATCGATGTCTTGCACGTCTACTTTCATATGTGGTGTGCTTTGTGCACCGTCTACAACGATAACTGCCCCTTTGCGATGCGCAATAGCTGCAATCTCTTTGACAGGGTTCACAACACCAAGCACATTGGAGACATGTGCAATCGCTACAATTTTTGTGTTTTCTGTAATGGTATTCTCCACATCAGCAAGATCAACGCTACCATCCTCTTGAAGTGGAATATATTTCAAAGTCGCGCCTGTGGCTTTGGCTACCTGTTGCCACGGAATCAGATTACTGTGATGCTCCATTTGTGTGATGACAATTTCATCACCTGCCTGGCAATTAGATCTGCCATAGGAAGAAGCGACCAGATTCAGCGCCGTTGTTGTTCCTCTTGTAAAAATAATTTCCTGACTGCGCTTTGCATTCAGAAAGCGGGCTACCTTCTCCCGCGCACCTTCATAAGCATCCGTTGCGCGGCTACCCAAGGTATGCACACCACGGTGAACATTTGAATTATCATATTCGTAGTAGTGCTTGATCGCCTCGATGACCGCCAGCGGTTTTTGCGAAGTGGCCGCATTATCCAAATAAACCAGCGGATGACCGTTAATCTCCTGATGTAAAATCGGGAACTGTTCACGGATCAATGCAGTATTCATTGGCCTAACTTCCTTTCAACAAGGCTTTGCAGCTGATGTTGAAGTCCTTCGAGCGGAATTTCAGATACGACAGGTGCCAAGAAGCCATAAATAATCAGACGTTCAGCCTCTGCACGGCTAATCCCGCGGGACATCAAGTAATACACTTGTTCACGGTTTACCTGACCAACCGATGCTGCGTGACCTGCCGTTACATCATCTTCATCAATCAGCAGGATCGGGTTAGCGTCACCACGCGCTTTCGGGCTGAGCATCAGAACACGTTCTGTTTGCTGACCGTCTGCTTTGGTAGCACCTTTTTCAATTTTTGTAATTCCGTTAATGATGGAAGAGGCTTCTTCACGCATTACTGCGCGCGTAATCATCTGACTGGCGGAATTTTTACCAAAATGCTGTGCTTGTGTCGTATAGTTCAGCTTTTGTGAGCCGGAACCCACAGCAATGATCTTGGCATCCGAATTGGAGCCATTGCCTTTGAGCACGGACATGGTATTGCTTGCTGTATTACCGTTGTTCATTTCGCCCACAATCCATTCGATAGCTGCGTCATTTCCCAACGTGGCACGACGAATCGAAATATCCGTTACTTGCTCCCCAAACTGATGAACTGTCGCATAACGTACTTTAGCTCCTGCATTTGCAACAACTTCTACCGCACCGTTATGAAGAACAGGTGCCGCCAAATCCGCAGATACATAGTTGTCTACGTAAGTCACGGAACTGTGGCTTTCAACAATGAGCAGCACATGCGGTGCAAATGTTGCAGTCGCATCGTCCGTCAGGAATACAGCTTGAAGCGGAACGTTCAGCTCTACATTTTTAGGCACATAAGCAAATACTCCACCATTCCAGAGTGCTGCATGCAATGCAGACAATGAATTTTCTTCAGCCTTAATAACTGTGTTCAGATGAGCTTTAACCAAATCAGCATGCTCTTTAACCGCTGTTTGTAAATCCGTGAAAATGACGCCTTGCGCCGCCAATTCCTCGCTCAGCTTCACATATACCGCGCCGGAGTTGCGCTGAATAATCAGACCGCCCTCCTGTTGCTCTTTGACCAGATCAGCAATGGCTGCAGGAACCTGCCCTACCGATGCAATGACCTCGCTCTGTTTATGTTGACCGTAATCGTTTAATTTCCAACGTTCGATTTTTGTTTTTTCAAATACCGGAAGCTCCAGTTTGCCTGCAAGCTCAAGTGCTTTTTGTCTGTCTTCGGCCAGCCAAGATGGTTCGCCGTTACGTTCGGACAGAACACGCAGTTGCTCGGAATCTACCGGAAGGATTGTTTGTGTAGTCATTAGTTTTCCTCCTCGCTTCCGGCTTACGCCTCTTGTCCTACAGTTTCATCAACGATACCCAGTTCTTCCTTGATCCAATCGTAACCGTCCGCTTCCAGACGCTCAGCAAGCTCAGGACCACCGGATTTAACAATACGTCCTTGCATCATCACATGTACATAATCTGGTTTAACGTAGTTTAACAGACGTTGATAGTGAGTAATGATAAGGAAACCACGCTCTTCGGAACGCATAGCATTGACACCGCTAGCCACGATTCTCAAAGCATCGATATCCAAACCGGAGTCGATTTCATCAAGAATGACGATTTTCGGATCAATCATCATCATTTGCAAAATTTCATTCCGTTTTTTCTCACCACCAGAGAAGCCTTCGTTCAGGTAACGGTGAGCAAACTCAGGATTCATTTCGAGCTCTTTCATTTTGCTTTCCATTTGACGGATAAACTTAATCAGGGAGATTTCTTGTCCTTCTTCACGGCGAGCGTTGATTGCACTACGCAAAAAGTCAGAGTTCGTTACCCCTGCAATTTCACTCGGATACTGCATCGCCAAGAACAATCCTGCACGTGCACGCTCATCCACTTCCATATCCAGCACGTCTTCTCCATCCAAAGTTACTTTACCATCTGTGACTTCATATTTAGGATGACCCATCAAAGCAGACGCAAGTGTACTTTTACCCGTACCGTTAGGACCCATGATGGCATGGATTTCTCCGCCCTTCATTTCGAGGTTAATACCTTTCAAAATTTCCTTGCCTTCAATGGTCGCTTTGAGACCTTCAATCTTAAAGTTTGTAGCCATATTCGCAATACCCTCCAAAAAATGTAGTGTGGTGTCGAAATCAGAAAGTATATTTAAACAGGGGAGCCCCCTGATTTCAAGTAATATTTAAAAATTTATTTATAATCATTCTAAACTGATTCTCAATGATTCTCAAGTTATTTTATAATAAATATCTTGAAGGGTGCAACCAACAGACACACGTTATCCAACTTTCTTCATAAAATGTTCACCCTACCAAGCACACAAATGGCAAAATAGATCCTGCGAATGTTTATATAATTATAAATTTGTACAAAAAACATGAGATACATGATCTCTTTTCAGCCATAAAAACGCTACTGACAGCATGACGTCAGTAGCGTTTTACATGTAAAGGGTTTATTTCAGAGCGTAACCCCATCACTATGGAGTGGAGTTAAATTCACCGAACTAGGCATAAGTGATGAATCGAAATTCTGACAATTAGCCCAAATAAGAGCGAAGCATCCACATATGTTTTTCCAGATCCGCTTTATAACCGATCAGCAAATCTGCAGTTGGCTGGTCGGAATTGCTTTCCGCCAGTTCGATACCTTCCTGAAACTCCTCACATACAGTTGCAAAATCCTCGATCAAGGTTTGTACCATCTTGGGAGCATCTTCGTTGCCGTTTGCTTCCTGAATCGACGACAGCTCCAGGTATTCCTTCAACGTTGCGGAAGGAGAGCCTTTCAACGCGAGCAAACGCTCGGCGATCTCATCCATTTTCAATGTCACTTCATTGTATAACTCTTCAAATTTTACATGGAGTGTGTAGAAACTGGAGCCTTTCACATACCAGTGATAGTTATGAATTTTTACATATAACACATTGAGGTTAGCGACTTGACGGTTTAAAAGTTCCTCCACTGATTTGGTTTGCGTATTTTTCGAGTTACTTGTTGTTTTAGCCATCATAAATCCCTTCCTTTTTCATCAAATTGATTTTCAGGAACGTTTACATATCCATCACCGTCATTGCTGACGGTAAGACGCCAGCGGGCATCCTAATATCACCTGCCGGACGTCTGTTTCATATTTACCCTTACTACACGTAGACGAAACAAAAAAAGAGTACTCCTTTCTTCCTCTTTCAATCCCCATAAAAAAAATGTACAAAACTTCAATGATTTTCGTTATACTTTCTCTATCCTATCAAAATACTTGGTTTAATCTTGTGATATTTTTTGAACTATTTACATGCGCACAATTTATGGAGGTGACTTCGTTGTCCCAATATCATCCTTTAACGACCGAAGAAGCAATCGAATTCGTGAAGAACATCCCCGGATTTTTTAGTCAGGATGCCCGTCTGGAATGCCGAGAAATCGGTGATGGTAACTTAAATCTGGTTTTTCACATTACGGATTCTGAATCTAACAAGAGTATCATTGCCAAGCAGGCACTTCCCTATGTAAAAATTGTGGGTGAATCCTGGCCGCTTTCACTGGATCGTGCCCGTATTGAACGCGAGGCACTTCAGCAGGAACACCATATTTGCCCCAAATTGGTTCCTGCGGTACTGGCGTATGACGATGAGCTTGCGTTGACCGTGATGGAGGATCTTAGCTCACACACCATCATGCGCAAAGGACTAATAGAAGGAAACACCTATCCATATTTCGCTAATCATATTGGGGAGTTTCTGGCACGCACGCTCTTCTTCACCTCAGATTTGGGCATGAATCAGCAGGACAAAAAAGATCTGGTTAAACGCTTTATCAACCCAGATCTCTGCAAAATAACTGAAGATCTGATTCTGGATGAACCGTATCGGTTCTCAGATAATAACAGCTATGGTGCCTACATCGAAGACGAAGCAGAGGCGCTACGTACAGATCAAGTGCTTCACTTGGAAGTGGCTTTGCTGCGAGAAAAGTTTTTGACACGAACCGAAGCGCTTCTGCACGGTGACCTTCATACTGGCAGCATTTTCGTAACGACCGAATCGACTAAAGTCATTGATCCTGAATTTGCCTACTACGGCCCCATGGGCTTTGACATCGGAGCGGTGATCGCCAATCTGCTGTTGAACTACGCAGCTCAGCCCGGATGGACCTCTGGCGAGAAAGCTCTAAAGGAAAGACGTGACTGGCTTCTGGAGACTGCCAGTCAGGTATGGGAGCAGTTTGAGAGTAGGTTCCGTAAACTGTGGGAAGAGCATGTCACCGATCATATGGCACGTACAGCGGGATATCAGGACTTGTATCTCCAGAAAGTACTGCAAGATACGATTGGTTTTGCAGGGTGCAAAGTGATTCGCCGTATCATCAGCCTGTCGCATGTGGCAGATATCGACACCATTGCCGATCCTGCTATCAAGGAAGCTGCGGAACGTCTGGCGTTATCTATCGGTAAATCCTTGGTTCTTCGCAATCGCGAGCTTCATTCGATTTGGGAACTGGGAGACATTGTTCGGACAGCAACAGCTGCCCAAACTAAAGGAGCTTAATGAATATGAGTGAAGAGAAAGAATTGGCACCCGTAACCTCTGGGAAAACTGCAGTGTCCAGGCAGGCTCTATCTTCGCTGGTGTGGAAAGGTAACCATTTGTCCATGCTGGATCAGCGTCTGCTGCCCGAAACGATTGTCATGTTGGATTTATTCACGGCCGATGAAGTATGGGATGGCATACATGCCATGAAGGTACGCGGTGCGCCCGCCATCGGGATGGCAGCGGCCTACGGCGTTGTGCTAGGAGCTACCGCCTACGACGGCACCGACGCTGCTGGGTGGCTGGAGCATGTACATGCCGTGTGCGGACATTTGGCTACCTCACGGCCGACAGCCGTGAACCTCTTCTGGGCTCTGGACCGCATGAAGAAGCGGGCCGGGGAACTCATCGTTGAAGCTGGCGGAGGCCAGGTCGAAGACTGGAATGCCGGGCTGGAGCGTGAAGCCATAGCCATTCAGGCAGAGGATGAAGAAGTATGTCGCCAGATCGGCATCCATGCTTTACCTCTGTTCGAGGACGGGATGGGCGTACTCACTCACTGCAATGCAGGCGGATTGGCGACAGCCAAATACGGAACAGCGCTCGCGCCGATGTACCTTGCGCAGGAGAACGGCATCCACCTCAAAGTATTTGCTGACGAAACCCGCCCCGTGCTGCAGGGTGCGCGCCTGACCGCTTTCGAGCTTCAGCAGGCAGGCATTGATGTCACCCTGCTCTGCGACAATATGGCGGGCATGGTGATGTCCAAAGGATGGGTACAGGCCGTTATTGTCGGCACAGATAGAGTCGCTGCTAATGGCGATGTGGCCAACAAAATCGGCACATACAGTCTAGCTGTGCTAGCGAAGGCGCATGGCATTCCTTTTTATGTCGCTTCCCCACTATCTACCATTGATTTGCAGACCGCAACAGGCGCAGATATTCCGATCGAGGAGCGTTCTGCGGAGGAAGTTACCGAAAGCTTTGGTAAAAGGACCGCCCCGCAGGGCATCAAAGTCTACAACCCAGCTTTCGATGTTACACCTCATGAGTACATTACCGCCATCATTACCGAAAAAGGAATTGTACAAGCACCCTTTAGCGAGAGCCTGACCAATTTGTTTGCCGAATAATTGTTCTTGCAGATCATATAGTTCGTATATAATTCAAAGAATTCTTCTCGATAGAATAGAACTTCTCATGAAAAAAACCGGAGCCAAAAAGTCCGGTTTTTTTCGGTTCTTGTTCCTCTACTTTTATGCAACATATGCACATAGGCTTCATTACACCAGTTTCAAAAGTGCTTCGTATCCTGGCATACCTGGCTTAATCCCCAGTTGCTCCGCTTCTGTCGTCACCGATTCCATCGGCGCTTCCAACAATTCTTTCAGCGTTTTTACCCCCACAGCTCGTGCGGCAAGAATTTTCCGATCCGCCAGCCGCTCATTGAGCAGTCCAACATCCAGTGCACCACACATGATGTAACCACGGGAGTTGGAGATAGTCAGCAGCGTTGTTTTAGGCAGTTTGACTTCGACTCCGATAAATGTATGCTCACCCACTTGTACGGGTTCCATGTGTATCATGGTTATTACATGCACCTCCTCTTTGTTTACCCGGGATATTTTATGCGGCATTTGCGGGTAAGTGTGGACGCTCGTGGATACGTTCAAAATTTTAGGAGGATTATGTATTTACAGCAAAACAGGCAATATCAAAAAAGACTCTCCTGTTTAAACCCACCTCTAATTTCTTAGGTGCATGCAAATTATCTTCTTTATCAGATAAATTACTATGAAAAATGGAAAAAGCTCACTCACATTTTATTGTTAAAGGAGCAAGCTCGGTTCGTATTATTGAAGCTACTTTATGATTCAAATGTCAACTTTTCGGGAAATATACCACCTTCTTTAACGAAGCAACGTGCCATCCGCTGTGCAGCCCTATCAAAATAAAATTTATTTGAATGACTCGGATCTGGTAAAGGTTCAATTTCAGAGAATAGCTTAGTCTCTTTGTTCAATTGAATTTTCCCCATAATGTGTTCATTTGGACCATATCTATAAATAACTACATTCTCATCCTCATGTTCTTTAAAAAGCAAAACAAATGCTCCCATTATAAAATCTCCTCTATTCTATTTCCCATGGACGACCCGACCTTACCGTTGCTTTATGAGCAGTCTCATAGTCTGTTTTAAATATACCCTCAAATCTGGATTCAAACAATTCATGATTAAGCAAATCCATATCTTTTTCTGTTTGTAATCCTTTTTGTAATCTATCCCAAGCTTGAGCTATTTCGTAATCAGAATGAAATCTGCCATAACCACTTGACTTTATATGTTCATTTATGAAAACGTGTTCTTTGATTCTTTGAACTCTACTTTCCTTCATTCCAGAATTTTCAGCTATTGCTCTTACATCACTATCAGAAGCTCTGATTTGATCATACATCTCATCTGCTTCAGCTTCTCTACGGAAATATTCATCAATTGAAAGATCGTTTCTTCCACCTGTTTGTACTTCTGTTTTAGGTTCAGATTCTATTGAATTACGCAATTCGAATTCGTATTATTCTTCGGAATCTCATACTTAATAGATGATTTCAAACTAATTTTAGGCTTGATTACCGAACTAACTCCTCCAAACAATCCTGCTGTACCGATCATATTAGCCCAGTGTTCCTTTGACCAGGCATTGTTGGGATTAAATGCTCCCTGAATCATGCCCGATACCCCAAATGTACCGAAATTGAGCATGTCATTCCATGAATCGTTTTGTTTAGCTGCCCGTTCCATGTACCCTTGATACATTCCCTTCGGAATGCCGTACGACATATAATCTAGAAAGCTCCAGACTGAATCAAACTTTTTCTCATAGCGTACTGAATTAGCGTCTACAAAATCCTGACCTAGTTCAGTTAAGCTATCTACTGATTTTTGGAACGCATTCCGTGTATCTGGAGCAGGAACAGCACATGAATTCGGTGGAGGTGGTAAACAACTTGCGTCAATGTTACCTGCTTCCATCAGATCTGCTAATCTGAATTTATCTGCATGGTGACGTAATTCCCTAGCAATAGAATCCGTCAAGGTAACAAAGTCATTCATATTCTTCTGAGAGGTTTGGAAGGAATAGTAAAAGTTCTCTTTAGTCAGTCCTTCCCACAATTGCCCCATAGATGAAATTTGTTGTACTAAATTACTATTCATTTGAGTTGCCGTTTGCTGTGCTAACTCAAACTGCTTGGAGGCAGTCATAAGTTGCTCAGGTGTCATTTTAATTGTTGTCATAATATACATCTGTTAGAGTTCGTTATGACATAGTAACATTATTCCGATTTATGGAAAACGAACTTAATTCCTAATGGTTATGTGAAATAAGATAACTTTATACCTATGACCAAAAGCTTATAGTCATCGCTTTCAACTCCTGATCTTCAAACATATCCTGTAACTCAGGAATCAACTTTAGGAGTTTTTTATAGTTATGTAGCTGTTGTTTCGTGATACCGAGTTCCTTAACAGTATCGGTAATATCTTTTAGATGGGCATTTTGTTCATCTGCTTGATTCCCTTATCCTAGCTCAACAACTAGTCATGTTTGATATTGGAGCATGGTAAATTGAATTTGACGCATCTACGTATAAAGCAAGGTGTTTGTAAATGTCATCCTCCTTTATTCAGATTGACTAACTATGTAAAAGGCCCACTCCCGTTTTTATTATTAAGGAGTAGGCTCAAATTGTACTTTTTCAAATGTCTATGTTATCCCACAACTCTAAAATAGTCTTATCATCAATCTTCCCAAGAGTAAACAACTCTCTTGCTGATTCAAACGACTGCGAAAAACTGTCTCTTTCACGAGTAAGAAAGTACCCTTCTTCATTCTGGCTAATCCAATAGCTATCATTTTTATAGGAGAACTGAAACTCTTCCCCCATTTCAAAACGTTCCACCAATTCATTGTATTCCAAAAAAGTCCCTCCTACTTCTTGTTAACTCTTTTAAATGCCCATCTTTCTTGCCATTCAAAAACATGTTCATGAGACCACTCTGAATGCTGCTTTGAATTTCCATGATTCGTGTAACCTACATCGCGTGTAGCGCAATTGTTTTAATTTTCTTAGGTGTAATGGCATCTTACTACTTTATAACGAATGTTAAGCATAGGAGACTATATGCTTTGTCGTGCTTACAATTTATGTGGTACCCCATACACAGCTCCCAGACCACAAAAAGTCCTTTAAATGAGGCTTTATTTTTCAGTCTTTAAAAAACATAAATCCTCTCTAACCCATACTAACCAAAAAGGCTAGATGAATAATCCCATCTAGCCCACTGTATTATTTAGTGTTAAGTATTGATAGTTATAGTTTATTGGGCACTGATAGCTCATCAAAAAAACCTTAGAGGCATAAAGATAATCAAAGCAGTAAAACTATTCTTGGACTATTAAGCCCTTTATTTTTTCACAAATTTTTTCGGCGTCACTTTTGTTCTTAGAATTAAATAGAAGATTATCCAAGAAATCTTCAACAAAATTCCTTACAGTAGAATCAAATATACCAATGGGGATATATTCAACTCCAATTGGATTCATGAAAGTGATCCCTTCCGAAGAGTACGTAGACTCATTATCCCATGCAATCTCTATTTCATCGTTAACTCCCTGAAGAATACATCAGGCAAAAATGAGCCTGCTCTATTTGAAAACCATGAGTGTTTAAACTCCCATTCTTGCTTTGTATCGAACCATTGATCAAATTCAGCGTCATTATCGGACTCAAACAACAAACAATTATCTATAAGTTCAAGAGAGTTTTGTCCTTCAACTGGAAGAGGAAATGCTTCATCACTCAATATATGCATATGATTTTCACTAAACCATTCAACAATATAAATTAAATTCCATTGAAAAGGTGTTACAACGTTTTCTCTCTTATACTCGAAAATATTTCTTCCTCGAACAAACAATTCAATTCTTCCCCATGATTCACCAGCTAAACTCTTTTCGTTAAAAGGATTATTTACAAATTCATATTGGATAGCAAAAGTACTTTTATCTCCAAATGTTCTCAGAATAACGCACCTCACTTATTTCTTAATAGCTTATTGTACTCCACTTTCGTAATTTTACCATCCCTTAGGAACTGCCTTAATACATCAGCAGGTACTTCTCTAGCAGGGTTCGTAACCTCACATGGATGCCAACCCATTTCACCATCTGGTTGAAATTTAACAAGCTTCCCCTCATAAATATTATATAGTTGCTTATTTTTTGAAGATGAGTAGGCTGCATCCAATAACTTTATACTATTTGACATGTACCATAACCGCTTATGACATAGTGTTGAAAAAGACCTTGACTAAATTGAGCATAAAAAAAGGGCAACCGAAGTCGCCCTAGATATTCCAATTATAAAACTTAACTTTTCAAATGCTTTAGTACACAAATCTATTTACTGTCTTCTTTCTTGATGTAAGTAGCATCATATTGAATGATTGCTTTAGTTTCATCATTAGTCTTTGAAACATCGTAGACTACTTCATCTTTATTTAAATTATCTTCATCATGGAGAGATTGCGGTTTTTTTATAAATAATCCATCTTTAGTATAGATTTTATCAGGATGATTAAGTTCTCTAATACACTATCAGGGACTATTGCTTTTGTAACGCCCTTCATTTCTTCAGAAGTATCGTCACTAGCAAAAACATTATTACTAATAACTAAATTCAATTGTATGAAATACAAAATTGGATTTTCCTTTATTTATCTGCATTTTGTATCGTAGCTCAATCGAATCGTAGGACTAAGGGAAGGAGCGGAATGGAAGTGTTATTTTCATCTATTTTCACTCTATCAAGTTGGTTCATGTCATATAAATAATAGATGAAACTCAAATCTAACCTCACGCACAGTTATTTCATCCACCGTCTTCTTCTCACCAGTTGAAGGGACAATATGCACCTGATCAATAAAATCTAGACGATCAATGGATTCGGTGAGAGAACCATTTCGAAAACTTTGCTGTCTGTCAAAAGCGACGACATCGTCGCATTTCCAAACTGCTCAAAAGCTTTTATCATTCTTTGCGCTGTTCTGGGAGTAAAATCAACTGTCTTTAACCACTCGTACCACTCATCATGAACCAAGTCATTCTCTTTTACATACTTTAATCTTCGTCCAATCTCAAACACTGACTGTCCAGCTATTTGTTTATAACTGTTTATTTCTTTATATTAGTTCAAAACAAAAAATAACCCCGGAATATTTACCGGGCCAAAGTCTCTATTCTTTTGCAGCTTTAGGGAGAGTTATGTGTATAGAAAGTGATGGTTTATCATAATTCACTTTCGCACCTATCGATTCACTAATGAACCTAAGGTTCACATATAAAACTCCATTAACTAAAGCCGGGGATTGCGTCAAATTATACTTTTTATTATTCACATAACCATCATTACTATCCTGAGTCAATTTTATTACATTGGAACCGTCCTTGCTTGAGGCCGTTACTGTTTTTTGTGCGTTATCCCATTTCACTTCCATATCATATCTTGCGAAGATATCACGAAATGGAACCATTGCCACTCCAGAATAGGAAATAAAAGTTTCATAATCAAGTTTCTTATTATTAACGTATACTTTAGGTTTGAATACCTCTTCAGCATAAATCGCTCCAGAAAAAACTGCTGCTATTAATAGAATTAAAACCATTATAAAAAGATTTCTTTTCATTAGTATTACTTCCTTTTACAGTTATAGTGACAGTGTTATTACCATCGCGTTTGATGTTAGCAAAATCAGTAAGCGGAGCACTAAAGGCACTACTTGGGACTGAGGCACCGTCTACTTTAATACTTGAATAGGTAGCTTTATTCCGTCCTCTATCATCTGTTGAAACAACCGTTGATAGAAGCTTCCATTGATCGACGCTATTAAGACCGAGACTATCATTAGTTTCCATAATAGAAATTAAGGGAGTATCTTTACTGCTACTACAGGACTGATTTGAACATGTTGCTGTACCATTAATCTTCATCCTTACTTTACCACCATCATTATACCATATATACAAATTCACATCGGAATTTGGTAAGTATGCATTTGCACCTTGTACATCTGCATAGCCTGCAATAAGTTTAGCAGGACTGCATACTTTACCTTTTTTCACGACCATAGTTGGTTTCCATCCTTTTTCAGCTAAACCTAAACCAACACTAGAATCATAGACTAGTCCCATGTCTGCTTCGTATGCACCTGAAGAGAATCCAGAATAGTTATAGGCAGCTGTCTCTTCACCAACTTGTGAATCAAGTGGAAGTCTTAACAAAGTAGATAGGTAGCTTCCATTTTTGACTATATTCTGTCTACCCCCAATACCATCCCCAATATTATAAGCTAAAGTATTGATTCTATCGTTTTGACCTTCAGTTAAGTATTTAACATCTGGCTTTTCAATAGTAAGTTCTGGAGCTTTATCGGGAGCCTCTTCATATTTGTAAACATAATCTTCGGCTATAATAGTGTAATCATAAATTGCATTATCATAAACACTTTCCGACACATTTTTATTTAAACCTAGCTTTTGGTTTCCGACTCTATCCTCTTCAATCCCTTTCTTAATATGATTTACAAGTTCATCAATTTTTGCACTAGAGATGTCATCCGGTTTATGTATTACAATTTCCCTACCATTAGTCCCCTCCAAAATTTTGTCTGCACTTTCTGCGCTTGCAATATGTCCAGCAAACGGAGAAAAAACCAAAGAAGCAGCTGCCATAATTGATAATATCATTTCCTTTTTCATTTTAACTTCCTCTAAATAGAATTTTTTTGAAAATGTTATACGAGATAATATTACCCATTTTTTCCTATTTATCAACATTAAAATCTATTTAAAACCTTATATGTTAATTTTAAAGAATAAATAGACATATACGCACTTATTATTAGTCAATTAGTCTATGTTCCTTATTTGGGTTAATATAAAAAGAGCAACCGACACATGTCAGTTGCTCACCTCTCAACAAAATACCTGTTGGTCATATACCACGCTTTCCCCTTAATCGTATCCACCATACGCTTCTTGCTATCCAAGAATACAATCTCGCCACACTCTTTACAGCCCCATTTGTTCCTCTTGTACGCTGACTCCTCAACATAAGAAGCTCCACATTTACATTCTACCTGAATTAATGTTCTATACTGACTGTATGCATCTGCTAACTGTTCACTGGCTTTACTTGCTACTGTAAATTGCTGTATCACTGCTATATGTTCTCTTTGCTCTGAGTATTCATTATGTACCTTAAAATCTGCTACCAACTCAGGGTTTAAACCAAAATATTGTTTACCCACTGTAGTCACATACTTACTTCCTACACGATATGATTCTATCCAGTCTTGTATTTGTTTAGTGGATAGTTGGATTGTTCCTTTAATACCGCTATTTAACGTGTAAGGTCATTGTGTGATGCTGGTTTTGATTCATATATGAAGCTGCTCCTTTAATCTATCTTATAATGTTCATTATACTATAAATAGAAAACAAAAAAGACGTGGTTGCCCACGCCCTTACAATTAATTAATTTTAACGAATGTGTCAAAGAATTTCTGCCGATTGGATTTATCATAGATGTATGGATCAGAAAATTTATCGTTCCAAGTCCCATCTTTTATACTCAAGCTTTCAATTTTATATCCCAGGAATTTATTCAGGCTATTTCTATCCACATCAATTGAATATGTTTTCCCATCGAATGGCAAGATCATTGAGACAGCATTTAAATCGTGAAACTGGCGTAATAACCTAGCACTTTCACCAACTAATATTTTTTGAATTGCATTTTCTGTCCCAAGGTGATTACTGTAATCTTCGTTCTTCACCAAACTATCAGGCTTATCTTCTTTATAATCTGAATAACTGCCATAGTATAAAATCAAAACATTATTGTCTTTAATTGAAACACTCTTTATAAATGGGTTTCCAGTAGCGTAAGATATATATTCTTTAAACACTGTTTCATCTGCTGGTAATGTTGATAAAGGGTCTGCTGTTACCTTAGCATCTTTGGGGATATCTTCAGTTTTAGATGTTACTTGCTTCACCTCAGTTTGAACTGGTTTAGTAGCATCAGGCTTATCTTTTTTACTGACCAAATCTACGATAAAAATAACAGCAAATAAAACAAGTAATCGAACCCACAAGTTATTGTACCACTCACGCTTATCTACCTGAGAAATTTTCACATCATTTGCCCCTTTTGAGACAGGAATTTTAAAATTTCTTCGTTAAATATAAAATCATCGTATTACTACAGGAGTCTCCAGTATCTAGTTACCTGAAGCGATAAGCTTTTCAGCCTTGCGATCCATTTTAATCACTTTACTGTTATTCCTATAATCATCCCATGAATCCAAACTCAAGTATGGCTCTGCTTCAATAATATCTTTTACCTTGCTGTGCTGTTGTTCTTTGAATAGCTCAATCATTTTAATTAAATCGTTGCGATCCAACAGCTTTACTCCATTATAACTGGCTAACTGTTCACACGAAGTTGTGTATTTGCTTGAAGTAATGACAATAGATTTCTTAGCTCTGTAAAATCGCATAGAACTATACACTTCCTGAACTGCGCTCAAACCAACAGGATTGCTTATTGCATACCGTTTAGCCTGAATGACATTACGGTAGCCCTCTCTGTCCGTAAATACCAAATCTGTTCCAAAATCTCTACTGTCTTGTGTTTTATACGCATCACCATAGCCTAAACACTGGAACAGCCTGAACAGATACATTTCAAAGTCCTTGCCATCCTCCATACGGTCTATTTCGTTAATGCCAATTTTATAAGGGTCAATATTCTGCGTTACTTTATACGGTTCCTGAACTCTAGGCTTCTTAAATAAGCGTAGCAACACCAAAGCAATCAATACAACAACGACACACACTATCACAAATATAGACAACAATGTTCCTCCTTAGCTACTTTGGCTCTTTTTCACACTATCTTATAATACAACATATAGGGATAATTTCCCATATATTTTGGATAAGTATAGTAAATTGTTAACAAAGAAACGTCTATTGCTAGGCGAATAGCTTCATATTCATGGGGGATGACTCTTCTTGACTCCTGTATACACATTCCTTCTTGTTTTGCCTTCCTCTTTGTAACCTTTGCTTCACATAGACATGCAAAGAGCCTAGACCAATTTTTTAAGCTTATATGTTGTACATTTTATTGAACGTCATTCCAGGTTTAGTGAATCACGAAGAAAAAAGAATAAAATTCCTGATTATAAGAAGTTTTCTTTTCCTTATACTTTTGACAAACTGTCATAAGCCTTGTTATGACTGGATTTAACGTAATGTTAATGTTAGACGCTGTGTACCTAGATTTTCAGGGGTTTTATCCATAGGGCTAACACCAAAGATTGAGTAATAATGATTACATCATTATTCCTTTTTCTTGATTTAAAACAATATAATTGACATAATATCAATAAACATCCTTACCAAAGATTTTTAAGATCGCTATATTTATAGACTTTTCCTACATTACTTTGAATGGCTTCATAGTACAAGAATTCTACTTTTCCAAAAACATTATTGGAGGCTAACAAATGAGTAAATTTGAAAAAAATCTAATTAAGTATTTGTCTTACGGTTTTTTTGTAGGAATATACTATTCCTTTATTAAAGGGCCAGCAACAACGAGTACTCCGATCAACGGTATGTTTGAATTTTATACGGTACCCACTTCTACTTTTATTTTCAGAACATTATCAACCTCGTTTCTACTAAGCCTCTTTGCTGGAGTGGTGTATACAATTACCTTTTTATGTATAAGAGGAAATGAGTAGATTCTTTGAATAACTCCAAAGCAAAAGAAGCTGTTCAAATCGCAACGGCTCCTTTTCTTAAGTGACGGTTCGAAGCAAATATTACGTCATTGGTAGCGCTCTTTAGCTTGCTCCAACAAAGGAGATAGTTATGAGAAAATATGGAATAGCAATCTTTATAGTAATGATATTCGCAAGCGTTTGGATGCTTAGTAGTTACACTAAAAGTGATACTCAAAACAAAGTATTCGATTATCTTGTAAAGATTCAAGGATACAAACCATCTGAAATTTATTCAGTTAAAACTCAAATAGGTAAAGCTCCCTTAGTTAGTACACAAGTTATTTTTAAGGACGAAACCAATGCAAGGTATTTTTAAAGAGCAAGATAAAATTATTCAGTATAGCCAAGCCCCATTAAAGGAATAGATGATGGGGCGTATAATTATTCTTTGAAGGATTATAACGGAAATGCATGCACAGTCACATGCTTGTCCTTCTCCAAGAGGTCACAAATGCGGTTACAAAATTCAGTCATTTATAAGATTTTAATAGTATGAATCAGTACAGATCAGTAAATTGAAAATGCTATGAAAGCTTGTCCCGCTTGACTTTACGGCTTAAACATCGAAAAATTTCACCACCTCAAATTCGGTACATCTTAGACGCACCACACATGATGTAACCACGGGAGTTGGAGATAGTCAGTAGCGTTGTTTTAGGCAGTTTGACCTCGACTCCGATAAATGTATGCTCACCCACTTGTACGGGCTCCATGTGTATCATGGTTATTACATGCACCTCCTCTTTGTTTACCCGGGATATTTTATGCGGCATTTGCGGGTAAGTGTGGACGCTCGTGGATACGTTCAAAATATCATGGTGAATAACTATAACTCGAGGGGGCCTCCTAACTTTGGGCAAAATTCAGTACAATGTTCTTTTCGTTTAGTTGTTTAAATATTTTGTAGGCGTAAGTTCATTGTTTATATTTACAACACTATAAATAAAGATAGGAGTATGCGATTCGCATACTCCACTTTTTCAGATGCCTTAATTTATTTTATGAAAATCGCAATACATTATAAATCTACAGTAATTGCACTACTTTTGTCCCCTTTTTTATATCTTTAATATTTTCCGAATCCTTTACACTAATACCAATGAGTGGAAGGTTAGCAATGGAAAAAGAAATGCTAATATCCAATACGTCCAGTTCACATTTCGTCCCATCTAACTTATCTACTTGTATTTTTGAACCTATCAAACTTTTCAAATTGGTATAATCCGGCTTATCTAATTCAATATTTGTTCCAATTAAAACGATTCCTTTATTGGGTGTTTTAACAATATCTTCTAACTTCATAATCTCCAAAAGAACATCTCCATTCTAACTAACGTTCATGTATGAACAGTATATCTTTAACTTCCCTAATTTTGATACCTTCGTTTTTTAATCTAGTAATTCCATCTCTTAAAAGCATGATTCTTTCTAATTGAGTCAAGTCAGGAGCAAATCTTGCAGCTCGGATACTTGCTTGAGCTTCGTCAAGTGCAAAGTTCCTAGTTATAACATTAAATTCATCATCCATAACTTGAAAGGATTTTCCGGCTAGTCCTGCTTCATAATGCCCGACAACTTCATGAGCTATTGTTCCATGACCAGTAATCCGGCTATTAGCTGCTAATTTACCTGTGGCATTAGAAGGAAGTACATCATTATTTATATTGAGAATCGTATCGAATAATAATCCTGTAGGAGAAGTATCATTAGGCCCCGCTACACGGATATTTTCTTCTGGCATTCCTATTTTTTTTGCATACTGAGTTAAACTTCCAATTTGTGCTTCAGTTAAAGGCACTTGATTACGCAGACCATTAGTATCTATAATTTTTCTTGTATTGTCCGCACCTTCTATTATTCGGGTAGTTCCATCTTTTAACGGAGTATATTTTACAGACCCCGATAACCCAATTTTAGGTTTAATTACTGAACTAACTCCTCCAAGTAATCCAGCAGTACCGATCATATTAGCCCAGTGTTCCTTTGACCACGCATTGGTAGGATTAAATGCTCCCTGAATCATACCCGTTACTCCAAATGTACCGAAATTGAGCATGTCATTCCACGAATCGTTTTGTTTAGCTGCCCGTTCCATATATCCTTCATACATTCCTTTCGGAATACCATACGACATATAATCTAAGAAGCTCCAAACCGAATCAAACTTTTTCTCATAACGTACT
This sequence comes from Paenibacillus sp. S33, assembly GCF_053615415.1. Classification (NCBI taxonomy): domain Bacteria; kingdom Bacillati; phylum Bacillota; class Bacilli; order Caryophanales; family Paenibacillaceae; genus Paenibacillus; species Paenibacillus sp. S33. The sequence continues at coordinate 1,765,530 of NZ_JBSIEZ010000001.1, read as the reverse complement.
GAATTAGCGTCTACAAAATCCTGACCTAGTTCAGTTAAGCTATCTACTGATTTTTGGAACGCATTCCGTGTATCTGGAGCAGGAACAGCACATGAATTCGGTGGAGGTGGTAAACAACTTGCGTCAATGTTACCTGCTTCCATCAGATCTGCTAATCTGAATTTATCTGCATGGTGACGTAATTTCCTAGCAATAGAATCCGTCAGGGTAACAAAGTCATTCATATTCTTCTGAGAGACTTGAAATTGACTATAAAATTGTTGTTTAGTTGTACCATCCCATGACTGCTCCATAAAAGAAATTTGCTGCATCAATTGACTATTCATTTGAGTTGCCGTTTGCTGTGCTAACTCAAACTGATTGGAGACAGTCATAAGCTGCTCAGGTGTCACTTTAATTGTTGTCATAATATACCTCTGTTTGAGTTCGTTATGACATAATAACACTATTCAAATTTATGGAAAACCATCTTAATTCCTAATTGTTATGTGAAGAATTAACCTTTCTACCTATGTCTAAAGGCCTTATAGTGCGTAACGACAACCATATCCTGCAACTCAGGGATAAGCGTTAGGAGTTTTTTATAGTTATGTAGCTGCTGAGTTATTATGTTCAAATCATTGGCAATATCCTCTTGAGTTTTTGCCAAACCAAAATTATTTTGGTTTTCCTCTTATCATGGCAACCAATTTTATTTATAAAAACATACAAATAGTTCCTTTTTTATGTTACGGTTAGATGGTGATTAAAAAATATGGTAAAGGATGTGTTTTTATTGAAGTGGAAAAATACAGTAGTTATTCTTACTGGTAAATTGCCTTTTACCTATGGTAATAGCAAGGCTCAACTTGATGGTTGGGTAATCAACTTAAACCAATGAAAAAGAAAACTATTTTCATCATAATTGGAGTGGTTTTAGCAATTTTTATCGTCTTTTTCCTTTTTAACCTGTGGGCGGTCAAGAATCTGCATGTGCCTTCCCAATAATTCAATAATAAAGGAGGTAACATGAATAAGAAGAAGGCTTGGAAGATAGCTGGCTTTTCTGTCTTAGCGATTGTTTTATTTTATGTTTTTTTTGCTATTGTGGGATATTATCAATTTATCAGTAACGTAAGACCTTGACTATGCACTCTATTCTATACAATTGAATTGTTGTGAATGCTGTATCACAGCTTTCTAAAAGACAAGAGCCTTCCTGTAAAGGAGGGCTTTATTTTTGTAGACTATTTTGAGAAAAACATAAATAGGTTTCAACCATACATACTAAAAAGGCTAGACAGGACAACCCCATCTAACCTTCACTTAAATGTTATATTATTTAGTGCTTTGTCTTGTTTTCCGTTGAACCATTTAAGGAGTGCTTATTTTAACTCCTTTTCAATCCGTAATTACGTTTAAAATCCCCCAATAGTATCATTAAGTTGAATAACCTGATGACTATTTGAAACAGGTACAGTGACAATAAACAAAAAGCTAGCTGCAATAAATAGAAGAGCCATTCTTTTCAACATTATCTAACCACACCTTTTCAATGAATTTTGAATATTTCCCCTTTGTTTCGGGAATTGCATGGGTACGGAAATGCTCAAACATTCCTACACAGTTTAAATAATAAGTCTCATTATTCAGTGTATGATAACTTTCCAAAGAATAAAAAGGGTGGACATAAAACCGTTAGCATATGCAAATGGATACAGTTCAGTTAATGCAAGAGCCTATGCTTACCAATGGTGGGATGACCGTAATCCAACTTACTCTAATTACTACCTTTGTTTCACAGGCATTAAATGCTGGTGGTATGTTACAATGGAGTGGTTTATATTTAACTGGTGATGATGCTTGGTACTTTAAAGATAACTTCCTCTCTAAGCCATCCCATAGCTGGGGAAGAGCACATAACTTCTACAATCACTGGAAGTATAGAGCTAAATTAGCATCTAGTACAAACGATATGTCAATGGGAGACCCAGTAAATGCTGACTTTAATAATGATGGTGACATTGATCATACAGCTATTATAACTGAGTTTACGAATGGTCATTTTTTTTGACTCAGCATACAACAGATTTGAAAAGACGCTCCCCTATCTACTTGGTATTCAAATGGGTACAAGGTTTATGCATGGAAAATGAGTACTGCAAAAAGAAGCCCAAATGACTGAGGTGTTTTATGCGCTTGATTTGTTTAGTATTATTAATAATCCTTGCATCATGTTCAAATGTAACAGATAGTTCGACCCAGGAGGTTAGTACTGAATATGAAAATGTTCAGGAACTTAATAATTTGCCTCTTCCCAGCACTGCCATCGAAGTCGATGGAAAATCTACTAAACATTTAAAAAAATACGAAGTTTCTCAACCTTTTGAAAATTTTAATGCTGCATATCAAAAAGAACTCAAAGATGAGGGATGGGAAATAACTGAAGTCGAAAGCAACAAAGTAATATCAGTAGAAAAAAACAATATTAAGTACTTACTGATTATCACTAAAAGTTCTGACAATCAAACAACCAAGGTTACAGTTAGAAAAAATTCTTAAGACCCCACACGGGGTCTTTATTTATATTATGAATATGGAAGTCTCAAAATCCCCGTAACGCTCACCTGTGTTGGCTTAACGCTCTCCTTTGAGCTTATCTCACTTACTATTCTCACCTGCTGATATTCATAATCTTTTATGATCATTTCATAATTCATAGTTGCAGTTTTTTTCTCTAGAATAAACTTTTCCAAAACCACTGTTCCAAAGAATGCTATATCGTACGATCATTTTGTCCATATACAAATATCTTCTTTTTAATAGATTTTTTTATGGCTCAACTCAAATAACCATTTGATCTGACCTCACAGAAGTATGATGCAAAGTCACATGCTTGTCCCCCTCCAAGAGGTCACAAATGCGGTCACAAAATTCACTCATTTATAAGATTTTAATAGAATGAATCAGTACAGATCAGTAAATTGAAGATTGCTATGAAAGCTTGTCTCGCTTGACTTTACGGCTTAGACAGCGGAAAATTTTACTACCTCAAATTCGATAAACCTTAGACGCACCACACATGATGTAACCACGGGAGTTGGAGATAGTCAGCAGCGTTGTTTTAGGCAGTTTGACTTCGACTCCGATAAATGTATGCTCACCCACTTGTACGGGTTCCATGTGTATCATGGTTATTACATGCACCTCCTCTTTGTTCACCCGGGATATTTTATGCGGCATTTGCGGGTAAGTGTGGACGCTCGTGGATACGTTCAAAATATAGGAGGATTATTTATGTATAGCAAAACATGCTATATCAAAAAGACTAGACGAATCATTCCATCTAGTCCCTTTATCATTTAATGTTCTAGGTTTACACTTTATTCAAGCTTCTTTAAGACTGTGGGGATATAAGGTTGGCAAGCCAAACACCATGATTGGCTTTATAAAACTTTACTTGATTGGCTAATGCCTTTTCTGTGTCTACTTCGAGGATCACTAGTTCCCCACGTCTTTTGCCTGCTAAAATTGCAAACTCAAGGGATTCCGACAGATGTACATACTTTCTACCCATTGGCTTAATTCCTTCATTGAAAATATTATGGATTACCTTTGTGTTTGTACCATGATAGAGAATGGTTGGTGGAGTAGCCTCCTTATAATCTAACCTGTCTTTACTGTGACCATAATTAGCTCTTATGTACCCATTAACAATCTCATAACTTTGCTTTGAACAATGGTTTACTACTTGCTTGATACCCAACTCACTAACATCGGCCCATCTATTCTCTGATCTTATCCCTTGAATCAGGTCTTGAATGTCACAATAACCCTCATGGTCTAGCTCAAACCAAACTGTTCTGGTGTATGTCTCAGAATCTTACTCATAAACTTACTGAGGCTCTCTTCTTGTTTTGGTGTTAACATTGTATACTCCTTTAATAAAATATTTGTCTATCTATAATAATCTATCCGATGATTCATAGCGCCTTGTGAAGTAAAGCCCCAAACCTCCGATAAGGAAAGATGTAGCTCCAATTAAAAAACCTCTTAGACTGTATCTGTTATAAGCCTCCAATATAATAAGTTTTAGACTGACCCAAATATAAAACCAGCGGCAGTCAGGACCTGAAAATAAAGTCTTAGACTGCCGCTGGTTTATTGAACTAACGTTCTCTGTTAGCGTAACAAGTGGTGCAAAATTATTTCATGTGATAAGACTGGCTGTTTTGATAAAGTTTATTTGATACAAGATGAGGTTCTTGTCATCCGCCGTACCGATCCAGCCAGTCGCGCTGCCACGCCTCGAAGGAATTGCCACTTATACTCTGCAGCAGCTTGCCACTGGGGAGCGAGAACATGCCATCCCCGTTGATATCTACAACCGTTTCGGTGCTGCCGATCGGATTGCCGTCAGTAAGAAACACACCGAGGCGATAAATTCTCCCTGAATCGCTAGGCTTCCAATCGCCTTAAATCGTTCTACCTCTATGGTTTTGCCGAAATAATCGGCTGGATCAACGTCTTCCATCAGTCCCCATTCGACCATATCTGGCGTACGGGTCAGCACTTTCCGATGCGACTGTCGAGAATCCTCTCTATCTCTGGATATTCCTCGAATCTTCGTTCGATGAAATGTTGAATAACCGCCCCGTAAAGGGGCGGTTTTCTTATGCTTGCATAAATGCTTCTAACGGTTCCAGAGTCGCGAACGTCTTCTTCGCATCCTTCTTCCGTTGCTCATCATAGAGTTTGGTCAACTCTTCGAATGATTTAGCTTTAATCTTCGTATAACTCGATTTGGTGTATCTGTTTATGTACGTCTTTACCCCTTCCTCTTCACTCCACTCGTAAACGACATCATATTTGTCCCTCATATTCTTTAAATGAAGTGACCGGCGCAACACTGCAAAGTGTTCTTTAATGGCTTCATCACATTCCTCCATAATCTTCTCGTATGTGCAGCCAACTCGCATCAGAATCTCCAATGCCCGTTCATCGCCGTATCTCGCGAGAAATTCCTTCAACGAAACCAGCGCATATAGCATTATTTGTTCCTTGTCATTTGGATTCCTGTATTCATAACAGCCTACAACCAAATTGCGGTCGGTCATTTCCTCCTTACTGAATTGCATATTAAACAAATACTCGAGTGTCTTTTGCTTCATAACGGTTTCCAACATCTGTTCTTTATCAATCCTGATGCCCGTTGTCACCCACGGAAACGGTAGTTGGCCGTTACTTTCACGCGGTATGCTACCCCTAAGATTCAAAATCGGCATACCCGTAGCCATTGCGTACGACCTGTTATATCCGTCGCCCGCGAATATTTCCTGTTCTTCTTGCATGTGTCCTGCCCCTCCTTTTAGTACCAAGTTCCATTCGGCGCGTAGTGCCACCAGTTGTCTGCGAAGTGAATCTCCACTCGATTCCAGCGAATTGCGATCCAAATTATCCTCCGCACTTTCCAGTAATTTCTTGGTTAAGCAATAGTTCTCCGTTCGTATTATGAGCTGTGACCTACGCTTATGGGCTTTGTCACTTCCGCTCTTCCAGTCCCGCTATGTCCATTGTCAGGCAACACTTTTATTTCCATCTCTCCAGGCACTTCATGAAGTCTCCGTTACAATCGGTTAGACGAACCGAGGAATAAGACCCTATAGTAAACTATTGCATATCCATAAAACTACCACTTTTTTGTGTTGGTCTCCTATTAGTTCATCATCGCTGCTTTTCATGAACCCGCGAAGATACTTCTGGGATAAATTGTATCATATGAGAACCATAAGTCCATCTAATGGTTGCGTTATCCTGCCCGTTGGCTAATGCCGGCTGCCATTCTACAACTTTATTTTTCACGGTCTAATGCTTTGTTTTTCAGTCTAACACTTTATTTTCACAGAACAATAGTCTCATTAGACTATTTTGTTCTTCCCATAATTTTAAGAATGTATCATACTTCATAACATTCACGCACCTTCCGTATACTTTACCCATATCGCTAAGTTAGTAGCCTGATTGAAGACTCTCCTGTTTAAACCCGCCTCTTAATTCTTAGGTGCATGCAAATTATCTTCTTTATCAGATAAATTACTATGAAAAAAGCTTGCTCCCATTTTACTGTTAAAGGAGCAAGCTTATAGATATTTATCAATTGCTGTGAGTTATATTGATTTAGGATTTTTATAGCACCAGTTTGGATCATAGGGCAGAGATCTGAACTTCTGCATATCTTCCCAACTGTAGACCCAATCGTAATCAGGAATCCAAAAATAGTCAGTAGGATTTAGCTTGAGATATTCATATATAAATCGAAAAATCAGCTCTTCAACACCATAAACATCTTCAATACATCCTACTTGATACAAGGACAAGCTTGAATCTAATCCACTAATATCTTCATCATGCTCATAATTAATTTCGTAATTATCAATTCCGTCAATATAGAATATAAACTGCTGGTTATTTTCAGCACCCAGTGGGTTATAAGATATATTTAGAGTTGTTGAAAAAAACTGTTCGTTCTTATATTTTTTATCATTGTCAAAATATAATCCAGCATCTGCATGAAAGGCAGCTACGATTGCATCTCCCAGTAATTTCTCAGGTGTATATTTTTCTCGTTCTATTAAAATAAAAGCCGAACTTCCCATCACTTAACCACCTTTCTTAATTCCTCTAAGGAATTTACAACAGTTACTCCTAGCTTCTTGATATTATCTAATTTTTCTTTATTACTTTGAGATAGATTGCCCAAAGGCTTATCGATATAAAGTATAACTTTCTTCTGTTCTGGATTAAAATAAAGCTTATCAGTCGTAATTGTCATTTTCTCCAGTTGTCCTTCTTTAACTGCTTTGATTGAAGCCTTAACCTCAATTAATTCATTTTTTGTAACTACATCTAAATCACCTGCAAATTGACCATCTTTCTTTAAAATTTTTTGTCCAAAACCAGTGACTTCCCGTTCTTCTTTTAAAAAGCCAGCTACTTTTGCTTCAGTTGCCTTTCCTACATCTGAGCTATTCATAAAGTTCTCAATATCCCGGTTAATATTTTTGGGATGTTGATCAACCCATGTCAATTCATTGCCAGCAGGGTTTGTATATTTCGTCTTATTTCCTTCCTTAATTATACTCCCTATATTATTATTGTGAGTTCCCTCGATTACATGTGGAGCCTTTTCTGCCTTAGCTCCCGAAGATGGAGTAGAATTAGATGAACCTCCACCTTCTCCTTTCGCCATCTGCCACAATTCCGCTGAGCTTTTTCCTATTCCGCTTGCACCTTTAACTGCGGTTGTACCTCCATGTGCCACTAAAGCTGCTGAGCCAATCAATCCAGGTATTCCGATAATACTACCAACTCCCGTGGATGAAACAGCAACTGATAATCCTTCTCCACCTGTTCCAACGATTACCTCACCAGCTCCCTGCAATGTTGTAGCTACGTGACCAAGAATTTCACCTACTTTAGCTGCCATTGGATGATCATAGTCACGGTCTTTGTCAGGCAGCATCCCCAAGGTTAAATCTTCCTGAATAGCACCTTTCGCTCCCTGAGCAGTATCCCACAGAATTTCTCCTTGAAGCTTGCTAGCTTCCATCTGAGCTTCAGCCTTGGCGATCTCCGCTTTTCCGATCTGTTCAAAAATTTTATGTAACCAACCTTCACCACTTGATGCCGTTTTAACAGGCACACCATTCCCTGGCACATCCAGTACGACTTTTTCTCCATCTACCTGTGTGAAGTTTTTTGAAATAAAAATGAGTTCTTGTGCAACCGTAGAAAGTCGTTCAAGCGTCACGCCCATGGATTGTCTAGAGACCTGAAAATCTTGAAAAAACCTCTCTCGGGTAGCACCAGACCAACCTTGTTGGACAAAATCAATTCTTCCATTCAGTAAATTTAACATACGTTCCATTTCGTGTTTACCATGCAAGAACTGGTCAGCCACTTCCATTAGCTTATCAGGTGGAACCAATATTCTCCCCAATTGATCACGTCCATTTTAATTTAGATGGAAATAATCTTATCAGAAGGAGATGTTTAGGGATATCCACCTGTTATCCTGAAATTTCCTTTTATATTATGTGACAAATGGACTGATATAAACGGATTTACTATGTCAAAAGTATTGTATAAATGCCTTGCAAAGTAAATTATTTGACTCTTTTGAGAGCATCCAATTTTATAGAAATAATAGATTCACTAACAGATTCAAGTAATGCAACTGACTTTTTAATACAAACGAAAATATCATTGTTAAATTTTTTTGAAATATTGTGGAGGCACAAAATCGGCAAGCCAAACACCATTGTTAGCGATATAGAACTTCACATTATTATCCAGCGCTTTTACTGTATCGATTTCAAGAATGACTAATTCACCACGTCTCTTACCTGCCAATGTTGCAAATTCAAGTGTCTCAGATAGATGAACATACTTTCTCTCCATTGGTTTAATACCCTCGGTAATAATTTTATCAACTACTTTGCTATTTGTTCCGTGATAAAGGGCAGTTGGTGGAGTGGATTCTTTGTAATCTAATCTTCCTGTACTGTGCCCGTAGTTAGCTCGTATGTATCCATTTATCATGTTGTATCGCTTCTTTGGACAATTAGTTACGACTTGATCAATCCCTGCTTCTCCTATATCCAACCATCTATTCTCTGATTTAATTGCTGAAATTAAGTCTTGCACGTGGCAATAACCTTCATGGTCCAACTTAATTCCAAACTGTTCTGGTGTATGCCTAAGAATTTTACTCATAAATTTACTAAGGCTCTCTTCTTGTTTTGGTGATAACATCATATACTCCTTCTAATGTAATATTTGCTTTATCTATAGTAACCAATCTGATGATTCATAGCGTCTTGTGAAGTAAAGCACTAATCCCCCGATAAGGAAAAATGTAGCTCCAATTAAAAAACCTCTTAGACTATATCTGCTATAAGCCTCCAATAATACTGCAACTCCCAGCCCACAAGGGAAATACCCGAAAATACCTCTTATCAAAGCCATGATAAAAAACTTACGATTCATAAATTTTTCTCCTCGCTAATCGTACTTCATTATATAAAAACGAACAAATTTATTTCATCCATATCCATATATCCTCTTTGTCCCCATTTCATAGCAATCCAAAGTCTCCAACAATGACTTCCATTCTTAGCCTAAATTAAAAAGACAACAGGTGATACCTGCTGCCTTTACTCACCATTATTCAGCTTCCGTCAACATTTTTAAAATGCCAGTAAATGAGCCGTCAATCGACATAATACCTCCATTAACTTGCTTGCTAAATTGAGACTCTGTAAGTTTATCTTTTCCCGCCGTGTGATTCTTAATGAATTTTATAAGCTCTGCTTTCTGATTTGCAATATCCTTTAATGCTTGTTCGCTTTCTTTTTTATAATTTTTAACTGTTTTATTTAGTTCCACCTTAGCCACGCCGAGCTGCTTCTTTAATTTATCACAATCAGCCTTGGCTTGAGCTATTACCACTTTACTAGATTTATTTTTCACTTCGTTTTTATAACGTGCAGATGCTTGATTTAATCTTTGAGTTAGCTCACGAACCTCTGCCCCCAGAACAGCATTAAGTTTTTTTTGTGCAACTTTAATTTCTTTTACACGATCTTTGTAATCCTCAAAGTATATTTTTTCGATTTCACTTGTTGACATAGCTTTTGTAGCTTTTGCTGCTAATACTTGTGATGGAATTAAGATAGCAAACATTAATAGTAGTAGAATAGCTTTCTTCATATGTATCTCCTTCTTTGGTAGTAGTGCAATTATCATAAGGGAAATGAAGGGAATAGGCAATATGTCTTGTTATTTAAATACTACTTTCCACATTATATAATCTTCCAATGATCGAATAAGCATTTTACAGATAAAAGTCCCCTCCCGTTTTTATTGTTAAGGAGCCAGCTCAAATTGTACTTTTTCAATCTCTTTCTTCTTAAGATTTCGTATTATCCCCACACAAGGAAAGAGAATCTTCAATTGAGGATTAACTAAGTTATTCAAATCTCCAAATAATAGATCCATCAGTAGATGTTATTATGCTGGGGGGTTCGTTATGGAGGGAAATTTCAATAAAGGGGCTCTTTTTTTTGTAACCAATTATATATATATCCTTCGTCGTTAATCGGCTTAGATACTATCTTTTTGACTTCAATAACCGCAGCATCATATTCAATGAACCCATTATCATCTTCATCTAAACCATTGTTTGTTTCATAAATGGTACCCCTAGTACCAATAATCTTTAATCCATTTCCCCACTGAATAGTTAATTCTTCTTTCGGTACTGAAATAATGGCTTCTATCAAAGAATCATATCACATATATTCCTCCTTGGTTAAGGCGCTGCTGGTACATGAGCGTCATCTTTACTGTAATGAATAATTCCATTTGTTGTTTCTTTGAACATACCAGTATCTCTATAATAATATTTCCCGATAGGTTTTCGAAATCAATCCTTTCTCGTCTGGCTTTAAACATAGCACCTTTTCCAGAATAACTATCAAGTAATTCTTGTTTTTCCCATAAGAAGCGCAACTTCCCTTCTCGCCATCTGCCACAATTTCGCAAGCTTTTCCCTATACCACTCTGCGGTTGTACTTCCATGCGCCACCAAAGCTGTCGATCCAATTATCATGGCACTCAAACTATACTCCCTACTCCTGTAGATGAAACAACAACTGATCATCCTTCTCCACCTATTCCAGCTACTACCTCACCAGCCCCTGCAACTCAGGAATCAGTGTCAGGAGTTTCTTATAGTTATGTAACTGCTGTTTTGTGATGCCAAGTTCCTGAGCGATATCAGCTTGTGTTTTGGCATAGAAATTAAAATTATTTGACTCCCTATCAGCGTGCAGGTTATTTCATTTTTGATACCATAAACCTTTCTAGCTCAACAATACATTTAGCAAGTTGCTCCATACATGCTAAAAAAGGCTAGACGGATAATCCCATCTAACCTTTTTGAGAATAGTTGTATTCTCAGGGTCTACTGTGATCTTGAACTTGAGAGCATTTTATTCTCAGATTCCCCCGTGGTGACCTGTTAGTTCATTCTCTTAATGCTCAATAAGAGGAGCTACCACTGCTACTACATAAAACTGGACTGGAAGAATGGGGTCAGCTTACTCTTCATCTTCGTTAACCGCTTTAATCAGGTCCCCGTAAACTGCCTTCGTGTGAGCAGATGCATGTTCTTTAAAATGTGTAAACAACCTCATACATCTAATTGCTTGTATTCTATTATTAGCTTCAGCAGACTTTTCCAAACAGCTGAACAAAAATGTGAAGCCGTCTGAAAATCTCCCCTTACGCAAAAGATAGATTGCCAATTCCCTTGAAAAATGAGTAAAACGTTCTGAACTAATTTGTTGAGTATATACGCCTACCTGATTTTGTTCATTCAAAAAAGACTGAATTTCTGCTTCAAACAATTCAAGGATGTGATCTATATTTATATTATATCGATTAGCCACCTCAATTATATTATCTATTGCGGGGAGTATTTCATCTTTCTTTGAAGAAAAATAAGCAACATAATCAGGGATTACACTTAAGTCGCCTGACATAAGCCTATTCACATAAATATTAGCGCTTGCCCATTCTTTAAATTGATTTTTCCATTCTAGGGTCGTTTCATCTTTCTCTTCTACCCAGCTTAAGTCGGCATATCTCTGGATATGTTGGAGTGCTGTCTCATAATCTTTATTAGCATCACAAACTTCAGCACGTATTAAATGCGAAAATGCCCAGTAGACAAATGAAGGGTATAGCGGCTTCTTTGTATGTTCACTATTTTCAGAATGCTGTTGATCAATTTTGTATTGTATTTTCGCTTTATTTCCCAGAATTTTAGCAAAATAATCCAATTTAGCCCATTTTCGTAGAGAACGATATGTATTCACCAACGCTCTTAGTGCATCAAGCTGATCTATTTCATCTAATCTTTCAACGTAAGGCTCGAACTGAACCGCTGCATCATAGTTTTTCTCTTGATCGTCTCCAACACGAATCGTAAACAATCGATAATGGCAAACCGCCAATCGCTCTGAATGTTGCTGCCTTTCACTCTCGGCCACATTTTCATAAAGAAACGCCGCTGCTTCATTGTGACCATCTCTGTAAATATTCTCAGCTACTTCAAAGAGTAACGGAGGATAGATTGGATTATCCAGCAACAAAAATACAACTCGTTGCAAGTAATCGAGTCGATCAAGCTCCACACATCGGTACAAAAAAGGGCTAATTCTTCGCCAGTTGAGCGTTTCTTCTATGATACACTCTTCAATGTAACGTTCATAAAAATAGTCTGGTGGTAATTCCATCCCGGCAGTAATGCGATCCAATTGGTTAACGGATAAAATACGATTTCCAGTAACAATACTGCTAACCGTACCTACATTCAAATCAATGATGTGTCCAAACTCGGTCATGGTTAAGCTTTTCCGTATCAGATAGGTTTGAACTTCTGCTCTAATCGTAGGTGTGATCTCCATAGATAAACCACCCTTCATCATAAACTTTTCATATGATGCATAGATAAAAAACTATGTAATTGAGAAACGAGTTATTAAATTAATTTATTTGATCACTCATGATTATACCGTTTTTTAGAATAAAATCATATATATTTCAGGTATTTACTCAAGATACCTTTTTGGATAGTTTACAATGATTTCATATTAAGTGGAATATCAGAGGACAACTCAAGCAATACAAAGTTACCAGATTGAGTAGATGTGTTCAAATTCCATTATAATTTATCGGTAGATTCGTCTTAAAATTGATATGTAAAGCTGACCAACTACCGTCTACAATTTGCGTATGTATTAAGTCAAAAAATAGGCTGAGTCAGGAAGTGGAAGTGCTATGCCCATATTTGTGGAAATTGAATGGTAATTTGATTTTAACCACCTCCGGGGTATATAAAAGCAGAAATCAGCGTCCATTAAATAACTATACGGTGTAGATAGATGTGCTAGAGGAAATTGTAGAAATTAAAGAGATGTTTTGGGTGTAAATATCCCCCCCATTTTATCTAAATAATAATATATGGATATTAAAAACAAAGAAACCTAGACATATTATCTAGGCTGTAACAGTGTACGTAGTGTACACATATGAATTTAGAGTCTGTTCATTTCAGTCAGTTATGAGATTTTAATAAAATGAACCCGTACATGTCAGTAAATTGAAAACAGCTATGAAAGCTTTATTTATCCAGATATTTTTATGCAGCAATTGCAGTGCTGTGGACATCCGTGGAGCCATAAAATATTTAGGGTTTATTCATGTATAGCAAAATAATATTAAAATAAGTCACATAAAAAGAGCTAGACGGACAATCCCATCTAACTACTTGATAATAGTTGATTTTCTATGCTCTACTGTAATCATGAACTTGCGACATTTTATTCTCACATTCCTCCATGTTGCCCTGTGGGCTCATAAGTAGACCCTTTGCCTTGGTGCTGAAGAAAGGGAACCGCTACTACTACTAGTATAAAACTGGTAACTAAAAAAGATAGAATTACTTTACGTTTCATCATTATCCACCTCATTAATTAAATTTCTATATGCTGTCTTCGTCTCAGATGCTGCACATTCCTGATAGAACTCATATAGCTTTACACACTTAATTATATACGACTTATTATTGGTTAATGTAGATTTTCCCAAACAATTTAACAAAAAAGTAAATCCATCCACAAAATTATTTTTGTTAAAGTAGTAAACCGCTAATTCATGTGTGAAATGAACATAACGTTCTATAACTAATTGTTGATTGTACGTACCTACACACTCAGGTTTATCCAGCAAAACTAAAATTTCTGTTTGAAATTGATTTAGTATATTATCAACATTTAAATGATATCGATTAGCAGCTTCAAGTATGTTATCTAATCCGGAAAGTAACTCTTCTTTCCTTGAAGAAAAAAATGTTACATAATCAGCCAAAACACCAATTTCACCAGCATGAAGTTTATTTACATAAGTATTGGCTTTAGACCATTCTTTATATCTCATTTTCCATTCTGAAGTGACTTCATCAGTTTCTTTCACCCAACTTAAGTCACCATATGTGTACGTATGTTGAAGTGCCTTCTGATAATCTTTATGAGCTTCACAAACTTCAGCACGAAGTAAATGTGAGAATGCCCAATAAGCAAACAGAGGAAAACTTGGTTTCTTTGAATTTTCTTTTTTCATATGATGCCGCTGTTGTTCCAGTTTGTATTGAATTTTAGCTTTGTCTCCCAAAGCTTTAGCGAACAGTTCTACTTTGTCCCATTTACGTAACGAACGGTATGTATTCGCCAAATCTTTTAACGCTTCTAACTGATCTATCTCATCTAGTCGTTCAACATATATTTCAAATTGAACTGCCGCCTCATAATTTTTCTCTTGATTGTCTCCTTGCCTCGTATGGAACAAGCGGTACTGACACATAGCGAGGCGTTCTGAGTATTGTTTTTTCTCACTTAAAGCTACATTTTCATAAAGTATGGCTGCCGCTTGGTACATCTTTTCATGAAATAATTCTTCAGCAAGCTCAAATAAGGATTCTGAATAGCCCAACTTATCCATCAATAGATTGACCACATCATGAATGCAGTCCAGTTTGTTTAATTTCGCACAATTATGTATAAAAGGACTCATTCGACGCCAATTCGGATTAGCCTCTGTTAAATACTCAGACACATACCGTTCGTAGTAATAACCAACGGGATGCCCCATCGCTTGTGTAATTCGGTTTAGCTGATCCACTGAAAGTGTGCGGTTCCCATTAATAATACTGCTCATGGTGCCCGGATTCATTTCTGCCTCTCTAGCTAAATCACTTAGTATTAAATCATTATCTTTCATATGTTTTGTTATCTCTGTGAGTATCGTGGTTGTTGTGTTGTACAAAGTAACCACCCCTTATCAGGAACTTAGTAGGATATCAACTTATTAAAAAAGGACTATTGCAATCCAATGATTGTATAGCCTTTCCGCAATTTATTGTACCATCTTTTGGCACAATATCATATACCTTTCAGAACCTTACTTAAGATACCTTTGATGGGCTTGCAAAGAATTTAAGCTCTATAAATCCTGAGACATACGAATCATATCTCTACACTGTATGCCATTCTCATAAATTTCTTCTAGATAGTTGTGTCTGACAAAGAAATCTAGATCTACACCAACAATTCTGAACCCACATTTTTGGTAGAGAGCTAACTGCCCAATGCTAGAGTTTCCTGTACCCATTTCCATCGTTTTATAACCTTGTGCCCTGGCTGTTTCAATTGCATGTGTTACTAATTGTCTGCCTATTCCTTTACCATGCATATCTTCTGATACTGCTATATTCACTAACTCAACTGTTTCAGGTCTTGTAGGTAAAAGGACATAGACTCCGACAATATGCTGGTCAATTTCTGCTACATAACACTGCCCTCTTTTCAAATATTCCTCAACAAGTTGGTGCGAAGGATCAGCTAGTAACAAAAGCTCTATTGGATAATTTTCATTTGAATTAAGTAGTCTAATATTCATATATTCTCTCCTGAATGTATTGTGGTCCCCGGACTTCCCTCTTTCGTAGGCTCATTCCAGAAATCCGGGGGTGGTGGCGATGAGATGAAGCCTTAACTCAGATTGATCTCAATTCATACAAACCATTGTGAAGCGAAAGACTGGCAGAGTGTGGACCTTCAAACAAGACACTGATGCTGAACACGGTCGGAAGCCTATCATCAGGAAACCAAGGCCGTTGCTTGTCTATGATAATAAAGGAACCTTCCACATCCCCTAGCGGTGCGAATTTCTGTCCAGCCCCTCCCCATGAATTAAGTTGGAATGTTTCGGTAATTATTCTAGATACCTCTGGAACATCATCGACCGGAAGACCAATCTCGCTTATACGAAGTATAGAGTTGGGTCCGAAAGCTTCAGCGACTGCATTATCGAGTGTATGATGGGCAATGAATTCAACAAGGTTATGATCTGGATCATAGAAATAAAGCGCTGTTGCATTCCAGTTTTCGAAAAAAAACTCATCATCTTCTTGGGGTCTTGAAATCAATGAAATCCCACGGTCGATGGCCCACTGTTTTGCCTCTATGAATTTATTTGTTGGAATCGTAAAGGCAATATGGTAAAACTCATTTTCCATGTGGGAGGATTCCTGAAAAGCAACAACCGATTCCCCTACTTGAAACGACAACCGCGAAGGACCTTCCTCCGCAATCTGCAAACCCAAGAGAGAGCCGTAAAAAGCTTTCATTGCTTCGAAACTGTGGGTGCCTAAGAGCACTTCTATTAATTTCAATGCATTGATCCTCCCCATAAATAATATTGAAGCCCATTAGTCCGTCGTATCCAGATCAGCATTTTATCTCAGACTGTATGAGGTCATTACATTGGTTATTAATTATCCTTTAAATCGCTTAGAAGTTTCGTGTTCACATCTAACGCCGTAAATTGAAGTAGTATATCCTGTTCATCCAGAGCTTTACTTTTTGCCAATTCGAGATAAAGCTTGGGCTGGTCACGAAATGCTCTTGCACTTCCAATCGAGTATGCCTTCTTGAGATATTTATGAGCTAATACAGGGTTGCTCTGATGAAGAAGTGTTTCCGCCATCTGAATATAAGGTTGAGCATGTATAATCCGGTGCCCTGTACCTTCCAAATCTAAAATCTCCTCATTTAAAAGCTCTACTGATCGCTGAGTATGCCCGTTATAATTGAGAATTTGAACGTATTGATGCAAGGTTACACCTGTACATAGAGATGCCTACCCCTTCATTGCGATTAGCGAAAACGCTTAATTAAGGATATCACTCCCCAGATGAGCAACGCCAAAATCCCGATAACGATTACGAATGTCATTAAGATCGAAGTCCATACGAAATTTCAATCAACATCACCCCATGCATCATTTTATGGTCATCATCTTCTAGAGTACTCTTCTAATATCTCTCCATATTTTAACGCACGTTGACTTCCGTTGCATTCGAATTGAACAATTTTATTTTTAAAATCATAGATAAAAACGCTAGCAGTGCAAACATCAGTCCGCTCCAGATGAGCTGGTGTATTCCCAAGTGAGAGATAAACCACCCGCCCGTAGCAGCCCCCATCGTAATACCTAGATTAGAAAATGAGACAAACAGGCTATTACCAAACTCTGGAGCTTCTTTCGCTTCAGTGGTTAACCATGTTTGACTAATAATAAGCCCCCCAGAATGCACGGCCCCCCAAATGAGCACAACCACAATCATCGGTAGGAAAGAAGCACCCAGAGCATAAGTGAATGCGTAAATGACCATATATAGCAAAGGAAACATGATAACGGTCTTTGTCAGATTTTTATGTAATAATCCTCCAAATAAAAAGTTTCCAAAAATCATAATGATTCCAAATACCATCAACATCATACTGATCCATGACCCGTTCATAAGAGTTACTTCTCCAAGATATTCGGCAAAGTAGCTATACACCGAAAACATAGCTGCAAAGATAAAAATAACAGTCACAATGTTGAACCACAATTGAGGTTTACGTAATATACCAAGCTGTTTGCCATAAGACATCTTTTCCTGAACGGGCAGGGAAGGAAGCCATACGAGTATTCCCACAAATGCAATCATGCTTACGACAGCTCCAAACAAGAAAGCAGCTTCTAACGATATCTTTTCAGCAAGATAGGAAGTCAAAGGCACGCCAAACGCAAATCCTACTGTAATTCCAGCGAAAACCTTGGTGACGGCTTTACTACTCTTTTCAGGGGGGACAAGATGAGATGCCGTCACGAGAGCGACCGAAAAAAAGACAGGATGAAAAATAGCAGGAAGAACACGAAAAATGAGCATGACCTCAAAATGAGTGGTATAGGCATAGACAATATTAGAAATGACAAAACTGAATACAGCGGTTAATAGAATGACTTTACGATTCATGCCGGAAACGAGTAAGGTCAAGAACGGACCTGAAATGGCAACAACTAAAGAAAAAATACTGACGAGCCAACCAGCCTGGGCAGCTGATACATTGAATTTTTGGGTTACTTGAGGGAGAACGCCTATAATCCCCATTTCCGTTGTAATAATGCCGAATACGCCTAAAGCCAGAATGATAATAAGTAACGGGTTAACCTTTTTCATTTTAAGTATAAGCCTCCATTTTAATTATATATATAGATTTGTAGATATGTTATGTGAAAAAAAACCTCCTTTCAGTTTATAGTTCCTTTTGAACGTACTCGGCAAATTCCCGAATTGTTTTTTCATTCCGACGATAGTACGTCCACTTCCCAATACGCTCAGACTCTAACAAACCGGATTTTTGCATCGTTAATAAATAACTTGAAATCACAGACTGCGCAAGTCCCGCTTTAGCCTGAATATCTCCCACACATACACCAATTTGAAAATTAAGCCCTTGTTTTAGATAAGCCTGTTCATCAAAAAACTCTTCTGGTTTTTTTAACCACAGCATAATTAGACGACGAGTTTCGTTTGACAATGCTTTATAAATCAATGACGGTTCCATATAAAACATTATATCTATTTTATTAGATTTGTAAATATAAAGCCCAATGACTACGTAGGAGAATTAATAATAAAGGCTGCTTCCCCACAGAAAATCCGCTGGGAAACAGCCTGTTTGTGTACATATTCAACTACACTGACTTACTCTTATTGGAGCGATACATCAAGTACAGGAAATACGGTGCACCGATCAGTGCGATCAGCAATCCGGAAGGAATTTCGGTCGGCGCAAGCACTGTCCGGCCAATCGTATCAGCCAGCACCAACATTACCGCTCCCAAGATGCTCGACAGAACAATGGAGCGGCGTACATGGTGCCCAATCAACGTACGCACGATATGCGGAGCAATCAGCCCGATGAAGCCAACTGTACCCACACAGGCCACCGCTCCGCCCGCCAGCAGCACACCCACTGCCATGGCCAGCAGCCGGGTGCGGCGCACCGGAAGTCCCAGTCCCATGGCGCTGCTATCGTCAAACACCAAAAGATCGAAGCGGCGAGCTAGCCACCAGGCTATTGGCAACAACACGAGCAGAAAAGCCAGAATCGTCGCCACCTGCCCCCAGTTTCGAGCGTAGGTACTACCCGTCAGCCAAATATAGCCTGTGCTGCCCCAGAGCGAACCTTGGATAATCAGTATCTGAATGCCAGCTGCTCCGATCGCTGATACGGCAATCCCAAGTAGGATGACCACAGACGGGTTTAGGTG
This sequence comes from Paenibacillus sp. S33, assembly GCF_053615415.1. Lineage (NCBI taxonomy): Bacteria > Bacillati > Bacillota > Bacilli > Caryophanales > Paenibacillaceae > Paenibacillus > Paenibacillus sp. S33. The sequence goes on along the minus strand of NZ_JBSIEZ010000001.1, from coordinate 1,746,261 downwards.
CTTGTTCCATGATAAAAAGAAGATCACCGCCGCCGACACCGTCGCTCCGGCAATCGCCGCGATGGGCAGCATATAAACAGGCAGCCCAGGCCAAACGATAATCACTGCAAGCGCACCAAAGCCAGCCCCTGAAGAAACACCAATGATCGAGGCATCCGCTAAGGGATTACGAACGGCTAATTGGATCAAGACACCGCTGACCGCAAGCGCGACACCAGCCCCGGCTGCCACCAGCGTGCGCGGAATTCTAAACTGCAGCAAAGCCGAATTTGCGTTCCCACCGCCGAACAGGCCGGACAGCAAATCGCCGACCGGAATTCGCATTCCTCCAAACATCAGGCTGAATACGGTCAACAGCACAGCACCGCACCCAAGCAACATGACCAGTCTGCCATACGGTAATTTCCGGGAGCGCACACCTATGTTCATTGAAGATTGTCCACTAATACCAGAAGGCAGCTTCATCTTCCACAGAATCAACCAAATTAACCAAGGAGCCCCAATCAAGGCCATCATTGCTCCGGTCGGCAGATCCATGCTTGATTGGTGAACCATTTTCGCCAGCACATCAGCGCCGGTCAACAGTAATGCCCCCCACAGGAAGGAACCAGGCAGCACCCAGCGATGCATTTTTAGACCGCTTAAGCGCACCAAATGCGGAGCTACCAAACCCACAAAACCAATGGGTCCAATGACGCTGACTGTAATGGTCGACAGCAGGACAGCCAATACAATTCCCACCGCCCGGGTCAAGCTAACCTTTTGTCCGAGCGACGTGGATGTGGACTCATCCAGATCCAGGACATCAAACTGTCTTGACAGCAGAACGGCAATGACCGAGAGTCCTACGACCCAGGGCCAGGCGTAAGTTGTCCCGCTCCAGTCGTTTTGCACAAGCGAGCCAGAACCCCAGAGAAACAATCCCTGGGTTTCAAATGAATAAAAGATATGCAAAGCTCCGGTAAACGAACCGAGAACCATGGATACAATCAAGCCGGCAAGCGCCAAGCGAATCGGACTTCCAGCTCGTCCCCCGCCCATGAAGTAAGCGAGTACCGCTGCAAGCAGGCCGCCGACAGCGGCAAATAGAAACGGCGCCTGATGCAGCAATCCGGGAAACATCACCGCGCCAAGGACGACCACAAAGTAGGCACCAGCGTTAATTCCTAGTGTATCAGAAGCCGCCAGCGGATTTTTGGTGATGGCCTGGAGCAGAGCACCGGCGATGGCCAGCGCACCACCTGCTAGGATTCCGATGACCGTACGCGGCATTCGGAGATCCCACACCATGTTATGATCAAGCGTATTCTGACGCTGGGTCAACGCCTCAATTACTGTATGCAGCGGGATTGAAGCCTCTCCATAACACAAGCTTACAAAAAAAAGCACGATGAGGACGATCAATCCGCCCCCAAAGATGCTTCCTACACGCCAAGTCTTCGATAAACCCGTTGTGTCTGTTCGGGTCATTTCGTCAGAGCTCCAACTACTTGATCAACCAGTACTTTGGATGAGATAGGACCACCGAATGTCCATGTTGTACCGTCCAGCGGATAGGTCCGTTTTTCTTTGACAAAGTTCAGTCCGTTCCATACCGAGTTGTTCTTCATCGCGGCTCCAAATACATCGTCCGTCTTTTGTGTAATATAGATAAAATTGCTGTCCTGTACAGCTGGAAGAGCTTCAATGCCAACGGTGCTAAACCCGTATTTCTCGGTCTGGTCCGACTTCCAGTCGTTCACCATGCCGATTTTCGCAAGCGTTCCCACTACAACCGAATTTTCTTTGAACATTCGTAGACTGGCAGCATTTTGAGCTGTAAAGGCCTGTGTCAGCGCATAGTGAAAGTCTGCTTTGCCCGCCTTCTCCAATGTAGCCTTTGCATCTACATAGTGCTGGTCAAGTTCGCTTAGGACCTTATCAGCCTGTTCCGTTTTACCGGTAGCTACAGCCACTTGCTTAAAGATTTCAACCATACGGTCGTAATCATAGCCGTTCCCCTTGTAAGGATCGAATTCTATCGTTGGTGCAATTCCTTTAAGCTGCGCATAGATCGCTGCATTGTTATCGGCGTTAGAGATAATAAGATCCGGCTTGAGCGCCGCAATCGCTTCTAGATTCGGTTCGCCCCGTGTGCCGATATCAGTTACGGTATCAGCCAGCTTCGCCTCCGGTGTTACCCACAGCTTGTAGTTTTCATTGTCTGCATTGCCGACCGGCTGTACGCCAAGTGCAATGAGGTCCTCGGTAAACGTCCATTCGAGTACCACGACACGTTCCGCTGGCTTGTCCAGTTTGACTTCCCCGTGGTCGTCCTTAACCGTAACCGGACCAGCCGTTGTGGATGTCTGCTCAGACCCTGCAGTACCTTCCGTCTTCGAGCTATCCCCAGCTGCACCGCAGCCCGCCAATACAATAGTAAAAACTACAAATAATAATAGGCTATTCAACATCTTTTTCATTTCTCTCAATCACCCCTGTATGTATATTGCATTGGAAAATGATAATCATTATCAGTAAAAGATTATAGGGGTTAGTGACTTTTGTCAATACGGATGAATCTAAAATTGAATCACAAACAGGTTCCGTATATGATAGCTTTATCATTGTTTAAGGGAGGCTACATTTACGTGGCAGTATTAATCAACGAGCAAATTAAAGCTGACGAAGTGGTACTCACTGGACTCGCGGGAGAGAAGCTCGGCGTTGTCTCCAAGTCAGAAGCCTTGGCTATGGCCCGATCCCAAGGGGTAGACCTGGTCTGCACCTCACTCATGAGCAGTCCACCGCCCTGTAGCTTGGTCGCAAAGGGCAAAGGAAAAGCGCTGGCGCAAAAAGAAACAGCAGCAAGCAAGAATGTCGGCCGAGCCGCAAGAAACAGCGGCAAAGAAAAGGTCAAGGAGCTTCGCTTCACTGCTCATATTGAGGAGCATGATTACGACACGAAGCTGCGTCAGGCAGACAAACATCTGCGTTCCGGCAAACCGGTGCAGTTGGTCGTTAAAGCGTCTGGTGCAAAAGAAGCACCTGTCGCCAAAGCGGTACTAGAGCGGTTACTAGTCGATCTGAAGGAAGCCGGACTCAAGGATACTGGAATCCAGACGGGCGGCAAGGGCTCACAAGTGAAATTAAACCCTCGCTGAATGGCAAATCCGTAAATTGGACAAATCACTAAGACCGTAGGAAGCAGAGGGAGATCACTAATGGACATGAATGGACCTGTCAACATTTCTCGAAGTGAGAGACTTCAGACTTGCCACGAAATAGCTGCGAGGTTACATGAAGTATACAGAGACAAAATTCTGGCTATAGGGATCTATGGATCTGTTGCCAAAGGTACTGACGGCCCTTTCTCGGACATTGAAATGTTTTGCGTACTGAGTGAACCAAACGGCCCCGTAGAATTTAGCCATGAATGGTCGGCAGGGCCCTGGAAAGCTGAGGTGAACGTCTGTAGTTCAGACATTCTTCTTAAAATTGCCTCTACTGTTGAGGGCGATTGGCCGTTGACACATGGACCCTTCTTTTCCCCACTTCGTCTGTATGATCCTAAAAACTTTTTTTCTATATTAAAGGAAGCGGCCGAATCCCCAACAAAGGAAGATTTCAGGCATGCCATCAACGAAGTGCTTGTAGGTGAAATGTATGAGTTTAATCGAAAATAAAATTGCTTTAATTGCGTTTACTATAATATATCATTTTTTTGATATGCCCAATCCCCCTTTCAATAAGGGGGATTTTACTTTTCTTCTGGATGTATGATACTGCTTCGTTATATTTTTCCACTGTAATATATTTAAAATTTAAACTACTTGATTTCACTCCCTACCTCCTTTATTCTCTGTATATGTAACTCTGGCTTTGCTTATCTGAGAAAATATTACGCATAGGGCTTTATATAGATTTTATTTTTGTTAATATCCAACAACAGGGCCTTAGGCACTATGATAGATTACGTTTTAATGATATATTGATAGGTACTATAAAAGACTAATTACCCATGGCTTGGGCTGGAGGATGTATGCAAAAGGAATCAAATCAAGACGAAACCAGTTATTTATTTAATGTAGATGTATTAGTTAAAGGTCGTTCGAACGTAGAGGCCCTTCAGTTCCTGCTTAATCTCTTGAGCCAAAATGAACAAATTGCGGATAGCCGGATTCAATCCGGTATCGAACTTGGCAATTTAATTGAAGCTGCACTGTACCTAAAAAAACAGTCGGCCGTGAATAACCCATCTAATGCAGCCGCTACGCTCGCGGAAAAATTCTCTAAAAAGAAATCAGCCGCAATTACGAACAAGCCACCAGTCGTTCAAGAGATCAAACAATCCCACGTACAGCCAAAGCCTGCAATTCAACAAGACCTTAGTACGTATGAATGGATCAAACGCTATATTCAAGATAACACGCTTGTACGGTTAATCGTGAACCGCTATGGCGGACAGCGCAGCATTCCTTGCCGCATCCTCAATCTGGATCATGAGAATAGCCTACTGAGTGTGTATCATGTAGATGAGAAGCAAGTGTACTCCTTTAAAATGAATGAGATCGATGAAATCACATCGTAAATGTAAATACTTCACAAAAAAACGAAGCATGAAAAAAGAGAACGATCAGGAAAAACATGACGTCTTTCTTGTCCATTCTCTTTTTTTGCATTATCCGAAAAGAACTCTAATCCTCTTTCTTCAGACTCATGGCAGCCCATGCCAGCAATATCCATCCTGCAATAAAACACACGCCTCCTAGAGGGGTAATGGCCCCCAGCACACGGATTCCGGTCAAACTTAGCACATACAAGCTACCAGAAAACAAAATGATACCCGTCAATAACAGACGCGCCGCCCATCTTAAACGGTTGGAAGGACCCCACTGTCCGGCAGCCAACGCAATGATCAGCAAACCGACAGCGTGAATCATATGATATTTCACACCTGTTTCATACACGGCCAAAGCATCCGCGTCGATCCGGGCTTTCACAATATGTGCCCCGAACGCTCCAATGGCTACCGCCAACATCATCATTATAGATCCCACAAATATCCATTTTCGTTGCATGTTTGTGTACTCCTTTTCATCTCATCCTTTTAGCCGAATGTTCTTCTTATTTTATCGAAACCGTATGAAGTTTACCAGCCAGCGTGTGTGAACAGACCGCATACAGAATTGGATGATTAGCCCCTGTCTTTTGAAGGGTAATGTGTAGGGTGGCTTGCTTTTTTGTTTATTTTGTGGAAAATTAGTACCTGTTCGGACTATGTTCAAGGAGTGGAAAAAATGAGTTACCAAGATCCTGATCCTAATTTGCAAAAACCTGCTGCGTCTGAGGAGCACCTTGTTTTTTCAGAAGCTCCTGTGTTTCAGCCTCCGGTCAAGCTCAAACATTCCGGTCCCGGAATTGCTTCTTTTATTATGTCGCTTGTCAGCCTGATCGGATATATTATTCTGGCTATTATGGTTATTAATCTGCTGGCTCATTTCAGCCAATACCAAACGTTGAACCCGGAAGTCGCTCTACAGCAAACCGGAACGGTATTGCTTCCTTTTATTTTTTTAGGCAGCCTGTTGCTGAATTGTAGCGGACTTGTGGTCGGTATCATTGGAATTGCGTTAAAAAACCGTAAGAAAACCTTTGCTATTACAGGCTTAATCATTAATGCACTTATTATTGTGGGCTTTATTGCTCTTCTGGCCATCGGTCTTTCCGTTCCGAATAGCACAGCGGATATCTATCCTTCCTCCGTGCAATCTTTATAATTTTTCTGCATCACACAGAGAGGATTCAATGTATGAACAAAATTAAAATTTTTGCCGACAGTACCAGTGATGTTCCTGCTCACTGGCGTCAACAGTACGAGATTAGCATTGTGCCATTGTATACAGTATTTGGTGATGAGGCATTGCAGGATGGGGTGAACATTCACCCGGAACAATTATTTCAACGTGTAAGCCGCGAGGGACATTTACCGCGTACCGCCGCACCTTCTCCGTCGGATTTTATTCAAGCCTTTGCGCCCTACATAGAACAAGGGGACGACATTTTATATATTAGTCTGTCTTCCGAGCTATCATCTACGTACCAGAATGCGCTACTCGCTGCCTCTGAATTTCCGGAAGGCCGCGTTACGGTTTTTGATTCCTTGAATTTATCGTGCGGCTTTGGCCTGCTTGTGATGAAAGCTGCTCGTGCGGCAACCAACGGCAATACGATAGAGCAGATTGTAGACATGTTGACGAAAACCAGGCCGCTCATAGACACGGAATTTGTCATTGATACACTTGAATACCTGTATAAAGGCGGAAGATGTTCAGGCATGCAAAACCTAATCGGCAGTCTGCTCAAAATTCGTCCGGTGATCAAAGTGATTGATGGAAAAATGACGCCTGCCTACAAAGTCCGCGGCAAACGTGAAAAAGCTTTGGATCAGATGCTGCAAAATGCACTGAATCAACGAGATCAGATGGATAACGATATCATTATTGTCGTGCACGCTTTGGCCGAGGAAGATGCGCTGATGCTGCAAGCTCGCTTGAAAGAAGAAACGAACGCACAAGAGGTACTGCTAACTACAGCAGGCTGTGTCATTTCCAGTCATTGTGGTCCACAGACCATCGGTATTATGTATGCCAAAAAAGCATAGTTTATCCAATATCAAACCCGTTGCCGCATAGGTGGCGGGTTTTTTGGTGTTTTTCCAACAATTTAGCAATGAATAACTTTCCTCTTTTTGATAGTATTATTCGTCGAGTAACGATATATGAGTCTACAATCTATCATAAAAAAGAAGGTTATTTGGTATGAGTTCCAAACGATCACGTTGGTTAACCAGGCTCACCCTTTCAGCAACTGCATCCATCACAATATTCACAACATTCACTTCATACTTAGCTGCTCCAGCAGCAGCTTCCGGCGCTACGTTCCAAGATATTGCACACAGCTATGCCTATCAGTCTATTATTTCCCTGCACGCTAAAGGAATTTTGAACGGTACACAACCTGGTTACTTCTCTCCTAAAAAGGCTGTTACCAGAGCCGAATGGGTTACCGCACTGGACCGTACACTCGGTCTGGAGCCTGTACAAGCGGCCGTTTCCTCCTACCGAGATGTTGCCAAAAAGACGTGGTACTATGGATGGATTGAAGCGGCTTCTCAACTTAATATCGTTCAGGGGGGAACGTCTGCTACATTCCAACCTAATAGTCCTATAACCCGTCAAGAAGCGGCCTTAATGATCGCACGTCTCATCCGCTCTTCGGGCGGATCAGGAGATGCTACTTCCTCCTTCACAGATACTGGCGAAATTGCAGATTGGGCCCTTGATGCGGTAACCACCGTAAATCGTTACGGCTTTATGAAAGGTGAAAGTAACTATTTCCGTCCTGCATCCTCTCTGACCCGTGAAGAAACAGCAGTATTGCTGGAACGACTGCTAACGTATTCAACAAAGCATGCTAACCAAACTGCTTCCACCGCTTCTTCCATCCGAATAGGCTGGCAATATGATCAAACCGTTCAGCAGTTTGAAAATACGGTGCTCCAATCCAACATCAACACCCTATCACCACGTTGGTTTTTTCTAAATGAAACAGGTATTATCAGCGATTATACCAATTCGTCGCTGCTTGCCTGGGCCAAACAGTATCATAAAAATATCTGGGCGATGGTAGGCAACCGTTCCAACCTGGCACTGACGCACCAAATTCTGTCCAGTGAGGTTCTACGAAATACGACTATAACTCAGCTTGCTAATGCCGTATCTGTGTACGGTTTGAACGGACTTGTCATTGATTTTGAAAATGTAGATGGTCAGGATCGTGCCAATTTAACATTGTTCGTCCAACAATTAAAAGCTAAGTTGAAGAGTCAGAATACGGTACTGGCGATTTGTGTATCCCCTGATTACGGAACGGACTGGACTGCCGCGTTTGATTATAAACAGCTTGGCGCTGCGGCAGACTATCTGATCCTGATGGGATATGACGAGCATTGGGGAGGTAGCTCGATCCCCGGCTCTGTGTCCTCACTGCCATGGCTCCGTGAAAGCGTGCGGCGTTTTGTACAAACCACCTATCCGGAGAAAGCGATATTGGCGTTACCATTATTTACACGGAACTGGACGCTTAACACTAGCGGGCAATCAATCGCTTCCTCTGATATTTCATTAGATCAGCAAAACCAGCTAGTATCTCGTTCCGGCTCCAAACCAATCTGGAATGAGGATATTCAGCAGTATACCGTGTCTTACAAAGACACGCAGCTTCATAAGCTGTGGCTCGAGGAAGGACGATCCTTCACTCGTAAGTATCGCTTGGGACAGGATGCTGGGTTTGCTGGCTTCGCCTACTGGTATCCGGGCGGAGCAAGCTCTGATCTGTGGTCCAGTGTAAAAAACGCAGACCGATTTATACAGCGTGGTTTATAAAATACGAAGCCTTCAACCTCACATGAAAAGTGAAGTTGAAGGCTTTTGACATATATACTTATCCCCAGCCTATGACCGATATGCAACTTTCCCGTTTACAACTGTCATTCGTACCTTAACATCAAGTAAAGCTTGCGGGCTTTCCGATACATCACGGTCAATGACTGTAAAGTCAGCGGCTTTCCCTTCAGCTATCGTCCCTCTTTCATCAGCCTCACCGGCTGCTACTGCGCTTCCCGTGGTAAACAAATGAATGGCTTCATGTACATCCAGCTTTTCAGCGGGAAGATAGCCCTCATGCATTTCTTCCGGCTTGGCACGAGTCACTGCCGCATGAATACCAAGAAAAGGGTTTAACGGCTCAATCGGCGCGTCGCTACCTCCAGCACATGGAATGCCTGCTTCCAGTAGCTTTTTCCAGGCATATAAATATTCAGTCCGTTCTTTCCCCACCCGACCCAGTACCCAAGGGAAGTCACTTGCGACAAAACGGGGCTGGATGTCCGCGATCAGCGGCAGCTTCGCCATTCTCTTGACCAAATCACCCCTGAGCACCTGTCCATGGATCAGGCGGTCTGGCAAACCGCTTTCCTCCGTGAGCGCATGAGCCTCCATCGCTGTCAAAATCATGTGCGCCGCCCCATCCCCTATGGCATGCACAGCCACCGGATAGCCTGCGGCTCTGACAGCAGCCACCATCTGTTTCAGCTCAGGCTGCGGTTGGATCGCCATTCCACAGGTATGTGGAGCATCACTATAAGGTTCGGATAATAATGCCGTTCTTCCACCAATAGCGCCATCGGCAAATATTTTTATCGCACCGATTTTAAACCACTCATTTCCGGTACCTGCACGCAGCCCTTGCACTTTCGCTTCTTCCAAAAATGGATGATAGATGAGCTGGTGTGTGCGAAAAGGAAGACCTTCTTCCCTCAGCTCCCTGTAAATTTGCTGCATCGTCTCCACGCTGCCCAAAAAACGTAAATCCTCTGTGTGCGCAGCAGTCAAACCAAGCCTTAGCGCATCCATGCAAGCCCGCCGAATCGTATCCTTCTTAACCGAATAATCCGGCTCTGGCTGCACGCTAGTAAAGGCAAAGGATGCTTCCTCAAAAATCAATCCGTTCAACCGTCCATCTGCATCTCGCCCATAGGCTCCCGAAGCCGGGTCAGGGGTGTCCTCGTTAATACCCGCACGTCGAAATGCCTCTGAATTGGCCAAGAACGTATGAAAGCACGTACGAGTGAGATATACCGGATGCTGATCTGTAATGGCATCCAGCTCGGCTATATCCGGTATTTCAACAGGAATAAACGCATTTTCATTCCAGTTGAGTCCTAAAATCCATTCTCCTGGCGGTGTTACAGCGACCCGTTTGCGCAGCATAGCCAGCATCTCTTCCTTGGAGGTAGCTGATGTTAAATCCAGCATAGCCAGCTTCATACCATGCATAGACAAATGCATATGTGAATCGGTTAAGCCTGGCAGTACATAGGCGTCTTCCCAATCCACAGTTTCATATTCCTTACCGGACAACTGTAATTCAAGCTCCCGAGCATACCCGATGGCCTGTATCCGTCCATGCTGTACAACGATGGAGTCTCCTTTCGAAACCCACTCCCCATACAACCGGCCGTGCTTGAACAAAACGAATGTCAACGCCACTCATCTCCTTTTTTCAACTATACGCATATCCACTTCATATTACGCCTATGTTGCCACTTCCAAGCGTAGTGTATTTATATCTATCTGCTGCACCTGCTGGGCAAATTGGTCATGAGCTGCACAGACAGCCATTTTATAATCCTGATCCAGCTCATACTGCTTAAAATGACAATACTCGGTGGTAAAGCCCTCTGTCGTGAAGCCAATGAATGGTTGTGCCTTTAGCTCAAATGAAAAAGACTTCAACGGTAGGGTTAGTCCCTGCCCCTCGGCCTTGACAAAGCTTTCCTTAAGCGTCCATAGATCGTAAAAATACGATAAGCGGCTGTCTGCGTCCTGACGCATTAACGCATCATACTCTGTGTCTGAAAAGCACACTCTACCTACCTTAAAATCAATAGGACGGAGCTGTTCAATGTCGATTCCAAGCGGGTGATCATCAATAGCGCATACCACCCATTTTCCCGAGTGAGAAACATTAAAATGGAATGCGGGTGCATTGATCAAGGAAGGCTTACCGAATGCATTGTATGTAAATTGAAGACTGGCATTAGATACCTTCAATTGCCGGCAGGCCAACCATCTCAGCAGCACATCGGCATATAAGCCTCTCAAAGCATCTTCCCGATGTAAAAAACGACCTAACTTCTGCTGCTTTTCCAGCGAAACCTGATTTACCAGTGATTCGTAATGCTCCTCAGCCTCCGGCTTGCTCGTATCAATCGCGTATATTTTCATGGTTGCCTCCTGTATACCTAATGAATATCAGCCAGTTTGTAACACTCACCGTTCGATGGAAGTCTGTTAGATCTGGATGGCGTGTGCCGTGTACATGGTCAATATACTACTCTAGCACTTTCAATTCAATATGGATACAATTGGGATAAGTAGCTCTATTAAAACTACTTCATAGAGTCCATTAATGAAAGCGCTTTAAAATAAAACATACAGAGGAGGACGAAACAATGAAATATGATTTTGCCCGCTTGCTGTGTATTATGCTCTCTATTTTGCTGACGTTGAGCATTTTTCAGATGTTTTCACCTAAGATCGCTTCAGCCGCTTCAGCGAATGTTGTGAATGGCATTCAGTTTAAAGATACAGATGGAAACGTGGTCCATGCCCATGGGGGTGGTATGATTAAAGTAGACGGTTACTATTATTGGTTTGGTGAAAATCGTAATCCCAACGGCACATTCAAGGCGGTATCCGCCTACCGTTCCTCTGATTTAAAAAACTGGGAGTTTCGTAAAAACGTACTGACCAGCAGCTCCGCCGTAGAGCTGAATGTTTCGAATATTGAACGTCCGAAAGTGATTTATAATGAAAAAACACGTAAATACGTATTATGGATGCACAAGGAGAATGGGGTTAATTACAACGAGGCCCGAGTGGCTGTCGCCTCTTCCGATACGGTGGACGGCGATTACACGTATCAGGGCAGCTTCCGTCCTCTGGATTACGATTCGCGCGATATGACCGTATACAACGATAACGGTACAGCTTACCTCATTTCGGCTACCCGGGTAAACGCAGATCTGAACATTTATCGACTGACACCGGATTTTCTGCAAGTTGAATCGCTGGTGACTACACTTTGGCCTGGACAATATCGTGAAGCTCCGGCGATGTTCAAAAAAGGAGACGTCTACTTCCTGATTACATCCGGGGCAACCGGCTGGAATCCCAATCAGGCCAAGTATGCTACCGCATCCAGCATTGAAGGAACCTGGAGTAATACGATAAACTTCGGGGACGGTACGACATATGGTTCACAGTCGGCTTACGTGATCCCTGTTGAAGGTGCCCAGACAACTTCATACCTGTATTTGGGCGACCGTTGGGCGGGTGCGTGGAGCGGTCCTGTGCAGGATTCTCAATATGTATGGTTGCCACTGCGTTTTCCAACAGCGACTTCATTAGCCATGGATTGGTTCGACAGCATTAATATTGACACCGCCAGTGGTGTGGTCGAGGGGATAACGACGCCAATTGCCATTGATCCGGATGCCTATTATCAGCTAGTGAATCGCAAGAGCAATAAGCCACTAAGCATTATTGGCAATGCAACGACGGACGGCGCAGATCTGGAGCAGCGTGCAAATTCCGGGGCAGCAAACCAGCAATGGCAGCTCAAGGATGCAGGCAGCGGATATTATAAAATTATGAACCGCAACAGCGGAAAGCTAATTGGTGTTGAAAGCGGTACGACAACAGACGGTACAGTTATTGAGCAGTGGAGCGACGGAGGCTGGTCCAGTCAGCATTGGCAATTAGTATCCGTAACCGGTGGTTATTACAAGCTGAAAAATCGGGCAACCGGCAAGCTGATCGATATTTCTGAAGGCGCCACCGCCGATGGAGCTAAAGCCATTCAATGGGGCGATAACGGTGGGACAAATCAGCATTTCCGTGTAGTTAAAGTAGAATAGCTTCAAGTTATTTTCAAAAGGAGCCGTATTCCAAGCAGATCATGGTCGACTGCTAACGGAAAAGACGGCTCCCTTTTACGTAAAACGATGAAATTGATAATCTCTAGTACGTTACAGTTCCCACGGATAATCTGTTGTCAGAAAACTAGCCAGCTGCTTGCTTTCTTCCCTCCGCTGACGCCGTATGGCTGCGCGTGATGGAGCCGTCTGGTGCAATTGTAACTGCTCTTCTGTTTCTGGAATCACCTGCGGCACGGTCACTTTACGGTTGTTCTCGTCCAATGCCACAAAGGTCAGGAAGGCGGTGGCTGCGATTTTTCGGTCGCCAGTCATCAGTCCTTCACGAATTACCTTTACGAACACCTCCATCGAGCTACGGCCTGTCCAGGTTACGAACGCTTCCAGCGTGACAGAATCACTCGGATGGATAGGTAGCAAAAAATCCACCGAATCCGTAGAGGCTGTAACTGTGTTCGTACGACACAGCTTAGCAGCTGCAATAGATGCGATATCGTCGATATACGACATCAATCGGCCGCCGAAGAGCGTGTTATGATTGTTGATATCGTTGGGAAATACTCGGGACGTCTTGAAGCAGTAGGTTTCTCGGATGTACTTGCTTTCCATGGGTTCTTTCCTCTCTTTTCCTCGTTGCTCTCTTTTTATATCTCTGGATTTTGCAAAATCCTGATGTGGAAGCCTGTTTTAGACTATGCTAATCATCCCACTAATCCGCATAATAAATCAATACATAAAAATCGGCATCCTCTTCCGAATCATTGCGGTAGGTATGTATGTCAGATACTTGGAATTGCACAGCATCCCCTGCACTCAGCTTGAGCTGTTGCCCCTGCATTTCAAAGTACATCTCCCCACGGATCATGAGAATCGTTTCCTCACCCAGATGCTTCTCTGCCTGGTGTGTAAAGCCTGGCTTCAGACTTACCGTGAACACCTCAAACTTCTTTTCAGCGTGATACGGGAATACAGGGTAAACAAAATAGTTACCATCCTCATCAATAACCGGATGCAGGTCTTCCCTCCGAATCTTCGTGATTTGCGGCGGGTCTTCTTTGAGAAAGGTGGAGAAGGATACATGCAGACCGTTCGCAATTTTCCAAAGGGTTGTTACCGTAGGATTGGATTTCCCCTTCTCAATCTGAGCCAGCATCCCTTTGCTGACCCCTGTCAGTTCAGCCACCTTATCCAAACTTAATCCTCTAGTCTTCCTGATTTGAGCCAAATTAGAGCCAATAATATGCTGCATTGAATCCACGGAACGTTGCCTCCTTGTATCCAAAAGTCTATATAAGAAGAATACACAATTTACTCGAGAGAGGTTCATTCGAAAATGAATCTACAATTAAGTCTTAACAGCCTTATTGCTATCTAGCTTACACAAACTCATTATCTTATCCAATATAAAAAAGTGTCAAATTGAAAAATCAATTTGACACTCGCTACTCAATGAGTTCCTTCGTGAGATAATTAAAATTTGAATAATATCAATAGTTAACGTCTAAACATTCTCATTTCCCCAAATGCTTACCAGATCATTGATCTGAAGCGACACGACCCTTAGTTCTCCACCAATGGCGTAGAGTTCTAAACCCTTACTTTCGAAGTCCGGAAAAATCATGTCTGAAATGATTGCTTTTCCATGATTGCCGAAGACTTCGACACTTGACCAATCCAGATAAATGCTCAACTGTATCCTCTCATTCTCTGGCTTCATAGTGGCCTTGTGTATTGCTGTGAAATCGGAATGAAAATCAGTGGCGCTCGACTTCGTCCGATCGACGAACAATTCCTCATTCGAGATATTATATCCGATGATCGTCTCCTGATTGGCGGACTTCCGTACTTTAAACCCGAATTCCACGGCAGTACCGATTTCAAATTCTACAATAATTTCTGCCTTGGCTGCGAAAATATCAGACAACACGTTCATACCTGGCTTAATCGTCAAGTCTTGCAGAGACAAAATTGGTTTTCTTAGCTGACTTAATTCATTTATAGGTGTTTGGATTAGGCGAAGTCCCTCCGGATAAGTTCTAAGCTGTAACTCACGAGGAATTGACATCTTGCCACGCCATTCCTCTGAAGGTAGCGTGGTACCATAACGCCAATTGTTCATCCAGCCGACCCAAATCTTTCGTCCGTCCTCGTTTGGAATGCCATTCCAGGTCACGGCCGCGTAAAAGTCTGATCCATAGTCTACCCATTTGATAGTATCGATAGATTCCAACGCTTCATCTGGCGTGAACGACTTACCGTCAAAGCTGCCTACGAAATACATCATGCCAGAACCGCCTGCCGGTGGTTCCGGATCGTCTGGATTCACACCATTTCTATCCCCGACGCTTAGCATCAGAATCCACTTCGTGGTATTAGGATCCTCATCCACTTGGATTCGAAATATATCAGGACATTCAAATATCCCTCGGTGGATATGCGGAATGTCGGAACCGAATTCGCTTGCAAAAGACCATTCTTTCAGGTTTGGAGATGTGTAAAATTCTACACGGTCCCTTACGGCAAGAACCATGATCCACATTGATGATTCATCATGCCAAATCACCTTCGGATCACGAAAGTCTAGCGTGTCCGTTGGAAATAAAACCGGGTTACCTTCATATTTTGTCCAGGTTCGACCCTTATCCTTGCTGTAAGCAATGCTTTGCACCTGCGGCTTTCCAGGCTGAGCCTTGTTGCCCTCATTCGTATAAATGGCAACCAATCCTGATCCTTCCTCGTCGAAAAATCCGCTGGTATTGTTCTTATCCACCACCGCACTCCCCGAGAAGATCGCTCCGTCCTCCCCAGGTGGAATTGCCGGTGGAAGCTCAGTCCAATGCACTAGATCCTTGCTTACCGCATGACCCCAATGCATGTTGCCAAAATCAGGTTGCGTATCATGGGGGGTATGCTGGTAGAACAGGTGGTACTCTCCTTCAAAGTAAACCAAGCCGTTGGGATCGTTCATCCAATTTTTCTCCGGTGAATAATGAAATTGAGGCCTGTACGTTTCACTATAGTTACTTTTTAATTCTTTCATAGTATCCGCTCTCCTTTTAATTGTTGATAAGGTATTTAACATAATAATTTGAGTTTGCTCGTTTGCAAATGAATTTGAGATACTACCATTTAAATGTTTCAGCCTTGATCTTTAAGATATCTGTCATAGCCTTTTTGTTTGATTTCCAGCCATTTATCTAGCCCCAGTCTGGACAGCTCGGCTTTATATTCGGCCCATTCTTCTTCCACTTTACCCGTCTTGATCCATTCCGCCCGCTTGCGGTTAACGTAAGCAAACAAATCGGTTTCCAATGTGGAGATCTGCTTCTGATCCTCCAACGAGAAGAAGACTTTCGGGAAATTATGGTCAGCCTTCATATAAGGAACGAGTCTTTCCTTCATGAGCTTAAGCCGTCCCACTGCATCATTGGGCTTGGTCGTTACTTTTCCGTAATACTCGTCAAGAATTGCCAATGGACCGCCGATATTCGTTTTTTGCCGCAGCTCGACAGGGGCCGTTCCCTTAAGCGGAAGATGCTTCAGCATATGACTCGCTTCATCGTATTCAAAAATGTTCTGCTGAGTTTTGTCACCGTAGGTGCCCCAGTTGTCCTGTACGGACTGGATAGGATCATACAGTTGGTCAATCCATTTTGCCGTAAGCTCAAGATTTTTGTTGTCACTGGTAATCACCATTCTCCCCCGGTCAAAGCCGAGATTGTTCGTGCGGGTCACATTGACTTCACCGCTTGGTCCGGCGAGCGGATTCATCAATTCATATTTATCGTTATCTCCTGAGATGTTCGCCTTATCCCATTGAAAGTAGAGACCATATTTTTCATTCTGGCCTTTGGCCAGATACGTATTGTAATCTTGCTCGAATGACTCTTCGTCGATCAGGTTCAGCTTATACAGCTCATTAAGATATTTAATCCCCTCTTTATAACCATCCTGATCGGCAGTGAAGACCACTTTCCCCTCATTGGTCACTACCGTATGATCGCCGTTGTCCCCAAGACCGAATGATCCGAACAGAAAATTCAGGTCCTCATTGCCGTTATTGAGCATAAAGGACAGCGGGATTTCATCCGCTTGGCCATTTCCGTTAGGGTCGCCATTTTTAAATGCGAGCAGAACTTTTTTTAAATCCTCGGTGGTTTTTGGCATTTTAAGTCCCAGCTTTTTCAGCCACTCCACATTGATCCATGGCATGTCGTTTACAGAATGAATGCTCTCCTTCTCAGAACCCAGTTCTTCAATCCAAGGAAAGGCATAAATGTGCCCGTCCTGTGCGGTTATCATGGATCTGTACTCAGGTGCTTCCTTCAATACCTTCTGCAGATTCGGCATATATTTTTGAATCAAATCCTCTAAAGGGATAATAGTTCCATCCTTTCCGAGATTCAACAAATCATAATCAGAATATCCGGCATCCAGTATGGCATCTGGAAGATCTCCACTGGCAACAGCAAGGTTTCTTTTTTCAATGAAGGAATCGGAGGTGAAGTTGGTAAAATCGATATGCACCCCTGTTTTTTCTTCCAGTCTTTTATAAATCAACTTTTCATTTGGATCGGAAGGTGCCAGCGGTGAGCTTTGAGTCATAAAATGCAAAGTAACTTTCTCTTTAAGCGGCAGAGTAACATTTTCCAGCTTGTAATCTTCGGATGCCGCAGAATTATTGCCTGAACCGCCACATCCGGCAAGCAGTGAAGTAGAAAGTGCCAACACAGACAAGGTTAGTAATGTTTTTTTCATCTCTATTCCCCCGATTTGTTATTTGATCGAACCTACCATGACACCCTTTTCGAAATACTTCTGGAAGAATGGATACATGACAATCAAAGGCAAACTTGATATGACAATGGCAGAGTACTTAATCATTTCAGACAATTTCTTAAGCTCCGCTTGTGCCATCGCATCGGCAATCATGCCGGGCTGAACCTGATTCTGTATCAAAATGGAGCGCAGTACTAGTTGAAGCGGAAACAGCTTCGGATCATCCAGATAAATCATGGCGTCGAAATAAGAATTCCACTGTCCGACAAAAGCGTATAAAGCTAGAACAAAAATAATAGGCTTGGAAAGCGGCAGGACGATTTTAAAGAAAATACTGAGCTCGGAAGCTCCGTCTATACTCGCCGCCTGGAACAATTCTTTCGGAAGTCCCTGGAAATAAGTCTTTGCCAGAATAATATTGAATACGCTGATCGAGCCGGGCAGAATAATGGCCCAGACCGTATTCAACATGCCTAAATCCTTAATCACCAGGTAGGTAGGAATCAGACCGCCACCGAAAAACATCGTTATCAGGAAAAAGATCATAATGGACCGTTTCCCTACCAACTCTTCAATCGCAAGCGGATAAGCCGCGAAGACGGAAAATAATACGGTTGCGAACGCAAAGGCTGCTGAATAAAAAATAGCATTAAAAAAACCGCGGATCATGGCACTGTTGCTTAGGATTTTGGCATATCCCGTGAGTGTCCAGTCTGATGATGTAATGGCAAACCCTTTGGTAATCAGGGTATTTGGAGTTAAAAAGGACGAAAGCACCACATAAACCAGCGGTAACAGAATAGCGAGAACAAACAAACCAAGTAGAATATAATTGATGATGAGCAGAATCCGGTCCTTCCCGGTGTAATGAATATCCATAAATACCTCCTTCTTTAATACAGCCCTTCTCCTTCGTTCAGCTTCTTGACGACGGTATTTACGAAAATCAACAGGAATACATTAATTACGGAATTGAACAACCCGATTGCCGTAGAATAAGCATAATCGCCGGATTGCAACCCCACCTTGTATACGTAAGTCGCGATGATTTCCGAGGTAGGTGTGTTCAGAGCCGTCTGCATCAGGTAAGCCTTTTCATAGCCGATCGACATAATACCTCCTGCAGCGAGAATGAACAGGACGGCCATGACGGGTTTAAGAGCTGGCAGATCAATGTGGAAGATTCTCTTCATCAATGAAGCGCCATCAATTGTTGCAGCGTCATGCAACTGCGGGTCCACATTGGCTAAGGTGGCCACATAAATGATAGAGGACCAGCCCGCTGTTTGCCATATACCGGACAAAATATATACCGTTCGGAAATAGGCAGGATCAGTCATAAAAGCAATCGGCTTGCCGGTGAAGGTTGTTACCAAAGCGTTCACTATTCCAGCTGGCGATAGAAAAACAAACAGCATACCGGCAACAACAACAACCGAGATGAAGTTAGGTGCGTATACAATAAGCTGAATATTCTTCTTGAACTTCGCTCCTCTGACCAGATTTAGCATTAAGGCCAGAATGATTGGTACTGGGAAGCCGAGAATAAGACCGTAAGCGCTTAATTTAAGCGTATTCATTAAAATGTCATAAAAATTTGGTGAAGAAAGAAACCGCTGAAAATGTTCAAATCCAACCCATTCGCTGCCGAGGATGCCTTTTCTTGGGCTGAAATTTTTAAACGCAATGATCGAGCCGTACATGGGAACATACTTGAAAATGACGGTAAGAATTATGGACGGAAGCAGAAACAAATACAATATATAATTTCGAAGCATATAGCTTAACCAATGGTTTCTTTTTTTTGTTTCTGAAGCCTTTAATCCCCTTTTTTGAACGATCGAATTTGCCAATATTTTCCCTCCTACTGTTCACGGCTTGTTATACGACACAAAATATAAGCCATGTTATGTCATCTCACTGACATAATTAACCAAGATGTTTTTCAAATACTTGCTTGTAATATCCACACCTCCAACAGAACGAGAATTTTACACATTCCCAAAATGAATGGGCTTACAATTTACATTTGAACATATTTTACTCTTACAATTTATCAGATGTACATTTAATTAGTCAATATATTTCGGATGAAAAATTCATTCAAAAAGCGTATTCCAAGATAATTATAATGTTTTCGACAAAAATCTATCAAAAATGCACAATATAAATAAACAAACGTAAACTTTTATTGTTCATTTGAATAAATACATTGTTAAAAACATGAAAATACTATATATTTAGAAATATGAAGAATCTTAATTCGGAGAATAAGGTGAACAATATGACGAGAAAGTCAAAGGTTACGATACAAGATATCGCTGATGCCTTGGGGATTTCCAGAAACACTGCCTCCAAGGCGCTTAATGGAGTGGAGAGTATTCCCGCCGTTACTAGGGACAAGGTAGTCAAAAAAGCAATGGAGCTTAAATACAAACAATTTTCTTATATGGAAACAGTTTCTGAAAAACAAGGTAATATCGCACTTTTGACCTGTAATCTTCCTAATAGCTCACACTTTGGATCTTTGTTGATCAGCGGACTGGAGAAGGAAATCAGCAAACAGGGCTATACTTTATCTATTTATTTTGTTCGTGAGAATGATATCAATTCAATGACCCTACCCGGCAATTTTGAACCTTCGAATGTGGCTGGCATCTTCTGCATCGAAATGTTCAGCAAGGAATACAGCAAGCTGATCACAGATCTTTGCATCCCAACCATTTTTATTGATTGCGCTGCGGATATGATGTATCCAGAATTGAAGGCGGATCTGGTATTAATGGAAAATGAACACAGCACATACTGTGTTACCCGGAAATTGATCGATCATGGCTATGAAAGCTTCGGTTTTGTAGGCGATTACAATCACTGCAAAAGCTTCAATGAACGCTGGACCGGATTTAATAAGGCCTTAGCAGAAGCAGGAATCGCCGTAGATCCTACCCATAGCATTGTAGCGCCTGACCGCAACTTCTTTATAGAGGAGAACTGGATGGAAAAGCAGTTGGATGCCCTGAGGGAGTGTCCCTCCGTCTTTATTTGCGCCAATGATTTCATTGCCATCAGCGTGATCAAATCTTTGAAAAACAAAGGGATTAAAGTCCCGGAAGATGTTGCTGTTTGCGGGTTCGATGATGCTTCGGAATCCCGGGTTGTCGAGCCTCATCTTACAACCGTGCATATTTATAGTAGTCAGATGGGGATTATTTCAGCCGAAATGTTATTGTCCAGAATCAAAGACAATACCATGCCATACCGAGTGACTCATGTTGCAACGGATATCGTATACCGGGACTCGACCCCTGTTCTAAACTAAATCTACCAAGAGGTGAATCAAAGTGAAAAATGACAGAACGGTTCTTTGTGTGGGCGAGTTGCTCATTGATTTTTTCTGCACGGATATTGATGTTAATCTTGCCAAGGGTCAGCATTTCTCCAAGCAGGCCGGCGGCGCTCCGGCAAATGTAAGCGCAGCTGTAGCCAAGCTCGGAGGAAAAGCGTCATTCTTGGGGAAAGTCGGGGCTGATCCCTTTGGCATGTACCTGAAGCAAACGTTGGATGAGCAGCATGTGGATACGTCCATGCTCCTTTTTGATCCGTCAACGCCGACTACACTGGCCTTTGTTTCCCTTGCCGCTAACGGCGAACGGGATTTCGTGTTCAACCGCGGAGCTGACCGTCAACTGTCTCTGCAGGATATTGATAGAGAATGGACCCGGCAGGCAGCCATTCTGCATTTTGGCTCGGCAACGGCCTTGCTCGCCGATCCTTTCCGAGAAGCGTATTTGTCTTTATTGGATGGAGCGAAGGCCAACGGGCAATTCACCTCCTTTGATCCCAATTACCGGGGGGACCTCTGGAAAGACAGGCAGGAGGAATTTATCACACTGTCCAGAAGAGGAATACACAATGCGGATTTGGTAAAGGTAAGCGAAGAGGAATTAAACATCATTACAGGGCTGGCTGACCGCGATGCTTCATTGGATCTTTTGCATGGGTTGGGAGCCAAGACGGTGGCGGTTACCTTGGGGAAAGAAGGAACCCTCATCTCAAGTGGTGCCTCCCGTTCGTTAATCGGCAGTATCGCTGTCAAATCGATCGACTCTACTGGTGCCGGAGATGCCTTCGTCGGAGCAATGCTGTATCAAATCAGCCAGCTGAGTCAGCCTAAGGCATTTACCTCCAACGCGAAGCAGCAGCAGGAATTTGTGACACTTGCCAATCAAGTCGGCGCCATCGTGTGCACTAAAGTTGGAGCGATTGCAGCCTTGCCGTCGTTGGAAGAAGTTAATCGTTTCGTAGCGCAAGGTTGAATCAAGGAATGAAGCGTAAGAACAGCAAAAGGTGTCCGACGATCTCTAAGGTCGCTGGATACCTTTTTAGTTATCCTTTGGAAGGAGAAGTGAGGAAACTAAATCATATCGAGGGAGTTTAATCAAAAGAAAACGAATACTTATCCTACGTAGTCGTTTTCTTTTATATAAGGCAGGCCAGGATTTTTTTCGATTGCCAAAAACTTTTCATCTTTAATTAACTCAGATATTCTCATAAACCATTATAATTCATATTGCAGACTTAGCATTTATCCTGATCGGATTGCAAAGCTATTGCTAATGCAATAAATGATCCTGATGATACATCTATGAGTAAAATGATAATTCGATCAACTATTCAGGCATTGTAAACAATGACAGTGGACAGAACGAGAAAGCTCTTGCCTAATTAACCTAATTAAAACAAAACATTGTTAAGTTACTGCCATCATATTATAGAGTTTTAGTATCCTGATATCATCCTTCGATACTTTTAGTTGTTGGATGAGGCGTGCACCCTCTTTTAGCACTTCTTTGGAAAATAGCATTTTAGCTGCGATAGGCATCATAGGTCTAGAAGAAAATCCATTAAACAAGCCCCATTTTGTATCTGAAGTTAAATAAGACGCTAGGATCTGAACGCTAGCTTTTTCTATAACTGATTCTACAGTAGAATAATAAGTATGAAAAAGGTTTTCATCCTCACTCATACCTAATAAGTTTCCTAATAGACATATATCTGCTTGATTTTGGGGCATCAAATCCAAGAAACAATACTCTCTTGTCAGGTTGCCTCCTGCTATTCGAAATAAGTAACTAGTTAACCCCTCTCTTCTATTTCCAATGCCTATCGTCTTTTGGTGTTTGGATATCCAATGTCACTGGATCATTTCAAACGGACAAAATGTATTCCTCCAAGCCTATTTTCAAACCGTCTTCATCATTGCTCGATGTGACCCTGTCGGCAATTTTCTTAACTTCCTCCGGCGCATTTCCCATTGCAATCCCAAGGCCTGCGTACAAAATCATATCCATGTCATTATAGTTGTCTCCAATGGCCATCGATTCACGATAAGTAATATTAAATATCCCCTCGAGCTCCTGAATGGCATACGATTTGGACACCATCTCATCCATAATTTCCAGATAAGTTCCCTTGGATTTATAAACACTGATACCAGTAACTTCTTTATTGATTTGTTGTACAAGCCGCTCAATGTCTTCGGGATCTCCCATGCATAAAATTTTGTGAATATCATGATCTTCTTCTATATATGAGGGGAGTAACCTCTGTATGGGGGAGCCATTAATAATTTCCGCTTCCTGAATTACCCAAGGATTTTGAATGTTGCCAACGATCCACTGGTCATGTCCATACAAGTTAAAACTGATAGAAGGATAATGATCCATTACAATATCGTATATTCGTTTAATGCTCTTTTTCGATAAACAGATGCTATGAAGGATTTCCCTGTTGCCGCCCAATATTAGAGCACCGCTATAACAAATGACGGGAGCGTGAATATTGAGCTCTTGCTGAAGAGGAAAAATGCCGCTTGGCATTCTCGCTGAAACAAGTACAAAAGGGATATTTCTTCCCACAACTTTTTGGATTGTATTTTTGGTGTCGGACGTAATTTGATGTTTTGAATTTAACAACGTCCCGTCAATATCGCTAAAGATTGCTTGTATCATGGCCGATGGCTCCCTTGCGATTATTTATCACGATTCTTCCTCAAGCGCCTTGATAATTTCTACTCCGCTATCCTGCAACATCAGCAATGAGTGCTCCGGTGCATCCTGATTTGTAATTAGAATATCAATTTCGGAAAAATTCAGGCCTTTAAACGGGCTTGTTAAATTAAATTTTTTGTAATCAGCAAGTAAAAATACTTCTCTGGCACGTCCCGATACCAGCTTTTTAACTAAAGCATCATCACGGTTTGCAAAATACACTCCGTCTTCCATGATGGCGGCAGCTCCTAAAAAAGCTTTGTCAAAAAAAACATCGTTCAACTGCATAGCCGTGTAGTGGTCATAAAAAAAACGGTTTTCATGATTAAATTTGCCCCCGAGCAAGTTTATGTTAATTTCACTTTTTGCTGATAACGCTTCTGCATTATCCAACGAGTGTGTATAAACCGTGAGATTTTTGTCCAATTGCCCACAGAGCAGTTGAATGGTAGTCGATACATCCATGAAACAAACATCTCCGTCAACGATGTGCGCGGAAGCTGCTTTTGCAATGAGCATCTTTTGCTTTGTTGCTGAAGTTACACGTTCCTTGTAGGCTCTTATTTCTTCTTTTAATAAGGGCAAGGCAATACCTCCATGGGTTCTGATAACCCCCCCTTCGTGAACAAGCTTAATAATATCCCTTCTTGCCGTATCTCTCGAGATGTTCAATAAATTACAAATTTCCGAATTTGATAATTGGTTACGGCTTTGGAGATACTCCAAAATTTTTAAAAGTCGTTCCTCTTGGTAAATATAAAGCCCCCCCTATCCCTATATTCACTATAAGCGATTAGACGCTTTTTGTTAAGTGTTTTTAAGCATTTTTATAAAGATAAGCAAATTGCTTATATTGTGTATTTCACATAGCAAGTCCCCGGTCCGCATGCATATTGCATTAAGAGTCCGGGGACTTTATTCATTTTGCCTATTTATTGATAAATTCAATCTTTTGAAGCAAACGTTTTATCATAACTGCCGCCTCTGCGCGGGTAGTTGTTGCATGTGGCTCATAGTGTCCAGTGTCCATACCTTGTGCGATGCCCTGAGCTGTAACAGCGGCTACTGCATTTTGCGCCCAAACCGCGATAGACGAGCGGTCGGCATATCCATCTAGCGATTGCCCGTTTTTGCTGTTGACTGAGACATACCCGGTATATTGTAATGCTTGATGGACAAGTAGAGCCATCTCCTGGCGGCTAATTCCCGATTCAGGACGAAAAGCACCGTCTTCATAACCTTTGACCAGCCCAGCTGAATAGGCTGCGCTGAGATATCCGCCGTACCATGAACCCTTGACTACATCCCTAAAGGCTGGAGTCGCCCGTTCTTTAAGCCCAAGTGCATGAACAAGCATAGCGGCAAATTCGGCGCGGGTAACAGGCCTGGATGGCTCGAATATTCCTTTTATCGAACCGACAACAATTCCTTTTGCGGCAAGCAGCTCTATGTCGGCTTTGCCCCAGTACCCAGCTGGTAAATCACCGAAGGTTGGGCTGCTGTTGACAACGGTATATACACCATTGGAATTATGCTTTATTTCAACGGAGGCTCCATCATCCCCAGCCCGAAAAATGCTCGGTACAAAGATAAGTTTCCTTCTGGCTTCGTCGTAGCAAACTGCGGTGGAACGATTTGGGTCCATCGCTGATGAAAGCGGAAGTGTCCGGCTCACATAGGTATCACCGAAATCAAGAGCGGTTGTTGTACTGCCTGTTACTGCTTCAGCCTTGAAGTCTATAGGAGTCGTTTCCACGGTTGCGCCCGCTTTTACAGCCGCTCCTTGAATAGCCGCATTTTGCTGCATTGTTGCCTTGGATAACGTAATTCGCAGCCCTGGCACGCTATTGGAAGGTGAGATATTTCTATTCACCCTGCTGGCTGGAAGGGTGTACGTCCCCAGTTCTGTAATTAACTGAAGATCCAGAGTTCGATGCTCGCTCCAAAGCTTATTGGCCATGCTGGTCAGCTCAACGATAACCACGTCAGCCCCAGCAGCTTTCACATGCAAAGTTAGTGCAGAACCTTTTCTTACCGGCAAAGCTTTAAGCAAAGTAAGATCATCCACGACCACTGCGGCTTCTTTCCTGCCATCAGCCTTTTGTGTAATACCCGGAGCATACTCCAGTATTCCTGAAGTGGCGGAAGCCGGAATAGATGCCTTGACTGGCAGCTTTACCGCCTGGCTGTCGCTACCCTTGTTGTTCTGAGAATTGCCACCGGAATGGCCGGAATTGGAACTTGATATTATTCGAACACTATTAAAGAATGCTGTTGTATCCCTTACATTTAACCCAAAGTATCCTCGTGTGTAACTTTGGTCTTTGGTATCAATCACCAGTTGTCCGTCCAAATAAGCCTTTATGGTATCCCCGACAGCTACAATTTTGAGGTGATAATCCTGATTTGTCCGTAGTTTCAGCTTCGCGTCATTATTGTAGATGGCAAGATCACTACCGGTCCCTTTAACAAATTTCATCAACTTAACTACATTATTCTTTACATCCAGATTAATTGCATACGCATTTTTTGCCGTAGGGTCTGAACGAAAGACCAAGGCACCTGCGCCGATGGGGTTTTCTATGTTATCTTTTTCAGGATCATCGGGATGCGAATCTGTATCCGGCACTTTAATGTCCGCTTCATATATAAAGTTCTCACCGAAATTACTTGCCAGAATAAACGCATCCCCTACGCCCTGCCCCTGTTTTCCATTAATAGTATCCGCCCATTTGCCGCTGATCGTCGTCCAATCTGACAGTACGGAGACACTAGATGGGGGCGTTTTCCAGACACTTTTTAACGGAAATATTTTTAAAGACTTTAATTCCACATCCCCGCCCTTACTGTAGATTTGCATTCCTTTACTCGAAGGATGAGGGAATATTTGGTCAGTTATCACTGTTTCTCCATTATTCCCGAACACCTCCAGCGCTGACCGGTCAACAAAAATATGCATTTTCACCGTACCGTTTAAAGCCTTCAGCGGGCCCTCATGTTTATTTGTGATATCAGGTCCGAAATCATAATTCCCGGAATTCGTACGGTCAACGAACAGCTTTTCATTGTAGACATCATACCCGACCGTTGTATATTCCTCAGTTCCTTTACGAACCTTAAAACCAAACTCAGTTGCTTCGGTGTTGGAAAGATCAAACTCTGCAATCATTTCAAATGTATCGTCAGAAAAGTTGGATAGGAGGTCGCTTTCTCCCTTAATCTTTTCATTTATATATGAAATTCCCTTTGTTTCAGCACGAATGCCGGCCAGAGAAATTGGTGTTTGTTTTAAGCGTAACCCTTCCTCTGTCTGGGTCAGTTCCATCATTCGCGGCAGTGACATGGAACTTCTCCATGTTGAAGTAGGTGTATCTTGAGCATAAGTCCAGTTACTCATCCAGCCAAGCCAGTATTTCTCGCCCTTCTCCCCTTCAATTCCGCTCCACTCCACACCGGCATAATAATCAGCTCCATAATCGGACCATAATATTTGGTCGGAAGAATTCTCATTGGTGAAGGTTTTCCCATCAAAGCTTCCTACAAAATATTGCATTCCGGATCCGCCTGCAGGTCCTCCCGGATTTATACTTACCTGCAGAACCCATTTCTTTTTTGAAGGGTCGCCATCAATAGGCAATTCAATTAATGCAGGACATTCCCATACGCCGCCTATACTTCCGTTTGTAGAAGGTATCCACGAACCTGAGACGGCAGACCAATCCGTTATGAGGCCACTTTGTGGCAAATTGCCTTTTTCCGGCTCTTGTGCAACCTGGTCAACGTCTTCCGGAATTGGTTTGTCATTATAAACATTGATATCATCCAGGTTGATATGCCCCCAACGTCCCGTTGCATTGTCTATAGCTTTGATATATAGCACTTCACCAATATAATTGGAAGCATCCCATACGTATCTGCTATACGTTTCCTTTTCGGATTTCGTATTTGTTTGACGAAGCAATTCCTGATCGTCAGAAGCTCTGACTAACGATAAATAACGGTTGCTGACGTCTTTGCCTCCGCCCATCATCAGGTTAATCTCTCCGGAGCCACCCAGTTTGAAATAGGATGAATGCAGTTCTCCAGTAGCATCATCCCCCTTGTGACTATCGGAAAACCCCCATAGATGATACTTGCCTTGCTGGTCGAAAGTTCCACCCCACCAATCCTTTCGATCTGTTACATGGTCATTAGTAAATGCTTCCCCTTGTACACCGGTCCACCCAGTCAGATCCCCTGTTTCAAAATCATGGTTAAGTATTTCATTCTCCTCTGTGATGATATTTTTGCCCAACTGAACATTCTGGAAGAGCACAGAGGAATTCGCCAAATGCAAGCCGAAAACGCCGGAGGAAAAGGTAGAATCATTTACATCCTGAGTAAGTTTACCATCTAAATATACTTTTATATTCTCTCCATAGGTCCTCACCTCTAAAGGGTAATCCGTATACGTAGCGAGAGATACAGTGGCCTCGGCTAGGACTGATTGCTTCCCGTCCTCAAGCTTCATCAATTTTATTTTATCGTTGTGAGCGTCGAGGCTCGCCATATATCCATTTCTCACCTCGGCATCTGCCCGAAAAACAAGTGAGCCGATTTCATCTCCGCCATCCGATAATTCAATGTTCGCCTGATATCGAAAGTTTTCCCCGGCTTGCCCGCTCATTATATATGAATTCGCCGCGGAAGTCCCGGTCATTCCTTTCACGGTGTCTTCCCAGGAACCGCTTACAACAGTCCATTTTGACAAATTGGTCACAAAGTTTGATGTATTATTGAATTTCACATTTCGAAAAGAGGCTGTTGAATTCCATGCGGTTAACCCATAGTAGCCGTATACAAATTCATCATCCGTTTGTTCGATAACCGATTGGTTGTTTACAAAAACCTGAATGTGATGTCTATCCGTTACAATTTGTAAATGATAGGTAGATGAAGTATCCAAGCGCAAAGAACTGGCCCCAAGTTCAATGCTTTCTCCATTCCTATTTTTGGTTAAAGTTACGCGATCATTTTTGGCATCTAGATTGACTACATAGCCGTTGGCCGCACGCTTATCAGAACGAAAAACCAGTCCTCCTGATCCTTCCCGGCCATTTTTTGCATTAAGGGTAATGTCGCCCTCATAGTTGAATGATCCACCTTCTTGTGAGGAAATCGCGTAAGAAGTGGAATCCAGACTATTGGCCTGTATTCCACCATCTGGACCAAATTCACTGGCATAAGTCCAATTTTTTAAATTGGGAGAAGTATAGAACATCACCTTATTGTTAGCGACTAACGACATCACCCACTGATTGGATTGTTCATGCCAAAATACTTTGGGATCGCGCCAATCGGCGGCGGGAGGTTCAGGCATTACCGGATTCCCTTCATATTTTTTCCATGTTCTCCCTTTATCCAAGCTGTAAGCAATGCTTTGAACCTGACCCTTATCACCTGAATGGGTAAAGATGGCTACCATTGCTTCCTTTCCAAAGCCGGCTGTATTTCCCCAGTCGATTACAGTGCTACCGGAAAAAATCTGTCCGTGGATATCAGGAGAAAGTGCAACAGGTAGATGTTCCCAATGAACAAGGTCTCTACTCACTGCATGCCCCCAATGCATCGGTCCCCATGTCGTCCCATATGGATAATTTTGGTAAAACAAATGATATTCACCCTTGTAATAAACCATTCCATTGGGATCGTTCAACCAGTTGGCCTCGGGAGAAAAATGAAATTGATTGCGGTACGTTTCCTGATAATATCCTGGATCTGATGCAAACGCTTTCGTGAATGAAGTTAAAGATAATAATAAGATGATACTAAGTGCTAAAGAACAAATCCGATTCATATTTTTACTCCTCATCTTGTTCACTCCCTTTATAACTAATTTTATAAATCAGTTCAAAACGCCTCATAATGAAAGCCTATCCCCGGTGATGGATAACTCCTTGACCAAATAGTTTTAAGAATTATTCAAGCCAAGACACCGAGAGCGTATCCAATAATACCAATTGCGAATAGCGCAAAAATGAGAGCCATGGCGTTCACTTTCTTTTTAAGCAGTCTCATGCAAAGGAAGGTCAGTAAGAACGGTAGTAACCTTACTGTACAGCCGCTTAATCGTCGGAATTAAGGAACCAAGAACGTACAAATATTTTGTTTAAGTCGTTTTTGGTCATCTTCTTTTCTTCCATATGTACTCCCCTTCTTTCATAAAATATTTTCTTATAGCTCTTCAATTTCCGCCGTATTTCGAACTGAGCTGGATGTATAGCAGAGCCAGCACAGTTCCTACGATCCCAAAACCAACTAGATTGATGTTCGTGAAAGCGGCAATGACAAATCCCAGGAAGAAGAAGGGATGTTATAGCCCACTGCAAATAAGCAGCATACTTAACTTCCTCTTCACCATCTTTCATATCCTCTTTTAATATTTTGAACTCCAAGTAATGTTCTTGACAAAGCGTTTATATTTAACTCTATAGCTCAATATCTTATATTTACGCTGCTTTGGTCACAAAAATCCGACAAAGTCCGGCCAAGGATGACTCCCTGACCGCACGTTTTAAGCCAAAACACCAAATGCGTACCCAATAATGCCTACTGCGAATAAAGCAAAAATCAGAGCGATTGCGTTCACTTTCTTTTTCAGTAGCCTCATACATAAAAAGGTCAATAATAGTGGTAAAAGTCCAGGCATCAATTGATCCAAAATCATCTGAATGGTCGTAATAACCTCTTTTCCATCCGTTCCCACATATCTTGATACCACCAGCGGCACATTCAGGGTAGTCCATTTAGAAACAAGTGCGCCCATAACGAAAAGCCCCAGTATGGAGGCTGACTCCGTGAGTTTTTGCAACCGGTTTCCCGACATATCGGAGACAATCTCCGTACCTTTGTGATAACCGTATTTCAGACCGTACCATTTCGTTGCCAAGCGTGCAGTGTTAAAGAGAAGGAAGAAAAGAACCGGTCCGACAAGGCTTCCGGATAAGGCGATTGAGGCTCCGAGAGCAGCCAGAACCGGGCGTAAAGTCCCCCAGTAAATGGGGTCACCCACTCCCGCCAGAGGTCCCATTAAACCGACTTTGACTCCACTTATGGTGGCATTGTCAATCGGCTGGCCGCTCGCTTTCTGCTCTTCCATCGCAGCCGTTACACCCATAATAGGCGCCGAGATAAACGGTTGAGTGTTGAAAAATTCCAGATGTCTTTTCAATGCCTCTTTTTGATCTTCTTTCTTGCTGTACAGCCGCTTAATCGCAGGGATCAAGGTGACACAGAAACCGATCGACTGCATTCGCTCAAAATTGAACGAGCCTAACAGGAAGCATGAACGGACAAACATCTTATTTAAATCACTTTTAGTCAGCTTCTTTTCTTTCATAGTGCTCTCCTCTCCCTTCAGGTAGTTACTATAACTCTTCGATTTCTTCCATCTTCTCATTACGCTGGTTGTATTTTGGGCTCAACTGGATGTAAAGCAGAGCCAGAACCGCGCCAATGACCCCAAAACCAACCAGATTAATGCTGGTAAAAGCTGCAATGACAAAGCCCAGAAAGAAGAATGGCATCAGGTATTTGGCTGCCATCATATTAATGACCATCGCATACCCTACGACGACGATAAAGCCGCCCGCAATTTGTAGTCCTCTGGTGATAACCTCCGGAATTGCGTTAAGCATAGCAGTCACCAGGCCCGTTTCTGCGGCAACTGCCACCAAAACAGCGGGCAAAGCAACGCGCAGACCTTGCAAAAGTAAGGCAATAAAGTGACATAGCTCAATTCCTTTGAAATTTGCAGATTCCGCATACTTATCGGCTAAATGCTGGAAGAAGACAGTAATTGTCCTGACAAAAATGGTAAGCACTTGTCCGGCGGCTGCAATTGGAATCGCAACGGCAATTCCGGCGCCGATCGATTGATGGCCGACGATGACCAAAATGGTTGAAACCACGCTGGCTAGAGCAGCGTCTGGTGCCATGGATGCTCCTACATTCATCCATCCCAAAGCCATTAATTCCAGAGTACCGCCAAGTATAATGCCAGTTTTGAGATCGCCAAGGACAAGGCCAATCAACGTACACGCAATCAGAGGACGATGGGTTTGCCCTTCATCTAGAACGCTACCCATGCCACATATGGCCGCTACCAGTGTTACCATCACAATTTGAAAAACAGTCATTTCTATAACTCCTCTCTAGTTGCCGCCTGGTATTTACGATCACATATCCTGCAGTTTGGTAATCAAGTTGATTTTCGGATCACTGGCTACTTTTCTGATTTCCAGCTCAATGCCTTTTTCATGCAGCTTACGAAATGCATCTACATCCTGTTGGTTTACGGATACCGCCCCGGTAATCTGCGTCTTTCCTTCCTTAAAACACATTCCTCCAACATTCACCGAGCGGATGGGTACTCCCCCTTCCACAACCCGCAGTACATCCGTAGGGTTGGTAAAGAGAAACAATGTTTTAAAATCACTGTATTTGGGGTTATTATAAGCCTCTATCGCTTTGTTAATCGTTACGACATACGCCTTAATTCCAGGCGGCGACACCTGAAGCAATAAGGTTTTGCGTAATGTATCCGCTGCGACATCATCGCTAACGGCGATAATCTTATTGCACTTCGCTTCTTTCACCCAAACGGTCGCCACCTGACCGTGAATCAGACGGTCATCAATACGAACTAATGCAATTTCCATTCTATAATTCCTCCTCTAATTGACTGTTTCGAATGGCACGAAAAGACATCATGGAATCGTGCCCTGCATGGATCGCTAAATTTACCAAATTCTCCACTTGTTCAATTCCTCTGTTTGCAAGAAGGTCAACGATCATTGGCAGGTTTACTCCTGTCACAATATCCATTTTTTCATGGTTAACTGCAATTCGGCTGGCAGCATTATAAGGACTGCCGCCGAATAGATCAACAAGGAAGATAACACCGTCCGTCCAATCCAGCGATGCCAACGCAGCCTTATATTTCTCTACAAGTCCGCTGACACTTTCACCTGGTTCAAACGTAACACCTGCCACATTATCCAAATGGCCGAAAACCATTTCTGTTGACCTCAGTATTTCTTCAGAAAATTTCCCGTGTGTCCCAACAATTACACCGATCATCTGTCTCACCCCCTTTTTTTCTCTCCACATATCTATGATGCAAGTTCTGTGCCAAACTTCTGTATAGATCAGAAGAAATTTTGTAAACAACAAAAAAACCCCCGTTGCGTCGGAGGTTTTTTTCCAGTCTGAACAGATCACTATTTATCAATCTCCACTGCTTTCATACACATATGAAAGCGTTTTATACTCTTTGGCCATTACTGTGGAATAAAGTTATATACTTCGCTCAACATTTCGCAAATATAATATTTTTCGTCTTCAGAAAGTATAAGATTCATACCAGAAACAAATATGCTGCATGAACGGTTTACCACCTCGAATATGTGCTGGTCGAGCTGTTTCACTTCCCCCTGATAAACAAGTCCATCGCGAATAACCATACGTTCCAGCGCATAAGCTGTGTGAGTAGAAATTTGGACTTTTGTTGCATAATCAAATTTGACTTCTAATCCAAGTTCCAGCTCTTGCACAAATCTCATCACCATTCCCAGAATTTTGTGGGGATTCAAATACGTCATAAATTCTTTCAGACTTTCCTCGCATAACTCCCTGACGACTACACTTTGATCCACAGCAGGGATCTGCTTGTTATTCAGCAGTAGCTCTCTCAATGTCTGCTCACCGCTCGCTTCAATCAGCTTTTCCAAGGGAATAAACGGGATTTCCGGCTCGCTTGGCCGTTTTACTCCAATCACGGCAAGAATGGTTCGCTTAGACCGCATATCCTGGACCACTTTATCCAACTCTCTTACGTTTGCCGGAACAACCAGTATCTCCTCATCCGTCAAATCGCAGACAACTTTCTCTACAAACTCTTTCAATTTGACCGCTGCACCTTTGCCGGAGGAGCAAACCGTCACAATTGCCTTATGAACTACTTTCACTGCGGCGCTGCTATTGTTATATCCCCTGAAATCCTTTAGCGATTGGTATATCTCCTCTATCCCCATGTCAAAAACACTGGCCTTTCGGACAGCCTCCAGCGTGAGCGGAGTTGAAACCATATCAATGGTCTTTACATTAATTCCAACACGTTCCATAATAGTTTCTTCAAGATTGAGCAAAGAGCCCATATCAACCAGCAGCAACACGCCTCTACCACGGTCAATGCTCTTTACTTTATCGATAATAAGCTCCAAAATTTCCCTAGGACTGACATCGAGGGGCATATCAACAGCGCAAAGATTAGAACTGCCCAGCAAGCTGTCTACGACGCCGACGATGCTGCTCGCTGTACTGGTACCGTGTGCTGCCACAATAATTCCCACACTACCCTGTCGTTCTTCCTCAACAGATTTCAGAAGAATCGCCATATAAGTTATTTCGGCCTCCGGTACATGTACACCAAACTTAGACTCGATCAAACTTTTGATAGTCTGGGCCAGTCTGTACTCTTCATCATGTTCATTCATCGGTTCATAGATTCGTGCACCACCGTATTTTTTCTCTCTGGTGCGCTTGAAAAAGGCGCTTAAATGAAGACTGAAAGCATACACGAATCTCTCACTGTAAATTCGGTTTAGTTCCTTTTTGGCCATTTCCTTAATCTGCTCGGAGAATTCAAGGATGTCTTTGTCCACAATTTTCAGAATTCGTTCCCTGCTCCCCTTGGTGTTATAAAAACGGTTATAAAAGCTTTTAATATGGATATTGACATCCGTAGCAATAAATCTGTGGATGTAGGCGTCGTCGAGCCCTTCTTCCTTCAGCATGCCAATCTTGTCTTCAATTAGTTTGTAAAGGTTAAACGGCAGCTCGGAAACAACCTCTTCATCCAAAGCTTTTCTTCCTTCTGGAGTAATGTATAGGCACGAGGAAATACATCCGATTTCCTTCATCTTATATTGCGTTTTATCAATATTAAACAAACCATCTCGGATATTTCCCGGCAGGTTTTTAAAATCAAGTCCTATTTCTTCTTTGTTTTCATGTATGCTGTTTAAAAAACCTTTAGCGCATACCAGCTGGATGTTCGACTTTAACTGGCCGATATTGCCGTAGGTGACGCTGCCGATCAGTGCTCTTACTACCTCTGGTTCAATCCTAATCGGCTTGTTTACCCTATTGGCCTCGTTAGCAAACAAATGCTTCAAAATCAGCATTTGCTCCTCAATAGCACGTTCCTGAAGGGAAGGGATATTGATTGTGATGGGTATGCGCCTAATGAAGGTTTTCAGCATGGATGATCCGGGATCCTCCGTCGTAGCTCCAATCAATAACACACTCGCGTCTCTTTTTCGATCCGTTTCGCCCAATTTGTTATAGGTGTGAGTATCCATGAAATAGAAAATCATTTCCTGACCTTCCGGGGGTAAACGGTGAATCTCATCCAAAAACAGGATGCCTCCGTCAGCTTTCTCCACCAGCCCTGCTTTTTCATGATCAGCGCCTGTAAACGCCCCTTTAACGTGACCAAAGATGTGGGAAAGTAGCAAGTGGGGGTTATTGAAATAATCAGCGCAGTTAAAAACGATAAATGGCGCATGCTCTGAAAACCGCTTCATATATTTTCCATAATGGTACATCAACCTGGCAAACATAGTTTTTCCAACACCCGTCTGCCCGACTATCAGGGTATGCAGACCTCTAGGAGGATACAGAATCGCTGCCTTCCCCTGCTCAACCTGGTTACGCATGCTGCCCCTGAAACCGATCAAAGCATGGAACGGATCGATCTGTTCGTCAGGCAGCAATACCTCTTTGATGCTTTTGACCTCAATTTGTTTCTCTTTCAGCCGAACCCGAAAGGTGTCCTCGATAATCTGCTTGTGCAGAAATCTGACCGGTCTTCCTTTGATTTTAAGGATTAGATCGTCACGCAGCAGATTATTCAACTCTTTGCTCACATTGTTTCTCAACATCTTTTGATCATCAGCAATTTCCGCAGCCGTAATCCCTTCCCCCGCAAATAAAGCCTCTTTGGAAATTTTCTTGGTGCTTTCGGCAATATACTCTAAAATCTTATCTATTCTTTTCACCTGTATTCCTCCAGCCTGAATCAGTCATTGGAAATTTATTCCAACCCGCTTATTTAGGGAACAGAATATGGTTTTTCAGCGCATGAGCTACTCCATCCTCGTCATTCGAGAGAGTAACGGTGTTGGCAGCAGCTTTGACCTCAAGGGGAGCATTTTCCATGGCAATGCCAAGTCCCGCAAAGGCCAGCATGTCGATATCATTGTAGTTGTCACCCATAGCCAGACAATCGCTTTGTTTCAGTTGGTACTCTTTTAGCAGAATTTGAATGGCTGCCGTTTTGGAAGCCTTTTTTGACATGATTTCCAGATAAGTAGGCTTGGATAAGTAGAGATTTACTTCTTCGCCGTATACGGGTCGCAATACTTGAAGGACGCGTCTGATCTCTTCGGGATCACCCATGCACAAAATTTTACTGGTTCCATCAGTCTCTTCCCTCCAACCATTGGTAAGCTTAGAAAAACTATAAATGCGAGGCTCGATATTGGTGATGTCACGTTCTTGAAGCGCCCATGCATCCAATTGCTCAATATACCACTCATCATCCTTATACAGGCTTACGTGAAGATCATAGGCAGCCAGGCTGTCAAGCAAACGCTGTGTCATTTTCTTATCTATATAACGGGTGTTCAGCTTATTCCCGTGTTTATCTATAACAAGTGCCCCACTGTAGCATATGAGAGGCTCAGAAATACCAAGATGCTTCTGCAAGGGAATAATTGCTTTTGGCATTCGCGCAGAGACAAGAACCACTGGAATCTGCTTATCATTTATAACCTGGAGAATGGTTTCTTTGGTTGCTTCCGTGATTTGATGCGCCGAGTTAAGTAGCGTCCCGTCAATATCAATGCAGA
Source organism: Paenibacillus sp. S33 (assembly GCF_053615415.1). Lineage (NCBI taxonomy): Bacteria > Bacillati > Bacillota > Bacilli > Caryophanales > Paenibacillaceae > Paenibacillus > Paenibacillus sp. S33. The sequence goes on along the minus strand of NZ_JBSIEZ010000001.1, from coordinate 1,709,938 downwards.
CAATTTTATAAGTTTCCATAAATGATTCCTCCAGCTCCAGTGTATTTTGTTATTCAATGAATGAGTATACAAGAAAGATAGCGTATATAACCAAAAATACAACACACATAATAACTGTTACTTATTACGACAAGCTTTGGCTTGTTTATGAATCGTTTCTATCAGATAAAATTACTCGGTAACGTTAACATCTAGGCAGGAGAATTGCATAGGCTTAGAGAAGTAGATCTTTTATAAATGACTGACTGTGAATTTGTACCGGAAATGTATGGAAAAGGAGTTTGAATAAGTCAATGATACGATATGGATTACAACAGGAACAAGGATTCAAGCTGGTTATGACGCCCGAATTGCGACAAGCAATCACGATCTTGCAATATTCTTCGGCTGATTTAATATCCTTTCTGCATGAACAGGCGAACAATAATCCAGTCATTGATTTGCCGGAGTTTAATATGTCCATAGGCAGTATCAAAGAAGAAGCAGAGCGGTTTTCACAGAAAGATCAAGGAGATCTGCTTGAACATTATCGTGGCGGAGAAAAATATCCATCGGTCCAGCGAGCAAACCCCGTTACATTTCTGGATTTTGTCCCCAATCCGAATGATACCCTGTTTGAACATCTGAACAGGCAGCTTGGACTGGTATGTGGGCTTACAAATTCACAGCGTATGGTGGCACGGTACCTCATTGGCAATTTGAACGAAATGGGATATTTAGAACTTGATGTTCCAACGGTCGCCTCACTATTGGACGTTCCCATAGCCGAAATTGAGGATATGCTCTTGGTGATACAGAGTTTTGATCCACCGGGGATCGCCTCTTACAGCTTGGAAGAATGTCTTCTTCTCCAGCTCCAGCTTGCTGGCATGCATGATGAATGCATAGTCAGAATGGTAAGCAACCATCTGGCCGATCTGGCGAACAATCGGATACAAAAAATTGCAAATACTCTTGAAATCGGTAGACAAGAGGTTATACAGATGGCCGATCGAATTCGCAAGCTAAATCCATGCCCGGGCGCAGCATTTGCTCATAAAGAGCAGCAATACATCATAGCAGATATCACGGTCGAAAAAGCCAACGGGGAATATCTTGTCCTGATTAATGACATTAGTGCGCCGCGGGTTGAGATCAACCCTTTTTACCGGCAAATGATGCAGGATCTACCGAATAGTGAAACCAAACGTTTTATCCATGAGAAGATGAATACGGCAAAATGGCTGATCAATAGCCTGAAGCAACGTCGGCTGACCCTTCTACGGGTTGCCAAGGCCATTGTGGAAAAGCAGCAGGATTTTTTTGAGCATGGCGTGTATTTCCTCAAACCAATCACCCAAAAAGAGATTGCCGAAAAGACCGGCTTACACGAATCCACGGTCAGCAGGGCGGTCAGTAATAAATTTATACAGACGCCTCGCGGATTGTTCGAGCTCAAATTTTTCTTTACTTCCTCCTTGACGTCAGCGGACGGAGATGCTGCTTCATCGGAGAGCGCAAAAAAGCGTATCAAAAATTTGATAGATGATGAGGACAAGCAAAAACCGTTATCGGATCAGGCTATTACTACCCTGCTGGGAAAGGAAGGTTTGCATCTATCACGCAGAACCGTGGCGAAATATCGGGAAGAACTGAGATATCTTTCTTCTGCCAAAAGAAAAAAGTTTGAAGTTTGAATGTTTAAGGAATAGTCGCGTTTGATCCGGTTCCATATTTTTCGATTTGGCTTGATCCTGAATGATCCGACTCGCTAGTTCTTGAATTCACCATTACACCTCCTTTCTTGAACTAGGATGTTTTCACTTTTGAAACGCTTCCAATTTGCTGTGAGAAAAACATCAGTTAGTAGATCCATACTATGAATCGACCGAATGAGCTAATATTTTTACAATAAAATCATGTAGTTTCGCCTTGCTTGAAGACAACGGGGAGACGATACACTTGCTGATCTAAAGTTTCACCTTCGATTTTCTTATAAAGCAGTCTGATTGTCATACGTGCCATCTCCTCCACTGGCTGCCTGATTGTAGACAATATCGGATGAAAATAAGGATGGTCCTGAATCCCGTCGTAGCCGATAACCTTTACATCCTCTGGAACGCGAATGCCCTCCCTGCGTGCTCTTTCTATATAGTTGGCGGCTAACATATCGGTAATAGCAAAAATGCCGTCCACATCGCGATGCTCATTTAGGAACTCGTTAAAATAGGCATCGTCGTCCACTATAGGGTCGGGCTTCTCGTAGATTACATAATCGACTCCCAATGTTTGCGCCTCATGAATGAAACCTTTTCTCCGATTCATGGTTTCACTGAAAATGGAAGTGACGCTTCCCATAAAAGCCGGTTTCTGGGCCCCCACTTTAACAAGCTCCCTCAAAGCCAGACGCCCTCCCTCATAATTATCGGAGGTCACACAAGTAATTTTTTTGTTGAAGTGCCTATCAATACTTACAATCGGAATGTCATTGCTTACGCTATTTTCTATATCATTGTAAGTAATGCCGACAATACCAGCCACTTTGTTTTGCCGTAGCATATCCAGATAATACAGTTCTTTTTCGGGCTTGCCGCCGCTATTACACAACATGAGCTTAAAGCCTTCCCGATCCAACTCATCCTCAATGTAATAAGCCAGTTCAGAAAAAAAAGGATGCCAGATACTTGGAAGCAGCAAGGCTACCATCTTGGATTTCCTCATCTTGAAATTTCGAGCGACTTCATTAGGAAAATAATTCAGTTCTTGTATAGCTTCCTCCACTTTTCTGCGTGTATCTGGTTTTACAGAGCCCGAGTTGTTAATAACTCGGGATACAGTTCCTACAGCTACGCCAGCTAAGCTAGCTACATCTTTAATACTTGGCATCGGCATCTCCCTCCCCCTATCTCTCTTTATGAAAATTATAATAACACTAAGATGGAAACGTTTCAATTTTGTTGATGCTCTTTTTTCGCTGAAGCTCTTTATCTTCCTTACCGGGCTGAAACACCAGCGCGGATTCCATTAGGTATACGTCCTTGTCCTCTACATCTGTTCATATTCATCTCTATCCTTCTTGTTTTAGTATGGCCACTTTTTGAAGTCCTTCTTTTACAATCACTTCTGCACGATCCTTGTACTGAAATGTCCTTCCATAATAACATCGGTAGTTTGAATAATTCTTCATAAATCAGATCGTGGATGCTTGTAGTGCATAATAGACTGCAAGTTTCTTTTCACTATAGAGATCATAGGGTCAAGTTCTAAAAAGCAATAAAATAAACATTCTCTGTCGGCTGTAATTAGTTTTGTCATTAATACAGCCTATAAACGCCACTTTCTGTACTATGAAAATGACACTTTCTGTATTATCATTTGTCACTTCTTATATAGACTGTATTGTAAAATGTCATTTATCTGTTGCACCTTAATTGGAAACTTACACGTCTAAAATTGAGGGGAAATGCTTATCTCAATTCTCCGTCTCCATGCCCAATACTAGTTAGCGATCACTACACTAAAAACAAATAATATCATTCGTAGGAGTTCCATTCGAAAATGAACCTACTCATAAGTCTTTACAGATCTTTTGCAATTTAGGATACACGACTCATTATCCTATCCAATATAAAAAAGTGTCAAATTGAAAAACCAATTTGACACTTTTTTTATAGATCATGAATTTCCCTTATTATTTGCTCATTATCAAAGTAATCCTTATGATTTAGTAAACAATATTTCTCATTTGAAAGTTCAATTACATTGTCTACTACGAAATCCGTATAATTTCCTTGGTTAAATCCTAATGTTGATAGTATCAATTGCGAATTTTCAGGTCTATTATTAAATATAAATTCAAATAAAGCCTCTTCTTTGCTGTCGTCAGACTCAACATTGTTAGGACTATCAAGAATGAGGGGAAATCTCAAAACATTTTCATTGAGTTCACTTTTTATTTTCAATAAGTTTAAATACCATATTATTGTTGAGATTGCTTTATTACTCCCACGGGCCTCATAATTCAACCGAATATTCTTTAATTTTTCCTCGTTGATTTCTTCTAGTCCGTATTTCTGTTTAGACTCAGTCATATATTGCTCATATAATAAATTAGCCTTTTTCTTCTTGTCATTATAACAGTACATAGTCCTTCACTAGAGGTTTCATCAGAAAGAATTTCAAACTTAGCTGCCGGATGCTCTTCTTCCCAAACTTTCTCCACCCTGCCCATCCGAAACCTTGGGTTGCCGGATGTCTGCTTTGGCTACGGCACTTTAAAGGGTAAAGTTACCCGGTGGATTTGAACCACCTAATGATGCGACTGTGAGGTGCACCCAAAAAAGAGGCTCCCTATACTGGGGGCCTCTTGATATTATAGTAGCGTTGATGGCTTTAAACGAAACCTAAAAGAGAAATGTATATTCATTTATACCATTTTCCACTCATGAAGTTCCAAGCGAAGCGCTTTTTCCGACACATACGGGTCTTTTTCAACCATCGCCTGTGCCTCTTCCAATGAATCTGCAACGTAAATGACTAGACCGCCGGCCCCATCAACAAAAGGTCCCATGGCATAAATTTTCCCCTGTTCCTTCATTTTGTTCAAAAATTCCAGGTGCTTAGGATGTAACTCTTGTCTTTTTCCCGGGTCAACTATGTGCAAGATTGCTGCGTAATGTGCCATTGTACCACTCCTTAAGTGAATGAAAAATAGATTACCAAGTCTATGAAGCCTTTATATTCTTAATAGCACGAATCTTTTGAATTAGTACACAATTTCGTGATCTTCACGTTTTTCATACAGTGAGGCCACTGGCTCGATAGTCCGTGATGCGCTCCGTCCATTACTGCTGGTGTCGTTCTGCTTTGGTCATCTGGCAAATCTCCTTGAGTTAAGATATGCCTATGATCTCATAACTGGTGTTGGGTTTACAGGTGTACTGGGTTTGACGCTTACGTTTTAACTGTGGAGTGTATACTTCGAAGTCACTTTAACGTTTCTTTCAATGGTGTTTCTCACAGGTGATATTTCTATGGCTTTTGCAATCAACTTTTCAACCTGCGCTTCATCTGCGTCACTGTCCACATTGAAACGAACGTTTATTTCATCAAAGCCAGAATTCCCCTCTTTTAAGCCAAAGAAAACGTTCAGATCTATTTCGCCAGTAACATCAACGTCCAACGAATTTACTTTAATCCCCATACCACTAGCTGTTGCAATGAATCCAACACCTACACAAGCGCCAAGTGCACTTAACAAAAGCTCAACGGGATTAGGCCCTTTTCCAGTTCCGGATAGCCACTCTGGTTCATCAATGGGTACCGGCTTATAGTCCCCAACCTCGGCCTCCGAGTAAAACCCATCATTCCATTTTACTGTAGAAGCAAAACTTGTAATCGCATCCTCGGGATTTTCCTTATAATTTTCTGCCAAGCTTCCGAGCATATTCACATCTACACCGTTCATTTTACTCATATTTAGGACTCCTCTATTTTATATTTTTCATAGACCAATTTAATTGGATCCTGGCTTGTCCTTTATGACTTTTTAGGCGGGATCGCACACCCTTCATCAGTACATAGTCCTTCACTAGAGGTTTCATCAGAAAGAATTTCAAACTTAGCTACCGGATGCTCTTCTTCCCAAACTTTCTCCAACACTTGAGAAAAAGATTCTGTCGGCTGTGCCCCTGAAACTGCATATTTTTGGTTGAATATAAAGAACGGTACCCCGCTAATCCCAACTCTACGAGCTTCATCTTGATCTTTTCGTACTTGATCTTTATAAAGATCCTTATTTTTTAATACTCCGAGGGCTTCTTTTCTGTTTAATCCAACTGCTTCTGCAATATCGGCCAGTGTATCATAATCTCCTACATCCCTTGATTCAGTGAAATGTGCAATAAGTAATTTTTCATTCAACATTGTTTCTTTGCCATTCGTTTTTGCCCATTTTAATAAACGATGAGCATCCAGTGTATTGGTGGGTTTAAGACTATCTAATTGAAAGGATAATCCTACGTTCTTGGCTTGTTGAGTTAAGTGGCTAAGAAATTCTTTTGCTTGTTCTCTTCCTCCAAATTTAGGGGTTAATTTTTCTACAAAACTTGTTCCATCATACGAAGAAGCTCCCGGATCAAGCTCAAAGCTTTTGTATTCAATACTTATTTCATCTTTATGCGGTAATCCATCTAAGGCTCGCTCCAGATTTTGTTTACCAATATAGCAGAATGGACATGCAATGTCAGACCAGATTTCAATTTTCATGTTTCTACCCCTTCTCAGTTTTAGTTATTCGTCAAATGCAACCAGTGCATTTACTCCATGAGCAAGAGCGGAACCAGCTTTTAAAGCAGTAGCTACCATAATCGACTCAGCCAGTTCTTCTTTGGTTGCTCCGGCTTTTTTGGCTGCTTTCGTATGAATATCAATGCAATATGGACACCCAGTGGTATGGGCAACCGCAACCGCAATCAATTCTTTTTCCTTGGTACTGAGTATGCTGGCTTTCAACGCTTGCTGATCAAAAGAAGCAAAGGATTTGAACGAATCACTTAATTGGGTAAACTCCCGTAGTCTATTAATATAAGATGCACGGTATAACTCGTCGTCATCGGTACCATCATACGCATTTAAAGCATTAACGCCATGAGCCATCGCCGAACCTGCCTTGAGCGCGGTGGCAACCATTATAGCTTCTGCCATTTCCTCTTTTGAAACACCATGTTTCTTAGCTTGTTTTACATGAACCTCAATGCAATAAGGGCATCCCGTGGTGTGGGCTATAGCAATTGCAATTAGTTCCTTGTATTTTGCTGTAAGTTTACCCTCAGCCAATGCTAACTTTTCAAAGGCTACAAACGCCTTGAAAATCTCTGGAGAAACCGAGTTAAATTCTCCAATACGTTTAAAATTCGATTTTTTAAATAAACTGTCTTGATGACTCATAGAAAACCCCTCTATTCATTAGAAATTTTAGTGTACTCTGAGCTTTAATTCATCACGCTCAGAATTTTTTCCTTACTTACGTTTTTCATAGATCCTACGATTGAATCAAAAAGTTTCTCTCTTTAAATGCCTCCTTTTAGTCGTAGCAAGAAAACATTATTCAATTGATTAATTGAATTATAGAATGTGTAGGCATTTAAGTCAAGTACTTTTTATGTGAAGAGTGGAACACCTTGGAAACCATGAATAACCAGATATTTATGAATCTTTTATATAAATTCAGCCTTCTAAAATAGGGATGAAAATAGCCCATAAAAAAATGAACCCTTAGAATACATTGGTTAAACCCAGGGTTTATCTAATGTATTCTAGTGGGTGCATTTCAAATCGATATAGGTTCTTCGTTATTTTTCAAACTCCGTTTAATATAATGTGTTTAGTGCCTCACGCGTAAACGGAAGTAATTCTTCTGTTCGTCCATCGCGGATTTTGTTTACCCAGTCAGGGTCAGCCAATAATGCGCGCCCGACTGCGATCAAATCGAATTCTCCACGTTCTAATCTCTCGATTAGCCCCTCTATTTGGGTTGTTTTTCCATTCGCATTTTCTCCGTTATCAAAGAAATCCAAAAAATCAGCGTCAAGACCGACAGATCCAACTGTAATTGTTGGTTTCCCTGTCAGTTTTTTTATCCATCCTGAAAGATTCAAGTCAGATCCTTCAAAAGCCGGTTCCCAAAAACGACGAATAGAAGCATGAAAGATGTCAACGCCTGCATCAACTAATGGTGTTAAGAAGTGTTCTAGTTGTTCTGGAGTTTCTACTAATTTTGCTGTATACGCATCATATTTCCACTGTGAGATTCGCAACACAATTGGAAATTCTGGTCCAACAGCAACTCGGCAAGCTGCGATAACCTCACTAGCAAAGCGCGTACGATTGACAATATCACCACCGTATTCATCGTTACGCGAGTTTGTTTTTTCCCAAAAGAATTGATCAATTAAAAATCCATGTGCCGCCATAATCTCGATGCCATCAAACCCAACTTTTTTAGCATTGACTGCTGCCTGCACGAAGGCTTCAACTAATTCCGAAATTTCTTGTTTAGAGTAATCATTGACGTTACCACGTGCACCCATGTGCCATATTTGCGAGAAAATTTTGCCACCGACTTCGTGGATACCATTAACTACTTCTGACCATCCATTTAGCGCCTCTTCTCCGTATAAGTGTGGTACGTCCTCCTGCCATGCTGGCACCTCGGATGCAACATCAGGATGGTTGATAAATGTACCCTCTGTTAGAATAAGTCCAACACCATTTTCAGCTCTACGACGATAATACGCAGCGACATCCCTCCCTGGCACTCCATTTGGAGAAAAATTTCGAGTCATAGGTGCCATTATAATACGATTAGATAGTTTGAGATTTCCCATTTCGAATGGTTTAAAAAGAGCATCAACAGATTGAAAATTATTCACAAAAAAACCTCCAAGTTTTATTATTGTCATTTTATAACGTAGACGTTCGTATATTAGCAACAATTAAATCAACTTATCTAATCCCTAACAATGCATATAAAAAGACTCTCATTCTAACGTTTATAAAATGAACTGAGAACCAAGTTATGGCTGCACCACCACAGAAGCCTGTTAAATAGGGCAGCTTTCCTCCATTAAAGCAGATATCCAAATTGGCTCCATCTTCGGCTTAGGGCTTGTTTTACCTAAGACATTGATTTTCATGTAATTTGGGAAAACACTCTTCCATCAATGAAATTACTTGAAACCAAATCCTTGCTGCTCCAACATTCTTCTCACTTCAAGATAATAAATGTGGTTATAGAAGGAGGATATTTCTTGACTCCAACCTCTTGTTTCTTTTCCATTTGTACGTTTATCCATGTAGTTAGAGATCGTTTGATCATATTCTTTAATGAGGCCTTCTAAGTTGGTGTCGTACCGTTCTTTATGCCAAATTGCTTTTTGAGGTAAACGTGGCTTCTTCGAGTAGTTTCTATATTGATACGAAATAGCGAAAAATCCCTTATAAACGTTTGTTATATACCTCAACAGCACTTTGCAGAAAATCCTCTATCTCTTCGCGTGATTTACGAAGCTTGTTGACATATCGAGTAAGCTCTTTACCGTCGACATAGGCAACAAAGCTTGGAATACCCATAATATTTTGTTCTTCACTTACAGTACCTACATGATCTACATCCACCTCGATGAGATCCAGATCATTCGCAAATTTTTCTTCAACTTCAGGCATGAATGGATCAATAAATTTGCAGTCCGGGCACCAGTCTGCTTTAAAAACAGCAACTGTAATTTTGGGGGAACGGATAGCTGTATCAAATTCTGATTTAAAGGTAATTTTTTTCATTTTAAGATCTCCTTTTTTAATGGAGTTACCATTCCAATTGATGTTGTTCAATATAGTTACTTGTCAGATCATCTCCAGCATCAATCGATACCTTACCTTCGGTACCTACCGGCACACCTGCTTTGACAAGCAGCTGACCAATGTGGCATTTTTCTTCTGCTTGTAAGAATAATGCTTCGACCACAGTGATATCTTCCTTTGATGCACTCGAGGATAAAACAACATGCGGACGATGTGTAATGCTCAGTTGGTCCCCTCTAGCTATGTCCCCTTCTGTGTCCATAAAGAACCCGACAACGGGTACTTTCTTGCGATCGAGCATGTACGCTAGTGTCAGAGCATAACAAGCAATGGCAGAGGACATCAGGAGTTGTTGTGGATTAGCACCTTCTCCACTTCCGCCTTTCATAACAGGGATAGCAATTTGGGTTTGTAAATTGTCGCCTTTCATACGACCAAAACCTTTCGCGTCTTTGAACCAAACCGTATTCATATTCACTTTTTGATTCGGCATTTTAAAATGCTCCTTTCCATATTTTCAATACTTGTACTTGTCACTAAAATCCTTAGATTCCGAGAAGCTTCAAAACGTTCTATTCGGTTACGACGTTTTAATTATTTTCCAAAGAATCGATAAACTTTTCGCTATCCATGGCCGCCATGGCTCCAGTCCCTGCTGCAGTAATAGCTTGACGATAGCGAGTATCCTGTACATCTCCACAAGCAAACACACCTGAAATATTTGTCATTGATGTGCCGGGTACTGTAACGATATAGCCGTTCTGATCCGTTTCAATTTGACCATTTAAAAAGTCCGTATTCGGATGATGGCCGATGGCTACAAATACACCATGTGCATGTAGGATTTCCTCTTCGCCTGAGATATGGTTCCGGACTTTCAATCCTGTCACTCCACGCTCTTCCGCAACAACTTCAAGTGGGGTCCTGCTTAAAGCCCACTCAATTTTTGGGTTTGAACGAGCGCGATCTTGCATAATTTTTGAGGCTCTCAGTTCTTCTCGACGATGCACCACAGTAACTTTGGAAGCGAATCGTGTTAGAAAGTTTGCTTCTTCCAATGCAGTATCGCCTCCACCCACTACAATGAGTTCCTTATTTCGAAAGAAAAAACCATCACAAGTGGCACAAGTACTAACTCCCCGGCCTACATTTTCTGTTTCGCCTGGTATTCCTAAATATTTCGCACTGGCACCGGTTGAAATGATCAGAGTCTCAGTAATGATTTCACCTTTGCCCTCCACTTCCAGTTTAAACGGCCGTTTTTCCAAATCTACCGTCTTTACCCAACCATTAAGAAATGTAGCCCCGAAGCGTTCCGCTTGTTTACGCATATTATCCATTAATTTGGGGCCCATGATGCCTTCTGGAAATCCAGGATAATTCTCAATTTCAGTTGTTGTTGTAAGCTGTCCTCCTGGTTCAAGTCCTTCAATGACGAGCGGATTCATATTAGCACGAGCCAGGTAGATCGCTGCGGTCAGTCCTGCTGGACCAGTTCCGACAATTACAGATTTATACATATTCATCCCTCCAAATTCGATATTTTTTACAGTTGTTTATAACCATATTTTTAATATTCAATTGATTAATTGAATTATAGCATTAGGAAATCTGCTCGTCAATACAAGGATGGAAAATGACTACGAATGAGACACACATTGTAGAAATATATTTAGGGGCGGATGTTTGACTAATCTTTGCATAATGAAAAAAGCTGACAGAGCGCAATGGCAGTGTCAACTTTTTTTGTGAGAGTTTATGTTTCATATGCGTTGTATGTTGGAGTAAACCAGAATTTAAGGCTTTCTTTTTAACTTTCTAAATAGGGTATTCTTATAAATTTTATCAAGTTATATCCTTTTGACTTGACTCCACTCGGGTTGTTCATGTTAAAATTTTAATATTCAATTGAATGAACAAGAGCCGATTTCATGAGTAAAGTCAATTTTTGAGTATATAATTTCCTCATTATGATTCTTCAGTTATGGATTATAGTTTAAGGTGTATTCTAAGGCTTCTCCTATGCATGATTGGAATTGGGGATTCCCGTTTTATAATACGACAAGAATAGAGGTTGAGAATAATGGAAGATATGCTGAACTCTGCGAAAATCTTTAAGGAAGATCTCTATAAACAATTGGCTAGAATCGGAAAATGTTTATCCAGTGATAAGCGTCTTGAGATCTTAAATGTGCTATCCAATGGTTCTAGAACCGTAGAAAAAATAGCTACCTGCACAGACATGAATATTGCGAATGTATCTCGCCACCTTCAAGTTCTGCTCGATGCAAAACTGGTTAAATTCACAAAAAAAGGAGTATATGTGATCTATTCTTTGGCTGATCCAGAAATCATCGAATTTCTTTCCTCTTTATGGCGAATCAGTGAAAAACAACTTCCTGACATTAGTAGAATGAAAGACGATTTCCTAAACAATCTTGATGACGTTCAAACGCTTACGATGGATGAGGTTAGGGAGAAGATTAATAATGATTCAATAATTTTGGTGGATTTACGTCCTAAAGAAGAGTATGACATGGATCATATTGCGGGAGCAATTTCAGTGCCGATGGAAGAATTAGATGCACTAATAAGAGAGATACCGAAAAACACAGAAATCATCGCATATTGTAGAGGTCCACTGTGTGTCTACTCAGCTCTGGCGACGCAGAAATTACAATCTGAAGGCTTTACGGCTTTTCGCATGGAAGAGGGCTTGAATGAGTGGCAAGAACATTTTCAGTTACATTAAGCTGACTTCTAAGAACAGACGAATAACAATTAATTTCTCCAATTCTTAACTAAAAGACTTCAAGGCCAATATTATTAGGCTCTGAAGTCCTTTTTAGTTAAGACAAACTTAGGAAACATGATATGATTTCTCTTAAGAGGTGGTTAGAAGTGGCGAATATTCAAGAAATTGCTCGCTTAGCGGGAGTATCCACAGCAACTGTATCACGAGTAATTAATAAACACGGCTACGTAAGTGATTTAACCAGACAAAAAGTTTTAGAAATTATCGAGGAGCTTGATTATGTCCCCAATGCTAATGCGATCTCTCTAAAAAAAGGTAAAACTCGTCAGATTGGAATAATGACGGTCTCCTTTAGTCCCATTATTATTAATTTTGTTCGTGCATTCACTCTTTATGCTGAGAAAAACGGATTTATCGTCACTCTTTTTATCACGAATGGAGAACCTGAAAAGGAGCTTATTGCCCTGGAAATGCTAAAACGGAAGCAATTAGATGCTATCGTGTGTTTGATACGGTCCAATGAATGGGATGTCATTGAATCCTATGCCCGGTATGGCCCCATTGTTATATGGCAACGTCTTCAAAACGAGAATCTTCCTTCTGTCTTTATGGATCAATTTCATGCCTATTCGACAGGTCTTGAATATCTTCATTCCAAAGGTTACCGAAAAATACTTAGCATATATCCGATGTCCAAAGGACTGAATACAAAGGAACGCATTCGTGCCCATACAGAATTCGTTAAGAAACACAATCTCATGGCGTATCCATTTCCTCATTTCGAAGATAAAACTTTAGTTCGTGATGGGGAGGAGCTTGCTAAATGGTGGGTATCGCAGGAAGACCGACCTGGTGCTATTTTTTGTGCCAATGATGAAGTGGCAGCTGGTCTTATGACAGCCCTGCGTCGATTGGGATTTTCCATTCCGGGAGATTTGGGGATTATGGGCTTCGATAATACAGAGGTGGCTCACTTGCTCGATTTGACAACGATTGACTATCCTATCGACCAGCAAGCTGAGAATGCATTTCTTATTTTGCAAAATAAGTTGAATAACACCAAAAACAGGCTAAACACTTTAACATACAAGTTAGTTGAGCGAAGTTCGACATAACGCAGTATCTTTAGTATTACTGGCATATGGTAAATCCTACAGTACATTAAAAAAACCACTTGTCCAAATTGAACAAGTGGTTCTTTTAACCCGTGAGTCGTAGGCTACCCACCCATGTAATTATATAATCACTCAGAAATATTCAGGACAGCACGGAATCGAGTCGATGCTGACATCATTTTATCGTATGCTTCGCTAGCACGATCTAATGGATATGACTCAATCATGGGGCGAATATCCGTCAGCACACTGAAATTAATCGTCGCTTGGATTTCTTCCGCTCCGCCTGTTAACGTACCTTTGACCGTGTTAGATCCTTTCAAAAAGTCCATCGCTGACAATTCTAGTGGATCAGTGGAAGTTGCCACAATGATGAGCTCGCTGTCTTGACCCAACCCGTTGATCAGAGAGGAAACGGCCTTCGCGTTAGGTGCAGTTGCCAGGATGACTTTAGCACCGCCTAATGCTTGTAATGCCTCAGCCGGATCTTCTTTGGTCGAATCAATGTAGTGATGGGCTCCAAGTTCACGTACGAGAGCTTCTTTATCATTTCCTCGTGAAATAGCCACGGTGCGATATCCGGCTTTGCTTGCAAACTGCACGGCAAGATGTCCCAGTCCACCAATCCCCTGAATCGCTACTAGATCACCAGGGCGAGCTTTACTATTTTTGATGGCACTAAAGGTCGTTTCTCCAGCACACATTAGTGGAGCAGCTTCCATTGCCGAAATTTCATTTGGAATACTGGACAAACTATCCTCATAAGCAACCATGTATTCAGCATATCCTCCGTCCATTGTTAATCCGGTCACATGGCTATGTCCCCCATGCCATCCAATGCCGACACGTTCTCCAATTTTCCATTTTGACGAGCCTGATCCAAGCTCATCAACGATTCCTATCACTTCATGTCCAGGAATGCGGGGATATGCTGACGCCGCACCGCCCATGGCCATTGAATCTCCATTACATACGCCGCAAGCTTCAACGCGGAGCAATACTTGCCCTTCTGCCGGCTGCGGAACCGGTACCTCAACTAACTGCATTTTTTCTCCTGCAGCTGGAATTTGCATGGCTTTCATTTTCTTCATGAATAAACCTCCTTAGTTTTAAAATAGTGGTACTCCATTAGTATAGTTTAAACTGATCAAATATTCAATTAATTAATTGAATATTTGAATCGATTATTTTCATTACGGATGAATAGATTCGTTGCAACTTCTTGTAAGTTTTGTATTTTTGTTATCTGATTGATGATTTTTGAGACTACTAGTTCAGCTGACTGAAGTGCACCTTCAAGATGTCACCAAATTCTGCACTTGCTTCTGTTCCAGCAAAGGCAATTTATTTTTCCATTCCCCAGATGCAGGTATAGGTCCGTAATGCGGAAAATTTTGAAGTGGAATACGATCTTCGGATATAGCAGTGCTCGCAGGTCACTTAAGCCAGCACCAATAATAATCACGGGGTTCTTCATTCTTTTCTCCATCGTATTAAATAGTTTTATTTTCATGTTGATATTACCTTAGAATTTATACCGCATTGTACAACTGTTCTAATCGTGCTTCTAATTGTTCAAACTGAACAAACCGTCCTTCACGAAGATATTCCTTTTGATCAAAAAATAAGATGATCGTGGGAACTGTAAAAATCAATAATTTGCCTGCAACCGCCTCTACCTGACTAGCATCTATATGCGCAAGTTTTATTTCTGGATAGTTGTTGAGTAATTCTTTTAGTTTGGGATAAATTGCATGACATACATTACAATCCTCTTGAGATACATATAGCATACTTAATCGGTTATTTGGGATAAACGTATCTATTTCATTCACTGAAGTTATTTCTTGGACATTTATCATTAATCTCCCGCCTTACTGTATGTTATTCGGAACTGAATGGCTCCAGATCCAATATTATTCAATGCAGCTTTGTTCTAATTTACTTTTCTGACTCCATTCAATTAATTGAGAAACTGGATCTACTAATAACTAATAAATACAAATCATGAAATCCCTGTTTTGGTAAAATACGTGCCGCTTTTTTTCCTTTAAAATATTAATCGGCCAATATAATTACGCTATCTTTTGGAGACAAATCTTTTCCCCAAACAAACGGCAATCGCCCTAGGAAGACATTGTGGATTCCTGAAATGCTATTTTTCAAAATCGGAACTATCTCTTAATGTCAATCCATTTAATATAAACAGGCACCTGATTTTGTTTGATTATAAAGATAACATCTTACACCGCAAGGAAGCGAAAATGTTGAGTTAGCCAGTAAATTATCCTATATCTATTCCGTTCTGTCATATTAAGTCGAATCATTAAAATCAATAGAACAGTTGAATTTAATGATTAAATTTCAGTTTTATCAACTCTCTAAATCCAACTTTAAATGTTAAAAGCACTATATTTTTCACTTGCATCTTTTATTTAAATTTCATTCCTCATTCTCCATCGTAAGCATTCCACTCTCGGGCTCCTTCTTCTATTCGATACGCTGTGAAGCCCTGTTTTTGAATAAAATCAACAGCTTGAGATGCAAGAGAACAATAAGGGCCCCGACAGTATGCAGCAAGTTCTACATCAGCTTTATTTAATGTTTTTAGGTATTCTTCCAACTGCTCTAAAGGTACAGATATAGCACCTGGGATATGAGATGTTTTATACTCCTCAACTGGTCGGAGATCTATGAGAACCATGTTATCCTGCTTCATTTTTGCCAATAGTTCTTTTTTTGTGATACTTTGAACACCTACATATTGCCTTTTCAACTCATCTTTAATCTGTTTTATGTCAGAGAGTCTGTCCTCACACAAATTCCATAAAGAGGACAAAAAATGAGTTACAGATAAATCACTAATATTATATATAACGAAAGTACCTTTTTTTTGAAATCTAACCAATTTTGCTTCCAGCAAAATTTGTAAGTGACGGGATACATTCGCAACACTCATACCAGTTTGTGTAGCCAAACTTTCAACAGATTTTGGTCCATTTGATAAGAGATCCATAATCTCAAGTCTTTTGTCACTGGATAAACATTTCCCAATTCGAGCAAATTGCTGATATAAACGTTCTTTAATATCCGATTCAGGACATCTACTTTCCATTGGAACCTCCTCTTTGTTGCAATACCTTAGATTTTCGGGTATGCCTTCCTGCATGCGAATCACTCACTAGTATGTCCAAATATAAAATAGCAATCCAACATTTACTTCCCGTTCATTTTGGTTCTAGCTTTAAGAATTCACTTAATAAATTGAAAAAAACGACGGTTCAGAAAAATCCAAATCCGTCGTTCTCTTCACATGTATTTCAATGATTATTACAAAAATGGATTTGTTGAATACTCTGTTAATTAAGCATTCCTAGAATTTTTTCTCTAAGAGCCTGCTTTTGCTCAATCCCCACCATTGTCTCAGCCAATTTACCCTCTTTAAATAAGAGTAGCGTAGGAATACTTCTAACTCCAAATTGTTGAGCCAATTCGATTTCTTCATCAACGTTGACTTTGGCTACTGTTGCTTGTCCAGCCAGATCATCAGCTAGCTCATTTACGATCGGAAGTTGCACTTGACAAGGTGGACACCATGGTGCCCAAAAATCAACTAGTGTCACTCCGCTGTTAATGTTCGATTCAAAATTCTGTTTTGTTAAAGATACTGCTCCCATAAATAGAATCCCCCTTAATTAATTTATCAATTATTCAATCGATTAATTGAATTATACTTTTGAAATCGAATTAAGTCAACTTTTTAATATCTATGAAGTTAAGTTCATTTATACGGCACCAGTATTTTTCTTGTATTATTTGCCCCGTTTGAACTACGTCTAATTTGCTTTTAAACAAAAAAGCCGAAGATCTTTTGAATTAGATCACCGGCTAAAGATTCAACTTATTTAAGATTTTGATTAACTAGGGAGTGCGCCTTTAAACTCAAGTAATCCACTCCGTATAACTGCCAAGATTAAATAAAATCCTTCTTCTCATTCAAACATTATTTTGCTCGTGAAATAAGAAAAAAATCACAGAGTCGAATCCCAAACTTGGAACTCATCTGTGTTTTGCTTTTCTCGAATATTTTAGCTTTGGCTTGTCTGTTTATTTAATGCAGATCTATGTTTCAATTACGATGAACTGAAACCACTTCGCTGGTCTTTTCATCTCTCAATTTGTTTTTTTAATATCTCCATGTTGTTTTGAATAATAAGTCTCTGAGCACCAATTAATTTGAGGCTCTCTATTCTTCTCATAAATCTTTATTAGTTGGTTTAAAACGAAAATCTTTTGTACGATATTTTCACAAAAAAAGTTAAGCTGTCGTTTATAAAAATTAATATCCTTTTGATAAGGATGGCGAAACGTTTGATTCCTCTCATATACATCAAGAAGCTGAATATGTAAATTATATATATCTTTATAATTAATCTTAATCTCCTCCGTTCTATTTTAGAATCAGTATTCCCATTTAGACAAGGAAATAGACATATGATTTCAATCTAATATTTCTTAGAAATTAATCAACAAAATAAAAAAACTGATGAGATCGTTTCGTCCCAACTTAAAAATTACAATGTATAAACAGGTCTGCTAATTATCTAAATACCTCGGGTAAATTAAAGCCTAAGTACCAAAGATGCATTCTCCAAATAGCAATGATGAGATTTGAATGAGTGCAACCTTTTTCTTGAAACGGTCATTTCACCTGCTATACATAAAGTAAAAAAGCCCCTTTTTAACGGGACTATTTAGGTTAGATATTTGATTGTCCTGTAGCTAAAAATGTTATAACAAAATTTTAGCCGAGCAAAGGTGATTTTTCCTTCAAATAATGTTTGTCTCACTTCTTGTTATAAAAAATAGGCTATCCTTTTTCACCATAAACTAAGAAACTTAGATTAATCATTAACAGATAATTTTGTGTTTACTTAGCCTTAATTCCCGATTTCACTGGGTTTTCGGGGATATTGCCTGTCTCATTTAGATGATATAAATAGTCTTGTGAGTTATAACTTCAATTGAGACAAAAACAGCCTAAAATAGGCTGTTTTTATATCATGAATTTTGAGAAAATTATAACATGAGCTAGGATAAACCCACTGTTTCTATACAACAAATTGAGATTTTATCAAAACAAAGAAACAAAGTAATGCTTTCTAAAAGGGACAATGAAATAAACAACGTCATTATCAGCTGCGACTATAAAATATCAAATGCTTTAATTAAGTGGCCATTTGTCTCGTCTATATCTTTTACTGCAATCATGCTTTTGTTCAAATCTTAGAAAAACGACAAGGGTAGTTATTCAGTATATAATAAGTTACTGTCTTGTACTTGCTTAAAAATCACACAATATTCTATGCCAGTTAACATCCTCAATAATAAAAGACATTACAATAAGTGAATTAGGAGAAGCCATGCTTCTTAATCAAACTACGGTTACTCGGAATGTGAACATCTTAAAAAAGCAGTTTCGTTGACGTCGTACAAAGTACAATTGATTCAAGAACTAGGATTATTACAGTGACAGAATTAGGATTGGCCAAGTTACAAGAAGCTATCCTATTTGGCAGGTAAGCCACTCCAATAGCGGTAAACATAATACTAACGTTAACGTTGGTGGTAACGTTAATATCTGTATTTCTTGGAAGTGTAATCTATGATTTTATTGCAAATAAATGAAAATTCCAAAGAGGAACGCTCTAACGATCTTTTTATCACTTCTGATCAGAATCCAGAGTCCCCAATTCGAACCACCTGCTCCAACGATTTCTCCTAACGAAACATAAACAGTTGGCTCTTAGAAGTTAATTGACATTGGGATGCTATACAGAAGTAGTGGTGCTAAGATAACTGTATATTTAGAAAGTACTAAACTTAAATTTCATTTTCTAATATCGACTCGGTTCCGAAAAAGACAAAAAGAGCACTGCCAGTAAGGCTGTGCTCTTTTATTGCGCTTGGCAACGTCCTACTCTCCCAGGACCCTGCGGTCCAAGTACCATCGGCGCTGGAGGGCTTAACGGTCGTGTTCGGGATGGGTACGTGTGGAACCCCTCCGCTATCGCCACCAAACATGAATTTACACCGTAAATTCTACATTCAAGGTTACACCCTGAAAACTGGATCCGAAACTTATTTGCGTTTTATTTTTTAGGATAAGCCCTCGACCGATTAGTATTGGTCAGCTCCATGCATTACTGCACTTCCACCCCCAACCTATCTACCTCGTCGTCTTCAAGGGGTCTTACTAATTGGGAAATCTCATCTTGAGGGGGGCTTCACGCTTAGATGCTTTCAGCGCTTATCCCTTCCGTACATAGCTACCCAGCGGTGCTCCTGGCGGAACAACTGGTACACCAGCGGTACGTCCATCCCGGTCCTCTCGTACTAAGGACAGCTCCTCTCAAATTTCCTACGCCCACGACAGATAGGGACCGAACTGTCTCACGACGTTCTGAACCCAGCTCGCGTACCGCTTTAATGGGCGAACAGCCCAACCCTTGGGACCTACTTCAGCCCCAGGATGCGATGAGCCGACATCGAGGTGCCAAACCTCCCCGTCGATGTGGACTCTTGGGGGAGATAAGCCTGTTATCCCCAGGGTAGCTTTTATCCGTTGAGCGATGGCCCTTCCATGCGGTACCACCGGATCACTAAGCCCGACTTTCGTCCCTGCTCGACTTGTAGGTCTCGCAGTCAAGCTCCCTTCTGCCTTTGCACTCTTCGAATGATTTCCAACCATTCTGAGGGAACCTTGGGGCGCCTCCGTTACTCTTTAGGAGGCGACCGCCCCAGTCAAACTGCCCACCTGACACTGTCCTCGCACCGGATCACGGTACCAAGTTAGAACCTAGATACGATCAGGGTGGTATCCCAAGGATGCCTCCTCTCAAGCTGGCGCTCAAGATTCTACGGCTCCCACCTATCCTGTACAGATCGTACCCAAATTCAATATCAAGCTGCAGTAAAGCTCCATGGGGTCTTTCCGTCTTGTCGCGGGTAACCTGCATCTTCACAGGTATTAAAATTTCACCGGATCTCTCGTTGAGACAGCGCCCAAGTCGTTACGCCATTCGTGCGGGTCAGAATTTACCTGACAAGGAATTTCGCTACCTTAGGACCGTTATAGTTACGGCCGCCGTTTACTGGGGCTTCGGTTCATAGCTTCGCCCGAAGGCTTACCACTCCCCTTAACCTTCCAGCACCGGGCAGGCGTCAGCCCGTATACTTCGCCTTGCGGCTTCGCACAGACCTGTGTTTTTGCTAAACAGTCGCTTGGGCCTTTTCACTGCGGCCCCCTCGGGCTATTCACCCTACCGAGGCACCCCTTCTCCCGAAGTTACGGGGTCATTTTGCCGAGTTCCTTAACGAGAGTTCTTCCGCGCGCCTTAGAATTCTCTTCTCGCCTACCTGTGTCGGTTTGCGGTACGGGCACCTTCTCCTGGCTAGAGGCTTTTCTTGGCAGTCTGAGATCATGACCTTCGCTACTCCAATTTTCGCTCCCCATCACAGCCCAGCCTTACGATGTGCGGATTTGCCTACACACCAGCCTCACTGCTTAGACGGACATCCATCAGTCCGCGTCACTACCCTACTGCGTCACCCCATTGCTCATAACGGATTACGGTGGTACAGGAATTTCGACCTGTTGTCCTTCGACTACGCCTATCGGCCTCGCCTTAGGTCCCGACTTACCCTGAGCGGACGAACCTTCCTCAGGAACCCTTAGGCTTTCGGCGGATCTGATTCTCACAGATCTTTTCGTTACTCATACCGGCATTCTCACTTGAATGCAGTCCAGCGCTCCTTACGGTACACCTTCAACCCGCATTCAACGCTCCCCTACCCCTGATGCATTGCATCAAGCCATAGCTTCGGTGGTGTGTTTAGCCCCGTTACATTTTCGGCGCAGAGTCACTCGACCAGTGAGCTATTACGCACTCTTTCAATGGTGGCTGCTTCTAAGCCAACATCCTGGTTGTCTGTGCAACTCCACATCCTTTCCCACTTAACACACACTTGGGGACCTTAGCTGATGGTCTGGGCTGTTTCCCTTTCGACAATGGATCTTAGCACTCACTGTCTGACTCCCGGAACTAAATCGATGGCATTCGGAGTTTGACTGAGCTTGGTAACCCTTGCGGGCCCCGCACCCAATCAGTGCTCTACCTCCACGATTCTTCTTTCCGAGGCTAGCCCTAAAGCTATTTCGGGGAGAACCAGCTATCTCCGGGTTCGATTGGAATTTCTCCGCTACCCCCACCTCATCCCCGCATTTTTCAACATGCGTGGGTTCGGGCCTCCAGTGCGTGTTACCGCACCTTCACCCTGGACAGGGGTAGATCACCCGGTTTCGGGTCTACGTCCACGTACTCATTCGCCCTATTCAGACTCGCTTTCGCTGCGGCTTCAGCTCTTCACCTTAACCTTGCACGGGAACGTAACTCGCCGGTTCATTCTACAAAAGGCACGCCATCACCCATAGATCGGGCTCTGACTTCTTGTAAGCACACGGTTTCAGGATCTATTTCACTCCCCTTCCGGGGTGCTTTTCACCTTTCCCTCACGGTACTGCTTCACTATCGGTCGCCAGGGAGTATTTAGCCTTGGCAGATGGCCCTGCCGGATTCATACGGGGTTTCACGTGCCCCGCACTACTCGGGATCCGTCTCGGAGAGAACAAGTTTTGAACTACAGGGCTTTTACCTTCTCTGGCGGGCCTTTCCAGACCTCTTCATCTAACCGGTTCCTTTGTAACTCCATGTGAGACGTCCCACAACCCCAAGGAGCAAGCTCCTTGGTTTGGGCTAATCCGCGTTCGCTCGCCGCTACTGACGGAATCACTATTGTTTTCTCTTCCTCAGGGTACTTAGATGTTTCAGTTCCCCTGGTCTGCCTCTATTCTGCCTATGTATTCAGCAGAAAGTGACTGTCGATGAAGACAGCCGGGTTTCCCCATTCGGACATCCCCGGATCAAAGCTTGCTTACAGCTCCCCGAGGCTTTATCGTTGTTCGCCACGTCCTTCGTCGGCTCCTGGCGCCTAGGCATCCTCCGTGTGCTCTTTGTAGCTTAACCTAGTATTTACATCGTAAATACGATTTGCTTTGAATTTCGGTTCAACACGAATGTGTGAATGAAATTCAAGGCAGCTACCTTTAGTTCACTTGTTTACACAAGATCAGCTTAAAGGAATATTCTAAAACGCAATTTCGTTTCGGTATCCAGTTTTCAAGGTGCAATACAGTTTCATCGAAACTGTAGCCTGTGTGAATATCGGTCTAACTCAACCGAGTAGATGATATTCATGCAGTATGTTGAGAGTTTGAGCTCTCAAAACTGAGCAACGAGTGAGTAGTTTATGAAGCTTACGCTTCATATTTGAATGTTTCCATTGCAGGAAACGATTCTCCATAGAAAGGAGGTGATCCAGCCGCACCTTCCGATACGGCTACCTTGTTACGACTTCACCCCAATCATCTACCCCACCTTCGGCGGCTGGCTCCCTTGCGGGTTACCCCACCGACTTCGGGTGTTGTAAACTCTCGTGGTGTGACGGGCGGTGTGTACAAGACCCGGGAACGTATTCACCGCGGCATGCTGATCCGCGATTACTAGCAATTCCGACTTCATGTAGGCGAGTTGCAGCCTACAATCCGAACTGAGACCGGCTTTTCTAGGATTGGCTCCACCTCGCGATTTCGCTTCCCGTTGTACCGGCCATTGTAGTACGTGTGTAGCCCAGGTCATAAGGGGCATGATGATTTGACGTCATCCCCACCTTCCTCCGGTTTGTCACCGGCAGTCTGCTTAGAGTGCCCAGCTTGACCTGCTGGCAACTAAGCATAAGGGTTGCGCTCGTTGCGGGACTTAACCCAACATCTCACGACACGAGCTGACGACAACCATGCACCACCTGTCTCCTCTGTCCCGAAGGAAAGGTCTATTTCTAGACCGGTCAGAGGGATGTCAAGACCTGGTAAGGTTCTTCGCGTTGCTTCGAATTAAACCACATACTCCACTGCTTGTGCGGGTCCCCGTCAATTCCTTTGAGTTTCAGTCTTGCGACCGTACTCCCCAGGCGGAATGCTTAATGTGTTAACTTCGGCACCAAGGGTATCGAAACCCCTAACACCTAGCATTCATCGTTTACGGCGTGGACTACCAGGGTATCTAATCCTGTTTGCTCCCCACGCTTTCGCGCCTCAGCGTCAGTTACAGCCCAGAGAGTCGCCTTCGCCACTGGTGTTCCTCCACATCTCTACGCATTTCACCGCTACACGTGGAATTCCACTCTCCTCTTCTGCACTCAAGCTCCCCAGTTTCCAGTGCGACCCGAAGTTGAGCCTCGGGATTAAACACCAGACTTAAAGAGCCGCCTGCGCGCGCTTTACGCCCAATAATTCCGGACAACGCTTGCCCCCTACGTATTACCGCGGCTGCTGGCACGTAGTTAGCCGGGGCTTTCTTCTCAGGTACCGTCACTCTTGTAGCAGTTACTCTACAAGACGTTCTTCCCTGGCAACAGAGCTTTACGATCCGAAAACCTTCATCACTCACGCGGCGTTGCTCCGTCAGGCTTTCGCCCATTGCGGAAGATTCCCTACTGCTGCCTCCCGTAGGAGTCTGGGCCGTGTCTCAGTCCCAGTGTGGCCGATCACCCTCTCAGGTCGGCTACGCATCGTCGCCTTGGTAGGCCTTTACCCCACCAACTAGCTAATGCGCCGCAGGCCCATCCACAAGTGACAGATTACTCCGTCTTTCCTCCCTCTCCCATGCAGGAAAAGGATGTATCGGGTATTAGCTACCGTTTCCGGTAGTTATCCCTGTCTTGTGGGCAGGTTGCCTACGTGTTACTCACCCGTCCGCCGCTAGGTTATATAGAAGCAAGCTTCTATATAACCCCGCTCGACTTGCATGTATTAGGCACGCCGCCAGCGTTCGTCCTGAGCCAGGATCAAACTCTCCATTAAAGACCAACCGAAGCTGGTTTATAGAAAGAGCGATAAGCTCATGTTGAAACTGACGAGATAAAAATATCTCTTGTTTGATTTTGCGAACAAAATCGTTTTACTCACTCGTTGTTCAGTTTTCAAAGATCAAACATTCTTTTGGCTTTTCTTGGGCCGGGCAAATAATATATCATACTTTTCCGATCCATACTACTGGTAAATAATACCTGTAGGTGATCCCTTGAATTTTTGAAGTCCATCTAACCATTGCATCACAGCCTATCTTACGGCCGGATAAATAATATATCATTTAGGTTTCCTGATTACTACATGTAAATTATACAAATTAGTAAGTGACTTATCAAAATCAATTCTATTACTGTACTCCTCATATACTTTTGAATTTTTTTCTTCATTATATACTGTATATGTACCATGAATCTTTGAGGCTTCACAGCGCGGCGTTTCGACGGGGAGAAACATTCATAACCTTCAGTCAAAGCGTATTTACGAACGTGCTGAGCTAAAAGACGCTGGAACCAGACTTCGTAAGAATAGCCCAACTCTCCATCGGAAGCGTTAGACAAGGCTAGTTTATTTACATGGTAACCAAGTTCTGTAGTCTTTTCGTTGATATGTTTGATGCTTGCTTCAAAATCATCGAGCATCTTGTTCATAGTGCCCCCTATTGCTTTTCTTTTCACGAGAGAATAATCAATGTTAGCGGTAATATCCCCCCTTTGCATAACGTCGATTGGCGTACTCGATATCAGCTTTTGATCCGCTATTCCATTCCCCGCCATGAATAAAAATAATTAATCCAATAATGATTGATAAAAAATAACCGCTGCTCTTTCTGAGGACAGCGGTTATTTTTTATCGAATACTTTAGGTAGAAGCACATGAAACTTTTTAAGTCAGAAACTTTCATGGAAAATAAGAACAGCTTTTTGACCAAGTTCTTGAGATAATTTAATTTTTTTGAAATAACGAATCTTTGGCCGACTATGTTTAGTAATTGTATCAATCATAAGTACTTTTTTGGGATATATCTATAATCAAAAAGGAAATTATTATTTATATAAACATATCAAATTTTTATATAGTAGGTATTATTTATTTGGAATATGTTTATACTGAGCGAGAAGAGAAGTGAGCTGAATGAATGGTCTTATGGTTTTTAAAAAAACATTCATAAAGATAGGAAGAAAAAAGATGTGCAATATAATCAATCATCTACCTTTACGACCTACCATAGAAAGGATGAAAGTATATCAGGATATTTTTTTAGGCTGGTATATAAAAATTGTTTTAATTCTGCAAACACATTGATAAAGGAATTAGGTTTATCCTATACTCAGGCTGTAAACAGTGACTTTCCTCTTTCAGCAATTGAAAACCTATCAATTAGAACAAATACACAGAATTATCCTTATTACAAGCACACTTATGCTTGGAGACTCAGATTAATTACCAGTGATTGGTTTAATAAAGTATTACTGAAAAATAAAATTAAATACTGTCCGGTCTGTATTAGTTTAAAGCACTATCATCGTTTGCATTGGGGAATTCACCCTTTACATTTATGTTTAATACATAAAACTAGATTGCAAGATTGTTGCGCGACTTGCTCTTACCTATTACTCATAGCAATTTTATAAGAAATGAATGTGAAGCTTGTAATTCCAAATTAGAGAATGCAAATTTTGAGATATGCCAAAATGCGTTGCTTCTTGAATCTCAGAAAAGAATGTATGAAGCATTGCTAAACCAAAATTTAATTCTGCCGAATATTGATAGTTTCTCTGAATATCTTAAATTGGCGTATGGAAGTTTTCACTTGTTAATTGGTGCTAAGCATTTTATAGGAATGAAGGAAGGTGTTATTATAGCTTTTTATAATCAAAGTAATCATCGCAAAAATGGTTATGATGAGGCACTTGCTTATGCAAATGTTTATTGGATGTACAAAAACTTCCCATACAACTTTTATTTTGTTTTAAATGATTTTATTTCAAGAAACAAAGGCAGCAGAAATTTTTACCCTAGATTAAAAAAATTTGAGTTTTTTGTTCAATCCTCGGAATTTATTTGGTTAGAAAGAGCTTATCGGTCGTTTTTACTACAAAAATGTGAGGAAGGTACGATCAAAAAAGATTTATCGATTTTCAATTGATGTTTCATGCTTATGTTTAAAGAAAAGTAATAATATATATGACGAGAAATCAAGAAATGAGTTTGATCTATATATTTCAGCTACTGCATCAAAGGAAGATGAATTACTGGTTACTTCCACGCATACAGTTTGAAAAAGTACAATATCTTTCAATTAATTCATAATTTAAAAAAAGCCACTTAAGAAAATAATTGCTCATAGTTTTTTAAAAATTGATAATAAAAGTTAATGCTTAAAGAAAACATTATTATAGTTTATAAGTAAATCTTAAACGATATCGAAACATTGACAAAGTTGCTTTAGCTCAATTAGATATTAGGCTAAATGCTTAATAAAAATTGATTTCCAATCCTCAACACTTTTATTCTGTTGCAAAAGCACTTCGAGCTCATACACTGTTATTTTTGAATTATAAAGATCATAAATTATTGAATTCATAATAGTTGTACGAGAATGTACTCTATAATATTTTCTTTCTATACCGGTTTCTTCAGTAATTCTTTGATGCGATATTGAAACCCCTTCTTTATATAATTTACATATGGCTGTTATTGCATTCTCAAGTCTTATACGTTCTGTTTCAATTTTTATTTATTTGGGTTACTTCTTCTTTCCTTTGGATATACCAATTTATTAATTCTGGCATTTGACTCTTGAATAAAGTTCATCCTCATGTAACCATGATCTTTTACCGACCCAGTTCACTGCTATCACCTCTAAAATGACATTTTATTATCAAGTTTTAATTGCATTCTTATAAGCCATTGTTGCCGAAAAAAGTTAGCGTTAATCAAGAAAATAAATAACTGAAAGTAAAAAATGCCTGAACCATCAAGGTCGCAGGCACTGACATCTAATTCAAGTTTAATGACAAAACATATTCTATATAATGACAAAACTAATTACAACGGACATTCTCCCTGTGTGTTCGCTATAGACATTATTCAATATAACGTACAAACGTATAATATATTGATACTTTACAACTTACGTTATATACTATTATAAATTTATACACTGGGGGTAAGGTTAAAATGTCCATAGCTTCGGAGTTGAGCGGAACGAAGCCCGATTCACTCAGCTTTTTACATGGGGTTAAAGATTGTATTCCTACATTGCTTGGTTATGTATGTATTGGGTTCGCGGCAGGCATTGTGGGTGCCTCATCAGGGGTTAGCACCATGGAAATTGCTTTCATGTCGGCGCTTGTATACGCCGGAGCCTCTCAGTTTATTATGTGCTCGATGCTGGCTGCATCCAGTCCTCCATCCGTCATTATTTTAACGACATTCATTGTGAATGCTCGTCATCTGCTGTTAAGTGCGTCGCTGGCTCCTTACTTTTCTAAATATTCATTGTGGAAAAACATAGGCATCGGCGCTCTTTTGACGGACGAATCCTTTGGAGTAGCGTCGGATAAATTGGCTAAAGGTGGGCAGGTCAGTGACCGCTGGATGAACGGGCTTAATATTACAGCTTATCTCGCTTGGATTGCATCCTGTGTGGCGGGAGGGGTTCTCGGGAACTGGATTTCCCGGCCGGAGGCTTTTGGTCTGGACTTTGCCTTGCCTGCGATGTTCCTTGCCCTGCTTATTTCCCAGCTCCAAAGTGTCCAGACCTCCAAACTCAAGCATCGTCTGCTGCTTGTGCTATGTATGGCTGTTCTGATGTACCTTTTGTCCTGGTGGGTGCCATCACATATCGCCGTCATTGTAGCAACCATGATCACCGCAACGATTGGAGTGTTAACCGACAAATGAGCATTAATCCCAATGTCCTGTATATCATTATCGGTGCCATGATTGTCACAGCCATCCCAAGGATTATTCCCTTTGTCGTGCTGCAAAGGCTGGCGCTTCCCAAACCAGTGCTACAATGGCTTTCCTATATCCCCATCTGCATATTCACGGCCCTCGTGATGGAGAATTTGCTCGTCCGAACCGAATCCTCAGTCACTCTTAATGGGCAAGTACTTATGGCTGTCTTTCCTACGCTAGTGACCGCCTTGTGGAGCAAAAACCTGCTGGCTACCGTCGTTGTCGGTATTGTGAGTATGGCTGTAGTTCGACTATTGTGGTGAAGATAAAAATGCCCTCCTACAATAGGAGGGCATCTGCCATTTCTTATGATCCACCTGTCGTCCTTACTAACGAGGGCGACAGATCTTCTTCCTCAAAACCACGTTCTCGAAGAATGTGGCAATCCGTAAATTGACGCATCTGACGCATACCTCTACTATCAGTAAGCATATCTTCAAGCACAATCAATCAATATTAACCCAAGGTTCTCCATTCTTTTTTTACATTTTTTACTTTCATTATAAAAGCAAACGGGCAGAATTTAAATCGAGTTCCATCACATATCGTTCATCCCCGTGAATATACTTAATAACCAACAAGGCCAAACTGTGCCGTGTATCCACTTGGGGGGTGCCTAATAATGCCGGAACCACGCCAGCCATATTCATTCGTCGTATCCCGCGAAGATTGGTCGCTGCATCGCAAAGGGTACCAGGACCAGCAACGTCATCAGCAGAAGGTCAAAGATGTCATTAAGCAAAATCTACCCGATCTGATAACGGAAGAAAATATTATTATGTCGGACGGTCAACAGATTATTAAAGTGCCGATTCGCAGTCTGGATGAATATCGCTTCATTTATAACTATCAAAAGCAAAAGCATGTAGGCCAAGGGGATGGAGATAGTCAGGTGGGGGATGTCATCGGACGTGATCCTGCCTCCCAGAAGCCTGGTAAAGGTGAGAAAGCCGGCGACCAGCCGGGACACGATATTATGGAAACGGAAGTCAGCATAGAAGAACTGGAAGATATGCTGTTCGAGGAAATGGAATTACCGAATTTACAGCAAAAAGATAAGGATCAAATTGAGGTTGAATCTATCCTGTTCAATGATATACGTAAAAAAGGCATGCAAGCGAACATTGACAAGAAACGAACCATTCTCGAAAATCTGCGCCGCAACGCCCGTGAGGGGAAACCGGGCATTCATCATATTAGTCCGGACGATCTTCGCTACAAAACATGGGAAGAGAAGACTATTCCCCAATCCAACGCGGTGATTATAGCCATGATGGACACATCAGGCTCGATGGGCTCATTTGAAAAATATTGCGCTCGTAGCTTCTTTTTCTGGATGACCCGCTTTTTGCGCCGTCAGTATGAAAAGGTGGAAATTGTCTTTCTCGCGCATCATACCGAGGCTAAAGAGGTTACGGAGGAAGAATTTTTTACCCGCGGAGAAAGTGGCGGCACGATCTGCTCTTCGGCTTATCTGAAAGCACTAGAGATTATCGACAAACGATATCCTCCTTCCAGCTACAATATATATCCCTTCCATTTCTCGGATGGCGATAACCTGACCTCGGACAATGAGCGGTGTGTGAAGCTAATCGAGGAACTTATAAAGCGAAGCAATATGTTCGGCTATGGAGAAGTGAATCAATATAATCGTAGCAGCACGCTGATGTCAGCCTACAAGAATATTAAAAAGGATCAGTTTATGTACTATGTCATCAAGGAAAAAGGTGAGGTATACCAAGCCTTACGTACCTTTTTTCGCAAACGGGAAGGGGGAACGGTGGGATGAGCACCGACCAGAAGGAGCTAGAATATGCGATATCAGAAATTATGGAGATTGCAGATGGATTCGGGCTCGACTACTACCCGATGCGGTATGAGATTTGTCCGGCGGATATTGTATACACGTTCGGAGCCTATGGTATGCCCACGCGATTCAGCCACTGGAGTTTTGGAAAAACGTTTCACAAGATGAAAATGCAGTACGATTTTGGATTGAGCAAAATCTATGAGCTGGTCATTAACTCCAATCCCTGCTATGCCTTCCTGCTGGAAGGAAATTCTTTGGTGCAGAATAAACTAATTGTCGCCCATGTACTGGCACACTGTGATTTTTTCAAACACAACGCCCGCTTTTCAGCTTCTAATCGCAATATGGTGGAGAGTATGTCGGCCACAGCAGATCGAATCAACAGCTATGAAATGGAATACGGTTCAAAGGCTGTGGAATCCTTCATTGACTCTGTACTGGCGATACAAGAGCATGTGGATCCACAGATCATCAAACCAAGGCATCTGGATAAGCAGCGCTACATGGAGCTCAAAATTCGGGAGCAGAAAGAACCTGGAAAACGCCACCGTCCCCCTGGGCCTTACGATGATCTGTGGTCACTGGACACAGTGAAGCAGCATGATCCCGCCGAGACCGAGGGCATCAAGGTACGCAAGTTCCCACCGGAACCTGAAAAAGATATCGTCTGGTTTATTCAGGAATTCTCGGAGGTGCTGGAGGACTGGCAGCGGGATATTATGACGATGCTACGGGACGAAATGCTGTATTTCTGGCCCCAAATGGAGACCAAAATCATGAATGAAGGCTGGGCCTCCTATTGGCACCAGCGGATTGTAAGGGAACTGGATTTGACCGGGGAGGAAACCGTTGAATTTGCGATGCTGAACGCTTCTGTCGTACAGCCTTCCAAGCAAAGCCTAAACCCGTACTATTTGGGGCTGAAAATATTTGAGGATATTGAAAAACGATGGGATAACCCAACCCGTGAGGAACAAGAGCGACAAGGACGCAAACCAGGCGAGGGTCGAGCTAAAATGTTCGAGGTGCGAGAATTCGACTCGGACACCTCTTTTATACGCAATTACATGACCAAGAAACTGACAGAGGATTTGGATCTGTACGTGTTTGAGAAACGGGGACCCGATTGGAAAATTACTGATAAATCTTGGGAAAACATACGGGATCAGCTTGTGTTTTCACGTGTGAATGGAGGCTCCCCTTATATCGTCGTCGAGGATGGAGATTACCTGCATACGGGCGAGTTGAAGCTCAAGCACCAGTACGAAGGCATTGAGCTGGATTTAAAATATATGGAGCGCACACTTCCGTATGTATATCAGCTGTGGGGGCGCACCGTTCATTTGGAAACATTGATTGAGGGTAAGCTCGCCTTATTCTCATATGACGGTAAAAAACATCATCGCAAGTTTGTATAGATATATAAAATCAATAGCCATCCTAATTTAAAAAGGTGCATTCCGAAAAAACGGATATGCGCCTTTTTTTAAGTATTTCATACAACCTTAAGCAACCTTCATTTCTTGCCAATTTCAGGACGCCTGTTTCGTTTTAGATCAGGGGTGTATTATACTATTATAATAAATGACCCACGGGTCATACATGAGAAGCAGAACGAGGAGCGTTGATATAGATGAACACCCATCCCAGCTTTCGTGAAGTACGTGAAAGTGACCAGCAGGTATTCCCAATCGCCTGGTACGCCGTTGGCTGGTCCAAGGAACTAAAAAATAAACCGCTTAAAAAGCGACTGCTTGGCAAAGATATTGTCCTGTACCGTGACGATCATCGTCAGGTGCATGCCATCCATGCTTATTGCCCGCACCGTGGAGCTGATTTGTCGCTCGGCTATTGTCAAAACGGGCACATCACATGCCCTTATCATGCATGGTCTTTCGATGAGAGTGGGCAGTGTGTGGATATTCCGGCACATCCGGGAAGGGCTATTCCTGAATTTGCTCATACCTATGCCTATCCCGCGATTGAAAAAGCCGGTCTGCTGTGGGTATATCCTCAGGCCGTGGGCTCAAAGTCTGAGATAAACTCAGGGTTGGGGACATCTACATCCTCACCTCCTCTGGAGATTTTTTCCGAGCTGGAGGACCCTTCTCTCATTTTGTCTCCTTACGATTCCGTGTGGAAGGCACATCTGACGAGAGTTGTGGAAAGCGTGTTGGATGTCGCTCATTTGCCAATTGTCCATAACAAAACGATCGGTAAAAAATCCTCCACCGACATTCATATCGAGTTTGAAGCGGATGACAATCATATTCGAGTGAAAAACGGGAAAGGTCTATTGCAATATGCCTTTCCACAGCAATGGATTTTGACTCCCGCCAAGGAAGGACGCAGCAAGTTTATTAATTTCGTCACCTTCACTCCGATTGAGCAAGAGTTAACGGCCATCTACGGACTGGCTGGTCGTAATTTTGCCAGATTTGTACCGGGCATAAGCCATATTTTCTCCAGATACAGTGGCAAGGTACTGGAAGAGGATCGGGCCGTGGTGGAAAGTCAGCATCCGCGTCCAATCCCAGAAGCGCTGCGAATGGAGGCACACGTCCCTGCTGATGGACCTCAGGTTCGGTTTCGCAACCGCTGGTATGATTTCCTTGTCAACGATGAGCCTCGTGTACGACTGAATCCAGAAACTATTTCCTCCTAAATTCGACGATGTAGCTTTGATTGAGCTGTTTTCCACCTTCCGAAATGTTCTGGTACATGGATAAAAACCGGGCGGATGGGCTCCATACCGTTGGGCTGTCATAGGATTGGATATCGGTCGTAACCGGAGTGGTTTTACCCGTGGACTGGTCAAACACATACAGCCCTCTCATGCCTTGCTGATCCTCATCATAAATGGAAAAAGCAAGCTTGGACCCGTCACTGGACCAGCTTCCACGACTCATTAAAGTACCTTGACCGACGATTCCTTTCTCTTTGCCCTGTTCATCCAAAATGATCATACGGGCTGGTTCGGATGTATTCCATTTCCGCTTTTCAATGGCAATAGACTTACCGTCAGGCGACACGGCAAAGGACATGGCACCCTCTGCAATGGTCACAGCCTGAGGATGATTGAGGGTGAACCGATTCAGCACCGGATACCCTTGTTTATCACTGCCTGTATAAAATATGGCGTTACCCACTTTTTCGACATGAGACATCAATTCAGAGCGATTCGGATCTTGAAAACTCAATTCTTCAGCTTTGCCGTCCAGACCAATCAGCTGGATTTTACCATCCGGTGTGCCTGTAATGAGATCATTCTCATCGCTCCAGCTCACTTCGTTAGTCATATCCAGCTTGCCAATCGATGTAATCCTACCACTGCTTAGTTCCAAAATGTAACCCTGGATATCATATTTGCTGCTGGTGCTACCTTCAGTAAAAAAGACATGGCGCTGATCCGGTGATACCACAGCAAGTAACTGTGGAGCCTTACGACCTGGTGTTAAAATCCGCTCCTTATTTGTCTCTACATTATGAATCCACAGCTGGGTTTTACGCTCGACAATCAGCTCTTCGTCGCTCAGCCAAGACCTCGCGTAGACATCACCCAGCCTGTCGATAGACGATACCACCAGCTCGTCCGTTACTTGCTGCTGGGCTGCATCCGTGTCAATCACAGTAAGCTGTTGGCCCGGTTTCATACCGAATGCTGGATTTGTCTCTTCTGCGCTCTTCATGCCGCAACCACTGAGCAATCCCCCGGCGATTAAGCCGGTCATGAGCACCCGTGTGGCTTTCTGTCTGAAAACTCTTGTACGGGAATCTTCGCGATGAAAGAAGCCGTTCTTATGCCTATAGCTGTCTATGTTTTTCTTTATCATGTACAACGGCCTCCTTGTTAACGATACCCCTAGTTTAATGCCAGAACATCTCATGAATACATCGAATTGTTTCCAAGTTGTAAACAAGACATCATTCTATCTAGCCCTGTGCTAACAATCGGCCGTTTACAGGAAGCTATCGTGAACCAAGAGGGGGAGTCTAAGCGAAAATTCATTCCCACTTTCATTCGTATGGCCGTTGCCATTTTCCAACCCACCATGATCTGAAGCTGTAAGCTGCAACTCTCCCCCCATGCGCTCCGCCAGTCTGCGCGCCAGAGGAAGACCGAGTCCCGTACCGCTGTCCTGACGAGATCGATCACGACTTAAGGTAGCGAACGGCTCAAAAATCATGTTCCATTGCTCCCTAGGAATCGATGGACCGGAATTGCGTATACACACAATCACGGTGTCCTGTTCTACCCGATTCGATAACGTAATCCATCCACCGTCCCGATTGTACTTCACTGCATTATCTAGCAAATTCAATACAATATGCATCAGATGCTTAGGGTCTCCCCACACCTGGGCAGGAACAGTATCTATCGAAAAATTCAGTCTACGCGCCGCCGCTTTTCCTCGAATACGGCTCCCTGCATCTTCCAGTAACGAATGCAGTTCCACAGCCTCCGTATGCAATTCAAAATCATATTTATCCAGCACAGATAGCCGCAGCGAGTCCTCGACAAGCTCGTACAACCGTTTTGTTTCCTTACTGATGCTTTCTCTCGCTTCACGCACCAGTTCAGGATCATCCCCATACATATCCAGTAAATCAGCATAAGCTTGAATAGAGGTTAATGGGGTCTTTAGTTCATGGCTGATATTTCCAATAAAAGATTTTTGCTGCTGCTCCAGCTCTCTCAAACGCTGAACCGCTTCTTCCAGCCGGAGCTTTTCGTTTTCCAGCGCGGTAATGCTCTCCCGGATCACATGACTCATCTGGAACATTCCTTCATCCAGTCTTCCCAGCTCATCCTGCCGCCGCAGCAGTCTGGCTTCCGGATAATGCCCTGCCGATATCTGTTCGGAAGCACGAGTCAGTCGTCCGATGTCCCTCGTCTGGCGGCTGACATAGCCTAAACCCAAAATAAAGCTCAATACCAGCACCGCCCCCCCCGTCCATAAAAACAAGTGGGCAATGGCCCCGTAGAACTGCTGCTGTGCTTCTGTTGAGCTGTGAAGCTGTACCACTCCCAGTAAGCCGTCTGGACCTTGAAGCGGAGCCAAATAAGTGATTGCGCTTCCTTCCGTAATATACGCAATTTTGCCTTGGATCGCATAGGAGAGCGCCTGGCTGACATCTGTTCTAAAAGCCAGCGGTAGAGAATTGCCAACCTCATGCCCCTGACCATCATATAAAATAACACGCATATTACTGGATACGCCCAGTTCCACTGCGAGCCCAGGTGCCTGCTTCTTCATAAAGTCTTCCGGTGATTGGCGCACTCCCAACAGGTAAGACTGTTTTACACGCATTTCTACAATTTCGGCCTGACGCTTTAAGCTGCGTTCCATTTGATCTGTCTGGTTAGCGCGAATACCAGTAAGCACGAGCCAGCTCAGCACACCGACAGTAAACAGCAGCAAAGCCGCCAGTACCAGCGGAAATTTCCAACGCAGGCTCAAGCCTGTAGGTTTGCGTTTGCGCTTCTGTTGGTCGGTGGACCGCAAGCTTCCTTGCTGATGGAGTGAATGATGTTCGTTCACGTTATTTTCTCTGCCTTATAGCCGATACCATACACGGTCTGCAATATCGCCTGGTGTGGCTCAAGCTTCTTGCGCAAACGCTGGATATGAATATCCACCGTACGCGTTCCGCCCACATAATCGAAGCTCCATACCTGCTCCAGCAGCTCGTCCCGTGTATATACCCTCCCGGCATGAGACACCAACAGCGCCAGCACATCAAACTCCTTGGGGGTCAGATCCAGCGCTATGGCTCCAAGTTCAGCTGTTCGGCTGGACGGACGTACCCGTAATGGGCCGAGGACCACTTCTGTTCCTTCCGGGGCAGGCGCTCCTTCTCGCTCCAGCCTCCGTACCAATGCTTTAATACGAGCGAGCAGCTCCCTCAGGTCAAACGGTTTGCTCATAAAATCGTCCGCACCGAGCTCCAGCCCGAGTACCTTATCAACGATATCGTTTTTGGCCGTCAGCAGTAAAATACCGATGCCCTTCCGACTTTCTAAACGGCGGCACACCTCATATCCACCCAGTTTGGGCATCATCACATCCAGTATGAGCACATCTGGATGGAACAAACGCACTTTTTCCAAGGCGTCCTCCCCGTCAACGGCGGTTTCCACCAAAAAACCCTCTCGCTTTAATGCATAAGCCAGCGCATTTCGAATGCTCGCCTCATCGTCCGCTATCAGTATTTTTTTATCCATGTCCTGCCCTCCCTGCATAAAAAAACCACTCCAGCTACCTATGTTCCCGCAAATAATAATGAATCAGACAGGTATGACATATAAACTGCTCACGTGGATCGTTAAGATCAAAATCTGTCATGTCGCGTATCCGTTCTAATCTGTATTTTACTGAGTTACGATGTATAAAAAGATAATTGGCTGTATCTACCAGACTGCCCCTGTTTTCTAAATAATAAAATAACGTTTTGAGTAAGTCACTGCCATGTGAGCGATCATATTGCTGAAGTCTCCCCAGCTTGCGTTCAAACACATTTGAAAATTCCTCTTTGTCCATCGCTTCTCCAAGCATATAGTGCATCTCTATATCGCTGTATTTGCATACACGTTGATCAGGATACAGTCGCTGAGCTACAGTAATGGCACGACGTGCTTCATTGTAGCTTTGCAGCAACTCCCATAACTTTTTGGCACTTCCGATGCCTAAATAATAATCGGCGGTACCCCAGGCCTTTTCAGTTGACCAGTTTTTCAGCGTATCACTCCAGGACATTTCCTGATCAGAGCCAGGTACATTCTGGTGATCATTCGGCTGAAGAGTTGGCAGAAATAATATCGCACGATTTGAACGAAACTCAATATGAGATACCACACGCCGCCGGGCCGATTCCATACTCAGTAGCCCAGAAAGAATCTCTTCTGGCGGAGCCGCAGCACTTTCCAGTACAGCCACCTCCCAGTCATATTCCGGGTTGAATCCCAATTGACGACCTCTCCGCTCAACCTCATGCCGCAGCGGCAACGGAGGTGTCATTAGCTCATCTATAAAGTTCCCCCGTAGTCGGCTTTCCGTATCTTCTACCGCCTTTTCACGCATGAGTTCCAACGCCATCACCAGCCGTGCCTGCTCAATACCAACCTGCTCCATATCATCCAGCTCATTGCGGGCAATGACCAACTTGGCAACTGTACGTTTATCTACGCTAATGGGAAAATGACGAGCACCTTGTACCATCGTCCAATCCCATTCTTGTGGTGAAGTGACAATGGCTTGACCTCCATTATCAATCAAAGCAACCGGAGCTTTAAAAAGCTCTGCTATATTATCGCTTACAGCCTGTATGCCACTGTTCTCCAGCACCATCGTCGTTAACGTTCGATAGATTTCTTCCGAACGTCGCAGCAGCTCTGCCTGTCGGTTCAACACCATATCCATGACACGCTGCGTAATATCCGTGTAGGGAATATCGGCTGGAATCTCAATCACAGGAAGGCCGCAAGCATTGCTTTCTTCCAGCGCACTGTGGGGAATTCCCGTGAGAAAGCGGGTAGGCTTGATCACAAGCGCTGCCGCTCCGCCCTGATGCAGTAATTGAATAATTTGGCACAATACCTCAGGCTCATGACGGATCGAATAAGCCGTTGTCATCAACAATACACCTTCCCGGACCCAGCCTTTCAGGTCAGGGACTTCCATAATGTCAATAAACCGGACAACCCGGCTTAGCCCCTGTTCTCCGCTTAATACCTTCGCCTCCTTCAACACGGGTATTGCCATGAGCTCTTGAACTGTTACACCCGGTATTTTCATAAAGACAGACCACCCTGCTATTTATTTTGCAAAATCCTTACTTCATCTAATTTTCAGGATAGTGTACCAAAAAAGTGTACAAAACAAAACCTTTTACCGCTTGGTCAAGTCTACCCACACCAGCCCATTCCTATCTTTAGGAGCTCAATGGAACCTAAATAAACCGCCCTTTTCTGGAAAAGGCGGTTTATTTTAATATTCAACTATTTATAATGAGGTTTAAGAACTATCCTGCTTGTTCTCCACACGAAGCAACTGCTAGCGTACCGACACGGCTGCACCCAACGCCACAATCGGATCAATAGCCCGAATACCCAGTGTACGCTCCAGCTCTGGCGCAAAGTTCATCGTTACAAAACCTGTGCAGGCAAGTACGATTACCTCAGCTCCCTTCTCCTGAAGCCGCAACGCTGCTGCTATAGCCGCCTCTTTACCTTGTGGAGTGTTCAAGTCCAGTGTCGTCTGCACACCTATGGGACGCTCTGTACCGATATAGGAATTGCCCAAAATGTGGCGAATCAGCGGCGGAGCCTCCTCCAAAATGGTCAACACGCCTACACGGCTGGCCGATGTCAGAGCCAAGAGTGCTGCACAAGACCCCGCCCCGTATACAGGTACAGATACAGCTTGACGAGTTTCCTCTAGCGCCGGATCAGCCGCGCAGCTAATACCGATAGACGTACAGCCTTGTTCAACGAGTTGTTGCGCCGCAAGCACAATTTTAGGCACCGCTTCCCGGTCTGTGATATCATCGTAAATTCCTTTCGGCTGATCAGGGATACATACACTGGTGACAGGCAGCCCGTAGCGCTGCTCAATGACCCGGCCGTGAAGGTCGATAGCTGCTTTGTCCTGCATGGTAAGCACTCTGATCATTCCAAGCATGATAACTTCCTCCCTTTTATCTCTCTAGCAACTGACCAGCCTTCATCATCAGACGATCATCCAGATATACATCCGGTTTTTGTACGACTCCGTCAATATGTACACCCGCAGCGACAGTTCCCCCGAAGGTATTATTGCTGCCAAAAGCGACATGAATCGTGCCATACACTTTCTCGTCTTCTAACACAACACCTGTAATGCGGGCTTTATCATTCGTTCCAATACCAAATTCGGCCAGCATTCTACCATCGCCTTCGCCGAGCATATCCAACAGGGACTGTCCGGTTTCCCCTTCTGCGGCGATTAATCTGCCATTTTGCACCGTCAGCAGCAGTGGCTCTTGTAAGGCACCGATTCCTGCTACAGAACCGTCCACCACAATCTGACCCTGTGCCGTTCCTTCCAGTGGAGCAATATACGCTTCACCGGAAGGCAGATTGCCCGATTCGCCAGGATTCAAATACATACCTGTGCTGGGAACGCCGTTGCGCCCTTCTATGGTAAAGTTCAGGCTATATCCATCCTTTTCAATCCGTACCTGCTTGGCAGCAGTCAGCAATGCGGTTACCTCTTCGGTCAGCGCCTTGACCTTCGGATAATCAGCAGCGATTGCTCCATTCATGAACATATCGTCTGTCATGCCAGGCATGGTCGCCAGGCGTGCTCCAGCAGCTGCGGCCTGCTTACGGGCACTTGTATGTGTCAGCGAATACCGGGTGACACACACAACAACGTTGGAGCGAAGCATGGCTTCGGCAACAGGGACTGGAGGCTCCTCGCCCGATTTGGAGCGAACCTTCATCGTCAAAATAGCTGCTTCTGCCCCCAGTGCCTTGCCAGCCTCATATATGGACTCGCCCAATTCTTTTTTATCATCGTCGGTTACGACCAGAAGCGTCTCCCCAGCGGTAAGTCCCAAACATTTTTGCAATACATTTTTACTGATTTCAATACGTTGTTGACTCATAGTTCTTACCTCCAATTTTTAGCTCCTTACACCATTTCCGATACCAGTTTGCCAATCAAGGCATTGGACAATACAACGGGAATCCCCGAGTAATGCGCCGCTAGCTCTCGATGCGTTTCCGTATAGCCCATGCAATCCAGCACGATCAGATCGGCTTGATTCTTGAACTGTCCGGCTGCTCGGCAAAATTCTTCCTCACTGCCACTGTAAGGCGAGACCGCCGCAAACTCTGGATTCAATCCATAAGGACTGAATTTAAGCTTGAGGTTATTCTTCTGTTCTTCGAGCGGTCCAATGAGACCCAGTCTTCTTCCGCTGGACATGGCCTTTAGTACAGGAGGAAGCACTTGATCTGGCTCAATTAGAAAAGCGCTTCGAGTATGCAATCCAGGAAACACACCGGTACAGAGTAGCAAAATCGTACGTATGCCTTGCTGCTCCAAATGTGTGATTTTTTCCTGGAGCAGCGGCTGGATTTTTTCGCGTGAAATGACCACCGACTCCCCGGTCGTCAAGCGCGAGGTTAATACATATTCTCCCGGTGACGGTGATAGATGCTGTTGTATATAGTCCAATGAGAGCCCATCCAGCGCACCAGCCTGTACCAGCTCTGCCCGTCCTTCCAATGCCCTTTCTACGATAGGGGCCACATCTGACCGAGGGGCTTGCCCAATCGTAATCATCCCAAGCTTATGCATTTGAACCCCTGCTTTCGCTTCATTTTATTTTACGCTCCTGGCGACAAAGGGCAAGCCCGCGGTCTGCCCTTATTTCGGTTCTGGTGAATAGTTTTAACTTATGTTACTGCAACTTTCCTAACATAAACAATGTTCGTTCTGACCAAAACAAAGGCTTATTTGTTGTGCATAAAGGATAAAAAAACAAAATCATAGCGCTATTATTACATTTTATCCCTCTTTTAATGTCAAGAAATATAACGCTGTATAAATATCTCTTCCCTCACTGCCCTGCGCTTTGAAGTGTCTTACCTGTCCGTATATGCTAAAATACTTCCGTATCGGCTATTCGCCTACAGGAGGGCATGATCATGAAACAATCTATTTTGATCGTAGAAGACGAAGAAAAGATTGCCCGGCTTCTAGAGATTGAACTTCAATTTGAAGGCTATCAAGTATGTAAAGAAAAAAACGGAATTGATGGGCTGGAGACGTATTGCAAAGGCAATTGGGACCTAGTGTTGTTGGATATTATGATTCCCGGTCTCAATGGCATCGAGCTACTTCGGAGGATTCGTAAGCATGATGCGAACGTTCCTGTCATTTTGCTGACGGCTAAAAGTTCCATTGCAGATAAGGTCGAGGGACTCGATTTGGGAGCCAATGATTATGTTACCAAACCGTTTGTGATCGAAGAGCTGCTTGCACGTGTACGGGCCGCACTCAGAGTGGGTGCAACAAAAGACATGGCTCCACAAGTGGTAGATAAATGGCTTAGTGCCGGGGATTTACGTCTCCATGAAGGTACTCGTGAAGTTCTTCGGGGAGAGCACAACATTGAGCTTACACCGCGAGAGTTTGACTTGCTCGTACATTTACTCAGACATCAGCGGCAGGTACTTAGCCGTGAACAATTACTGGAGAATGTATGGGGCATAGATTATATGGGCGATACCAATGTGGTCGATGTGTATATTCGCTACGTGCGCAATAAAATCGACCCTACGCGCCAGCTCCCTGAGCTGATCCATACTGTACGCGGAATTGGTTATGTTCTGAAGGAATCCTTATGAAGCTACAAAACAAAATCCATACGTATACCTCGTTATTATTCGGGATTTTACTTGTGGCCATTAACTTCTCAGTCTATTTCCTATTCAGCCAACTTTCGATAGACAGTCGAAAAGACCAGGTAGAGGCCGCAGCAGAAAACATGATTCGTGGGATTCAACGTGCTCCGGTATCCGTAGCCGCTGAGGATCTTCTCCGAGCCTATGTACCGCTGGATGGCATGCTTCGGCTAATGAAACCAGAAGGCGACTTTCTTCCCCCTATCACCTCTTCTTCCGAGCAATCTCTTAGCTTGATGAAGGGCGTTTTTGATGAAACACGGCAGGTTCGCATCATTACCTATGAAAGCAACCGTTACATTCTTGTATCGCTCCCCATGATTTGGACCAATGGCGAGGTTGTCAATCTCCAGGTGACCGAAAGTCTGCAACCGACGATGCAGACGCTACAGGTACTCAGAATCGTACTTGTTGCTGTCACTGGAATTGCGCTCATTCCTGTCGTGGTATCGGGAAGACTGCTCGGCAGACTGATTACACGTCCAATTACATCTATGATTAGCACGATGAAAGAAATTCAGCGCAGCGGGAAATTTAAACGTCTTCCGCTCCATTCATCATCACGCGACGAACTGGTCGAAATGGGTGAAACATTTAATGACATGATTGAACTGCTAGAGCGAAATTTCGTCAGGCAAGAACAATTTGTATCTAATGCGTCCCATGAATTGAAGACACCGCTCACCATTATTGAAAGTTATGCCAGCCTGCTCAAACGGCGGGGGTTGCAGCATCCCAAGATTTTTGCCGAATCCGTTGAAGCGATCCATTCCGAGGCGATTCGAATGAAGGACATGGCAGAGCAGCTTCTTCTGTTGGCCAGAAACGAAGAACAGTGGAATATCGTGCTGGAGCCTGTACGCCTGACCAGAATAGCGACAGAATTAAAGGCTACATTTGAAAATGCGTTCGCCCGACAAATTCAACTGGATGTACAGGCAGACTGCATTGGCTATACAGATGAAAATAAGCTGAAGCAGCTCCTATTTATCTTTTTGGATAATGCACGCAAATACAGTGACGAGCCGATACAACTGATGATTGATACGATAGGCGATACAGCTCAACCCTGCATAAGAATCACAGATCAAGGAATTGGAATCCCGGAAGAAAAGTTATCTAAAGTATTCGACCGCTTCTATCGTGTGGATGAAGCCAGAAGCCGCGAGGAAGGTGGGACTGGACTGGGCTTATCATTGGCTACAGGAATTGCACAAGCTATACATGCTCAAATTGCGCTAGAAAGTGTAGAGGGGAGCGGAACAACTGCAACGATCATCCTCCCTACCGTTCCAAAATAATAAGCCAAAGGAGGGAATAACGATGAAAGCCATCTATGTGTGGATGATTGGGGGTACGCTGGCGGCTGTATTGATTACAATTTGTCTTTTACAGTGGCCTTGGGCACGGTCGTTAGCAGCTTCTCCATTGGAAGAAAAGGCCGTCATCCAATCCGTTTTGCATCAGTATCCCGGCGAGGTGCTCGAATCCCAACGCTTGGGTGATTTTTATCTGATCAGGCTGGAACGCGCCAAAGGGAAGTACGATATAAAAGCCAATGCCTATGACGGTGTCATCGACTCCATTAAGCGGACACAAGCTTATACAGATGTGAAGCAGGAGCCCCAAGACCACAACGGGAACTCACCAACCAGAGACACATCGAATCCAGCTAATAAACCTGACCCGGTTTCTCTCGTTATTACAGAGAAAGAAGCAGCCAAGCTTGCTGCCAAAGCAGTTAACGGAACATCCGATGATATTGAGCTTCACCGCAACGACAAAGGTCTCTATTATCTGGTTGAGGTTGAGGTGAAAAATGGGCGTGAAGCAGTGGTACAGGTCAATGCAGTATCGGGCTCTATCGACTCTATAACGTGGGAAAAAGCAAAACAGGAGCACGACGAATCATGACGACTTCATGATCATCATCTCAGCTCATGTTTTCTCATGGTTTTCTCATGATTCTATTATGTTCCTCTCATGTTTAAGAGATAAGCTGTATTCATGCTTATAGCACAAGGAGGAACAATGTAATGA
This sequence comes from Paenibacillus sp. S33, assembly GCF_053615415.1. Classification (NCBI taxonomy): domain Bacteria; kingdom Bacillati; phylum Bacillota; class Bacilli; order Caryophanales; family Paenibacillaceae; genus Paenibacillus; species Paenibacillus sp. S33. The sequence continues at coordinate 1,666,471 of NZ_JBSIEZ010000001.1, read as the reverse complement.
AAAAAAACTATACATTAGGAATTATGGCAGCTACGGTTCTGCTTGGAGTTACGGTTACGGGTGTCTCAGCGAATGCCGTATGGGCCGCTAAACCTACGGGCCTTATTGGAGCGACCGCCGCTGCCAACATTGCCAAGAAGGCTGTGGGGAATAATGCACAAGTTGAAGATGTCGAACTGGAGCGCAAGAACGGAAAAGTCTACTATGAGGTGGATCTCCAACAAGGGGATAAAGATTGGGATATAGATATTGATGCTTATACTGGGAAAACCATCCGTTCCCATTCTAAGCTTGATCATGACTCTAATAACGAGTCCTCCCTTAACAAGCCAAATCACATCACCCTGACTGAAAAGCAGGCTGGACAAATCGCGCTTAAGCACGTGCCCGGGAGTACCCTTTTGTCTTCTAAATTGGATAAGGAAGATGGACAATTCATCTACGAGGTAAAGGTACTCACCAACGAAGAAACCGTTGAGCTTGATATCCATGCATCATCTGGCGCAATCGTGGATACAGACGATGATAATGATGACAACGAATATTAATTACCCAGGTCATAATTAGGGTAACTAAGTACAGAGCTAATTAAAACGGAGCAGCGAACTTTCGCTGCTCCGTTTTTTTGACCAATGTGACACAGGAAAAGAACGAAGATGGCTCCATAAAACTGCACCTATTATTTCTTCATGAATAGACTGATAACTAACAGAGGATTACCTTTTTTCTTCAATCCAAAGTCAAGTGAGGTTCTTATGGCGAAATCCTATACTAAAGCACAGATTCGCAAAATCACCCGTCGTTTCGGCCTGATCCCGTTAAAATCAAGCTTAGTCTCATCATTATACCGAAAAAATGCAGTGATCCAGGTGAAAACGAAAAAGGGAACTTATGCATTAAAACCCTTTAGTCGTACAAAGATGGTCCGTTCAAATACGATTCAACAGATGGAACGAGCTGCGAGCCATATCAGGCTTTTGAAAAAGAGAAAGTATACCTACATGCCCGCATGGCTCCCCACTCATTCCGGCAAGTTATGGACTCTATATCAGGGAACGCCATTTTATGTAAGTCAGTGGATCAAAGGACGGGGACTGGAGACCGCTGAAGATTTCGAAAAACTGGGGCGGGCACTTGCTACACTTCACGCCACCTCCACCGGCTTGCATCAGATAGATAAAGGAAAGTCCCCTCCGACCATTCAACAATTGCGGATATGGAAAAACCAGGATCGTCTTTTTCAAAAAAAAATGACAAAAACCAGTCGCCATGATAAAACGTACCGCAACTGGTACAATGCTCACGGCGAAGACTGCAAACGTTTATCCAGGCGAGCATGGAAGGATTTGCAGGATGCATCCATTATAAGGCTGCTTCGGATGGAACATCGGCATCCCTCCTTGATACACAGTGATATCACTACCCCAAATGTCATTATTTCGGATGACGGTCATCTCAAAATCATTGATTGGGATCGGGTTAAGATCGGCTCAGCCTATGCTGATTTGGCAAAGGCCCTTATGAATACGACTCAATTCAACCCTGAATTTGTGCAATCCTTGCTGAAGGGATACCAAAAACGCAAACCGCTAAGCCGTACTGAACGGAAGATTGTTACAGCTTTATATAAACTACCACGAGAAGCCTGGCATGCTTCCCGACACCCGAATCGTTCAAGAGATCGCGAAATCCTGGACAATTGGGATCAGTCGTGGCCTCTTCGATTACAAATCATCCATATTTTGCAGGAGTGGGCTCATGTATAAAAGAAAGTGAGGAGCAAAATGTCGATTTTATCGAACGTTGAGCAGATGTACGGAATCAAAATTCAGCGTAGCCGTCAAATGAAGGACATTCACAAGATTGAGACCGCTAATACGACTTATTGCTTAAAACCCTACAAATTCCCGGAAGAAGAGATCCGTTTTATTACACGTGTCTTGTCCTACTTGGATGAGCGCGGGTTTACACGCAGCCAAAAGGTCTATCCAACAGTACAACAAACGGCTTACATGACCTATGAAGGTGTTTCGTATACATTAACCAATTGGGTTCATGGACTCAGACCAGAATTCACAAAAAGAATAGACTTCAAAAAGGGAATTGCTACTTTAGCCAAATTCCATTCCAGTGCCGTGGGCTTTCCTGTCACTGAAGCTCCGCCATCCAGAATCCGTTATGAAGACTTGAGCGATGAAATAGCTGGATACAAAAAACGCCTCATCCCATACAGAGGCACAGCACATCTCGTAGCTCTTTGTGAGGAAGTGTCCCATCGCCTACAGCAGCCCAAAGTTAGAGAAGCCATTGCTCAGGAGCAAAAAGCCGCCGCATTTATACACGGCGACTATAATTATCCCAATCTGATTAAAGACAAACAGCTCAAAATCCATATGATCGACTTTGAAAATTGCTCCCTACATGTAAGGATGAAAGATCTCTCCCATCTTCTTCATCGGAATTGTCTTTGGAATGGGACAAAGATGCTGCGCGCGATAGATTACTATCAACGATATCGTCCATTGAGTACCCATGATTTGCATCTGCTTCACGCACTATTGATCTCTCCCTATCATGTGGTCCGCAATATCAGAATAGGCGGCTTCCGTTCTGCCAAGCGAGTCATTCCGTCGTTCGCGCATTTGAACAAATACCGACGTGAACTTAGATCACTCTTATAATCTGTCAGCTTGGAACTAAACAAAAAAACAGACCCGATGAAGCGGTCTGTTTTTTTGTGTTCTGACAACTAACTACAGGAAAAGCGCATGCCGCTAAAGCCAATCGAATTGCTGACTGTACCGGTACAACCAAAAATATATAGCATTGTAAACAGCACTTCCCCCTTCTACAATGATGCTAAGACTCAATGCTAAATGGTTTCGATAAGAGAATTTGGGAAACTAACAATAGAGGTGATGGTACATGTACACCATGACAAAAGAAGAAATAAAAGCTTATTTAAACAGAATCGGAATTCCCGAAATTCAGCCTCCTACCCTTTCCTATTTAGTTGAACTGCATAAGGCTCATGTAAAACATCTTTCATGGCAAACATTGGACATTTTTGCAAGGAAGCCGGCAGCCATTGGCTTTCAAGAATCCGTTCAACTCATTCTACATGGGAGAAGTGGTTATTGTTTTCATCTGAATGGTGCCTTTAGTGCACTACTATATTCACTAGGGTACAAAGTCTCTCTGCATCGTGCCGGGGTACAACCTCTGGGAGCTGAACCACGCATTAATTCATTTCATCTTGGACTAACAGTGAACTTGCTAAATGAGCATCATGAAGATGAAGTATGGATCGTTGATGTCGGGCTAGGCGATATGCCATATGAGCCTCTTCCACTCCGTATGGGGACTTATGAACAAGCCCCTCTTCATTATAAAGTTATGGAATCCGGAGTTGTTACAAAAGGTTGGCGCTTAGAGCATGACTCGCTTGCTTCATTTGTTGGCGTTGATTTTGCCCCTGCGGTTGTTCAGGATTTGGAAGAATTTATGCCGAAACATCATTTCTATAGCCGCTCAGCGGAATCTCCATGGTTTAACCTGTTTCTGATTCGGCAAAGGCAAGCATTAGAGGCGAATGAACTCAGAGGATGTATTTGGAAAAGACGCGGGCTACACAGTTTGGAAAAAATAGAACTGGATAAGAAGTCGCAGTGGCTGGAAGTGTTGGCAGATGTATTTGGCGAGCCGCTCGTTAACTACAGTCGCCAGGAACGGGACGAGTTATGGAAAAGAGTACTTGCGGCTCATATAGAATGGAAAAAGTCTATGACTGAATCGTTACAGTAGTGAAGCCTCCAACGTAAGGATAGCCTTCAAGCCACATCTTACACCTTTAGCATTTCCGAGGAGTGCTGCAGCATTTCCAATTCCTTCACCATGTTTTCGATCAGCTTTGTGAACGAAGCCAATTCCTCTGAGCTGGAAGCCTGTTGCCGGGCACTGGCTGTTGTGACAGCTGTTTCGGATTGCACACTGTCAAGCATACGGGCAATATCCAGCACCTTGCGCTGAATTTGCTCCTGTGCTTGCTTCGAATTAGATGCAAGCTTTCGCACCTCCTGTGCCACAATTTGAAACCCGCGCCCTGCTTCCTGCGCATGGGCAGCTTCAATCGCCGCATTCAGTCCCAGCAGATGAGTCTGATCGGACAGTTCCCGGATCGTACCACTCATCTGCTCAATATGCTTAATCTCGTCACTCAAATGCTGTACCAATTCCTCTGTATGTTCCTGCGAAGAAGCAGTGTTGCAGGCACTCTCCGCGATATTATCCGTATTTTCCCTAAGCTCAGCAATCATCCCGGTCAAATTTTGCGCAATTCGGGACACAACGGCCAGCACCTGCGTTTGTTCGTCGGCCAGCTCGTTGATTTGTTCCTTTTCCTTTTCCTGATAAGCTTCCAGTACAAGCTGGGAATCCAGGTTGAACATTTTGGAAAGAGCATGCACAATAGAAAACCAATCCTCTATCCCCGAACGTTTTAAAATGTCGACTGCAATATCAAGATAAGCAATGTACGTGCCTAAATAATAATCGGAAGACAATCCGATTCGGGAATGTACCTGCCCCACAAAAAGACGGTGTTCGATAAACTGATCATCAATTTTTCCATCTGCGAGAGAAAGCCAGTATTCACGTTGTGTTTGTTTTAGTCGTTCAATATTCGACCATTTGGAAATAATCGACATGAGATACGGAACCTTTTCTACATGCTCATAAAACCGATCGACCACCTCATTCACAATAGATTGGAATAGTCCCTGATAATGATGCAATAAAGCCAAATCATCATCAGTAATACCAATATATTGTATCTGTTTTAATCTACTCTCCGCGACATGAATCATAAGTTCCTCCAAATAATAGTTTACATAGATTTTACATTACCATATTTATCGGCAACTTTTTAGAAAATGTTAAAAAAGCAGAAGATTGATTATGATTTTTTTCATAGCAATTTCAGAAAAATTATATATAAACTCCACTGCTTAATGATACAAAAAAAGAATCCGGCAGCACCTGAAATCCCCTGTGCTTGCCGAATTCCCTCTACGAAACACGTTCATCGGATACCTCACAACCGTATGACACCATCCAGATCAACCCATGGTTTCACCATACTGTACTTGTTTATTATTCGTCTTACCGATTCAGGAGGCTACCTACATACCTTAACAGATCGTTGGCGCTGGCTCCTGTGTAGCCGTGCTCCTCAATCAGTCGCTTAATCACCTCATTCATCCGTTTGAGCTGATTAGCGTCAGGCGTTTTGGTCGAAGTCGTAATCTTCACAATATCCTTCAAATCAGCAAACAGCTTCTTCTCAATGGCTTCTCGCAGCCGATCATGATGATGATACTCAAACTTTCGTCCCTTGCGAGAATACGCGGAAATACGGATTAATATTTCTTCACGGAACGCTTTTTTCGCATTTTCCGATACCCCGATTTGCTCCTCAATAGAGCGCATGAGCCGCTCATCCGGGTCGAGTTCCTCATCTGTGAGCGGATCGCGAATTTTCGCCCAATTGCAAAAGGCTTCGATGTTATCCAAATAGTTGTCAAACAGCGTCTTGGCTGATTCCTCGAAAGAGTAGACAAAGGCCTTCTGCACTTCTTTTTTCGCCAATTCGTCATATTCCTTACGAGCTACGGAAATGAAATTCAGATACCGCTCCCGTTCTTCCTTTGTGATGGAGGCATGTTGATCCAGGCCATCCTTAATTGCTCGTAAAATGTCCAGGGCATTGATGGATTCCACATTTTGCTTAATCAATGCACTAGAAATACGATTAATGACGTACCGCGGGTCTACCCCGGACATACCTTCCTCCAGAAACTCACTTTGCATTTCTTTCAGATCGGCTTCCTTGTATCCTTCGACCTCTTCACCGTCATACATGCGCATCTTTTTGACCAGATCCATCCCCTGTTTCTTCGTCTCCTTCAAGCGGGTCAGCACGGAGAAAATGGCAGCTGTTCTCAGCGCATGAGGCGCAATGTGGATATGTCTCATATCACTTTGATCAATGAGCTTGGCGTAAATCTTTTCTTCCTCAGATACTTTCAGGTTATAAGGAATCGGCATTACAATCATCCGTGATTGCAACGCCTCGTTCTTTTTGTTTGCAATAAAGCTTTTATACTCGGATTCATTGGTGTGAGCCACGATCAGTTCATCTGCACTGATGAGCGCAAACCGCCCAGCCTTAAAATTTCCCTCTTGGGTCAGAGAAAGCAAATTCCACAAAAACTTCTCATCGCATTTCAGCATTTCCTGAAACTCCATCAGTCCACGATTCGCTTTGTTCAATTCTCCGTCAAACCGATACGCACGCGGATCGGATTCCGAACCATACTCTGTAATCGTGGAAAAGTCGATGCTGCCCGTCAAATCAGCAATATCCTGTGACTTCGGATCAGAAGGGCTGAACGTACCAATACCAATCCGGTTTTCTTCCGATATAAATACCCGCTCCACGCGGACCTTTTCAATATCACCATCAAATTCCGTGCGCAATCTCATCTGGCAGGATGGGCAGAGATTACCTTCAATCCGTACACCCAGCTCCTTTTCAAAATCGGGACGCAGCTCATGGGGAATCAGATGAAGCGGGTCCTCGTGCATGGGGCAGCCTTCAATCGCGTATACGGCTCCCTGATCCGTTCTTGAAAATTTCTCCAGACCACGTTTTAGCAACGTGACCAGTGTCGATTTCCCCCCACTAACGGGTCCCATCAAAAGAAGGATACGCTTGCGAACATCGAGCCGCCTGGCTGAGGAATGGAAATATTCCTCCACCAACTTTTCCAGCGCTCGATCCAGTCCAAAGATCTCCTGCTCAAAAAATTTGTATCGCTTATGTCCCCCAACCTCTTCTACACCAAAAGATTCAATCATCTTGTAAACCCGTGCATGAGCTGTCATCGCCGGCGTCGGGTCTTTCTTGAGTATCTCAATATACTCTCTAAAAGTGCCGCTCCAGGCCAGACGGTTGTTTTCCGCCCGGTACTCCGCAACGCGTTCAAAAATATTCATGCTCGGTTCCTCCCATGACTGCGTAATGACTATCCTCCACTCCTGATGATTATGGCTACACTCGTCACGCCTTTCAGGATATGATGCAATCCCCTTAAAAAAAGTGTAATACATACCTATGCAGATTGATTTCAGAATTGACCTATTTTTTGTGACAGGTCTCTCTGCTTTTTCGAAAAAACCAAGGGATACACTGTGCTAAAATATACAACAAAACGCGGACCTGACGCATTATGGTACAATATAAGCTCGGAATAATGGGATAAAGGAGCGGGAGAAGTCATGGCGGTTCGGCATGAGACGGAGCTGTACGCTCCGGTGAAAGCCTTTTTTGAGAACTTGGGATATGAAGTCAAGGGAGAGGTGCGCAACTGCGATTTGGTGGGTATCAAGCCAGGGCAACAGACACCATTGATTGTGGAGATCAAAAAGACGTTTAACCTGGCGCTTGTGCTGCAAGGCATGCAGCGTTTGAAACTAAGCAGCAATGTATATGTAGCTGTAGAACGAAATCGTGCCAAAAAAGGGGCCGTGAATCAACGCTGGAACGAGCTGGTCGGACTGTGCCGCCAGTTGGGACTTGGCTTGCTCACCGTCACCCATTTTAAAACGAAGCCGCCGCTCGTTGAGGTACTGTGTAAGCCTGCGGCGCATAGCGACAATGTCCACAATGCAGCAACGGTACGCCACGGCTCGCGCAAGGAAAAGCTGCTGCGGGAATTTCACGCACGCAGCGGTGACCACAATACCGGCGGCAGCACCCGACGCAAGCTGGTCACTGCCTACCGGGAAAAAGCGCTGCGCGTAGCCGCAGCCTTGCAGGGCTTGGGGGAAGCTGCCCCGGCGCAGCTCGCTCGCATAGCAGCCGTCAGCACAGCTGCTGCCGTACTTCAGCACAACTACTACGGCTGGTTTGAGCGCGTATCCCGCGGCCGCTATCGACTGACTCCGTTTGGCGAAGCTGCCCTGAACGAGTATGCGGCAGTACTGCAAGAGCATGGCATAAAAACGGCCGCTGAAATAGACGCAGAGCTTGACGAGGACAGTGGACAGCTCCAGATTGCGGAAGCGCCAATCACTTACTCCACCGTTGTTGTGGAAGCGGAGGATGACTGACATGGGGCGGATGGTTTTCGCTAGCTCCGCGCAGTAAATTCGCTAATCGTTTCACCGATCAGATTCATGCCCATAAGCAATTGCTCACGGCCCGGATGGCTAAAATTAAGGCGAATATGGGACGCGCCTTCACTGCCAACCGCACATAGTGCACCTGGCATAAAGGCTACGCCTTTGGGTAACGCCGCCTTTAGCAGCAATGCGCTGTCCAGCCCATCGGGCAACTGCACCCATACATACATGCCACCGGACGGAATAAGATACGTCACGTCTTTCCAAAACGGGCGCTTGAGCAGCTCCAAGATTAATTGAAGTCGAGTCGAATATTCCTTGTTCAGCATCGCTAAGTGCTCGTGCCATTGAAAACGCGAGCTGGTCAGCAATTGGAACAACAACCGTTGGTTCATCGTACTGGATTGCATATCAGCCAGCTGCTTCAAGGCGTACATTCCTTCAATCAGCGGCGCAGGACCAGCAGCCCAACCCGTTCTGAGCGCAGGAGCAACTGTTTTATTGAACGAACCGATATAGAGCACTTGGCCGCCCTGACCCGCATGATCCAGCGCAAATAGAGAGGGGTAAGTCTCTGCAAATTTTCGACTCTGACCATGTGGACTCTTGTCATGGAACTCATTTTTTTGCTTCAAATGCAATTCACCATAAGAATCATCCTCAACTACTAGCACCTCATGATGCCTGCACAGGTCCAAAATTTCCTGCCGCCTAGCCGCGCTCCATAAGGAGCCCGTCGGATTCGTAAACGTCGGCGTGGCAAAAAAAAGCTTGGGTCGATAACGGATCATCAAAGCTTCAAGCTTATCAGGAATCACACCTTCCCCATCTGATTCTACAGGAACGATCTGAGCACCCTGCATAGATAGCACTTGTAAACATCCAGGAGACGTAGGGTTTTCGACCAATACCGGATCACGCTCATCCACCATCAGCCTTATGATCAGGTCAATGGCCTGCTGACTGCCTGTCGTGAGGAGGATTTGACCTGGTGGTACTCTTACTCCTTTACGCTGTTCCCACTCTCCCGCAAGCCATGCTCGCAAAGGGAAATAGCCCTCCGGTTCACCATACTGGAGGGCGTCAGGGCCGGAGCCAAACACATCATGGGCCGCTTCTTCCAGCAGCTTCACCGGAAACAGCTCTTGTGCAGGTAGTTCTTCAGCCAGAGATATAAAGGAGTGTCTTCTCGCATTTTCCCGGATATGACGCACTGGAGAAGCCAACATCGCAGCCGTTCGTGAAGCAAAGGAATATTGCATGAACATCCTCCTTCTCCTGAAAAATAGGTCATGATCTCCGGGCTGACGCGTCAGGCATATAGCTGCTTCATCTGACGCGCATATAAGGCATAACGTTCAATCGCCTGCGCCCGGCTGGACACGCCTAATTTCGCATAAATTTTACGTAGATAATTATCAATGGAGCGCCGGCTAACTTCGATCTCGATAGCAATTTTGTCATATGTAATTCCTTGTACAATACGTTCCATAATAAACACTTCGGTTTGTGTCAATTCATCAAAAGGCTCGGATGCCATTAACGGCATAAAGGGCCAGTTTCCACACCGAATCCAATCCATTGGTAAAGAAGCAAATCCTTCGCGCAAACCGTTGATCAAATGGATTAACTGGCTCGGTGATGCCTGTTTGGATAACATTCCATTTGCTCCGAGCGAAATTAGCTGCTGAAACAACGTAATATTATCCTCATCCGTCATAATAACAATATGGCTGTCTGGAGACAAGGCCCGCATTTGTGTCAAAAATGGTTCCGCCGTTCCCTCAGGCAACCTGTAGTCCATTAAAATGATTTCCGGTCGAATGGAGTAAGCCAGCTCCAAGCCTTCCGTTCCGGAGGAAGACATCCCTCTGACAAGCAAATCCTGCTGGTCTTCCAAAATAAGCTTTGTTCCCAGCATACTTGTAGGATGGATATCTATGATGACCACCTGCCATACTTTTCTCATATCTAAACCTCCTGAGTTTACAAAAAAATACATAGTTAGTAGCGAAAATAATTCTAAAATTAGGGATTGCATATGTAGAAATTGCGCGAATGTGAACGTATAGGAAGCGAAAAACGTTTAAGGAAATTGTATCCTAGGACTTCCTTCCGATGCAATCTCTTTTTCCAATATTTTTATACGACTATTTCGCTTTTGCGAAATAAATAGGCCCATGATAGAATTGGTACTGCAAATAAAGACTGGAAATTTGACTTTACACGGGAGTTGAAAATCGTATGCAAGCTTCACCTGAACGTCCTCCTGCCGAAGCTCGGCGGAGCAATTCAAGAAAGGGGTTACCCGTAAAGGCTTTTCTGCTATTTTGGTTCATTCTTATTATACTAGGTGCTCTCGCAACCTATCTGTATAGCAATCACTTGAAGCAGCAAATGCTAAACGAGATGCAAACCCATACAGACCAACAGATTCAAGCACTCAAATCTGACTATGAAAAGCAACTGGCTGCTCTTTCCAAGGAAGTTAGCGGATTGCAGGGAAAAGTCCAGTCCTTCAATGAACTACTGACCTTTACGAAGGATAATGCAAACAATAAGACCGATAACAGCAATAAACTGTATACCCAATTAAACGAAGTCAAGCAGCAACTCAATACACTTCAGAAAAAAATGGACTTGCTAAAATGAATGTAGACGCAAAACAAGTGAACCGGTTCTTTATGTTGGCCCTTGCTCCTTTTATCGGTTTGTTGGGGTATATTTTGTTAGTGCATCCCTCATTGAGCTTTCCTGGGTCTACTTCTTTGAGTCTGCAAAAAGCTGAAGTCACTCTACAAATGCAATCAGTAGGCAAGCAGCTTGATGAAGCCAAGCAAACGGCAACATACACCTTGTCTACAATTCGCCGGACTTCTGAGCTATACAAGCAAACGACTCAAACGATGAATCAGCTTGTCGTGACTGCCTCTACGCAGTCCAAGCGGCCCGCGATTATCTATGATCGACGCATCACCGCCAAACTGGGGGTTCCCTATGAGCGGGTAGATAGCAATCGGATTACCATTGAATTATTTAAGGTAAACCCGGGAATTTATCATGGCTACGCTATGAAGGTCAAACTTAAAGATCCTACTGCTATGAAAATGTCTTTGGGAAGTGACAAATTGGGTGGCTCCGAAACCACCATGCGTGCAGTCTTGAGACACGGAGCTATTGCAGGCATCAATGCAGGCGGCTTTGCGGATGGAGACGGCAAACGCTATCCATTAAGCACTACTGTCTTGAACGGCCACTACCTTACTGGCTTTCAGTCCAGTTTTAAGGATTTGTCCTTCGTCGGACTGAGTAACGATGGCAAGCTTATCGGCGGCAAATTTTACAGTCAAGGTGCTCTTGACAGCTTAAAGCCTGCCTTTGGTGCTACCTTCGTTCCCGTCCTGCTGCAAAGGGGACAAAAAATGCCTATTCCTGACAAATGGAAAGTCTCCCCCAAGCGGGCCCCACGTACGGTTATTGGCAACTATAAAGATGATCAGTTGCTCATTATTGTCGTAGACGGCTACAATGAAAGCGGGGGTTCGGGCGCGACGCTTGAAGAACTGCAAGGAAAAATGTACAATCTAGGTGTTCAAGATGCCTATAATTTGGACGGAGGCGGTTCCTCGTCGCTTATACTTAACGGTCGAGTCGTAAACAAACCGTCAGATGGTAATTTGCGTCCAGTCCCTACTCATTTTTTGTTCTATAAATAGCTATGTGTAGTCTGCTAACAAATTAAATATGCTTGCCGACGTACGGCTCTATCCGAAAAAAAGCATCACGAACGAATGTCGTGATGCTTTTGCCTCATTTAGGAGGAATACTGTGTCATTTCTGTCAGGCATTGAGCACAAATATAACGGTCTTTGAAATCGTTCACTTGTTCTACTGACCCGCAGAATACACATTTTGGACGATAACGCTCCAAAATAATGTGGTCACCCTGAACCAAAATTTCGACAGGATCTCCCTCATTCATTTGATATCTTTTACGCAGTGACTTAGGCAAAACTATTCTCCCCAGCTGATCAACTTTACGTACCACACCGGCAGGTTTCATCGTGATCGTACACCTCTCCTATTGAGTAATAACTTACAAATTTCTTACCATGCGAAAAACTAGGTACAAAGACACTATTCTTTATGTAGTATTCGCTGTCTTTTTGTCGAATCCTGCTGATCACAGGAAATTTTATTACATTTTTTCATAAAATCATGAACCATATCAAAGTATGGTACAGAATGTCTGTAATATTTTTATCGACCGGAAAGCCAATTATCATTAGCCCTCGCTGAGAAATTTCGCAAATTTTTGACCATACAACCCTTATTTAGTTCCACTATCATGTAGATTTGAGCAATATAGGTGAAACTTTTATTACCAACTAAGGTCCTGGTTCTTTATTCGCATTTATACTTGTTCACTCGATGTTCTTTACGATAAACCTGGAAAATCCATTTGTCTCAACGCTTCATATACGATAATCGCAGCGGAATTCGACAAGTTTAGAGATCTTACATTATCTGACATAGGCATCTTGATGCATGTATTTGGATTAGCAGCTAGCAGCTCTGGCGGCAAACCTTTCGTTTCTTTACCAAATACCAAGAAGTCTCCATCCTGAAATGCAATATCACTATATCGCTGATTCGCTTTGGTCGTCGCATAAAAAAAGCGACCTTCCTGATATTTCTCCTGCACTTCAGCAAAAGACTCATGATATTCAATGTGGACAGCATACCAATAATCAAGTCCGGCCCGTTTTAACGTAGCATCGTCGGTACGGAAGCCCAGTGGCTTCACCAGATGTAGATGAGTTCCGGTTGCAGCACACGTTCTAGCAATATTCCCTGTGTTAGCCGGGATTTCCGGCTCGACAAGCACAATATGTAATGGCATCACGTTTCGTTCCCTTCATCATTAAATTCATCAGACAAATAACCTACAGTTTAACCAAAGTGTATACATTGAAAACATACACATTCTTTTATTTTAACAAAATCAGACAGAAATGAACATCAAACGACAAAAACTTCAACCCACACCACTAAAAGCCTTCCCCTATACACATTCAGGGAAGGCTCTACATTTACATTTTCGATTTCAAATATCGTGTATCGAAATATATGTCCGTGTAATCAACTGTTACGTTGCTTGAATCCGTCCATAAACTCGGCTAATGCTTGACAGTTCTCCAGTGGAACAGCATTGTAGATCGAGGCGCGAAGCCCTCCTACACTGCGATGCCCCTTCAGACCGATAAACCCGGCCTGTTCGGATTCCTTAATAAATTGTTTTTCCAGATCCTCGTTCGCGAGGCGGAAGGTTACATTCATGATAGAGCGATCAGCGCTGTCCACACAACCACGATAGAAGCCTTCGCTACTGTCAATACGGTTGTATAGCAAAGCAGCTTTCTGCTGGTTCACACGCTCAATGCCTTCCAAACCGCCTTCTTCCTGAATCCATTTCAGCACTTCATTCACCATGTATATGGCAAAGGATGGGGGAGTATTGTAGAGAGAGTTATTTTTTTCATATGTGCTATAACGCAACATCGTAGGAATATTGTCCGGTGAGGAAGTCAGCAACTCTTCACGGGCAATCACGACCGTCACACCAGAAGGCCCCAGATTTTTTTGTGCGCCAGCATAAATCAATCCAAATTGAGTAACATCAAAAGGCTTGCAAAAAATATCACTGGACATGTCCACAATCAAGGGTACGGAACCCGTATCCGGGAATTGCTTAAATTGTGTACCTTCAATCGTTTCGTTGGACGTCATATGCACATAAGCAGTATTCTCAGGCAAGTCCAAGGAATCCACATTCGGAAGACGCATGTACTTCTCATCAGCGGAGGATGCAGCAACATGAGCCTTGCCCAGTAGCTTGGCTTCTTTATATGCCTTGTCCGACCAGCTACCTGTCATTACGTAGCTCCCAGTCTGTCCTTCGCTCAAGAAATTTAAAGGCAGCATCGCAAACTGCGTACTTGCGCCCCCTTGTAGGAATAACACCTTGTAGCCTTGTGGATTGCCCAGCAGAGATAACAGGCGTTCCTGCGCCTCATTATGAACAGATTCATACACAGCTCCACGGTGAGACATTTCCATGATCGACATCCCTGTTCCCTGGAAATCTACGAATTCAGCTTGTACACGTTCTAGTACTTTGAGCGGCAATGCCGCTGGTCCTGCATTAAAATTGTAGGCTCTCTTACTCAACAAATTCCCATCCCTTCTCTACTCTGGTGTGGATATTATCGCTATGATAGCAGTATTCATAAATGCGTTCAAGACTTGTATAAAAATGTTTTCAATTTCATTTATGATGTGACAGAGTTGTGAATGTTAACATATTTAACATCTTTATTCTGTGATTTTCACTTTAATATTAAAAGGTCCCCGGCATAAGACCGGAGACCTATTTTGAATAACAACTGTTACCCGTAAGCTAATGCTTGTTATTCAAAGCAGCTATGCTATCGACTTATTAGCAGTCAAAATACAGGCTGTATTCGTGTGGATGAACACGGATGTTCACCGATTTAGCTTCAGAACGTTTGAGCTCCACATAGTTATCAATAAAGTCCTTCGTAAATACGCCGCCTTCAGTCAAGAATTCGTAGTCAGCTTCCAGAGCGTCCAGAGCCTCATCCAATGAACCAGGTACGCTACGAATTTTACCTTTTTCAGCATCAGACAGCTCGTAGATGTTGCTGTCAAGTGGACCATATCCCAATTCGATTGGGTTCAGTTTGCGCTTGATGCCATCCAGACCCGCCATCAGCATTGCTGAGAAGGCAAGGTAAGGGTTAGCTGTGGAGTCCGGTGTACGGAACTCGATCCGACAGCCTTTAGGAGTAACAGCTGCTACTGGAATACGTACAGCCGCAGAACGGTTACCTTTGGAGAATACCAGGTTAACTGGTGCTTCGTAGCCAGGAACGAGACGTTTGAACGAGTTGGTGCTTGGGTTGGTCAAAGCGATCAACGCAGGTGCGTGGTACAGAATACCGCCAATGTAATGAAGAGCCATTTCGCTCAGATTAGCATAACCACCTTTTTCATAGAACAAAGGAGTGTCGCCATCGAAAATAGATTGGTGAACGTGCATACCGCTTCCGTTATCCCCAAAAATCGGTTTCGGCATGAATGTTGCCACTTTACCATATTGACGAGCTGTGTTGTGTACAATGTATTTATAAACGAGCAGGTTGTCTGCTGTTTTCTTGAGTGTATCAAAACGGAAGTTGATTTCCGCTTGGCCTGCCGTAGCTACCTCATGGTGATGGCGCTCAATTCTCAGACCTGCTTCTTCAAGCAAACGGCACATTTCACTACGGATATCTTGTTGGGTGTCTACTGGCGCTACAGGTACATATCCGCCCTTCACCCCCACTTTAAAGCCCAGGTTGCCGCCTTCTTCCTTACGGTTCGTGTTCCAAGCTGCTTCCTCGGAATCTACGAAGAAGGAGGAGCTGTTCATGCCGCTTTCGTAGCGTACATCATCAAAGATGAAAAACTCGGACTCAGGTGCAAAAAATGCTGCTGTGCCCACTCCTGCCGATTGCAGAAATGCCTCAGCTTTTTTTGCGATGCCGCGAGGATCGCGGTCGTATTTTTCGCCGTCTGGCGTAGCAATGTCACACAGGATATTCAGTGTAGGATGCTGAGTGAAAGGGTCGATAAAAACCGCTTCTGGATCGGGCAGCATAACCATGTCGGATTCCTCGATGCCACGATAGCCGGGAATGGAAGAACCGTCGAAAGCAACACCGTTAACAAATGTCTCTTCATCTACTTCGGAAGCTGGCAATGAAATATGGTGAGCACGACCAGACAAATCTACAAAACGAAAATCTACCCACTCAATATTATTTTCCTGAATTGTTTTCAATACGTTTTCAACGGACATGTCTTCTTCCTCCCAATTTTTCCGAACATTAAGTCTTATACAACCCTGAAATGTTCATGATCGAATGTTTTTTTCTGTCGTCATTATAAATCTCAAACATGACACGGGTCAATAGCTATGTAAGGTATTTTTTAAACTAATGTTAGATATGCTTACGCCCTTGATAACATTTGAATAGCACAAAAAGCCCGAAACATCGGGCTTTTAGGCAATTTAAATCTCATTACTGCGTTGCAGCAAAACTTTTATGCATTAATGTTAAACATTGGTTTTAAGCAATGGTAGTAGGCGTGTGAAATGTTTTCCCCACAGCAGGAGCCAATATTTCCAAATCTTTTAGCAAATCTGAAAATTGATCTGGGAACAGGGATTGTACGCCGTCACCCGTCATCGAGTTGTCAGGGTCTGTATGCATCTCAATAATTAAACCATCCGCTCCGGCAGCTACCGAAGCCTTCGTCATAGGAACAACCAGTTCACGTCTACCTGTGCCATGGCTAGGATCAGAAATGACCGGCAAATGGCTCAACTGTTGCAAAACAGGGATCGCGGACAAGTCGAGCGTATTTCTAGTGTAGGTTTCGAATGTACGAATACCGCGCTCACACAACATAACATTCGGATTGCCGCCTGCCAAGATGTACTCAGCAGCATTCAAGAACTCATCATAAGTCGAGCTAAAACCGCGCTTGAGCAATACTGGCTTGCCGCAAGTACCCAGCTTGCGCAGCAAATCAAAGTTTTGCATATTACGTGTACCTACTTGCAGAATATCGGCGTATTCCGCGCAGATGTCTACGTATTCAGGTGTCATGACCTCTGTGATGGTCAAGAGATCGTGCTTTTGCCCCGCCTCAGCCATCATGATTAAACCTTCTACACCCGTTCCTTGGAAGCTGTATGGCCCTGTACGCGGCTTAAAAGCACCCCCACGGAGAACTTGCGCGCCTGCAGCTTTGACCAATCCGGCAATTTCATCTATCTGTGCAGCAGACTCAACAGCACATGGTCCACCCATAATGACAAGCTCGCCCCCGCCGATATTTACACCTTTAATAGAGATAACCGTATTTTCCGGATGAAAATCACGGCTGGCCAATTTATAGGACTTCGATATTTTAACCACATTTTCTACGCCTTTCATTTGACGCAGATGTTCAGCCAGCTTGGGCTCTACGCTACCGATCAGTCCGATGATCGTGCGATCCGATCCCCTTGATACATGAGCCTGCAATCCTTCTTTCTCAATAACTTCAACAATAGCTTGAATATGCTCTTCAGGTGTTTGAACACCAGCGATAACGATCATTTTTTTCTTCCTCTCTATGAAACATATTTTATAAACCAACTTATAGGTTAATATTATGACACTTAGACGCTTGTTCGCTTTTAAGCTTTTATTCGTTAAAGCAACTATACCTGTTTTAGCTATACTCGTCAAGGCTTAATTATCCCGATTTATTCAATATTCTAACTTAATGAAGCTAACCGGATAATATCTACAAATTAAAACAATTTAAAAAGCCGCTATCCGGATGGTTGTATCCGAATAACGGCTGTAATCAATCACATACTATTTCGTTGTTTTTGACTTCTCTCGTACAGGAGGCAGCAGTTTTTTCATATCTATGGTTCGCTGAATCTCCCACGTATCCGGGTTAGCCGCGTCATACTGCTCCAAATACGTAATAACCTCTTTGGTAATCAGTGTCGGCGTTGAAGCCCCAGAAGTCACAGCCACTTTGGCTACACCTTCAAGCCACTCTCTCTTCAGCTCGGTTACATCAGAAATACGATAAGCTGTTGTACCAGCAATCTCCTCCGAAACCTGAGCCAATCGGTTTGAATTGTTACTGCGCGGATCACCGACAACGATCACCAGATCCGCCTGTCCAGCCTGCTCAGCTACCGCTTCCTGACGTACCTGCGTCGCCAAACAGATTTCATTGTGTATCTCAGCACCCGGGAACTTCTCCAGCAGCTTTTTCATAATGTGCTTGATGTCCCATTGGCTCATGGTCGTCTGATTCGTGATAAGAATTTTGCCAGCTGGCAACGTAAGACTGTCAATCTCTTCTTCTTTTTCAATCAGATGAACATGATCAGGAGCAATACCGATAGCTCCTTCTGGCTCTGGATGATTCTTTTTGCCAATATAAACAATCTGATAGCCTTCGGCAGACTTCTCCCGAATCAGATCATGCGTCTTTGTGACGTCAGGGCAAGTCGCGTCTACCGTAGTCAGCCCCTTGTCTCGTGCCAGCTTGCGAACCTCTGGTGATACTCCATGAGCAGTGAAGATAACAGTGCCGCTCTCTACCTGGCTTAAAATCTCCATGCGGTTCGGGCCGTCCAGTGTAATAATCCCTTCGTCTTCAAAGGAATTGGTGACATGACTGTTATGCACAATCATGCCCAATATATAAATAGGCCGGGGTAAGTCCAGATTTCTGGCTGCCTGACGAGCCAATACCATGGCATCGACTACGCCGTAGCAGTAACCCCGGGGCGAAATTCTGAGTACTTCCAAAATGAGCCCCCGCTTTCTTCGACACAGTATACAGCTCCGATAACTCGGTAGCTGTGGGCATCCTAGCCTTTACCGGCCAATTCTATGATGTAGTTGCCTTCCTATTATAACCTATTCCAAAGGCGCGGAAAAGCTGACCGGAAGCCAGATGACAAATGTCGTTCCTTCTCCTTGGCGCGTAACCACTTCCACAGACCCGTGATGTTCATCAATAATCCACTTGGCAATAGATAGCCCCAACCCAATTCCCTCTGTCACCCCGCGTGACTCATCTGCCCGGTAAAAGCGGTCAAAAATAAAGGGAACCTCACTCTTGTCCATTCCAATGCCCGTATCACTGATCCGTAGGCCCACCTGTCCTTGATAAACAATGGCATCAAATCGGACCGTGCCTTCAGGTGTATATTTGAATGCATTATCAATGAAAATGAATAGCATTTGCTGCAAATAATCCTTGCTGCCATCCATATAAATACCATTCAGCAACGAAAAATCTCCCACATTCCATTCGGCCGTTCGCTCTAAAAACTGAGCACGACGGGCAACCTCACTTACAAGTGGTTCCAGCGCAACGGGAGTCTTATCGAACGTTTTCCCTGTGTCCGCTCTCGCGAGTGACAACATATCACTCACCAAACGGCTCATCCGTTTGCCTTCATCCGCCATGTCATTTAATGCCTCCATAGAAAGCTCGCGAATCATCTCTTCATCCATATTCGGTCGCTCTCCTGGTTCGGTAGTCCACATTTTGAGCAAAAAATCAACGTTGCCACGGATCGTCGTTAGCGGCGTACGAAGCTCATGGGAAGCATCAGCCACAAAACGGCGCTGTGCACCGTACGCATCTTCCAGCTCCTTGTAAAACACCTCTGTGCGCCCCAGCATGTTGTTAACCGTCCCGATTAATTGGCCAATTTCATCATGTGGTCCGTCATATTCAATCCGAACACTCAAATCATTACTGGATTGAATCTGATTAGCCCCCTCAATGACCTTGACCAGCGGCTTCATAGACTTGCGAGCCAGAAAGAGACCTGAAGTCGCAGCAGCGAGTAATGCAAACAACGAGCCGTATACAAGCACATTTTGTAACCTGTTCATGAGTCGGTCCTGAGAGCCCGTGAATTGTCCTACCTGTAGCAGCCCGACCACCAAGCCCAGCTCCTCGGATTTGATCGGCTGTTGAATAATCATAAAGGAATCCCCATTGACGTTCACACGTCGAATTCCCTCATTTTGAACTGCTCCTGCCGCTGTAGATGGAACAGGGAAGGTGATATTGAGGTCTTTCATATTTTGGGTCGTTTTCGTTACACCAGACGTATAATTGTAAATTTGTACATAGAGCTGTGAGTCATCTATTCCACGTCCCTGCTCTAATCCCAAATCCAGGTTGGGGACTTCAAACAATCCCCCTTTTATAATAAGGCGTAATTGCTTGTTAATCTGTGGCGCCTGAGTCATAAGCTGACTTTTCACTTCATTATATGTGTAGTAATATACTAGTCCGTAAGTAACCAGACCAAAAATGACTAGTACTATAGCCAAGATGCTCGAATACCAGGCTGTCAGCCGCCACCGAATAGACATATTACACATCACCTCTTAAAATATAGCCAGCTCCCCGAATTGTACGAATGAGTCGTTTACCGCCATCCTGCTCTGTTTTTTGTCGTAGCATGGCAATATATACTTCCAGCACATTCGATTCTCCACTATAGTCATAGCCCCAAATTTTGTCCATAATCAGATCACGCGACAGAACACGCTTCGGGTTTTGCATGAACAAATGGAGCAGTTCAAATTCCTTGGCCGTCAGTTCCAAACGTTTGCCACCACGAACCACTTCACGGGATTCGTTATCCAGTTGTAAATCCTCGAAGGTAAGCCGATTTCCGTTATTGTCCTGTTGTTCGGTTTTACGCCGCAAAAGCGCTCGCACTCGCGCCAGCAGCTCCTCTAGAGCGAACGGCTTAACGAGATAATCATCGGCCCCTAGATCCAAGCCCTTAACCCGATTCTCAACCTCATCCTTGGCTGTAAGCATCAGAACAGGTACCGTACTTCCACCCTCCCGCATACGACGGCATACCTCAAAACCATCGACCTGCGGCATCATTACATCCAGCACGACCACATCAGGCTCAGCTGTCAACATTTTATTTAATCCCTCTGCTCCATTGGCGGCTGTCAGCACTTCATAGCCTTCAAATGCCAGCCCTCTGCGCAGCATGGAAACAATTTTTTCATCGTCATCAATGATTAGAATAGTAGAACGCATACACGATCGAACTCCTTTATCTCTTCTTTTCCTTCTATTGTAGCAGGAGTAGACGCGTGTAGCATCTGGCTGCTTCATACAGAAAGAAACGGAAGGGATCTTCCTTCCGTTTCTTACGTGCACTTGTTCATTTTTGCAGAGTTTTATCTATTGCTGAAGCGTCGAGCTAAAGTCATTTTTGTTGCCAATTTTCAGCTGAACATCTTTTTTCTGCCCAGCTCGTTCGATGTTAAGTGTCAGCGCTGTACCCACTTTTTGTTTTTGAATGAACTGGATCAGCTCTTGTGATGTGCTATAAGGCGTGCCATTCGCTCCGATAATCACATCGTAAGGACGCAGATCGGCCTGATAAGCTGGTGATTTGTATATAATATCCCGTACAACCGAGCCTTCGGTCAGGGATGTACCCAGTTCTTTGGCTACTTCAGGACTCAAATTTAACAGACTTGCACCAATGAAAGGTACAGGTTCTTTCGGAATAGGCTGGTTATTTTTCAGCTTATCGACGACTTCCAAAATCGTATTGGACGGAATCGCAAACCCGATTCCCTGTGCGTCTGCACTAACAGCTACGTTCATACCGATAACCTGCCCTTGCAGATTTAATAGCGGTCCGCCAGAGTTACCAGGGTTAATGGACGCATCCGTCTGAATGAGATGCTTGTATTGCGTCGGTTTTCCAGTCGATTCACTATTAATAGTGATCGTACGTTCTTTCGCACTTAGCACCCCGGCTGTTACCGAATGTTCAAAGCCTTCAGGGTTGCCGATTGCGACCATCCATTCGCCGACTTTAGCGTTATCGGAGTCACCCAAAGTTACTGTCGGAAAGTTGTTTTTGCCTTCAATTTTAAGTACTGCCAAATCAAGATCAGCATTTTTGCCCAAGACTTTGGCTTCGTAAGGCTTATTAGTTCCCTCTACTGTAACCTGAACCACACTCGCGCCTTCAACAACATGGTTGTTGGTTAGGACGTAACCCGATTTATCAAAAATAAAACCGGAACCAATACCAAGCGGAGTCAGCTGCCCGCTGTTGCTACCTTCATTTTCATTACTGTTACCGCTGCTGCCACTGTCACCATACTGATTACCGAAAAAGTATTGATACAGCGGGTCATTGTAATAAGGGCTGCTTTGTCTGCCACTGCTGCCACTGGTTTGTTTGGCAAGCGTTTCGATTTTGACGACTGCCGGCCCAGCCTTGGCCACAACAGATTGAACATCAGCGGTACCTGAAGGCATCACAGCCGGAACTGCGCTTGGAGTCGAGCTGGTGGTTCCTGAATTAGTCGTTTCTCCGCTTTCAGCTGCCGCTGAAGTTAACGCCGTCTCGGGTGTGAACATATTTGTTCGGTCAGCTGTATACATCAATACCGTAATGACCAGCATCCCGGCCAAAAAAGATAAGAATATTGTTTTCACCTGCGACTTGGGCTTATTCGGTTTGAATTGCCAGTTGCCGCCATTCCGACCCGAACCATCCTGTTGCTCAGGCATAGCCCGATGGTAAGAGGGAGGAAGAGGTCTCACTGCCTGCGTTGGCGTAATCTCAACATCCTTTTCCACCGACTGCCCTTCCTTACGTTGTCCATCCGATTGAACTGAAGAAAAAGGGCCGTAAGAATAATAATATGAGGAACCGTTCGAATCGTTTTGCCGAGTTGCGTTATCGGTATCAACCTGATCGTTGTCGTTCCGGCGTCCGGAGTTATTATTTTTAAATTCGTCCATTGTATATCTCCTCCCAAACCCTATGCTTCAAGGTGGTGTTGTTTAACTGACTTTATTTTGCACTTTAAACCTTAATTCCACCTTAAAAAAAATTAAAAAGGAGATAAAACCTTAGACCTATTGTACCTAATCACTTTCACTTAAAACGAAATGCCCCGGATATAATCCGGAGCATTATCGATTGTATATGCTTTTTTATTTCGTGTTAAAGTTTTCGTCGAACTTTTCGTTCGGTGTTTGAGCATTGTTTTGAATTTTGTTGCGACTGGAGTTTTGAACTTTTTGCGCTACTGCACCTGTACCGCCTTGATCTGTTGCAAATTCTTCATCATACTTCTCATTTGGTGTCTGGAAGTTGTCTTGAATTTTATTTTGTTCAGACTGCTTTACCTTTTGTGAAACGACACCTACCGTATTGTCTTGTGCAAATTCCGCTTTGAACTGATTTCCTGTGCTTGCCTTGAAGCCTTTGTTCGTGAAAGAACTTCCGCCTTGATTTGGCATAATTCTCAACCTCCCAGTATGTTTTGTGGGATAAGCTTATCCCGCAACATAGTATGTGATGTTGGAAAAAACAATATTCAAGGATTATATGGAAGCATCCAGTGTCGCACTCGGAATGGTTTTATGCGTTTCTATCGCTTTTTGGAGCGATTTTACCATCTTTTCCGTACATTTTCCGTTACCTTTTTTTATAATTTGAACATCCACATCTTTCTTGCCCCATTCAGAATACACCTGCCGGGTTGTTTTAAAATACAAGTCAATTTTATTGCCCTTAATCGCAGAACCTGTATCTGCTACAATCCCGTATCCATAACCTGGAATGTACAATATGCTCCCCAAAGGAAACGTTTTGGGATCAGCCGCAATCGTAGACAGAGTGTTCTTGTCACGACGCACTTTTACACCGGAATACGTAATACCGTAGCCGGGATGACTTGGCCGTTTGCCAGTCGATTCATAGCCTGCTGTATATCCTGTTGCCGTGACCGTCATGGTCGTAATAACCTGCTCCTCGCGTGGAGCCAAAACAGGTGCGGACTGCCATTTTTTATGCTGGACCGGTTCTTTGTGACCGTAAACTTCATTGCCGGGCAATACCAGACAGGTTGCAATTAACACGGTTCCCAAAATCCGTTTCCATACCAACATGGATCTCATAAAAAACCTCCCCTTGAGGCAAAGGCTTTCCAGAAATCCATTGGTTTATACGAAAAGATTATTATTTTTGAACATCCTGACCTGGATAAAGTCTGCTCAGCTTCACTTTATCTTCAAAAATATGCAGGAGTGTCCGCACTATGGGGGTGTGCTCATCGTCTGTGTGCAATATAATGGAAGCAGGAGAAATCGAAATAAGGGTGCTTACGATTCGATCTTCGACCTCCATTCCTAGTTCAATGCCTGGCATCTCGACAATGATGTCATCTGCATCAGGAGTCGGTATGGGTACCATGGCACTATCCAGAATCGTAAAATTATGTCCGCCTTGGTGAAGTACGTGTACGAGCGGAACTTTGCTTTCCTGAAAAAAAACAAAATATTTAAGCAGCCCCATAAATTCTTCGTATTGCCGATCTGCCCAGAATTCTTCCATGGCATAGTCGACGATTTCTTCAAGCTCTTTTTTATACGCATGGAGCCTAAATTGAATCAGTCCTTCCAAATTGATCACACGAAGCTCCTTGAAATCCTTCTCCAGGATAGTGGTCAGCTTACCATGACGCTTCAAACGGCCTCTCGGGCCATCATCGTTTAACAGTGAACGAATCATACTGCGAATTTGCTCCGTATCCTCTTTCTCCAGCAGCGAACAGGCTTTGGTGAGAATGAGATTGAGCATCCCCCACTCCTTGACTTCGATAATAAAATCCGCTATTGCCGAAGACATGATGCTGTATACACAGGGGAGAAAGCTTTCAAACGCCGAATTGCTTTCTGTGCCCTTGCAGGTCCATGCCACTTTGTTGTCCAGCTGTCTGAAAGTGAATCGAAATCCGCGCCGTGACATATGTAGTCCCTTTGTTCTACTTTTGACCACTTCATAAAACCGGTTGGTTTCCTGATCTCCGTCTGTATTGGTCCACACTGTAAACAGTTCCATTGGCTCACTCCTTTCGATCACTGCTTTCAGTATATGGCGGCCTCTAAAGGGTTATACGAAGTGAACGACTGGAAACAGAAAGACATATCCAAAAGAGGATGACCAAGTTTCAAAAAGCTGGTTTGGCGTGTTATAAACAATTACTGTGATATAGGAAATAACGAAAGACGTTTGAATATTTAGGGTGGGGTATGTTAAGGTTATAGTAATATGAATTTTTCACAAGAGGGAGGAGATAAGATGTTAACGATGCTGAACATGCTGCGTACATTCATGATCGTCATATTGAGCCTCGTTCAGATTTTGTCCCTTCCTGTGACGTTTCATGCGGAAGACACCACTCAATCCCTCCAGTTTACTGCGGGATCTTCTGTCGTGCCTCATGCTGATGTTTCCTCGTTAGAAACAGATTCTCACGGTCTGGAACACCATTCCAAACCAGCTATACGCAAATCCTCCCCTTTACTTCATCTGGTGATCGCTGCGGCCAAATCACTTCCCTTTGTCATTTTGATAGCGCTTGTGCTGTTATTGAGCATCCCTAAACTACGTCTGCCTTTTATTCCTGTCATTTGCAAACTAAAGAAGCAATTATACTTGTTCCCCATCAAATTCACCTCTAGTTATGTGGCTTAACCTCCCTTTGCATGCAGATCACCACATTCGCATGTCTATTTGTTAATATTTCCCAATAGCTGTAATACGTAAGTGTATGTATCAGGTTTTTTACGTTAATTCATAAAATTTAATACAAAAAGAAAGTTTCCATGTCACTCCCAGAGTATGTGATTTATTTCCCATACCATTCATTTAAATAACGTATCGTACAGGAGGCTTTATAAATGGATATTCGAGAGTCTATTTTGCCAGGAATCGGGATTAAGTATCGAATAGATGCAGAGAGTGGCGACCGAATTGTCATTATTATCCATGATGATGGCAGGCGCGAGTTGTATCACTTTGATTACGAGGATCTGGAACAAAGTATTTCTATGACAACCCTGAATGATCAGGAAGCGCGATTGGTAGCCTCCATCATCGGGGGTATGACATATAAGCCCAAACAGCTTGAAAGTGTAGAAATGACGTTTGATGATTTTATTATCGAATGGTATAGAGTGGAATCCCACTATGCAAGTGTCGGCAAATCCATCGGTGAGCTGGATGTAAGGCAAAATTCGGGAGCCACTGTTATTGCCATTGTGGAGAAAAAAGGAATGAAATATGTAAATCCTGGTCCTGAAGTGATTATTAACGATGATGCCACTGTAGTCGTTGTTGGGGAACGCGATCAGCAAAAACGCTTTAAACAAATCCTTATGAACGGAAGCGGGTGATTGGATGGATCATCTGGTATTTGAGGTTGGATTGGCAATTGCTCTCATCGCTGCAGCTGGACTTATTTCCTCCAAACTGCGCTTCTCGGTCATCCCTTTTTATATCCTGATCGGAATGGCAGTTGGGCCGCATGCGATGGAGCTATGGCATTTTGATTTTCGCTTTATCGAAAGCGCCCCATTTATTGATTTTATGGGAAGAATCGGAGTGCTGTTTCTTCTCTTCTACTTGGGTCTCGAGTTCTCAGTAGGTCGGTTAATTAAATCAGGCCGTTCCATTGCCGTGGGCGGCACCATTTATATTGGCATCAATTTTACACTGGGGCTGGCTCTTGGCTTCCTGAGCGGCTTTCCTGTAGCAGAGACACTGGTTATCGCCGGAATTACAACAATATCATCCAGTGCTATTGCTGCGAAGGTGCTGGTAGATCTCAAGCGGACTGCCAATGCAGAAACAGAAATGATTTTGGGCATTATTATGTTCGAGGATGTTTTCCTCGCCGTATACATCTCCATCCTCTCCGGATTGGTTCTTAGTGATTCATCCTCGCTCGGGGGTGTGCTGCTATCAGCGCTAATCGCGCTTGGCTTTATGCTTGCAGTCATTATTATCGGCCGTAAGGCCGTCCCTCTGTTAAATCGGATTCTCCGTATTCGCTCCAATGAGGTATTCGGACTTGTTGTTTTTGGCTCTCTGTTTCTAGTGGCTGGTTTTTCGGAAACGATTCATGTGGCGGAAGCTATCGGCGCCCTGTTGGTCGGTCTGGTACTGGCCGAAACGGAACATGCCAAACGAATCGAGCATTTAATTGTTCCTTTCCGCGATTTCTTTGGTGCCCTGTTTTTCTTCAGCTTTGGACTATCCATCGATCCACTGTCCCTGGGAGGAAACGCGATATGGCTTGCGCTGGCAGCAGTCGTCCTCACGTTGTTTGGTAACATTTGGGCAGGAATGCTGGCTGGGCGTACGGCCTTCTTATCTCCCAAAGCGTCAGCAAATATCGGTCTGACCATTGTGGCACGGGGTGAATTTTCGATTATCATGGCCAACTTGGGCAAGGAAGGCGGTTTGCTTGATATTGTTCAACCCTTTGCAGCTATCTATGTACTCATACTGGCGATTCTTGGACCACTTCTGACAAAGCAGTCAAAACCTATCTTTAATATGTTAAACAAAATATTTAAGTTCAAGGACCCCCGCCTACGAAAGGAAGAAAGTAACTCGGCATAACTGCAAAAGCTGGATACGACAATCCATAGGAGGGAAGGCTATGCCGCACGCTGTAAAACATGCCGAAACTCTATGAGGCGGCTTATAAAGCCCGGTTCAGGAGATGCGAGCAGGTTCCCTGTCTTTTATACGGTGATTGGTGGAATTACGGCATCCGTCGGTCTGGAATTGTTTTTACATCCGCATGATATGATCGCTGGAGGCGTCACGGGGATCTCCAGACTCATGTCGCTTTATACACAAGAGCATTTTGGGTTACTGCTATTCGTTTTGAACTTGCCACTCATGTTGCTGTATTCTCTGTCTACTCACAAACCCATGCTGCTTCGAGCACTACCCGGCTTGTTCGCCTTTTCGGGCTCAGCCATTATTCTTTCGCCTTTTCCGGCAGTGAGTGGCCATCCGGTCGTATGCGCTTTGGGCGGCGGCATCTGTATCGGTCTTGGCGCAGGGCTGGCAGCTCGTCATGGTGGTCTGCTCGATTCACTAGGACTTAACGAATCTGACGATGGCCGTCCATCCACATTGTTGCTAACACACCGTAAGATTCCATTAATACAGATTGTTATGCTGTGTAATGGTCTGCTGCTCATTACCGCCGGCTTTGTGCTAGGCTGGGAGCCAGCTCTCTATTCAGCTCTATCCTGCCTCGCCGCCTATGAAACGACCCGGCTGATGTTTACCGGTCTGACGCGTATGGTTTGTGTTGTCAGCAAGAAACAGCAAACCGTCGAGGATGCCATATATCGCAGGCTGCGTATACACAGCACACCTGTTGGAGGCTCTGCACAGATAGAGGGTAAGATTAAAAGCGAATCTGAGGATAAAAAAGAACAAATGGTCACCGTTTACAGCGTTCATCTGTTGGATTTGCAGCGCTTTAAGGCAGTCATCCAAATGGCAGACCCGCAGGCTGAGATCATGTATATGAAACGATGGAAAGCATAGTAAAGTAACACATCAAAAAACGCTTATCTACACTAATCCTTGTACATAGATTAGTGTAGATAAGCGTTTTATATTTAACAATATATTAACGGATATTAATTTTGCATGATAAAATCATGTTCAATACTGCTGGCACTGTCAAAAGTACGAATAATATCATAACGGGTATTGCGCTGTGCCGGAATGTGACCCGTCTCGCGGATCAACTGTAAAATGGATTCGATGTTAACCTTATACGTTGCGCCTGCAGCGGAAACTACGTTTTCCTCAATCATGGTGCTGCCAAAATCATCGCAACCGTAGTATAACGATTTTTTACCGATTTCAGGTCCCATAGTTACCCATGAGGATTGAATATGCTTAATGTTATCCAATACAAGACGACTGATGGCAACGGTCTTCAGATATTCCTCTGGCGTCTGGCGTTCCTTCTTCAGATTGGTATTGTCTGGCTGGAAGGTCCAAGGAATAAAGGCCAAAAATCCTTCAGAATTATATTTGTTTTCGATGCATTCGTCCTGAGCATCACGAACCCGCAACAAATGCAGCGCACGCTCCTCCATCAACTCGCCAAAGCCGATAACCATCGTAGCAGTTGTGTTCATCCCAACCTTATGAGCCGTTTGCATGACATCCATCCAATCACGCCAAGAGCCTTTGAGACGGCTAATTTTGCGGCGTGTGCGGTCATCCAAAATTTCTCCGCCTCCGCCCGGAAGCGAATCCAATCCAGCTTCATGAATGGCTCGAATCGTGTCTTCCATGGATAGACCGGATTTTTCCTTCATTTTGTGAATTTCAGCTGGCGAGAAGGAGTGCATCGTAATATCGGGAAAACGCTCCTTAATAGCTTTCAGCAAATCCGTATAATAACTGAACGGCAGATTTGGATTCACACCGCCTTGCATTAGAATTTCGGTGCCACCTACCTCCTGCGTTTCCTTGATCTTCTGAAAGATCACCTCATCGGGCAAAACATAACCTTCATCGGAACCCGGTCTACGGTAAAAAGCGCAGAAGCGACAGTATACGTCACATACGTTCGTATAGTTAATATTTCGTCCGATGACGAAGGTTTTAATGGGATCGGGGTGCATGCGATTCATGACTTTATTCGCCGCGTGACCTATTTTTTCTACCTCGTCTGATTCGAACAAAGCAACGGTATCCTCTAAATTCAGGCGTTCGCCGCGTAGGGCTTTATCTAAAATATGGTCGATTACACTCATGGTGTATCCTCCTTCGCTGTCACAGGGCGACGAAATGAACGACAGGACTTATGAACGAGAATGCTTTCACAAACCTGCGTTCGAACCCTGCCGTAATGTATGTTCATGACTGGCCTTGTATGTTGTCTGTGCTATTTAGCATAGTAAAACCTAATGATAATACTAACATATCTTTAGGTAAGGAACCATACTTATTCCCGCTTCTTTCTGCTTTTCACCTAGGAAAACAGGCAACTGCCAAGCTTATCTCAACATTGCGTATAGCCAAGAAATAACAAAACAGGACTGAAAGTGCCTTTTTTCACACTGTCCTTCATGCCATTCTTATAGAAAACAGCAAGCCTCCTGAAATACTGGAAACTTGCTGTTTAGTGCTGTACATATTTGCTCCCGGCGTGAAAACGACAAAGATGCTGCGGATGTGCTAACGCTCTAGCGCAGCGCCTCATCCAGATCACTGATCAGGTCGTCAATATCCTCCAAACCTACGGAGAAACGAAGTAGTCCGTCCGTAATCCCGCGCTCCAATCGTACACTATAGGGCATAGCCGCATGTGACATCATCGCCGGATACGACAAGATGCTTTCCACAGCTCCCAGACTCACCGCTACAATTGGAATACGTACGCGACTGAGGACTTCTTTTGCACGCTCACCAGAACCCACATCAAACGATATCACTGCACCATAACCGCTGGATTGACGCTCATGAACTTCACGCCCTGGATGATTTTCCAGACCCGGGTAGTATACTGCCTCAATGTCGTTGCGCTCGTTCAGCCAGTTAGCGAGCTTGGCTGCACTCTTTTCGCTGTGAGCCATACGAGCCTCCAGTGTCTTCATACCGCGCATGAGCAACCATGACTCCTGCGGAGCCAGCACGGTACCCAGTCCATTTTGGAGCTGCTTGATTTGTCTCCCGAGCGATTCGGTACGCGCTACCGCAAGTCCTGCCAGCACATCGCTGTGTCCGCCCAGAAACTTGGTCGCACTGTGCAATACAATATCGACTCCCTGCTCAATCGGACGTTGATAATAAGGTGTCATAAAAGTATTATCCAATAAAGTTAAAAGTCCGTGATCCTGTGCCCAAGAGGTTATTCCTGCTACATCGGTAATTTTGAGTGTCGGATTGGACGGGGTTTCCATATATACAGCCCTTGTATTCTCCTGCAACGCCTCTTTCACAAGGTTGAGGTCCGTCATGTCAACGAAGGTCGTTTCAATATTCATCCGTTTCAAAATGGAGGTCAGCAGTCGATATGTTCCCCCGTATACGTCCTCCGAAACAATGACATGATCTCCAGCGGATAAGAGCATAAAGGTAGTGGAGATGGCCGCCATACCTGACGCAAAGGCAAAGCCGCACGCCCCGCCTTCTAATAAAGCGATATAATCCTCCAAAGCTTGTCGTGTCGGATTACCTGAACGGCTATAGTCATGCTGTGGAGGATTAAAAATATCATGATGGTGAAAGGTAGAAGCTTGATAGATCGGGACGCTCGAGGCCCCTGTAACGCTGTCAATTTCAGAACCAAAATGCAGCAGCTTGGTAGCGAACTTCCGCTCTTTGTTCAAATCCTGCCCGATCCTCCTCGCATCCTCTATCATTGCAGCTCTCCTCCTTCTACTTCTTGACGTGCCGCTTCCAACGCCGAACGCAAATCTTCAATGAGGTCGTCTGTATGCTCAATGCCTACGGAGAAACGCAACAGCCTGTCATCTACCCCAACTGCATCTCGAATTTCTGCTGGTATGTCCGCATGTGTCTGCACCGCGGGATAGGTCATTAGCGACTCAACACCGCCGAGACTTTCCGCAAACGCAATGAGCTTAATGTGACGAAGCAAAGGCTCTACATAGCGAGCATCCTTTACTTTAAAGGAGAAAATCCCTGTGTTTCCGCTGGATTGTTTATTTTGAATTTCACGACCTGGATGGCCTTCGAGCGCCGGATAAAATACTTCCGCCACCGCCGGATGCGTCAGTAAATAGTTAGACAGCACTGTTGCATTATGCTCATGTCGGTCCATACGCAGCGCTAACGTCTTCATCCCCTTCATCAACTGGTAGCAGTCACTCGGGGAAAGCACGGCCCCTATGGAATTGTGCAGAAAGGAAATTTCAGCTGATAGCTCTTTGCCTTTGGTTACGATTAACCCTGCCAGCACATCGTTGTGTCCGCCCAAATACTTGGTTGCGCTATGTACCACAATATCCGCGCCGAGTTCCAATGGCCGCTGGAAGTATGGTGTTAGCAGCGTATTATCTACAATGGTAAGCAACTGATGTTGTGATGCCCATTCAGCCACCGCTCGAATATCAGTAATCATCATTAACGGATTTGTAGGTGTTTCTATGAATACAGCTTTGGTATTCGGTCGACATGACTGTTCGAGTGCTTCAAGATCGTTCGTATCCACATAACTGGCTGTTACACCAAATTTAGATAAAATACGCTCCAGCAAACGATATGTCCCGCCATACAGATCCAGCGATACTATGAGATGATCTCCCTGTCCAAACAATGCAAATACCGTTTGCAGCGCCGCCATACCTGAGCTGCATGCAAAGCCTGCATCACCAGATTCAAGTGCAGCAGAAGCCTCTTCCAGTACCTTTCGCGTGGGATTGATCGTCCGAATATAATCAAATCCTGTGCTTTGACCCAGACGGGGATGGCGGAACGCCGTAGATTGGTAAATCGGGTAATTAACAGCCCCGGTTACTGGCTCCTCTACTGAACCGATTTGTGCCAATCTGCTTTCGATTTTCCACTGTTTCTCACTCATATGAATCCTCCTGTTAACTTCCATAGTGGGTGCTATAACCAATCCTGCAAAAATGGATGTCAAAGACTATACTGCTGCGCTACTGCAAGGTGGTACTGTACAAGGGTAAACTACAAGCCCCTTTTTTTAAATCTGGGGCCCGATATCGTAAGGTGTCTCTTGGTATACATAATAGTTCAGCCAATTCGAGAATAATAAATTGGCGTGCGCCCGCCAGATTGAGGGCGGTGTGCGCTCAGGATCATCATTTGGGAAATAATTTTTGGGAACTTCAATATCCATTCCTTTGGCCACATCGCGGTCGTATTCCCATTTCAATGAAAGCGGGTCATATTCAGAATGCCCAGTTACAAAAATTTGTTTACCGTCAAGCGTGGCTACGAGGTACACTCCAGCTTCCTCGGATTCGGATAAAACTTCTAATTCGGCGATATGATCAATATCTTCCCGCCGAACCTCCGTATGTCTGGAGTGAGGGGCATAAAACAGTTCGTCAAAGCCGCGTAGCAATTTTACTTTAGGTTTAATCACGGTGTGTGGAAATACGCCAAAGCATTTGTAGTCGAGCCCGTATTTCGGGACATTGAAATGATGGTATAAACCTGCCTGTGAGGCCCAACAAATGTGCATGGTCGAAGTTACATTCGTTTTCGTCCATTC
Organism: Paenibacillus sp. S33; assembly: GCF_053615415.1. NCBI lineage: Bacteria > Bacillati > Bacillota > Bacilli > Caryophanales > Paenibacillaceae > Paenibacillus > Paenibacillus sp. S33. The sequence goes on along the minus strand of NZ_JBSIEZ010000001.1, from coordinate 1,633,514 downwards.
AAAAATTTGCCGGATCTCCTCCCAGTAGTTCACATCCTCAAACTCAAGCTGTTCAACCGGAGCTCCTGTAATGACCATGCCGTCAAAACGACTGTTCTTAATCTCGTCAAACGTTTTATAGAACATATTCAAATATTCTTGCGATGTATTTTTGGATACATGAGACTTCATGTGCACCAGCGTGACGTCCACTTGCAGCGGCGTATTGCCGACCAGGCGCAATAGTTGGGTTTCCGTCGTTTCCTTCGTAGGCATCAAATTCAAAATGGCGATGCGCAACGGACGAATATCCTGATGATAAGCCAAGCTTTCATCCATTACGAAAATATTTTCGCCCTCCAGCACTTCCTTGGCAGGTAGTGTATCTGGAATTTTAATCGGCATGTAAACTCACTCCTTGTTCGGTAAGTTTTGCGAAAATCGTCCTGCTGAGATGCCGGGCATATAATAAAAAGACCTTTCTCTGGTTAGAGAAAGGTCATATTTGTATCCATATGCGCCTCTCTCATCTGTCAGGGCAACGCTCTTTGTACAAAGCGCGCGTCCTGCAAGAATTAGCACCGTGCGATTAAAATCGCCGGTTGCCGGGTATCATCGGGCTAGTCCCTCCACCTGCTCTTGATAAGATTTCGCTATATTCATTTTGGGTTCACAAAGTTCTTGTTGTTCACTTTAATGCATCGGCTGGGCTTCGTCAAGATGGGACTTTTAAATTTGTGCCCTGCAATCACATTTTGTCTACCTTTTCCATAGGTTAAATCATATCCCTCCTTTCGCTGAAGCTCTTGCCACTACTGTCGATTTAGCCCATGATTTTGCGCTTGAAAGGCCGTAGGCCGAGCGTTATACTATACAAGTGCTATTAGGCAAAAATATGGAGCAGTAGTGCAGACTTTGAGTGTTTCCTGCGATACTGTGGCAATCAAAAAAAGAACATTTGAGAGGTGAATCCGGAATGGAAGGCGACCCGAGTCCGAATAGGCGGCGATCCCTGAACAACAGCATAGGAATGACTTCAGCTTGCCGAAAGACGGGACGCCAGGCTCTGCATGCTCCAAAAGCCTCCGGCTTTTGATGAGAATGCACGCTTACCCGCACCGGCTAACTGGCTAACTGAGTTCATTCCTTATGCTTAAGGTAAACGTATTTCCGTTACGACGGAGCATAAGGAGTGACATATATGAAAATCCGTTTGGTCAACAACGGGGTTTTTACCCCTGTCGAAGAAATTGAAATGGCGCTTACTGCACCGGCAGAAGGTTTTTATTGGATTGATGCTGATGTCGATGATTTGGCAGTGCTCCAACCTTTATTTTCCATGCATGATCTTGCAGTAGAAGACTGTTTGAGTGAAGAAGAACAGCGTCCGAAGATCGAAATTTATGAAAGCCATTATTTTATCGTTGTAAATAGCATTCGTTTTGATGATGAAGAAATATTTTTGCGAGCTTTGAACATTTTTCTCGGCCGCCATTTTATCATTACGGTGACCAAGCAGAAAATCAATGAGCTTCGTACCCTCAAGCCTATGCTGTGGGAGCAAGAAGTCAGCCAGCCTGACCGCTTTATGTATCTGTTGGTCGACTTGATTGTTGACAACTATTTTCTGGTTGGTGACCGGATTGAGGTCCGCATTGAAAAGCTGGAAGAAGATATTCTAATGCATACGAAAAAGTCGCATTTGAACGAAATCATCGGCTTACGAAGTGAGATTCTGTGGCTGAAAAAAGTGCTGGGTCCGCAAAAGGAAGTCATCAATACCCTGAACAAACGGGATTTGCGACTCATCGACGATCAATTGCAAAAATATTTCAGCGACATTTATGAAAATGCTGTGAAAATTTCGGAGACTTTTGAAACTTACCGCGATTTGATGGGTAACCTTCGAGAAGCTTACCAATCCAGTATCGCCAATCGTGCCAATGAAATTATGCGTGTGTTTACGGCAATAACGACCGTATTTATGCCATTGACGGTCATTACCGGAATATATGGGATGAACTTCGATAATATGCCTGAACTTCATACACGTTATGGCTATTTTGTCGTCATTGGTATTATGGTGGCACTAGGTGTCAGTATGTTCTGTATTTTCCGCAAGAAAGACTGGGTTTAAAAAGAAAAGGGGAAAAAGTACGGAGTTGGATACCTATTTCGATTTTCAAGCTTGATCATAAAAAGCAGCAGCCGTGTCCTATGAGGAACTGGCTGCTGCTTTTTAGTATGTCGGACCCTGAATGTACTTTAATACTTTAGCTTTATCCAATCAGTTCTATATTATCCAACATGTCGGTCGGGTACCTGCTGATGGCGAAACCGTATACGAATCAGACGCAGACGCTCATAAATTTGATCCAGTCCTGTTTCTGTCGCCTTTTCTTCCCCATACACTTTCAGCATGACAGGCTTGAGCAGCGTATCCCCCAACTCTTCATAAGCAGACCAGATGGCTGCCTGCTCCTCCTCAGATACATTCACCAATTCATTGCGGATCAGCTTCTCCATATCAATACCATCCCTGTCCAAATGCTCCACAGCTTCAATCATTTCTCTACGATGCAAACCTGTCTTCATCCCGATATGCTCCAGTGAAAGACCGTCCGAAATGCCTTCGATAATCGTTCTAGTTAGGCTGAATTTATTCAGCTCCTGCCTGTATTGGTTCTCTTTTTGCTTGTATAGCCATGACAAAAAAACTTCTTCTTCCAGCGTCTCTGTTACCCAGTTCAACGGAAATGGCGTGGTCCGGTCATTTTGTGTCGTAATAGCCAATAGCTCCGTCCCATATTGCGACACCTTACCCTGACCCATACCAGGCAGCTCCAACAATTCTTCTTCGGTATGGGGAAGATAGACGCTAATGAGTCGAAGCAGCCGATTCGTAGCGATAAAATAAGGCGCTTTTCGTTCCGTTGCTGCTTTTTGCCGTCTCCATATCGTCAACTGCTCATACACTTCATCACGTGGAAACAAATCACTGTAGCAATACAGCTTTTGCAGCGTTTGTCCTCGTCCTGATGATCCTTCTTGCTCATGAAATACGCCATGGATTAAGGGCCTGTAGCCCTCAGCCATTTTGAGCGCCAGCTCATGACGGTATACATGCAGTAATTCCTGCCACAAGCTGCCCTCATACCAAAGATCGTCTATACTTTCATCCGGGACATGTTGTGTGCTCCACCCTGCACTCCATCCCCCTTCATGTTGCCCAATCCATACCTGAGCAAAGTCCTCATAGCCCTGTTCATTCCGTTTGGACAAGCGATTTAAAAATACAATCTCCATGATTTCTTCCTCCCTCATATCGTTGAAAGACAGTCCCGCACAACACAAAAACGCAAAAAAAAGCACCTATCCTGCGTATTCGCAAGAAAGGTGCTTCCCTTTTTGAGCCGTACTATGCTGTTGCCTATATAATAACCGTACCTTGGAGTGCCGTCAACCATAAATTCTAATGATTCAGCTTTTCCTTTGCCAATGCCAGAGCACCGCACAATCCAGCATTGTCACCCAATCCCGGAGATACGATATATTGCTCAATATCTGTCGTCAGACTCGAATGCTGTACGTATCCGTTCAAAAGTTCTTGAAGCTTGGTACGAATGAGCGGGAACAGTTGGTCCTGCTTCATCACTCCCCCGCCCATAATAATTTTTTGCGGTGACAGGATTAATACATAGCTCATTAAAGCCTGTGCCAGATAGTACGCTTCCATTTCCCAGGCTGCGTGATCGACAGAAAGTTCATGTCCTTTAACCTTCCATCTTTTTTCGAGCGCAGGACCTGCTGCCAGTCCCTCCAAACAATCTCCGTGATAAGGACATGTCCCCTCGTAAGTATCTTCTGGGTGACGACGTACCAGAATATGCCCCATTTCTGGGTGGGATAATCCATGTATCAGCTTTCCACCAACCAAAGCACCCGCCCCGATGCCTGTACCTATCGTAATATACAGACAGTTGTCCAATCCCTTGGCGGCACCCCAAATAGACTCACCAAGTGCTGCTCCATTCACATCCGTGTCAAACCCCATAGGCACGTCAAAATGCTGTTTCAGTTTGCCAATTAAATTGTAATTTCCCCAATGTGGCTTTGGCGTTGTTGTAATATAGCCATATGTATCACTGCCTTCGATAGGATCAATCGGCCCGAACGAGCCTACACCCAATGCTTCAATGCCCTTGCCTTCAAAAAATGCGATGACATTCTCCATTGTTTCTGCTGGGGTGGTCGTTGGAAAGCTTGCTCGTTCCAGTACCTCCCCATGTTCGTTACCAATTCCACATACAAATTTGGTACCGCCTGCCTCAATTGCTCCCAATACTGTCATAGTTGCTGTTGTCCCCTTTCAATAATCCGGTTCTCTCTCCACTATATTCACCTGAAATGTGCCCGAGGTCAATCCCCTTATCGCAATTGTATATAATCCTTCACATGACTATACAACTCCCTTGACATAACGGTATAAAAATAAGGACACTAACGCACCCAGCGTCAGCATCCCTATAAACTTACTTCACTTAAATTGTCCGTATCAAGCCTAACAGCTTCATTATGATCCGGTTGCGACACCCATCAATGTACACAAGCTTTTCATTTCAAGCTGCTCAAACTTGTCTACAATTTGCACGTGATCCAGCGTCAGCAGACAGCTATCCAAAGCACATGCTACAGGTACACCACAGTGAATTTCAGCAAGCTTGCGTGAAAGATGCAGCATATCCAAATCACTCTCGATTTTTTTACGGACCGAGGGTGTTAATTGATCCAAATTCTCTAGAATGCCTTCAATAGAGTCGTATTCCTGCACCAGCTTGAGTGCCGTTTTCTCACCAATACCTCGTACTCCTGGATAATTATCGCTTGCATCCCCCATCAGGCCTTTAAGGTCCACCACCTGGCGTGGTTTAAGCCCTTTTTCAGTCAGCAGGGTTTCCGGGGTGTATACCATATAATTGCCGTGCCCTTTTTTCATAATAATGACCCGTGTCCGATCATCCACTAATTGAAGTAAATCATGATCTCCCGAGAGAATCATTACATCCATGTCCTCATTTTGCGAATAATGGCGTGCAAGCGTACCGATACAATCATCGGCTTCAAAACCTTCCGCTCCAATGTTGGGAATGCCGAGGCTGTCCGTCACTTCCCGAATCAATGTAAATTGGGGAATCAAATCATCTGGTGCGTCGGCTCGGTTTCCCTTATACGCAGCAAAATGTTCCCCACGAAATGTCGTTCCGCCCATATCCCAGCAGCAAATGACGTGTGTAGGATTAAATGTTTGGACTGCATCCCAAAAATATCGAATAAAACCATATATGGCGTTCGTTGGCACTCCAGCTTTTGTACGACGGATATAACCGTTTGCGGCGGTTGCATAATAAGCGCGAAATAGCAGGGCCATGCCGTCAACCAGCATTACGGATTGTTCATTGCGTTGTGTCACAGATTGTATTGCTCCCATTCATCATAATATTTAACCCCCACAGTATAACATATCGTGGGGGTAAATTGGGCGTTATTGAGCTCCCCATGTGCCTTCAAATGTTTCCTCTTTGAATCCTACCGTTACTTTGTTCCCGTCGGTTACAATCGGGCGTTTGATTAATCTTCCATTCGAGGATAAAAGCGAAATTTGCTCTTCACGGCTCATGTCTCCAAGCTTATCTTTCAGCTTTAACTCTTTGTATACCTCACCGCTTGTATTAAAAAACTTTTTCAGCTCCAGCCCGCTTTTGCGAATCAAGTCTTCCAATTCCTCCGGGCCGGGCGGTTGTTCAAAAATAGGAATAAGTTCCGTCTCATGTCCCTTGTTTTGCAGCCATTTCACTGCATTACGACAGGTACTGCATTTAGAATACTGATATACTTTCAGTTGGCTCATCGCTAGATTAACCTCCATTTGGTTTTCATCGCTTATTTATATTTTATTCTGGATGATATTGCGCTCTTAATAGCTCCTGCATTTCAGCCATATCGTTAGGTAGAGGAGCATAGAACGTCAGCCGCTCCCCGGTTACAGGATGCTCCAAGGATAGCTCTGAGGCATGCAGAGCCTGTCGAGGCATCTTGGCATCAAGCTGATCATATCGCTCACGTTGCGCAGCGTCATCGGGTGTAATCCGATACATTTTATCTCCGATCAACGGACAACCGATATAAGTCATATGCACTCGAATTTGGTGCGTACGCCCGGATTCCAACTTTAGCCCAATGCGACTTCCCCCGTTCCACACTTCCTCCAGCTTATACAGCGTAAGGGCAGGATAACCATCCGGGGTCACCATACGTAAATGCGGATCATCCGGGTTGCGGTCAATCGGTCCGTCTACCTTTCCTTCCTGCAGCTCAGGCCGTCCATGCACCAGAGCTGTATAGCGCTTATCCACCGTTCCCGCAATCATTTGCTCAGAAATATGCTGGTGTACATACGGATTTTTGGCTACTACCAGCACACCCGTCGTCTCCTGATCAAGACGATGGACAGGACGAAACCGGAACAACTCTCCCTTGGCCTGCCAATAATGCACAACCCCATTAGCCAGTGTTCCTGTGTAATGACCGTGAGTCGGATGGACAATCATGCCCGCCGCCTTGTTCACCACTAACAGATGTTCATCCTCAAACAATATCTCAAAAGGAATGGGTTCAGGTAAAATATCATCAGAACGCTCACGCTCCATACGAATTTCTACTCGATCCCCGGACTTCACCTTTACGCTGATGTACACACGTGTCCCGTTCAGCATAATACCTTGCTCGGTCAGCTTGAGTTTGGATATTAACTTTCGAGAAATGTTCATACGTTTTTGTAAAATAGTCTTCAACAGCATGCCCTCCTCCTCAGGAGAGATCGTATATACGATAGGTTCATAATACAAGCTCATCACAAATTCCCGGTTGCCTCCTTATTTGCGGAACACTTTTTTGCTGCGCACATATTCGACATCGGGCACACCCTGACGGACATTCGCTGTACGAGCGACGGCAAAGAAATAATCAGAAAGGCGGTTCAAATACCGACGTACCGCCGGATTAATGTCCGTATGTTTACCTAGTGTAACAGCACGGCGTTCCGCGCGTCGGCAAACTGTACGGCAAACATGAAGCGTTGAGGATAATGTGCTACCACCCGGTATAATAAAACGCTCCACCTTCGGATTTTCCTCCTGACATGCATCAATCCAGCCTTCCAGACGCTCTGCCAGCTCGTCTTTCACCTTATATTTGCTTTCACTAATTTTAACAAACGCCAAATCCGAACCACAATCAAACAGCTCCTGCTGTATTTCTTCCAATTGAGTCCGAATATCCGTAAACTCTTCCCCTTCGGCAAAGCTGATCGCTTGTCCTACAAAGCTGTTCAGCTCGTCAATTGTACCGTATGCCTCCACACGATCATCATCTTTGGACACTCGACCGCCGATCACAGAAGTTTGTCCTTCATCACCTGTTCTAGTATATATGCCCATTTCATTCCATCCCCTTTATCATTCCGTAAGTGCTTTCAGCACCTTGATGGCTTCTTCCTTATTGCTTGTACGAGGCGGCACGGTAGCAAATAATGTTTTGGAGTTATATTTTAGCTCCTTAAACATCTTCATCTGCTCCACCGGAATTCCGAACAAATGAGTTTCCTTGCTTACATCTGATCCTTCTTCCTCCTGCCCCTTCTTCTTAAATACGCCGCCCTCGAACACGCCCCGAGCGTACGTCTTCTTGTCAAAAGCATCATCTAACGGCAGATTCGAGCCATTCTGTCCATACAGCTTCATGTCCTCTTCCGGCAAAAGAAACAGATCATGCTCCCCGGCCGCATATTCTACAACCAGCTTCTGCTGGTTATACAGCGGACTGACTGAAATCTCAATAGTCGGAGCCTGTTCGCCTAGCTTATCCTTAAGTTTTTGTGCCAGCTCTTCACGGATGACTGAAGCATCCCCTTTATCCATAATAAAAATGGAGAAGCTGTTCTTGTCCCGTCCCCCACATCCAGCCAATAATACAAGTGCAAGCATTCCGATGATCCATGGCGATAGCCTTTTTAGCCCTGCTCTCATATGTACGCCCCCTCTTCCATGCCATTAATATATCATAAGTTGTGAACGCAAAAAAAGAAGGCCCGACGGCCTTCTTCTTACATTTGGCTGACTTCATACGGTTAAACCTTGCATTCCGTACCATACAGCTTCATATATTCATTGATTTTCAAATCGAGCTTGCAACTGATCTGGATAACAAGATCAGAGGTGAAGGACTGCTCTTCCTGAAACGTCCGCATCATCTCATTGCGCAGGAACAAAATTTCATCTTCTAGGGAAATGTCGTATCCTATTGAACTAGATGAATTATATCCAACATATGACATGAGCATTCCTCCTACAATTGAAAAATTGAACTTCCTGCTTCCGATTTCAAATTATAGCATAGAAATTTAGAAATAAAAGACTATTTTTTATAAATTACCCATAAAAAAATAATTTTAACCTTCTTTTCTTACTTTTTCTACAAAATGACCAATCCGATCCAGTGCCTCCGTCAGCTGAGCAACAGAAGTTGCGTATGAGCAACGAAGATAGCCTTCGCCTCCCAAACCGAACACATTACCCGGTACAGCCGCAACTTTAGCCTCTGCCAAAAGACGCTGTGCAAATTCATCTGAGCTGAGTCCCGTGCTTTGAATACTAGGGAAAACGTAAAAAGCCCCTCTTGGCTCATGGCACTCCAGGCCGATTTCCCGGAACCCTTCAACCATCAGACGGCGACGCTGATTATAGGCTTCTACCATACGATCTTTCTCACCCAAACCATTCCGCAAGCCTTCCAGTGCCGCAACTTGACCCATAGAAGGCGCACACATTACGGTGTACTGATGGATTTTGAGCATAGCGGCAATCAGATCTGGATGCCCGCATGTATATCCAATACGCCAGCCTGTCATGGCGAAGGCTTTGGAAAAACCACTGACGAGAATCGTACGATCCATCATACCAGGCATAGCGGCAAAACTGACATGCTTCTCTCCATAATTCAATTCAGCATAAATTTCATCAGAAATGACGATCAAATCATGCTTTTCCACGACTTCGGCAATCGGAAGCCAATCTTCATAAGTCATCGTAGCTCCAGTTGGATTGCTCGGATAGCATAAAATAAGCACCTTGGATTTAGGTGTAATTTTTGCCTCCAACGCCTCAGCTGTCAGCTTGAATTCATCCTTAGCAAATGTTTCAATACCTACTGGAATTCCGCCTCCAATCGAAGTGATTGGAGAATATGAAATGTAGCACGGCTCGGGCACGAGAATTTCGTCGCCAGGTACAATTAACGCACGCAAAGCAAGATCAATCGCCTCGCTTCCCCCGACGGTTACGATAATCTCATTTTTGGGATCATAACGGACTTCAAATTGCTCATTCAGATAATCACTAATCGCTTCACGCAGTTCTGGCGTTCCCGCATTAGACGTGTAGCTGGTAAAACCTCGCTCCAATGAATAGACACAGGCTTCCCGCATATGCCAAGGGGTTGTAAAATCCGGTTCGCCTACACCAAGGGTAATAATATCCTTGTTGCCACCCACCAAGTCAAAAAACTTACGAATACCCGAAGATGGGATTTCGCGCACCAATGGGGACAAATAGGAACTCATGGCTTTGTTGCTGTCGGTAAATGCTTCTGTTTTGAGATTCATCATGATCTTCCTTTACGGCGAAATCATCAGACGATTATCTTCCTGATGGTCCTCAAAGATAATTCCGTCCTGCTTGTATTTTTTAAGCGTAAAATTAGTCTTGGTAGACAAGACCGAATCAATAGGCGACAGTTTTTCCGACACAAAATTAGCAACCTCACGGAGATTGCGGCCTTCAACCTCTACCAGCAAATCGTATGCTCCGGACATGAGATAGACCGATTTAACTTGCGGATACAAATAAATCCGTTCTGCAATCCCTTCAAAGCCTCTTCCACGCTCAGGTGTAATCTGTACTTCGATCAAAGCGGTAACCTTTTCGTCGTCGACTTTGTCCCAATTGACTACAGCGGCGTATTTGACGATCACATGTTGGTCTTCGAGTTCTTTAATTGAGGTGCGAACATCCTGCTCGTCAACCCCCAGCATAGTAGCTAATAGAGTCGGTGTTCTTCTTGCATCTTCTTTTAACAATTCCAGCACTTTTAATTTCAATTCATTCAGTTCTGTCATTCTACATAAGGCCTCCATCGAAAGAGATTACTATACATCATACAATACGCACTTTAAACCTGCAAAGAAAAACCGTCCACTCCGGTAAACCCGGCAGATGGACGGCTGTTATGGGAATCTGCTTCAAAAACAGAAAATCCCGTTTACATATAATAAGGGTTGTTTTGATGAGTAGACTGGCCTTGCTGGTGCATAGATTGGCCATATACTCCCGCAGATGCCGACTTTTGCTGAATGAACTGTTGGCATTCTTGTTGGGTCTTGCGAGCTTCTTGAATCTGTTTGTCCAAATCGATGCGCAGTGCTTTAGTCGGAGTGGCATACATATTGTTTTGGCTCATCAGATGATACAAATCACCTTGCAGACGCAATGTATCATTCGTAAGGTCGGTGAACATCTGACGCACAGACGGACAATTGGATTCTGTCGTCGCCGTTGTGTACTCGCGCACCGTACGTTTCATATCAGCAAGAATGGTATAGAGCAAATCTTCTTCGGGCATAAATGACATATTGTTTTGTGAATACATTCTGTCAAACCTCCTTTATTGTAAATCCAAATTACTGCTGCGGTTGCATTGGGGCAAGCTGCTGATGCTGTTGAAGAGCATTAGAAAGCAGATTCAAGTGGTGCTCATGTGTTCTTGCCAGTTGCAAACAGGCTTGTTGGATGGCTGGGTGCTGAATAGAAGCCGCTGTCGCCGCACTTTGTTTGAGTAGTAGTTCTTCATTGGAAATGGAGTCCACGATGTACTCCAGCTCTTTGCCTGACAAGGGTTGCATGTTCGTAGATTGCATAATCTCTGTGCCTCCTTGAATGTTTTGTTGCACGCTGGTTATCTTGTCCGTTTGGCGAAATACTATGTACACCTAAGAAATACTACATATTACCTTATGAGGAGTGCTATTTATATGGAATTGATAAGCGGGAATACGTATTGGCCCAGTACCTTGGAGAAAATGTTGGATTTCCCGCCTTTGGCAGAGGATTTAAATTGTGATGTATTGATCATCGGTGGCGGCATGGGTGGATCCATCTGCTCCCGACTGTTGGGAGAACGACAGGTAGACGCCGTGGTTATTGACAAACGCAAGCTAGTACATGGAAGTTCTTCGGCCAATAACGGACTGCTGCAATATAGCAATGATAAGACGTTAACTTCCTTCATCAATACGTTTGGTGAAACGAACGGTGTACTGTTTTACCGTATGTGTAAAGATGCTCTGGATCAGTTGGAAAAACTGTCTACCACGCTGGAAATTGATCCGTCTTTTTCACGCCGAAGTAGCCTGTACTATGCAAGTACATTGGAGGATGTACAGACACTTCAGGAAGAGTACAAACAGCTAACCAGGTTTGGATTTCCCGTCGAATACTGGGATGATCAACAGATTGCTGCCCGATTTCCTTTCCGAAAACCAGCAGCTTTATACACACGCGAAGATGCCGAGGTTAATCCATTTTTGTTTGCCCAAGGACTGCTGCGATCCGCCAGCCGTCTTGGTGTTCGCTTATACGAGCATACAGAAGCTGAGCATTTTGAGTTCAACGATAATGAGGTCGTTTGTCATACCAGCGGTGGGATTATCCGAGCAAAAAAAGTTATTTTTGCAACAGGTTATGAAACACAAGAGATTAAAACAGACCGCGGAGCCGTTCTAGAAAGCTCATATGCTATCGCCACCAATCCAATCGGAGATACACCCTTGTGGCATGAACAGTGTCTCATCTGGGAAACTGCTCGTCCTTATCTATATATGCGCTCCACACCGGAAGGACGCATCATTATTGGCGGTTTGGACGAACCTGTACTGGATTCCAATCAACGTGAAGTCAGGCTCCTGCACCAACAGCAAAAGCTGCTACAAACGTTACAGGAATTTTTTCCGGGTATACCATTTCAGATCGACTTTGCATGGGCTGCTGTATTCGGCTCCTCTCATGACGGCTTGCCGTATATTGGTCCACATCCGCGTTTTCCCAACTGCTACTTTTTGGAAGGTTACGGGGGAAATGGAGCAGTCACGAGTATGATGGCCGCACAACTTTTGGCTGATGAACTGACGGGCACACATCGACCTGAAATGGAGCTTTATTCTCTGACCCGTGCTACCAAGCCCTCGCCCGAAACAACGGAACCGATGGTTTAACATATGGAATACAAAAAGAACCTCCTTCCCCTATAAGTGGGTGTGGAGGTCTTTTTTAATGTATTTTAAACTATTCGGTTTGCTTGTGCCAGCGTTGCGCGTGGGAATGAGACTTGCTCTGCTTTGTCTTTTGTTCCATTTTCAGCACACTTCGCATAAAAAACCATCCGAGCACTGGCATCAATGCCAGTCCAATCAACAACCAGATCATCGCCGTGGGAGCCTTGCTGATACTTAGGACACCCAAGAAAATGAGTGTTCCGGTCAATCGGCCTACCATTAAGCATAGTTCGCGTAGTACAACCAGTTCCACTCTCTGATTGGCATCTCCTTTACTCGTACCCATTAAATCAAAGCTGGCAGAAATCATGGGAATTAAATACAAGGGCATAAATAAAGCGGTGCCGATCCCCATAATCAGTAGTGTACTATACTCCATACGCCACAATAACGGTAAAAGCGCGATCACCAACAATACGGCACCCAACAGCATACCCGCCGAACGATAGTGTGGCTTGAGCCATTTTCCGACAGCCCAAAAGCTGAAGAATGAAACCGCCGATGTAATAAGTGAAAACTGCGCCAGCTTCCATTCCTGTTGAGTAGCTACATACACGAGCAGCGTAATCAGGAAGGCAAATACCCCTTCACGGATGCCCTGGGCAACAAGCGATAACGACAACGGACGCCACATACTCCCTTTTTGTGACAAACGCTGCTTAGGTTCCTTCCAATTGTAATTTCCTGTCGGCTTACGCTTGCGAAGAAAGAAACTAAGCACCACTCCTACGACATAAAAAGCCAAGGAAATACTGAATATCACGCGGTAACCTGCGTCATCCTCCATACGGGCAATAATCCATCCGGACAGCCAAGGTCCCACTATACCGGAAAACGAGCCTAGCAGACCCACCCATCCGTTAAAATGATCACGACTTGCCTGATCCGTGACTTCGAAAAAAATCACATTAAACGCCAGCCAGAATAAACCTAATGCTGCACCCAGCAGCATCCCGAGCGGCCATATGTAGTTCACAGCCTGCGGTCCCGTATATAACACGATCAGATAAAATAGGCCGGATAATGCGGTCCCCACGCGCAGGGCATTCATTTTGTTATGTTCCTTGACCCACTTTCCAGCCACCCAGACCATAATTCCCAGTGCAATTTGTTGACTGACATTAAACCAGCCGATCATCGCGTAATCCTGCCTGCTTTTCCACAAATACACGTTAAGAAATGTGCCTGACAATGCTGCTGCAAACACAAACAATCCATTCAAGCTTAATAGCAGAATGGATTGTCCGTTCAGGTTTGATTTCAATGCAGTTCCCCCTAACCGAAAAATCACCAATCAGCTTATTTCAAGCCAGCTTGTTCAAAGATTTCTTCGATTTAAGATGCCCGTATTGAGCTTGGGCCTATCCGGGGGATTGCTATTTAATTGTTGGAAATACCGCTGAGCTTCTCCAGCATCCGCAGTCGGTCATTCTCTGATAGTGTCTGCTGGACATGGAAGCAGCTAGGACACACATAAACATTCAAGACGAACGGCAAATCCAGAACAGGCTTACCAAGCGCTGGGGACATCGACGGTTCAAAACCTTCTCTGGTTACGGTTTGCAAACCTGCATGCAGCATGTACTCCCCACATTGAGAACATTCAAGAACCTCATCTTGTCTGTCGAGTATTTGTTCAGCACCTTGTTCATAAGCCATCAGATCCGCACCGCTTTCTTCGAATTTTTGCAAAGTATGCAGCACAGGCAACTTATGAAGCTCATTATCCTGCAACAACGGTGCATCAACCGGTTTTTCAACTACGATTTCATCCTCTGCCTCATATAAAATATCCTGCTCCTCATCATCACCGAGCTGAATACTCAATGTCCGATAACCCTTTAGGTCTTCTTTTCCATGAGAGTGGGGCGCCGGGGTGACAGAAGCCACATGATCATATTTCGTCTCTTCATGTCCATGCTCACCAGCATGTCTATGAACAGGTGGAGAAACAGACTCATCTTCATCATCGGTGATGTCAGAGTACCCTTTCAGATCATTATGGCAATAAGGACACTCTTCCTCAGGTCCTAATTCTTCATCCCAAATAATTTCCATGTTACACCATGGACAAATAGTCATTTCCAAGCTTTATCATCCTTCCGTTCCAAGCGTATACCAAGCTCTAGTATACAAGATGTGTCAAGTTACACTGGCACCGATCACATAAGATAAAGATATGGAAATAATCATGGAGAACAAGCCGACAGCACGATTATCCTCTTTAATCTGTTGATCGATAGAAAATACCGGTGTTAGAAACTCAAAAAGAAAGTACGCCGCAAGTAGCAGTAAAAAGCCAACGAACGACCAAATCATCGTATCATACACACTAGATTTGGCTTCCATCGCAAAGCGGAGCACGTTGCAAATACCGAACATTTTCCCTCCCGTAGCCATGGCTACCGAAACATTGCCGCGCTTGATCTCTTCCCAGCATTTATAGCGGGTTACCAGCTCAAAACACGACAAAAATACAATTAGCTCCAGCACCGCCACCGAGAAATAACCCAGCATCATCCCCAACGGATGTGACAGCAATTCATCAATCGCCATCTTCACTTCGTCCCTCCCGTTCTACCAAGCGTTCCCGGGCAAAGCCGGCAACCCATAGCTATTCCAATTCAGCAACTGTTACGCCTGTGCCGCCTTCATTGTAATTACCGATACGGTAGCTTTTCACATGTTTATGCTTGCGGAGGTACTCCTGAATACCGGTTCTCAGGACACCCGTACCTTTGCCATGAATAATGTGTACCTGTCCCAGATTGGCCAGAAACGCTTCATCCATGAAACGGTCCACTTCCATCAAGGCTTCCTCCACATTCGCCCCCCGAAGATCAAGTTCACTTCGTACGTTATCATCCCGTGTCCGCTTAACGCCAGTCACTGGTTTTTGAACTCTTGGAGTCGTTGTTTGGGCAGGTTGCAGTAGTTCCAGATCATCCAGACTGACTTTCATCTTCATGATCCCCAGTTGAACCACAGCTTCCTTGGTACCGGACAGTTCAACCACGTGGCCTTTTTTATTCAGACTGTGGACGGATACTTCATCGCCAGCCATGATAGAACGAGTACGCGTAGCGGCCGGGCGTTTGACGGTACTTTTCTTGCGTTGCTTCGGTTCAGCCTCATCCAATTCTCTGCGAGCTGCAATCAGCTTATGCTCCTTAACCGAGGCCCCTTCTTCCTGAGCCAATTTACGCAAATCAGTAATGATTTTCTCTGCTTCACTACGAGCCTTATCCACGAGAACTCTTGCTTCGTCCTCAGCTTTTTCCAGCATACGGTCCCGTTGGGACTCCAGCTTATCCAACTCCGTCTGATGACGGCTACGCAATGCTTCCATTTCCTTACGCAGCTGCTCCGCTTTTTCCCGTTCTTGCTCAGCTGTTAAACGGTTCTGCTCCAGTGACGCGATCATGTGCTCGACACGCTGGTCTTCTTCCGTTACCTCACCACGGGCATAGTCTAAAATACGCCCTGGCAATCCCAATCGCTCGGCAATGGCAAATGCATTACTTCGTCCGGGAACACCGACCAGAAGGCGGTAAGTCGGGCTTAATGTAGCGACATCAAACTCCATGCTTGCATTAATAATTCCTTTACGTTCATAGGCATACGCCTTCAATTCACTATAGTGAGTCGTGGCAACCATACGGCAACCCATGGCATGTATATGCTCCAAAATGGATACAGCTAGAGCCGAACCTTCCGCGGGGTCCGTTCCTGCCCCCACTTCGTCAAGCAATACAAGACTTTTGGGCGTCATATTTTTCAGGATGCTAATGATATTGGTCATGTGACTGGAAAATGTACTCAAGTTTTGCTCAATGCTCTGCTCGTCACCAATATCGGCATAGATTGCATCAAATACACACAGCTGGCTTTCATCCTCAACAGGTACAAACAGTCCAGACATCGCCATCAAACTAAGTAGGCCGATGGTTTTCAGGGTAACGGTTTTCCCCCCTGTGTTCGGTCCGGTAACGATAATGGAGGTGTATGAATTGCCCAGCTCCACATCAATGGGAACAACCTGCTCCAACGGAATTAGAGGATGTCTGCCCTTTTTCAGCTTCAAATATCCGCGGTCATTCATTAAAGGCAAGGTTGCCTTCATTTCACGGGCGAGACGCGCTTTTGCAAAAATAAAATCAAGATTACCCAATATGTCCACATCATACAGCAACATATCTGCTTGTTCTGCGACAAGTGCGGTCAGCTTTTGTAAAATGACTTCAATTTCACGCTCTTCTCTCAGCCTTGTTTCCCTCAGCTTATTGTTCATGGCTACAATGGATTCAGGCTCGATAAACAATGTTGCGCCAGACCCGGATTGATCATGAACAATTCCGCCAAAATAAGAACGGTATTCGGCCTTAACTGGGATCACAAACCGATCTCCACGAATCGTTATCAACTGATCTTGAAGCATTTTGGATACAGTTGAGGAACGAATCATGGAATCCAGCTTTTCACGAATACGCACTTCTCCCGAGCGCAGCTCCCGACGGATTTGAGAAAGCTCTGTGCTGGCAGAATCCAGCACCTCTGCATTTTCGTCAATACAGCCTTTAATGGAGTTTTCTAAACCTCTCTGCTCCGAAAGTTGCTCGCTCCAATACAGCAATGTTTCGACAGGATTTTCCTCATGCAAACTTGCCACGTATACCTGTATACGGCGTGCGGCCTGAACTGTTGTCCGAATGCCAAGCAACTCCTGCGGGCTTAACGTTCCGCCAATACGGGCACGCTTCACTGCCGGAGTGATATCCACTACTCCGTTAAATGAAGGCACTCCTTTGAGTCGATCAGCAGCATAGGCCTCATCCGTACCTTTCAGCATTTTCTTGATATGCTCCAAATCATCGCTGGGCTGTAGTTGAAGGGCTGTCTGTTGTCCCGTTGCCGTTTGAGCATAGTGACTTAGTTTATTTAGAATTTTTTGATATTCAAGGGTTTTAAAAATTTTAGAGTCCAACTTCACTACTCCTTTCACATATATCTATATTATACCGAAAGCAGCAAACTTACGCTATTTGCCAACTCTCTTTTACACATAAGAAAGCTCTTCATGCCACACACTAACCTTTGTCTAACCCTGTAAATTCAAAAAACAAAGGAGGTTATTCCGTGAGCATTCTCGGGCACATTGTACGTTTCATCGTTGCCGCTCTGGTGCTGATGGTCGTAAGCTGGATCGTTCCCGGATTTAGTGTAGGCGGCTTTTGGAGCGCGCTGATTCTTGCCATTGTCATTGCCTTGGTTGGTTACATTATCGAGGCAGTGTTCGGCCGACGCGTTTCTCCATTTGGACGCGGTATCGTAGGTTTTCTTGTGAGCGCTCTGGTGATCTGGATCGCTCAATATGTGGTGACCAATGTCAGTGTTTCCGTTCTGGGCGCATTGCTCGCTGCGTTGGTTATCGGGATTATCGACCTGTTTATTCCGGTATCGACACCGTTTGAAGCCGGTCGCAAAGACGGGAAATAACTTCAATAGAACTCCCGACAAAGCTGTCCCGAAGCAGATTTCGTCTGCCAAAGGACAGCTTTGTGTCATATAACCTCTGAGTGGATACAAAAGCAAACAATCCCCGGCGATGAGCAGCCGGGGATTGCCTTACATTTTTAATCCGTATCTACTGATCCTGTTCGATTAGTTCAATCCATTCATTGTACTCCGTTTGAAGCTTAGTGTATTCTTCCTGTAATTGACGTAATTCTGTAGAAATCTTCTCCGTATTTTCCCGATCTACGTCCTGTTGTACTTGTAACAGACGAAGCTGATGCGCCGCCATTTCATATTTTTGACCCACTTCGTCCAATTCAGACTGCAAGGCCATTCGTTCCTGCTCTATGGACTGCTGTTCAGCTTTCGCTGTTTTGGCAGCTTCAACCGCCAAACGAGTCTCCTCCTGAAGCTGTTCCTTTTGTTCAACGGTTACCGCTATTTCCCGTTCCCAAGATGCAAATTCTTCCTTACGGGCAGCATCTTCAGCTTCCAGACGTTCCGCTTCTGCCTTCAACTGATCGTATTTAAGTTGCCACTCTAAAGATTCTTCCTCAGCACGTTCCAGTTTACTCCGCCGTTCGTGATCTTCCTGTTGAAGCTGCTTAATATTCTGCTCCAGCTGTCCAGCTCGGCTCTTCATGCTTCCATATTGCTCCTGAAGCGATTGATACGCCTTAGCTCCCTCTTGCTCTCGGACTTTGGCTTTCTCAAGCTCATCCTGAACGCGAATCAGCTCAGGTGAAAGCTCCTTGATTCTCGCTTCAAGTTGAACTAGCCGTTGCTGTTGTGAAGCAAATTTATCATTAATAGCTTCGAGCTCAGCCTCTGCGTGCTGTAATTGCTCCTGTATCGCTTCCTTCTGTTCACGTGCTTCCAGCAGGGAGAGCTCCAGCTCATCAACTGCCAACTGGCGTTCTTCTGCAAGTTTCTTCCATGACTTCTCGCTTTCAGCTAGCGTAGCCAGCTCACTTTGCAGTTTGCGAGAAGATACGTGAGCTTGCTCCAGCAGCTTCTGCATCCGCCGCTGTTCTTCCTCCAGCTTAGCCGTCTGCTGCTGCGTAGCCTTGGCTTCAGCTTCTAATTGATCATATCGGCTTTGCAGTTCTTCACGCGCAAGCGTATCTGCCTGCTCTCGCTCTATCGCAGCCTGACGCTGTGTTTCCAGCACAGACTCCAGCTCGGACTGTTGTTGCTTCAGTACTCTTGCTTGTTCTTGAGCCTCTCCCAGACGAGAAGCAAGCTCTGTACTGCCTGCTTGTACTTGTTCTAATTGTTCCTGAAGCTCCTCAACCCGAATCTCCTGCTCCAGTGCAGCTTCATCAGCTCGCTTCTGAGCTTCCTGATGCTGGAGCTTTTCTTCATTCAACGCCAATTCAGCCTGTTTACGTTCCTGCTCCAGCTGCTCATTCAGCCCTGAGCACTTGGTCTGCCATTCGCTTACCTTCTTACTATGCTCTTGCTGCAAAGCAGATCGCAGCTTGTCCAGTTCTGTACGCTTTTGCTCCTGATGAGTCTTCTCTGCAGCTGACAGCTTGGCTTCAGCCTGTTTAGTCGCTTCAGCTACTTCCTTCTTCATCTGCTCTTCTATTTGTCGGATACGGGCATTAGCCTCCTCCTCCTGCTCTTTCAGCTTGCGAGAAGCTTCTTGACGAGACTCCTCCAATTCACGTTTAGCTTGTTTTTGTCCATTTTCAAGTTCAGTCGCTTTTTTCTCCTGCTGTTCTAGCTTTGCCTTCAATTGGGCAATCTCTTTGGCTGATACAGATTCGGTTTCCATCAGCTTCTTCTGCGTTGCTTCCTTTTCTTCCTTTAGTTGAATAAAAGATTGATGCAGATCTGTATTTTTTTGCTGCTGTTCTCCTAGTGCTGTCTGGAGTTGCGCCAGATCTCCCCGGAGTTCTGCTCGTTCCGCTGCTAAGCGGTTCATATGACTCTGAATTTCCTGGATTTGTACAGCTTCTTCTGCCATATGAACCGCAGCCAGCACGGCAATTCGGGGCATATCCAGACGCGAATGAGCTTGAGAAATGCTGTGCATACGCTCATCCACGTAATTGGCAACCTGCTTCATATAATCGGTATTGCTGCCGACGAGTTTATAAGAAGTACCGTAGATCTCTACAGTGACGCGAGTACGATCTGGTGTAGTCACAATTATGCCCTCCTTCAATACTACTGTATGTTGATTCTAAGGTGTGTCCGGTACTATGGTAACCCGCCTTCCGTGAAGCGTTCAACCTTATTAGTCCGGCTTCCCCGCAGCGGGTAAATATCAGAGTAAGAGAGCTTCTATGATGATAGGCCAAAAAGCCGTATCGAACCTCTGTCACTAAGATTCGATACGGCTTCCCGCATTTCCTGCTACTTTCTCAATTCCGCTCCAAAAGTTTGTTCCAGAGACGTAACGACAGGAGTATGCGCCGCATTGATCTCTTCATCCGTCAACGTATGTTCCCAATGACGATAGGTCAGAGAGATAGCTACGCTCTTCTTATCTTCACCAAGCTTACTGCCTGTAAATACATCAAACACTCGTGCATCCTGCAACAGCTCTCCGCCTGCAGCGTGAATAACACGAAGCAGTTCACCTGCCTCAACGTCTTTATTTACCACGAGGGCAATGTCACGTTCCACGGATGGGAAGCGAGCCAGCTCTCTGAACTGAATATGAGAGTTGGCGTGTTCAACGACCTGTTGCAACGCAATTTCCGCTACATACGTATCATTCAGCCCATAAGATTGTTGAAGCTCCGGATGAATCTGCCCAATGGTACCGATCCGTTGAGAGTTTCCATTCACATCCAGCCATACCGAAGCGGAACGGCCCGGATGGTAGCTTTGTGGTTGGTCAGCCACATAACGAATGCTGGCACTCAATCCGAAATAGTCAAACACCGTTTCAAGCGCGCCTTTAATATCAAAGAAATCAACCTTTTCAGCACCAATATTCCATTGTTTTTCACGGCGTACCCCAGTCAGCAGTAGACTAAGCACTTGAATTTCCTGCGGCTGACGGGTTAATGTTTGTTCCTCTGTATAAAATACTGTTCCCATCTCAAAAATCGCCAGATTGTCTTGCTTGCGATTCATGTTGTACACCGCTGTATCTAGCATCTGTGGAATGATACTCGTACGCAAAACACTACGGTCTTCGCTCATAGGCATAGCCAAACGTACCGGATGGCTACCTTCTGTCAGGGCATTAAATAACCCTGTACTTTGCGGATGTACAAAAGAGTAGCTGATCGTCTCCTGCCAACCACCATGAGCCAGCAATCTGCGCAGGGAGCGGCGCAATGATTGCGATGCTGTCAAAGCTCCCGGAGTTGTAGGACCTTCAATCGGCGTGGTCGGGATATTGTCGTAACCATACAGACGAGCTACCTCTTCGATTAAGTCCACGTCAATGGTAATATCTCCACGGCGTGTAGGAACTTGAACTTCCAGCACACCTTGCTCTGCGTCGCCACATCCGAAATGAAGTCTACCGAAAATCGTTTTCACCTCAAGCAGCGACAGTTCGGTTCCCAAATATCGGTTTATTTTATCTAGCGACAGCTTGATAATGCGGTTTTCAGCTTTTGCAGACGCTGATTCTACGATGCCCTGGTGTACAGTGCCTCCCGCATAACGCTGAATCAGCGCAGCTGCACGATTCACAGCAGGCACAACAGCGCCTGGATCAACCTCTTTTTCAAAACGCAGACTTGCTTCTGAACGCAGTCCAAGTTGACGGGATGTTTTGCGAACTGTACCGCCGTCAAACTTGGCAGATTCCAGCGCAATGCTGACCGTCGCATCCGTAACCTCTGAATTGGCTCCACCCATCACGCCTGCCAATGCAATGGGTTTCACACCGTCTGTAATCAGCAGCATATGCGGCTCCAACTTACGCTCCTGATCGTCAAGTGTAATCAATGTTTCACCTGCACGAGCGAGTCGAACTTCAATATTTCCATTTTCCAGCTTATCCGCATCAAAAGCATGCAACGGCTGACCGTATTCCAGCATAACGTAGTTCGTAATATCTACGATGTTGTTAATCGGACGAACACCTGCCGCCATCAGACGGTTTTGAATCCATAACGGGGAAGCCCCCACTTTTACACCTGTGATATAACGGGCTGCATAGTGCGTACACAGTTCAGGAGTATCTACCTTCACGGACAGATGATCTGCCGCTGCATCGCTTATTTCCACCAGATCCTTAGCCGGGTCAGCCAGCGAAATGTCACGTCCCAGAATCGCACTCACTTCATAAGCGGCTCCATGCATGCTCAGGCAATCCGAACGGTTAGGTGTCAGATCAAAATCCAGCACCTGATCATCCAGCGCCAGCAGCTTCGTAATTGGCGTACCAATTTCAGCATCCTCAGGCAGCAGCAAAATACCTTCTTGCAATTCCTTTGGAAGCAGCTTGTCATTCATGCCCAGTTCTTTGGCCGAGCAGATCATGCCCATGGATACAACACCACGTAGCTTGGCCTTTTTAATGTGGAAATCTCCCGGCAACTTTGCACCTACAACTGCAACAGGAACCTTTTGACCTGCATCCACGTTTTTAGCACCACACACGATTTGCAGATCTTCCTCTTGACCTGCATCGACAATACATACATTCAGCTTATCAGCATCTGGATGCTTTTCCTTGCTTTTAACATAGCCGACAACGACACCAGTAATTCCTTGATTGCGCTGCTCGACCTCATCAATTTCTATGCCCGAACGGGTGATTTTCTCTGCTAGATCCTCCGCGCTTACCTGATCCAGCGATACATAATCGGACAGCCACTCGAATGATACTTTCATATGGGTTCACTTCCCTTGATATAGTTGTTTATTGACGCGCAAACTGTTTCAGGAACGACAGGTCACTGTTATAAAAATGACGAATATCGTCGATACCGTATTTCAATATAGCAATCCGCTCTACACCCATACCGAATGCAAAGCCGCTGTACACCTCGGGATCAAAACCGCCCATCTCCAACACTTTCGGATGGACCATGCCACAGCCTAAAATTTCAATCCATACACGCTCGCCATTTTTCTTCACAAAAGTCACGTCTACTTCAGCGCTCGGCTCTGTGAACGGAAAGAAGCTTGGGCGCAAACGGATTTCGGTCGATTCTCCGAACATTTCGCGTGCAAATTGAAGTAAGGTTCCTTTCAAATCACTCATACGAATGTCTTTTCCAATGACAAGCCCTTCAATTTGGTGGAATTGAAAAGAATGCGTTGCATCGTCATCATCACGTCGGAAAACCGTACCCGGACAGATAACCTTAATAGGCGTTTCGCCCTTCATCGCTTCCATTGCACGAATCTGAACCGGTGACGTATGGGTACGCATCAACAGATCCTCGGTCAGGTAAAATGAATCCTGCATATCCCGTGCTGGGTGATTTTTAGGCAGGTTCAATGCTTCGAAGTTATAATAATCCGTCTCTGCCTGTGGACCTTCAGCCACTCGATAGCCCATACCTGTAAAAATATCCTCGATTTGCTCAATCACTTTGTTGAGCGGGTGCAGTCCACCTTGCGGCAACGCGCGTCCAGGCAGCGTAACGTCGATCTTTTCCGCTTGCAAACGCTCATTTGTTTCTGCTTTCGTGAACTCGTCCTGCTTACGGTTAACGACTTCTTCAATCGCCTCGCGCACCTCATTGGCTACCTGTCCAACAACTGGACGCTCTTCCGCGCTCAGCTTGCCCATACCGCGCAAGATTTCAGTCAATGCGCCCTTTTTCCCCGAATATTTGACCCGTAAATCAGCCAGCTCCTTGGGTGTCGCCACCTTCTCCAATACTTTCAGTGCTTCTTCCTTCAAGGCCAGCAAATGTTCCTTCATTTGGATGGTTTCGCTCATCGCCTGTTCAGTCCCCTTTCTTCATTTCCAGCTTTTCAGACAACAAAAAAAGGTCTTTTCTCCCGGTAAGGGACGAAAAGACCGTGGTACCACCCTCGTTAGACAATAAGCTCAGCTCACCCAGCATTCTGCCTTATGGCAACTAGTTACAGGTGATTTTCATGCTATGCATCATCGTCTCGCTCTACACGTTGTAACGGTCGTGAACCGGTATCCCCTACTTGCACATTCGCCATTCACATGGCGTCTGAGGTTCAAGGAACTGCTCCGGAGCGAACTTCAACAGCCCAGTATTTGCAGAAACGCTCTCAATCCTACGGCGCTTCCTCCCTGTTCAATCGGACACTGTCTACTCTTCTCCATCAAGACATTTTCAAAAATTCGAACTATTGTTCATTATTATATGCAAACTACCGCGCTTTGGCAAGCAGGGCATACGTTTCATTTCTTTAGATATCGAGATCATCCAACCGCTCCAGATTTGCACGAATGCGCCTGATTTCGCTCAACAACTTCTCGTTTTCGTCATTCGTGCCCGTCATTCCCATTAACTCTGTAAGACGCAATTGTAATCGAAGCCGTTCCTCACGCCGCTCCTGGTCTTCTGGCTCCCGTTGACGGCTCCGCTCATCTTCTTGCTTTTCGTCAGCTGTCCCCTCATAGATTTCATATCCGCCCCCCGGCTTCATATCCAGTAACCGAGTTGCCGTGCACCTCACCAGCTCCCGATCATGTGAGACGAGCACCAGTGCTCCATCATAGTTGCGCAAAGAATCCTCTACAATTTCACGGGTTTCAATGTCAAAATAATTCGTGGGTTCATCCAGCACCAGCAGATTGGCTCCACTAAAGTACAGACGCAGAAAAGCTACCCTGCATTTTTCTCCCATACTGAGTGTCCCGATCCTTTTAAATACGTCCTCTTTCGCAAAAAGGAAGCAGCCCAACACCGTTCTCGCTTCTGTTTGAGTCATCGTCGGGAGTGCAAGCAGACTGTCCAGCAACGTTTGATCCTCTGGAAGCTGCTCTAGCTCCTGTGAAAAATATCCGATGTTCAACTGTGGGTTGGTTGTGATTTTTCCTGTCTGCGGCTCCAGTTGACCAGTTAATAACCGAAGCAGCGTGGTTTTACCAATTCCATTGGGCCCCCGAACAGCCAGACGGTCTCCACGTGCAACGATCAGATTTAGATTTTTCACAATGATACGGTCGTCGTAGCTAAAGTCAACCTGCTCAGCACGCAGCAAATATTTTGCCTGAAACCCGCTGTCACTTAATTTCATGTGCAAAGACGCAGCCTCACGCGGTTGCTCTACTCTATTGGCTTCCAGTCGCTCCAGTTCCTTCTCCTTCGCATGGTAACGGGAAATATTTTTTTTAGCCTTGGCCTTATAAAAGCTCTGCGTAACGGCCATCTCAACCTTGGATGCGCCACGATGCGCCTGATGAAACCATTCCCTGTAATTTCGAATCGTTTCCTCCAGCGCCTGTTTCGCCAGCTCCTGCTTCCGATAGTTGGCTTCCTGCTCTCGCAGTTCTCGCTCCTTTTGCGCTTTATATTCCTTATAGCCGCCTTTATAGCGCCCAATACCTGTCGATGTGAGCTCTACTATACTCGTAGCCACCCGATCCAAAAAGGCTCTGTCATGCGATACAAACAGCAGTGTTCCTGGATACGTGGACAGCCACTGCTCCAGCCAAAGCAAGCTTTCGGCATCCAAATGGTTGGTCGGCTCATCCAGCACCAGCAGCTTCGGCTGCCTGACCATGAGTCCTGCTAATCGCACTCTCGTCTTCTGTCCGCCACTCAGGTCACCATAAGCAATGGACCACGTCTGGACAGGCATTCCCATTCGAGTGAGCGCCTTTTCCACCTCAGACTCCCAGGCAAAGCCTTGCAGGCGTTCGTATTCATCCATCAGCTCGCCGTAACGCTCCAGATGATTCTCCATATCCTTCCCAGCATTGGCTAGGTCAGCTTCCAGCTGTCCCAACGCTTGCTTGAGAAGCCAATGCCGAGGGCTGGCCTGCTGTGCGGCTTCCAGTGCGGTTCGAGACCAATCCACCGTATCCTGCTGCTTCAGCCAGCCCCGCTCTTCCAGTGGCAAATCATGCTCTACTTGACCAGAGGTTGGCGCTTCATCTCCCAGCAATATTCGCAATAGCGTCGTCTTACCTGCTCCATTTCTTCCAAACAGTGCGAGCCGTTCTCCTTCCATCACATCCAACGACACATTCTCAAATAAAGATGTCCCGTTCCAATCCTTTACTACATTGCGAATACGTAAAATCGTTCTCATACCGCTCATCCTTTCCCAGTCCGGTTTTTTGACCCCGGAAGCAATAAAAAAAGCCGCAGAAGGCTGCGGCTTGCATACAAGGAATATAGAATGACTGTTATGAATCGTCTCAGAACATACGCTTATGAAAAATAATACCGTAAACGAATAAGCCAAATCCCGTTCCGGAATATACGCATACGTCCCTATATTCATTTTCAGACACACTTCTCCCGTTGCAGCTTACAGCCGCCTGCCAGTAACTGTGCAGTTAAGTGGGAAAATCAGTGTGCTTACTTCATCGGACGTATGGTTACCTTCCTTTTCATGGGATACTTACTTGCAGTCAGTATAGCAGATCACAATGCATTTGCAAATAACCCGCGTTATTTTCCAAATACCAAAGTTGTATTGGACGAACCTGCATATTTCGTTACAAACTCTTTAGTATATTCAGGAGTCTGAACCTGATAGCTATAGTTTTTGCTTGGATTCCAGCTGGTTACACGCGATTTTTGGTTGTTGATGGCGGGAAAACTCCCCACATCTTTAAACTCGCCATTGGCTTTATCATCAAGAATACCGCCCTTTTCACTACCTTTTCCAAAGTAGTTGTACTCAGAATAGATTCTTGCATTCGTAGCAATGGTGTAAGCAAGCTGGAAATTATTAATATAATTATTTTTAACATGAAAATACCCATATCTCATAAGTCCTGGTCCACGTACAAGTAAGTTTTCAAAGTAATTATTGGCGATCGTGATATGGGGCATGCCATCATAATTTTTATTGCCATCATCAGGGTATCCCAAAATGAGACCATATTTATGATTAGCAAATTTGGAGTTACTAATGGTTACATAATCAGCCGATTGACCTATGTACAAAAGTTTGTCCAGATCCGAGCCATTCGCATTATAACTGTGACCTGCAAATGTAACATGATCAATCCAATAATTTGTACCTGCAGTGAGATAAAGTTGGATGTCATCGTTACCGTTAATGTTGGCACTGTGCTCAAAAGTTAAATTTTGAAAGATCACATTTCCCGAATTATTGGTTGTTTTCAAATGAATGTTAACCAGCTTGTGTTGCGCGTAAGAACCAATGAGTGATTTGTTGGAACCAATGTTAACCACGGTTTTAGAGGAGGCAGAGATATTTTTTTCGATCACCAGAATTTTAGGAGTGGAATCCCCTAACTGGTTTTTCAAATCGTTTAGATTATTGATATAAATGACCTGACCGCCTTTCCCCCCCGTTGTGGCAGGCTTTGCAGCTCCATTTTCACTTTTAGCCTGTCCGGCAAAACCAGTCATTCCATTCGTCGACGTATTTGGAAAATCAGCAGCGGCGAACGTAGAACTTGCTGAAAAAGTAAACAGCATCAAAGTTAATGCTAAAAACAGAAAAGAAATTTTCCTCATTGCAGCTACACCATCCTTTTTTAAGTTAAATCCCGACAATCCGACTATACTTATTTTTTAGTAATTGGTAAATAGTTCTTTTTATCTGTTTATTTATAGCATCTAAGCTAAATATTTTATATTTTATTTTTGTGCAGCAATGTAAAAATAGTTCATAAGAACGCAAAAAGCCGTGATACCCCGTCGGCACCCCGGCTATAATGCATTTATCTAGCTCCAAACAAAACAAAAACCCTTGCCTCACAAGGGTTTCGAACTTCTTAAAACAGTAAGCGGGTGATGGGAATCGAACCCACGCTATCAGCTTGGAAGGCTGAAGTTCTACCATTGAACTACACCCGCATTTTATAACATCTCGATTCTTATGTATGACACGCTTAACCTATCGTCAACCAGCTGAATCAGGATGTTATTTAGTATAACTTACCTTTCAGCAAAATGCAAGCATACTACATACTATCCTGAGCCAGCCAATTCATAGGTTTACGTAAAAACAATTTTTCAAAAACTTCTGCAGGAATGGGGCGACTAAAGTAATATCCCTGACCCTCATGACAATCCTGTGCCTGCAAAAAATGAAGCTGCTCCTCATTTTCCACTCCTTCAGCCGTAACCTTCAGCTTCAAATGGTGAGCCATGGAGGCAATAGTAGATACAATTGCCGCATTTTTGCTGTCGACCAGTACCTCATTTACAAAGGAACGGTCAATTTTTAGACGATCAATCGGGAGATTCTTCAAATAATGCAATGAGCTATAGCCAGTTCCAAAATCATCAATACTGATTGCGACACCAATAGCCTTTATTTTTTTCAACTGTTCAAAGGCCCGATCCTTATCAAAGGTCATACTTTCGGTAATCTCAAGCTCTAGATAGCGTGCTTCAAGTTCCGTATAGGTCAAAATGTCCCGAATGACATCCACCAGCTTTTTTTGCTGAAATTGGCGCATGGATAAATTGACCGAAATCGGGATGGGTGGGTACCCGAGCTCCTGCCATTGCTTATTTTGCAGACAGGCCTCCCTTAATACCCATTCCCCCAAGGGCACAATTAAACCACTTTCTTCAGCCACCGGAATAAAATCGCCCGGCATCACCATCCCACGATGAGGATGATTCCATCGCACCAGCGCCTCCAAACTCGTTAGCTCGCCACTTTGCAGGTGGACACGTGGTTGATATACCAATGAAAATTCCTCATTTTCAAGCGCTCGCCGCAGATCATTTTCCAGCTGGAGTCTTTCATGCGCTCGCATCTGCATCGCGCTAGCATACCGCTGAAAATTCACTCCCTGCTCTTTGGCACTATGGACAGCCGTATCCGCCTGCTGAATAAGCTGTTCGCTCTGATTCGCATCCAACGGGTATAAAGCTATACCAACACTCACCATCACATGATAGGATTCGCCATTAATATCGAAAGGCTGATCGAACAGCTTCACCATATCATCAATACGATTTCTCATAGCATCTGTATCTTCGTATCCCGTTAGAAGAAAGGCAAATTCATCTCCGCCCATGCTAAAGACAGCTTCCCCTTCATGGCTAAAATGCCCCAAGCGTTCGCCTACCGCATACAGCAAATAATTCCCTGCCATATGTCCAAGCGAATCATTAATCGCCTTGAAACGATCAATATTCAGCACTAAAAGCGCTACTGTCTCATCCGATTTCAATGATTTGCGCAATATTTTATCTAAGCGTTGGGAAAGGCGACGACGATTGGGGAGTCCTGTTATATCATCATTATAGGCAATGTGATTAAACTCAGATTCTGCTGCCTGCTTTTCACGATAAGGAACCAGAATCATCAACCGAACCAGCCCGCTCAACATATTATAAAATGCTACCGCGTTGGTCAAAAGTCCCAAAAGGTGATTAATATCGCTCATTTGCTCAGAAAATAAATAGAACAACTGACTCACAACACACAGCCCAATCCCACGAACAATAAGCAACATGCCCAACTCCGCCGGGCGGGCTTTCCGATATTTTCGTACCCCGAAAATAAAAGTGAGCACAAGCAGTAACATGACAGCCAGATTTAATGTCCAGCCCAGGTTGCCTATTTCGTATCGTATACGTAGATCCGGTAAGTCTGCACCAAATGTCTTAATAACTCCTAGAATCAGCAAAGTGCAGCCTATCCCTGCCCACAAAGCCACTGTCTTGTATTCAGACTTCGTCTTGCTAAACGGGAGGAAACAAACACATAAGAGCAAGACAGAAGTAACGGCACGATTTACAAATAGCAGCCATAACGAAATGCCCGGAGACAAAGCAAAGTCCGTCAGGCTTACGAAACTAAACGAAACAATATGAACAAGGTAAAGCAGACCAGCCACCAAAAACGTCGGGGCAATAAAAAGTCTCTGCAAGGATAACTGTTCCAGTAAAACGGACCAGGACTGATAAAAAATAGAAAAACAAATCGCAGCACAGGAAAATCCTACAATCGGATATAACAAGAAAAAAACATTATGGGAGTATATCTTATTCAAAGTTACGTGAAATAACTGAACCAAGACAAACAAAACTATCGAAGCAATGCCGATACCTATCGTTTTTTTTACTTCCAGCCGTATACTCATTCAGCCTCTTCAGCCCCCTGCATATCGGAGATTCCGATCATCTAAGACGTTTGACAGCTTTGGAAGCCGTTGTTTAAGTCTATAGTATCAAAAATAATGTTGTATTCTGGTATATAATAGCATTTAATCTGTGAAAGGTGAATCATTTTTTTGTCTTAAATT
This sequence comes from Paenibacillus sp. S33, assembly GCF_053615415.1. Classification (NCBI taxonomy): domain Bacteria; kingdom Bacillati; phylum Bacillota; class Bacilli; order Caryophanales; family Paenibacillaceae; genus Paenibacillus; species Paenibacillus sp. S33. The sequence continues at coordinate 1,603,248 of NZ_JBSIEZ010000001.1, read as the reverse complement.
CATGAATTAATTTTCGCATTTACGCAAATAACCGAGCTTACAGCACCAAAAAAGCGCATCATCTTGTCAGATTATGCGCTTCAGACAACCTTTTCCAAAAAGGTGATACCTATACCCCAACGCTGCACAACATAAAAGAAATAGTATGTACAGGACCCCTCTGCGAAAACCTCCCCATATTAAACTACAGGAAGCGTGATTTTGAATTGTGTGCCACTTCCATGTTTACTGTCTACATGTATGAAGCCTCCGTGATTTTTGATAATTCGATAGCTCACAGCCAATCCCAATCCGGTTCCACTTTCTTTTGTTGTAAAAAAAGGATCAAATAAACGCGCCAATGTATTGTGATCCATACCTAATCCGTTATCTTCAATACAAATGTGGACATAATTACCCTCAAGCACTGTATGGATATCGATGAAGCCCTCTCGTTCCCCACTGATGCTTTCAATGGCATCCATCGCATTTTTAATCATATTGAGGATAACCTGCTTAATCTGCTTCACATCAATGGAAACCTTCATGAGCTCATCATTTTCGTCCAATGCAATCTGGCAACCCTTCATTAATGCTTCGCTTTCTGTCAGCATCACTACCTCTTTCAGCAAGCCCATCACAGATACAGCTGTTTTTTGCGGAGCCGAAGGCTTGGACGAATTTAAGAACTCATAAATAATGTCGTTCGCACGATCAATCTCTGTTAATATAATGCGGGCATACTCGTCCCTGCCCAACTCCACCAAATGTGGCCGAAGCAATTGAATAAAGCCCCGAATTGCGGTAAGCGGGTTACGGATTTCATGGGCGATAGAGGCAGAGATGCGTCCCAGCATCGCCAGCTTATCGTTTTGATACGCCGTCTGCTCAATCTGCTTATAATCCGACACATCCTTGACGCTAAACAAAAAATCCCCATCCATCTGATCACCATAGGTCACTGTTATCAACCAATGCCGACCATACTCATCAATCAACTCGTGATAGCGCTTTCTATGAAAGATAGTTTCTTTATAAATCCGCATGATTTTCTTCTTCTTAAACCGACTTAACTCAGGATGATGCAAAATTTGCATCAAATTGCGACCTGCTAGCGAACTCCGTGGTAGCTCCAGCAATTTCGCCATTTGCACGTTAATAAAGGTCAGTACCCCGTCACTGTCAAACAGCATGATACCACTATCCAGGTTCTCCAGCACATTTTCATACTTGTTATTGGCGATCTGTGTGGAAGGACAAGCTCCCACGGTATCAAGCAAGGCTTCTTGGAATTCACTGATCATGCCAGGCTTCCCCCTTGTTTCGGAATGACAAACTGGCCGTTTCGGACGCGTAATAATCTTGAAGAAGAGAAAGGCATCTATCGACTACCCTTCAATGATGTAGAAAACAGTTTCACAGAAATCCGACCATCTCTTTCCAATTCGAGTCTTATTTTATGATAGACAAGATTAAGGATCGCAGTCAATCGGAAAAAGTGTCGAATCCACATTTTTATCCTGTTTTCTTTCGTCATAATATCTGCGCAACATTACCAAAATGAAAGATTACGTTAGGAACAAGCGCCCTACACACCAAAGAAGCTCTCCAGAATTGAGAGCTTCTTTGGTGTGTAGGATGTCAACTGCCGCTCTTATTATGTTGAAGTCGGGATCGTCTTTGGCTCATAACGGCCAGTCTTCTCTTAAGCTCTCCCTGCCATTTTTCATCATTCATCTGTTTGGCTACCATCAATAAATCCAGAGATATGTCAATTTGACGCTTCACAATTTCAAAGGCATCTTCACTTTCACGATTCACACAATTTTCAAATATCGTATCATCGTCTTCCATGACATAATCCTGAAAATCAATCTCGGTTGCCCCATCTCCATGTGCATATTCAGCCAGAATTTCATACTCATTTTCGACTTTATAATGAACTTCAATGCGACGACATACCGGGCAAAACAGCAAAGGAACATTATGAACTTGGGTGCGGTAATGCTTCAGCGTTCCCTTGGTTCCTACCATGCTTGCTCCACAGCAATAACTCATCCGGGCTCAGCCTCCTCTGAACAAAACCTGTTCTGCCTTGTTTATCTTCTACAATACCTTATTCGCTTTCATCAGGCAAAATTCCTCCAGAACACAACAACATTTCCATAATTATTTGTTACTTCACTCTATATTGTCTCATTTAAACAGGATATCCTCACATCTTGCGCTGCACAGAGCAGGCAAGCAAGCCCCCAATAACGGCAAAGTAACCGCTAGTTGGGGGCTTGCTTGTTTAATTTCAACTTGTGAAGCTTATATTACAGATTTTGATCGCCTGGTTTCCAGTTCATTGGGCACAAGCCACCGGATTGCAAAGCTTGCAGTACACGCAAAGTTTCTTCCACACTGCGGCCTACGTCGTTGTGGTTAACCACTTGATATTTCAATTCGCCTTCTGGATCAATGATGAACAAGCCGCGCAATGCAACGCCTTCTTCTTCGATCAGAACGCCATAATCGCTTGCTGTTTTCTTCGTGATGTCAGAAGCCAATGGGAAGTTCAGTTTGCCCAGACCATTGTTTTCTTTAGCTGTGTTGATCCATGCTTTGTGGCTGTGCACGGAGTCTACACTGATACCCAGAATTTCAGTATCCAGCTCTTTGAATTGGTCAGCAGCATCGCTCAACGCTGTAATTTCCGTAGGGCACACAAAAGTGAAATCCAGTGGATAGAAGAAAAATACGAGCCACTTGCCACGGTAATCGGAAAGCTTCACCGAACCAAATTCTTGACCGTCTCCAGTCACTGTTTCCAATGCAAAATCAGGGGCGGGTCTTCCTACCAATCTTTCTGCCATAATAATGAAATCCTCCTTTAAAATATGTAAGAAAAACACCGAATGTGTTTTCCTCAATCATCTGTATTGTAATGAACACTTACTTGATAAATGTTATCATTCACTGAAATCAAAGTCAACATTATAACCATTACTTTTTTATAATTATTTTAAACTAGCTTAAAAATTCACGGTTTATTCACATTTTGAACTTTTGAATATATAAGTAGCTCCTGATTGCTCAGGAGCTACTGTGCTAAACATTTGCCGAAAAGGCTGTACTGTATAACCTTACTATATAATAGGAAGCTTTTTTTTAGAACGGGTACATTTATGGAGTTTTTAACGAATAGCTGCTGCGATCAGATCGCCCATTTGAGTTGTCGAGATCGCTTGAGATTTATCCACCGCAATATCCGCCGTACGGTGCCCTGCATCCAATACCTCAGCTACCGCTCTCTCAATGGCATCAGCTGCCTTTTCGTACCCGAAGGTGAGACGGAACATCAAAGCAACGGACAAAATCGTTGCAATGGGATTCGCCAGCCCTTGACCTGCAATGTCAGGCGCCGAGCCATGTACCGGCTCGTATAGGCCGAAGCTGCCTTCTCCAAGTGATGCGGAGGAGAGCATGCCGATGGATCCGGTCAGCATAGCCGCTTCATCACTGAGAATGTCACCAAACATATTTTCCGTCACGATGACGTCAAAGCTAGATGGACGACGCAGCAATTGCATGGCGCAATTATCAACCAATACATGCTCCAGCTCGACATCCGGGTAGTCTACAGCAACCCGGTTAACTACTTCACGCCATAAACGGGAGGTTTCCAGTACATTAGCCTTATCCACCGATGCTAGTTTCTTGCGACGTTTTTGTGCAATTTCGAAAGATTGGCGCACTATACGCTCTACTTCTGTTACATTATATGCACAAGTATCGACTGCTTCCTCACCCTGAGGACTTTCTCGTCTGAACTTCTCACCGAAATAAATGCCGCCCGTCAGTTCGCGCACCACGATCAGGTCCGTTCCTTCCAACACTTCCGGTTTCAATGTAGATGCGTCCTTGAGACAGTCAAAGACGACAGCAGGACGAAGATTCGAAAACAGACCGAGCTCTTTACGAATGCCCAGCAGTCCAGTTTCAGGACGAAGCTCCTTTGGATTGTTGTCCCATTGTGGTCCTCCTACCGCTCCCAGCAGAACGGCATCTGCAGATTGACATACTGCCAGTGTTTCTTCCGGCAATGGTGTGCCCTTCTTATCAATCGCAATCCCGCCGAACAGCGCATGCTCCGTTTCAAATGAAAGGCCGAACACTTCTTCCGTACGTTTCAAAATTTTCTCTGCCTCTGCGACCACTTCAGGTCCAATTCCATCTCCCGCTATTACCGCAATCTTTTTAACGTCTGCCATCACGTACACTCCTCTTGTTATACAGCTATATAACCGTATTTTTCATACCTTCTTTGTAACATACATGGCAGGACTTTGACCAAGATATAGAATCTATCAATTCAATAGGCACAGCCTATAAGCTGATTTTTTCATCAGAGAAAAAGAAAACAGGACCGGAAACATCCGATCCTGTATATATCTAACTCTTAAGTCTGCATAAAATTAAGATTTATAATCTACGCGATTACTGTAGTTTTTACGCTTGTCGATCAAACCATTTAGCGCATCTACGTAAGCCCGAGCACTTGCTTCCAGAATATCGGTACTTACCCCGCGTCCCTGCACAGACAGTCCGTTTTGCGTCAGCACTACATGGACTTCACCCAGGGCGTCCTTACCATGGGTAACTGACTTGATGGAGTAATCTGAAAGTACAACGCTTTCGCTGCTGGCTTGGTCAATCGCATTGTAGATCGCATCGACTGAACCATTTCCTTCAGCTTCTGTCTCGATAACCTGACCTTCATCGTTAACCAGACGTACTTGTGCGGAAGGCGTAGCCTTGTTCCCGTAGGTAACAAAAATCGTTTCCAGCTTGAAGACTTCAGGTGCATCGGCCAATTTTTCTTCCAGCAATGCCAAAATATCATCGTCCGAAACTTCCTTCTTCTTATCAGCCAGATCCTTGAACTGCCCAAAAGCGCGATTCAGATCTTCTTCGTTCAATTCGTAGCCCAACTCGATCAAACGCTCACGGAAAGCATGACGACCTGAGTGCTTACCAAGTACCAGCTTGCTTTCTTTCAGACCGATGCTTTCTGGTGTCATGATTTCATAGGTCGTTTTCTCTTTCAGCATGCCGTCTTGATGAATACCTGATTCGTGCGCAAAAGCATTGGCTCCAACAATCGCCTTGTTGCCCGGCACTACCATCCCCGTCAAACGGCTAACCAAACGGCTCGTGCGCGCAATTTCAGACAATTGCAGAGATGTTTTGGCCTGAAAAAATTCTTGTCTCGTCTCCAGTGCCATGGCGATTTCCTCAATGGCCGTGTTTCCAGCGCGTTCACCAATACCGTTGATGGTTCCCTCGATCTGATCCGCGCCGTTCAGGATGGCAGCGAGTGTATTAGCAGTAGCCATTCCCAGGTCATTGTGGCAATGTGCACTCAATTGAATCTTCTCCACATCGATCACATTTTCCTTAATGTGTTTGAATATATTTCCATACTCGTAGGGTGTCAAGTAACCTACCGTATCTGGAATGTTGACGACAGAAGCCCCTTCTTGTACAGCCATGGTGACCATTTCAACCACAAAATCAAGCTCTGTACGACCTGCATCCTCCAAAGAAAACTCCACTTTAGGCAAATATTTCAACCCATAGCGTATGGCAGCACGAGCAGTTTCCAATACCTGTGCCTTCTCCATCCGCAGCTTATGCTGACGGTGAATAGGAGAAGTTGCCAAAAAGATATGGATACACGGGTCCTGAGCTCCCTTGAGTGCCTCGCGAACCGCATCAATATCCTGTTCCCTTGCACGCGAAAGACCAATAACCGTCGAATTTTTCACAGCTTTTGCTACTGCATTAACAGCCGCCAGATCACCCGGAGAAGCAGCCGGGAACCCAGCCTCCATACGATCGATTCCTAGCTTCTCCAACTGATGAGCGATCTCCACTTTCTCACGAGTATTCAAGTTCACGCCAGGTGACTGTTCTCCGTCTCTCAACGTTGTGTCAAATATATATATTTTGCGCAACCTAACGCACCTCCTCAGGATTAGGACCCTTAAATTACAATGCGGCTCACGCAATAAGCAGGGCCGCATTGTAATTAATATTTATAAATAATTCATGTTGTCGAGTTCATAGTACAAAAGATTATTACTTTTTGATCCAATGCATCATTTCACGCAATTGTCCGCCCACCACTTCAATCGGATGGTTAGCTTCATTACGACGAGTAGCCGTCAGGAATGCACGTCCAGATTGATTTTCAAGGATGAAGTCACGAGCAAATTTACCTTGTTGAATGTCAGTCAATACATCCTTCATGGCTTTCTTCGTATCTTCCGTTACCACGCGTGGTCCAGTTACATAATCGCCATATTCCGCTGTATTACTGATGGAATCACGCATCGTTGCCAATCCACCTTCATACATCAAGTCAACGATCAGCTTAAGCTCATGCAAGCATTCAAAGTATGCCATCTCAGGAGCATAACCTGCTTCAGTCAATGTTTCAAAGCCCGCTTTTACGAGTGCGCTCACGCCGCCACACAATACCGCCTGCTCACCGAACAGATCCGTCTCCGTTTCTTCACGGAAGGAGGTTTCAATTACGCCCGCACGTGTACAGCCAATGCCTTTTGCGTATGCAAGACCGATTTCTTTGGCTTGACCCGTTGCGTCCTGCTCAATTGCGATCAACCCCGGTACTCCAAACCCTTCTACATAGGTACGACGTACCATATGTCCTGGGGATTTTGGAGCAACCAGCAATACATCGCTATCTTTAGGAGCTACGATTTGTCCAAAATGAACGTTGAAACCATGGGAGAACAAAAGAGCTGCGCCTTTTTTCAGGTTAGGTTCAATTTCATTTTTGTACACAGAAGCTTGAGTTTCATCAGGTAACAAAATTTGAACCACATCTGCACGGCTTGTTGCATCAGCTACGTTCAGAACTTCAAAACCGTCGTTTCTTGCGACATCAGCTGATTTGCCTTCACGCAAACCAATAACAACATTCACACCACTGTCACGCAAGTTTTGTGCTTGAGCATGTCCTTGGCTACCGTAACCAATAACGGCCACTGTCTTTCCTTTCAATACGCTGAGTTCTGCATCTTTTTCGTAGTACGTTGTAACTGCCATGGTTAATTTCCTCCTTTTAATTGGACCCTTCATAATGAGCGGGTACCCCAAGAGACTTTCCCTCGTGCTCAGTATCTAAAAATCTCTTCGAGCCCCCGCTCTTATGCGGGCGGTTCTTTATTGATGTAATGCGCTATAAGCGGTAATTCGTTAAAGCTTCATATTAAGCATTGCCACGTATCATAGCTGTAACCCCGGTTCGAGTCAACTCCCGAATACCGTAAGGCTTCAACAACTCGATCATGGCATCAATTTTTTCTGTATCGCCAATGACCTGTACGATCAAGCTCGTCGTTCCAACATCAATTACAGCTGCTCTGAATGTTTCTACCACACCCATGATCTCTGGCCGCTGAGGCGGTTCTGCCTTTACCTTTATCATCGCCAATTCCCGAGCTACCATCGGCTTGGAACTGAGATCGATGACCTTGATCACATCAACCAGCTTGTAAAGCTGCTTTTCAATCTGCTCCAAGTTGTTCTCATCCCCTACAGTCACAATGACCATACGGGATAATCCAACTTCTTCCGATTGTCCCACAGTTATGCTCTCAATGTTAAAGCCTCGGCGACCGAACAGGCCGGACACACGTTGCAAAACGCCGGGTTGATCATTTACCAGTACAGCAATGGTATTTTTTGTTGTCATTTTACTCGTCCCCCATCAGCATTTGATCAATTGTCGAACCTTGCGTCACCATCGGATATACATTCTCTTCCTTGCTGACTACAAACTCGACAACGACCGGTCCGGGTGTATCAAGCGCCTCCTGCCAAGCCCGACGTGCCTCTTCCTTATTCGTAGCACGCAGTCCTTTGACTCCGTATGCTTCGGCAAGTTTCACAAAATCCGGACTTCCAGCCAGGTCAATGTGACTATACCGATTGTTATAGATCAATTCCTGCCATTGGCGAACCATTCCAAGAACCTGGTTGTTGATAATTACGATTTTAACCGGAATGTTATTGATTGCACAGATGGCTAATTCCTGCGAACACATCTGCATACCGCCGTCCCCGTTAATCGATATTACCAATCTGTCAGGATTTGCCATCTGAGCGCCGATTGCAGAAGGGAAACCAAATCCCATCGTACCGAGTCCACCAGAGGTGACCCATGAACGTGGCTGATTGAATTTGTAATACTGTGCTGCCCACATTTGATGCTGTCCCACGTCCGTCGTTACGATTGCGCCGCCCTTGGTCGTTTCATCCAACAACTCAACAACCCATTGTGGTTTAAGCACCGTTTCAGAATCCTTATATGAATAAGGTTTCTCTTTCTTCCAATGCTGAATTTGCGCTCTCCATGCATCAGCTCGATCCGCACGTTTCACATCCTGATTCAGCAATTCCAGCACTGCCTTCACGTCACCCACGATAGGAATATCTGCTGCAACATTTTTTCCAATTTCAGCAGGGTCGATATCAATGTGGACGATTTTAGCTTGAGGAGCAAACCCATCCAACTTGCCTGTTACCCGATCATCGAAGCGGGCTCCGATACAGATCAACAGATCTGACTGTTGAATCGCTTGATTGGAGGTGTATGTTCCATGCATCCCCGGCATCCCCGTCCACAGTTCATGTCCACTTGGGAAACCACCCAATCCGAGCAATGTTGTCGTAATAGGAATTTCCGTTTTACGAACAAACTCGTAAAGTGCTTCATGTCCACCGGAGTATACAACTCCTCCACCTGCCAGAATGAATGGACGTTCTGCTTCGGAAATAGCTTGAGTTAGCTTGTCTAGTTGAATTTTGTTGGGTATCACTTTCGGGTTATAACCCCGCATGGTCACAGGTTCCGTTTGTGGAACAAACAACGTCTGGGCTGCAGAAATATCCTTCGGAATATCAATCAGCACCGGTCCCTTGCGCCCTGTGTTGGCAATATGAAATGCCTCATGGATGATTCGCGGCAGATCCTCCACATCTCTTACCAGATAGCTGTGCTTCGTAATCGGCATTGTAATTCCCGTGATATCGGCTTCCTGGAAAGCATCCGTACCGATCAGGGAAGATATAACGTTACCCGTGATGACCACTAACGGCACCGAATCCATAAAAGCCGTCGCAATACCAGTTACCAGGTTTGTCGCTCCAGGTCCGGAAGTCGCGATACAGACACCCACTTTACCGCTCGCCCGTGCATAACCATCTGCCGCATGAATAGCTCCTTGCTCGTGACGAGTGAGGACATGCTTGAAATCCTTAAAGCCATACATGGCATCATAGATATAAAGCACTGCACCACCAGGATATCCGAAGACACAATCTACTCCCTCCAGCAACAGGCTACGGAGTAAAATTTCCGAACCTGTAATCACTTCAGGCTTCATCCACTTTTCACGTAATTCATTGGTTGACCTAACTTCAGGAATTTGTGCACTCATTGGTCATCCTCCTTTACAAAATTTACATACATCTGACATTTGTAAAAACAAAAAAACCTTTCATCCCTAGAACAGACTTGCTGTTACTGAGGGACGAAAGGCTGTAGCTTCCGTGGTACCACCCGTGTTTGCCCGATATTTCGCAATATCGAACCTTGGCAGGTACAGAAATCACAAAGGATCTCCATATCTGGCGTCTGTAACGTAGACCGTACGATTTTCCCTAATAGGTGATTCAGCGCACCGTTAATATCATCGGGCCCAAATACTTTTCAGGAAAACAGCTCCAAGGTGAGCTCGTTAAAAAGGGATTTTGGTGAAGCTTGCAGCTAATGCCTCACTCTCTGAACAAAAGAGCCCTAATCACTTCGTCCTCTTCATTGCCGTTGAGTTCATGTCATTCTTTCAAATGTTTAGACACATTATATGTCTCTCATCTGGGATAGTCAATACCCATATTTCATAAAAATTCATGTTTCTTTTCTGAAGCACCTCAGAGTCGCACGCTTGTAAGAGGTACCCGCATATTATAAAAAAGACCACACGGTGAGACAGTGCACTCCTCCAAAGCCACGTCTTATCTTGTTAAAAGGGTAGAAAAGGAGGCCCGTTTATGATTCGAAAACGCAGCTATCAAGATGACACCATTATCTTTCGTCTCATCGAGCAAGAGCTTGTCCCCCTATCGCATTTAAGTGCCCAAGAAATGGAACAAATACGCAAAGAATTACCCCGGCGCTTAAACCGGGGCATCACTTTTGTAGCTTGCAGACCGGATAATGCACAGGTTGTTGGCTTCATTCATGTTATGCTGCATGGCGAACTATTATACATTGATTTGATCGCAATCTCTTCAGCTCATCAAGGTATGCGATACGGAAAAAAACTGCTGGAGCATGCCGAACACTACGGACGACTTCGTCGCTGCAAGCGGGCTAAAGTTATGGTGGACGAAGACAATATCAGGGGGATCCATTTTTATCTGCGTCATCAATATCAAATGCTGCGCTACGTAGCTCTGAGCCGATGCCACGAACTCGAAAAGTCACTGTAAAAAGTATCTTTTTCGAGCTCAAGATTTTGTATGACTAAAATAAATTAGGGTAATACGGATATCCTACTCCGGGGTACCCCCCGTCTGTATACGGGCCTGGCTGCGGACCATATCCTGGTCCTCCATAACCTGGACCGTAGCCACCATATCCCCCACCATAGGCACCAATGTATGGAGCTGTGCCGATGGCAAGCAAGTCAAACAGCACCAGAGGAATAATCGCCTTCGTGTTTACTTTTTTCTTGCGGTTTGGTTGAAGAACCAGTCGGTTACCCGAAATGCGAATCAGCTTGCCGCTGACCTGGGAACCATCCTTGCGAGTAGCAAAGATGACTTTACCAACAAGCTTCTCCACCTGCTTTCTGGTTACTGCCTGTTTCATCGTATTTCCTCCTTCTTTCTCAACGGATGGACAGATTGAACGGCTCCTTGATAGCTCATCACCACCACAAAATAGACCGGAGCTGACAGGGGCCGAGCGTCCCGTCCAATCTGCATAGCACAGTCTATTCCATTCATGCCAGTGGCGTATGTTTAAATGCCTGCACAATATAAAAAAATCTGGTACCTGCACATGCAGATACCAGATTTTTTATACACCAATGTACATTTTCAAAACATACACATCAGCTATTTATAAGTTTTAACGCTTGCTTGGATCATAAAGTTGACCCAAAGCGGCCGGAGCACGTGAACGTCCGACAGCCGCTACCAGTACAATAATCGTCAGGAGATAAGGCAACATAAAAATAATTTCCTGGGGAATACTTTGGGACCATGCGAACAGCTGCACATAGTTGCGAATGGCTTGTGAAAAACCAAAAAACACTGCTGCGCCAAAAGCGCCGAGCGGATTCCATTTACCGAAAATCATAGCGGCAATAGCAATATATCCCTGTCCCGAAACTGTATTGTGCGAGAACATATTGGTTGTAGTCAGAGTGATTGTAGCCCCACCAATCCCAGCCAACGCCCCACTGATCATAACACCAATATACCGAAGACGATTTACTTTAATACCCACTGTATCGGCCGCTCCTGGATGCTCCCCAACGGAACGCAAACGCAAGCCAAACGGTGTTTTATACAAAGTAAAATAGCCAATAATAACTAATAGAATGGCTAAGTATGTCGTTGGATAGGCTTGGAAAAAGGCTTTTCCTGCAATCGGGATATCCACAAGGTAAGGGATGGATATTTCGTTGAAACCCTGAATCCGACCCGTGTCACCATCACCCTCAAATAAAAGCTTGACCATGTACAGTGTACTACCTGCTGCCAAAAAGTTGATAACTATACCACTTATTACCTGATCGGCTTTAAACGTAATAGAGGCTACAGCATGAATTAGCGAAACCAGAATACCGAACACCGCAGCTGACAACACACCTACCCAAGCCGCAGAGGTGCCTCCTAGTCCAGCTTGCTCGGCATAAAATCCGCCAACACCCGCTGCAAACGCTCCAAATACCATAAGTCCTTCCAACCCGAGGTTCGTTACACCGGATTTTTCTGAAAAAACTCCGCCGAGAGACGCAAAAATAATCGCCGTCGCAAAAACGAGCGTTGTATGGATTAATTCACCAAGTGTTAACCAACTCATTTTACAACACCTTCTCTTTCTTCCGCTTGGAGTAGAGCGGCTTCACAACCCAACGTACAATACCTTGGGCCGCAATGAAGAAAATAATCGAGCCAATGACAACCCGGATAATTTCGGGCGGTACATCTGCGCTAAAGCTCATCCCCGCAGAACCATACGTAAGCGTTCCGAACAAAACAGAACCGAGCAGCACACCGAATGGGTTATTCATCCCAATCAGGGCTACAGCGATACCGTCAAAGCCGGTTCCCGGTGATCCTGCCATAACAGATTGATAATGGAATACTCCCAGTACTTCAAAGGCGCCTGCCAATCCGGCAAAAACTCCACTAATGAACATCGCTTTTATGATATTACGATTTACATTCATACCTGCATAGCGGGATGCATCCTGATTAAATCCGACAGCCCGAAGCTCATAGCCTTGCTTTGTTTTCCACATGAAAATGTAGAAAAAGACTGCCGCCAGCACAGCAATAACTGTACCCCAATGTACCCGAGCATTCCCCATCATCTGGGACAGCCATTCGATGGAAATTGAAGCAGAAGGCTGAATATCCACAGAACGATTTTCACCATCCATAAGTGCGAACTGATTGATCACCAAATTAGCCAAATACAGACCGATCCAGTTCATCATAATACATGTAATAACTTCATTCACGCCTCGTTTGGCCTTCAAATAGCCAGCAATCGCAGCCCACAGGCCTCCGAAAACTGCACCTGCAATCACAGCCAACGGTGCATGTATGATAGCTGGCAACCCATGGAGTTTAATGCCCACAATCGAAGCAGCTGTCATACCTACCAGAAACTGACCTTCGCCGCCAATATTAAATAATCCGGCGCGGGCCGCAAAAGCAAATGCCAACCCCGTTAAAACCAGCGGAGTCATCTCACGGATAGCCTCTCCAAAGTTATAAGAATCTCCGTATACACGGCTAAACAAAGCAGAATAGGCCACAATAGGGTCATACCCGCCAATCAGCATCACAATAGCACCCAGAAGGAGACCCAAAATAATAGAGACCAGCGCCAGTACAAAGGAGTCTTTTGTGAATATTTTCAATAGATTAGCCATTCTCTACTCCTTTCTTCACTGCACTTCCTGCCATCATCAGTCCCAGTTCCTGGTCATTCGTTTCTTCTGGCAGCACTTCTCCGACAATCTTGCCCTCATAGATGACAGCAATTCGGTCGGATACATTCATAATCTCATCCAGTTCAAAAGATATGAGCAACACAGCTTTACCTTGGTCCCGTTGGGCAATCAGTTGTTTCTGGACAAATTCAATAGCTCCGACATCCAGACCGCGTGTAGGCTGTGCTGCAATGAGAAGGTCTGGATTTTTATCAATTTCACGCGCAATGATAGCCTTCTGCTGGTTCCCACCAGATAATGCTCTTGCCTTCGTGTGAATATCCGGTGTCCTTACATCAAACTTTTCGATAAGACTTTTGGCCTGTTTCTCTATAGCATCTTTGTTCAAAAAGCCATTTTTACTGTAAGGCGCCTGGTAATACGTCTCCAGCACCATATTTTCACTCATAGAAAAATCGAGCACCAGCCCATGCTTATGACGGTCCTCTGGTATATGGGAAACGCCTGCCTCTGAAATTTTGCGCGGTGGCTGATTGGCCACCTCTTGTCCGAGCAAACGAATGCTTCCGCCATCCACCTTGCGTAAGCCTGTCAAAGCTTCAATCAGCTCACTCTGTCCATTTCCATCTACTCCGGCAATCCCCAAAATCTCGCCCGCCTTGACCTGCAGGTTCAACTCATTTAGAACATTAATGCCATCCTTGTTTTTAGAAATTACATTGTTCATTTCCAGTACCGTTTGTCCTGGTTGCGCAAGCTGCTTGTCCACTTTAAAGGACACACGACGGCCCACCATTTTCTCAGCCAGCTCATTTGGTGTTGTTTCAGACGTCTTGACCGTATCAATAACCTGACCTCGGCGAATGATCGTAACCGTATCTGCAATTTGCATGATTTCTTTAAGTTTATGAGTAATAAGAATAATTGATTTGCCTTCAGCGACCAAGCGCTTCATAATGTCCAGCAACTCAGTGATCTCCTGCGGTGTCAGTACAGCTGTAGGCTCATCGAAAATCAGAATATCTGCACCGCGATAGAGCGTTTTGATAATTTCTACACGTTGCTGCATACCAACAGATATATCCTCAATTTTGGCATTCGGATTTACCTGAAGACCGTACTGCTCAGACAACCGCTGTACTTCTGCGGCAGCCTTTTTATAATTGATTTTCAGACCCTTACGTGGCTCCGAGCCCAGGACAATATTTTCGGTAACGGTAAACGGCTGTACGAGTTTAAAATGCTGATGCACCATGCCAATCCCCAGATCAATCGCCTTATTTGGACTATCAATCTGTACGGGTTTACCTCCGATTTCAATTGTCCCTTCATCCGGCTGATACAGTCCGAAAAGAATATTCATAAGCGTAGATTTACCCGCGCCATTCTCACCCAAAAGGGCATGAATTTCTCCCTTATGCAGCTTGATGCTGATGGAGTCGTTGGCAACGATGCCGGGGAATCGTTTTGTAATTTGCTTTAACTCAACGACGGGGGTCGCTGCATCCATGAGATCACCCTTATACACTTTATAGTATGTGCTCCAATGAGCTGATTTTGCCCGTTATAATCCATATAACTCCAGACGTAAGAACAAGGCTAGTCTTATGAACCAGCCTTGTCGCTACTTCTATGTTCTTCAAGCCAAAACTTATTTCGAAGGAACTGTAATTTCGCCCTTAATAATTTTTTGCTTGTATTGTTCTACAAGATCAAGCACATCTTTAGGTACGTTTTTCGTTGATGTGTCTGCCAAACCAATACCATTATCCTTCAGAGCCAGTGTCTCGACACCACCCTTAAATTTACCATCAATTACTTCTTTAGATACGCGTTTTACAGCTTCATCTACACGTTTTACCATCGAAGTCAATGTTACGTCGTCACCAAACTCAAGTGATTGGTCTTTATCTACGCCAATAACCCATACTTGCTGACCTTGTTGCTTACGTGCGAGTGCTTCATTAAATACACCTGTACCAGATCCGCCAGCTGCATGGAAAATAATATCCGCACCGCTGTTATAGATCGTCGCAGCTGCTGCTTTACCCAGGTCCGGCTTATCAAATGCACTTGTGTAGTTAACTTCCAATTTTGCATTTGGATTTACAGCTTTAATTCCTGCTTCGAATCCTTTTTCAAAACGTTTGATCAATGGGCTTTCTTGTCCACCCACAAAACCAATTTTGTTTGTTTTGGTAAGCTTACCAGCTACAACCCCCACCAAGAAGGAACCTTCATTTTCAGCAAAAACAACCGATTTTACGTTAGGCGCATCCACGACACTGTCAATGATCGCCAAATTCTTGCTTGGGTTGTCTTTCGCTACTTGTCCAATCGCATTCGCCAGATTAAAACCGATTCCCCAAGTCAGGTTAAAATCACCCTTAACAAATTGGTTCAGGTTAGGAATATAATCTTGATCGGATTTACTTTGCAGGTATTTAACTTTAACGCCGGATTCTTTCTCAGTGGCTTGTAGTGCCTCCCAAGCAGATTGGTTAAACGATTTGTCGTTTACTCCACCCACATCTGTAACCATGCCGATTTGGACATTCGATGTTTTGGCAGAACCACCTGTGTCTCCACCATTTGCGTTGGACGCACCTTGATTTTTGTTACCGCAGCCTGCGAGAATGACCGAGATCGCCAGCAGCATAACCAAAGACATACTGAACATTTTCTTCATGCTGATACTGTTCCCCCTTAGTGTTAGATCCCTGGACTGTCTCTTTTCTTTGAACATGTACATGCTCATTGCATGTCATTTACTGACGAGACAGATCGTATAGAAGACTTACTTTAGAGATTATACAATTATGATCGGCTAAAATCTAGACAATTAATAACCTTGGGTCAATTTTTTTTAAAATCTCATCAATGTAAGCGTTACAAAGCTAAAAAAAACATACATTCTTCCATCTCACGTCATATTTATTCGTATTTTGGAGAAAACGAAGTCTTTTCCGTAACATTGAGTATGTACAAAAAAAGGCATCCCTACACAGCGTACTGCTTGGGATACCTTTTTACCGCTTTCGCGGTTTCCACGCCTTCATTATTAATAATTAAGCGTTGATTTTGCCTTTAGCAACAGTTGCCAAAGAGTTGAATGCATTAATATCATTGACTGCAAGATCAGCCAAGATTTTGCGGTTAATGTCCACACCAGCCAATTTCAGGCCGTGCATCAATTTGCTGTAAGACAAACCGTTCAAACGAGCTGCTGCGTTGATACGCACGATCCACAGTCTGCGGAAGTTACGTTTCGTCTGACGACGGTCACGGTATGCGTAAACAAGCGATTTCATTACCTGCTCGTTAGCTGTTTTAAAAATGCGGTGTTTGGAACCAAAATAACCTTTAGCAAGCTTCAATACTTTTTTATGACGACGACGAACGACGAATCCGCCCTTTACTCTTGCCATATCAATAGACCTCCCAAATAATGTTTATACTTCATTCATTGCAGTGCTAGTGCTATTTCAGGTTAGCAAGACCTTGTTTCAGACGCTTAACGTCCCCAGGTGCCATCTCAGGGTTAGTACCCAGAACGCGTTTTGCACGTTTGGATTTGTGGGAAAGCAAATGGTTTTTGTAAGCTTTGTAACGCATTACTTTACCAGTACCGGTAATTTTGAAGCGGCCTTTAAGGCTGCTATGTGTTTTCATTTTAGGCATTGAACTTCCTCCTTAATTTGTCATTGACTCTTTGGAGCCAATATCATAATCATGCTGCGTCCTTCGAGCTTGGGTTGGCGCTCCACGGTACAAAGATCAGCAACTTCCAATTTCACACGTTCGAGAATTTTTTGACCCACATTAGCATGGGTAATTTCACGACCGCGGAAACGAACGGAGCATTTCACCTTGTCCCCTTCATTCAGGAACTTTACCACATTGCGAAACTTGGTTTGGTAGTCATGTTCCTCGATGTTGGAACGGAACCATACCTCTTTGATGTCAACGATCTTCTGGTTTTTACGGGCTTCCTTTTCTTTCTTCTGTTGCTCATAGCGGAATTTACCGTAATCCATAATCCGACACACGGGCGGCTTCGCTTGAGGCGCCACGTTTACGAGATCCAAGTTTGCGTCAATCGCCATTTGCAAAGCTTCACGCGTCGGTGTAATCCCGATTTGTTCCCCATTCGCACCAACTAGACGTACTTCTCTCACCCGAATCTCA
This sequence comes from Paenibacillus sp. S33, assembly GCF_053615415.1. Lineage (NCBI taxonomy): Bacteria > Bacillati > Bacillota > Bacilli > Caryophanales > Paenibacillaceae > Paenibacillus > Paenibacillus sp. S33. The sequence continues at coordinate 1,585,807 of NZ_JBSIEZ010000001.1, read as the reverse complement.
TCATTGATCATATGTTCCTTACTAATAACCCTCCACCTCCAGAACCTGTTATTGTTGTATTGTGTTTAAGCACAAAAAAGGGATGACGACTATACAGCCGACATCCCTGTCTGATACTCAATTCATCATGAAAGTTCAATTCACAAATCATTGGATCATGACCAGCCGGCAATACCGGGCAGGTGAGAAGTCGGACCTTCTACTTATTAATCCATACTTTTCAATTAACATACTCAAATATCTTATCACGGTGCAATCGAGGTGTCAACACTTTAATAAAAAATGAATGACACCGATCTTCAGTCCTATTTTACCGTCCAATTAACCTTGCTTGCTCTGAACCTCTTCCAGGCGAACGACACGCGTATGCTGGGTATGGCTCCATTGCTTGTTGTTCTGTGTAAAGAACGCATAGAACGTAATCGGATACCACGAGACCAGATATACCGGGAATAGCAGCAGGTACAGATATACTTTTTTGAACGTGACCTTTTCCAAAATCATTGCGATCACAAAGGTAGCAATATTCAGACCCACAGCTATAGCACCGGTCCAAGCCGGGAATTGCACATAAATATTTTCGATATTAGGTCCACCAAATAACGCAATATCTATCCACATAGCTACTGTCATCAAGAAGGTGAGCAGTACGATATACACGTTTAGACCATAAAGAGCCATATCGAATTTAATCAGGCTTCTATGCTTGATACTTTGCCACAGCAACGGGAAGAAATAACGACGAGCAACCGTGAAATGACCTTGCATCCAGCGCAGACGCTGTCTGGACGAAGCTTTGAACGTCAACGGCTTTTCATCATATACCTTGGCATCGTAATTAAATCTTGGATATACGTTGCGTTGTGTGCAGCGCATGGTGAATTCCAAATCCTCTACGAGACTTGTTGCACCCCAGCCCATTTCCTTAAGCAGATTTGTTTCAAAGCACATGCCTGTACCACCGAGGAAATTAGCCATGTTCAGATTGTGACGTGACAGCTGCCACAAACGGTTGATGTACCAATAAGATACCCCGTATGCCGCTGTAATCCAAGAATCCTCAGGATTCTTAGTATCAATGTACCCCTGAATAACACGGGCACCTGTGCACAGATCATTGTTCATTTCACTCAAGAAATTGGTATGCGCCAAATTGTCAGCATCAAACATGACAATGGCATCATATTGGCGCGGCATAGCCCATAATTCCTTGAGCATCCACTCAATAGCGTAGCCTTTACCACGCAGATTTGGATTCGTACGTTCACAAGCATTCATGCCGTGAGCGCGAACGATGTCCGCAGTCTTATCTGTACAGTTATCACAGATTACGAACACATCGTAAAGTTCCTTCGGATAATCAAGTTGCTTCAAATTTTCCATCAATGCTCCGACAACCTGTTCTTCATTGTGGGCAGCGACTAAAATGGCAAATGATTTTTCTGGAGCCGCGTGCTCTTTCCTTTTCTTGCGAACCAATCCGAACAAGGAGAATGCAAACTGATAGACTGCGATCACCGCCAGTATAATCTGGAGTGTCACGAAAATAGCGTCTAACATAATCTCTTGTTACCCCCTTTTTTATACCCCTTAAAATCTTGCGTTTGTTTGTTTTCTATCTGTGTAGCGCAAGTTGCGGCGCTTTGCGCGCCTTTTCTGTAGTTTTTGACCCGACCCTTGCTTTCTTCATTGGCTGTGCGCAGCCCCCTTTTGGCTGACACAGGAATGCCATTACGATTTTCGTTGGTTTTCAATCTTTTGTCAAAGCCCTTAAACCGGTCTCAGCAGCAAAAAAACACAACAAACTCCCGTTTGAACCGGGAATGCGGCGCTGGTCTTCTCATTGATGACGCTTAGGTCTTATTTTCATCCATTTGCTAACTTTTTATTTCTTTGGTCCCTCCTTTTTGTGGGCCAATTAGCAACCACTTCTAAACACTCTATCTTATTAGACGGATGAACGCAAAGAAAGTTATACAATTTGGCTTATATTCCATTAACATTTTTGTGTAGAATTGAACCAAGTAAGTTTGAATCTTTAGTGATTCTTGAAATGAACAGCGTTTAAAAATATGATGAGAGCAAGAGAATAATTACTTATGGTCTGATTATGTCAAAATGACTCAAAATATTTGCCGACTGACCTGAACCGGCAACCGGAGGAAACCAAATGCAACGTCTAGTCGTAAAACTTGTAAATCTGGAGCAGCAGTTGTTCAAATGGATCAACGGACGCTTACACAACCGTTTTTTGAACTTCTGGCTTTATTATCTCACACATTTAGGCGGGGCTACCTTTACTATAGCCTCCACACTCCTTATTTGGTGGCTCGCTCCGAATCCGTGGAAAGATACCGGTATGAAGGGAGCCATCGCTCTCGGGGTCAGTCACATCCCCGTAGCTATCGTTAAAAAGCTGTACCCGCGGATTCGCCCGTATTTGGCGCTACCAGGTACAAATACATTCCGCAACCCCTTGTCGGACCATTCTTTTCCCTCAGGGCACACGACCGCTATTTTTTCAGCTACCGTGCCTTTCATGCTACAGTCACCGATGCTAACATTGCTGCTGTTGCCTGTAGCGACAATTGTTGGTTTTTCTCGAATTTATCTGGGTCTTCACTACCCAACGGATGTACTCGCAGGAGCGGTCATCGGAACGTCTGCAGCAATAGGAACGGTTGCATTCTGGCCTTAAAGCCGATATGGTATGATTGAGAACATCCCAGCAGGAACAGGTGAAATGAGAGTGGCTAAAAAACGAGTGTTATTATTATCGGAAGGTTTCGGTGCCGGACATACTCAAGCTGCCTACGCGCTCTCAAGCAGTTTGCGGAAGCTTTCTCCGAATGTGCAGACCAGAGTGCTGGAGCTGGGGAGTTTTTTGAATCCAAGAATGGCCCCGCTTATTATTACAGCATACAAGAAGACTGTTGTATCGCAGCCTCGTCTAGTCGGATTGGTTTACCGTCATCAGTACAAAAAATCATTAAACCGTCTTACAACGCTCGCTTTGCACCGTCTGTTCTACACGCAGACCCGAAACATTCTCCGGCAGCTTCGTCCCGATTTGGTGGTATGTACTCATCCCATCCCAAGCGCGGTAATTTCACGTTTGAAGCGCTTAGGCTTACATGTTCCGCTTTGTACTGTCATTACAGACTACGATGCACATGGAACATGGATTAGTCCCGAGGTTGACCGGTACTTTGTATCTACGCCTGAAGTCATGCGTAAGCTGCGCGCACGCGGAGTATCCGTCTCGAAAATCCAGGTGACCGGTATTCCCGTTCATCCAAATTTTTGGGAACATCCTGGGCACGATGAAATTAGAGAACAATTTGGACTTAAACCCATCCCGACCGTACTCGTTATGGGTGGCGGCTGGGGCCTTATGAATGACGAAGTCATACATCGTTCGCTTACTCAGTGGAGAGATAACATTCAATTTATTTTTTGTTTGGGGCATAATGATAAAATTCGTCGTAAAATGCAGTTGGATCCCAGGTTTAATCATCCAAATATTCATATCTTCGGATTTACACGGGAAATCGACAAATTAATGGAGGTATCGAATCTGCTCATCACCAAACCCGGCGGAATGACATGCACCGAGGGATTGGCCAAAGGGATTCCGATGCTGTTTCACAAACCTCTCCCTGGACAGGAGGAGGAAAATTGTCAATACTTTACGGCTCAAGGCTTCGGAGAACCGATTACTTCGCTGGATGTTGTCGTTAAATGGATGAACCGACTGCTACACGATTTTCCAGAAATCGTCCGCAAGCGACAGGAGCACGTCCATAATGTAGCGCGATATTATCCTCTTCAGAGCGCACAGAGTATTTTGGATATACTGGAACCGAACAGGGTGCTTTCCTAATAAGGAAGCACCCTGTCTTATTCTATCCATTTGATCTGTTTTTATTTCCCGTACTTTTCAAGGCGTGTTTTTCCATACTCTTCCAAAGCATCTTTGCCGATCAGCACCTCGACTCGATGAATATTCATACCTTTGCCCATAAACTTTTGTTCATATTCCGTCATGACATGCTCCTCGTTAATCCCCTCACGATGAAGGTTTAACGAAATATTCGTCATCTGCAAACCACTATCGGCAAACGAATTCAGAGAAAACTCAAACAGTGTCTCCGAATCAGTCTTAAAATGAATTTGTCCTTTGCTGTTCAAAAGCTGACGGTACTTGTCCAAAAAACGCGGATGCGTCAAACGACGACGTGCATGTTTGGCTTTAGGCCAGGGATCACTAAAATTCAGATAAATGCGTTCAATCTCTCCTGGTTCAAAAACATTTTCGATCTGTTCAATGTTTGCCAGTGCCAATTTGATATTAGGCGGCGTATCAACCTCTGAATTACTCCAGGCCAGACGAGACTTTTCTGTTGCACGGCGAACCAGCTCATCATACATATCAAAGCCAATATAGTTAACCTCCGGATTCCGGAAGCTCATTTGGCTTATAAATTGCCCTTTACCCATACCGAACTCTACATGAATGGGACGATCATTACCAAAAAGCTGCTGCCATTTCCCCTTATACTGTGCTGGCTCCAAGATGACTAGGTCCTGCTGTTCTTCCAGACTTTCCCGAATTCCTTTTCTTCCGCGTAAACGCATGTTACTCCTCCATATACTCTGTTATCAAGGAAAAAGGAATTTCACCCCCGCTTGAAGATACGGAAATGAAATTCCTTTTTCAATATATTTGGATTGGGGTCCAACTAATTTAATTGTTCATAGTCTACCCCATCAGCAGGGGAAAAATCAATTGTCTTTTGGCAAGCCGCTCTGATTTTTTGACGTGCGGTCGTTCCAATCTGACGATCCTGCCCAAAACGGACACCAGTCAATGCCAACGCCTCATCAAAGGTTAACTCAACAGTAACTTTATCCATACGCGTCTTATCCTGCGCATTCATAAAAGATCACCTCACGGGTTATTTGTGATGGAACCGACGTGCACTTACCCTAAAACAGGCGATAGAAACAGCATAGCTGCCTCCCTGAAGAATAATCATTAGCAACGGATAACTTTTATCTTCAGGATCGAAAACAGTCCTTTTATTGTATGTCTGGTACCGCTTACAATATAACACATTGTGTAACCTTTTTCAATCCGCAACGCCATAAAATACGCACATTTTATTGACTTGTTCGGTCAAATGATTCCCAATGAAGACTGATTTTTGTTACAATAGGGTGATCGTAAAAAAAGGAGTACACCCATGAAAACAGATTTATTGCCTGCTCCTCTCCTGTGGGGAGATAAACGGTTCCATACTTGGAATTACGAAATGCGTGAGCAATTTCAAAATAAAGTGTTCAAAGTCATGCTGGATGCCGGTTTTACCTGTCCGAATCGCGATGGCTCCATCGCTAAAGGGGGTTGCACCTTTTGTAGCGCACGCGGATCGGGTGATTTTGCCGGGCGTCGTCGTGATGATCTGGTCACCCAGTTCAATACGATTCGGGATCGGCAGCATCTAAAATGGCCAAACGCCAAATATATTGGCTATTTTCAAGCCTATACTAATACGTATGCCCCGGTTGAGGAACTGCGAGAATACTTCGAGGTTATTCTGGAGCAGCCCGGTGTTGTCGGTCTGTCCATCGCTACACGTCCTGATTGCCTGCCTGACGATGTAGTTGATTACCTTGCCGAGCTAAACGAACGCACGTACCTATGGGTCGAAATGGGTCTGCAAACTGTCCATGAATCGACCTCAGAGCTGATTAACCGCGCTCATGATACTCAATGCTATCTGGATGCGGTGGAAAAGCTGCGCAAGCGGAATATCCGCGTGTGCGCCCACATCATTTATGGTCTGCCCCAAGAGACGCATGAAATGATGCTCGATACGGGACGGGCGGTAGCCGCTATGGATGTGCAGGGCATCAAAATCCACCTGCTGCATCTCATGCGCAAAACGCCCATGGTCAAGCAATATGAAGCGGGATTGCTACGCTTTCTGGAAAAGGACGAATACGTTAAGCTGATAGTTGATACGCTGGAGTTTTTACCTCCCGAAATGATCGTTCATCGGTTAACCGGAGATGCCCCACGCGATTTGCTAATGGGACCCATGTGGTCGCTTAAAAAATGGGAAGTGCTTAATGCCATTGATCATGAACTGAAGTCACGTGAAACGTGGCAGGGAAAATACTGGAGGCAACCTTAAATGGGGTTCCTATCCGTCCTGAGCTACGCTCATCAATTGGTGGCTGCGCGGGTGCAGCCAGGCGATACTGCTATAGACGCCACCGTCGGCACAGGAGCAGACACGTTGTTTCTGGCAAAAGCTGCTGGCAAACGGGGCCGTGTCTATGGCTTCGACATCCAACAAGAAGCACTGCATTGCGCCCGTCGTCGACTGGAAGAAAACGCTTCTCCTTCATTAGCAGAAGTATCGCTACTGCTACAAGGTCATGAGCAAATGCAGGAGGCCGTTCCGGACATGCTGCATGGCAAAGTCGCTGCGGTCATGTTTAACCTGGGCTACTTGCCTTCCGAAGGCGCCGATCCTACTGTCATCACCCAAACAGACAGCACGCTCGTCGCACTTGATGCTGCCTTACAATTGCTGCGACCACGCGGCATTCTGACTGCCGTGTTATATCCAGGACACGCCGGAGGCAGTGAAGAAGCAGATGCCGTTCTTCAATGGGCTTCTGCTCTCCCGGTCTCCAGCGGTCAAAGCATTATTTATCGTCAATTACAACGAGCCGCTTCGCCTTTCGTAGTGGCGGTTGAGAAGAAATAATGTCGGATTTTAAACTCAGGTTATGAGCGGCTTTTTAAGCCGCCTTACATATATTATTTTTTAAGCTCGTTTGGGCACTATTCATCCCAGTTTATTGCCCCAGCGGCACGTTATTGATTTCCCTATTCTGTTAGGTCGCACTCATTACTCATTATGGAGGAGAGAAATTATGCTAAAGCCATACCCGCTGCAATTTCAACCTGAGTTCAAAGAGAGAGTTTGGGGGGGACGGGCCTTAGAGCAATTTGGTCTAACCCCACCAGAAGGACATATCGGGGAAGGATGGATGATTGCCGATCATCCAAACGGAACAACAACGGTTATCAATGGTGAGCTGGCAGGCAAAGGACTGGATGAAATCCGCGAGACCTACGGGCAGGATTGGCTCGGGGCCAAGGGTGTATCGGAAAAAGGCGGACGATTCCCACTTTTAATCAAACTACTGGATTGTAATGATGACTTATCCGTTCAGGTGCATCCGACAGATGATTACGCAGGACTTCCAGCCGGAGAATTAGGAAAAACTGAAATGTGGTACGTGCTTGATGCCAAGCCAGATGCCAAGATTATTTATGGTCTGACCGAAGGTGTAACCCGCGAGAGTCTGCGCACAGCTCTTGAAAGTGGGGATATCCTCGGCAGTTTGCGCCAGGTTCCAGTCGAAGCAGGCGATACGTTCTTCATCCCCGCCGGAACCGTACATGCACTGTGTGCAGGCGTTGTCGTTGCTGAAATCCAGCAAAATTCGGATACTACCTATCGCTTATATGACTACAATCGCCCCGGACTGGACGGCAAGCCTCGTGAGTTGCATATCGAGGATTCCCTTAATGTAACCTCCTACGAAGGCGCAGGCGCAACAACGATGAAAACGGACGGCCTACAGCCTGGTAAATGGCTCCAGTTGGCAGCCTGTGAGTATTTTGTTGTGGAAAAGGGTATCGTAGATGGAAGTTGGGCACTTTCTACAACGGAAGACAGCTTCACCATTCTCGTGATTTGTGAAGGCAGTGGGACCATAACATGGAACAATAATACCGAGTCTCTTTCCTGTAAAGCTGGAGATTGCTTCCTGTTGCCCGCTAACCTGAGCGGTTACACGCTGAATGACGGAATGACCGTACTTAGATCTTATCTTCCTTAAAGCTTAAAGGATGTGATGTCTAATTATGCGGGAATACACCTTCACCATCGCTGAAAATGACGGAACAGAGCTTTTTGCCTACCGCTGGCTGCCTGATCAGAATTTGCCCATTAAGGGGATTGTTCAAATTTCGCATGGTATGTGCGAGACGTCCTATCGCTACATCCGACTGGCCGAAAAACTTACTGCTTGCGGTTATGGCGTGTATGCCAACGATCATATCGGTCACGGGCGCACGGCTGGTGATCCTGATAAGCTGGGTATGCCGGGAGCTAATGCGTTTAATCGAATGGCAAACGGCATGCTGGAGCTAGGCGAAATTGCGGCTAAGGAATTCCCTGATCAGTCTCGTTTTTTGCTGGGTCACAGCATGGGGTCCTTTTTAACCCAGAAAATTATGTACGATGATCGGCAAACGTATCACGGGTTTATTTTATCGGGGACCAACGGACGACGTGGTCTCCTAAAACTCGGAGAGCAAGTTGCTCTACTGCAAGCCAAGCTGCAAGGAATGGATCATCGCAGCATGCTGCTCAACGCTATGGTCTTTGGCGGCTTTAACCGTGCCTTTCGTCCGGTGCGTACGGCGTTCGACTGGCTGTCCCGTGATCCTGAGGAAGTAGATCAATTCGTGCACGACCCATTATGTGGAGCTATATGCACGACAGGCTTTTTTCTGGATTTTTTCAGGCTATTACAAGAAATCCACTGGCCTTCCTCGCTGAAACACATCAATCCCAAACTGCCAGTTTATATTTTTGCCGGGGATCGTGATCCAGTGGGTTTGTTCGGTAAAGGTGTGTTGTCACTAGTGGAAATGTATCGAAGCCTAGAGCTTCAGGACATCGAATATCGCCTCTATCCTGACGGTCGCCATGAGATGCTTCATGAAACAAACCGCGACGAGGTGATGAGTGACATCGTGGACTGGCTCGACCGCCATGTTAACACAGGGGTGACCTCTGTTTCCGCATTGTCTGGAGACTCCGAGGCACCTGAACATTCAATCTAGCCCAAGTCATCAACCTTGTGAGGAAATAAGAAAAGAAACCTTTAAAAACCACGATTAAAGTGGGATTGAAGGTTTCTTTTTTATTGCCTTATATTCATTTGGATATAGTTTTAAAAATCACCATGCATTCCGTTCTCTCAGGGAAGTAATATGAGCTGTGTGATGCTTGCCATGCCAGGCATAGATGCCGATGTTTCGTTCCAGGCGGATCGTCTGGCCCGATTCAGGATGAATAAATGTTCGGTGTAGCTGATCCTCTCCCAACGATCGTAACACGGTCACCCACCGTTCATGCAGTCCTTCCAGCAATTGCAACGAAGGTTCCAGTGGAAGCTCCCTGGCGTCTGGTATTTCGGCCCAACGCCCCTCATCATATGGCTTGATCGTCGGCGTATCCTCCGTCAGTGCCAGCTTAAAACGGATATAGCTGTTCATATGGCTATCTGCCACATGATGAACTACCTGCCGAATCGTCCAGCCCCCTTCGCGATAAGGCGTATTGAGCTGCTGCTCATTCAGTCCTTCGACCGCCTGACGCAGCTGTGCAGGCAATTCAGCAATGTCGTGAATCCATGCGATAAGCTGTTCTTCTGTAATGGTATCTGGAACAACGAATGATCCTATCGGATAGCGCAAGTCTTTGTCCAAAACAGTTCCCGCCCTTCTCTACATCTACTGCCTGTAATGTCAGTTGCCTTATGTTATAACTATGCAGGAAAAAAAGCAGACTCGCAAGAGTCTGCTTTTGTCATACACGTAAAGGGGAGATACACTTGCCCGATTTATTTTATCCTTCGAGTAACAATGATTCCGGATCTTCCAGCAATTCTTTGACCGTTACCAGGAAACGAACCGCCTCGCTACCATCAATAATCCGGTGATCGTAGGACAACGCGATATACATCATCGGACGATTTTCCATGCGTTCCTCGTCGATGGCAATCGGGCGAAGTTGGATTTTATGCATTCCCAAAATACCCACTTGCGGTGTATTGAGAATTGGCGTAGACAGCAGGGAACCGAAAATACCTCCATTGGTTATAGTAAACGTTCCTCCTTGCAAGTCGGCCAGAGAAAGCGAATTGGAGCGTGCTTTACTAGCCAAATCTGCAATGCTCTTCTCGATCTCAGCAAAGCCAAGACGATCAGCATCCCGTACAACTGGCACGACCAAACCTTCCTTGGCAGATACAGCGATCCCAATATCATAGTATTTTTTCAGTACGATATCATCGCCGTTAATTTCTGCATTCACGGTAGGGAAGCGCTTGAGTGCACCAACCACTGCCTTTGTAAAGAAGGACATAAAGCCCAAACCTACATCATGTTTTTCCTTAAACTTATCTTTACGGCGTTTACGCACATCGAGAATGGCGGTCATATCCACTTCATTAAAAGTGGTGAGCATGGCAGCTGTTTGCTGTGCTTCAACAAGACGCTTAGCGATCGTCGCTCTGCGCCGAGACATCCGCTGGCGTTCCACAGGCTTGCTGTACTCCGTTTGTGCTGGAGACGGAGGCGCAGGCTTGCTAGCAGCGGGAGACGCAGGTACAGATGCTGCACGTGACACTTCAGAGCTGTTATGCGTTTTTACGTCCTCCTGGAAAACACGTCCGAGCGGGTCCTTTCCCTGTACCTGCTCAAGATCAATTCCGCGCTCACGCGCCAACTTCCGGGCGGATGGTGATGCCGTCTGGCCATTCCCGTCGCCATTCGATGAAATAGGCGGTGCAGACTTTTCTTCTGCTTTAACGCCGCCTCCTACGGAAGACGGTGAAGTCGCTACGGACGGTGCTTCAGGCGCTTGAGTTGCTGCTACTTCTCCAGCACCGGTTGATTCCGCACCACCACTGCCGCTTCCGATCAAGCCAACAGCTTCACCGATGACTACAGTATCTCCCTCCTGACGAAGGATTTTCTGGACCACACCTGCTTCTTCCGCACTAATTTCCAGATTGACCTTATCGGTTTCCAGCTCCAGTAGAACATCTCCCTGTCCTACGGAATCCCCTTCCTTCACAAGCCATTTGGAAATTGTTCCTTCCGTGATGGATTCTCCCATTGCTGGCACTATAATATCGCTCACAGCCGCTACCTCCCAAGTGTAATATTGTTTTTGGAATCCTGCTTCAACGCCGATTGAATAATTCGCTGTTGTTCTAGGCTGTGTACTTGCTGATAACCGCTGGCCGGGCTTGAACGATCTGGTCTGCCTGCGTAACGAATTTCCGCTCCCTGTGGCACTACATTCCGCAGACGAGGTTCAATGTAACTCCAGGCCCCCATATTTTTAGGTTCTTCCTGAGCCCATACGAACTCCTTAACATGCGGGAAGCGGCCGAAAATATTCCGAATTTCCTCTTCCGGGAAAGGGTATAGCTGCTCCACACGAATAATATGCAGACGCTCTTCTGCCTCATTCTTATCCTTTTCCAATGCTTCTTCGAGATCGATGGCAATCTTGCCACTGCACAGTACAATGCGCTCTACACGATCCGGACGTGCACCCAGACCAGGCTGTTCCAACACAGGACGGAATGCTCCTTCGCTGAATTCAGAAGCAGGCGAAGCGACACGATTATTACGAATCAGGCTCTTCGGCGACATCATCACAAGCGGGCGGGCTTCCTCACTTTCGCTTAATGCAGCCTGACGGCGCAGCAGATGGAAATACTGTGAGGCACTGCTCAAATTAGCGACAGTCCAGTTATTTTGTGCGGACAACTGGAGAAAACGCTCCAGACGTGCGCTTGTATGCTCTGGTCCTTGTCCTTCGCTACCATGCGGTAACAGCATCACTAGACTCGATTTCTGTCTCCATTTGGCACGGCCTGCGGAGATGAATTGGTCAAAAATAACCTGTGCACAGTTAGCAAAATCGCCGAATTGTGCTTCCCAAATCACTAACGTTTCAGGAGAATACACGTTATAGCCATATTCAAAGCCGAGGACAGATGCCTCAGACAATGGACTGTTATGAATACTGAATGAAGCACGTGCTTCCGGCAATGTATGCAACGGGCAATGTGTACGGCCTGTTTCAGGCTCATGCAGCACAAGGTTACGGTGAGCAAATGTAGCTCGCTCCGCATCCTGACCTGTCATACGAATAGGCTTGCCGTCTGCGAGAATGGTGGCCAAAGCCAGCGTCTCCGCCAAGCTCCAATCTACCTTTTCCCCTTCGTTCAGAGCGGTTTTTCTACGCTGTAAAATTCGATCCAGCTTCGGATATACATGAAAAGCCTGTGGCCATTTGAGTAAGTTTTCATTGATTTGGCGCAGCTTTTTCAATTCCACTGCAGTACGTACCATAGAATTCTGATTCTTTTTCGCCTTCACAGGACTCATTTCCGGCTCTTGTTCCGGTTGATTCTTCACATGCTCATGCGCTTCCTTCAGTCTGTTTTGGACCTTTTCAATGAGACCGGCACTAAACGCTTCATCCACTATACCCTGCTTCATCAGCTTTTGAGCATATAATTTGCTCACCGTCGGATGATTCTTCACCTTACGGTATACCAGCGGTTGTGTTGTTTCCGGGTCATCGGATTCATTGTGACCATAACGACGGTAACCAATCAGATCAATCAAAAAATCCTTCTTGAAACGATTGCGATATTCACCAGCCATACGTGCCGCTGCAATGCAGGCTTCAGGATTATCCGCGTTCACATGTACAATTGGAATTTCATAGCCTTTAGCCAAATCACTCGCATAACGGGTCGAACGTGAATCGACACTCTCTGTCGTAAAGCCCAAACGATTATTCACAATAATATGGACCGTGCCGCCATTACGGAAGCCACGCAAATTTGTGAAATTAAGTGATTCTGCCACGATACCTTCACCTGGGAAAGCCGCATCACCATGCATAATAATTGTAGCTGCCTTGCTCACATCCAGCTTCGGATAACCAGCCTCACTGCGGTCTTCCTGTGCAGCTCGTGAAAATCCTTGTACTACCGGATTTACATATTCCAGGTGACTCGGGTTATTCGCCAATGTCAGACGGGCCTGCACTGCTCCCCCATCTTTTACAAAACGATCAGCACCCAGATGATATTTCACATCGCCAGTCCAGCCGTAGTTAATTCCTGTGGAACCTTCTGACGGGATCAAATCCTTATTCGGCGAATGATGAAATTCAGAGAAAATTTTACTGTAAGGCTTGCCCAGCACATGAGCCAGTACATTCAAACGGCCGCGATGCGCCATACCCATCAGGACATGACTTGCTCCTGCATTTGTCGTTAGACGAATAATCTCGTCGAGAACAGGGACAAGCACATCATTACCCTCGATGGAAAAACGTTTCTGTCCGACGAATGTTTTATGCAAAAACTCTTCGAACTGTTCTACTTCTACCAATCTGCCTAGCAACGACTTGCGTTCCTGTGTTGTAAGTGGCTTGGAGGACCAGCCAGATTCTGCATAGCTGTTCAGCCAGCGGCGCTCCTCCTCGTTGTGAATATGACTAAATTCATAGGCAATCGGTCCTGTGTATGCTACACGTAACCGTTGAATGGCTTCCCATCCGTTAAGTGTTCCCGCAGGAGCGTTATCCCATATTAAAGAGGCTGGAAAAGCCTTCAAGTCTTGTTCAGTTAAACCGTAAGATGCTGGATTAAGCAAGCGTGTATCCTGCTCTGCATCCAGTTCCAGCGGATCGATTTGGGCGGCTAAATGTCCGTACTCACGGATATTCCACACCATTTTCCCCGCTGTAACCGCTTTCTGTAATGTGTTTGAATCAAGGTGCCCCAAAGCACTTGTGGGGGGGCCTTGCAATTTGTTGTCTATCATGGAAGCAGCCGAATATTCGGATTGTGGCGGCTCACCCCATTGATCAAACAGCTCGCGGTAAGCCGGATCAACCGTTCCGGGGTCCGCTACATACTTTTCATACTGATCCTGCACATAACCTAGATTAGGTCCATAATACGCCTGCCAAGGTACCTGTCTGCTGCTCTCTTCCATTGTCATCTCGTTCCCTCCGTCAAATTTTGAAATTCATAGCTGGACGGAAATCATTTTCATTTTTTTAAAGTCTTCAATTTAAGTTGTTCACAATATGATCACATTATATGAAATCCTTCATCAAAAGTCGAATTTCACAATTCTTATTCCTCTTCCATTGTATAAAGTTTTCTAGCTATGAGCATTTCCTTTTTCTCAACATATCCATGCGTAAATGAGATGAATCGGGCTAATCTGTAATAAAACACCTGGCAACTTAAATAACCAGCCGTCGGATATCAACCGTCGGCTGGTTACTTAAGTTGATATTGCTCCTCATACTACGCCAAACCATTTTGAAAACAACTTCCCAGTCCACCCCACTATGATTATCGTTAATTAGCAGAATTTAAAAGGCAGAGGTCCGATACGATGCAAATCCAAACTTAAAGTGACATTAAAGTCACTTTTCTGTACAATATTCCTACTTTTCACTATTATTTTAATTAGGCATCTAAAAACCGCTTTGAAAGCGAAAGGGATGGAACTGTGACTGGATTAAAACAAGTACTCAGAAACAAGAATTATGTCAGGTTTTTTCTGGCAACCTTCGCCTCACAAATGGGAGGAATTATCGGGGTTACTGCATTCATGTTTTATTTGTTGAAACGGTTTACAAATCAGCCATACTATGCAACGCTTGCAGAGTTAATGTATTCGCTTCCGATGCTGGTAGTATTTCTCGTGGTTGGAGTGCTGGCAGATCGGATGGACAGACAAAAAATTGCTGTTAATTGTGACTGGATCAGCGCTTTTTTATCCTTATGTCTGCTTATTTTTATTTGGGTCGATTCGATTCCTTTGATATTTGCCCTCCTCTTCATTCGTAGTGCTGCCTCCAAATTCTTCTTCCCAGCCGAAAGTGCCATTATACAGGGGATATTAAGCGAAGATGATTACACCATTGCCGCAGGCCTCAATCAAATGATGGGGAGTCTTTTCATGTTATTTGGAGGAACTCTGGGGGCCGTCGTCTACTGGCACTTTGGAATTACTGGAGCCATCCTAATTGATGCTATTTCTTTTATTGTGTCTGCACTGTTTATTCGTTCCTGCAAAATTCCAAAGGAAGTACGCCTTCCGAACGGGGCACATCAATTCAAACAATTAAAATTCAAACTTGTCATGATCGATTTTAAACAAGGGTTTCTTTACATATTACGCAACAGACTATTGCTTTGGTTGGTTTCAGGCTTTTTTATGTTCGGTATTTTAAATGGTGGTTTTAGCGTTTTACCGATGTTTATTCTTAAATATAAGCTAGCTCCAGGCAACTATGAGCAGTATATGGTTTGGACAGGTATTATTTTTGGAGCTGGTGTGTTGCTTGGTACCCTAATCGCTTCTCTCATCTCCGCCAAGCTAAAGCTACACCAAATGATTGCAGCGGGAGTTCTGGTAGCCGGAATAGGTATGTGCATACTTGGATTTGTTAACCACATCTACGCTTTTCTGATTATCAATTTTGTCATTGCACTGATACTTCCGTTCATTAACATTGGCATAGGAGGATGGCTTCCTCGTATTGTAGATCCTCAAATGATGGGACGTGTGCAAGGTTTGATTAATCCGTTAATGATGCTGTCCCAATCTCTTACATTAGGTTTCATTGCTATAAGCTTTCCTTCATTTATTTCAATTGAGTTCTTGTTTTTATTAGTTGGGGTCTGTACCGTTATTGTAGGAATATATTACACTATTGTGCTTCCCCGTTATGCTGATTACAGCACTTCTTCCAAGACCCTTCAGGAATCTTTATAGGCAAATTAAAAAAGTCAAACAGCAGACCATTCCGCCAGCGATTGTTGAGTTGCCACTTCTGCCTCCATATCCAGTGCAGAGGTGGCTTCATCATATCTCCCCTCAAATGCTCCACAAGTACATACGTTGGTTGCATACGACTAGCTCGTCACAACCCAGTAGATACATAGACCGATAGGGTATGTAATATTCAAAAAAAAACGCCCGGCAGACGCATTAGCTGCATCAGCAGGACATTTTGATAAAATCGGAGTAGCGGGATTCGAACCCACGACCTCACCCACCCCAAGGGTGCGCGCTACCTAGCTGCGCTATACCCCGATAACCAAGTGTATGTAGATCGATGCTGTTATTTACCATTATATTCTGGTCATAAAATCCTGTAAAGGCATTATTTTCTCATCCTTCCGTTGCATTTTTAAGTTGTTTTCATTATGGTAGATACAAAAGTTAAGAGGTCAAAAACAGAGATCATAGGAGCTAACCATGCAAAGCAAAAAAGTGCTTATACCCGTTGCATTACTTCTTTTAATACAGTTAAGTGTTCCTATCTGCTATACCTTTGCACAGGATAACCTTGTCATAGATCATGAAACGAAAGAGAGAATCAAAGAACAATATGGCTTGGATGAACCGGAATTTCCTTCATCAAAGCAGCAGCAAAACATATTGGGAGGTGATTTTGGATTTACTCCCTCTGGTGATGCTGTTGTGGTGGAATTGACCATATTGATTCGGTATCCGCTCATTTTTATCAGTCAACAACTGGTACATTCACTGAAATCATAATTTTTTTTCTACAAGTTCCATGATATAGAGCATAAGAATCATTTATTTCGTAGCAAGTTGTCTGCCACTTGGGGTCACTTCATCCTTCTTATTGAAAAGGTTTAATTCAATGGGTCCCCTCCCATGTAGCCACAGCAGTTCATCGAATAAAAATGTCAGTCCATCCTTAGCGCGTAAGCGTTCGATGATCTCCGTGACAACTTGCATAACTTCCCCTTGTACACCCTCTGCCAGTTGCAAGCCTCCGCTCTCTCCATCCAGATAAAGATGCGTATGATATGATTGCTCCACCTTCTTCACATGGCGCAAACACAGTATGCCATTTTCGAGGTAAAAGAAATATTGATGGTCATACAGAATCCCCTCGCATATCTCATACATATGAGGTAAATCATATGGCCCCTGAATCATGGATACCCGTTCCAATCCCATTACCCATTCTGTCATACATCCTCGCTCCATTCCTTTGTTCAAAGTTTCTTATTTGCCAATATACTTTCTTCTACAGGTAGTTTTTCAAACTAGGTGGTTGAACGATAATTAATTGCTAATTGTAAAACGTTTTGATACGATAAGCATATTACTACGACGTTCACAAATAACATTTCAACGAACTAAATGCACATTACAGTGTTATTTTTGTTGTTTTCAGAATACATCGAACAGTGTTTATTGTCAATACTTTGATGTTGCTTTTTAACACTATAGAATGCATTTAGCTGGAGGAAAATATGATAAAGATTCATCTTTCCCGTATTATGGGCGAAAAACGAATAAATATTGCCGAGCTTTCCCGCAAGACTGGGTTACATAGAAACGGAATCACCAAGCTTTACAACGAAGAAACAGACGGTGTGAAATTTGATACGCTGGATAAAATTTGTAAAGCTCTAGACTGCCATGTTCAAGATGTTATCGAGTATGTAGAGGATGATACAAATTAGAACTGTTGCTAATTTTAAAACATTTTGATACTATGATGGCATTAAATTAGTTTACTTGTAATCTTGTTAACTAGATTACTTATTTACAAATATATGCCCCTAACCTACACTTATCAACTAGTTTACTTGATTACTTTTGGAGGAATTGTTGTGATTAGATTTTCTCTTGATAAAATTATGAAGGACCGTGGACTCGAACAGAAAGATATTGTTTCTATAACGGGAATTAATAGGAATACGATTAAAGCTTTGGCCTCCAACGCAAACGCCCGAATTGACTTTCCAACCTTGAACACACTTTGTAGAACCCTTGGCGTACTCCCTGGTGAACTGATCGAATACTTGCCAGAAGACGACGAAGAGAGCCGTTAACATGTTACGGCTCTCTGTTCTTTGTATAATATTCAAAATACTTTTTTACCGATCTTCCCACTCAATTAGATTCGAACATCGTAATCCCTTTCTATCAGGCACCCTTAAATATATTTCTCCCACGTATGATAAATGTCGAATAAAGCATTGGGATTACGCTCTCCGTCTAGAACCAGATACATTTTATTCGATGCAATCCTGATCACATCCATATCTGTTTCCTTAGTCAAACCAGTGATAACAGGACGATTTACGCTAATATAAGACTTTGGTTTAAAAACAACTCCCCAGTTCAACCCACTGTGATTACTTTTTACAACCTCTCCTAGATAAATGGCAATATCCAGTGTAAAAGCTTGAGACTTTGTGTCGAGTTTTTTTTCATATATATAGTTCTTCAACCATTCTTCGGTTTCTGAATGCTCCTCATCTAATTCTGAAGCACTTTTACTTTGAATCTGTACATTCCCTAGATACCATTCCCAAATATCTATGAGCGAACGATCACTGTAATCCAGATGTATCTGTGAAAATGCGCCAAGTTGCTCTAAACGTGAAGGTATTTGTCGTTTAAACCAATTAAAATGTTCTTTTGCTTCGTTTTTACTCATTTCAGAGTATTCTTTCATGTCAAAAGGTGGTTGCATTAATTTATAATCCATTTCAAAAATTCCTTTCTTGCTTTGCTATCTTAATTCGAAGAAAAATTCACGGTAACACCACCTGATACTAAGATCGTTAGAAGATCCTTAAAATATTGCTGTGGTGAAAATCTATAACATCTCTCTTCTTGATCCCATTCTTCCTCGAATCTTTCCAAGAAATAATGTGCGTTTTCCCAATGGATCGTGAACGGTCCTACTGTCCCAAAACCTCCACAGAGACAGTCCGATATACTGTCCAAGCTAAATCCATAGTACCCTCCGGGCCCATTAATCGCTTCACCAAGTGCTATAAAAAATGTTGTAAAATCAGATATGTATTCGCCGCCTAAGGTGTAGACTTCTCCTCGTTTATCCAGTCTAGCAAAATGATTAGATGCAGAATGTATTCTAGTCACGTTTAGCCACCCGGACCGTTCTTCTTTAGAAAAGCCTTGCCATATATTATTTTCAAGCGACTGTGCACCCTTTAAAAACTCCCATAATCTTAATTCCACAGGGGAGGGCTCTGTTTCAAGTTCTTGGGTAGAATAATTAATTAATTTGAAGGCGGTAAGGATTGAGATCCTCTGGCTTTTTAATTTTTTTCAGATCTTCAGTAGGTAAATAGAAGTAAACATCCTTATCTTTGGGCTCAAACGTTAACGAAGCATCATACTTCTTTTCAACAATCCACTGCTTTATTTCCAACATCTCTTGAAGATAATGAGTGGCTGAAAAGTTACCTTTAATAAGAATTGTAGCGTTTGATGAGAAGGCTCGGCTAACAGTAGAATAGCTTGGAATTTCATCGCGGTATATTATAGTATGACTTCCAAGACTATATATATCTACTATCACTTCTGCATCTGATCCTGTAACTTGCTTTGCTTTTTTGGTCACGGCAGTTTTTATCTCATCCATCCAAATAGAACAGGCATAGTTATCCATCATTTGCCCATAATAGTCTTCATCCACCAAAAAAGAAATCCCTGAGTCAGAGATCACATTTGCTATAAATTTATCATTCTTAAAATCATAATCTATTGAATCAATTTTCCAGTTCATAGTGTACGTTTTATGTAGGTAGTCAGTGACGTTACTCCGAAATTGGACTCTTTCTATCGGACTTCCTGTTGTAATGGATACAACTGTATATGCAATTAGAATGATGATCACGAATAAAACAGCTTTTTTTAACACTCCAACCAAACCTCTCTAATAAAAGAATCATGTAAAAAGCTCTAAAGATTCCAGCAAAAAGTCACGCTTATATTTGTTTTTATAACCGGCTAGCTTTCTTCTTATCTTTTGTCTACATATGTCCTTTTGCGCCTTAGTAATTTTATCTTGTACGATACTTATCAGTTGATAAGATTGTCTACTCGCTTCAAAGGTATCATCCAGTAAATCTACCAGCGCCACAACATGAGTAGATACGTCAAAAAATTCTAAAGCATATAACAGTGTTCCTCTATTCCCCTTGGTCTTTGGATTTCTTAACAAGTCGATAAGAGGCAACACCGCTTCACGGTCTCCTAGATCAGCTAACGTAATGGCGATTACATTTCTTAGCAATACACTATCCGTCGTTGCTAAATATCTCAATAATATTGGAGTGAATGTATAATCCAGCTTTTCACCTATCTCCTCTATAATCTTTACCGCTTCCTTTAAATCTCCACTTTCTATGACTTCTTCTAATCGCATTTTGTTCATAGTTTACCAACCCACCTTATTACAATATATAGCAACTATCCAGTCTTAATGCAATTCAATAATTTACATATGATAACAATCCGATGTCTCTTTTGTATATAGCAAACATTGTCGAGACCCTAAATAAATATCCACTCATTGATTTAAAACAAACAAAATGTTATATTATCTATAAAATAATCATCATTTAATTGAGGTGTTTACTAAAATGGATCATTCCGAACTATTCTGGAATGCTGGAATCGAAGAACTGAAGCGAGGATATATTCGCCAAGAAGAACAGGTAATTTGCCTGCTGGACGGACAGCGGTTTGAGCAAGGCATCATATATCAGGATCAAGGGGTATTTTACGACGCGGAGAGGTACATGCGACTTCATATTGAGCGGACGTACGGATCGGTGTTTGACTATTTGATCGGTCTGGACAAAAAGCTGACTGGACTGACGGATCATCAGAATCGGTTGCTTCAGTTATTTTATCAAGGCATGGGCGATGCGGATATTCAAAAGGAAACCGGAATCGGTAGCGCATCCACCATACGTAATCATCGCTTTGGTCTCAAAGAAAAAGAACGACAGGCCAAGGTTTTTCTCACATTAATGGAGCTGCTAAAGGAGAAAGACCGTCACGCACCCGCCATTGTAGAAGTACCAGTACAAGCACGGATGGTGGACGAACGCTACAACATTACGGAAAACGAGCGGCAGAAGGTACTCACGAAGTATTTTCCGAATGGGACAGACGGACGCCTAAAGACCTTTAAAATGCAAGAAAAGCACAAGCTGATTGTGCTGCGTGAAATTGCGGGCCGTTTTGTAAAGGGACAAATATATCATGAGAAGGATATCAATGCGATTTTACAGGAAGTATATGACGATTATGTCACGGTGCGAAGATATATGATTGAATACAATCTATTGGATCGTAAGCCGGATGGCAGTGAATATTGGTTGAAGGAATCTTGAATCTCAACGTTTATACAATAGGAGGATTCGACAATGAATCGAAGAAAAGAATTGGTGCAGCAGTACATGGAGATGAAGACAGAGGCAGGAATCTATTGCATTCGAAATACACGTAACGGGAAAATTTTCGTCTCTTCCACGCCGAATTTAAAGTCGCTGAATGGACGGCGTTTTGAGCTGAACATGGGTGGATTTAAGAATAAACAACTGCAACAGGAATGGAATGAGTATGGCGAAGATTCGTTTGAATTTGAAGTGCTGGACGTTTTGAAGAAAAAGGACTCAGCGTTCTTTGATGTCAAAGATGCACTGACAAAGCTGGAGCAGACCTGGCTTGATCGACTCCAGCCATACGGAGACAAGGGATATTTATAAACTTACCGATCCACGGAAAACTCCTTCCGAAGGTATCCAAAAATAACAGCGTCGACAAATTGACCTTTTTCATAAAAATAGTCTCTCAGGTGACCCTCTTTAGTAAAGCCACTTTTGAGCAGTAGCCGTCTGGAGCCTTCGTTATCTGGATCAATGAAGGCTTCTATACGGTGAACCTGCGGCAATTGAAAGCCATAATTCACGACCACCTTCATCGCTTCTGTCATCAGACCTTGCCGCCAATATTCCGGTGCCAGCTCATACCCAATCTCAATACGGGAGTGCTCCTTGTGCCAGTTATGGAATCCAATTGTACCCACGATCCGCTCAGGAGCTTCTTTTAACGTAATCCCCCAACGAAAGCCCTCTTGCTTCTCATATCTGGTTAGCATCGAACGAATAAATTTTTCGGCTTGCTCTACCTCTGTAAAGCTTTCCAAGTCATAATATTGTGTGACCTCATCCTTGGAAAAATAGCCGAACACATCCTCCGCATCCCCTACTGTAAGCTGTCTTAAACGAAGCCTATCGGTTTCTAAAATTGGAAACGTTTCCATTGACATTATCCATCTCCTCCTTTACATCGAAGAACCTATCTTATCAGCCACCAGCCAATCCCAACCATCACTCCATTTATGAAGAATAATACAATACACGCTCTCCACTTGTGGATTCCACTTGTTTGAAAAAAAACTGTGACTTTACTTCGACACATGAACAACGTAAACAACAAATTCCAAATAATACGCATACCATATTTTACGTAGTATAGAGCAGGGTTTAGCTGTACACCGCCCAACGTTGGAGGGACATCCGGAATAAACAGAATTGCACACGTATAACGCATGGTCTCATATGTAAAATAAAATACTGCCAGCCACCAAGCCCACTTCTTACCAAATAACATACCGACACCGGCAGTCGTCCCTGCCAAACCGAGTAACGCGATAAATCCTTGAAACATGCCCCTACAAATGCCTACTAACGTAGAAGCCTCATTTAATGCATTAAGCGTCAATAGCTGGGTCACCAACAGAAGTGCCCCATTAAAGATCAATAAAATGGCTGAAATGCTTACACCTAAAGGTCGTTCGAAAACCACGTTCGTTACATAATCTTCTACTTCTTTTTTCGTATACAGATCTGACACTTCTTCTACTCTCCTAACCCAAATTATATACTTCCATTTTCGGGCGGGTATAATAACAGTATGTTCTCGCCTCATTCCCATATATCGGCTTTTAGGAAAATATGATTTAATCTTTCCTGAAAATTCCGTTATCCGTAAGCTAATTATTATTATTCAGTGCAGCCATACAGCTAATGATCATCCTCTAATGGTGTCTAATTAGCTTCATGAGAATCTTTATCATTAACAGAATCCCAAATAGAGTAATATCTATCCTTATACTACCATTCCAAGAATGAATCTGACAAATGAATGGACTACTACTCGCGCTTATGAATGTACACGCGTTATTTTCGTGGCCCTGTAACCTTCAGATGACTGGATATACTCTACTTGATAACCCATTCGGGCATCCAAAAGCTCTTCCATAAACGGAAGGCACGGACTGTAAATAAAACTCCCTCCTGGCCGAATGGCTCTAAGCAATTCCATGTATTTGCGAACGTACTCATGAATATTACCATCTGCCTTCAGATGATGATGTATAAAATGATTGGAGAATGCCATATGTGAAATGATTGTCCCCCATGCACTTTCTCCAAAGGTGGTCTCTAACCAATCTCCTCGAGTGACACAACCTTCTGTTTCAGCCAACCGATCTGTTCCGTAAGCCTCAATTCCACAGGCACGTAAATAAGTAATTAACCGTGCCTCAGATCCGCAACCAACATCTAGAACAGGCTCTTGCAAACGAGCAATGTCCAATCCTAGTAGATTAGCTTGCAACTCCGGCGTATATTCCTCACAAGGTATCCAAAAGGTATACTCACACTCTGCATACTTAGCAAACATTTCACGTCCGTTGGTACGAGTTAAAAAATCCCTCAAATGCCCGTAATGCTGCTGAAGCAGCAAGTCCAGGATTGCTCTATCTATAGATTTCTTCTGGAATAACTTTTCAATCCGAGTGAAGAGTCGATCATACAGCTCCGTAAGCTCCTTCGCATGATCTGTGTGAAAATGTAGATACTGATTGGTATTTACAAACTGGGACAGTATTTTAGCCGCTACATCCTTCACAAAAGCGTTATACGTATGCTGGCGCTTCAAGCTTTGAAGCATGAGGATCAGTTCCGAGCTTCTCTGCGTCAGCCAGTACGTCATTTCTGTTGAAGGTCCTAACAGAACAGAACCCTCGCGCATATAAAATAAACTCCGATGCTGATTGTACAGGAGTTGACCGTTAATAAGATTATGAAGTTGAGCGACTGTCATTCTCGCTTCCTCCTTAAGATCCAGAACATTAAAGCCCTACCCAAGCCTAAGCAATGCTATCTTTGGGTAGGGCCAGCTTATTTTCTAAGTATACCATGACTATGGAAATAATGTTTTATTGCGAACCTTCCGCCTGTACATAAGAGGATAAAGGAATATTCAGCTCACGTATTCCCTGAGCTACCAGCCGAGCTATTTGCTCCGCACCGTATTCCTGAAAATGTGTATCATCCTTCACTCCATCAGGAAATGCAGGATACACCCCTGGCTCCACATGTAAAAATAACGGGAGTGTTCCTTCGAGGCCAAGTGTATCATAGTACGCTACACTCAAGCGGCTAAGATCGACCAGTGCAACATTTGTCTCCGATGCTGTTTCCTTCATGGCCTGCACATATTCCGGGAAACTAATCCGAAACGAGGCACTTGCCGCATCATAATCCCGGCGGCCAACAGGAGTAATTAGCACAGGTGTTGCACCGCGTTGGATGGCTCCTTGGATGTAGGTTTTTAAGTAAACTTTGTAATCCGCGGGTGAAACATAACGCTCTTGGTTGTTGATCGCGGCATCATTATGTCCAAACTGAATGAGCAGATAATCTCCTGGACGGATATTGCGTAAAATATCATCTAACCGCCCTTGTACCAGATAGGTTTTCGTGCTTCGTCCACCAATAGAACGGTTCACAAAAATAGGCTCATCTGTGAAGAACGGTGCAATCATTTGCCCCCAGCCCGCTTGAGGCTTCATCGCGGATTTATAGGTTTGAACCGTAGAATCTCCCGCAAGATATACCGAAGGGCGTTCTCCAGCCGTTCGAGCATCCTTTGGAGTAATAACCAAAGCGTTAATCTTCGCTTCATTACCTGAGAAATACAATTCGAGCTGACCGTCGATGAGTGCAAGTTCAAATCCAGCCTCGACAAATTGTCCTGCTGTTTTGGTAGTAGGTTCTACCTTGACAATGGACTCGGCTTTAACCGTAATGTCTGTGTTTCCGGCAGTATCCCCGGCAATAAGGGAAAGCGTGTAATCCGCAGGTGGTAAATTGACAACAAATGATGATCCTTGAACACGAACAAAATCTGAGCGTATAGCATCACTTCCACCACGATCCTCTTCATCCACCTTGGAAAGATCGGTAAATCCATAGCCTCGCTCAGGCGTGTAAACATCCTTGGCAGTGACTTGGGTGTAGCCGTCAGCTACGTTCCCTGGGCCAAAGTCGAATCGAAGAGGCGCCGCAAGCTGTCTTTCGGCCAGTGCTTGCCCTGGGATAAGTATGGTTGCAAACAACAAGCTGAATCCTGCGCATAATCCAATCATCTTACCGAACAACCTGTGACGCTTTCCCTTTTGTTTCAAGCGCAACCCTCGCTTTTCAGGTTATTTAAGTGGTTTGTCATTGTCTCTACGTGTATTGCTCCCCGCCAGCTTTTGACAGCCTTGATCCAGCGCCCAGGATACCACAATGCCAACCGTGTACCTGATCAGATCCGCGGTCAGGAACCCTTTCCCAAGCACCAAGCCACCCAGCGTCGTTGCCCGAATGTGGTTAATCCAGGGTGCCTGGTACATCTGGCTGAACTCAATGGCGAAGCAAAACAGCAAGCTGCCCCACAGGGCTACAGACAATTGACGATTCACCCACAACATTCTCAGCCCAAAATAAATCATGCACGCCCACAAAGCATCCCCAAAGTGATTAGCAACGAATTCAGGCAACTGGGAGGAGAAAACCCGGCTTCCCAAACCCAACAAAATCGTGACCAGCACAGCAATTAGGTACGCAGCGCGGGCCTTCCAGCGGAATTTCGCCTTTATTTCCCGATTGGCCTTTCTAATGACGCTCTTACGAACGCTCCTCATGCTAAATCACCTGTCCTAATGCTGGGACATCTTCGCCAAGCTGCTGGAAATTCGTAAAGCATCCTCTTTTGGATAGCGCTTGCAAGATTGCTGAACCTTTTGCTGATGACATATTGTATGCACACTAACTTGTCTGTATTTTTCATAATATAATTAATCATAATGAGCCTCCGTAATATCGTACAAACCATCAGCAACTTCCAAACTGTTCATGTGAGGATACTAAAATTCAATACCACGCACCTTGGCAAAAACCATTTGGTGTGCCATGCTTCCCTCTTCATCATACTCGACGTTTCTTAAAATCCCCTCCAGTGTAAAACCTGCACGTTCCGCTACCTTGGCGCTGCGCGTGTTTCTGGAATCACAACGAATCTCCACCCGATTGGCATTCAAATGCTGTATGGCAAAATTCGTAATACCGTGCACGGCCTCTGTGATAATGCCTTTTCCGGTCCATGATGTTCTGAGCCAATACCCAATTTCAAATCTTCGTGCATCCCAATCAATACGATGCAGACCGCTGCTGGCTACAAATTCTCCAGAAACCGTATCAAATATATACAACATCATATCAGACCGATCCAGAAATTTAAGTCTGGCTTGGCGCGAACGGATTTCAGATTCCTCTGCCGTAGGAAGATTTCTTGCAAACGGAAGCCAAGGCCGCAGTTCATTCGCACTCTCTCGCATCGCCTCATTGACAGCCGCCCCATCCCCCCACTGCGGGGCACGTATGGTCAATCGTTCCGTCTGGAATTGGTCAGGGAACGATAAGAGAATGGGATTCGTTTGCTGCTCCATACTCATGATGCACCCTCCTCCTTATTCGTTGAATAACTGCGACGATCCAGCCAACCTGTGATTTCACGCAAACTCCCAATCTGATAGTCCGGTACAATGCCCGTTTCCTGCCACGTCATAAAGCCTTCCAGCCAGATGGTATGCAATCCTGCACTTTGTGCACCACGAATATCATTTGTCGGGTGATCGCCTACATAGCAGGCATGGCCGGGATCGACAATGCCCAGCTCATTCAGAGCCAACTCGAAAATTCGAGGATTAGGCTTCTGGATGTTGACGCCGCCCGATACGATAATAGAATCGACATAATCCCTCAGCATAACTCGGTCGATTTTCGCTTGCTGCGTACGGAGTGAGCCGTTGGTAATAATACCAAGCTTCAAGCCACGAGACCGCAGTTCAGACAGCACTTCCTTGGCCCCGTCCATCAACACCGTAAACTTATGAAATTCACCATACCAAAAGCCCAACATCTCTTGTACTGACGTATCGGGATTTTTCAGTTCCAAGTCTGCATGCAGCTCGGTATACAGTTCCCTCTTATCCCGATATCCGTCCTGATCCGCCAAACGTATCTGTTCAACGACAGCCGCGCGGATCGCAGGTTCTTCTGCCACAATAAATCGTTCTATAAAGCGCTCTGTATATGCCGCAAACGCCTGTTTACGATGAATAAGAGTATTATCCAGATCAAAAATAATCGCTTCTATGGACATAAATAGCTCCCTTCCTTCATCCTCTTGCACCGATTAGGTTGAGACAAATTGAATAATTCCTATTAGAAATAAAAGAAAAAAAATAGACAAGAAAATGATGATCATGTACTTCAAGATTCTCTTGGAGGTCGACTTTTGTTCCAGTTTGGTCTCAATCTGGGTCAACCTTTCTTTGATTTCTTCCAAATCCTGCTCCACCTTCACATCATGCTCCCCTTCCTTCGTTTCGACTTATTCATCTTCCTGACACTCACTCACAAAAGTTGCTCCAAAAACGCACCTTTTTTACGGCATTAAAATCAATTTGTTCATAAGGCTTCTCTCCAAATTCCAGCTTGAAATACTCCTGCAAACATTCCCCATACACGATAATATCCGTTTGATACACTGAAAATACCGGATTTCCTTCTTCAGATGGCTGCTCTGGGATATATCGATGTCCGTTGATCGGGATTAGCTTGGGCACACGTAAAATCTCACGTTTACATATATCAACGGCTTCCGCCGAATCTGTCGGTTTTTCGCCCCATTCGGGAGGCCAGAATATATGCTGCTCCACATCAAAAATCATACCTTCCAGCGGCCAATTCAACCTTTGCCGAATTACACCCATCCGCTGTGGTGACGTATCTCTCCAAGGGATAAAGCTTTTACCGATGGGAAGAACACTCATCAGAAGCTCCCTCAAATCGGGCGGGAAGTGAATATCATACCTGCCTTCGACATCGGTAACCTCTTGCATGGATAAGCCTGGAGCTAAGGTCACATCGTGTTTACGTAATAAATCTATGATATAAGCGATATCCATCTCTTATCGACTCCTCAGCAGCTAGCTAGTTGACCGGATTGGTCAAGAGGCCTACCAGGCTTGTAACTTCAACTTCACCAACACGGCGCAGGCCTTCCATAAAATATCCCCTCGTTCCTACCTGTATCCGGTGTCCGTGTACCTTTCCCCTCATTTCTCCAAATAAAATCCACATTCTCGCCTGTCCTTCGCGGCGAACCGGATGCTCGGTATCCATGATCAATTGACCATCTTCATCTTCAAACTCAGGATGTATGGCATAAATTCCCATCGTCGTGATTTCATCGCTCTCATAGGCAAAATCACAGCGATAACCCTGAATAGGCAGCTGTTTCCTGCCTCCTTCTTCCGGCGTGTAAAATCGATATTTTATTGTAAAATCGTGCGGATGCTGTCTGCTATTTTCATAGGGGTTCCACATTTCATATCATCCCCTTAGGTCTTTTCCAAAAATATGTACTTTATTCTAGTGTAATTCAATAGGAAAAGAAATCCAAGACTTATCCGCAATACATTGCTGAATAAGCTTGGATTATATGAGAGTCCTTTATTAAAATATATGATTTCTATGCTTGCTGTCCGTTCACCTGAATATCTACGGATACTTGCTGCCCCAACCAAGCCTGCATGCGATTCCACGAAAAAACCTGCTCCATGTGAAATACACCATATGGAAGCTCAGAACGGTACAGGGCGAGCGCTGCAAAGACGGCTGCCTTAGCGGTTAAATCAGATTGATGGTGCCCCCTCAGCCGACATTCTACCTTCGTCTCCTTGCCATTGAGCGTTCCTCGGGCATCTACCTTGACCGCTACAACGTTCCCTCCTAGATGTATCTTGCCAAAGCTGCGAACCACCGCATTACGCACGGTTTGCTGTCGGAGTAGACTTGATACTCCTATCGTTCGAAGCCCTGCCAGAAGCCGGGTGGTCAAGCGCGAATCGAAGCAAAGGCGTGTGCTAACCGTAGGAACTTTGAGCGTACGAGGAAGTGTCTGCTGATCCGAAAAAGGAAATCGATACGCCCGATGACGCCCCACTCCTGCACCAAAGTCTGCCACTATGCCGTCGGTAAAGCTTTTTCGAGTCACAGGGCGTCCCTGTTCTATAACCTCCAAATCGGCATGAATCTGATCTACTGTCCACTCAATGGCAGCCTGACCGTGTTGATCTCCCAAGCCTAGCATCAAAGATATGTTCAACTCATCTGTCTGATCCATGAGCTGTGTCGCTTGCAGTGCTAACAAATTGGTCAGCCCCGGAGCTAATCCTACACTTAACAGGGCTGTGGCCTGATAAGCTCGGGCCTCTTGATGACACTGCTCCACTTGACTCAAAAAGGCCGCATTCGCTGTAATATCCATGTAATGCACCCCATGTCGAAGACAGGCACGTACCAAGGCCGTATTGTCCTGATCCAGACACATGATAACCAATTTAGCTTGCTCTAATATCGACGGGTCCATCGGCTCATGAATATTTAGCTGCAAGGGCCGTATCTCACCATTCGATTGTCTACTAAATTCAGTGGCCCGCTCCAGACTACGACCTGCGGCAAATACCTTGCCGGGAAACATTTCACTTAACTCCGTGCATATAATTTTTCCAACATGGCCATACCCGCCAATGATGATGATGTTATCCTTTGTCATAAGTCGTCTCTCCCTCTTTAACCGCAAACCATGCATTTACTAAAAAAGCGCCATAATACCGGGTGATGTAGGTAAAGCCTGCATCTATCAACAGTTCCTGTATTGCCGCATTGGACACCGGGTTTGACTCACGACCGATGGAAGCAGCGAAGCGTTCCCATTCCTCCAGTGAAATGCCCTGACTCAGCATATGACCCTTCCACGCCTGCATTTGGATGGAAAAAGAAGGCTCCTGCGAATTCCCATTAATAGAAGCTAGACAAAAAGGTGCACCCGGCTTGAGTCGAGCAGATATCTGGCGTAGCAATGCCTGTTTACTTTCCAAGCTCTGAAGAAAATGAAGCACCAGCAGGCAGGTTGCAGCGTCATAGACCGGTCCTCTGGATGACTCTTCCAACGTACCTGCAACAAACGACATTGTTGAACTGATGCCCGCATGTGTCACACGCTTACGTGCCAAATCCAGCATGTGCTCGGAGGGATCAACTGCCGTAAAGGACCATGCTTCATGGCGCTCTCCGAGCGTAATCAATTCCTGGCCGCCTCCAGCTCCGACAATTAGCACATTTGGATCTATATTTCGAATATGAGCTTGTGCCTCAAGTTGTGCGGCTATCAAACAGTCTGTCATCTCGTACAAATGAGCATATCCAGGTATTTTTAAAGCAATCGTATCCGCGTACTTATGCACATTCGGATGATTCCAGCTCATAGGTTGATTTGAGTCCGTATTTCCAATAGGGGTATGTTTCATATGTGCTTTCCTCCAAACATTTAGCCTTGATCTTCTCAGACCATTCGTTTATTGTTGATTTAATTAAGAATCATTCTCAATTATAAAGACAATACGAATATCCACCATCCCATAAATGTGGGATTTAATAATCGCGCTTGAGAACCTCCAGCTTTCACGATAGGAGTAAATGATGAACGCACATTACACGCAATTTGCACAGCTTAAGGACGCTCGACAGCAGATCATTGATCTGGGGAAAAAAGCCCCCTCATCCCTAACGTACAAGCACACCCTAATCGACCGTTTGCGTACTCAGGTTGCTTTCGATGCGGCGTGCTGTACCTCAGTAGATCCGCGTACGCTGCTTTCCACGGGAGCATTTACAGAGTCGGGTGTGGAGGACATTCATAACAAACTGCTAGAATACGAATATCTGCACGACGATATGATGAAATATGATCAGTTGGTGCGAGAAGGACAGTCTGTAGCGACGCTACATGGGTCTACACAAGGCCAACCGGATCGGAGCACACGATATAGAGATGTTTTGCAACCCGCTGGATTCGGGGACGAGCTACGTGTTCCGTTTATGTACAAAGGGAGCTGTTGGGGATTTCTTACGTTGTTCCGTCATCATGGAAAACCTGTATTCAGCGAGGAAGAGCAACAACTGCTTGAAGCGTTAGCGCCATCCATTGCCTACCATCTGCGTCAGGCCAGTGTCGGTCTATCTCCAGCCCCTGCCATGATTACGGAAAATGAACTTGAACCAGGAGTTCTCATACTTTCTGATAAGCTAGAACCGATCTCATCCAATACAGTAGCAGAGCAGTGGCTACAGCTGCTTCGGCAGCAGGAGGGAATCCATGAAGACAGCCTTCCGGCTCCTGTCCGGGCGGTATGCTTGCGAGCGCTATCCACTGCCACTGCACCAGCCCGACTATGTATTCCTTCCGCAGACGCAGGAACCCCATGGGTAACCATCAGGGCCACCCATTTGCAAGGCGGACAGGAGCATACGGGCCAGAAACAGCTAGCCGTATGGTTTGAGGCTGCTAAAGCAACTGACATGCTGCCGCTTATGACCGAGGTGTACTCATGGTCCGAACGAGAGAGACAAATTGTCCAGCTCATTGTTCAAGGCTTTTCGACCAAGGAGCTGGCCAGCGCACTTCATATTACTGCCTACACGGTGCAGGATCATCTGAAAGCGATTTTCTTGAAAACAGATGTAAGCAGCCGTCGTGAGCTCGTATGGAAGGTATACTCCAGATTCAACTAACCTATGTAAAAAAGACAGATGACCCAATTAGGGGTCATCTGTCTTTGCTTCACTGCTCTATTTGGACACAAGAGCCTTATTTCTTCGAAGAGGAGTTCGTATCATCGTATGACACTGGTGAGGGCTTCGCAATCCATTCATCAGCCTCAGGCTCGATATCCACGCCATTTTCCAGCTTCGTTTTCTCCATCAAGGAATCTCCGTCCTCGTCCTTCTTGTTGCGGATTTTCGCTTCGTCTTGAGTGTGATCGCTCATGTTGATTCCTCCTTTTTTAATTTCATCTGATGGTTGTACCTTACTCATAATTACCCATTGCCGCCCTGTACAAACCTCTACACGACCAGATGTCCTTTTTTCTCCGCTGGTTCAATGGTCGCCTCAATGCCAGCATTAAACTCCAGAAAGTCGCTTTCCACTCCATCGCTGAAAATAACTCCATTTTCCGGCATCTGCGATGCAATCCGTAACGGCTTTTCGGCTGCTACCTGACCAAACACAAGATCCGCAGCAGTCGTTCGACTGGGGAAGGGTTCTCTCACTGTAAAATAAAGTGATGGCAAACTCCAGGTTGCACGATGATCCTGACTCGTTCCGTCTACTGCCCCTTCCTGACTGAAGGCTGCACCTGGCATCAGCTGGCCTGGAGTCAGCGAGATTGGATGCCGTGTAGCACTGCCGACAATCCCGGCCGCTCCAGCAAGCACGCTGGTCAGCCAGCCTGTCGCTCCCAATCCGGTTGAAACGATAATGCCGCTAGAGGATTGCTGCTCTACCTGATCCTCCAGTCTTAACTCATATCTCGCGGAGACATGAGTTTTGCGTCCAATGAACAAATCATTTACAGCATACAAGGATTGGCCATCATTTAATTGGGCCTTAGCCAGCGTAACTTCCTTAATTGGCCGTCTATGCACGAATACATCCGGCACTACCCAGCGCAGGTCGGATACAGTAAACGGCAGTAATACCCCGTCCCAGCGCAATGGATCTGGATTCACACCGATAAGCGGCTGCTCAGTCAAATATTTTAACGTGTTGGCTACCAGCCCATCCTGACCCAGTACCACCACTGTATCCTGCTCCCCAAAAATAAAGTTCGGCACATGCTCTCGCTCCACAATCTGAACTCGACCCAAGGCCGTTAACTCCGACGTAGTCGTTGCCACCGCCCTGCGGTAATTTTCGTCCTCCAGCACATAATCACTGAAATCCGCACCCAGCCGTTCCATAAAGAAGCGAGCCTGCTGCACCGTATTGTATCGAACAATCAGTTCCTCCAGTCGCGTTTTACGCTTCACTAAAATGATCTTTTGCTCTGTCATTCGGCTGCTCATCGTGTTCTTCCTCCAGACCCTCTCGATCCTGCTGATCCGTTTGCTCCCGTATCTGACATGAGACCTTGCAGCAGATCCGGTGTAATATTCAGCTGACCGATTTTCCCTGCATTTTCTGCAAGCTCCTGGAATGCTATCGCAATTAGCTTATCCGGGCTCATATCCATGTTGGCCATAGCTTGAAGTACGTTCGGCTCAACATCCTGCAACGATTTCATGACTGCTGTCAGCTCGTAGGCCTTGGCATCGGCTTCTGCCTTTTTATTCGTTACGGTCAGCTCAATCAGCTCACGCTTTTTCTCCTCCAAGGCCGTGTCAAATCGTAGCTGCTCCTCTTTCATCTCGCTTTGCTTTTGCTTCACAGAACGCTCGGCATCGAGTTGAGTTTCGCGGATTTGTTTCTTTTTCGTCTCCACTGCAATCTCGGTGTTCAGCTCGTTTTCCTTCACACGCCGCTCTTGCTCAATAGATGCATTACGACGCTCATACAAAGCGTGATCCGCGTTGCGAAGAATCTCTTCCCTCGCTTGAGCCTCCAGCGCTCTCATCGTCTCCTTATTGGGTAGAATCGCCAAAATCGACAATCCCATAACCTCAATGCCGAGCTTTTCCATTTCCGTATGCTGAGCAATATCCTTCGTCATGTTTTGGGCCAGACGTTCACTGGACTGAACAGCTTCTTTGAGCGGGACACGCTCCAAATACTTTTTGGTAAGCACTTTGGCGATGTTAATCACCCGTTGGGCCAGCTTACTCGGATCATCCGAAATGTAGCGTCGTTCCTTCAAGTCATACGTATAGTTTAAAATCTGCGTCGTTCTTCGATAATCTACAATTCGATAAGTCAGTTGCCCCTGCACCGTCACCGCCTGAAAATCATTCGTCATATCCTCAAACATGAACGGTACATCAATGGAAGAGACGGGCACGACGACGACCGAGGTGGTCGGGGCGTAATAATAAAAAGATAATCCAACACCCTCCCGAACCACCTTCCCGTTTTTCACCTTCATCACATATTCACTGGGCTGAAATTTAACAAAATTAAATCCAAACATAGCCGCTTCCCTGCTTTCTTTATAGTTTATAATATTTTGTTATTATCATTTTGTTATTAACAATAAAATAACACACATTTTCGATAATATCAATATGACATTTATAAAAAAATAAAGGCTGTTTCCCCTCCGATAACTCGGTTAGAGGAAACAGCCTTATTGAAACACTCTATTTATTATCCACATTCCATTCTCTATAAAATTGATCCAAGTACATCTCCATCCATTGATGCCGAACCTCCGCCAGCTCTCGGGCATAAGTGGTATTCATTAAATCTTTGAGCTTGAGTAGCTTTTCGTAAAAATGGTATATGGCACTTTTACCTGCGGCACGATACTCATGCTGTGAAAAGTCTTTATCCGGGTGATGCATCATGCTGCCTTTTGAGCCTGCATACATAAAGGTTCTTGCAATCCCAATCGCTCCAAGAGCATCCAACCGATCCGCATCCTGCACTACTTGACCTTCCAGCGTCTCCATAGGCGGGTTTTGTCCACCATTGTAGGACATCGTAGCTATAATAGTCATCACGTGCGTGATTACATTCGGATCGCTGATATGCAGACGCAGCCACTGCTCTACTTTATCTAGCCCGGCTTGTTTGGAATCATTTAATTTTTCATCCGCTACATCATGCAGCAGTGCTGCCAGCTCACAAATAAACGAATCTGCGCCCTCTTTGGCAGCAATTTTAAGGGACAGCTTTCTCACCCGGTCTATATGCCACCAATCGTGACCACTGTGGTCATGCTCCAGCTGTTGCTGTACATACGGCTCCGCCTTTTGAATAATATCTGCCATCATCGCTTCCTGTTGCTCCGTTCGTCTCTTCATATGTCACCTTTCAATCCCATCCATACTTTCTATGGTAGGTTCGTTTAATTTTTTAATGCTTGTCCATTTGCTTACTACGAATCATTCTTCATTTTATTCTATAGAGTGTATGGCATCCAACCTTTAGAACGAGAAGTCAGTAACCTGACAAAAAAAAGAACCTCCAAAACCACATCAATCGTAGTCGCGGAAGTTCTTTTTCGTTTGTCTATCTAAACCCGATCCTCTTTAACTTAATTCCGTATCTTACTCTACTCCACGACACCAAGCTCGCGGTTCTTCTCCTTAAAGCGGCTGTTATGAGAAGATACATATGCCGCTTTGTCAGCTGCAGGATCAATGTACAGCTTCGCGCTGTTCAGTGCAAGGGCGGCATCTGTGAACGCACCGGCAATCAGATACAGCTTGCTTCCGTACTCAACAAAATCGCCTGCCGCGAAAATCCCTGGTAGATTCGTTTCCAGCTTTTCGCTCACTCGGGCATGCCACTCACCCATATCCAGCCCCCAATCCCGAAGCGGGCCGAAATCGGATTTTAGTCCATGATTTACGATGACTGCATCGACATTCAACACCTGTATTTCGTCCGTATCTACATGACTGATCGTCACCTGTTCAATCGTCTCTCCATTGTTGCTATGTAGCTGACTCACCGCGTATGGTGTGAGAACACGGACCGAAGATGATTTCATACGAGCTACATTTTTCTCATGTCCGCCAAAGTGATCCCGACGATGTACGACGGTCACACTCGCCGCAATAGACTCCAGCTCATTCGCCCAATCCACCGCCGAGTCGCCCCCACCGGAAATCAGGACGTGCTTGCCCCGGAATGGCTCCAGCTCTTGTACAGTATAATGCAGGTTCGTAACCTCATAGCGGTCCGCCCCCTCAATCTCCAGCTTAGCCATTTTGAGAATACCATAGCCTACTGCCAGAACGATCGTGCGTGTCCAATGCTGTTCCCCTGTGGCAGAAGTTAGCAGGAACGTGCCATCCTCTTGCCGATCCAAACCAGTGATCTGCTGTCCCAGCACAATGGTAGGCTCGAACGTCCGTGCCTGCTGCTCCAGCTGATCAATCAGCTTTTCACATAAAACCGGGGTAACCCCCCCGACATCCCATATCATCTTCTCTGGGTATATGCGCATCCGCCCGCCCAGCTCATGCTTGGCTTCGATCAGCTTGGTCTTCATATCTCTCATTCCACTGTAAAATGCGGTATACATACCGGCAGGACCACCGCCGATGATCGTTACATCATATAATTCCAAGGATACTGTCACTCTGCAACTCTCCCTATCATAGCGTAATATGTCTGCTCCTATTATAAGTGATAATAATTATCAATATCAATTAAGAAATAAAAACATGACCATTACAGAGTTTTTTGTGACCTTAGAACCACATTTTATAGGTTTATATAACTACTACTTCCGTTATTCTCGTAAATTTTGCGAGGATTGCTGCACAGAAGGATGAAAAAGCTTCTTCTACCTCATCCATCAGTTGTTCCTTGTTTTGCATGGAAGGTATAAAGCTATCCTCCATTCCTTGCTTGTATGTAATCGTCGGGTCCATAAGCTTGACTGCGTTTCTGCGCACATGCACCATGACATGGTTGATGATCCCACCAATACTGTTCGTTTCCGCCTCACCGACGCGCCATAGCACCTGTTCATCCAAAAGCACAATGCATGCCCGCAACTTTACCAAATATTGATCGTACATTCTGTGCTTGGATATGATTATAAACTCATGCATGGAAGAATCCATATAATCATTTCCTCCTTCGTCCTATCAAGTGAATGTTTCAAAAAAATCACTTCCATCGATCATCCAATACTGTTCAGGTGAAGGTACCTCGTTCAAAAAGTTTTGATATTCCCCTTTCCACCCCGCTGGGACATAGTGTTCAAACGAAGCTGGCTCAGGAAATAGCGAATAGAGAACTTTCTCGTCAAAGTTAACATACAGAGCAGGACAGAACTCCAACACTTCATCCTGATGCTGGATAGCATCATCCAGTAACTGGAGCATTGAAGTTAGTTCACCAGTAGCCACCTTATATTCACAGATGTGATCCAAAAATGCTCCCACTGTGGTTTCATCCAAAATAGAGATGCCAAACCGTTCCTCCATCTCGGTATTCAAAAACCAATACTCTCTTTCCGTCACATACCAATTCCATTTCCCTTCAAAAATAACACCAACAATGATGTTTTGTGCATATTCAGGCCATAATTTCATGAGCTTCCCGCGTTCCCCTCTTTCTCACTCACAGTTCGATCCAAAACCGGTTTACACGGTTTCCGTCTTCCTCTATGTAATCCTTGTCCGGCGTTCCGCCGTTTTGTATGATTGTTTTTTTGGAGGCAATATTATCGGAGTCGCATACGACCAGGGCTCGGGAAATCCCCAGCTCTTTTGCTTTTTCTAACGCCAAGGCCAGCATTGTAACAGCGTACCTGTTCCCTCGTGCAGAAGGACGGATACCGTAACCGATATGACCTCCGGCATTCATTAGGTGTTCGTTAAGGTCATGTCTGATATTCACTGCTCCCACAACCTGTTCATTCGCATTCACAAGCCAGTATGTTGAGCTTTTGACCCAGCCTTCAGACAGGTTCATTCCATTTTCCTGATTACTTAAAACCGTCAGCATACCTTCAAAATCGTACGGCTCTACAGAGATCACCCAAGGTACCATATGCTCCTGACTCTTTTTCCATTCCTCATAAAATGAAAGATAAGCTTCCTTCCAGTCCTGATCCGGCTTTACCAATCTGACGGTCTGCATTCCACTCACTGTCCTCTCATTAAACACCCAATTCATCTGCTATTTCTCATATACCTCAATATCTATGAACTTTTGCGCCCAATCTGCAAAAGAGAGCTTATCATCCCAAGTGACTAGCTTCATCGCTTTGGCACATCCCCAGTTTAGAACCTGCTGATGCAGCATATGCACCCGGAAACGCTCAGTAAATCCTTCTTTGGCTTCCATCCCTTGTGCGTAAGCAGTAAAGAACCCTTTTGCCAACTCTTCTTCACCATTCTCCAGATGTCGTTGTCATCTCTACACACCATAGCTCTTAATCGTTGCTTCCAGGGTTTCATCCGTATCTGCCAGCCAAACGAAACTAACCTCAAACGTTCCCGGCTCGAAAAACAATGGAAATCTCCGCTTAAACCAATCCTGCATCGGCAGATTTAGCGCCTCCTTCATATCCACCCAAAGCAATTCTCCCTCAGGGGGATTTTTTAATAGTTCACCTTCAGTAGCTGTAGCTAGATAGTTAAAGACCATATACCTCAGCCCTTGATTTGGATCACAATATTCGTCGATTCCTTTAAATACAATTTCCGTCACGGTTAAGCCCGTTTCTTCCTTTACTTCACGAATGGCCCCATTCACAATGCTTTCTGGAAACTCTACTTTTCCTCCTGGAGCAATATAACCTGGAAACCCCTTTCGATTGGGTCTATTCATAAGCAATACCTTGCTTCCGTCTTGAATCATACACATGGTATATATTTTGTGGGTCACTTCTGTTGTCAATCCGATCATACCTTTCTTTATTCACGATTCACTATAATCTAGCTTTACTTTCACACCGACAAACTGTGGTTAAATATGGCATTTCTCATACTTTAACTCGTTATTTTGTAGAGCGCAATAACTCTAACCATAGACTAGATCAGAGAACCTGCTGCGAAACCTTTGGGCGAAATACGCTCGATCTCTTGAAGCTCTGCTTCCTGCAGAGTAACCTGAAGCGATCACAGTCCCTCGTCAAACAACTGCATACCTATGATTTCAAAGGCGACACCTTCACCCGCTTTAACGTTGACATCACCATTTATTTCTTCAGAATCCAAAATAAACGTAGTGTCTCCTACTACAATCTCCAGACATTCTATCTCGCCTGTTTCGCCCTGTATCACTTGATGTATCGTTCCTTGAATCCAATAGTCGCCTAGCTTTGGTTGAGGTCGAAAAATCCCTGTCTCTTCAGTAGACTTCAGCCTTCTGAACCCCTCTATACTGAATTGAGAAGTCTCGACCGAAATTACACAACCGGGAATCATCTTATTCAAGCTTTGTTCATACGGGACAACATACGCATATCCGGAAGTCAGTTCATGCCAAAAATATGTCCAGTAGCCGTATACTTTTTCCTCGCCCATACTACGAATGATGATATGCTGATCTTTATTTATTTCCTTGATCTGTACACGCATATATAGAGTCCTCAGTAGATACTTTTCTTATAATAATAGTGTTTAAAGCCTCTCGGAGCATCGTCAATGACACCAACGACTTCATACCCATGCTTTTCATAGAATTTAGGCGCTTGAAAAGTAAACGTATTAAGTTGTATAAAATTACACCCTTTATCTCTAGCAATCTGTTCAATTTCACCAAGCAGTTGTGAACCGTAGCCCTTTCCTCTGTAACGCTGATCTACCCACAAAATATCAACCTCCACCCAGTTCCAACATAGTACACTTAGGAGACCGCCCATGACCTGACCGTCTTCATCTTTGAGCGTAAGATTAATCTCTTCGTATCGGGCTCGAATATCTGCTGGGACGTGTTTCGCATTAAACTCAATCAACTTGTTTCTGACTAAACGCGCTTCATCTCTACTACTTCGATTCATCTGAGGTTCCAGCGTCATGGCATAAATCCTCCAATTTGAAATGATTACTAGCACTTACTGATTTAAATATAGAAAATAATAGGGTTAAAATACTTTCATCTTCCTACTGTTATATATTGTATATACTTTTCTATGTTTAGTCACATGATTCAATTTAGATGGACAGAATTATTCTAATCTAAATATCGCTGATTAAAGTCGCTCCCTGGATTCATGCAAAATATTTAGTAAACGAAAAAAGCAGGCCCCTATGAAACGGAGAGCCTGCTATCGTTTATACATCGTCTGTCATACAGGAGAAGAGAGGGGATGATTAAATTGAAATATCCAGTGATTTCCCAACTCCCGTAATATCGCTGCTGTTAGCGCTGTTGATACGAGTTGTTTCTGTGTTACTTGGAGCGGGCTTTTCCATTTTTGGAGTTGACGTACTGCTGGATTGCGAACTTTGCTGTGCAATTTGAGCTTCAATCTGTTTAATTTGTTGCTGAAGCTGCTTCATTTTTGTTTCTTTTGTATCTTTATTATCCTTACTTTGCTGTACCTTGTTGTACTCCGCTTCAAGTTGAGCTTTTTGCTTTTCCAGACTAGCTGTATCGTTGGTACTGGATGAAGATGAAGTGCTTGCAATAGATATTGAACTGCTGGATGTGGATGAAATGTTCATACGAGATTTCCCCTTTATAAAAGTATGAGTTTTACACGTGTGGGCTAACCGGTTCTAAGCTATGGCATTGCACTCTAATGACTATGACGACGATGATACAGATTGTTCAAAAATCTTAGCGATTTTATCGAATAAAGCCGATATTTCTTCATCTGTGGCATTCGATTCATCTGTATTTCCCCACGCGTCTTTTAATGCAGAAAGCAGATCTGTTTCCTGATCTTTGTCCGAAGCTGTTGACCCGGATATAAGACTGGAACTCAGAACGCTCTGCAAATCACTCAGCAAGGACCTTTTTTCATCTACTTCTACTGTGAGCTCTTTTTCAGATGTAGTGCTGTTATCCACTTGATTGGAAGTCTCTTGGATATTCCATGCGAATGGAGGCATAATTCCACCCATTGCCTGCATCATAGGAGGCAGACCACTGCTATCTATTTCAGTATGGGACGGGTCACCTTCAGGCGGCGATGCAGGACGATTATTTTGGATCGTTTCTGCTATCTTATCGAATAGACCCG
Organism: Paenibacillus sp. S33; assembly: GCF_053615415.1. Classification (NCBI taxonomy): domain Bacteria; kingdom Bacillati; phylum Bacillota; class Bacilli; order Caryophanales; family Paenibacillaceae; genus Paenibacillus; species Paenibacillus sp. S33. The sequence continues at coordinate 1,544,930 of NZ_JBSIEZ010000001.1, read as the reverse complement.
ATACTTCCTCATCTGTTGCCGTCGAAATATCCACATCAGCTAATAAGTCTCTAACCGAAGCCAACGGATTCTTCGTGCTACTGGTGTGATCATCTGTATCAGAGGAAGCACTGGAAGACATCAGGTAACTTTGCAGATCAGACAACAGCGTTTTCTGTTGGTCTGTAGTTAGTGTAATAGTATCCTGGTCGTCGTACTTGTAATCATTACTGTAGTTTTCCGTAGGAAGCGGAACCTGCATTCCTCCCGTGTATTCCATGAATTCCTTGCTCAATTCGAGTGAATCGTTAGATTTCTTGTGTGTGGTATGACCCGCGGTATTTAGTCCATTCTCATTTGACTTCACCGTATTCGATTGATCATAGGAAGTCGTGATGAGATGCCTGTTAATGGATAGTGACAAAGTAGATCCCCTCTCAGTGTACATAATGTTTTAAGCTGCCCACCTACCTTTCATCGGTAACAAAACTGAATGCAACCTGAGGGTATGCTGAATGATAACTGAATAAATACAAACTCATATACCGTAACCCTTTTATTATTCCCTAGACCATAGTCAAGGAAAATCCCCTCCGCAAGACGGGGGGATCAACCCTACTTGAGACAGGAGTAAGTAAAGGGATAATTTGTTACTCTTAGCAAAGAATAAATGAACGTATTTTAAAAATTGAAAGTAGGGAAATGATGTATGATCCGTATTAGCCATTTGGTTCACGAGAGACTTATGTTCCTAGTCAAATTTTTGTACTCGCCTGCATACGTGGGTAGTGTAACACCAAGTTCCAGATTTTTAGCTAAAAATATGATAGAATCCATTCCATGGAGTGAAGTTCATGCTGTTGCCGAGCTTGGTGCTGGAACAGGGGCAATTACCCAATACATCCCGTCTGCTGCTGAATTTCAACCCAAGGTTTTACTCTTTGAGAAAGACCAAACCATGCAGCAGAGTTTAAAAAGAAGATTCCCGAATTATCTGTGCTATTCCGACTCGCGTGAGCTTCAGCTTGCTATGAAAAATGCCCAAATAGAACAGCTTGACTGCATAATCAGCGGGCTGCCATTTTTCAATTTTCCACAAGCGATGCGGAATCAAATTGTAGAACAAATTCATTTATCGCTCAGGGATGGAGGAATGTTTGTGGCCTTTCAATACTCTAAACAGATGAAACAACAGCTAGGTGAATGGTTTGATATTGAAGAAATCAAGTTTGTGCCAATGAATGTTCCACCCGCATTCGTGTATGTATGCCGAAAGAAAACCTAAGAAAGGAGTACGGGTATGGACGTGGAATATTTAATTTCCATCATCGAACAATACGGCTATGCCGCATTATTCTTTTCTCTATGGCTGGGGATTGTGGGTCTACCCATCCCGGATGAAGTCATCGTGATGACTGGCGGGGCTGTAACAGGCATGGGCATACTTCACCCGTTACCCGCTTTTTTAATTGTATATCTTGGGGTTGTATCAGGCTTGTCCTTAGGTTATGTATTGGGGAGAACCGTGGGCACACCGATTCTAGAACGTTTGCGTCGGAAGAAAAAAATGGACAGGTACATTACGTTTTCGGAAAAATTGATACATAAGTATGGAAATTTCACTATTTGCATCAGTTATTTGCTGCCGATCGTCCGTCACATTATCCCTTATATTGTCGGAATCAATAAAATGAGTTTCAAACGCTATGCCCTCTTCTCTTATTCAACAGGTTTGATCTGGACGCTGATCTTCTTTCTACTCGGACGTACCTTTGGCGATCATGTACAAGCAGTAGGAGAACTAATCCATCGTTATGGCTTGCAGATGGTATTGCTTCTCATCATGCTGACAATTATATTTCTTATAATGAAATTTGTATGGGGGAAGAAAACAACAGAGGAGTAAAGGTAGAACACGAGTGGCACTAAGATAACTTTTAAATTTGCTTATATTATGAACATACGTAGACGGATGGTGCTTCCCATCGCCACTGCCCCCGGATATCTGAAATAAAGTCTTCAACAGTAGAAATCCGGGGAGGTGATGCTTCCGAAGTGAGCTTTCCTACGGAAAGCTTTTAAAGCGACCGCTTCGCTTGTACAGCACCATTCCGTCTACTCCGTTTTCCATGTACATTTTTTTAGTTCAACCTATAGAGACTATTATTTCCTCACATGACAGGACAGAGCTATAGGATCAGCTCATAACGGTAAAATCCCCCATCATTGATATTTTGATTTCCTTCATACTCTCTTGTACTGAAATATTATTCTTTCCTATCGATACCCAATTCCCTTGAATCCTGTCAGTGTACATGTTGCTGAGCTGCGGTCAATAATAGTTGGGAGATCCCTCGTTTTCGGTATTCTTCATCCACGCATAAATCATCAACATCCAAGATCATTTTATAGAAATAGAAGAAAACGAAAGAAACAATTGTGTAAACTCAATCACTTTCTTTTTTGCTTATCATTTTAAGTAAAATCAAGAATGTTCACAAAATATTCGATATTTATTGAAATTTCCTATTGATTTGACGTCACTATGATGTCACCTTTCGGTATACCAAATCGCTATGCAATGATACAATATTTACATGATATTTTGTCATTACACATTAAAATATTTTCCCTCCGGAGGTTTGCAAATCATGTCTAATTCTTTAGAAATATTAGTTGAACCCATAATCAGAAACCGATTAGAAACATTGTATAGCAATCTTTCTAAAACCATCCCGGAATACAACCAATTTTCCACGGAAAGCAACCAGTATTTTCAACAAATCCGTGAATCCGTTCCCGAGCATCTCGAACATACCCTGTTTTTATATGAAGATGCCCAAATCTCTCTACAATCTATTTTAGAGAACCAAATATATTTACAGGGATTCAAAGATGCTATGCAAATTTTAGATGAGTTACGTAACACCTATACTGGGTAAGAACTACATAATAATTTTCAACTTTAAAAATATATCTTTTGAAAAAACAAAAAACGCCTAGAAACAGGCGTTTTCATTTTTGTCCTTTTTAGCAATACTATCCATATGATATACTATAAACTAACAACAGAATGGCTTAGATGGGCGGTCGGCTAGTCTCCTGCAAAGGAGGTGATGCCTGTGGAGGTTAAAGATACATTGATGTTGATGATTCAATTTGCGACATTGGTGATCTTGATTCTTTCCTTCAACAAAAAGAAATAGACCGCCCTCTAGAAAAGGTTAGCGGTCTATTTTACTAATCCAACCCTACAGCCACCGCCCTTATAAGCGGCTGTTGTAAAAGAGTGAGGATGTTGGCAGCATCCTTACTCTTTTTCAGTATATACTTATTAGCTTTAGTTTATCACAGGAAAAACCATATTGCCAATATGGCAAATCTTTTTAAGGGGCGGCTTTCCTTTCACACCATATTACTTCTTTAATTGAAGCAACTTTACTAGCTTGTCATGAATGGCAGTATTCGGATAATTCCCGCTAAACTGAGAAGACCCAGGTCCCATCGCGGTTAACGCCACATCAACAGATGTATGTCCACCCGTGGTCCAGTCGATATAAAACTTCTCATCGGAGCCTTTTACAGTAAAAGGACCATCCTCTTTGGAAATGCCTTCACCGGATTCATCCTCCGCATCTTCACCTTCAATCGCCAAACCGCCCGTTTCATGATCTGCCGTCACCAACACTAATGTATCTGGATGCGCTTTGGCATACTCTTTAGCTACTTTAACGGCCTTATCAAGTTGTTGCCCAGCCTTAATCGTTAACTCCCCTTCATTGTCATGCGCCATCTCATCCGTTCCTTCTTCTTCTACCATCAGGAAAAAACCTTTTTGGTTTTTGGAAAGAACATCAATCGCTTTAGCCGTCATATCCGGTAGAGAAACCGTTGGGTTGTAAGAGTTACCCAGCTTGTTGTGAGCTTGAAACATCTCTTCATTGGCGAACAGCCCTAGCAACTTAGAACCTTTGGCTGCTTTCATTCCTGCCTGATCCGTCACATAGCTATAACCCAGCTTCTTCGCTTGTTCTACCAAATTCCCTTGAGTTCCCTTACTAGCTTCCTCAGGATCTTCTGCCGGAGCATCTGGATGTTTGCCTACTGTTCCGGCAGGGTACCAAAAATCCTCACCACCGCCCAGAATAACATCCAGCTTGCTTTTCTCCAGATACTGCTTGGCAATCTCGCTTTGAGCGGAGCGTTTTTCGACATGCGCACCAAAGGCGGCCCCGGTTGCGTCTGTCACTTGGCTTGTCGTCACGACACCTGTAGACATGCCTGCTTTTTTGGCCAGCTCCATAATCGTTGTCACTGGTTTTTTATTCAAATCCATTCCGATTGCGCCGTTATACGTTTTCACACCTGTTGCAATGGCAGTTGCAGCCGCGGCAGAATCCGTAACCAGGTTATCCCCTGAACTTGTACTAACCAGGCCGGTTACAGGCATGTTATCCATTTCAAGTAATCCCGATTTCCCTACCGTCGCCAAGCGAATCGCGTTGCGACTTGCTTCTCCCATACCATCGCCGATAAAAAGAATGACATTCTTAGGAGCATCGACTTTCGCTGACGAAGTTTTCAGTCCTTTGGATACCTGTGCGGTAGTAGACTTGGTATTAGATGAGGCTGCAAAAGCGTTAGGGATATTAGCAGATAACAATGGCGCACTCAAAACGGTAATGGCACCTAAAGCAAGGATACTCTTTTTCATCGAACGCTTTTTCACAAGGTCACACTCCAATAAATTTGATATTCATATATGATAAAGTAATCATATATCTGCTTTGTAAAGCATCGTAAAGCAATAGATTATGCGAATGTAAAATTTGGAATGAGCGCCTATTTATTTATAAAACAAAAAAAGACACCGACTCTTGGTATATCAAAGTCGATGCCCTCTGGCGTTTTTATTTAAATGGCGGCGATATTTTTGCCGATCGGCATGGTGTAGTAGAGCGGTTTTTGCTGTCCATTTTGCTGATAGACTACAAGCAGCAGGGTGTGGCCTTCGGCTGTGAATGGGCTTCCTCCGCTCAGGATATGATCCAGACTGAACGGTAGTACATCCAGCACAGCGTGCTTTTGCAGTTCCTTTTCACTCAGCTTCAAGGAAGCAAAGGCTGGAATAATCTCGCGGTATGGCTGCGGCTGTTGACTGCCTACATCCGTCCCACCTGTACTCTCCTTGCTCGCATCTGCCACAAAATCTGCAACCACAGGTGACAACAGCGCATCCGGATGCTGGAGAACCATTTTCATATAGCTGGACCAATCATTCTTCTCCAAGGTATGCTCCCACCAAATTTTACGCGGCTTGTATTTATGGTTAAGGAAATAATCAAGCTTCATCAGTCCAAGCACCATATCCATTCGCTTTGTTCCACGCGATTCTAGAAAGGACTGGAGACGCGTGAACAAGTCTTCGAGCTGATGCCCGATTTTTTGCCAGCCCTGTCCTTCCCAGTAGTCTCCGAATTCCTGAAAGAAATCAAAGGCGGACGAGAATTCGCGCTCAATCAGATAGTTAACTGTATGATCCATACGATGAGAGTTCCAGTATTTTTCCAATACATCTTCCAAGCGCTTGAGCCGGACGATATCGGCAAAGGAAAGGACGTCATTGCTCAACATTTCATACGGCGCAACATCCATATACGTATAGTTATACTTGTCTGCGTCGATACGCAGTCCGGTGCCACGCAGCATTTTGAGGAAGCCAAGTTGAAGCTCTTCCGGGCCGAGCGCAAAAACGTCATTAAACGTTTTACGGAATGTGTTGTAGTCCTCCAAGGGCAACCCAGCGATCAAATCCAAATGCTGGTCGATTTTACCACTTTGTTTGACCTTGGTAACAGTACGGGAAAGTTTGGTAAAGTTCTGGCGACGCTTAACCAACTCATTGGTAGGATCATTCGTTGATTGGACGCCGATTTCAAAACGAAACACGCCAGGTGGCGCGTTTTCCGCCAAATAATCCAACACCTCGGGACGCATAATATCTGCCGTAATCTCAAACTGGAAGACACAACCACGGTGATTTTCAATCAAAAATTTGAACATTTCCAGCGCATAATCGCGTTTAATATTAAACGTCCGATCCACGAACTTAATTAGGTTGGCTCCATTGTCGATCAGATACAGAATATCCGACTTTGTACGCTCGATATCGTAATAGCGCACCCCAACTTCGATGCTCGACAGACAAAACTGGCAACTGAACGGACAGCCTCGGCTCGTTTCAAAATAAACAACCCGTTTCCCAAGTTCCGGTATATCCTCTGCAAAACGATAGGGCGACGGTAGCTCGTTCAAGTCCGCTTTCGGGCGACCGGGCATCTGAATAACCTCTTCTCCCTTACGGTAAGCCAGTCCATACACAAAATGGAACTTGCCATCCCCTTCCAGCTCCTGCAGCAGTTGATGGAAGGTTTCCTCTCCTTCACCAACCACGATAAAATCCACATTCGCCAAGCGCTTCATCCAGTGATCCGTATCGTAGGATACCTCTGGACCACCCAGAACAATTTTGACCTCGGGCATAATCTTTTTCAACACATCAATGACTTTGATCGTCTCTTCAATGTTCCAAATATAACAAGAAAAGCCGATGACATCTGCCCCGCGTTGAAACAAATCGGATACGATGTTCATCACCGGGTCCTTAATCGTGTACTCCGCCAACTCGATATCAAAGTCCTTTTCACTGTAGGCTTTGAGGCATCGAATGGCCAGCGAGGTATGAATATATTTTGCATTTAACGTTGATAAAATGACTTTCATAGGTCACAACCTTCTATAGTTTGCATGAACTGTTATATCCCCTTACCTTAGTATAGCTATTCAAAATCCTCGTACACATCGTCTGCATAAATCTCGTCCTCGCTTACCGTTCCCCCGATACTCCCCTGATTTTGGAAAAAATCAAGAAACGGCTTGCCGTACTTGCGGAACTTTACTTCGCCGACACCCTTGATCCGCAACATGTCTGCCTCGGATTGCGGGCTCGCTACGCTCATCTCACGCAGCGTTGCATCATTGAAAATGATATAAGACGGTACATGCTCCTGAGCGGCCAGATCACGGCGAATCAGGCGCAATTGCTCGAACACGGTTTCGTTGACTGCAGCCGGGTATGCATCGCGTCCCTGTCGTCCGCGTGAACCTGCTCCACCTGCAAAAGCCGTGGCATGTCGCACCACACGCTGCATGACTTCTCGCTGGCCTTTCAGCACCTCAGCCGCAAGCTGCTGCAAGCGTACAACCGGATATTGTCCCTCGGACAACATCAGATAGCCTTCCGAAACAAGAACATTGATAATTTCGGCAATTTCTTTTTCCGTCCGGTTGCCCATCACGCCATAGGTCGGCAGGCTGTCAAAACCATATTGCAGCACTTTTTTGTTACGCGATCCTTTCAACACCGAAGCGACCATCGAGACCCCATAACGTTCCCGCATGCGATGAATGCACGAAAAAATCTTCTGCGCATCTATGGTCATATCAACCAATTCCCGCTCATCTGTACATGAACTGCATATGCCGCAAGCTTCATGCTCCTCCGCTTCTCCGAAATACTCAAGCTGTGCCGTACGTAGGCAACGAGTCGTGTAGCAATAATCAACCATCTGCTGGAGTTTGCGGTAGTCGTTGCGCTTGCGGTCTTCATCCTGTGGATTTTGCTCAATCAGAAACTTCTGCGTCACAATATCTTGCGGTCCGAACAGTAAAATACATTGACTCGGGTCGCCATCACGTCCTGCGCGTCCCGCCTCTTGTACGTAAGCCTCCATATTTTTAGGCATGTTGTAGTGAATGACATAGCGTACGTTCGATTTATCTATCCCCATGCCAAAGGCATTGGTTGCTACAATGACACGGATATCGTCGTACAGAAACCCTTCCTGGCTATCTGCACGTTCCTGATCTGTCATCCCGGCATGATAGCGTCCAGCCGCCATGCCTGCGTCACGTAGCCGTTGGTACAAATCGTCCACGTCCTTACGTGTCGCCGCATAAATAATGCCCGATTCACCCTCATGCTCACGGGTATAATTCAGCAAAAAGCTGCGTTTGTCTTCCCCACGCAGCACACTGAACGCCAAATTGGGCCGTCCAAGGCCTGTAACGAACGTCTCCGGTGAGCGCAGACGAAGCAGACGCACGATATCATCCATGACCTGCGGTGTCGCGGTTGCCGTAAACGCCGCCACGATTGGGCGTTCATACAGCCCGTCCACGAATGGAGCCACAGCCAGGTAGCTGGTACGGAAATCATGGCCCCACTGGGATACGCAGTGAGCCTCATCTACCGCAACGCAGGAAATCGGCAACTGAGCCATTTCATCGCGAAACCAGTCCAATTCCAGTCGTTCCGGTGCGACATATAGTAACTTCAAGTCACCATTCCGTGCGGCTCGTATGCGATCATTCACTTCTCGACCACTCAACGTACTATTGATGTAGGCAGCAGCAATCCCCATGGTGGTCAGCGCATCCACCTGGTCCTTCATCAGCGAGATGAGCGGTGACACGACAATGGTCAGCCCCTCATGCAACAACGCGGGGATCTGGTAGCATATCGATTTTCCGCCCCCTGTCGGCATGATGCCCAACGTATCGTTGCCCTCCAGCATACTGGCCACAATTTTCTTTTGTCCCTCCCGGAAATCGGGATAGCCATAAAATTTTTGCAGCAAGTCCTGCGCCCGTTCCAGTGTTGGTGCTTGTACACTCATAGTTTCAAAACTCCTCATATTTCTAGCGTCCTTGACGCATATCGGCTTTTCTTTCGTTACCTTTAGTTTACCGGGGTTCAGGGTAATGTTCAACCGCTAGAAGACTGCCAATCTGGTTTAGTCCCTTATGGCGTTCGCTGTTTTCTCATGATATAGTGAACACGGTGCCGCAAATTTGTCCATAATTATGAAGAGACACGGTTCCAAGAAGGAGAAAGAACCCATGAACAATCGGAAACCCCAACGGAAAAATCATACAAAATCTACGTCAAACGCAAGCCATTCCAAACGCAGTCATAAACCTGCCGCAAGATCTGGCTCCCATAGACCGGAAGCTCAACGGAGAACGAATGCTTTTGATAAAGCCCCTGCCAAAACATACATCGTCCAGGAGCCTGCCGAGCTGTTAAGCTTTTTAGTAGAGCATGTGACTGGCATGGGTCGTAACTCCATTAAATCAGCACTGGCTCGTGGGCAGGTGTCCGTCAACGGCATTCCACGTACCGTACACAATTTTCCACTGGAGCAAGGTCAGACTGTCGCGCTTTCCAAGGAAAAAGTAACTCCCGTCGTACCACTGACTGGGCTACGTATCTTGCATGAGGATGAAGCCATTATCGTTATCCATAAGGATGCCGGGTTGCTGTCCGTGGCTTCAGCGCAGGAGCAGGAAGTAACAGCCTATCGCCAGCTTACGGCCCATGTGAGGCGCGAACATCCGTACAATCGTATTTTTGTACTGCATCGTTTGGATCGGGATACATCAGGAGTGATGATGTTTGCAAAAAGCGAAGCCATACAGCAGGAAATGCAAAAAGCGTGGAAGGAAGTTGTGTATGAACGAACATACATTGCTCTTGTAGAAGGACAGGTTAAAAAAGCTGAGGGTACAATCACCTCATGGCTGAAAGAAAGCAAGACGCTAAAAATGTATTCCAGTCCTTATCCAAATGACGGGCAGCACGCAGTCACTCATTACAAGCTGCTTCAAGCCAATCGTCATTTTTCTTTGCTGGAAGTACGTTTGGAAACCGGACGCAAAAATCAAATCCGCGTACATATGGAGGATATCGGTCATCCAATTGTTGGAGATAAAAAATACGGTTCCAAATCCAAGTCGATTGGGCGCCTTGGCCTACATGCGAGGGTATTGTCATTTATTCATCCCGTCACCGGAGTATTGCTGCGTTTTGAATCCGATATTCCTAAAACTTTTTTGAATCCGTTTCGGGAATAGAATTGAGCAAAGCATACGGAGATTAGATGGAAAAGTAGAAGAGGAAATGAGGGGGCTGTAGAAAACAGCACCCTTTTTTGATTGATTAAGCGGTATACCTCCGAACACCATCAGCCATTTTCATCAACTCATCCCATATATATATGGGCGTATTACACACTGGACAATCTAGCCAACCGATTAAATAGGGTAATTGAGCAAGAAGCTTGTTCTCTTCAATTTTTTGGGCATATTCGTGTAACCACTGTATATTAGCACCTTTATGGTCCAATGAACGGGGGCGGATCGGATGGGGAACCAGATTGTCTGAATTTACAGGATCCTTATCATAGACAACCAGGGTGTCATTCTGTTCATCAGGCCAAATATAGAGCGGGGTACCGCAATGCGGACAATCCAGCGTATATTCGTCACCTGTATCGAAACTTTGTAGCATATAAGCTATGCTGCGATAACCCTGAAAAGCGGCACCCGCAGCCAGAACATAGCGTTTACCTACATCTCCTTCGTGTTCTTTCGCATAGAGCACCATTTCTTCAGTCAATTCTGCAAGTCGGACAATGGCACACCGATATTGCGCATAAATATATTCAGCCACACTAGAATCCACTTTCACCTGATCCCTTGTAAATTCCAATGGAACTTTGGTATGTAAGGGATTGTTATTCTTCGCTTCGAATATTCCGCAAATGTTATAGATATCTGCACGAATCCCTGTATCAGAACTTTTTAACGCAATGTCTACAAGGTAAGGAACAGCCGCAAATGTACAAGTATACAATGTATTTTGGTGATACAGTTCCTCCCAATACAAGGTGTCAGCCATTTCGCCGTCATATCCGGCTTGGAGCTGTTTCAACATTTCTGGGACATATTGAGAGGAACCGTAGGGGCCTTGGAGCAGAGTCCAGGCCGGATCGGACAAAGCCAGCATCTTGATACTCCTTCCACCGTTTTTTTACAGTAGAGGATTTTGCAAAAATCCAATAAGCAAATTCCAATGAACAACATATAGATCGAAATGGTTTAGTTCGTCTATAACTTGCACTTCGGAGCGACTCGAATCGAATTTTGTAAAATCCTTATAGTAACATGCGATCGGTTTATAAAATGAATTTTGCTATCAAAATTCATTTTAACTTCATAATTCTCAGCTTCTTACGTTTATTTCATTATACGCACATTATTAGCTGAAGTTGCTTTTTTCGATTTACGCAATATACAAAATCACTATTTTTTTGGGTCTATAATCATATTCGGTTAAGCTTTCGGCATTGTGAAGGTGAAACACATTAAATTAATGAATTAATGAATTAATGAATTACTAACCCGGTTCTTATGTCTTACTACGACTCCTCTGTCCATTCAGTTCCTTCTTCGTATACATAGTTCATATTATAAGTCCTGTTACTTAAAAATTACTGAGTAAGAAATAAAGTATATATACATTAAAATTTCCATACATGTAAAAACAAAGCCACTCCCCTACCTGTTTTTAATTATGCCAAACGGGTAAGACATACTTGTTCAAGCCTTTAATCTAACAGTTACAAAACTGATTTCGTGAATCGGTATATGAAAAGGCGTGTTGGGAATATTATGTACGAATACTGCGACTATAAGGGGAAATAGCCTATGACCATAACACCGGAACAGCGGATTACCCTGCACGGATTTAACAACCTGACCAAATCATTGAGCTTCAATATGTACGATATTTGTTACACCAAAACCAAAGAAGAACGCGAGGCGTACATTGAATATATTGATGAACAATACAACTCAGATCGACTGACAGCTATTTTAAAAAATGTATCTGACATTATCGGCGCCCATGTGCTCAACGTAGCCCAGCAGGATTATGTACCTCAAGGAGCCAGCGTGACCGTACTTATATCAGAAGGACCCATTGTGGAGGTACCGACTGAATCTTATGCCGAGTCACCCGGCCCCCTACCTGAATCTGTCGTGATACAGCTGGATAAAAGCCACATTACGGTTCACACCTACCCGGAATATCATCCAGACGAGGGGATCAGTACGTTTCGAGCAGATATTGATGTCTCTACCTGTGGGGAAATCTCCCCGCTCAAGGCACTCCACTATTTGACTCATTCTTTCGACACCGACATTATGACGATTGATTATCGGGTGCGCGGCTTCACACGTGATACGAATGGACATAAGCTTTTCATCGACCATGATATCGCCTCCATTCAAAACTATATTCCGGACGAAGTCCGCAGTCAGTATGACATGATCGACGTGAATGTGTATCAGGAAAATATTTTCCATACCAAATGTAAGCTAAAACAATTCGATCTGGACAATTACCTGTTCGGCTACACCAAGGAAAGCCTGAGTGAAAAAGAGCAACAAAATATATCAACACGTCTCAAAATCGAAATGGACGAAATTTACTACGGTAAAAATATGACATAACAGATCGAATGCGTAAAAATAAAATAGATCATTTCATTGAAAAAAGGAGGATCGCTTGGACTGGAATATAGCCGGGCTTTCGTCCTTTTTTAAATACAAAATAATAGATATTACTCAACTTGATCTGTACAAGCGAGAGATTGTTCACTATGATAGGGGAAGAAACCACTAATTTAAAATAACAGCATGGATTTTACGTCCGCTTCTTATTGTAAGCGCAATCAATTGATCCTACGTATGATTTTGTTATGGAAAACAAAGGAGGAATTTGTATGCAAGGCGGTATTGGCGGTAAAAACATCATTTTACGATTGGAAATTTCCACCGGGCACATCCAATTTGGTCAATTGATTACGCTGGTAAACGAACATGGCGGAGATGTGATTGCCATTGACGTCATTAGCACCTCTGAGAAGGTCACCGTGAGGGATATTACGGTGACCATTGCCGATCCAGCAGAAATCGACCGTATGATTGCCCGAATTAAAAAAGCACAAGGTGTTAAGGTATTATCCATCTCTGATCGTACCTTCCTATTACACCTCGGGGGCAAAATTGAAATGCAGCCCAAAGTCCCAATTCAAAACCGCGATGACTTATCCCGGGTATATACCCCCGATGTGGCACGCGTATGTATGGCGATTCACGAGGAACCGGACAAAGCTTTCCGTTTGACGATCAAGCGCAACACGGTCGCTGTCGTCTCTGACGGAAGCGCTGTACTCGGGCTAGGTAACATCGGTCCCTATGCAGCCATGCCGGTTATGGAAGGCAAAGCCATGCTGTTCAAGCAGCTCGGCTCCGTCGATGCCTTTCCAATCTGTCTGGATACGCAGGACACCGAAGAGATCATTAAGGCCATTAAGCAAATGGCCCCAGCTTTTGGCGGTATTAATCTGGAGGATATTTCATCGCCACGATGCTTTGAGATTGAACAGCGGTTACGTAAAGAGCTGGACATACCTGTTTTTCATGACGATCAGCACGGCACAGCTGTCGTTTTATACGCAGGGCTGATCAATGCGCTCAAAGTTGTCGGCAAAGCCCTGTCTGACGTCAAAATTGTCGTCTGTGGTATCGGGGCTGCGGGTGTGGCTTGCACCAAAATTTTGCTATCTGCAGGGGCTGTCAACATCATTGGCGTAGACCGCCATGGGGCTCTTACAGCTGATGAAACATACGAGCATCCGATGTGGAACTGGTATGCACAGCATACCAACCCTGATCGGCTGTCGGGCACGCTGTCTGAGGTTCTGAAGGACGCTGACGTGTTTATCGGTCTGTCGGCAGGTGGAATACTGCAACGAGAAGACGTGAAACGTATGAAAGAAGCCCCGGTGCTGTTCACTATGGCTAACCCGGTTCCTGAAATTGCGCCAGAGGACGTCGAGGACATTGCAGGTGTCATCGCCACCGGACGTTCGGACTATCCCAACCAAATTAACAATGTACTTTGTTTCCCTGGCATCTTTCGAGCAGCGCTCGACTGCCGTGCCCGTGAAATCAACGAAGAGATGAAGCTGGCGGCCGCAGAGGCCATCGCAGGCACGATCCGTCCTGAAGAACTAAACAAGTTGTATATTATCCCAGGTGTATTTAACGAGAGTGCGGTTCAACGGGTTCGTGAAAAGGTGATTCAAGCCGCCATTGCGAGCGGTACAGCCAGAAGAGTGCCTCGGGATTTCAGATAAAAGAAAAGGATTGCTCCCCTAATGCGGGTGCAATCCTTTTTGCTATCGAAAGATCAAGCTGCATATCCGTTATCTTTACAGCGGTTATGACCTCCATTTAGAGAACAATTGGCTGGCACGCTGAGCAAACTCCTCGAGATTAAAGTTGGAGTTATCCAGCTTGTAGTACCATTTTTTAATCGTATCCAAAATCCATGAGGGAACCTTAACCTCCGAGATACCGGAATAAAACGTATGATATGCCCACACCAAATGCTCCCAGCGCTTGTCATCGCCTTCCTTCACGTATTCCGATACGTCCAATACCTTGGCACGCCCGTCTTGCATAAGTACATTCTTAAGGTGAATATCACGGGGATTCAGCCCCTTGGACCGGACAAATTCCCTCGCCTTTTCCACATCCAGAATGACCTGCTCTGGCACAGGAATTCCTTGCAGCAAGCAATCCAGCAGCGTAATACCGGATTCATAACTTATGACAATATACTTGTCGCCTTTTCCGTAATAATGAGGAAAAAAGTCAGACCCTCGCAAACGCTCATATACGTCGGCCTCCGCATCTTTTTTCTCGATCGCCATGTCTGAGTACACCTTGAACGCGTAGCCTGGCAACGTATCGAGCGTAAATACGGCCGCATCTGTCCCGATGCCAATACAGCGGACGTCTTGAGTGGCTGTTTTAATGGTAACCGGATCATTATCCTCCGTACTGTATACGGTCACTTGACTTATGATGTCTTCTGCCTGTCTCCATTGTTCTACCATGCGCGATCCCCTCCTTCTCTGTTCTAAACCTTTACCAATGAAGTTAGTTCTATAACAGATAAATAGTATTACGGGTTATCTTTTGGAATGGCTTCAAAATAGGTTGATTCTTTTAAAAAATACGGTATGTACCGTGTCTAACGAGCGTCCGGCAGCAGCAACCTTCTTAACTCTGCATAGCTTGCTGCTGTTTTATAGTCCCCCAGCACATCAGTTTCCGGGGGAGCATTCCTGTGATTGAACCAGATCACCTGCCAATTTGCAGCTATAGCTCCCGCCACGTCATTACGCCAGGAATCCCCAATGTAGCAGCAATGCTCTGCTAACGTTCCTGTCCGCTCATTCACTACTTCGAAGATGCGCGGATCAGGCTTGGCATAGCCAACGGTCCCAGATACAAAGATATGCTCTGCCGCAACATGATTTTCCAACGCCATCGCCTTGATCTTGCTCATCTGGTGTTCTTCAAGACCGTTTGTAATTAATCCAACTAAAAAGCCAGCCGAGCTCAAATCATTTATTAACGAGGTAGCCCCCTCAAAAGGCTCAATTCGGTACTGACGATCCAAGTATTCTTCCTGAACATGTATTGCCTGCTCACGGGTAATTTCTACCCCGAATTCTTTTAAAGCCAGAATGAAACGGCCTTCCCTCATCTCATCCAGTTCATCCGGCCCTGCCTTCCCCTCCAATAGTCCTCCTTTAGCCGACAGTACATCGCTGTAATAGCGAATACGATGGTAGGCTTTCTCATAAGGAAAACGCTCACTCAATCCTAATACTGTACGCAATGCATCGCGTGTAGGGTGCAAATGATCGTACATCGTATCATCTACATCAAAAAAAACAGCCTTCTTTTGCAAGTTCATATGCTCACTTCTTTCTGTTAAATCTTCGGATGACGCTCCTTTTCACCTTGTCCTGATATTATACCCGTTGGCCTGTTACGTTGCACCCTGTCCTTCACACCGCGCATCCTGCAATCACACTTCACGGTTGCTAACATACACTGAAAAGACCGCATTTTCGCAAACCCACTTTACTTCTCTACCGAGCTAACATAGGTATCTTGTCCTGCTTTGCTCGAAAGCGTTTTATTTGACAACACACGGGTAAAAGGTCACATTTTTGAAAATATTCGTCATACAGGTTTACATTTCGTGTAAAATCACGTACCTTTTAGGGATGAACGCTTTAATGGATGTATTGGATAAGGGAGGCATACACGATGGATTCCGGTTCTAACCTAGCCTATGGATCAGCTACACCTTTGATTGAGGCACTTATAGAATTTGAAAAGGAGCTCGAAGCGAACCGGCATTCTCTGAGTTTTGATTTGGGATTGATTATGGAGCAGGGCCGCGCGCCACGATATATGGCTACACCACCAGATGTTATTCCTTTTGCCCACGCAGGAGTGGACGGAATACATTATGGCTTTTTAACGGATTTTGGTCTTGAAAAGGACCTTTCACAGGCCCCTATCGTATGCGTATCTCCCGTCGATTGGACGGGTGTATGGGTGGTTGCCCGTCATTTGCAGGATTTTTTAAGCGTTGTTTATACAGAGAACAGTTCATTAAAACGATACTACGCCAGCGGAGACGACTATTCTGGACATGCAGGTCAGCGACTGCCTCAGCTTGTAGATGAACGTACCGCGTTTGTACGCGAATGCTTTCGGGAACGATTTGGTATCGAACCGATTCAGGATATGGCTGCCTATATCGACAGCTTGCGAGCAGAACGGAAGCACAATGAAGCAGCTCCTACGCTGAACGGCTTGGGCATTCAGGTATCTTCTTCCGCGAAGCATAGCTCTTCTATGGAAAGTACCCTCTTGACCGTAACGGAGCCTTTCCTTTGGGAACAACAAGGCGAAGCTGTGCGTGAATTGTTCTATAACGGTTCGCGTGAAGCCAGACTGGCCTTTATTCGGGATGCCCAGACACGGCATCTGTTCACCCATTCTGCCCTTCGTGCTTTTGTAGCTGGACAGCTTAAGTTGATGGGCCTATCTGAGGCCGCAACATATCTGGAAGAGTCCTACTATACCGTTATTCCCGATATGATAGAATCTTGACGAAAACTTCGATTCCCCCTAACATAACCGCCTCTGAAAAGGCGGCTTTTTGTGCTACAATAAATGAAAATAATAGGGTCGAACGGCCCGGTACGAATGAAAGAGAGCGAGTATGAATAATCATTCCTATCCTACTCCTGAAATCATTGAAGTTTGTCTGTTGGCGGGCAAACTGATGATGCAAAATGGAGCCGAAACCTATCGTGTTGAAGACACGATGTCCCGCATTGCTTCAGCCTATGGCATATCCCAGTCCCATAGCTATGTAACACCAACTGGGATTTTTTTTGCCATTAATGATTCGGAGCCTGCCAAGCTCATCCGCATCGTAGAGCGGACCACCGATTTGCACAAGGTGACAGAGGTCAATTCCATTTCACGTAAAATCAGCACAGGTGATTTGTCTCCCCGCGCTGCCGTCAAGGAGCTTGCGGAGATTGAGCGTGGCCCCCTCCGCTATTCCAACCGTGTACAGCTGATGGCTGCTGCGTTGGCCAGCGGTTGCTTTATGATTATGTTTGGTGGTGTCTGGCGAGACTTCCCCGCAGCTGTGTTATGCGGCGGTATCGGATTTGCAGCCGTACAGTATTTTCACAGGCTCGTTAAGGTCAAGTTTTTCTCAGAGTTTTCTGCATCTTTTCTAATCGGCTTGCTGGCGGCTCTATTAACGATAGTAGGCTGGGGACAGATGATGGATAAAATTATAATTGGCTCCGTCATGCCACTGGTTCCAGGCTTGTTAATTACAAATGCCATTCGTGATTTAATGTCCGGGCACCTTGTTTCGGGTCTTTCCAAGGGAGCCGATGCTTGCCTGACGTCTTTCGGCATTGGAGCTGGCGTTGCGGTTATCATTTCTTATATGTGATTCGGAGGAGATTCAAGTCTATGCTTGCACAATTATTCACAAGCTTTATTGCCACCGCTGGTTTCGGCATACTATTCCACGCCCCCCGGCGCTCGCTGCTGCAATGTGGTTTTGTTGGTATGCTAGGTTGGCTGGTCTATTATTCAACCACGGACAGCATGGGACCTGTGAGCGCCAGCCTTTTGGCAACGATCCTCATCGGCATCGTCAGTCAAGGCTTTGCGCGGCTGTACAAAATGCCTGTGATTATTTTCAGTGTGGCAGGCATGATTCCGCTCGTTCCAGGGGGAATGGCCTATAATGCCATGCGCCAGTTCGTACAACAACATTATCCTCAGGCACTAGAGCTGGCCATGAGCACGCTGATGATCGCAGGAGCTATTGCTGTCGGTTTGGTGCTGTCTGAGGTGCTTAATCAAATTTTTCACAACATACGTTTTAGACCTCAGCGTTAAAAGCGATGAAAATAGCAAAATAAAAGAGGCTGCTCCCAAAATCATCCGCAGTGTATGAGACGATTTTGGAAACAGCCTTTTTCTGTACACATTACAAAAAATATTTAACTGTCATAAGCTATTATTCATCCACTCGCTTGCCCAATATCGCCAAATCTCGCTCTATGCTGTCCAGCACAGCTACACGCGGATAGTACCCCCATTGCTCAAAACCAAACTTCCGCAGCAGCCCAATACTTGGCTCATTATGACCAAAAACAAATCCCAACAACGTTGTAATCCCCAGTCTCGGACATTCATTTAGCAAATGCTGTACCAGTCGACTTCCTGTTCCGGTTCCACGAGAATCCTCATGGACGTAAATACTAATTTCTGCTGTACCGTTATAAGCTGGACGCCCATAAAAGGACTGAAGGCTGGCCCAACCGGCAATTGTCCCCTTTTGCTTTAAAACCCACAAAGGGCGGTGGTTCTCCTGATGAGCCTCAAACCATGGAATGCGGCTCTCCACTGTCACCGGTTCCAGATCTGCGGTGACCATTCGTCCTGCAATCGTAGAATTATAAATATCCACAATATCGGGAAGATCCTCTCTGCACGCAAATTCAATGGAAAAAGATTGGTCCTGATTCATTATTCGTATCCGCCTCCTATGGTGTGATTTATTTATTGTACAAGACAAGCGCCCGATCAGCCATATCGAGTTGTTTTGCGGATTAGTCCCAAAGGGTTTTATAATAGAGCTTGAAGATAAGGAAAAATAAAAACGGGGAAAGCGATTTAACACGATGAGACGGGAGGTATGTTTCGGAGTCAAGGATTCTGAAGCAGCTTAATATGAATATTGGAACTCAACTCTTGATTTTGGAAATACCTATGGAATCTTTTTTTGGAAAAACGACTATTTATCCTGTACTGCTCAAGGACGAGGATGGACTTACACTGATTGACACGGGAATGCTCGGCCAATTTGAGCTATTACGCAAGGCTATCTCAGATGTGGGTGAGGATATCAGCCGCGTGAAAAGAATTATTTTAACACATCAGGATATTGACCATATCGGAAATGTTCATGCACTGCTGGATCTGCTGCCGAATACTGCCCTGTTAGCCCATAAGGATGACGTTCCTTATATGACAGGGGAGCGACCGTTTGTGAAGCTGACGTCGGAACGGATTAAACAAATGGATACTGTGCTCAAGCAGCAAGCAGAGGATATGATTCGCCGCCTGCCAGATTTGCGCTTTGCTCATATTCTTGAGGACGGTGAGCATCTACCCTATGGTGGAGGAATACAGATTATACATACACCTGGCCATACACCCGGGCATATCAGCTTGTATGTGCCCGCACAAAAGCTACTGTTGGCAGCAGATGAACTGCTGGTAGTCGAAGGTGAACTGGTCGGTCCTGCTGAGTCGGCTACGCCGGATATGCCATTGGCTCTGAAGAGCCTCGAAAAGCTGACGGTATTGGATGTTGAAAAGGTAATCTGCTACCATGGCGGCTACTATGATCAGAACGTACAAGCACGTCTGCAAACATTAAGTCAGACAAGAGAGTAAGCCATTCAAAGCTATAAATTATGATGTAATAAGAGCTATAATGAATACATGGACAGAAAGGAATGAGACTCTATGAATGATAAAATTACAAGATTATATGATGAACTGAAATCACAATCTTGGGATGGCCTGCTTGTGACCGATCCCAAACATATTTACTATCTGACGGGCTTTGCTAGTGATCCGCATGAGCGTTTTCTTGGTCTCGTGCTGCTTCGAGACCAAGAACCAGAACTGATCGTACCCGCTCTGGATGCAGAAGCCGCCCAAGCTGCTTCTTCTGTGACTCGTATATCCACCCACACCGATACGGACAATCCATATGATCTGTTGCGTCAACGTACAGGCACCGGAGTGAAAACATTCGCGCTGGAAAAGGAGCACGTCTCCGTCCTCCGTTATGAACAGTTACATACTGCTATTGGCGCGGCTCAATATGTGGATCTGGGTCCTGTGCTTCAAGAAATGCGTGTGAGAAAAACTCCTGAGGAAGTACAACGTCTGAAACATGCAGCTCGTTTGGTGGAAGATGCTCTTCGCCACGGCCTCACCCATGTGCGCGAAGGAGTGACGGAAGTCGAGCTGGTGGCCGAAATCGAATACCAGATGAAAAAAATCGGCGCAGATGGCCCGTCCTTTGACACGACAGTGCTGTCTGGACCTAAAACAGCCTTGCCTCATGGTGTTCCGGGCACCCGCAAGCTACAGCCTGGCGATCTGCTCATGTTTGATATGGGCGTATATTCCGATGGTTATGCTTCGGATATTACGCGTACTTTTGCTTTTGGAAAGCTGCCGGCTGAGCTGGAGACGATTTATGATACGGTTCTTCGCTCGAACGAAGCGGGGATTGCCGCCATTCGCCCAGGAGTTTCCTGCGCATCCGTAGATCAGGCAGCACGGGCTGTTGTTGAAGCCGCTGGATACGGCCCTGCCTTTAACCATCGAGTTGGACACGGCCTTGGTATGAGTGTTCACGAATATCCATCTGTACACGGAGGCAATAGCGATCTGCTTCATGAAGGCTTCGTGTTCACCATCGAACCCGGCATCTATGTGCCAGGCCTCGGCGGTGTGCGGATTGAAGATGACGTTTTGGTCACCTCTAATGGTGTTGAAGTGCTTACCTCTTTTCCAAAAGAACTGACAGTGCTCGGATAAACCCATCGCTATTCATTATATTGGTATGTAAAAAAGGATGAAAAAGGAGGGGCAACCCCAAGCCATCATGGCTTGAGGGTTTGCCCCTCCTCTTCTATAAAGCGGAAATTGCGTGCGATGTACAAAATGGGTGTACCCGCCGCGGTCAGTACAAATTTTAAGATGTAGGTGGTGAATAATATCTCGAGCCATATCCCCCACGCATAACCGTAAAAGGCAATAGTACAGAAAATGAGCGTATCTATAAACGAGCTGATCATCGTGCTGCCATTGCCGCGAATCCAGAGCTGATGACGTTCCGGGAAGAACTTGCGAATCCAGGCGTACAGACGCACGTCCAGCAATTGACTGACCGCATAGGCTGTCAAGCTGGCAAGCGCAAGTCTTGGCAACAATCCGAACAGCTGTTGCATCGGTGTCTGGGCAAAATCCGTTGCAGTAGGCTGGAACTGCAGCACCATCTGCATCGTTATCGTCGTCATAATCAGAGTGAAAAAGCCGAACCACACAGCTTTACGCGCTTCTTTAGGACCATATTTTTCATTCAGTAAGTCGCTGGCCATATACATAGAAACATACATCGTATTTCCCAATGTCGTGGTAATGCCGACCAGATCAATCGTTTTGGTTACCTGAATGTTGGCCAGTACAGTAGCAACACCAATCCAGGCGTACAGCCCTTTTTTACCGAACAACCGAAAACATAACAAAAAGAACATAAAATTGACGAGGACAAAAGCTGCCCCCCATAACAGATTAAACATGAAATCCTCCTAGTTTTGATAGCGCGGGATGGTTGCGAACCGCGGTTCATCCGAAGCAAGCCGGAAAAACATTATTTTAATGTATCATAGATTAGGATTTGTGAACAGCCATAATTTACACTGCCCTAAACTCAATACAAAGAGCCGACCTTATGGCCGGCTCTTTGTACAGCGTACATACAGTACGTGTGTTATATAGGCTACAGATGTGATATGAGACTGATCGTACACCCTTCATTTATCATTACTTAAGAGTGTGCCGTTGCATCCAAATCCATACCATGATTATTGAATACGTCTTGATCGTTCTCCTTGAGCACCTTGCCTGAAATGAGACCTGCAGTAATAGAATCATTGACATTTAACGCTGTGCGTCCCATATCAATCAACGGTTCGACTGAGATAAGCAATCCTGCCAATGCCACTGGAAGATTCATGGTAGAAAGCACGATCAAGGAAGCGAAAGTGGCACCACCGCCTACACCCGCCACGCCGAACGAGCTGACCGTAACGACCAGAATCAGCGTGAGGATAAAATCCCAGCTCGTTGGATCAATACCCACGGTTGGAGCAATCATAACCGCCAGCATTGCCGGATAAATACCAGCACAGCCGTTTTGCCCAATAGTCGCTCCCAAGGTCGCAGACAGATTCGCGATGCCGTCGGACACACCAAGCTTTTTCGTTTGTGTTTCAACATTTAACGGAATGGTCGCCGCACTGGAACGAGAAGTAAAAGCAAAAACCAATGTAGGCAATACTTTTTTCACATACGTCACCGGATTGTAGCCGAACAAGGCCAGCAAAATAAGATGAATGATAAACATGACCAACAGAGCCACATAAGAAGCGAGCACAAACTTGATTAGCTTCAAAATTTCATCTGGATTGGTCGTAGCTACTACTTTAGTGATCAGTGCTAAAATACCGTAAGGAGTCAATCTCAGCACCAGCGTTACAATTCGCATCACTACAGCGTACACTGCATCAATCACTTTACGGAAGGTTTGCGCCTGTTCCGGTTTTTTACGATCCAATCCGAGTACAGCCACCCCGATAAAGGCCGAGAAAATAACCACCGCCAGCGTCGACGTACGACGTGCTCCCGTCATATCCTCAAAAGGATTTGAAGGAATAAATTCCAGCACCTGCTGTGGAATGGTCATGTCCTGAACTGTTCCAAGGCGCTCTTCCATCTTCAAGCCCTGTGCTTGTTCCTTTTCCCCACCTTGAATCTCAATTGCCTTTAGGTCAAACGACAGGCTGGTTACAATACTAACTGAAGCAGCAATTGCCGTTGTAATCAGTAGTACTGCAATAATGGACACGCTGATTTTGCCAAGGTTCTGTCTTCCCTTCAAATTCATAATAGCCGAAATAATCGACACCATGATAAGCGGAATAACGACCATTTGCAGCAAACGGACATAACCGTTACCTGCGAGGTTGAACCAATCAACCGATTTTGTAATGACCTCTGAGCCTGCCCCATAAGCATATTGTAGAATAGCCCCGTAGATCAGTCCGAAGCCAAGTCCGGCAAATACCCTTTTTGTAAAGGAGATGTGCTTTTTCTGCATCCAGACCAATACGCCTAGCAGCAAAAGCAGCACGATTACATTTAAAATAATAAAGAAGGTATCCATGTATTATTTCCTCCAAACTTATACTTAATATGTTTTATAAGGTGTCCTTCAATCCGAAGAATACTATATCACAAAACCAACTATTTTTGTAGGTTTTATAACAATAAAATAGTTAAGCAGCTTCAAATTTGGATTTTATCGAAACGTCAAACAGCAAGCCTTCATCTTTCGAGGGCTTGCTGTTTTTTTGTCCTGAACAGAACGACATGTATTCAACTTAGCTGCCGGGGCTCTTTTCCACAACCAAGTTCGGAGAAGCATTCATGCCAGATGTAGATACTCCTTGCGAATGCTCATCTTTTTCATCCACAAAGCCCATAAAATACGTAATTACGCCAGCTGTAACAAACGAAATCAGCATACCCACAATACCGTACACAAGCGTGGTATCAGAAAATAAAGGTAAGCTGAGCAGCCCAGCAGAGACACCAATACTAGTAAGCTCCGTTTCAAACAGACACATACAAGCCCCACCAACGGCTCCACCGATCATAACTGCTATTAACGGTTTTTTGAAACGGATATTGACACCATACATGGCCGGTTCAATGATTCCTAGCATGGCCAACAAACCTGTGGACGCAGCCAGCGTTTTGACTTTGGCATTTTTGGATTTAACACATACGCCAAATGTTGCGCCAGCCTGAGCGAAAGCCGCTGCAATGACCACGGGAAAAAGGTGATCATAACCCAATGTTGTCAGCGAGCTGATCATAATCGGTAGCATTATATATTGCATACCTGCAATAATAAGCAAAGACATCGTGCCTCCGAGCAACAACCCTGTAAATACTTCTGCATTGTCAAACAACCAGCCTAGTCCATCGGATACATGTTGGCCGAGATAACTCCACAGTGGCCCGAAAGCGAACACCATTAAAGGTATAGTGATCATCAGTGTCAAAGTCGGGACAACCATTAATTTAAGTGAATAAGGGATATACCTGTCTAACCATTTTTCGATATACGATGCTATCCAGACAACAACAAGTATGAGTACTATAGATGAAGCAGCTTGTGGGTCTATAACTGGCAGACCGGCAAAACGTACCTCCTCACCAGACTGGAGTAAACTTGTTAATTGGGGATGGAATACGGATGCTGCGATGGCTGCTGCAACAAACACATTGCTGCGCAGCCTTCTTGCCGCACTTGCCGCAACAAAAATAGGTAAAAAATAAAATATCCCATCGCTGATAGCCATTAAAATAGTATATACCTGCGGATCAGACAACAATAAACCGAAGGACATTAAAACTAATATAATTACCTTGATCATTCCCGCACCAATCATTGCCGGCAAGATCGGAGTAAATACGCCTGATACATAATCTAATAGTCGACTTATCGGATTTCTCCCTGTGGCAGCTCTATAACTGCCGGAAGTCAGCTCCTGTGTATCTTCTCCTCTGACCTGCGAAATCACTTCTTTGGAAAGTAAATCCCGATTCATAACAACCTTTTCCCCTTTTATATGTATATTGAAGACCACTTTCGAACTTACAAACCAAGCTTAGAAGAATATTGTAAAAAAGCCGTATTCCTTATGCTACTTATATTACTTCTTTTTTACAATAGTTTTAAAGAAGGAGTAATCTATTCGTTTTTATGCACCTGATAATTTACATCTAACTTACATCTAAACACCTAAGACCATAGTTATATATTTTTTGTTTGTTTTTGGGCAAATATGACTATTCAACCGTCTGTTAATTATGTAAAATAGGTCTAACCTACTTTTTAGTAAATCATGGATTACTTCCCTTTCACATTCTTGTCCCTTGAATTCAGCTGAAATATACATAGAATCCGAACATTTTCAGTCTTTTCTTCAAGCGAGGAAAGGAACAAAAGTAGATCATGGCGTGTCAAGTATCTATTGGACAAGCGGCCTACTTCAAGCAGGGAATTCGTCTGATTTTATTACCATCATGTGAGAGGAGATTTTTCATGAAGAGTTTTAATCGTTCCATTGGCGCGAAATTACGAATTATGTTTTTGCTGATTCAGCTCTTTGCGTCCCTTTTGTTCAGCATCAGTTTCTATGCAATATCCATGAGTATCATTAATAACAGTGTCATGCCTCAGGTAGACCAATTGCTAGAAACTGGAGCTAAAAATGTGTATCAGGATCTCAATATTTCCTTAGCTGTTCAGGCTGGGCAAGGAAGCGGTTCTGATTCCGGCTCCGCTATACAGATGGAATCCTATCTTCAGGACAAGGTCGATACCCTCAAATTAGAATCGGCATATATCGCGGTAGTGAAGGATGATAAAGCCGAAGTCGTCGCACGGAATGTAAAATCAGTATACAAGGTCAAGGATGCACTCATTCCTGTTGAGGATATTAAAAAAGCAAAACAAGGCGAGATGAATATCAGTGAAATTTACAGCGATTCATACGGAGTACACAAAACCGCCTTCTTTGCTATATCAGGTAGTAATCTAGTTCTGGGTGTGAACGAAGACGTCGGATTTGTACAGGAAAAATCCCAACAAATTCTATGGATTTGCATAGGTATTACAGTGGCAACGCTCCTGCTGGGCGGCATTATTTCTACCCTCGTGATACGTAAAGTTGTAGAACCCATTGCTGAATTGGTTCGTCATAGCGAAAAAATTGCTCAAGGTGATCTTTCACAAGAAGCGAAGGTTCATGGAGTTAATGAAATTGCCCAACTTGCCCGCAGCTTCCAATCCATGTCTCATAACTTGAAAGAAATGATCGGCCATGTGCTTTCTACATCCGGTGCGGTTGTTGAAGGATCGGACGAGCTACTTCGTCGGACTGAGGCTATAAGTGTAAAAGTGCAGGACTCTACAGTTGCCGCAGAGGAAGTAGCAAAGGGCAGTACCAGCATAGCTACAGCTGCTGCTGAAAATGCACAGGCTATGGAGGAAATCGCTCAAGGTGTTCAGCACATTGCCTCCTCTGCCAATGATGTATCCGATCAAATCAGTGAAGCGACAAAAGAAACGGTTAACGGTAATACGCTCGCTCAAAAAGCTGTAGCTCAAATGTCACAGGTAGGACATGCTGCCGATGAATCGCTTCGATACATCCATAGTATGAATGAGCGCTCAGAAGCCATTGGCAGTATCGTTTCGGCTATCTTCGATATTACGAAGCAAATTCAAATGTTGTCCCTGAATGCCTCCATTGAAGCCGCCCGTGCGGGCGAACATGGACGGGGCTTTGCCGTAGTAGCTGGAGAAGTACGCAAGCTTGCCGAGCAATCTAAAGAAGCCACACAAGAAATTTCCGACTATTTGGTTACCATTCAAGAAGTATCGCAACAATCTGTGGACTCTGTGACCCAGGTGAGCCGTGAAATTCATTCGGGAACGGAAATGGTTCAACAAGCGAGCTCAGCCTTTAACCAGCTAAGTGAGCTTATGCAAAAGATCAATGCTACGATTCAAACGGTCTCTGCAGCAACGGAGCAGGTATCCGCCAGCTCGGAGGAAGTATCTGCTTCCGTGGAAGAGACAGCTCTCATCGCAGCCAATGCACAGCATATGATTCAAGAAATCGGTTTAAATGCCGATGAGCAACTGAATGAAATGGAAAGCCACAGCGAGGTTGTTCGCCAATTAAGCAAACAAGCAACCGAACTGCAAAAGGCTGTCCAAAAATTTAAAATTACGTAAGCCGATACAATAAAAAGAGGTATCTCACAGTCTTAAAAATGGCTGTAGAGATACCTCTTTATTTTTTAAAATCGATTTTAATAATCATCCATGAAGTTTATGAATTCATTCCCATAATACGATAAATTTGCTCCATATCTAAATGAGCCCGTACCACTTCTGCGACACGGTCAAACTCTCGTTCCTTGGCTTCACGTACAGTAAAAGTGCTTTCTAAAGGTGCCAAGCCCTTGGCTTGTCGCAATCCATCCAGCCAGCAACGGCGAAAACGGTCATTATCAAACACACCGTGCAAATAGGTTCCCCATACTTTACCGTCTGTTGTACCCCAGCCTTCCTCAAAAGCTGTTCCTTCGCCACGCCGGATATGGAATAACCTTTTCATTTCGCTTAGGTTTAAAGTTCTATCTGTAGGTGCGCATGGTTCCGTAACATACTCCGTAACCCCCATATGTATTTCATAACCTTCAATGCTTGGCTTGCAGGCAGAACCTGAATCAGTCGCAGTGCTAAGCAAAAGCGGGCAATGATTAGACAGGGTTCCCTGTACGCGTACGGTTTGCTTTTCCTTTAAAAAGGTCGTGGATAGAGCAAGCCAACCTAACCCTTCTGCCTGCTGCGGCAACCCAGATTCGACGGCTTCGGGATCAAATAGTGCGGTACCCAGCATCTGATAACCTCCACAAATGCCAACGAGCTGCGTGCGTCCGGTATTCATAGCCTGCCGAATGTCTTTCTCCAGACCTCTCTCACGCAATTCCAGCAGGTCTCCAATGGTGTCTTTGGTCCCCGGTAAGATAATGGCGTCCGGTACGCCCAACTGTCCGGCTTCTGTGACATAACGAACACTCACATCCGGCTCTGCGGCCAGAGCATCCGTGTCTGTAAAATTGGAAATTCGCGGATATCGTATCACCGCAATATCCAGTTCTTTATCCTTTGCAGATTGTTTGGGCTTCTTGTCCAGTACTACCGAATCCTCTGCTTCAATGCGAATGTCTGGCAGATAGGGCAATACACCGAGTACAGGAATGCCTGTCCGTTCTTCCAGCCAGTCTAATCCCGGCTGAAGCAGAGACAGATCACCTCTGAATTTGTTAATGATAAATCCGCGGATACGCTGTACTTCATGGGGTTCCAGTAACTCTATGGTGCCTACTAGAGAGGCAAAAACTCCGCCCCGGTCGATATCTGAAATAAGCAACACTGGAGCATCCGCCCAACCTGCCAGATTCATATTTACGATATCGCGGTCCTTCAAATTAATCTCTGCCGGGCTGCCTGCCCCTTCCATAAGGACAATATCATAGGTATCACGCAACCGATTCAGAGCATCCATAACGGTCTGTTTGGCTTTTGGCAAAAAATCCTTCCGGTAATCGGAGGCGCTCATATAGGCATAAGGTACACCGTGTACAACAATCTGTGAGTGCATATCTTTGACCGGCTTAATCAGAATCGGATTCATGTCAGTTGTGGCCTCAATACCGCAGGCCTCAGCCTGCACCCCCTGAGCGCGTCCAATTTCCTTGCCGTTCTCGGTAACATAAGAGTTTAACGCCATATTTTGTGACTTAAACGGTGCGGGACGATATCCGTCCTGCGTAAAAATACGACAAAGCGCAGTCGTCACCACGCTTTTGCCCACATCCGACGCTGTTCCTTGAAGCATTAATACGGCTGCCGGGTTCGTGCAGGACGGTTCGAAAGTTGACAATTGCCTCTTCCCCTTTAACGAATTCATTTCAAATCTGGTCACAACCCGTACAAAATGACAATAAACAACAATAAAACAGTCTCCAGCAATTCGTTTAAAGTTCCGTATATATCTCCTGTAAGTCCACCCAAGCGGCGGTTAATACGGTTTGCCGTGAAGGTTCCAACACCGTAAGCCAAGACCGGAAGCAACACAAAACCTAGCGAGATTGGAAGGCTCTCAGAATACGAAAGGAACGGCTGCAAGTATGATCCTGCCGACGACAGATTCCCAGTCCCCCTTGTTGCTGTAGCCAAACCTGCCAGAAGATATTGTCCTACGGCAGCACTCAGGGTCACTAATACTGCCCAGAATACGGCCAACCCTACGCGGCCACCACTCATATCAGCAAAACGCGCAGCCAGCCCATCATCATTACGAGCTTTAGGCCAGCGCTTCATTGCATGTACCATAAACCAGCGGCTCCAAACCATCGGAAGCAGCAGCAAGCCAGACACATTCCGTTCAACCAGCACCGTATACAGCAAAGAAGCCTTGAGCATGAGTAGCAGCACACAAGCAATAACGCCCATAGCCCCTACACGGCTATCTTTCATAATCTCCAGCATCCGCTCACGAGATCGGTAGCTGAACAAGGCATCGGCCGCATCCATCCACCCGTCCAAATGCAATCCGCCCGTCAACCAAACCCAGACAACAAGCGTAAGAATCGCACACGGCAACGGCGGCAATACCATAGAAGTAAGCGCCGCAAAGCCCCAGACAATGATGCCAATAACCACTCCCACCAGCGGATAATAACTTGCACTGCGTTTAAGCAAATCCGGGGAAAAATCTATTTCCGCCTTCACCGGAAGACGCGTTAAAAATTGAAAAGCCGCCGCAACAGCCTGACGTTCGCGGCTCATAGCTTATATTCCAACTGTTTGAGTTCTACGGGAATGCCAGCCGTCACCAAAAATACTTCATCACAAAGGCGGGCAATCCGCTGATTCATAACCCCACTCAAATCCCGATACAGCCGACCCAGCGGATATTCGGGCACAATACCGTCACCAACCTCGTTGGTTACGATGACGAGCTGCCCTGGATACTGCTCCACAGCTGCCGCCAGTTCATTAATGGCAGCTCTGGACGCAGCTTCGCCGTCCTCGCCTGCGGCCAGCAGTACGTTCGACAGCCACAGGGTCAGGCAGTCGACCAGCACCATAGGCGCGGGCTGCGACGCTTGATCGCCACCAAGCTGCTGCAGCAGCTCCGGTAACGCCTGCGCTTCCTCCAGCGTCTGCCAGTCGTACCCGGCAGACTCGCGCTGGACCCGATGAAGGGCGATGCGCTCCTTCATCTCCATGTCATAGGCTTGCGCCGTTGCAATGTAGCAGGCGCGCGAAGCGCGCGACATGCATAATCGCTCGGCAAAGTCGCTTTTCCCGCTGCGTGCCCCGCCGGTCACGAGCGCTTTCATCGCTGCGCGGCTCCCTGACCGTCCGATACGACTGCATCGGCAAAGGTCGCCATTTCGCGCATGATGCGGCACGCCGCATCAATCAGGTGCAAGCTAAGCGCACCGCCTGTGCCCTCCCCGAGCCGCATGTCCAAATAAAGCATGGGCTCCAGCTTGAGCTGGCGAAGCACCGCCGCGTGCCCGCGCTCGTCCGAGGCGTGCGAAGCAAGCATGTACGCAGCGCTTGCAGGCGCAAGTGCACGCGCTGCGAGGGCAGCTGCGCCTGAAATAAAGCCGTCCAGCACAACTGGACAGCGATGTGCGGCTGCGCCGAGGATGACTCCTGCCAAGGCGGCAATCTCCAGACCGCCGACCTTAGTGAGCACGTCGAGCGCATCATTTGCATCTGGCTGGTTCACGTCCAATGCGCGGCAGACAACCGATATTTTACGGGTAAGCCCAGCCATATCTACACCCGTTCCCCGGCCTACGATAACTTCCGGCTCCAGTCCGGTGAGAGCACATACGACTGCAGCGCTGGCTGTCGTATTCCCGATGCCCAGCTCTCCGGTAACGAATAGCCGTGTGCCACCTTTGACCGCTTCTGCTACGGCTTCAGCTCCGGCCAAAACCGCCTGTTCCGCTTCCGTACGCAGCATTGCTGGCCCTTTAGCTATATTCGAAGTACCCATGCGTACCTTACGGTCCACCAGATTCGCGTGAGCGACATCCGCATTCACGCCAACATCTACCACCTTGACATCTGCGCCCGCATGACGTGCCAGCACATTAATTGCCGCGCCACCTGACAGCATGTTATACAGCATTTGCTGTGTAACCTCAGCCGGAAAGGCACTGACTCCCTCTTCACACACCCCGTGATCCGCAGCCATAACCATAACCGTTTTACGCTCAAATTCAGGCTTGTCCACTCCTGTAATTCCTGCTAGCTGAATGGCCACACTTTCCAACTTTCCAAGACTTCCCGGTGGCTTCGTTAATTGGTCCAAATGGGCTGAAGCTGCCGAGGCCGCCACCCCATCCGGCTGGGCAATGCTATCGATCAGCTGACGCAGCTTGTTGTTCATACCTTCCACTCCCTGCTCTTTTAAGTGTGTTTCATCGTTTATTTAATCTGCTGTGTCCGAAGCGCTCCTGCGCAGCAAGAGCTGCGGCACACCGCTATCGGGATGCGGAAGCATCACAGGCTCAACACCGTATACTCGTCGAATCCGATCCTCGGTTAATAACTTCGATGAAGCTCCCAATCCTTCAACCATTCCATCCTTGAGTACAAGCAAATCTTCGCAAAATTGGGCTGTCAAGTTAAGATCATGCAAGACCGCAATGATCGTCACACCCGTTTCTTGGCGCCAATCTGCCAGCAGTTCCATAAATTCAAGCTGATAGCGCAAGTCCAGATAGGTCGTAGGCTCGTCCAGCAGCAATATTCGTGGCTCCTGCACCATTACTTTTGCCAAAGCTACACGCTGTCGCTGTCCCCCACTCAAGCGGTCCAATGCTCTGTCCGCCAACGTGGTAAGACCCAATCGCTCCAGCACGCGATCCGTGATCGCCTCCACATCAACACCCTTTTCCCTGCCTAACCAGTCCTGATGAGGAAAACGTCCCATTTCTACGACTTCCCTGACGGTGTATCCCACTGGAGGAAGCCCTTCCTGTTGGAGTACGGCTATGAGTCGGGAAAGCTCTTTTCTGCTGTAGCTACCGACCTTTTTGCCATAGATATGAACGTTTCCCGAAGTTGGTTGATCTACACCCGAAAGCAGATGCAGCAAGGTCGATTTTCCACTGCCGTTCGGACCAATAATTCCCCACCAAGTTCCTTCGTCGACGCTCCAGCTTATATTCTTTAACGCATGGAACTCTCCATAGGCACGTGTCAGACCCGCTACCTCTAATGCTCGATCTTGCACCTTCTGTGATTCACTTTGTTCTGTCACAGCAGTTCCCCCCTGCGCAGCTTCTTGTTCCGGTACAGGAGATATGCGAAGAACGGTGCCCCAACAAAGGCCGTCATCACGCCCAGAGGAATTTCCGTGGGGGCTAACAACGTGCGAGCCGCCGTATCTGCCCAAGCCATAAAAATAGCTCCACCGAGCGCAGATAATGGAACAATCAACCGGTAATCAGGACCTGTCACCAGACGAATGATATGCGGTACAACAAGTCCCACAAAGCCAATCACTCCACATACCGAGACAGCGGCAGCTGTCAGCAGCGTGGAAATGATCAAAACAGATAGCTTCGTCGCATCTACATGAACTCCCATGTGAGCCGCCTGACGTTCACCCAAAGCCAAAATATTCAGCACACGTGCCCGGTTCCATAGAAATACCAGTCCTATGACCACATAAGGTAAAAGGATTCCTGTATATGACCAACCGCGCAGACTAAGACTTCCCATCGTCCAGTACAATATTTCATTGACCGTCTCCTTCGACATGGCTGTCAGAAAGGAAACAACTGCTCCCAGAAAGGATTGCATCACCACACCCGACAAAATGAGACTTTGTGTCGGAATTTTCCCACCTTCCCGTGCCAACGTCAGCACCATCCACAGCGTCAGCATTCCGGTCGTAAATGCCACTAGCGGCAGCGTCCATATGCCAACAAATGAAAATTGAAGGCCCCAATAGATCAGTACTGCCGCTCCTACCGAAGCCCCCGAGGATACCCCCAGTGTATACGGATCAGCCAAAGGATTACGCAGCACACCCTGAAATCCGGCTCCCGCCAGCGCCAGCGCTGCTCCTACCAACATTCCCAGTAACACTCGTGGCAATCTGACCTTCAAAATAATCTGCTCTGAGGATGTATTCCAATCCGGTATAAACGTATCGCCTAACCACGGAAGGTGGTTAACCAGAATGCCCGTGATCTGGCTGACCGGAAGCTTGGCCGAGCCGATGCCAAGACAGAGCAGCAGCGTCAGCAACAGCAAAACAAGACCTGTCCCTCCAAAGCCGATCAGTTTACGGTTCATTTGAAAATTTCAGGATACACGCCCTTGGCCACTTCCTTGAGACCTTCCGTTACGCGTGGACCCGGACGACTGATCAAATTATCATCCACGGCAAACACCCGGTTGTGGCGAACAGCCGATATTTGATCCCATCCACTGCGAGCTTTAATGATTTCGCCGAGCGTTTGACCAGTTTTGTCGTCCTTGACACTTTTGCTGTACAAAATCACGTCAGGGTTCGCAGCAATAATATTTTCTTCACTAATTTGGTACCACCCCTTCTGCGTGGCACCTACATTTTCGCCGCCCGCCAACGTAATCAGCTCGTCCATAAACTCGCCTTTACCAACTGTCCAGCCTGGTGAAAACTCGACGTATACCCGCAGCTTCTGCCCTTTACCGATATTTTTAACTCCTTCTTTCACTTCCGCTACATCTGCTCTCATCTTGTCAGTCACCGCTCTCGCTTCTTTCTGATGATCGGTGATTTTCCCATACAATTCGATGTTAGCTATGACATCTTCAACTGTCTTCGGTTCCGTTTTAAAAATCATAATTCCCATGTCGCGCAGCTTGGTCGTAGCCTGTTCACTAAGTGATATCCCTGCAAAAACGACTTCCGGGTTAGCAGCAATGATCGCCTCTTCGTTCGGTTTCATAATACCGCCTACTTTAGGCTTTTTCGTAGCTGCTTCCGGGTAATCAGAGTAGTCGGAGACGCCAACTATTTCCTTATCCAGCCCGATGGCGAACAGCGCCTCGGTTTCTGCCGGGGAGACGGAAACGATTTTATCCGGCGCTTTTTTGAATGTAAATTCCTGTCCTGTTGCATCCTTAACTGTGAGTGGGTAAACTGTTTTGCCCGGAGGCTCTTGTGCGGTTACGGTCTTTCCTGGCTGCTGTGCAGAAGTCTGATTCTCTTTATTTTCAGCATTTTTTCCATTAGCGCCACATGCACTCAGCACAACTGCCAATATCAGAACCAATAGACCTGTTGTCCAAACCTTTATTTTTTTTCCTACCATGATTTGCACCCCTTCATAAAAAAATCGTTAAGAGCGTTACTTGAGCATCATCAGATATCTTCTAAATCCAGCCTTCTTTTCCTATCAAAAAAACCCCGCATCCTTATATCAGGACACAGGGGTCACGTTAGCGCAGATCGTGCGCAGGCGGCAGCTTCTTTCCGCACGGACAGTCACTGCGAACACGTCATCCTTTCCTCGAAGGATTATGGTGACAGGCGGACGGGCAGGTATCCTGACTTATGGTAAGATGCATGTCCTGAAATTTCTTCATATGCTTAGTAGCACATAAAGCAGGACTAACGGGCATGTTTCCATTTACAGTGGCGGGACCGCGCCGGACTTACACCGACTTCCCTTTTAACAGCGCAGGCAAGGGAAACCATAGTTTCATCACACTGCGCCGACCTCGTCTGCTGGATATTTGATGTAGTGGTAGTCAAGCCGTTCTTTTACTTGATGATTATAGGTTAAAATGAGGCGGCTTACAACCCAAACAGCCTCTTTATCCACTGGTGTCTAACCTAATGAGGGAGCATTTCGGCTATGTAATTGTACGGTCCTGCCAGCCTCAATTGAATCCTAAATGCTTCTCCCGGCTTCGGATTCAGACTCCAAAAATCATGGCCCGGTATCAGCATACAAGCTAACTGACGAATTACGCCACCATGCGTAACGACCAAAACAGAGAGCGGCCCAGCAGTCAAATCCATGGGTCGAACTTCCATAGCAACACGCCATTCATACAGAGAGTCAAGAAATTTCCGCAAACGATTCACAAAATCTGTCCAAGACTCTCCTCCAGGAGGGGTTATCCGTTGTGGCTCATCAATCCAAGCGCGATACAACGACACATCCTTGAGCATGTCATACGTTTTTCCATCCCACTCGCCAAAATGAAGCTCTCGCAGACGTGGTTCCATCATAGGAGACATAATAGATAGGGAACCTCCAGACGTCAATTCTGATTCCGGCACAATGATCTGCAAGGTCTGGCGACATCGCATTAAATCGCTGCAGTAGATTCGAGCAAAGGACTGCCCCTGCAATTCTTCTTGCAAAGGCTTTAATTCCTGTTCTGCTCCCGGTAGCAAACCTAAGTCGGAGTGTCCCAGATATCGACGTTCCTTATTCCATAAGGTTGTGCCGTGACGAACTAACACGAGTTCCATGTCCCAATGCAGATCTTCTTTAGTATCATACGGCACCTTATCCTCCTGTGAGTTCGGACTTTGTACGTATTCTACCGTCCTTTTTGCTGCTATATCTTGTTTCAAGATCATGTCACTTCCTGCTCGATCATTATTCAGTGTGTTACTCCTCACCCTCATTGCACCCATCCCAAGGCAAAACAACCTGCGGCTCCTAACAAACACAATCCTACGAACATACTGGACACGGCGAACATCAGCTGGATTGTATGCCGTATATCTTTCGACTCTAGCGGTCGTATCCAATCGCCCATGTATGCACGAAAGGAGCGCACGCCATGATACACATTATAGCCTCCAAGACGAATCCCCAGTGCTCCAGCAACAGCTGATTCCGGGAAGCCACTGTTCGGGCTTGGGTGCAGACGAGCGTCTCGCTTGACTGTGCGCCAGCTTCTTGCAGCATCTCGCTTGTACATCCACGCCGCTACGACAAGCATTGCCGCTGTCAGGCGTGCTGGAATGTAGTTAGCCACATCATCTAGACGCGCTGAAGCCCAGCCTAAATGCAGATACTTTTCATTTTTATAGCCAACCATGGAATCTAGCGTATTCACAGCACGATAAGCCAGCGCCAAGGGTGCTCCCCCGATCAAGGCATAAAAAAGCGGCGAAATAATCGCGTCCACGATATTTTCAGCGACCGTTTCAACCGTACCGCGTACAATCTCAGGCTCATCAAGCTGTTGCGTATCCCGCCCGACAATCATGCCCAGCTCCCGCCGTGCTGCTGCCAGATCATCCGCCTGCAACGCTCGGTATACTGCCATTCCTGCATCCTTTAGTCCTTTGGAAGCAATCGTGGTCGCAATCAGCACCATTTCTGCGCCGACAGATAACCACGGATGAATCCAGGCAAGCAAGTGCAACAGCGCCCAGGCAAGCGCAAAGGAGCCTCCCGCCACAATGAGCGGAAGCAGTATGCCCGCACGTTTTAGCCCTCGGTCACTGCGGACCTGGCGACGAATCGCTTTTTCCAATGCTGAAATGGCATGTCCCATACCGATGACTGGATGCGGCAACCACCTCGGATCACCGATCAGCCTGTCCAAAAGGTAGGCTGCCAGGATAATCAAGCTAACTGTCACGCCGCTGCTCCTCCTCCAGCACTTCACCCAATACAGACAGCAGCCTGCCGTTGGCTTCTGCATCCTTGACCGCAATCCGAAAATGGCTCGTCGTCAGTCCCGGATACATAGCACAGCTACGTATAAGAATTCCACGTTGTCCAAGCGCCTGCTGAATAGCCGATGCGCTCCACGTACCCGGCGCCCTTGCCAGCACGTAATTGGCTTCGCCGGGAACGACACCGCAGCCCCATTCCGCCAAGGCGGTCAACAGGCGGTTGCGCTCCGCAGCAATCAGCTCCTGTGTTTGGCGCTCATATGCTTGCCCACTTCTCAAACACGCCTCCCCAGCCAGCAACGCCAATCCATTCACACTCCAGGTCACCTGTTTGGCCGTCATTCGCCGGATATAGTCCGGATGAGCAATCGCATAGCCCAATCGCAAGCCAGGAATGGCATAAAATTTGGTCATTGACCGGATCAAAATCACATGAGGATAGCGATCCAGCACAGGCAGCAGTGAGTTTCGCCGTTCCATCGGAATAAAATCAATGAATGCTTCATCCACCACCAGCACGGTACCCGTTGTGCCAGCCGCCTCTGCCAGCTCGCATAGCTCCTGCTCACTATATTGCACGCCATTTGGATTATTCGGCTGTCCGAGGAACAAAACATCTACCTGCTCCATGAGCTGAAGGATGTCCTCCACGTCCGCCTTCCATTGAAGCGAGGCCTTCCCATACACCCGGTTGACCTCGGCTCCGAATTTGCCAGCCAGCTCGGCATATTCCGAAAAACACGGCTCCACTGTACCCACACGCTTAGGAGCTAGTCCCAATAGTAGGAGAGCCATGCTTTCAGCCGCTCCGTTTCCGATACTTAGCGACTCCGGTGGAACATGCAGTCGCCGTGCGAGCATATTTTTAAAATTCCGATGCCCAGGGTCTGGATAGCGAATCACAGTGTCAAATGAGTGTTGCAGCGCCTCAAGCACCTCTGGCGGTGGACCAAGCGGATTAATATTTGCACTAAAATCTACAAAATCCGCAGCAGCTCCGCCAAAAGTCGCGGCAGCTGTCTCCCTGTCTCCGCCATGACCGTAAACCTCTATCATTGCCTCTCATCCTTTCCGCCCGTTTCCAATCATTTAGCTCCATTATGAGGCTGCTTTTTGCGTCCCGTCAATGCAAATGAGCTTTTGTACATGGCTCACTTGGGTTACAATAGAAGGAGGCACACATAAATTACACAGTTTATATACGGAGGAATGGACATGCTGTTCATCGACAACCAGGGGATACACGATCCAGCCATTAATCTTGCTATTGAGGAATACGCGCTCAAGCATTTACCGCTGGACGACAGCTATTTGCTGTTTTACATTAATCAGCCTTCTATTATTATAGGCAAGCATCAAAACACTATTGAAGAAATCAACGCCGAGTTTGTTAGGGACAACAATATTCAAGTCGTTCGTCGCCTGTCCGGCGGTGGGGCTGTATATCATGATCTCGGTAATTTAAATTTCAGCTTCATTACTAAGGATAACGGGGAGTCCTTTCATAATTTCCTCAAATTTACGCAACCTGTGATTGACGCCCTGCGCCAAATGGGAGTAGAAGCTGAAATGACAGGCCGCAACGATCTACAGGTCGGAGAACGTAAAATTTCAGGAAACGCCCAATTTGCCACACGCGGACGTATGTTCAGCCACGGTACATTGATGTTCAACCTGAACTTGGATAATGTGGCTGCATCGTTGCATGCCAATCCCGAAAAGTTTAAATCCAAAAGCACAAAATCCGTCCGCAGTCGCGTGGCTAACATCAGCGAACTGATGGACCGTGAGATGACCATAGAGCAATTTCGCGAGGAACTGCTACGTTCCATATTCGGAGCAGAATTGGATCAGGTGCCTCAATATAAGCTCACCGATGCCGACTGGGCCAAAATCCATGAAATTTCCAAAGAACGCTACCAATCGTGGGATTGGAACTACGGTCTATCCCCCGAGAGCAATATCAAGCACACACGTAAATTTCCGGTCGGTATTATTGATATCCGCATGGATCTTAAGGAAGGCTACATCCGTGATATTAAAATCTATGGGGATTTCTTTGGTGTGGGTGACGTTGCTGATATTGAAAATATCCTGCGCGGCAAGCGCTATGATGAAAGTGAGGTACGTCAAGCCTTATCCTCTCTCGATTTGAAGCACTATTTTGGTAATATTGAGTTGGACGATTTTGTTGGACTTGTATTTTTGGAAGACTAACCGTTACTTTTTCCCATCGTTTCAAGCCAATACTTCAGTGGTTATAAGGGGACAGGCTCTTATAGGAGCTGTCCCCTTTTCATTGCGATATTGTCATTTTGAATATTATAAGATACAATTTTAGCATTGCCCCATGATAGAGATAAAGGAGAGAATACCGATATGTATAAATTAATTGCCATTGATATTGATGATACACTCATTAACGACCAGAAAGAAGTCACACCAGCGACACAACAGGCATTAGAAGCTGCTGTAGCAAAAGGTGTGGTGGTTACCCTCGCTACTGGACGAGCTTATGCCTCTGCACACAAAATTGCTCGCCAGACTGGTTTGAACGTGCCGATCATTACGTACCAAGGAGCTTTGGTTAAAAACCTGCTGGACGAAAACGTGCTGTATGAGCGTTATGTTCCACTCGTGGCTGCACGTCGCCTGTATGAATTCTGCGTGGAACGCAATCTGCATCTGCAAACGTATATAGATGACAAATTGTACACACGTGAAGATAATCAGAAAATCAAAGATTACACGGAGCTGAACAACACGGAATATTTTGTAGAGCCTGTATTCAGTAAAGTTATAGAGCAGCCGGCTCCTAAATTGCTGATTATCGACGAGCCTGAAGTGTTGGATGAATTAATTCCTGAACTTCGCGAACTGCTTGGCAATGAAGTTCACATTACAAAATCCAAGCCTCATTTTCTGGAAATTATGCATCATGAAGGCACTAAGGGCCATGCGCTTACCTTCCTTGCAAATCATTTTGGCTGTGAACTGTCGGAAACAATTGCTATCGGTGACTCTTGGAACGACCACGAGATGCTTGAATGCGCTGGTCTCGGCATAGCGATGGAGAATGCCATTCCCGATTTGAAAAAGCTGGCTGATTACATCACTCGCAGCAATAACGAAGACGGTGTTAAGCACGCCATCGACAAATTCGTACTCAACGTTGAATAAAGTAAAAAGTGACTGTTCCCATAATACTTAAATGAAGTAGTACAACAACAAAGCCTCCAACGTCGCATGTTCAATAACATACGGCAGTTTGGAGGCCTTTTCTGTCAGATCATATAATAACCTGCCCCCTTTAAAATATCAGGCAGCAGAACGTACCTTACGCCTGTTCACCAGACGGATAATTCCATTGTTCATAAGGATTAATCCGGTCACAATGAGCAGCACCCCAGCCAGCATCCACCAGCTTACATGCTCTCCATACAACAACGCTCCCAAGCCCACCGCAATCGGCGGTGATATATACAGCCACGTCGTCGGAAACAGAGGATTTGTACGCTCCATGAGCCAGTAGAACAGTGTATGTGCAATCATCGAACCAAACAGGATCAGATAAAGTAAAGACCCCATGGCAGGAAGGTACTGCCACCCCTCAGAACTCCACGGTTCCGTGATCGCAGACAGTAACAGCAGCATCCATCCCCCATGGATCATTTGCGCCGCATTCAGGGCAATCGGGTTCGTTTCACGAAATACATCCATCACTCGCTTGGAATACAGAGCTCCCCCGGAATAACACAGCTCCCCCAGCAAAATGACAAGGCATCCCGCCAGCCACAGACCACTGATCTGAACCGCCAATCCGGGCAGCACAACCAGCACCACACCAAGAAAGCTGATCATGCAGCCAACGACCGTAATCCGTGACGTTTTTTGCCGTAGCAGTACAGATTGCAAAATGACGATCATCATCGGCCCGGTAGCTGACAAAATAGCTCCGATCCCGGAGCTGACATATTGCTCTGCCCAATACAAGGCTGAAAATGTACCGAAGGTCGTTCCTGCTCCAATCAGCAACATTTCCTTCCGCCATAATAACGACCATCGTACTTTTCCGGTCAGCTTCATAGCAATGAACAATATCGCCCCTGCCGCGAAAAAACGTACACCTGCCGATAGGAATGGCGGAAGTCCGGCTTCCACTCCCACTTTTATGGCCAAAAACGTTGTGCCAAAAATAAGACACATTACTGTAAACGCGATACCTATCATGATACGTCCCTCTCCCTTCAGTTGCCTTTAAGCATACAGGGAGACGAACAGAACAGATGTATAACTACAGAACAGTTGTATACGTTTTTGAAGTGCTATATAGTACAATACACAGAAAGGAGCGTGGATAGCATGGGTAAGAACAACAGCGAACTACTCTTTGCAGCCGATCATGCCTTAAAGCTGTATGAGCAGGTTATCCATTATGTAACTGTGCGGATTGATCGCGGGGATTGGCAAACAGACATGAAGCTGCCGTCCGTACGAAGCTTGGCTCAGGAGCTGGGTGTACATCGGCTAACTGTTTTCCGGGCATATCAGGAGTTGAAGCAACGGGGACTGGTCTATGTAAAGGACAAATCAGGATATTACGTTCATGCTTCCCAAGCGACTGGGCATGCAAAATATGCTGGCTACTCGGGACATTCGTCCATTGACCTCACGATTCACTCCAAATCTGCCCATGCGGCAGATGATCCGTCAGTTTCAGCCTGGAGAGGAATGGATGGACTTAGCCGCGTTCAATCCGTAAATACGAATTTCCAGTTTTCCAAAGCGCTGATTGACCCCTCTCTCCTGCCCAATCGATTTTGGGGAGAGCTAATGATACAGGTATTTGAAAAGCATCCGAAAGTAGCAGCCACCTATTCCGCTGTGCAGGGTGATGCCGAGCTTCGGGAGGCCATGGCGCAGCATTTTAGCGTGGATAAGCATTTTGCTTTATCACCGGATGAAGTGCTGATTACCTCCGGAGCACAGCAAGCCATTGATTTAATTGGCCGCTCTCTGCTCCGTACAGGAGACCGTGTATTGATCGAACGTCCTGCCTATGGCCCCGCTATGGAAATATTCCGTAGACTAGGCGCACGTCTGACTATGACTGATATTCGACCAGAAGGTTATGATATGGACCAGATTGAGTGGTGCATGAAAACGGAAAAACCACGCCTCTTTTATATGAATCCAACATTCCACAACCCGACGGGCTTTACGGTCCCCGATGAGCAGCGCAAACGACTGCCTGAACTAGCCGAGCGCTATGGTTGCCTCATTGTTGAGGATGACAGCACCTATGACATTAGCTTTGGGCAAAAGCCCCCTTCTCCGATTTTCGCCTATGATGTTTCGGGAAGCGTCGTCTACATTCGAAGTTACAGTAAATATGTCGCACCCGGTCTACGAATCGCAGCCGTGACCTGCCGACCACAGCTCATGAACAGCCTGCTGAACGTCAAAGCGTTAGTGGATAATGGATCGCCACTGCTGAATCAAAAGCTGTTTTTAGAATACTTTCAATCTCCACGTATGCAGCAGCATATTAAAAAGCTATGTATCGCGCTCCAGATTCGTAAAGAAACGATGGAAGACAGTCTCCGCGACTCCGGTTGGACATGGACCAGCCCGGCAGGGGGACTCAACCTGTGGCTCCAGCTGCCTTCCACGTTGAAACCTAATGAATTACTTGCCAAAAGTTTACAAGAGTCTGTATCCTTTGTCCCCGGCAATGTATTTGATCCCATCGGCGCAGAGGGTAAAACACATGTACGGCTGTCCTATTCATACGCCAACGAGCTACAAATCAAAGAAGGAATCTCCACACTTCTACGTATCAGTCAAACGATGTAAAGGTAAAGGCACCTTTATTCTAACGGCAAACTCATGCCGGTGTGTGCCAAGCTAATCCCTTCCAGAAGCCCATAGTTGCGTGTGACATCCACATCATGGGACATATGTGTAAACACTGTGCTTTCGGGTTTAAGCCTTCCTATAAGCTCCTGAGCCTCCAGCATGTCATATACGGAACGGGTGGCATACTCGGCCTCCTCATGATAAAAACTCGTTCCCAGGACGAGCAAATTCAGATTGTGCAAGGGCAGAATTTCCGCCTCATTCAATCCAATCGAATCCGAACAGTAAGCCCACGAGAAACCGTCCTTTTCCAGACGATAAGCGTAGGCATATCCGTTCTTCCCGTGATTCACACGCCATCCCCGGATATTCCATCCGCCAAGTTGGACTCCCTGGTCTACTGGAATAAGATCCAAGTTTCCAGAGAGCCAGGAAAATTGACGCAAGATCGTGTCAATCACTTCCTGTGGCGCGTACAAGCGACCTCTGTTCCCAGTCCAGCGACAGGCATCTGCCCATTCTGGTAATCCTCCAATATGGTCAAAATGTGCATGTGTCACAAGGATCGTAGGGATAAAACGCAGACCGCGCAATTCTAGCTGTCTACGCCAGTCCGGGCCACAATCAATCATAAAGTCCTCCGTCTCGCTTTCGATCAGCACAGACGATCTCAATCTTACATTCGCCCCTGTCGTGCGAGCTTCTGTGCATACGAGACAATCACAATATACACGCGGAACCCCCATTGCATCCCCCGTGCCAAGAAAAATAAGCCAATTCATGGTTTAACTCCTATCTACCTGGGTCTTTTTACTACTATTATAACGAACAGACCGATTCTACGTAAATCATCTGCGTAAATCCTTCCAGCGTCCAACGCCAAAAGGAGCATGCCCAAAGCCGTGAAATCCGGCTAGACATCCCCTCATGCGTGATCGTATTTATTTTCAAATGATGATAGGCATTGGATCTTCCTTCAGGCGGTTTTCCACCATCCAGCTGGACTGGTCATTATAGAGATAGGCTCTATGCACCAACACTCGCACCTGCTGACCAGGTTCCAGCGTAGACTTCTCCAGCGAGCGGTATGTCATGAGACGATGATCCCCGACCTGTACTTCAACCATCCACTCACTTCCACGAAAATGCAAATGCTTCACTGTGCCTTCCTCGGTCGCCGACAGAAGCGTAAATTCCTCGCTTGGCCCCACATCAATATACTCTGGACGGATCAAGGCACGTGTTCCCACTCCAGCAGCTTCTTCGAAGCCTCTGAGACTGCCTGCCTGTTCAATCACCGTAGATTCCCCAATAAAGGAAGCTACGAACGGAGTACCCGGTTTTTTATAAATATCCCAAGGTGTTCCCTTCTGCTCCAGTCGTCCCTGATTAATCACCATAATTTCATCCGCTACTTCAATCGCCTCATCCTGATCATGGGTGACAAAAATTGAAGTAATACCCACCCGCTCAATCAACTCTCGCAGCCAGGTGCGCAGCTCCTGACGAATCTTGGCATCAATAGCTGCAAAAGGCTCATCCAACAGCAGCAATTGAGGCTCTGGTGCCAAAGCACGCGCAAAGGCAACCCGCTGTCGCTGTCCACCTGACAACTGATGCGGATAACGATGCTCAAATCCTTTGAGCCCCGTTAGTTCGACCAACTCTGTGACCCGTTCCTTGATGCGGGTTTTGGAGCTTTTTTTCACTTTCAGGCCAAAGGCAATATTGTCGTAGACGCTCATGTGCTTGAACAAAGCATAGTTTTGAAATACAAATCCGATTCCACGTTCCTGCGGGGACAGCTCGTTTACTCTTTTTCCATGAAAATGAATTTCTCCCGCATCCGGTTGCTCCAGACCCGCCAAAATGCGAAGAATGGAGGTTTTCCCCCCACCACTTGGACCGAGTAAGCCAATAAGATGGCCCGCCTGAATATCAAAAGATACGTCCTTTACTGCATGAAAATTACCGAAATGCTTGTTTAATCCTCTTACTTCCACATGCATATCCGTACACTTCCTTTCCGCTTCTGGACCTGTTCAGGAACAGCAGCAGCCTTGCTTCTCGCAAAGCACGTACCTCATTTGAAATCATTTAATTATTCCAATGTATATACTATGTTTTTTCTTATGTGATACTTTATCAAAGGAAAGTAATTTTCGTCAACTATATATTATATTAGGAATTAAAAGGGTAAAGTATTAGGAAGAAAGGAGATGGAGTTATTGTTGCATACTTTAGAATTATCCACTACACGGCGAGATGAAATGCGCGATATTACACGAGAGGTTGCTTCATTGATCGAAAAAAGCGGGGTACAACAAGGAACCGCACTTGTTTATTGTCCACACACGACAGCCGGCATCGCCATTAATGAAAATGCAGACCCAGACGTCAAACATGATGTGATATTAAGACTAGATGAAGTTTATCC
Source organism: Paenibacillus sp. S33 (assembly GCF_053615415.1). NCBI lineage: Bacteria > Bacillati > Bacillota > Bacilli > Caryophanales > Paenibacillaceae > Paenibacillus > Paenibacillus sp. S33. The sequence continues at coordinate 1,500,080 of NZ_JBSIEZ010000001.1, read as the reverse complement.
GTGGGAGCATCCCCAATATCGCCATATGGAGGGAAATACGGCTTCCCACCTAAAATCCATTACGACAGGCCCCTCACAAACGCTCATCATCCATGATGGAAAGCTGTTGCTCGGACGATGGCAGGGACTTTATTTTTGTGAATTCGACGGACCACGCAGACGCCAATACCATGTAAAGATCATAAAGGGCTGACGGACCGGGTAAAAAAACAGACCATGATGTTTTCCTACTGGATGCATCATCGTCTGTTAAATTCTTAGTCGCTTTCGCAAAGTAACGTAATGATAAGTCACCGTCATGAAGTGTATACACCCAAAAAAGCGCCCTACATGTTCATGGCTGAAGTGTGTGAATGCAGGTACGCTCATAGGTGTCTGCACAGTAGCTTTACATGTGCTAAAGCAGCGGGCCTAATTTCTTCAAATGTTAAACCGTCCTGAATATAAAATGATACAAAGCCATGCATGGATAAAAACAGGCTTTTCGGTACCCTTGCGCAATCTTCCTCCGAATGCCCCTGACCACTCAATTCTTGACGGATCATGGACGCAAATAGTTCCACACAACGGTTTTGCTCTGTGCGACAGTATGCAAATAGTTCTTCATCGTGCATCATGAACATAATTTCGTATTGATATGGATTTTCCAAACCAAAACGGATAAATTCCAGCATCAAGTACTCCAACCTGCTCAAGCCATCATCAGGCGTACCTGTTGCTGCTTGCAGTAGAATCCCACGCAATGTATTAAAATCTTCAATTACAATGGCATAGAACAGTTCAGCCTTCTCTTTAAAATGATAATATAACGAACCATGACTGTAACCCAGATGCTGGCCAATGCTGCGCATTGAAATCGCACGGTAGCCCTTGGTAATAAACAAGTGCCTGGCCGCTTCCAGAATCCGCCCTCTTGACAACTCCTGTTCTACTGCTCTTCTAGCCATATTATTTATTCCCCTTCAATAAAGTAAAGCTGCTCTCCCTCCGACACAAGCGATTGCCCCTGCGTCAAGTCTGTTATCCAGTTGCTGAAGGATTCCGCATCACCAGCCAGCGGCAGACAGGTTAAGGTAACTTTATCCGTAAACATTGTTTCTCCAGTGCGGATGCTGCGATTGCGTAATTCATTTTCCACTTTGCCCAACCAGGTATAATCCAATTCTACAAAAACTTCGCGATGCAGCACACGTGTAATTGCATCCCCTGCCTCGATTGCTGCAACAGCACCATCTGAATACGCGCGAATCAGACCGCCTGCTCCCAACAAAATCCCACCAAAGTAACGGGTAACAACAATAGCGACATTTTTTAGCTTCTGGTTGCGGATCACCTCCAAAATAGGCTTTCCAGCCGTACCACTCGGTTCTCCGTCATCCGATTGCTTTTGGATTTCGTCTCTTTCGCCAATCATGTAAGCAGAACAATTATGGGTAGCGTTCCAATGCTCTTTTTTGATGCGCTCTATGAAAGCAACTGCTTCTTCCTCAGTTTGAACAGGCTGAATATGGCCGATAAAACGGGATTTTCGGATCACAATTTCCTTGTTGCCGGCACCGCGTACAGTTCGGTATTGTTCCAACATACACGTATAACCTTCCTTAATTCATTTTACAAGAAAGCAGTCCCCCGCTTCTGGCAGCTGGTGAACTGCTTTCCTGTACTTTAATTGATGCTATACACTATAACACTTCTGACCGAAATCCTGTTTCGCATCAGAGATTACAGCACTCTTATTCAGACAATCTCGCTTCAAGCTCAGCTTTTTCTTTTTCGAAGCCTGGTTTGCCGAGCAGCGCAAACATGTTCTTCTTGTAAGCTTCTACGCCCGGTTGATCGAACGGATTTACACCCAACAGGTAGCCGCTGATGCCGCAAGCTTTTTCGAAGAAATAAGCAAGATAGCCGAAAGAGTAAGGGCTTAAGTCAGGAATATTTACAATCAAGTTCGGTACTTGTCCGTCTGTGTGAGCCAGCAATGTACCTTGGAATGCTTTTTTGTTTACAAAATCCACAGTTTTGCCTGCCAGGAAATTCAGTCCGTCCAGATCATCCTCATCTGCTTCGATGGTGATGTGACTTGGTACATTTTCTACTTGGATTACCGTTTCAAAAATGTTGCGGCTGCCTTCCTGAATGAATTGTCCCATGGAATGCAGATCTGTCGAGAAATCAACAGAAGCAGGATAAATGCCTTTGTAATCCTTGCCTTCGCTTTCTCCGTACAACTGTTTCCACCACTCGGATACAAAATGAAGAGACGGCTCATAGTTTACGAGAATTTCAATTGCTTTACCTTTGCGGTACAAAGCGTTACGAACGGCTGCATATTGATAAGCTTCGTTCTCAGCTACATTCGGGTTGCTGTACTCTTTGGAAGCGTCTGCCGCCCCCTGCATCATTTCCTCGATGTTAATGCCTGCAGTAGCAATCGGCAACAAGCCTACTGCTGTCAGCACGGAGTAACGACCACCCACATCATCAGGAATAATGAAGGATTCGTAGCCTTCTTCGTTAGCCAGTTTTTTCAAAGCGCCACGTTCTTTATCCGTCGTTGCATAAATACGCTTGCGCGCTTCTTCTTTACCGTATTTTTTCTCCAGAGCTGCACGGAATACGCGGAATGCGATCGCTGGCTCTGTTGTCGTACCTGATTTGGAAATGACGTTCACAGAGAAGTCTTTACCTTCAATCAGTTCCAACAGATGATTCACATATGTAGAGCTGATGTTATTACCAGCAAAATAGATAGCTGGACCCTTGCGTTGATCTTTAGGCAGCGCATTGTAGAAAGAATGCGACAGCATTTCGATCGCAGCACGTGCTCCAAGGTAAGAACCACCGATACCGATTACGATCAATACTTCGGAATCGCTTTGAATTTTAGCAGCAGCCTTTTGGATGCGCGCAAACTCTTCTTTATCATAATTGGTAGGCAGGTCAATCCAACCCAAGAAATCGGACCCTACACCGGTTTGGTTGTGCAGTTGCTCATGAGCCAGCTTGATGGGCTCTGCAAAATAATCAATTTCGTGCTGACCTACGAAGGAGAGCGCTTTAGTGTAATCAAAATTAACTTTTTTAGACATGTTTGGAACCTCCTGTTTGGTATTACTAAGACCATGAATACGAACATAAGGACTTAGGAATAGGATACTTTAATTTGCGGGGCCTGACAAGCTTGCGTTACCTGTGTATCCTTTGCTTGACAGCCCCTCCTGTAGATAGGGTAGCATGCCCATGCTACAATTAACTGAGATCAACCTGTTTTATATTCATTTCAAGCCGAACTCGCAATCTGCATCAGACGGCAACTTCCAACAAGAAAGGTGATTAGCAATGAAAAACATCGGATTTATCGGACTGGGCACCATGGGCGCCCCGATGGCATCCAATCTGCTAAAGCAGGGATTCGGAGTCACAGTTTATAATCGTACCGCTTCGCGCTGCGAACCACTGGCAGAGCAAGGCGCACGTACAGCTTCAACTCCTCGTGAAGCAGCTGAAGGTCAGCACTTGGTCATTACCATGGTCAGCGATGATCACTCCATTCGTGACATCTATTACGGCGATGACGGCGTGTTTGCCGGACTTACGGCTGGCATGACCGTGATGGACAACAGTACGATTTCACCTGAACTGGTCAAGCAACTGGCCGCCGAAGCGGACAAGCTGGGCTGCTCCTTCATTGATGCACCTGTAACAGGCAGTAAGCCTGCTGCTGTAGACGGTACACTTGTGTTCATGGTTGGCGGTAATGCAGAAGCCATTGCGGCACAATCAGATGTTTTTGATACCCTGGGCAAAAAGGTACTTCATATGGGACCTAATGGCAGCGGGGCCGTAGCTAAGCTCGCTCATAATACGATGGTGGGTATTCATAACCTCGCTCTGGCTGAAGGCTTTGCTATCGCAGCTAAATCCGGCATCCCGGCAGACAGCTTCCTTGAATTGGTACAACTCGGATCGGCAGGCAGCAAGGCCGCTGACCTGAAAGGGCGCAAAATCATTGAACATGATTTTAGCAACCAGTTCTCACTTGCCTTGATGCTTAAAGACTTGAAGCTTGCTTCCTCACTAACAGACAGCCTGTCCATCCCTGCACCTATGTTATCCATTGCCAAAAGCCTGTTTCAAGCCGGGCAAACACAAGGCTACGGCGATGAAGACTTATCCGCTGTCGTGAAGACATACGAAGCATGGATTGGCCACACCATTGGTGGTCAACCTCTCGAATAAGCTGCACCTTTCTTTGTAACCATACGGCTGTGCTTGTGTACATATGGCATAGCTTTAGGGTAAGCACACTTGGCTTGAAGGCTGAGTGTACTTACCCTTTTTAGCTTATTATTCGGGATAAGAACAGCAATAATCAGTTACACTTCGTACTTCCAGCTTGAATGAAGACTTTGCAGGTACGTGAAAGGTTGCCGTCCCTTGTATTTCTAGCCATTCCTCAGTACCTGGAAGCAACACTCTCAAATCCCCTGCCAAAATCTCCATGATCTCACGGGAATCCGTGCCGAACTCATACGTTCCTGGCAGCATAATACCCAGTGTAACCTTACTGCCGTCACCCAGGATGACTGTACGGCTTGTAACCTGACCATCGTAATAAACGTTTGCTTTTTTAACTACGCTTACTCCATCGAACTGTGTCATTCGTTATCCCCTCATCTGCTCTCAATGGTTGAATGAATATTGGTGCATCATAACATAGATTTGATTTCAGCTTCAGTATGAAAATACACACTGTATCACCGTATCCTATACATTGGAATTCAATAGTGATTTCATTGCAAAGCATCAACTGTATGAAACAAACAGCCGTAAGCCTTTCTCAGGTTACGACTGTCTGTTTTAGATGCTCAGTGTTTTATTTCAACAAAGCTTTCACACGGCTAACAACATTCTCTACTGTGAAGCCGTATTCCTTAATTACGCGGTCGCCAGGTGCGGATGCGCCGAATGTGCTGATACCGAGAATGTCGCCTTGGTCGCCAACATATTTTTCCCAGCCCAGTGGATACGCCATTTCTACAGCCAAACGAGCTTTCACTTCTGGCAGCAGAACGGAATCTTTGTATGCTTTGTCTTGTTTTTCGAACAGATCCCAGCTTGGGAAGCTGATAACACGTACTTGAATACCTTGTTCTGCCAGTGCTTCCTGAGCTTTAACAGCCAATTGTACTTCGGAGCCTGTAGCCAGAATTTGAGCAACCGGTTTGCCGTCTGTTGCATCTGCAACCACATAAGCACCGCGTTTGATACCTTCGCGTGCATGCTCAGCACTTGCAGCCAGGATTGGCAGGTTTTGACGAGTCAATACCAGAGCAACCGGGTTTTTCTTGTTTTCCAGCGTATAAGCCCAAGCAGCAGAAGTTTCATTACCGTCCGCTGGACGAATTACTGTCAAGTTCGGGATAATACGCAGGGAAGCCAATTGTTCGATCGGCTCATGAGTCGGACCATCTTCACCTACAGCAATACTGTCGTGAGTCAGAACGTAGGTTACAGGCAATCCCATCAGAGCTGCCAGACGAACGGCTGGACGCAGATAGTCTGTAAATACGAAGAATGTACCGCCGAATACTTTTACACCTTGGTGCAACGCCATACCGTTCATCGCAGCAGCCATACCAAATTCACGGATACCGAAATAGATGTTACGGCCGGCGTAGTCTTCTGGCGTAAAGTTCGTCAGGTTGTTCAAATGTGTCATCGTGGAGCTCTCCAGATCGGCAGATCCGCCTGTCAGGAAAGGTACGTTTGGAGCCAATCCGTTCAGAGCATTACCAGAAGCTACACGAGTCGAAACGGCTTTGTCTCCAGTCGTGTATTTCGGAAGATCACGATCCCATCCTTCTGGAAGATCGCCGTTTACAGCTGTTTCGAACTGAGCTGCCAAATCAGGGTGAGCTGCTTTGTATTTCGCAAACTGTTCATCCCATGCTTTGTTCGCCGCGATACCGCGCTCTTTTACTTTAGCAAAATGCTCGCGCACCTCTTGTGGTACGTGGAAGTCCTCTTCGTATACCCATTTGTAGAATTCTTTAGTCAGCTTAGCTTCTTCTGATCCCAGCGGGGAACCATGAGTACCACCGTGTCCGCCTTTACCTTGTTTGTTCGGGCTTCCGTAGCCGATAACTGTCTTCACTTCAATCAGCGTAGGGCGTGTGGAGTCGCCTTGCGCTTCTTCAATGGCTTTTTGGATGGCCGGAAGATCGTTACCATCTTCTACGCGCAGTACTTGCCAGTTGTAAGCTTCAAAGCGTTTGGCAACACTCTCGGAAGAGGACAGATTAAGCTTACCGTCCAGTGTAATATCATTGGAATCAAACAATACAATCAGCTTGCCCAGTTGTAAGCGACCAGCCAACGAAGCAGCCTCGTGGGAAATACCTTCCATCAGATCGCCATCGCCGCAGATTGCATATGTGAAGTGATCTACAACTTTAAATTCGTCTTTATTATATGTTGCACCCAGTTGAGCTTCAGCCATTGCCATACCTACGGACATTGCGAGACCTTGTCCCAGAGGTCCGGTTGTAGCATCTACACCAGCAGTGTGGCCAAACTCAGGGTGTCCCGGTGTAAGGCTTCCCCATTGACGGAATTGTTTCAGTTCTTCCATAGGAAGATCATAGCCGCTCAGGTGCAGAAGGCTGTATAGCAACATGGAACCGTGTCCTGCGGACAATACAAAACGGTCACGGTTAACCCATGTAGGTTGATCGGGATTATGATTCATCGTTTTAGCAAAAAGTTGGTATCCCATTGGCGCGGAGCCCATCGGCATACCAGGATGTCCCGAGTTTGCTTTCTCGATGGCGTCAATTGCCAACGTACGAATAGTTGTGATGGACAAATTGTCGATCGTGGAGTTTTCATCCTTTTGGATCGCTTGGTTCTGGTCAGTCATGGTTAGCCTCCTCATATTGTAAAAAGTATGTCAATTGCATTCGGTCATACTCTTCAACATCACCGTCTGATACAGAAACGATGTCTGTTGAAGTGAGTGAATCTGCTTGAATGTTTCAATATGACTTATACATTCTTAAGTATTGTACCATTTGCCGTGAAAGTTTGCCAGATCGTTTATAAAGATGATTGTGGAAATGTTGTACCGAGTCCTCATATAAATATACCCGTAATGTATTAACCTCATTTAAAAAATTATAAAATCAAAAAAAATATTATGTACTGACCGTTTATAAGGCAAATAACTCACATAAAAAAACAAAGCCCGTTATGCGACGGACTTTGTTCAACAAAAAATATATACTCACAAAATTTTTTCTAAAATTTTAGGATTAGTTAAATACGACCGTTTTGTTCTCATGAACCAGAATACGATCCTCTGCATGCCACTTCACGGCTCTTGCCAAAACGACCCGCTCTATGGTGCGACCGATCCGTTTTAGCTCATTTACATCATCTCCGTGACTTACACGCTGCACGTCCTGCTCAATGATCGGGCCGCCGTCCAATTCTTCAGTTACATAATGCGCAGTAGCACCAATAATTTTCACACCGCGATTATAGGCTTGGGCATATGGCTTCCCACCCACGAATGCGGGCAGAAAGGAATGATGGATATTGATAATCCGGTTGCGATAATGCTCAATAAACTTAGGCGAAATAATCTGCATGTAACGGGCCAAAATGATAACGTCAATGTCTTCGCCAATGACTTCTAGTTGACGGCGCTCTGCCTCCGGTTTGGTATCGGCTGTTACCGGAATATGGTGATACGGGATGCCAAACGATTCCACATACTCCTTCATATCCGGATGATTACTAATTACCAATGAAATATCCGCGTCCAGATCTCCTGCCTGCCATTGCCACAGCAGTTCTACCAAACAGTGATCTTCTTTGGAAACGAAAATAGCCAGTTTTTTCTTGCGGCTGACCGCAGAAATCGTCCACTCCATACGGAATTGCTCAGCAACAGCGGCAAAATCCTGCTCCAACTGTGGCTGGGTTGCACTCAAATTCGGCAGATCAAATTCAATCCGCATAAAAAACATACCGCCGGACGGGTCCATTGTATATTGGTCAGATTGAACGATATTGGCCCCATGCTCATACAAAAAACGGGACACGGCCGCTACAATACCTGGTCCGTCTGGACAAGATACAAGCATACGCGCGCGGTTTTCATGGGCTGATAGAGTGCTATTTGGCTGATGTTTTACGTGAATTTCCATGTGGCTATTAATCCCCCTTAGCTTATACCGTCACTGGCAAATGACTGCCGGCAAACCAGGCAATCAACCGTTGATTAATGTGTTCTTCGCTCAAATCTGGAAATAGTGCTGCTTCCGTTATCATGTCATACAGACGCTCCAACGGCTCACGTGGATCGGCTTTTCTTGCTTTGGCATCATTTTTCAGCAGAGCCCAGGTGTCCAGCACAAATTTACGGACATCCACATCCTGTTTTTTGAAAAACGAATGCAATTGCTCTACCTGACCCAAAAACTCATCCCCAAAGCGCTCCTTTACATTTCCGCGAAGCAGGGCAATTTCAACCTCATACATCGGACGCTGAGTTTTGGCTTCCTTCCCAATCCATGGCGTCTCCAAAATAAACGGACGTCCTTGAAGTGCTTCATGATGCACCACATTATGAATCGTCTGATAGCCAATCCAGCCTGATCCAATCGGAGTATGTCGGTCTTTATGAGCGCCAACTGGATTTTTACTGTCATTAATGTGAACAACTGCGATGCGATTCAAGCCGACAATACGGTCGAATTGCTCTAATACACCGTCCAGATCATTTACGATATCATAACCCGCATCGTGAATGTGACAGGTATCCATACAAACTGTAAGACGCTCGTTATGCTCTACTTTATCTATAATGGAGGCAATCTCCTCAAAGCTACGACCCATTTCCGTTCCTTTGCCTGCCATCGTTTCAAGCGCAATGTTAACATCTGTCTCCTTCACGCCGTTTAGTACCTCGTTCAAACCATCAGCAATACGCCCAATTCCGTATTCTGCATCCTTATCGGTAAAAGCGCCTGGATGTAGCACGATATTTTTCACACCAATCGCGTGTGTGCGTCGAATTTCCTCCTGAAGAAAGCTGACCGCAAGCTCATAGGTATTTTCTTTGTAAGAGCCAAGGTTGATGATATACGGGGCATGCACCACGATATCTTCCATTCCCTTCTCAGCCATTAACTGCTTGCCTTCCTCCAAATACATGGACTCCATCGGCTTACGGCGCGTGTTTTGCGGTGCCCCCGTGTATATCATAAAGGAGCTGGACCCGTAAGAAGACGCTTCTTTTGTAGCGCTGAGCAGACCTTTGTCCGAGAAGGACACATGAGAACCAATTTTCAGCATGATTCTGATTCATCCCCTTATCCTGTTATGCTTGTCTTATTTTAATTTAATCATTTTAACGTGATTATTGAAATCAAACAACATAGCTTTTATGGCAGCTTTCTTAAATGACTCTATTAAGGGAACACGTAGATAAAGTACACATCCGAATATATGTTAGTCAAACGAGGGTAAATAAAATCATGGATTGACATCCTTAACCGTATAAAGGTACATTCATATGAAGTTTTTTTCTCGAAAAGGGTTATATTCTATAACAGATGTATTTTTTTGTGAATCGGAAGGAGAGCTGGCTCCATGAACATCATCGTATGTGGAGGAACTGGATTGGTGGGGAGTGCACTGGTCAAAAGCTTGCTAGACGACGGATACACTGTGAAAGTCGTTACCCGCAAGCCACTGGTAGGACACGAAGCGAGCCCCCGTTTGCAATATATGAGTTGGAACGAATTAAAACAAAAGCCTGAAGTACTGGAAGGCACCGATGCGGTCGTTAATTTAGCAGGCGAAACGCTGAATCAGCGCTGGACGGATAAATCCAAACAAAGAATTCTTCAATCTCGACTGCTATCTGTTGCCCGGTTGGCTCAAGCATTGAATGCTCTACAAAAAAAGCCGAAAGTTATCATTCAGGCTTCGGCTGTTGCCGCCTATGGTACTTCCCTGACCGAAACATTCGATGAAACGAGCCCACGTCGATCGGGAGATTTTCTGTCTCAGGTGGTTGAGCAATGGGAGGAAGCCGCCAATGCCTACCCTTCTGATGCCCGTTTAATTAAGTTACGCATTAGCCTTGTGCTGGACAGAAAAAAAGGGGCATTCCCCCTCATGAAGATGCCTTATAGCTTCGGATTCGGCGGCAAAATAGGCAGTGGCCATCAATGGATGAGCTGGATTCATATTGAAGATATCGTTCGTCTGATCACGTACTGCATCCATACGACGGAAATCGTCGGGACAGTGAATGCTTCATCACCACATCCCTTGACGAACGACCAGTTTGGGAGGACAGTAGCTACGGTATATCACCGTCCGCACTGGTTTCCCGTCCCCAGCATTCTCGTTTCAAAGCTAGTTGGTGAGATGAGCACGCTTGTATTGGATGGTCAAAAGGTACTACCGCGCAAAGCGCTGGAGCACGGATTTAAGTTTAACTATCCTTCACTTAAGGACGCTCTTGAGGAACTCCATTCTTCCCAAAAACAGCATTGAATCTAAAAAGAGGAACTCCAGGCTGGTAGGTAGTGTCACTGCCAGCTTAGAGTTCTTTTTTAGTCCGACACAATCTTTCAAGAAGACTGCAAGTTTTTAAGATGCTCATTTTATTCCTATGAATAGCCCCCTATTACAAAGAAAGAAGCCCTGAACATAACAGGCCTCTTCTTGACATATATCCATATAACCTTTATTTATGATGCATTGGAGGATTTAAAAGAGTCCAACCGATAAGTATAAGATACCCCGGCGATTTTAAAAGTGTCTCCATCCTTCATTGTGTACTCCTTATAAGGCACCATAGGCTCTCCATTCAGAACAGTTCCGTTCGTCGAGGATAAATCCTTAACAATGTGGCTATGTTCTCCTGTAACTATACAAAGCTCAATATGAGAACGGGAGGCTCCATCCGTATGCTCCACAAACTGGACCAGTTGCGGGTCTCTCCCGATGATAAAGCTGCCTGCAACGAATTGGTCTGGCTGCAACCGGATGCGCTCGGTCCCTCCACTACCTGGTGGCTTGCGATCCAGGCAAGCAATCGGTGGTTGCTGAACAGGTGAAATCTGTATCTCTTGATCTGGACGAAGCAGCATCGTTTCCTGCTTAGATGCAGCATTTAGCAGCTCCGTTACTCCGGAGAGAGACTTATAATAAGCCTCACTGGTATTACTGGCTTCCAATTCATTTCCCCGCTCCGCACCTTTCCACGATGGCTCGTGTAAGTCATAATTTGCTGAAGTTTTCTCCCTGTCTTCCGTAACTCGGTCTCCCACGCTTTTAGATTCTGAGTTTGGAAAAGTCCATCTCCAGCTCTCCTGCCCTTGATCACTCAAATCGGAAGATCGCTTGTCTTGATGATGCTGTCCCGCTACAAATCCGGTCAGCTTATCTACCTGATAACGATCATTTTTCCGCTGCGCTGGGGAAGAAGTAGTTCCTAACCATTCCGAATCCAATACAGGTACTGAATCGCTGTACATATGAGATGAAGTTCTATTGCGCTCCCATTTCCCCGTCCAGCTTATATAAGCAACGGCGGCAAGTACCAAGGTCAGCACCACGGAAATGATCAAAGGTACCGTCTCTGGATGATCCAGATAAATATAACGCCACACGATGGCCGAAGCGAGCAGACATCCAAGAGCAATGTACGTTTTATATTTTTGCAATCCAGGCTCCACATCTTCAACTTCGTTTTCTGTTACAAACTCAGAATTCTCCTCTGGTTTCATGGACGGTTTGAGCCGATTGATCCGTTTAAGCTCCTGAATCTCCTGCAGAGTCTCCCGATGCTCTTGCCCGTATGTTCCGCTACGATCAGTATAGTTCCCCTGTGAGGTATGAGAGACATGAGAGGTATGAGAGACATGAGAGGTATGAGCAGATATGAGAGGGTCGGCTGATGAAAAAGCTCGCCCCTCCATACTTTCTCCCTGCACGCTAGCACTCTCTGTACCGGCCTTCATTCCTTGTAATAACAGTTCCTTTAGCAATCCCAATTCAAATTCATTTCTATCACACAGATCCAGTATGCGTTGTATATATTCTCCCTGAAAATGGGCCACACGAGTCATTAAACGAATAACCATCTGCTTAAATTGACTGCCTGTTTGCCCTGCATACTGTACACTGCGTAAAGGAACATAGGTTAAACTGGCGGTTTCCCTAGTACCTGAACCACTTAAAAAAATATAATCCTCATGCAAAATAAACTGGCGGATATCTAACATATATTGCGGGCTGCGATGGAGGGCATCTGCCACTTCATAAAGAATCCGGTAGAATTCAGAAGTCGACACGCCCCCACCTTTCCATAACTGGGAAAGCATGCGTTGCCCCGAAATGTCGTAATGTAACTCAATCTGAAAATCGACTTCCTTTATTCTAAGTTCCAGCAGACCAGGAATCCGATTACCAGTCATCATTCCGGTCTGTACGGAATTTAAATCATCGGTCTTGAGCCCGTCTTCCTTGTTTAGAATCATAAATGTCCCGCCGTTCCGGGCAAAATCCCTACTTAAACCAAACAATTCATGACCTCCTTAACAATTTCCTATCTCCGTGAGGTAGCATGATCTCCCCCAGCGGACATGTCATGGCAAGAAGTAAAGATAAGCACTGATCGCTCCCGGAATGACTGCCGTCATAAAAGGAAACCTGAGGTGCGCTTCATTTCCACTGGTCAGCGCTTTGCCGCTGCGAAATAGAAAAAATCCTCCTAAATTAAAAGCCACGCGCCGCAGTCTCATGATCGTTTCCCTCTTCCATAGCAAAATTCCTATGCCAATAATACCTGCAAAAAAAATCGAATATAAAGCTGACTGCCATGCAAAAGCGGCACCTGTCCATGCTCCAATCAAGCCGAACAGCTTTACATCTCCTGCACCAACAGCTCCCATCCAGTACAAAATCAGCATGAACCCAAATCCGGTACCCAGTCCAGCAACAGCAAATAAAAAACCGTGCCACCCTCCAAACAGAGTATTGAACACCAAGCCTACCACTATACCGGGCAATGTAAGCTTATTAGGGATTTTCATGCTACGTAAATCCGTAACTAACGCAATCGCGAGCAGTACTCCGCATACAATATACATCCACGTCAATGCGATCTTCCCCCTTTAAAAAATAGAACTAGCAGACTACCAAATCATTTTCCATCGTAGTTATTCCTGTCCGTCTATGTCGATCGATCCTATCTATCCATCAGCTGGCTTTTCCACGGTAAACGGAACTTCTATACGTTGACCGTCCTCCGTTTCAATCACAAAGCTCCATTGACCGGGTGTTGTATTCGTTCCCACAAACCAGTTCCATTCAATAATCCCGTCCGCATTGGCAGAGGTCCAGCCCAAGTGCTGAGCTGTGCTCTCACCCGACTTATAAAGTACAGAAAGGTTAGCAGTCGTCCCAGGCTCAACCTTGGCCTTGATCAAATTGTACACACCTTTCACAGCAGGTTCAGGCTTGACGAGCAACTGTATGGAATGCTGCGCATCCTTATCTCCTGTCGCATTTCCTGTACCTGCTCCTTCCCCTGTGTCGCCAATCCAAAGACGTTCCTCTGCCGCCGCCTGAAGCACAATGCTGCGATACAGAAAGGGGACCTTCATCGGCAGTTCATACGACAGCTCTACTCTAAAATAAGGGTCCTTAGTTCCTGTAAGAGCAGGTACATGTATGCTCGTTATATGAATACGGTCATACTCCAGAATGCTTTCCTCCATAAAAGGCTTTAGCATCGGCTTCAGAACAGGGTCAAGTGCAGCTTCCGTAAATCGCCCCCGCAGCTCCTCCATCGGCTTTTGACCGCCCTGAACAGCGCTTTCTACCCAATCACCAATTGGAGGTGGCAACTGGGCAGCGAATTGGCTTGCATATTCACTCACAGATAACTTGGGCAATTCATCCAGCGGTTCACGGACTGCATCTATTTTCGCGGACGCCGCCTCCACGGCTAGAGAAACTGGGTAGATTTTAGTCGAAACCTGCTTAACCGCTTCTGAAGCGGTGGTCTGCAAGGCTGTGGATACCAGCGTCATCTGAACCATATAAATGAGAAAAATAATAAAAAACAGAAACATTGGCAACACGAGTGACGCTTCTAAAACAATACTTCCTTGTTCACGCCGCTCCTGCCCACAAACCTGCCGTAAATACTGATTAATAGGAAAAATGCGCTGTTTTCGTGACATAGTACACACTTCCCTTAATACTCTCGCCTTCTTTTGAGGCGGTCCCGAGCATCTTCATTACCCCAGGTAGAAACCACAGCCTCATCCCATTCTTGACCTCACCCGTTGCATACGTTTGCCGCTCAGCAGGATTGACATCTGTATTCAGGCGGATCAGAGCAAGCATACGGGACATTTTTCGTTCATTATTGCTATGGAGCATCAGGAACAATCGCAAATGATCTTTGTATGTCATTCGAAATTTTAGAAAATCAGACAATGGCACGTCCCCCTTTTGTGCCAGCATAATCATATCTTCTATCGCTTTTTCTACTCCATATAACAAAGCTGCCGCCAAAACGACCAGCGGATTACCTTTTGAGCTGTTTTTAACCAATCCCTCCATTGTTCGAATGGCGAGTCTCATAGCAAAAATTTCTCCATAGGCGGATGCCAGATTACCCGTCGGATTATGGAACCCATACAGGATGTACTCAACTTCCTGATTATTCACCTCCAGCTGATCTCCCAAAATCTGTGCAGCATTTCCCACATTTCCACCCGATCCGGCCAAACTGCCAAAACGGCTAAAATCCACATGATGAAAGTAAGAAAGCGCGTATTCATTCTGGTAAAACTCGTCTCCCAGTTGAGTCAGTAAATTGGATGCCGACCCGTATAGACCATCCATACTATCCATGGAAGCTCCCGCTGCATCATAGGTGTCATAGGACAAATCAGCGGATACAGATGGACTGGATGTAGACTGGTTAAACGAAATACTTTCATTGTAATACCGCTCCAGATTTCGGAATTGTTCTGCACTTTGTTTACCTTTGGAAAGAACCTCAATGATCCGATAGGCTTGTTTGAGCTTGTTTTTCGCCTCTTTTTCCATTTTCTTGCGTTCTTTATCCGGTCCACGTCGCGTATCCATCATTTTGGCTTCACCGTCGAGTACATTCGCAGGTCCCGTCCAAGCGTACGCACTCAAGTATTTATCTATCTCTTTGAGCGTTGAAGCGACTTCTTGCTTGAGCATGTCTGCATTCAAAAATGGATCTGTATAAAAAGATAATGTACGCATCATACTCGTTATTCTATTGTTAGCAGCATTTATAGAAGTCCGTTGCTTTTCAATTTCTGCTTCCCATTGCTCAAATTCCTTGTCTGGAATCAACAAATCCTCTACCTTTTGCCGTGCGCTTCCTACCGACGGATCTGCGCTGGAGCCTGCTCCGCTTGGAGTAGGCGCTGCTGAAACCTCATCGTAGCCTGCATTGGCCGCCCTCTGCTTATACTGGGCAATGACTTTGCGCATCTCTTCATTGATCTGCCGGGCCTCATTTAACGGTTCCTTGGCTTCCAGAAGCAGCTTATCATGTTCTTCTCCAGCCTGAGCCATGATCTGACACAGGCGATCAAGCGCTGCCCTCGCTCTACGTGCATATTTTTCCATCTGCATGATTTTAACGTCGTCCACACTCTTCTTATTGTCTTCATATACATGTACGTAATGCTTATATTGAGCGGCAATATCAGCTACAACCTCAAGCGGGTCCCATATATACTGATTGGGCATATAGGTGCCCCTCTGTTTAATAATCCGCTTACGAACCTCTTCCATATAAGCTCCTGCCTTACGCTGCTTCTCCAGCATGTCATCTAGTTTGGCCTCTCGTCTGTCGTACAGCTTTTGCAGCCGTTTCAGCAAATCTACCGTATGTGAAGCCTCTTTCATATTTTGAGAGAGCGGCTTTAGCTTTTCGAGCACTTCAAACGTAAAATCGACAGGTGCTTTATACTTCATCTCTTCACGGATCTGCTCGTTAAATATGGCATATTTACCAAGCTCCCTTTCCATTTTCAGGGAACTAGAATCCAGCTTCATGTTCATAAGCGGTAGCGTTTCTGCGCGTGCCGTACGTCGCGCGCTGTCATTGAGCACTTTGACCATAATTTGTTCTCCGCCGCCTTCGCAATAAGCAAACAAACCGTACTCCTGTTGTAATGTCGGATCATAAGCAGACATCACTGAACGAACCGCCGCATGGGTCAGCCGTTCGGTCTGCACATGCAGTGCAGCAATTCTCGCGTAATCAATAAATACAGCAATAAAACCGAACATGACCGCCAAAATCAGAATTAAAAAGACCGTGACAGCACCTGATTCCCCGTCCTTTGTATTGTGTCCCTTACCAAACACCCGCTTCCTCCTTTCCAGTTACATTCCCATTACTTACTTCTCACTGACCGTTTTGACCATATTGCATCAATACTTTCCCTACAACTGCCGAATCTACCTTTTCACCTGATCCTCTGCCCATAAACTTCGCACCATAATAACGGACCAACTCCACCGTACGAATCCATTCTACAGGTTCGACCACGCCAGAACTCATTTCCCCTTGCAAATCTGTCTGATCTAAAAACTGATTCAGCAAAGGTACCTTCACTATCTTATTTAACTTTGTGGTCACCTTACGGTGAATCATACTGTTCTCATATGTCATCTGCCCCTGCATGCCCGCAGGCATATTATTTTCTGCATTGGACAGCTTTTGAGCAGGTAACGAGCCTCCCCCATTGCCGCCCGGCACCTGTACATTTTCCTGATTGTTGGCTCCGGTCCAGCCAAACAGGGCTCCTAGCATAACATCATCCTTCAAGCGCCAATAGAGAGAATCCCGTTGCCCTTGTGTAAATGCTCCCGTACGCGGGTCCTTGAAGCTGTTATCCCAACTGTAAGCGGCCCTTTCCGAAGCAGTAGCAGCGACCTGCACCAATATAGATTTTTGATATATGTACAGGCAAAAAAATAACATCACAAAAATGACCAGCAGTAGAATGGGAAAGACGAGGGAAGCTTCCAAGGAGAAGCTCCCGTCCTCTTTTTGTGCCAATTTGCGCAGCATTATGAATCCATAAAATCGTTACTTTTTTTATCCGCCTTTTTCAAAAGCCCTTCTACAATTTTCTTGATCTGATCTTTGAAAATAATTGCCACCGCAATCAGAATGGCAATGATCAGGATCATTTCTAACGTACCCAGACCATCCTCATCCTTGTACAATTTACGAATACTGCCTGTTACTAATGTCATCATCGTTGTATTCCTCCTACATATTCATCATCATTAAAGCCGGAGCGCCCACCAGCACAATTACCGTTAGCAAAATCAGCGCCATCGGGAATACTAGCTTAGATGAAGCCTGCTCCCCCCTTGTGCGGCTAATTGAAGTCCGCTTGCCCCATAACGTCTGGGATAACTCACGTAAAGCCATCACGAAATCGCTCCCGCCGCGCCTCATATTCAACAAAACTGTCGTCGTAAATACCGTCATTTCCTGAATACCACAACGTTTGCTCAGGTGCTCAAATGCCTGTTGAAAGGAAAAACCACTTTCCCATTCCGCCACCGTCTGCCTCAGTTCTCGATACAACGGATGTTCCGTATCCGTCCCTTTACGTTCCACGCAATGTAGCAATGCCCGTTGTACCGTCTCACCTGCACCTACTAAAAGCATCATTTTACTCAACAGTTCAGGCAGTTCCATTAAAATTTGCTGATCTCGCTTCTGTACTTTCCCATGTAAATCCTTGATCAGCGCGATGGGTACCAGAATACCAAGTCCCAATCCGACCACCAGCCCAGTCGCATCCCCGCCCAGCATAAGCGATATTAAAGCTCCACCAGCAGCCATCATATATCCGTAACCCAACATTTCTGCCAGAAAAAGCATCGTTTTTTCTCCGCTGTTGCGCATACCATACAGCTTCTGCACCGAACGCTGGAGCTTGAACATCAGCAAAGGCAGCCGGTGAGTAGCACGTGAAGCATGAATCATGTGTACAAATGGGACCGAAAGTCTTTGCAGCCGCAGTCCCTCCAGCTTCATATGGCGAAAATGCGCATACTTAGCACCATGCATCTGGTTCAGCACCACCCAACCTCCCACTTGCAGAACCAGCATGACCAGACAAACCAACATCACCACACCCATCTCTCCTTACACTTCAATCTTCATAATGTGGTTGATCCACACAAGACATCCACCAAGCACCAATAAACAAAAGGTTGATAAAATCATACCTGTACCGCTGTATAAGGGCATCATGTAATCACCCGCTGTCATCGTCATAAACAATACAAACAAAAAAGGCGCCGCAAACATAACCCTCGATTCAAAACGTTTCTGCGCAATCATTACACCGATCTCCTGCTGAATTTCCAACTTCTCACCAATGACATTTGAAGCTCGTCGTACGACTTCCACCAGATCACCTCCGGTTCGTTTGCAAGCCGCAAATACGTCCGCAAAATTCGTAATATCCTCCATCTGCGCGCGACGGGCCAAATCCTGCAAAGCAGCCTCTACAGGCTGTCCGATTTCAAGACAGGCGGTAATGATATTAAATTCAAAAATCAGGTCGTGATCTCCATCTGGACTAAGCAATCTCAAATCCTCTACAGCCTCACGAAAACCATTCTCCACCGACCTTCCCGCTGAAAGAGAAGATGAGAGTGAATATAAAGCCTGCTTGAATTGGATGCTTAGAGCAGACCTGCGTCGTTGCAGCAAAAATTGCCTAAAATAACGAGGCGTCACCACAGCCCCGGCAGCGCACAGCAATGATAATATCCATTGGTGATAAAATAGATAGCCGATCATCGCAAACAGCACGCCACTAAACAATATGCACAGACTTTTTTGTACTGTCGATAATGTATATACCGTATAATCTGGCAGAGAAGGGACCTCACGTGATACTTGCTTGGCAGTCGTTTTTCCTGACTTCACGCTGATACTCCTCCCCTGTGCCAGCTTTCCGGATTGATCCCGGCCATTTGCAGCTTCAAAGTATGTTGC
Organism: Paenibacillus sp. S33; assembly: GCF_053615415.1. Classification (NCBI taxonomy): domain Bacteria; kingdom Bacillati; phylum Bacillota; class Bacilli; order Caryophanales; family Paenibacillaceae; genus Paenibacillus; species Paenibacillus sp. S33. Next base: position 1,480,954 of record NZ_JBSIEZ010000001.1, on the reverse strand, counting down.
AGACCCTCGCCACAACGTTCCAGATCTCCTACGATTCGCCCCTTACTTTCTCCTCGTTCCTGAAAACGATAAAGAGGATTAAGCGTCACCTCACCATTTTCAAAACCAATCACTTCGCTAATTTCCAGTACTCGTCTGGATTTGTCGCGCATCCGTGACAGATGAACGAATATATCAATAGCTGAGCTGATCTGCTGCCGTACTACTCCAAGCGGAAGCTCTGCCCCTCCGAGCACCATCGTTTCCAGCCGGCTGACCATATCGCGGATATTATTCGCATGCCCAGTTGACAAACTTCCATCATGGCCAGTATTCATCGCTTGCAGCATATCCAGCGCCTCACTCCCCCGGACCTCACCCACCACAATGCGATTGGGCCGCATACGCAGGGAGGAACGAATCAGATCACGAATTGTGATTTCTCCCTTTCCCTCGGTGTTCGCATTCCTTGTTTCCATGGAAACCAGATTAGGGACCGTCACAATTTGTAGCTCTGCTGAGTCTTCAATAGTAATAATCCGTTCAGACGACGGGATAAACTGGGATAATGCATTCAGAAAAGTTGTTTTACCAGAACCCGTTCCCCCGCTTATAAAAATGTTGTACTTGCTACGTACCAAGTCCTTGAGCATAGCAGCGGTTTCTGCATCCAGCGCACCCATTCGTATCAAGTCATCCATCGTCATAGGACGCTCGGGAAACTTCCGTATTGTCATCGTCGGACCCTTGAGAGCAACTGGAGGCAGCACAATATTTACGCGTGACCCATCCTTTAACCGGGCATCCACAATGGGGGAAGCCTCATTCACAATTCGGTTCACCCCGGCTACAATCGTCTGGATTAAATCCTCCAGTCGCTCGCGGGACTCAAATTGATCGGGTACCTGCATCACCTCACCAGCCCGCTCCACAAAGATTTCGCGGTGACTGTTGATCATAATTTCCGTAACGGTCGGGTCGTCAATCAATGGCTGGAGTACATCTAGCCCACGGAAAGAGTTAAAAATCTTGCGGACAAGTGCGTGCTTCTCACGGGAAGTTAAGCCCGCCAGCTCTACATCGTGTAAAATTCGATTTTCAATATGCCGTACCAGATCGGTATCCTTTACCGAAGACGTTACGTCCAGCCCGTTTCGGATATCTGCTCGCAATGCCTTAAACCGTTCCTCATTCATGTTCATCAGCCCCTTTTAAGACCAAACGGCCGGCGGATGTGTTACACTGTCCACATTCAGCAGCTCGTGGCACAGATGACGAATTTCCCGCTGATAAATAGGTGAACTAAGCAGTAGCTCACGGTGCTGCATCTGCTTCCATGAAGGTATATAGGGTAACGCTCCGTTTAGCTCCATGAAGTCACGAGGTAACGAGTTGATCATCGTTCCCATATAGCGGTTCACCACAAAGCTGGTTTTGCATATCATATCTTCAAGCCCTTCAGGCTGCGTGGTTTCTAAAACATCCAGCCATAATCCGCACTTGTGCATGCTCATTAAATCGTCTGCCAGCAACCAGATCAGCTTATGACTAGCTTCAAGCACGGCTTGAGCCCGGTCACCTTTTTCAGAATCGCCATCTACGATCACTACATCATACTGTCCGCTTTCGGCAACCGTTCGAATCAGTTCTTTCGCTTCATCACAAGTCATGTCCGTCAGTTCCTTACGATTATAAACAGGCTGAAAAGTATCCGCCTGAATTTCAGGGCGGCGAACACAATAGGCTGCCACGGATAATGGAATGCCCTCATTCCCCTCCGCCTTGAGATCATAGAGCAGCCTGGATAGCCCTTCTCCTTCTGCTTCGCTAGCACTGCCTGAACCAGTGAACAACGAGCTTGAATCCACCGTCTCCAGATTCAGATAGAATACCGAATATCCCTCACTCCCCAGCTGTTTGGACATATTGAGTGCGGCCGTTGTCTTGCCCAGTCCGCCGGAAGCTGCTACCATGCCGATAATCAGTCCACCTTCCCGGCTGTTTACACATTTCCGACCGTTCGACTTCTGTCTCGCCGTTTCCAAAATAAAACCGACCAGCTCAGATAAGGGCTGATATTTTAATAAAGACTGTCCACATTCGCTCACTTGTTCTCCCTCATGCAATACCAAACAAGGAATATCAGCAGCTTCCCTATCTGTCCATAGATTCAAAAAAGCCGCTTCACCAACCACCACGTCCGGTCTTTTCATTCCGCTGGTTTCCATCATGTATTGATGAAATGCCTCCGGTTGCGAAAAAGCCGTTATTCTCAGCCTTCTGGCGTACTCGCTTCCGTGAACATAATTCAGCAGCGGCTCAATATAATCCCGGCCTTCTACAGCCAATACCACTTTCACTGGAACCATAACGCTCATCCCTTTCCCTAACACAACAACGCAAAAAAGCACCGTTCATCCATCCGTAAGTACATACGGTTGGTGAACGGTGCTTCCGTCACGTGCAATCTATTTACTGGTAGAATAGCATAGCGCTTATATTAGAGCAAGTATTTTTTGTGCAAGTATCTTCCAAAATCCTCGTACTAGGAGAAGGCGGGCAGTCTAGCCCCGCCTCCTACTATCTTCATCTTAGTAGAATTTGTGGTGACGACGATGACAGTCATGATGGCGATGATGGCGACGTTTCCGGCAATGACATTTCTTATCAAAATCTTCATGTTTCCAGTGATCACGTTTAAATTTAGGTTTAAACTTAATGACAGTCACCTTAATGATCTTCTTAAAGACACGTTTTTTTGGCTTTGGAAAATGACAATCATGCTTACGATGTTTATACATTCAAATTCGCCTCCATTTCTTTGAGATAGAATATACTATGGAAGCAGCGAACCATCGGTAACCAGCATATGACTATTTATGAATTTACTGGGCTAATTAATGATCTACCTCCAGCTTAATATCTGGATCATAATCCGCCACAATTAGAACATCCATATGACGTGCTTGACGGAGAATCCTTGGCACAACCGCAGACTTACCCCAACGGCTACTTCGGGAAAACTGCCCCACGATGAGCTGTGTACCTGAATATCCTTCCACCGGAGCAATCAAAATGTCGGCAATTTCGCGTCGGCTGGAAACAAGCCGTATCTCAAAGGTCCCCCCCAGTCGGTGGGTCAGCAGCTTTAGTTGTTCCAGACGAGGGTTCAGTCTCTCAGGTATACGCTCACCGACATGAGCATAAGTCACAATCCACACAGCCTTCAGACGAAAGGCGATACGAAAACCACGGCGAATCAACCTTTCAGCATTTTCACTTAGCGTCACGCCTACGAAGATTACTTCCTCCCTGCGCCACGGTCCCCGAAGTGATTCATGTCGATCCCAGGATTCCAGCCGCTCATCTACGTCATCTGCCAATTCCCGCAAAGCAAGTTCACGCAGCGCAATCAGATTGCCCAGTTTAAAAAAGTGGCTAAGTGCCTGTTCCACCTTCGCATGATCGTATATTTTGCCTTCACGCATACGCTGCTGCAACGATTTAGGAGCCACATCCACAAGCTGTACCTCATCGGCCAGACGCATCATATGGTCGGGAACAGTCTCTCTCACTCGTATGCCAGTAATCTGTTCTACCGCATCATTCAGGCTCTCCAGATGCTGTACATTCATTGTGGATATCACAGAAATACCTTGTTCCAAAATGGTAAGCACATCCTCATAGCGCTTAGATCTCATACTTCCGGGCACGTTGGTATGTGCCAGCTCATCAATAAGCACCACCTCGGGATTACGCCTGAGAATGGCTTCGGTGTCCATTTCTTCCAAATGTGCGCCATGACGCTCAATGGACTGACGGGGAATCATCTCCAGAGAGCCTACTTGTGCCAATGTTTCTGCTCTTCCATGCGTTTCCAGCAGTCCGATAACTACATCGATCCCGCTTTCCAGCAGATCATTCCCCTCTCTCAGCATCGTGTATGTTTTGCCGACCCCCGGAGCAGCGCCAATGTATACCTTGAGCTTGCCCCGCAGGATTTTGGCTGCCTCAGCCTGTGCTTCCTCAACGCTCAAACGATGATACGGATCATTATCTCCCTCTTCCTGTCTCATTGTTGGCAAGATTCGCTCACCCTCCTGCTCGGCCCGGTCCGCAATCAGCAGCAAATCCATATTTTTCATTCGTTTTAAAATCCCGTTCACCAGCGATCCTTTCATCAGCTCCTGCCACGGAGTCTGCCGAGAATGCCCCATAACAATTCGGGTAACATTGTGCGTCACCGCATAATGAATCAGTTGACGAGGCAACCTTCTGCGGGAAAAAAGCGGGATTTCTTCAAATGTTGATCCGATCTTGTCAGCCAACTGCTCAATCGAACGCTTGAAGGCTGCTGATTCCTTGGACAGCCTGCGCTTCGAGCTGACAAAGGAAACCACTAGCATATCTCCACCCAACCGCTTGGCTACCTGTTCTCCCCTACGTACATAAATAGACCCATTCCAATGATATTGAACAGGTACCAAAATACGCTCCGCCGCTCCTGACGCCCCGTGCAAGCCTAACTCCTCTCGGTGCCGTTCCAGCGAATCGTTCACATCCTCTGCTACCAATCGCAGGGCTAGCTCACGCAATTTACCCAGATTTCCCCGGTGAAACATCTCAGGATTGGGTGTATGCATGTAGCCTTTCGCCAGCCGTTCCAAAATCATCTCCGGGGTGGCATCAATCAGACGAATTTCATCCGCCAGTTCCAGTGTATCAACTGGAACCGTATATTCCGCTTCAAAGCCTGTTAGCTGATATACCCACTCCGTAATTCCTTCGAGTTCATAAACATTAACCGTCGTAATGACGCTAATTCCCTGCTCCAGCAAATACCGAATATCCTCCAGCCGTGTTGGAAATGGGGCGTCTTTCCGGTTATGATGTGCCAAATGATCCACCAGTACCACCTCGGGATTTCGTGCCACTAAAGCTTCCACATTCAGATCCTTTTGCTCCTCACCATCTTTTATCCAATGAATACTAGGCACGCGCTCCAGCGTGCCGACCTGTTCCACAGTCACAGGCCGCTGCATGGTTGAGACCGCGCAAATTACAACATCAATACCTTCATGCTGCAACGATTGTCCCTCCTGCAGCATATGATACGTTTTGCCCGAGCCACTGACCGCACCCATGTATATTTTGAGTCTGCCTCGATGCAGTTTGTTAATCGAATCCAGTATTTCCTCTGGTGATTTACGTTTGAAGCTCTCCACTTTCGTTCCTCCCCGCAGCGTAACCGCTCATTCCGTTCATTCTTATATGGTTGTAATGAATGTACTCCCGTGTCCCAATCAATTCAAGATGATCAATCAAGTTTGCTCCAAAAAAAGCCGCGCAGGGCAGTATAAGCGCAAAAAAACGTGCATTCAGGTCTCTTATGCCTGAATACACGCTATTTTGGGTAACTCATATGGGATCACTTCCTACAATCACTTGCTATCTTCGCCAACTTCGCCAACGATCCCCCGTTGTTGAAATAACTTTTGCCATATCACACCGTGAGACGGGGAAAAGAGAAAAGCCAAAAGCAGCAACACACCCGATACACATAGCATACATGCCGCAATAGAAGCATCCAATACACTTGCTGTGTAAAAGCCTACGACCGAACTGATGGCTCCAAATCCGACGCTGTATACAATCATACGGGACAACTTCTCCGTCAGCAGATAAGCGGTAAGAGGCGGTACAACGAGCATGCCAACCACCAGAATTGCACCCACGCTCTCAAATGACGCCACCGTCGTTAACGAGACGAGACTCATCAGCAGATAATGAAAAAAAACAACTGGAATGCCTAATGAAGCTGCCAGGGCGGGGTCGAAGGAAGTGATTTTAAATTGCTTGAAAAAGCCCCCTATCACGAGCAAATTGATCAAAAACATCGCGCCCGTAATCCACACAGCCCTCGGACCGACATCGAAACCGGCAATCTCGAACGTATTCCATGGCACATAAGCAATTTCCCCATACAAAACGTGATCCATATCCAGATGGGCATTGGAAGCAAACACACTGATCAGCAAAACACCGATAGCAAACAATGTCGTAAACACCACGCCAATGGCAGCATCACTTTGCAGACCGCTTTGTTGGAATAGCTGAATTAGGTACACCGTTAGAAGACCCAGCACAGCCGCACCAAACATCATCCACACCGAATCCCTCGATCCGCTGATGAGAAAGGCAATGACAATCCCCGGCAATACCGCATGACTGATTGCATCACCGATCATAGCCATTTTTCGAAGCACGAGAAAGCACCCAACGATACTACATCCCCCTGCCACTAACATTCCCGTCAAAATTACATAAAATGAACTCATAGGGCACGCTCCTCCCTTGGCTGTGTTCCGACTGTCTGCTCCAGATTTTTTCTGGCGTTCAACCGAACGATAGCCTTGGAGATCATCCCGCGCTGCGGCGCAAAAATCAAGCTCATTCCAAACACCACAGTCGCACACAACACACATAACGGTCCTGTAGGCAGATTTTGCCCCAGAGAGCTAATGAGCGTCCCACCAAGGCCTGCTATAGCACCAAACAAGCCTGATAGGCACACCATGACGCCCAGCTTCTCTGTCCAGTATCTTGCCGACACGGCCGGGGTAATCAGCAGGGCAGCCATCATAATGACTCCCACGGCCTGAATGCCAGCAACCACTGCAATGACAATCATTAGCATCAACAACTTATCCAGCAAACCTGCCGGATAACCAAGTCCGCGGGCAAAGCCGGGATCAAAGCTGAGCAATTTAAATTCCTTGAAAAATAATATACATATTCCGATGAGTACCACCGAAATTACCGCCATCGTATAGACATCAGACAATACCATTGCCGCAGCTTGACCAAATAGAAATTTATCCAATCCGCTTTGGTTGCCTGCGCCACTATGCTGAATTTCGGTCAACAACATAATGCCGAAGCCAAAAAATACCGACAGCACCGCTGCAATCGCGGAATCGCTTTTAATTCGTGAATACCGGGTTAACGCACTGATGGCAAAGGTCGCAACAATCCCTGCAATGGCGGCCCCAATCATAAATCCAAACACCGATTTTGTACCTGTGATCATAAAAGCCACACATACCCCCGGCAAAGCCGCATGTGCCAAAGCATCTCCCATGAGCGACTGCTTGCGCAAATACATAAAACTGCCAATCACTCCGCTGCTTAAACCGAGCAAAATACAGCCCAGCAAAATCCACTGCATATTCGGGTCGGTCAAAAGCGTTGCCAAGCTTGTCATACTGCTCACCTCACTCCGAGTATCGTACCGGAATCCGGGCTTGTTTTGAGTATACTCAGACGCCCGCCATACGTACGCTGCAGATTTTCCTCGGTAAAAATATCTGTCGTCTCTCCAAACGCCATAAGATGCCCGTTCAACAGCATAACCTGATCAAAATAATCCGTGACTGTAGATAAATCATGATGAACGACAAGTACGGTTTTACCCTGCTGTTTCAGATCGTTGAGCAGCGAAATAATGGCTTTTTCTGTTGCAGCGTCCACACCGACAAACGGTTCATCCATAAAATAAAGCTGAGCATCCTGCGCGAGTGCTCTGGCTAAAAAAACACGTTGTTGCTGACCGCCAGACAATTGACTAATCTGCCTGTCTGCATATTTGCTCATTCCAACCTTGTCCAAACTCTCCATCGCAGCCTGACGATCTGCTGCACCCGGACGCTTAAACCAGCCCAATCTGCCATACCGTCCCATCATAACCACATCCAATGCGTTCGTCGGAAAATCCCAATCCACCGACTCCCGCTGTGGTACATAGCCAACCTTGAGCAGCTGTTGCTTATAGGGCTTGCCGTAGACCAGCACCTCGCCCCTAAGCTTTGGAATCAGTCCAAGCGCTGCCTTGATCAACGTAGATTTCCCAGCCCCGTTCGGGCCGATAATACCAATCAGCTTGCCTTCCGGCACCTCAAAGGAAACATCGAACAAAACGGGCTTTTTTTGATAAGCTACCGATAAATCACGAACGACAAGTGGTGAATGCCCCATGTATCTTTTCCTCCTTATTTAAGAGCTTTAACAATCGTATTAACGTTATGCTTGACCATTCCAATATATGTGCCATCTTCTGTGCCTTCTTCACCCATGGCATCCGAATACAGCTCGCCACCAACCATAATTGTATGACCTTGCTGAGCGGCCCCCTGAATAACCGCATCTATGGCCTTTCTCGGAACACTAGATTCTACGAATATAGCCTTGATTTTATGTTCGACCAGATAATCTCGCAGCTTGGTCACATCTTGAGAACCCGCTTCTGATTCTGTGCTCATACCTTGAAGTCCTCTCACTTGAATGTGGTAGGCATCTCCGAAATAGCCGAAAGCATCATGTGCCGTGACAAGCACGCGCTGGGCTTCCGGTATACTGGCAATCTGCTCTCTCGTGTAATCATCCAGCTCTCGCAGCTCAGTAAGATAGGCTTCTGCGTTGGCCTTATATTCCTCCGCATGAACAGCGTCTAGCGCCGACAATTCATCTCTGACGGTTTCTACCGCAGACATCCAATTCTGTACGTTAAACCAGATATGTGGATCATGCTCAGATCCCATTTCCGGGCTACCTGCACGCAATTGATCCTGTGCGATGTTTTTGGACACGGGTATGACGGGTTTTTGCTTGCTGATCTTCTCCAGAATGTCCTGCATTTTTCCTTCCAGATGCAACCCGTTATAAAAAATAACGTCGGCCTGATCCAGCTTGCGCATATCTCCCTGAGAAGCCTTGTACAAATGCGGGTCAACGCCTGACTTCATAATTCCCGTGACCTCCACATGATTACCGCCGACCTTGCCGACAATGTCAGAGATCATACCGATGGTAGCCGTAGCCTTTATTTTTTGTCCTGTTTCTCTCGCAGTTCCCTGCTCCTTCTTCTTAGCATCGGTACATGCAGTCGCTAGAACCAGAGCTAGAGACAATACTCCAACTGTCGTTACCCATCGCGGCAAAGCCTTCCTAAACTGCTTGTTCATGTTTTAAAATCCTCCTTTGAACTTCGTTTTGGGATAAACTATTTCCTTAGTTCAATTATTTTTTATCAATACTATATTTTAGAGTATACACTAAAGTTTTTACCTAGGGAAACATTTTAAAAAAATATAATTCTTATGTATTTCGTTCTACCGTTCGATTTTCGTTCTCCCAATGTGTAATATATAGAAGATATCCAATAGTAAAATTAAAGAACGTATTTAAAGAAGGGGCAGGTCATGAAGCAAACTGGATACAGTCCTTATCGGAACCAACGTCAGCAAAATCTAATACGAAAAATACTGTTCATTTTTATGCTAATGTGTTGTCTGCTTATCCTTACTTCCTGTGCTCGGGGTGACATCTATGTAGATGTTCATCTCGATCAAAGTGTAGATCTGGATGCAACGTTCAGTGTAAACAACCAGACACTGATGATGTTGGACAATCCCGGGCTGCTAGATCGATTAGTCAAGCGTATTCAAAGCAACAATGTAGATGTACAGCCGCTAGCTGAACAGGGAAGAAAGGGATATCAAATCAAGGGGCATTATCAAGGAGATTGGAGCATAAACAAAAAAAATCCCAGTCAGGGATTAAATCTACCTGAGGGATTAGAAATAAAGCGCGCTGTGAGCCCACATTTTTTCACAACGAATATTGATCTTACCATGAAGCTCGATCTACCACGGATGCTTCCTGAAGAAGCTCAAGGACTGAGTGACAAATTTGAGCAAATGAATGTGTTTGCGCGCAAATTACTGGAGCGGCAGCTGGATCTTAACTTCAGCCTATCCTTACCCATCCAACCTGCTACCAATAATGCAGACCGTGTGTCGGAAGACGGAAAAACACTGTATTGGGACATTGCTCCATTAGAATCTAACGAGCTAAAATTGTCTGTTAACGTACCCAATGTACAACATATCGTGTATGTAGCTGTTACGAGCCTGATACTAATCGTGATCGCTGTGATCTTACTAATTCGTAGACATCGCTCCAAAAAAGAAACTTAAAAAAGCAACTAAAAAAATCGTTGTCTAATTTCTGGTGGGGGGATCTGACATTGATCCTCTTCATCCTTGCCAAACCAACGATATCGGTTACGCGCCACCCAGTTATAGACAGCGTTGCGCACAAAGCGGGGAACCAGGATGAACACATAGGCCAGCGGGTATGGAAAACGAAGACGTTTGGCAATTCGCAAAGCCGCGGTGGACCTTGTATAATACGTACCGTCTTCAATCAGCACGAACGTATCCAGCTGATCTGTAGATAGTCCTCCTGCACGTAATAGGTCTTGTCCTGCCTCAGATTGCAGGGAACCAAAATGAAATGTTCCCTTAGGGTCACGCTTGATAATAAAGCGGGCAGCTCCCTGACAAAAGTGGCATACCCCATCTACCAACACAATGGAATGATCTGAATGAGCATGATCAGTCTGGTTCATAAATGCATTTCACCTCCAAGAAAATCAACGGCATGAATACCAGCAACGCAACCATATGAATATAAACAAAAAAACGCCGAAAGTATCCGACGCTTGTTTAGAAATGTATAGTCTTTACCTGTTCGAAAAACTAGCTCAATGCTTTCTCAAACAGCTGTTTCGTATTAATTTGCTCTAAAAACTCCTCATGGAACTTATCCATACACTTGCAGATAAAATCCTTATGGCATACCGGGCAAGGCGTCGTTAGCAGTCGACTAATATTCGTCAAGGTCCACTCCGGATTACGTTGAGAAAAAACGCGGCACTCCGTTCCATCGGCCAAACTCATTTTAAACTCATAAAGCCCTTCTTTTTCGTTGCTGCCAGCCAGCGTGAAATTAACAATATTCGGTCTGTAAGACATCATATCACCCGTATTTTTCAAATTTGTTTCGTACCTGATGACCAGAATCACCTAAGCCATCTTAATGAATTTTGGCGATGATGTCAAATGGTCACAAATCTCAGCGAATCAAGATCTATGTGCAAAAGCCACCGATAAATCGGCGGCCAGAGTGTAAAAGTTATAGAAATGCAGTCAAATGACATTAAGCTCGACATCAATGTTACCGCGTGTTGCTTTGGAATACGGACAAAAATCATGCGCTTGGCGTGCCAGATCTTCGGCCTGAGCGCGTTCAATACCGGGTATTTTCACATCCAGACGTACCGCCAGCTGGAAGCCGCCATCGCGTGGGTCCTTGCCGATAGATACGTGGCTGGTGACCTCAACATTGTCTACCTTCACCTTAGCCTTCCGGGCCACATTAGCCAATGCGCTCTCATAGCAGGCACCATAGCCTGCCGCAAACAATTGCTCCGGATTCGTAGCTTCTCCACCTGCGCCACCCAGTTCCTTCGGCGTGCTGAGCTTATGCTTCAAAACTCCATCAGATGAAGCGACTGAACCGTCTCTTCCACCATGTACCGTTGCTGATGCTGTGTATAATGCTTCCATGATTTCATCTCTCCTTCTCTATATCATATGTTTTCCGCAGGAATCTATCGTCATGTTAATACATGATTTCCTTCTCGTATGTACTTTAAACGAACTACACAAAATGAATCATTTGAAATAAGGTTGTTAACCAGTACATTTACCGTTTAGTTCCATCTCACCTTGTTTACACTATATGTTATAAGCCCCTAGCTTGATGGGCCGTCAACATGTGTCTTGAAGGCTTACTCGCATCATTTTATTGTATCTGCTCAGACTTCCATGACTGACAACCCTGTCGTACGCGAGATCGTAGGCTACTTGTTGGTGCGGGGTGGAGTCCATGTGATGGCCTATACCAAAGCGTTGGAAAAGCTTACAGGCGTAGAAATGACCAAAATGCTTCCGATTCCGAACTTGGAGAATAAAGCCTTTTCTGAAACGCGTAAATTCGAAGAAAAAGGATTGCACCGGACTATTTATCGTTTCAGTCCGAATAACTACAAGGAAATTGATAAATATGGAGCAGCGTTCACCCGGAAGATGGACAACAATTTAAAAAAATCCAAAACGACCAAGCTGCTCCCCTCAGAGCGATATAGCTTGGTTTTTTCTAGTGTTCGGCTTTATACGATGCCCATATTGCTTCAAAAATACGATTAACTTGCTTGACCACACAAAAGTTGCACTAGACAAAAACTATTGTAAGTGTACAATAGAGATAAACACAATCGTTATGTCACTAATAATATATTTCAACATCAATAAAGAAGGTGAAGCGTATGAAAAATACAAAGGGTAACTTCGCGGAAATCGCTTCACTGTCGGAAGTGAATCGTTCCTTGAGCGTCCCGAAAGACGGAACCTGGTTTCGGAAGTTTCTTGCCTTTGCTGGACCCGGCTATATGGTCGCAGTCGGCTATATGGACCCCGGCAACTGGGCCACAGACATCGCTGGCGGATCAAAATTCGGCTACACGCTGCTTAGTGTCATTCTAATCTCCAACCTGATGGCCATCCTGCTGCAAGCCTTATCCGGCAAGCTTGGCATTGCCACAGGTAAAGATTTGGCTCAAATGTGCCGTGATGCCTACAGTCGTCCTGTCGCCATCGGCTTATGGCTCTTGTGCGAAATTGCTATTGCAGCCATGGATTTGGCCGAGGTCATCGGTTCAGCCATTGCGCTGAAGTTGCTGTTTGGTCTACCGTTACTATACGGAGTCATCATTACCGCATTTGACGTCATGCTTATTTTACTGCTGCAAAACAAAGGTTTTCGGGCATTGGAAACACTTGTCATTGTGCTGATGGCGACGATTGCCGGCTGTTTTGGGATTAATCTCATTTTGGCACAACCGGAATGGGGCGGCGTATTGGGCGGCTTTGTACCAGACTCGCAAATTTTGACGAATCCAAGCATGCTGTATATTGCCATCGGTATTATGGGCGCTACTGTAATGCCGCATAACCTGTATCTGCATTCTTCTATTGTACAAACTCGCAAATTTGAGCAGACTTCAGCAGGTAAACGGGAAGCTATTACATTTGCAACTTGGGATTCCAGTATAGCGCTGATGTTCGCTTTATTTATTAATGCCGCCATCTTGATCGTGGCAGCTGCTGTATTCCATACGGCAGGAAGAACAGATGTAGCCGAAATTAGTGATGCCTATTACCTGCTTTCGCCACTACTGGGAACCACACTGGCGAGCATACTATTTGGGGTGGCGTTACTCGCCTCAGGTCAAAATTCAACCGTTACAGGCACTTTAGCTGGACAAATCGTGATGGAGGGCTTTTTGAATCTTCGTCTTTCACCTTGGTTGCGTCGTCTAGTGACCCGCCTCATCGCGATCATTCCAGCGGTTATCGTCACTGCTATCGCAGGTGAAAAAGGTGCGGAGGAACTCCTTGTGCTGAGCCAGGTCATCCTGTCCATCCAGCTTCCCTTTGCCATCATTCCATTACTTCTCTTTACCAGCGACAAAAAGATTATGGGTGAATTCGCAAATAAAATGTGGCAAAAAGTATTAACCTGGATCGTGACCGCTGTCATTATCATCTTGAATGTAGTGCTCATCATCCAAACGATTTCAGGTTAATCGGTAGCCAAATATGAATATATTAAAAAGGTATCTCACTAGCCCCAATGGCAGCGAGATACCTTTTTTTGTTCATCCTATTTTATTTATCCTGTATACATAAAGAATACTCAACGCTTGGCAGGCTCTACCTTTATTTGCGCCTCAAGCGCGAGATTCAGCTTGAGCACGTTCACACGCGGCTCGCCGAATACCCCGGCGCTGCGGCCTTCTGTCTGCTCCTGCACCAGTGCTCTCAGTTGATCCTGCGGGATACCCGTCAAGCCGCTAATGCGCGGAATTTGCACCCGTGCCGCCTGTGGCGAGATGTGCGGGTCCAGACCGGAGCCGGAGTTCGTAATCAGGTCCACCGGAACCTGACTGACGGGTACATCCGGGTTATGCTTCTGCCAATCCGCAATAGAGTCCTTGACTCGCTGTATCAAGGCCGGATTCGACGGCGCGTAGTTGCTTGAGCCTGAACCAGCCCCATTGTAATCAACGCTCGATACCCGACCTTGAAAAAATGCCGAATCGGCAAAGGACTGCCCAATCAGTTCGGAGCCGACCACCCGTCCCTCTGCGTCACGGAGCATACTGCCGTTTGCTTGCTGCGGAAACAGAACCTGCGCTACTCCTGTACTGACTAGCGGATATGCCAAACCACACAAGAGAATCATCAGCACCGATGTTCGCAAAGCCACTCCAATAACTGTACTTCCTCGCATCTCTTGTCTCTCCGGTTGTCCTTCCGACACTGTCCCGGTCCCTGTACGTTTGTTATGACCTTGCCCGCCAGATTCGGCTTTTTCGTGCGCTGCAAATCTGCGTCCAGACATCATCCGATAAAAACCACTCATGTCGTTCACCCTTTCTGCGCTAAATCCACAAATGCACCAGCAAATCAATAGCCTTAATGCCGACAAACGGTACGACCATACCGCCCAGACCGTAAATCAGCAAATTCCGTCCCAGCAGGCGATCCGAGCTCATCGGCTTATACTTCACGCCCTTCATGGCCAGCGGAATCAGAAGCGGAATAATAACCGCGTTAAAGATCAGCGCCGACAAAATAGCGGACAGCGGGGAGCCAAGCCCCATGACGTTCAAAGCGCCCATTTGTGGAATGGCCAGCATGAACATCGCCGGGATGATGGCAAAATATTTGGCAACATCGTTCGCAATGCTGAACGTTGTCAATGCTCCGCGCGTCATAAGCAGCTGCTTGCCGATCGCGACCACCTCAATAATTTTGGACGGATCGGAATCCAGGTCCACCATATTAGCTGCTTCTTTGGCCGCGACTGTGCCGCTATTCATGGCCAGACCGACATCCGCTTGCGCCAGCGCAGGTGCATCATTGGTGCCGTCTCCGGTCATGGCAACCAGCTTTCCCTGTTCCTGCTCACGTCGGATAACCGCGATTTTGTCCTCCGGCTTGCTCTCAGCTACAAAGTCGTCCACACCCGCTTCTCGTGCAATTGTAGCTGCTGTTAGCGGATTATCTCCGGTACACATGATCGTACGGATACCCATTTCCCGGAGCTGATCAAACCGTTCCTTCATGCCTGGCTTCACTGTATCTTTCAAATAAATAATGCCGTATATCTGATCATCCAGCGCGACTGCCAGCGGTGTACCTCCTTCAGAGGCTACCTGATTCGCTTTTTCCTCCAGATCGGCTGGAACACTGCCGTTTTGCGATACGATCCATTGCCGAACAGAATCCACCGCGCCCTTGCGTACCTTTCGTCCATCGGCCAGATCCAGACCACTCATCCGGGTCTCCGCCTTGAATTCGATAAAGGTTCCACCTGCTGCCAAGGATGCATCCAACGTATGCTCCTGTTTGCGCATCAATTCGAGAACCGAGCGGCCCTCTGGCGTCTCATCCTTCATAGAGCTAATCGCTGCCCACTTCACTAACTCTGCCTTCTCCACGCCCTCCACAGGCACGAATTCGCTCGCCATTCGGTTCCCGAAGGTGATTGTACCTGTTTTATCCAGAATCATCGTGTTGATATCCCCAGAAGCTTCTACCGCCTTGCCTGACATGGCCAGTACGTTAAACTGGGTGACCCGGTCCATACCGGCAATCCCGATAGCTGACAGCAGTCCTCCAATCGTAGTCGGAATCAGACAGACTAGCAACGAAATCAGCACAGGAACAGGCAAATCAATGTTAAAATGACGGGCAATCGGCGCTAGCGTAACCACCACAATTAGAAAAATAATCGTCAAGCTAATCAACAAAGTGTTCAGTGCAATCTCATTCGGCGTTTTTTGCCGCTGTGCGCCTTCCACGAGCGAAATCATTTTATCAATAAATGTCTCGCCCGGCTCTGTCGTAATTCGCACCTTAATCCGGTCACTGACTACCCGCGTCCCGCCGGTTACCGAGCAAAAATCACCACCCGATTCCTTGATGACCGGAGCCGATTCTCCCGTAATTGCAGATTCATCCACCGAAGCCAGACCTTCAATGACCTCACCATCGCTTGGAATCATCTCGCCTTGGGAGACAATAACCACGTCCCCCTTACGCAATTCGGTTGAGCTAACCACCTGAATGTCATTTCCGATGAGCTTGTTAGCTTGTGTATCCTGCTTGGATTTTTTTAAAGAGGCAGCTTGTGCCTTACCCCGCCCCTCTGCGAGCGCTTCGGCAAAATTAGCAAAAAGCAACGTAAACAACAGAATAACAAACACGGCCAGGTTAAAGCCCATTTCCTTACCAGTTCCAAAATAACCAGGAAACAGTAACATGAGCAGCACGACCAATGTACCGATCTCCACGACGAACATGACAGGATTTTTCATCATAATCATCGGATTTAATTTTATAAAGCTATCCTTGATCGCATGCTTCAAGATGCTTCTGTCCAGCATGTGTTTGCGTTGTTCCTTCATGATCAAACACCCCGTTCATCCATTCTCATTTTCTTCTTCACATGGTCAAAAATTCAGCAACAGGTCCCAATACGATGACGGGTAAAAAGGTCAACGCACCAATCAGCAGCACGACCCCGATCAGAATGGCTCCAAATAACTTGTTGTCCGTGCGCAGTGTCCCCGTCGTCACCGGAGTCGGTGCTTTGGCATTCAACGAAGCCGCCACAGCCAACAATGCAATCATAGATACATATCGGCCGAAGAACATAACCATCCCCGTCGTCATGTTCCAGAATACATTGTTATCCGAAAGGCCTTCAAATCCCGAACCGTTATTTGCGGCAGATGACGCATATTCATAGAGCACCTGAGTCAACCCGTGATAGCCAGGGTTCGTGACCGCATCGTATCCCCAATGACTCATAAATGCAAGTGCAGTTGGGGCGAGAATGAGAAACGGATGTACCAAAATGGCAATCGCGATCAGCTTCATTTCCTTGCCTTCAATTTTCCTCCCCATAAATTCCGGAGTTCTCCCGACCATCAGTCCGCATATAAACACACCCAGAATCGCATACATCAGCATATTCATCAGTCCGACACCCTTGCCGCCAAAAATGACGTTTAGCATCATTTCTCCCAAAGCAGCCATACCACCCAGTGGGGTTAGTGTATCATGCATATTATTGACTGAACCTGTCGTTGCCGCTGTTGTGACCGCAGTGAATAATGCCGATTGTCCAATGCCGAAACGAACCTCTTTCCCTTCCATGCTTCCCTGAGAAGCATCCACACCCAGTGTCTGGATTAACGGATTACCTGTCTTTTCAGACACATACGTAATGGATAGAAAAATAAGAAACAATACCATCATGGAGCTAAAAATAATCCAGCCCTGCTTACGATTACGGGCAAACAATCCAAAGGTATACGGCAACGAAGCCGGCATTACCCACATTGCCAAAATTTCCAGCACGTTCGTCCAAGGACTTGGATTTTCAAAAGGGTGCGCAGAGTTAGCTCCCGCATAACCCCCCCCGTTTGTCCCCAAATGCTTGATGGACTCCAGAGAAGCAATGGGTCCCATAGAAATCTGCTGCTGTGTTCCGCTCAGCGTCGTAATATCCGCCGTAGGCTGTAGCGTCTGGGGTACCTTCAATCCAACCAGCACCAGCGTAAGCACAAAGGCCAGCGGCAGGAAAATTCTTATAATGGCTTTAATAAAATCTTGAAAGAAATTGCCCATTCCTTCACCGCGCCGCGTCAATCCTCTCATAAAAGCCGCAGCAACCGCAAAACCGGAAGCAGCCGAAGTGAACATCATCATCGTGACGAACGCCATCTGTGTCAGATACGTAAGCCCGCTTTCTCCGCTATAATGTTGGAGATTCGTATTCGTCATAAAGCTGATTACCGTATTAAAAGCTAGTGATGCTTCCATATTACTGTTTCCAGCCGGATTACCGGGAAGCATTCCCTGTAAACGCAACAGCAAGTAGCTGATTGCCACAAGCACGGCGTTCGTAGCAATGAAACTCATAACATACGTAGTCCAACGCATGCTCTCCACTTTCTTCAAGCCTACTACCTTATAAATCAGCTTTTCTGTTCTGCCAAAAATCCGATCCGTCCGATTGGGTTCATTCGAGAATACATGATACATATATGTACCCATTGGCTTTACCAAGAGCAGCAATATAACGATCACAATTCCAATTTGAAGCAGCTCCATCCTTTATTCCTCCTTCAAAATGCTCCTGCGTTTGGAACAACAGGCCTGCTTCCAGAGCACCAATTGTGTGCACACGTTTGCGAAAACCTGCTACCTATGATGCTTTAATGTTCAGATCTGTTGTTCCCGCCCGCTCTATCCCTACCAGTGACTAGAACTTTTCAGGGTTCAGGAGTGCGTAGATTAAATACATAAACACAATAGCCGTAAGCCCAAGTATAACGATCATCCTCTTCGTCCTCCTTTAGAGGTCTGCGCATCACACCAGCGTACAAACAGCAGTATCACTCCATAACTCACAGCCATGACGAGCAGCATGTATATATCCATCATGTTCATACCCTCCGTATCGGTCCTCAGATCGCCATTCTTATTTCATCATAAAATCATAAAACAACTATGTTATAAGTGCTTATCCGTTCAGCAGAAAACCCACCTCTCCGTTCAATGTGTAGATCACATGGTCCGCTCCCAATCCTCGATAAATTCCTTGTGGATTACAGCCGTGCGTAATAACATAGATCGATTCCGATGTTAGCGGCCGACATATTTGCAGGAAACGGCAAGTCAGATTCAAGCTGTTCTCGAACAAATACACACTACCAATTTCTTTTTTTGGAAAATTCCATTTTCCCGCTTGCATGGTATTGATGCGGACAATGTGCTCCACACCCATTTTTTTGAGCTGTCGTTCCTCCTGGGCGCTATTCGTCAGAACTGCAAACGCCAATTTTTTGAAAATAAGCAATTTCACAAAACTTCTGCCCGCTTCATTCGGTGCAGTGACAATAATTAACCGACCTTCCATCAGTAGCTCCTCTCCCGGTATAAAAAGACAACAAAAAGAAGCCGAAGGAAAAAGGCTTTCCTCCGGCTTCTGACATATCCATGATAAAATAAACCATGGCTGCACACGGCGGTTTGTTGCCTCTCCCTGTACGCTTACGAGGTTAGCTGTCGGATTCGGACGTGAGAGTCGCCCTATTTCTGGCACTTGACCGGAAAATTCACCCCATGAGACCCACGGCAAGCCGTACAGTCTCGATTGGTTCCCCCGCTTTTGCAACTGCAAAATTCAGCGCTATAGACATTTCGTTGTTGCTTCATTCAAGTTAATTTGAAATTACGTCTTGAATCATACACCCGCGCATGGAAGACTGTAAAGCTCAACTGCGGGGTTATAAATCGGCCTTTAGAGCATAGAAGATTAATAATAACGCTTACAATGCAACTATGCTTCTCACAGCTCACTCAATCTCTGTTTTTCATCCCTTTTCGAAAATGACAAGCATGTCAATATTGGCGTAGGGTAGAGCGTTTTTGGCCTTTTTTTGTAAAAAGAGAAGAAAATACGCTATATGTACCAGCTAAACACCGATTGAACCCGCTTTTATAAGAAGAAACACCTTAATTCGCTCCATTTGCAATGCGATTTACTGTTTTGAACAAAATACGATTTTACAGCGGCTAAAGGCTTAATACAGCTTTTCCAGACTTGCAACCTTACTTTGAATTGCTTACAATTTAATTGCTGAATATTGAATAAGGAGAGATACTATGACCGTTTATGAATATGATGCGCAAACCCTGCAAGGGAAACCAATTCCGTTATCCACATATAAAGGGAATGTTCTGCTTATTGTGAACACAGCCAGCAAATGCGGGTTAACCCCCCAATACAAAGCGTTACAAGAGCTATATGACCAGTACCATGAACTGGGGCTCGAAATTTTAGGATTTCCCAGCAACCAATTCGCCAAACAAGAGCCAGGTTCCAGCGAGGAGATTTCCGAGTTTTGCCAGATCAATTATGGTGTTACCTTTCCGATGTTCGCCAAGACAGATGTCAATGGCGATCAAGCGCACCCCTTATTTCGCTACCTGACCCAAACAGCTCCGGGGGTATTAGGGTCCAAAGCGATCAAATGGAATTTTACTAAATTCTTAATTACACGAGAAGGTAACGTATTTAAGCGCTATGCACCGCAAACCACTCCAGATAAGCTGGCGGGAGATATAGAGAAGCTTTTGCAGCAAAACTGATATTCTTCTTTATCACAGTTATTAAAACAAAAAAAGCATCCCTTCACGTAAACCGTGTCAGGATGCTTTTTCAACTAGGTCTTGCATATAATGCGGTCGAGAGGACTCGAACCTCCACGGGCGTACGCCCACTACCCCCTCAAGATAGCGTGTCTGCCATTCCACCACGACCGCAAATCATAATGTATTGAGGCAA
Organism: Paenibacillus sp. S33; assembly: GCF_053615415.1. Taxonomy (NCBI): domain Bacteria; kingdom Bacillati; phylum Bacillota; class Bacilli; order Caryophanales; family Paenibacillaceae; genus Paenibacillus; species Paenibacillus sp. S33. Next base: position 1,460,584 of record NZ_JBSIEZ010000001.1, on the reverse strand, counting down.
CAGATTTATTATACTCTCTCATCAACTATTTGTAAACACAAATATAATAATTATTTTATATGTTATTTTACCTAACATATATGAGCGATAATAATATTTAATTTGACAAAAGGGCTACTAAAATGTAAAAATATATTACATACATTTCGAATTTTTTCGTTATCCCTAAGTAAAGAGTGAAATAATATAACATAAGGATTCACTTCGAGGAGGCGAACCGCCCTGCATAAAGGCAACCGTTTGCTGAACTATGCATTATTGTTGGACCCTTCCCTACCTGTTGGTGGCTTCACCCGTTTTAACGGACTGGAGAAACTATTCCGCAACGGACATTTGAACAGTCTACAAGATCTGGAACATTACATGCTGGATGATTTGTATCCTCAATTTACAACCGTTGACGGCATGGCTATCAAAAGTCTGTATGTCGCCATCCAGCAGAATGACGGTTGGCGAATCGCTCTCATTGATAAGATGCTGCATACCCAACGTCCCTCCTTGCAGCATGTGAAGGAGTTGCGTCTATCCGGTCAGCGTCTACTTAAGCTCGCTAAGGCTCTTTATCCTTGGCTTGAATTTGACCAGTTGGAATCTATACTCATTCAATACAATGCAATTGGCACACTCGCTACCGTTCACACCTGGATTAACTTCCTCCTCGGAAACGATGTAGAACAGACCATGCACGGCTATCTTGGCGCAGCGGTGTCCTTCTGTGTGGAAGATGCCTTCAAACTACTCAATCCTCCCTATGAGGAAAAGAACCCTTTTATGGAGCGTATGACCAGCGAGCTGCTCTCCGCATGGAAGAAGCTTAACGAACCTGAGCCAACCACATTTCAGCGTCGCTTTCTTCACAGACATTGGTGCAACTCCTACATCACTCTACCGCTTTATATGAGCCATAATAGCCAATTGGATGAGCCTAGACTGTTTTCCTCCTCAGGTCTATTCAAACGCCTTCCAGCATCCCCCTGATGCGTCGCTTCACCAATCTGGCAGCAACACCAAAAACACTCTGTCCCTTTCCTCAGGTGGCAGAGTGTTTTTTATTCACACATAATCGAAATTCACACTATTAGTAGACTCTAGACGGGTTATCAGAACCACCTAGCACTTAATTAAGTAATTAATTCAACAAAATAACGTATTTGCGATTGTAAAAACACGTATAAAAGTGTATCATAGTTTCAGATGGTTAATTCTAACATGTTTACTGATGATTATTATAACACACCAATTATTCCGCAAGAATCCGTAAGGGGCGATTTCTCTTGAACAACAAAATGCCTGTCACCTCCTTCGGGTGGGCCATCAAACAACGGCTTGTCGAACTTCGACTGGATCAGAAAACATTTTGTGAGACACACAATATTCCGCCTTCACGCTTGTCCAATCTGATTCACGGCACCCGCAAAGCACAAAGGTACAGAAAACAAGTTGCTGCAATTCTGAACATCGACGATAACGATTATAAGGAGGCACCGCCACTCTAAATCCAACAAGCATTCCAGTTACATATAGGTCATTCCATATCACCCAGAAACCAAATAAACCCGTAAAGCGAACCCCTCCAGTTCGTTTACGGGTTTTCAACCCAGACGATCTTTAGCCAAAAAATTATTCCGGCTTTGTTTTATCCTTCTCACTTTTTTGCTTACGGTATTTCGCAAATTCAACATATTCTAAAATAAAATTCTGTTCTTCCGTCTCAAGATCTTCTGCCTGGCAATTCAGTGGCCCCATCACTCCAAAAAAATAAGCAGCCTTCTGCTCCTGAAGTACGCCTTCCCCTGGCTTAATCCCTTTCATTAACCAATCAAGCGATACATTAAAAAAGTCCGAAATCTGAATCAAATGGGCGGTACCCGGCGTTGTTTTACCTCTTCTCCAATCACCGAGATTCCCTGAACTGATTTTAAGTTTTTCACAAAATGCCTTCTTGGTCATTCCGCGATCCTTAATCAAAGCTTCAATCCGCTGATAAATAGTTTGATCTCCCAAAATGTTTCCCCTCCGACACAGTAACTTTTTCTGAAATAATTTTCATTTTTCAGCCTTACTCATTAGTAATCCTCATCAAATCCTAAGCAACCATTACCCCATAGTAGAATTGCGCTGGTTTTTCTCTTTACGAAAGCGGGTAAATTCAATATACTCAAGTATAAAATTTCTTTCCGCCTCACTAAGCGGTTCCCCCTGGCAATTCAGTTGCCCTGAAGCGTCAAAAAAATAAGGGTCTTGCGACTCCTTCAGCACCTCACCCTGTACATCTCGACCCAGCATAATCCAATCCAGACTGGCATCAAAAAAAGAAGCGATTTCAATGAGTTTATTCGTGCCCGGCGTCGTTTTTCCTCTTTTCCAATCCCCGAAGTTCCCTGTACTAATGCCTAACTGCTGGCAGAACGCCTTTTTCGTCATTCCCCGTTCCTTGATGAGTTCCTCAATGCGATGGTAAATAGATTGCATAGAAGTTCCTTCCTCCCTAGCAGGCTCTCAAATAACGATATCATGTTCTCTGTTCTCATTTCAAAGATCACGTATGCTAAAATTACCGAATTATGTATGTTGGTTTCCATTATACCACAACACGCAACAAAAACCGCCTGTTTTCCGAAGAAAGGGCGGTCTTTAAGCCAGTTCACTTACGCTAATCACGTAGCAGCGTTGTCGATTTTAAGTAAGATATGCTTCAATTCATTCAAAGTTTCGCTCAGATGCAATAAATCTTCTTCTGGCAGATACACCAGTCTTTCTTGAATTTTATTGGAGAAGGTATGAAATACCTGTTCACAAAAAGCATCGCCTTCCTGTGTAATCGCCACATTCACGACTCTGCGATCCGAATCACACGACTGGCGGTCAGCCAACCCATGCTCCACCAGTTTGTCCAGAAGAGGAGTCATGTTCGGACGTGAGACATTGAGCTGTTTGGATAAATCAGATACCGTAGACAAGCGCACCTCACGCAGAAGCAGTAATACCTGAAAGTTATTAGGCGACAAATGTAATGGGAAATCGAGCGGACCGTAGGTGAAAAATTTCTTCTTCACAATCGGAAACAAGCCCAAAATATTTTCTGATATATTTCCTAACAGTTGAGTGTCCATATTTTTCACCGTCACTTCATAAGTTTATACTTATCATTCTATAACATTATGGCATTATATTATACTATGGAATCATTATTTCATCATAATCATTACTTTATTACATCACTACACAAATAAAAAAAGCCTCTACCGCGAGAGACTTTTCCGTTTATTCCATTGATGCGGTCGAGAGGACTCGAACCTCCACGAGCGTACGCTCACTACCCCCTCAAGATAGCGTGTCTGCCATTCCACCACGACCGCATAACAAAATATAAATGGTGAGCCATGAAGGACTCGAACCTTCGACACCCTGATTAAAAGTCAGGTGCTCTACCAACTGAGCTAATGGCTCATGCTGTTCATCCAAGCTGTCCGCCATTAGACCAGACCTCAGGAATTTCCCTTAAGCATGCAACATGTAGTCTATAAAGACAACAATGACCCGTAGGGGATTCGAACCCCTGTTACCTCCGTGAAAGGGAGGTGTCTTAACCCCTTGACCAACGGGCCTTATTATTATGCGCCAACTTGGCGACAAGAAAGAGTATATCAAATAGAATAACGAATGGCAATACTTATTTCTAAAATTTTTAAAAAAGCAGTTTTTATAAGTACAAAATGCATATTAACTTACAATCCCTTATCTTAAATCACTAAAATCCTGAAAATAGCGATGAACGATTGCAATATCACTTGTATTTACTTATAATCACTTACAAGATACCGAAATAATTATATATCAGAGGAGCTTTCTATGTATCAGGAAGAACGAATGTTAAAAATCGTTGATTACTTACAGCTTCATAAACGTATTTCGGTGGATGATATTTGTGAATTTTTTAATGTTTCACGAGATACGGCCCGTCGAGACCTCGTAAAACTTGAAGAACATCAAAAAATTATTCGCACCCGCGGTGGCGCTCTTCTCCCTACACTTCATCACGATCCAATTGGAAATTATAACGAAAGACTACTTACTGTATCCGAGGAGAAACAAGTGATCGGACAGCTGGCTGCCAGCATGGTACGAGATAAGGATCGTATTATATTGGATTCCTCTACCACCGTACAGGCGTGTGCAGAAAGACTGAATGTGCAGGAATGTTCGGTCATCACCAATTCAATCAATCAGGCTGACGTGCTATCTGGAAAAGACGGTGTCTCCATACATCTGTTGGGAGGCCGCCTGCAAAAAGAACACCGATATGTATATGGCTCCTCCGTGATCGCCACTTTGTCTCACTATTTTGTAGACAAAGCCTTTATCGGGATTGGTGGTATATCTGCCCACGGACTAAGCCTGATTCATGAAGAAGACGGTATGCTGAAGCATCAGATGATGAAGCAGGCAGATCAGGTGATCATCCTTGCGGACCATTCGAAATTCGGAATCAATTTTCCATATCGTTTTGCCGATCTGTCTGAAGTTAATATCGTGATTACCGACAGATTGCCAGAACCAGCGATGCTGGAAATTTTGCAACATTATGATGTTGAAGTTGTTGTACCCTCATAAAATATGAAACTGCTTAGCTAGAACTCAAGATTTATCACAGAGATATCAAAAGACAGGAGCTGGAGAGAAATGAAACTGTTTGCGATTGATATGGATGGAACACTGCTGAACGAGGAAGGAAAAATAAGCAAAGTGAACGCGGAGGCTATACGCCAAGCACAGCAGCAAGGCGTTCAGGTGACAATTGCCACTGGTAGAGCCGCTTATGACGCCTGGACGAAGCTAGAGGAAGCAGAGCTTATAACTCCAGTCATTGGAGCAAACGGTGCAACCGTACACGATGTGCATCGTCGTCAGTTAACCTCTACTCCTATGGGCCGCAGTGAAACGTTTGAAGTGCTGAGCTGGCTGCATGACAACGACTTTTACTATGAGGTCATGACAGACCGCGCTATTTATTCTCCACAAAACGGACATCAGCTGCTTGCTGTTGAAATGGACCGCTTGCTGAGCTCCAACCCGGATATTTCGCTGGATACTTTATTACATGCAGCTGAAAAACAATATGAACAGACCGGACATACCCGCATCGCTTCATATGAGGACATTCCACTGGATGTAGAGATTTATAACGTGCTCTGTTTCTCCTTTGATCAAGCCAAATTAGAGCGGGGTCGTGAGCGTTACCGAGGTTTTCAGGGCCTGAACATGGTCATCTCTTCAGACCGTAACTTTGAAGTCGAGCATAGGGATGCGTCTAAAGGTAATGCATTGCGTTATCTAGCGAATCATCTGAGCATTCCCATGCAGGAAGCCGTAGCGATTGGGGACAGCTACAATGATATCTCCATGCTGACAATGGCAGGAACAGGCATTGCCATGGGCAATGCAAAAGACGACATCAAGGCTGTCTGCTCCCAAGTGACTCTGACTAATGCGGAAGATGGCGTCGCTCATGCTCTGTTGAACATACTCAAGACAGTCGAGGCTGACACCGTGAAATAGACGTCATTGGCTGTGTACAAGACAGGCTAACGCCGCTTCAAGCTGTACGCAGCACGTCCCCTCTCCATTTAAACGATTTCAGTCTACCGTTATTCTCAAAGCAGATATAGACGAAAAGGACGCTCGCAAGCATCATTACAATGCATACGAGCGTCCTTTTTCTACTTAAAATACCAACGGAGAGAGAGGGATTCGAACCCTCGCACCGCTTTCGCAGCCTAACCCCTTAGCAGAGGGTCCCCTTATAGCCACTTGGGTACCTCTCCATGGCTCCCCGAACAGGACTCGAACCTGTGACAACTCGATTAACAGTCGAGTGCTCTACCAACTGAGCTATCAGGGAACATTACTGTAAATTATCTTACAGTATGGTTAATTTACCATGATTCAGGGGGTGCCGTCAAGTGCCAACAGGCGAAGCTTCCCTCCACATTTCCCACAGCGATACCGCTGAGGATTCATCTTACGCTTGCGCATATACTCCTGTTTACAGGAAACGCATACTAGCTTGTAACGATAAGGCTGAGGCTTACGTTCCGTTCTTCCCGGCAGAGTCTGACAATGCCTGCTTCCTCCTACACGGGCCAGCCATGCTTTGAAGTCAGCATCTCGATGCTGATAGCCCATCCCGCGCAAATGCAAATGATAATGGCACAGCTCATGCTTAATAATTTTCTCCACCTCAGAACGTCCGTAAGCTGCGAGTTGATGTGGATTAATTTCAATATGATGACTTTTCATGAAATACCTACCACCTGTGGAAGACAAGCGCGCATTAAAGGTGGCTTGATGTCGAAACGGCACGCCGAAGCTCTCCAGCGAAATGCGCTCTACCCATTCTTGAAGCTCTTCATTACTCATAGAACGGCTCATTGAATGGTTCATTGAATTGCTCAGGGACTTGGACTCCATCCTAACGGTCTCTCCTCCTTTGCTCCTTACTGACAAGCATATTATAAAATAACGACCGAAGTCTAACCCCCAATTCATAAGCACACTTTAGGTACCCACCCCATATGCTAAACATACAGATGTAACGCAGAGGAGGAGATCGGCTTGCCTCAATGGCTCAGCAACCAGCTCATGCGGGCCTTTTACAAAAAGGACCGGCGCCAAATTAAACTGTTGAACGATTGTTGGTTTTTTTATCATAAAGCACCTGGCGTGGAGTTCGATGCCAACAACGGGTAAAAGCTAAAGGTATCCAAAAATGAAAGCCGGAATCTCCGATACAGTTCGGAGCTTCCGGCTTTTGTTATACCTTCACAAGAAGGTTGTACAGCTTTATTTAAAGTATTATGCCTGCGATTGCGCCTCTGCAGGAGGTTTCATCGTCAGACCAACCCTGCCTTTTTTCAAATCAACATTCAACACCCACACCGTTACGTTATCACCGACAGATACGACATCCATCGGATGCTTTACGAAGCCACTGCGCAGCTGTGAAATATGAACCAACCCGTCACTTTTAATACCAATATCGACAAACGCGCCGAAATCAATGACATTGCGGACGGTTCCCTGAAGCTCCATACCCGGTGCCAGATCCTCGATCTTCAGCACATCCTTGCGGAATACCGGCAACGGCAGCTCGTCACGTGGGTCACGGCCCGGACGCTGGAGGCTGTCCAGAATATCCTTCAGTGTCGGCACGCCGACTTCCAGCTTGGCGGCCAGTTCGTCAATGTTGGACACACTCAGTGCTTCCATTGCAGTCTTAGTACCCAGATCGTGAGCGCTGATGTTCAGTTCCGCCAACAGGCGGTCTACGACAGCATACGATTCAGGGTGAATCGGTGTGCGGTCCAGTGGATTTTCTCCACCCGGTATACGGATAAATCCTACAGATTGCTCGTAGGTTTTTGCACCAAGACGCGGCACCTTCTGCAACTGACGACGGTTGCTGAATTTTCCGTTTTCCTCACGGTACTTAACGATGTTTTTGGCAATCGTCGCGTTGATCCCTGCTACATAGGATAACAGCGCAGAGGAAGCCGTGTTCACATCCACACCGACATGGTTAACGGCTGATTCGACAACGTCCTTTAAGCTTTCATCCAGATGTTTCTGCGACACATCATGCTGGTATTGGCCTACACCAATAGCCTTCGGCTCAATTTTGACCAACTCAGCCAGCGGGTCCTGCACACGACGTGCGATGGAAGCCGCACTGCGCTCGGCCACGTCCAAATCGGGAAATTCCTCCTGTGCCAGCTTGGAGGCAGAATATACGCTCGCGCCCGCCTCATTGACGATCAGATACGCTAGACTGCTGTCACCAATGTCCGCGATGACTTCCGCTACGAATTGCTCTGTCTCGCGCGAAGCAGTTCCGTTACCAATGACAATCAATTCGATACCGTATTGGGCAATCAGCTGCTTGAACTTTTCAGCAGCCTCGCGCTTCTTGTTGTTCGGCGGTGTCGGATACGTCACTGCCACTTCCAGCAGCTTGCCTGTGTCATCGACAACCGCCAGCTTACAGCCTGTCCGATAGGCCGGATCGACACCGAGCACACGTCGGCCCTTGATCGGAGCCTGTAGCAACAGACTCCGCAAGTTGCCTGCAAAGATGGAGATGGCCTGCTGCTCGCCCTTCTCCGTCATTTCAGCGCGCACTTCACGCTCGATAGACGGCGCAATAAGTCTTTTGTACGCATCCTCGATGACACTGCGGAGCAGATCTTGCACGACTGATGATCCTTTAATCACTTGACCTGCCACGTAATTGTAGATGGAATCTGGCACTACCTCCAGACCAACCTTAAGAATGCCTTCCCGCTCTCCGCGATTAATCGCCAGAATACGGTGAGGTGGCATTTTCTTAGCAAGTTCACGATAGCTATAGTAGTTCTCATACACGGATTCTTGCTCCGCATCCTTCGCTTCGGAGGTCAACATACCATGGTCCAGCGTATATCGACGTACCCATTGGCGAATAGCCGCATCATCCGCTATATTTTCAGCTAAAATATCTAAGGCTCCTTGGATGGCCGCCTCGGCGCTGTCCACTCCCAGTTCCGCATTTACATAAGACTCGGCTTCTTTCAGAGCATCGCCCTGCTTCGGCTGGCTCCAGATCCAGATGGAGAGCGGCTCCAGTCCCCGTTCCTTTGCTACACTGGCGCGGGTTTTGCGCTTTTGCCGATACGGACGGTATAGATCCTCCACTTCCTGAAGTTTAACCGCAGAGGTGATAGCAGCCTGCAGGTCTTCCGTCAGCTTGCCCTGCTCATCAATAATGCGGATGACCTCTACCTTACGATCCTCCAGATTACGCAAATACACCACACGATCTTCAATTTCACGTAGCTGATTTTCATCCAGCTCTCCTGTCATTTCCTTACGATAACGCGCGATAAAAGGAATTGTATTCCCTTCATCCAACAAACTGATCGTTGTCCGGATTTGCTTGAGTGCCAGCGACAGCTCTCTCGCCACTTGTTTGACAATCCGCTCTTGGCGTTCTGCTTCGTTCGGCTCCTGCCGGATTTCCGTCTTCGTTTCCTCGTTAGACAAACCTATCCCTTCTTCCTCACAGCTCTTGTCTTACACCATGTCTTTCATTATCACAAAAAATGATTCAAAGCGCCAGCAGGTGACGTTAAAGCAAGCCCTACCTGCATTTTTCATCGGACAAACAAAAGGACAGCGCCCAAGCGCTGCCCTTTTCCCGTTTCACTCGTCGTTCCATCACGCTAAAAATCAATCAAACCGAGACTGATTTGTAGCGAATCGCTCACTTTGCGCATGGTTTCTTCATCTAAATGGGTGATTTTGTCGGTAAGCCTTTGCTTGTCGATCGTCCGAATTTGCTCCAGAAGAACAACAGAATCACGATCAAAGCCATGCGTCGCCGCGTCGATTTCCACGTGTGTAGGCAGCTTTGCCTTCTGAATCTGGGCGGTGATGGCTGCTACGATCACAGTAGGACTAAACCGGTTGCCGATATCATTTTGAATGATCAGCACAGGTCTGACGCCACCTTGCTCGGAACCGACTACGGGTGAAAGGTCTGCAAAAAAAACGTCGCCGCGCTTTACGATCAATATGGATTACACCCCGCTAACTGTACGGCCCAAGGTGCTGTTTGCATCTTCCTCCGCGTGAAAGGCTTCGGATGCCATGGTTAAGTTAATTTTAGCCATTTCCATGTATCCACGCTGCATAGCTTCACGAATGTAACGTTTTTTACGTTCGCCTACATACAGCTTCATGGCCTGCCTGATAAATTCACTGCGGTTGGAATTTTCCATAGCTACGATCCCGTCCACTTCCTGCAAGAGATGATCTGGCAAACTGATCATTATTCTTTTGGTGTTCTGCAAATTGGCCAACTTCTCTTCCACCCCCAAAACCTTGTCGCCATTGTACCATTATAACGTTATTCCCGGTAATTTATTCAAACGGAATACAAGAGAATGTATATGATATTCGTATATCATCTATGCTGCATTCCATTATAAACTACGCAGTTCGTTTTCGTACAGGCGTTTGATCCCCGAAATACAAGTGTCAGCGGAGCCTGATGCGTCTTTTGACAGTTATAGCGCTCTTTTCTTTCTTTTGTACATATTTCGGGACGTTCTGCGAAAACTCCTGCTTTTATTCGGTAATTTGCGTTATGAAATTAATTCCAGCGGGTTGGAAGAAGCGAGTTCACTCGAACAACAGGAACATGACCTCGTGTGTATACACGCGGTACCCTGTCTGCGATCATGCAGATCACCTCATAGTGGATCGTACCAAGCTTGGATGCCAGCTCATCCGCCGCGATAGTTTCGCCGGACTGCTGGCCGATGAGAACAACCTCTTCGCCGGTTTGGATTTCTTCCGCATCTTCTGCGAAAGATTGTAAGGATACCATACACTGGTCCATGCAAATCGTACCGAGTACCGGGACGCGGCGACCGCGTATCAACACTTCGATCTTCCCACTCAGCATGCGGGAGTATCCATCCGCATAGCCGATTGGCAGTGTACCGATCCGTTCTTCACTGGAGGTTACATACCGGGTGCCATAGCTAACTCCCCAGCCGGGAGGAAGCGTCTTGGTATAAACCACCGCCGTCTTCAAAGACAATACAGGCAGCAGCTCAATAGCTTGCCGGTTAACCTCATCAGACGGGTACAGACCGTATATACTGATACCAATCCGCACCAAATTGGGGGAAAGAGAAGGGGTATCAATGGTGGCGGCGCTGTTGCCCGTATGTATAATGGGAATGGTGATACCTTGTTCCCTTAGCGCTTCCGCCACGCCCCGAAACCGATCATATTGTAGCAGTGTATAGCTTTTGTCTTCTTCATCCGCGCGGGCAAAATGGGTGTACATGCCTTCCAGCAGCACTTGCTCTAATTCGTTAGCCTGCCGAACAAAAGCCATAGCCTCTTCTCCAGGCAGCAAACCCAGTCTTCCCATGCCGCTGTCTATTTTGATGTGCACCTTCAACTTGCGTTCGTTTCCTTGGCGGTCCAGTCTGCGGATACCCTCCAGCACTTCCTCACTGAACACTGTCAATGAGATATCATGCTCCCAAGCCGTTTGTACAGCTTCCGGTGAGGTATAACCGAGTACTAGAATTGGTAGCTGAACCCCCGCATGACGAAGCTCCAACGCTTCATCCAGAAAAGCGACGCTCAAATAATCCGCACCAAGGCGTTCCAATTCCTTTGAAATTTCCACGGCACCGTGTCCGTAGGCATTAGCCTTGACACAGACCAGTATCAGCTTATCCGCTGGCAATGCCTTGCGAAAAGCTTCATAGTTGGCGCCAAGGTGATCCAGGTTGATTTCGGCCCGGGTCGATCTGTATTGTGCTTGCAAATCCAGTCACCTTCTTCAATTGTTAGCCTGTAACATAACCTTTTACCATTCGGAGTGTGGCAAAGTTCTTGCTTCCAAAGGTTAATGGTAATGTTCAAAAACGTGGCTGTCAATGGCAGGGGGACTTTGCCAGCCTCCTCTACCATATCTACAATAGAACAGGATATACAAGCGATGCACATCTTAGACTGCGAATGAATAAAAAGACGGATACGGGCGGCAGCAGAGCATTTTTACACTCTAGACCGTCTGCATCCGTCTATAAAGTTTTATTTACCCGATTGATCCTGTATAGAAGCGGCAATTTGTATCATTTCGCTCACAGGCAGGTCAGCACTGGTGATTCTGAACTCGATTCCGTCATTCATCCAGGTCATCGTCTGCTGTTCGCTTCCGGTCAGAACGGCAAAGCTTCCTCCAATATCAACCAGTTCGCCTGCGGCTAGTGCGACTGCCCGATCTTTTGGACGCGCCTCCACAATGGTATAATTATACGTTCCACTATACCGCAGCATAACGGCATGTGTACCATTATCCTCCAGCTCCGGCGTATCCTTGATCTGTACTCCGGCTGGCGTGTAGGATGGTTCGATCAAGCCGAACTCACCCATCACAGCTTCTGCCGCATCTGTTCCCGCTGACGTTCCGTTTGCGGCATCCGATGTGCCCGGGGTTTGTTGCTGCGCATCTGCGTTGGCTGCTGCGTCCGGTTTGGACGTATCATTTGTGGCAGTACCGTCCACGTTCGCTTCCCCTGACGGCTGCTGGACTGCATCCCCTGCTGTTCCCTGCTCTTGTCCGGGTTCGCCAGACGTCACGCCAGTCGTCCCATCTATCGCACCGGAAGGATCAAGCTGACCGCTGGGCTCCACTGCTCCAGAAGATGGCGCCCCTTCGCTACCCGTACTCGTCTTACCTGAAGCCATGTTCCGCTCCATATCAAAAGAGTCTTTGTCAAACTTCGTATCAAAAGCAAATTGATCGAATTTCAGATCAACAACTACCTTGGCATTCGCATCAGACACCTGTACCTGAGTGGGTGCATAGTCATTTTTGGACAGCCATATCTTTTGTCTCACCAGCGCATGGCTGTTGTAATTCGCTGCCACATCAAACACATAGGATTTATCGTCGGTAGCCAACTGACGGGAGGCATCGCCGATAATGCTGCGAACCAACGTTTCATATAAATATACTTGACCCTGATTGTTTGGCCAGTCGCTTTTGAAACGGAAGCTTTTGTTCAGGCTGGGTGTCAGTACAAATACACCCTCATCATTACGAAGCACAATTTGCGTAACATCCTTTTTCTCGTTCGTCATGGCAATTCGGTAATAGGACGGCTTGCGGTAGGAAATATCCACCTTGTATTCCTGCGGCGTGTCGCCGGTATGCAGCGTCATCAAAGCTGTACCGTGGTAGCTGTTCAGGTCGCTCACCACGTCACTCAAATCTTTAACCACATCGTCCGCGCTCTTCTTGCCGCACCCGGCCAGCAGCAGCGTTACACACATGACCATGGCAAGCATCCATGAAATCCGGCGCATGTCATCAACCCCTTCAGCACATGTTTTAAATGAATTAGTACATGTCTATGAAGGACTTGTTCGATTTATGCAGACTGGCATGACAAGCTTGCGCGTATCCTTGCGTAATACTATAGAATCTTTTGGAGACTGATAATAAATTCATACAGGAAATAAAAAGAACCTCCCCCGTTCAGTTCACTGCTTTTTCATTTTAAAGAAATTGCGTTGATTGGTGAGCCTACCGATGAATTATTATCACGTCCCAATTCATATCACTGTCTGCTTATGTTCATCGGTGGGACAGGTATGGTGGACATTGGCTCAGAGCAGTATCTATTCCATACAGGTCATGGATATTGGCTAGCTCCAGGTGAATCCTATCAAATCGCTCCCCTGAATGGAACTGTGCCCGAATACTACAAAATCACGTTTGAGGTCATCGCTTTGCCGTCAGAACCACAAGCGGACATGGCCTTGGGTGAACACGCAGTACGTATGCCATCCCTATATCATGGACCTGTCCTGCCGAGACCGCGCGAATGCATCGTCTCCTCTTCTTCCTCCAAACTTATTCAGTTGACTGAAGAGCTATTTCATAGTACCCAACAAACGATACAGCCGCATACCCAGATATCTGTATTACGGCAGCAAATTATGTTTCAAGAGTTGCTCTTGCTGTGGCAGGAAGACCACACCCATATTGATCAAAATACTACCTCTAATCCAGCATTGCCAGCATCGGTAGAAGGCACTCTCTCATATATGGAAAACAACTATGAAAAGCCCATTACCGTCAAGCAGCTTGCCGAGCAGGCAAACGTCTCAATATAGCAATACTCCCAAATGTTTCGTAAAATCACAGGCAAAAAGCCGCTGCATTACCTCACTGAGCTGCGCTTGAATCATGCCAAGCGACTGCTGCTGGATTGCAAATGGCCTTTACGTGAAATTGCCCGTCAGGTTGGTTTCTCTGACGAATATTATTTTAATCGGCGGTTTAGGCAAATGACCGGGATTCCCCCGGGCAAGTACGCGCTTTCTGTCTCCGGTTCTGTGCGCGTCAAGGATTGGACGGGTCACCATATTCATATTCCGCGCCGAGCAAGCCGCATCAGCCCGTAATCTGGCAATGTGGCAGCAGCTCGGTACGCAAATCACAGCCGGAGAAACAGCCTCCGTCTTCATCTTCGATCATGGTGATCGACTCTTTGTCATGGGTATGTCTGGATTCTCGTCGGCCCTCTACCACCCACAGGGCTTTCGGCCCGTTGAGCCGATCCAAAAGTTGCTCGACGAGGGACATGGCTTCGCGGAAATAGATCTGAACGAATTGCCTGATTACGCCGGGGACCGCATTTTTATGCTTGTCCCGACAGCCCCAGAATCCAAACGTACGCTGGAACGCATGATCAGCAGCCCTCTCTGGCGCAGCCTTCCTGCTGTACGTCAAGGTCGGGTATATTTCGTAGAAGCTGACCGATGGAACTGGAGCGATGCCATGACCCGGCAAAAACTGCTTACTGCACTGCCCAAACTGCTCGTCACTTCAACCTGATAAGCTGCCATTTTTCTAAAGATACTACATTAGACCATGAATTCTTCCATCTGCCTCCAGCGACATATGCTCAGCTGCTGGGGATTTGGGTAATCCTGGCATCGTCATAGTATTGCCTGTTTCCACGACCACAAAGCCTGCCCCTGCGGACAAAGAAACGCTGGACACGTGAATGGTAAAGCCCTCCGGTGCACCTAGCAGAGAAGGTTGATCTGAGAAAGAATACGGTGTTTTGGCCATGCATACAGGCAGTTGTCCAAAACCAAGCTGCTCCATACCGGCCAACGCCCGTTTGGCCGCAGGAGTGTAAGCTACCCCTGCCGCACCATAAAGCTCCTTCGCAATGACACTAATTTTCGCTTGCAAATCAAGTGTATGCTCATACAATGGTGCAAAATGGGCTTTGTCCTCCTGGAGCAGGTTTAGGAGGCTTTGAGCCAGCTTTTCTCCACCTTGGCTTCCCTGTGCCCACACCTGTGACAGCTCTACGGGTACGCCCAGCTTGCGGCATTCCGAGAAAATCAGTTCCAACTCGGCTTCGCTATCTGTTACAAAATGGTTGACCGCTACCAGTACTGGCACGCCAAACTTTTGCAAATTCCGAACATGCCGATTCATGTTGACTAATCCAAGTTGCAATCGCTCCAGATTTTCTGCGTCCAGCTCATTTTTAGCTACACCGCCGTTATATTTCAGCGCTTTGGCGGTTACGACCAACAGAGCCGCATCTGGCTGCAAACCGGATTGACGGCACTTGATGTCAAAAAACTTTTCCGCGCCCAGCTCGGCCCCGAATCCAGCCTCCGTGACGACCACCTCTCCCAGCTTCAGGGCCAGCTTCGTACCGATCAAACTACTGCATCCATGCGCAATATTTGCAAAAGGTCCACCATGCACAATAACTGGAGTTCCCTCCAACGTTTGCACCAGATTGGGTTTCAATGCTTCCCGAAGCAGCACAGCCATACCTTCCACCGCATGGAGTTCCTCAGCTGTTACCGTTTCGCCATCTTCGTTATAACCAATCACCATCCGACCCAATCGCACTTTAAGATCGTCCATATCTTCACTTAAACATAATACCGCCATCACTTCTGAAGCCGAGGTGATCAGAAAACCACTTTCTCTCACCGCCCCATTACCTGCCCCCAATCCGGTCACAATATTTCGTAAACTCCGGTCGTTCATATCAACAGCGCGTTTCCACACGATCCGCTCCGGTTTCAACCGCAAAGCATTTCCATGAAACAAATGGTTATCGATCATCGCTGCCAGCAAATTATGCGCTGCCGAAATCGCGTGAATATCACCTGTAAAATGTAGGTTAATGTCTTCTGCCGGAACAATCTGGGCTTGTCCTCCCCCGGTTGCTCCTCCTTTCATGCCGAAGCAAGGGCCAAGGGACGGCTCACGCAACGCAGCAACGGTTTTATGCCCCAGCGCATTCAGCGCCTGTGACAGCCCGATGGTTGTCAGCGTTTTTCCTTCTCCCGCCGGCGTGGGATTCATTGCCGTAACCAGCACCAGCTTTCCATTCGGGCGATCCTTTAACTGCTCCCACAGGGACGGATTCAGCTTCGCTTTATATTTTCCATACGTCTCCAGATGTTCTTCTTCAATTCCTGCTTCCTTGGCTACATCAATAATCCTCTTCATCTTTCGTTATGTACCCCCTGTTTTATAAGTCTGACCGATGGTGTCAAACCCTGTATCGTTTTATTTTACCAAAGTGTGCCGCTTATTGCGCTATGATTCATTTCATCGCAAGCGTTGCTATCATGTGAGTTATAAAAAAAGAGCATTCCCCGCCCGCATGGACTTTGGTGGATGCTCTTTTGATACGTCTCGTTTAACAAACAGCTCTCAATTTAACCTGCAAAGTTAGCAGCGTAATTTTCAGCAATAAATCCCTTAGAAATCAGGATAGCTTGGGATTTCTTAGTAGCAGGGCCATAGCCTTGGGACAACAAATCATTAATATGTAAGCGGTTATATATGAAGCAAAATACAAAGTTGGATGCCCCACTCGTAAGGATCGACACCAGAAAAATAATAACAGCCCACTTCCAATCCCCTCTAAACAACGCAGGAAAAAAACCAAAAAAGAGCGTAGTCCATGAAAAACCTACTTTGCGTTCCTTAATCATTCCAGTTTTATTTCTCAATTTAATCTTCATTTACCCCTTACCTCTCTTTATATAGTCTTTTAGAACTATATTAGATTATATAGGACAGAGGGAATAAATGGAACTCATTTCGTAAAATCATAAAATTCTCAAATACTCTCTAGTTTATAATGCTTTTCTAGCATTTCTTTAAAAACATCAACAGGGTACTTGTATTCGACTGTTTTGAAAACAATCCGGTTATTCCACTGGTTTTTTTCCAGCTCGCACCCATGCTCCATATCCAGTTCCTTCATGATAAAAATAATCTCATCTAAGGTTCTCATTACACTATGACTATTCGTCGTAGTAGCCAGCATCTGCTTGCCTTCCTGTATGTAGGCCTTTACGATCTGTTCATCAAAGCCTTCGCTGATCATAAATTCCTTCAAGGCTTGCATAAAAAGAGCTGGCAAGCTTTTGTACTGCGATTTTTTAATCCCAAAAAGCGTGATGCTTAAGCGGGATATATCATGCATAAACACTATATTTTTTCTTCGATTAAGTAAAAACATGCTGGCATGCCAACTATTCAAAGGCGGATAAATATCAACTTGAAGTGGTTCAGTCTCCCATTCCTTCAGCAGTTTTTGTGTTCCTCGTATGACAAACATCGTTGCTCTCCTTTATTGACGGTCCTGTACCGCAGCGTAATTCGACATACCTAATCTCTCATATGAGGCATGTCCCAGATATCATAACACCGTATTCCAAACATCGGATTATAAACTCTTTCAGTATAATATAGCGGAATCATAGATTACCAGACACATTAATTTTCTCTTTGGATATTTTTTATGGAAATCCCCTCCACTGCTCTATATAATTCAGGTACAGTTCGTCACGCGAGCTTAATCTAAAAATTAGGGGTGTTCCACACCTATGTCACAACATATTTTACTAATTGAAGACGATCTATCCATTGCCGAAATGCTACTCAAAGCACTCAGCAAGGAAGGTTACAATTTAACTACCGCCTATGACGGGGAAGAAGGGCTTCTTGCCTTTGAACGTCATACCTATGATCTGGTACTCGTGGATTTGATGATGCCGAAGGTGGACGGTATGGAGGTGATTCGACGAATTCGCACCCATAGCGCTGTCCCGATTCTGATTATGTCAGCCAAGGACAGCGACGTGGATAAAGCGCTTGGACTGGGCTTTGGGGCAGACGATTATGTTGCCAAACCTTTTTCAATGCTCGAAATGACGGCTCGTATTCAGTCCGCGATCCGCAGATCTACTACATATGCCCGTCAGCAACAACAGGAGGAACAGCCGCAAGCACAAGTTTTGACCTACGGCAGTCTGCGCATTGATTTTGATCATTTTACAGTCATACGCAATGAAAATGAAATTCAGCTAACAGCCAAAGAGTCCGATATTTTGAAGCTATTTGTAGCCAATCCGAACCGGGTATTTACAAAAGCCCAATTATACGGATTTATTTGGAAGGACGATTATATGGGCGACGAGAACGTGATTAACGTCCATATTCGCCGCCTGCGTGAGAAAATCGAAGAAGATCCCTCTCATCCTGTCCACATTAAAACGCTATGGGGCATTGGCTACAAATGGGAGAATGGCTGATATGAACATCGAAAACATTTCTGAATGGATTGTCGGCCTCATCATGTCAGTCGTTATAGTATGGCTTTGGCGGGAGCGTATGGCCTATAAGCGCAAAATAAAGGATATCCGAACCCTACTAGAGCGGATTGTGACGGTGAATCATGCGGAAAAGCTGCTATATGTCACAGGTGACGTTGAACTGCAACGACTCATGACGGAAATTAACCGACTGCTGGACTTGAATCTCAGAGTGTCTGCAGATTACAACCGTAGCCAAATCGCCATGCGCAAAATGATTTCGAACATTTCCCACGATCTCAAGACCCCGCTTACGGTTGTGCTTGGATATGCCGAGATGCTGGATGGCGATCCGACTATTTTGCCAGAAGAACGTATAAAGCTGCTATCCAAAATTCATCAAAAGACAAGCGAAGCGATTGAGCTGATCGGCAGCTTTTTTAGCTTGGCGAAGCTGGAGGCTAATGATACGGATATTCCACTGACTCGACTGGAAGTGGGAGAACTGTGCAGACGCAGCATTTTGGAATTTTATGACCTGCTGACCGCACAGGGATTTACTGTGCATATTGAGATCCCGGAGCACCCCATTCATGCCTTGGGGAACGAAGGAGCGATTGGGCGGGTGCTGAACAATCTGATCTCGAATGCCATTCGTTATGGGGCAGATGGACGGACGCTGGGTCTGGCTCTATTGGAACAGCAGGATACAGTGCGTATAGAGGTATGGGATCGTGGCAAAGGCATACAGGAAGCTGAGCAAGATAAAGTTTTTGAACGTATGTACACACTGGAGGACTCCCGTAATAAGGCGGTACAAGGCAGCGGATTGGGCCTTACGATTGCCAAACGCCTGGTTGAAACGATGAACGGAGAAATTCAATTGACTAGTAGACCTTATGAGCGGACAGTCTTCTCTTTTACATTGAAGAAAATCAACTATTAATCGAACTCAGCATTTTGCATAATTCGATTTGTGCTCAACTTAATAAATTTGTAAGAATCACGAAAGAAAAATGAACATTTCGCCCTTTATCCTTGAATTATCAGCAGTATACGAAGGGAGAACACCTATGACTTACGTAATACGTACACATCAGTTGACCAAGGCCCTGAAAGGCAATGAAATTGTAGCGGGAGTCAGTATGAATGTGCGCAAGGGAGAAACCTATGGCTTTCTCGGCCCTAACGGGGCAGGCAAGACAACGATGATGAAAATGATTACAAATTTAATCAAGCCGACTTCGGGTGAAATTGAATTATTCGGTGAGAAATTAACGCCAAAATCGTATCATCTGCTCGGACGGATGGGTTCGATTATTGAATACCCGATTTTTTATGACAGGCTGACGGCACAGCAAAATCTCGAACTTCATTGTGAATACATGGGCTACTATAATAAGCAGGCGGTTCGGGATGCCCTGGAATTAGTGAATTTGCGAAATGCGGATGACAAGCCAGTAAAGGATTTTTCGCTGGGAATGAAGCAACGTCTTGGGATTGCCCGCGCTATTGCAACTAAGCCAGAGCTACTCATTTTGGATGAACCCATTAATGGTCTGGACCCCGTGGGTATCAAGGAAATCCGCCAATTATTCCACATGCTATGCAAGGAATATGGGATGACTCTGCTCGTGTCCAGTCATATTTTAGCGGAAATAGAGCAGATTGCGGATACGGTAGGCGTGATTAATCACGGACGACTGATTGAGGAAGTATCGATGGAGCAGGTGCGGGAAACCAATACGGAATATATCGAATTTACGACCAACGATTGTAAAAAAGCGACCTACGTCCTCTCCCATCATCTGAATCTGAATAATATAAGGGTACTCAATGAACAGAGTATACGTATTTACGATTCAAATGTACCGCAGAAACAAATTACGAAAACGCTCATTTTAAATGATATAGAGGTGGATTCCATTCATCAGAAAAGCAGCACGCTGGAAGACTACTTTTTGCGCCTGTTAAACGGAGGTGATCTCCATGCTTAAATTGATGCAGTTGGAGGTGAAAAAATTTCATCTCGCGGGTTATATCCGATCAGCACTGATTGCCAATGCATGCATTCTTGGGCTGCTCTGTATTATCGCGCTGGACAGTCAAAGTGAAGGAATACCCGAATTCACACAGTACACTCAACTCTTGGATCTAATAGACAATTTTGTGAGAGCAACATTTATTGTATTTTCCTCTGTTTTGCTATGCCGCTTTATCGTCGGAGAATTTAAATCCAAATCGATTACGATCTTGTTTATGTATCCGATTCACCGTCAAAAGCTGATGATCGCCAAGCTCTTGGTTGTGCTGCTGTTTACATTCTTGTCTATTATTATTTCGGAAATAATCATTACGGCTGCTATTCATCTGCTCAACCAGTTTGTCTTGATTGTACCGGATAACCTTACTCTTTCCATACTGGGCCAACAATCAGCACGGACGCTGATCAATGCCGTTGCTACCAGCTTTATGGGATTGGTTCCGCTGTATATGGGGATGCGAAGATACTCTGTACCCACCACCATTGTGACCTCAATCCTGATTGTAGCATTGCTTTTCTCCAATAATAACGGCGCTACACTTAGCTCCATAGCCCCCGTGCAAATTGGCTTCTCTCTACTAGGAATGCTTGTGGCTTATGCGGCGATTCGACGTATTGAGTATAAGGATATTACCTCGTAATATGTAATTTCGTAGAGCGCTTTCAAAAAAAAGATGAAAATCCTTGTTAGATATACACACATTTTTCACTGGACTTCATTCTAAAACAGGTATATCCTATAGGAGAAATTAAAAAACGGAATAAGGATCTTCGGGGTAGGGTGAGATTCCCAACCGGCGGTATGGCTCATGGAGCTAAGCCCGCGACTCTGTATCTGGCAACAGGATACGGACTGATTTGGTGAGATGCCAAAGCCGACGGTAAAGTCCGGATGGAAGAAGATCGAAATATCAACATGCCGCGAAGTGGATGAATACTGCGTTATTAGTTTTGCAGCAACTTCATTTAACTTGCATAAAGCGGCAAGTTTATTTGATCAACCCCCGTCTTGCATGGCCTTTCGCCATGGACGGGGGTTTTTGTGCCACCGGTCCTGTATTCGCAAGGAGCTAATTGAGTATGAGTCAATCTTCTACTGTACTAACATCCAAAGGTTTTGATCGTAGCTCCCACATGAAAAGCGGTTTTTGGCTGGTCGCAATTGGAGCAGCCTTGTGGGGCGCAGACCCGCTGTTTCGTATTATTTTGCTAAAGTCATTTACTTCAACACAAATTGTACTTATGGAGCATGTGCTGCTCTTCCTCGCTCTGACACCGATGCTGTGGAAGCATCGTGAGGAACTCAAAGCGGTACGGCTTCGTCAAGTTTTCGCTATTTTATTCGTCTCGTGGGGCGGCTCGGCTCTGGCCAGCGTGATTTTCACTATGGCACTCAGCAATGGTGATTTGAATGCTGTACTCTTACTCCAGAAGCTTCAACCCTTGGTCGCTATTGTTCTAGCCCGTATTATTTTGAAGGAAATGTTGCCGCGTCATTTTGGATTATTAATTGTCGTCGCTCTGTTCGGGACGTATCTTCTGACCTTCGGTTGGTCGCTCCCCTTCGGACATGTTCGTGATTTTGTTCAGGTTGGTAGTCTGCTTGCACTCGGCGCAGCAGTGCTGTGGGGCGGTTCGACAGTCATGGGAAGTTACTTGCTTCGTTCAATGAAATATGAAACAGTAACCTCCCTCCGCTTCATGGTGGCGCTCCCTCTGCTGATTGTCCTCACCTCTGTAGAGCATGCGCCATGGAATATGCCTGCCGGTACATGGGCGGGCGCAGCTGTGATTATCAATCTGCTATTGCAGGCATTGCTTCCGGGTCTTCTCAGCTTGCTGCTGTATTACAAAGGCTTAAGTACGACCAAAGCGTCTTATGCTACGATGGCAGAACTGAGCTTTCCCATGGTTGGTGTCGTGATTAACTGGATCGCATTTCAGCAAATTGTCACTGTAGCGCAATTGACTGGTTTTATGCTCATCTGGATTACGCTCTTTATGATTTCACGTCAGCAAAAAAATTAACTGTTCAACGTCCCTTTCATGACTCACCCAAGCCAAATCGTGAAGATGCTTTTGCATCTCCGATTTGGCTTTTTTATGTATTCGTATTCATATAAAATATAGTTCTTTAGACCCATCTTTCAGAAAAAGTGTCTAAAACATGTAATTATTCTTCGTTTCTCAAAGATTACATCTATAAAATTAGTCGGTTTCTGTCGAATAAAACAATGTAGTGATCATCAGACACAGAGGAGCAAGGGCTATGACTAAAACAAAACAAACAGTTCCGTGGTGGAACAGGTTTCTCAAGCAGTTTTATTTAATGAGGACAAGATTAATAATATCTTTTTTAGCTGTGTTATTAATTCCGAGCGTACTTATCGGTTACTTTTCTTATCAGGGCGCTACGACGCAACTCAGTCAGCAAATGGGCGGTGCCGTGTACACGAATCTGTATCTGATCCGAAGCAATGTCAATCAGTATGTATCGCCCATTATGAAAGACGTTGACGTGCTATCCACTGAAATCCAATCTGATTCCATTGATTCCAACGAAGAGGCCCTTCAGAAAAAGTTGGATGTCATCGTCAAAGCTCATCCCGAGTTAGATGCTGCGCTCCTCGGCAATGCGGAAGGACAGTACATTCGTACGCCGAAAAAAAAGGAGGCTGATTATGATCCAAGGGAGAGAAAATGGTACAAAAACGCGATGCAGGAAAAGGGTAAAGTAGCCGTTAGTGTTCCAGCTGTCAGCGTCACGACAGGGAATTTAGTGGTTAATGTATCAAAAACGCTGGAGGACGGTCAAGGAGCTGTTGCCCTGGCTTTGAACCTGGACAAAATGAGTGAAAGTCTGCAGTCTGTTAAGATAGGTGAACGCGGAGGACTCATTATTGTTGATTCTGATCATAAAATTGTGGCTGGAGCTGGAACAGCCTTTAAAAATACAGGCAAAAAACCAACAGACATCATGGAGGGACTTCCCGAAGTGGCGAAAACCGCCGAAAATGATACTCCTTCCATATCACAAATTCAATTCATGAATCGGGACGTGCTGGCTTTTACAATCCAGGACCCTCTCACCGGCTGGAACATTATCGCACTGTCGGATCTGGAGGATTACAGTGATGCAGCCCAACCGATTCTGAAGCAAAGCCTGATTGTAATTGTTATTTCCATACTGGCCGCTACGATCATCATTGTGCTTATGGTTCGCTCGTTCCTGATTCCACTCAAGAAGCTGCAAGCAGGAACACGGATCGTCCGTGATGGAAATCTGACCGAACGTGTTAACCTATCCAGCAAGGATGAGTTCGGCGAACTGGCACAGAATTTTGACCAGATGACTCATTCCTTGCATACGATGGTTTCCGAGGTCAATCAAACGTCCTCCCGACTTGCTTCCTCTTCTCTGATGATCAAGGAAAGCACAGAGCAAACGACGGAGTCCGTACAACACGTAGCGGAAACGGTTATGGAATCCGCAGAAAATGCAGCCACCAGCGCCGAGGCATCCGAGCAAACCGCTAATGCCGTTGAAGAAATGGCCAAGGGTGTCAGCACCATTGCCGAATCAGCAAGCTCCATCGTGGATTCAGCAGGACAAACCGAGCATGATGTAGCTCAAGGCAGTCAAATGATCAGCCATGTGCGGACACAAATGGACCGTATTCTGGAAGCTGTAAGCCAAACGGCTAGCCTGATGGATGAGCTATCCCAGCTCTCAGACGATGCGAAGCAGATGAATACAGCTATTGCCGCCATTGCCAAGCAAACCAATTTGTTGTCTCTGAACGCGTCTATTGAAGCTTCCAGAGCTGGCGAAGCCGGGCGTGGATTTGCCGTAGTCGCTATAGAGGTACGCAAGCTGTCTGAGCAATCCAAGGAAAGCGCAGATTCCATCAGTCAGATCATTACTCAGATGCTCGATTTGATTCAACGCTCCACCGCTACCATGAACGGTAATGTTCGTAACCAGGTAGGTGAAGGATTACGTATTAGCCAAGATGCAGAAGGTGCATTTACGAATATTGAACGCTCTACATCTCATATTGTGGAACAAATACAAAGTGTGTCGGCTGCAGCTGAACAAATCTCAGCCAGTACAGAGGAAGTTTCGGCTACTGTAACCCATTTGGCAAGTCTGTCTCGCAATTCGGCGGACAGTTCGCAGACAACATCTGCTGCCGCTCAGGAGCAAATGGCGGCCATGGAGGAAATCGCATCTTCGTCTCAGGAGTTGTCCAACATGGCCCAGGATTTGCAACAGCTGGTTAAGCGATTTAAGATTTAAGTTACACATCGTATCGTTGCAATTTCATGCAAGTAAGAATGAGCGGCAGTACATCTAATGACTAACAAAAGCCTTCGTCCGTATACAAATTACGGGCGAAGGCTTTTTCCATGTAAGTACTTGGGGTGATTTCTCTCTTGCTTACTTATAGGGTCATCTGACCGGTTAACTGACGGCGTCTATCTCCTTCGGGGTCATGCTCCATTTTAATATCCTGATGGAAAATAGCTGTAGTCCGCTCTTCCCTGTCGTACATCGGCCAAGCCTCCTCG
The DNA here is from genome assembly GCF_053615415.1 of Paenibacillus sp. S33. Classification (NCBI taxonomy): domain Bacteria; kingdom Bacillati; phylum Bacillota; class Bacilli; order Caryophanales; family Paenibacillaceae; genus Paenibacillus; species Paenibacillus sp. S33. Next base: position 1,435,743 of record NZ_JBSIEZ010000001.1, on the reverse strand, counting down.
GACAGCACAGGCTTCCCATCACGTGCAAAAGCAACCCATGCCTGCTGCATAGCTTGAGCGAGCTTCTGCATCGACGGTTGAATCTCTAATCCAAGCTTACCTAGCAGCTCCAGATTATCGAAAACAAACGCAATTTCGGCACCGTGAACCGCTTGTCCAAAGGTAGGATGTCCCGGCAATGTCCAATCAAAACGATACATCCATACAGGCGCATGCGCCGACTGCGCAACAGCAAGAGCCAATGCAGGACGCCAAAAAAATAGATCAGTCAACATTTGTGCCTGTCCCTCAATCGTAACAGGAAATGGTTCTATCAGGTCGCCGATGTCTGACATGCCCGTCATCATTTCCAATGCCTGACTCGCTGTTGACTTGTTCATTAGATGGGATTCTTTTCGGATGAAATAGGCCCCCTCATGCAAGTTCGTTCCAATCAAAACGGATACCTGCTTTGCTGAACCTTGCGCGATTGCAGACAGCGGTTCATCTGGCAAGGTCACACCGTCCACGACGGGTTGATAGATCATCGCCAGCCCTGGTCCGATGACTTCATGCGTCTTCGCCATAGCTAGCATCAGCGCATCTGTCGGCAGCGTAAACAACCGTTCTGGATGCTGAGTGTCCACACCCAGCTGCTGCAGATACACAGCCGTCACTTGTTCGGCCTGTGAGGTTGGCAATACCTGCGACGCACCGCTCTGCAAAATCGCACGCTGGAACAGTCCCTCAGCGGCTGGCATCGCCAATAAAGCGGCAATACTCATCGCGCCTGCCGATTCACCGAACACCGTTACTTCGTCCGGGTTACCGCCAAAGGCAGAGATGTGATCCCTAACCCATTCCAGCGCAGCGATCTGATCCAGCAGTCCCGCATTAGAGGTCAGGCCATCTCCCTTTGGAGTCAGATGCAAAAATCCTAACGGCCCCAATCGATAATTGATCGTAACAACCACAACATCGCCATTCTTCGCCATGCGTTCCCCGTCATATAAAGGTATAATCCCGGACCCCGTGACAAAGGCACCGCCATGAATCCACACCATCACCGGACGTCCCTTCTCAGGAGCCTTCGAAGCAGGTGTCCAAATGTTCAGGTATAAGCAATCCTCTGACTGCTCAGGCGGTTCCACCAGATTTCCAGTCATACTTTCAGCGGATGGCATAGGTTGCGGACAGATTGGCCCAAAACTCGTCGCAGCCCGTACACCCTCCCAAGACTCCAAAGGCTGGGGCGCGTGAAAACGTAGTTTTCCAACAGGAGGCTGTGCATATGGGATACCTTTCCATACATGATATCCATTCCCCGTTTCCCCACGTAATTGACCTAAACGAGTATGTACTGTAATACTCTCCATCATGAAGCCTCCTTTATTTCGTATCTTCAACACAACGGTATAATATCAATCTTTACATATCTCTATTATACCCTTTGCACACGGCCAAACCAAAAAATACCGGAAGCACTTTTGCGCTCCGGCATTTTTATAAACAAGATAGAGAAATAGCGATTAATCCCGAACTTCTTCTTTGGGAATCAGCTTATAAATTTCTTCGCTTTCCATAGAGTCAATTAGTCGGTCTAGCCACTTGTAATAAGCGACAGCCTGCTTCATTTTCATACGATCTTGCTGAAGAATCGCCTTAAATTCCTCGTACTCTTCACCCTGATTCATCAATCTGTCCAGCTCATCAATGGCTTTGCGCAACACCAGTAAATTTGTTTCTACCGCTTTTCTCCATTTAATAGCGAAGAAGTCAGTGAAGGTTTGATGCCAGTCATATTCGACTTCATACAAGTCTTTGCGTGAGCCCTTGCTCCAAACCTTATTTACCATTTTCAGATCCAGTAATGTTCGAACTCCTGTACTCATGCTCGTTTTGCTCATTTCCATTTCACGGCCCATCTCGTCCAGCGTCATCGGTTTATCCGCAAAGAAAAGCAAACCGTACAAATGCCCCGCAGACAAAGTGATCCCATACAGGTCCATGTTTTTACCTATAGCTTCTATAACACGTTTGCGAATTTTTTGCAGCGAAGCCTGCTGCTCATCACCTAACTGGTACAAGCTCATGCTTGCAACCTCCTAATTTTAGAGCATTTTGCACAACCTAGTATGAACGATTTACCCGTAAAAGATTAGCTTTGACGCAATGTATGAAATCTTTCAATTAATAAATGAAATGTTTCAAAAACAAAGCTTCTGTCTATATTACAACAGCATGGATCGTTCAAAATCATAATTCGCAAAATTGCTAATGATAGTAAACTTTTAAAATTATGGATATACATAAATCTTTTTCTTATGGTTATATTTCATTGTCTATTTTAAAAAAAGCACTATCGGTTGTAAAGTTCCGAATGTTTGAGCATTCTAAAGAACGAAGGAGCATATCAGAGGAAACTTTGTACAGTTTTTTCTGTACGTACTTTATGAACAGTTTTTTTGTTTGAAATGTAAGCAATGCTTCTGTTACAATTAATTTTGTCATTAACCGTTCAGGATGTTCAGAATTATGATTTTTATACTCAATCCTTAATGCAACAAGGGGTTAATACCAAGCAAAGTATAGAAAGAAGAGGTGTATGTATGACGATTTTGGAAGTCAAAAATGTCAGCAAACTCTTTGGTCCTCACGCAGAGCAAGGTGTTCCGCTCCTGGAGCAAGGCTGGGGCAAGGAAAAGTTGGCCAAAGAAAAACAGATTACTGTTGGTGTCAATAAGGCCAACATGGAAATTAAGCAAGGTGAAATTTTCGTAATTATGGGGCTATCGGGCAGTGGCAAGTCCACTTTGGTGCGAATGCTAAATCGCTTGATTGAGCCTACCTCCGGTGAAATTCTGGTCCACGGCAAAGATCTCCGTAAGATGAACAAAGAACAACTTCGCGAAGTTCGTCGTAAAACCATCAGCATGGTTTTTCAAAAATTCGCCCTGTTCCCACATCGGACTGTATTAGAAAATGTAGAATATGGTCTTGAAATTCAAAAGGTAGAAAAAGCACAGCGTCAGGAAAAGGCGCAACAAGCGCTGGAACTGGTTGGTCTTAAAAACTGGGGCGATAAAATGCCCGATGAATTGAGTGGCGGTATGCAGCAGCGTGTCGGCCTGGCACGGGCGCTGGCTAATGACCCTGAAGTGCTCCTGATGGATGAAGCGTTCAGTGCATTGGACCCTCTCATTCGCCGTGACATGCAGGATGAGCTGTTGGAGCTTCAAGATAAAATGAAGAAAACAATTGTGTTTATCACCCATGATCTGGATGAAGCGTTGCGGATTGGTGACCGGATTGCCTTGATGCGAGACGGTGCGGTCGTACAAATCGGTACACCGGAAGAAATTATGATCCAACCGGCTAACTCTTATGTAGCCCGCTTCGTCGAGGATGTGGATCTGTCCAAGGTATTGACGGCTGCTCATGTCATGCTTCGTCCAGAAACCATCACCATGGATCGTGGTCCGCGTGTGGCTCTGGAATTGATGCGGGAGCGTGGGATTTCCAATTTGTTCGTCATTGACCGTACTAAAAAGCTACTGGGTGTTATTAACGCCGAGGATGCTGTTCATGCACTGCGCAATAATTTGAAAATTGAAGATATTTTGATTACTGACGGACCGCAGGTTGCTGCCGAGACTGTCATTAATGATTTGTTTGAAATTACAAGCTCGTCCAAGGTGCCGCTGGCTGTGGTCGATGACAAGCAAAAGCTGCTGGGCGTTATCGTCCGTGGAGCATTGCTTGGCGCACTTGGTGGAGATGTTACCACTACAAAGGAGGTGAATGCCCATGATACCGAAACTGCCAATCGCTGAGTGGATTCAATCCATTGTCGACTGGATGGGTATTCATCTGGCTGGATTGTTTAATGTTATTTCTTCTATTATAGAAGCTGTAGTAGGCTTTTTCTCAGGCCTGTTCATGCTTCCGCATCCTCTGGTGTTCATCGTGATCATCGGGATTATCGCTTTTATGATCGGGCGGGTTCAGCTTACGCTGTTTACTGTCATCGGCTTCCTGCTGATTGATAATCTCGGCTATTGGAGTGAAACAATGAATACGCTCGGACTGGTCATCACGTCTGCACTCGTATCCATTGTTATCGGGATTCCCATCGGGATCTGGTGTGCATACAGTAAATCCGCATCCCGCATTATCACGCCTTTACTTGATTTTATGCAGACGATGCCTGCGTTCGTGTACTTGCTCCCAGCGGTTACCTTTTTCAGTCTGGGTGTTGTACCTGGTGTTATCGCATCTGTTATCTTTGCTATCCCCCCAACCATTCGCATGACTAACTTGGGGATTATGCAAGTATCAGGTGAGCTCATCGAAGCCTCAGATGCTTTCGGTTCAACCTCTGCGCAAAAGCTGTTCAAAGTTCAGCTTCCACTGGCATTGCCTACCTTAATGGCTGGTATTAACCAGACGATTATGCTGTCACTATCCATGGTTGTTATTGCTTCCATGATCGGTGCAGAAGGCATCGGTGCTGTTGTATACCGTGCTGTGACACAGCTGCAAATCGGTAAAGGTTTTGAAGCCGGCTTAGCTGTTGTCGTTCTGGCTATTGTGCTTGACCGTTTTACGCAAAACCTGTTTAAACCTACGCAAAAAGGCAAAAGCCGCGTATCCAGCAAGCAAAAAGTATGGATTACTTCTGCAGTTACAGCTGTCATTTTGATCGCTGGTGCTTCCCAATATTTTGTTGATACAGATCATTCCGCATCTGGCAAAGGTAACGCTGCTGCCAACCCGGTTGGCGAAGAAGTCGGTTACAAAATTATCGGTATTGATGCCGGGGCAGGCATTATGAAATCGACTGCCAAAGCAATTCAAGACTACAATTTGTCTGATTGGAAGCTGGTTGAAGGTTCCGGTGCAGCTATGACGGCCACACTGGACAAAGCCATTAAAGCGAAAAAACCGATCATTATTACGGGTTGGACTCCTCACTGGATGTTCAACAAGTATGATCTCAAATATTTGGAAGACCCTAAGAAGTCTTATGGTGAAGCCGAGGGGATTCATACGATTGCCCGTAAAGGCTTGCAACAGGATGCTCCTATCGCTTATGAGTTTCTAAAACGTTTCAAATGGACACCGGAAGATATGGGTGAAATGATGGTTGCCATTCAAGCCGGAACCAGTCCTGAACGAGCTGCCCAGGATTGGGCGGAGAAACATGCCGATAAGGTTCAGGAATGGACTAAAGGACTGCAACCTGTCAATGGCGACACGTTCAAGCTGAGTTATGTCGCTTGGGATTCCGAAATTGCCAGTACGAATTTGCTAAGTTATATTTTGGAGAACAAACTAGGTTACAAAGTAACCGCACTTCAAGTGGAAGCAGGTCCTATGTGGACGGGTGTCGCTAGTGGTGATGTAGATGCTTCACCGGCTGCATGGCTGCCGTTAACACATGCGGATTACTGGGCTAAATACAAGGATAAGCTCGACGATCTTGGGGCTAATATGAGCGGTGTTAAAACCGGATTGGTCGTTCCAGCTTACATGGATGTTAAATCGATTATTGATTTGCAGGATAACGGAGCCGAAGCGGCTCCGGCTTCCGCCACAACCGAGGACTTTGGCAAAGAGGTCGGTTACCGCATTGTCGGTACCGACCCTGGCGCCGGACTAATGAAGCTGACCGCTAAAGCTATTAATGACTATGGCTTATCCGACTGGAAGCTGCTTGAAAGCTCTGGAGCTGCTATGACCGCTACACTGGATAAAGCTATCAAAGCCAAGCAGCCTATCGTCGTAACAGGTTGGACTCCTCACTGGATGTTTAACAAATATGATTTGAAATACTTGAAAGATCCTAAAAAAGCGTACGGTGATAAGGAAGAAATTCATACAATCGCCCGCAAAGGTTTAAAGCAGGATGCTCCTGTGGCTTATGAATTTCTAAGCCGCTTTAAGTGGACTGCTGAAGATATGGGTGAAGTGATGATCGCGATTCAGGACGGTATTGCCCCACAGCAGGCTGCCAAGAACTGGGCTGATAAACATCCTGACAAGGTACAGGCATGGATCAAGGGCCTACAGCCCGTCAACGGTGATCCTTTGAAGCTGAGCTACGCTGCTTGGGATTCTGAAATTGCCAGTACGAACGTATTGAAATATGTATTGGAACAAAAATTGGGCTATAAAGTAACAGCCCTGCAAGTGGAAATCGGCCCGATGTGGACTGGCGTGGCCGGCGGAAGTGTAGATGCTACTGCTGCCGCTTGGCTTCCATTGACGCATGCTGATTATTGGGCTCAATACAAGGATAAGGTGGATGACATCGGAACCAGCATGACTGGCGTTATGTCCGGGCTTGTCGTTCCATCCTATGTGCCGATTGATTCTATCGAGGATCTTAAGGCGCCGCAATAATATTTTTTCCGTTTTTAAACCATACGAATAAGTAAAAGGCAGATCAGGGTTTACTCCTGATCTGCCTTTTTATGATATCCATATTTAAAGTTGCTCTCAGCCTTTTAGCGTGAATCCTTCTTGAGCGGGCACATCGGCATGCTGCCCTGTCGTCTGGTGCTGTCTAAAGAATAACGGATAGATCACAAAGGACACCAGCAGACTCACACAACCAATGACGCCTAGAGCGATCATATCTTTAAAGATGTAGGTGATATCCAGTCCTTTGAGCGTGATGTTCCGTACAGCATCCAGGTAATACGTCAGTGGCAATATTTCAGCAAGCCCCCGCAAGAAGCCGGGCATTGCCTCTAATGGCCACGTATAGCCTGACAGCATAAAGGAAGGAACAGCAATCAGCATCAGCGTTTGGGTCGCATCCACTCTGGTCTTGGAAAAGAGACTGAATAAGAAGCCTAATCCGCACAAGGCAAAGTTAAAGACCAGCGACACCAAAATTAACGGCAGTACCTGTCCCCTAAACGGAATATCAAAGCATAAAGCACTGATACTGAATACAGTCAGCACATTGAAAGCTCCCGCTGCATAATACGGTGCCAGTTTGGCAATAGCCAAACGCCAAGGGGTATTTCTCCATGCACCAAATCTTCCCCAAGTCCCTGCTTCCTTATCACGCGTGCAGGACAACGCGATACCAAGCAGCAAACACTGCTGGAGAGCCGCAGAGATAACCCCTAGTGGCATGAAAAGCTTATAATCATATACCGGGTTAAATAGCACTCTGGATCGGAACGGGATGGTAGTCAGCGTCGACGCGGCCTGATCGGCGTTCATTCCCTTTTGTTTCATGGAATTGACCGATACTCCAGCGCTCACGCTGCTAATGACCTGATTCGCAATCCGACTGGCACTATTGGAATACATCATATTACTGCCGTCAATCAGCGTGAGCACGGGTGGGTTCTCCCCATGCTTAAGCCGAGTCGTAAAGTTGTCGGGAATGACGATTCCGACCTTAGCTTCCCCGGTCTCTACCTGACGGACAGCATCTTCCTGATTGGTCGCTTGCCGTGTAACGGCAAATGAGTCGGTCGAATCGAACGCCTGAATGATCTGGCGACTGAGCTGTGAATTATCTCCATCGTACACTGTGACAGGCATCTCGGTAATCCGCTGATGTGAATATAGGAAGCCGAATAGTATCGTATACACAATCGGCGTAATCAGCAGAATAGCCATAAAGCGGCGGTCCCGGAAGATGCTCAGCCATTCCTCGCGAAACACATCGCGGATACGAAGTCTTTCCTGTGAATCCTGCATATTACTGCGCCCCTTTGCCTGTAAACAGGACCGTGGAGCCTGTTGGAACCGAAGCAGCAAGGTCCGGCAATGCTACTTTAACACCGAAGGAACGGACATCCTTGTCACCGGAGCTTTGGCTCGGTTTTTGAATGGCAAAGTCAGCAGCCGATTCTAACAGAATGACTTTACCCTTCAGCTCCTTACCGCCAGACAGCAATTTAATTTGGACAGTATCCCCTGCTTGAAGGCCATTCAGAGACGTTTCAGGTACATAGAATTTAGCCCAACGTTGTGTCGAAGTTTCAATGGTATAGACCGGGAATCCTGCGCTAGCCATTTCACCTAAGCTAAGCGACTTGGATTTTACGATTCCATCTTCGGCCGCATATAGCGTCGTGTAGCTCAAATAGGTCTGAGCCTCTTGAAGCGCGGCTTCCGCTTGGGCTACCTGAGCATTGGCACCTGCAACCGCAGATTGAGCCTGCTCAACTGTGGATTGCGCCGCCTTCACAGCAGATTGCGCTTGCTCTACTGAAGCCTGAGCAGCTTTGACATCTTCCTGTTGCACAGCAACTTTGCCCGCTCCTGCCTGTGCTTCCTTCACCGCAGCCAAGGCTTGACGGTATTGAGCTTCAGCCGCCGTAATTTCCTCCTTGCGGCTTCCCTCCCGTGCCATATCCAATTTTTGCGACTCTGCATTATACTTGGCCACTGCCTGTTGATGTTCCAATGTCGCTTGATCCAAAGATGCCTGGGTTGCTGCTCCGGCTTCTTGAAGCTTTTTGGCACGCTCCAGATTTTTAACGGTCAGGTCCAGCGTTTCCTTGGCTATCTTCACAGATACTTGCAATTGCTCAAGCTCCTGCGGTCTTGCCCCGCTCTTGAGCGCATCCAGTTTTGCCTTGGCGGCGTTCGCAGCCGCTTTGGCCTGTTCGATCTGGCTGGAGGATGCCTCAGCGGTCACACTGACCGATGTCGTACCTTGGCTCTTCTTGGCCTGAGCGGCGCTCACAGTAGCCTGTGCCTGACCTACGCCTGCTTGAGCCTGCAACACACTGGCTTTTGCTTTGGATACATTACTCTTAGCTGCCAGCAACGCCGCCTGTGCCTGCTTCACCTTATCTTCCAACTCGCGACTTTCCAGATGGGCTAACACCTGCCCCTTTTTAACCTGATCGCCTTCTTTGACGAGCATCTGGTCAATCCGTCCTGCCATTTTAAAGCTGGCATTGAGGGTATCCGACTCCACATAAGCCGTAGGTATGGAAGAAGACTGATCCGCAGACAAGCTGCTCCCACCCCGTGGGAAAGCAGTCAAGGCATAAATTCCTACCGCGATTAAAATAATAAGTACGACGTAAATCGTATATTTTTTAGCTTTCATGTTTTCATCACTCCATCTGTCTATTAATGTTGCATGCCCAATGCATTACACACAAATACTTCGATACTTTCTCGAACCTCTTGCAGATTCATCGTTTCGCCCCAAACCATGGACCGCATCGGAGCGAAAATGTAAATCCCAAATAAGCAATTGGCTGTTGTTTTGGCATCCAGCTTACTTGAAATTTTCCCATATAACTTACCGGAATCGATCTCCGCCTCCATAAAATCAAAATAGTCTGCCAGCACCTGCCTAATATTAAAATGCTGTTCCTGTGAGACCCATCCCTTGCTAACCAGTAAACGGCAAAAATCCGGCTCTCTCCCAATGAACTCAATATGTACTTGGATCAGCTTGCGAACCCTCAATTCTACCTGATCCATAGGAACCTGAGCCATCGCTTCATGGATATCCTGCACAAATCGCTCCATCCCCATCTTCAAAATGTAAATGTACAATTCTTGCTTGTTTTTAAAATTGTAGTACAGGGTTCCTTTGGCTATGCCACAAACCTTAGCAATTTCTTCCATGTTTGTTTCGTTAAATCCTCGTTCGGAAAAAGCTTTAAGTGCGCCGTTAAAAATAATTTCCTTCGTTTGCTGTTTCATGCTTCCTCCTTTTTTGAACTGACCGTCCAGTACAAAAATTATGTATTTATTATAAGCCCATCTTTAGTTACCCAGCAATAGGAAAAATGAAAATAATTCATTTTAGACCTTTCGTCTAAACGCTTATTCTAAAAAAATAAAAATGCAAAAACGGATCGAATAAGTGAGGGGGTCACTCATTCGATCCGCTATGTCATAAAATCGGGTGATAAGGGGGCCATTCTACAGATTATCAACCGATTTTAAGGGAAGGCCGACTATTTTTTCACCGTTTGATTGTATTGCGCAATTTTGCCTGTAATTTCTTGTGCAGCTTGATCCAATGCCTGTTTTGGCTGTTGCTGGCCACTCAGAACGGCCTCGATTGCACCTTCGACGATTTGGCGCGCTTCTGGGAATACGCCCATCACTGCGCCCTGTGTAGCGGTGGATTGTGCCGATGCGTGCAATTGGTCAACCGCCGTCTGGAATTGCGGATATTTTACCATATTGTCTTTGAGTACCTTCTCGTCATAGGCTGCTTTCGTGATCGGGAAGTACCCGGTATTTACACTCCATTGTGCCTGTACAGCTGGGGAAGCGACGAATTTAATGAACTCCCACGCTGCCTTCTGTTGGGCTTCAGGCTTGTTGTTCATAATGTACAAACTCGCGCCGCCTACAACCACGCCGCCTTCTTTAGCTTCATTGGCTCTTGGCAGGAATCCTGTGCCTACTTCAAATTTATCGCCAACCTGCTCCACAATATTACGCAGCGAAGCGGTGGAATCCAGCGTCATCGCAATTTGTCCTGCGGAAAAAGCCTTTGCCGTATCGTCCGAGTTACGTCCCAGATTGGATACAACCTTTTCATCGACCATTTTCTTCCACCACGTCAGCGTTTTTACACCGGCATCCGAATTCAGCATGGATTCCGTTGCCGCTTGGTCACGACCATTGCCATTATTCACATAATCCGCGTTCTGATTGGCAAACAGTTGCTCCATAAACCAGCCGTAGATGGCAATGGAAGCACCGGATTTACCATCCTTGCTCAAGGCTTTTGCAGCCTTTTCGAACTCATCATACGTTTTCGGAGGATTAGCTGGGTCAAGTCCTGCGGCTTTGAATGCATCCTTGTTATAGTATAGTATCGGGTTTGACGTATTGAACGGCATAGCGTTTAATTTACCATCAATCGTGTAGTAACGTGTAATATTTGGCTCTAACTGCGACAGATCGAACTTGTCTGCATCAATAAATTGTTGTACAGGTGTGATCATTTTGGAGTCGATCATGAATTTACTACCGATTTCGTATACTTGAATGATGTCCGGTCCGCTGTTGGAACCAAGCGACGCCTTCAGCTTGTTCAAGCTATCATCATATTTGCCTTGATATACTGGCTCTACCTGAATGTCCTTATGACTGGCGTTAAAATCAGCAGCGATCTGCTTGATTGCTTTTTCACCGTTACCGGACATCGAATGCCACCAAGTCAGCTTCACTGGAGAAGTCGCTGCTGCCCCTTCACTACCATTACTCGGCTTCTCTGCAGCAGTATTATTGCTACAACCTGCTGCAACCACCATGGCAGTCAGAATAAGCAGGATCAATGTACTTTTCAGACGAAAAAATCTCATAATCTCTCTTCTCTCCCTTTGATTAAATGATCTTGAATTGGCATTCTCTTGCGATATTCTTGTGTGTTGAAGCTCTGTATATGGGCTGCTTGCGCAGGTGTTGCTTTTCATTTGAAATATGTGATCAGCCTTTAAGCGCACCCGCTGCCATTCCACGTACCAACTGCTTTAGTCCAAAGATCAGCAGGAGCAGAGACGGTAAAATGACAAGGGCCGTACCCGCAAACACCAGATTCCATGAAGTCGATTCCTGAAATTCGAGCATGGATATTCCGATCTGTACCGTACGCATATTCTCACTATTGGTGATCAGTAAAGGCCAGAGATACGAATTGTACATATTCAGGAACGAATACACAGCCAGTGTTCCAAGCGCAGGGCGCGATAATGGAAGCACATGGAACACAAAGTAACGGATATGTCCGCACCCATCCATACGAGCCGCCTCAAACAGTTCCTTGGGAAGCTGGAGAAAAAATTGCCTTAATAGGAATGTTCCGAATGCCGTCGCCAGAAAAGGAACCGTCAATCCTTGATATGTATCAAGCCAGTTCCAGCTTCGTACCGTCAGGTAGTTTGGAATAATGGTCACTTCCCAAGGGATCATCATCGTCGCTACAAACATGCTGAAGATGAAGTTTTTTCCCTTGAATTCCATTTTGGCAAAGGCGTAGGCCGCCAAGCTGGCTGTAATCAACTGCCCAATCATCGTCAGACCCGAAATGAGAAATGTATTTCCAATAAAGGCTGCAATCGGAACAATTTCAAACACTTCAGTGAAATTTGCCATATGAAAAGAATGTGGAAGAAAGCTTGGTGGATAAGAGCTTGCTTCCTCCGGCGACATGACTGCCATAAAAAACGTATATATAACCGGATACAAAATGAGAGCAGCTGCAATCGTAAGCAGTACATACAACAATGTTGAATTCAGGTGTCGTTTCATTGGTAATGCACCTTTCTTTCCACCCATTTGAACTGAATCATCGTGAGCAGCAGAATGACGGCAAACAAGACAATCGCCTGCGCGCTCCCCGTTCCAAACCGGAAATTAACGAAAGCTTCCTGATAGATGGAATACACGAATACATTCGTACTGTTCACCGGACCGCCTTTGGTCAAAATGTTAATTTGAGCAAAAGACTGGAAGGCTCCAATGATGGAAACTACTGTTACAAAAAAGATCGTCGGTGATAACAGTGGCAAGGAGATACGCCAGAACGTGACGAGCGGGCCAGCTCCGTCCATTTTGGCACTTTCATACATGTCATCTGGAATCCCTTGAAGTCCGCTCGATAAGATAATGTAATTGAAGCCAAGATTCATCCAGATGGTCATCATGGCTACTGAGAACAGCGCCCAATCCGGGCTGGTCAGCCACGGAACCGGATTAATATGTAGCAGGGAAAGCACATAGTTGAACATCCCCAGTGTCGGATGAAAAAGAAATTTCCAAATGACCGCAGATGAACCGACCGACAACACCATCGGCAGCGAAAAGGCAAACTGGAAGATACGCATTCCCCGCAATTTACTGTGTGTAAGTGCAGCCAGTACCAGCGCCAATAAAATACCTACTGGTACTGTTAACAGTGCAAACAGGAGTGTGACCTTAATTCCTTGTAGAAACAGTCCCGAGCTGAAAAGTGTAGTAAAATTATCTAACCCCACATAAGCTGCAACGTTTCCTGCGGGATCTGTAGAATGCAAGCTGAGATATACGGACTTGATCATCGGGTAAAACATAAATACAGCAAACAAAATAAGCGATGGAGCCAAAAAGGTATACGCCAGCGCGTTTTCGCGCAATCTTTGAATTTTTAGCGAACCCGTGCGTATGCGGGGTTTAGACGAAGCCTGTTGCTGACTCCTCCTCGTCCCTAGTCCCATAGATTTGTTAAGCTCACCCAAAACGGAGCGCCCCTTTCTTTTCAAACCAACCTCAGTAAGTGTATCGTTTTGATGTAAAGGGAACGTCAAGTGGACTGGAGTAAAATGTTAATGTTTTTTCATTTTGTAAAAGCAACTCTCTATAGGTATAAGCACAAGGACATAGACTCCTACATATAATGCATCATTACAGGGTATGGAGGTTAGAGGCGAATGCCATACAACACCGTCAGTCCGCAAACGTTATATCAAGCTAGACCGGAATTACAGGCGGAACTCAAAAATATCCGCGATCATTTGCATTATCAATTAAGCCCCTACATGAATCACACGGTTAGGGTGCAAACGATGGATCATCAAGTATATGAAGGAACGATTATACACATCGATGCGCATCATTTGTATTTAAGAGTTCCTCAGCAATATCACTCACCCTTCTCAGGCACCACCACCCCTGATCGCTCCTATGCCTACAACAATGTCATTCTGCCGTTGGTGTTATATAATTTATTGGTTATAACTCTGTTGAGCTGACGCTCGATCCACATCTCTCTCTAATTAAAAGACAAAAAAACCTCCAAATTTGTAAGGAGCCTTCTTGGCACATTACGAAGTTGGAGGTTTTAGTTATTTGTTTTTCATAATCATTAGTTCTCACAAGAGATACCTGCTTCTTGCTCTAGTACAGCTATAAACCTTTCTATACAATCTCCACTCGGCAGGTGGGTGAACACCTCGTTCACACCCTGATTGATCAGCGTGATGTTCCCCCTAGAATCCGACAAATCCTTATCCAGCTTAGCCAGTGAAATATGGTGATAATTGATGAACTTGACCCAAGGAGTACCCATAGTGCAGGAATAAAAGATGATTCGTTGGGATGTCACTGCCAGCATTCCATGATGCGATATCTTCTGGGAGCTCTGTTGCAAATCATACGTACACCCCATACATGATCGGATGTGTTCGCCCGCTTCTAACGTCAGACTAATAGCTCGCAACTCTTTTTCATTTGTTTGCATCCCGTCTCATCTCCTGTTCGAAGTTCAGGAACGAGTCGCAGCTCCTTGACCTCAGATCAGCTTTTGCGGCTTGTCCTGTCGACCTCTTCATTTTTCGTCAGATTAAGACTCTCACGAACTGGACAATGACCTACCTCAACTGCACATTGAAACCAAGGATGGATATGTACAACTTAACATGGGTACAGGATGTTATCAACAAGCAAGCTATCACTCTTTTTCAGCATAACTTTGTAATCTACGCATTGCTGAAGAAGCAATTAGATCTAATTTTAAGTGATTGGAATGGATGAATTTCAGAAACGAGGAATGGTATACGCTTCTTCTTGGCAAGCTAATGTGAGAATACGTTAGAACGGAGAAGAAGCCTTATGAAATATAACCGTTTGCTGTGCGCTGGAATTGCTGTTTCTTTACTGTGTATCAGCTCTTGTCCCACTCCATCTACCAATGCACAAGCCCCATCATACGCCTCCCCTACTCCTACAAAGGGAAGGGCCTATTACGAAGAACGGGGCGACATTGTGTGGGAAGTTCCTACCCATCGTAAGCTTATCGCTCTCACATTCGATGACGGACCGGACAAAAGCAATACGCCTGCCATTTTGGATTTGCTTAAAGAGTACAATGCTAAAGCGACCTTTTTTGTCGTCGGCAGCCGTGTAGAAAAGCTTCCTGATATTGTGAAACGAGAACGAGCAGAAGGGCATGAAGTAGGCAATCATACCTTTTATCATTCATCTTTTCAGTATATTTCCCGTAACAAAGCTCTATCAGAATTGGATCAAGGCCAAGCGAGCATCGTTCAAGCAACTGGTGCGGGAACCCATCTTTTTAGGCCCCCCGGCGGCTCCTATACCGATTCGTTAGTCAAGCTCTCCAAAGAGAAGGGACTGAAAATTATTTTATGGTCCTGGCATCAGGACACCTTGGATTGGCGAAAACCAGGCATACACCGTATCGCTAATAGGGTGCTTCGCAACGCCCGTAATGGCGACATTGTCCTGATGCACGATTATGTACATCAAAGTACACAAACCGTCGAAGCCCTGAAAATCATTTTACCGGAGCTCAAGAAGAAAGGGTTTACCTTCGTCACGGTATCCGAATTACTCTCTAATCGGGAGAAACCGGATGGGCTCATTGAAGTGAATAAGTAAAAGAGAGCAATAAAACTCCGTCAATTATTTGTTGACGGAGTTTTATACATGAGGATTTTGCGAAAACCCAATAAGGAACTGATAATTCTCCGAGCGATAACGTGTTGTTAACGAATGACTCAGAGAATGTACGGTAAGGCTGGCTTGAACTTTAAAGAAGCCTATTACATCATATTGCTATTTCCATTTGCTAGCTGTACCTTTCAGTCCAACGTTTTGGAGGCTAGCCATTGCATCATCGTTATTTTCTTTCCGTTAATCACCTTCGATACTTCGTTGTTATAAACGTAAATCCAAGACCAGTGGCCATTGTATTCATACGGTGTTTGGTCCTTCTTTTTGTACAAACCAGAGGTATCTACTACGCTATCAAATAACGACATATGAACATCCTTTGCTCCAGCATTCACTAAACGGTTGTAGGTCGGAACCGTATAATCGTTCGGCGGTACTACGGTGTCGGTTTTGGCAGCCACAAACCAGATCGGCAGGTCCTTCATTTCGTTAATCTGTTCATCGGTTATAAGGCTATCCTTCAAGGCTTCACATGCAACCACAGCGGCTGCAAAATAGTCTTTATAATCACGGATCATCAGCATAGTCATATAACCGCCGTTGGAGTCTCCTCCAATGTAAATTCGATTTGTATCAATGTCTTTGTTCTTGGCCACGTACTCCTTAATTAAGGACATCAATGCTTGCTCGTATTTGGAGGTCCCGTCTCCGAAGCCTGTAAAACCATCCATCCAGTAGGTTGGAGTCTGAGGTGCCAGCACATAAGCCCCTTCAAAATAGGATTGAATATCTTTAGATGCAAAATTCGCTGCATTATTTCCGGAAATCGGAATCGTCGGATCTGTACCTCCCTCACCCATACCATGCAGCCAGATCACCAAGGGGTTTTTCACTTTGTCTTTTGACGGTGCATAGTCCGCATAGGTTAAAGTAATCCCGTCAAAAGTAGCTTTGCCGGTTGCAAATTGATCAACTAGCTTCCGTATCTGACCTGCGGAAGTATCAATTTTCAAGCCGGAAATCGTTCCTGATGTGGTTTTAAAAGCTTTTTGCTGCGTGATTGTGTATTTGTTATCATTCCATGCGTTAAACCCGGAACCTGCCGCATCATAATGAATAGCTGAGCTTAGTGTTAAGGCTGGGCCGACTTCCATTTCTAATACAACGTAGCTTCCGGTTTTATTTACAGGGTTGCCACTTTTGTCCGATACATAGGCCTTGGTGACTTTCCGGTTGCCACTCTCAATAAAGGGATTTACCAGCCTATTGTCGCTTCTTCCCACATGCACCTTAAATGTATCCTTTGTTATCGCATCTTTAGGTACTGGCTTACCCAGGTTAACAATGATCTTTGTAATGGCTGCTCCCCAATCCTTAACCTCCGCAACCGTCCGGTACGAGGTGGGCTGTATCTTTACATCCTTGGCCCATGCAGCGGAATTGAAAGCAAGGGTCGTACCGATAGCTAAAGTGAATAACATAGTTGTTTTAGCAGCCTTTTGAAACCGTTTAAACATGATGTCTTACCTCCCAGGTCCATTAATAAAACGCTTACATTATTTATTTTAATGATTTTTTTATTTGTATCCTGTCTTTTATTAGCCTATTTCTGGTCAATTACTGACTCCTTGCTCCAGAATACCTCTTGTTCTCTTTTCGATATTGATGCGGTGTTGCCTGATAAACCTTTTTAAATACCCTGGCAAAAGACTTCTCGTTCGGAAATCCATGCTCCAGCGCAATTTGTATGATGGAATGATCCGTATTCATGAGAACTCGAAAAGATCTCTCCAGACGGATGGCATTGATATATTGAAATAGGGTCATCCCTACATGCTTCACAAAAAAACGGGACAAATATTCGGGAGACAACCCAAAAACCTGAGCTATCGAATCCAAGGATAAACTTTGATCGTAATTCTTTTTGATATAATCGGTTATCAACATCAGCCGCTCCAAATATTTATCGGAGTTAAAGCCACGGATAGATTCATGATCCATTTTAAAATGCATTAATAACAGATACACCAGTTTATAAGATAATGACGTTAAATGGATATGCGCTAAAGGGTCATTATGCCGGTTGAGATAAGCCACAAATAAGGTGTTTAATAAGTCACGCAGCTCCGCAAAATGCAGTAATCTCTGCTCGTTAGTTTCAAAAATGGATATGCAGTCAAATGAAATCGGGTCACTGCCGTTAACATTTTCTCGAATAAATTCAGAAGGAATCAGAACGGTTATAGCCTCTCTTCCTTGTCCCTTAGCCACAGAAAAGGAATGAATAGCATTCGAATTAATGAGCACAATATCTCCTTCTTTGGAGCTATAACTCGCGCCATCAATATAGATATTATCGATTTTTCCTGAAAGCACATAGGATATTTCGATGCTGTCGTGCCAATGCCTAGGTATGTACGCTGGTTCATTGGAGGAATGAACTATAATTTTTAACGGAAAATGATTGTCTGCCTGGACCAGCTCATATTTGTATTCCAAGTTTGTCGCTCCTCTCAGATGTGAACTCATAAATAGAAGAAAATGGCTTCAGCAAAGTGCCGAAACCACTTGTATTTAACCTTCCTTTCTCTATAAACAAAAAAACCTAAGTATAACAAAATACATAAGATCCTTAGATCTTAACATTTTGTTCCTTAGGTTTTGCCTGCGTAACAGTAACAATCCTAGTGCTATTCATTTAATTAAGCTAAGTATATAGTGGGTTGAAAATCATGTCAACGCTTTCATTCAAGGCGTAATAAACGAAAAGGTCTTATAATAATTCATTCTAATTAACAACTTCCTTGCAATTGTATAATGGGGTATACAAAGTAGCAATGATATTTCTGAGAATTTAATTTTCTAAAATATCTCACCTTCTCTTGGCCGCATAGGTATGCTCTATCCCGCTCCCAACTCTCCAGAATGACGATATCTCGTAGTGTAGACTTATCCGGCCCCATAATATAGTTATTTTGCTCTAAAGCAAGCAACTAACATTTATGCTTTCTGTACACCTCCGCGTCTTTATTTCCAGATCTAACATATTACGGCAGCCTGCTGAAAAGTTGTAGACTGAACGGCGATGTTAAGCTAACGTGGCAGGTTAGCCTAACAAGCAGACTGCCAATTACGTTTGAAAATACCCAAACGTGCTGCCGGGTTGACATTCAGAACTGGCCTTGCGAATCTGCTTGCGAATCTGGTGGAGTTAAAGGGAGTGCTAGTTGTGTCTCATCTATTATTTTGAACAAGCATTGTATTGAAGAGCCAGCGAAAATTCCATCTGAAATACTGAGCTAGATGCCAATCTTCATAGCCATTTAATACACCTTCATTTAACCAGTAAGACTCTGGTTTTCCGCTCGTCGCAGCTTCAGACACATAAGCGATCGTTTTTTCTAAAAAGCGAATGACATCTAGGATTCTATCTGGAGTGGACACATCTCCATGCCCGGGAATGACAGTATCTATCTTCAGATCTCTTTGAATGCGTCTAAGGATGCGTATCCAAGCGTAGGGATTACCGTATGGCATGACCGGAATCGTCTTGTTGGTTATTAAATCACCAGCAATCAAGGTTCGTTCTTCAGGCACGTAAATAACGGCATCGCTTAAAGAATGGCCGCCTCCGTAGGATAAAACTTCGACAGTGCGTTTTGCTCCTTTTATAACTAGTTTATCGTCAAAAGTTATCGTGGGTATCACCCTACGAAGGGAAGGGACAGCATCATACAGGGCTCTCTGCACGGAAAGATCATAGCCGATTTCGGTTAACATGTGCGGATTTTTTTCTTGTGAACGTACTTGATGTAGGCTATTTATTAACTTCTGAATGTTTTGTTGCATTAGATCAATATTCACTTTACCCATTTTAGATAGCAAATCTCTTGTCCAAACGGTAGATATAAAATCACTTTCCATGAATTCCTGATTGCCGTTGACATGATCTCCATGAAAATGAGTATTGA
Organism: Paenibacillus sp. S33; assembly: GCF_053615415.1. Lineage (NCBI taxonomy): Bacteria > Bacillati > Bacillota > Bacilli > Caryophanales > Paenibacillaceae > Paenibacillus > Paenibacillus sp. S33. Next base: position 1,416,385 of record NZ_JBSIEZ010000001.1, on the reverse strand, counting down.
TCACATATTTAATTGGTTTATTCGTTAATTGTTCTGCGGTTTGACGTAACAAAGCACCAGAATGCGGTAGGTTGGTTGTGTCCACAACAACGGTCAAATCCCCAATGTCAATAATTGCTGCATTCCCCAGCGAACCACTACCAGGTACCGAAATAGCACCCCAGATACCTTCCGCTGCTTGTTGAATCGTGAAATATTTGTTGTTCATTGTTTATGCCTCCATCAAATTTATGTTTCATGTATATCAATTAGCAACTTTAGCTTACAAGTTAGAGTCAACTAGAAATCAAGCACAAATTTTTGAAATGAAGTTAGAGGTGCAAATATCGACTTCGAGTTGACTTAAAGATGTATAATAGTTTTAAATTTTGGTTTAGAAAAAAGGAGTGACATAAAAAACAATGCTTACTATAAGTCAAGTATCAGAAAGAACGGGGCTAACTCCTTATACGATTCGCTATTATGAAAAAATTGGAGTGCTACAGGAACCAAATCGAAGAAATGGAAGGACACGCATTTATACCGAAAGTGAGGTTTCATATATACAATGTTTAATTAGATTAAAAAAATTGGGATTGTCGCTTGAGGAGATTACGGAATTTACTCGTGACGGATGTGTACTGGATAAAATTCAACAAGGGGAAGAAGTTGCTAATTTTACTCCTGCCTTACACATACGGATAGAAATTCTGGAAAAGCATCTGGTGGAACTGGAATCCAAGCGGCAGGAACTTGAGTGCATGATTTCCCTTGCTAACGAGAAGATAGCCCTGTACCAAAAACTTACGAAAGACGATATAGTAATGTAGAAGACCTGGTTCACCACCAGCATATACGATGGCAACAGAATTGATTGAACTAACGAGAAACGTTAGTTCAATGAAATAGCGATAGTCTAGGGCTTTATTTTCCCGTCCTAGGCTACCATTGTTTCTTTTGTTGTAGTTATCAACGAACTTTTAAAAAGTAGACTCATACCAGTTACCCAGTTGAGCCCTTTACATCTACTCTAAATTCAAACTGATTCCTCATGAAAAAGGTTCCGTTAATCTTAACCGACTCCGGTGTAATATTCTCCACTGCTCCACTGTAATCCACAATATCTATCAAACCCTCGTTCAACGGCTGAACCATATATACTCTTACCTGGCTTAATGCAGCAGCAAATAGTTCTAAATCCGATTTTAACACTTTATATGTATGCTTCATGCTGATCACCTCGGTCATTCATTCGATGAATGATCTGAGAAATCCTTCAATATAATATTCCCCTGCCGACAAAACCAAACAAGCGCATAGGCTATTGCCAAATACGCTTGTTGGGCTCTACTTTTTACCATCCTTAAAAAATGAGTCAAGTCAAGTGAAGTAGTATTATCCAACAACAATTCTTTTCACGTAATTAAATCCAACACGCTTTAGTAATTATGACTAACAGGATAAAGAGCACCAAAATTGCACCCGTCGATGTGAAAGGACAAAATTGTTTGGCCTTATGCTCATGTCCACATTCACTCACATGAACTCCTCCTTTTTTTAAGTTACGGTATATAGTATGTGTCCTTAAAGAAATTGACAGGGCTAAACAGCAAATCAAAAAACATCCCACCAGCTTAGCCAGCAGGGTGTCACCGATGCTTTCGGATTGCACAACAGTGCTTCCGTATGTGTTGTTATAAGCGTAATTCATTGGGTCTATTTTGTGAATATATATAAAAATATTCCTAGGACTGATAGACTATCTTAAAATAAAACTGAGGTGAATAATCGAATGTCAATATCGTTAAAAAAAATATGTATTGCAATTTTTACAGTAATCATTTTTTTCATTCGTTCTTCCTGGCGTATATGCTCAAAAACCTTACGAAAATTACACTACTATAGGTGATTGGACGCTAGGCTCCGCCTTTTCCGATCTACAACCAAAGTTCAAAAACATGAAAATAGAAACGGAATATTATCAGATCGCATACAGTGGAAATGTTGCTTTTTTTGATAACAATCAGTACCTTCATTTCCATAAGGGAATTCTTGAATATGTAGGTGTTTACCAAAAGGGAAAAGATATCAAACGCAAGGTCGTGGTGGGTGATACAGTAAAAAAAGTTGTGGAAAAGCTAGGCAATCCATTGACTCAAATGAACGCATCCGAATCAATTTATTATTCTTATGGTACTGATTATACCGATCCTGAGTTAACGGTAGAGATCAAAAACGGAAAAGTTTTCTCCGTCCAGCTAGAAAAATTCACAGAAGGGTTCCCGGACGAAAACAGGGCAGTTCAATACTATCTGAATAAAAACAAAGATAAATTAGTTTCACAAAATGATTGAACCCCGGAGCAATCCAGGGTTTTAATATTCCGTATAGTACCTATTAGCGCTTCCTGGGGGCGTTGGCGGCGTAGTAACCTTTGGATCTCTATCCCAGTCCTCCAGGATTACAATGTGTCGCGTGTCCGTTTTGTTTTCACACAAGAGAAGATATAGTTATCCTGCTCCAAGGCTAGCAAACCCGCCTTTATGTCCTCTGTACGCCTCCCTGTCTTAATCTCCAGATCTAACATATCACGGCGGCCTGCTGAAAAGTTGTAGACTGAACGGCGACGTTAAGCTAACGGGCAGGATAGTTCCAACATTCTTGTATTTACAAACTCAATAGGTATTTGGTAAAATTACACAAATGCAATGACGAGAAGAGTAAATAAGGTTTACTTTAACAGAGAACTCTGGTAGCTGAAAAGGAGTAAAGGAGATCTTATTGAATCAAGTCTCTGAGCATCACATCGAAACTTGAACTAGTTCGGGGGATGGTGTGACAGGAGCTCCTGTTACAGAGCTAGAGTATAAGTATGTGTTGGCATGCCGTACTCGATGAGGCTAATCTGAAGACAGATTAGCGAACTGGGGTGGTACCACGACGAGATCTCGTCCCCAAGACTTCGTTCTTGGAGGTGGGATTTTTTATCTTTTTGGAGAAGTAGAAAGCCAATTAGCATTAATAATCATGGGGAGGCCTTTCAAGCAAAATGAAGGTTATTATGGAAAGGAGATATGAATCCAATGATGAAAGCTTATTTGAAATATTTCTTATACATCCTTAATCACAAATTGAATGTTCTCATTGAATGTTGGAAGGAAGGCTTGTATATTCAGGGGATTATTCATGATTGGTCGAAATTTTCACCGGCTGAGTTCTTTCCCTACGCAAAAAAATTTCACTCTGGAAAACCTTTGAATTTAGAAGATGAGTTGAATTGGAAATACGCATGGCTTCGTCACCAACGTAAAAACAAGCATCATTGGGAATATTGGGTTGTTAATCCCGACACCAAAGAGGTATTACCCATGCCGAGGAAGTATGTCGTCGAGATGGTATGTGATTGGCGCTCCTTTTCAAGGAGATGGGGGAGAAAGGTAAAAGAATCTACCCTAAACCTTACAGATAGCATAGTTGTTCATCCTGCAACGAAAAGAGAACTTGAGCTTCTAACATCCCTCAAGGGAAAGATAAACCATTGAGCTAACGGGAAACGTTAGTTCAATGAAACAACGACAGTCTAGGACTTTATTTTCCCCGTCCTCGCCTACCGTTGTTTCTTTTATTGTAGTTGGCAAAACTTTTATTTTCAATGAACTTTTAAAAAGTGGCCTTATACCAGTTCCACCTAGAAATATCCGTCTGTAAGCAGTTCTTCAACTAAAAATCCCCGCCGACCAATTAAGGTTAGCGGGGATTGCTGTACTGACGTTTAGGAACCTCCAACTTGCACAAGGATTTAGATACCAGGTACAGTCATGAAAAATAAAAAGCTACTCGCAACAATTAACAGTCCTACACCTTTTCAATTAGATTGGAGAACTCTATTTTGATTTCAGGAGTCGCATAGACTTGGAAACGCATAAACAGGCCAATACAATTTATAAAGTAAGTCTCATTATTTATTATATGTGACTTTACCATTGTAAATAACAATTGTTTAAAACAAACACTGTACCTTTCTCTGTTTAAATAATAGTAGGCCATTTCGTAACCAAACCATGCAATGTAGTCGGGTACTACTTGTTGGCTGTACATATCAGTAGATGTCGGGAGTTGAGTAACGGCATCAATGTCTTTTTTAAACCTTGAAAGTACATCATCATCAACATCCAAATTATATTGATTAGCAGCTATCATAACGTTTAACAGCTTTGAAAGTTTCTCACCTTCCATGGTATCTGCTGTTTCGGCTATGTATTCAACATATGAAAAAGGATGCTAATGAGAAAATAAGAATTCACTTTACAGATATATTGAACTTCAATTTCACGAAAGATCATCTCCCTTTGCAAGAAATGTGATTTTTTCGTGATTTAATGAAGAAAGGCTCCCTCTCGGGAGCCTTTTAAATAGCGGTATTACAGGGTTTTTGGACCCTTTGTTACATCATGCCGCCCATACCACCCATGCCGCCCATGTCAGGCATTGCAGCCTTTTCTGGTTCTGGCTTGTCAGCGATAACCGCTTCGGTAGTCAGGAACATTGCTGCTACGGAAGCAGCGTTTTGCAATGCATAACGAGTTACTTTCGCAGGGTCCACGATACCAGCTTCGATCATGTTTACCCAGTCGCCAGTAGCTGCGTTAAAGCCTACACCAACTTCTTCGCGTTTCAGACGCTCAACGATTACAGAGCCTTCTTCACCTGCGTTAGCAGCAATGGTGCGGATTGGAGCTTCCAGAGCGCGCAGCACGATGTTCACGCCTGTTTGCTCGTCGCCTTGCAGTTCAACAGCTGCAACTGCTTTGTATACGTTCAGGAGCGCTACACCACCACCGGATACGATACCTTCTTCAACCGCAGCACGGGTTGCATTCAGGGCATCTTCGATGCGCAGTTTGCGTTCTTTCAATTCTGTTTCAGTTGCCGCACCGACTTTGATGACTGCTACGCCGCCGGACAATTTAGCCAGACGCTCTTGCAGTTTCTCTTTGTCGAACTCGGAAGTGGTTTCTTCCAGTTGCGTACGGATTTGGCTAACACGAGCGTCGATGTCGGCTTTGTTTCCAGCACCGTCAACCACAATCGTATTTTCTTTAGTGATACGCACTTGACGTGCTGTACCCAGTTGGTCTACGGAAGCTGTTTTCAGGTCCAGACCCAGTTCTTCTGTAATCACTTGACCGCCTGTCAGGGCAGCGATATCTTGCAGCATTGCTTTACGACGGTCACCAAAGCCTGGAGCTTTAACAGCTACAGCGTTGAATGTACCACGCAGTTTGTTAACAACGAGCATAGCCAGTGCTTCGCCTTCGATGTCTTCAGCGATCAGAACGAGTGGCTTGCCTTGTTGTACGATTTTTTCAAGCAATGGCAGGATTTCTTGTGTATTTGTGATTTTTTTGTCTGTGATCAGGATATACGGATTGTCCAGTACAGCTTCCATTTTGTCCGTATCTGTAATCATGTACGGGGAAATGTAGCCACGGTCAAATTGCATACCTTCAACCACTTCCAGCTCTGTTGCAAAACCGCGGGATTCTTCAACAGTGATTACACCGTCTTTGCCCACTTTTTCCATAGCTTCAGCGATCAGTTCGCCTACTTCGTCATCAGCAGCGGAAATACCGGCTACTTGAGCAATGGATTGTTTGCTTTCGATTGGTTTGGAGATGGCTTGCAGTTCAGCAACAGCCGCTTTAACCGCTTTGTCGATCCCTTTACGGATACCGATTGGGCTTGCGCCAGCAGTTACGTTTTTCAGGCCTTCTGTGATGAGGGCTTGAGCCAAAACAGTAGCAGTAGTCGTACCATCACCAGCTACATCGTTCGTTTTGGTTGCTACTTCTTTAACCAGTTGAGCGCCCATGTTTTCGAACGCGTCTTCCAGCTCGATTTCTTTTGCAATCGTTACACCGTCATTGGTGATGAGCGGGCTACCGAATTTTTTCTCCAGTACAACGTTACGGCCTTTCGGTCCGAGTGTTACTTTAACAGCATTAGCCAATGCGTCAACCCCGCGCAACATAGAGCGACGAGCGTCTTCACTGAATTTAATATCTTTAGCCATTTGTGATAAACCTCCCTATGGATTATGAATGATTTGTTTCAATTCCTATATTCAGGTCTTGTCCGGGTTCCGGTTAACCGATGATCGCGTGGATATCGCTTTCTTTCATAATCAAATATTCTTTACCTTCATATTTGATTTCCGTTCCAGCGTATTTAGAGAAAATGACACGGTCGCCTTCTTTTACTTCCAGAGGAATACGGGCACCGTCTTTCAATGCGCCTGCGCCAACCGCGATAATTTTGCCTTCTTGCGGCTTTTCCTTGGCAGAGTCAGGAAGTACGATCCCGAAGGAAGTCGTTGTCTCTTGCTCAATTGCTTCCACCAATACGCGTTCACCCAAAGGTTTGATCATGAAAAAATAGCCTCCTTATTAAGTGTTTTATCCTGTAATTTGGTTGTTATGTTGTATGTATTAGCACTCGACAGTCGTCAGTGCTAACAACCAACTTTATGATACTCAACTTGGGATTGAATTTCAAGTCCCTAATGTATTTTTTATGGGAATTTTTATGGACAGCCCTTCCCGATTATATCCATCTATCTGAAAAATAACCGTTAACTCAAGGCTAATGGTTAGATTTAAGGCAGCTAAGCTGCTGCTGTTATGCTCTATAAATAGCCATGATATACAAATGCCATTCATTATCTGCAATTGCCATGTAGCGCGGACCCGAATAAATTGTTTACTGAGCCATTCAGGTCCTGCCTTATTATTCTGAAGCTACACGCAATTGGGCCTCACGTTCCTCCCGTGCACGCAGCTGCTTGCGGTACACGACCGAAGACAAATACACGCTCACTTCATATAGCACCAGCAACGGAATCGCCACCAAAAAATCGGAAATAAAGTCCGGCGGGGTAATGACAACCGCAACGAACACAAGCAGAAAATAAGAAATCTTCCGCCACTTGCGAAGCCGCATTGGTGTTAAAACATGAATCCCCGTCAGAAACATGATAAGCAGGGGGAGCTCAAACAGCAGCGCTACAGGTAGTACAATATTAAACATAAAGGTGAAATATTGTGCGATCCCGTACGTTTCCTGTAATCCCATACTTTTGGTGACCGACGATGTAAACTGAATTGCCATCGGGAAAATAATGAAATAAGCAAAAGCTGTCCCAATGATGAACAAAAGCAGCACATAAGGCACATACCGCAAAGTCGCACTCCGTTCTTGTGGTCTTAAGCCCGGGCTGACAAACTTCCACAGTTGGTAGCAAGCAAACGGTAGCGCCACCGCAATCCCGATGATCATGGCGATCTTCATGTAGATACCGATCCCGTCCCAAAAGGAAAACGCGTTTAACTGAAAAGCTTGCGCCGAACCGGAGCGAATAAGCCAGTCATAGACAGAACCCGCCGCGAACAGACCACCAGCCAGTGCCAATACAAATACAATTAGCACATAGATAATTCTGCGGCGAAGCTCTCCCAGATGTTCCATTAGCGGCATTTCATGCTCTGATGGGGTCAAGTCCACTCCTCCTTTCTGAACGGAACGCAGCAGCGCCTCCTAAAAAATAAAGCCCTTCACTGAAGAAGAGGCTTTTGTTTATTGTACAAGCATCAAGAATCGATCACTAAATCTATGACAAGCGTTTATCCTCAGGCTGAGGTTGAACTTCTGAAGACGTCGTCTGTGATGCTTTGACCACACTATCTTTGCTGTCTTTACGCTCAGTCCGTTCATCTTCTGATAAAATATCGCGTGCCCCGTTTTTAAACTCACGGAATGTACGCCCTACAGCTCGACCCAACTCAGGCAGCTTGTTCGGACCAAATAGCAGCAGCGCCAGAATGATCAACAAAATATAACCCGGTGCTCCAATATTGGGCATGTGTAGTAATCCTCCTTATGTTGACGGACAAAATAACAATCTTTGTCCGTATACGGCCTTATAAATTCTTATAGGTATCATACCACACACGATGTGCTGCCTTCTACCGGAACTGGCCTGTCACCATAAGTAGCGCTTCTGGAAGTTGGTCCATTATCGCTGCCAAATTTTCATGCACACCTTTGGGCGTTCCTGGTAAATTGACGATCAGTGTACGTCCGCGTATTCCTACGATTCCACGGAATAGCATAGCCGCTGGATTTTTCTGCATCACGATCATTCTCATGGCTTCCGCCATGCCTGGCACTTCCCGTTCCACAACCCGCCTAGTCGCCTCCGGTGTCACATCACGGATCGCCAGCTCGGTTCCACCCGTAGTTAGTACCAGGTCTGCATGAAAATAATCGGTCATTTCGATTAAAGCTGCAATAATTTCATCCGGTTCATCGGGAACGATCCGGTATTCCACAATCTCTCCGCCCAGTTCTTCTTCGATGAGTTCCCGGATGACCTGTGCGCTTGTATCCTCACGCTCTCCCCTTGCCCCTTTATCACTGGCAGTTAGGATCGCCGTTTTCCACACCATAAGATCACCCTTCTCCTATCATGAAAGAATACTTTCTCTTCTGAAAATCAGAAACAGCCACGCTGCATCCTCCATCACATCACAGTACCCTCTCGGCGACAATGTTGTCTATGTCAAGGTTCCCGGTGGTCCTCCCTTTGAAAATCCCCATGCTTGCCACCTGTTTTGGATTGCAGCATGGTAGGGCCGATGATCATATCTTTTTGCAGCGCCTTGCACATATCATACACGGTTAACGCTGCGGCTGAAGCCGCTGTCAAAGCTTCCATTTCTACACCTGTCTTACCTTCGGTCTTTACTTCAACTTCAATATGAAGCACATCATGTCCATTATCGGAAAAAGTAATGTTCACGCCTGTCAGGGCCAGTGGATGACACATCGGTATCCAGTCTGACGTTTTTTTCGCGCCTTGAATCCCTGCGACCTGCGCCACAGCAAGAACATCACCCTTGCCGATTCTTCCTTCTTTTACAGCCGTCAATGTAGCCGGATTCATTGTAATCTGAGTCACGGCAACTGCTGTACGAATCGTAGACGTTTTACCCGAAATATCTACCATCCGAGCCCGTCCCTGTTCGTTAAAATGAGTAAAGGAATCCACGACTCCCTCACAGCTCCTTTCACATACCCAACTTTACTTCATTCATCATTTGTCAATAATCACAATCTAAGCGTCCATCCAGAGTAAACAGCACGTCCACTCGCAAATCCCTTGGCTCCATGGGCACCTGTGTCAGCAATTGTCCCGGCAACAGCAGCGAGACATAAAGCGGACCTACATGGCTGTTGTTACGCTTCTCTGCCTCTACCTGTACGGTAAAGCGGTCATAATAGCCTCCGCCGTAGCCGATCCTGCCCCCACGACGATCAAAGGCCAAGCCGGGCACAACAACCCAGTCAATTCCCGTCCACATTTCAGGCGACCATTCCTTGCATGTCAAAGCAGGCTCAGGGATGTTCCAGATGCCGGGTACAATATCTCCGTACTGATCCATCTCCCTCAGCTCCATAGTCCGAGTTACCGGATCCACTCTTGGGGCTAGGACACGATCTCCCTGTGACCAGCAATGCTCAATGAGGGGAGTCGTCGAAATCTCGCTGCCAAAAGAGAGATAACTAAATAAGGTTAGCTTATCTCCGTTTCTGTCTATTCTAAGCTGCTCCCATGCCTCGATTGCATGCCGACAGGCCACAGCCGATGCCTTCTGCCTTGTCAGCGGGTCCATGGAGTCACGCGCTTCCCGTTGCTGCAAACGCAGCGCGTTCTTCACATTACAGACATCCATCACATCCGCCCTCCCGCACAATCGTCGATAATCTTTAAAACGTTACTATTGTCCCATTTGTCAGTAAGTGCTGTACGTTGCAAGTTTTTTTCATTCTTTTTCACTTCTCGTTTAAGTTTATCATTGTTTATACAAATTGACTACACGCGGCTCAAGGGTTTACAGGGTGAAATCAGTGCAATAGTGGGTAATTTCATGTAAACTGGAAGGAAGGTACCTGTGAAGAAAGCAGGTAGAACTGTGCAAAATGTAATGGAGGAACGATACGCTATGCTATTGCAAGTAACCGGAATTACTAAATCTTATGGAATTGAGCCCGTTCTGGACGGGATTAACCTTCAAATATTGGAACGTGAACGTATTGGACTCGTAGGTGTGAACGGTGCAGGCAAATCGACCCTGCTCAAAATCATTGCTGGTGAAATATCCTATGACAGTGGACAAATTTTCAAGGCGAAGGAGACCAGCATCGGTTATCTGGCGCAAAACAGCGGCTTGAATTCTGACCGTTCTATCTGGGGGGAAATGATGCTGGTGTTCACTCCCCTGATTGAAGCGGAACGGGAACTGCGGCAAATGGAACAGGACATCGCTGACCTGGCCAATGCTCAAAATGAAAAACGCTACGCAGATCTACTGGAACGCTATGCACGTCGTTCAGACTGGTTCAAGGATCACGGTGGTTATGAAATGGAGACCCGTATTCGCAGCGTGCTGCACGGTATGGGCTTTGGTTCATTTGCACCTGAGACGCCCGTAGCTACTCTGAGCGGAGGACAGAAAACTCGGCTTGCGCTAGCGCGCATCCTACTGCTCGCACCAGATGTCCTTATGCTCGATGAGCCTACCAACTATCTGGATATTCAAACACTGACCTGGTTGGAGGATTATTTGCGCGGCTACTCCGGTTCTCTGCTGGTTGTATCACATGACCGTTATTTCCTGGACCGACTGGTAACGACGATTATTGAAATTGAACGCCATCGTTCTACTCGATATACAGGCAACTACAGCCGCTACATGGAGCTGAAGGCTGCCGAGTACGAAACGAATCTGAAGCATTACGAAAAGCAGCAAGGAGAAATTGCCCGTTTAGAAGCATTCGTACAACGTAATATCGTGCGGGCTTCCACGACCAAACGCGCTCAAAGTCGGCGCAAGCAGCTAGATAAAATGGAGCGTATGGATCGGCCCATGGGAGACTTGAAAAAGGCTCATTTTTCCTTTGAAACAGCCCATATGTCAGGTAAGGAAGTACTGGAGGTACGTGACCTCTCTGTGGGGTATGAAGGTAAAAAGCCTTTATTCCAGCATGCATCGTTCGATTTAAAACGTGGAGATACCGTGGCACTGATTGGTCCAAACGGGATCGGAAAATCGACGTTGCTCAAATGTCTGACCGGATCACTTAAACCTGCTGCTGGCTCCATCCACTGGGGCACGAAAATCAAAATCGGCCTGTATGACCAGGAGCAGACGAACCTGAACCCCGCCAATACCGTACTGGAGGAGTTGTGGAGCGAGTACCCTCATATGGAGGAAGCACGGATTCGTACAGTGCTGGGTAATTTCCTGTTTAGCGGTGACGATGTACTTAAGAAGGTAGCTGCATTAAGCGGAGGAGAAAAAGCCCGTGTATCTCTGGCCAAGCTCATGCTGCGCGAAGCCAACGTGTTAATTCTAGATGAGCCTACCAACCATCTGGATCTGTTTAGCAAGGAAGTGCTGGAAGCGGCTTTGATGGACTATGACGGTACGCTGTTGTTCATTTCCCATGACCGTTATTTCCTGAACAAAATGGCGGAACGTGTCATCGAGCTTCATCCTGGGGGGATAGAACATTTCCTGGGGAATTATGATGACTATGTAGCCAAAAAACAGGAGTTAGAGGAAATTGCACAGGAAGCTCTGGAGGCAAATCAGGCCACACGCGGCAAAACATCGGCTACCTCTGCATCCGTGACAGACGAGACCACATCCAAATCACGCGCCGCCACCTATGCGGCAGACAAACAAGCCAAAAGCGAGGAACGTAGCCGTCAACGCAAGCTGGAGGCATTGGAAAACCAGATCAAAATGCTGGAAGAACAAATTTTAGGGCTGGAGGAACAAATGACCCTGCCTGAGATTTATCAGGATTACACAGCGCTTCAGAATATTCAGGCACAACTCGACACCCATAAACAGGAATTGACTGAAACCTATACCTCTTGGGAAGAGCTGTTAGAAGAATAAAAACTACTGCATAAAATCTTAGCCTTAAAAATTTCACATTTTCCTCTTCTATATTTTTGTACACAAGATTATCCACAGCTTATGTGTATGAATGAGATTGAAAAATGGCCTTTTGGGCCATTTTTTTATTGATAAAAAGCCATTTTCAAATGAAAACCAAATTTATCCACTCTTTTATCCACATTATCCACAGATTTCACAAGAACTAAAGGTGTTACATATCCCCCAACTTGCTATCTCCAAAAAGTCTTAGCCTGCTTGCTTCGGACTAGGTTATCCACATTCAAAGCGGTATATGTGGATAACTTTGTTCACAACTTGACAAATCACATCATTATTCGGGCAGTATCAAAATTCCAGATTTTTTTGATGAATCATGAAAAATCGTGAACAATTGTGACGAATAATGCGAGTGAATGAGATGCTGCCATTCATTTGCTCAAACTCCTGTATTTTATCCTCTTGCATTATATTTTTATGATAGTTATGGAGCGGAACAAAAAAGACACGACTCAACTGTGCCGTGTCTTGCTCATTCTTCTTCAATTAAGTTTGGACAGACCATTCTTCCAGAGACAGCCCTGGATCAGCCTTCATATCCAATGAGGTAAATTCCCCGCGCTTCCATTTGGCGTAGGCCGCAGCGCCGATCATCGCTGCATTATCTGTGCAATATTTCAACGATGGTACAAGCAGCTCGATCCCTTCGCGCTCACAACGCTCCCTCAATGCTGTACGCAGTCCGCGATTAGCAGCCACACCGCCACAAAGCAGAAGCTGCTTCGCACCGTATTCACGCATGGCACGAATCGCCTTTTCCACCAGCACCTCGACGACCGACTCTTGAAAGCCTCTTGCGATCGCTCCCACATGAACGGTTTCTCCGCGCATTTTTGTCTGGTTAATTACATTCAGCACCGCAGATTTCAAACCGCTAAAGCTAAAATCATAAGAATCCGGCTCCAGCCATGCACGCGGCAAAGTAACCACTTCCTCCGATTCATGAGCCACACGATCCACATGCGGGCCACCCGGATACGGAAACCCAATCGCTCTCGCTACTTTGTCGTAGGCTTCCCCAACCGCATCATCTCTTGTACGACCAATGAGTTGAAAATGACCTTCGGACTCCATCAGCACCAGCTCTGTATGTCCTCCTGACACAACGAGAGCAATGCACGGATATACGATATCATGCTCCAGCTGATTGGCATAAATATGTCCCGCGATATGATGCGTCCCGATTAATGGCTTGCCGAACGCCAAGGCAGCACTCTTGGCAGCGACAATCCCAACCAACAATGCGCCAACCAGTCCTGGTCCTTGTGTCACGGCAACCGCCGAAATCTCACGAGGGGTAATTCCCGATGTTTGCATGGCCTCGTCCAGCATGTAGGTGATGCTCTCCACATGTTTGCGTGAAGCCACCTCTGGCACAACACCACCAAAGGCTTTGTGTGTTTCAATCTGACTGGAAATCAAATTTGAGAGCACCTCTGTGCCATTTTTCACGACGGAAACAGCCGTCTCATCACAACTCGTTTCCACTGCCAGTATATAGCAAGGCTCGCCGGAGGCGGAGCCTGTACCTGCTTTTTCCTCTTGCGTCATTGCTTCTGCACGCTTCCTTCCTGTTCACCGGATGCCCCATGCGCGGGAAGATCCGCCCACATGATCACGGCATCCTCGTTATTATCCGAATAATAGCCTTTGCGCACACCTGCGGGCTTAAAGCCTTTTTTCTCATACAAGCCCTGAGCGATCCGGTTCGTTACCCGCACCTCCAGCGTCATACGTTCCATCCCTAAATAAGATGCCGTCTGCATCAGCTCATCCAACAGCTTGTCCCCAAGCTTGCGTCCGCGATAAGCCTCACGAATCGCAATATTCGTAATATGGGCCTCATCCATAATCGTCCACATGCCTGCGTAACCAATGGCTCGTCCGTCTAGTTCCATAATCATATATTTAGCGAAATGATTCATCGTCAGCTCATTGCGGAATGCTTCCTCCGTCCACGGCAGCGTGAACGCTTCATGCTCAATCTCCAGCACATCGGGAATATCATCCAGTTGCATCAAGCGAAACTCAAGTTTCTCTTCCCGCTGTATGTTCTTTGCCATGTTGTTCACCGCTCTCTTCAGCGCTGACGAAGCAGATTGGCTTCCGCCTCAGCCAGCTGGGTATAATTAGGAACCAGCGTATGTAGCTCGTCATGTTCCTGACGAAGCAGCTTATCCGCCCCAAGGCGGCCAACCCATCTTCCCTCCAGCTCATAAGGTACGATACGCAGCTCGCTCCATGCACGCAGGCGCTCGGCTGTTTCGGCGTGAACCGCCGTTTCACCGACTAGCCAAATGACCGGAGGACGCTCTTCAGAAGGCAAAGCCTCGAGCCGTTGCAGCAGATCATCGGTCCAAGCAGTCATCAAGCGAATTGCATCTGGCTCCAGCCGTTGAGGGCTCTCGGTGTCGTCAACTGTATTCACGCCGAACAGCCCCGTGTAAACCTGACCACGGCGCGCATCCAGCACAGGCACAATCCAGTCTGCTGCCTGCGCTCCGGATGAACCGTTATTCACAGACTCATTTTTATCTTCTTGTCCCTTCATCTCGATGCCGCGATTCCAACCACCCCACGCCAAAGCATGCAAAGTGGATATGGACGTCACCGGGATACCCCAGGCCCAAGCGAGTGTTTTGGCTGCAGTCACCGCAATCCGGATACCGGTATAAGACCCCGGTCCAACACCAACTGCAATACCATCTACATCATCTCGTGTCAGCCCTTCTTCATTCAGCAGTCGTTCCAGCTCGGTAATCACATGCACGGAGTGATTACGTTCGCCATATACGTTGCTTTCTCCCAGCAATTCTCTTCCGTTCATCAGAGCGGCCGCCATCACGGTCGTCGCTGTATCTAACGTCAAAAACCGCTCACGCGGCTTTACATTCACATCTGTATGCTCTCTTTGCATGGTTCAAACTCCATTCTCCCGCAAACTGCGGCACCATTGTTCATAAGGCTCGCCGTACCCGGTCAGGTGAATCAAGCGCTCCCCCACATCCGTTGTTTCTATATACATGTGAAGCCGCTGCTCCGGCAATATATCCGGTATAATACTACCCCATTCCACCAGACATACTCCTGTCCCGTAAAAATATTCGTCCAGCCCGAGATCCTCCGCCTCGTCCTGGGAAATCCGGTACACATCCATATGATACAAAGGCAATCGGCCCTCGTACTCCTTAATGAGGGTAAAGGTTGGACTATTTACGATGCCCGGCACACCTAAATGGCCGGCAAAAGCTTTGGAAAAAGCAGTTTTGCCCGCTCCCAGATCTCCATCCAGCACAATCACCGTTCCGGGAACCGCTTTGGCTGCCAAAAAACCAGCCAATGACCCGGTCTGTGCCTCTGAGACAGAACGGAACGTAAACTGCTCCTGCGAAATTGTCATATATTTTAATCACCTTTCGTCCGAATCGGACCGTTCCAACTTGTTCTTTATTATATAGTTCACCTTATGTCGCCGCAAGGCATGAAGACATGCTATTGTAAGTTAGTGATACACACAGGGAGGGATTGAAACGATGGGGCAAACCGTTTTACTCATGATTGATGTTCAGCAGGCTATGTTCATGTATGATGAGAAGCTGTATCGTGAGCAGGAAGTTGTAACGCATTTGCAGCAGCTTTTGGACAAAGCCAGAGCTACAGGTACACCGGTGATTTTTGTACAGCATACCGATGAAGCGGATGAGGATTTCCGAGAAAACAGTGTAGGCTGGGCCATCGCCGACGTAGTGCGTCCTCTTCCTCATGAACGAATTGTCCGTAAATCATCCTGGGACAGCTTCTACCAAACCGAATTGGGCCATGTACTGAAGGAACTGGGGGCCGATCAACTCGTAATCGCGGGGATGCAGACCGAGTTTTGCCTCGACACGACTTGCCGAAGCGCCTATAGTCTGGGATACCAGAACAACGTACTCGTATTGGATGCGCATAGTACATTTGATAGCAAGGTGCTAAGCGGTGAACAAATCGTAGCTCATCATAATGGTATGCTTGGCAATCGTTTTGTGCGTTTACTTGCGACGGAAGATGTACATTTTTCGTGAGTTGTTGAAGTTTAATGTTCCAAGCCGATTGCTTTCAAGCAAGTCGGCTTCTTTTTTTGTTCATGCGAAAAAAGCGCACTTTCGGGTGACACTGTTAACAAGAAGCGAGCTAGCACAATATAACGAAGATCATGAATATTGAAAGGCAAAGCCGTCTTCAGAAAATTCTGGAGGCTTTTTTTATTACCCAGCGATGAGTTAGATGATATTGCGAGGAAAACTTTCTCACGTATGGATTGCAACTTTCATTTTTAACATAAAATTCAATTAATGATCATGATTTTCAGAAAAATTAAGAAATTAACAGAAAACGTTAGAATGGCCTAATTATTGTGGAGTATATGGCCCTATAAACATCTGTACATAGATATGTGTAAATATTTGGACATTGAGCAAAATCTGCATTAGAACTATGATGAAAATGGTTTTAATTTCCAATGAGAGAAGGCGATCGAACCGTCACACTCACTGTCTTAGGCACCATGATATGCCCGCATGCAAATGTATCTTGCAGTCGCTGCTTCTCGTAGGTTAAGAGCGGAAATTACCAATTGAAGTGCAATCATGGATGTATTGTGTTTTGAACACAGCGAAAGGAATGTGAGTTTTTAATGAAAAAAGTAGCTTTAGTAAGCCCGTTGAGAACAGCGGTCGGCTCTTTTAACAAAACCCTTGCGCCTCTAAGCGCTTCCGAACTGGGGGCAACTGTGATGACAGCATGCCTTCAGCAAAGTAAATTAGAGCCTTCTTTGATTGATCAGATTTATTTGGGAAATGTTCTTCAGGCGGGCAATGGACAAAATCCTGCCAGACAGGCGGCATTAAAAGCCGGTATCCCTATTGATGTACCCGAAACAACGATAAACACGGTTTGCGGTTCAGGACTTCATGCCGTTGCTTTAGCTTACAATTCAATATTGGCTGAACAAGGCAACATCGTCTTGGCCGGAGGCATGGAGAGCATGTCGAACGCCCCTTACCTGCTAAGGAATGCAAGAAACGGCTACAAACTTGGCAACGGTGAGTTGGTAGACTCCCTAGTGGCCGATGGCCTTACGTGCCCGATCAACCATTACCATATGGGAATTACCGCAGAAAATGTTGCCGAGAAATATGGAATTTCAAGACTTGAACAGGACGAATTTGCTTATCATAGCCAGCTAAAAGCCGTAGAAGCAAAAAACAAGAAGCTTTTTGAAGAGCAAATTGTTCCGGTCATGATCAAAACCAAAAAAGAAACTATTTCTTTCACAGAGGACGAACACATAAGAGGAAATACAACGCAAGAAAAACTTTCTCAATTAAAACCTGCGTTTAAAGAGAACGGGACGGTTACCGCCGGAAATGCTTCAGGAATCAATGATGGCGCGGCGGCCGTGCTTGTAGTGTCGGAAGACAAATGCAAGGAACATGCATTAAAACCATTGGCATATATCAAGGGTTATTCACTTGTTGGCGTTGACCCTGCATATATGGGAATGGGGCCAGTGAAAGCCATTTCGACACTTCTTAAGCAGCAAGGTATATCCATCGATGCCATTGATCTTTTTGAAATTAATGAAGCGTTTGCCTCACAAGCATTAGCGGTAGTAAAAGAGCTAGGTGTCAGTCCGGAGAAGGTGAATGTCAATGGCGGCGCAATCGCAATCGGGCATCCTGTCGGTGCCAGCGGTGCTAGGATATTGACTACGTTGGTTCACGAAATGGTGCGAAGATCTTCACGCTACGGCATAGCCTCGTTATGCATCGGAACAGGAATGGGAATAGCGATGCTGGTTGAAAATGCGCTCATTTAAAGTGCGTGTTCAGGATGACTTTTAGAACTATCTCTTAAAAGGAAGGGAGATCGCTATGAATCAAAAAGATGTACTTTCACTCCAATCTATGCCTGCGGCTAGCGGTAGCTACGGGCGCCCACCATACCGCTTCATCAACCGGGAATTTTTTATCATTACCTATGAGACCGATCCTGCTGCGATTAGACAGGCGGTCCCAGAGCCTCTTGAGCCGGATGGAAGCAATACGGTCTCCTATGAATGGATCAAGATGCCCGATTCTTCCGGTTTAGGATGCTATGAGGAAAGTGGTATTGTCATTCCGTGTACTTTTCATGGAGAACCCTGCAATTTTGTTGCCCAAATGTATTTGGATAACGCGCCTGCTATTCTCGGGGGACGTGAAGTCTGGGGATTTCCGAAAAAATGGGCAAAGCCTCGCCTGAGCGTGGAGGAAACGGAGACGCTAACGGGTACATTGCATTATAATCACGTCCTGGTGGCCACGGGAACTATGCCTTTCAAATATAACATTCTTGATGAAAAGGAAACGGCAAAAGCCATCGCAAAAACGCAAGTTAATTTAAAGCTAATTCCTGATGTTGACGGTACCCCCAAAATCGCTCAATTAGTAGCGTATAATCTCGAGAACATTACTGTAAAAGGCGCCTGGTCAGGGCCTGCCAGATTAAGCTTGATCCCCCATGTCAACGCTCCAGTGGCAGATTTGCCTGTTAAAGCTTATATTGGCGGGAAACATTTTATTGCTGATTTAACGCTTCCATATGGAAGAGTCCTCTACGACTATCTCCAATAAAGTTTGCTTTCCTAAAAATATATATATAAGGAGAAGGAACCATGAATAACAAAGTAATCTCCGCTGAAGAAGCAGTTAAGAAGGTCAAAGACGGAGACACGGTGATGGTCGGAGGTTTTCTGGCAGGAGGCTTTCCAGAGGACCTGGTTCGTGCGCTTGTCGACACCAATCCTGCCAGCAATCTTACGATTGTTTCCAATGACACAGGCACACCGGAATTATCTATCTATAGACTTGTTAAAAGCGGCAGAGTAAAGCGGATTTTTGCATCCTATATCGGCTCCAATCCAGAAACGGGAAGGCTCCTGATGACGAAAGAAGCTGAGGTCCAACTCTTCCCGCAAGGCACGCTCGCTGAAAAAATACGCGCAGGAGGAGCCGGTTTGGGCGGGGTTTTAACACCTGTAGGTGTAGGCACCGTTGTAGAGGAAGGAAAACAGAAAATCAAAATTGATGAAAAGGAATACTTGCTCGAACTGCCGCTCAAAGCCGATGTGGCATTAATTAGAGCCCATAAGGCTGATGAAGCGGGGAATCTTGTCATCAACGGCTCTTCACGTAACTTCAATATGGTTATGGCTACAGCGGCAGAGTATGTAGTTGCTCAGGTAGACGAATACGTAAAGACGGGTGAAATTGACCCCAATCATGTCAACGTTCCCGGAATATTTGTCGACGCAATTGTAAAGGTGGGTGAAAACGCATGAATAACAGAGAATTTATTGCTCGAAGAATAGCCCAGGAATTCAAAAATGGTGAAGTTGTCAACCTTGGTGTCGGATTGCCTACAATGGTAGTGGACTATATCCCCGAAAACATTCATATTATGCTGCAGGCTGAGAACGGAATCCTCGGTGTAGGCCCCAAAGCGGCTCAGGGAAAAGAAAGACTCGATTGTATCGATTCAGGCGGTAACTATGTAACAACTATGGAAGGAGCATGCTTTTTTGACAGTGCACTTTCATTTTCCATCATCCGCGGAGGGCATGTGGATATCACCGTGCTGGGCGCCCTGGAGGTCGATGAGAAAGGCAACCTTGCAAGCTGGATGATCCCTGGAAAAAAGGTGCCAGGCATGGGGGGAGCCATGGATTTGGTGGTTGGAGCCAAGAGAGTGATTGTAGCCATGGAGCATGTGAACAAAAATGGGGCGCCCAAAATTCTGAAACAATGCAAGCTGCCCCTGACTGCTGTAAATGTTGTAAAGACCATAGTAACCGAAAAGGCTGTCATCGATGTTATTCCGGGTCAAGGGCTGATGCTAAAAGAAATTGCTCCGGGTTTGTCGGTGGAAGATGTTCAAATGGCGACAGAGGCTAAACTGATGGTTTCACCACATTTGAAGGCCATAGCAGTATAAAGGTCATAGAAAGGAACCAGCTGCACCTTCAAATTAACTGGTCTGGCGCTTAACTTGTCCCCTCGACTGCATTTATTATTACAAATAAGGTTCGCTAATTGCTCATTGAGCAATTGCGAGCCTTTTTTTGTTGGAGTGGGACCTTTCAAGCAGCATTCTGCGATGAAAGACTACAGCTGTCCAAGATCTTTCTACAGCTATACCCCATACTATGGAAAAAATCTGTTTTGGTGCTCCTCTTCTATTGTTCTTCCAGACGATCCACACGGACGGTTTGGGTATTGGTGGGTCTGCTACCTATCTGTACAGTGGCCATACCGTTCGCTTCGTCTACATGCTCAATCCAGATCGGTTTTCCATCCATTTGTACGGCAATGGTATCGGGCGAATCATAAATAGCTTTTGCTCGTTCCACGTTCATGCTATTCTTCCCCTCCTGATTGTTGTTGTCTGCATTCATTCAGAAATATAGTTCACCTAGTCTTCATCTATAATCCGTTCAACATCTAATGAAGGGATGCTATGAGAAGGCGAAGTTGAAACTACAGCCTCCAAATCCACATGAGCCACAGCTATGGGAAAAGGCGGTTGGATTCCATGGGAAAGGGCAAACTCTGGCGGCAATGCATCCTGTTCTCCTCCGGCGGGTCCCCGAAAGGCGACATGGTTTTGACCTACACGATGCCTGATTTGCCGAGGAAAGGATTTTCCGGACATAAATTGTGTACCTCCTTTTGAATCGGATATGCCTTACTATGCACCAAAATTGCTGTAACCATGCACAAGCAGAAGTAATTCGCAGTCTTCATTTGCACCTCATACAATCACTTGTACGAAGCATACTAAGTGAAAAATCATATGCTCATATCCCGGGGTGACCGGAATCGAAGGTGCAAAATGCGGATTTAAGAAAAGGGGGACTGGCGGTATGCATACGGTCTGGAAAGGCGCAATCAGCTTCGGGCTGGTTCATGTGCCCGTTAAAATGTTTTCAGCGACGGAGGATAAGGACATTTCCATGCGTTATATTCACAAGGAGTGTGGAAGCCCACTTAGCTATGTACGAAAGTGTCCCGTTTGTGATAAAGAGGTTGAGTGGGAGGAAATTGGAAAAGGCTACGAATATGAAAAAGGAAAATTTGTCATGTTCGACAAGGAGGAACTGGAGCAAGTTAGCGGACAAGCGGATAAAAATATTGTCATTTTAGATTTTGTGGATTTGCAGGAAATTGATCCGATTTACTTTCAGAAAACCTATTATTTGTCCCCGGATCAAGCTGGCTCCAATGCGTATAAGCTGCTCATGAATGCGATGAAGGATACCGGGAAAATCGGGATTGCCCAAATCTCCATCCGCTCTAAAAGCAGCCTGGCGGCTATTCGGGTGTTGGATGAATGCTTGGCGGTGGAGACGATGTTTTACCCAGATGAAATTCGCCCCATTGCTCAAGTTCCTAACTTACCGGGGCAGGAGGAGGTTAAAGAGAAGGAGCTAACTATGGCAAAAATGCTGATCGAGCAGCTATCTACACCTTTTGATGCAGCGAAGTATACGGATCAGTACCGCGAGCGTCTGCTGGATCTCATTCAGCATAAAGTGGCTGGTGAAGAGGTGCGAATCGCCCCAACACAACCTCAAACCAACGTAGTAGATTTAATGGCCGCCCTTCAGGCCAGCATCGAGGCAGTGCAACCTGTCGTTACCGATCCCGGCCCTGCTGCGAAAAAACGCCCTGCGCGTAAACCAGCAGCCCCAACAGCACAACAGGCTGTTGCAGGCGAGAACATCTCTCCGACTCCAGTCAAAAAGAAAAGAAGCACTGCCAAACGTAAAGAAACTTAAGCTGAGTTACAGAAAAGTCTGGCTAAGGGGTGGCGGTGAGACTGCTTTGATACGATAGTAGCTGACTGAACGCCCCCCGCTCCTCTTGTTCCAGTTGGCGGTAGTTCCCCTGCTGTATGACCTCGCCTTGATCCAGTACGACAATTTGATCTGCATGTCTGATGGTTGACAGGCGGTGAGCGATGACGATCAACGTCATTTGACCTTTCATCCGTTCCAGTGCTGCCTGAATTGCGGCTTCATGCTCACCATCCAGCGCACTTGTCGCTTCATCTAGTATAAGTACTGGAGGATGATGCAAGACAGCCCGTGCTAATACTAGCCGTTGACGTTCTCCTCCAGACAGACGAATCCCGCGATCTCCAATGACCGTGTCCAGCCCTTCGGGCAGTCTGGATACAAAGCTGTCTGCGGCTGCAAAATGTAACGCCTCCCATAGTTGCTGCTCACTAGCATCCTTATCTGCCAGCATCAAATTTTCACGGACAGTCGCATGAAATAAAAATGGGTCTTGTGACACGTAGCCAAACGACTGCCGCCACTGGGGCAACAATTCGTCGTCCAGAACAAGCCCGTCTATTGTAATCTGCCCCCCAGTTGGACGTAAAAAACCCATCAGGACATCGACCATTGTACTTTTACCTGCTCCCGATTTCCCTACAATGGCTGTCATTCCCCGGGCGGGTATGAACAAATTGATACGATGCAGCGCAGGCTCTGCTGCACCATCGTAGCGATAACCCAGATGGCTGCATTCAATTCCATGACGAAGGGACAGGGGTTGCCGTACAGCTGCAGATGATAGATTGAATACCGATGGATCGGAGAAAGCTTCGCACTCCTGTTGCACCTTGGTGACACTTTCAAAAGCGGAGATCATAGACATGATGTATTCCAGACTCGCTTGAATAAGGGCAAATCGGGGCCATAAGCGGGAAAATATAAGAATCAACACAATCAGTTTTTCAGATGTAACATGCAACCACTGCAACGATATAAATATGACACAAGCGACAAAAACAGCTGCCGCTGTACGATGAAAAAACTGTGTGGACGCATTTTGCCGGACAAATTGGGTCGTATTATCCTCCATTCGTTGTGTCAGGGAGCGAAACCAATGGATATTCGCCGCTTCCAACAGATTGCTTTTAATATCTTTCATGCCGTTCATGTGATCCGTAATTCCAGCAAAATAAACCTGCGACAGCTCAGTCGTACGATCACCTAATTGTTTGGCATTTCGAATGGAGCGGCGGAACACGACAAACAGCCCCAATCCACTCAGAAATACCAGTCCGGTTAAAGAGGGGGATAACCAAAAAGCCAGCGCAATCTGGATCAGCGTAAACATGACGGCTGTAGTCAGTTGAAGAAGCAAATTCGTTCCCTGACTGACACGCGCCAGCTCAGTCGTCATCACATGGCTAAAATCAGATTTACGCTGACGCAAATAAAAAGCCCACTGCGCCTTCATAAAGGAAGTGTACACGTCTATACGCAGAGAACGCATAAAACGCTGCTGAATCCGCGAATTCAGGATAGTTTGGTAACGCTGAAGCAAAGCCTGCCCTGTAAGCAGCACTACAAAAACCATCAACATCCCCGGCAACAGCCAGATTTTAGGAATGAACGCCAAAAAATGATCCAATCCATCAGACAGAAATGGCATCCCTGAATGACCGACAAATACGCCGATGGCCGCCAGCATAGGAACAAGCATATAAATGCCAAAACCCTCCAGCAGGCTAACAATGATCATACATCCAATATTGAGAAATAACGCACCGCCGTTCACGCTATACAGCTTTGTCATATATAATCGCAGGTGAACCATAATGCACACTCCTTATCGAGTCAGTGCTTTGAAAATCGCCGCTTCAGCCAAAGAAATGGACGTAAAGGGATATACAAAAAATGCAGCTGGCGAGGCAGTGGAAAAACGGCCGAATCCCCCGTAGAAGGAAACAAACGGCTGATGAGGTAACTTAGTCTGTGTCTTGGCTCTTTTAAGGAAAGCAAGTAAGTGCGGCTGACCGGCTGATGGGCAGCCGCCGTGTTTCTGGTCATGACTTGGCTGGAGGCGGCAGCTGGAGTAATGGGGGCACAACTGGTAGCGGTGCTCATCGGGCTATAGTCGTCGTTACTGTCACCTTCTGTGATGCTAGTAACGCCAATGGTGGCAAGCATGGCTGCTTCGCCACAGGTACTACACAATGAAGGACCGCCATCCAGAGGGGCGGCCTCCGCTTGCTCCGCCAAAGCTCTGCTGCGCAGCAGCTCTGATGGAGCAAGCCTACCTGTACCCGACCCGTGGGCAATCGGGTATGGTGCGGGAACGCTGGCCTGCATGAAGGCCAGCGCGCTCAGCGCGAGCCTGTGCGCCTGCCGGGTAGCCGATACCGGACGCATCGGCTCCGGTATCGGCGTACCCAACAGCGCAGCGGCGAGCGCCCAGGCCTGCCCGCCAGCAGGCAGGCCCCCGTAGCGGCGCATCATCGGCAGTAGCGCCTCCCAATCGACAGCACATACCGCAAGCCTGTCGATGTCAACCAGCCAGCGCAGCCTGAACCATCCGTGACGCGCACCATGCGCACTCAAGTACAGAAATTGATGCTCGCTGCCAAGCGTATACATACAGGACGTCATCGCAGTCCTGTTGCCGGCAGGTGCCAACGGTACCATCCGACTGGCTCCTGTAGCTTTACCCATTTGCCGACAGCTCCACAGCTCGTCAAAAGAGGGTTCCCCACCCCCATCCGGGTGAAGACGCCAATGCAACTCTATCTCTACCCGCTTTTGCGGATGGAGGTAGGATGCATGATGGTCCTTCCATTTCCAACTGCCAAGGACACGCACTTCTCCGCTCTTGGACGCATATCCGGCTTCCTTCATCCAATGCTCAGCCTCATCCATATCGTCAGGGGCAATGAGTAAATCGATGTCCTTGGAGGTACGCAGAGAAACATCCCCGTACAATTGCTGTGCCAGAGCAGGACCCTTCAGCATAAGCACACGGATTCCATGAGCTATGAGCAGCCTGGTCAGACGCCCGGCTTCTGCTTGAAGATGGAGCATGCGAAGCGTGTTTCGATGATATTGCGCCTGAAGGTTTCGCAACAATTCTGCGGGAATGAACGGATGATTCAATGTTTTCAGTTGGAGATACACCGTAGGTACCACTCGATGGTGCTCGGTCAGACGTAAAAAGCGGACCCAATCCATCTCACGCAGCTGGGTAGCAGCAGTCTTATCCTGCCAATGAGAAACGTCTTTCCCCAATAGAGAGAGTAACAACGTTAATTCCTGATCCTCATTCCAATTCGCAAGTTCCAAAACAGACTTGGTGGGCATGCATTCTTCTCCTTCGATTCTTTGGACTTCTTTTGTCTCATCGCCTTAAAGCAAAGAACTACCTTTATCTTCCATCTTTGTATTTGTATCCGTCACAGCACGTCTCCCGAATATCCCCACCACCGTAAATGCTTCCATCTCCCGTTTCCCCGTGACATAAATCGGTCCGCTACGTACCCATGCATGTGCGGCCAAGCGGCCAGCGGCATTTTTGGCTGTGCCCAGATACAGCGTGCAGTCCAGTTTTCTACGTCCCAGCAACGTCATCGCCGCAGCGGCTTGTACAAGACAACTACTGCGCCAAGGAGTATAACGGCTTGCCAGCTCCACAGCGTGCGAAATCTGCTGAATGGACTTCTCCTGCCTGACATCACACTGCCATGGAGTTTCTTCCGTACATATACCCCAAACCCTTGAGTAATCCCCAAAAGAACGACGCTGGCGCAGCCTCGCCCATCCCAGCTCCAGCCAAGCTTCCGGCAACAATCTCCTGACCTCTGGAGACAGGAGAAAAAGCCGTTGTATCCGCATATTATACCGACTCCCGTAGAAGCTTTAACAGTCCTTCCCGCTCCAACTCAGCCACAAAGGTATGTACCTGCTGTCTGCACTGTTCCTCGTCCACCTCATATTCGTTCGTCAGGACAGTTACGATATCGCCAAGTGAAGGACCGGATTCTGCCAGTTCCCAGATTCGTCCTCCTGTGAATCCTAAGTTGTAATATTTACCAGTGTTAATACTCATCATCACTTTTTCCCCGTCCATATCACTGACGTAGACCTCTTCACCGTAAATGACGCGATAATGGTCTTTAGCTGGATTAGTGGCTGCCATAACTCTTTTCCTCCTTACGAATGATATCAAGTACCCGTTGTACAACCTCGGACGCAGTAAAGACGGAACCATCCCTCAGCAGCCGCCAGCCCTCTACTTTACGAGCCATCCTAGCCGCTGTATCAAACGACCATTCACTCAAACCCATTCGCGGAATAATCACCCTACGATATGTATGTTGTAGTAATGTATGCAAGCACTCCAGAACGTTCAAGGGCTGTTCCGTAACTGCCACTAACTCCCCTTCGCGCATCAACGCACGGATTGGTGAATCTGCCACTAGCTCAAATACGCCTCCTAAGGGCAGCGGATCGTTAAAAAATTCATCTACGGCGGGTACGGCATATTTATTCAGCTCATCTGCAAGCATACGCAGATCCCTGTATTGTGGCATTACAGAATTGCCATCCGTTAGGGACCGTATGTGATTTATTGTGCGTGCATGCTTGTTCTCCCGTAAAGCCTCCAGTTGGAGCAAGCTATCCAATCCCAACTTTTGCTGCGGATAAGCTGGATACACGATGACTGAGGAAGCCGTAGCTTCTACAGCAATCACGTCATCACTAACCATCTGATAACCTGCCTGCCTAAAAGTAGCCGCCAGTGTCGATTTCCCCGTACCCGATTCACCCACAAATGCGTAGGCCCTCCCCCCAATGACGACCGCACTTCCGTGAATAGGTAATATTCGTCTTTGCATCAGCAGAACACCCATGCATGTACCCAGCACAAATAGCCGCACGGTGTCAGGATCGGCCCCGGAGAATATGCTTACCTCGATTTCCTTGCCTTCCCTGACGGCATATATGGCCGTGCCTGGTATTTGGAACATAAATCGTTCATCCAGCATCACAAAATTGGCCTGTTCCAGCTGACCACTCCATGCAGTCAAATCAGCCTGTCGAATGACTACATCCTCTACTGCTTCCGGTGCTGCCAGGAGCAGCTCAGGCAGATTCAGTTCACTGGCAATCCTGAGTCCAAAGGCTGTATATTTCGTCCAACTAACATTTGCACTCCTGTCATGCACGGTAGGACTCACTCCTCTGTCCTTAAAAATCCCGTCTTTATTTCTTGGGCAAAATCTCTAACCCGAAAGAAATAAAGACGGCTCTGTATTGAATACGAGTCCAATGGATTGTGCTATTTTCGTTCATTCAATCGTTATGGGCCGAGCTGACTGGCTTCCAGTCCAACATCGGCTGCATGTATAACCATCTATTAGCTTGGATTATAAATATCGGCATCGTGGTCGGACACCCAATCAATCTGTCTCCAGCCTTTCCCCGCCATGGTCTGGCTAATATCCAGCACCTCTATCGTCGGTTCCTGCCATTCTTTTTTACTCATTTCATCACCTCCCCTCCAACGAATGACGAACTGTCCGCCCGGATCAATCTGAATCAGTTCAATCCACAGAGAAAACGGTACACGATCAGGCTATGCATTAGTAGTCGTATATTTGGATCAGACGCCTGTTCAGGGCGAGGGTGGCGAAGTTTCGCCATAGCCGTCTTTATTAACTCAATATTGAGATATTCAGTCGCTCGTAAATCATGACACATCAGTTGAAGCTCCCCCATAAACGTATCCCAGCAAGGAAGCATACGATGTAGCCAATCGGCAGGCTGCACACCGCGTACCCGCTGGTTCAACCGAACATCATCAGGTAGATGATCACGCATGGCTTCACGAATGAGGGCACGGTCCCGACCGTTTTGCACATACTGCTCAAAAGGCACCGATAAGCAAAAACGAATTACCCGGCTGTCCCCGGTCGGATCACGTTCCCATAGGCCATAACGTAGTGAAAGTTTGGTCGCGACCACACCATTTTTGTTGGCAATCGCCAAATTTGAGAACTTCTCTTTTCTCGTCTGATCGGCATTTTTTATCCAACCTGTTCCGCTCAGTACAGGAATATCTTCTACATACATCCGTTTGGCAAACTCCGGGTGAATCAGGGAAGGAACGGGACTTCGATTGCTACGCCGCAACCATGAATGAGATTCAAGTGAAGTCGCTTTTTTCAACATTACGGGGAGCAGATGTGACATGCGTCTGCCCGTAAGCTTGCTGTACCGCCACAATCCCTGAAAGGATTGCAACCAGTGCAAACGACGAAACTGCCGGGCATAATAGTCTAGTGCAGGGCCCCACGATACGGTAAAGTTGCCTCGTGCCCCGGTCAACAGTACACCGACATTGTGCTCCTGTGCTTTTTCGTAAAAACCTCTGATCCAGAAGGAGTTTTCAAAATATTTGTAGGGTGCTTCCATGAGTTCCAGCCAAATATCAATTTCTGAAAACGGACTTTTCCCCTCAAAATCCATATAATTCTCGTGAATGTTGCCCACATAGCGAGCCGTAGACTGAATATAGCTTCGTTCGTTCGCCAGCAATGTAGGCGGTGTCCAGTCTGTAAAATCTTGAACAGGCACATAGCTGTAGGCATGCAGCGGCTTTTGTTGCAAGTGCAGCGATGGCGCGGCAAAGCTGGCAACCGCTCCAGAATCCAGCCCTCCGCTTAAGGCAGCCCCTACAGCGCGATGCGTCCGTAGTCGGGCAGTGACCGCTTGTGTGAACACCTCGCGGAAAGCTTCTATGTACTCGCCCCCTGTTTTGAGCCGCAGTGGCTCTACCTCATCCAGACATGCATATTTATGAAGGGTTCGCTTTCCCTCCTCCATAGTGAACCAATGTGCAGGAGGAAGCTGATTGATATGCTTGTATGCGGTCGTTCCGATATCGACGGATTCCTGCATGGCGCGGATGGACAAAAATTCGGCCAGCCATGGCTCATGCAGTTCTTTTCGCAGAGAGGACAGGGCTAAAAGCGGAGCGACTACCGTGCTAAACGCGAATCCTCGGTCATGCTGGTAGATGTACAACGTACGATTGCCTGTCATATCTCGAGCACCATATAACCGATGTTCCTTGGCATCCCAAATAACAAAGGCAAAATCACCTATCAAATAACCGGCTGCATCCACTCCCCATTTGTCATATGCCAGCAAAATCAGCTCGCTGTCCGTGATATCTTGTCGCCGTTCCTGCTCAACTCCCAGCCGTTCAAACAGTTCGGAACGATTGTCAATAATTGCATCCGCTGTGATTGCCAAATCTCTTAGCTCATCATGGAAGGGAAGACGCTCATGAACAGATTCCGGGGTCACATGCTGGGCATGACAACCCAAAAAAATAGAGCCTTCACACCAAGCGCATACGCGGTCAGCGGGATATTTTCGCAGGGCTTGCATCATTTTCCCGCCTTCTTCGGTGCATACGGACTCATGCCCAAAGCTATAGATTCCGGCAATCGCACTCACGTTCTTCCCCCTTTTTCTTTTCCTATACTTGATAACACTACAGACGCCAAGCGCCCGAGCTTACGGGCAAAGAGGCTGCGATATCGGAGACCTTGATTTGGGCGTTGATAGCTTTGGAGCTGAGCGATAAGACGGTTCCGCTCCTCATAGCTATGTGCCAACCTGTTTTCCAGTGATTGAATCCGCCGATCGTTCACGATCTGGTCCACATGCATCCTTGCCGGATCTTGAGGTGCAGCATGACGGGTTGCATTTATCACGAGTTCTCTGTTATCTGCATCCTGTTCTTGCAGCATCCGATAAGCTGCCTTCCATTCAAAGCCGCTTTGCTGGAGGAATTGTTGTGTACGTCGACTCAGCAACTCTATATCCGGCTCATCCTCAAAGCGGACTCCAGTTATCTGCTCAGCCTGCTCCAGCTCTTCCGCGTAACCAAGTTGCTTAAACATGCGGGACCCAATGCTTCTGCAATACAGCTCAATTTCCGTTTTACTCAACAAGTGTTGCCAGCTATGTACCGAATCTTGATGCGCCTGCTCATGCTCTCCTACGAAGGGATCACCCGCTCCCATACTATAAAAAAGACTGGATTTGGGCGTATCCGCAAAGTCCCCGTACTTTTCCATCCCCAGCTCATACTTGATTCCCAGAAAATCGCACAGCTTCTCGATCTCCATCGTTGGATTGGATACGAGTTGTTCATACCTAAGCGGGTATGCAAGTGGATGAGGTGTAGCAAAATAATGAGCATAACGGAATAAACCGACCGTAATATCCGTCATTTTCATATTAAAATGCAGACCCCCCAGTTCCTCCAGCAGTTGAAAACGTCCATGCCGTAGCTGATTAACCTTTTTGAATGAGGCCACAATGGCCAAAGGATTCCGGATAAGCCATAGCCTACGGGCAGCAGGGAATAAACGGTCTATAAATTCTAAAACCGTATAGTAACGCGGGGATTTGTCGATAAGCATATCTGCTGTTGTTCCTTGAAGCAGACCATTATATATTTCAAGTGCATACGAACGGGAGGCCTGCTCCAATACATCGGGGGGGACCATACCTTCAAAAAATTGCCGAAGTATCCCTGTTCCTCCATATGGCCGTGCATGTGACTGAGGAAGATCATATAAACTGAGCAGAAACCACATTTCCTGCGTGGCAAACAGGCGGGAATGGTTTTGCAAAATGGCGGTAAGCAGCGAGCTTCCACTCCGAGGGACACTTAACAGGAATACCAGCCCTCCGCCTTGCTTTTCAATCAAGCAAACTCCTCCTCTACCTCTGCTCAAGACACTTTAATAGATACATATCGTATTTTTTATTATAAATTTATGATACATAGTGTATCTTGTCAATCCCTTTGATGGATAAATTCAGCACTTCACGTTCATGTTAAACCATATGTAGATCTATGAGCTCAACAATCAGCCTATAAATAAAGATTTTGCTGTATATTAACCAAAGGAGGATAGCACTATGGGACAAGCTGTTAAAGGTACAATTACCATTGAAGGTCAGGAAATTCCTATCACAAACCCCGATAAACCGCTGTGGCCTGAAGCAGGCGTGACTAAGGCGCTATATCTTCGCAAGCTCGCGGTATTGGCTCCCTTCCTGCTCAAATATTGCCATCATCGTCTGCTGACCGTCATCCGCTGGCCACATGGGATTCATGGTGATTTTTTTTATCAAAAAAATGCCCCACGTCCTCGGCCGGACTATATTGAAACCGCTCTGCATGACGGTATTGAATATATCGTGCTCGGCAAATTGCCACAACTTCTCTGGCTTGGTAATCAAGCTGCGTTGGAATTCCACCCCTCTCTGCATGAAACGGGAAGCAAGCTGCCCTGTGAATGGATGATAGACCTTGATCCATCCAGAGAGGTGGAGCCACGTATTATGGAGGCCGCCTCTATTGTCGGTGAAGTACTGGCTTCGCTTGGTTTGGATTCCGTCCCCAAAACATCCGGGGCTACAGGTGTACAAATTATCGTTCCGATCCGTACAGGCATAACCTTCGATGAACTTCGCAGCATCGGGCTATTAGTCGGGCAGTTTGTGACAGAAAAGCACCCGCATCTGTTCACACTCGAACGGTTAAAGAAGGACCGTGGAACAGCCATCTATTTTGATTATTTGCAGCATTATCAGGGGAAAACTCTGGCCGCTCCTTATACCCCGCGGGCACGCCCCGGCGCTACGGTCTCTACTCCGCTAACCTGGGAAGAGGTACGGCAAGATGTATCACCACTTGACTACCATTTGCTGAATATTGAGGAACGACTAAACCAGGTAGGCGACTTGATCGACAAGGTTCCTCCCCAGCCCGTAGAAGACGTCCTCAAGCATATGCGCACCAAGGCACACCGAACTTGATCCATGCTTGGAAGAACAAAAAAGGGGACGAACCCCGCAGCCATTAGGCTGAGAAATTGTCCCCTTGCGCTAGTGTATTCCTTTTTTCTTAAAGCGTCCGCCCTTCACATCGTGAATGTTACCGATCGCAACGAAAGCGTGCGGGTCCCAATCTTCAACGATGCTCTTCAGCTTCGCTTCCTCCAGTCGGGTAATGACGACGAAAATCACTTTCTTGCTTTCACCCGTAAAGCCGCCTTCACCTTCCAGATAAGTGACGCCCCGTCCAAGACGGTCTGTCAGGGCATCCCCGATATCACGGTATTTTTCACTAATAATCCAGACCGATTTGGACTGATCCAGACCTTCAATCGTAATATCAATCATTTTCATGGCGATATAATAAGCAATCATGGAATACAGGGCATTCGGCCAACCGAACACAAAACCTGCACTTCCCAGAATGAAGATATTAACGAACAGTACGATCTCACCGACCGAAAAAGGAGTTTTTTCACTGACGAGAATAGCTACGATCTCTGTCCCATCCAGCGAGCCGCCGGACCGAATCACAAGACCCACCCCAACACCGAGAATGACGCCCCCAAAAATAGCGCCGAGCAGCGGTTCGCCAGGAGTCAATGCACTTACATTGTGAAGTAACGCGGTTCCGATGGACATAACGACGATACCGAATAATGTGGATAAAGCGAAGGTTTTACCGATTTGTTTGTAGCCGATAAGTAAAAATGGAAGGTTCAACAGGGTCAGGAAAATACCGAGCGGATAGCCAGTAATCTTGGAGGCCATGATGGAAATACCTGTAACGCCTCCGTCAATAACGCCGTTAGGAACCAGAAATATTTCCAATCCCACTGCCATCAGAGCTGCACCAACCACAATCATGGCTGCACGCTGAAACAGGCGTTTTACTTTGTTCTTCGGATTAGCTGGAATTTTGCTGATCTTGGTCAACTCTCCGGTCACATCTGTGATCTCAGACAGATTTTGGACTTCCTTGCTCACTACACTCATATATAAATCCCCCCGTTACAGTATGGTATATAGGACCGAAAAAGGGGCTGCTATCCGCAGTCCCCTCTCCTTTACCGCGCTTGTGTTATATGAATAGTATACCATAAAACTGCGATTTTGCGCAAAAAAGTTAGCAAAGAGCACATAAATCACAATAAAGTGGGATTATAGCGATAAAAACGTCGAAAATCGCCTTTAAAGGAGTGGAGAGAGCATGCGAGTTAGAATTTCAGCTGTTTTCTGAGATCGAGGCCGTCTACGGAACACGTTCAAATCAATGCGTGAGGAGTTGGAAATGTCCTCTACAAAATCTGCCGAAAGCCGTTCCAGCGCTGAATTAGCAAAAACTACAGCGGTCAACTCAAAATTATAGAAAAAGCTGCGCATGTCCATATTGGCGGTCCCGACCGAGCCGAGTAAATCATCGACAATCACCACTTTGGCGTGAATAAATCCTTTTCGATATTGGTAGAACTCCACCCCTGTCTCCAACAGTTCTTGCACATAGGATAAAGACGCCAGATGAACCAGCTTCGAATCAGATTGGTAGGGAATAATAATTTTCACATCTACGCCACTGACTGCTGCCAGCTTGAGCGCCTCATGAATCCCCGGATCGGGAATAAAATACGGCGTCGTAATCCAAATCCGCTTTTTGGCAACCGTGAGCGCACCAAAACACATTTCCTGAATCGTATCCCATACCTGATCGGGACCGCTGCTCAAAATCTGTACTTCCTCATCCCCGGTGCAGGTATGTGGAGGAAATAAATTCACATCCATCAATCTCTCCCCTGAGGCCAGCTTCCAGTCGCTAAGAAATGCATTTTGCAGAAAATAGACGCTATCTCCTTCAATCTGCAAATGCGTATCCCTCCAAAATCCCACTTTGGGGTATTTTCCGAGATAATCGTCGCCTATATTAATCCCACCCACAAATCCAATCATGCCGTCCACCACCACGATTTTCCTGTGATTGCGATAGTTGATCCGGCGATCCAAAGTGGCGAAAAACGGAGGTAGAAAATAATGAAATTCCACTCCCGCCTCACTACAGGTACGAATGAAGGAATAAGGCAAATTGTAGCTTCCTACACCGTCCACAACGAATCGTACCTTTACTCCCTCACGTGCCTTGCGGATCATAACCTCTTGAAACTTTCTTCCGATTTCATCGGCCCGAAATATGTAAAACTCCACATGGATATGATGTTGCGCTTGTTCCATCGCTGTCAGCATAGCCTCGAAGGTTTCTTCACCGTTCGTCAGCACACGTGTGCGATTACATCCAGTCAACGGGTTTTCCGACATGCGAATTAACTGGTTAAACAGACGCTCCTGATGCTTGAAATGAGGATTATGCATTTGCTCCACATGTTCAATCACTTTGGATTGCGCCCACAGACGCTCGCGAAATTCACGAAACAGCTGCGATCCCCCTTTTCGGACCATTTTGCGCTTCTGATAATCCTGTGCAACAAAGTAGTACACGACAAAGCCAATGAGCGGGAAGCAAAACAAAATAAAGAGCCAGGCTACCGCTTTGGACGGCTTGCGAAATTCAAAGAGCAGGATCGTCCCGGTCTGAAAAATAAAAACAATTAAAACCAACAGCAACCACAGCATGTCTAAGCCTCCTTATATATCTTAGGATTTTGCAAAATCCTCATCTACGTTTTATACTAAGCTCCAATTTTTTTGACATGTTTGCCTCTTAAGCTGAATAGATAGTAACCAAGCACTATAGGAGCGATGTCCGGAAAGGAGCGATTATGAAAAAAGGAAGCCTAAATCGCCGGATGACCCTGCTTGTTATTCGGGATGCACAGCAACCGCCCAAGCAGCTACAATGCTCTACAGCCGCTGTCATTCTCGTCCCGACTCTTGTGATCGCGTCTATCTCTACACTCGTGATCGGGCTGCAAATCCGTTCTTCCCATATTATCTCCCAAATGGAAACGAATCTTGCTGTCCAGAGTTTGCAGATGGAGGTCACGGTAGCGGACAAGGATGCAGCCATTGGGCGACTACGGCAGGAAGTCATGGAGCTGACGAATCAAGCCACCAATATTCGTGAACGCCTTCAGCGCGTAACAGAGCTGGAACAACAAATGCAGCAATTCATTCGTAAACACGGAAACTCATCTGCCACAAGTAACCATAAAAAGACCATGACGCCGCTCTCCTGGGATGCTTCCGGCCATATTGGAGGTGAACTGATCGCAGTGCATGAAAATACTGCCCTCCTAACCCGTCAGGCAATGGATGATTTTCAGGAGATCGAATCTCTGTTGGACACGGTGGAACGTACGGTTCCCCGCTCTATTCAGCAAGCAAATGCCGTACAGCAGAATCTGGAGCGCAAACAAGCCGCACAGCTACTCCAGACCCGTAGGCTGGCTCTTGCCGAACAAGGGAATCCCTCCGTTTGGCCTGTTGGTTCACGGCGAATGACCTCCAGCTTCGGCTATCGCAGCGACCCTTTTACGGGTAGATCTGCCTTTCATTCAGGCGTGGACATTGCCGGACAAACCGGTGATCCTGTCTATGCAGCAGGAGCCGGCACCGTCTTGGAGGCTGCTTCTAGCGGAGCCCGCGGCAAGTGCATCATCATCCAGCATCCTGACGGACTCCAGAGCTGGTATATGCACCTGAGCGGCATGCAGGTGGCTCCGGGAGATCGCGTCCACAAAGGACAGACCATCGGTCTGTTAGGAAGTACCGGGAGAAGCACGGGACCTCATCTTCATTTTCAGATCGTCAAGCATAACCAACCTGTCGATCCATTACTGTATGTACAATGAGGACTTTTCAAAATCCTTACAATAAAGATTGGGGGAAAACCATCATGTTCAAGGAATCCAAAAAAAAGCTCTCCGCCCCAGCTATGGATACACTGCTCGCTAATGGCACCAGCTTTGAAGGTACAGTTGAGGCAGAGGCCAATATTCGGATTGACGGTCATTTTCAGGGCGATATCCGCAGCACTCGTACTGTCGTCATTGGAGAATCTGCTGTGGTACGTTCGGACATCATCGCACAAGACGTCATTCTTGCCGGTAAGGTGTTCGGCAGCATTACTACAGAAGGACGACTGACCATTACGCCGACAGGTGAACTGTACGGAAATACGGCGACCGCTGCATTGGTCATATCTGAAGGCGGTGTACTGGACGGCACAAGTCAAATGAACCGAACAAAGGATGTAGAGTTGTCAACTTCTACGGATGAGTCAAACGACGAAACCCAATCTAGTTTCAGCAAAAACAGGGAGGACAGCCAAGCCGATCTGCAATCCGAAGCAGGATAAAATCAATATACACTCACTCCATTAAACCCAGTGCATTCTCCATTCATTCCATAATATCCTCCACTCTGCGTTCCAAAAATAATTGGTACACCTTACGTATGACAATTTTTCCGCACATATACAATGGAATCACCAAAATGATACCCAGAATCCCGAGCAGGTCGCCACCAACCAACAGTAAAATAACGACAGTCAACGGATGAATATCCAGCTGCTTGCCAAAAACTATAGGTGACAGCCAATTATCCTGAATTTGCTGTGCAGCAATCACCACGACCAGCGACCAGAGCGCCATCGAAGGTGATTCGAGAAAGCCAATAATAACTACAGGTATAGAAGCAGCCACTGCCCCCACATAGGGAATAAAATTAAGAAAAATCGAAATAACGGCGAGCAGCAAGGCATAAGGCAAACCTATAATTAAAAATCCAAGGAACATCATCACACCCAACGCGACATTGATCAGCACCCGACTCACGATAAAGCTGCTGAGCGCGCTATCGATATCTTCCATGACCTCCAACGCGTCTTTGTGATATTTTTTAGGAAAGAAGTTTAGCATTTTAGGGCCAAACTTGCTCCCTTCCTTCAGCATGTAATAGAGCAATATGGGAAAAGTAGCCAATACGATAAAAAAGTAGGACACGAACGATACCAGCTTTACCGAGTAATCAGACAGTGTCGAAAAAGCTTCGTTCAACGTATCTGACAGTTGTGACAGCGGGTCTTCACCCGGAGGCAGTACTTGTCTCAAGGATTGATTATGCCGCCATTGGCTCAATTGATCAACCAGACTTTTAATGAGCTTCGGCGCATTTTCAAATAAATTGGTTACCTGATCACGCAGCGTAGGCCACACACCCCATGAGAAAACAAACAATAACACTCCAATGACCAAATAAATCAGCAAGATGGAGATAGATCGTTTGATTTTTCTACGTTCCATTACATCTACAATCGGCCTCAATAAATAATAGAGGAAAAAAGATAGCATCAACGGTACAACCAGCAAGCTGACCAAAGATACGAGAGGACTGAATATAAAGCTTACTTTGGTACCCAAGTAAATGATGAGTAATAGCATGACAATACCAGTAGTCAGACGAAAAAAACGATTATTTTGCAGCATATCATGCGGCCCCCCTCTGTTCTGTTCTCTCTACCTCTTTAAACGCAAAATGACCCTATTGATTGATTGTTGCTGAAAATAGATTACAATATACCCCTACACTCAGAATGTGCAGCAAAAATAACATAGATACAGGATAAAATAGCGTAAAATGAATATTTTGCAAATTCCTGAAATAATAAAAAGGACGTCCAAATGCTAGGCATTTGAACGTCCTTTGTGTTACTCTACGGCACTTCCATTTAGGTCGAAACATCCCGTTTTACGAAAACCACCCAGGCAATGGCGATAAAAATCACATAATAGGCGGCCAGCACGGTGAGCGAAAAGGTTAGACTGGAACTTACTGTACCCGGCGGCATATCTAGATATTTTTTCAGATCCATATGTGTAAATAGTACGTATTTGGTCCATTCATAACGATCTGTGCTGAACAAGCCAATAGAGTTATAGACTGTTTTGGTGAACATCATGAACAACGACAGCCCAATCGCCAAGGCACTGGAACGGAAAACTGCGGATAGCATAAATGCAAAGGCCATCGTCACGAATAAGGCGATATAGCTATACAAGAAGTTCAGCGTTACATAAGATATCGGATCACTGAACAGCGGAACAGAACCCGCTGGTGCATCTTTGGATAACATCAGCCATGAGGACAGCGTAACCATTAAGATCAAAATGATCGTTCCGAGCAAACTGAACAAAATCACGGATATATACTTGGACAACAATATTTTGCTGCGAGTCCAAGGTCGGATGAGCAACAACTTAATCGTTCCCCAAGTAAATTCACCAGCCACCGAATCAGCGGCTACAATGACCGTAAACGTCGTATTGAGGAAAAATGTAAACAACGTCGTCAACGCAATTCCATCCCACACACTGACCTGATCGGAAACCAGGGAAATCAGCATCGGAATCGCAGCCGTGATGACCGCCAGCAGACCCAGCATAATCCATGTGCGCACACGCAGGTAAATTTTCAGATTTTCGTTATGTACCAACTTGAAAAAATCAGCCAATGAACCCGCCTCCCGTCACTTCCAAAAATTGATCTTCCAGCGTACGGGCAATCGGGCGAATCGCATATACTTTAATTCCGTTTGCAGCCAGCAGGCTGTTCATCTCTGCGATCTGTTCCCGCTCCAAGTGAAGCAGCAGTTGATTGCCTTCGACGCGCCCTGCTCCAGCAAGCGCATAAGCTTGCTCGGCATCATTTACCTCAAAAGCAATTTCTGCCGTCTGCACTTCCTCCCCTGTATTCTTCAGCTGCTTGATATCAACCAGCCGTCCGCTCTGAATAATGGCTACACGGTCGCACATCAGCTCCATCTCGGACAACAAATGGCTTGATACGAACACGGTAATTCCTTCCGTACGGGTCAATTGACGCAAATAATCCCGCAGTTCTCGAATACCCTGCGGGTCCAAGCCGTTGGTCGGCTCGTCCAGCACGAGCAGCTTCGGTCGATGCAAAATCGCCTGAGCTACCCCAAGTCGCTGCCGCATCCCGAGCGAGTAGGTTTTTACTTTGTCATGAATTCGGTTTCCGAGTCCCACCAAACGAATCGCTTCATCCACGCGCTCTTGGGTCACCCCAGGAGACATTCGCGCAAAATGCTGCAAATTTTGATAGCCTGTCAAAAACTTGTACATCTCCGGGTTCTCAACAATCGCGCCGACATGGGAAACGGCCTTCTCAAAATCGGTATTAATGCTGTCTCCACAAATATGAATATCGCCCTTGCTGATCGAAATCAGGCCAACCATCATACGGATGGTAGTCGTTTTTCCCGCACCATTGGGTCCGAGGAAACCAAATACCTGGCCCGCTGGAACCTCCAGCGTCAGATCATCCACGATCGCTTTTGAGGAAATGATTTTACTCACACCCTCCATACGTATGACGGGAACCTGTCCTGTCGCTTGCTGCATACTATGAAACTCCTTCCATCCGGAGTGAAGCTGTTATCCATTTTACTGTACATTTCCGGTTTTGGAAGTATTGTACCATATTTAACCTTTTAGAAACACCACGCAACCTCTATTCCTTGTCCTTGTATATCCAAAGCACCCGCCATTTCTCATCTTCCTGTGTCACATAACAAGGCTGTACGATATCAAAATTACCGAATCGGGTCTTGTAATGCTGAGTGACCGTAATACGGTAAACCTTCCCTAACTCTTCTCCATTCGGATCGGTACGAATGTCATACTCAGCCTGCGGCTCCCCCAGTTCAAACGTGAACGTATCCGTCCCCATATCCTGCATAAAAACGTGCGCACGCTGCTGTACATACGTAGATTTCTCGAATTTCTTTTTCATTTGCGAATGAAAAAACTCCCATGAACCTCCGAAATTTCCCGATTGCTCCATAGTGTAGAACTCGTTCAGTGCTTCTACCGCTTGATCGCCCTCGCCTGTAGACATCACCCCACGCAGACCCAACCACAGCAGCCATAACAATCCACATATGATGGCAAAATATAATAGCTTACGGACGAACGCCGAAGCCGCTCTCCTTCTAAACAGCACACATTGCCCCTCCCTCTGTTGGACTATACCGAATTCTCTACAGATGTATGTGGGACAAGCCTTGTTTAGAAGTCTTTAGAAGAAAATAACGGGTGACCTCCCAAATAGGGCACCCGTCTACATAAGGCTTACCTAAGGCGATATGGCCGTGGTAAGCATGTGCTTCTCCAGCACTTCATGGAGACGCTGGCGTTCCTGCTCCTCCACAATGTAATAATATACACCGTTAATTTTACGCCCATGTCCCTTCAGTTCAACGGTATCCGTCTGCTTGAGGGACGGACCGATCCGGGTCAGGAAAGTGGTCATATCGTCAAAGGTAATGTCTGTGCGAATCTGCTCCCCCGCTGCTTCCAGTATCGGCTTTACCCTCAACAGCCCTTCCTTGCTGATGGACTGGGCCAGAATTTGCTTGAGTAGCTCCCGCTGGCGGGCATTTCTTCCGAGATCCCCACGTGGATCATCGAATCGCATACGGGCGTAGGCCAACGCCTCAGCCCCGTTCAAGTTCAAATTACCCTGCGCAAAATGATGGCCCTCATATTGAAAATCAAGTGGATTATGAACCTCCACTCCCCCCATAAGGTCCACCATTTTCGCAAACCCTTCCATGTTCATCTGCACATAGTAATCTATCGGATGGTTCAAAAAATGCTCAACCGTACGAATCGACATATCCACGCCCCCAAAAGCAAAAGCGTGATTGATTTTGTCCTCACGCCCCTTGCCGATCAACACTGTTCGCGTATCACGCGGAATGTTGAACATCAACATAGAGCCTTCGGCAGGGTTAACAGACAAAACGATCATCGTATCCGATCGTCCTGGATCGTGAGGCCGCCGATCTACGCCCAGCACCAGCACGGTGAACGGCTTGAACTGGGAGATGGCTGCCGGATTGGGTGTACTTGATCCCGTGTCTGTACCTACAGATCGCCCTGCTCCGCCCGTTGCAAGGGTAGAAACCGCCCCAGGCTGCACGATGCTGCGCGGATGATACATCGCATTCGCCGCTGTTTTAAAGGAATGATACACATAAGCGGTGTAGGCAGTAGCCCCTACGACCAATAACGCCGCAGCCCCCAATGTCACCTTCAGCCATCGTTTCATACGCAGCCTCCCCTTTACGGATTCACTACAGACTGATGACGATCTACATCCAGATTGTTCATCTGTGGCCTGCCGACAGAATAGTATGCAAAGGCGGATTGTCTGATCTGCTCTTCGCTGTACACATTGCGTCCGTCAATCATAATTGGATACTTCATAAGCTCATTCAGCTCACCCAACCCGATATCACCAAACTCTTCCCATTCCGTCAATAGACACAGTGCGTCACATCCCTCTGCCGCTTCTCGTGCGCTATCTGCCCACGTTACTTCCGAGCTGTCCAGCAGTCTGCGGAAGTTAGCGGTAGCGATCGGGTCATACGCACGAATTTGCGCCCCTGCCTCCAGCAGCGACTGCATGATATCCAGCGCCGGGGCATCTCTTACGTCATCTGTATTCGGTTTAAAGGCCAGTCCCCATATACCAATCGTAGCTCCCTCCAGATCACCCAGCGCCTCTTTCAGTTTACGAATCACGTTAAAACGTTGCCCCTGATTCACTTCCACCACAGATTTCAGCAGCTTGAATTCATAGTCCACGTTACCTGCAATTTGGATCAGAGCTTGTGTATCCTTGGGAAAACAGGAACCCCCATAGCCGATACCAGCAGACAAAAAGGAGGAACCGATCCGCTGATCCAGTCCCATACCGTGTGCCACGCGTGTAACGTCTGCGCCCACCTTTTCGCAAATATTTGCAATCTCATTAATAAACGAAATTTTGGTCGCCAAAAAAGCATTCGACGCGTACTTGATCATCTCCGCCGAACGGATATCCGTGGTTACGATATTTGTCGTCAACGGCTCGTGCAGTGTAGTCAGCACAGCGGACACATGCGGATCGGAAGCTCCGATGATAATTCGATCTGGCTGTAGGGTGTCTATGACTGCTGAACCTTCACGTAAAAATTCAGGAACCGAAGCCACACCAAACGGATAGTTTGTGCGGCTCGCAATCCAATTTTGAATACGTTCGTTCGTTCCGACAGGCACCGTGCTTTTGGTGACAATTATTTTGTAGCCATTCATGGCGTCTGCCACCTCGCAGGCGGCTTCTTCAATATAGGACAGGTTCGCTTCTCCGCCTGGCAGCGAAGGCGTGCCGACCGCCAAAATAACAATTTCGGCTGCTTCCACCGAAGCAGCCGTATCTGTTGTAAAGCTTAGTCGGCCTTGTTCTACATTATCTTTAATTAGAGCCTTTAATCCCGGTTCATAAATCGGCACCCCACCTGCACGCAGCTGATGAATTTTATCCTCATTCTGATCTACACAGACGACGGTATTTCCGAGTGCGGCAAAACAGACCCCCGACACCAGCCCGACATACCCTGCACCAATTACACATAACTTCAAAGCAACTCCCCCTTTTACATGCTGTCTCATTGCAACCTGCTTTTACCGACTTCACTTCTCTATATCTCTTCCTGCAAGCCGATTATGATAAAGCGTAAGCCGTTTGTTTTGCCGATAAGATTTTAGAAAACGGTATACATACATCGGATTGTTATAGGCATACCTCTTCCATAATCGCTTCGGT
Organism: Paenibacillus sp. S33; assembly: GCF_053615415.1. Lineage (NCBI taxonomy): Bacteria > Bacillati > Bacillota > Bacilli > Caryophanales > Paenibacillaceae > Paenibacillus > Paenibacillus sp. S33. The sequence continues at coordinate 1,373,923 of NZ_JBSIEZ010000001.1, read as the reverse complement.
TCACAGATCAGACGGTACAGCCACTCCAGCCCCAGCTTTTGTATCGCTAGTGGCGGTCTACGAACCTTTCCAGTGATATAGTCAAAGGCCGCCCCTACTCCAATCATCACGCCATGAATGCGGGCTTTGTTTCGATGCATCCATATTTCCTGCTTCGGACAGCCTAAGCTGACGAATATGATATGCGCGCCGGACGCATTGATTTCATCAATGATCCGCTCCTCCTCATCTGGGTGAAGCTCACGAAAGGGTGGTGAAAAGCTGCCCGCGATGCGGATTCCAGGGTAATCCTGTTCTACTCTTTCTTTTAAGCTATCCAGCGTATCCGGCGTACTGCCGTAAAAATATATACTTACCTTCGTCTGTGGCGCACGTTCGCACAACTTGAGCATCAGACTGGGACCATCTACCCGATCCTGACGCTCAAATCCGTACAGCTTAAGCGCCCATACCAACGGCATACCGTCCGGAGTACACAAATCGGCTTGAGTGAGCGCTTCGTGGAACTCAGAATGATTCCCGGCTGTGACAATGGAATGCGTGTTGCAAATACAAACATAGCCGTCCTTTCGTTCGACTGCCCATTGTTCCAGCATGTGTACCGTCTCCTGAAACGTAAGTGCTGCAATATCTGCATCCGCAATCCTTCCGACTCTATATTGGGGCAGCTGCTTCATAATCACGCTCCTCCATCGCCTCGCTATATATCGCCATCAGCTGCTTCACATTCACTTCTTCCGTATAGCGTGCATCGTAGTTTTCCGACACCTTCTGTCTCATAGCTGCATAGTTTTCATAAGCGACTGCACAGCGAATCACAGTCTTTATATTTTCCAAATCATCATGTTGAAAATGGAAACCCGTCACCCCGTCCTCCACGACTTCCTCCAGTGCACCGAGCCGGCTGCATAATACCGGAGTTCCAACAGAAAAAGACTCTACAATGGTCATGGGAAATCCTTCATACCAAATGGAAGGCACCATGACATACATGGCCCGGCTCATGCAATCCAGTACCGTGTCTCCATCCTGCTTACCGAGAAACCGAACATCTTCCTGCGGATAAGCAGCGGTCAATTCAGCCTTTTCCGGACCATCCCCAATGATGACCAGTCTCAGTCCCCCCCGATCTTCCAACTGTGACCAAGCTTGCAGCAGATTGCGAACCCCTTTTTCAGCTGAAATCCGCCCCACGAACAATAAATAACGATCATTCGGGTCATATTGGGTTTTCACTGTTTTATGATGGACAAAATTCGGCTTTACCGCGATACGATCCAGTGGAATACCGCTTTCGGCAAATTTGTCCCGTGCAAATTCCGTCAGCGCAATATAGCGACTTACCTTGTGCTGCCATGTGCCGATCAGATCGTTGAACTTAATCATCGCCGCTACCGGAATCGTCTGAAGCTGTGAACCTCGATAGCATCCATGACGGATGGAATGCAGCAGCGTGCCGTGCAGACATTTTTCACAAACCTTATTCCCTCGCATAAAGGTTGCCGCCGGACAAATCAGCCTGTAATTATGCAGTGTCTGGACAACCGGAATCCCCAGCCGTTCACAAGCATGATAGACCGAAGGGGATATAACCGGGAAAAAATTATGCACATGTACCACATCCGGCTTCACCTGTAAAAGCAGCTTCTTGATTCTTTTAAATTCCGGCAGGGACCATGCCGCCTCTACCGCCAGCTTTGCCATGTTCGCTAGCCCTCTGCTTTGAATGCTGTCGTTGTGCACATAGTAATGCTCTGTCTCTATTCCTCTGGAACGCAGCATAGCTGATTCTTGCTCGACAACCTTGTCTTCTCCCCCGCTTTGCTGATAAAAGTTATGGATGATCAGCACCTTGCTCACAGAAGGGCTCATCTGTCTGCTGGCCTGTTGGCTCACGTGGTTGCCCCTCTTTCCTGCGTTGATTGCATAGCGTGGTTCGAACTTGTAGGTTTGATCCCTTGATGGCTTACTATTTCATCCGCAATGCGATCCCACGACATACGCTCGACCGTAAGGAAGGCCTTCTCCGCCATACTTCGTCTCAGCTCAGCATTATCCAGCAAATCGCCTATTCGACCAGACCATTCCTCTTCTGAAAAGCTTCTCAGCATCACTCCGCTCACTCCGTCCTCAATCAAGGTAACCGAGCCCCCGTTTACCGAAGAGATAATCGGGACGCGAAACAGCATGCTTTCCAGCAGCACCATACCGAAAATATCGTATTGGGTCGGAAACAGCATCACATCCGCCGCTCCGTAAACCTGCCACAGATGACGTTGCTCCACTCTTGAAAAATGAATAATACTGTCCATTATTCCCAGTTCATGAGCATATGTCCAATAGCGGTCTGTGTCCGCCTTCCGTCCATCCCCGACCATTAACAAAAGGCAGCTAGGATACTTTTGGAGTACCCTTTTGAACGTAGTCAGCATAAAACGTATATTTCTCCGTTCCTCCAATACACCAACATACAGTAGCACCGGACGATCTCCGATTCGACGCAGCTCATTCGCGACCTCACGGTTTTCCTCACGTTCTCCGCTTATGTCTTCACTGTTGTTACTGGTGCCACTATCGAATGCTCTCTCTACTTTACTGCGATCCAGTCCGACCCCAATCGTAACCACGTTGTCAAAACCTTTATTCTCCAAATAGCGCTTGGCAAGATCGGATTTGACATAGGTATGGCGTAGAGATTTTGCTACCTTCGGCAGCAGCATAATATCGTATAGTTTGCGGATCAGCGCGTGCGTGTTATCTCGGTATGGGCCGTGATACAACGCCAGCTTATCAGGACATTTGCGAGAAAGCAGATAGGTCATGATCTGGTTGTATTCTGTAGTAATGACCAGACCATAGGCATCCAGAAAAGAATCTTTGAGAACATCTCTGTAGATGCTGTTGCTTAAGAACTTAAACCCGTGGAGCCAGATAATACGCAAGGTGCATCCTTCGTGACGGTAGACCTGTTCCAGATGGGTTTCTTTACGATCGTTGTAGTAAACAATATCGCAATCATAGCCTTTTCGAACGAGTGCTTTGCCCAAACCGACTTCCTGTAAATTGTATGAGTCCCCGTTCACTTTGCTGGCAAAATTGCGGAGATACAATATTTTTTGAATCATCATCAGGGCTCCTGCCATTTCATATTGGGTGAGTTATGGAGCATGGAGGGTTCAGAGAACGCTGCGCGTTCCATTTGATCTTCCGATCGCTGTTGCAGTGGGATTCCTGGATATATAAAACATTCCGAGGTAAGAATCCCACTGCAAAGGCGAACGCTAGCGCTTCTTCAGATTCAAATGGACGGCTCCGCTACTGACCGCCGGGTCCATAAAGTCACCCCATTTCAAAAAAGGAATGCTGGGCATGAAGTGCCCCCCGCTGCGCGGATACGCGAGCACGGATGCATGCAGAGCGTTGACTTCGTCAAACGCTTGTGAACTTGGCACGGTTATGGCACGCTCACAAGCAAGCATGCCTATACTACCGCTAGGCTGACCACAAGATCTTAACGATGACTAGATTGTCGCCTGCTAAAAGATTGCTATCCACCAAACGCTGTCACCTTGACAGAGAACTGTGCTGAGTGTGCCCTATACGGGCATGCATGCCCGGCGTTCGCGGCGATAGGGCGAAGCTATCGCCAGGCGGCTCTTACCTTCCCCACTCTAGGGGCTGGGGGAAATTATTTTTGGCGGCGGTGGGTAGCGGAGGGTAAGGATTTGAATCTGGAGAAGCGTCAGCGTTCGCCTTTGACGTGGGATTCCGCCCTCTGTAGGGCTTTATTCAAACAAAGGAATCCCACGTCAACAGCGATCGGAAGATCAAATCCGTCCCGAAGCGGACTTCCATCCACAATAGTCGCTCCAGGATCAAACCCGCCCCGAAGCGGCCTTTCCCCTCCAACTTGAATGTTCACGCTGCCTTTCCTCCGTCATCTGCATATTAAAATGATCTGCCCCTTTGAGCTGGGCAGCTGCCATATCTGCCACTAGAGTCACACTCGATTCCATCGGCACAAAGCGGTATTTGTAGGCTGTAAGCCGATGATCCGTTTCGTGAAATAAAATATCCTGAGCGTAATTCCCCCATCGGTCCTTGGGCATCAAATCAATGGTCATGCTGGCATGCGCAGAGGGCAGCAGCATATTAGAGCCGTGGATACCGATTACTAATTGGCTGGCTGCGTATACCTCGCAGACCCGCAGCTCACTTTCTCGATCGAAGCGTGTGACACGCTCATCAGAAATCCATGCCGGGAAGCTCCCGGTACGCCCAAGTCCAGCGACTGTAAAACGATGATCTGGGAAGCTTTCTTTTAGCCTGCGGAACAGCCGTATGATTTTACTGCGCTGATGATAAATTAGTGGTTTTAGCCCACGTTTGAGCTGCGGAAATTTCTGTACCGCTCTTGCGATATGATGGCTGCCGCTCCACAAGCGATCTTCCCTCCATACGAAGGTAATGCGCGGCTCCGACTCACGCCCCTCGTCATAGCGGGAGACACCTGTAAACTGCTCAATATCAAACTGATTGGGATGTGAATATGCCGGGCTGACATACACCTCATCAAAACGCATCAGTTCCTCAATCATCCGATGATGTAGTACAGGATAAAAGTTACGTGCCCTGCTGAATGGCACATCAACCGTCCAAATTTCAGACACATATGCTGGCACCATCCACTCCAGCGACTTTTGCACAATAACGATAATTCCCAGGTCCGGGGATTGCTCGTATTCGCGTTGCACATTGAGCAGCTTGAGCAACGCATGACCATACAAATAATCCATAGTGTTGACGATGATTACACGTGTAGAAGCTTTCATTTTATGCACGGTCATGCCGACTGCTAAGTCATAGGAAGGATTCATCAACGATTGCCGCAAAGGCTCTCCGAGCCATTTTCTCGACTTCGCATCACCAGTCAGAATATAGTCAGGCATTTCTACACGATAAGGTGAATACGTGGCATGACCGACCCTCATGTCCTCGAGATATTCGCGTCCGCACCCCTCACACGCAGTACTGACACATACATGGATTCCCTGCCACAGCACCTCTCCACCACGTACCTTACCTCCACAATGCGGGCACTGTTCCTCATGCCGAACAAACGGTTTAATGGGTATCATGATTGTTCTCTCCAACTTTCGGTACTGTAATTTGAACACGCCAAAAGGTCAGGATGGACTTCATCATCCAACCCAAATTAGATTTAACTTCCTTAAACAGCAAATCTAATAGAAATACAGATATCGTAAAGGACAAGATCGTCGCCACTAACGACCCTCGGACACCAAGCAAAGGGATTAGCGCGTAATTGAAAGCGATATTCGTAACCGCCCCTACCACCGAGGTCAGCAGCGTGTATCTAAACAAATTTTCATTGGTAATAAACAAGCTTTTAGCAACACTGAAGTTGGTGAAAAACAGACGAATCGCAAACAGAGACAACAGCGAACCTGCTTCGGTAAATTCTCTCCCATACAGCACAACCACTACCCATTGGGATAGAAAAAATAAAGGTACCGAGGTCACAAGAAAGCATATAAACATCAGCCGATACACCTTGGACAATGTCTGTCTGTATTCGTCGCTTCCTTTCTGCTTTGAACGCGTCACCACCGGAGCATAAGCCGTCGTCAGAACGACCGGAATGAAGCCCAGCACTTCGATGAGTCGGAGTGCAACGGAGTATTGCCCGACCGCAGCGTTCCCCAGCAGTTCACCGATAATGACTTGATCGATCCGTGCCTGTACATATACAGCGGAGGATGACAATATAAGTGGCCAGCTGTGATTCATGATTCGCCGAGCTGTGGTTAAGCGGAACGTCCATCGGTTCACACGTCTTCCTTCCTTATGGAAGAAATACAGCAGCAGCAGGCTTCCCAACAGAAACTCTCCATGAGCACACAACGCCACCAACCATATCGGAACACCGGACAACAAAAGAATGATTTTGATGATGGAGCCGAGAACAAAAGCGGTATTCTTGGCAACGACCGTGTATTTGGACAGCATCTGCGCACGAAACCAGTAGTCGATGATATCAAACAATTGAAATATCGAGGCCGTAGCCAGAATCAGATTGATCAACCGCACTGAACTATCTTCCGGTCTGAGCAGTGAAATGAAGGAATAGGACAGTACAATGGCTATCAGAGTACCTACCAATTTCAGCAGAACCGCCGTCCCCAATAGCTCATGCTCATCCTTGGGGTCTTTGACAAGATCGCGTACTAATATAGAATCAAAGCCAAGGGTCGTGAAAATCAGAAACATCCCGAAAAAGGATTCCGCATAATTCCACTTTCCCAGTTCCTCTGGTCCCAACACTCTCGCCATGATGATGCTGACTGCCAGGCCAAACACCATGCGAATCATTTTGTCACCGAACAGCCAGGATGTATTCACCAGCAAACTTCTGCGCGGTTTGGCGCGTTTTTTGACTAATGTCATAGGTTTTACTCCATCTTAAAAAATGACCTTTCGCACAGCCTTATAACCTGCTGTTCTGTCAATGCAGCTGCAATCATGTACAGCGAAGAGACCCCCGCCCAGGCGGGTGGCCTCTCCATCTCTTACACGACGACAGAAGCTTCGACTGCAGCCTGCCTTTTTACCCGCTCCAAGTCTGTATCCACCATCATATGAATGAGCTGCTCGAAGCCTACTTCCAATCGCCAGCCCAGCCTTTCTTTCGCCTTGGCACAATCGCCGAGCAATAAATCTACCTCTGCCGGACGGACAAATTGAGGATCGATCACGACGTAATCCTCATAATTTAAACCTACATGGGAAAAGGCAATTTGCAGCAGTTCACGTACAGAATGCATTTCTCCTGTGGAAATGACGTAATCATCCGGTTGATCCTGCTGAAGCATCAGCCACATGGCCTTTACATAATCGCCTGCAAAACCCCAGTCTCGCAGTGAATCCAAATTTCCCATGCGCAGCTCCTGCTGCAACCCTAGCTTGATACGAGCTACCGCATCCGACACCTTACGCGTTACAAATTCCAGTCCTCGGCGTGGCGATTCGTGATTGAACAGAATGCCAGAGCAAGCAAACATATCAAAGCTTTCGCGATAGTTCACTGTAATCCAATGGCCGTACACTTTGGCGACACCGTAGGGACTGCGTGGGTAAAACGGAGTCGTTTCTGTCTGGGGTGTCTCCAGCACCTTACCGAACATCTCGCTGCTTGACGCCTGATAAAAGCGCGCTTCCGGTTTGGCAATTCGAACCGCCTCCAGCATATTGGTGACAGATAGCGCTGTAATCTGCCCTGTAGCCAACGGCTGCGGCCACGAGGCCGCTACAAAGGATTGAGCAGCCAAGTTGTAGACCTCATCTGGGTCGGACTGACGGACGGCTTCGATCAATGAAGCCAGATCGGTCATATCACCGGAAAGCCATTGGATGTCATTCTGGATATGCGCTACATTTTCAAAGTTCGGTGTGCTGGTTCGTCTGCGCACCCCGTACACCTCATAATCCTTGGACAGCAGCAACTCAGCCAGATAGGACCCGTCTTGTCCGGTAATCCCTGTGATCAGCGCTTTTTTCATTCCAATTCCCCCACCGTTTTTTTATTGTTCAACCAGATCCAGGCCTTGAAATGCCTGATACACAGACCTTAATCCCTCTTCTAGTGAAATACGCGCCGACCAGCCCAGCCCGGAAATTCGGGATACATCTACCAACTTACGCGGCGTTCCATCAGGAGCGGAGGTGTTAAAGGTAATTTCTCCCTCATAGCCAACTACATTCTTCACTCGTTCAGCCAGCTCACGAATGGAGATATCCTCACCTACGCCGATATTTACAATTTCATTTCCCTCATAATTGTTCATCAGGAACAGACAGGCTTCAGCCAGATCATCAGAATGAAGAAATTCTCGGCGCGGCGTACCAGATCCCCATACTTCTACAGTCGGAGATTGATTCAGCTTGGCTTCATGAAACTTGCGGATGAGCGCAGGTAGCACATGAGAGGTCTGGAGATCAAAATTGTCGCCCGGACCGTATAAATTCGTCGGCATCACAGAAATAAACCGGGTTCCATACTGACGGTTGTAAGACTGACACATTTTAATCCCGGCAATTTTAGCAATCGCATAGGCCTCATTAGTAGGCTCCAGTTCACCCGTAAGCAGATATTCTTCTCGCAACGGCTGCGGAGCAAATTTAGGATAGATACAGGTAGAGCCGAGGAATAACAGCTTGCCTACATTCGCCCGGTACGCTGCATCAATCACATTCGTTTGTATAAGCAGATTGTCACGGATAAAATCAGCCGGATATTCGCTATTCGCCAAAATCCCACCAACCTTGGCCGCTGCCAGAAATACATAATCCACAGGCTCTGTTTCAAAAAAATGATCTACTGCCTCTTTATTGCGTAGATCCAGCTCACGGCTTGTGCGAGTAATAATATGACGGTAACCCGCATTCTGAAGCGCTCGGACAATAGCGGAACCCACCAGTCCGTTATGCCCTGCTACATATATGTTGGAATGAAGATCCATACTTATCCCCTACCTTCTTCGTGAAAATGAAAGACTTTAATACGCATCCTTGGAGCCTAGCAGCACACGAAATGTTTTCAGCATAATGATCATATCTGTGCGGAAACTGCGTCTGGATATGTACTCCAAATCCAGTTCTACCATCTGGTTAAAGCTTAGATGATTACGACCGCTGATCTGCCATAGACCGGTGCAGCCTGGTGTAACCGTCAGACGCAGCTTATCCCTCACTGTGTAATTATGGACTTCTCTTGGCAACGGGGGTCTGGGCCCTACCAGACTCATCTGCCCACGCAGTACATTGAACAGTTGTGGCAGCTCGTCGATGCTCGTTCTGCGAAGAAAGCGACCCACACGGGTAATTCGGGGATCGTCCCGCATTTTGAACATCGCACCCTCAATTTCATTTTCCACCAGCAGTGCAGACAATCTCGCCTCGGCATCAGACACCATGGAACGAAATTTGATCATGCGAAACGGACGCTCATTTTTCCCAATACGTACTTGATAAAATAACGCACTGCCTTTTGGGTCCTCCAGCTTAATCAGCAAAATGACAAGCAGAAATACCGGACATAACACGATGATTCCAATGAAAGACAATATAATATCCATGCTTCGCTTCACGAACGGGTATACGTTCCATCCTTGCCGCCGTTCAAGCCCATGAGCGACCGAATATACATCCACTGACGCGCCCAGCACTTCGGCCTCGTTCGAGCGGGAAGAAGACACGTCTCATCACCTCGCTCCTTATTGATAATTATCATTTATACATTGTTAAAAGAATTTTATATACTCTCATTTTCCTCCTTTTTATTCATGTCAGATTGCGTTCCTCCATACCTCTCTCGGCGCGGGTATTCGAACGCTTCACATTATTAAGTACGACACCCAGAATGCGCGCCTTTACTCTTTCCAAATTCGCTTTTGCTTTCTTGACGACATCCTTTTTGACCTTCCCTGCCTGCACCACCAGAATGACTCCGTCACACATAGCGCTTATAATTAAGCCATCCGGAAAGGACAGCAACGGCGGCGTATCCATTAAGATCACGTCATAATGTTCTTTTAGCTCAACTAGCAGAGCATTCATTCTACGGGAACTGAGCATCTCGGACGGATTTGGCGGGTTCGGCCCGGCTGTAATTGCATGCAGATGGTCAATCCCGGTTTCCTGAACCACATCCTGCCATGCCTGTTGATTGGCAAGCACCCGTGTCAGCCCTGTATGATTACGCAAACCAAACATATGGTGCAAAGAGGAACGACGCAGATCCATGTCCATAATCAGCACCTTTTTCCCCTCTTGCGCATAGGTTACAGCCAAATTGCTAATCGTGACCGTTCTGCCTTCACCCGCCTGAGCGGACGCCACCATCATAACCTCAATCGGCTCGTCTATAGAAGAAAACTGGATGTTAGTACGAAGCATGCGGTACTCCTCCGAAACGGAAGACTGAGCATGTAGGGATGTAACGAGCTGATTATTGATTAATCGCGGCATATTGCCCTTCACCTACCTGTTTAGGAGTTGTAGTGGAGCTGTCAGAGCGTTTATCTTCTTTTTTCATTTTCGTAATCAGGGATAGGGTAGGCAGACCGAGTTCTTTTTCAATATCCTCTTCATTCTTAAATGTATCATCCAGTACCTCCAGCAAAAATGCCAAGCCGATTCCCAACAATAAAGAGGTGACAAAAGCAATAAATATCTGTATAGCGGGATTACTGTTCACGGGAACTGCTGGATCATTCAGACTGGCTTCGCTTAGGATGGTGACATTGTCCATTTTCATGATAGAGGGAATTTGCCGTTTGAATACTTTGGCTACCGCATTGACGGTTTTCACAGCCTTCGTATACGATAAATCGCGGATTGTTACATCCATGACCTGTGAATCACCTGCGGTGTTCACTCTTAATTTTTGCGCCAAAGCTGACGGAGTGACCTTAAGGTCGGGGAAGCTGGCGACCACCTGATCCATAATCGCCGAGGAGATCATAATTTGCTTATAGGAGTTCGTTAAGGCTATATTCGTTTGAACTACACTGTAATCAACGACACCTGCACGATCCGGTCGTGGCGTCTGGTTGATAATGAGCTTTGCGGTAGCTTCATAAATCTGCGGGGTAAAATATACATTTTTTATGCCCACTACAGTACATACCAGCAGTACGATGCTACCAATCAACCACATTCTTTTACGGATCAAACGGATGTACTCTTTCAACTGCACAAGACCAGTCCTCCCTGATTGACTTGTTTTCGATGCAATAACGCTTGTACTGATCCTCTGCATAACGGGGAAAAGAACGATGCATGACCCTCTAATCTATAGTAAAATGTTGTATAATAGCGCATAGAAGGTCTAGCCAGCGAATAAGCACAAAATGCTCAATAATCGGTGGCCTCTTAGGGTATATAAACGAAGACATAAGTGAAAACTATGAAATAAAGATACGTTATGTAACTTACATAACTAATTTATGATACAAAACGTATCTTGTCAAGCGTAAAATTGCTTTTTTACCTTTCTTAACCTTGCCTTCAGGAGGAAAAACAGATGAATTATGGCACCCGCATCGCTGAATTACGAGAACATAAGGGATTAAAACAAGAGGAACTAGCGCAATCCCTCGGAATTACGCGGGCAGCTCTTTCTCACTATGAAAAAAATAGGCGCAAGCCAGATTTTGAGATCCTGACCAAGCTCGCTGATATTTTCGGGGTAACGATTGACTACTTGGTGGGACGTACGAGCCATCCGGCAGCGATATTGGATTCAGATGTGAGGGAATTTGTGGACCAGCTTGAACTGTCCGACGAGGATATTCTGCAACGTTTCAACCTGACCATTGACGGACGCACCTTGTCTGAGGAAGAAGCCAAACGTTTTATTGCATTTGTCCGAATGGAACGAATGATGGAATAAAGAAAGCGGCCGACTGCTTCACGTCTCGCTCAAGTAGGACCAGCCGGTGGAATTTACACGCGCTTGTCCTTCCGGTATGTGGTTCCATCAGCGTCGTTTTCTAGCCATTCTGGCATCGTGAACCCACATTGAAGCAAAATGTCCCGGATGTCCAAGTCGATAGCGGCTTTGTCTACTTTCCGTACGTTGTTTTGAAAAAGAGGGTTGTTCACCCCTAATTCTGTCTCCTTGTTCATTCAGCACTAACCTCGCTTTATTATTCTTGGTCACCGGAAAGAGATTTCCCACAAAACCATGTATGTATAGTCATGAACAAAACTATTATATATGAATACATACCTGCAATGTTGTCGTCTTATGACGAGAATATAAAAGGATTTTCTTATTTTTTTCTTCATTATACGTAAAGTATTGGCAAATCAGAACGATTTTCCAACAAAAAAGAACCTGTCAGGTCCTATTTTCTCCTGATAGGTTCTTTTTTGTTTTCTTTCGAAATGATGTTAGGTATTCGTTAACTCAGGTCCTATATACATTCCGATCTGTTATTAAGCGACCTCGGCTGCCTGGGAAACCTGAGTGCCTCCGGTCGCCCGGACTTTGTAGACATAGTGGCCTCCAGCTTTTACTGTGCGGTCTGTATACGTGTTTCCCGCTACTTGCGAGGCAATCACCTGATAGGCCCCGTCGGTCCCGTCAGCACGCAGCACATCATAGGAAGATACGCCTTCTGCCTGAAGCCAATTAATCTTTACCGCCCCATCCTGAACAGAGGCAGCCTTCACCCCTGTTGGGGCTGAAGCTGCGGTCTGATCTGTACTTTTTAATTCCAAAATATATTGTACCGCTTCGCCAGGACCCAGCTTTTCTTCAAAATCAAGAGCAGGAGAAGCCTTGAGCCCTGATATGGAACGCTGTGCCTGACTGTAAGTAGAACCCGCTCCAAAACGTTCACCCGTGTACAAACCGGCTTTCGGCATCGTTACCCGTACACGAACGGTCTGCGGGGTAGCTTCGAAATTCACTAGATTCACCAGCAATTTGTCTGAAGTAGCGCCGCTACCTGCCAGCGGTTTAAGCTTGGACGTATCCACCGCACGAACATAGACCATCTTGTCCTTGGTATCCTCTGGATTCAGCACTGTATAAGTCAGAGGTTGTCCATGGGTGGCATAGGCTAAGCTCAAGCGTCTCATGATCTTAACACGGGTGTCCTGTCCTTGCCCGAACGGATAAATTTCTGTGTTGGCCGGGTTATGACTTTGCAGATCGAAGCCTGTTTTAAACAGCGTATAATCTTTATAAAAAGCAGCGTGCTGGATAAACATATCGGCAAACCCAATTTGCGAACGCATAATCCGGTCGAATGCAGCTGCTTGTGGCTGACTAGCCCCGTAATCTGGATTGTCTCGATGCGTATCATTGGTACCGAACTCTGTGTTCAGCATCTTTTTCGCCAGTCCATTGCTCGAACCGCCGAAGGTTTTCAAATTTTGGACGAAGCTGCCCCCGCCCTCTTCATTATACGATTCACCATAGGCGTGTCCATTGGTCAGGTCAGTGACTTCCTCCAGCTGTTTACGTTGCGCCGGGTCTCGTTCCCATCCATCTGGGTCACCGCATTTTTGCGTACCACTGGTTTGATTTTTGCACGCTTTGGTTGAGTACGTTGGCCAGTAGGCCCAGCCCGGTGCTACGGTTTTGAGATGCGGTGCCAATTGCTTGCCTTCTGTATTCAACCACTTGGCCACAGCCAGGTTTACCGCCTTGGAGCGATTAAATAATCCAGGTTCGTTATCTACTTCATAATATTGAAGATAAGAACCGTATTTTTTTACATAATCGCGCAACTTTTGCTTGGCCGTCTCTGGCAGAGAACCATCTTTTTGCAGCTTAATATCACCTGTATATAAATACAAAGCAGACGATTGCATATTATACTGCTTTAACGTTTGATAGTAATCATCCACGTCTGTACATGCCTTGCCCACATTACTGGCACAGGTGACCCTCATGACGTTGCCACTATAAGCAATGCCCAGCCACTTGAGAACGTATGGTAAATGCTTAACTGCACCCTGATCATAATAAAATTCTTTATTGTTCACATTTGTTCCGGTCAGTATATATTTACCGTGTACCGGTTCGACCGCAGGTGAAGCTAACGTCTCCAAGCTCAAGTCATCCCAAGTCCACCACACATTTTTATCTTCTGCAGAGGAGCAGTATAGGCAGCGCGCTGTCTTTAGCTTGAGTACGTTAACACCGCTTTGCAATTGCTCTTTGGGTATATATAACTCGTAGTTGTTTTTGAAATTATAAGCACTCCCAGTACCGGATACCCCGGCAATCTGAATAATACCGGACAACTGATGATTTGAAAATACAGCCATTTGCGGGACTGCTTTGCCCGCATCCAAAATCCGAACACGGAATATCATACCATTGGGAGGTATCTGATTCAGCTTATACTGAAGTGTCAGTTCAGGGTTCGTGGACGCATTCAAACCGGGAGGAATATCTCCACTGCTGAGCAATACCGGAACTGTTGTACTCTCTTCTGCTACCGACAACGCTGACAGTGCTCCTTTAGCAGACGATTCGGTAGTGGCAGCTGCTGTAGAAATGTCGATATTATCCCTACCGACCACACCTTTGAATTCCGCTGAAGAGTCATCCCTCTGACCCAGCTTCCATACTGGACTGGCAGCCGCTACTTTATCCGTCTGCAATTCTGCGCTTCTTGAAGGCGTGTATATAAACCAAGCAATCATCGCTATAGCTACGACCGCTAATAGTCCAGATAAAACGACTGTATACCTATGGGATAACCATTTTTTTATCATATGATCCACCCTCTCTCCTCAAATTTTTGGACCGGGAAAGAGTATCAATCAAGGAAGAAACAAAGCGTTTCCGGGAATCACCGCTTTCGCTTCATGCTGACTTTCCCACATTAGACGTGCCATCGCGTCGCCCATTTCATCATAGTATTCTACTTTTACATCTACCATTTTGCCTGCTTCCAAAGTAATACTGCCTTTACGCTCCGTCCAGCTTTGTTTGAACCAGCTGTCAATCACCAACTTGCCGTCTACCCATACGCGAATACCATCATCGGATATCGTTGTGAACGTATAGGTCTCGCTATATTGTGGTTTGATTTTACCCGTCCAGCGAACCGAGAACTGATCGGCATTCACCTTTGGATCAGCTGCATTGGCGCGCCAGTTGTAGTCCAGCTTGCTATCTGTACGGACCAAAGCAGGACTTCCATTCAAATTCATATTGTTAAAATATTCGCCCTGCAACCCGTTCACATATACCACATCAGGAACGGAAGGAGGAGTCGGAGCCGGGATAGGCTCACTTTGTCCCTCGTCCGGTAAGGTCGGTATATCTGCCCCAGGTGGTTGAATCGTTTCCAATCCATTCTTCACATCATCCCGCGTCAAACTCCTCGAATCATTCATATAATCCTGAATTTGATTTGTTGTGTTATTCTCAGTCAGCATCTTGCCCCAAGTCATGGAATATACCCATTTAGGCTGAGCCTGCAACACCTCAGAACTAGGCATCTCACCGTGCTCTCCAATGGCAATCGGCTTATTCCGTGCCAATCCAAGCAAGCCTTCGTAATGACTTTGCTTAAAATCATTGTTGTAAATGTCTACTGCCAAGATGTCCACTTTGTCATCCCCCGGGTATTTCGGGGTATACGGGACGGTATACGAATTGGGCGCATTCGGACTCCATACCCACAGCAGATTGTTCAATTGATGTGTGTTTGTAAAACGGTCGTACATGATATTCCATAGCTGATTGAAATTAGTTTTGTTTCCCCACCAGAACCAGTCACCATTCATTTCGTGGTAAGGTCTCCACAAAACCGGAACCCCTGCATCACGAAGCTGCTTTAACGAAACAGCGACCTTATCCAGATCGGCAATGAGGAGGTTATACTGCGTAGTACCTGGGGTCACGTATTTGTTGAACTCTGTCTGACTTACTTTCGCCTGTACATTGGCCCAAGTCAGTGGCCTACCCGGTAGCGCTTCATGAAAAGTCATCGTCACAATACCACCGGATCTGCTCCAACGGATAGCACTATCGACGACATTTTTACGTTGTGCTGCTTCCGTAGCGTCAGATTGACCAGAGATAGCTCCCATCTCATAGCCGTGTACACCAACATATGCCTGACTGATTTTTTGGACCTTGTTACTTAATTCATCCGGACTTTCCAAATAATCATGCTGACCGGTGACTATTTTTTCCCCTGAGATGTTGAGTAAATAATTGTATAGTTCACGGGCCTGAATAGAAGCGTCCGAATTAACAGGTTGTAATGAAGCGGCATTCGCCACAGACAGAGAATCACCAAAACCGACGGGCAACAATGAAAAAAGCATAACAACGGGGAGTACATGACGTATCAGTCGATACAGAGGAATAAAATTGAATCTCACTTTCGCTCTTCCTTTCGGTAGCCAGGCTGCCATCCTTGTAGAAGGCCCTTTAGCTTTGCGTACCTGCCTTTCGACAGGGCTGCGTTTATCGTTGGAAGGAGTTTGGATTCCTTCTTACCCTAAGTATCGACTTTCTTTTACCAAAATTTAATAGGTCATGTTCATGAATTTACAGGTTTTCGCCCAATTTCGACAGTTTGAGCTATGAATTTTCATGAATTCGTCTTTTTTTTCGTTTTTACGAAAACAATTATGAGATAAATTGGTGACGGGAAATTTCATTCCAATCCATACAAAAGCGGACAATATCCTCTTCAACCAATTCAGAACCAGTCTGCACCTCAATAAAATCCACATCGGTCACAGCCAAAATGCTATGCTTCGTTCCTTCAGGAATGCGAACTACATCACCAGCTTTTACTTTGTGCAGCTTCTCATTCAAAATAATTTCCGCTTCACCGCTAATAATGGTCCAAATTTCACTCCGTTTGAAATGAAGCTGATAGCTGATATTTTTGCCTTTCCGTACGCGGATTCGTTTGGTCAATACCTCGTTACCCTCGTCATACTTGACATAATCCACAACCCGATACTGCCCCCAACGACGTTCTTCATACATTGGACGCTGATCATGAGCCTTGAGCACTTCCTTAATGCGAGGACTTTCAGCCTTATTGGTCACAAGAATACCATCCGGGCTAGCGGCTACAATCAGATCATTCGTTCCAATGATCGCCACAGGAATGTCTAACTCGTTAATAAGACTCGTATTGACGCAATCCTCCGTTACTACACCTCTGCCCACTTGTTGATTAGACATTTCTTCTGTGAGCGTATTCCATGTGCCCAAATCCTTCCAGAAACCATCATACGGAAGAACTACGATATCCTTTTCCTTCTCGACTACTTCATAGTCAAAGCTGATTTTTTCCAGGGATGCGTATTGCTTTTGCATTTCTTCATAATTCAGCGGCAAACCCTTGGATGCCAAGATATCCAGCAAATAACTTAATTTGAATGCAAAAACCCCGCAGTTCCATAGAGCATTGCGTTCAATCAGACGCTCCGCCTGCTCCCGGTCGGGTTTCTCTTGAAAATGGCTCACTTCGCGGTAGCCAGTGCTACCTTGGGTGGCATCGTTTTTCGGAATAATGTAACCATATTTCTCTGAAGGATAGGAAGGGACAACCCCGATTAAAGCAAGCTTGCCTTCACTCTCCTGGAGTGTATGTTCCAGCTGGGCTACGGAAGCGAAGAAAGCATCCTCAACATAAGGATCTACAGGCAAAATAGCTACAATTTCATCAGGGGAAACACCAGCAATGGAATATAGATAAGTCGCTGTCAGCGCAATCGCAGGAAAGGTGTCTCTGCGTTCCGGCTCAACAATGATGCGCGTATTCGGCCCGACCTGACTCTGGATCATTTCGACCTGTGCTCTCCCTGTCGCAATAAACGAGGATTCTGATAATCCGTTGTCTCCCAATTGTCTCCATACCCGCTGTACCATGGATTCCGAAATCCCCTCCGGGCTCTCCAGTACCTTCAAAAATTGTTTGGAACGGGAATCGTTGGACAAAGGCCATAATCTTTTACCGGAACCACCAGACAAAAGTACGAGCTTCATAACTCTCCACTTCCTCTCTATATTGGTTGGATGATCGTTCTGAATGATGAGTAGCCCGCTACGGACTGAATTTGATCTTACGATCGCTGTTGCCGTGGGATTCTTTGGATTGTGTAAGACATTTATATGTAAGAATCCCAAGTCAAAGGCGAACGCTCCGCTTCTCCAGATTCAAATCCATCCCTGCGCTACTCAAAAATGCATCATGCCGATCATACCTTGTGGTGCAAAAGGCACGACCGGACATTATTAAGTCCGGTCAGCCTGTAAGACGTTCGAGAACTCAAAGCTTGCCCGCTGTGCTTGCAAGCTTCAAGATTTCGTAACGCCTTGCCCAGATTGCCTTCGGCAACCGCAATGGCGTACTTGATCGGAAGGAGCGGCTTCAACCGCGCCGCTCCTTCCGATCTGCCCTTCTACTCCCCCCATAAGGTGGGAGATTAAAAACCGTGACTCCACGGCGAAAAGCAGCGGAGCGGTCCATTTGAATCTGGAGAAGCGCTAGCGTTCGCCTTTGCAGTGGGATTCTTACCTTGGAATGTTCTATATAATCCAGAGAATCCCACTGCAACAGCGATCGGAAGATCAAATGGAACGCGCAGCGTCTCCAACCCTGCCACAGCCACTTTTTAATCGGTCACTTCGGTCACTTATTAAACTTCCACTTTATCCCGATTCCACCCACTCATCCGCGGACGACCCACGGAGTAGTATTCCAGCCCGGAGCCTTGGATCTGTTCCTCAGCGAATACGTTACGACCGTCAATGAGAACCGGCTTGCGCAAAATGGAGGCCAGTTGTACGAGATCGACTTTTTTGAACTCTTCCCAATCGGTCAACAGGCACACAGCGTCGCTACCTTCAGCGGCTTGCTGTGGGGATGAGCACCACATAATATTCGGGTGATCCACACGCTCCTTGAATTTATCCATCGCAATGGGATCATACAGTTTGACAATAGCGCCTGCCTGAATGAGCGTTTCTACGATTTCCAGTGCTGGAGCTTCGCGGATGTCATCTGTATTTGGCTTGAAGGCGAGGCCCCAAATGCCAATGGACACACCGTTCAGTTGACCCAGCGATTCGCGCAGCTTGGATACAATCATAAAGCGCTGGTCGGTATTCACCTCGACCACCGATTTCAATAACTTAAATTCATAGTCTACATTACCTGCAATTTGGATAAGCGCATTTGTGTCTTTTGGAAAGCAAGAGCCACCATACCCGATCCCTGCTTGTAGGAAAGAGGAGCCAATCCGTTTGTCCATCCCCATACCGTCAGCCACACAGGTTACATCGGCGCCAACCTTTTCGCAAATATTAGCGATTTCGTTAATGAACGAAATTTTAGTTGCCAGAAACGCATTGGACGCGTATTTGATCATTTCAGCACTACGGATATCCGTCACATAGATTTTATCCGTGAACACCTGATGCAGAGTGACCATGGTTTCACGCAGTCCTGTATTGTCCAAACCAATAATGATGCGATCCGGATAAAGCGTATCATTGATGGCTGAGCCTTCTCTCAGGAACTCCGGCGCGGAGACGATATCGAAAGACAAACTCGTGTGACGAGCCAACACGTCCTTAATCTTTTCGTTCGTTCCGACAGGTACAGTACTCTTGGTCATAATAATCTTATACCCGTTCATGGCTTTCCCAACATCAGCGGCCGCCTGTTCAATGTACGACAAATTCGCCTCACCGTTAGCCAGAGAAGGTGTACCTACCGCCAAAATTACGATATCCGAGCGGCGTACCGCATCGGCCAAATCCGAGGTGAACTCCAACCGGCCCGCTTCCAGATTCAACGCGATCAATTCCTCAATACCCGGTTCATAAATCGGAGATTCTGCCCGGTTCAACATGTCGATTTTGTGCTGCTCCAGATCGACACAAATCACCTCATTACCTTTTTGCGCAAAACATACACCCGAGACGAGTCCAACGTATCCAGTACCGATTACAGCCAGCTTCATTCCGTTCATCCTCCTTTTAGAAAGTTCACATAGGCTTGTTCTACATACTTTTTTAATTGATCCTTGAAGTTTTCTTCATCAAATTTGCGGGCATGGGTAATGATATCGTCCACATTCCACGCATGTTGCTCAACCTTTTCGACGGCCTCCAGCACATCCTCTACTTGATGCTTGCGGAAAAATACGCCGTTCACATG
The DNA here is from genome assembly GCF_053615415.1 of Paenibacillus sp. S33. Lineage (NCBI taxonomy): Bacteria > Bacillati > Bacillota > Bacilli > Caryophanales > Paenibacillaceae > Paenibacillus > Paenibacillus sp. S33. The sequence continues at coordinate 1,354,175 of NZ_JBSIEZ010000001.1, read as the reverse complement.
AGGAACAATCGTATCCAGCGCTCCCCCACCCTGAAAAGCGATGACAGGCCGTCCGGCCGCATTCGCCTCCAAAGGCGTAATACCGAAGTCCTCTTCACCCGGAAAAACGAGCGCTCGGCATTCTGCCATCAGCTTGTTAACCTCTTCATCCTCAAGCCTGCCGAGGAACTCAATGTTCGGGGCAGCCATACCTTCGAGTCGTTTACGGTCCGGCCCTTCACCCACAATGCGCAGCTTGAGACCGTTACGTTTGAATGCTTCGATCGCGAGATCGATGCGCTTGTAGGACACCAATCGGGATACGATTAGGTAATAGTCACCGATGTTTGTAGCGCGTTTAAAACGGGATGTATTAATAGGTGGGAAAATCACATCCGAATCCCTTTGGTAATAGTGCAAAATTCTTCGTTTAACAACCGAAGAGTTGGCGACAAACTGGTCTACGTTGCGAGAAGTTTTGGCATCCCATGTTTTCAACCGGTTCATGTACAGCTTGAGCATGTTTTTGAGCAGGTTGGATTTGGACTGCCGGGCCATATATGTATCGTAATCCCAGGCAAACCGCATCGGTGTGTGACAATAACAAATGTGAAACGTATGTTTGGGTACCTGGATGCTTTTCATAAATGCACTGCTGGAGCTTAAAACAATGTCGAAATCCCTAAAATCAAAATCACGGATAGCAATGGGATACAGCGGCAGCACTCCTTTGAAGTTGTCCTTCACTCCTGGGACTTTTTGTAGCCAAGTGGCTCTAATATCCGCATCCTTCAAGTTACGCGACAGGCGGTCGTCGCTGAACACCGTTGTGAAGATAGGAGCCTCCGGATACATATCGTGGAATACCTCTACTACCCTTTCCGCTCCGCCCATTTGGATTAAGTAATCGTGCGCTATCGCTATTTTCATCTGAATCATCCTTTAACGCGAATGTCGGTCAGACTCCTGCCAACAAACCCTTATAGTAATGAACTATATCCTTAACTGTGTTCTCGATGACAAAATGCTTCTTGACCCGTTCCATCCCTCTCTCACCCATCTGCTGACGTTCTTGTGGATGCTCCAACATCCAGCGGATGGCTTCTTCCAGCTTAGCCGGATCACCCGGTTCAATAAGCAGCCCGGTTTCATGGGGTACCACCGTTTCCTTGGGTCCACCCTCATTGGAAGCAATCACGGGGAGACCCGCAGCCATGCCTTCAATTATGACCTGACCGAATGGTTCTGGTGTAATAGAGGTATGAATCAGCAAATCACAACGCTGCATCAGGCCTTGAATGTCATCGACGTGTCCCAGCAGATTGACGTTAGCCAACCCGTATTCGCGCATCGTGGACTCTAATCGTTGCTTGTATTCCTCTTCTCCGAACAACGCATCTCCAGCCAGCCAGAATTTCACGCGCTGATCCGGTAAAAAGGAGCGTGCTGCTTCCAGTAAAATATGCTGTCCCTTCCATTCCGCCAATCTGCCGACCAATACGACGTTAAACGAGTCATCACCACGTACATGGGCAGCCGTGTCACGTGCTGTAATTGCTTTGGCAAAAGCAGAATAAACGACAAGCGTCTTTTTGTCCGGGGGTAACTCCAACGCACTCAGCGTGGACTTGGAATTAGCAATCACTCCGTTGGGCAAAAAGCGGGACATCAGCCGAATCCCTTTGGCCACAATCGGCTTCAGATACGGCGGACCGATGTGGTCACGGATATGCCAGATCAAGGGCAGCTTCGCCGATTTGGCGGCTACTGTACCATACAGTGCAGACTTGAGCGAGTTCGTGTGAACGCACACGACCTTTTCCTCACGCAGCAAGGGCGCAAGTTTTCTACCGTAAGCCAGCAAACGAAAAGCTGCTGCAGGCGCACCTAGATTCACGGCATTCCGTCCCCGATTGCGAATCGAATCGTCCAATGGAACGATGCGCACATCAATATCACGCTGCCGAAGCCGATCTGCCAAATCGCCCTCCTCTGCCAAAATAACGAGCGGGTCGATATGTTCCCCGATATTCGTCAGTATGTTGTACAAAGCGACTTCGCCGCCGCTCCATCTTGCCGTATGGTCAATATAAGCTACTCTCATCATTTCGCCGCCGCCTTTCTATCAAGGACCTGTCGGAACACCTCTTCCACCTGCTCCGCTACATGTCCCCATGTATATCTGCTCAGGACATGGTCCCGGCATTCCCTTGCATTCGGTAGAAGTTCACGATGATCCAGCACACGCAGCAACCCTTCAGCAATGGCTTCACTATCCGTTCCCTTGAACAAAAGCTCGGGACGGAATCCTCTTAAAATCTCCTTGTTGCCACCCACAGGAGTCGCCAGCACCGGCAGTCCCGAGGCCATCGCCTCCACTGTGATCAGACCGAAACCTTCCAGTGCCTGTGTGGGTACAACGAACAAATTCGATGCTTGGTGGTACAGTGGAAGCTCCTCATCCGACACATAACCGAGCAGCCTTACATGGTTATGAAGATTGTATTCCGCCACCTTGGAAGCCAATTCCTCCATCAAGGGGCCCTTTCCTCCAATCAGCAACACATGATCAGGATGACGCTCGGTTACTCGTCGCCATGCTTCGAGTAGCTGTAGCAGTCCCATTCGATTAACAAGACGACGAACGGTTAGCACAATCGTCGCGTTTTGCGGCAAATTCAGGCGCTTCCGCACCGCTTCTTGATCCTCTGCCGGGTGGAACCTTTCTACATTCGCCGCACCAGGAATAATATGAATTTTGCTGAGTGGAACCTTATAGTGCTCATGCAAAATATCCCGAAAAGTTTCGCTGAGCACTATAAATTTATCCGCCAATCCGTAGGCTTTCATTTCAATGGATTTGGCCAACGTCGTTTTTAACAAATGCTTGAGGCCCTGTCCTTCAATCTTCATTTCCTCCGTCCACGGTCCGTGAAAGGTGGTAACTACCGGGATTCCTCTTTTTTTCGCCTCCAGCGCCGGTCCGACACCATAGGGAGCAAAATGGGAATACAGTACATCCGTCGGTTGCTTGTCGAACAGCTCTGCTGTATATTTTTGCATTAGCTCTCGACGCTTCCACATGGATTGCTGCTTGCTGCCAATCGAATGAATCCGAATACGGTCGGGCGCCTGCGGCTGCTCGTCACTACAGATTAGAGCATCCAGCGTATTGCGCTCTAACGTAAGCTGCTCACAGATGGATTTGAAATATGTGTTGAGGCCTCCTGGCTGCAAGGACGGCCAGCTCAGCCCCGTTGCCGCAATACGAAATCCGTTATTGTACGACATAGCTGGTTTCTCCTTTCTGCTCGGTATGTCCGTCATCCACGATTTCTATCTTTTTTCTCCGCTTGGTTAGCTCATAATGCTTGAAGCAGACGAGAAACTCATACATCACCCAGAATACTGCTACGGCAAAACCTGCCAATCCTTTGCGGTATAAGCCTTGGACAAAATACTTCTGCACAAAGCGGGCAGGAGGCCGCCACAACAGTCTGGTAATCCGAAAGGATCTTCCTTTGTTAAATGCCGTCTCTGCTTCCAGATCTGTATATTTGTTAAAACGGGTCATATGATCACTGATGCTGCGGAAGCCGTAGTGCCATAACACGCCCTCCAGATTGACAATCTGGGAAGAGGCTACATCCGGCATTTCATGAACAAGACTATTCGTAATGCCATAAATACGCCGATTGTACAAACGAACCAGGTATTCACCTTTGTTCATCCATTTGCCGAGAAAATCTCCAATCCGGAATACGGAATATGCTTTGGCCGGATCGTGGAGCGTTTCCTTTACTTTCAACAAGTCTCCAAGCAACTCTGCATCCACTACTTCGTCCGTATCAATCAGGAATATCCAATCAAATTCCGCTTTTTCAACACCAAACATGCGCTGCTTGGCATAACCGGGCCACGGGTTAGAAAACACCCGACAGCCCAAGGATTCAGCTACCTGAATCGTATTGTCCTTGCTCCCTCCGTCAATGACGACGATATCGTCCGCAAAGGGCTTGCAGGATTTAATGGCGGCTGTGATTCGAGTGCCATCATCCTGAGCGATAATAACTACGGATATCCGGTTGTCCGCGGGAACGCTAGACATGTGGTTCATTAGCGGGTGCCTCCTTCTTTATCTAACCGTTAACTGGCTTTTTCCGGATGTAGTGCGACATCGTTGATCGGAGCCATTGAAAATCTTGTTTGGAAATAAGCAGTCTTGGAATTTTCATTTTTAGAACGAATTTAACATTACATAAAATGAAAATGAACCGTAGAATCCCCGAAGACAGCATTGCTATCCCTGCACCCGTCAATCCATATCTCGGCACGAGTATGGACAGCAATGGAATGACGAGCGCCAATCCGACACCCTGTAGAATGGTAACCAGTTTGGGCTTACCCAACGCCATAAATTGTTGTGCCAGCACCATGGTCCCTCCACTGATAGCAACCTCAAGCACCAAGAACCGGAATACCGTGAGCGCTTGTTTAAACTCTTGACCATATAACAATGTAAATACGAACGGAGCAATCAGCATCAGCATCACCGCAGCCAAAAAGGTTGCCGTTGATGTCACTCGAAATGCCCGAAATGTTATGGCCACCGCCTCTTCCTTATTCAGACCAGAGGCTTTGGGAAACAGCACGACAATGATCGAGGTAGAAAATACATTCACCATCCTGGCCAAGCTGACCGCTACTGCATATAAACCGAGATCAGCGGGTCTGAGCAGACCCGCAATCAAAATCTGATCAATATAAGTGGAAACCTGCCCCATGAGATCATTTCCGTATGAACCCATACCGTAGGTAAAGAGATTTTTAAATTGCGTCCAGCTGTTCTTTACCTTTGGTTTGTACAGCCGAATCATTCGTATCGTGACACCGATATAAATCGGCAAGCCTGGCAGTAAATAGGCCAATGCCGAGGTGTACGGATTCATATTTCCGGTTAAGATCAGAATCGCCAGACCCAGCAGTGTACTCAGCGGTACCAGATACCGGAATAAATTGTACTGCTTATATTCCGAGCGAACTTGAAGCAATGCATTATTGATCTGTGAAATCGCTATGAGCGGACACATCATCATGGAGCACTGCGCGAAAAGTATGACCGATGAAGAAAAAGAGCGCAGCCAATAAGGAATTAGAAAAACTCCGACGAGTGTCGCCAAGCCCCCGAACATGGTAGCCAGCAGCAAGGCCAGACCATACAGCTTGCCCGTTTCCTCCGGTTTCCTTTTCGCATTGTAAATCAATGCAGACGGGACACCGAAGCTCATGCAGAAGGCGAGAAATTGGGACCAGTTCACCATCGCTGTCTGTTCCCCGCGTCCAGTAGGACCCAGGAATCGTGCCGTTAGCACACCAGTCAGCATATTCACGACGAGAATCAGCATACTGAATATCATCGTTTTTACTGCTGCAGAGCTGTTATCCTTGCTTTTGGCAAACCGAATCACTGTGGACCATAGTGTCCGGACAGGTGCGGATAATGCTTGTAAGTTTTGCACAGCCTTTACCTTCTTTCCGCGATGACATCTTTTGCCCATAGTCCTATTCCGATCATCATCCAGATCAGATAGCCGCGCATACCGGGGAAACCATTATCTGATATGAGACTGGCTACAGCTCCGGCCCACGTAGCCAACGCCAGTCTGATATAAGGCTGACTGGCATCTCGTTCGGCAATACGGGCGAGAAGGCGCTTGATGATAACGAACAGACCACCGAAGAAAAAGAATGCCCCGAAAATACCGAAGGTGAGGAAAATGGCGATATATCCATTATCCATAATCCCAAGTTCGCCGAGATCGCCGCCGTTATCAAGCTTCGTTCCGATTCCTACACTCCCGATTCCCTGCCCGACCGGATTGCCAGCAATCGCCGGAAGCATCGTATGCAGTAAATCCAAACGTTCATTGTACGAATGATCCTGCTGAATATCCGTCAGCGTCTGCATGCGAGCCACCAAACCTTCTGCCCCTGGAAGTTTTGGAACAATGATGTAGAGAAGAAGGCCAACTATAGCTAGTTGAAACAAGGTTTTCCACTTTCCCTTGGAAGATGAACTGAGAATGTAAGCCAGCAACATGACGAAGGCAATTAGCCAGGCTGAACGTACCAGCGTGATTAAAAGACAAACGACCGTCAGCAGGATTCCGATCCATCCCAAAGTGCCGCGCCAACGTTTTTCCATTAGCATGGGTACAAGTGCCATCGCCAGGAAAATAGCGCAGGGACCGGGCGAGTTCATGGAAGAAAATACTCTGATTTGAAGTGGTTCTGGAACACCAATGGAATTCATTTCTACATGATTCATCCAAAATGCATCCCACGGAGGCACCGTCAAGTACTGGATAATGCCGTAAATTGCCACAAGAACAGCAATGTTGGCATATGAATACAGCAGTCGGTCCAGCTCCTTCGCCTTCATGGGCTTAATCGCAAGATAAGGCAACAGGATCAAAGGAACCACATAATTGGCTAAATCATAAGCAAAAACAATACCATTTTTGAATAATCCGACCACACTTCCGTAGGCCAATTCTATGCCGAAAAATACAGCAATTCGGGTCAAGGGTTTTTCCGCCTGATGAATGCCTCGCAACACAGGAATAATCAACATACTGCTTACCAGCAGCGGTGCCACGCTCAACAAGGAAACCGAGTGATACGTTCCCTCCATCCAATCCGCAATGCGGCGGATTTCCGGGCCTACTGCCCACACTGCCAGTGTGTAAGGAATCAGTAGCCGCGATTGCAGGATCGCCAGCAGGAAAGCCGGAAAAACGAGCGCCAGCAATATAGCTCCCTGCTGGCTCATGGTGGGATTCATCTTGGCGCTGACAAATCCGATGGCGAGTGGCAGCATACAAGCCAGCAATCCCATGCCGATCATGCTGATTCCACGCCGATTTCCTAGCCAAACGGAAATCTGCTGATCTGCCAACCGACTCATGTTTCTCACCCCTGACCTCCCTTCATCCGCTTCCGCTTGAACATCTCCTTAAACAGCAGAACGAGAAATTGGGAATCTTCAATCAAATATCTTTTCCACAATCGTTTAGGCTCCTGAGACAACCTCCAGAACCATTCAAATCCCGTCTTCTGCATCAGCTCCGGTGCTCTTTTCACATTTCCCGACAGGAAATCAAAGGTCGCTCCCACCCCAATCGAAATCGGAGCACGGTAAGTCTCATAATATCTGTAGATCCATTTTTCCTGTTTAGGTGCGCCTACACCTACAAAAACGATGTCCGGGCGAGCCTCTTGAAGCAGTTGGATAATGTGCCTATTCTCCTCCTCGTTTTTCTCAAAGCCATAAGAAGGAGAGTAACAGCCCACCACATTCATGTTCGGATAAGATTCCTGGAGATTGAGCATAGCCTTCTCAGGAATACCGTCAGCTGCACCCAGAAAAAATAAACGATAGCCTCGATCCTCAAAAGCCTCTCCCAGCCGAGTGAACAAATCTGATCCTGACACCTTTTGTTTGAGGGGTTTTTTCAGTAACTTGGACGCCCATATGATAGGCATCCCATCGGCCACTACAGCTCCGGCATCCGAATACACCTTGCGGAATTCATCATCCTTGCGAAGCTTGATCACATGATCGACATTACAGGTCAAAATGTAGGAATGACGCTGATGTTCAATAGAAGTATCTATAAATTCGAGTAGATCATTAAAATCGTAATTATCAAAGTTGACATCGAACATGTTCACTCTGCTCATCGTATCACTTCTCTTTGCGAAAATCGGTTTGAGTAGATGTCTGGTATAACGCGTTCAAATACCAGCAAAATGGAATAATCATCTGAACCGTCGACAACGTATTATCTGAAAACGAGTAGATCAGAAAGCCTGCAACTAAGCTTGCAAAATAAGGTTTGATAGACTTGGCAAGCGACCGGTAAATGAGCGCGAACACGATCAGCAATGAAAGCATTAATAGCCCGCAACCGATATATCCCGTGTCAAAATAAAAGCGTATATACTCGTTATGCGGTACAACAAAGCCATTGAATAATGTCCCGTCGTTCGCGACCGTTACCGCGCCAAGACCTCTCCCTGACCAAGGGTAATCATGTACTCTGTTCAAAAAATATTCCCATGCCTCCGAGCGTCCCGATAGGTCAATGCCTGTATCGGTCTCCCGTTCGAAGGAGCGTTTTTTTAAATTGTTCCATTGCAGGGCCACCGCCCCCAGAGCAACCAAAAACGATCCGGCCAGCGGTAGCAAATAATTGACTTTCCCCTTGAGGTACTGACGGGCAATATCAAACAGATACACAGCAAACATTAATAACAATGCCAGAATCGGTCCACGTGTACCGGTGGCGATCAGAATCAGAAAGTTCAGTGCCAACACAGTGTAATAAAAAGCGGCTTGCTTGGGTCTACGCTTGACCTCAATCAGAGAGACGGCAATTCCGAGAAAGGAGAGCATTGCCAGATGCGGCGGTATATTCGCTCCTTGTACTCTGACTGCGCCCGTAAATTCTACATCCGTAAACGAATGCAGCCCTAGAACCTGCAAACCCAGTCCAATGACCACACTAATAATGGGCAACAAACTGATCAGTCGGATATGCTTTTCTGCCACATCCTTTTTCCACTGGATCAGTAAAAAAAAGAAAGGGAGTGATAAACCGACGAACGCCTTGACGGCAATCGAGGTCGTTAACAAAGGCAGCCATGCTGAAAATCCAAATGTGATCCCCAGCATGATCACCAATGCCCAGACCGGATAGCTGAACTTGAGACGTATGCCATACACGAGCATACACGGCACCAGCAGAGCCAAAATGCCCAATTTGTACAATGACAAAATCTCAATACCGAACACGCCACCCTGATACAGAGAATCGACTGAGACTGCTGTACTTAGCAAAACAGCGTAGCTGATGCGCTCCGGATGATGTATGGAAACAGCCAGCAAGAGCAGTAAACATACCGCCGCAATACTGACCACCGGCTGATAGGTAGCCGCAATTCCTACAGCAAGAGCGCCCAGTAGAAAAATAAAAACATGCTGTATGGTGTTTATTCTAGTAGTCCAAGGATAGTTACTCATGTTCCATCTTTCACCCCGCAGCTGACTCGCTTTTCCGGTTGCGCAGTGTATCCAGCGTCCCACGGATACTTTCAAGCCTGCACCGGTTCAACAGCTTCCTGCCCTCACTACGCGCCAGCAGGGAATCCACAGTGATGTATAACACTTTGGCTGCCGTCTTCGCCATCAGCATCGCGTTGCCGCGCAGACCTACGGCCTGAGCCGCGTTAGACATGCCCTGACAATAGTAGCGGTTCATGATCCATTCTTTCGTTAACCGTGAAGCAGGCACAAAATGTTCCACAGACATGTGTGGATGATACATAATCGTCCCACCATTTTTACGGATTTGCTCGAATACCCACGATTCTTCACCAGATAGAAGGATATCTCCCTTTCTGCCTAGATGAAGCGGGAACATAACGGCGGCAAAAGCCGTTTTGCGCATCGCCATATTCGCTCCAAATGGATTCAGTCCCGACGGATATTCACGAACGGCTTTGCCCAGATCAATAATCGTGTAAGGCAGTTCAAGCGGGCCTGTCAGCCAACCCGGTCGTTCCGTCTCAAACATAGGGTCAATTTTCCCACCCATAGCCGTCAGCTCAGGATTGTTCCCGAATGCTGACATAATCGTTTGCAACCATGTAACACACGGAATTGCATCATCATCGAGAAAAGCAATGACTTCCGCTCTTGATAACGTAATGCCTGCATTACGAGCAGCAGACAGTCCTTGTTCGCGCTCATAATGATATCGGAGATGGATATTCTGACCATGGGCGACGGTGAACCTTTTGATCGTCGCTGCTGTATGATCAGTGGATCGGTTATCGACCACAATGATCTCAGCCAGTGCAAGGTCTTCCAACTCCAGCAGGGACATTAACGTTTTCTCCAGCAGGTCCGCCCGGTTATAGGTGCAAATAACGACGGACACTGCGGGACATCGCTTGAATGCATCCATCAGTAAGCATCCTTGGAGAACAGCATTTTAACGCCTGTTTTCATGATGATTTTCAAATCGAGCCACGTATTGCGAACATGAATATACTTCAAATCCATTTGCACCATTTCTTCGAAGCCTACACTGTTACGTGCGCTCACCTGCCAGTAACCCGTACATCCCGGTGTTACAATCAGGCGTTGCTTATCATAATCGGAATATTGCTCGACCTCGCTGGGCAACGGCGGACGCGGACCGACTAAAGTCATGTCGCCGACCAACACGTTCCACAGCTGCGGAATCTCATCAATACTCGTCTTGCGCAGAAAACTGCCAATTTTCGTGATCCGAGGATCGTTTTTAATTTTGAACATGGCGCCGCTCACTTCATTCAGCTCCATCAAGTCCTTTTTCAGTTCCTCAGCATTGGACACCATTGAACGGAATTTATACATATCGAATAACTTCTCATTCTTGCCCACCCGAGTTTGCTTGAAAAACACGCTTCCCTTTGGGTCTTCGAGCTTAATCAAAACGCCTACCACTACAAAAAGCGGAAGCAAGACGATCAAGCCCACGAACGACAGCAGCATATCAAGGAGGCGTTTTGTGACCAGGTAGGACGTTTTATCCTGAATTTGTGTATTTCCGTATGGCATGTAAAACGCTTTACCTGACATGACAGCCTCGCCGTCCTCCGGTAAATTTTCCATGCTCATGCTGACGTACCCCCTCTCAACCTGCCGTGGTTGCTTTCTCGGTCTTTTTCAACCATTCATTCATGGCCTCCATAACCGGATACTTCAAATCATCGCTGGCAAGTGCAAATTCAAGTGTGGTTAGAATATATCCAAGACGTTCACCTACGTCATAACGTGTGCCTTCAAAATCATAGGCGTACACACGCTCACTCTGATTCAGCTTTTGGATCGCATCCGTCAACTGAATTTCGCCGCCAGCTCCTTTTTCTTGAAGATCAAGATATTTGAAAATTTTCGGCGAGAACACGTAGCGACCCATAATAGCCAAATCGGATGGCGCTGTGCCTGGAGCCGGTTTTTCTATAAAATTATTCACTCGGTACAAGCGTCCGTCCTGCTGATCCGGTTCAATGATGCCGTACCGGTTCGTAAATTCCTGTGGTACCCGCTGCACACCGATAACCGAATTTTGAGTTTCCTCATACTGATCCATCAGCTGGCGCAGGCAAGGCTTTTGACCTGTTACGATATCATCGCCCAGCAGCACACCAAACGGCTCGTCCCCGATAAAGCGTCTTGCGCACCATACCGCATGTCCGAGACCTTTGGGTTCTTTTTGGCGAATGTAGTGAATTTCCACTCCCGAAGAACGCTGTACTTCCTCCAGAAGCTTCAGCTTACCGTCCTCGAGCAGTTTGGATTCCAGCTCAAATGCGTTGTCAAAGTGGTCCTCAATGGCACGTTTGCCTTTACCCGTAACGATAATAATGTCCTCAATACCAGAAGCAATCGCTTCTTCCACGATATATTGAATCGTAGGCTTATTGATAATTGGAAGCATTTCCTTAGGCATCGCTTTTGTGGCAGGGAGGAAGCGCGTACCTAACCCTGCTGCTGGAATAATGGCCTTTTTCACTCTTTTCGTCATCGCACTCATTCTCCTTGCTTCATCGAATTTTGGTGTTGCTTACTTCACCTGATTCATCACAATTCCAACCAGCGTCGCACTGGCCTGCTCCATGAGTTGCTTTGTTTTACGTAGATCTTCCCGTTTGGTACGACCATGTCTAGCGACGAGAATCACACCATCCGTTAAGCCTGCAATCAGGCGAGCATCCGTATAATTCAGCGCCGGAGCCGAATCGAGTAAAATGATGTCATATTCACGTTTGAGCTCTTCCAATAGCTCAGCCATACGTTCGCTACCGAGCAGATCTGCTGCGTTGTACAGGGTGTCTCCACCGGGAACAACCGATAGCTCCAGGCCACCATGTCTAACGATAGACTTGGAAGAAGCCCCACCGCGCAAATAAGCCGATAGACCTCCGGTATTCTCCATTCCGAATATCTCGTGCAGCGCTGGTTTATGCAGATTGCAATCCACCAGAGCCACCTTCTTGCCTTCTTGTGCAAAGGAAACTCCGATGTTGGCGAGCAGTGTTGTTTTACCCGCTCCGCTTTCCGGCGAGGTCAACAATAGAACCGTGCCACGGTCCTTTTGCCCAATCACCTGCTGCCGGATGTATGTACGGAGGGATCGAAATGATTCCGAGATATACGATGATGGATTACTTTCTGTAATCAACATGTCATTCAATCGCAGCATATTTACGCTCCCCTACCCGTTCTTTGGAATTTCCGGCTGCTCCATCGACGTCCTTCTTGCGAATGACTGGAATCGATGCAATTACCGGAATACCGATGTCCGCGTCCGCTTCTTTCTCCGAGCGCAGCGTACCGTTAATGCTTTCTAGGAACACAATCGTGCCCAATGCAATCATCAGCGATACGAGAAAACTAATCGCAATATTCATGAGCGGGTTCCCATTAATCGGGTCAGGATTGGCCTGAGGGTCCGCTTCATTTAAAATTTTCACATTATTTAATTCCATCAATCCCGGAACTGTCTGTACGAATTTCTGGGTTACCGCGTTTACAACCGCTGCGGCCTGTGGATAGCTCCCTGCCTCAAACGTCAAACCGATAACCTGACTTTTATCCGAGGATTTAATCTGCAGTTTCTCTGCCAACTTCTGCTGCGTCAAACCGAACTCGGGATGAGCCGCTACAACAGCGTCCATAATTTTAGGTGAAGTGAGAATTTGCTTGTAGCTTTCCACCAAATTAAGACTTGTGTTGACGTCGTTCAGATTGTTGCTCCCCTGCTTGGCGGAAATATGATTAACCAGCAGTTGGCTTGAAGCGGAATAGACTGGCTTCACGACATTGTCGCTCACAAAGTATGTTGTTACACATGAGAGAATGACAAAAATTGCGATCAGCCACAATCTTCTTTTGATCAGGACTAGATAATCCAAAATGGTTTTCTCCACAAAAATCCTCCCTCCTACACAATTTCTCTTCTTATTTTAAGTATGATCTAATTGTAACAATCCGTTGTCTGAACGACATGGAACCGAATGGCACTTTCTCCCTCACTACGGGGGGAGGGGAATGTATACTTTCGGATACGGCATGGTATACTTTTGTACCATGCTTTGTCGATTATGGAAAAAGAAATCGAAAAAAGCCTCAAAATCACAAAGCTTGGTGATTTTGAGGCTTTTCTTTCTACTCGCATATGAAAGTGCAGCGTAGCTTATAGAGTCAGCGCATCATTGTTGGCTCGTACTTCGCCAGACCGATGGCATTGGCATACAATGCTGCCTGCGTACGATCCGCTAGCCGCAGCTTGGCCAAGATCTGACTGACATGCTTTTTGACTGTGAACTCACTGATAAATAACCGGGATGCAATTTCACGATTGCAAGCTCCTTGTCCCAGCTCGACCAGCACTTCCTTTTCCTTTGGCGTCAGGTCGTCGGTCAGATTGCCCGCATCTTCACGCAGCTTGTTTTCGAGAATAGCCGGATCATAATATTTGCGTCCTTTGTTGACAAGATGAATCGCGTAAATTAGTTCCTCAGGCAATGCTTCCTTAAGCACATAACCGTCCACGGAAGCTTCCTCTGCTTTTAGAAAATCTTCACGTGTTGCGGAAGAAGTCAGCAAAATAAATTTGCTTCTGAAACCGCGTCCGCGCGCTATCTTGATAATATCCAGCCCCGATTCATCAGCTAGTTTCAAATCCAGCAGCACCAGATCCGGATCCGTTTCCTCGATCACCACAAGTGCTTCCTGTTGATTCTGGGCCTCTCCCGCAAACTGAACATTGGGCTGCATGGATATAACCGCGGCGAGTCCTTTCCGTACTAAAGGATGATCATCGACAATGACAATTTTCATGATTCGGCCTCCTGTCTACAGTTCAGGATTTGCATAATCCCTATGTATCCGATTGTTACCGCAGATTTTGTATTGCAGAATGTTCACACATTTTATTCGAGGATTTTGCAAAATCCTCATTCATAAGCATTTACCGGAATGGACAATCGGATCTGTGTTCCCTCTCCGATTCGACTTGAAATATCAAATTCGCCTCCCATCGATTGAGCTAAATATTCCATATTCATCATGCCCAGGCCCCCGCCTGCACTGACCGCCTCACCTCCTGCTACCATTCTCGCCGTCTCAAACCCTACTCCGTCGTCATGAATAGACAGTCTAATCACTTGGGGCGTCAATTTTAACTTCACATCAATTCGCTTGGCCAATCCATGACGGATTGCGTTCCCCGCCGCTTCGGAAATGATGCGGAATAAAGCCTTTTGGTACAAATACGGAAGTGAATAATGATCACCATGAATGTCAAAATCAATTTGTACATGGTTCAGCTTGGAGAGTGTATGCAGATGACTTTTCACCGTCCCTAACCAAGTTGAGCCTCCGCTTTTTTTCGAACTTAAACTATGAATCGCCCCTTTCAGCTCTCTAACCGCTTGGTTGGCTGATTGCTGAATTAGATCAATTTGCTCCTCCACCTGCTCCTTTGGCTGATGACACCAGGTCTGCCGGAGAGAATGCGTTGCGTACACAATACCAAAAAGACTTTGAGAAACATTGTCATGCATTTCATTTGCAATCCGGTTCTGCTCATTCGTCACAATCAGCTGGTTTTCAATACGCTCCAGCTCATAGCGCTCCAAGAACACAGCGCTCAGCTCAGCCAAGAATATCAGTTGTTGCACGAGCCAGCGTCTTCCTGTCAGACTTTGATCCGGGCCCAGCTTGAGGCCAATCGTCGCTACAAAACGGGTCGTCATCGGTACGGTAATCATGAGGAAATCGCCCCATTCTGGCAGATGTCTAAAAAATGGTTCACGCTCTTCCCTGAATTCCTCCCGATAATTCCCCAGCTCCTCGAATAGCTGCTCCTCCTCCTCTACCGTCCAGCCTGTCTGGCTGCTTTCCGGTGCATCCTCCTCCTGACTATCCAGCCAGAAAAATGCACGGCTCTGCTTGGTTAGCTTGACCGTATAGTCCGAGATGACCTGACCGAGATTTAAAGCCTCATTGTGGCTGGTCGTCTCCATGATGTGGTAAATCGACTTGATATGATCCATCGTCTCATTGGCTTGTTCTTTAGCCACCTTCAGTTCGTCCTTCATGACGCCGATAACCTGCATTGCCATCGTAGTTGCGATCAGTACCAGAAACAAATTGATGTTCTGCAATATAAGATCCCACAAAAAATATTGACCTGGTGTAAAAAAGATATAACAAAATGTAAGCACCAAGCCGATATAAGAAAGGAGGAGTGTCCAACTGTATCTCATAGACAGATGAGCACAAGCCACCAGCATGGGGGTAATCACATACCATTTGAACGGGCTATCCATCCCTCCGGTTGGGAACAACAACAAAATGATCCCTGCTGTCTCTAGTGCAATGCTACATTTCAATACCATATCATGAAGTCTGTATTTACGGTAAATCCAAGTAAATGCTGTAACGGATAAAAATAGAAAACCAATCAGTAATAGCTTCTGCCACACGATTAATCTAGATGATTCGAACAGAAAAACAAGTGACGTTAAAGATAGTGATACATAACGGTATAAAAAAATCATTTGGTCTTCTGCTGACTTCCTCAACTTCATCCTGTCACCCTATTCTGTGTTTTGAAGGGACGATGGGCATATTAGGTTTGTTTGTGTTTGTGTACTCTAAAAAAATCATAACCAATCCAAAAATAAATAACAAGACATAAACTCTTACGTAAACGGTTACATTCCAAAAAATTTGGTACTTTTTATAACATATTTACCGTTTCAGGAAAACATTTTGGGGGTAATGTCAGAATTTATGACGTTTGTCAAGGAAATAAATCACATTTTTGTAACCTAAAAAAGACTTGCTGGTACCACCGTGATTATAACAGCGGTATTCAGCGAGTCCTTTTTTAGTAAGTTTGGTAGTCTACATTTTAGCCCCCGGCACGCGCCAATTCACGCATATTGGCTTCAAATGCTGCCAACAGAGCTTCATCTCCGCTCAAACCAGTTGCCTCTTCTTTTTGGATCTGTTCAACCATACGCTTGTAATCCTTTGGAATCACTCGTACAAACTGCTGAATCGCAGTCTGCCAATCATCCAAAATACGTTGTCCCGCTTCACTACCCGTGTAAGTGACATGGCGTTGAATCAAGCCGCGCAAATCCGCTGCTTCTGCAGGATCTTCCACACCTTCCAGCAACACCATTTCCAGATTACAACGGCTCAGGAACGTCCCCTCAGGGTCATAGACATAGGCAATACCTCCGGACATTCCGGCTCCAAAATTCCGTCCGGTTCCACCCAATACAGCTACACGTCCGCCCGTCATATATTCGCAACCATGATCACCAACGCCCTCAACTACAATACGTGCGCCGGAGTTCCGAACGGCAAAGCGCTCGCCTGCGATTCCGCTAATGTAAGCTTCACCGCTGGTCGCTCCATACAAAGCTGTATTTCCGATAATAATGTTCTCTTCTGCCTTAAAGGTCGCTTTGTGAGACTTTTTCACAATAACCTTACCGCCAGATAGCCCTTTACCAACATAGTCATTGCTATCGCCTTCCACGCTCAGCGTGATGCCTTTCGGAATAAATGCCCCGAAGCTCTGACCTGCCGATCCAATAAAGTTAAAGCGAATTGTATCCTCAGGCAGACCCGCCGCTCCATACTTACGGGTGACCTCGCTGCCCAGAATCGTTCCTACCGCCCGATTCACGTTTGTAATAGGTAAGGTACCCTCAACAGGCGTTCCGTTCTCCAGCGCTTCCGCAGCCATCGATACGAGCTGTTGCATGTCGAGTGTTTCTTCCAGACCGTGATTTTGGCGTTGTACACGGTAACGTACACTACCTTCTTCCAACTCAGGAACATGCAACAGCAAGCTCAGGTCTACGCCCTTCTTCTTCCAGTGCGAATCGGCGTTCACGGTATCCAGACAATCCGTACGTCCAATCATTTCCTGAATCGTACGGAAGCCCAATTCCGCCATAATTTCACGGACATCTTCTGCGATGAAACGCATAAAATTCACCACATGGGCAGGATCGCCCATATAATTTTTGCGTAGCTCCGGATTCTGCGTAGCCACACCAACCGGACATGTATCCATTTGGCATACCCGCATCATAATACAGCCCAACGCTACGAGCGGCGCTGTAGAGAAGCCGTATTCTTCCGCGCCCAACAGGGCAGCTACTACCAAATCGCGGCCAGACAGCATCTTGCCGTCTGTCTCCAATACTACGCGGTCGCGCAGGTTGTTTAGCATTAGCGTCTGATGCGTCTCCGCCAGGCCCAGCTCCCAGGGCATACCCGCATGGCGGATGGAGCCTTGCGGGGAAGCGCCTGTACCACCGTCGTAACCGCTGACCAGAATAATGTCAGCACGGCCTTTTGCTACTCCTGTAGCAATCGTGCCTACGCCTACTTCTGACACCAGTTTCACGTTAATGTCAGCACGCGGATTGGCGTTTTTGAGATCATAGATGAGCTCTGCCAAATCCTCGATAGAATAAATATCGTGATGCGGCGGTGGTGAAATCAAACCTACTCCAGGCGTAGAACCACGTACCTCAGCGACCCAAGGGTATACCTTACGTCCTGGCAGTTGTCCACCTTCGCCCGGCTTAGCGCCTTGCGCCATTTTGATCTGAATTTCGTCGGCATTCACCAAGTAATTCGATGTTACACCGAATCGGCCCGACGCTACCTGCTTAATCGAACTGCGGCGAGAATCGCCATTGGCATCCGGTATGAAACGTGCAGGGTTCTCCCCACCTTCACCCGTATTGCTCTTGCCCCCGATCCGATTCATCGCAATCGCCATATCTTCATGCGCTTCCTGACTGATCGAGCCAAAGGACATGGCTCCTGTCTTGAAGCGACGCATAATGGATGCAGCGGATTCCACTTCATCCAACGGCACAGGCTCACCAGCAGGCTTCAATTGAAGCATGGAGCGAATCGTCAAATACTGTTCAGATTCACCCTGTACCAGCTTGGCGTACTTCTTGTAAAGCTCGTAGTCTCCCGAGCGTACCGACTGCTGGAGCAAATGCACCGTTTGCGGGTTAAACAAATGCTCTTCCCCATCGTTACGCCATTGATAGTCGCCGCCCGAATCCAGTACTTTGTCGTTGCCGTCCTTGTCAGTGAAAGCACGGTTATGATGAACCAGCGCTTCCGTAGTCACTTCCTCCAGACCAATACCGCCAATGCGGGAAGGTGTCCAGGTGAAATAACGGTCAACAAAATCCTGCTTCAGACCTACAGCCTCAAAAATTTGTGCTCCACGGTACGACTGAATCGTGGAAATACCCATTTTGGACAATATTTTAACGACACCCTTCGTTGCCGCTTTAATATAATTTTTAACTGCCTTTTCGTGCGAGATGCCGCGCAACAAGCCCTGCTGAATCATGACATCCAGCGTTTCAAAAGCCAGATACGGATTAACCGCGCTCACACCGTAGCCAAGCAGCACCGCATAATGGTGAATATCCCTTGGCTCCCCGGACTCCAGCAAAATGCTCACACGTGTGCGTGTACCCTGCTTAATCAGATGGTGATGCAGGCTGGAAACAGCTAGCAACGCCGGAATGGCCGCATTTTCCGCATCCACTCCACGGTCGGACAAAATCAGGATGTTATGACCTTTGTCAATGACACGGTCAGCCGCCTCAAACAATCCTTCCAGCGCCTTGCGTAAGCCCTCAGCGCCTTCCTTCGCTTCAAAGAAGATCGGAATTGTCATCGATTTGAAGCCAGGACGGTGTACGTGGCGAATTTTAGCAAACTCCTCATTCGACAACACCGGCGAATCCAAACGAATCTGACGACAGCTTTCCGGTTCTGGATGCAGTAAATTGCGCTCTGGTCCAATCGTAGTTGCGGTTGACGTTACAATCTCTTCACGAATGGCGTCAATCGGCGGGTTCGTGACTTGAGCAAACATTTGTTTAAAGTAATTGTACAAACGTTGCGGACGATCAGACAGCACCGCCAATGGTGCATCGTACCCCATTGAACCAATCGGTTCTGCACCTGTAAGTGCCATCGGCTCCAGAATTTTGCGCAGTTCTTCAAACGTATATCCAAAAGCGAGCTGAAGCTGATTTACATTTTCATGTTTTGGCTCCGGCTGTTCCAGTGCTTCCGGCAGCTCATCCAGATCAACCAAGTGCTCATCCAGCCATTGCTGATAAGGTTCCTCGGAAGCAATACGTTCCTTTAACTCTTCGTCAGAAACGATACGGCCTTCTTGAGTATCAACCAGCAGCATACGACCTGGACGGAGACGATCCTTATAGAGCACATTTTCAGGAGCAATATCCAATACGCCCGCCTCTGAAGACAGTGCGATCAGATCGTCCTTGGTCACATAGTAACGTGCAGGACGCAGACCGTTGCGGTCGAGAATGGCTCCGATTTGGATACCGTCTGTAAACGCCATCGCAGCCGGTCCGTCCCACGGCTCCATCATAGTGCTGTGATATTCATAAAATGCCCGTTTCTTCGGGTCCATGGTTTCATGCTTGTTCCAAGGTTCCGGCACCATCATCATGGCTACATGAGGAAGGGAACGTCCGCTCAGATACAGAAACTCCAGTGTATTATCAAACATGGCTGTATCTGAGCCATCTGGGTTAATGACTGGTTTTACCTTCTTGATATCTCCGCCAAACGCTTCGCTTTCAAACTGCGCCTGGCGAGCATGCATCCAGTTCACGTTGCCGCGCATAGTATTAATTTCGCCGTTGTGAATCATAAAACGATAAGGATGCGCACGGTCCCAGCTCGGGAACGTATTCGTGCTAAAACGGGAATGGACCAGCGCGATCGCCGATGTCACCCGCTCATCCTGCAAATCCAAATAAAATTTTCCTACCTGCTCGGTTGTGAGCATTCCTTTGTATACAACCTTGCGACATGACAAACTTGGAATATAGAACGACTCGCCGTTCTCATCCTCTTGGTTATAGCGAATAGCAAGCTCTGCACGTTTGCGAATGACATACAGTTTCCGTTCGAAGTCCAGCTCTTCCTTCAAATCGCTACTGCGACCGATGAATACCTGACGCACGCCTGGTTTAGCTGCTTTTGCCGATTTACCCAGCATTTCGTCATAAGTTGGAACATCGCGAAAACCCAAACAATTTTGACCTTCGTCCACGATGATATCTCTTAGCTTCTGCTCATGCACTTCACGAACTTTTGGATCATTGGATACAAAAAGCATACCCACGCCATAATGTCCGGCCTTTGGCAATTTAAAGCCCAATCGCTCCGCTTCCTCTTGAAAAAACAGATGAGGGACCTGAATCATAATCCCTGCTCCGTCACCGGAGTTTGGTTCACTTCCCTGACCGCCCCGATGCTCCATATTCACGAGCATGGTCAAAGCCTGACTTACAATATCGTGCGATGGTTTTCCCTTGATGTGGGCAACAAAGCCCATGCCGCAGGCGTCTTTTTCGAATTGGGGATCATATAGTCCCTGTTTGGGTGGTAAACCTGTCTGTCTCATGGAACGCAACCTTTCTGTTATAAAGTCATGCTGGCCTGAAATACAGGCGGCCGAATAGAAGACAGTGGCGACAAGAGGTAACTCAAAGAACAACTACGAGGAATGGGGGACAAAACATGTGACGTATTCAAGGCGGTACGGTCCGCCGAATGCGTATGTTTTTCAATAATTATGCAATGGCTTGACTTGAAAAATACGTCGATTCCACTGATGAATCTAATTAGTTCTATCATTTTATCATTGACCTATCATGTTAGCAATTCAAAGTTTTTATGATTGTGATAATAAATCTTTTACATTACAGCTTCAACGTGTCAATGCAAAAATATCTCATTTTTATGTATAAATATTCACTTTTAAAAAACAGCCTTTCCTATTCCTCTAAGGAACAGAAAAGGCTGACAAAGGAGATTTGATGAGTTTATAGACCATCAAGTATATTCCCGTAAATCAGATATCCGTATTAAAATTCGAGACTTTCGCCGGGCTTCAATGCTTTCCCTTCAATACCTTCTTTGTGCAGACGATCACAGAAGCCGTCTCCGTCCTGCTCAATACCCGGGAATGTATTGTAATGCACCGGTATTACGCGGCTTGCACGCAGCCACTTTGCTGCCAGCAGTGCATCCTCCGGTCCCATGGTATAACCATCTCCGATGGGCAATACCGCAGCATCGATGGAGTTAGTTTCGCCAATGAGACGCATATCGCCAAACAGGCCAGTATCCCCTGCATGGAAAAAGGTTTGGCCTCCCATGGTCAATAAGATCCCCGCCGGCTCTCCCATGTAAATGGTTTGCCCGTCCACCGTCAAAGATGAGCTGTGGAATGCAAGCGTGAATTTCACATGGAAACCGTCAAAGTGGTGACCTCCACCCAGATTCATACCGTGAGCTTTGGCCCCCAAGGATGAACAATATTCGGCCAGTTCCGCGACCGCGATTACTGGACAATCATTGCGCTTGGCAATTTCAACAGCATCTCCAAAATGATCGGCATGACCGTGTGTCAACAACACGGCATCCACCTGAATATCCTCGGCCTGTACGGTTGCTTTAGGATTTCCCGTCAAAAAAGGATCAATAATAATCCGTTTCCCCTCTGCCTCTACCAGTACAACTGAATGTCCATAATATGTGATTTTCATATCATCTACGCCTCCTTTGTCACTTTCATTATTTTGGTTACTTTCCTTTACCCATTATACCTCTTTTGCATACTGGCTTCACCTGTACCCTAAAATTCGTTCACAAAGCTGAACCCTATTGTTTAGAAAGGGCTGTTATTTGTAGAAAGTATGATGACCGATAGTTTTCACCTTCGTACGCGAATGATGAACCGTAAGGTCCTGGGCCAACGTAAGCGACAGGAAAAAACAGGTGTTATCAGGCACGGCTTTATGGCCGTTCAAAGCAGCAGTAACCGCACGGATGCTGTCCTGGTTGGGCTGAACACGACGAAGACGCCCGTTCGCGACCGGACTAAATTGCGCTTTTTGATAAATCACTGCCTGAATCGTATCGGGAAATGGGGCTGACCGCAGCCGGTTTAAGACAACGTTGGCAACTGCCACTTTGCCTTCGTACGGTTCGCCTTCTGCTTCTGCCATCACTATTTTTTGCAGCAGGAGCAGTTCTTTAGCGGAGACAGGATAGCTCCAGGTAGACAACGCCTTGTCATCCTGCGTGAGCATTTTTGTCTTCGTAAAGTAGATGGTTGTAGGAGGGGTTAGGATTGCGGACTTGCTATGCTGGACCTCAGGCTTTTTCTTGCCTGTAGCAACGTTATTCCGAGCTTGTTCCGCCTGCTTCATCTGGGAAGCGGGTAACGGAGTCGGCATGATTTCTTTCCAGCTTGACTGCCCATGAGCAGCGACAAAGATGGGGCTTGTCCTGTTTGACCCGTTATGGGTCCCCATCCTGTCGCCATATGTAGGAGACGAAGAGTTCCCTGACCAGCTCAGAGATTGCATAGGTGCATTTTTATGATTTTTCTGTGTTTGCTGAACCTCAGCGTAGAGGCCTATCCCCAATATACAAACAAGCAGCACACTCAATAGAGGTGCAAACCAACGATGTTCTTTAACGATTTCCATAATGTTCCTCCCGTTAACTATAAGCACATTCCTCAGATATGTAACCTAAAATGCGCTTTTTGAATAACGCTGAAACACTATATCACTAAATTCGCTGATAGATCAAGGCTTTCACCTCATTAATGGGAATGTTTGAATTATTTGGTACATTGGTTTTTGACCCATTCGGGTTGCATATAAAACAAATTCT
This sequence comes from Paenibacillus sp. S33, assembly GCF_053615415.1. NCBI lineage: Bacteria > Bacillati > Bacillota > Bacilli > Caryophanales > Paenibacillaceae > Paenibacillus > Paenibacillus sp. S33. Next base: position 1,331,275 of record NZ_JBSIEZ010000001.1, on the reverse strand, counting down.
CCCACTTCCCATGGCTCGCTGCATCGGTCATTTGGCTGCCAAATAGACGGTGGAATAGGCTGTTCTCCTGTGTACGAACGTGCTAGGGTGATATGAGGTCGATAAGGTCGTTCCTCGGGTTTAAAACCCAGCGGTTCGGTAGCCTGGACTATGGACTGGTACAGTTGATCCAGTGAATCACGCTGCCCGGTCACTCCCCTCCACAGTACACGCGGAAATTCTTCACGGCCAAAAAAACCTGCTTCTCCAATGCCGAGTGTGAACGGGTCATGCTCAGCTGCAGCTTGAACTAAAACCTGCTCAAGTTTCGGTATAACCGAGGTCTCCACATCACCCAAAAACTGAAGTGTCACGTGGTAATCTCTGAAATCACTCCATTTGCGAAAAGTCAGGTCTTTTAAATCCTGCTCCACCCAATAATGTAGCTTCTTCTTATGCTCATTTGGGAGAGCAATAGCTGTAAAAAGTCTTTGCGATTCATTTTTCATCAACCTATACCTCCTTTCCTAATGGATATTTGTGGATATCTCAAAAAGTAGCTGTTTGGATTGTCCCTGATCAGGGTAAAGCCATTTGTTGTTATATATAGTGACACTGCGAGCTCGTTTTTACCCTCCTTATGCAATTTTTTCGGCAATCTGTTATTCTTGAAAGGATGGTTCGCCAGAATATATTGGAAACTCCAAGGAATCAAAAATCGAGGAGGCTATGAACTATGGGAAACATTTTAAGCTTACATCAACTTACGGAAGAGCAAAAAAAACAAGTTCGTGCAACGGCTCCGGGCTACGAGTTGATTATTGGCAAAGCCCAGGAATTGGAGTCTAAACAAATCCGGGAGGCCGAGGTTATTCTAGGCTGGTCCAAGCATATTGCCGAAGAGGCATTACATCAAGACAGCAAGCTGAAGTGGATACAAACCTGGTCGGCCGGGATTGATAAGCTACCGCTTACCGAATTGGAGAAGCGTAACATTTTACTAACGAATACAAGTGGTGTGCATGCAATTCCAATTACAGAGCAGATCTTTGGAATGCTGCTATCGCATACACGTTATTTACAGCAAGCAGCTCTCTTACAACGTCAGAAAACATGGCAGCCACCGAAAGGCCAACTGACGGAATTACGTGGTAAAACGCTGTTGATTACAGGCGTTGGCGAAATTGGCCGTGAAACAGCGCGGATTGCAGAAGCCTTTGGCATGCGGGTGATCGGAGTCCGCCGTTCTGGCAAGGAAGCTCCCCATGTAGAGCACATGTATACTAACGAACAACTACACGAAGCATTGGGAGCAGCGGATATCGTGGTAAATATATTGCCATTCACCGAGGAAACCCATCACTTCTTTGACGAAAAAGCATTTGCAGCTATGCGTAAGGGTGCCTTCTTCATTAATGTAGGTCGCGGTGGCACCGTTCATACGGATGCGCTTGTACGCTCTTTGGAACAAAAGCATATTGCCTTTGCCGGACTGGATGTATTCGAGGAAGAACCGCTACCTGCTTCACATCCGCTATGGAGTCTGGACCATGTCTTGATCACACCGCATATTGCAGGCGATACGGACAAATATGCCGAACGGGCGGTGGATATTTTTCTTACTAATTTGAATGCCTATGCCGCTGATCAGGAGTTACCGCTGAATGTGGTTAACTACAAAACTCAGTATTAATACACTACTTACAGATCCAGATTTCCCGACTCATACCTGTCTTATGTATGCGGCATTGCTCCGTAAGGGTCCAGCCTGACTCGGATAACAATGTTTCCATCGGCTCCGTGCTCACGACCACTGCCCGCGCGGCCAAGCGTCTCAGACTGCGCAGCATCTTCTTTTGTTCATCAGCCGGGAGCACGGAGCACAGGTTATAGGGCATATCCAATATGGCCGCATCGTATGTGCCTTCGAGCATATTCATATCCCCGAGCTTCACTAGATCTTCTTCATATCCAAAATGACGCAAATTCACTCGTGCCCCACGCACCGCCAACGGGTTGATATCACAACCGCGAATATCCTTCCCCATACTCAATGCCTCAATCATTACATTGCCCATACCACAACACGGGTCTAGCAGTTTCAATGAGCCTGACTCTCCCTTTGCTGCTGTTAGATCAGTTGCTGCCAAATTCACAAGTGCCCTAGCTACCAGAACGGGTAGTCCAGTAGAATAATTTTGCGGCTTCTGACGACGCTCCTGCCACGATCTGTCGCTATACTGACACATGCCCAGTAGCCACCGTTCTCCTATCCGAATAACACCAAGGGTGATATCCGGTGTCTTCATTTGCGCCTGGCCATGAATGCGTGCACCCATTCGGCGTTCGATCCCGCGCCGCTCGTCATAGTCGGCCTCATGGTCACCTTCTTTAAGGCACAACACCTTGAAAGTCTTTCCTTCCTCAAGTTGTAACATAGAGGCTGCTTCGCATAGCTCTTCCAGTGTTCCCGCATCTGTCATTACATCCAGCCGAAGATGAATAAACGGGCTGGTCCCCGGTTCCAGCCGCCGATGGGACAACAGGATGGAATCCTGCACGGGCGGCTGACCGAACAAGCATTTCAATTCCAAAAGACACAACTCACGCTCTGTTTCATGACACGCATAGGTATATATGTAGCTTGGTTTCATTTCTTCGATATTCGTTTTCTGTTTATTCATGTCATATCTCTTTTCATTTGGAATCAAGGCTAGAATTTACGGCCTCCGCTATTAGACGGTAGGAGTGAAGCCGCTGCTCATAATCTGGAATCGGTGTGACCAACAGAAACTCATCATTATCATATTTAATCTGCAAGCCGTATAACCGTTCGGCAATATCCGACGGCGTTCCCACTAGCCAGCTGGCTCGCATTGCCGGATCGCCCAATGAAATCTGAGCAGCCCATTGCTGCGCCAGTTCATTCGTCAAGGCACATACTGCTCCTACAGCCACCATGGTACGTGGCTTGTCCATCCGGTTGGATGGCTGAAAGCTGGAGCGGTAAATGCTTAGCATTTCTTCCGTTTGCTGTTCACTCATAAACTGACCGAATACATAGCCTGTTGAATACTGGGCGGCATATTCGGCACTTTTTCGGTTTGTACCTAGCATCCACACTGCTGGCGGCTGTTCAGGCATCGGCCGGGCAAACACAGGCACCTGTTCATATTCGTAAGTACCTTCCAGCAAAGCCAATAGAGCTTCCATCGTCTGTGGCAGCTCCGTCACATGTTGAAGAAAATTACCGCTCAGTGCCATCGAAGCATGAGGTCCCCCACCAGGTGCTCTCCCCAAGCCCAATTCGACTCTGCCAGGATATAGAGCGGCCAGTAGATGAAACCATTCCGCGACCTTGACTGGACTATAATGCGGGAGCAAAATAGCACCCGCACCCAGTTTAATTGTCTTCGTCACCGCCCCGATATGCGACAGCAGCACTTCCGGGCTGGAGGAAGCCAGCCCCTCCATATCATGGTGCTCCGAGGTCCAGTAGCGTGTATATCCCCATGTTTCTGCCTGGCTCGCTAGTTCACCAGCTCGTCGAACCGCCTGCTCCGGGCGGTTACCGGGCAGCAACGGCACCATATCGAGCACACCGAGATTCAACCTTTTTATAGATAAAGGCCGAGATTGCATAGACACATTCCTCCCTCCTGCTATCCTTTACAAACCAGTTCCTTCTACTATATAGGGGAAATTTAAAGGTCAATCCAGATCATAAATGGAACCCACCTTCAGACCGTATAACTCATTATAGATTTTTTCAGCAAAAGCATCGGTCATACCTGCAATATAGTCTATGACCATATGCTCCCATGTCCAGATCGGTTTCGCCTTGGCTTGGTCGCGCTCATAGCGCTGGAGCCAGTCGCTTGGAATAATAGATTTCGACGTTTCTGGGTCCAGAAACGCCAGCCACAGCCGTCTGAGCATCCACTCACTCCGTTTTTGCAGTCGCTGTACGCGCAGATCGCGGATCATCGTAACCCAAGCAAAGCTTTTCAACACACTCACAGTGCGCAGCATATCCAAATCTTCGCTTCCATCCCGCACGAAGGTTACCTTTTTCCAATTTCCATCATCAATTACACCCAAGCTGCTGACAAACAGGCTGACCCAGTATGCCTTCACTTCACGGCGAGTACGGGAATAATCGTGTTCACACATCGGCATCTTGCCATTCCACACCTTCAAAAATTCGCTCAGCACAGCCGCTACCTTCTGCTCAATCTGAGCCAGTTGCCAGCCTTGCCAGAAGCTATCCTCCAACGTGGTGATTTTCTCCGTAATCAGACGAATTAAATACGGATCATATAAGAAATGCTCGTGCACTTCGATTTTCCCAGCCTTAATCCCATCCTCCAGATCATGCGCAGAATAAGCGATATCGTCGCACAGGTCCATAAGCTGGGCTTCTAGCGTCTTTTTACCATCAGGGATACCCCAATCCTCGCGGATAGAACGTATGTATTCCCACTCATGCAGGTACAACCCTTTTTTGTTCAGAATCCCCGGGTATGGGTATTTGTTGATCCCCAGTAACACAGCGTCCGACAAATTCAAACCATCCACGTTCTCACGCTTCTCCAAAAACATAATCAGTCGGAAATTGTGCGCGTTCCCTTCAAAATGCTCATAAATTTGTCGCTCACGCGCATAGGCCTCCTGTCCACGCTTGGACTCCGGTGTGAAGCCTCCGGCAGAGGATATCTTTTCTACCTTTGTTTCAATCAGTTGATCCAAAATCCCGTCCAGCACCTCTTCTCCCTTGTGTCCGAACGGTGGATGCCCAAAGTCATGTGCAATAGAAGCACATTCTACCACCTCAGGGTCAATGATCAGTCCTGCGTTATCTGCCTGTTCCAGCTCTACTTCGGGATGGCGGCGCAGCAAGCTTCGTGATGCTTCACGCGCAATTTGCGCTACCTCCAAAGAATGCGTCAGTCGTGTGCGGTAATAATCGCCCGTGCCTGCGCCAAACACCTGTGATTTACCCTGCAATCGCCGGAAAGTCGGTGAATGGATCAAACGGGAGTAGTCCCGTTCATATGCGGCCCGTGAAGCGTCGCTTCGTGTCTGTTCCGCAAATTGCCGATGCTCTCTCTTGTCCTGCCATGTCATAAAGCCCACTCCCTACGTACTCAATTGGAGTGATTATACATTTTTTTCGCGCCTCAGGAAAGCTCACATGAATTTCAGCTGTAAAAGTAACTTTTAGCGCCACTGCGCAGTCGGATGGTGCTTTCTACTCCAATACAAAAAATGTCATATAAAAAAGGTGTTCTCCAGCCATTTGCTTCAGGCCAAAGAACACCTCTTACTCAACTTTATATACCTCATCACTTTTGCTCTAACGCTTTGCCCTCGGGTCCAATACATCCCGCAGGCCGTCTCCCATCAGGTTAAAGCCCAATACGGTCAGCATGATAGATATCCCCGGAAAGATAACTGTCCACGGCGCATTCTGGATATATTGCCGCGAATCGGACAACATTTTACCCCACTCTGGCTCAGGAGGCTGTGCACCCAAGCCCAGAAATCCAAGCGCTGCCGCTTCAATGATGGCCGTTCCGATCCCCAACGTTCCCTGTACGATGATTGGTGTCAGGCTGTTAGGCAAAATATAGCGGAGGATGATTCGTGTATTATTGGCTCCAAGCGCTCTAGCAGAAGTGATATACTCCTCCGTTTTGACACTTAGCACCTTAGAGCGAACTAACCGTCCATACGTTGGCACATTGACAATGGCAATGGCGTACAACGCATTTTCCAATGAAGGCCCTAAAATGGCCACAATAGCAATGGCCAGCAAAATCCCCGGAAATGCCAGTAAAATGTCGAATAGCCGCGAAATGGCCATATCTGCCCATTTTCCGTAAAATCCTGCGATTAAACCTAAGGCTGTTCCTACAATCATTGAACCAATAACAGACAAGAAACCGACCCACAACGAGATTCTGGCTCCATACAGCGTGCGAGTCAGTAAATCTCGACCGAGATCATCCGTACCGAACCAATGCTCCGCAGAAGGAGGCTGCAAACGGCTCACCAAATTTTGCTCTTTATAGTCAAAAGGTGCAATCCACGGCGCGATCAAAGCAATGATGACAAAGAAGATAATAATGCTCAGGCCGACGAACGCCATTTTATTGTGACGGAAAGCCCTCCATGCGTCTCTCCAAGGGCCAGTCACGACAGGCAAATGCGCCAATGTGCTGCGTGTCGTCGGTATGTTGTTGGGTTCCATTGAAAATTGTGACATCGGACAAGCTCCCCCTTGAACAATTGACGACTTGATTACTGATAACGGATACGCCGGTCGAGCACCGCGTACAGCAAATCGACAATCAGATTAATGATGACGAACAGGAACGCTATGATCAGAATTCCGCTTTGAATAACCGGATAGTCACGCGAGCTGATCGCTTCAAAAATGTACCGTCCGATGCCGGGCCAGGCAAAAATGGTTTCTGTCAGTACCGCGCCTCCCAGTAGTGATCCAGTCTGAAGACCGATGACAGTAAGTACGGGGATCGCAGCATTTTTAAGCGCATGTTTGTACACGACTTGAAAAGATGCCAGCCCCTTCGCCCGAGCCGTACGGATATAGTCCGCATCCATAACCTCCAGCATGCTGGAACGAGTAATGCGCGCAATGACCGCCATTGGAATCGTTCCAAGTGCGATACTGGGCAGGATCAAATGCTTGATGACGGTCCACACCTGATCCATACGCCCACCTATGAACGCATCAATCACGGCTAAATGTGTCACAGCTTCCACCGGATCACGGGAATTCATGCGTCCGATGGAAGGAAGCCAATGCAGTTTATTCGCAAAGATCCACTGCTCCATCAAGCCCAGCCAAAAAATCGGCATCGATACTCCGACCAGTGCAATGACCATGCTGACATAGTCAAACCAGGAATTTCGCTTCCAGGCACTCACGATGCCGGCATTCATTCCGACTACAACGGCAAAAAACATGCTTGCTACTGTCAACTCCAGTGTAGCCGCCAGATAAGGGACCATTTCCCGGGCAATCGGCTGCTTGGTGCGAATGGAATCGCCCAAGTCCCCTTGTGCCAGCTCACCTAAATAGGTCCCATATTGCTGTAACCACGGCTTATTCAGCCCCAATTGCTCACGTAGCGCCTGCTTGGACTGTTCCGTAGCCTTATCTCCCAGTATAGTTTCCGCCGGATCTCCCGGAATGGCATGAATAATGGAAAAAACGATGAGCGTCATGCCCAGTAATACAGGAATCAATATAGCCAGTCTTTTCACAATATATGAGTTCATATCCTATTCACCGCCTACTTGCGTTTGGGCTATTCAAAATAAATATTTCCGTACGCTTCCATACCTGCCGGAGAAGGTACAAAACCCTTGAGGTTCGCTTTACCTGCCATCAGCGGGGTGCTATGAACCAATGGAATCCACGGGGCATCCTGTTTAATAATCACTTGTGCTTGTTTATACAGTTCCGCACGCTTGTCCTGATCGACCTCAACCTGCGCCTTCACCAATATTTTGTGGAGTTCCTCATTCACATAAAAACTACGGTTATTGCCTGGGATCGTATCCTTGTCCAGCAATGTGTAAAGGAAATTATCCGGGTCGCCATTGTCCCCGTTCCAACCCAGCATGTACAGATCATCCTTTTTCCCCGCCTTAACATCATCCAGATACGTAGCCCATTCCGGGGATTGAATGTTTACTTTGACGCCTATTTTTTCAAAGTCAGCTTGAATAGCCTCTGCCACCTTTTTGCCATCAGGCATATAAGGACGAGATACCGGCATTGCATAGAAGGTTAAAGGCTCGGGAAGCCCGTTAGGAAAGCCCGCTTCCGCCAGCAAAGATTTAGCCTTATCCAGATCATAGGCGTAGTCCTGAATACTATCGTTGTACCCCCATAACGTAGGTGGCATCGGATTGACCGCAGGCTTAGCCTGCCCTGCAAACAATGCATCAATAATAGCCTGCTTGTTCACTGCGTGATTCAGTGCCTGCCGCACCTTGGGATTATTGAATGTTTTTTTCTTTAAATTAAAGCCAATGTATGCCACATTAAAGGAGGGACGTTCAATTTTCACCAATTCGCTATTGCCGTCTAACTGCTTTGCATCATCCGGGTTCAAATCCTCCATCAGGTCAATTTCCCCGTTTTGCAGAGCATTAAATCGTGCGGTATTGTCGGGTATGGAGCGAACAATGATCTTAGCCAGCTTCGGCTGCCCCTCTTTCCAATAGTTTGGATTCTTCTCCAGCGTGATGGTATCGTTCCGTTTCCATTCCTTAAATACAAAAGGCCCCGTGCCGACCGGATTACTCTTGAAAGCAGCCTTTTTCTCCTGAATAGCCTTGGGACTTGAAATACTAAAGGATGGCATAGCGATATTTTGTAAGAATGGCGCCTGCGGCTTGTTTAGTGTAAACTGGACGCTGTTCGCATCTACCGCTTTAACCTCCTTAATCACCCTACTTCCTTCAGGACCGAACATAGAATCATAATAGTCAAACGAGTCACCTTCAAATTTGTATGGACTTTTCGGATCAGCCCAGCGGTCAAAGTTAAACACAACCGCTTCTGCGTTAAAGTCACTTCCGTCATGGAATTTCACACCCTGACGCAGCTTGAACGTATAGACCAGTCCATCCGGTGATACTTCCCAGCTCTCTGCAAGCCCCGGTTGGATCTCCGTTGTATTTTCCTTATATTCCAGCAGTGTGTCGAACACTTGCATTCCGATTTTTAGCGACTCGCTTTCAGTCACAATGGCAGGATCTAGCGCCACGGAATCTCCGCCGCGTCCATAAATGAGCGTGTCCTGCACGCCCTCTCCTGCTCCGCTTGGTGTTTTCCCTGCCTCTGGCTTTGCTCCTTCACCTGATCCCCCACAACCGGAAAGCGCCAAAACAGCTCCTAGCGCAAGCACCAGCAGAACGGTCCAGATTTTGTGTTTTGCATACTTTTTGCTCATGCAGCAAACCCCTTTCACACCTTATATATTGTTAATTCGTTGATACCGGATGAATGCCAATTCCTTTAGATTGACATGACAAGCTTGTCCTCAAGCTGTGGTCCCAAATTCCGAGTTCATCAAATAGGTGTAGTAGGACAGAAGTGTTCATAATCTAGTGGTGTAAGAGATGCTGTAGGGTAATGAATAGATGTGATGTAATAAATAGAAAGAGGAGTATGTCAGGTCGTGGTGAAAGTGTGATATATACTCACAAACAGTGAATATTATGCTCAAACAAAGTTGATTATTGGATACTTTACTATAAAATCTGGAAGCAGACAAGGGGGTTTTTCATACATTACCATATGTTTTTATACATCATGTCAATTAATATTACAAACCAATTTACACAATCATATCAAATAAATACTCCTGCTTGGGGTCTTCAACCTCCAAGCAGGAGCAGATCTTACCTCAAAAATGTATTCAGCACCAAACTACAGTCACGGCTTGGGCTCCTTTTACGATAGAGAAATGATCGCCAGGCACTTTATGCGTGAACATACAATTCCCATCCTTTATATCCTAATTCCCAGGTATGTTATGAAATAAACAAACAGACAGGGGCCTTTACAGCTCGATCGGGCTGGTAGACATGCTGCATTTTCACCCAATGATTCACACTTTTAAAGCGTTCGAGTTCAGCTTATGTAGAAATCATGAAGAACATTACTTTACAATAAGTGCAGGCGGTTGCCTTTGAACCGCCTGTCAATTTACGTTTCAGGTGTATGGCTTGGTTCACATGAAAATAATCCCTTCCGGGCATAAGATTTGCAAAAGATCATTTATTTTTTTTAAACACACCCAGACGGTTCAGTACGACCAGTAAGCGATAAAAATCGTAACTGCTTGGCAGTTTCGCATCCACAATCGGGCTTGCCGGATTAAATGCAACAGCGGCAGCCATCGCTTCCTTCGCCCAGGTCGGTACAGGCATAGCCTGACGTCCCTCCAATTCAGCTACCCGCTGATCCACCTTTTTAATATAAGCGCTTTGTTCATTCAACGTCTGCTTGAGCACATCTTTGCTGTTTTCAAGAGCGGCGATCTGCTGCTGCAGGGCCTGAAATGCCGCTTTTTCCTCTGCTGTCATTGGCTCATCCCCCTCTACTCCTGCAAATGCTTGGCGTAGCTCGGCCTCTGTTCCGGCGTATACATTCAGGTCAACCGGCCCTTGAATTCCATCAACCCGTCCACTATCGCTGTATTGCCAAAAGTCCCAGTTCTTCCATGCTGTGGTGTCGCCGGGCACCCGTGTACTATAACGTGCAATCCACAGCTTATAACTACCCAATGGCGCTTTGAAATGGGCAGCAAAAGCATTCCCTGTATATACCATCGGCTTACGGCCGCTTACCCGTTCAAATTCTGTTACAAATGCCAACGCAACCTCATGAATCGCGGCCGAGCTAAGCCCTCCCGGATTATTTTCGTAATCCATTACCGCTGGCAAGTCCAGCGCTTTCGCACCACTCACCTGATCCAGCACCTCGGCGAAATGCCTGGCTTCCGCTTTTGCTGCGTTTACACTGGTTGCATCTACAAAATGGTAAGCTCCCAGCAGAATCCCGGCTGCCTTGATCCCTTTTGCATTCGTGATAAATGTCGGATCGACGTAACGCTGTCCTTGACTCGCTTTAATAAATGCAAACAATTTACCATCGGCTCGTACACGCTTCCAATCAATTGTTCCCTGATATCGGGACACGTCAATGCCTTCGGCAGCGTTAGGGCTGCGATTCTGCATAAGGCGTTCCCTCCTTATCATTCATAATGTTGTAGCTCACTTTGTCTCTGTTATCCATATGCTTGGACCATCCATACGGTCTGGGCTTTTCCACTTTTACACCGAAAAAAGGGCAAAAAGGTAGTCTGCCTATTTTGTAGTGGCCACCGGTGGCACTTTATGAAGCTTTATTTTCTTTGTCGGAAGGGTCGGTTGGCTTTATTTTTTCTCCACTCGACTTGGACTCAAAAATAGCTACTGCATTCCGCAAAATATCCGGCATCGGCACTCCCATTCTGCCCACATTTTCAATAATGGACAACAGCTCGTTCGCTAAATAAAAGAAAACGACGGCATCCCGGAAGTAATGTGCATCCCCGAGAATACCGTCGATTAGATGAGCTACCGTAATGAGCAAAAACACGGTAACCTTGCGAAAAATACCGTAATACCCCTGGCGGCTTTTGAGCTCCCCATTAATCCAGGCCGCTGCCCATCCGGTGAAAAAGTCGATCACGACCATCCACCACAGCAACGTCAACATTGTGGTCCACCCCCCAAAAAAATAACCGATCAAGGTCCCCGTGGAAAGCCCCAGCCAAATCTGATCGATCTTTTCATGCATGTTTGTTCCCCCTTTTGAACCTAGGTGTAAAATGAATGTTCCCTTGAGGTAATCAAGGGAACAAAAAGACACACTCCGTTGTGAGGCGTATCTGTTATAATTACATTTTTTCAGTTGCTAATTTTTCAAATTTATGGATGCTGAAATGCATTCCCAACATATCGAAAGCTTAATCATCACTATGGATGCCACTAGCTGGCAACTCATTGATGGCATATTTAAATATACATTTTAGAATAAAAAATCCTATTTTAGGATAGTTGGTAATCCTTTAAACCTACATATACAGTAGATTACCTTTTAACGCTGAGCCATAAACCGTTGGAGTATCTGGATTCCTACTATCAACTGATCCCATAATAGCGCCTGGTAATAAATAAAATTCTTTATTAATATTAAAGTTTCCAGGTACTCCGAAAACCGACACTCTAGGCTCATACCAAACTATAGTAATCTCCCTTGCCCTTGCATCAAATGTCCATAATCTTATTGCTGTTCTAAGTTCATCTTCAGCACCTCCTTTAGCAATTGTTAAGATATCGAATGTAATTCCGTTAGAATCCATCATTCTTATCACTGGGGTTCCCCCATCAAAAGCTCCCGATTTTCTTCGTATAAACTCATATGAGCCTGTCGTATCCGTAGCTGTAAATGAAATCATAGTTGTGTTTGCCGGGAAGGTAAACCATCTCGGACCGTAATACACACTACCTGCTTCTTGCTTTCTATTCGCTATTTCATACGACTGGTTTATACTGGATTTGACCGGGGATATATTTTTTATTGCATCTACAATTTGCCCCCAGTCCATTGCGGTGGATGCACTTCCTCTTTTGGCGTTAATGCTATCCACCACGGACTGTTTCGCATTAGCGCCAGATTGCTTTACCGTTTGTATCGCTTGTTTTAAACTTTCAAAATTACCGTCTGTGTTTTTAAATTGAAAATCGCCACCTACCAGTCGGGCTGGCACTTGCGAATTTGAGTATAAGTCAATTTGCCCATCAGCAACCCAATCAAAGCCTGTATCGTTATCTCCAATAGGAACTTTCAAGTTAGATGTAGCGCCAAAATTCGTATTTTGAGCAATCCAAACTTGTCCTGTTGTAACTACACGCCCAGCTTCTAAAGTTAACTCTCCTTCCCCTACTTGCTTCGTCCCATTAGATGCGATAATACGTGAGTCAAAATCCACATCATTACCGCTAGTGTGAAAGTCAATAAAAGCAGGACCTGCTGTAGTTGCACCCTTACGCATCTCCAAATAGGAAGAATTATTGTACATTATTTCTTTCCATGGACCCCAACTATTCTCGTAAGAGTAGAAGGTACGAGTGAAGAGCCTTTGGTTGTTTGGAGGAAACGTGGAGAAAAATTGAATAGCTCCCGCGGCAGGACTAACCTTTAAATAAAAAGTTTCTTTTACCGGAATATTGCCCATTGTGGACGCATCGGCACTGATCCGGCAATAATATTCTCCCTCCGACTTATAATTGTTTAAATCCACATTTGGCGGAATCAGCGTAGCCTTCTTTAAACTACTATTCACAGCGTCCATCACTGATTTTATCGCCTTCGACGTAGCAGCTAATTGCTCTGACGAACTATCCGTAGCATTGCTCAACTGCACTACACCTTTATTAGTAGTGGTCGCATCTGGAATTTCCGGGTCCAGATGTGCAACTTCCTCCTTCAATGCCCCGACTGCACCATCAATTTTATCCCAGTTATCGTTTAGCATAGACTGAATGTTGAAGGTTTCGTTACCATCAATAACAGGGTCCTTTTTGAGTAGTTTCAAATAGTCTGTATTACTAGCCACTTATTGAACACCTCCTGCAAATTTAGATAATAAGGTCTGTTCCATTTCCTTCAAAATTGTCTTTTCGTGAATATCTTTGATCAATAAATATTTAAATTTATATTCCACGGACAGGTGAGCTGGCTTAATATCCTCGATTGCTTTTTTTAGGTCCTCTAGATTAGGAGGAATACCTATGGTATCTACTAATTTGACCGTAAATCCCCATTCGGAGGGTTGAAAAGTAACATCAACCTTGCCTCCGTCATACGCTTCGGCTACATTTTTAACAAGTCTGCCAGAGAATTCTCCACTTCCACGGAGCTTTGATTCAACCACGGAACGTCGCTGCTCCAGCGGCTTTTCCAGATCATTGGAAATACCTAGCTCCATCTCCCAGCGTTCCAATGCCCAAGTGGCACTACGAACAAAAAACTGGGCTAAAGTATCATCCAGCGCGAGATATAGATCATCCAATTCGCTCCCCTTCGCGTCCATATCGGCTTGCATTACACGGGAGGCTTCGTAGTAGGCTGGTAGGTAGGAGAATAGCTCCTGTCCACGTGAACTGAATATTTGATTTTTGATATCACCCGTTATTCCGTGGATAACAGATTCATTTTTCCCATTATTACCCATATACGTTCACCACCCCCGACTCTGCCGCCTAATCGAACTGGTCCCTCACAAGAAAGTTGCTCTGGCTGTTTATTTTTAGCGTAGAGAAACCTATCATAAATCAGATCCATTCTTTCATGCATGCTCGTTCCTCCTTTTGGGTCAGGCTATTTTTGCTCTGTTCCCTATACTGTTTTTTTGCGAAAAATAGAGCTATACCATTTAACCTTTTCTTCCTGTTTATTGGAAGCATCTACAGATAACGCATCTCCTCCATTACTCAGTACCATATCAGAGCGATTGGATACAATCATGTTCATCACTTTTTCACGTTGCTTTTCATCAAAAGCATAACTTCCAATAATGGTTGCTATATCACCCTCTCCCCGATCATGGCGGGTAATACAAGCATGAGTACAAATACGCAATTGAGCCTCAGTTAAAGCTGTCATAGTTATGACTTCACCTCTTTTAAATAATTTCTTGCTGCTGTATATAGTAATATCAGTTAGTACACGTCATTATTCTGTATTACCAAGCATGAACTGAGTCAGTGCTACTTCGAGATCTGCTATACGCTGCTTTAATTGATCTGTCTCACTTGGCTGTTGCTCTGCTTTTTGTGTAAGTTCCTTAATTGCTTCCTCACTCAATCCTTCACTCCAGAACGTCGTTGGGTCTCTTCGTTCTGGAGCTGTGAATGTCTGAGCAAAATACACAGGTTCATCCCCGCGTTCGTTTTCCGGCTTGTTTTGCCATTCATCATGCAGCTTCTGAAACGTTGCATGAGCCTCCTTGCTAAGTTGCTCGTATGCGTTTTGTGCTTCTAACAGCTTTTGATTATATTCCGCTTCATAGGTCAGCCATTCTTGGATATCAAAACGAGGATGGTATAGACCAGGTGATACTGGAATTCCTACTGTATACCCAGTAAGGATTCTTTCTGAATTGGTTGCATCTATGATACTAGGGCTACTGTCAGTAAGCTGATAAGTGTCTGGCTGCTGATTTGTATCAGATAGCGTAGGTGAAGATGGAGTATAAAAAGGGACGACACCCGAAAAGGCATCGTCCACCAGTTCGTCCTCCAGATAGAGGCCGTTTTTATTTACTTTAGGTACTAATTTCATGTGTTCCCCTCCTTTATTGCTCGGCTAGATAACTTATTTGGTATAATGATAGGTTCACGCCAGAAACTGCATCCACTGACACTGTGCCATCCAGATTAACGACAATAGCGGATGTTTTAAGGTTGGTTCCCGCCAAACTAGAATCGTAGCAAATGAATAAACTACGTTGTGATGGCCTGTATCCTGGCGGCAACTTAAAAATAGCCGTCGCCTGGGCCGTCGCCCCACCGTTTAACCATCCCCTCATGTGGACAACACCTGAACTATCTTTATAATATCCCGCTTCGTATGGGATTCCACTTCCACCAATGATACTACTCCACCCATTAAGCAACGTAGGCGTAAGCCATGCAGGATTATCTTTGTCAGCCTTCTTATTCTCCAGCACAGACACCCGCGCCGTGTTGTGTTGTACACTGTCCACCAAGTCTGACAGCAGCGTCTTTTCGTTGGCTGCGTATGAACCTGTGAACGGTACAACTGGTGATGTTTCAAGTGTGGTGTATGTTGTGCTGTAGGATGCTGTTTGGTCGAACCTGGAATTAGCCATATACGCCTGGGCAAGTCCGTATGTGCTCTTGTCAGCATCGGCATGAGTAATTGTTCCCCAACTATTGTTCTTACCGTTTTTATAAACAGCGATAATTTTATTGGGTCTTTCACGAAGTTTGCCAAGTCCACCTAAAGCGCCATTAATCCAGTATTGGTTACTGGAAATTGCGGGTTTAGATTCCTCCCGTACGATCAGTCCCGTACCTACTTCGACCTGATTGTCACCCTCGGTAAAGGTTAGCTGCCCCTCAGAAACGATAGGCTCCACGGTAGGCGTTGCAATCTGATATACAAGTTGGTACGGTGTGTACCCTGCGTACGATGTTTGTGGAACGGATTGTGTGAAAGCAGGTGACCCGACGCGCTGCACCCAATACTTAGTACCTGTACCTGACCACGTTGCCGTGGTGGAGGCTTGAGCGTTAGCTGGCGTTATGGTGTTAGCATCATATGCCTTGTATCCATAGAAATAGGCTTTAACGTCATCCTGTGTTGGCGTGTAACCATCAGCCCATCCACTATCCGCCACAGGGACAGAAACGTAAATAGACCCATCAATGGATGTTTCTGTTGCATCGGCCCCCAACGTAGACCATTGCCCTCCCGTCTTAGCTGTATTTAATATTTTCCCATCATACTTAACGGATTTTTCAGAATAGCTAATCCACGTCGGAAACTGATTCGGGGCAGTATAGACAACTTTGAAACCTGGGAATGATTGACCAGGCGAACTAGCATTCCAGTTAACGCCGCCATCTAATGTAACCCCGTGCCATTTCTTAGACTTGAAGTATTGACCGTCACGCTCAAACACTGTATCAGCATTAGCCCCTGTAACTGGATCGGCGTACAGGTCTGTTTGCAACGCTAACATTGAGTCTTCACGCGGTTTGAATGGTTTGGCTGTGTTGCCAATGTTAAGCATAGGGTTTTCATGGGTGAATGACCCCGCAGCAGCATAACGTAATCTAACCGAAAGGAATTTTGTTTGCGCAGTTGTTGTAAAGGTTTTAGTGCCTACCGCAATTACGCCCGTCATAACTTCTCCAGTTGGGTCAGAATTGTTATCGTCCCTACGCTCAATATATTGTAACCCGTCTCCTATACTAGAAATTGTATAGGTGGTGTTCGGCAGAACAGGAACAACAACCCTCAACGGCGATATGACATCAGGAACGGTCCGTGTAGCTGTAGCTTTGTAGGGACCTTGTAAAGCGACTATACCCGTGGTGTTAACCGACCATTCGTAAAAGCTCGGCAAAAGGTTTTCCCCGTACATAATCGCATACGGATTACGTACAGGCATTACGCTGTCCACATATGGATATTTGGTAGCTACCTGTCCAGCGGTCATGCTATCTAGGGCAGCATATTCTGAAGCGTTAACCTCATAAAGGCGAATAGCGTCTGCATAAAAAGCTTGACCCGTTGCTGTTGAAATCGATGAAACTTCCAAGTTTATCGCAGTATCGTTTGCCGGTGCACATTTTGTATAGATCGTTACAAATTGACTCTTATCTATGGATTGCTTGAGCGCCTTATTACCACCCGTAGAAAAGTTTACATAAATATTGTTTGAAGCATTGATGTTTTTAACATCAGCCAGGGCGATATAGTATCTTCCGCCAGTAAGCTTTAACCCGCTACTGTACACGTTATACACGCCGGTGGCGTTCTTTGCAGTGATCTTGATTGATCCCATGCCCTGCGCCTTATTAGATGTATCAACTGCAAGATCGGCTTCCCAACCTAAAAGGCTACCGATTTGGTCACCTGAGCCTACGCGCCCCAACAAATTCACCAACATACGTCCGCTCAGGCCCGTCAACGAAAATGGGGCAGCCTTTTCCGCATGAACCATCTGTACACCGGGTTCGAGAGTCACCGCCTTACGCTCCGTCGTATCCAGACGCTTCTTGATCTCATTCACACCATTATTCACATCACCTGCGAAATCGTCTACAGAACGCCAGTTTTGATCCAAGTACTTATCCAGATCAAAATACGTGGTTTTGGGCGATGTGCGGTCAATTTGATTTAAGCCAAGATTTGGTGTTTTTTCGCTTGCCATGTTATGCGCCACCTCCTAAATATCTATCCTGTGTTGTATGTTCATTTTCATAGAGGGTCATAGACTCAACTTCAGCAATGGTCAGGTAGCGTAATTTGTACTCCACCGCCATATGAGCGGGCTTGATCTCCTCAATGGCTGCTTTAAGATCCTCCACGTTGGGCGGAATCCCGATGGTATCCATAAATTTGACGGTAAATCCCCATTCGGCGGGATGAAAGATAACATCTACCGTGCCTCCGTCGTACGCTTCAGCTACATTTTTGACAAGCCGGCCGGAAAAGGTTCCTGCCCCTCGCAGCTTCGATTCCACCACAGCACGCCGTTGGTCCAATGGCTTCGCCAGGTCGGTTTCGATCCCCAGCTCCATTTCCCAGCGTTCCAACCCCCACGTGGCGGTACGTACGAAAAACTGTCCCACCGTTGCATCCATCGCAAGATACAAGGCGTCCAGTTCGCTTCCTTTAGCATCCATATCGGAACGCATCACACGTGAGGTTTCATAATAGGCAGGCAAATAGGAAAGTAGCTCGCGTCCCCGCTCGCTGCTCATTTGGCCCACTGTATTTCCCGCTATAGTTACCCGATTAACAAAAGTGTCACTATGGTTTGCACGTTTTCCCTGGTCTGGGTTATTCAATAAATCTTCAAAGCTGTTCGTTCCATTGTTACTCACTGACGCTCACCGTCCCCAGCACTGCCACCTGACCTGATCCAATCTCAATATTCTGATTGCTCTGTCCATTGATTTTCAGTTCAGAGAAATCAATAATAATTGGAATGTCGAGCAAAACAGCAGAAATCCGGGTATACCGTACCAACGGGTCTTCCTTGTAAAAAGCAAGCTGCTTCAAATACGTCCGCACACCGCTCTCAATCAGCTTTTTGATTTCATCCAATGTGGACGGCTTCTCTTTGGTACGCTGTACCTTGACTGAGATGTTAATCTCCACTTCTGCCGCTGGCATGATCGTCACCACAGGACCCGCTGGTGCCAGCCCTTCTCCTTGCCCATCCTGCGTCGGATCAATATACTTCTGCACTGCGGCAACGATATCCGGGCTGGCTGCTCGTTTGTCCGTATCCAGTACATATAACCCTACTGTTCCCGGCCCTTTCCAGAGCGGAACAACTTCCACGCCACCAACACCAGCAATCTCATTCGCCCACTGGGTATACTGCGCCTTGTTGCCGCTTGTGCCCTGGTTCCGCACCTTGGCATAAAAACGCTCCAGCAACAGCTGATCGCTCTCAACGTCTGTGCCGCTTTTTGTTTCCTCGGTATTGATCACAGAGGCCACCCCGCTAACCGGGGTGGCCATCACTTGGATGACACCCGCAGGCACATTGCCGCTACGCCCGGGATTGACCGCCCGAATAGCCGCCTCCCCGGCACCTTGTTCATCCAGCGTGACCGATGCCGTGGTCGCATATTCAATGGAAGCTTCCCCGGATACATCATCTGCCGGGGTCGCCACCAACGTTCCCGCCGGAACGGTCGTTCCCGCTGTGCCCTTGAACGTGACCATACCTGAGGCAGCAACCGCTTCTCGCCGTGTCACCCCATGCTCTGCTGTCCGCAAATCCAACTCCGGCGAGCGAAAATCCGGATTATCGCTGGCTGCGGTGCTGGCAAAGCCACGTCGCAGCAGCTCCTGCGCCCAGATTGCGGCTTCGGATAGCATAAAAGCCACTGGCGCCTGCGCATCCCAAATAAAAGAGCCCTCGGACTTATCCATGTCCGAAGGCACTTTTTCCAACATCCGATTTAAAATTCCCTCTTCCGTCTGGTCTACCAAATATTCCGGCAAGTCTGCCATTAGATCACCACACTTTCCACAATTTCCGTTTCATCTCGCACGTTCGTAATCTGGCAGCTAAAATGGCACGCCTCACCTTCCCAGCGAAACGTGAATTGATCCACAGTAGCCGTACGTGCATCTGCTAGTAACGCCTCCGTGACCATGCGTTTAATTTCACTTTCCTGCACACCGTGCCCATAGCTGCTGCCAATCAGCTCCTCCAGCTCGCTACCATAGTCAGGTGAATAGATCACATGCCGATAGCGAGGAGTGCGAATCGCTTTTTCACACCATTGTACCCAGGCTTCTTTCTCGCCTGTAGTCACGATTTTACGGCTAGGGCTCATAACAAACTCTCCAGCTTCAAAATCAAACCGCCAGCTTCGCCCAAATACTGCGCGGTTATCCTCCAGTACATCCGGGTCGGTCATATCCATGTCTGTCCAGATCATATCATCTGTTTCGGGAAATAAATTAGCCACGTCCACTCACCACCTTGCACACAACAACTACATCGTTACCGCTATTCACCCGAACCGCAAGTACACGATCTCCGGGCTTAAGACCTTCGTTCAAACGTAGATTCACATCCTCCAGCTCGTCTTCCCCGATATAAAAGGAAGTTTTCAGCTCTTTGCCTTCCCAATTTTCCGATTCCACTGCGGTTGAGGTGCCTTTATACATATGACGTGGTACAGACAGCAGCCCCGGTAGCTCGGCGACCAAATAATCCTGAAGCTCATGTTTAAAATCGTCCAGCTTGAGTCCCGTGGAGGTGATCGTTCCTAGTACCGCGCCTACCCCACTCAGTGCTTGCTTGGTATGCTTATGAAATGAAGATTGCAGCGCAGTAGCCAAATGCCCATAGGGGTCCTTATTCAAGGTAAAACCTCCTTTTCACATCATCATACGTTCCGAGCTCCAGCGACATACTGCCGGGGTTACCTAATTCCCTGCTCACCGAAATGACCAATAACTTTATGGAGCCTAACATTACCGCGTCTCCTGCTCGGATCGTGTTCATATCCGGTGCATTTACTGATATCGTTTGCTGTATGCCTCTCAGCTTACTTTTGGCCAACTCACGTGCTGCTGCACCAGACTTGACTTCGTCATCCTGCACGATCACCTGAAGTGTCCCATATTTGGCAATGTCCTTCTCCTCAAGCGCCATCACCTTGGACGGTACCTCATTGCCTGATTCACTGGCAGCCGTAGCCAGTACCTTCACTCTCGTGGCCGCACCTTCCAGCGTACGGGATTGAGTTGTATCCGTGACTCTCTCCAGAGCATACACATCTTTGTTCGTTCCCAGCTCGTACAGCTCCAAGCCGGAAGAAATCATCCGTGGATGATACAGCTTTCCCCCCGCCTTTGCCGTTTCGCGCAGATCTCCCAGCATCATAGAATAGATGGACTGTGTGCGGTATACGGCGCGTCCTAGCGTTTTTTTCGTATCTGGCAATGAAGCGATTTTCAGCTTCCAGTCCCTAGCATACTTCTGAAAACGCTGAGTAGCCGTCTGCTTAGCAGGGAGTAAATATTCATCCTCGGACTTGTCCAAATATACCGTACGGTCATACAACGTCAGCGTCATACGTTTGAGCCCGTTGTTAGAGGTTTCTACTTCCCAGATCACTGCTGGGGACAACAAGGGAACATAATCTTTTTTACCATAAGGAATTCCGCTAACCCGAATAGACATCCCAGGGGAAATGGCGGGCATATCCGGCGTAACGACCAGATTGACCGTGCCCTGATAGGCGATTTGCTCCAGCGAATCCCTCAAATTAATGTTCTCCACAAGCGGCGACAAATCATATTTATCCTGTAAAATGACTTTATAGCTCATGACAGCACCAGCTTTTGCCCCGGTTTAATTGCATTCGGATTTTGTCCAATGACCTTTTTATTAAGCTGATAAATACGACTCCATTGGGAGCTATCCCCCAACTCCAGCTTGGCAATTTTGGACAAGGAATCCCCGGACTTAACCGTATATGTTTTTTTCTTTTCTTTCATATCTGTGCGGGGCTTTTTGTTGACCGCAGCCGCCTTACTTCCTGTGACGCCAGCTTTTTTGGCAACTTTCATATCACTCCAGGTCCGCAGTGACAGATCAAAATTCACATCCCCATACTCGCCGCCGCGAAAGATCGAATTATGAGATGCCACAATTACTGGCACATTCACGGCTGTCTCCGTAATAATAAAACGTAGCGGGTTCTTAGATAACAAAAAGCCATTTAACGTGTTCATGGCCTCCTGCGGATCAGGGATATCTTCATATGTGCAATACGCTGGATTGTATTCTTTCGGAAAAAAAGAAGAGAAGGAGATTTCCTTCACCTTCTCCCCTTGTGGGAAGTCAAACTCCCCATAGGATAAAATTGTCGTTGTATCAAATCCTTTTTGCCGTGAGATCGTCACTTCCTCAGGATTTACTGGAAACTGAAATTTTTTTCCCTTACCATCCGTCAAACTAAATTCCATACTATTCACCTCCTATTCACGCTAACGTCCTCGCTGTCTTGTTGTTATCCATAGCTTGACGGAATCCTGCTACAAAGCGTTTGCCTACTTCTGAAGCCAAAGCATCAAAATTAACACGTTCACCAACAGCCACCTGAATTGCACCTGTCGGCATATTCACTTGCATGTTTGATTTATTTCTATTTGTGTTCTTTACTGAATGAACAGCTACCGTTCTGTGTCTATCATTTGCACGATATGTTCTAGAACTTGCAACTAAATTCCGAGAATATTTATTCGGTGTACTTTTTTTAGCAGCAGTTTTCTCTGTACTCTGTAAAAGTTCCCAGTTCAATTTTTCTGGAGAATCCAAGATCATTTGAAGGAAATCGCTTGTTTTTGTTGTTGCCTTTTTAATTGTGTCCTTAAAAGGATCAGCGTTTTTCTGAACAAAGTTATTGAATTTATTAGAGAATTTTTTAGTCCCCTCACTTATGTCATAAACTTTCCTCTTAATTCCTTCACTGAGACCCGGAATATTATTTTTCAAATAATCTCCTGCACCATTAATCTTATTTTTAAGAGGTTCTCTCACGTTATTCAGTATTTTATTAGAAGCAGGTACCTTTCTTGATATTTTCTCGGTCAAGTTGTCAACTCCCCCCATCAGATTCCCCGTCTGATTACCGATGAAGCTTTCGAGTTGTTTGCTCCAATGATCAATTGTTGTAGGAGTAGCAGCCTTTATGTTATTCACTTTTATAGCTACTTCATTATTAAAACCAATCATACCTTGTTTGAAGTCTTGTGTAGTCTGATCGATACCTGCCTTTAAAGATTTTGTCCAGCCTTTAAGATGCGTTTTGGCATACCAAACTTTCTCCATTCCTTTCTCCCCTAACGGCTCAAACAATTTTTCACCTATTTCTCCAAATATATAACCAAGGACAGGAGCTAACACAACTCCGGCATAGGGAACTTTTGAACCGAGTTGCATACCAAAGGATTTCCCTAAAATATTTCCGGTTTTTCCTGCAACTAATTTCCCAATCAGTTTATATTTTTCTTCTCCCTTAGCATTAAGAATTTCACTTATATCAAAACCAATATCAGCAAAGCCAATAGCTTTTCCTCCATATTTCGCTGCACCTTTTAATCCTGTTTTTAGCCAAGAAGGAGCACTGGAAAACATAGAAGCTGCTTGTGTATATAGAGAGGACGATTTTATTGTATTTAGAATACTATCAATGCTATTCTTGGCGTTCCGCAACTTTAAGGGCATTGAAGCTATTTGTGATGCAGTAATAGCCTTATAAGCCTTAGATACTTTTGCAATCATCTCTAAAAAATCTTTAGGTTTACTAAAAAACTTAAAGAAATTCATAAGATCCATAACAGGTTTTATTAAAACAATCTTCTGTTTTTCATTATTTTTACTCGCTGCACTTTGAGAGATTTGAGATTTACCAAGAACGCTGGATATCATAGATCCTAAAGGCAAACCAGAAGTTGCATAATTGTTAGATCCATCCTTGTTCTGCATTTTTTGTTGGGTAATAATTTTGTTTTGCTGCTTGATCAAAGAATGGTTAAATCCGTTAGATTTACCAAGCTTGCCGCAAGTTGTTGATTTACATTTCGAGCAATCCTTGGAACATGAACATTTAACAGCAATCTTAATTCCAGATAAATTTTGGGTCAGGCGATTTATTTTATATAAACGTGAAGTTAAATTACTCAACGCATTAGAAAGTCGCTTAACTGACTCCGTAGTTTGGTCAATAACTACCTTTTGTCTTTGAAAACTACTAAACCCAAAATTCCTTGTCCGCTTCTGGATACTCTCAAAGTATCGATCCATAGATTTTAATTCTTTATTAACTCTACTTAAACTTCTTATATCCAAAATATCATCCACACCTACACCTCCTTTAACTACTACATATTATCTGCTAAAGCATCTAGCTCTTCTTCGGCAAACGCCAGCAGCAGCATACGCTCGCCGCGGGGAAGCTCCCAAAAATCTCCGGGGCGTAGGTGGTGCCGAACCCACAAGTGGTACAGCATCGTCGTCATTCCCCCGGAGCTGATTAGTTTTTTAGGTCGGCAATCTCAACGCCAAAACCGGACAGTTCCAGCACCTTATCCCCTACTGCATCCAGTTCACCCGCCAGCAGCATACGGCGGACAGACTGTTCGCCACCGGACAGCTTCAAGCGGCTTGTAATCCGGGGATCGCCCCAACCGTTAAGGGACAAGCCTTTCACTTCCAGCTTGCCGGTAGCTTCCGAAATCAACAAGGCGTTGAACGTTTCAGTATCTACCTTCTCATCCACTGCACCCTTCACGGTTCGGCGAATCGTGCAGCGCTCACGAATGCTGTCCACCTTGCTGGAGGTCAGGCCGTGCAGCACAATTTTCATATCAAGGCGCTTGATACGAACCGTTTCCTCCGGTAGTTTTTCAGCGGCCTCAAACAGACTGTCCAAAATTTGTTCTTCTGTCATATTCTCATTCAAGCTCATAAGTCATTCTCCCTTATTGTTTATTTGTATTTGGGGAACGGAACGCCTCACAGCATCCCATCCCCCGTTTTCCAATTTAGTTTGCTACAATCGGATCTAGCAGCTCATAGCCTTCAAAGGTGAAGGTCGTTTCTTCCTGTACTTCTTCACCTGCTGTCCAGTTGGCCAGTTGGATTTTGTCAGGAGTGCAACGAATAAGACGAATACTTTCATGTCCGAAGGCTTCTGGATCATCCAATTTTGTAATAATCTCAAAACGGTTAAAACCGCGACGAATCATATCGGATGTGACCTTGTAGCCACTCATCGTTCCCGTTCCCTTTTTGATACCGCGCTTGTGCACCTTCCACTCGTTGCCCACGAGATTCAGCTCGCGTTTTTCCATCTCCACGCTGGCTTCCAGCTTATTGATATTCGTCTGCCACACCCCGTCTACATGCGCCTGACCATACGTACCTAAAATGACTCTTGAAGCATCCAACATTTCTTTTTCCTCCTCAAAATAATCCATAATATAGTTCGGGATTTCATAGAATCCTCGTTGTTAACAAGCTACTTTATTTCTGCTGATCGCCTTGAATTGCTTATACACGTAAAATGCTTATTTATTGCACGTAAAATGTGCCGAACAGCTGCTCCATCACGTCGGTGAGCTTCACGTTCCATTGCAGGAACACTTGATCCGGCTCCGGTTTGATGACTGGTGCATCGCCGTAGTAAGCCGGGTCGAGAATGACATCGTAGCCGTCTGCTTCGATGACGTTGCTCAGCGACAGCTGTGCCAGGTATTCTTTGATTGCACCGATAAGCGCCAGACGACCTTCCACCGTGTTGTTGATTTTGCCAATGTATGTCTCTTCGGCTGCACGCTGCAAGTCAGCGTTAATAGCGTCCATAACGCGGATGGAACGGATTTTCTTCCATGCGTTGTTTTGTCCGGCAGACGGGTTTACCAAGCTGTTAATCCCACGCAGCGCTTTGACCTGACGTCCGTCGAAGAACAGCAGGAAGACACCATTACGGACAGCCTGCTCCTGCTCGGAACGTGTCCAGCGGCGGGTTACATCCTCAAAAGGCGTAACCGCATATGTTGCCGATTGATTCAGACGTTGACCTGCGATCAGTCCGGCTACATAAGCAGCCGTTTGGGCAGAACTGTAGTCCGTACCTGCCAGACGTACGCCTGTACCGACGTTCACGATGCCTTCATGGTTCAGTGCCAGGGAACGTGCAGAGGCCACGCTGACGGCTGTTTTGGACACATCATCTGCCGCAGAACCGCCGAATACAGCGATTACGCCTTTACCTTCGTTGCGAACACGCTTGATCCAGGCCGCGAAGCTTTGCAGCAATGCCAGATCAGCTGCATAATCCAGGGCCAAGACATTAAATTCCTGTCCTTCAAGCGCCTCCTGCATCGCGATGTAATCGGCATTAACCAGCTTGCTATTGCCGCTGTTGCCGCCAGTGAGGTGTACGCCGCTGACATCCACCGGAATGCCGCCGTCGCCGACAACCTCAGCCTTCACCCATACGTTTTCGCTGTTCTCGTTCATGGCCTTGGCAATGGAGGCAGCCGTACCGTCACTGCCTTTGTACGTACCGAGCAGCTTGGTTCCTTCATAAAGGCGCACCTCACGTGCTTGCTCATCACCCAAAGTTGGCTGTACAGTTACAGCAAAACCATTACCACGGCTACCTGTATACAAAGCCTTCAGGCGCAGCACATCCGCTGGGGTCTCACCGCCGCTTTTCAGCGTCACAGATGCTTCAGCAGCTGTATCATCTGCCAAACGGTAGGCTAACAGCTTTTTCGGACCGCCCAGCAAAGCCAGATACAGCGTCGAATACGCGGTCGCCCCGTCCAGACTGTCACCTGAAAAGATTTGGCTGATTGCCGTTTCACTGCCGATCTCTACAAACTCACGTACAGGGCCCCAATTCGCCTTAACGGGTACAACGACTGTACCACGCGACCCACCTTGAATCGCTGAAGCTGCTGCTGCCTGAAAATTCATATACAAACCCGGTAATACCGGTTTATTCGTGTTTTCCCATGTTCCGCCTGCCATAATTAGTCCACCTTCGCTTTCATAAATTGTTCGATTTTAGTTTGTGCTTCTGCTACTGTAAACAGCTTGTCCTGTGTGCCAAAAAAGGCGCCTGCCAGCACTTCTTCTTTCACGGAAAACAATTGTTCTGCGTGCTCCTTTAGCTCCTCCAGCGTATAGCGGGGGCCACTTGCTTCCTGCCCGGAATGTACCGGGGCCTTCTCATGGTTTTCCAAGGTCACTCGGACCACCTCATTTCAAAATAGGATGAATTTCCACTCTGCGAATCAACGCCGCTTCCTCAGCTGGGCGCATACGCCGCTGTACCAGCATCAGCCGAAGCTGACCATCTAAAATGGCATCCGCCTGCAAATCGGCTGAAGCTTCAGCTGTAGACATATAACGGCCCTTGTCCTGATCCAGAGGAAGTTGGATTTGAGCGGCAAAGCCCTCGATCAATGCGGAAGCTGCGCGGTTTTCTTCAGTGGTGTCCGGGGCGGTAATATGCCCGATGAACCGTTTGCGCAGCTCATACATGGAGGCTCCCGCCATCCTAGTTTCACAGCCGCTCATTCGCCATAGTACCGCTTGCCGCGCTGGCTGTGCGGGCCATGCGTCGGCGTATACCGACCACGTTTCGCCCAGTTGCTTCTGCGTCCAGCGGACCAGCGCGGCCAGCCATTCATCCGGCTGTGCAGCACCACTTGCTGGAGCGGCCGAACCGCCTTCCGTTTCAGGCACATACACGCCAAAACGCAGCGTTCTATAGGCCTTCCCCGTAACAGTGTCCAGCTTTTCTGCATCCCGCACGCCCAAATAGTGCGCGGTAAAAGCCGACGTGTCCTCACCTTCGCCTGTCACCGATTCCCGGTGCAGTCCGGCAATCAGGGCATTTGCCCATACATCAGCCTGCGCCAGTCCGGCTTGTCCTGCGTACAGCTTGATGCGAATAACCTGCCGATAGCCGGCCCAGGAAGACTTCCAGATCTCCTCGCCCAGCGCCATAACAGCATACGGCTCCTCTGCCGTCTGCGACGGTGGCTGAACATCGTATACACGCCCTTGCAGCGCTGGAATAATTTCAATGAGCTTTTGCTTAAAGGCTTGTCTCATCCTGCGGCATGCCACCTTTGCGTACCCTGCGTTCGCATGTTGTGGCTGTTCAGCCAGGCTTTTTTCCACTTCCGTGTTCTCAGCCGGCGTAGCCTTGTACTCATGCATTGCAGCATCCCTTGCTTAGGCAACACGACTCCTCCTTTCTATTCAACGAATTCATCGGGAACCGACAGAGACAATCACCGCATGAAAAAACCGGCCCTAATGGCCGGCTAACGTTTGACTGTGTGTGTCTTCGGTATGTCCTCTTGTCTTGATTCCCGATGATATAATCTTACACCCTAATAACGAATGCGTTGCCGGGGAAATGGACGATAAAAGCAGAGACTAGGGATGAAGTTGGGAGGTTTTTTGAGAACGTGTGTTCCCGTCATGAAAAAAGGCCTTGATCCCTGTTATTACAGGAAATCAAAGCCTTTTAGGAAACGATTTTAAAATAGAAATGAGAACAAGTGGATAATTATTACATTATCCCAGTTTTCGATCCGCGCCCTTCTGCAAGCCTGCCAGATTCAAAACTCCTTGGTCCGCCAGCGCAAGCGCCATTTTGTAAAAAGCACGCGTGCGAAGCTTCGTATACGTATCCTTGCTGACCGGAGGGTCCAGTACGTAATTGTAAACCTTGTAATCAAACACATCGTCATCCTTTAAATAACGTTCACGGATGAGCAGTTGTTCGCGTTCATTCAAGCGACTCACTACCGCATCCACCATTTCGCAGTAGGCCAAGCGGGCGGCAGGAGCATCTACATTATATACGGCTGTCCGAGCCGTTGGATCGCTTGTCACATTCGTTGGTCCGTTCGGGCGATCCGTATAGCCAGCAGTAATAAAGCTCTCCCGATCCATAAAAGTAATCGTTTTATAAATTCGGTATTTCTCAAACACACCCTCCAATGCATTCTGCGTTTTGCGACGGTCCAATTCGGGTAAGTTATTTCTCATGTAAAGCATCACTCCTTATCTTATGCCTTTTGACAATGATGTATTTTTAAATGAGGATTTTGCACTTCGAAGCGACTGGAATCGAATTTTGCAAAAATCCTGAAATAGAAAAACGCTCGTGTTTACAATTTGTTCCCCTTTTGTTCGTATCTTGAGTATAACATAACATTATTTAGGATAGGTATCCATCGTCAAAAAAAGCAGTATACCTCCAAAAACAGGATATTCGCTTCATTTTTCTATGCCTTTTGGCATATTACGTGCTTTTACTATTTACCTAATGGTATAATAAAACTAATATCTATGATTCTCTTGCAGAAAGGAGCCCCCATTGTGGAACAGCCAGCATTCGGAACTTACTTAAAGCAGCAGCGTGAGCACAAACAATGGAGCATCAACCAGTTGGCAGATGCTGCTGGTATTAGCAATTCACAAATTTCCCGCATTGAAAATGGACTGCGCGGAATACCCAAACCCTCCACTCTCCGCAAAATAGCGGACGCGCTTAGCGTATCCTATACCGAAATGATGAAGGCCGCCGGATATTGGGGAGACGATGATTCAATGGAGCAAAGTCCACATGAACTTTATCCTTCTACTGTGCCGGAATGGGCAACCTCTAAAGACCGCCGGGATTTTAAAAAAATGCTGGAGGAAGACGACGAATTAATGTTCGATGGCATTCCGCTGGATGAAAAAGACCGCCAACGGATCAAAGACGTGCTGACAGGTCTGTTCTGGGAAGCCAAGCAGATGAACAAACATAAAAAGCCCAAAGAGCCCCGAACGGGCAAAGATCAGGGATAGCAGGTGAGCGTATGAACGAACTCATTCACAAACTTGTCCGAAAATACCGTACCAACTGCCCCTTCGATATTGCGAAAGCCCTGGGCATCCATATCCGATACTGCGATCTAGGCCCCACAACCAAAGGGCTGTATTACCACAAGCTGCGCAGAAGATTTATCGTTATCCACAATGGCCTCACACCCGAATGGGAACGGTTCGTCTGTGCGCATGAATTGGGACATGACCGACTGCATAAAGGCATTAGCCGCTTTTTTATGGAGGAGCATTCCTACTTTTCCCCAGGAAAATTTGAACAGCAGGCCAATCGGTTTGCCGTGCTTTTGCTGAGTGAAGGAAAACCGCCACTAGCTGACGAAACGTTGGATCACTATTTACCCCGTATCGGGCTGCCCAAAGAGACTGCCCTTTTTTTTGATCATAAAACAGAACATTAGTTCTCATTCTGTGAGCTGCTGTTGATTACTTCCTCTATAATATAGGTAACTAGACGATGGATTTAACAACCGATATATCAAAAAATTTTAATGCTTTAATATAAAATAGAAGTTATTTTTACAATCATCTGATAAAATGTGGTCGTAAGCGGTTTCTCTAATTCATTCATTTTATGGGAGGTTGAAGGAACAACATGAACTCATGGAAAAAACTCTCGTCAATCCTGACGACTGTCGCGCTTTTACTTGGGTGTCTCGGTACAGCAGCAGCAGACCCAGCAACCAATGTGGGAACAGCGGGAACGGCAACGGCTCCAGTCAGCGGTAAACACATCACCATCTTACATACGAACGATACCCATGCCCACGTGGTCGCGAACGACAAGGAAATGGGATTCGCCAAGCTGGCGGGTATCATTGATCAGTACCGGGCTTCCAATCCCAATACACTGCTGCTGGATGACGGGGATACCGTTCACGGAACGACCTTCGCTACTTTGGTTAAAGGTGAAAGTATTGTGAAAGTGATTAACAAGCTGCGCTATGATGCTATGGTTCCGGGTAACCACGAGTTTAATTATGGTTGGAAGCATCTTGTTGAGCTAAGTAAGGAAATTCAGTTCCCTGTGCTCAGCGCCAATATTAAACAAACCGACGGAACACGTTTGTTCGAACCCTATGTTATTAAAGAAGTGGACGGCGTTAAAATCGGTATTATCGGTCTGACTACGCCAGAAACGGCATATAAGACGAATCCCAAAAATGTTGAGGGTATTCAATTCACCGATCCTGCGGCTGAGGCCAAAGCGGCTGTTAATGAAATCCGCAGCAAAGTAGATGTCGTTGTTGTTCTTGGTCATCTGGGGCAGGATGCGTCTAGTAAGGACACCAGCCTCAAGGTTGTTAAGGAAGTGCCTGGCATTGATATTTTCATCGATGGACACAGCCATACCGTACTGGAAAAAGGCTTGGTTAGTGACAATGGTACATTGATCGCTAGCGCAGGTGAATACACCAAGTATTTGGGTGTTGTGGACTTATGGGTCGACGGCGGTAAGGTTACGCAAAAGCAAGCCAAGCTGATTGATTCGACTCAAGCAGTCGATGTTCAGCCCAACGCTGAGATTGCTGCATTGATCGCCTCCATTCAAAAGGACCAGGAACCTATTCTTAAAGAGGTTGTAACGCAAACGAGTGTGGATTTGGAAGGAGCACGCGAAAAGGTACGTGCAAGTGAAACCAATCTCGGTGACTTGCTCACCGATGCTATGCGTGACGTTTCGGGAGCAGACGTGGCTTTAACGAATGGTGGCGGCATCCGGGCTTCCATCAAGACGGGGACGGTAACCAAGGGAGACATCATCACTGTACTGCCCTTCGGCAACCAGATCGTTACCCTGAAAGTGAAGGGCTCTGACATTCAGGGCGCACTGGAAAATGGTACAGCCTCCTATCCAGAGCCAAGCGGAGGTTTCCCACAGGTATCAGGTATCACGTTCAAAATAGACACATCAGCAGCCAAAGGCAGCCGTGTTCATTCCATCCTGATCGGCGGAAAAACACTTGATCCTGAGGCAACATACACACTGGCCACCAATGATTTTACTGCCGTAGGTGGTGACCAATATACGATGTTCGCTAAATATCCACAAGCAGGTATGTTCGGCTCGCTTGATGAGGCGTTAATCCGCTATATGCAAAAGGTCGGCTCCGCTAGCCTGCAAGTACAAGCGGACGGTCGCATTCAAGAAGCCAAGGCTGACGGTAAAACTTCTGTCCCTGCCACACAAGCTGCGCCGTCTGCCTCAACCGCAACACCTGCACCTGTGCAGGAAAAGCCGCAACCCGTTCCTACACCGGCTGCGAAACCAGCACCCGCAAAACCGGCGCCGGCAAAGTCTCAAACAGCCAAGCCACAGCAGACATCAAATTCTGCACAAGTTACAAATAACCATGTATATGTTGTGAAATCCGGGGATACGCTGTATGACATTTCCCGCAAACATGGTACCACCTGGCAACAGCTTCAGCAGTTGAATAAGTTGAAGAATCCTCACCGCATTTATCCGGGACAAAAGTTAGACCTCCCGGCCTAATTCAATAGCTAGCAAAAGCAGCATCCGGAATCCTAGTGGTTTCGGATGCTGCTGTATGTCAGGCGTTTTTAGATATGCGATAGTCCAAGCTCATTTGGACATCGCATATTTTTTTTAAAAGCAAACCTTTTAACCGCTGACAAGTTGTGAACCGAGAGGTATGATGGAGAAGAGTCATTCGGGCAGAGAACATTCGTCCCGATACCCATCGGGATCAGTTATATGTGTGAAAGGAGTCCTGAAATGCAATACATTATTTACGATCTTGAATTTACTGTTAGCCGCAACGCCAGATATTCCTCCGAAATCATTGATATTGGTGCCGTCAAAGTTGTTCAGGGAGACGATGGCCTATACGTTGCGGATACGTTTCACAGTTTTGTAAGACCCTCGAATCGGCCTGTACTCTCTACAGATACCGTTCAGTTCACAGGTATTACTCAACGAGATATTGATGCCGCTCCACTATTTCCTGAAGCTGTGAAGGAATTCATAGCCTGGCTCGGTACGGATTCTCCTTATTATTTATGCGCATGGGGCCCGGATGACCGTCAGAAGCTGGTATCCCATTGTCGTACCCATCATGTAGATCTCGGATGGATTCATAATACAAATGATATACAGAAGCAGATTTCTCGTCTGTTTGGATCCAATGGAAAGTACCGTCAGTTGAGCTTGTCTCAGGCGCTGGAATTGTGCAACATTGACTTTGACGGTCAACAACACCGGGCACTGGATGATGCCGTGAACACTGCTCAGGTTTTCATGTACCATTTTGATCGTATTACATTAGTTCATAATGCTGCTGACGATGAGGAAAGCCGTGGATCGAAGCTCGTCTACTCCTCACCAGAAGAAGAACAGGAGCAGTACAGTCCTTTTGGCAATCTCGCCAACCTGTTTAAGGACCGTTAAGCGGATAGCTCCCCGGCCCGTTCCGGGGGATCTCCCCCTGTTATTCTTGATTTCCTGCCTTTTTATCGAAATAGAATGTCCCCCAGGTCCGCAGCATTTCTTGCATTCGTTTGCGGTACCGTAAAGGCTCCAGGATCTCGGCCTCAGCTCCATAGGAAGTGAGCCAATCCAAAAATTCACGGTCATGATTGACCGTCACCTCAAACAACAAACTTCCATCTGGCAAATCCCTAAGAAAAGGCTTGATGAACAGCTCCTCTTCTTTGACCCGATATACAGACTCGGCAGAAAAACGTACCACAAACCGGATATTCTGATTTCCTTTGGTCACCGACCAGGTCCCTTTAAAAAACATTTCCATTTCAGTTGTATTTTTTTGAAACGTATACGGCAAAATTCTCATGTTCCGAAATCGACTGATCCGAAAGGTTCTCATCGCGGATTGCTTGTGACAAAAACCAAGCATATAGAATCGCCGATCCTGCGGAACCAAACAATAAGGATCCACCTGAACGAGTGATACATCTTCATTTTGAGGTGAGCTGTATTCCGCTTCAATCGTCTGCTGCGTAAGACTCGCTAAAACAATCAGCCTGAGCAGATAGGGCTGGTTTTCCCGATCAAGTGTCGAGCCGAGCCGGACAATATTTTTCATTTCCTGCGCGAAGCTCGTCTGGTCCATCTTTTTTTTCTGACTAGAGGCCATCACTTTCTCATAAGCACTTTCAAAAGCTGGCGGTAAAAGAGGCTTTACCGTTTCCATAATCTCTCCCAGCTTAGTAAAAGCCTCTGCCTCTTCTTCCGTCCAATTCAAAGGATACAAAGCAAAATTGCTAATAAAAATGTACCCCTTGCCATGCCCCATATTCGTAATCGGTATATGCATAGCGCTTAGCGCCTCCATATCTCGGTATATGGTACGTTCTGATGTTTCACAACGTTCGGCAAGCTCTCTTGCCAATATCCCTGGATTTGCCTGAACAATAGTAATAATCCGCATTAAACGTATCAACCGATCAGTCAAGGAAGTCTCTCCTTTACAAAAAGATAGTAAATTAGACTCACTATATTACACAAATAAACTAGCATAATTGCCTATCTCAAAGTATCATTTTCAGTAAAACGAACATTTTCTAGCGATATCGCCTTATTAAAAAAGACTTTAGAACTATACGCTGTGAATGATACAAAAGTACCACTCCATTTATTACGTATAGCCAGAAGCAACTCGGCTTCCTGCAGGTAGTCCATATCATCGCTTCTTGCTGCACGTATAAGTAATTCATCTGCTTGTCTGGTAAGGATGAACGCCCCTTGCTCATATTCCCCTTTCTCGTACATACGCAATGCCTTTTTTACAATAGGGGACGTCTCATTCAGTTTTATGTATTTTTCCACCTTCGGGTTGGATGGAATGCTCAGCAGACCAAGATGATGCGTAAAATGAATGTAGAGCTGGTCTGTCCGGATCAGCGTTCGCTTTTCCTGCGATTGCTTGCGCCAGCTCCACTCCATCATTCCAATCGTATGTCTTCCGGACGAGTGAGCCGGTATAGAAAACGTCAAAATAGCCTGTCTATATTTTCCCCGCCTTACATCACCACAGTGAACAAACATGCTATCTCCGTTTTCCGAGCGTTTAAAACCGAGCCTTACCCCTTCAGCTTTTAATAAACTTACCCCGTTTTCTGGAATGAACTGGAGTTGAAGGTCACATCCCGCTGCTTTCGGTATTAGATTTCCTTTTCTTTTGCGTATAGCTCCATAGCCCCATTCTATCAGTAGATTTACTTGTTTGGACCCATTCGCAGATATAGACTCTTTGTCCCAAGTGTACGTTACATTGAGCATTGACTTCACCACTGGTAAATTCCCCCTAAAAGAACATGTAACTCTAAATTAACAGTGTTATCTGACACTATATTGTCAGGGAACGTATGTTTGATTGTGAAAATTATACATGGGAATCTTTATGAAGGGGGACCTAGTTTGGTAAATAACATTTTAAACCATTTGAATTACATAAATGCGCAAAAAAGCCCGGCGTATGCCGGGCCATATTATAGTCTACTTCTATATTTAAACTTATGAGATTGTAGTTTCTGTTAAAGAAACATTCGTTTTTGTGCAAATATCAGATATAGGAGCAAAAGTAGTGCTATCTACGACGAGTTCCTTTGATAACGGCTTTCCATTTACAGTGATTTTTAAAGTTTTATAGTTTTGTTCTCTCTCATTCATCTTGCAAAATCTCCTTTTATATCAATTTTTAATATATTTCAGTTCATATATTCAACTTAAACCCCTGATCAGGTGCGGATCGTTCTTTACTCGTATGCTGGGAAAAATGCCGGAATGTTGCCGCTTCCTTGATATACCCGTTTTAAGGTACACTTAAACTAATATATCGACTTTTTTTGAGGACATTTTCTTCATATTTATCGTCCGTTTATTCTAAAATCTGCATCCGAATCGTTATATTATACGTAACCATGTCATATGGGTAATGATCTATATCATCTAACATCTTGGTTTATCAAAAGGGGGAACATCTCTTGGCACGACCAACTTGTCGTTTTGCTTTGTACCGCCGCATTGTCTGCGCTGCTATAGCACTTTTGTTTATTTTTGGGATAACTCGTGTACCCGAAGTACATGCTGCTTATTGGGATGATGTGTACCAAGGCTTCGAGCAATTTTCGCGGTTGCCCGGTGATGTGTATCAGCTCAAGGAAAGCTACCGACAAACACAGGAGGATCTGGAGAAGGCCCGTAACAGCTTAGAAGCCTATCAAGAGCAAAACGCCCAATTACTGGAGCAAAACCGCAAGCTGACTGACACTGTCACAGAATTAAAAAATCTTCAAACCCAGCGCGATCAGGCTTCACACCGAAATAAAATGCTCATCATCACAGCTATAATTCTGCTGGCCGGTTATTTTATCGGTATCCGACTGTTGCGTTACGGGATGCGTCGACGTTCGGGAAGATACTAACTGCCTGAAAGGATGAAAGGTCTGAATGGACATACAAGCAGGACAACACCATGATGAAAGCGTCGGTTCGGTCGTAACGCTCGATCTGGCGGAAGGAGAAAAGCTGCACGTTCTGCATCCGCAGCAAATCATCGCATACCGCGGACCCAGCTCAGGCCGTAGTGATAAACTAATGAACATTAAGGGCATGTATCGCAAACACAAACTGATTCAGGCCGATTTCACAGGAGCTTGTCGCCTAATTGCCGCACTTCCACCTGGCTTTAGTCTAAAAATGATTAAGCTTGAAGGAAGCGATGATCTGTTATACGATTTTCGCAACCTGTTCTGGTACAGCTCCGGTATTCAAATGCGTACCAAGCTGCTAAGCATGAAAAACATGTTGTTTAGCCGCGATGTTATAAAAATGAAATTTGACGGTGTGGGTCAAATCGGTCTTTTGACACAGGGATTGGTATGTCAAGAACAGCTTCATCCGACAGAGCCGATATATGTGGATGCGAGCAGCGTCATTGCCTATCCCGAAAACGCCAAACTGGAGTTGACCGTGTACGGCAACCATCTG
This sequence comes from Paenibacillus sp. S33, assembly GCF_053615415.1. Classification (NCBI taxonomy): domain Bacteria; kingdom Bacillati; phylum Bacillota; class Bacilli; order Caryophanales; family Paenibacillaceae; genus Paenibacillus; species Paenibacillus sp. S33. Next base: position 1,295,008 of record NZ_JBSIEZ010000001.1, on the reverse strand, counting down.
GCCAGTCAGCATATGAACTATCATTTTAAAATGACCGGACAGGGTACCGTACTATTCCATGCCGGGGAACATCATCGGCGGCTCCAACAGGATATGAACGACGATGGCGTGATCAAGCGCTTTTTACGGGAAGTCATTCCATTTGGTGGAGTGTTTATCAAATAGCCTTGCCATGCTATAATGACAATGCTAAAGCCGTCTGTCCTCGTGGCAGATACTAATGAAGAAAATCCATGCGTCATGCATGGGAGAGGTTCGCGAACTCCCTCTATAAAAAACTAACGATGCTTTGTCCTCCGCAAGAAAAATGAATTCGCGGGGCAAGGCCTGTTTTTTGTTGAAGTCGGTTCAAGAACTCTCCTTCTTCCAAGTGACAAGACTCCGTGTCTTGCACCATTCCAAGAAGATCGAGAGGTTTTTTTATGTTTGCAAACGAAAAAGCAGTCGTCGTATTCAGCGGCGGCCAAGACAGCACAACCTGTTTATTTTGGGCAAAAAAACATTTTGCTGAAGTAGAAACCGTGACGTTCGATTACGGTCAACGCCACAAGCAGGAAATCGAAGTAGCCGCTGGAATCGCCCGTGAACTAGGTGTTCCACAAACGGTACTGGATATGAGCCTGCTTAATCAACTAGCCCCTAATGCCCTCACACGCACCGACATTGACATTACACAACAGGAAGGCGAACTGCCTAGCACCTTTGTAGACGGTCGCAACCTTCTGTTCCTGAGCTTCGCGGGAGTTCTCGCCAAGCAAAAAGGAGCGCGCCACTTGATTACAGGCGTTTGTGAGACGGATTTCAGCGGCTATCCCGATTGCCGGGATTCTTTTATCAAATCGCTGAACGTCACACTGAACCTTTCGATGGACTATCCCTTTGTGATTCATACCCCGCTCATGTGGCTGAACAAGGCCGAAACCTGGCATATGGCCGATGAGCTGAAAGCTTTTGAATTTGTAAGAACACGTACACTAACGTGCTATAACGGCGTCATTGGCGACGGCTGTGGCGAATGCCCTGCTTGCAAACTTCGCCGTGCTGGACTCGAGCAATATCTCGCGATGCGCGGAGCTTCCTCCCAAGGAGTTGAAGGTCATGCGTGAGCCAGGTACCTTTCGCATTGTCGACAAGCTCCAGCAGTTCGGGACAGACATTAATCACTCTCAGCTGCGTTATCACCGCAAACGTGTATTGGTCAGCAAACAATTTACATTCGATGCAGCACATCATTTGCACTGCTACGAAGGCAAATGCAAAAATCTGCACGGTCATACCTATATCGTCGTTTTTGGCATAAGCGGTATACCGGGCGAAACGGGTCTAACGCTGGATTTTGGTGACATCAAAACGATCTGGAAAGAGCGGATTGAGCCTTTTCTGGACCATCGTTACTTGAATGAGACGCTTCCTCCAATGAATACAACGGCGGAAAATATGGTCGTCTGGATCTTTGAACAAATGGAGTCAGCCTTGACCTCGGATGCATACTGCAACCGTGTCGAAGGTGGACGTACCGAGTTTGTACGGTTGTTCGAGACACCTACCAGCTACGCCGAGTTCCGACGGGAGTGGATGCTCGATGAGTAATACCTTGACTACTCACCAACCCATGATAGCCTCCCACGGGACCCAAATAGCCCCTATTCCCGTACTGGAGGTGTTTGGTCCCACCGTTCAGGGCGAAGGGATGGTCATTGGTCGTAAAACAATGTTTGTTCGTACCGCAGGCTGCGATTACCATTGCTCGTGGTGTGACTCCGCCTTTACCTGGGACGGCAGCGCCAAGGATCAAATCCGTCGTCTGAGTGCCACAGACATTTGGCAGGAGCTGAAGGCCATCGGTGGCGAACGGTTTTCGCATGTGACCCTTTCTGGAGGCAATCCTGCCCTGCTACCGCAGCTTGGGGAGCTAATCACCCTGCTACGCAGCCAAGGCATTGCCACCGCTGTCGAAACACAAGGCTCCCGCTGGCAGGAATGGCTGTACGATATCGATGAGGTAACCCTATCCCCGAAGCCACCCAGCTCGGGTATGACGACCAACTGGAGCGTGCTGGATGATATCGTCGCCCGTCTGTCAAACCGGAAGATGGCTGGCGAGTCCCGAGCTACGTCCAACGTCCCAACCGCAACAGGCTTGAAGGAACCCGCTAATGATTCTGCGCGGCTCTATACCGGAGCTTGCAGCTTGAAGGTCGTCATCTTCGATGACACCGATCTTGCCTACGCCCGCACCGTTCACGAGCGCTATCCACACGTACCGCTGTTCCTCCAGACGGGTAATCCAGATGTGAACACGGAGAACACCGGACAAATTGCGGAGTCCCTTCTCCATCGTTATGAATGGCTTATCGACCGTGTCATGGACGATTCCCGACTAAACGACGTAAGAGTACTCCCACAGCTCCACACCCTCGTATGGGGCAACAAACGCGGCGTATAACACTTATATGTAATATATTCCGTATGAGCTGTATGTGATACACAAGTTACGCCAAATTAGTCGAAGTACATCCTCGACATCCAAAAGAGAAACCCTCGTCCGTGAGGGCGGGGGTTCTCGCAAAATAACGCTCCTTTCATATAGGAGCGAGCATTATTCACTTCTGCCCCAACCAATATGTAAACGGGTAGGGACTTTATGGTGTTGACGGCGGTCGGCAGCGAAGCGGAGGAATTGAAGCTGGAGAAGCGATAGCGTTCGCCTTTGAAATGGGATTCTAACCTATATCTTTCGTCTTATCAGAAAGAATCCCATTTCAACAGCGATCGGAAGATCAAATCCTTCGCGGAGCGACCTCCCCACCACCATAACTCCCTATCTCTTTTCCAAACCAAACTTACTTTAAGGAGCCTCATCCATATGACCGGAAGAACACCCGAAGAAATGACCGACGTTACCCTACTTGGCAATCAAGGCACACAATACACTTTTGCCTATGATCCCGCCATTCTCGAAAGCTTTGATAATAAACATCCGTATCGGGATTATTTTGTAAAGTTCAATTGCCCGGAGTTCACCAGCCTGTGCCCGATTACAGGACAGCCTGATTTTGCAACCATCTACATCAGCTACATCCCTGATATTAAAATGGTAGAAAGCAAATCCCTTAAGCTGTACCTGTTCAGCTTCCGTAACCACGGCGATTTCCATGAAGACTGCGTCAATATCATCATGAATGACTTGATTAAGCTGATGGACCCTCGCTACATTGAAGTATGGGGCAAATTCACGCCACGCGGTGGCATCTCTATCGACCCGTATACCAACTACGGCAAGCCAGGAACGAAGTATGAACAGATAGCGGAGCACCGCATGATGAACCATGATATGTACCCGGAAAAGATCGATAACCGTTAAGCTAATACTCCCTATCCTTAAACAATAAAGTGCACCCCTAGAATACACGTTGGGATAACCTTCTGGTTTATCCCCATGTATTTTAAAGGTGCACTTCAATTGTTATATAGCGAGCTAATTATGTTTTACTTAGTGACTTTCAACTGAGCACTGTCAGCTGTATAGATAACCTTCACTTTATAATTGCTTGGTAAACCTACCGTTTCAATCGAAGAAAATGCTCCATTCCGTTTAGCATAAGTTAAGATCGTAGCACCATTAGCCGGTACATATTTGTTAGAAAAATTCAGACGTAATTTTCCGTTGAGTATAGCTGTTCCCCTCGTTTTGAGTACATCATTTTTACTGCGCAGGTTAAGCTCAAGTGTTCCCTTGGCAGATTGTCTGTAATTTCCGCCAATAATCAGCTTTCCAGAAGCATTTTTAAGAAGAGTTCCCCCGTTATTCGTAATTCCACCACTTCCGAAAGCCGTTTCCGAAGTTCCCTCCAAAGTACCTTGGTCGATCTGTGTACCGCCGGAATACGTATTGTTACCCATTAGCTTCAACGTACCTGTTCCCTTTTTAGTCAGCTTTCCAACACCAGAGATATTATTGCGCCAGCGATCCAATGCATTGAAACCGCCTTTGGAAGCGTCCATATTCACCGTCACATTATTGGCGAAAGCACCGTAGCCATCCGCAGCGGAAAACAAGTTCAATCGTCCCCATCCCTCAGCATCATCAAGTACAGGATAGCCGGAAGGAATCCCCGTGGTAGCCAAAACCCAACGACGTTGTGTGCTATCCAGGTAAGGCAAGCGTGTCTCCAATAGTACCTCAGCTCCCTTAGGCACTGTCATTGGCGTCGTAGTTGGATTAACCTGACTGAATCCGTATGTTAATCGTTGATTATAATTTTTTTTGTTTGTGGCATAATTGCTGAACCGATCTGGAGCTGTACCTTTTTGAGATAGCAGTTGTTTACGAGCATCCTGATAAGCGGCTTTCTTCAAGCTGCTATTGGCTGGATCAGACAGGATAGCAGCCGCCATCGCCGTTGCCATGACACGCCCTCCCATAACATCAAGCGGTGAATGCATACCAGCAACAACACGGTTATTGCCCAGCTCCGAAGCTCGCGTCAGCAGTTCTTGATAACGCTCCGGCACGGCGTAGGCCATAGCAATAGAACTGAGATACGCAGCATTGGTATGACCGCTAGGAAAGCCGCCATCGCTAGTAGCATCAGCTTTGAGAGCGGGAATAAGGCTCGGAACAACTACTGAGTTATCGCTCCAGCGAAATGGGCGAGGGTAGCTAAAATAAGACTTAGCTGGGTTCGTCGTAGAATATTCCCCGCGCAAGGTATTTACCAGATTTACGATGTTGCCGAGATTGGAGCTTGTACTCCCAGCATTCGTTCCCTCATCTTCGTATTTCTTAGTCAGAGCATCTGCCGGAATGTCGTTGATCGTTGTCGTGGCACCTGCATTCTTTCGATATACATCAGTGAGCGAACCCAGACCGTCGATCACACTGTAGCTCTGGTTTCTGCGATCATCCAAATAAGCTGCATCAGCCTCACTAGAAGTGCGACGGGCAGCTATATCAATCACTTTTTGAATATTGGCGTCCAGCACGCTGCTGTTTTGCTTGGTACCTGTATCCCAAGTAGCACCGGGAGTCCAAAGCTTATTAAATTCGGAGAGCAATCCGAGAGTCGGATTAGAGCTTTCCGTCTTATTTGCAGAACTATTATTTTTATAATGATCTACGAAGTATCCCCATGACGGTTCTGTTGGAGTTACCGTTGTTGGTAGGGTTGCCGCACTCGCATAACTTCCACCCAGGGAACCTAGAAGTAATGGTAAAGATAGTAATGCAACTGATAGTGGTTTCCTTAGCGATTTCATTCTCAAATCAGATCCTCTCTTCTCTTGTGCTCTTTATGCTTTCTCTACGGAGCTATTATCTATATAACAAGATGTATGACATAAAGAATCATATCTTAAGTTTGTTAAATCAAGAGCTTAGTTTTGTTAAATGAAAAAAAGGCATCCCAAGAGCCGTATATACGACTCTGGAGACACCTCGTTCAAACCGTTATAGAAAAACCAGCTACCCTACAGCCATACTTCTATGACTTTGCCATTCACGAAAGCTACCGCCTTGAAATAAAGACTACGGTTGCCGTATACCCAGGCTTCGACTTGAGTTCCGTTTGAAGCAGCCCCCTTTTCTTTGACTGTTGGGTTTCCCCATGCGAACTGCACCTGCGTCGTATTCATGCCCAAGCTTATCTCATTATTTTTAATCTTGTTCCAGATGGCTTGCGACCATTGGTATTTCTTGTACGGATCGTAAGTCAGAAATTGATCGGAATCAGACAGCATTTGTGGAATGCGTGAAGCTCCGATGATGGAAAACGTGTCATAAGTTTCGCCATTGGCCCCCTGGAAAATAACTTCGTAAGATTTAACACCATTCGGGTCCGTGCTGACTTTGATATCTTTAACTGTTACCTTGCCAAATCGCTCTCCAGCGCTATAGAAGTTATTGACCCAATAGGTTTTGCCAATTAATTTGGACAGACTGCCCAGATCAATGGCTCTGATAATTTTTGCCGTTTCCGGCGTCTCAATGACCAGCTTGGTAGCGCCCACAGATAATTCTCCTTGCTGGCGGTCACGATTCCATTTGAATCCGCCCAACTTCAGATCGGTCAGTAATGTTCCCGGGAATACAACCTGTCCGTTAACCGTTTGAACCTTGCCCTTCAGTGCAACAGGTTTACCATTCACCATTGCGGTGGAACTCCCTTTTTGGAGTACGATATTGTTTTTACCCAGCTTGATCGTAAAGGTCTGGTTCACCACGGTAACAGATCCACCCAGCGTCTTGAACACAGACTGCACAGGCAAATACACATTACCGTTCAGTATAGCCGCCCCGGTCAAGGTTTGATCGGACGAAACCTTTAGTGTAAAAGAAGATGGTATTCCTTCGGTCCGCAGAGCTACGGATGTGCTTCCAATGCCCCTTACTTTGAGTGTACCGGAACCATTCTGCTGTAGCTCGGCAACCTGCGGTTTCTCCACTTCAATCTCACTAGCTTCGGGATGACGTGTTAGTCGATAACCGTTCGAATACGTCTCTTGTACATTTAATTGAATCGTATCGCCGATGGCAGCCTCTTTAGAGGTCGTCAACAAGGACATACCCGTTAATGTAGGCAAGCTCAGCGCAGTCGTGATTCCGTCCTTATAGCCAACCCAAGAGCCATCCTTTAATTGTGCAAAAAGCTCGTCAGGCGAATCAACCAACCGTGCAACATTAGATAACCCGCTAAGCTGCACAGCTGGATATTTCTTCATTCGGTCATAGCTCCATACAGTCCCGTCATGATGTACAGTAATCAAGACATGTGTACCTTTTTTCCATAAAATCGAAGCAATATCACTTCCCACTTCGCGCGGTGGTTCATTGGTCAGCATATCCAGCATCGTGACATGGCCATCTTCCTTAAGCACTGCAGCATACGCCGTACTCATTTTGATATCAAGCGCACCATCTACATGACCTATCTTGCGGGGCTTAGATTCTGCGTACCCTGTGGAATACCATACATCACCGGATCGAGTAAGAACCGTAAAGTAGGTACTTACCTTATCACCGTCTATAGCATCCGATATTCCCTCAACCTGTTCTCTTCCCCAGGAGATCGTCCCATCGGTTTTAATAGCCAAACCCTCACCTGTAATTTCTTTAACTCCTGAGGATTGAGCCGTCACTTTTGGGTCGGAGTTATCATCCCAGATGGCTACCTTCCCGTCCTCAGTCCAGCCATAATAACCTTGGCTCTCGTTTTTGCTGCCTGTAATGCCTTTCAAATTCAATTTCTCAATAACCGGGCCATCTATACTCTTTCTCCATAAAGAACCGTCATCCAGTATGTAGTTATTCCGGTCGATCACGTCTATAATTTTAGCGTTTTTCCAAGTGTTGTTCGTCGTTACATTTGCCGCTACTGCTGTTTCTCCATTGTTTAACGCAGTTCCCACCACCGCTCCACATACCAAAGATACTGCCAGCAAAATCTTCATTGCTTTTCTCATCGTGGTTCCCCTTTTCTATCTATATTTCAATATCAATATTTTGCATAACTTCATTCCCAACGCTCAAAAATACATTATATAGACGAACTAGATCACTTCGATCTCAATATTGCTGATTTGAAAAGCGCTCTTGGGACTTATGCAAAATACTCACATATATATCGGTTTTGAGGATGGTAAATGTTTGAATTCGGATATGTCATTTTAGAAATTCTAACTAAATGGAGCAATGAAGAGTATCCAGCAGGATGGGCAAGCAGTAATGAGTAAAGGTGGCCTTTATCCCACTTTCAGCCATTTGCTGCAAACGGATCGCTTCCTATATCTTAAAATATACATACATATTCGGAGGATGCCATGACTAGTAAATCTGCTACAAAAAATGAAACGGGCCGATCGCTCCCCCTCCCGGGTCCACAAGTGAAAGGCACCGTTTTTGCGATACTGATTGCGATCAGTTTCGTCCATCTGTTCAATGACTCGATTCAATCGGTCATTCCAGCGATCTTTCCGATCTTAAAGGAATCTATGAGCCTGAACTACACGCAAATCGGCTGGATTTCATTCGCGATCAATTTTACAGCTTCAATCATGCAGCCTGTGATTGGCTTGTTTTCAGACAAACGGCCTACGCCCGCTATCCTTCCCATCGGCATGGGCTTTACGCTGACTGGCATGCTGTTGCTCGCCTATGCTGCCGATTATAAAGCGGTGCTGATCGCAGTCATTTTTGTGGGTCTGGGCTCGGCTGCCTTTCACCCTGAAGGCTCGCGCGTATCCCATATGGCGGCCGGGCCGCGTCGGGGATTGGCACAATCCATTTTTCAAGTTGGCGGCAATGCGGGCCAATCGCTGGCGCCGATGCTCACGAGCTGGATTTTTATTCCCTTAGGACAATTTGGCGCGATCTGGTTCACAGGTATTGCGGCAGCGGGAATTGTGGTGCAATCGTTCATCGCCCGCTGGTACGGTAACGTCCTACGTACAGAAGGCATTGCACGCAAAAAAGCGGTGGCACGCCGCATGAAGCCCGAAGTGCGTAACCGCGTTATGTTTGCCATGATTGTCCTCATTCTACTGGTATTCGTCCGTTCGTGGTACTCGACCTCGGTCGGAAGCTACTATTCGTTTTACCTGATGGAAGTATTTAAAATGCCATTGGCTGATGCACAGCTTTACATTTTCCTGTTCCTCGGGGCTGGAGCGCTGGGCACCTTCTTTGGCGGTCCGCTCGCGGACCGTTTTGGTAAACGCAACATGATTTTTCTGTCCATGGTATTAGCTGCACCACTCGCACTGGCACTACCTTATGCCAACCAATTCTGGACGGCAATCCTGCTGGCAATTATCGGATTTATTATGCTGTCTAGCTTTTCGGTCACAGTCGTATATGCACAGATGCTCGTGCCCGGCAAAATCGGGACCGTGTCCGGTCTCATTACGGGCCTCGCTTTTGGCCTTGGGGGTGTGGGAGCACTCGTGCTCGGCAACTGGATCGACAAGGTAGGCATCACTCACATCATGTTCCTGTGCGGCTTTTTGCCACTGCTCGGCATCTTAACCTTCCTGCTTCCTACAGATAAAACCCTGAACCGTTGGGCGGAAGAAAATGGAGCCGAAGTGTAACAGGCAAACGTGTGGCGGCCATTTTGGCCGCTGCACACCTTTATACCCAACTAACGTAACTCCTCACTCTCTACTTCTGCCAAACGCATTAAAATCCGACGCTTCCGATACAGCATTTTCCCTGCTTCAGCTACGTCACTAATAGCGCTTCGGTTCGCAATGGAGCCAAACAAAATACCCGCAATCGGGACCATTTGAAGCAGCTTTTTCCATCCAAACTGGTCACGATAAGTGTTAATGACCTCTCTCCATCCCTGCATCTGGGAAAAAACCTGTGCCTGACGTGAAGGATCATCGAACAAAGCCAGCTCCTCTAAAACAGCCTTTTTACCCACAATATCAGATGAAGCAAATTGCATACATTTAATAATAAAAATGCGTTCCTGCTTATCATGGGGATTAAAGCCATAACACAAGGCTATTTCCTGAAGCACTTTGAGTGACAAGCCGAGCAAAAGAGGAATATCCGCCGCAATCGTAAACACACCGCCAATTCCCGTTGTTGCTCCCTGAGCGGTAGCAAAGGTAATACGAGCCGACGTCATATCGTCAGCAGTCCGATCCATGATTGTTAGCGGGAGCTCAGCCGCCTGCTTCAACTCCCACCTAGGTTCGGCACTATGTTCCGAATCAGCGTTTTCCCCGGCACGAGGCAGGTCCTGCGTATCCGACACGGAATCTGCGCCATTTTGCTGAATTACATGTTCATGGGCCGTCTTTTTCAGCCTGTTCAGAACCGTTTCTTCCTTCACCAAATATTTGCCGCCGTTCTGAATGAAACTACCCATCTCATTAAGCACTTGCTCTAGCTTGTCTTTAATGATTTTGGGCGTCAGCCGATCCAGCAGCATAAAAGGCCATCTACCGATTTTTTCCCAGAAAAAAATGTCCTTCTGTTCCTTTTCCCATTTTTCAATATTCTTCAGCTCATGACGCAATACATCCTGGCTTTCCCGATATTCTGTAAGCTGCTTCATAACCGTAGACGTCTCCTTTTGACTATGCTAGTTTATGTATGGGTAATACGTAAGTAAGGCGAGTTCAGGTTTCTTTTTTTAGCAAACTAGATGATAAAGAAAGTTAAAAATCCATACAGATCGGAGTGTAATGATGAATAATCCCACATTCGCCTCACAGTCTTCTTCAACTGCTAATGTAGAGCTTGTCCCTTACCATTGTGAACATGATGCCATTTTACATACCTTCTACTTGCCTGAGGAGCAGAAGCAGTTTACTGGAATGCCGGATGAAATGCTGACACAGGCCAAGGAAGATCCGCACCGCCATCCTGTCGTGATTACGGCTACTAGAAGACCCGTTGGATTTTTCATTTTATACGATGGAGATGAATTAGCGGACTATACGAATACTTCTGAGGCACTGCTGCTGCGCGCGTTCTCTATTCATTACGCAGATCAGGGACAAGGATTCGCTAAGAAAGGGCTGCTTCTACTACCACAGTTCATCGCCAGACACTTCCCACATATTCGTGAGATTGTACTGTGCGTCAATGCCCGTAATCTATCTGCCCAAAGTCTGTATCGCAAATGCGGCTTTATCGATGAAGGCAACACTAAAATGGGACAACACGGATTGCAGCATATTTTTAAAATGAGCCTATAACGTTGACCTCATAGCCCTCGCCCAAATAAAAAAGCTTTCGGCACAAACGCCGAAAGCTTTTATCGTTAAATCTCACCAATGGAAAAACTCAATTTGTAATTACCAAACTTCGTAAGCTCATCCAGCATGGTATTTAACTCTGCCTGTGATGACATGCGCAAGCGCATCCAATAACAGCCTTCCCCACTCACTCGATGGATTTCGACAATATAGGGATGCTCCCGTGCAAAAGCCTGGAAAGCACTGTGAGTTGTTCCTGAATTCAAAAAAACCGTAATAAAGGCATGAATCGTCTGTCCAATTTTCTCAGGGTTCCAGCGCAGCGTATAGCCCTCGATAATGCCCGCATCCTGCATTTTTCGAACACGCGCTCCTACTGCTTGGCCCGTCAAGTGAACAAGCTGACCGATCTCCTTGTGCGATAAAGAGCTGTCTTCAATTAAATGATGAAGAATGCGCAGATCGGTGTCATCAGGTACGAATAGTTCCATAGTTATTTTTCCTTTCATGATGAAACGATAATGCTGGTTTTCCTTTCAGCAGGCCGTAGCCTGTAGCTCCTTGCGTCAGATATGATTGTAACAGAAACAAAGAACCACCGAAAATACACTCGGTCCAAAAACATTCACTACCAAAGGAGCTTCCATAGATGAACATCACACTAATCCGCAACGCAACCTTATGGATCGAATACGCTGGAGTAAAATTTCTGATTGATCCGATGTTGAGTGATGCTGGCGCAAATCCGTCGGTTCCCAATACGGAAAATGCCCGCCGTAATCCGCTGGTTCCCTTGCCGCCGCAATGGCAGGCACTCGGACAGCCTGATGTTGTGATCGTCACACATTTGCATCCCGATCATTGGGACCCGGCAGCAGTACGCTGGTTGGACAAACAACTTCCCGTCTTCTGCCAGCCCGGAAATGAAGAACAAATTACTGCTGACGGTTTTACACAGGTTACTCCGATTTCGGTGGCTGGCTCCGTGGGAGAAATTGAGATCATCCGTACTACCGGGCATCACGGCACCGGAGAAATCGGGGAACAGATGGGACCCGTATCCGGCTTTGTGTTTCAGGCACCAGGTGAACCTGTCGTCTATTTGGCCGGGGATACGATCTGGTGCAGTGAAGTCGCGGAGACACTGGATAAATACCGCCCTGACTGGACGATCGTGAACGCTGGAGGAGCTCGATTTACGGTGGGTGATCCCATTATTATGAATGCCCAGGATGTAACGGCTGTTGCGCAGCATGCCTCTTACACACAAATCGTGGCTGTCCATATGGAAGCAATCAACCATTGTTTACTAACTCGCTCCGAGCTTACGGAACACATCAACCGTGAAGGTTTGGAGGGACGTGTCCATATTCCAGCAGATGGAGCGACGATTTCGGCATAAGGCGATAATCCCGAGTCACCGCTTGCGCCCATTTTGAATATATTGGATTTCAAAACGCCTAAAGAAGGGATTATCAATGAATTGGCAATATCCTTATTATGGTACAGAAACCCAATGTAAAGAAGTTCCGATAGCTTTTCCTCCCCAGTATCAGTATAGACAGCCGGGGTTGGAATACCTGATGGTTCCACGCCCTATTTATGATAATCCAAAGTATATCGGCACCGGAAAGCTTCTGGATCGGGTGGCTATTATTAGCGGCGGAGACAGCGGTATTGGTCGTGCGGTTGCTGTGGCTTTTGCCAAAGAAGGGGCCGATGTGGTCATTGCCTATCTCGATGAGCATCGAGATGCTATGGAAACCCGTGATGTCATTCATAAGCTCGGCAGACGTTGTTTGTTAATTCCAGGCGATCTAAGGCTAAAAAGCAACTGCTGTCTGGTTGTTCAAAAAACGATGGAAACCTTCGGTCGGATTGACATTCTGATTAACAACCTGGGTGTTCAGTTTGTGCGCGAATCGTATCTGGATATCAGCGAACAGCAGCTTCGTGATACGTTTGATACGAATATTATTTCCTTCTTCCATATGACTACAGAAGCCTTGCCGTATATGCGGGCTGGGGCCAGCATCGTCAATACGGCATCGGTTACAGCCTATGTTGGTCAAAAAAATCTGATCGACTATTCAGCTACCAAAGGAGCCATTGTCAGCTTCACCCGCGCTCTGGCTAATAATCTGGTCGATCAGTGCATCCGCGTGAACGCCATTGCTCCCGGCCCGATCTGGACTCCGCTGAATGCCGTGACACAGTCGCCCGAAGCGATCCGCACCTTTGGCACCAATACGCCGATGAAGCGTGCCGGGCAGCCTTATGAATTGGCCCCCGCCTATGTGCTGCTGGCTTCGGATGATGGTTCCTACATTACAGGGCAAACGCTGCATGTCAATGGCGGACAAATGGTGACGGATTAGTTGCGTTGGCTGACAAGACCTAACAAACAAGACACCTCCAACATCCACATTTTAAGTGGGACTGGAGGTGTCTTGTTTTACGATATCGAATCTGAGCTTAAGCCGATCTTTTGTTTTTGTTGTAAATATCGAAGGCAACTGCCAGCAGAAGTACTAAGCCCTTGATGCCTTGCTGCCAGTCAATACCCAGACCAATCAGAGACATACCGTTATTCAGTACGCCCATGACCAAACCGCCGATAATGGCTCCAAAAACGGTTCCGATCCCGCCGGATGCCGAAGCACCGCCGATAAAGCAAGCCGCGATGGCATCCAGCTCAAAGTTCGTACCTGCTCTCGGCGTAGCCGCGTTCAGACGTGCAGCAAAGATCAGACCGGAAATGGCGGCCAGCACGCCCATATTGACGAATACCCAGAACGTTACTTTTTTCGTTTTGACACCGGACAGACCCGCTGCCTTTTCATTTCCACCCAACGCATACACATGACGGCCCATAATCGTGCGGTTCATGACGAAGGAGTATACAACGATCAGTATGAACAGCAGCACGAGAATGTTAGGTATCCCCGCGTAGCTCGCGAGCATGAAGGTGAACAAATTGATGACAGCAGCTACCACAATCAACTTGAGTACAAATAACGTTTGTGACGGAACCTCAAATCCATATTTAAGCTGAGAACGGCGTTCGCGAAGTTCGTTCACGATAAACCATACCGTGAGTGCAATACCGACAATGATGGATACCAGGTTATAACCGGTAGATGAAAAATCCGGCAGGAAGCCTGAACTGATTTTCTGGAATCCCCCCGGAAATGGAGAGATCGATTGGCCTTCGAGCACGATCATGGTCAATCCGCGAAAGAGCAGCATTCCCGCCAATGTAACGATAAATGCCGGAATCCGTACATAAGCGACCCAGAACCCTTGCCATGCGCCGATTAACGCCCCGACCAGCAAAGATGCAATCACAGCGATCCATGCTGGAAGCTGCCAGTCGACCATCATTATGGCGGCAACCGCACCGACAAAAGCGGCTATGGAGCCGACGGACAAATCTATATGCCCAGTGATGATAACCAGCACCATCCCGATGGCCAGCACGAGAATGTAGCTGTTTTGCAGAATCAGATTGGTAATATTAATCGGCTTCAACAGCAGGCCGCCCGTCAGCACCTCGAACAAAATCATAATGACGACCAGCGCAATCATCATGCCATATTGGCGAATGTTATTTTTAAATAGTTTAGTTATGGTTTCCATGCTTCACGCCTCCTGACTTGGTCATATATCTCATCAACGTTTCCTGCGACGCGTCCTCACGGCTAACCTCTCCAGTGATCCGCCCAGCATTCATGACATAAATCCGGTCACACAAGCCTAGTACCTCTGGCAGCTCGGACGAAATGACCAGCACTCCCTTGCCTTCAGCGGCAAGTCGATGAATAATCGTGTAAATTTCATATTTGGCGCCCACATCAATGCCGCGTGTCGGTTCATCCAGAATCAGAATATCCGGCCCGGCAAAAATCCATTTGCTCAGCACCACCTTCTGCTGATTGCCGCCACTCAGATTACCCGTTTTCTGTAAAATGCTCGGCGCTTTGATGTTCATGCTTTTTTTCATTTCCTCTGCAACGACGACTTCCTCCTGCTCATTGACGACAGCGCCCTTCGTCAGCTTGTTCAGGCCGGTCAACGAAATATTACGCTTGATATCATCCATTAGAATGAGGCCATACTCCTTGCGATCCTCCGTTACATAGGCAAAGCCGTTGTTGATCGCGTCCGTAACCGTGTTGTTCTGGATCGGCTTGCCGTCTTTAATCAGCTGACCGGAAATGTTGCGTCCGTACGACTTGCCAAAAATGCTCATCGCCAGCTCGGTCCGTCCCGCCCCCATCAGCCCGGCAATACCGACAATTTCACCGCAACGAATGTTCAAATTCACCTGATCCAGCACCTTGCGGTCTGCATGATGCTCGTGATACACCGTCCAATCCTTCACTTCCAAAACGACTTTGCCAATCTCGGCATGACGCTCTGGATAACGGCTGGTCAGATCACGTCCAACCATCCCGCTAATGATCCGATCCTCCGTGACCTCATCCTTTTTCATATCCAGTGTCTCAATCGTCTTCCCATCCCGCAAAATCGTAATTGAATCCGACACCTTTGCGACTTCATTCAGCTTGTGGGAGATGAGAATGCAGGAAATGCCCTGCTTTTTAAATTCCAGCATCAAATTAAGCAGATTTTCACTATCATCCTCATTCAACGCTGCTGTCGGTTCATCGAGAATAAGCAGCTTCACCTTTTTAGAGAGCGCTTTCGCAATTTCGACCAGTTGTTGCTTCCCGACCCCGATGTTCGTAACTAATGTATTGGGATTCTCACTCAAACCGACCTTGGACAGCAGATCGCGTGTACCCACAAAAGTCTCTTTCCAATCAATCACACCGCCACTGGCGCGTTCGTTGCCCAGATAAATATTTTCAGCAATCGAGAGATACGGAATCAGCGCCAGCTCCTGATGGATAATGACAATGCCCAATTCCTCGCTCTGCTTGATATCCTTGAACTCACACGTTTTGCCCTGGAAAACAATATCCCCTTCATAGGTTCCATGCGGATATACACCGCTTAGTACCTTCATCAGCGTCGATTTGCCCGCACCGTTCTCACCGCACAGGGAATGGATTTCGCCTTCCTTGACCTTGAGATTTACATTTTCCAATGCCTTCACGCCGGGAAAGGTTTTGGTAATTCCCTTCATTTCCAAAATGATTCCAGTCATGGGATACGCTCCTTTCGGTTGGATTCTTACTCTTATTTCAGTCCGATTTGCTCTTTGGTGTAATAGTGACTGCCGACAATATCCTTTTCCACATTCGTCCGATCCACCGAGATTGGATCAAGCAAGTAGGCAGGAATGACCTTTTTACCGTTGTTATAGGATTTAACATCATTCACTTCCGCTTGCTTGCCCTGTAAAATGCTGTTGGCCATCACGACCGTTTGCTCAGCCAGCTTGCGGGTATCCTTAAATATAGTTTGGGTCTGCTCTCCAGCCACAATGGATTTGATCGAAGCCAGCTCCGCATCCTGTCCGGTAATGATCGGCAGCGGCTTGTTCGCTGTTCCGTATCCGACCCCTTTGAGGGATGAAATGATACCGATGCTAATGCCATCATACGGGGAGAGTACCGCATCCAGATTGGCCCCTGAATAGTAGGCACTCAGCAGATTGTCCATCCGCGACTGGGCCAATGCTCCATCCCACCGCAGTGTAGCGATCTGCGCCATCGTCATCTGCTTGCTGCGCACGACCAGTTTGCCGGAATCAATATAAGGTTTCAGTACGGACATCGCACCATTAAAGAAGAAATAGGCGTTATTATCATCCGGTGAACCACCGAACAGCTCGATATTGAAAGGTCCTCTACCTTCCTTGAGTCCCAACTTTTTCTCAATATACGCTGCCTGTAGCACGCCCACCTTAAAGTTATCGAAGGTCGCATAATACGTCAGATAAGGTGTGTTGCGAATCAGACGGTCGTAAGAAATGACCTGAATGCCTCGGTCGTGTGCCTTCTGAATTACATCCGTCAGCGTGTTTCCGTCGACCGAAGCGATCACCATAACATTGACGCCCTTGGTGATCATATTTTCGATTTGGGAGATTTGGTTTTCCACCACGTCCTCGGCGTACTGTAAATCCGTTTTATAGCCTTGCTCCTGAAACAACCGGACCATATTCTCTCCGTCCCCTACCCAACGCTCGGACGATTTGGTCGGCATGGAAATGCCCACATAGCCTTTTTCCTTGCTACCCGTTCCACTCTCCGCCAAATTACAGGCCGAAAGCATCAGGGCCAAAACCAGAAGCCATACGACAACAGCTCCTTTTTTCATATGAAGTTCCCCTTTCCTCATGTGATGCAGGTCATTTGAAGGTAAGTGCTGATTAGAGTTGAAATTAGATAGCGCTTACATAAGTGAGGCAACGAGTACCTCTCCTTTTTTTATGTGCAAACACATGGTATCATTCCAGGCCGGGAAAGGTCTTTGCTGGTTTTGAACTTTTTTTATAAAATTTTAACCTTTGTGTGAGAGGCAGAAGTTGGAGGAGATAAAATGAAACTCATTGACTAAGTAATATGGCTTGTAAATAAATTAAAACAACTTCCACTTTATAATTTTTCGCTATACGGGACGCTTAAAAACAGAAAAAAAAGGGTAGCTCCAGTTTACCAAGCTGCCCTTTTGAATGTGCATATCATTGAAATATTTTCACAGTTAACTCTTACCTTCATCTACATCAATTAAAAACACCCGCTCCTGGAATCCGCCTCGTGTCTCGGCTTTGTCTGCCCGCAGCTTGTCCAGCTCCGCTGCATTCGCCCCATGTACTTCTGCCAGCGCTCGGATGACTTCCAGCATATCCGCCAGCTCTTCCAGCGCATCCTGATCTTTGTCCGCTTCAAAATATTCCTCAGCCTCTTCACGAAGCTTGGTTCGCAGTTCCTGCTTGTATTCCTCTGGGTCCAAAATGCGTGTCCGACATTCCTTACCTTGAGACATAACGATATGCGGAATCCGATCCCGCACCAGTTTGTTGTATGTAGGCATGAAATAACACCCTTTCTGTTTATAGAACTTTAAGCCTTACCCAACATCTTCCTTTTCGTCATTATTTCGTTGGCTCAAAAAGCATCGGGGATTATTGATAAAAGATCTAACGATTCATTAAATGGATTTTCTTTATAAATAGATGGATACCGCTTAGACGGATCAGCTACGATCCGCTGTGACAGAGACTCTAGAATAGAGTCCGTTTTATAAAGCAACTTGTCTACTTCCCCCAGCTTCATCGGCTCTTTAGATACATCATCTTCTCCCGAAACCAGATAATGTACCGTACCGATAAACAGCACCATATCTAAATTGGGCTCAGCCTCTGTGTGAATTAAAGGGAACAGGTCAGTCACGGATAAACGAATATACAATGGTATGATTTGGTTTCGATGAACATAAATGGCCTTAGCCATCGAAAACAGCGCTCGATCACAAAGAATGAGGCAGTTGTGAAACTGATGATGGTCGCGCATCATCTGTGCGAGCTTGATCTGGTATTCGGCAAGTTTTTGAAAATCCATCATGCAATTGAATATGTAGGTGTCGCTGTACTTAGGCAGTTTGAAATCGGAATCACTATGTAGTTGGGGACTTAAGGAGTAATGTTTCAAGGGGAATCAACTCCTGAATTAAAATTTCATAAACGAGGATTTTGCAAAAATCCCATAAGCGACTTCCAATGAACAAGATATAGATCGAAATGGTTTAGTTCGTCTATATCTTTGCACTTCGGAGCGACTGGTATCGAATTTTGCAAAATCCTGAAACAATGTGAGCAACATAGCACAATTATGTAACCATCAAGATGTATAATTTTCTAGCTACCGGACAAGCTTCCTAATAAATATTACTATATAGTAGTTTTTAATTCAATTTACTTACTAACACTTATTAATTAGATGTAACTCTTTCTCTACACTTCTAACTAGAGGATTTTGCAAAATCCAACAAGCGACTTCCAATAATAATATATAGGTCGTGATGATCTAGTTCGTCTATATATTGCACTTTGGAGCGATTGAAATCGATTTTGTAGAACCCTTACTATAGAGAGGTGTATTCATGTCAGAACTTTTGGAATTAGTCGGTACACGTATTCGAGATATTCGAAAGTCTAAAGGGCTTTCCCAAGAAGCTTTAGCCGAAAAAGCAGGATTCAATTCGAGTTATATTGGTTTCATTGAGCGTGCGGAGAGAAATATATCTTTGAAAAATCTGGAGAAAATAGCGAAGGCATTGAACGTGGGCGTCTATCAGTTGCTTACATATGTAAAGGACAATGATGAGCTTACCGAAGAAGATTCGAGTATAAAAACCATTTTGACTCTCCTAAGAACTCGTGAATCCAAAGATACTGAGCTGGCATTAAAGATTCTTACAGACATCTTTATAAGAATCGATGAACGATGAAACAAAAAAGGAACTGCGCTTTGCAGTTCCCCACCAATCCCTTACGACAACGCCAACATCGCTTTCATATCTTCCTCTGCTGTTGTAATCAGCTTCAAGCCAAACATCTCCACCAGCACATCCAGTACACCAGAAGAAATAAACTCAGGCGGCTTCGGTCCAATGCGAATATCCTGGATGCCAAGGCTGAACAAGCCCAGCAGGATGGCAACCGCTTTTTGCTCAAACCAGGACAGTACAATGCTGACAGGCAGCTCGTTCACCGTACAACCGAAAGCATCCGCTAATGCCAGAGCGATTTTCACAGTAGAACCCGAATTGTTGCATTGCCCCAAATCAATATAACGCGGAATGCCGGTATCTCCAACGGTGCCATAATCCACGTCATTAAAGCGGAATTTACCACAGGAAGTGGTCAGAATGACCGTATCATTCGGCAAGGATGTAGCTAGCTCGCGGTAATAGTTGCCGCCTTTGCCCGGTGCGTCGCAGCCTGCAATGACAAAGAAACGGCGGATATGCCCGTCTTTAACCGCCTGAATAATCTCAGGAGCCAGCCCGATAACCGTCTCATGATGATATCCTGTCGTAAGCACCTGCTCCGAATCTACATCTGCGGCTGGCAGGGCTAATGCACGCTCGATCAAGGGTGAAAAGTCGTCGTCCATGATCTTGGCTACTCCCTCCAGCCCGGCTACTTCATAAGAGAAGAAGCGGTCTGCATACGTACCTTTAATCGGCATAACACAGTTCGTCGTGGCGAGAATCGCACCCGGGAACTCCTCGAACAGTCTACGCTGATCGTACCAGGCTTTACCGATATTCCCTTTGAGATGTGCATATTTCTTCAATGCCGGATAACCGTGGGCAGGCAGCATTTCTGAGTGGGTATAGATGTTGATGCCTTTACCCTCCGTCTGCCGCAACAATTCCTCCAGCGCATACAAATTATGTCCAGTCACGACGATACATTGGCCTTCGATTTTATTCTGACTGACGGTAATCGGCTGCGGAATACCAAAACGATCCGTATGCGCACGATCCAGCACATCCATGATCCGTACAGCCGCATTTCCGACCTTCATCGCCATTTCCAAATGCTCTTGTACATTAAAGTTAGAATTGGTTAAGGTCATATATAACGCTTCGTGCGTGATCCGATCCACCTCAGGATCGCTATATCCCAACTGACGAGCATGTGTCGCATAGGCAGCGATCCCTTTTAATGCAAAAATCATCGTATCCTGCAAGCTCGCTACCGTCTCATCCTTCCCGCACACCCCAACTACTTTACACCCGCCACTCGGCGTCTGTTCACACTGATAACAAAACATATCGTTTTCCTCCAAATATTGATAGATATTTGTTCGTTATCCCCAGCGTAACAAACCCCTGAATGCGTAGGTGTGATTACACACACATTTTTTCTTACAGTTTATTATTAGACAGTGTGGGACTCATCCCCCATTTCAATCCTTCCTACTCCACCGTGTTTTCTTGAATTCCCCCGCCTTTACGGTACTGCACAGGGGACACGCCCATAGTCTTTTTAAAAGCGGTGCTAAAATAGTGCTGACTGTCGTAACCCGTACGTTCTGCTATATCATAGATAGACAACGTCGTGGAATCCAACAGCTGCACTGCTTTACGGATACGGGCACGCGTGACGAGGGTCACGAAGCTGTCGTTGAGCTCCTTTTTGAGCACGCGGCTGAGATATACGGCGGATACTTGTAGCCGCGAAGCAAGGGCTTCCAGCGTTAATTTCCGATCGGCGTAACCTTCCTGAATGAGCTGCCGGGCCCGACGTACGATGGGAGACAGCTGCGATTCGCCATACACTCGATCTCGACTCACCCGGTACGCGTCAATTGCACCTTCTAGTCCACCCGCGTTGGACTCCACATGCGTATGAACCGCTATATTCAGGTAACGTCCAATCGCCTGCTCCATGGAAGCGCCTATCGTCTCGGGTGCCTCCTGCCACAGGCATATGCCGATCAGTCCATTCGCATCGCGGAACAACACATGCGGTCGGTCCTCCAGCAGTTCGCCAATAATATTTTCAGCGGCAAAAAGAAACAACTGGCGGTCATTCTCACGCATAATCGTCTGCCGTGCCTCTGCCGCAGGCCACCGTACCACACCGATCTGAGCAGGCGGCCGCGATGGAAGCCGTAAAAACGCCAACTGCTCCATGATGTCTTTTCCCGTGTGTTGCCCTTCCATCCATTCCAGGCAAAAACGCTGGCGCAGCAGCGGAATATTCCGTTCAATCTGTCCGGCGGCTTGTTCTACATAGGCGGCACGCTTGTGCTCTTCGTCCATTCGCTGACGAAGCCGCAACAGTGCAGCATGAAGCTGATCCGCATTTACCGGCTTCAAAATATAATCCTCTACGCCAAGTCGGACAGCCTCCTGCGCATAAGCAAATTCATCATGCCCGGAAATGATCAGACAGCGGCATTCCGGATGATCTTCCCGCAGCCGCCGAATCAGTTCAATGCCGTCCATGAACGGCATATTCATATCAACCAGCACGATGTCGATATGAAGCTGACCCACCAGCTCCAGCGCTTCTTCTCCGTCCTCCGCCTCTGCTGCCACCTCCATGCCTAGTGCCGCCCAATCTATGCAATCTCGTATCCCCTCACGAATGATCGGCTCATCATCTGCGATCAATACTTGGTAACGTTTTGCTGGGCCTATGGTCACTTCTGTTATGGCCTGGTCAATCAGACTCGCCGTTATCGAGTTGTGTGTGGCCTTTGATTTCGTCATCCTGACCCTCTCCTTTTTCATAAGGCTTCTTCAGTTGCGCCATATCCAGCAGCAACGGATGAGTAATCGTCACGCAGGTACCTGTCCCTTCTTTGCTCTCCAGTACAATTCCATATTCCTCGCCAAAAGATAACCGGATACGCGCTTGTACATTCAGCATGCCATAGCTTCTGCCATGGGTACTAACTCCCTTTTGCTTCTGCTTTACTTCCATCGCCTCCAGGGGTATTTCCAGCCATTCACGCAATTCACGCAGACGGTCCGCCGTCATTCCTGCGCCATCGTCACGTACCGTCAGCAGCAGCTTGTCATCCTCAGCTTTAGCTTCTATCCAAATCGTGCCTGGACCACGTCTGGCCTTGATGCCGTGATAAATCGCGTTTTCCACTACAGGCTGAAGCATTAACTTCAACACGAACAGATCCTTTAGCTCGTCAGGTAGATTCAATTCCCAGCGAAGTCGGTCACGATAGCGGGTTTGCTGGATTTGCATATAGCTAGATATATGCTCAATCTCGGAGCGCAGTGGAATAAAGTCATCCCCCTTGCTCAGCCCGAGACGGAACAATCTCGATAGCGCTCCCACCATATCGGACACGTCGTCTGCTCCATTTTTTCGGGCCATCCAATGAATCGTATCTAGCGTATTGTATAGAAAATGGGGCTTAATATGCTCCTGAAGGCTGCGCAGCTCGGCATCCCGTTTTTGCCGTTCCCTCAGTTCGCTAAGTGACATGAGACGGCGAATTTGCTCCAGCATTCGGTTAAAGCTCCGCCCCAGCATTCCAACTTCATCCCCACGGTCACTCCATTGGCGAACTGTAAGATCCCCTGTCTCTGCCGTCCGCATATAGGACATCAGCCGGAAAATCGGCTGCGCAATGGAACTCGACAATCGCAAGGATGCCGTTAAGCCAAATAGACATACAATGAAAACAAAACAGATGACATAGAACTGAATTTGCCGCACTTCCAGTGTAGATTCGCGTGCCGGGAATACCCCCACTGTTCTCCAGCCCGTGAATTCGGAAGCCCTGAACATGAACAGCAATTCCCTGCCCCCAGCTTCACGGGTAAACATCCCGCTGTCACCTGCCCCGAACCATTGCGGCGGGATACGCTCAATCAAAGGCATATCCGGCCTGTACACGCTGCGCCCCTCAGCATCTGTCACCATTAAATACCCGCTTTTGCCCAGGGTTACATCTCTGGCAGCCTGCGATACAGCCCGCAGCTTGAGGTCAATCATAATCGCGCCTAGCACGCGTCCGGTTTCCGGATCTGTAACCGAGCGAACGACGGAGACAATTTCACTGTCCTTGTACTGGACATGAGTGGTCACATTACGGTGACTCGGCTGTCCTAGCACAGTGAATATGCCTGCATGCTGCGCCGCCTGTTGGTACCAGCCTTCTTCCGTCAGGCTACGCGTGCTTCGAGCGTACATTTCGTTGCTGATATAGTCGCCTTTTTCGTTCACGATCAGAATCCCTGCAATTTCAGGATATAACGTGGTATAGCCCTGCAAAAATTGCTTCATTTTATACAGCGTATCCTGCTCCTGTACAGAACTTAATGCCTGCTTGGAAGTGAGAGTCTGGTTTTCCGGCGTTACGATACTCGCATGACCCGCGTGGCCGTCAGCCAGCGTCTTCCCTTTCCAGAACTCCCCGATATCGGGGTTAAAAGCAATCAGATACGTCATGTTTTGCAAATTTTCCATTTTGGTATCCAGCGCTTCGTTCACCTTGCCAATCAACTGCATCGTATGATCTTCCACCTGCCGCTCAATAATCCGTTCCACCGTCCAATTGACCAGTAGACCTAATCCCAGCGAAGGCACAATGCCAAACAACAAGAACAGCAGCATGAGCTGATAACGTAAAGGCATATTGCGCAAGCGTAACCGCGGTATCGTTTGGCGCACCCCTAATTGGATACGCTCCCAAAATTTATTTCGCATAATAATCATCTACATTTGCCCGGGTGACTACGGAAATCCCAGTATCTACCCGCACGGGCAACGGAGTGTTGTCTCCAGAGGAAGAAGGGGCAGGAATCGTTAAACGATGATGCAGATGGAACAAATATTGAAGCGACCAATAACCCATATTCCATGTTCCCTGGGCAATCGTTGCCGAGATTGTCCCACCACGAATCATATCCAGTGTCGCTTTATTCGTATCAAAAGAAATGATTTTCAGCGGATGGCTGTTTTTTTGACTCAGTACCGCTTCACCCACACCTGTTCCTCCCGTTGCATCGGTCACAAAAATGCCCGCCAGTTTCGGATAAGCTTTCATCAGCCTTTGCGACTCATCCCGGGAGACCATCGCGTCTGCGCGGCCATCTGCGACTTCCACCACCTTCATCGCAGGATACTGCCGTTGAATGGTATCGCGAAAGCCACGCGAGCGTTCCTCATGATTTTGCTGTCCAGGCAGCGTCAGAACAGCGACCTGACCTTCTCGTCCCAACAGCTCTGCCATTTTATCCGCAGCGGTCACGCCCGCCTTATAATTATCCGTGCCCAAAAAGGAATACGCCCGGCTCCCCGGCGCTTCGGCATCAAACAATACCACAGGAATGCCCGCATCCAGCGCCTTATTAATCACCGGAATCAGGGAGTGAGGATCAATCGCTGATATGGCAATCCCTGCGGGTTTACGAGCAATCGCCTGCTCAATAACAGTTGTCTGCTCCTGCGCATCATAACGGGTAGCTCCCCGATACTCCACAGTCACCCCCAAAGCATCACCCGCATCCTCGAAGCCCTTGAGCCCGCTTTTCCAATACTCCAAACCGGACTGGAACGTAATCATTATATAGGTCTCTCCGATACTGCCTCGCAGCCCTTTATCCTCCCAAGTGCCATTCAACGGGCCAGATTGTTCATACCTGAACACATAGAGAGCAAAGGCCGCAATCAACAGCATATATACCAGCAGCGTTTTTTTCATCCTTCCTCTCCTCTTCCTGTGTGTATCCTTAAGTTATAAATTCACTTTAATTTATTCTGGTTTTACTTAGATTGTAAACGCAATCATATTAAATTGGAACTACTTCACTCTTCTTACTTTCAGGTGGCGTTAATCCTGCACTAATGTTTCTACGTTACAATACCTACAATTGTGCTAGGAAAAACATGTGCATATCTTGCGGAAAAGGAGTGATATGGATGAGCAAGCCGCGTATCGCGGAGTGGACAGAACTACGGGGCCTTGCCTACCTCGCTGTCGTGCTTCAGCATTGCATTGGCGAATATATTTATCGCAGCGACATCCAACAGCCAGATTCTGTTATGCTCGCGATGCTGTATCATTTGACACGTTTTGGCACACCGACGTTCGTTTTCCTGTCTGCGGCGCTGCTTTTTTATAACGGCAACAAACCGATTGGCTATCCTCGCTATATTGGCAGGCGGTTTCGAGATATTTATGTTCCTTTCCTTTGCTGGACTGTTATTTATTGGGTGTGTACTCAAAACTGGTCAACGGCGCAGTGGGGATATATTTACTTTTATAAAGGTATGTTCGAGGAAATGATCATCCCCGTCAGCGGATATCATCTATGGTTTGTAGTGATGATCTTTCAGTTTTATATTTTGTTTCCTTTATTTTCAAAAGCAACCGGGAAGGTTCAAGCGTTTCTACGTCGTTACAGCACGAAAAGACGCAAACAGCTTGTTTTGGCTATTATGCTGATTGCCGCTACGGCTTATGCTTTGCTGTTACAATGGTCCTACTATGACATGTCTGCATGGAGCACTGGGTTGCCGTCCTTTTGGCAGACTCTGCTGGATTATCGCACCTATAACTTTGTCATGTACTTTTTCTATTTTATGCTGGGCGCAGTATGTGCTTACATGACAGACACCTGGCGTGGACTGGCCAAGCAGACGTTGCCGTGGAATGTATTTGTGTTTATTGGTTTGTTCATGCTCATGGGTCACACGATGCTGATCCAATCGGGCGATACGATCAATCTTAATATTTCCACCTATTTGAAGCCAAGTACCTTTGTGCTCATTGTCTCGCAGCTGCTTTTATTGTACGGACTGCTGCTCCATTTGCAAAAAGACCAGCGATCCGAGCCGTTTCGCCGTATGTTGAACTGGATCGGGCGTTATTCTTTTGGAGGATATCTGGCCCATGCGCTCGTGCTGGCCTTCATATCCTACTACACCCGCTCGCTTGCACTGGGCGATCATCATTTTACAGCTACGCTCATTACGTTTATCGTCGTGGCAAGTGTTTCTCTGGGCATCAGCTGGCTCTTTGCCCATCTGCCCGGCGGCAACTGGATTGTTGGCTCCAAAGGCAGACAGCGATTGAACTGGCACTCGTTTCGTTTCCAGTTCCTTTCCTCCAAACGCGCTTCCAAAAGCACGCAGGAGCTTGGCTAATCTTATGCGTCTGTTTTTCAGCATGGGGTTATGATTCCAATGAACTTTGGCAGGGCTCGCTTATTGAGCTCTGCTTTTCTGTGCCTTAGTATGCCGTCCCCTCAAAAAGATGATTAACATTTTATGACATGAATATGTATTTTATTTTAAAATAAGTCATTATATAGAATAATAAACGTTACGCGGGAGAAGTCATAGTTTTGCATAACAAAGAAGGGAGAGGATGGACTGAACATAATATCGTCGTTGTTAATGATCTAGCCCTAAACATAGTGAGGTAGCTTCTTGGTCTGAAACATACGGTTGTACTGATTAATCAGTTCATCCAAAAGCATAGACTGCTCAAGTACACAAGCATGTCCGAAGCCATACTCTTCGTAAAGATCATGCAAATGTTGTCTGGCGTGTTCCATCTGTTGAATTAACGTTACCGTTTCATACCTGTTCATCCTGCATACCTCCTAATGAATCTCATTTTAAGGAGGGATGTACAAATACGTCATGATCTTTTTTGAACTAAAAAATTACAAAATAATACAAAAAAAATAGACCAGCGATAAGCTGGCCCATAAAAAAATAAAATTGTTTAAGCTGTACCAACATGTCCTTGAACTTGGATTGTGTTAGAGCTTGGGATTCCAGTTGGAACTGGTAGTGCAAATACAAGTAGAAATTAGTCGCTACAAATTGCAAATCCGTCTTTTCGATCATTTCTTTCCCACATGTTGTACCGAGCTAGTATTTCAGGTTCGGCATATGCTCTAAAACGCTCAAACAAACCAACGCAATTAGCAATAAGAAGTGCATGTTTAAGAGTAACAGCTTTTTCAAAAGCATCTATTAAACATTTGAAACCATATGAATATCTACCTTTATTCAGGTTATACTTGGCTAACTTGTACCAGAACCTTACGTATTCTTCTGGTAAAACCTGTTGTGTATACATGTCAGAAGACAACGGTTCCTGATAAGCTGCAATTTGGGATTCAAAACGCTGAAGGATATGGTCTACATCTACATTGTACCGATTAGCAACTTCAAGAACGTTTAGTAGCTCGGCAAAAATCTCATTTTCGGCAGCCATATGTTCTACGTAATCGGGGAGAACACTAATATCCCCGGACATAAGCCTGTTGACGTAAGTATTAATTTTCGCCCATTGCTGATATTGTTTCTTCCAATAAAGTGAATCAGGGTCCTTCTCCTTTACCCAACTTAGATCGGCATAACCTCGGATATGTTCTAATGCCTGTTTATGATCTCCTTTTGCATCGCAAGCATTAGCACACAGCAATTCGGAGTAAACTATGTATACAAACAGTGGCCTGCTTAGCTTTTTTCGTGGCTCTGTTCCTTTTCGCTTAGAGTTATGAACCAAATTATATTGGATCTTTCCCATTTGACCCATTTGATTTGCAAATTCATACACCTTGTCCCACATACTTAATGATCTGTACACGTTCGCCAAATCTTTTAATGCATCTAATTGCTCTATCTCGTCTAAACGATCCACAAAAGGGGCAAATTCAATGGCAGCTTGAAGATTTATAGCTCTATCTTGTCCAATATTGATTTGGAACAAACGATACTGGCAGATCGCCAATCGCTCTGAATGCTGCTGCTTCTCACTTTCAGCCACTTTTTTGTAAAGGTAAGCCGCTGCTTCATTGTAACCGTCTTTGTATACATTTTCGGCAACTTCAAAGAGCGATGGCGGATAATTAGGGTTATCCAATAACAGAGTTACAACTCGCTGCAAGCAGTCCAGTCGTCCTAGCTCAATACATCGGTATAAGAAAGGGCTAATTTTTTTCCAGTTGAGCGGAGATTCTTCAATACATTCTTCAATATAACGTTCGTAGAAATAATCCGGTGGTAAATTCATTCCCGCAGTAATGCTATCCAGTTGGTGAACAGAAATAGATCGGTTACCGGTCACAATGCTACTAACTGTACCTACATTCAAATCAATCGTGTGACCAAACTTGGTCATCGTTAAGCCTTTTCGTTTCAAATAGGTTTGAATTTCTGCCTGTATCGTAGGTGTGATTTCCATGGATAAACCACCCTTTCAGCATTTTCATAAAATTTCAATTTCAATAAACAATATAGTTTGGAAACTAATAGTATAATTATTGATTTTCCTTCATGATAATACCATCTTTTGGAACAAACATAAATGCTTTTACTTTATTGATTTTTATATTTTTATTAGGAGATCATTGGATGTTGGACAATGGAAGGAGAAGATCACTTGAAAAATACAGGTATGACACGTCCATTGGATACGTTAGGTCGAATTGTTATTCCTAAAGAGATGCGAACCTCTATGGGTATTCAAGCTGGTGAGTCCTTAGAATTTTATTTAGATTGTGAAACAGGTTTATTGAGTATGCGGAAGTATATTGGAGTCTGCTGTCACTTATGCTATTCGATTCAGGATTTAAGCTATTTCAGGGATTCATTTTTATGTAAAAAATGCATAAACGATCTGAAGGGAAATATAGGTGTGAGTCCATTACCTGTTCCTGTCGTAAAGAAATCTGCGTACAAAGAAAAAAGTAACCATCGGTCGTCTTCATAACAATTAGTTGAAAATCTAAGAAAACTCTTGCGCGAGCATCCAACAGCCAAGCAAGGCGAATATGCTGAATGGCTCGGCGTATCCCAAGGCCGTATTTCCCAGCTTAAAAAGCTGTTATAGGTATCGCTCAACTCTTATTCTAGCAAAGCTAAATAACCAGTCGCTGGTAGATTTCAAGGCGACTGGTTATTTAAACTTCCAAGCCTATATTTGCTGTAAATTATGGAATTAAACCTATCAAAGTGGTATATTGACTCAAAGCTAAAAACTAATGTTGAAGTAGGTGTATAAATGAAATCACATGTTTTAATTTATGATGGTTATGTGAGTTTTGAAATTATGTTAGCAACCTATTTTATGAAAACCAAAGGGGACATTGTTACGATTGGTGTAACCAAAGACCCAGTGATTTCCTATGAGGATTTTAAAGTTACGCCTTCGGTAGCCCTTGATGAAGTGTCTGCGGAGGATATTCAACTCCTAATTATACCTGGTGGAGATAACACTCCATTAAAGACGAACAAGCAACTTTTAGCTTTAATCAATACACTGAATAATGATAATAAAGTGATAGCGACCATTTGTTCTGCCACTGAACTTCTGGAGATAGCAGGTGTCTCCTATAAAAATCCTGTGAATCATCCAACGGGTCTGGAGATATACAAGAATATCATTACGGCTAAACCAAATAAGTATGTGGACTTTGCAATTGAAATAGGCAAGGTGATGGACATTTATACGGATGATGAAGATTTAAAAGAAACCATTGATTTTTTTAAGCTCTTTAAAGATAGTTGACTCTTCTGCTCCCCCCACAACAATCACTTTATGTATGGTGATATTTAGGATACTATAGTGAGGGAATTAGCATACATAAGAGGGGTAATTAAAATGAATGACAAATTAAAGGGGCTATTAGTGGGCTTAACCATTGGTATGATGATTACTGGTGCAACCGCAATGGCTGCATCTGGAACAAGCGTAAATGCTGTTGTGAAAAAGTTTGATGTATTTTTAGAGGGTACAAAAAAGAACACTGCCGATGGCTTGATTTACAACGGAAACACGTATATCTCTGTTAAGGATATTGGGATTGCAGAAAGCAGACAAATCAGCCTCATTAATAATAAACTGTATTTAGGTAAACAGCAAAAGATGATTACAGAAAATCAAGCACTCAATATTCTTTCTGATAAAATAAAAAAGGATGCTGTTAAATATAATTTAAACTTAATGGTTGAAGGTTTGGAAGGAACTAAATATTGTATAAGAGTTTACGAAGATTTCCCTGATCACATTGCAACTTATGGATTCTATTATGTAGATAAATACACCAGTAAAGTAACTAAATATGACATAGCACAAGATAAGGAATTAGAAATTTAAGGATGGGTTTCCACCATCCTTTTTTTATTGTCAAACGATCTACTCCTCGACTTATTCAAGAGCAGATATACCACGGTATCCCCGACTAACGCTTCAATTGAGCTTCACTCGAAGCTCCGGACTTACGATCGAATGTAATCGGGCCTTTACGGTTCACAAGCCGTTTCAGATCCACGGTCATTTCATTCTTCAATTTATCAATGAGCTGGTCTTCTTGGATGCCTTTGCTTTTAGCAACCTCGGCCAATGACTTCCCTTGTCCCAGTTCTTTCTCTAATTGGACAGGAGTGATGCCCAGCAGCTTGGCTACTTTCTCGTTGAGATGGTGATTCAAGCCGCCAGGCCGTTTGCCGTGTCTATGTCTGTGAACATGCCCATGCCCGTGGTCGTCCTGTGGTTCAGCATTCCATTGGCGGGCTGCCCCTTGGATAAAGTCGTTGGGAGTGATCGGTTCCGTCCCGGAAGCTCCAGCTGCACCCGCAGTGCCATACATCATCACTCCTCCATACAGAATAGCAGCGGTCAATTTCCATTGTTTTTTCATGTTGCAGACCCTTCTTTCATCCTTTTTAAAATAATATTTTCTTTTCCCGCTATTTTTATTCATATTTTCGCCTGTTAAGTAACCATAAGACGGGAAAAAGAAATTATGAACATTGCTATCACAATTACACCCAACCTTCGATCTACACGCGCTCCTTGGGAACCCTATCCTGTAGAGTGAGCAAGAATGAATAACTATACTTTCTACAATATAACTTGAAATTTTTCAAGTTATATATTAAGGAAAATATGATAAAATCAAACTGTAAACGTTTACAATTTGATTTTTGGAAAGACATGTTGCATCAAGCTACTACAGAATGCACTGCATCATAGTGAGGCTACAGGAGGAAAGTCCAATGAAACAAAAAAATAAGGTTATTTTTATGGACATCCAAACGCACGAGCAAAACCATATCGGTCAGCGAGCACTTCAAAAAGAAGACATGGACAAGATGTATGAAGCTTCACTTACTGTAGAGGGATACTAAAGCAGTCGGAGTGCCAATGTAACTAGTAATACAATTACGATTGGCGGCAATAATGGCACCAGAAACCAAGAGATCGAGCTCGTTGTAACAGCCGATGACGGGACATGGGATGCTTATATTGACTATTTGGAGATCGACTAAAATTTCAATTCTAGTAAAGAGTTGAATCGGTTCGGAGTATCGGAACATCCATACTATATTAAAATAGCTAGGAGGTAGCCCATGTTTATAGCTAAAGCAGGAAAATGGACGGCGATTATGTCAATCACCTTGTCTTTATTCACAGGCTCGCTGGTGATCTCGAGCAACCAGGCGCTTGCGGCTGATTGCTCGAGCGGTTATGTAGCGTTAACCTTCGACGATGGTCCCAATCCCTCTAACACCAAAGCGCTGCTTAGTGCTCTGAAGCAAAACGGTTTACGCGCGACGCTCTTTAATCTTGGACAAAACGCGCAGAATAATCCTTCGCTTGTACGTGACCAGCAAGCAGCAGGCATGTGGATCGGTAACCATTCATGGTCACATCCGCATATGACACAACTGAGCACATCGCAGATGTCATCGGAAATTACACGCACGCAGCAAACGATACAGTCCATTACTGGCACGGCACCAAAGTTGTTCCGTCCTCCGTATGGCGAGACCAACGCAACCCTCAAATCCATTGAGACCCAAAACGGTCTTACCGAAGTATTGTGGAACGTTGACTCCCAAGACTGGAACGGCGCCTCCACCGCACAGATCGTAGCTGCTGCGGGCAAACTTAAAAACGGCGATGTGATCCTGATGCATGATCAGTACCAGACTACACTCCAAGCTATTCCACAAA
Source organism: Paenibacillus sp. S33 (assembly GCF_053615415.1). Lineage (NCBI taxonomy): Bacteria > Bacillati > Bacillota > Bacilli > Caryophanales > Paenibacillaceae > Paenibacillus > Paenibacillus sp. S33. The sequence goes on along the minus strand of NZ_JBSIEZ010000001.1, from coordinate 1,262,855 downwards.
TTGCACAGAACCTCAAAAACCGTAACCTTTGCTCTGGTATGATCTCACCAAGCAATGGCCGGGCGGTAGCGCCTGATGGCGGAAACGGCGAAACGCCGCCAAACAAAGGCACAAAAGTGGAAGCAGAAAATATGACCAAAGGCGGTCAGTATACTTCAAATATCAGCTCGCCGTTCAACGGAGTGGCTTTATACTCCAACAATGATTCAGTGAAATTCACACAGAATTTTACCAGCGGCACCCATAGTTTTTCACTCCGTGGTGCTTCAAATAATTCCAACATGGCCAAAGTTGACTTGAAAATTGGTGGACAAACGAAGGGTACCTTCTACTACGGCGGGAGCAGTCCTGCGGTCTATACTTTAAACAATGTCAGCCATGGAACCGGAAATCAAGAGATTGAGCTTGTTGTAACAGCCGATGATGGGACATGGGATGCTTATATTGACTATTTAGAGATCATCTAATTTTAAAAAAACAAAATCCCGGCGGGATCTTCCCAGCCGGGATTTTTGTCGATATCCTTTTTACAACATTCTCAATGTAAAAATAACAAAATCTTGAAAATTGCAATCTGTTGTATAATGGCCGGTAACAACTAGAAATCGCTATAAAAATATTCATAAGAGATGCAGGTGATGGCGATGGAATGGTATTTTGCATACAAAGACGAATTGGAAAAAGTATTTCGTCAAGCGGAGGAACGGACGTCCACGTTTCCAGCTCCCTTTCAGCAAGAGGGTTTGGACTTTCTGGCGCGTTTTAATCCGTTGCGGGAAGACAGCACGCGTAATTACATATGCTATTTGCTTCCATTTTGGCTGCAAGAACTCACCGGACTCCCCCCCGAAACATGCCACAAGCTGTCACTTGGCAACGTGTTTATCATGGCTCACTATTTAATTCAGGATGATGTGATGGACACAGCAGCAGACAACCGTAAAATGCAACTCGCCTTAAGCCAGCTCTTCTATACCGAGTGTATAAGCGTATATCGGGACCTTTTTCCGGCAACCTCTCCTTTTTGGTCATATGCCCGAACGTATGTTGATGAATGGGCCGTTAGTGTGATATCCGAAGGAACAGAGGACTATTTTCAAGGAGAAAGAAATAAGGTCGCGCTGAAAGCAAGTCCATTAAAAATGGCCGGAACGGGTGCTTTACTGCTCGCAGGCCGTGCTGATCTGATCCAGACTATTACAAATATGACGGACTTGGCGCTACTCGTGCTTCAAATGTCGGATGATTGGGCGGATTGGTCAGAAGATTTGGTCGAACATAGCTATAACTGTCTTTTGTCCCATATCAGTGCCGAGCAGAAGACAGCTTACTGTGAAGGATTGGGACCCCAACAGATTCAGGAAGCGATTTATGTACGCGGTGTGCTCGCCAGCTATGTGAGCATTGCCGATCAAGCAGTCCAACAGTTAGAGACCCTGGAGCCTTCTATCCACGGCCTAAGTAGCTTTGCACATTCTATCGCAGCAGAACTGGGCGAAGTGGCGGCGGAAATTGAAGGCGGACGCTCGCATTTGAGAAGAGGCGGACTTGACTACTGGCTCTCCAAAAATATGAAATAATGCTAGATTTTTCTGAGTCTTTCGTGGTATACTGACTAGGTAAATATAACCAATTGAATGAGAGGGTGATTTTTGATGGCTACTGAAGTTCTTCAAACACAAGTCATTCAAAAAGCTTGGGAGGATGCCAGTTTCAGAGAGAAACTGATGACAGATCCCAAATCTGCAATTCGTGATGTGTTAGGAGTCGTGATCCCCGATCATATCCAAATCAAAACATTAGAGGAAACGCCTGATCAGTTTTTTCTGGTAATTCCTCCAGACCCCTCCGGCGTGCTCGCTGCATCCCAGAAACCTCGCTCGATGTGGTAAATTAGTTGTTCATGCTTATTTAATCTATATTCCTTAATCTCATGTGGGTGGGCTCAGCAAGCTTCCCTCCGTTTTCTCCGAATGCAAAAAAGCCGGATATTATCCGGCTACGGGGAAGCGGATGGTCGCTTCTGTTCCCACCCCTTTTGCACTTGTAAAAGTTATTTTGCCATTCATCGTTTCAATAATCCGAAAAGTCACCATCATCCCCAAACCCGTGCCTTTTGTCTTATTCGAGAAATAAGGCTCACCTAGTCTGGATAAAGTCTGAGCATCCATCCCTTCACCATTATCCCGAATATGAATGACAGCTTCTCCGTTGTCCACATAAGCCCATATATGAATATGACCCTGATCTCGCAGCGCTTCAATGCTGTTTTTGATGATATTGATGAACGCCTGCTTGAACTTGGAGGAATTCCCGCGTACTTTGATTTCCTGGGGAATATCCAGTGAAATTTTTCCACCTTGCAAATTAGCCATTGGACTGATGATTCCTTCAATATGTTTGAATTCGTTCAATATGGTCAACGTTTTGGTTTGGTCAAATTCTGGCTTGGCAAAAGTCAGAAAATCAGTAATAATCGCGGAAGCTCGATCCAGCTCCTCCAGAGCGATATGTAGATAGTCTTTATTTTTACCATCCTCCTGCTTGCTCATCAACTGAAGAAATCCACGTGTAACCTGAAGGGGATTACGTACCTCATGAGCTACAGATGCAGCCAGATCGCTAATAATCTCCATTTTCTCCGAGCGTTGAAGCTCATTATTGAACATCTCCAGTTCCCTGGAGTACCGAACCACCTGCTTGTGCTTTTCTGCCAGCCTTCTGCCCAATATCGCGATCAACGCCAGTACAAAACCGAACACGCCCCATTTCCACAAAAACATATTGTAGTGTCCGTCCAGAATGAAGAACCAGCTCAGTTCCCCGATAGAGATGACTGCAAAAAATGCAAAGCCTGTCGATAAAATGATCGCTTCGTGATCACCCTTAAGTGCCATGCGAACCGAAGCAAATACCAGCAGTATCAATAAGGCGACGAGTAATATACCCAAGATGACTACACTAAAAAAATAATATATATCGTTCAACCGCTCCTGTGCTCCTAAATTCACAATCATCATGGTAAAGCAGAACAAAGAGTATGCGGTTAACAACTTTCTGAATTTGCGAATCAGTATAATCGAATTGATATTTTGTTCAAAAAAGAAGGCTAATGAAGGCAGCAGAATAAATAGTGCCACATCAAAAAGTTGTAAGTACAGCTTGCCATAGCCGCGATAGAATGTATACAAGAATGGTGAATACGTTACGATCATCAGACCAATAGACAATACTATTGCACTTAGGGACAGCCACATGGCCATACTCGGACGGAACAGGAAAAATGAGCAGATCAGTAATACCAGGGCGATAAAGATAAACGTACTGCCCAGTACAATATCTAAAACATCCATTCTGACCAAGGTCCCCAACAAATCACGATAATCACCGGTCATCACATTGCCGATAATGCCCAGTCTATTCTTACTGCTTTCCGTCCATATGTATAATGTTTTACCGCTGTCTTCCGGCTTCAGCGGAATCAGAATACGATTATTCTCATAATTGTACCCACGGTAGGATTCGTAAAAATTGGTCCCATCTTTATACAGCGTAATATGCCTGCCATAAATATTTTCAAAAAGCACCGCTGGCGTTTCATCATTTAGCGAAGGTAACTTCATACGAATCCAAGCAGAGCCTATATTACCGGGCTGCCTAAGCAGTTGTGTATCATCTTCAATATGCATCCAGGCCTTGCTGGAATCCTTTACCTCATCTAAAGAGCCATCCTCGTTTACCGCTCCCCATCTCATATCCCAGGAGGGTATTTTATAATCCCTTTCCGGGGTCATTTTGGCCGCATAGGCGGAGTAGCCCAGCGACAACAACAACACAATGACCGCTAGCAGGGTGGCGACAGCTTTGGGCACATGCCTCATATTAAGCACCTCAAAGTTACATAGTAGGATTTACAAGTTTGTATACGTTTTAACATTTTTTACGTCCTGAAATTATATTATTCTATACGATGATGTGCATACCTTCTTCATTAGTAGGGTATCATGTTCTTTTTACTCATTTTTTGTAAAATCTTCATATTGATTAATGATCATTTCCTGTTCGCGCCGCTCCTTCTGCTCTCTAAGCCCCAACCATGGTTCACAATCTTCATCCTCATAGATCGTCCAAATATCGGAAAATAAATAATCGCGTATTTCTACTATTTTTCCGGCCTGTCCGCCATCTGTCCAGTATAAGCCTTCCGGGCGCCGAATGAGGGTACGGGAAAATCCCGGGGTAGATGCCTTTTGACCTACTCGGATACGACTAATCATCGGACCAAACATGTACCATTCCAATTCATATCCCTCCCTATCCTCTTTATCATATCACAGCAGTTACCAAAAAAACGCTAATTGAGAATGGGCATATCCCTATTCGCATGATTTTAACTTCCTACAGACACACTAACTCAAGGTTTAGCCGTTCTACTGTTTGGGTAAGGTCGGAATAAGCAACAAAAAGCAAAGGAGCTGAGCAACATGGCCAATCGTGATGATCGAGTTAATGAGCTACATGACAATGATTTTGAGCCTTCTCTGCAAAATGCAGAAACCAACTGGGAGAATCTAACCGAGGGCCCAGATACTCCTCTCGAAGACGTCCCAGATGCCGATGAACTGACACCGAACAGTCCTGTTGACCCTTCTGCTCCTGCCGAATTCCTGCATGGTACCGATTTGCTGAATGGTACCGATGGGGACGAAGAAGAGCAACTGGACAGCGACGATATGCTGGATTAAACACTTCATTTTATCGGGTGAAAGAAAACGGTTACCCATTCTGCTATGCGGGTAATGAAGTGTATAACCGAAAGGAGTTGACTGATCTCCTATGTATAAAGATCCGATGTCTCAAGCCGATATGGAGTATAAGCGCTACAAAGCCTTGAATCCCGTGGAAGAGGATGACCGCAGGTCTGCGGACAAGACAACTACAGATGAAATCTCGGCCGAAGATAACCCACGAGGAGTCGCATCTGCGAAGCCCGAACCCAGGGATCAAGATAAATGAAAGGACAGATAAAGAATGCAAAAAGGGTGCTACCCAAGCCACACAAATGATACACATGGCTTGAGTGCACCCTTTTGAACTTCACATGTTTACAATGGCAGCAATGCTACTGTCGATTTGGCTTCCAATCCATCTATCATTTCGTTCCAGACAGCAGGCTTGTTCGGCAATACTGTATAGTAACGACGTAGGAAAGCTGCCACCAATTTGGCGCTCACTTCTTCCATGCTATCATCCTAAGGCATAAAGCCTAAATTCAGCCCTTCTACTGCTACACCATCGTTATTCCAGGACGGATGTACGTAGTACAGATCCAAACGCTTATAGCCCAGATGAGATAGCACCTCACGTCGCACGTACGGGTCCATTGGCTTGACACCACCAAAGGGATGCTCGTTGCCACGGTAAGGGTCATAGATTTCAGCAAACATCCCCTGCAACTGCTGTCCGCTGGCCTGAGCAAGCGCGTGCAAGTCATTCTGGCGTCGTGTCCAAAGAAAACGGCCAATGCCCAGTCCCGATTGTCCGATGATCGTAAAATCTGTCATAGCTACATTAAAGTCCTCATAATAACGATACTCTGTTGCACCAACTACCTTATCATCCTGTACCGCAACAAAGACACGAATACCCGGGTCTTCCAGCGGTTCCTTCCACAGACTGTACTCTAGCACTTCCTCTGGTGGAAATACTCTCTGCATTAGCTGATGCATGCTCGCAAACAAGGGGTCTTCAATATGAGTAATGCGATGATATTCCATAGGATAGGACACGCTCCTCTACAATTAGTGATGGGTATGAAACGGATTTCGCCATTCCATGAGGGCAGCATAATTACGCGATTGTTCATCATCCAAATAATTCGGCAGGATACAAACGGGCACCCGTCCGCAACGAAGCAGAAAAGTTAATACCGGGTCCTTCAGCTCACCAGACACTACGGCATCCACATACGCTTCTGCGCTCAATTGGTCGGCATGATGCTGATAACCAGGCATACGCCCCGCGCCCAGCAAACGATCCAGTCTCCGTTCAATCACAAGATGATATAAGGAAAAAATCAGCCATTTGCCCAGACCCAATCTGCGGTAAGCAGGACGTACCGCCAAATCAATCACATACAGCGCCTTGCCGTCCTCACAGTGCGTACGAATATAACCGTCATCCGCTACTTCATCCCATGTATGCTGGGGATGTTCGGGGTTATAATGCATCAGTAGGCTGGTTACCGAACCCGCCAGTTCCCCCTCAATTTCCACACACAGCGCTCCATCTGCAAAATGCTCTGTCTGGCTGGCAATCTGCTCCCGGCTCCATAACAGCTCCTGCGGATAAGGTGGGGGGAAGCTCTCCTGCTGAATACGCAGCAACCCCTCATAATCGGCTGTAGAATAATTACGAATCACCGCCCGTAGCGGTCGATCGCCGTCAAAGATGAACCATTCTTTGCGATACATGGCTTATTTCCTTTCATTAGCTCCAGTCTGTGTATAAATCTGTTCTACGGTCACGCCAGGTTGTAACCGAGCCCCGCTCGCGCACATCGTACAACAGCTGCAAATCGAGATCTGCTGTCACAATCATATCGTTGTTCAGTTCACCCTCCACCATAATGCCGCGTGGCGGAAAAGGAATGTCATTGGGTGTAATGACTGCGGCTTGTCCATAATTGGCACGCATAAAATCAACCGTAGACAAAGCGCCGACAGTCCCCGTTAAAACGACATACACCTGATTTTCAACCGCTCTGGCGTGGCTTGTATACCGTACCCGGTAAAATCCGTGACGATCGTCCGTACAGGAAGGACAGAAAATAATATCTGCTCCCTTGGTCTTCGCCATGCGAACGATTTCAGGAAATTCAATATCATAGCAGGTCAGCATCGCTATGGTGCCCTTGGACGTCTCAAACACATTCAGCCCCTCACCGGGAGCCATATTCCATTCATGCACCTCTGTCGGTGTAATGTGAATTTTGTCCTGAGTGGCCACACGCCCGTCCGGGTAAAACAAATGTGCCGTATTATATAAACGTTCGTTTCTCCTAACTACATGAGTGCCACCGATAATATGCATCCCGGTTCGACGTGCGAACGAAGTGAATAATTCAAGGTACCGGTCCGTAAAATCCGGCAGGTCGTTGATCGTCAGAGCTTTGCCTTCACTGTCACCAATCGACATAAGCTGGGTCGTAAAAAACTCGGGAAACAGAACAAATTCCGCGCCAAATTCCTCCGCTGTTTTGATATAATGCTCCGATTGCAGGGCAAATTGCTCGAATGAGTCAATCGTATGCAGGTGATATTGAACCGCCGATACTCTGATTTTGCTCATAATTCCTCCTCGGACATCACGTCTTTTAGATTGCAAGGGGGTCCCGTTGCTGTTCACATTATAACCGATTCAAAACGGTGCGAAAACTTGAACCTGATAATCAGGGCTTGCCTTCTGCACCTACTTTGTTTAAAATAAGGTCAAATCTTTTGAATACCATGAACAAAGACATCGACGGAGACAAGTAGACGTTTAACGGATTCCCACAGAAAGGTACGAATTGCTGAGAGCGTACCGCAATCCCGCGTTGAAATTCACTCCCGAGTCGAGCCTTGAACCGACAGAAGGATTCATTCCTTTGTCCGCAGTAGAGGTTTCCGGAAGCCCCCGTTACGGGCATCAAGATCAGAAGTTACTGCCGTCGACTGAACGACGTTGACGATTCGTATGTATACTTCTGTAATTAGGGTGGTACCACGGCATTCGTCCCTTGCGGCGAATGCCTTTTTGTGTTATTTTCTGCAAAAAAAAGTCCATGGGCTAACAGAAAAAACAAATTTAAATTCGGGAAGGGTGTACTGTATGTCTACAAATGAAAATTCTTTGGAGCTGTTGCGGGAACAGCTCGATGCTACAAATTTGCAATTGCTGGAGTTGCTGTCCCAACGCGCTGAACTGGCGGGACAACTTGGAAAATTGAAGGAAGCTCAAGGGGTACCTGACTTTGATCCGGTACGCGAGCAACAAATGCTGGACAAGCTGATCGCGGCTAACCGTGGACCATTTGACGATGCTACGATTCGCCAGCTGTTCAAAAATATTTTCAAGGCTTCTTTGAACTATCAAAAAGAAGAACACAAAAAACATCTGATCGTCAGCCGCAAAAATCAACCGGATAGTACAGTTATTAAGGTTAAAGATACGCTGGTGGGCGGCAAAGCCTCCATTATGGTCGCAGGTCCCTGCTCGGTGGAAAGCTACCAGCAAACTCGTGAAGTAGGTGCGGCTCTCAAGGAAGCCGGTGTGCCGATTCTACGTGGTGGTGCGTTCAAACCACGTACATCCCCGTATGATTTCCAAGGACTGGGCGTGGAAGGACTGCAAATTCTCAAACGTGTAGGCGACGAGTTCGGGCTGGCTACAATCAGTGAAATCGTCGATCCAAGACATTTGGAGGAAGCGATCCAATACATCGATATTATCCAAATTGGTGCGCGCAACATGCACAACTTTGAATTGCTCAAAGCTGCGGGTGAAACCAGAACTCCGGTTCTGCTCAAGCGCGGACTGGCTGCCACAATGGAAGAGTTCCTTCATGCTGCTGAATACATCGTTTCCCGTGGTAACACGCAAGTCATGCTGATTGAACGCGGTATTCGTACGTACGAAAAATGGACGCGTAACACGCTGGATATTTCCGCTGTTCCGATTTTGAAAAAGGAAAGCCATCTGCCTGTATTGGTAGACGTGACTCACTCTACAGGACGTAAGGACATCCTGGCCCCTTGCGCCAAAGCTGCCCTAGCTGCTGGAGCTGACGGTATCATGGTGGAAGTTCACCCGAACCCGGCAGTCGCTTTGTCTGATGCTCAGCAACAGCTGAACATTCCTGAGTTCCACAACTTCCTGTCTGAAGTCAAAGAATCCGGTTTATTCAAAGCGTAAAACTAATTTTATGCCGGCATTCATAAACCGCTTTCATTTCCTCAGATAATGATGTAAAATTGGATCAGGATTGTGACTGATCATGCAGGCAAAACCTAAATGTATATATGCTCGACTTTTGTTGAGACATATATATGTTTAGGTTTTTTTTATGCCTAATTCTTGAATAAAAAGAATACCTACATGGTTATAATCCACAAAAAACATCATAGGAACGTTCAGAGAGGGGAACAGAAATGAGAGAAAGAAAAGGGTTAAGCATTTTTCTATTAACCATGATATGTATTCTGATCATCAGTGGTTGCAGTGGTAAGGCGCCCGCCATTGTGAAAGATGAAAGCGCTGCTCCAACAGAAAAACAAACGGAAAATAAAGTAGAAAATAAAACTACCAAGGCCAGAACGGTGATCACTACCGATGGAGAAGTAGATGATATGAACTCTGTCATTCGCTTCCTTCTTTATTCCAATGAAATGGATTTGTCCGGGATTGTACTGACTAGCTCTGTATATCATTATGCAGGTGATGAAAAAGCTGGTATCAAGCCATTTAGATGGACCGGAACCCAATGGGTAACGGATATGATTGATGCCTACGGAGAGATTTATCCCAACTTAATTAAACATGCCGAGGGATATCCAAAGCCTGAATATATCAAGAGCGTTACCAAAATAGGTAACATTTCAAATAAAGGTGAAATGGACAAAGAAACGGAAGGCTCCAATTTCCTTAAAGCGCTTTTCCTGGACAATGACAAAAGAGATTTATACGTACAAACTTGGGGTGGAACCAATACCACGGCCAGAGCTTTAAAGTCCATTGAAGACGAATATAGAAATACAGATCAATGGGAAACGATTCGAAAAAAAGTAAGTGATAAACTCGTACTGTACATCATTCTGGACCAGGACGATAGCTACAATAATTACATCGCTAAAAATTGGCCTGACATCAGAATTATTAATGATCAATCTAACTTCTGGCATTTCGCTTATGCTTGGAAAATGCACACAGAAGAAGTAAACAGCAAGTTGCACGGGGAATGGAATTTCAAAAATATTAAAGAGGGTCATGGCAAGTTGCTCAATATGTATGCCTTGATGGGCGATGGCAATATCATCAAAGGCGAGTTGGATGAAGAACAAAGAGGCAGTGAAGCCTACTTAAAGAAAAATCCACAATACGACAAGTATGACTTTATTTCTGAAGGTGATTCTCCATCCTTCTTCTATTTAATTGATAACGAATTGCGGAGTATGGAAAACCCAACCTATGGTGGTTGGGGAGGTCGTTTCGGTGTCGTTAACGATAAACTATTTAGAAATACCGTGTTAGATTATGATGTGCATACGAAAAAATTTGAAGCAGAATATTCTCTGATGCGTTGGTTTGATGATATTCAAAATGACTTTGCTGCTCGTGCAGATTGGGCTATTGCATCCGACTACAAAGATGCCAACCATAATCCAACATTGGCCATTAAAGAAGGAATAGACCTAACGGCAAGTCCAGGGGAGAAAATAACCCTGCATGCAGAAGGTGCAGATCCCGACGGTGATCAATTGACTTACAAATGGTGGAGATATTTTGAAGCCGACACGTATGAAGATTCTAAAGTCCAACCCGCTCAAGTTAAACCTGAAATGCTGGGTGATATGCAGCTCGGACTTCATCGAGAAGTAGCTAAAGGCGAGAAAGTAAACACGATTGACTTGCAAGGAAGTGACACAAATACAGCAAGTTTCACAGTTCCTGCAGATGCTAAGTCTGGAAATACGATTCATATCATCGCAGAGGTACAGGACAATGGTAAACATCCTTTAAAGCATTATCAACGTGTGATTATAACCGTAAAATAATAGAACACAACATCAATAAAATTAGGCTCATGGAATAACACTCCATGGGCCTGTTTATTTTTGCACATCGAACCTAGGACAATCTCTATACACGTTTAATGCTTTTTTCAGTCAAAGGAATATAATATCCTTTGCCATTCGGACCCATAGCAAATTTATTGCGAAGATGAATTAGATTAGGGCCGAATTTCTCCTCTAATTGTTCACGGAACTCATATAGGATTTCCATGATATAAATATCATGAATAATCACTTCAGTAATCGGCATCACCAGCCCCGGATGCAACGTCCATGCAGCGCGGCTGTCATCACCAAGTGAAAGTATGCCAGCTACGACCTCCCGGTCGTCTACGCTAAGTACAATCCACCGACCACCAATTTCAGACGTAATCTCCTCACTCATATCATGGCGGTAAACAGTAGCGAAATCAAAGTTAAGCTCCCCATACGCTACAATGATCACTTCAATTCCTTGTTGAGCGACTTGCTCTAAGGCATCTCGGAACACCTCGGCATCCTCTTTCCAAATTTCCAATAAAATTCGGTGTTTTGCTCCCTTTACCCCTTCATTTATGCGATTGATAATGGCTTCATACCCCGAAATATTCCAAATATTCTCTCTATTCTGAAATGATGCTGTGTACTGCTCCAAACTCTCTTGCGCCACATTGAAAATTTGCTCTGCTTTGCGTTTTCTCTGGGCAATCAATTCATGTGGCGGAAGCGGCACATACAGAGGCGTATTTTCTTGACTGACCATGACATCCCCACGGTTAACCATTCCAGACAAAACCTCGTAAATTTTGGATCTCGGTACCCCGGAATTCAATGAAACGGCGTATCCCGAAAGTGGAGAGCTTTCCAATAAGGTCACATAAGCCTTGGCTTCATATTCACTAAAATTCAAATCTCGTAGAATTTCTAATATATTTGGTTTTGGTTTCATGACGTCTTCTCCTCAATTCGTGTTCATCCTTACTATATCACTTCCCCTTGACAAAAACTGATATACACACTATCTTTTTAGTAACGTTTTTATAGTAGTCACTATAGTAGCAACTATTATATTTCACAGGGAATTACTTCAGGGAGGATTTAACTTGAACAAAGTCATAGCTCATCACAGCGAAAGCAACCGCATTTACTACGGTTCTACGATTCTGGCCCTATTGATCTGGAGTACATCGTTTATTGCCACCAAAGCAGCCTACACGACGTTCCCCCCTCTTACCTTGGGTCTATCCAGATTTATTATAGCTTCCGTTGTGCTAGGTATCGTTTTGCTGATTAAAAAGGAACATGTCAAAGTAAAGCCAAAAGATTTGGCTACGATTTCGTTTAGTGGTGTTTTGGGGATCACTCTCTACTTTTCAATGGAGAATATAGGGGTTAGCCTGACTACCGCTTCCAACGCAGCATTAATTGTTGCATCATATCCCGCAATTACGTCGCTGCTTGAACTTATTTTGTATAAAGTGAAAATATCCAAATATAAAATTTGCGGCATAGCACTGGCCATGATCGGGGTATATTTGTTGACTTCAGTTGGCGAAAGTTCGGATAGTAAGAATCAACTAATCGGAAATTTAATATTAATCGGGACGGGTTTTGCGTGGGCGTTTTACACTTTCATGACGCGCAAGGTTGTGGACAAATATCCGCCTGTGACGTTATCTTTTTATCAAACTGTTGCAGGGAGTATCTTTTTCATACCGTTGGCTCTATTAGAAAAGGATCGTTGGCAGGTTCCGACAACCGGATCGTTTATGTTGTTAGTATATCTGGGTGTATTCTGCTCCGTTATCGCATTTTTGCTCTACAATTACGGATTAATCAAGCTGTCACCGAGTAGTTCCGTTTCTCTGATGAATTTGGTTCCGATATTTGGAGTCTTATTTTCTGTGTTGCTTTTGCAAGAAACAATTACATGGCGCCAAATCATTGGCGGTTTGGTCGTTATTATCGGTGTTTTACTGAGTGCACATCAAACAAATCGTACCTAAAATGAAAGATTGCACACTAGTTATAAAAGTTAAGACAAGCATCGTTGTTATAAGTATCAGCGCTACAATATAAGGGCGAGTGACCTCACCAAAAGTTTCTCGCCCATCGGTTCCATTTATGCAGTTGGCTTTTTTTCTTTTATATAAAAAAGGTGGTTATATTGATTGATGAGGTTATCCATAATTACAGACTGTCTGAGCACACTGGCATGATTAAAACCATGTTTTGCTTGCAAAATATACAGCTTTTGACGAGCTTTCTCAAGCTGTTGACACAAAATGTCGTCTCTTATCATAATATATCCCTCCTTGTCATATTATCAGTGTAGAGGGTTATGAATAAGTATACTAAAAGTAAAGGTTTGGGATAATTATCTAATAACACAAAAAAAGACCTGCTCTATGAGCTCTAAGGTTGTCCTCTTCGACAATCCTGTGTGATTCGCTTATCCGGCAGAATGAATATCCTGATCCGTGACGTTCTTCTTGGCTGAAACCGGGAACACGTTTTTCCCCTTCACCCCTAGCAACAACGCTGCAAGCAGCAGTATGCCACCGTTTAACACGAAGATCCAGCGGATCGGCATCCAGCTGCCAAGCATGCCGCCAATCAACGGCCCTGCCATTGTCGCGAGTTGAGTGGCTGATTGGCTCAAGCTAAAGGCTCGTCCGCGAAACTCCGGCTTGGTGACCTCCACAGTCATCGCGTTGATAGCAGGCATGACGGACGCATAAAACAATCCATATCCAAACCGAAGCGCACCAAAACCAACAAAGTTGGTTATAAAAAATTGTAAGATATTCCCGATTCCCGAACCGATCAGCCCAATCAGCAGCACGTGTGCAAATCCGGTCCGTCCTCCAATCCGTCCCCATCGGGGAGCCATCAGCACCGCCGCGATGCCTACGGCTGAGAATACAATCCCGGAACTTAAAGACGCCTGGCTACGGTCAACTCCCATTTCAAGCACATATACCGTAATTAACGGTTCCAATATCATGACGGAAAAGGTACTTAATCCCGCCAGAATAAGCAAAAAGCACAAAGGCCGATTAGCAATAGCCTCCTTGATATCATCACGAACATGCGAGCGGGTACTGGTTCCCTTGAAGCTGTCCTCTCTAGCGCCAAAGGTCGCAATTAACGCAGATACCAGTACAAGAGCCGCTGAGAAAAAAAAGGCATTCCGATTGCCATAATAATGGCTCACCACACCGCCAATTAACGGACCTATAATGCTGCCTGTCGCCCCAGCGGTCGCCATAATACCGAGTGCATAGCCGGTTTTCTCCTCAGGCGAACCTGTTCCGACCAGCGCAATCGCAGCAGGAATAAACCCGGATAGTAGGCCTTGAAACAACCGTACTCCTACGAACACATATGGATCTGTCACCAAAGCACATATCAGGTACAACACCGCCAGGCTAAAGCCTGAACGAATCAGCATCGGCTTACGTCCATACTTATCCGCAAGTGAACCCCAAAATGGGGCAATCAGCGCGCTGGCTAAAAAAGTGACTCCAAAGGCAATCCCCGACCACAGTTCCAGATGATCATTTACACCCATTTCCGTATTCAGAAATATAGGTAAAAACGGAATAGACACGGAATAGGCCATGCTGCAAAACAATACTCCAATCCACAAAATGACCAGATTTCGCTTCCAATATAGATGCATGATGCCACACGTCCCTTCTGCTCATTCCATTATTACCCTCTAAATTAGAAAAGTCTACCGCCCCCTCATCCTTCAATCGTGGAACAACCGTGAAGAAGCTGATATAATCGAATGGAATGGAGTTGATGACATGGCTAAGAAGAGAAATTCGTCTTCCCCTGCTCCTGCGGCTCAGGACAAACCTGCTACGTTAAAGGATCTGTTGAGTCAGGATGTGCTGAATAAACTTAAGGCTCAAGCCAATGAAGCCCAAGCCGAACAGGACAAGCGTAAAGAAGACGAACGGCAGCGTGCCGTCGAAGCAAAAAAAGCTGAACAGAAGAAGCTGGATAACAACTTTGAGCATCTGCTGAATAACAGCAATTTGGACTGGCACAAATACAAATAAGCCAAAACCATAACGGTTTTGGCCTATCTTTACGCTTTATGTTATAGCCAGTCACGAATATGTTGTACTGAGTACAGCACCCCTACCCAAACCGGCAGACTGAACGCCATACCCCATATGAGACCTTTCGCCAGCTTTTTGTCTACCTCCATCATGATCCTGCCCCTTTCCTTGGGAATAGCAGCAGTATGGGTCAAGAATACGGCTTTCAAACCCGTATTTCCTTATCCCCAGCAAAAAAGGTATGATAGAAAATGGAAAAGTGTTCTGCGCTGCCCCCAAACTTTAAAATTAGGATGTTACATCATCCAACCTTTCAGGAGGAATATCAATGAACCGAAAAACGATACGCCCATGGTACACGCTGTGCCTACTGGCCATCATGCTCGTGCTGGTTGCTGGATGCGGTACAAAAGCGGCCGATGTGGAAGCTGCCAGCCGGACAAGCACTACAACTCCTGCTGCGACTAAAGACAAGAACAAGGCTGTTTCCCATCCGATTGTCACGATTGTCATGAATGATGGCAAGAAAATTAAGCTTGAGCTGTATCCGGAAGTAGCACCGAACACGGTTAACAATTTCATTTCTTTGGTGCAAAAGGGAGCCTATAACGGTACCATTTTCCACCGTGTTATCCCAGGCTTTATGATTCAGGGTGGTGATCCGCAAGGTAACGGTACAGGTGGCCCCGGCTACAGTATCAAAGGCGAATTCAAGAGCAATGGTGTTAACAATACACTCAAACATACACGTGGCGTATTATCCATGGCCCGCTCAGCGGATCTGGATTCGGCCGGATCGCAATTTTTCATCATGGTTGCCGATGCGGACTACCTCGACGGTCAATATGCCGCTTTCGGTAAAGTAACGTCCGGGTTGGATGTGGTCGATGCTATCGTCAACTCCAAACGGGATAGCAATGACAAACCGATCCAACCGGCTACGATGAAAAAAGTCACTGTGGATACGCTGGGTAAAAAATATCCAGCTCCAGTCAAAGTAAAGTAATATCTGGATGATAACAACGGCCCTGTGCATATGCATGGGGTCTTTGTTTGGCTACTGCCTCTGTGATGTAGTAAGAGTATATACACAAAAGGAAGCGTTTTCAATCATTATTTCTAAAGTTTTTTTTCGTTATAAAAGCCGTCAGCGTTCGACAAAAAAGCTACTGTATGAGCAGTAAATTCGTCTAATTGGACTTGGTCTCGACTGAACGAATACCTTCCATCTCTTGAAGCAGTGACAGCAGTTCCTCCACTCCCTCTGACCGGGACAGCTTTAAGAGCATATGAATAACCAACTGCTCATTGTTATTGATGCGCTCGACGTGAAAGCTGTGAATCGTCAGCTTCTTGTGCTTCAGCAGTTCTTTGATCCGATTCAGTACGCCCGGCTCATTGTCGACCTGAACAACTACTTGTTGCGTGGACGGGGTAGCCATCTGATAAAAACGGCTATGGAGCAAGGACTGAGCCGCTAAAATAAACAACGTTACACCTGCACCAAGTCCATACATCCCTGCACCTACGGCAATACCGATTCCGGCGGTAGTCCAGATGCCTGCGGCAGTGGTCAGTCCTTTAATTCTATTTTTTTGTGTAAAAATCATCCCTGCGCCGATAAAGCCCACTCCACTTATAACCTGCGCTGCTATTCTGGAGGGGTCCAGCGACAGGTTAGACCAGACGGCTTGATCCTGAAAACCATATTTGGATACCACCATCATGAGCGCTGCGCCAATACCGACAATGAAATGCGTGCGAATGCCCGCTTCCTTCATCCGACTTTTGCGCTCATAGCCGATTAACGCGCCACATAATCCTGCAAACATAACCCGAATCAGATAATCCCAATCCCACATACTTTTTTCACTCCACTATAGTTTATGTTTTGAAAGATGTTGCCTCAAAGTATACAATTCAAAAATGCTACGGCAAATGAGCCATTTATACAGCTGTTATTTTGTTATTACCCAAATTTTAAGGAACCCTCACTTCATCCTCTGGCAGATTGCGGTGTGCCTTCCTTCCCTTGAGCAGCCATAGCTGCGGTGTATCCTGCACACCATCAAGGCGCAAGCTGAACGCCCCCGCTGGTAAATTGCGTACACGCAGCAATAGACGGTTTCCGTCTGCTACGGCATCCACAAGCTCCAGCAGCGTTAGTGAATCGTTCCTTAGGTGGCGGCTCAGGTCGCATGTTGTACCTGCTCTGTCCTCCCGGCTCCAAATACGCAGCTCATCTACAGACGGCGTGGCAATTCGCTTGCTGAAAGAAATAACCACCTCATCTTCGGCTGAACGTTCCGCCCTTAGCGGTTTGGGCGGCTCATCGTACATGTAACCACCCAAATGGTATTCATAGGCGGTCCAGGCGTCGTAGTCGCCCTCCAGGGCGGTAGCCCCGAACCGCCGCGTCCACTCGCGGTCTCGAACCATCCGCGCGAGCGAACCGATATCCGCCTGTACCCCGAGGGGCAGGCTCGGATAAGCGGCGCGAATCGACTGCGCGATGCGGGCGTAGCCGCGAATATACTGTGGCGGCAGACGGCGGCGCATCCAGTCCGGCCAATGGGTCTGGAGTACGTGCATATCCGGGGCGACGCACCCGATCATGGCTACCGCGTCCAGACCCTGCCATTCCCGCAGCTGGCCGGGAACATCGCCGCGCCCGCTCACAGCAAGCGACCATGTCGCCACGCAGATGTCCGGCCGGACATCACGCACACCGCCTGCGCCGTTCACCAGCTCGCTGATCAGGCCGTTCACGGCGTCCACGCGCAGGTCGACCCACTGCGCGTACAGGTTCGGAACCTTCCGGTAGTAATTCCGCGCATGCTTGTCGCGGAAATCCGGAATGTTCTCACCGCTGCGCTCGCGAAAGGTACGCTGTGCATGCGGCCCAATATCCCCGTACACTCCACTGCGCAGCCCGTTCCATTCGGGGAAATAAGGCTCCGCCACCTCGAACCCGTCGAACGGAATGTCGGTGACGAGCCGGGCAGCGGCGTTCTTTTTCCATTCCACATACTCCTGGGCAAAATGCGAAAGCCGCTGAAATCCGTCGTTCGGTTCGCGCAGGAGCTTCATGCGCCATTCTTTCCACTCCGGCGGCAGCTGGGACACGCCAAAAGAACCGTTGCCTAGCACCATTGCCCACACCGCTATGCCTCTGCGTTGAAAAGCAGCAACAAGCGCTCCATCCACTTCATTTTCACGTACGACAAAATAATGAACGGTCTGGTAGCCCGCAAGGGCGATCTCATCTGCTATACTGTCCCGCGAACGGTTGGCGTAATAGGGAAACAACGGATCGATTTGAATACTGGGGCCGCTTAGTGCCCACGGTTTCATTTTTCCGGTCAGTGCTATAGCGTCTGTCGATTCGGGTCGGTCATTTGCGTTATAGCTCAATTCGATCCACCTCCGTCACTCGGTCTTCTCCATACTTGTTCCTGCTATATATTTTTGCTACAAGTTCCTGCTGGTTCGCCTATGTTACCATATTTCGCAAATGGGGTGAAATCCAGCTGTGACTGTTTCACCCTCAACGTCCAGAGGTATGGAATAACGAGTCAGGTTTAGTTTATGAACGGAATGGGAGGAATAGTCAATGGCAGAGCAGAGATTGCAAGGAAAGATAGCAGTGGTCAGTGGTGGAGGTTCAGGAATTGGCAAGGCGACCGCGATCCGTTTTGCAGAACAAGGCGCCAAGGTGGTCATGCTGGATCGGACACCCAAGCATGCAGAGGAGACCAAAGCAATCATCGAGCAGGCTGGCGGCGAGGCGCTTGTACTGGAATGTGATATATCCAAGCCGGATATGATTCAGCAGGGGTTCGCTAAAGTCGTGGAAACGTACGGAAAGCTGGACATCGTCTTCGCCAACGCAGGCATTAACGGAACCATGGCCCCCATTGAAACGCTGGAGCTGGAGGAATGGGACCGCACGATGAACATTAATCTTCGTGGCACCTTTGCTACCGTTAAATATGCCGTCCCTTACCTGAAAAAACGCGGTGGCAGCATTATCATTACCAGCTCCATCAACGGTAATCGAACCTTTTCGGGTATTGGATTCTCAGCCTACGCCTCCACCAAGGCAGCTCAGGTTGCTTTTATGAAAATGGCAGCGCTGGAGCTGGCACGTTACAAAATTCGGGTCAACGCGATATGCCCGGGAGCTATCGACACGCAAATTGACGATAACACGTACCCTTCGGAAGACTTGAAGAAGGTACAAATTCCAGTCGAATTTCCGAAGGGCGGAGAGCATCCGCTAGAGGATGCCCCTGGTGAGCCAGAGCAGGTTGCCAATCTGGTCCTGTTTCTCGCCTCAGACGAGTCATCTCATGTATCGGGTACGGAAATTTATGTAGACGGAGCAGAATCACTACTGCGTTAAGTATTAGAATGGGGAACGTTATACCCATTCGTACAACTGTTTAGGCTTCTTAGCAGCCTTATCCCTAGTCATATACTTGTGGAAAAGGCTGCTTTTATATGGCTTTACAACGCCTCTACAACCTCTCTATGTCGTCTCTATGACGACCTGTCAGCACTATGCACAGCTCCTTTACGTGAGCGGACATACAGCCTGCCTCCCGGAAGCACCTCGAACAACAGCATCAGAAGAGAAAAGAACAGGAGCGCAATGGCCTCTTCTGCCACAATATACAGAGGATATGGCCCTAAAAAATCTAATATCGACGGTGTTGACGGCTTTCCGGCCAGAAACATGTAGTTAGCTCCGAGAGCATCGTCTACGATCCACACCTTCAGCGCCAGGCCATTCAGAAAAAGCATCACTCCTCCCACACTCTTCCACGTCGGTCGGAGTCCTTCTATCCAGGTCATATACAAGGCTGCCAGAATAATAGCACTATGAGCTATGAAAAAATGGATAAAACGATAATGCGGAAATGCGTATGCCAAATTAGGCGTGAGTACGGCTTGAAGCGCCCCTCCAATTCCGGCAAAAAGGATGATCGGATATAACCAGCGGCTTCGAAAAATGAGCATCAGGATAGATAGCAGCAGTGTCACACTGCACAGTTCTAATGGCAATGAGGTCTGGATATCCCAAATATGCTGCATCACATACCAAATATTCAGAGTCACCTCTGACAGAATGAGGACTGTAATTAACAACCAGCGAATTCCCTCGCTTATAGGCTTGTTCGACCGAATCCATCCCCGAGTCAGCCACAGCATCAAAGCGCATACAATGAGTCCCAATATAGCCAACCCATGTGACGGAGTAAAAGCCTCGAACCCTTCTGGCGCGTTGGCATCGAACCAAGGCCCTGACCACGACCTATCCATAGCTAGCCCCCTTTGATCTCTTTCTCTCTCCGTTGCATTCTATTTTATACCCAATAGCCGGTTATGTTCTAGCCGTGTTTCTTGCTTGTTCCATACCTTACCTTTATGATAAAAGATATTATATTCAAAGGAGAACCCTCATGGCCATTAATCGCCGTTTAATTACAGATCAGGATTTCAGCGAGGCACTGGAACGTCATCTGCGTGTCCGGGTATTTCAGGATGACCAATTGATTGGCTCTGGCGGAATCATAATCCGTTTTGACGATCAAACCATTGTCGTGCAATCCAGCGTCAGTGATCTGGCTTACCACCCCAGAAAACAATGTGAGTTTTTTGAAATTAAAAAATAGCCACTACACACCGGGGAACCATTTTGCTGCGTTTTCCGGTGTATAGCGGCTATATTTTGTTTGTATATATCATGCCTCACATGATGGTTTCTGTTATAGTTGCATTCCACGTGTTTTCATCATGAGTTTATTCGTAAGCACTTTCAAATCCTCGGAAGAAGACGAAATTTCCTGCATAATTGCTGTCTCCTCATGAGCAGCCTTATAAATTTTATGAGCTCCTTCAGAGAAGGCCCCTGACATTTGCTGAATACGATGGATCTGCTCAAAGGTTTGATCTACCCGATTCGTCTGCTCCGTCACGGCTTCTTCCATTAATCGGATGCTCTCGACAAATTCACGTACAATAGCGTTCAAACGGTTCAGCGTCTGATCCACAGAGCTTGTCCGTTCCGCCTCAGCACTGACCAATGACGTTTGCTGATGCATCAACTGCACTGTCTCTACGATTTGTGACTGGACACGGCTAACGATGGCATTTATTTGCTGCACAGACTCCGTACTTTGGGCGGCAAGTGCGCGAATTTGGTGAGCCACTACCGCAAACCCGTTCCCTTCTTCTCCCGCACGCGCCGCTTCTATGGAAGCATTCAACGCCAGCAGATGGGTCTGTTCGGCAATATCCTTCACGGTGCTTGTAATCGCTTCAATTTGGGAAGCTTCTCTTTCCAGTCGTGCAATTACCTGCTGCGAACGACCATGTGATGCTGTCAGCTCTCCCATTCCATCCATCAGGGATGAAAATACAGTCTGCGTCGAATCTACTGAATGCTCCATATGGCCTGACAGTTCCAGCATATGCCCCGATTTGCTACGCATCATTTTAAAATCGCCCAGCATTCGGTCTGCTGTTTTAATAGATTGGGCAGATGCTTGCTTTTGCTGCTCCACGCCATTCAAAATATCTTCTACCACCGAAGACATGGACTCAATTTGTGTGGTAGCCTGCACAATAGCCAAGCTCAGATTTTCCGCACTTTGCGAAGTTGTTCTGGTGCTGTACGAGATCTCATTGAACATATCTTTAATGTTCAGCATCATATGCCGAAATGCATCATACAGAACTTTGATTTCATCCTCCGAACGACGTTCAGGAATTACAACAGACAGATTCCCCGCCGAAGCTTCCTCTGCCGCCTTTGCCAACCTAACAATTGGCCGTGTGAGTAATTTTGAGATCAACCAGCCCAAAATGCCACTCCACAGGACACCCAATAACAGAATGATCGAAGTGTACACCCATTCTTGTGTACCTTGAGCCAGCCAGTCCTTGAGTACAAAAATAAAAAAAGCGCTTGTTCCATAGGTTATTGCAGAAATTGAGACAAATGCAGTAACCATTTTCGTACCTAGTGACATCTTCATGTACTGTAGCCCACCCCAAAAAACTCAAATTTGATTCCATTTTACCATAAAATTGCTACATTTCTAGTAGAATTTTTCACAGACAGATATATTTATGAGCATAAAGATACAGAGTCTTAAGTCCCCTATCCTAATTACAAAAAACAATATGTTACCAGGTAGCAGCTTGCATCTTAAAACGGACGAATCGCGCTATCACAAGCTTTACAGGCTATTCGTCACATCTTAAGCGAGCTGTTACCGACAAAGTCAATTTCCATTATTAAAAATCATTGTCATTTTTCTGTTCAACGACTGCTTTCTTAATCGCTTCAATTGTGTCTATTTGGTGACTGTTTTTTTCCAGTACGGTAAACTCCCATACACCGATGGTCAGCTTTTCTCCTTGCTGGATATCAAAACGCTCTGAAAGCATCCATCCGCCAATCGTATATACGTCCCCGGCCTCAATATCCGTCTCCAAGCGCCGATTGACCTCATGAATGAGCGCCTGTGATTTGAGTATGTAACGATGATCATCTGTTTTTGTAATGAGTGGAGTTAACGCTGCGGGGGTTTCGGTGTCGGTATAGGAAGGAATGTCTCCAACAATTTCCTCCATAATGTCCTCCAGTGTGACAAGTCCAGATGTTCCACCATATTCGTCCACCAGCACCGCTACTGGAATGCGTCGTTTTTGCATCTGAATCAGCAGATCCCGAGCCTGAACCGTCTCGATAACCTGAAGCACCGGGTGAATATAAGAAGCCATCGTCGTATTCCCTGTGCTGTGCCCACGTGCCAAATCATGCAGGGCTTCCTTGACGCGAATCATTCCGATAATACGATCCCGGTCTCCATGTTCAGCTACAGGTAGAAAATTATAAACTTTATCCTCGATCAGCTCCATGAACTCGGCCACTGTTGCCTGGTGGGAGATGGAACGGATATGGATGCGCGGTACCATAATTTCCTGCGCCGCACGGTCGTCAAAATCAAATACATTGTTCAGATACCGATATTCTGTCGGTGTAATTTCACCACTACGAAAGCCTTCAGATAACGCCAAACGAAGCTCAGCTTCACTGAGTGCTGCATCTTCTTCAGATACCTTTTTGAGCCCGAATAGACCCGTAATGACACGCGATGAACGACTGAGCACCCAATTCAGGGGATAGGTCATTTTATAAAATATCGTGATCGGACGGGCAAAAAACAATGCCATGGGTTCAGCAATCTGTATAGCGAATGTTTTCGGTACCAGCTCCCCAATGACCACCTCGAAATAGGTCAAGATCAAAAAAGCCAGCAAAAAGGAGAGCACTCCCGTCAGGCCTGCCGGAATATGAGCCAATACAAACAGGGGGTGTAGCAGATGTTCAACAGTTGATTCCCCTAGCCAGCCTAGCGCCATTGAGGTTAATGTGGTTCCGAGCTGACAAGCAGATAAATACTCGTCCAGCCGAGACAGAATGTTTTTAACGGCTTTCGCATTTTTGTTGCCTTCAGAGGCCAATTGATTGATGCGAGATACCCGCACACGAATAATGGAATACTCCGAGGCCACAAAAAACGCAGTTAATGCGATAAGTAATATAACCAGAATGATATTTATCGTTTCCATAGCCCTCTCTTGCTCCGTTTATGACGAAGCAAGAAGCACCCCCTTTGACATTCATTTTTGGATGGAACCATAACATAAGTAATGATGTCCATAATCGTGTATTACCCAAAAATGACAAGGAGTAGACTATGTATGACCCTGTTAGCGAATCGCCAGCGGACTCTTTTGCACGATATCTATCCATTGATCAGCTATCAACTGATGCCCAACTGCTGTCGGATGAACCCCATCATGCAGCCAATAGGAGGCGTCCGTCTGGGTAGCTGCTTCGTTCAACATGCTCTGGAGCGGCACAAATACGGCCCCAAATTCGTCCGCAAGCTGACGTACAATACGCTGATACCCCGTTATTTTTTCTTGCCAAATATCCCATCGCGCCTCGGTAGCTCCCGTTTTCAAAATAAACGGTTCACACAACACCAGCCCGATATCGGGCATCACTTCACGCGTTTCTTCCAGAAGGTGGCGATAGGCTCGTTCAAATCGGTCCGTCACCCCGGACGGCTCCTGCTCGACGATCCGCCAGGCATCGTTCACTCCGATTAGAATACTGAGCAGGTCTGGCTTCAGGCTAAACATGTCCTCATTCCAGCGTGCATACAAATCCGAAACTCGATCCCCCGAAATTCCCCGGTTCACAAATTCTGGCTGCGTAGTAGTCAAACGGCTCCCCAATGCACCTGCGATCAGATACACATAGCTCTGACCCAGCCAATGGTTCGCGTCCTCATTTCGTCCCCTTCCTCCGTCTGTTATAGAATCTCCCTGAAAAAGAATACGTGCATGTTCTGTACTCGTCATCTTCCTAACTTCCCCCTTCACATTTTCCAATAATACCCTTATCATACCTCGCATCTTCTAAATTATAAAGCGGTTTCAAAATATAGAAGAATTATAGATTTGCCATATAGCCGGATTCACTAGCTTAATTAGGGTAGGAATCCGGGGGCAAAGGCGATCGAGTCATTTCACACCGCTCGGTACTTACACACCTCACGAAAATTACAGCCTCCGCACGCTCTGCGTGAAGGCATCGGAGTGAAGAAAGACTCGGGCTTGGGGCGATTATAGTAATCGTCATCGAGACAGGACTTCATTTCATCGATGTATCGTCCGACATTACCAACCACCTTGTCGATATCCTCTTGCGCGGGACGATATACCTCATGCTCTCCTGTCATCAAATACTCCACACGTACCTCAATCTTCTCCAAAGGAAGCTGATAGTGCTCCTGCACATAGGAAGCATACAAAAAAAGTTGGTCGGAAAAATCGCCTTCCTTGCCTGTTTTCCAATCCACGATGACCATGTCTCCATTGTCTCTACGATAGAGCAAATCCATTTTGACATACACTTTCGTCTCATGAAGGAGCATCGTATCCCACTTCTCCACTTCTACAATTCGGGCCTTTCCCTGTTGCAGTTCACGCCAAACCGCAGTACGGTACAAATTGTGTATCACCGCGTGCTGTCGCTCCTTAATAAGGGCGATCCGTTCTGGAAGCACCTCGTCGTCGTAATAAACCTCCGCCAGCATGACGCGATTTTTCGGATCTTGTAACCATAGCTCACGGTGTAGCGATTCCTTGTAGCTGTTATTCAACATGTTCTTCATAGCTGTTTCGAGGTATGCTGTGCGCGGGATAGCCCCTTTTTCCATCCATCCACGTATGACTGATTCGCACATTTGATGCGTAATATTCCCGAATAAAATATATAAGTTGCTCAGTTGCTTGAGCCGATACAACGTAACTTGCTCTTCAGTGCCCTGCGCCGAATTCCAGCCATTATGCGAGCCGTAATAATGATAATAGTATTTGCGTAAGCATTCATCGAACGTTTGAGCCCTCGATTGCGAATAGGACCAGGACGGGTATATAGCCATGACAGGCCCTCCTTCATTAAAACTATCATCTCTTTATTATAACGCAAACCCAAGCTGTATCGGCGATAAAAAGGACGAAGACTTTAACCCATGGGTTAAAGTCTTCTACTGACTGACTAGTTTGTAGACTCGCAATGAGTCCGTTCAACATTTATCAAATCACTAACATTAACAGCACCGTCCTCACGGACGTTGACAACAAGTACCGGAGTTCCCAGCATGCCGCTGATCCACTCCTTATAATCATCCACATGATCATTCGGAAGAATCGCCAAGATGACACCAGCAAAGCCACCACCATGTACTCTGCATGCGCTGTTATCTATTGACTTTAAATACATTTCTGTTAAAGCCAGTGCAACCGATACGTCTTGTTCCCGCGCAATCCCACTTCTATATACGTTTTGGAGCCATTTCCATGAGGAATTACCAGATTCGGTAACGAGCCTCAGGAAATCAGTAAAGCGCCCCTCCTCCAGTGATTTCACCTGTTCATCCACGCGTCTATTTTCTTCAAAAAAATGCAACGCCCGCAGTACTGCACGGTCTCCTGCTTTTTCCCTGACCATTTTAAGGTTGGCATATAGATCCTCCGGCAATAAGTCACGGCAAACCGATGCGTCTAAAGACTGAGCCACTGCAAACATTTCGTTGGGCACCGCCGCATAATCGTCCGTTAAATCAGCATGATTTCCACCTGTATTTACAATAACGAGGGAATATCCGTTTTGTTCAAAATTCCAATGAACAGGATTTATAATCGGTTCCTTGGGATTTTCAAAGTCAATGGAAATCAAGCCGCCATACGCACAAGCCATCTGATCGAGCAGCCCCGACGGCTTGTTCCAATAGCCATTTTCCGCATACTGACCAATTTTGGATTTAGCAACAGCATCTAACGCTCCCTCGTTATAAAAATGATTTAATATCGTACATATCAACATTTCAAAAGAAGCGGAAGAACTTAAACCTGAAGCAGAGAACACATTGCTTGATATATAAGCTTGGAATCCTCCAATACGGTATCCGAATTCAAGTAGACCAGCGGCAATGCCACGGATCAGCAGCATCGTACTGTCATCCTCCGGTTTTGGCGACAAGTCGGTTAAATCGATGACGTACTTCGTCTTGTAGCCTTCAGAAAAGAATGTAATTACAGACTCCTCCACTTTAGAAGCTGCAGCGATGGTATCGAGTGTAATACTGCCTGCCAGCACCTTCCCGTGATTGTGGTCTGTATGATTTCCACCAATTTCGCAACGCCCCGGAGCACTAAACAGTTCAATATCCCCTACACCAAAATGCTCCCGATACGCCTGTATAAGGTATTCATATCGAGTCGTTTGCTCAGAGATTTGCTGTTGACCGTACATTCGGGCAAGCACCATTTGTCCCTCTCTGGAATTCAATAGTTCCATATCCTTCATCGTATATCCCCCTAATTGTATGTGTTTTCCTATGCTGGAATGATACTATCATTATCTCAATTTTCCCTGTATGAAAGTATGGCACTTTTAAAATTTGTAAGCGCTTATTTTAATCGCTTTACTGAGCATTTTACCAATATAACAAAAAAAGAACCAGCCCCTAATTGGGCCGGTTCCTTGAATTTCTTTTTAGTCGCGTTTCAGTACATATTCCCCATCATTATTACGAGTTACTGTGGCGCCAAGCGCCTCGGCAACTGATTTGAAAGGAACATACAATGTACCATATTCATCCGTATATGGAGCTTGTGGCAGCGTCAATGTGCTTCCTTCCAATACAGCCTGTTTGGAGCCACTTTTCAGCTTAATCGTCTTACCTGTAATATCATCAATTACAGTAGTCTGTTTGGCAGCTGCATCCCATTTTAACTCGGAGCTCAGTTCGCTCGTCAGTTCACGCAATGGAATAAAGGCAGTGCCACCACGATTCTCCAAGACGTAGTAATCGTCTTTAGGATCGAAAGTTGTTTCTACTTTTGTAATTTCCAAATCATTTTTTAAAATGTTGTAGATCGGAGAATTCGCTTCAAAATTGCGCAGCGTCGCTCCCGGAGTTAATTCAGCTTGTTTATTCAAGTCAATAACACCGTTAGAAATATCCACTTTATCAGCCGTCACACTACCATTGACGTTCCAGGATTGAGTTTCGGTCAGAATTGTGAAGGACTTCACCGGAAGACCGTCCACATCTGGCAAAGCAACCGTCAGGTCTGTCGCCGCTTTACGAACATTTCCTTTTTCATCAAAATACATGTCGCTTTTCAGAACCGTGTTAGCACTCAGGACCGTTTTGATTTCAGGGGACTGTGCATACATGGTGCTAACGCCTACATCATACTGATCAACGGCCAGATCCAAATACTTTTTAACTTCGGTATA
This sequence comes from Paenibacillus sp. S33, assembly GCF_053615415.1. Classification (NCBI taxonomy): domain Bacteria; kingdom Bacillati; phylum Bacillota; class Bacilli; order Caryophanales; family Paenibacillaceae; genus Paenibacillus; species Paenibacillus sp. S33. The sequence continues at coordinate 1,235,070 of NZ_JBSIEZ010000001.1, read as the reverse complement.
AGCCTCATTGACCATTTTTTCTTTGTTAGCACTCAGTTCCGCTGTTACTTTATCACTACCTTCAATATTCATGCCGGAAGCAATTGTTTTAGTCATATCAATGGCTTGCCCGATCAGCTCTTTCAAGCCTGCTTCGTCCTTAGCCAGATTCGCCAGGAACGGTTTTACCAATGTTACCAGCTCATCACCACGAAGTTCAGCATGCAGATGGGTCAGTTTCACTTTGTCTTTCTCACCGTATACTTCCTCGGTTACAGACGTTGCAGAAATGGTAGAAGGGTTAGGCGCATGCTTGAGCATAAGTGCAGCGGCTGTTTTCGTCAGTTCTCTCACGTCTTTGGAATATACATATGGATCAAATCCAGCAGGCAGACCGCTCAAACTCTCTTGCGAGTTCAAAGATATGTAATAAGGTTTTTTGGCACCTTCCAGTTGAATAGCCAAACCTTGGCGGCCTAAAGCAAGTTCAAACGGCAAATTATACTTATCGATGTGCAATGTACCTTTGGCAGAAGCAAGTTCCTCCGATTGTACTTTGGCTTCATCCACAGTGACGGAAATCGAATTAATCAAATCTACGATTTCCTTATCTCCTTGCGTGATTCCTTCTTTTGGAGTCAATTTAAGAGAGATTTTCTCCGTTGTCTGCTGGGATTTCACATCAAGTGTTCCCAATAAACTTTTACTTACATCAAATCCACCTACTGCCTGGCAACCTGTCAAAGCTACCATTAACAGAATAAGAGGGACGGCGATCCATTTTTTTATACTCATATTAATCCCCTTTCAAGATATTTCCGTAATCTCTTCTATTATCTCAGTGTTAACACGCATTGTAAATGAGGAGAATGGAAAATAGAACTAGTTATTTAGAATCAATTTTCAGCCTGAAGCATCCGGTAAGCCAGTAGTGCCATTTCCAGGCAACGACGTTTGTCAGGGTCTGCCAGATTTCCCTCTATGATTTCATTAATTTTATCCAGCCGATTATAAAGGGTCTGTCTGTGAATGTACAAAATTCCGGCGGTATCACGCTTGGAGCCATGGGATTGAAAATAGGCATCCAGTGTATCCAAAAGCTGCATATGGTGCTCACGATCATGCGCAATCAGCTCGCCCAAATGGTCCTCTACGAACTCTTGTAGAAATGGAATGCGGGGCACCGCCTTCAACAACTGATAGATTCCGATGCTGTCGTAAAACAACCGATCCTTCATAACTGGGACGCTTCGTGCCACTTCAATGACCTCATATGCCTCTTCAAAACTGCGATCCGTCCCCGTCATGCGATGCCTTACCTTACCAAAGCCTGCATGAATGCGCACCTTATCAAGCTGTCCTGCGGCATAGTTCTGAATATATTGAACAGTATGGGCAAGCACTTTTTTCATTTGAGCTGCGGAACGCAGTGTTAATTCCTCCTTGGCACAAAGGATGTAGCATTGACTTCCCTTCATCATCAGCAGGTTGTGCAACGTTTCTTTTTTCAACAATGAACGAAGCAGCACTAGCACATCCTGATTGATGGATTCCTTGCGTACCTGACTGGCATCCTTGTCCTGATGTTCTACCTCAATGACCCCTGCCCAAAATAAATACTGCCCCTTCGATAACAATCGCAGGCCCATCCGGGTCTGAGCCTGTTCTTCACTGGGAAGCTGTCCGCTCAGCACATCCTGAATCAATTCATTTTGATTACGCAGCAATCGGTCTTCAAGAAACTGTGTTCTCAGCACCAATGTAGCGGCTGCCTTGGCAGTGTAATCGAGTAGCAGCGACATTTCTTCCGTCGGCATTTCACTATGCAGTACCAAACCTACTGCGGAAAACACCTGACCGAAGCATACAACGGGCTGAAACAAGACGGCAGTGGATTCATTCAGGTGAAACAGCAGATGCCCCTCCCGATCGGCGGTCATACTAGATTCCACTTCATTGGCATAAAAATCTGCAATACGGTCCGCTAGATCCGGCTGGACGGAAGGTACGAATCGATTGGTTTCAATGGAAGACATGTAGATGACCTGCCGGGCTGCATAGTCATGAAGCACACGCAAGAGGGCGTTCATATCAGTGCTGCGCAGGGTTTCCTGCTGAAGCTGACGTGAAAATCGCTCCAGATCTTTTAGAAGTTCATGATGTCGGTTAATAAGTAGGGAATGAATATCTTGTGTAATTTCAACAAAACGTACTGGCTGCTCAAATACGATGACCGGGAAGTGATGTCGTTCCGCCAACTCCAGAATTTCAGAGGGGATTTCATGAATGCTCGTGCCCAGCTCCACACACAATCCTGCGGCTTCCGAGCGGATCAGTTGCTCCATATACTCGGCACGCTCTTCCCCCTTCCGGGTGAGCCACAGGCCGGTCGTCAAAATCAAGTCATGACGGCTCACAAACGGAGAAACATTTGTGATTTCTAGCACATGGACCCAACCCACAAGGCGATGTACGCCCTGTTCCCCCGCCGCCAGCTTCGCCCGCCGGAAAACAGGACGTTCCAGCACATCCGCAATGGTAAATGTTTTTTTACCGTTCATCGGCATTCTCCTTATGCTTATGTCTTTATGTCATTTTATATGACATATATTCATCAAAAAGTCGAGCCTTTAAGTCAGATAATCCGACAAAATGTATGATGTCAAGGAGCTTCACCCCTTGTAAACTGTACCTAATCTAACATGAATTGCATTTATCGGCTTGAGTCCATGTAACTAATCGGCAGGCTGCACAAAAATGATAGTGTGATTTTCTTAACAATTATTTTTAGGAGAGGTGAATGAAATGAAAATTGGGGTTCCGAAAGAGATTAAAAACAATGAAAATCGTGTCGCTCTAACGCCAGCAGGTGCAGCTCAAATGATTCAACACGGACATCATGTGTTTGTGGAAAGCCATGCAGGTGTTGAAAGCGGCTTTACAGACGGAGATTATGCCACTGCGGGTGCGACCCTTGTGCAGCAGGCTGCGGATGTGTGGGCCCAGGCGGATCTGATTATCAAGGTAAAGGAGCCCCTCCCCTCAGAATACGGGTATTTTCGACCAGGATTGATTTTATTCACCTATCTACATTTGGCTGCCGAGCCAGCACTGGCCCGCGCTTTAACAGACAACGGCGTAACCGCCATTTCCTATGAGACGCTAGATGTTGAAGGCAGCCTCCCGCTGCTTACTCCGATGAGTGAGGTTGCCGGTCGAATGGCTGTACAAATTGGAGCACAACTGCTGGAAAAACCAAAGGGTGGCAAAGGCATTCTGCTGGCAGGTGTGCCGGGGGTGAAACGCGGTAAAGTGACCATTATTGGCGGAGGGGTGGTCGGGACCAATGCTGCCAAGGTCGCCATCGGTCTTGGGGCAGATGTGACACTGATCGACCTGAGCCTGCAAAGACTGCGCCAACTGGACGATATTTTTGGCAATCAGCTCCATACGCTGGTGTCCACCCCGTCCAACATTGCTGAAGCCGTGGCGCAAAGTGATTTGCTGATCGGTGCTGTCCTGATCACTGGTGCCAAAGCTCCGCGGCTCGTAACGGAAGCCATGGTACAGACGATGCAGCCCGGCTCTGTGATTGTGGATGTGGCCATCGACCAGGGCGGCATAGTCGAGACGATTGACCACATCACGACACACGATCAGCCTACCTATGTGAAGCATGGCGTCATTCACTATGCGGTAGCAAACATGCCGGGCGCGGTACCGCAAACCTCGACGCTCGCTCTGACGAACGCAACGCTCCCCTTTGCTCTCCAGCTCGCAGATTTGGGTGTGCAGGAGGCGCTTCGCAGAAGCAAGCCACTGCTTAGCGGCACCAATGTCCTGAACGGACATATTACCTATGAAGCGGTCGCACGTGATCTGGGATATCCTTATGTTCCCGTAGAACAGGCATGGCAGGCAAAAGCCTTACAATAAGCTCAAAGAACCACACGCTCTTCCCAGCAGGGACTGAAGCGTGTGGTTCTTTTTGTGCTAGCTGTATTCACCGTGCTTACTGGATTTCAGACGATTTCTGACGAAAGGAACGTTTGGAGATGGCGATAAATATCTGTGATTTCTTCCAGCGACATGCGCACCAGTCCGCTAGACGAAGGTGCCACAAATTCATGCATCTCGGGAATGAGCGGTTCAGGCTGAAATCCCCAATTTACTTTGGATTTTTTACTGTATTCGGTGTACACGCCTTTGCCGACAAAGCAAGCAACCTTCGGGCGGTATTCCTTTAGCTTCTCGTATAGCTTCAGACGTCCTTCGGCGTATTCCTCGCGTACAATATCCTCTACTCCCCTCGTGGGACGGGAAACAATGTTCGTAAAGCCGAAGTCCAGCTTCAGCAGCTCCCGATCTTCCGATGGATCGTACAAGCGAGGTGTTAAGCCTGCTCCCTCCAGTATGCGCCAAAATCGGTTGCGCGGATTCGCATAATGATGTCCTACCTCGCCTGATTTCAAGCTGGGATTAAAGCCGATAAATACAACGGATAATCCATAATCCAGATGATCATCTACCTCATGCAGTTCTGTCTCTCGCTCTGTCATGGGCTCCTCCTTCCTCAAACCATATCCAGCGGCTGCTTCCGCGTTGGCGGAGGAAAGGCTTCGTCTATTTGTTGAAGTTGTTCAGGAGTGAGCCGAATATTTGCTGCCGCTGCATTTTCTCGTATATGCGATTCCTGCACCGCCTTCGGAATTGCCCAGACATCACCGTCCCGTATGACCCACGCGAGCGCAATTTGGGATGGAGTTACCCCGTGGCTGGCAGCAATGTCTACCATAACAGGATGCTCCAACAGCCCTCGTCGCAGGCGGCCACCTTGGGCAATCGGGCAATAGGCCATCACAGGCACTCCATGCGTACGGCTCCAAGGTAGCAGATCATATTCGATGCCCCGCGAAGCTGCGTGATACAGCACTTGGTTGACAGCGCAGGCTTCGCCTCCACTTAGGCTCCATAGCTCCTCCATGTCGGACTTGTCCAGATTGGACACTCCCCAGCTGCGGATTTTGCCCTGCTCACGCAGTTTTTCCATACCTTGTATCGTCTCTTCCAGCGGAATATTCCCACGCCAATGCAACAAATACATGTCCACGTACTCCGTTCCCATTCGGGTTAGGCTCGCTTCGCACGCTTGAGCCAGTCCTTGGCGGTCCGCATGATGAGGATACGCCTTGCTAACAAGATAGACATCATCCCGGCGGCCCCGAATGGCCTCTCCGACGATCTCTTCTGCGCTGCCCTCCGCATACATTTCAGCCGTGTCCACCAGCGTCATGCCCAGCTCCAAGCCAAGTTGAAGCGCGCGCACTTCTTCCTGGCGGAGTGATGCTTTTTCACCCATATGCCACGTGCCCTGCCCGATTAGCGGCACTTCACGACCGTCAGTCCAGGTAATCACACTTTTCTTATGTTGACTCATATGCATTCCCTCCTTAGGAGCCTGATGCCACAGGCTTGTCAAATACATGGCTCTGTGTCCAATGCTGTCCACCATCCGAGGTGGTATACATGACTGGGGCCTGCTCTGAATCCGAGAAAATAGCCCAGCCTTCCTTGGCATTTGCCATCCCGATTTGCTGTCCGCCATAACCGTCAAAGCCTTGCTTGCCATTGTTCCACGTCTTGCCGCCGTCAGTCGTCCAGCCGATGGTATTGGGCTTGTCGCACGGTGCGCAGTAACCGCCCATCCATGCGGTATTGCTATTAACCGCATAGAGCATACCTGGTGCAGCCCCTTCATTTTTGGGAACCTGGTTGTCTTGCTGGCTAATACCTGGTGCCGGACCGCCGCCAGCGGTGGTATTCGCCAGCACAGCACGCCAGCTTTGTCCACTATCGGCAGTATGCCAAAGCGAATACGACGTCTGATTCATCCCCGTATCGCCAACCAGCTCGATCCATGCGTTGCCACGTTCTACCGAACGAATAATAGCTCCATTTAGAGGCGCCTCCGTTGTCCGTGACATGACAGTAGTCCACTTTTGTCCCCCGTTAACCGTGTGTAAAATCTGAAACGAACGGTCTGTGTCCTGCGTAACTGCCCAGCCGTTTTGCTGATCATGGTAATATGGCTGTCCTACCAAGTGGCCAGGCACGGGGAGCGAAGACCAGCTTTGCCCGCCATCCTTCGTATATTGGTTGCCACTGAACCCTTCCTTGGATGATACAAAGTGTAAAAAGCCCGCTTGCCCTTGCTCAGGTACAGTCCCGACAACCTCCCAATGTTTGCCGCCATCGCGAGTGGCCAGCAGCGATCCGCTGTCTGCCATAACAGCCCAAGCCTGCTGCCCGTTCAAGGCAAAAATTTGCTGAACCGTACCTTGACCCTGATATTGCACATTCCACGTCGATCCGACTGAACCGGATGCAACCGCGTCCGTTCGGGCAATCCACCCATTTCCGCCGATCCAGCCGGATTGGCCGTCGATCAAACGCAGCGCGGTAATATTGTCCATGCGGACCTTCGCTATCGTAGTGTCTGTGGTTGCTTGTCCTCCTGTTTTCGGTGTATCTACAGTCGCTCCCGAGCCATTCGCTTGTGCCGAGGCGGCACCCTTTTGCTCATTTTGAGCCGTTTGTCCTGTTTGCGAACTTGTTTGTGAGCCTGTTTCACACCCCGCTGTCACTATGGCTACGGCGAGTAAAAGCACCCAGACCGATGTTTTTTTCTTCATTTTCGTTCATCCCCTTATGTTGGTGATATACATGGCTGTGCGGGTATTGTATTCACAGCCATGTATATTCTATGTATTACCCTGCTGTCTTCGTTTCACTCTTAAGGTGAATATACGGAATGGACTGAATGCAAACCAGTGTTACAGGATTACGAGTTTACAGGAACAAAGCCGCCTTTTTCAATGGCCCGGGTTCCTGCTTCGCTTTGCAGCCATTCGAGTAATCGTTGCATCGAAGGGCTTGGTTTCTCGCCTTCCCGTGTGACCACAAACAGTTGAGCTGTGAATGGATATTGTTTCGAGCGAATGTGCTCTTTGTTCGGCTTCACTCCATCAATAGATAAAAATTTGACCTCTTGACGATTATGCATCACATTTGCAAAATAATAAAATGAATATCCGAGCGCGTTGTGATCCTTGTTAAAATCAGCAACTGCATTAATCATTTCACCCATTATACCAATTCGGAGTTCCCGAGGAGGTTCAGCCATGTCATGACCTTTCATCACTTTCTTTTGCATATATGTTTGACTTCCTGAATTCTCCTCCCGCTGATAAGCAACGATCGGCTGATGCTTTCCCCCTACTTCACTCCAGTTACGAATAGATCCTTCATATATGCTGCGTACCTGCTCCGAAGAAAGTCCGTTAACTGGATTGCCTTTATGAACGAGAAAAATAAAAGCATCCCACCCAATGGGTGTAAGCTTCATTTGAATTCCCCGACTTTTTGCCAGGCGTAATTCCTCATCGGAAGGACCGGCCACCAGGATCAGATCCGCCTTCTTTTCGATCAAATTGACATAAGCCTGATGTGTTGTGTTGAATCTCAGTTCGTGAGCCGCACGAACCTTGTTCATTCCGGTCAATTCATGCAGCATATCCTGCGCGAATGGAATGGCCGCTGTAGCTCCATCTACTACCGGGAAATCCCTTTCCGCAATGTACGGACGTTGAGGAAGCATGATCGTAATCACCAGCACAATAATGAGCGCAGCAGATATTGCAGCTACAACCCATTGCCATCTATGGTCCACCTTTCCTTGCTTGTCGGTCACCGCAGGATAACGATCTACCCCAACCCCGACTACCATGCCAGCTATGGGTAGCAGTGCGGTCAGCAAAAACCAGATTCCGCTACGCTGTGTATATAACCCCAATACCTCTAGTACAGGTTCTGCCCAAGCGTGATAAAGTGAAAACAGCTCCCATGCTCCTCCAGACACTTCGGCAAGTTGTCCACCAGACCCTTGTATGCCTACAATCCACAACCACAGCCCACATAATAATGATAATAGCCCGGTCAGCATCAGCGAAAGCTTGCCCATGCTAGACATACGTGCACTCAAGGCACCATAAGCTGCAAAAATGAGACCGATAATCCATGCATATAGAAGTAGTATTACAAACACAGTTGTATCTGTGACACCTTCATGCCTCAGCAGAAGCTGCACTTGGGGTGCCACAACCATACTCCAAACTACATTAAACATGACTGAAAACAATCCAAACATAAACGTACCGCCCAGCCATGGCCAAAACCATGCTATCCGCACAGACTCATCCTTTTCCGGCTTGGTTATAACTCTCTTTGGATCAGACATGTACATCCCCCTATATCTAATGAATGAAATGAGACTGTAAACCATTGCTTCTTCATTGTACAATTATGGTAAAGATTAGTATACGAGAGGAGGATAAATATGTCCTTATCTGATCATCCGAATGAGGAGGCGGCACTCAAGCTGCGTATGGCAAAAAAGACCTCCCCACGGGAAAGGCCTTTTTGGTATCGAATCTTCTTTATATCGCTCTGGCATGGATCAAAAAACGGTGCTGCTTCACGTCCCAGTACCCATCACGTTGGATATCCAAATACAGACCATACAGCTGTTCTATATATTTCTCTGGCTGAAAGTCTGCAATCTGCCATTCAATGGCTTTTAAAAATAGTAGACAAGTGCAAAATACGTCGTACCTCCGTTGGCGAAAATGACTCATGCTTATTCAGCACAAGATCGAACCCGGCATCGCCAAACGGAGGGAAGTTGTCATCCTGTATAGCCATATCGTGGGCTTAAGGAATTGCTGGTAAAGCCTTTGCAAGCTCCGGTGTCATATCGTTCGGAGTAAAATAGTAATAGCGTGTATGGGGATCTGAACTAAATAAAGGTTTGATCTTGACCTGAACCAGGTAAGTGCCTTTCGTCATATTTGGAGTATAGCTATTAGATCTACGCTTTTCCAGTACAGTGCTCCACAGCTTCGGGTCTTCAATCGTTATTGCTTTATGCTTCTGTTGGATGCTTTTAAATAGCTTATAGTCTTCAATATACTGATTGGGTTGATAAGGTTCAAGCTCTTCAGTAATAATAGGAACAGCCCGTATCGAAAAAATATCCTTGGCATCAATGATCACCTTATCCGCATACCCCTTTTGCTCTAGCCAACCTGTAAGCTTGTGATAGGAAGCCGGCCAATCAAATGAAAATTCACGAGTCCAGCTCGGTTCGTTATTGGTAAAGGATGACTCTTTGTTTGTAATAGAAACACTCCCTAGGGGATATCGATGTGATTGCATTTCGCTATAACTCATATTTAATACTTCTTCTCTGAGTATATCTTCAAATTCACGTGCTTCTTTGGGATTGGTTAAAACCACTCGTCTTTCATTATCATCTACGGATTGGATATTAATCGTCTCTGCTTTTCCTTGCAGCTTATCCAACTTGTACCTCACCATTTTGTAAGGCTCTGCTTCCATCACTTTAGTCAGTTCTGTCCGGAAGGGCTTCTCCGGGAATGTATAGCGGCGAGTCATGGTGGAACCATCATCCAAACGGTAGACTATGACTGCCGATTCGACGGCCAGGTTTTTGGACAACGTTTTCTCGCCAGCTGCATGTGCACGTACAAGTTCACGATGTAAATTTAGCACAGAGGCGATATAAGCCCTGTCTTGGGAGTAATAAGCTTCTGTTTGTGCATCTCCCCCTAGAGGCTCCTCTTGCCCCACATAAACCTTTTCTACGGAGTGAGCTGTTGGAATCCGTCCCTCATAACCCAACCAACCTGAAATCGGGATATATAGTACCAGCCCCATGATCACACCGTAAACAACCATTTCCACCAAAGCACGAACACGCACAATTTGCCATGTCTTGCGGATGACCATCTCTACAACGATGTAGCCTAAAATAGCTCCAAGTGTATAGCCAAAAATCGACCAATTTACTCCTCTTGTACCTGGATTATAAAAATAATCACCTAGTACTAGCATGGCGCATAGTATAACCCCTGCCTTGAACAAAGGCTGTAAGAAAGGAAATGCTATGGCCTGAGTCGCCTTTTCGACCAAGCGTTTACGATACAAACCATAACTCAAGGCGACAAACAGCAGAGAGATACCTAAATAGGCAAGTAGCTCTATGTAGGAAAAGGCGCGCTGCGGCAAGTTCTCCACAATGCGTACAAACGGCGATAAGTTTTCCCAAACATTATTATTACTACGAAACTCCGAACCGTTAATATATTGGACAACGGTTTCTCGTACCCGCACATAACCGTATAAATTACGTTCCAGAAAACGCCCCATCATCATGAATAGAAACTGAGGCAATAGCAGCAAAACATACACTACTACGGCCTGTAGCAACGATTGTCCCACACAAGTCCCTACAAACACGGTAAAGGTAAACAGGAAAATCGTAAGGACGGATACGACCAGAGCCCACGATCCAATATCATTGATATGGAAAATATAAGGCAGTTCGATTGACGTGTTAACCCAAGCAGTTACTCCCGCAGTCAGCCACACAGGTACAAGTAAAAGAATAAGACCGCTAATGAAATGTGCCGTTAATAGATGCTCTCTACGCAAAGGTAGGCTATGATACAAATCGGATGGCCCCTGTCGCTGAACAAAACGAAGCAGCATCACGCCTGCCAGCACCGGTACGGTCATTAAAATCAATTTTTGCAATTCATTACCCGAGTTTGTGCTATCGAACAAGCTTTTTAAAACCACTTGCGGTTGTTCATCACCAATGCTCACAAACAATGGCAGCGGTACTGTAAACAGCAATCCCGCCAAGTATAATAGACCGATCCAGCCATGCTGTGTCAAGCATTGGCGAATTACGCCGCCGCTACAGAAGAATCGGTTGGATGTCATAACCTGCGTCCTCCATTTCATAAATGAAAATTTCCTCAAGCGTCAGCGGCAACAAATCGAATACATGCGGCTCATACGCTTCAATTGTCTCTGCAATCCGCTCTCGCTCACCCCGGATAATAAGCAGCAGAACACTGCCCCTCCGCTCCTTATGTACGACCGAAAGTTGGCCACAGACAGCTTCCTCATGCATGCTGTCCCGAAAAGCAACCTGCACCTTATGCGTATCAGATTTGAGGTCGTCGACCTCTTTTTCCAACAGCATCCGTCCTTGGTGCATAATGCCCACATGATCACACATGTCTTCAATCTCACGCAAATTATGAGATGAAATTACGACGGTCATCTCACGTGCAGCGGTTTCTTGGAACAAGAGATTTTTGATCATTCTGCGCATCACGGGGTCCAGACCATCAATGGGTTCATCCAAAACCAGCAGCTCAGGCATACAGCTCAAGGCAAGCAAAAAAGCGGCTTGACGCTTCATCCCTTTGGAAAATCGGTGAAGTTTGCGCTTCGGGTCCAGCTTAAAAATACCTGTTAGCTGTGTGTAGCGTTCTTCACTCCAACTTGGATAAATAGAGCGGTAAAACCGGGCCATCTGACGAATTGTCGCTTGTGGGAAGAAATAGGGAGCATCCGGCAAAAACAGAATGTGCTGCTTGACTTCAGGCTGCTCATATACCGGCTGTCCACCGATTAACACCTTGCCAACATCGGGTCGGTAAATCCCGGCAATAATTTTGAGCAAGGTCGTTTTCCCAGCTCCGTTCGAGCCCAGCAGTCCAAAAATGGAGCCCTTCTTTACCGTAAGGGCTAGCTGATCAACAGCTTTTTCTTCTGTAAATGTCTTTGTGACTTCCCTTAATTCAATCAAGGGACATCCCCCTTTCCTTTGTTTGTGTAGCTTCCACGTATATGCCGTCCACTTCCTGCTGTGTAAAACCGAAATGGACAGCTTCGATCATTTGTTTTAACAATGCCGCCCGAATCTCATCTCGCTTGATTTGTTGCGGCTGCTGCTGGGTAGGCGTGACAAAGCTGCCTTTGCCTTGAACGGAATAGATATAGCCTTCACGTTCCAGCTCACGATACGCCTTCTGAATCGTATTCGGATTCACCGTAAGTTGAGCGGACAATGCCCTTACAGAAGGCAATTGCTCATCCGGCTGAAGCGATCCGTACACGATCATTTCCTTTACCCTGTCCATAAGCTGTTCGTAGATCGGCTTGCGGCTGCGGATATCCAGCTCGAACATGGACTTCCTCCTTCCAACACTGGCTCAATTTCAATTTATATAGGTTAACTGTTCTAACTGTACTATTAACGATAGTACAGTTAGAACAGTTTGTCAATCTTTTCTTTGGACATTTCTTACAAAAATAGCCGTGATGCATCATGCATCACGGCTATCTCTCATTACCCTTCCTTTGACTCATAAGGTTCATCACGGCTTATATTCGCAAGTGTTGAACCTTCCGGCAACTTAAGATTCAGCTGGAACCGGAACGTCGCTCCTCTGGCCTCATCGCTATCCACACCAATGGAACCCCCCATCAGCTTAACCAAGTTTTTACAGATGGACAATCCCAGTCCTGTCCCTCCATATTTTCGGTTCAGTGCCGGATGAAGTTGGGAAAAAGGCTGAAACAATAGATGCTGGCGGTCTGCTGGAATACCGATTCCAGTATCCGTTACACTGAACTCAATCAGGCATCTATTTTTACGACGGCTGTAAGCCTTTCTCTCCACAAAGATATTTACACGCCCTCGCTCCGTAAATTTGATCGCATTGCTCACTAAATTCACCAGCACCTGTCGAATACGCACATGATCACCGACCAGCATTCCCGGCATTTCCTGATCCACATGCCATTCCAGCTCAATGCCTTTTTCCATAGCCTGCGTCATGAATAGGTCAGCCACACTGCCGACCACATCATCTAGCACAAAGGACTCGTGCAGCAAAGACATTTTGCCAGCTTCGATTTTGCTCAAATCCAGTATCTCGTTCAATATCTGCATTAAAGCACCGCTGCTGCTAGTAATAATGTCTATATAGCTACGCTGCTCCTCATCCAATTCAGTATCTGCCAGTAACCCTGCCATGCCTATAATGCCGTTCATCGGTGTACGGAGCTCATGACTCATCACAGAGAGAAACTCTGACTTGGCCCGATCGGCGCGTTCGGCAGACTCCTTGGCCCGAATGATCTCCTTTTCATTCGTCCTGTCTACAAAAACCATCACAGCTCCTTTTCGCTCGCCATTATCCATCAAAGGACTGATTCGATAGGAGGCCAGAAAGCTGGACCCGTCTTTTTTCCAAAATACAGCTTCCTCAGCCTGATAAGAGGCTCCGCTTCGAATCGCTTGAAGAATAGAGGACTGTTCGTCTGGAAAATGACTACCAATTTCGTCAGCATGGCGGATCATATCTATGCATGCGCCATTCAGCGGATTGGCCGAACCTACACCGAACATCTCGACAGCTGCCGGGTTCATAAAGCGGACATGTCCTTCGTTACTTAAACCCACAATTCCTTCGGATACGGCATTCAAAATAAGCGAATGCTCATTACTAAGTTTTTCAATTTGAGCAATGTAACTTTTGAGAGGGGTAACATTTTCTATAATCCCGTAGCAGCCTACAATTTCCTCTTGCACGAAAATCGGGATATTCGTCATCTTAATGAATAGACGCTCCCCCTCCTTATGTATGAATTCCGATTCATAGGTTTGCGTCTCACCCTGCTTGGCCAGTTCCATATGACGTTTGATTTTGTCCTGTTCCTCAGAGGAAGCCATGATAAGTATGTCAGCCCCAAGCAGCTCATCCTTCGTATAACCCGTAAGCTCCACCAAGCTCGGATTCACACTCAAGATATGACCTTCCATATTCACGGCGCATATCCCAAGTGGATTATGCTGAAACAGTGACCTATAACGGTTTTCACTTTCGCGCAGACGCTGCTCCATTTCCCGGTGCTCTGTAACATCCTGGATCATACCAACCACTTGAACGGGCTTGCCTGCATGCTCGTCCATTTCAGCTTCCCAGATTGAACGCAGTACCTTTTGTTCCCCATTGGGCAATACAATCCGGTAAAAGGTTTCTTCGTGAACTCCCTTTAATATAACGTTGGTGATAATCTGTTTCATGCGCTCTGTATCTTCTGGATGAACAGCCGCCATGAGCGCGTCAATACTTGTTTCAACCGGCTTGACAAGATAACCAAAAATGCTACGAAATTCCTTGGAGAAATGCATAACATTGTTGACCAGATCCCAGTCCCATGAGCCGAACATCGCCAACTGCTGAGCTTTTGCCAAATTCTCCTCGCTCTTCTGGCGCTCTGTGATGTTGCGTCCGATGGACAGTACTCGCTTGATCCTGCCCTGTTCATCCCGAATAATGCGGTACGATACTTCCAGCCACAAATAGTGCCCATCCTTATGACGAACACGCCGCTTCATAATGCCTGTTTCCTTGAAGAGTCCATGTACACGCATATAATCGGCATCTTCAACATGGTAGAATTGGAGCCGCTTTTTGCCTAGCATTTCCTGCTTTGTATAGCCTAGGAGTTTTTCCACCGAAGGAGAAATATATTGGAGTATGCCGTCCGCCGTGCTATATGAGATAACATCCGGCGTATTTTCGGTAATCAGCATGTACAAATCCTCATTATCCGAGAGCACCTGCTCCATATCTTTTTTCTCCGTGATATCCATTGCATACGCAATCAAATAAGATTGTTCGGTAGCCTCATCATCAAATATGGTTAATTCCAGCGATAGCCAGACGGATGTTCCCCGTTTATGTTTCAAACGCAGCTCTGTCTTATAGACTTGATCTGTAGCCTTAAGCCAACCTGCGTAAGCCTCCCTTAACCCTTGCTGATCCTGAGCCTCTTTATATAAGAGATGGTAATATCGGATATCTAGTAATTCCTCCTGCTCATATCCGACCATTTTGCAAAAGGCGGGATTGACGTACAGGCACTTCCCCTCCCTCGACAAAATCACGATTCCTGTCGGGGCATGATTATACATATGTTCCAGCAAAGGCAGTCGTCGAGCAGCAGAAAACACAATGAATCTCCTCCTTTGTGGTCCGGCAGTTTTTCTAACTATACCTATTCTAACATGATATGGAATTTTTATAACGGTGAGTCCGCCTCTAGATGAATGCCCTTAAAACATGTATGCACAAAAGATTGCCGATGCAGGTTCATCGGCAATCTTCGAATTATTTTTTTATACCACCCGGCTAAGAAAATGACGCAAAAATCGCTCCGCATCGACTTTAAGTGCCACGTCAACCGTAGTCAGTGCTTGAGCTTCGTTCTCATTTTGCACCTCACGGGTGCGGCCAACCTCGGCGGAATCGCCCACCTCAACGGCAATGTGCATTGGACGCGTCTCCACAAAGCTGGAATCTATCGCTAATCCTACAGCCAGTGGATCATGCAAAGCACAGCCTGCAATACCAGGTCTGAAGTTGCGATAAGCTTCCATATAAAAGTCTGTCATATCTGCCATAAACGCACCCAGCTCGGTCCCTTGCTCACGCCATTTGTCCACATCCTGCTGTGGAAGCAGTGTTTGCATCGTGACGTCCAGCCCAACGAGCGTAAGCGGAAAGCCCGCTCCCAGCACATAGGCTGCGGCTTCTGGATCGGCGTAAATATTCGCTTCAGCCGTCGGAGTTACATTCCCTTTCACTGTGACCGCGCCGCCCATGATGATCAGGCGGTCAAGCAATTGGGGCAATTCGGGACAGCGATCCAATGCAATCGCAAGATTGGTCAGTGGTCCCACAGCTACCAGAGTAAGTTTGCCTTCATAGCGACGAGCCTGTCCGATTATAAAATCAGCGGCATCCCCAGACGCAGCCTGACGGGAGGGTGCTCCTTTCAACTGATTGCCAATACCGTCTTCGCCGTGAATATGCCGGGAATAAGGTTTGAACAGCTCCCGAGCATACGGCTTGTGAGCGCCAGACACGACCGGAGCCTCTACCCCCAGTTTTTCCAGCAGAATCAGTGAGTTACGTGTTGCCTCCTCCACCGAGATATTACCAAAGGTGGTTGTAATACCGAGTAGCTCCAATTCCGGCGAATGGACCGCGTACGCAATAGCAAGCGCGTCGTCAATGCCAGTATCTACATCTAAGATTAACTTTTTGCTCATGATGACCCTCCACAGTAGAACAGCATTCTTTTTTTCATTATACACAATTTCAATGCTTATTCCCTTGGTCATCAAATTCTTTATTCGAAGACGTAAAAAAGGCTACGACAGTTATGCCGTAACCTTCTTTTAATACTTTTCAATCATTCAAGGGCACATGTTCTGACCAAATCCTAAGGCTCGATTCCCCACACCAGCTTATCATTGTGGAACAACGTTGCTTTGTTCCATTCTGCATAAGAGGTTTTGGTTGGATCGAAGGAGTAATCATTGGATTCGTCCAGGTTGGACCAGTCGCTATTGTTCATGCGGATCTGAATATCACCTGTTTGCGCTCCGGCAGCAAGCGTACCGGCAGCAGGACTGAAACCAATTTCAATATAGTTGTCTTTAATGGTGCGCAGCACGTTATCATTACCTACTTGCGCATAGTCTACTGCAGATTGCAGCTCCTGGCTGCCATCTTTCGTGAAATAGTAACGAATTTTTAGCTCACTCAGCTTCACAGGTGTTGTTCCTTTATTTTTCAAGTTGAAGAAAGGCTTGACTGCGTTATTCGCTGGATCAGTGTCCCCGGCCCGATACATTACAACCAGATCACCCGCTGGTTCTGTAGGATCTGTAGGGTCTGTTGGATCAGTCGGTGTACCTTTAGGTTCAGCACTTACCGCTGCGGAATCCTTACTTGTTCCTTTCGCATTCGTAGCACTTACAACATAGAAGTAAGTTGTTCCGTTCGTTAGTCCCTTATCCGTGAACTCTCTTTCCGTTACAAGAGGCGCAACGGCTGTAAAAGGACCTGCTTCGCTAGTGGCACGTTTGACCGTGTAGCTATCGGCACCAGTAGACGCATTCCAAGTCAGCGTTACTTGAGCATTACCCACAACAGCCTTTAAGCCTGACGGTACAGCTGGAGCTGTAGGCGCTGGGTCCACACCACCAGTGGAAGGCACGATAGCAGGGTACGCATTTTGTACCAGCATTACAAATTGATCATGGAACCATGCTCCTGAAATAGGTGCATTCGGTAAAGCATCTGTTAATGTGCCATCCTTAGTTGTATAGGTAGGATCACACATACGGTCAAAGCCTTTACCCTCATCGTTCGGAATGAGTGAGCTGGAACCATCGGAATCACCCGGAGGTTTCGCCCAGACATAGGCATCGATATGGCCAGCTGGAGCCGTTTGTGGCGGCGTTCCCATACCTGCTCCACTGTTATTACACCAGTTACCACGGTGTGAGCGTTTGTCTACACGGCCTGAGTTTACATAGGAGTTAATATCATTGCCGACTGCGGAAGTCGGACGGTTAGGTCCTCCCCATCCATTACGGCCTGTATCAATTAACATACCGAGTGAGCTCGGCCAGCCTGCGCTGACAAAATCTCTATGCAATGCCTCTGCGAAATCCGATTCATCGAAATTAGGATTCCATTCGTAGTACTTGGACGATTTGATCGGCTGTCCACCGATATTCAGATTTGGATCAGGCAAATTAGGTTCTGTCAGCGGTGAAGTGTTGGCTGTATTCGTGATAAAGCCATCTACACTGGCCAGGCCTTTGCTAGTATCTTTGAAAATGGTTGTAAACAGGGATACCGTTGCTGAACGGTTGTTATCCCAACCTAACCAACCAGAGTGACCGATATCTACGTATTTGTACACATTCGGAATCTCGTTCAGCTTATTCATTGTGTACTTCACGCCAGCTTCATAGATTCCTGTAGACTTGGCTTGTGCACATTTCGGATCATCCAGATTAGTTACCAGATTTGGCAAACTGTCTGGTTCAATGATCGCTACGATACGAATATCCTTATATTTGGGATTTGCAAAAATAGCAGCTATTTTGTCAATATAATCCTTTTTATAGGTTTCCAGACCTGCCTGGGTCAGCGGCAATTCACCATTGGAAGCCAAGGCGTGACAATCCCGTCCGGGCAGATCATACACAATAAATTCCGCCGTAATCGGTGTGCTGCCTTTCTTTTGCGCCAATACTTGGTCCAAATGCGCTTCCAGGCCAAGCTTGCCTCCACCGCCGTTAATAGCAGCGATACGATCAAGCCATACGGCTGTCGGGAATGTTTTGACCGTTTGCATTTTTGCTTTCAGATTGGCATCCGTAATTTTGGCAATCGATGTGTCGACACTAGCCGCATAATCAGGGCTAATATATTTTGTCGCCCCTTGGTAAGGATTGTCCACATGGGATTCTGCATGTATTTTATCCGTAAATCCTGCACCTGGTAGAAAGCTGCTTGCGACGAGTGATAGCGCAAAAGCATACTTCATGCTTTTACGAAGCACTTGCTTTGTTTTCAATTGCTTCACCTATCTTTCCGTGGATTTTGTTGAATCTTCCTATGTCGGCACCTGATTGTTACATGATTAAATGCGAGTTACGCCTACTCTCTCCAAAAAAAAGCGGCGTTCATAGTTGCGAAAGGTAAGCGCTTTCTATTTGTCCATGCGCTCACATTTTCCCCTTTTTGTCACCTCCTATGTTAGATTATAGTGAGCTGGAAATCTGCTGTAAATTGAATAAATTAAGGACTACATTATTAATTAGGCATATGAATTGCCACTCTAACGGTTCGTTGTGGCACCCTTTTTCTGAAACTGGTTCCTTCATTTGTTGAACATCCCTGCTATGACAAGCTCTCAGGAGATTTAGGATCGACAGCAAAAGAGCGAATTCATAAAAAGTAAGACCGCATTCTTTAATTTCCGTCAGCTCAAATCGACAATGATAAACTCCAGAACGCCAACTATGCCAAATCGTTATATCTATCGACAGCAAAAGGGTGTTTTCAGGCCCTCATGACCATGAAAACACCCTTTAATTGTTGTGAAGACAATCTTTGCTCTTGTTGTTCTACACTTTTTCGCGATCCTTGCCTTTGTCGGATTGCCCTGCATTTTTATTGGCGGCATCCCGATCCAGCTGCATTTCTTCAACCGTCTTCACCTTAAGTCGTGCTGCTCCCTCATAAGGTCGGGTTGGAATCAGATCGCCTGCAGCCAGACGTTGACGCGCCTCGGCAATCGCTGCTCCGTATTGCGGCAGCCATGCTTCCTGCGCCACCAGCATTTCATCAACCATCTGCCAAATTTCTTTCGGATTACACACCGCGCCCACTAGCGGATCCATCATAAACGCTTGCCGCAGCAGCTTATCATCTCCGTGTACAGCCGCTTCGACAGCCAAACGCTGGACGGAAATACTTACATTGCAGACGGCAGCAAGACCAAGCGGTAGGTCTCCTACATGTGGCATGGAGATACCATTCCGATCCACGTATCCAGGCGCTTCAATAATCGCGTCGTCTGGCAAATTGGAAATCACACCGTTATTTACGACATTAAAATGCCCCCGGTATACACGTCCGGTTTCCAGACCTTCGATAATGTATGAACCATGCTCTTCACCGCGATTTTCCGCCTTGTACTCCAATGGGTCTTCTTTCATCCAGTTAGGGAAATCTGTTTCAAACCAATTACGTCCTTCTGTACATACACGCAGATAGCCGCCTGTTTCTCCGTTGATCCAGCTGCCTAGATCAATCCAGTCCATAATTTCATTCGGACGCTTCCGGTACCAAGGTACATATTCACTGAGATGACCATTCGACTCTGTGCTGTAATAGCCAAAACGACGAAGCATGTCGATGCGTACCTTTTCGGTGCGGCTATATTCGGGATGTTTTTCAAAAGCCTCCAGCAGTCCGGCTGTCAGATCCTTGCCTTCATGTGACGCCTGAATGTACCACGTCTGGTGATTGATTCCGGCACACACAATGTCCACATCCTGCTTCTCCAGACCATACACCTCGGCAATTTGGTGATGCCCATGCTGGACGCCGTGACATAGACCGATTGTACGTACACCACTGTACTTATTGCAGGCCCACGTCACCATCGCCATGGGGTTCGAGTAGTTCAGCAGCAATACATCCGGTGCACTTAGCTCGCGGATATCCTTGCAAATCTCCAGCATTTCAGCAATGCCGCGCTGACCGTACATAATGCCTCCTGCACACAGGGTATCTCCCACGCATTGATCCACGCCATATTTCAGCGGAATATCCACATCGGTTGCAAAGCCCTCTAGCCCGCCAACCCGGATCGTACAAATGACGTATTTGGCGCCCTTTAAAGCTACTCTTCGGTCCGTAGAGGACTGTATTTGTATCGATAAACCGTTCTCCCGAATATCCCGTTGGCACAGCTCAGTGACCATATCCAAATTGTGCTGACTGATGTCCGTAAAAGCCACTTCAATATCATTAAATTCCGGCACCGTTAACAGATCTCGTAAAATTCCACGGGTAAAACCGATGCTTCCTGCTCCAATAAACGCTACTTTAAATGACACGGCATTCAACCTCCGGTAATTAGAATGGGTATATACCGTCATTGTAGCAATAGGTCCGTAGAAAGCGTTATCAAAATCATGACCAGTTTCGTATTTAGGTGTCAAAAATCCTAACTTTCGCATCAATAAATGCTGCTTGCCGTTGACGATAGCTGCCTACGCTTCTTTTGTTGCTGTATAATGAGTTAAGTCTCTAAATATTTACAAAGGAGCAATACATGTCAAACCGTAAATGGACATTTATCCTTATCCCCGTCTTTCTGCTATTTGCCTGGCTGCTCTTTCAGTTCACTCTGTCTTCTTTTCAGATTCACCAATTTGCAGAGTTATTGAAGACGATTTCTCCAAAAGACGGGGTTTCCGATACAAAAGTCGTACTGATATCACAGGAGTTGGATAATTATTACTGGCGGTCAATCGAACAAGGAGCCCGAAAGGAAGCGGAACAGTACGGTATGCGGCTCGATTATATCGGGCCGGACCGCATTAATCCGTCTGAGCAGGTCAAACTGCTGGATAAAGCGATCGCCAGTAAGGCGGATGCAATTCTGGTTCAAGGGATAAATGATCCAGAGTATCGCCGATTAATCGACAAAGCAGCCGGACTTGGCATCCCCGTCATCACGATCGATACGGATGAACCAGGCTCCCGTAGACTAGCTTACGTGGGAACGGATAACGAAGGAGCAGGAAAACGGATGGGCGCGCTGTTAGCGAAAGCCTCTGGAGAGCGTGGCGACATCGGAGTTATGATCAGTAGCGAGCGTGTAGAGAATCAGCGACTCAGGCTTGCTGGATTTCGTTCCGTGATCGGTCGCTATCCCAAGCTCCGCATTGTGGAGATTCGCTCCTCAAATATTTCACGGCTTCAGGCAGCACAGCAAGCTCAGAACATGCTCACCCGGTATCCTCAGATCCGCTACATGGTCGGATTCAGTGCGCTGGACGGCCTTGGCATTCTGGAAGCCTCGGAGCGGCGCGGCGCGCGGAGTTTGCAGATTTTCGCTTTTGACGATATGGCCGAGACGTTGGAAGCCATCAGAGATTGCAAAATTGAACTGACCATTGTTCAACAGCCAGAGGAAATGGGGGCTAAGGCCATAAAATTGTTGAATGATTATCTAAAGGGGAATGCCCCTCAGGAATTAACATACACCAGGATATATGAGATGCATGCGGACACTCCCGACAACATGACCGGAGATGACAGACGATGACGATCAGAACGAAGCTGCTTCTGTTCATCCCTCTTCTAGTTGTGTTCGCCAATATCATCGCTTATTTTGTATTCCAAAGCGGAAAGGTCGTACAACAGAGCTACGATGAAATGCTTGGCCGAATTCTCCTCATTGAGCAAACCTCCGAATCGGCGGAGAGCAACTTAAAGCTCCTATATGCCTATCTGCTTAATCCAAGAGGCGATAAGGCTGTGCAGGGTCCGACAGAATACCAATTAATGCAGTTGAAAGCCAGAATTCAGGAAGTCTCCGACTCGACCGACCCTTCTTTCGCCGAAGAGGACTACATGAATCTGTTGGCCACATTTCTTGAACAGAAACAAGCCGCAGTTCTGGATGCAAAGGCACAAGAACCTCAATCGGCTTTTGAACATTATATTGAAGCGGAAAAAACCGTCAGCTATATTCATGAGGAGGGTCAGCAACTGATCGATGCTGAACTGGCTTATTACCGGCCAATCATTGAGAACATCCGGAACAAGAATGAGCGAATGAACGGATGGGGAGTGGCGTTGTTCGGCATGAACGCGCTGATGGGGGTTTTGCTTGCAATCTGGGTCTCGCGCAGCATTACTGGCCCTGTCGGCAGACTTGTCGGACTGGCGAAACGAATCGCCACAGGTGATCTGAATATTAGGCCCCAACCGCGACGGGATGACGAGCTAGGCGTACTGTCGGACGCCATTTCGCAAATGTCCACCGATTTGAGCATCCTTATCGAGAAGGATAAACAGAGCCTGGAAATGCGGCGGCTTGTGAAGGAACTGGAGCTTCTGGCTCTGCAAAATCAAATTAACCCACACTTTTTATTTAATACCTTAAATGTGCTCTCCAAGCTGGCGATCCTGGAAGGGGCGGAGAAAACCAGCGACCTGATCGTTTCGCTGTCCAATCTGCTACGGTACAGCCTGCAGAAGCTGGACAAACCCGTAACTCTCCAGGAGGAACTGGATCATATCCGCGAATACGTAACCATCCAGCAGGCGCGCTTCAGGGACAGAATTCGCTTTGATCTTCACTTTGACGCTTCCGTACTTCAGCAGCAAATTCCGGCCCTGACGATCCAGCCATTTATTGAAAACGCTTTTCTTCATGGTGTGGAAGATATGGAAAGCGGAGCCATTATCGTATTAACGCTGTCGAGAGCGAACGAAGATGTACAAATTGAAATTTCGGACAACGGAAAGGGCATGACGGAGGAAACCCGACTGTCCGTACTCCGTCTTAAAGGCGAAGCCGAAAGCGGCAGTTCAACAGGACTTGGAATGCAAAATGTGTTTAGGCGGCTGCAGTTGTTTTACGGAAAGGAAGAAGAAATGGTTGAAATCAATAGCAATATCGGACGAGGTACTACCATAACCATACGAATTCCAGTCAAGAAGGAGAGTGAGCGGACTGATGTATCGGTTGTTGATCGCGGATGACGAGGCTTTGGAGAGGGAAGGACTGGAATTGACGGTGGAACGGGCGATGCCGGGGATATTCCGGTTTATTCATGCTGGCAACGGCCGCATGGCGATTGAATGCGCGGAAGAGCACCGTCCCCATATTGCCATTCTGGATATCAATATGCCCGGAATTGACGGGCTTGAAGCGCTTCGTGAATTAAAGGAGCGGCTTTCCGATACCCGATTCGTGCTCGTCACTGCCTACGATTATTTTGCCTATGCCCAGAAGGCGCTCTCTTTGGGCGTAAAAGAATATATTTTGAAGCCGGCGAAGCGAGAACTCATCATCGGCACTTTGAAACGACTGATTGAAGAAATTGAGTGCGAGAAGCGGGCACGTACGGAAGAATTGGAGCTTAGGCATAAAATCTCACAGTTAATGCCGCTCGCAGAAAATGAGCTGGCTTTAATGCTTATGGTCGACCAGACCGTGGATTCGAGCGCTTCCCAGCTATCAGAATGGCTGGACTTTCCTCTTGATCAGGGAAGCGCCATCATTGCCGCCTTTGACGGATATACGGACGAGCAAGATAAAAAGAAAATTTACGACCATTTCCGAAGCTATGTAAAAACGCATGGCCCGAATGCCATTGTAAGCTCTTTGATCGACCATCATGTAGCCACTTTTTTACGCAAGCCGCCTGTCACCAGCGAAAACGACTGGCGCCAGTTGGTTAAACACCTCGTTCAGCAGCTTTCCGAGCTTGCCCAGCAGCAACTTGGTATAAAGACAGCCATTGGAATCGGATCGCTGCATAGCGGCGAGGAAGGACTTCGCAAGTCCTATTTCGAAGCCGTTTTTGCCTCCACCCTACGCAAACGGGATGGAGGTTACTGCCACTTTGACGAACTGAAGTCATCAGAGGCTGGAAACGCTTCTTTGCTTGCCATCAAAGCGGAGAATGGAATGTTTCAGCAGACGTACGTCATGTCAGCACTGCAACGGATACGCGAACAGCGAGAGGTTCAAACACTGACTATGCTGGGTAGGGCGAAAATGTATATCGAGGAACGGTTCAACGATGATCTTTCGCTGGAAGAAGTAGCTGATTTTGTCCATTTGAATCCTCACTACTTCAGCAAAATTTTCAAACAGGAATACGGAGAAACATTTATCGACTTCGTAACCCGGCTGCGGATTGATAAAGCCATCTCTCTGATTAAGGCCGGTAACCTTACTCTTAAGGAAATCAGCTTTGAAGTGGGTTACAAGGACCCGAACTATTTTAGCCGTGTCTTTAAAAAGATAACGGGCGTTCCTCCCACTGAGTTTAAAGGCCAAAAATAGTGAGATTCATCCATGCCGACTATCGGCATGGATTTTTTTAAGCTCGAATGACAAGGTAATGCTAGGTTCAGCCCCTCTATCTCCGATTCGGGAACCGAAGCCAAAATCGTGCATGAAAAGGTCCGTTTATTGAAGACGATAACTGGCCTTTCTTTTATAAGCGCATGTTATACTTCTCCTCGAAGAACGGAATGAGGTTCCAGAGATCTGGAGGGGAGATGATCATATGGCAGTAATCATCAATAATGAAAGCGCTCAACAGAAAGCGCTTCAATCAGAAAAGCCCAATATGCTTTTTGTGACGTTGGTATCCATCGTAGCTGCGCTCGGAGGCATCCTGTTCGGTTTTGATATCGCGGTTGTTTCGGGAGCAGTCGAATTCCTACAGCAGCGTTTTTCGCTGAGCGAATTTCAGGTTGGTTGGGCCGTGTCAAGTCTGATTGTCGGGAGTGTCACCGGAGCGGCTCTCTCCGGCTACATGAGTGAAAAGATCGGCAGAAAGAAAGTATTGCTGGCCGCCGGATTTTTATTCGTCGTCGGCTCGATTTGCTCTGCGCTTCAAGACTCGTTCACCGGGTATGTTATCTTTCGCATGATCGGCGGCATTGGCATAGGAATCACTTCCACCGTTTGTCCGGTGTACAACGCGGAGATCGCTCCCGCCAAATACCGAGGCCGTTTGGTTGCTTTAAATCAGTTGGCGATCGTAACAGGGATTTTCCTGGTTTATTTTCAGAATTCGTGGATCGTCAGCATGGGGGATGAAGCCTGGGGTGTCTCAACAGCCTGGCGCTGGATGTTCGGAGTGGGAGCCGTTCCCGGACTGATCTTTATGCTCTTGATGCTCTTCATACCCGAAAGCCCGCGATGGCTTATTAAACAAAATCGGCCTTATGAAGCGCTACCGATATTGCTGAAAATTCACGGTGAAGAAGCCGCTAAGCAGGAAGTGCTTGATATCAAAGAATCATTCAAAAATGAGAACGACTCATTGAAGCAGTTGTTTGCTCCCGGTATTCGGGTCGCTCTCTTTATCGGTGTTATGCTCGCCATTATGCAGCATATTACCGGCATTAATGCCATCTTGTATTACGCGCCGGTTATCTTTAAAGGAATGGGACTCGGTACGGACGCTTCTTTGACCCAAACCATTTGGATCGGGTTGATCAATGTGTTGTTCACCATCGTATCCGTATGGCTGATCGACAAAGCGGGACGAAAAGTCCTGCTGATCATCGGCACCTCATTGATGACCTGCTGTTTGGTCATTATTGGAGCCGCATTCAAAATGGGTTTGACCACCGGACCGCTCGTACTCATCATGATATTGATCTACGTGGCCTCCTATGCTATATCGCTTGGGCCGATCGTATGGGTCATGATCTCAGAGATCTTTCCGAACCGCATTCGCGGCAAGGCGGTAGCCATCGCTTCGATGGCATTGTGGGCCGGCGATTATCTAGTATCGCAGGCATTCCCTCCTCTGCTGAGTTCAGCCGGCCCGTCCAATACCTTCTGGTTATTCGGAGCCATCTCGTTGTTCGTCGTAGTCTTTATATGGCGCAAGGTTCCCGAAACCAAAGGGAGATCACTTGAACAGATGGAAAATATGTGGCTTGGGAAATGACCCAACTTTAGCCACGCCCTCTGAGTCATACCGACCTTAAATCGGCAATGGTTCAGAGGCTTCTTATTATCAGCTCCCATCCTCCTCCGCATAGTTCCTCACATTGCGCTCCACAGTTGAGCGGTATTCTACAGGGGTTTGGCCTGTGTGCTTTTTGAACAACATATGAAAATACTGCCTGCTGGCCACGCCTACATAATCGGCAATTTCTTGAATGGGAATGTCCGTTTGCTGAAGAAGCATACGGGCCTTGTCCATTCGCAGCATCGTTAAATACGCGGTGAGCGTTAGCCCAGTATGTTTTTTGAAAATACGGTGCAAATAACCTGGGTGCAGATTCACGGCTGCCGCCATGTCCTTAACCACAATATCTCGGTCATAGTTTAGATGGATAAATTCAATGCATCGTTTGATGTACATATCCGTTTGCTGCGTGTTGCTGCGCTCTGCCTCTTCCCGTAGACGTGCAATTCGTACTAGCAATTGCATAAAAAGCATCTCGGCCATTGCACCCGGCTGTTCTTTTCGTTGGTCCAGCTCCAGCACGAGACTTTTCAGCGCATAATATACCTCTTCCGGGTCCGATAGTACCAAATACGGGAACGGACGTGACATGAGCGTCGTGACCTCCTGCTCCTCTGCTGCCATTTGTCGGATAGACGGTCCTACTCTCACTCCCTCCGAAAAACCAAACTCTACATTTAGCATCCGGCACGGTTGTTCTCCTTCCACCACCAGTCGATGCGGTACACCTGCGTCTAGCATAATAAACTCGCCTTTACGCAGCGTGATGCTTTCTTCCACATTCTCTCCTGTTTGTACATCTACCCTGCAAAAGCCGGAAATCATGTACATAATTTCGGTAGAATGATGATCGTGGTAAGACATGGTATAGTCATGCCATTGCTTGTAATAGTAAGCAAAAAAACGGGGAATATAATCCCCGTCACGCAGCCGTGGCTCAAACAGACTTCCGTTCATCCCCGCACCTCCACAAAATAGATAAGGCTAACACAGCAACGTATCTGCAACCGCTCTATTTTCACAGTTTAACAGACTGAGCCATGTACTTCTATTTCACTCCATCGGACGATCTGGAATCCTTTGGATTACGGTAGGGGACTCCTGCCTAAAAGGTTGGGGATTTATCACTTTCTGGACTTAAATACTGAATCAACATTCCCACAAATCGGTTAGCAATTTGTATATCCTCAAGTTCGTTGTTCCAATCGTCCTTGGACGTCAGACTCATTTTCTGAAGTATACCCATCATAGACGTGAAGATAAAATGAGCGGTCTTTAAGGGTTCCGTATCAGACTTCAATGATCCATCTTGGAATCCAGCTTCCAGAGCATCCATCAGGAAATGTCGTTCCTTTCCCCTGCTAACAAAATTTTTGTACTGTTCTTTGAGTTCTTGATTTGAATCATAAGCTTCGTAATGCAGATCGAATAGAAGAATAAACTTAATGTATTCTGGATGTTGCCAAGCGTAATCAATCCATGCATCAAGCATCGAAGTAAGCATCTCCTTCCCGCTCATTTCGGCTGAAGGTGCCCTTCTCACAAATTCGGTCATGCTCTCCAGGATTTCCATCTGAACCTCAAAGATCAGTTCGTTCATGGACTGAAAGTGCTTATAGAATGTGACCCGGCTTACACCAGCCACGTTGCATACATCCTTAATATTAACTTTGAGAAAGCTTTGCTTCATAAAAAGTTCCTTCGCAGCAGCAATGAGCTCTTCCCGATTTTTGTTTTTCAAATTCTGGTGCCAGTTCTCAGTCATTAGCAACCATCCGTTTCTCATTTTTTGGTTTTTGTAAGGTTAAGAAAAGGGCAGATGCAAGAATAAGGGCACCAAAAATATAAGGAATATGAATGTGCTTGTCAAACAACAAACCCGCTAAAATAGGCCCCAATATATTGCCTAGGCTGGTATACGTCGTATTCAATCCGGCGGCATATCCTTGACGATCACCAGCTGAGTTCGCGATCATTGTACTTACGGTTGGCCTTAGGAAGGCATTAAAAGCAAAAAACAGTGCCGATACCGCCAGCAAATAACCTAAATTGATCTTAAGTAACATTAACAATAAAGCGATGGCTGTCATGATCAAAGAGAGACGTATTAGCCTCATCTCTCCAAGTCTCTTGATGAGATAATCGAGCAGCCAAATCTGCACAACGATGCCTATAATTGCACCAACCGTAATGATCATTGAGATTTTAGTGGCATCAAAACCGTATTTTCGTTCTACAAAAAGAGCATACACTGTTTCGTAATTCATCAAACCTAATGTCATGACCAGAATGAGGAGGAGATAACGAAAATAGGATGTCCGAAATGAATTTAGGATTTGGCTGCGAATTGGCTCCCGGCGGCCCCATTGGCTAGCGGGTTTTCGTTTTTCCTTGGGTAATGTCTCTGGCATACACAAGCTAAGCAGCGTAGCTACAAGTCCAAGTCCACCAGCAAAAAAATAGGGCACCCTGATGCCAAACTCAGCGATCATACCGCCTAAACCCGGACCAAGCACCATACCCAAATTCATGGAGGCGCCCAAGTATCCCATTCCTTTAGCTCGGGTTTCAGAAGTGGTAATATCAGCGACGTAGGCCATATTGGAAGGAACCATTAGTCCAATACCTATCCCCCCGATAAATCGGGCAATATATAGAAGAGGCAATGTCGTAGAAACAGCAAACATGAGATCCGAGATGACGGTTAAAAACAGCCCCGTTATGATCATGGATTTTCGTCCCCATCTATCCGAAAGCTGCCCACCTAGGGGCGAAAAAATAAACTGAGCTGCTCCAAAAGCGGCAATAAGATACCCCGCAGCAGCTCCTGCCGCATTAAATTGTTTCAAATATTCAGGCAGAATGGGAATCACCATACCTTGACCCAATAAAGCAATAAACAAATTCAGCATCAGAATGAAAAGTGGAAATGTAGCAGACTTAGGTAAGCTGCTCATGTTTGTAACCCCCTCCAACCATTTACACTATGTAACCCTTTACTATGTGTAAAATAAAAATACAAACCTATTAAGCCTAGCTATTGGGCTCCTGTTTTGCAAACTCCTGTAACATGCCTCTTATTTGTTCTACCAATTTAGCAGGAGCTTTCTTGGGTGAACCCGTGTCAAACGGAGGCTGAGGATCGTATTCCAAAATCAGCTGGACTCCTTTACTCATGTCTTCTCCCAATTCCCAAGCTATTAACTGGAGTGCCATATCAATACCAGAGGAGACACCGGCTGCTGTAACCATTTTGCCCTGACGAACCACTCTCTCATCTGTTGGAATGGCTCCAAGAGATTGGAGCAGGTCTAAGGAACCCCAATGACTGGTGGCTACGGTTCCATTTAACAAGCCTGCTGCGCTCAAAATCAAAGAGCCGTTACAAACCGACGTGGTCCATTTCGTAGTTTCATGTATTTGGCGAATCCAATTCAACGTTTCTTCATCATTCATTGGGGTTTTATAATTTGGCGGACTGCATCCAGGAACAACAAGAATATCAGCTGAATTAACTTCAGAAAAACTGTAATCGGCATGCAAATAACCCATATTTGAGTCCAGCTTGATTAACCCTTTTTGCTTAGCGACAAACTTCACTTCACATTTCAGTGTAGCAGCAAACACATCGTATGGACCTATTGCATCTAACGCTGTAATTCCATCGAAAAGCATGATTGCGATTTTCATGATGCTCTCTCCTTTGAAGTGGGATTTTATTCTTGCACACCTATACTAACATACATATACGGGGTATGGGTATATTCGATGATGTAAACCTTTAATAGTACGTACCTGTAAAAAGGCATACTTAAAAAGGGCCACCCCGGGGTAGCCCTTTTTAAGTATACCTGCAAAGCTGTTAATCGCGAGCCGCTTAAGAGCTTTGCTTTCTCAACTGACCATAATATAAATCACTGTAAAAGCCTTTGTGAGCCAGCAGTTCATCATGAGAACCCTGCTCCTCCAGACGGCCATCCTTCAAGACCAGAATCCGGTCAGCCTGACGAATGGTATTCAGCCGATGCGCGATGACGAAACTTGTTCGACCCTGCATAAGCCGCTCCAGTCCTTCTTGTATCTTCATCTCTGTAATGGTGTCAATGCTGCTGGTTGCCTCGTCGAGTACAAGGATAGAAGGGTTGGCCAAAATAGCACGGGCAATAGCCAGCAGCTGTTTTTGCCCTTGACTGATGCCGCTGCCGTTCACTTCCAGCACCTTGTCGTATCCGTCCTTCATCCGAATGATAAAGGAATGGGCGTTGGCCAGTTTCGATGCTTGTTCAACCTCCTCATCGGTGGCGTCCAGTCTGCCGAAGCGGATATTTTCACGAATCGTCCCCTGAAACAGGAAGGAGTCCTGTAGCACAAATGCCATGCGGGAACGCAAGCTTTCACGCCGGATGGTAATAATGTCGCGCCCGTCCAGTGTAATCGTTCCCTTGTCGGGGCTATAGAATCTGGAAAGGAGCTGGATCAGTGTCGTTTTCCCTGCCCCGGTCGGGCCGACTAGTGCGATCATTTCACCAGGTTTGGCCTCAAAGGAAATACCTTCCAGCGTAGCGCTTCCCTCATCATAACCGAAGGAAACATCCGTAAACCGCACCGCCCCCTCTACATGCCCTACTTCCACTGCCCCGCGTTCATCCTTGGACTCTTCATCTTCATCCAATATTTCAAATACACGCTCAGCTCCGGCAATGGCAGACAGCAGGGTGTTCCACTGG
The DNA here is from genome assembly GCF_053615415.1 of Paenibacillus sp. S33. Lineage (NCBI taxonomy): Bacteria > Bacillati > Bacillota > Bacilli > Caryophanales > Paenibacillaceae > Paenibacillus > Paenibacillus sp. S33. The sequence continues at coordinate 1,204,296 of NZ_JBSIEZ010000001.1, read as the reverse complement.
TTAGCCAAATCGTTCAGCGGTCTGGTGAACTGGCGGGCATATTCTACGAATACAATAATTGTACCTATAGTAATGGAGCCGCGAATGGCCAAAATCCCACCGATCCCCGCTACAATAGCAAAGCTGAGATTATTCAGTCCGTTCATCAGCTTCGGTATGAAGCCTGAAATCGTTTGGGCCCAGAAACCCGACAGCCGAATACGGTCATTACGCTCGCCAAAACCATAGATGACTCTCTTTTCCTGCGAAAATGCTTTAATAATCTGCTGCCCGGACAGCGTTTCTTCGATGTATCCGTTCAGTTCGCCCACATTCTTCTGGCGTTCCTTATATAAGGGCCCGGTACGACGTGTGATCCAGCGCATCCCGGCAGCCATTAACGGCACCACGATAAAAGTCAGCAGGGTCATCAGCGGGCTTAACCACAGCATCACCGTGAGTGTACCGATTAGCGTCAATATGCTCGAAAAAATCTGAATCGCGGAGCTGTTCAGCGTAGAACTGACATTTTCGATATCATTGGTCAAACGGCTCATGATCTCTCCCTGCTGACGTTTGCCGTAGAAAGGAATCGGTAGTCGATGCAAATGTGAAAACAGATCGAAACGCATGCGGTACACCGTCTCTTGGGCAATCTCGATCATCCAGATATTTTGCAGCCAGGAGGTCAGCGAGTTGAGCAGATATACAGCTCCTAATCCGATAAGAAAATAAATCCACGTGCGTCCACCCGGACCTTCGAGAAAATCATCCACCGCTACGCCGACCAGATATGGACCCAGCAGAGCTAGCCCGGAGCTGAGCAGGACTATGAACAGTACCAGCATCAGTTTGGCCTTACGGCGAGCCAGATAAGCCCATATCCGTCCTAAGGTGCCAAACCAGTTCTTCGCTTTGGCCTTGTGGCGTCCTTCAGCTCCCGCTGGATTTCGCAGCACACCAGACGGCGGTGTAGGCTGACGGAACGGTTCAATGAGTTCCTTGAACATGCGACTCCTCCTTTCCATATTGTGATTCATAGATACGCCGATACAGATCCGAACTATCCATGAGATGCTCATGGCTTCCACTTGCCATCAGGCGACCCTCATCCAGCAGTAAAATCTGATTTGCCGATGCGGTCGAGCTGATCTTCTGCGTAATGAGAAATGTCGTGCAGGACAGACCATCGAGTGCATTCAGTAGTGCTGCTTCTGTCCCTACATCCAGCGCACTTGTGCTGTCGTCCAAAATCAGCACTGCCGGCTGGCGCACCAGTGCGCGGGCAATCGAAAGCCGCTGTTTCTGTCCGCCAGACAGATTGACGCCACGCTGCCCGAGCATCGTGTCATAGCCTTGCGGCAAGCGTTCAATCATATGATGGATTTGCGCCATGCGTGCGGCTTCCTGAATTTGCTCCAGGCTGGCATTCTCCAGCCCCCAAGCAATATTATCCCGAATCGAGCCGGTGAATAGCAGTACCTCCTGAGGGACATAGCCAATCGCCTCTCGTAATATGGACGCATCCAGTTCACGAGCGTCCTTTCCGTCAAAGCGCACATGACCTTCATCTTCTTCATACAGACGTGTAATCAACTGCACAAGTGAGGATTTTCCCGAGCCAGTGGCCCCCATAATAGCTATCCGCTCGCCCGGTCGCGCCCTAAAAGAGATATCCTTTAGTACAGCCAAATCACTGCCCGGATAATGAAAGCTCACCCGGTCCATTTCCACTTGTCCCTTAATCCGTGTATGATGTGTTGAAACAGACTCCATCTCTGACCCATCTTCATTAGATGTGTCCAATATCTCTCGAATCCGCCCGGTAGATGCAGTAGCTCGGGAAAATACAACAACGATACCCGACAAGGCAGACAAGGCTCCTATCGTCCGCAGTGAATAATTGACGACTGCGACCACCTGTCCTACACTGGCATCCCCAGTGGAAATTTGGCCGCGTCCGAACCAAAGTACTGCAATAATCCCTGCATTCATCGTAAACAAAATGAACGGCATCGTCGTTTCTGTCCAGCGGAGAGCGGATACCGTCCCTTTCATCAATTCGCCTCCGTAATGGGCAAAACGTTCGATTTCATGCCGCATCCGCACAAAAACCCGGATGAGTCGGATGCCTGTCAGATTCTCCTGAATCACTCCGTTAACGTCATCCAGGCGACGCTGGACACCCTTAAATAAAGTGACCGTTCGCCGCATCATCACCAGCACAAACACGAACAGCACCGGGGCCATAACCGCCAATAGCAGCCCAAGCCTGAAATGTACAACCAGTGCCATCACAATACTGCCGATGACTACAAGCGGAACCCGTGTCATAAACCGCAGGCTCATAAACACCGTATCCTGTACTTGCGTGACATCCCCGGTCAGACGCGTAATCAGCGACGAAGTGGCAAAACGTTTAAACACAGGATACGAAAAAGATTGCACTTTACGGTACAACTTTTCCCGCAAATCATAGCCGAAGCCCTGACTTGCATGTGAAGCAAAAAAAGAGCTGGATATCCCCGCCATAAAAGCGATAACGGCACTCCCCACCAGTACACTGCCCCATAACCAGACGACGGACAAATCCTGCTGTCGGATGCCCTCATCAATGATTTTAGAGATCAAATATGGCTGCGATAGCTCTACCGTCAATTCCAGCAACATCATCACGAGCGCTGCGATGGCTGGAACCCGATATTTTTTTAGAAAAGAAAACATCATTCCCACAAGCATTCCTCCAATTGCCCATAGCCGTCCTTCCAGATCAGCGTGTCATGGTTATAAGATTCGAACCTGTCTGCTGTAAAACCATATATACGCACTTTATACAGCACTATATTTTATTATACCCTTCTGAACGGCTTCGTTTAACCAGCAAATTGGAGACTCGGGTTGTGAAATTAAAAGATATACAAGAAAGCGTTCCAGTCACGGTCACACTTACCGGACGGGAACGCCTTTTCGTTATTTCGGCAGCTCTGCCGGATAATACTGCAGCCAGCGCCTTAAATCCGCGCTATGGATGACACGCTTGGGATCTTCACCGACTAGGCGAAGTCGCTCCAGCACAAACTTGATTTCACCGGAGCCCGCCTCGATTCCTTCCTGCTCCAGCATATATTGAACTGCACTTCTGCCCGAATGCTTGCCGAGTACGAACGAATGGTCAGTGCCCAGCTCGGTTGGATCAAGGGTCTGATAGGCGGCACGCTCCTTTAGCAGACCGTTGATATGTATGCCGGATTCATGGGCGAATACCATGTCTCCCACAATTGGCTTGCCTTCAGGAATGATTCGGTTGGAGGCTTTGGACACCAGTGCAGCCAGCGGGTTCAGCAGTTCGGGACGGACGCTGCAGGTTCCTTGATATAGGTCCCTCCACGACATCACCACTTCCTCCAGCGCCGTATTACCTGCCCTTTCCCCGAGGCCCGACACTGTGGTACTGGCCCAGACAGCTCCCGCCTGCAAAGCTGCCAAAGTATTGGCAAGCGCTAGACCATAATCATTATGACAGTGAATCTCAAGCTCCACATCCTGCGGCACGCGCGATACAAGCCTGTCTATACGGGCAGCTATCGCAGCGGGATGGTGAACAGACAGCGTGTCGGCATATCTGAAGCGCCGGATACCATCCCTATAGAGCTGATTCGCCAACTGCTCAAGGAACAGGTCATCTGCCCTTGAAGCATCCTCAAAGCCTACGGAAACAGTCAATCCTTTACACTGACCGTAATCGACAGACTTGCGGATCAGCTCTGTCACCTGCTCAGGATTCATACCCAGCTTGGACTTCATCTGCACCGTCGACACGGGAACCGAAATATGGGCCCAGCCGACGCCTGTCGATTCAGCTGCATCAATATCCGTGAACACCGCGCGATTCCAGGTCATTAGTTTCATCTGAAGTCCGAGAGCAGCAATCCTGGCAATAGACCTGCACTCCGCCTTTCCCATTGCCGGAATTCCGATCTCAGCCTGCTCCACCCCCGCCGAGTCCAGCATGATGGCAATTTCAGTTTTCTCCTCGGCCGAAAAGGCAACGCCCGGAGCCTGTTCTCCGTCACGAAGAGTCGTATCACAAATATGCAACTGACTCATCTATATCCCCTCCCGTTCCGCAGCAAGGACAACACGGGTTGCGTTTGACTGCTATGGTGCAGCTGCTCATATCCAGCACATTCATACGGTACATACGGTCAGTGAACAGATTGCCCGCATCTGTAATCCATTTGACCGCCTCCAGCGCAGCCATACAGCCAATCAAACCCGATGTGGCTCCCAGAACCGGGAATCCCAGAGGCTCCCAGGGCTGTCCGCCTTCCGGGTAGAGACATTCCATGCATGCCGTCCTACCGGGATCAATGGTCATCAATGATACTTCATAGGCGTACATGGCCGCTTCTATCATCGGTCTGCCATGTCGAACACATAGTCTGTTCAGCGCATATCTTTCCGGAAAGTCATACCGTGCATCAATCACGATATCCGCCGCTTCTACCCATGGTCGAGAGGATTCTTCCGTGATTCTGTGGGCGTGGCCCTCAAGTTGGGTCTCTGGGTTAATACGATGCAAATGCTGCAATGCCGTCTCCATCCGTTCCTCCCCGATTCGTCCGCTGTCCATCAGCACCTGCCGGTTCATATCAGGTAGATGGATTACGCCCTCATGGGCCAATATCAGCTTTCCCACTCCGGCAGCGGCCAGGTACATGGCCGCTGTCCCTCCCAATCCTCCGATGCCTGCGACCATAACAGTAGCTTGCTTTAGCTTGTTCTGACCTTCCACTCTCAGCAGCTTCAACTGGCGTCCGTATCTACTGTCTTCCAGCAGCTGTACCATTCGTCCACCCCCTCCATGTGCGGCTACCCCCTTTTAGATATTCGTTCCACAAGATCTTGACACCATATCTGGTTGTTCTTCGGTTGTTCTTCCTTACTGAAGGCTCATGATCCGGCTTTGCCGCTGCCCTCCTCAGCGTGCAGGATTTTGGCAAGCCACATGGGCGGATTGCGAGCCAGCATATTCTGGAGACGCTGAACCTGCTCCTCAATGGTGCTACCGAAGGCCACCTTCACAGGCATAATGGTCCGTTTGGTCACCTGTGCGGCGGCCGAAGCGCCAATCTGTACTAGGAAGATCAAGGCACAATCCTCGATCAGGACAATGCGGCTGGCGATCTTACCCGCTTCGTTCTCATCGCTTCCCTGGGCTATCCGCCGATGCTCCAGGAACTGGACGCCTGAGTGCCGGATTTCGAATACAGTGAACATAGGACTCTGCCCAAAATGAGCATTCACAAGCACACCGTCTTCTGTCGCAAATGCAACCTTCATCCTCTCCTCCCCCTCTCGGCAAGCAATACATTGCCTACTTTGTTCACCCACTCCATGGTTCCACGGTATCCGACGCTTACGGATGTGTGGGCGCCCAGCTCGTCATACACCGGCAAGCCTGCCGGCACGAATGAGGCGCCAGCCCGTGCCGCTCCCTTTCTTCCATGCGAATTGCTGATCCACAAATCAACGCCCTGCGCGCTCTCCTCTGCATCATCCAGATCACCGATCCAGACTTCCCGTTCTGTCTTTTGCAGTGCAGGCGTGCTGCAGGGTGTAATTAGCCGCTTCAGTTCCACTCCCATCTCCTCCAGCCAGGCTGCGGTCGACAGCATATGATCCGGTTCTAGCGCCACTACAGCGGAAGCGCCGGAATAATAGAAATGGGCATCCAGCATGCTGTCCAACAGATTTTCACGCTGCCAGCGGAAGCGAACAGGGGCTGGCTCGCGGCTGATTTTCTGCAGAAAATGTATGAACGCATCGCTCGCGGCCAAGCCAGACAGACCCGTGAACAAGTGGTAGGGAATGCCTGCGGCATGAGTCAGCCTGCGCGCCGGACGCTCCATGCTCGCGCCAATGGCAATGGTGCAGGAAGACTCCAGCATCTGGCAGGCTGAATCCAGCGGAGTCCCCCCTCTCGTCAAAGGGGAAAAACCTGTCAGCAGGTGACCGGACAAGGAAGTGGAGATATCGGGGAGTGTGATAACCTCCAGGCCGAAGGAAGCGATAATATCCTTGATTTCCATGACATCTCCGGCAGTCAGATAAGAAGCCGGCAGCAGATTGACCTGCGTCCGGCGCTGTTTTTTGGGGGACTTGCCTCCGGCTAACCCGAGTACGGCATCCATTAGCGACTCTACTGTACTGCTGTAGCCCGTCTCCAAAGAGCCGTGAAAATCAGGCAGCGATACAGAAAACAGCAGACTATCCTTCAATGCCCGTTCTCGCTTGAACGCCTTTACCCTAGACTGAAAATCAACGCCTGCCACCTCGGTGAGGGCCGTGCTGATAACGCCGATGACATCTGGATGGTGTTTGGACCAGATATGATCCAGCGCCTCCTCCAGATTCCGGTCTGCATCAAATATAACGTCCATCTCTTGCAGCGCAGAGGTCTGAACGGCAATCGGCTCTCGAAAATGGCGAGTCAGCAGTGCCTTGGAGAAGGCCGAGCAGCCCTGAGCGCCGTGCAGCAAAGGCATTGAGCGATACATCCCCTGCAGAGCTAGCACGCCGCCCAAAGGCTGTCCTACCTTGAGCGGGTTGACACTGACAGGCTTCGTGGCGGATTTAATCGGCAAATTTCGTCTCCTCCTCCCATGGAGCCAATTTGGCGGTCAGTTCCCATACCGGATGCTGTAGCGTATGCACAAGCTGTTTCGCCAGAGATAACAGCCCGTCATAGCCCGCATAGGCTTTGTGCCGTTCTTGATTGATGTCCACAAAAGGAATTTGTTCCTTAAGCGCCATATACATGTTCCGGCCCCCGGCAATGACCATGTCTGCCTTGCGGCTCCGTACGGTCTTGAGAATCTGCTGGGCGCCGCCTTCCGGGATGTATTCCGCATCATCTCCGATACGGTCAGCAATCCGAGATACATCCTCGGCAGTGCTTTTGTTCGTGCCTACACCAACCACCTTAATGCCCAGCTCCTGCAAAGCCGTAATGACAGACCAGCTCTTTACACCCCCGGTATAGAGCACTGCCCGCTTTCCTTTCAGCTGCTTGCGGTAGGGTTCCAGCTCCAGCGATAGCCTCATTTCCTCCCGTGCGGCCAGCTTATCCACCCGTCGCTCCACATCACGATCTCCGGTCAGGTAAGCCATCTGTCGCAAGGAATAACTCGTCTCCTTTGCTCCATAAAATGAACCTTCAAAATAAGGAATGCCGTATTTACGCTCCATTTGGACTGCCAGACCCAGCAAAGCCCGGCTGCATACGACCATATTGGCCTTGGCACGATGCGCCCATCCCACCTCACGGAACCGACCGTCTCCGGTAATTCGGGACAGGATACTCATTCCCGCCTGCTGCATCAGCCGCTCGATATGCCACATCTCGCCGGCGATATTGTATTCCCCAATGAGATTGATATCATGGGAGGTTGTCTGTTCCGGCTCGGTGCTGCCGATAATATGCTGGAACAGCACGTCTCCGGCCAGCCGGGTCCCGAGATTCTTGCTGCCCACAAATCCCGGGCTGTTCACCGGAATGATCGGCGTTCCCAGCTGCTCTGATTCAGCCTTGCAAACTCCCTCGATATCTTCACCCGTGAGGGCTGTGACGCATGTGGTATAGACGAATACAGCGGGAGGAGCAAAGCGGCTGACAATGTAGCGGATCGATTCATGCAGCTTTTGTTCACTACCAAAAATGATGTCCTGTTCTCCAAGATCAGTAGTGAAGCCATACGCCGACAGCTCCGGGCCGCTGGACAGGCTGCCTCTGCTCTCCCAGCTATTGCCGAGACACGCAATCGGCCCGTGCACCAGATGAGCCGCATCTGCAATGGGGATCAGTGTAATCTGGGCCCCGTCAAAGGAGCAGCCACCCGAAGCCTCCCCCGGCACAGGCCGGGGACAGGGCGTGCTTTTGGGAATTTTTTTGCCGCAGGATACCTCCAGCCTTCCGTTAGACACAGCCGGCTCCATCCGCAAACCCCCTTATTTCAGATAGAATCCATTGAAATCACAAGCCAAGCTGTCAACTTCCATCTACGCGATACAGCAATTAGCGCACTAGATCAAAGCTATGATCCGGAGCCTGCTCCTCCATGACATCCAGTACGGTATTCACGAATTGGGTAAGCAGATTCAGCGCACCCTGGTAGCCGATAATCGGATAACGATGCAGATGATGCCTGTCGAAGATCGGAAAGCCCACACGGAGCAATGGAATTTTCGCTTCTTTCGCCGCGAACTTCAGGTGGGAGCTACCAATAGCCAGGTCTACTGGGTCCTGGAACAGCAACGAACGCATATGCCACAAATCCTGACCGGAATGAACCGTGGCTTCTGCACCGTAAGGGCTGGACTTCAGCAGAAGCTCTGCTTCCTTCTCAAATTTCCGGTCCCCATTGGAGCAAACAATATGCACCGGCTCCATGCCCAGCTCCAGACAAAAGCCAATCAGGCCGATGAGCATATCCGGGTCTCCCGCCATAGCTACTCGTTTGCCGTGCAGATAAGCATGCGAATCCATCATGGCATCCACAATTCGGGCGCGCTCCTGCTTCAACGCCTCGGGAATTTCTCTTCCAGACAAGCGGCTAATCTCCTCAAGCAACCGATCTGTAGCCCGGATGCCCAGCGGTGTGGAAATGGAGGACACCTGCTGCCCCCAGGTTTGCTTCATATAACCTAATGTTTTACGAAGAGAGTACTGCTGGATCGCCAACGTGCCGGCAGCATCTGCGGCCTTGGGCACATCCTCAAGCGGCGTTCCCCCGTAATAGTAGCTGTACTCTCCAGTAGCCCCTGAATCAAAATTACTGCTGTGGTCACCCAGAATGGTATACGTAGCGCCGAACATCCCCAGCATGCGCCGCATTTCCGCAAAATTGCCTGTATACCCGTCAAACCCGAGCAGTACATTCAGCTTCAATTCATGACCAGGCTGCGGCGTCCGGCCTGACTTGTTATACAGCGTCTCCAGCACAGAGCGCAGCATGGCGTCATAGCCTGTAATATGTGAACCGGAGAAGCTGGGGGTATTGGCAAAAGGAACCGGCATATCCTCGGGAAGGGCTCCCTCCTGACGGGCATTGGCCAGGAAGGCAGACAGATCATCCCCGATCACCTCTGCCATACATGTCGTGCATACCGCAATCATCTCCGGCTGATACAAGGCAATGCAGTTCTCTATACCGTCAATGAGGTTGCGCATGCCGCCGAATACGGCGGCATCCTCGGTCATCGAGGTGGAGACGGCAGGAACAGGCTCTTTGAAGTGGCGGGCAAGATGGCTGCGGAAATAAGCCGTACAGCCCTGTGAGCCATGAATGAACGGGAGCGTTTTTTCGAAGCCCAGCGCAGCCATGACCGCTCCCAGCGGCTGACAAGCCTTGGCCGGGTTCACAACTACGGCTGTACGAGCGAAATTCTTATCCTTGTATTCCTTGGTCTTGGTATACTCCAGGGTGGCGGTAACCTCCTCTGGCGAGCAAGGGGCCTCAAAAGCCCGTTTCTCCTCACGCTGGCGCACATATTTATCCTGCCGAAACAACTGATTGTGATCGACAATGTTGAGACGCTCGCTCATACCGACACCTCCGCAGTCTGCCGAGATGGCAGCAGGCTCCATACTGGACTGTTTATGGTCATATCCATATCACGCGCAAAAATCTTAAAGCCGTCAAAACCATGATAAGGCCCGCTGTAATCCCAAGAGTGCATTTGACGGAAGGGAATGCCCATTTTGTGATACACGTATTTCTCCTTGACTCCGGCGCCCATTAAGTCAATATTCAGCCGCTGGGCCAATTCTTCCAGTTCATATGCCGTTGGATCATCGTACAAAACAGTGCCTTCCTTTACATCGGGAAACGTCTTTTCGTAATCATCCTTATGGGCAAATTCATAGCCTGTAGCCACAATTTCCATACCCAGATCCTCATAGGCACCGATGGTATGCCTTGCCCGCAGCCCGCCAATCAGAAGCATCACCTTTTTGCCTTCCAGACGTGGGCGGTATTTACGGATAACCGCCTCCATCTGCGGCATATATTGGGCGATGACCTGCTCACATTTTTCCTGAATCGTCTCGTCAAAGCGGGCAGCAATCGCTCTGAGGCTCTCTATCGTCTTGGTCGGGCCGAAGAAGTTATATTCCATCCAGGGAATTCCGTATTCCTGCTCCATCGTTGTGCACATATAATTCATGGAACGATGACAATGGATCAGATTGAGCTTGGATTTATGGGCAATTCCCAGCTCATTGATCGTACCGTCACCCGACCACTGCGCTATGACCCGCAGTCCCATTTCCTCCAGCAAAATGCGCGAGGCCCAGGCATCACCGCCGATATTGTAGTCCCCAATAATGGAGACATCATAAGGCCCGCACTCCTTTAGCTCCCGGCGCCCCATCAGAAAATCGCGGATAGCATCATTAGCAATGTGATGCCCCAGAGACTGACTCACTCCGCGAAAACCCTCACAGCGTACAGGAATGACCGGAATGCCCAGCTCCTCTGTCATCTTTTTGGCCACAGCCCCGATATCATCACCAATCAGTCCGACCGGACATTCAGATTGTACGGAGATGCCTTTAGCCAGCGGGAACATCTCCTTAATTTCCCTGCAGATCACCTCCAGCTTCTTATCTCCCCCGAACACGATATCCTTTTCCTGAAAATTACTTGTAATCTGCATAGCGGTAAAATTATCGATGCCCAATACCCCATTCGCATAATTACGTCGGGTACCCCAACTGTATTGCCCGCAGCCGATGGGACCATGGCTAATGTGCACCATGTCTTTAATCGGGCCCCATACCACACCCTTGGAGCCTGCAAAAGCACATCCCCTTGCTGTCATAACGCCGGGCCGTGATTTCATGTTGGACTTGATGGAACAGGTTCCGCAGTTCACAAGCTCCTCATCCGCGATCTCAAAATGCTTGGTCCGGTCCTTCTTGGCCTTCTCGGGATATATCTCCAGTATCTCCTCTACGATCTGCTTTCCCTTATCCACAATACTGCTCATTTGGCCTATTCCTCCCTCCTGCGAGCTGTGCGTTCAGCTCCCCCACCATCACACGATGATTCCGTCATTAAGCCTTCTGGCTACAGCCTACTGCCCAGACGCCTCAGCTTTGTTAATTGCGGTTTCTTCATCCTCAATAATGCCGAATTCCATCAATAGATCCTCCAGATCTTCCATGGAAATAGGAGTAGGAACCGTCAGCATATCGTTATTCAAAATCTTACCTGCCAGCTCTTCATACTCCGCAGCCTGCTTATGTTCCGGGTTATATTGGGTAACAGTCATACGGCGCAGCTCAGCATGCTGCACAACATTGTCACGCGGCAAAAAGTGGATCATCTGCGTATTCAGTCTTCTTGCAAGCTCTGTAATCAATTCCGCTTCCAGGTCCGTATTCCGGCTGTTGCAGATTAATCCGCCCAAACGCACCCCGCCGCTGTTAGCATACTTCAATATCCCGCGCGCAATATTGTTGGCAGCGTACATAGCCATCATTTCGCCTGAGCATACAATGTAGATTTCCTGCGCCTTCTTCTCCCGGATCGGCATGGCGAAGCCCCCGCACACGACGTCCCCCAGTACATCGTAGGAAACAAAATCCAGCCCTTCGTAGGCTCCCTCTTCCTCCAGAAAATTAATGGCTGTGATGATGCCGCGTCCTGCACAGCCGACACCAGGCTCTGGCCCGCCACATTCCACGTTCAGAATGTCACCGAAGCCCTTCTGTACAACATCCTCCAGCTCCAAATCCTCTACCGTGCCCCTTTCAGCAGCCAGATGTAGCACGGTCTGTTGGGCCTTCGTATTCAAAATAAGACGGGTGGAGTCTGCCTTGGGATCACAGCCTACGATCATAATTTTTTGTTTGAATTTGGTCGCGAGTTGAGCCAGTGTATTCTGCGAGGTTGTCGATTTGCCGATACCGCCTTTACCGTAAAACGCAATTTGTCTCATATTTTCTCAGCCTCCAAAATGTTCAATGGGTAAATCCGAATGATTGCCCTTAACTCCCTTATTGCGCTTACTTCCCTTATTGCTTTGCACAGGATACATATAACGCAGAAATTTTACATATTCCAGAACGGATTCCTCAATATCCCCGCCGCATACAATAGGCAGCACGCCAGCTTCCTGCAATGCGTCTTTGGGGGCTTCGCCTATGCCGGACGACAGCAGCAATGCACAGTCATGCACCATGGAAAGGATCTCCTTCATCGTCTCGACCTTGTCTCCATTGCAATCGGCTTTCCCATGGCAGTAGGATTGCACCTTACGAATGCCTATGAAATTTACGATAGTCCCGTCGCTTTCATAGATCATGAATTCCTTGGCACGACCGAAATGCTGATTCACCTTCCCTCCGCCACGACTGGCCACAGCGATTAGGACTGGCTTTGAGGTAAAGCTTGCTTCAGGCTTATCCTCCGATAACGGGCAGCTACATCCAACCCCGGTTGACGTTTTTTTGTGGTGCGATTGTCCCTCCTTGCGTTCCATTCTCACTCTCACCTTCTCATCCAGTTCTTTCTGAAATTGTGCCCTTGCCTCTTCATCCATGGGAGGAGCAGCCGCAATGTTCTCCCATGTAAAATCCTGATTGCGATCCTCGCCCAGCAGTCCAATCGCATCCGCCCTGCACTGACGGCAATGGCGCATAATGACAGCTCCCGCCTCAGCACATTGCTCCTGTAGCTGCCGGACCAGACGGGGACGGGGGGCCCGCATCCCTTCCTGCTCATACTGACTGCCGGGTGCGATGATGAGCGGCATAATGTTGTGCAGTACCGCGCCGTGCTCCTTGACCACCCTGGCTACCTCTGGCAGATGGGCATCATTGACTTCGGGAATCAGCACCGAGTTTACCTTGCACAATACGCCTCTCGAAGCCAGCATCTTCAAGCCTGCCAGCTGGCGATCAATCAACAGCCGCGCGGCCTCCTCTCCTGCATAGCGTTTTCCTTCATCGTAGACCCATCCATAAATGCGGCTCCCCACCACTGGATCTACAGCATTAATCGTGATCGTGACATGCGAAATACCCAACTCTACAATCCTGTCGATATGCCTGATCAAGGTAAGGCCATTCGTGCTGAGACAGAATATGACATCCTTAACTGTCTCACGGACCCGGCGGAAGGTATCGAAAGTTGCCTCCGCATTGGCCAGCGGATCTCCAGGTCCCGCAATGCCGACAACGGACAGTTGCATCAGCTGTGCCGCTACGCCATAGGTCTTGCTCGCCGCCTGCTCCGGCGTGAGCAGTTCACTAACAACGCCGGGACGGCTTTCATTGACGCAATCGAATTTGCGGTTGCAATAATGGCACTGAATATTGCATGCCGGGGCTACTGGAAGATGAATGCGCGCAAAATAGCGATGTGCCTCTTCGTTATAACAGGGATGTCGTCTGAGGGTGTCCAATGCTAAGGGGGTTTCCGAGAGATCAGCTAAAGAGTCCATTCATTCCCTCCTCTCCACGTTATATTCCCTTACACAATTCTCTGTTTTTGTCTGGAATATAATTACATCTTAGAGAAAGGGACAAATACAGTCAATTCGCTTCTCCATGAAATCCCTGACATTTATCCTCATTTCACATATGTGTCAAATTTTACGTCAAGTAATATATCATATACTTTACATGTGCGCGGTTACATTTCATATTCTCAATAACATCAAGACGTAAAAAAAGAGAGTCCGTAAATACGGCTCTCCTTTTAAGACAAGAAATTTCATTATATATTTTGGGAAATAGTCTCCGCTTATCATTCCTTCACATCTATTTCCGTCCCATCGACTTTCGTTCCATCGACTTCTTTTTCATCTACCTCTGCTGCCTCTACTTCATCCGCTTCGTCACTGCTCTCTTCCTCTATTAAGGCTTTTGGCGTGTAGAGCTTGGGAATCGGCACGTTTGCCCAATCCATATCGGATGCAAAATAAAAGCTCGTGTAGGACGGCTGGTTATACCCAGTATTTTGACGCGCCACATCCGCGCGATACTGCGGATCATGCATCAACGTGTACAATTTATGCGTCGTAGGTTCTGTGCTCAGATAGATACGGATTGCTGAGCTATCCGCTGTACGGACGAGCATTTCCTCGCGCCAATCACCGAAAATGTCGGCTACCAGCGATGGCGTTCCTTTCGTATAGTTGTTCGTTTTGGTTCCAGTGGCGGTCAACAATGTACCTCGTTTCCAATCCTCAATGGTTGGGGTTACATCAATTGCGCCGTTTACGATTTGTGTGGTCATATCAGCTGCCCATTTGATACTCATATTGGTACCCGGCATCTTTGTATCCAGCTGTTTACCCGCTGCGGTCCACAGGCCGATGGCCCAGGTCTCCAGACCTCGCTGATCCGGGTCGATGTCACCGACCATTCCCCGACCTGTATCCTTGCCGGAATATGCGCCGTAAATGATTTCACCTGTTTTGGCATCCCGCAAAGAATAGCCATATGGAGCGTAAGTGCCACCTTCATGTACCATAAAGATTTCTTTGCCGGGGCGATCCGGGTCAATATCGGTTACATGCAGCGCATCGCCGTGTCCCAATCTGGCGGTTTGACCCGGAGTTGCGCTTTCAGGAGGCATGACATCAAATGAGCTGTACAACAGGCTGCCATCATGGTCAATCGTGGCAGAACCGTATACGATTTCGTCCTTGCCGTCACTGTCCACATCCACCATGCTCAAAGAATGCGCTCCTTGTGTGGTCAAGGTGCCAAATTTCGGGTCCGTTCCATCACGCCCATGCGGACTATCGTTAAATGGATTGGTCATCGGTGCCCAGCCACTGTCCACCATCCAATGTTTTTGGAGATGGCGACCATCCCATGTGTAGGTAGCCAAGGTGGAACGCGTATAATAGCCGCGTGCAAATACAGCGTACGGCTTGCGCCCGTCCAGGTAAGCCACACCTGCCAGGAAGCGGTCTACACGGTTGGCGGGTTCAATCCGGGCCATAGCATAGTCACCCCACATGAGGCCATCGTCATGACGCTCCGGCTCATAGCGGATGGTATCCAGCTCAGCTCCCGTTTTCCCCTTGAAAATCGTCAAATACTCCGGTCCATCGACAATGAAGCCCTCGAACTCTCTCAGCTTGTTTTTGTCGCTCCGTGATAGTGCATATACATCCATAAAGTAGTCTGTCAGGCTTTCCGCATCCTTTCGGGATAGCGGATAACTGTACTTCGGAGCGATGCCAAAGCATTCCTCCAGCGTAGCAGGCCATTGTCCCTTGACCACTTCTTCATGCTTCGTCCAGTTCATGAACATGTTCACCACATGCTCATAATAATCCGAGCGACTCAAACGGTAATCGTCCTCATGTGTAATCCCTGCTTTGCGATCCTCGCGTGGCAGAGTAATATACTTTTCTTTTTTCGGCTTGCCTTTCTTATCAAAAGAAATCATTTTGGTCCCTGGAGCCGTTTTGAACATCAGCTCGGCTTTACCATCGCCGTCAAAATCGTACACCATCATCTGGGTATAATGTGCACCTGATCGAATATTCACGCCCAAGTCGATCCGATACAACAGCTTGCCTTCGGCCGTATACGCATCGACATACGTATTTCCGGTATACCCCTTCTGAGATACATCCTTGGAGTTCGACGGGTCCCATTTTACAAAAAATTCATATTGCCCGTCTCCATCCACATCCCCCACACTCATATCGTTGGCCGAATAAGTATAGGATTCACCTGCGGGTGTTACGCCATCGGCAGGCTTTTGGAGAGGAAGTTCATAGTAACCCTGTTGCCATGGCTTCACTTTGGCGCTACGATCCTTTTCTTTGCCTTTTACGACTGAAGCTACTCTGTACACCGCATTTCCGGTTCCTTCCTTATCCACATAGTTGGTGCTGTCGCTCACCGTCGCGATCTTCTTACCGTCACGGTATACGTTAAAGTCTGCTCCTGTCAGCCCCGTTGAACCGTAACCGTTCACTTCTTGAGCCAATAACCGCCAGCTTAAAAATACCCCCTCCTGCGTCACCGCAGCTACCAGTCCGCGATCCAGCTTTTCCAGCTGAATGCTGCCGCTACGGTTCTGTTCTACTGCAATTGCTGATTCCGCCTGCAGTGTGGGTTCGGATAAGTCTTCCGCAGCCACTCCTCCAGTCGTCCCCGTCATCGCCAGCATCGCTGCCAACGCGGCGGTCAAGCTTCCCTTTCGCCACACGCCTTTCCCTCGAGCCATTCAGGTCGTCCTCCTCAATTGTATTGTGATGACAAGCTAATACCTGAAATGATTGCGCTTACATAAATTAAATTTCCTTACTATTATAGTTTTGCCGTTCCCCCAAACGCGTTTAAATATCCGAGGATTTCTCTACACAAATCCGTGTTGTTTACTCATTCCAAATAAAACAGTCCTCACCAAGCATGTATGAAAACGGCATGTTAAGGGCTGAACACCGCCAAACTCCCCATGAAGGCAGGGGACTGCAAAAACACAAAAGGAAATATAAAAAACGGACAGTGGATTGTTCCCATTGTCCGTTTTCGTATGTTCGCGCTAGCTATGGATTAGGATTCGTCCTGGTTACTACAAGCTAGTGAGGGACAAATGAACTGAAATCGTCCCTGCTTGACTGATCCGCATGATAAAATACTACATCCCCGTCCTGTAAATGAAAGATATGCCCGTACGGGTCTTTTATCTCTCTGCGGTAACCCTCCAGTTGCCACTGGTTCAACAGCGGGCCATTTATATACTGTAAATGTGGATGCTCAGCGTCCCCCTGACGCAGTGACTCCACATTAAAGCGGACGACGATAAAGCCCGTTTTCTTGAATATATCTGTATGCTCGTTTAGCTCCTGACGGCGACTGACCTCGCGCAAATTCGTGCCTTTGGTGACTGCGTAAACATCAGCAGGCAAGCTATATTCACCATACCAGCGCTGAATCGACGCATTAGCGCGGTCCACGTTGACCCCATCTGGCAGGTCTGTCTTTGGACCAATCAAGGTACGCACAGCCGCAGGCAGCACCAGCCAGTCGTAGCGTCCAATCCAGGTCTTGCTGCGTGCAATACGCTGGGCATACAGAGAAACATAGCGTTCCAGTGTCAACTGGCTTTGTTGTGCTTCACTCAGCTCATGCTTGTATTGGTAGGCTGCCGCGTCCTGCATTTCCTCCATCGGCACATTGCGTAGCCGTTCATTCAAAATAACATAGCGCTTTTCCCGGTCCTCCGCCGATCCCAAACGGATAAATTTTCGACTGCCGGAATGTGTATACAGATCTACCTCTTCCCGCTGTCGCCCATCTTTGCTCACCCAATAGAACGATGGCGTGATGCGAATACCGTCCTTGGCGCTAAACATATTGCCTTTGGTTTTGAGGTCAAACTTGAAATGATAACCTGTCTTGACCGCCACATTTGCATAACCTTCATATGGGTGACTACCGGGGCGAACGGGCAAGGTGAATGGCTCCGGGTTCCCTCTAGGCAACCCGTCAATATTGCCAAGCCCCGTCCAATAGGACAGACCGCTATGCGCTGGACTTCCTTTTCGCTGCCGAAATACCCGCTCCCAATGGTAATCGGCAATATCCGTGATATGAAAATCGTACATCCGTCCGATGACCTCAATATTCACCACATCATTGGCAACATGATGGGCTATATCCATGTTGGCATGGCGCTGTTCGGTGAACCCGTCCGGTGCATTTTCGGCAATGGTACGGAACTCTACTGTATAGTTGCCTTCATCCACCCATACGGGCAAATAAAAGTCTGTGTCGAGCTGCAGCACCGGAATGTCGATCCAGGTACCTCGTGGATAAAATATTGTCTTTCCTTTGTCGTACACATCGAACGGAAATCTCACCTGCTTGGTTCGTACATATTTGGCATACTCCCGATCACCATAGCCAGGAATGTTCAAATGCGGACCTGCTGTCGAGATCGTCACCCGGAAAGGGCGCTCCAAAATAAGCGCGGATCGTCCCTTCGTAGGTTGGGTTTTCTGATTATGAGCAGCATCGTCCGACACACTAGACAGATTCACTACGGGAGTGTGGACAGTCACTGTATTGATTCCCTGTATCGGGAACGTTTTATCCGCACCTCCATTGTTATTTCCCTTGAGAATAGCGTAAGTGATGTCACCGCTGCTGGGCGTATTGGACTTATTTATCTTATGCTTATCAATCACATGATTCGGACTGTACAGCACATCCGGCCCAATCGCTCCGGAAGAGGGTATAACGCCTGGCTTAGGGCCATTCACCTTGACGCGCTCCGGATTCATAATGATTTTATTTTCAAAGGTCAGAGTATCGTTCTCCACTTCGATTTCCTTTACCGCCCCCTCTGCCTTGGATTTCAGTGCACTGCGGTCATCAGGCACACTTGGCTTGCTGCTGCCACCGTTTTTGCTACGGCTGCCGCCATCCACTGTCCCGGGTGCAGGGGGCGGATAAAAATTGCCCTGAGTCGCTGCAACATAGGAAGGGGGTGTATAGGATTGCGGACGCAGGGTGATTGTTTCATTAGGTAACGCATAATTTCGGAGCGTAGCCTCCTTGATGCCATACACCTCCAAATTGTCTATCGCCCAATATGAATACGGACGAACAATTTGGTAAGTGTAGGTTCGCTTCACCGTCTCACTCCGCCGAGATTTTTTCTTAGGCCGCCAGGTCAATCGATATTCTCGTTTTACGTTAACCGTATATGTACACTGGCCTGTCATGTTCACAAACTTATGTTGAAAAAGGTATCTCTTCGCTTGCACATGACCGTATAGGCTTTCAGATGTAGGAATACCTTTGGATACGTCAAATTGTTCACTACCACGCTGGTCTGCTTTGATAACGGCAGATACTGTCGGGTCTAGCTCGGCAGTTTCCAAGCGCAGACCTGGAACGGGGCGGGAGCAGACAACACCTTTTGTTGGTTGTTCATTATCTTGGCAATCTGGGGGTGCTCCCTCTTGGCTTTCTCCAGGCTTCGGACAGCCCTGAGTTTCTTTGTAATACAAATAAGCGGTAAACTGCTCAAAAGAACCGTCATAGGTAAAACCAGGTACAATTCCCGGCAATATATCTCCACTTGGCGGTTTACCTGTCGTGCTTTTCTTATAACCCACATACTCATATTTCGGGTTGGTTGGCGGGGTAAAATCATACAGTTGATCAGCTTTCAGTTCATCTTCTATTGGCGAAAATACGTTGTTAAGTGATTTCCCATCAGTGGTAAAATGCTTGACGATTAGACCACTTTCCAGTTCGATTTTGAACAGGATGGGTTGGTAGATGCGCCAGGCTTTGACCTCTTTGGCACAGTTCGGACAGCTCTCTTCCTTGATATCTTTGGCTTGAACTTGCGCATTCAGCCTTATATTTACCGTTATCGGAATAATAGTAGTATCCGTCCCAATCCCCTGCTTCTGGAAGGGGCGAATATCTTTCTCTTCTGTGCCTTTACTCATGTGATCAGAAAAGTCCTCATAGAGATCGGATCTAGACTTTGTAAAATACTTTATATAATCAGGATTTTTTTGGTTATCTGGTAATGTTAAGTTATACAGGTGCGCATCAACACTCTTAATTTTACGACCTGGAAAATTAAATTTGTAGGTGAACTTGGCTTCACCCTGCATGTCCTTGTCGGGCTGCTTACCACCATCAGTGACCCAGGTCCCAGCGGTATTCTTCCACATGTCGAAATACATCATGCCGACAAAGTATCGATCATTCCTATCGGCAAAATAGGATAGCGGTGTGATTTCCGTATCGGCTGCCGCCTTGTCGATGGGAAAAGAAAAAGGCGGGAGCTGCAACAAAAGCAGTACCCCCACCAGCAATACGGCCAGAATGCGTTGTGTCTTCTTCATGTGCTTAATTACCTTTCCATGGGTTGACCATAATCGGAATATAGCCATCTCCTTGCAAGCGGAAAGCGATGTACTCAATGTCTTGTAGTTTGAAGGATTTATAATTTTTCACACCATAAAATTCTTCATCACTGTATGAATAGATTTTGTAATAAACCATTTTTGTTCCATCTCCGTTATCTTTCGTCATATCATCCATTACAGAACGAAGACGTGCATCCTTGTTCTTAGTCAGATAAAAAATGCCTCCCGCTGTAGACTTTGTTTTCACTCTCATGCTCAGGTAAGGCACACCCTCTGGGGACGTGTACGGCTCAACTGAATAAATATCACGAAGCAGTTTGATAGGTAGATCAGACTGCTTAAAAATCAATACCTTGTCATATGGCTTACCAAGAACATCGTTCAAAAGGGCAGGTATAGTTCCAATGATTTTTTTATATGGTTCAATGCTGACTTTTTGGAGTCCTTTATCCTCCAGCGCAGCAATTTCCTTCTTCCCAATCCAGACCCAGCGGCTGACCTTATCCCACTCTACCGTTTGCCCCAGACCCTCACTTACCAACCGCAGCGGCACAAAAGTACGATTCTGCTTCAAAATAATCTTTGTCTCATACGTTTTGGTCTGTCCATCCACGATAGCGGTATTTTGACCCACTGTCATGTTAACGGCATGTGCATCATTTTTAATCGACACAGCCAATTGGCCGCCTGTTTTCTCCCAGCCTACCTTAGCCCCTAGCGCTTCGGATACAAAACGAATCGGAACCATCACATAATCGTTACTATCCTGAAAAGGTTTGGCATCTGGAAACTGTATTTTTTTCGCGTTTAACAAGACTTCAATGGGTTTGGTGCTGCTTGCCGCCTCCGTCGTTGGAATCGTACTTGTCGCGCCCCATAGCAACGTGACTGCGGTCAAACTCAACATCCATTTTTTCATACTCATCTCTCTATCCCCTTTGTCAGCTTAAACTTTAAACTATGTATATCATCTCTAATCTCATAAACTTATCGCATCCCCACTTTCGGAAAATACTGGATACAACTTATATATTATAGGGTTTCCCTATTACAAAATCTATAAGAAAAACTTCTAATACAAAGCATTCCAAACAAATAGACTCTATTGAGCACCCCCTCCCCCCTAAATCATAGAACTGACTCTTTAAAAAAGTTATATTTCCGCAAAATATCAACAAAAAAGGGCTGCCTCTCCCCTATGAAGGAAGAAACAGCCCGTGTGCTTCACGCGCAACAAAACTATGAATATATCAGATCATACCACCATATGGATTATTCCAGCATCATCCAATATTTCTTACATCATAAATCATACCGGACTAAAAATCAAACGTTACTTTTCTCTCACGAAACATTTCAAAGATCATTCATGTATACCTGGACTTCCAGCTTGATAGAGTTGCTCATACACGTCCTTGTTGACCATCCTCAGCCCAAACAATCTGCGAATACGCTGTCCCGGCTTGGCCTTGAAGGTCACCGTCGCTTGATCCTTCCCCTCCAGATATGCAGTCGGAATAGCGGCATTAACGTTGTAAAACTTATCAGCCTCATCAAAACCTTCACTAAAATGCTCAAGCAGATGACCGTTAATCAAAATATCAAAACCGCAGTTAGGCATTTCCAGCGTAGCTGTGTAGGTAATGACCAACAGCATCGGAGCAGATGGATCTGTATTTAAATCAAAAGAAAACCAGCCATCAATTCCCGCATTCCGGTAAGGTCGGTTATTCACATATCCGGTGCGAGTCGAAGCATCTCCCTGGAAGTTATGATCCCGCTCTGGCTGCATTTCTCCGGGTTGGGCAAAATCAATCGTGCACTGCTCCAGAATCGCCAGCTTTTCGCGTGCCGTTGTGTATTCCTGTTCCGCCTCCTGCCACGCTTCCTTCGCAAAAATGTCCCAGTATACGGAATACGTACGGTCATGCATTTTATACAGAGGAGACAATTCCACATCCCGGGGATGCCCTGCATTCAAGGTACGAAACGTATTCTTCTTGCCTTTCACGGGCTGTATCCAGGCATCTAGCTCCTCCGTTAGAGGAATGAATACGGGTGTGTACAGGAAATCCTTGGCTTTAGGATCTTCCAAGGGTCCCAAGTCGCCTGCCAGCACCAGCGGTCCATACATGACAGCCGCCCGACCCGGATTATCCGGCATCTGCTCCAGCCTCAGCGACATCGGAATCGTCACCTCTACAGCATCACCGTCAATCCATGTTCTGGCGATGGAGACAAAGCTGCCCGGTTCCGATACGACCGATTGTTCCTTGCCATTTACACGAATGGTAATTCCTTGTTCAGCCCAATATGGATAGCGGATGAGTAGCGTAAATGGAGCTGGTTGATCGCATTGAATCTCCAGCGTCGTATGATCCGTATCTGGATAGGAAGTGTTTTGTTTTAGCGTAACGCCTCTGTCCTTCCATTCCAGCGTGGAGGCAATGAACTGATTGACATACAGCTTATCGTGATCGTGAAAATAAATGCCGCTGCCGTAGCTCGCATGGTTTTCCATCCCTGTGCCGACACAGCACGTAAAATCATCAAATTGGCTTTCAAAATGCTTGTGCCCGCCCATCGCCAGTGACAGAAAATACGTTACGCCCCCGTGAACCGGGTCCTGCGAAGCCAAAATATGATTGAATAGACCTCGCTCATAAAAGTCCGCTTCCTTGGCGGAAGCATTCCATTGAAACAGATGATTGGTCAGCTTAAGCATGTTATAGGTATTGCACGTCTCCGTCGTATGAGGCCCGATGCGATCATTCAAGCCATCTGGCGCTCCAAAATATTCTCCAAAGCTATTCCCGCCAATAACATACGAATGATGATCCACCACCCGCTCCCAAAAAAACTCCACCGTCTCTCGGCGCTTCGTGTCATTCGTGAGCTCATATTCCTTGGCAAGCCCGATCAGCTTCGGAATTTGTGTATTGGCGTGAATGCCCTGCAAACAGTCTTCCTGCGAGCTAAGCGGGTCCAGCACCAGCTTGTGCCAGAAGCACTCAGCCAGCCACAAGTAGCGCTCTTCCCCGGTATCCGCATACAAATCGGCCAATACCTCATTCATGCCTCCATATTCGCAAAACATCATCTGCTGCATCTGCTCATCGCTCATCGGCTTCATAATTCCTTCGAGCCAGTCTGCCAGCTTACGCTCCACATCTAATGCCTTATTACAGCCTGTCAAATGGTACGCATCCCGCAGGCCAGCGAATAATTTGTGTAGTGTATACAAGGGGGCCCAGGCACCGTTCAGGTCAAAGCCCTTCGAGCGAATATTTCCAGCAGACACCTCTTCAAAAAGTTCCTTTCCCCCTGGAATACCGGATACATATCCGTCACCATGCGCCGCCTGACAAACGTCCAGTTCATCCGTAATGTAATGTGCGATTTCTTTAAAACGCTCATCGCCTGTTGAAGCATACATCATGGAGCAAGCGGACAAATAATGTCCCAGTGTATGACCGGAAATAGTCATCGCTTCCCAGCCTTCATATGGAGGCGCTTTGGGCGCAAGTCCGGCATATTCCCGAAAACGCGCCAGCAGGCGGTCTGGTTGAAGCTCCAACAGATAAGATCGGTTCAGCTCCATCGCCTGTTTGAAGGGACCTTCAAACAATACCACCTCGTTCAGTGCGAACGGCCTTGCTTTCATATGGGCTTTTGCTTTAAGAGTCACTTTCCGTTCCTCCTTTAAGGCGAATTTGGGATAAAAAACGCATATCAGACACAATGAGCCGTTACGCGCCACTGCCAGAGGTTTGCCCCCACTGCTGGTACAGCTGCGTTCTCGCCTCTGTAATGCCGGGATGAAACTGAATCAGCGCATGCTTCCGTGCAAAATGGACCTCACGGATCGCCTCCTGCACCCGCTGTTCTCCGCCTGCTCCGCCGAGTCCAGCGGCATGGAGCATAGAAGCGGCGGCTAATCGACCTTGGGCCATCGCGACCAGCCCGCTTTCGATGCCGGTAATATTGCCGGCAACATACAACCCTTTGAGCGAGGTTTCCATTCGCTCACCATGCAGTGGAACATGCCCGCCTAGCTCAGGGCTGTACACGAATTTGCACCCGGCTACCGCCGCCAGCTCAGCGAGCGGGTACAAGCCGCCGCTCAGCGCCACGAAGTCGGCGGGTTCGACGCGCTCGCTACCGGGAATAGGCGAGCCGTCCGGTTTAACGTGGACCAGGGTCACGGATTCGACCCGGTGCTGCCCGTTGACGGACAGCACCGCCGTCCGCAATCGGATCGGGATATCCCACAGACGGAAGCCTCTGTGGGGATAGCAGCACGCGATGAGTTTCTCCATCCGCATCGCAGCTGCCAGCTTGCCGCCGGCGCGCATCCAGGCGGCCGGGGCCAGCCCCGACAGCTGAAGCAGCAGCTTCGCGGAGGCTGTCGGATCTGCGGCTGCACCAGCCAACGGATTGGCGCACGGCAGTGTAATCGCCGTTACCCTTACCCCGGCAACGGATAGCTCGCGGGCAATCGCCATCGACAATACGTTCATGCCCACTATGATGCCGCGTTCTCCCGGCTTGACGTAATGAACGTTGGTCATTACCTGCGCAGCCCCGATGGACATTACTCCTGGCAATGTCCAGCCATCCAGCGGAACGGGAATTTCGGCAGCTCCAGTCGCCAGCAATACGTAATCCGCAGTGAACAATCCACAGGAAGTGGAAATTTCCCACGTTGTCGTATATTCCATGCCATGTACGGAAACGCCGCAGCGAATGTCCACCCCAAGCTCCACGCAACGGGTAATCAGCTCATCCGAAACGTGTTTTCCAACCCACCAGCCTTGACTGCCTTCCTCATGATATTGCCCGGGCATACGTCCACCCGGCTCTGTAAACTCATCCAGTACCGTGACTGGCAATCCTTGCTCAGCAGCCGATACCGCTGCGGACAATCCGGCGGGACCCGCACCAATGACGATGAGATGCGCCATTTCATTCATGTCACAATTCTCCCTGTGATTTCATTCGAAAGCTGCCGTCCGGTTTCCACCACCATACCTTCCTCCAGCTTGGTCAGGCAGGAACGGACGGCACCGAACGGATGAACCGTCAGGCGGCATTCGTTACAATGCCCAATGGCACAGTATACACCTCTGGCCGTACCGGATTCCTCATGCCTTCTCAGCAAACGGACACCGCTGGCCAGCAGTGCTGCTGCCAATGGCTCTCCAGCCAATCCCTGCATGGGACGACCGTCAAAAATAAAAGATACCTGCCGCCGTTCCGGCTTTGGTCCCAAAATAGGATGATTTACAATACGCATGCGGCTCATAAAGAACCTCTCTCTGCCAGCTGCCCAAACGTTATGGGACGCACGGGAGGCCTTTGGGATAACAGCTCCGCCTCCCGGCGGGCGGCAGGAACCTGATTGTAAAACCATGACTCCACCAATTGTCGGCATACCCTGCCCTGACATGCCCCCATCGTCACCCGTGTAGCCATTTTAAGCTGGCGCACGGTGTCCACGCCCATGCGGCAGGCCTGCTCCATCTGTGCGATACTCACTTCTTCACAGCGACATACGAGCAAATGACCTGATGCGCTCCCAACCGTCTCACTTCGTCCCGTCGCCCGTTTACTCATAGCTGATCGCACAGGTTTTAATCGCTGAATAAAAATCCAGCGCCGCCTGGCCCTGTTCCCGGGTATGTGAACTGGATTGCTTCAGACCGCCGAACGGAGCCTGGTATTCAACACCAGCCGTCTCCTGATTAACCCGGACCATACCGGCGTTCGCCTCATCCAGAAACCGGTGAGCCAGCCGTAAATCGCGGGTGAATAGAGAGGCACTTAATCCATAAATAGAATCATTGCACAGTCGAATCGCATCCTCAAAGTCGTCCGCCGGCACGACCCCCATCACAGGTCCAAAAATCTCCTCCTGAATCAAAGGATGAGACGAATTCAGTCCAGTCGCGACCAGTGGACGCACATAATACCCGTTCTCCGTCCCGGCGGTGGCTCCGCCTTCAGCCAAAATGTCGGCTTCCCGGCGGGCGAGTGATATATAGGACATGACCTTCTCATACTGACCTGCGGATGCCAGAGGTCCAAGATACGCACTGGGGTCCAGTGCAGGGGCGATCTGAATTTTTTCCACCGCTTGGCGTAAGGCTTCCGTGAACGTCTCATAGACAGACTGTTCCACAATCACCCGACTGGTGGCCGTACATTTTTGCCCGGCTGAACGGAAAGCTCCGCTGGCAATCATCGCCACCGCCTGTGCTACATCCGCGTCCTTCAGCACCACAGCGGCATTTTTACCGCCCATTTCGGTCTGGTACTTGATATTACGGCGTGCGCACCGTCCCGCAATGCCCAAACCTGTAGCAGTAGAACCCGTGAAGCTGACCGCGTCCAGTACCGGATGCTCCAGTAAGGCATCGCCAATGCGGTTACCTTGCCCAATGACTAAGTTCAGTACGCCGGGCGGAAGCTGCACCGCCTCGAATAGCTCGGCGACCCGTACTGCCGTTAATGAAGCATGTTCGGCAGGCTTCCAGATGACCGTGTTTCCGCACAAGAGTGCAGGGGCGATTTTCCATAGCGGAATAGCTACCGGAAAATTCCACGGCGTAATGACAGCCGTTACCCCCAGCGGAATACGCTTCGTGTATTGGAGCACTCCCGGCTCATTCGAAGGAATGACTGTACCGATGGAACGTACGCCCTCTGCCGCATAGTACCGGAGTAGATGGACACCTCGCATGACCTCTCCGCGCATCTCGGTAATCGGCTTGCCCATCTCACGGCTAGCCAGTTCAGCCAATTCAGGTAATGCTGCCTCTAGTAACCCGGCTGCTTTGAACAGATAAGCTCCCCGCGCTGCGGGACTTAGCGCGGCCCAGCCCGTCTGAGCCAGCCGAGCTGCATCCCCGGCCTGTGTAATATCGCCCGTCTCTGAAAAATGGACGACTCCCACCTCCTCCTTCAAGGCCGAAGGATTGTGAACCACCATTTCCTCGCCGGAAGGGCTCAGCCACTCACCGCCGATCCAATTTCGGCTCTCCATCGCCTTCACCTCCATTCAGGATGATACTTCGCTTGGACGAACCGCCACCTCAAATGCTTCGCGAATGCGGTCATAATCCGCCTGCGGCAGCGCAAGTCTGGGCGGACGTGTCGGACCGACCGGAAATCCAGCCAGTTCCATCATATATTTGATGGACTGTACTAATTGTGGGCTGGCATCATAGTGGAACAGCGGCAGTAGCCTGCGATACAACGCAGACGCTTCTGCCATATTTCCCGCCTGCGCAAGACGGAACAGCTCTACCCCTTCCTTGGGCAGCGCATTAGGCACCCCCGAAATCCAGCCTGTCGCGCCGAATAATGCCCCCTCCATCGCCAGATTATCTACTCCGACCATAACCTCCAGCTCTGTCTGGGCCAAAATAGCGTGAATACGCCGTACATCACCGGAAAATTCCTTGACTGCTACGATATTTTCAATACGCGACAAGTCCGCAAGAATATCTGGAGTCAAGTCAACCTTGTAATCATGGGGGTTGTTATACGCAATGATCGGCAGGCCCACCTCCGATAATGCTTCATAATGGGCCGTTACCTCGTGAGGCAGGGGATTGTAATTAATGGGCGGCAGTGCCATGACACCCGCTGCCCCGGCATCCTTCGCATGCTGAATCCAATGCACCGCCTGTTTGGTGGACGGAGCCGCCGAGCCGACAACAACCGGGACACGCCCTGCCGCAGCGTCAATTACGGTATGCACAACCTGCGACCGTTCCTCTGGGGACAAAGCCGCATATTCTCCCAGCGATCCCGTAGGAACCAGTCCGCTAATGCCGCTTGCAATCAGATGCTCGCACAGCTCGGTCAGACGCTTATGGTCTACCTCCAGCTCTGCCGTGAACGGTGTAACCAAGGCCACATATACACCTTCAAAACGTGCCATATGCTCACCAACCCTTTCCCATCTTTATTTTCATATTCAGCATTCGGGTTTGATGCAAAATGCTCACATCAGCAAAAAACCTTCTTTAAGCGGGTCCTCGGGGTCCAACACAAATTGATGATGTCCCGTCACCCAAGCCGAGCCTGTAATTTGTGGAATGACTGCCGGATAAGGACCTATCTGCGTCTCGCCCACGATTTCAGCCCGAAACATGGAACCTGTGATGCTTTCATGTACAAACGGCTCATGTAAGCCCAGTTTTCCCTTGGCGTGCAGCACCGCTACCTTGGCCGAGGTTCCTGTACCACAAGGGGAACGATCGATCCCTCCCGGTGGGATGACGACGACGTTGCGGCAATCGGCCTGTGGAGCCACAGGCTCCCCGTAAAATTCAATATGCGTCAATCCTTGAATAACCGGATTTTCAGGATATACTACCTCAACAACAGCATTCACTGCCTCCCGAATCTGCACTGCTGTTTGTACAATTTTTGCCCCATTGCTCTGCTCCAGTGCAAGACCGATGGAAGCCGCCTCTACAATGCCGTAAAAGTTGCCTCCATACGCAATATCCAGCGTGACTTGCCCGATACCCTCTACCTGGACCTTCACCTCACGGCGGTACACAAAAGAAGGGATGTTTGTGAATGTTACTTGTCGCACCTTGCCCGCATCCACATCCAGCCGCACTTGAACCGGGCCTGCCGGAGTGTCCAGCAATATAGACTTTTTATCCTCAGCAATCAGCCCGCCTTCCATCAGCGCTGTACATACTCCAATCGTATCGTGACCGCACATCGGTAAATAGCCGCCAGTCTCTATAAAGACCACCCCCATATCTGCACCTGGATGACAAGGTTCTGTTAAAATGCAGCCAGACATCACCTCATGCCCTCGCGGCTCGAACATCAGCAAACGGCGAAAATCATCATGATGTGCTGCCATATAAGTCATTTTTTCCAGCATCGTATGACCTACCAGCTTAGGCGCGCCGTGAATGACCGTTCGCGTCGGATTGCCTCCCGTATGGGTATCAATGGTAGTAATTCTGCCCGTTACACTCATCCGGTTACCTCCCCGTGAACCTCGTGGCTGGTAAAAGCCTCGCCAAATCGGTCATATCGCAACGGCTCCACCGGAATGCAAGTGGATTCACCGCGTACCATTTCAGTCACCAGCTTCCCCGTCACCGCCGCAAGACTAATGCCATCCCCCTCATGACCAGAAGCGATATACAGCCCCGGTACTTCGTCCACTGCCGATACAATTGGCAAATGATCAGGTGTCCATGGACGCAAGCCGGTATACGCCCGCATCAGCGGTATATTGGCTAAAGCAGGGAAAAAGCGAATGGCTCTGCGGGCGATTAAGCGAATCACTTGCTGATCGACACCTGTGTCCATACCGACAAACTGACGGCTGCTGCCGATCAGAATATTTTGGGATGCGGTTGGCTCGAATACTAGCGCTACACCGTATTTTTCATAAAGCTCATCCACACTCCGCTGACCGCCAAACTTGCTCATAAGATAGCCGAACTCCATTACCTTGCGGTTCCCAATGGAAGGCATTCGGGCAGACACCAGTATATGTCCTTTGCGCGGCATGATCGGAAGGTCCAAACCGAGTGAATGACCGATGCTGCGTGTCCACACACCTGCCGCCAATACCACTGCACCTGCATGGATAACACCATTGGGCGTCTTCACCCCGCGGACGTTCCCCCCTTCGTCCTTAAGGACAGATTGTATCGGTGTGCGGGGCAGTAGCCTCGCTCCCATCCGACGCGCGGCCCCGGCCAGTGCATACGTCATCAACACCGGATTCACGGTGGAATCTGTCGCACACTCCAGCCCGCCCGGCAAATCTTTCGCTAAATGCGGCCATTCCTCTCGCAAATCCTGCTGATCCAGCATGCGAAACTGGAGTCCTTCCTGCTGCTGACGGGTTACCCATTGCTCAGCCGCCTGCATCTCCTGATCGTTTTCACAGACCAGAATACTGCCAGGCGCACGATACTCGAACTCATCCTCCAGTTCCCTAGCCAGCTCTGCCACCAGCTCCTGCGATACCAACGACATTCGACTGTCAAACCCGGGCTCTTTATCGATTGCCAATATATTTCCATCACAACGGGACGAAGTGCCTCCAGCAATCTCCCCTCGCTCAGCCAGCACGACCTTCATACCGGTCTTAGCCGCATAATAAGCGATGGCTGTACCGATGATTCCACCGCCTACAATGACCAGATCCGCGGCATCCTGTTTCATTCGCTTCCCCTCCCTTCGACCGTTTTAATCTGTTTGAGAGGTATTCTTTACAGCTTAATCGTAAAGCTTTGTGTCACAGGCTTGCTCAGCTCATCATAATCCCGTAGCTGTACGGTAAACGTATACGTCTTGTTGCCTGCTCCACTGTCTGCTGTTCCGCTAATCGTTCCTGTAAAGCGGTCCAGTGTGAAGCCTGCGGGCAGTTGACCGCCTGTCACCGTCCAATCGTAAAACGGTACGCCTCCCTTGGCCTCCAGCTTGGCCGTGTACGCTTTGCCTTTGACGGATGCTGGCAATTCCTTCGTCATGATTTCTGGCGCGAGGAAAGGAGTCAGATCCTTACGCAGCGGCCAGCCTGCTTTTTCTGCTACCAGCAGCGAAAGCTTCGTGTTCATCCAGCGCCGGGTCGGGAACAGATGGCGCCAGCCTCCATTTTGACCGCTCAATCTGTCGACTTCTGCAAGCTCTCCAGAGAGATGATAGCTGTCGTCCAGCGCGGCTGGTCTGTGCTGATAAGCCATAATATCCGGGTCATTGCCCGCCGCTTCCTTCAGCGCTTTGACACCTGGGAATGTGTCGCTGAATACAATCGCATGACCGAATTCATGCATGATCAGCCCATGCACATCCGTCACTTTGGACAGATCGGATTGATACCATTCTTCATCGTCCACGGATGTGAATGGAATCGCATCATCATAGAAATCCAGAATCAAACTATAGGAACGGTTCAGGTTCCCCGGGACAGTCACACCGTTACGTGTATGATAATTGCCGTTCGTGGCTGGAAAGCCCGTAGAATAAGGCCCGTTCAACCCTCTCATAAACACCCACATGCCTTTGTAGGGCTTATCATTTGTCACCTGTATTTCATTTTGCCAATCGTCTCCTGGCAGATGGTTTACCTCCGCGTTGGCAGGAACCTCATCGAACGGCGCCAGATCAAAGAAATAGAACCAGTCCTTCACCGCCAGCTCTGCGGCTTTTTTGGTAG
Organism: Paenibacillus sp. S33; assembly: GCF_053615415.1. NCBI lineage: Bacteria > Bacillati > Bacillota > Bacilli > Caryophanales > Paenibacillaceae > Paenibacillus > Paenibacillus sp. S33. The sequence goes on along the minus strand of NZ_JBSIEZ010000001.1, from coordinate 1,173,167 downwards.
CTGCATCATTGAAATAAGGCCTGATCGTATCGAATCTGTAGTCAAAATGGAGCGGGACTGTGGGCTCTTTATTATCGTCCTGATCCAACACGCGAATTGGAATGGACTGAGTAGTCGTGTGACCATCATTTCCAGCAACGGACATAGACAGCGTATAGTTCTCTATTTCACCGTTTCCTCCAATCCGGTCAGGATGGATGGCTAGCCGAAAATCTTTTTCCTCCTGTGCATTGGCAAAAGTCAGCGTTTTGCTTGCACCTTGCGCCCACAACGTACTTGGCAGATCCATCATCAGCCGGGACGTGCCCTGCGCATTTAACGTAACCGTTAACGGAAAAGCGGCATCCGCTGGCGGCTTCACTTTAAGCTTTACATACGGGTTCGCCAGATATCCTTGCCAATCAACCAGATCTATACCATAATCGTTCACTGTCCGACTAAAGATGTCGATGACTTTTACATCCAACTCCGCCTCGGCATAAGCCTGTTGACCCGGAATAGCTGGTGTCAAAGCCACAATGAGAGAAGCCGCCAGCGCGGTCAGCCATATTTTGGTGCATCTTTTATACGTGTTCATTTCATCTCCTCCATCTCGTTTTTGGATGACTTGCAGACCAGATCAATTGAACTGGAAAGTTACTTTCTTACAATAAAAGCAGATCCTTGGGTGAGGAGGTCAGAACCTTGACACCGTCATCTGTGATCAGCACATCGTCCTCAATCCGAACCCCGCCGAAGCCTGGAATATAAATGCCCGGTTCCACAGTAAGGACATGACCTGGTACGAGCACAGATTTACTTTCGCGGGACAGCCGTACCTGCTCATGAATTTCGAGACCAAAGCCGTGACCCAGACCGTGACCAAACTGCTCCCCATAGCCGTAAGAGGCAATCACATCCCGCCCCAGACTGTCTCCCTCCCGACCGCTTATGCCGGGGCGAAGCCCTGCAATCGTCTTCATATTTGCTTCCAGCACAATGGCATACAATTTCTCATGTTGTTCTGAGGGCTGGCCTACGAATACGGTACGCGTGATATCGGATAGATAACCACGCACATTTGCGCCAAAATCCATTGTGACGAACTCGTTCTGACCAATTTCCTTGTCACTGGCCAGTCCGTGCGGCAGCGCCGAACGCTCGCCTGAAGCGACAATGAACGCAAAACCGCCTGATTCCGCGCCTGCGAGCCGGAGCTGATATTCCAGTTCCGCCGCAATCCTCCGCTCTGTAACCCCAGGCTGAATATAATTCAGCACCTCCGTGAAGGCAGCATCGGTAATACGCGCAGCTTCGCTAATGGTGCGAATCTCTTCTTCGTCCTTCACATCGCGCAGCCGTTCAATGACATCCTCCGTTTGTACGTACTCCAACGAGCCCAGCGCGGCTTGTAGCTGTCCCGACTGTTGAAGTGTGACATGTCGGCTCTCCAAACCCAGTCTGTGGACACCCAATTTACTTGTGAGATCAGCCACGGTGTGGAAGATTTGCGCCTCATGCCGAATCACTGAATATTCCACTGCCTGATCTGTTGCCTGCATCATATAGCGGAAATCCGTCACTAAAAAAGCCTCTTCCTGCGTAACAAGCGCGATTCCAGCCGAACCTGTAAATCCGGTCATATAACGTCGATTGGGTCCATGTGTGATAAGCAGTGCATCTATCTCTAGAGCCGGGAATTCCGAGCGTAACCGGGCCAGTCTGCCAGGAACACCCTGTAACAGTTTTGTCTTTTGACTCTCTTCCTCTTTCACTCGTACGCCTCCTTATTCCACATCTCTTTTCAGGGCATATGCCTTGGAACACACTCTCCACTTTGAACACATGTATGCTCTTCTCGCTGCCGCATTCCCGTAAGTCCTGCGCCCAATTCTCCGTCTCTTTTTCAAGCATATCAGCGCGTCCCAGCTTCCTTTTAGCCTTTAATCCCTGTCAATGTGATGCCTTCGATAAAATAGCGTTGTCCAATAAAAAATATCAGGACGATGGGAGCCAAAATCGTGCTGGAAGCCGCCATCAGGTAAGGCCAATTGGTATTGTTTAATCCCCGGAAAGTCGCCAGCCCCAGCGCTAACGTAAAATGCTTTTCGTCACTTAAGTAAATAATCGGGCCCAAAAAATCGTTCCACACATCAATAAATGTAAATATTCCGATCACAATTAATGCAGGCGAAGATAAAGGAATAATGACGCGCCATAGTACAGTCAGAGGCGTACCTCCGTCCATATAAGCCGCTTCGTCCAAATCGCGTGGAATCGTCAGCATGAATTGTCGCATCAAAAAGATGTTAAACGCCCCTCCACCGAACCATGCAGGAACAATCAGCGGCAGAAATGTATTCAGACCGCCCAGCTCACGCCACATCACGAAAGTGGGAATTAGCGTCACGGCGTAAGGCAGCATCATCGACCCGATCAGCAGGGAAAAAATCAGATTACGTCCAGGCCAGCGTAGGCGGGCAAAGGTAAACGCCGATACAATCGAGGTCAACATCACTCCTGCCAGCACACATACCTCAATCATGAACGTATTCATAAAATACCTGCCGAACGGTACTGAAGTGAGCGCTTCCGGGTAATTGCTCCATTGAAAAGGAGAGGGTATCCACTCTGGCGGGAACACGAAAATTTGCGATGTCCCCATCAGAGAGCTGCGAATGAGCCATGCAAATGGCAACAGCATTAAAACACTACCTATAATTAAAACGATATACAGTACAATACGGCTGATTGGGAATGGTTTGGAACGGGTGGCGGTAGCAGGACTTCGGGAGCGTTCAGGCTGTGGAAGCGGATGTTGTGGTGTTTCTGAAGGATTGACAGAAGAAGTGACCTGATTCATGAACGTTCCCCTCCTTCATAGTGAACCCACTTTTTGGATGTGGAGAAAATCAGAACCGTTAGCACCATGATGACGAAAAATAAGATCCAGGCCAGCGCTGAGGCGTAGCCGATTTTAGTCTCCGTAAAGGCCGTACGCCACAAGTAGAACACATAGAACAGGGTTGAATTGTTAGGTCCCCCGTTGGTCATAACATACGCCTGATTGAAGGCCTGAAAGGTGCTGATTAAAGACATGACCAGATTGAAAAAGATGGTCGGTGTCATCGAAGGAATGGTAATGTGAAAAAATTTATGCCACCTATTGCCGCCGTCTACCTCAGCTGCTTCATACAGATGGGTGGGAACCGACTGAAGTCCCGCCAAAAAGATAATGACCGTGTTCCCGATCCCCCAGGTGCTCATCATAATCAGCGAGGGTATTGCAGTGCTCTCGTCATAAATCCATTTGCTCCCTGGCAGTCCAACACCCTCCAGCAGCGAATTTAACAGACCAAAATCCGGGTTGAACATCCATAGCCACAGCATCGTGTTGGCAATACTCGGCACAATGGTAGGTAAATAATAAATCGTACGGAACACCGACAAACCCTTCACCTTTTGATTTAATAACAGCGCAATGATAAAAGCTGCCGCCAAGCCTAGAGGTACGCTGCCCAGTGCATAATATGTGGTCACGAACATGGATTGGGAAAAGGTAGCATCCTCGGTCAAAATGGTTCGATAATTGTCCAATCCGATAAAGGTCATCTGTCCGCCAATCGTCCAATCGGTTAAGCTGAATACGAACGAGGCCGCGATCGGTCCAATTGTAAATATCATTAATCCGAGGATGGCAGGAAGCGCGAATAGCAGACCCCAGTTTCGCTCCATGCGCATCATTCCTGATTTTGGTCGCTTCATGGGCTGTTCTCCTTTCGCAGCTGTCCCGCCGCATTATTCATCCGGGTATACTCCTTGAAGCAATGGCTGAATGATGGGCTCCAGTTCATCCAGCGCCTGCTGCGGCGTCTTCTTGTTCGTCCAGATCAGATCCAGCCCTGGGGTCAGCTTGGAACCAATATCAGGCCAGTTGCGAAGGGTCGAAGTGGACGGCTTGATCGCATAATCTCTGGCATACTCAATGCCAGCCTTTTGAAATTCCGGTGGATGTGCGGCATTATTGGTCCATGACTGGATAGCCTGCTCATCGGTATAATATTTTTCCTCGATAGGCATCCACAGACCGGACTTGAACAAATCCACCTTTTCGGGATTGTTATGGTACAAATAAAATTCGAGCGCTTCCTTCGGGTGCTTGGTGCTCTGGAAAATGACCGTGGCTCCCGCAACGATCATCGTTTTGGGCTCTTTTAGCTTCGGCAGAACGCCGATACTCCATTGCAGTTGCTTGTTGTTCGAAAAATCGAGCAGGGACCATGTCCCGTCCACCACCATGGCGACCTTTCTTGTCTGAAGCCGAATCGTATTGGACGGCATGTCCTGCTGCTGGATCAAATCAGGAGAAACATGTTCCTTGAAAACCAGATCCTGCAACTTCGAAAATACCTCCACTGACTCAGGGCTGTTCAGGGTGTACTTCTTGCCTGTTTTGTCAGTCAAACCTCCACCGTTGCTCGCTAAAAGCGGCCCCCAGGAGCTGCGGTCATTGCCGAAGGCAAAGCCGTATTGCACAATATTTTTCGGATCAAATCCACTGTCTCCCGGATGCTTGCCGTTCTGATCCTTGGTCAGCTTTTTGGCAATTTCCAGAAATTCATCCCATGTCCACGCTTTTTGAGGATCAGCCGGAGGGACGGGTACCCCTGCTTCTGTAAACAACTCCTTGTTGTAAAATAACTGCATCACTTCCAATGCGGTGTAATTTCCGATAGACTTGCCAGGTTCGCTGTAGAGATAGGAGGATTTGAGCTTGTTTTTTAATTCGGGATATTCGTCATAATAAGAGGATAAATCCAGGAGTCTGCCTTCACTTGCCCATTTCATTGTGAGGGAATCGCCCAGGTAGGCGATATCAGGAAGCTGATTGGCAGCCATTAACGTGTTAATTTTCGTCGTGTAGTCACCAGGGACATGCTCGCCCTTCACCCGGATGTTCGGGTGGGATGCATTAAAGCTTTGAATCATTTTTTCCATCGCCTGCTTCTCGTCATTGCTTCCCCAGTACATGAACTTGAGTTCGACCGCATTTGGATTAGCCGGTTCGCCAGCGTTACCACTGCAAGCCGTCAGCCCTGTCAACATCGCCGTCATCACGAGAGCCATCCATGTCCGTAACCTTCGTTTCAGCAAATCAACCGGCCCCTTCCTGAACTGGTTTCTCCTTACAAGCCTATTATGCGCCGAGAGCCCAGAGCCGACCACCCAACGACTCCAGACTCTCTTTGTTTTGGTATGATTTTTTTAACAGCGCGTTTACAAAAATGTTTTACGAAACTCCGTCGGGGTCAGTCCGGTATGCTTTTTAAAGGCAATACTAAAATAGTTCGTATCTGTGAATCCCACTACCTCCGCTACCTCCGCCACCTTGCGATTCGGGTCCAGCAGCAGTTCTCGGGCTCGCTCAAAGCGAACACGCGTCTGGTAGTCGGCGAAGCTTTCACCTGTAACCTGCTTGAAACGGGCACTCAAATACTTGGGGCTCATATTCATGTACTCTGCCAAACGGTTCAGCCCGCCATCCTCCTGAAGATGCTCGCGAATCCATTCCTTGGCCCGTTGGAATTTGCGTGGTATGCCCTTCTCGCGTGATTCTCGGACATGACGACCCACCCGAACAAAATAGCGCGATACATAATCAATCATCTCGGGCCCATGCCGTAATCGGGACAGCTCCAACAACGGGTCCTGCTCCTGCATGGACGTTTGTCCTACAGATGCATCACTCTGGACGATCCGCATGACGAACAGGACGAGCTGAGTGACGATCATTTTCACCTGCTTGACAGGCAAGCCCGCCAATTGTCCTGACCATTCCTGTAAAATCGCATGTACGGCAGCATCATTGCCAGCTCGAATTTCCGTAATCATCAGTAGTTCCTTCTCCAGTAATTGACTGCTGTTCGGCTCGGCCGTCTGAATGCTCTCATAGGGGATGATCTGGCTATAGCCCACCCACCCCCGATGCTCCGCCGCTTGCACAGCTTCCTCATACGCTTCGGGAAGTTGCTCCATCCGTTGTACGGGACGGCTAATCCCGATGGACACGCCCTGGCTCAATCGTTCCTGCACGGCCTGCCGAATCTGCTGTGCCGTCCGCTCCGCGGCCCTGCAAGATGCCGTCGCCAGCAGCACAACACGTCGATCGCGGGAAACCGCCGCACCATGCGCCTTCGCCCCGGCTGCTGCCGCAGCCTCCCCCGCCAGCCCGGCGAATACATGGCTGCTTTTATGCATGGAACCGTGTGGCTTGCTAGTGGCGGTTGCCTCCTGCTGCGACGACTCCTCCAGCTCGCAGCACAGTACGGTATAAGGCGGTCCACTCGTCTCGCCGAAAAATCCCAGTCCGTCCATCTCTCGAATGACCTCGGCTGCAGGACGCCGCTGCTGGAGCAAATCCAGCAGTAGATGCTCCCTGTACAATGGCTCCAATGAACGATGGCGGTGAATGGCATCCTCCTCGCTTCTTCGCCATTGCGCAATGCGATCCTCAGCCCGGCTCAAAGCCACTTCGAAATCCCCGCTGGTCACCGGCTTGAGCAAATAATCGACCGCTTGAAGCGAAACTGCCTGACGAATATATGTCATAGATTCGTACCCTGTTAGAAATAATAACGGGGTCCGCTGATCCTTTTCCCGAATGGTTTTTGCTACGTCCAGTCCACTCATATCCGGTAAATTAATATCCAGTAAAATCATGTCCGGTCGCTGCTCCGTATACAAACGTAATGCCGTTGCGCCGTCCTCCGCCACATCACTGACTTCCACTGAAAGGCCACTTTCCGCCACCATCAGCTTCAGTCCTTCCCGAATATGATATTCGTCGTCCACAATCAGCAGCCGGTACATGCCATCCTCCCCTTTCTTATTCGGTTCGAATGGGTGCCAGTAAAGTAACCGAGGTGTACTGACCCGGCTCGCTTGTCACGGACAGTCCATATTGCGGACCATAATGCCGAAGACGTTCATGCACATTGCGCAACCCAAAGCCAATAGCATTCCCCCGTTCCGCATCCAGCGACTTCCGGATATCGTTCAGACGCTCGGCTCCAATACCGCCCCCATCATCACTGACCGTCAAACGCAACATATCCCCTTCCCTTGTACCGGATAACATGATATAGCCACGGTCGGTGCGCCCTTTTAAGCCGTGGTAAATAGCATTTTCGACGAGTGGCTGGAGGATCAGTTTGGGTACATAAAATCCGCAAATATCCTCCTCGACCTCGCAAATCCACTCGAACGAATTCCTAAATCTGAACTGCTGCACCTTCACATAGGCGCTTACATGCTCGACTTCCTGTCCCAAACTGATTTGCTCTCGGCCATAACTTAGCGAAATGCGAAAACATTTACCAAAGGCACCGATTACCTCTGCCATATCCCGTTGCCCTTTCGCCAATGCCATTCCCTTCAGTGATTCTAGCGTGTTGTACAAAAAATGCGGATTAATCTGCGCCTGAAGCGCGCGAAACTCAGCCTGCTTACGCGACAGCAATGCTTCGTAGACCTGACCGTACAGTTCATGATTTTTTTGCATCATATGAAGAAAACGCTGCCCGATCTGCCCTACCTCATCCTTAGGATTAAAAACAACGGAATTAGGAGCTTCGAAAGCTTGGGCTGAGCCTGTAGCGCTCACACTCCCATCGACCGCCATCAATCGGCTCAATTGAAGCAGGGGGCGACGAATCGTGTCACTTAGCCGATAAGACAGCATCCAGCCCAGCATCAATGCAATCAAAAAAGTCCAGATGGTCCAGGCACCCATTTTTCGCGCATCCTCAAACAGCACAGACTGATCGACTTTTTGCAGCAGCGTCCATTGTCCTTCATTTAACGGGCCGTAAGAGATCATCGTCTGGCGGCCGTTCCATGCTCTCCAGTCCTTCGTAAGCACAGGCCTATCCACAGCCGATTTGGCAATCTGCCGCAATAGCGCTTGGTCCGCAACACCCTGCTCCGGCAATCGGTATACAGGCTCGCCCTCCTGATCCAGCACCCACATCTGGGTATTGCCGTCTGTTTCATGAAAAGCAAGCCCCCGAAACAGACTGGCCTTGTCGATTTCCAGCAGCAAAAATCCGAGGGGTGCATAATCTCCAGTCGTTTTTCGAAGCAGCTTCCCCACATAGATGCGATCCTCCGTCATCCCGCGTCCGGATTCAAACGGCGAATGAGCCATCCACATCATGGGCCGCTCGGCGAGTAGGCGGCGATAGTACACACGTGCTTCCTCTAATGTAGGAAGGCCGCCAAAACGGACCGAAACATTCCCTTGATAGAGAGAATGCTTGAGCCCGCCATTGGCGGCATATATGAGAGAGGACGTGATATACGGCTTGGTCTGGGTTTGCGTACGGACCACCATACTGAGTGTTTCATCGTTCCGTAAATATTCATAATCATCTTCCGGCTTGGCCTCCAGCGTAGACTGCACATCAGGATTGCTGAGAATGGAATTGGTCAGATCATTCAAATCGGAGAGCGTCGCATTGACGTAATTTTCACTCATTTGCCGGGACTGCATAGCCAGTGCCTCCGACTTCTCACCAAGGGAATGGGCCGCGATCCGGTAAAAGGTAAAGGTCAGTACCACCATCGGAATGACGGTGAGTACCAGCGTCAGTACAATGAATTTCCCACGGATTGTAGGAATCCCGGCGAACTTTTGACGACCACGGCCTCCCATTCATCTGCCTCCCTTACACATAGGCTGGGAGCCATGTCCCGTGGGCTGCAATCAGGTCATCACACAGAGAAACAATATCATCCATGGACAGCTCTGCGGACGTGTGCGGGTCCAGCATAGCGGCGTGATAAATGTGCTCCTTTTTCCCGGTGATTGCAGCTTCAATCGTTAACAGCTGGGTATTAATATTCGTCCGGTTCAGCGCAGCGCATTGGGGTGGCAAATCCCCGACAAAGGTTGGCGTAACCCCGTTACGATTCACCAGACAAGGTACCTCCACACAGGCTTCCTTCGGCAGATTGGTAATTAAGCCTGTGTTCATCACATTGCCGCCAATGGCAAAAGGCTGATTCGTTTCGATCGCCTCAAATATATAAGAGGCATACTCGTTTGACCGTTCATGACGCAGATCCTGATTGCCCAAAAGCTCCTCACGCATCGTTTCCCATCGTTCAATTTGACTCACACAGCGGCGCGGGTATTCATCCAAAGGAATATTGAAGCGCTCGATCAGCTCAGGGTATGCCCGTTTGATAAAATACGGATGATACTCCGCATTATGCTCGGACGATTCCGTAATGTAATAGCCGAATTTTAGCATCATTTCAAAGCGCACCATATCCTGATGCTTTTCCTGTTGCTTAGCGGCGGCTCGTTTTTTAATCTCGGGATACAAATCTACACCATCCTTGCTCACTTCGAGCAGCCACGCCATATGATTGATGCCTGCGATTTTTGCCTTTACACCTTCCTGCTCCAGCCCGAGGCTTTTAAACAGCTCCGGTATACACGCCTGCACGCTATGACACAGCCCTACCGTACGGACACCGCCATAAACGTTCATCACATTCGTTAGCACTGCCATCGGATTCGTGTAGTTGAGAAACCATGCATCCGGGCACACCTCGCGCACATCTGCCGCAAAATCGAGCATCACCGGAATTGTACGTAAATTGCGGAAAATACCGCCAATGCCGACCGTATCGGCAATCGTTTGGCGCAGGCCGTATTTTTTGGGAATTTCAAAATCCGTAATTGTACACGGATCATAGCCGCCTACCTGGATGGCGTTTACCACATAGGTCGCCCCACGCAGTGCTTCCTTGCGGTCAGTGTAGGAGCGAATCACACAGGTGCTTCCTGTTGTTTTTTTCAAATTGGATAAAATATTTTCCGAATCTTTCAGCCTTATGGGATCAATATCAAACAACGCCAGTTCAAAGCCCTGCAATGCAGGCGTCAACATACAATCGCCAAGCACATTTTTAGCAAATACCGTACTACCTGCACCCAGAAATGTAATCTTGCTCATACTTTTTCCCCCATTCACATTTTTGTTCGCAGCTTTGCACTCCAAATGCAAGGATACCCACCGCCACTCTCCCCTTTACAGGAGGAAAGTGACGATGGGAAAGGTTACTCATAACTATGCGTTGTTGCCTCCCATTCAGGATCCCCCCGCTGATTTAGCGGAGCTGATAGGCCGAGGCGGTAAGGCAGATGTTACCGAGGGTGTCGTAGTTGGCGGGGTTACTAAAGTCTCCGGGCTAACCGGTGTTACCGATGGAGCCGCAGCCCCTCCTGCCTCAATCACGGTTACCTTCGCAATTGCCTTCAATTCTGTCCCCTCTACTTTGCCCTTCAATTCAAACGAACCTGGAGCAGCATATTGTGCAGGGTCTATATCCTCCCATTCCACAGCCGCCCATTTGGTGGATCCTTCTCCATACGTAGCTTCCACTACGCTTGGCAGTTCCGGTTTTTCACCGACATGTGTCGTTACATTTACTTCTTTTAACGCGGTAATTTTCTCAGTTGCCGCCAGATTCTGTGCTGTACCGGAGGCCAGACCTGCCACCTCGGTTGCATTCAAAGCACGGCTGTAGATACGGAATTCATCCACCAGACCATTGAAGTACGGATCAGGGTACTGAGATTTGCCGATAAAATTATTTTTGGTCTGACCCAGACTGATAGGATTTAAGGTCAAGTTGGTATTGCGTCCCACTTCTTTTCCATCCACGTACAAAATACCTGTGGAACCCGAAAGCGTGACCGCAACATGCTTCCATACGCCTGTCGGCAGTACAGGGCCTTCAATCGTCTGCTCCTGTCCCTGCCCGTTGCCTTGGTTGGTAATGGCAAACAGCATGGTATTTCCTGCTTTAGGCGTCAGGAACATATATTCATTCGTCCCGGAGCCAAAGTCAAAAATCCGCACATAATCGCTCAGGGTGTTCGCTTTAACCCAACCGGATACGGTCAATTGCTGTGCCCGACTGACAATACCCGCCGGAAGCTGCACATAGCTGTCCTTGCCGTTCAGACTGACAGCATTGCCTGTTTTACCCGCAGCCCATGCAGCCGTCCCCTTCACGGCAGCATCATTACCGCTGTCTGATGAATCCGCAACTACAGAACCGCTTGTTTCATCAAACTTGTAAACTGCGAGCTGTTCAAGTAACGGAGCCGCCGGTTCAGCTACCACCGTTACTTTAGCCTCCGCTGACAACTGAGAATCGCTGGCTGTCAGCTTGAACACATACGTTCCCGGCTCGGAAACGTCCACCTTCGTGCGCAGCGATGTTTTGTTACTGAATGTGACCTTCGCATCCTGTGGTCCTTCAACCAAACTCCACTCGTTTGTCACCTTTCCTTGCGGAAGCCCATCATCCGTAGCCGTGCCTTTCAGAATGATCTGATCCGGCAGCTTTACCTTCGAATCTTTGCCGGCATCCACGACAGGTGCTTTGTTCGGATCAGGTGTGGTCGATGTCAGCTCTACCGTGTAAGAGGATGCTGTACCAATCTCCAATTTAAGCTTGTTGGAAGGCGCATACGCATTAAACTTCCCTTGTGATTGACCGCCTACTTTAACCAAATACGTTCCTTTTTTCAAACCGTCAAATGTAACGTACGTGGAATGGGCTTGGCCCGGTGTTTGATTTTTCAGTTGGAGCCATACGTAATCCTTGGATGTTGCCAGCTTGGCTTCTGTATATTGGTCCTTTTCCAGCTCGATATACAGCTTTTCCGTGATCAGATTGATGCGCTTGAACAGGCCGTCCAGCGGCTTGATCGTATACACGTTGCCGTTTTTGCTCACCTCTGCACCGTAGCCCGTCAATCCGAAAATAGGATCAATCGCGATATCAGCACTTAACGTTTTGAGTGCACCGAACAATCCGAGATCAGCCTCACCGCTCATGCCGCGCCAGCCGTTAAAGAGCGGAACATTTTTACCGCCGCCAGTGCCGTTCGTGCCGTTATTGCCTTTTTCCGCTTGATACGTCCATGCGACCGCCCCGATGTTCTCAGGGTCCGAGCTGATTTGCCCGGAGTTAATCGCTCCGACATTGGCAATTTTAGCTGCATAGGACAACCGTTGTTGTTCCTCACGGTGATTGTCCTCATGATGGCGAATCCAGTCATCCATCGCATATCCAGCAAGCGAAGTCGTGTACTGGAAGTTAAACCAGTTCTCCCCGGTAATCGTCACCGGATCGGTGTAGTAGTACCATACGGGCATATGACCGCGTGCCGCACGGGTTTTGGCATTGATTTTACTCATCATTTCCAGGGCTTTACTTTGCTCGCCCTCTGTATCTATATTCTGCTTGGCTAACGTATATACAGCCTCTTCCCCTGTATTGTCGTAGCTATATTCAGAACCGTAAGGATACTTTGTATTTTTAAAATTGTTATATTTGCGATCCATTTTTTCCTTGAGATCATTCGCTTCATCATCATAGCCTTCATCATGAAGTGCCTGAATAATATCCGGTGTGGTCAGTTCGCCCATCAAACCTGTTTCCCAGTTGTACGCGACTGGCCCTTCATACAATGCTTTGAAAATGTTATACGCCCGCAGCAAATAGGTTTCCTTTGGATGCTTGTAAGTGACAAGATCCGGGTATTCCTTGGCAATCTTGTACATGCTGAAATACGTGTTGTATACGTGCGGATAAGCATACCCTCGATAGGTCGGTGTATCGTTAGGCTCTGGCATCAAGAAATCATGAATTAAATAATCCTCATGATGTCCGTTCATCAGATTCGTCCAGATCGCCGTCTCCAAATAATCGTCTACTGCCCGCACCTCTTTGGCGACTGGAGACAGTGTGTTTTTCTCAGCCAGGAACTGTCCGTGGGTCAGACCCCAATCGTCTCCCCAGCCCCAGTAGCCGTTGAAAATGTTGCGTTTGGATTTGGTATGCATCATCCAATCGTCAAATACCTTGTCGCGCAAATCACCCGGTACATTCCATTGGGTTTTGTCGACCATAAATGTAGCATGCCGTTGCAGCGCGAGATCAATCGGCTCGATGGCATAGAATTGTAACACCGTTTTATTACCGTTGCCGTATTCTACCGTTATGAAGCTTGGACCCAGCTTAGTAAATTTCAGTTCATAAATGTGATGTCCTCCGGGCTTGCTATCTGTCTGCGGAATAACGGTTCCGTCTGGATAGGTTACTTTGCTGATCGCCTGCTTGGAGCGCAGGTCCACCTTCGCCTTTTGATTCGTAGGAACGATCATACCCGGTACGACTGTTGTATCCACCAAGTTTTCTTGGTACAACGTATCTTTCACATCATGCTCGTCCTTCACCGCTAGAAACTTGAAACCATAGTTTTTGCTTTGACCAGGATTCAGGATCAAGCTGGTGTTGGGCAAATACCCCCGATTGGTGGACTTGATGACATTGGAATGAATATAAAATACATTGAGTCCTTCCAGCCATTTGCCTTCGTTGGCCGGGTTCCAGGCCCATTTGCTGCCCGGATGCTCCTCATCCCGCCAGTGATCCTGATACTCAAAGCCCGCACCTGTTGAGGAGTCAGGAATCAGTAGCAATGAAGAACCAATGCCGCTGGGACGTCCAGCTGTAATATAGGAGCTGTTATTGCCGACAAAGGAATGCGTCACCACTCTAGTTTCGTAGATCGCATCACCGTTGGTCCACTGCTCATTAAAAGGCAGAGGCAAACCGAAATCGCCAATCTCCAGTTTTTTTCCACTTGTATTCTGCACCTGTATATTCCACAACACCGAACCATTCGACTCTGCCGAATACGTTTCAATGACTTTAAAATTGCGTATGCCTTCTGCGTTACTTGAATTCTCGTACGTGACCGTGACACGGTTGCCACTGGTCGTGATCTTACGTGCATCTGCCGACTTGTTCGTCCATGCCTTCGTCCAGCTGCCTCCATCCAGTCGGTACGTGAACATCAGCTCCCCCAGCCATTGGTGATCTGCGGTGTTCTGCTCAGGTGTCACCGTTGCGTTCATCACGTACTCTGTCGGGAAAGCATCTCCCTTGATACGGATGGATGAAATTTCGCCATGCTCGCCTGTCTGAATCGTCAGCTTGTCATTGGATAGTTCATGGGCCTCTGCCGTATGCGTCCCAAACAGCACAGACGCTGTGGTTAAAAACAAAAATGCCGCCAATATTCCCTTAAATTTCATCAACACGGCCTCCTTTTGGATCTTGGGGTCCTGATTTGCTTGCCAACCACCTGAAGTCTCTTCATTTCGCCGCAACCTCCTTGGAAATGTAAGCGCTACAACTCTATTGTACAAATCCTTGTCCATTGGTAAAATCAACATTTTCAACCGATTTATATAGGATTTCAACCTAATAGAGGGATACTGTTAGATCGGCAATCAACCAAGCTACGACAGATTTATCTGAATTAAGATTACAGAGGATGGAGAGACAGGAAATTTAGATAGAGAGCAAGGGAGGCATTTTTAGATATATCGGGGTTTGATCAGATTATACAAACGGACACCGTGAAATTGAGAAATTTATTTTGAGTTGCTGTAGTGGGGAATCGTTACGTTGGGTTTTCCAGATGCGAAGGTATTTATTTAATAGATTCGCTCCTAAGGTAGAATTTGGAGTCTGCGTATGTAAAGAATTTTGGGGATAGGGTATGGGGTATTTGCTGCTTAGTGATTATTTTCAGACATTTGATCCTCCCCGTGCCGTCATTCTTTAAAGTTCGATTATAGTCCATATTTATCTGTTAAATAGGTGGTAGTGAGAGGATTAGGCAAACATTTGGCACGAACGGGATAACGATCGCTTTGTCATCTGGTGCATAATAAAGATGTGAAGTGGGTGTCTGTTATGAATATGAATTGTAGTTGATTTACACATGATAATTAAAAATACTGGAGGATTATATGCAAAAAGTAACTTTGAACAATGGGGTTGAGATGCCTGTACTCGGTTTTGGTGTTTATCAGATCCAAGATGCAAATGAATGTGAACAAAGCGTTTATGACGCTATTATGGCAGGCTATCGGCTGATAGATACCGCTGCCTCTTATTTAAATGAAGAAGCAGTTGGCAGAGCGATCAAACGTAGTAGCGTGACAAGAGAGGAGTTATTTATCACTACGAAACTTTGGGTTCAGGATACGGGTTATGAGCGTACAAAAAAGGCATTTGAAAAATCACTGGATAGATTGCAATTGGATTATTTGGATTTGTATTTAATTCACCAGCCATATGGAGATGTGTTTGGTTCTTGGCGCGCTATGGAGGAATTGTACCGTGAAGGAAAGGTCCGTGCAATCGGCGTTAGTAACTTCCATGAGGATCGCCTGATCGATTTGATTATTCATAATGAAGTAATTCCTGCCGTGAATCAGGTTGAAACGCACCCATTCAACCAGCAAATCGAAAATGCAAAATTCATGAAAGAGAATAATGTTCAGATCGAATCCTGGGCGCCTTTTGCTGAAGGAAAAAATAACTTGTTCCAGAATGAAATATTGGTATCCATAGCTGAAAAGTATAATAAATCCGTTGCTCAGGTGGTTTTACGCTGGTTGACACAAAGAGAAGTTGTTGTGATTCCAAAGTCTGTTCGTAAAGAAAGAATTATCGAAAACTTCGATATCTTTGACTTTGAGTTAAGCCAAGAGGATATGGAGTCGATTACTATGTTAGATACAAAACAGAGCCTGTTCTTTTCTCATCGCGATCCTGACATGGTGAAATGGATCGGTAGCCGTAAACTCGATATCTAACCATCTTTCAAAAGATCACCCGTAGGTTTTGATTACGCCAAAAGAACCAACAATTAAAAGTATGGAGTAGATGCCCTAAGGATATCTACTCCTCTTTTTCGTTTGCGGCATCAATGTATTTATTAAGCTAATTTGCTCGTTAGTTGAGAAAACGACAGCCACTTTATCGTCTGCCGTCTCCTCGTGGTTATTGAACTATCGTTGATATTGGCATTATTATCGAAAAATACTGCATTTCTTTCCCTCTATGCAACCTGCGTAATAACAAGGTGCGCGGAAACTGGTCTTGTTCCTCCAGCTAATGGAGTGATCGTGAGTGCCGCCGCATTGCCAGCAGGGTTTCGCACTGTGAGTACTGAATTAATGACCGTTGTTTGCACAAGAGCCATTCCTACTATTTGAGAAGTACCTGTTGCACGCCCGACCACCGTATAAGCCAGATCAGCGCCGTTGAGTGTTAAAATGAGTTGACCCGGTTCGTTTACACCTACCTGAAACAAAACCTGATAAGTGCCAATTGTAGCCAAGTTAAAAGAGCTCGCATTTATACGGGTAATTGCAGTCCCACTGATTGGACCATCTTGCGGAAAACTTACGTCTGTATCGGGAGCAACAGTTGCTGCATTATCAGGAGGCATCAAGGCAAAGAAATCTGCAAAGCCTAATACTCCACCTGCCGGCCCTGCGGGTCCCGCTGGACCTGTTGCTCCTGCTGCTCCTACTGGTCCCGCTGGTCCTACCGGTCCTGCTGGTCCTACTGCTCCTGCTGGTCCTACTGCTCCTGCTGGTCCTGCTGGTCCTACTGCTCCTGCTGGTCCTGCTGGTCCTACTGCTCCTGCTGGTCCTGCTGGTCCTGCTGGTCCTGCTGGTCCTGCTGCTCCTGTTGGTCCTGCCAATCCAGCTGCACCAATTGCTCCTGCAATCCCTGCAAGTCCCTGTGGGCCAAGTGCTCCTGCAAGTCCTTCGGGGCCAAGTGCGCCTATCGCTCCTGCAATCCCTGCAAGTCCCTGGGGTCCAAGTGCTCCTGCAAGTCCTTCGGGGCCAAGTGCGCCAATTGCTCCTGCAATCCCTGCCAATCCTTGGGGGCCAAGTGCTCCTGCAAGTCCCTCGGGGCCAAGTGCGCCTATCGCTCCTGCAATCCCTGCCAATCCTTGGGGGCCAAGTGCTCCTGCAAGTCCTTCGGGACCAAGTGCGCCTATCGCTCCTGCGAGCCCTGCCAATCCTTGGGGGCCAAGTGCTCCTGCAAGTCCTTCGGGACCAAGTGCGCCTATCGCTCCTGCAATCCCTGCCAATCCTTGGGGGCCAAGTGCTCCTACAAGTCCTTGAGGTCCAGCTTCTGCAATTGCTCCCGCAAGTCCTTGAAGTAATTGCTGACCTTTAGGTGGAGGACACGGTACCCGCACTATTTTTTTAATAACTAGAAGACGTCGTTTCTTTTTTTTCCCTTTTGGATGGCAAACAATTGCGGTTTTCTTTTTGCACGATTTTTTTTTATCCAGAAAACTCAACAGTTTCTTTTTTCTTTTCTTTTGGATGGCAAACAATTGTGGTTTTCTTTTTGCACGTTTTTTTTTATCCGGACAACTCAACAACGACACCTCCCTATAAATATGGTTCAGTGTACGTGAGTTGTTTATTTTAGGCATGGACGAATAGCCGGTTATTCGCTAGACTAAAATCCATTTTTAGAATATTGGGTGTTTAGTAGGGTGATGTTATACCACAAACCACAACAATCTTTCAGTATAATTACATAATTTAAATCGTCCTTCACTGCGTCAACCAAAATCACATTTGGTTCTTTTTTTGTACCTCACAGTGGCAGTGTGCTCCCTGTTCTAAATTCAAGTATCGTTCCCATTAATTGAATCATTTCTGTGATAATACAACAGAGCGTTCGACTCCGTAATATTTTTCTCCTAGGCTCACTATCCTGAAACCAATCCTGCTCACCTCTTGATCCACCTTGTAGATTCTTCTGGTAAGCGCCTGGTCATCATCGGTCCATGATATTTGGAGCTGTTCGCGGGTTTTTGAGTGCAGGCAGTAGAATACCATCGATTAGCGCTGTGAAGAAAGGCTTGTCGAACGGTTTGCGCTGGATGAGTCCGCGAAAAGAAGCCATTGAAGTAATGACCTGGCAAGCCATCTCAATGTCCGCGTGAGCAGGAATTTCACCGCGGACGACGGCTCGGTTCATAAGCTCGCGGTTTACAACAACCCATGGCTCGAAAATCCCGGCTGTTCCTGCTTCGGCAAATTCCGGATGCTGCAAAAAGGAGCCTAGGCCCGCTAGGACTCGAAATTTGCGTTCTTCTTCCGCGATCGATTGCGGCTTCAAAAGCACGAGGAGATCTTCGCGCAAGGTTCCTGTATCAGGTAAGCTTTCGAGCTCAAGATGATTTCGATTCATCCATGCCAAGGCGTCTCGGACTAACTCCGCCTTGGAAGACCAGCGGCGGTAAACCGTCGCCTTCCCAGCCTTTGCGCGAGCCGCGACCATGTCCATTGTCATACCATCGAAACTCGTATCCGCGAGGATGGCGATTGCCGCCTCAAGGATTTTAT
This sequence comes from Paenibacillus sp. S33, assembly GCF_053615415.1. NCBI lineage: Bacteria > Bacillati > Bacillota > Bacilli > Caryophanales > Paenibacillaceae > Paenibacillus > Paenibacillus sp. S33. Next base: position 1,154,856 of record NZ_JBSIEZ010000001.1, on the reverse strand, counting down.
CATCCCGCGTGTGATCTCGCTTGCGTCCCAATGTTTTCGCAGGCTTTTTTGCCACTACCTCAGTTAATTCGCCCCTCTCAGACATTTCCTTTTTTATTTTACTCATAAACTTAGCTCCTTTTAAAATATATATTCAGAAACTCATTAGTTCCGGAACTTTACAGTTTCGTTTTTGTGTGATTTAATATCATTATCCCACATCCAACGGGAAATATATAGATGGTGCCCCATACCAAAAAGGAGATTACGATCATGCAAGACAAACCCGTAGCCTTGATCACCGGTGCCAATAAAGGAATAGGTTTACAGATTGCGAAGGATCTAGCGGAACACGGTTTCACCGTGCTCGTTGGATCACGCAGCCTCGAGAATGGAGAAATTGCCTCCAAAAGCATCGGTTCGGATGCGTACGCTCTCCAGCTCGACGTTACCGATCAGGACTCCATTGTTGCTGCAGCAGAGCGTATTCGGAACGAATTTGGTCGTCTCGATGTACTTGTGAACAATGCGGGCATATCACACGCAGGTAAACCGGACGATCCGTTTCCGAGCAGTGGCGCGACGAGCGGTCTTTTGACCGTTGCTTCGCTCGAAGACATTCGTTCGGTTTATGAAACTAATGTTTTTGGTGTCATTGCAGTCACCCAGGCCATGTTGCCACTTTTACGTGAGGCTCCGGCAGCACGCATCGTCAACATGGGCAGCACCGGCGGCTCCCTTAGCTGGAACTCCATTCCGGAAAACTCACATCGTGCGATGTTTGGGGCCTATTCGGCATCAAAATCGGCTGTTCATGCGGTGACACTTGCCTTTGCCTTTGCGCTTGAATCGACAAACATCAAGGTCAATGCGGCCTGTCCAGGTTTTACATCGACTGCGCTCAATAATTTTGCTGGCACTCGTAGTGTTGAACAAGGGGCGCGTGAAGCGGTCCGGCTTGCGATGATTGGTGCGGACGGTCCAACAGGAACGTTCTCAGATGAGGATGGACCCATCGCGTGGTAATTATAATTTATACAACAATGGTTAGTAGCCTAAGGGGGATTTCATGATGCGTGTTTTCGTAACAGGAGCAACAGGTTACATCGGTTCCGCTGTCGTCCGTGAACTCATTGATGCGGGTCATCAGGTCGTCGGTCTTGTGCGCTCAGACAATAGCGCTGCGAAACTAAAAGAGGCCGGGGCCGAAGTGCACCGCGGTGACATTGACGATCTCGACAGCCTTCGTAGTGGCGCGGCTGCTGCGGATGGCATTATTCATCTGGCATTCAATCACGACTTCTCGAACTTCGCCAGGGCACTCACAGCAGATCTGCACGCCGTCGAAGCGATGGGGGCGGCGCTGGAAGGGTCCGGGAAGCCGTTCGTGATCACCACGCACGCCAATGGAGTGGCAGCAGAAAACGTAATGTTATTGCTGGCTGAGCGCGGAGTGCGGACATCGATCGTAGAGCTTTGTCCTTCGGTACACGGTGAGGGTGACACAGGATTTGTGCCGAGACTGATCAACATTGCCAAAACGAAGGGCTTCTCAGCCTATGTAGAAGAGGGGACCAACCGCTGGCCGGCTGTGCACCGCCTTGACGCCGCATATCTATACCGCCTTGCGTTAGAAAAGGCACCCGCCGGTTCACGACTAAATGGGGTCGCAGATGAAGGCGTGCCATTTCGCGACATCGCAAGTGTTATCGGTAAACACCTGAACGTGCCTGTAGTCAGCATTTCACGTGAAGAAGCAGACACCCACTTCGGCTTCCTCAGCACACTTGCAGCGCTCGATATCCCGAGATCAAGCGTTGCAACTCAGGAACTTCTGGGATGGCGGCCTGTGCAACCTGCACTGATCCACGACCTCGAACAGTCTCACTACTTCAACAACTGATTGGAGACGAGACCGAGAATCGATCATGGGCCGCTTAATAAAGCACTTGAGAAAAGCGAAGCAAGACATGGACTAACAACAACATGTATGAAATAGAAGTTTGGATATTAAAACAAGATCAACACGAGTGCATACCACACTAAGTGTTGTTATCTTCATTCGCAGCAAACTTTTCTGGCTAATCGTATTGTTAGGTCACTTCCCACAAGAAAATTTTTCATCTTCACTTATGGTATGGTTCACCGCGTTGGCTGAAGGGGCAAGTTTTCAAAAAAATAGTCTCCTTATTAGAGACTACCCACGATCTTCCTGTTTGTAATCATACGATAAGCGGTAGCTTTTCATCATTCTTTCAAAAAGGGCCATCCTTTTGCGGGATAGCCCTTTCTTTAATTTCACTTTTTTGCAAAGAGAATAAGGGGCTGGATTCCTCCATTTGCGCTTTTGCTTACTTTAATATTGTCCTTTAATTACAAAAAACGAACCCCGAATTGTTCCAGCTAGTTTAGACTTCTGCCTAGCAAACTTAAACTTCCCTTCTAGCTCCTTTGGTACCTCCATCCCCTCAGAAAGCTTAAAACCAACGGCCCGCTTCTTAGGGTCATCCACCGTATACATGACGTTGATTGCAAGACCATCCTCATAAAAAACGTAGGTAAATTGGATATTTTCCACTTGAAAACGCGACGTTTCTAAAGGTTTAGCCGCAAACGCAATATCACGTTCTTCTCTCAAAATTCGGTTCACATATTCAAGGCTCTCCTGGCTTTCGCTAGCTGGTACAACCGTAAACTCATGCTTGTATTTGTTCATAAAATAACGGGCTTCATTGGCACGTAAACCAGCAAGCGCTTCTGCTACAGGTGAAGACTCTAAACCAACCGTAGATACATTTTTAAAATCAACGAGATACGACATTTTCATTCCTCCTCTTCTCTTTTACGCCCTAACAGCTTCCGCATTTCACCAAAATCGATTTTATTTTTCAAGTTGTTGTAGAAACACACTTATAGCCAGACTTCAAAATAATTCTCAATTCTCTTATCTACCACATAGTATACCAAAATTGGTTCAAGAGAAGATTTTCAATGGCGAATTTGTTAGTTTGTTAAATAGTGTTCACATAGACTGGTATTCACAAACACCGCTTTAAATATTCGACCAGCGAGATAATACGATGCTGCCTATAGTTCCTCTAGGTCGGGAAATTAAGGACTCAAAGTATGTCCTAACAAAAAACTCTCGGCCTGTGCCCTGTACTCCATTAAGGAGGTTCAGATTCACAAGCCAAGACATTTGCATTCATGATGGTGGCCGTTAGTCTATGTTTGTTTGGGAAAGACCCTCTGCATGGAAGGGGGCGTACCCGCATATGTAAACCAAATAAGTACGATACCTATCTATCATGAAAATATAGAGGCACGGTTCAAGAATTATATCGTGCCTGTAATTGCGCTAAACTTTGTAACGGTTATACACGAGCGTCAAATGAAAAAAAACGCCGGCGACGACAAGTTGTTGCGGCAGATGATCGCGGCTATGGACGAAGGCTTTCGCGTGTTAGAGGCCTTACGGTATCCACTAACGCCGGCCGCGCAAGCTTCACTAATCCGCAAACGACCGGCGTTGATGCGCCTTTTTATAAAAATTTATCATAGGATGCCGATCCGCCGGCTGGTTGACGGATTCGTAGGGGAAATCGTAGCTTTGAGCCGCGTGTTTCACCTTTGGAAGGAACGGTCCCGGGTCCCTACACCCAACTGGGACGTGTTGGAAAAGCGTTTTGAAGCCAAGGTCAACCGTTCATAACTTTTACCCGAGGAGTAATCAACCGAAGATGATTCTATTTCTACAAAGAAGACTTTGATCATTATAAAACAAGGGGCGTTCAGTTGCTTGAATCTCCGAAACTTAACGCGACAGCATGACGCGTTTACCGGTCTATATATTCAAATTAAGCTGCAGTCCAAACCGCATTGGATCAGATGTCTCCTGAATACAAGGGTGTTTATCGGGGATCTTCATTCTGCGGTGTCGTTGAAAACCTTATTGGAGTTCCCCACCTCTGATGCCGTTCTGAAAGCCGGTGTGTCTGATAAAAAAATAGTATTAGACTGGATTGAATATAGAAATAGCGGTAGCCTTGGACTGAAAAAGGAGAAAGTCCTAGACTACCGCTGTTCTTTATTTAACTAACGTTCCTCGTTAGTTGAATAAGCACGCTTTCTTTTATTACACAATATCTTCGTACTGTTCAGTATTTCTATCATTCATCTTTTACTTTTATAATGAGAAGTGTTAGACTAATATAGGTTTTATATACTTATTACCGATTACTAAGATGTGTAATCAATGAAAGGATTTGATGAATGTGGAATCGACTAATTTCAAAGTTATACCTGAAAAACTTAAAGGTAGGACGATTGAAGATGTCGCCATCACTACTAATGCTGTGGTTATTAAATTTACTGATGGTACTTATTTAGATATCTATCTCGATGAGGCTGCACAAACATTAAAGACATCAACAAACAAGCTGGATAGTTAACTCAACACTTTACACTTAGCTATCATTTTCCCAGCTTCCTCCTTCACAGTTTGCGTCAAATGCGACATAAAACCTCCACTTATCTTGTTCAACTAAACTGCCCGTTAGCTCAATGAAAAAAAAGCAGCCCCTCATGAACTGCCCTACTGCTACTCACTTCAACAATAGGATGAGTTCATTCAAAGGCTACCTCATTTACCAAGTAATCCAACCACTCGTTCGTTTGTAACTGTGTAGGAGCTCGTATTCTTCACTACGCATCAGTCGTTTCATTTTTGTTCTATACAGACGATAATCATCTTTTCTTGCTATTTTACATTCTTTGTTGTAATGAACACTCTTGATTCCTTTACGGAAATCCTTAAGCTTCTCTTTTCTTGGATCTTTGGGCTTATTATTGATCTCCAGACTTTGCTGTTTCTCATCTTCCCAGAATTGAATCTCTTCCCGTGTAAACATCTTCATCCCCGTTGTGCCGGGTTAGATTTTGGCATTTGAAGCCATGACCTTAGACACAACTAATAGAAGAAGATCTTCGGATTGAACATTAGCTCACCTCTGATTTTATTCTCCCTTATTTTAACATATTTATAACTATCCTGCCCGTTAGTTTAATAAAAAGAGCAGACTTGAAGCGCCTGCTCAACATTGTGTGTTATTTAACTATCGTTCCTCGTTAGTTTTACGCCCTATCCATAGAAAGCCTCGTGTGTACCTGTCATATCTGGCATCGTGATATCCATGGTCACCAGGTCCAGTTGCTTCTCAGACGAAGATGACTCCGGTCAGTGCTTCGCTCAAAGCCCATTAACCGATATTAAGCAGATTGAAACTCTGGATCTGGAGCGGTTGCTTCTCTCGCCGATACCAGAGTTAGGTTGCGGGGCAATTTCTGATGAGATTTTCTGTCTGCATGCTGATATTGCCTTCAAGAACTGAACTACGAGCTGAAACTTAAGTATATGAAGAAGATCAGAAAATAAAAATTCTGGAAGTTGCCTGTGTATGTTAATAACGCAAAGGAACGGAGGAGATTGCCTTGAGGTTTCTACTGGTTGTCATGTCGATAGGAATTGTTTAAAAGTAAAAAAGGAGAGATGGCATAAAAATAAGCCATCTCTCCTTTTTCATTTATATAAAGCGGGTAATGGGAATCGGACCCACGCTACCAGCTTGGAAGGCTGAGTTTTACCATTGAGCTACATCCCGAAATAGATGCCGGTGAGAGGACTCGAACCTCCACGGTTTCCCTCACGATTTTGAGTCGCGCGCGTCTGCCAATTCCGCCACACCGGCTTATGAAGTTAATGGCGTCCCCTGAGAGATTCGAACTCCCGACCTTTTGATTCGTAGTCAAACGCTCTATCCAGCTGAGCTAAGGGGACTAATAAATGGAGCGGACGACGGGAATCGAACCCGCGACCCTCGCCTTGGCAAGGCGATGCTCTACCGCTGAGCCACGTCCGCAAAAACAAGATGCGCGTGGAGGGACTTGAACCCCCACGTCAAAGACGCTAGATCCTAAGTCTAGTGCGTCTGCCAATTCCGCCACACGCGCATGTAATACAATGGTGAGCCATGAAGGACTCGAACCTTCGACACCCTGATTAAAAGTCAGGTGCTCTACCAACTGAGCTAATGGCTCGTAAAACTGGTGGAGGATGATGGATTCGAACCACCGAACCCGTAAGGGAGCAGATTTACAGTCTGATGCGTTTGGCCACTTCGCTAATCCTCCAAAATGGTGCCGGCGAGAGGACTTGAACCCCCAACCTACTGATTACAAGTCAGTTGCTCTACCAGTTGAGCTACACCGGCATATTAAGTTAAATGGCGGAACCGACGGGATTCGAACCCGCGATCTCCTGCGTGACAGGCAGGCATGTTGGGCCTCTACACCACGGTTCCAGAGGCAACTCTCTTAGTTGAAAGTAATTGCGGAGGCAGGATTTGAACCTGCGACCTTCGGGTTATGAGCCCGACGAGCTACCGAACTGCTCCACCCCGCGACAGTAATAAATATTTACTTTTCAAATGGTGGAGGCTGAGGGGCTCGAACCCCCGACCCTCTGCTTGTAAGGCAGATGCTCTCCCAGCTGAGCTAAGCCTCCGAATTACTATGACCCGTAGGGGATTCGAACCCCTGTTACCTCCGTGAAAGGGAGGTGTCTTAACCCCTTGACCAACGGGCCATATATCTATTATTAAGAGCTGGCGGAGAGAGAGGGATTCGAACCCTCGAGACGCTTTTGGCGCCTACACGATTTCCAATCGTGCTCCTTCGGCCAACTCGGACACCTCTCCACATGGCTCCCCGAACAGGACTCGAACCTGTGACAACTCGATTAACAGTCGAGTGCTCTACCAACTGAGCTATCAGGGAATATTGGTGGAGCCAAGGGGGATCGAACCCCTGACCTCCTGCGTGCAAGGCAGGCGCTCTCCCAGCTGAGCTATAGCCCCATCTAAAAAATCAATTTTGTATGTATAATCAATAGCCTGATAGGCGAAAAAAAATCCCCATTATGGGGTTGCTTGGCGACGTCCTACTCTCCCAGGACCCTGCGATCCAAGTACCATCGGCGCTGGAGGGCTTAACGGTCGTGTTCGGGATGGGTACGTGTGGAACCCCTCCGCTATCGCCACCAAACATGAATTTGCTGTGCAAATTCTACATTCAAGGTTACACCCTGAAAACTGGATCCGAAACTCATTTGCGTTTTACTTTTTAGGATAAGCCCTCGACCGATTAGTATTGGTCAGCTCCATGCATTACTGCACTTCCACCCCCAACCTATCTACCTCGTCGTCTTCAAGGGGTCTTACTAATTGGGAAATCTCATCTTGAGGGGGGCTTCACGCTTAGATGCTTTCAGCGCTTATCCCTTCCGTACATAGCTACCCAGCGGTGCTCCTGGCGGAACAACTGGTACACCAGCGGTACGTCCATCCCGGTCCTCTCGTACTAAGGACAGCTCCTCTCAAATTTCCTACGCCCACGACAGATAGGGACCGAACTGTCTCACGACGTTCTGAACCCAGCTCGCGTACCGCTTTAATGGGCGAACAGCCCAACCCTTGGGACCTACTTCAGCCCCAGGATGCGATGAGCCGACATCGAGGTGCCAAACCTCCCCGTCGATGTGGACTCTTGGGGGAGATAAGCCTGTTATCCCCAGGGTAGCTTTTATCCGTTGAGCGATGGCCCTTCCATGCGGTACCACCGGATCACTAAGCCCGACTTTCGTCCCTGCTCGACTTGTAGGTCTCGCAGTCAAGCTCCCTTCTGCCTTTGCACTCTTCGAATGATTTCCAACCATTCTGAGGGAACCTTGGGGCGCCTCCGTTACTCTTTAGGAGGCGACCGCCCCAGTCAAACTGCCCACCTGACACTGTCCTCGCACCGGGTTACGGTACCAAGTTAGAACCTAGATACGATCAGGGTGGTATCCCAAGGATGCCTCCCTTCAAGCTGGCGCTCAAAGTTCTACGGCTCCCACCTATCCTGTACAGATCGTACCCAAATTCAATATCAAGCTGCAGTAAAGCTCCATGGGGTCTTTCCGTCTTGTCGCGGGTAACCTGCATCTTCACAGGTATTAAAATTTCACCGGATCTCTCGTTGAGACAGCGCCCAAGTCGTTACGCCATTCGTGCGGGTCAGAATTTACCTGACAAGGAATTTCGCTACCTTAGGACCGTTATAGTTACGGCCGCCGTTTACTGGGGCTTCGGTTCATAGCTTCGCCCGAAGGCTTACCACTCCCCTTAACCTTCCAGCACCGGGCAGGCGTCAGCCCGTATACTTCGCCTTGCGGCTTCGCACAGACCTGTGTTTTTGCTAAACAGTCGCTTGGGCCTTTTCACTGCGGCCCCCTCGGGCTATTCACCCTACCGAGGCACCCCTTCTCCCGAAGTTACGGGGTCATTTTGCCGAGTTCCTTAACGAGAGTTCTTCCGCGCGCCTTAGAATTCTCTTCTCGCCTACCTGTGTCGGTTTGCGGTACGGGCACCTTCTCCTGGCTAGAGGCTTTTCTTGGCAGTCTGAGATCATGACCTTCGCTACTACAATTTTCGCTCCCCATCACAGCCCAGCCTTAACGATGTGCGGATTTGCCTACACACCAGCCTCACTGCTTAGACGGACATCCATCAGTCCGCGTCACTACCCTACTGCGTCACCCCATCGCTCATAACGGATTACGGTGGTACAGGAATTTCGACCTGTTGTCCTTCGACTACGCCTATCGGCCTCGCCTTAGGTCCCGACTTACCCTGAGCGGACGAACCTTCCTCAGGAACCCTTAGGCTTTCGGCGGATCTGATTCTCACAGATCTTTTCGTTACTCATACCGGCATTCTCACTTGAATGCAGTCCAGCGCTCCTTACGGTACACCTTCAACCCGCATTCAACGCTCCCCTACCCCTGATGCAATGCATCAAGCCATAGCTTCGGTGGTGTGTTTAGCCCCGTTACATTTTCGGCGCAGAGTCACTCGACCAGTGAGCTATTACGCACTCTTTCAATGGTGGCTGCTTCTAAGCCAACATCCTGGTTGTCTGTGCAACTCCACATCCTTTCCCACTTAACACACACTTGGGGACCTTAGCTGATGGTCTGGGCTGTTTCCCTTTCGACAATGGATCTTAGCACTCACTGTCTGACTCCCGGAACTAAATCTATGGCATTCGGAGTTTGACTGAGCTTGGTAACCCTTGCGGGCCCCGCACCCAATCAGTGCTCTACCTCCACGATTCTTCTTTCCGAGGCTAGCCCTAAAGCTATTTCGGGGAGAACCAGCTATCTCCGGGTTCGATTGGAATTTCTCCGCTACCCCCACCTCATCCCCGCATTTTTCAACATGCGTGGGTTCGGGCCTCCAGTGCGTGTTACCGCACCTTCACCCTGGACAGGGGTAGATCACCCGGTTTCGGGTCTACGTCCACGTACTAAAGATCGCCCTATTCAGACTCGCTTTCGCTGCGGCTTCAGCTCTTCACCTTAACCTTGCACGGGAACGTAACTCGCCGGTTCATTCTACAAAAGGCACGCCATCACCCATCAATAGGGCTCTGACTTCTTGTAAGCACACGGTTTCAGGATCTATTTCACTCCCCTTCCGGGGTGCTTTTCACCTTTCCCTCACGGTACTGCTTCACTATCGGTCGCCAGGGAGTATTTAGCCTTGGCAGATGGTCCTGCCGGATTCATACGGGGTTTCACGTGCCCCGCACTACTCGGGATCCGTCTCGGAGGGAACGGGTTTTGAACTACAGGGCTTTTACCTTCTCTGGCGGGCCTTTCCAGACCTCTTCATCTAACCGGCTCCTTTGTAACTCCATGTGAGACGTCCCACAACCCCAAGGAGCAAGCTCCTTGGTTTGGGCTAATCCGCGTTCGCTCGCCGCTACTGACGGAATCACT
>NZ_JBSIEZ010000001.1:15000-1142500 GCF_053615415.1 Paenibacillus sp. S33 | reverse complement strand
AGGTAAATTACACTAATTAATAACCAAGTTATCAAAATCAGTTCTATTACTGTACTGCTTATACTTTCGAATTTGTTTTTCTTCATTACAGGTACCGTGAATCTTTGACCATATCTACTGCATCCGATAAATGCATTTCATGAATAGCAGTTAGATATCTTGTTACGACTTTTTGGGCATCATGCTCTTGATCAACAGTAGCGTCGAAAGTAGCTTGGTATTTGGCCGACCGACACACAAACATATCTACTATATGATGCATCCCCTTTCAGTTCCAAAAAAGGGACCATTAATACTGAAACGTTCCAATAATTATTTATACACATTTGGGGACGTGAAATAGACTAATTCATTCTCGTTCCTATAAGCATACTTTTAGGGACGAGAATGAATTGTAATTTTTTACATTATTGAGGTATCGCCAGCAAACACGGTTTTACAACGTTAAGGAGCCTTATATTGAATTTCGTGAATCCGCCTTTAATAATGGATACTAACCCACATCATTAAGGCAGATTTATTGATCCAATCGGCCTCAACTGGTAAGTTGGTCCTACTAGGCCTAACATAAAATAAAAAAGGCTGCCACGGCAACCTTTTTGTTTCAACTAATGTACCCGTTAGCGTATCAGTGCGCATTTTAAAATTATTTGAAATACCTTTTAATAGCATTCGAATAAAAGATTTTATCCGTAGTTTTTTCATCAAACAAACGCTGAATCAATTGGATGTTCGCACATACTCAAAAGGTCTTTTTGCTCTTGAATATTATTCTAAGGTATCTGCTCCATCATAAACACTCACTATTCCACTCTATAAGGCTTGTAGAAGGTACGAATTTCTTGGGCTAAAAGCTCTGGCTCTTCCATGGCCGTAAAATGTCCACCACGAGCCATGGTAGTCCAGCGAGTTATATTTAAATTGCGTACTGCCCAGTCTTTTGGTGGTAATACTATATCTGCTGGGAATAATGCAACCCCAGTTGGTACTTTTATATAGCCTAATGACGGCAGAGAATGTGAATTTTCGTAATACATCTGCGTTGACGACCCGATTGTGTTAGTAAGCCAATAAACCATGATATGCGTAATGAGTTCATCTTCGCTAAATCTTTGACGGAGGTCACCTCCACAATCACTCCAAGCTCGGAATTTTTCAATAATCCAACCGGCTAAGCCTGCTGGTGAATCAGAAAGTCCATACGCAAGAGTCTGTGGACGTGTCGATTGTATCGACATGTACCCTCCCTCTAGAGAAAGCCATTCTAATGCTCTTTTCTTGTATTGAAGTTCTTCCTCTGAAAGTTTTACCTGCTCATGGGACGTAAGTAGATCTCTTATGATACCAATATCTGTTAGGTGAATCCCGAATAAAAGTTCAGGATGGTTCGATGCCAGATATCTCGTAACTCCGGAACCTATATCCCCACCTGCTGCAGCAAACTTATCGTATCCTAATTCTTTTGTCATTAATTTAGCCCACATCTCGGAAACCTGATAATTGTTGACACCAGGATGGTCAGGAGAGCTAGAGAACGCAAAACCAGGTAATGAAGGGACAATGACATCGAAAGAATCCTTAGGATCACCTCCATAGCTAGCTGGATCTGTAAGAAGAGGAATAATCTTCTGATATCTAAGGTAACTATCTGGCCATCCGTGGGTTAGAATAATGGGCATGGGATTGGGACCCTTTCCGTACTCATGAACAAAGTGCACATCAACTCCATTGATCTTGCAGCGAAACTGGGAAAAACGGTTTAACTGAGATTCTTGTTCGCGCCAATCATACTGTTCTCGCCAATACGAAACAAGGGATTTTAAATAAGTTAAATCAACACCTCGATCCCAGCCTGAGTTTTCCAATTGATACGGCCAGCGGATGTGGTGTAATCTTCTTTTCAAATCATCAAGGACTTCATCTGCAATGTGAATATGAAAACGTTCAACGGACATTATATTTCTCCTCCTTTTTTGCGCACATCTTAATGATATCCCTTGAACTGCTGTGGTACTATGCTAAAAATCGGGCATTTTTTTCGCCGTGGAGGACTTTAGTAACCTTCCTTATCCTCAACATTTTACAATTATCTTAATTACTTCAGCCTTTTGTTATGACTTCCAATTTCCCAACACCATAACACTTTCCGAAGCGCTCCGATTTTATTTGAATGGTTTTTAGACTAATGTAAATGGCAGCCGATCTTCTGAATTAGCTGTGCCTCTATTTATTTATCGAGATTACTTCGTCACGCTATCTTGCCCGTTAGTACAACATGGCCGATCCATGCCGGTAGCCGTGTCTTAGTTGTTTATTAAGCTATCGTGTCCCGTTAGATCAATTCAAATTTTGCCCCGACCAGACTTACCCGGGCTTATCACTAAGGGAGACATGTTTTGGGTTAATGAATGGACAAATCGGAAATAATTCACTCATACCGTCTAAAGGAGAGAACACATTCATGAATTCTAATGATAATCTATCAGAGCAGAATGCATATTTGAAAGAGCTGAATGCCTTATTTATCCCATTGGACGGAATGGAGAATCTAGACCGCATAGTTAAGGCCATCGGAGATGCAGATATTGTGCTGCTTGGCGAGGCAAGCCATGGGACGTCTGATTTTTACCGAGTTCGGGCCGAGCTTTCGAAGAAGCTAATTGCAAGCAAGGGATTTAACATTATCGGCGTGGAAGGAGACTGGCCCTCTGCTTATCGATTGAACCGGTATGTTAAAGGAATGAAGGGGGCCGATTCTTCGGCAACCGATGCACTGGGTGATTTTACTCGCTGGCCGACCTGGATGTGGGCGAATACGGATATTCGTGATTTCGCGGAGTGGCTGAAGGATTACAATGAGGTGAATCAAGGGGGCGGCAGTGGCTGTCCCAAGGTTGGATTTTATGGCATCGATATGTACTCGTTATGGGAATCGATGGAGGCAATCATCGGTTATTTGGAGAAGACCAAGTCTCCCCAGCTGGAACAGGCCCGCAGGACATACGCCTGTTTTGATCCATATAGCAGGGACCATCAGACTTATGGCATTGCGGCAGGATTGCTCTCGGAGAGCTGTGAGAAAGAAGTGATTGAGCTACTGAAGCAGATTCAGAGCCGGCGCATGGCGTATCCGGGAAGTGAGGAAGAACTAAATGCGGAGGTGAACATGCTCGTCACTTCCAGCTCGGAGGCCTATTATCGTACGATGGTCCAGGGCGGCCCGCAGTCCTGGAATATACGGGACAGACATATGGTTCAATCACTGAAGCGAATCATGTCATATTACGGCGCCTCGGCAAAAGCCATTGTCTGGGAGCATAATACGCATATCGGTGATGCGCGGGCAACGGATATGATGGCTGATGGCATGGTCAATGTGGGTCAGCTGCTGCGGGAGGATCCAGAACATCGTGTATTTGCCGTTGGCTTCGGAACCTATCAGGGCGAGGTACTGGCCGGAAGAGCTTGGGGAGCTCCGGTCGAGAAAATGACCGTGCCGCCCGGACAACCAGGAAGCTGGGAGTATTGCATGCACCAGGCGGGAGGCGGCCGGAATGGCATGGTAATGCTCACCGATGCATCTTCCATGCTGCATACGGTCATTGGCCACCGTGCCATCGGTGTGGTATATGAGCCTGCTCATGAGCGATTCGGCAATTACGTGCCTTCCAGCATGGCGGATCGTTATGATGCGTTTGTTCATCTCGACCGGACCATCTCCCTTCAGCCACTGCCTATCCTTCAGCCGGTTGCAACGGATGCTTTATTTTCAGAATAACAGCTCGCAAGAACCGTCTTGGGATGCAGGGCAGCTGGGTATAGTTTACCGTCAGGCTCCGGATTATAATTATTGACTGGCTCCAAAATAAAACAGCGGCAGGCTCGGACTTTGTTTATATCAGTCTGAGCCTTGGTGAAAACGTTATCTTCTTTTGATGGACGGTACGTCAATTCAACTGCTCCCGAATGTAAGGTCTTGGTATAGACTCTTGATGTTATCTGTAAACAAACGCTTTCCACTCCCCCGTATAAACGGAAAGATCATGATCCGAAACTCGTCGACGAGATCATGCTTCATCAGCGTCCTAACTAACTCGCCTCTTCCAAGCACCAAGATGTTTCTTCCAAGTTGCTCTTTAAGGTTCAAAACTTCTTCCTTGAGATCCCCTTGGACGGGGGTTGCGTCCAATTCATCTGGTGTTGCGTTTTCCTTCTTTAAAATGATTCGAGCAAAGAATCCAGTTTCAAAAGTGGAAATTTCTTATCACCCCATTATAATACTTTGATTCAAGAGATACCCAATCTATTCATGTATGGTTCTCACCTGTGACAAAACTGTCGGATGCTAGTTGCTAGTTCTTCCGCATGAGTAAGGACAAGCATATGATCAGCTCCTTTGATTTCGGCAAACCTAATCTCAGGTACACGCTTGAAGTACTCGGCGATATTATACATATCCGGCCATTCTATTGTTCCTTGTATAAATAACGTACTCGCTGCAATGTTCTCTAAACGTTCAATCGAAGGCGGCTCTGGCCAAAGGACATCAAAGCTCCTCCACTCGGTAAATACCCTTGTCATGTAGTGAGTATGCATTTCACTCAGAAATCTCCGGTGGGGGCTAGCCATCGTAGCCCGATAGATCGGTCCGGCTAAAGACAACTCTACAAGTTTTGAAATATCGGGAGCGGCCGCATTCACCGATGCTATATAATTGGTAAATTCTTGCGAATATGCAAATCCCGTCAATGAAGGGGCAATCACCACTAGCCGCTCAACCATAGAAGGATATGATAACGCAAAATCAGTCGCGACTTGCCCACCGATGGAATGACCAACAAGTGTGACAAGATCCAGTCCGAGATGTTCGAGAAGTTTGCGCAAATCCTCCACAAGTGAAGTCGGCTCTTGCATAGCAGGCGAGCGGCCGGTTCCTCGACCATCGAAGGTAATGACCTTGAATGATTTTGCCAATTCAGGCACCATATATCTCCATACCCTTGAGTCGACACCTCCCGAGTGAATCATGACTATAGGGACTCCATTTCCTTCGATTTCGTAAAAAAGTTCCACCTTGTTCCCCTCCCCAATGTGGTAATATTTTTCTTGATTAACATTTTAATTATGACTGAACATACAGTCTATATTAAAAAAGATATCCACGTCGAAAATAAAAACAATATCTCATTGAATGCCGCGCAATTTGCGGCTTGGAGAGCCTACTTTGCGTAAATCAGAAGTTCTTACAAGGCTTAAAACACCGAAATCCTTGACCGGGCAAAACTTACATTGATATGAAGTCACTTTGAATAACTGCCTTTTAGTTGAATAGCGGCGGATATCAAAAGCGAATTTGCCGCTATTACGTGCTAAAAAAGTCGGTGATAAAGTTCTCTTTTCTGTAATGTACTCCAGTACTAGTTAATCTATCATTATTTTATATGACAATAACATCAACTTTATAAATGCTTCTTTTGGTTTTATGCTTAGCAATTGAGTTGAAGATACATATTTCCTGTCTTGATGACTAATACAAGTAAATCACGTTTACAAAGGACAAAAGACAGGCACAAGATTATAAATTCACTAACAATTTAGGGTAAACGTAACCTAATTGAAACCGCCCATCCAATAACCGGATGGGCGGTTTTTACATACTACTTTCCTGCTCCTTTATCACCTGCTCAACCCCCAACAGAATCAGCTTCAATCCGAACTCAAACGCTCCGTCGGTCCCCATCAGCTCGAACAGCCCGTTCGTGAACATCCTCCGGAATAGTCCCACTTCTGTCTCGCTCATGGAATTCAGAAGGTGAATCATCTCCTCACCCGGAAGCGCTCCCTGGTCCTTGAGGATAGCGGAGACATTACGCTCATGCTGATAATCGTCTAGGACGAAGTAGGAGACATAGTTCACAAGTGTAGTAACCACTTGTATTTTCTGCTCTTGCTCAAGCGGCGTCGACTCCACGCAGAGCAGCATACGGTTGGTGAACCGGATGATGTCCGGTTCGTGGGGCAGCGTCATCATCATGAGCTGCGTGGAGCAGGGGTACCGGTAGAGCACACTCCGCATCGTTACCGCAAGCCCCGTCAGCTGCTCCTTCCAGTCCCCCTCGGAATGAAACTCCTCCAGAATAATTTTCGATACCTGGTTGGCCAAGCGCTGATAGAGATTCTGCTTGCTCTTGAAGTACCAGTACAAAGAGGGAGCCTGAATCCCTAGCCGGTCGGCCAATCGTCTCATACTGAATTTCTCGATACCCTCCTCTCCAAGAAGCTCCCACGAGGCTTCCAAAATCTTATCCTCCGAAATTTGAGGCTGCTTTTTTTTCATCGGTATCCGCCCTTTTATCTAACAGTGTAAGTTTATGCTTTACAGGTTCATAGGTTCATGATATCATCTAACACTGTAAGGCACAACCTAACACTGTTAGACTGAAGGACAAAATAAATAAAGAAAGTAGTGACTCGCATGGATGCAGAAAACCTCCATTACTTTGAAAAAGCACCGGTCGCAAAAGCCGTAGCTCACTTCGCTGTACCGATGATGCTAGGTACGTCAATGAATGTCATCTATTCCATCTTAAATGCCTATTTCCTTGGTACACTGGGCAATACTGCCATGTTAACCGCACTCGCACTAACCTTGCCGTTATTCGCGATCATTATGGCGCTAGGCAACTTGATAGGCATGGGTAGCGGCACATTCATCTCTCGTTTGCTGGGAGAGAAAAAATATGACGATGTGAAGCATGTGTCTTCATTCGCCTTTTACAGCAGTTTAGTTCTCGGTCTTATCGTGATGGCGGTCGGTCTCCCGTTGATCGATCCAATCGTTCATGGCCTCGGGGCAACAACTAGCTCCTTCGGATTCACGAAGGACTATGTCACGATTATGCTTATTGGTTCACCATTCGTCGTATTATTCTTCACGCTAGAGAATATCGTGCGCTCCGAGGGTGCAGCAATCACATCGATGATCGGAATGATTCTCAGTGTTGTCGTGAATATTATTCTCGACGCGCTAGTCATCTTCGTCTTCCATTGGGGCGTGATCGGCGTTGCGTCTGCTACGGTCATCTCTAACTTGGTTGCGAGTGCATTCTACGCCTTCCATATGGGATATAAGAGCCAATTCTTAACTGTCTCCGTAAAATGGTTTAAAGCTACCACGGATATTCTGAACAATGTATTCAAAATCGGAGTTCCCGTCTTTGTTATGAGTATCTTCTTGGGTGCAATGTCGCTCATCTTTAACCATTTTCTTGTCGATTATGGGGATCAGGCCGTAGCGGCTTACGGAATTTCATCACGCTTATTGCAATTTCCTGAGTTTGTTCTGATGGGCTTATGCGAGGGAGTTGTGCCGTTGATTGCCTTCTCTTTTACAGCGAATAAATTACGCATGAAACATACCATTGGATTTACAATCAAAGCTATTGTGGCGTTAGCAATCGTGTTCGGTGTTATCGTCTATCTGATTTCCGACCACTTAATTGGTTTATTTACGAGTGACCCACAATTAATTGAAATGGGTAGCTACATTCTACATGTGACGTTCTTATCCTTATTCATTACAGGAATGACCTCGCTGTTTACCGGTATCTTTCAAGCAACAGCGCAAGGAACCGCCGCGTTTATTATGTCAGTTATTCAAGGAGTTACTCTGATTCCTGTGTTGTATATTGCTAATCGAATGAACGGATTCCACGGGGTGGTCTGGTCGCTTGTCATTTCGGATGCCGTTGCGTTCCTTGTTGGTGCCACCATGCTGTATGTTCTGCGGACCAAATTGCAGCCGGATTTGGATAATTTAGTACAGTAGAAAACATATAACACGCAAGAAGGCAGGATAGGCCACTCCCCGACCCTGTCTTCTCGGTGGGGTAGAACTGTACTAACCTAAACTGCCCGTTAGTTTAACCTTCATTTGTAGTGCCTTATTCCGACTATTCTCTACGAGCTATACGAAACCCTTGATCGGGACCAAAGCCATTCGCATCAAACTTGCCTCGGAATGATATCTCGTTGTTGCTGACGTTGCCGGACATATCGTATATTCCTAACTCGTTGGGTTTCTGGGTACCTATTGATTTTGTTTTATTATTGTTGCTCTCGATGATAGGCCAGTTCCAGTCTCCAGATAAGTACTTGTCTCCGGCATTTTTCCAATACCATGCGACCTCGTCGTCATTATTGCTTCCGCTGTATGTGTAGCCCTTGCTCGCCTGACCTCCGCCTGCTGCATATTCCCACTTTACTTCTGTAGGCAATCGGTAACTGTTAGCTCCCTCGTTGATCGTTGCTATCCATTTTATATTATCGTTATCATTCTTATTGTTGCTATTAAAATAAACATTAATAGCTTTCTCATGGATAGATATCCTTTAAGCTGATAGGAAAAATAGTAGGCCGTGATGGCCTGCAACTCGCCTCCAGCAGCCTCGAAGGCCGTTCGCCTGGCAGGAAACGGCCTTCAACGCATCCGCACTGACGGATAGACTGGAGGGGAACGGTCATCGGCCTGTCTACAATACTTAGGGCTCGGTGAGTCCTCCATGATCGATTCATTTAAACCCTATCTATCAGACAGCTCTCAAAACCCGCTTATCCCGTGAGACAGTCCCAACCGCGCCTGTTCGTTGAACAGCTTGCAGTTGAGTGGTTACCACACCG
The DNA here is from genome assembly GCF_053615415.1 of Paenibacillus sp. S33. Lineage (NCBI taxonomy): Bacteria > Bacillati > Bacillota > Bacilli > Caryophanales > Paenibacillaceae > Paenibacillus > Paenibacillus sp. S33. Next base: position 1,133,821 of record NZ_JBSIEZ010000001.1, on the reverse strand, counting down.
TTACGTTAGAGCTCCCGCTACTCTGATACCCCTCTGTCGCCAACACCTGGTAAGACCAGTTACTTCCCAGATTCATTCCTTTGCTCGCCCATGCTTTCACGTGGTTGCTGAAAGTGATTGTGGAGTTGCCCCCGGTCGGTCTCTTCGACTGTCGAACACTCCAGTACTGAATAAACGTCGTTTTTTCGCCTTCAATGGAAGGTGCGTCGTATCGCATTGTTGTGTAGATATCATATGTGCCCCCATCACTGGTCACCGTACCTTTATACGTTCCGGTAGGTCGATAAGTACCCCAGCTATCAACGACGTAATATTCGATGAGTGAGTTTCTCGTCCACCCGTAGAGAGCCAAATATCCATTACCGGACGGCGCCCAGACACCGGCATTGTAGTTGATCGTTCTGTTTGGCGATCCAGTAGTCCAGCCTTTGCCGACAACAAAATTCCCGGTATCCTTCCATGTTACGCTGTAATTACCGCCTGATCCATTAACAGCATTGACCGTCCCACCGCCATCGGTCCAATTTTGCCAATAGTCTGTCGCTGCACTTGAGGTTGTTGCAAACAACCCAAAACTCATGGAAGCTGCAAGAACTACCGTCATCATTTTCTTACTAAAATTAAACATACTCTACCTCCTAAAATTTTTGTGTTTGTCCCTACACTTGCTTGTTGGTTGGTTCTCTTTGCAGTATATCATCTATACGTTCCATATTCCGTATTTTTTTACTTTAACCTCCTTTCTGAGTGAAATTATAGAATAATAGCGTTTGCATATAAACCTAGCAAATTAAAGCTTTAACTCTATTATGTTTAGCTTTCTTTGAATTTTATAGAATAATTCCAGTATTACAGCGATGGGAAGCAACACCCGGCAGCGTAGTGGCGCCTCATGTACATTTTCAACTCAGCTTATATACTAAAAAAACTTTATGCAAATAACGCATAAATATCAATATGCATCCATCACATGCTGTAAAATGTGCTTGGGTGATTAGCAGTGCATAATGGGAATTCTCGATTCACGTGAGGACAAACACTTAACTTTTCATAGTAGGTATGATAAAAAATGATTTTGGAGGATATGTATTATGGGAATTGGCGTCCTAGTGAACAGATAAATTCAACCGACCCTGAATCTCAAAAAGTGAATCAAAAAATTAGTGATCTCATGGAGATGTTGAAAAGCAAATTACCAGCAGCATTCATTCACGGGTACCGGGCGGGGGCATTAACGATGATTGAAGTATTTAGCGAGGACAAAGAAATTGTTGATCGTAATAGATAGATAATGGAGGAGTTATGGTGGTGAGCCCGCTACGCATGCAGATTGTTCTTCCGATCGCTGTTATCCCTAGATTTCTCCTCAGTAGAATATAAACTTAAAGGTAAAATCCAGGGATAGCTGAACGAATGGAGGGGCTGCCTAGCCTCTTCCTGCGCCCAGCGCATTCATCAAGAACTCATAAATTTCCAGTTCGTTGATTTTATCGCCATCGGTCACTATGTTATGCTGAACTTGCAGTCCGTTCTTGAACACGGTGAACATCCGAGCTGTCCTGTCCGCATCGATTGAAACAGGGATAGCTCCATTCTGCTGTCCGACTTCGATCCACGTTTTGGCAGTGAGGATAGATGCTTCATGATAACGTTTCAGAATGCCAGCCACGGCGGGCTTATCCTGTTGGCTGAGTAGATAAATAAAAATCAGGCTGGCAGCGCTGTCCCCACCACCGATGTTACGAAGGCGTTCAGTTAAGGTGTTAAGTGGGGATTTGATTCCTTCTGGTCCTGCGGGAGTCCGGGCGACAGATTCAAAAAAGCGCTGATTGGTTTTCTCCATTCCCGCCTCCAGAATCATACCGAACAATTCATCTTTGCTTTTGACATAATGGTAAATGGCTCCTTTAGTCAGTCCGCTGCGATCCGCAATATCCTGTAGTGTCGTCGCCCGACAGCCTTTCTCCATAATCATCTTTTCGGCAATCTCAAGCAGCTTTTTTAGACTGTCGTTCATCGCTTTATCTTGCATAATCTTTTACCTCCCGTTTGTCTGTCTTTTTATTCGTTTAATGAAACCTATATTCCACCAGATCGTCAAACCAATAAGCCCGTAGGTGAAGAACGGCGATACGACCAGAAAGGTCGGTATGGATAGCGAATATACCAGCACTACTTTGATGAAGGCTTCCAGCAGCAGGCTGAGTCCCCACACCGCCGTTATTAGGCGGAAGTTAAAGCGATAGCGCGGAAGTTTCTCCCATTTATCGTTCATCTGAGGATTATGGCCTGTGAATCTCTCGGCAAAATAATAAATTAATGGTCGACCAAAGAGCAGCGAGCCTAGAAACACCAACCCCATAATACCGGTTACATAAGACTCCCGTAGCAGAATGAAGCGTTCGTCACCGCCCAAGAGAACGGCCACGACGCCAAGAATCAGACCAAGAAAGATAAAGCCAGAGAACACATCTGCTTTGCGCGTCCTTATAAGATTGTAGAGCGAGTCGCATAGTGGTACAAGAGCAGCGATAGACAGAGCCACCACACTGCTCGTATGCGGAATTAGCAGGCGATAAGCCAAATAAGGCAATACGATATTAATGATTAGCGTAAAGATGATTTCGTTGCGAGTTTTATTCATGATCGACTCATCCTCTCATCATTCAAAACCTACCTTCGGTAGGTATCTTTCATTTACATACCTTCGGTAGGTATGTAAAGATTAAAAATAATAATCTGTATACGAACCTCAATCTACATATTGCCCAAATGTGGCTACACAGTTCGCATACTCTATGACTACAAAAAGGAGATGGCGTTTGCCATCTCCCTTGCCTTTATTCTTCCCTCATACTTCCTGCTTAAAAACATATTGCTCACGGACACACACTCTAACAAGCAACTATATTTTTAATCCCCCACCCGATTCAAAAACACCTTCGTCCGCTCCAGCTGAGGATTGCCAAAAATCTGCTCTGGTGTACCGGATTCTGCAATTTCGCCATTATCCATAAAAATGACACGATCCGCCACATCTCTCGCAAAGTTCATCTCGTGGGTCACGATGACCATCGTCATATGTTCCTCAGCCAGCTTTTTGATAACTCGCAGCACCTCACCCGTCAGTTCGGGATCAAGGGCCGAGGTCGGCTCATCAAACAGTAAAATATCAGGGTTCATCATCATTGCCCGGGCAATCGCCACGCGCTGCTTCTGCCCTCCCGACAGTCGGGATGGATACGCATCTGCTTTATCTGCCAATCCGACTTTAGCCAGCAACTCAGCGCTTTGGCGACGTAGCTCAGCCTTGCTCACCTTCTTCACCAGCTTCGGAGCCAGCTCCAGATTATCCTGCACCGTCAAGTGAGGGAACAGATTAAAATGCTGGAACACCATGCCCATACCGGTGGTAATGCCCTTAATGTCACCTGCCGGAGCGTACTGACCGTTTTCCACCAGTGCTTTATCATGAATGCGGATCGTCCCGCCCGTCACATCTTCCAGGTGTACCAAACTACGGAGCATGGTACTTTTTCCTGAACCTGAAGGACCGATGACGGCTACAACCTCGCCCGCTTTAACGTTAAAGCTCACTCTTTTCAGAACGTCGAGCTTGCCGAACGATTTTTTCAAATCGGTAACTTCTATTGCATTAGTATTCATATCCCGACATTCCTTTTACTCGAATTTAAAACGTTTTTCCAGCGCCCTGAAGAATAGCGTCAGCACCAAAGCTAACAACAAATAAATAACCGCCGCTACAACATAAGGTACAATCGAGAAATCACGGTTTACAGCCGTATTGGCAAAATGCAGCAGTTCCGGTACCGCTACTGCATACAGTAGTGCCGTATCTTTTACCAGTGTTGTCGCTTCATTGGTCACCGCAGGCAAAGCAATCCGTACCATTTGCGGCACAATGACTCTAATCAGCGTCTGCGACTTGCTCAAGCCCAGCACTTGCGAAGCCTCGTATTGCCCTTTATCAATCGACAACATCCCGCCTCTAAAAATTTCTGCAAAATAAGCCGCATAATTCAGTACAAATGCCAGTACCGCAGCCGTTGTCCGGTCCAATACCAGATACTCCCCAATGACAGGCAACATCGGCAGACCAAAACAAAAGAACAATAATTGCAGCAATAGCGGCGTACCGCGTATAACATAAATGTACGTATGCATCAGCCAGGCGATTGGCTTAATCCGGCTTTTGGCCAGCAACGTAACGATAAAACCCAATGGAATAGACAAGATGAGCGTGATGAAAAATAAAATAACCGTCATCTGTGCCCCTTCAAGCATAGGCTTCATAATTCGTAAAATATATTCCATACTCATGACCTTCGACTCCTAAACCCTTAGTTCAATACACTACGTATTAATTTAATACTTTATCTTCACCAAACCACTTTTTCGAAATTTCAGCAGCTTTTCCGTTCTTGTGCAGCTCATCCAAAGCAGATTGCAGCTGCGTCAACAGCTCTTCATTTCCTTTTTTCACACCGATGCCGTATTCCTCAGGGGCCAATGATTCATCAAGCAGCTTATACGTCCCTTGTTCCTTCGACATATAATACTTGGCAACGACTTCATCAATGACAACCGCATCCAGACGCCCGGTTTTCAAGTCAGTCAAAGCGAGAACATTATCCGGGAACTCGGACACTTGCTTCAATTTACTTTTGATCGGATTTGCATCCAATGCATCGGCTGCTGAAGACAGCGTCTGGAGTCCGACCGTTTTGCCCGTTAGATCAGCCAGCTTGGATAGACTGGAAGTAGCCGGAATGACAATCACCTGACTGTTTTTCAGATATGGCTTTGTGAACAGCACTTTTTCCTTACGCTCATCCGTAATGGTGTATCCATTCCAAATGAGATCAATACGTCCGCTGTTCAGCTCGGATTCTTTGGCAGACCAGTCAATCGGCTGAAATTCCACCTGTTTACCCATTTGTTCCCCGGCCGCTTTCGCATAATCAATATCAAAGCCGGTCAGCTCGTTATTTTCATCTCTAAAGCCCATCGGGGCGAATTTATCATCAATTCCAATAATCAATTTACTGTCATCCTTACCGCCGGAACATCCGGCTAACACGATCATCATCAATCCAATCAACATCGTAAACATGGCTGCTTTTCTCATCTTATTCCCCTCCAACAATGGTGACCCCCGTATCCAAGAACAGGTGGCAAACGCTTTAGTTCGTTAACACGTTATCAGAGTATCATCATAACATACCGCAGGATACTCGTCGAGAGGAATAAGCGGAATCTTAGCCTTATATAAATGGAAAACCTGTGACGAAAATTTGACCTGTGTTCTATAATGTAAAACCTTACCTTGACATGTCACTTAAACCGTCTTATTATTTCCTAGTATTCTTATATACTTTTATTTATTTTAAAATTTCAACAGCAATAGGATGTAAATCAGCTTGATAGACAGGAGAAATAAAGCCCCATGTACATTTTAAAACGTCTCTTTACGATGTTCATTACGTTGTGGATTATCGTCACTTTAACGTTCATCATTATGCACATCATTCCGGGTGATCCGTTCTCAAACGATTCCAAAACCATTCCGGAAGCGGTATTGCAAAACATGCGTGCCAGATACAACCTGGACAAGCCGCTCGCTGTGCAGTATGTGTTGTATCTCAAAAATCTGCTAGTGCTGGACATGGGCCCGTCTATTCAATCGAAAACGACGGACGTCAATATGCTCATTGCCCGAGGTTTTCCACCTTCTGCATTGCTGGGTATTCAATCCATCGTAGTCGCAATTATTGCCGGTATTTCGCTCGGAACGCTGGCTGCTCTACACCATAATCGACCACTGGATTATATCTCGATGTTTATCGCGATTGTTGGTATTTCCGTACCCAGCTTCATATTGGCACCGCTGTTAATCAAGTATGTTGCCGTCCAATGGCATCTGCTTCCGGTCGCCTCATGGGGAACCTGGCAGCATACGGTACTTCCGTCGCTGGCTCTCGCTGTTTCACCGCTTGCCGTTATCGCCCGTTTTATGCGGACGAGTATGCTGGAAGTCATGCATGAGGAGTACATACGCACTGCCAAAGCGAAAGGGTTGTCCTCTTGGGCAGTAGTCCTTCGTCACGGACTACGCAATGCGTTGATTCCGGTGCTTTCCTTTATCGGACCGCTATTCGCTTCCGTCATTACAGGTACCTTTGTCGTTGAAAAAATATTCGCCATTCCCGGCATCGGTAAATACTTCGTAGATAGTATCTTTAATCGGGATTATCCAGTGATTATGGGGACGACCATTTTCTACAGTGCTATTCTGGTCGTTACCTTATTTTTAACAGATATTTCCTATCGCCTTGTCGATCCACGAATCAAATTAGTCAGCAAAGGAGATTAACATGAAAGCAGCACCTACTGTCGAAAAGGACAGCCTGTTCAGTCTTGTAGATCGTAGCCAGTTCCCCACCCACACGTTGACCAGACCCAAAGAATCACCCTGGCGGGATCGGCTACGCAGACTTTTTAACAACAAGCTTGCTCTGTTGGGGCTTTCCCTACTAATCATGATTATTGTGCTGGCGATTGTTGGACCTTCCATGGTTCCCTATGCACCCAGTGATCAATCCCTTTTGAAAACGAATCTCTCTCCTTCGAAAGAGCATTGGTTTGGTACGGATGATCTGGGGAGGGACGTATGGGCACGGACATGGGCCGGAGCTAGAATTTCACTCATGATCGGCTTTGCCGCTGCCGCTATTGATTTGGTACTTGGCATTCTCGTCGGCTGTGTTGCTGGCTATTGTGCTGGGCACGGCAAAACGGGCGACCGGATCGACAATGTCCTAATGCGTATTATTGAAATTTTGTATAGCATTCCTTATCTGCTGGTCATCATTCTGCTGCTCGTCATTATGAAGCCGGGACTGCTCACAATGATTATTGCATTATCCATTACTGGCTGGGTCGGTATGGCCCGTGTAGTGCGTGGGCAAATCTTACAGCTGAAGCAGCAAGAATATGTGTTAGCAGCCCGTAGCTTGGGGACATCTCATTCACGTATTATCTTCAGACATTTGCTACCAAACACAGCGGCAATCATTATCGTAAATTTGACGTTCACTATTCCGTCGGCTATTTTTGCCGAATCATTCCTGAGCTTTCTCGGTCTGGGGATTCAGTCTCCTTCGGCCAGCTGGGGGACGATGGCTAACGATTCACTTGGCGTTATTTTAAGCGGTCAATGGTGGCGCCTATTTTTCCCCGGGCTGATGATATCGCTCACCATGCTGGCGTTCAATACACTTGGAGACGGGCTTCAGGATGCACTTGACCCGCGCTCACAACATTAACAATGTAGAGATCGAAATTGGACAAGGAGGGGTGTCACCATGATCCGCAGCTTCTTGCCTAACAGCAGGAAAAACGGCAATTCCTTTATCGAAGTGCGCACACGCGGCATACCTGCGGGAAAGGAGGATGAATAACCCCCGGTACGGTGTACCTTATTTTGGCATAATTAATCACAGTAATGGAGGAAAACCACAATGAAAAAAATGCATTGGATGACGATCATCTTACTTTTGGCCGTAACGGCTTTGGCTGGATGCTCTGGTAATACGGACAAAACAGCAAGCAACGACCCGTCCGCCGCGCCTCAAGCAGATATCCCGCAAGAAATTACTGCCAATCTGGCAGGTGGCGAGCCTTATACGCTAGACCCTGCTTTCGCATCAGATACAACGTCCTACTTTGTGATTGATAACTTGTACGAAGGGCTGTATACATACGATAAGGCCGGTAAAATCGTAGAAGGCGCTGCCAGCAAAGTAGACGTATCTCCTGACGGTAAAACCTACACCTTTACGATCCGTGACGGCGCAAAATGGTCGAATGGTGACCCACTGACAGCTAAGGATTTTGAATACTCCTGGAAACGGGTACTGAATCCGAAAACAGCTGCCTACGATCCTTCTGCCCTCTACTACATCAAAGGTGCCGAAGCTTACAACACAGGCAAAGGTAAAATTGAAGACGTGGGTGTTACAGCCAAAGATGATAAAACTCTGGTAGTTGAGCTGAAATCACCGCTGAGCTTCTTCCCAACGATCGCAGTGGGTCATGCCTATCTGCCAGTAAACCAATCGGTTGTTGAGAAAAATGACAAATGGGCAGCAGAAGCGGGCACAATGGTCGGCAACGGTGCGTATGTAGCCAAGGAATGGAAACATAACGAGCAGATTACGCTGGCGAAAAACGATCAATTCTGGAACAAAGATGCCATTACGATGGCAACGATTAATTTTAAAATGGTTCAAGACTCCACAACTTATTATCAAATGTATAAAACGGGCGATCTGGATCTGATTTTGAGCCTTCCCGTAGATACCCTGGATCAGGAAAAGAGCAACAAGGAATTCCTGTCGCATCCATCTTTCAGTGTGTATACCTATTCTTTTAACGTAAAACAAAAGCCGTTTGACAATAAAAAAATCAGACAGGCTATTGCCTATGCGATTGACCGCGAAGCACTGGCTACCAGCGTAACCAAAGGTGGCGAAACTCCGGCTTACGGTTATGTTCCATACGGAACAACAACGCCATCCGGCAAGGACTTCCGTGATGAAGCACCGAAAAAATACTATGAGTTTGACGCTGCGAAAGCAAAACAATTGCTGGCCGAAGGTCTGAAAGAAGAAGGTTTAACACAGCTGCCACCGATCACCTTTAAATACAACACTTCGGACAAGCATAAAAAAGTAGCTGAAGCGATTCAGGAAATGCTGAAAACGAACCTGGGCGTTGCAGTGACGCTGGAGAATCAAGAATGGAAAACGTACATTGATACCTTTAAACAGAAGAACTTCCAGATCGCTCGTATGGGCTGGGAAGGAAACTTCCTGGATCCCCTCGGCGTATTGGGGCATTATACTTCCAAAAATTCGAACAACTTTACCAACTGGAGCAACCCGGAGTATGACAAACTGATCGAATCCTCAACCTTTGAGCTTGATCCGGCAAAACGCTTTGAACAGCTCCATCAGGCAGAAGACGTATTGATGGAAGATCTGCCGATTATTCCGATCCAGTTCTCTGCGGACACTGCATTAATCAGTCCTAAGATTCAAGGTATCGTATTTGATGCTCGTTCGAACCCAGACCTGCGCTTTGCGAAACGGGTCGAAAAATAATGATTTTACGTTTCGGGCTCACTGCCCTGATTGTCGGTACTTTAGGATTTCTGTACGCCATCCCCCATCTCTTGTATGGTCGTGAAAACATGGCTACTGCAAATCTGCTATTCCTGTTGGGGTTGCTGGGCTTGGTGATCGGTGCAATCTTCCACGTTCTGCAAAGCGGTTTTCTAACCCTCTTCCTGCGGGGATTTGCCGACATCAGACAGTTGTTCATTCGTCAATCCAAGGCATTACGGGAGGAAAATGAACGTTTGCGTTCCGATGAATCTCTGTCAGCCTGGAAAACATCCATGTTCCGCCACCTCAAGGTATATACTTCGGGGTGCGGGGCGGGGCTTATCCTTTGCTCGATGATATTAATGGGGATAAGTTAGGGTGATATGAGAAGCTTTCTTGCGGTTGATGGGCGCTGCGCGTGCAGATTGTTCTTCCGATCGCCACCGCCCTCGGATTTTTATTATTGTACACAACCAGTAAAGGTTAAAATCCGAGGACAAAAGCGAACGCTTCGCTTCTTCAGAACAATTCTGCCCGCTCCGCTGGCAACCGCCGTAGAGCTTCTATACGTTTTAGAGGTGTGTAAAGAAAAGAGAGAGTTTCGCAAAGCGTTTGCTAGCGGAACTCTCTCTTTTTGCATTTTTTATATATTAAGCTTTGAGAAGGGCTCATAGTACAACACTTAGTAGCCTTAATAAATCTGCTTTTCCTTCGCTTCCTGTAACCATGATGGGAACTCGTTAAGCAATAGTTCGTACAATTCATTGTCTTCCATAGATTCGATATCTTGAATTTGGAAGAAGTTAGCGTTATCTACCACACGGCCCTCTATATTGTCCAGCTTCTTTAATACGCCAAAATCGGATTCACCCACACCGATAAATTGCCAGAAAATCGGCTCTCCTGACGAATCAATGACTGCGTTGTCGATATTATCTCCTTTTCCACGCTTCACACCGCCATCATTAATAAAAATAACAAAGGCCGGATCAGAAGAGGGTTCTTCCTTGGTGTATTTGGCGATAACATCGCGCATAACAGGTGGCTCATCATTACGACCGAACTTGGGCAAATAATCATTGGACAAAATATGTTTTTCAACATAGTTGTCAACGTCATTTTCGGTAACGGACGGCAAACGCGAAAAACGGTGATCATACACCCATACGTCCAGTACACCATCATCATCCAAAGAACTCGCAACTGCAACAATTCGTTCCAACACCTTTTGAACAGTACCATTTTTGTACAAGCTTCTCATAGATCCTGAAATATCGAGCACCAATCCAACTCTTGCAGTTACATTTGTTAGATTCTTTTTAGTCAGTACCAGTTGCGCATTCTTTTTAAGTAAAGAAATACTGCTCATGTTCCCCACGCTCCTCTATGATGTATACCCTAGCCCGTCTAGTCTACCATCTGCGTCGTTCGTCGCCTCTCAGGGGAAAGTCGCTCAATTCTCCGAGTTGGTCATGTGCAGCCTTATAAATGCGAAGAATAGCTTGTACCTTGTTAAAATCATTGTCTTCCGGGCCGAATCCTTCCATATACATTTTTTGAATGATGTTTTGGAAGAAATCTATACGCTCGCGGACGGATTCCTGCTCTATTTGCAGTACCTCTTCAAAGCTGTGTGTCTCAGCAAAATCAGACAGCTCATCAAATTCCTGTTCCTGATATCGATCTCCCCGAGTTTCGGGATTGAGATCAATAGAGGTACGCAGGGTTGATAATAAAATATTTTCGCGCGCCAGCATGACATGAAAATCTTTGTTCTTAAACAGATCCGTAACGATCAGACGGCACATTTCCTTGTTCTGCAGTAGAATCCCGTCAAAAGGATGCAGCGTCCACACACCGTAGTTAAAAAATAAATTAAAATTGAAGCTACTGCTTCCATACTGATATACAATGTTAATTTTCGATTCGTCGATGATTTCAAATGAAAATTCCAGCATGCATTCTCCTTTGGGATTCCAATATTTAACTCTATCCTATCAGAAAATGCATGATTTTCAATAAAAAAATTTATTTCACAGAATCATTTAACTCCACAATTGAATCTGCTTTTTCGCTACTGGCAGCTACGAGTAAATAGACAATCACACACCCTAAAATAAAGGACATCATACGCTCGCTCTCTCCTTTTGTCATTCGCTTTTTAAGAGTTTATGCACGAGAATGCTATGTATGTTCATCATGTCCTTTATTAGCTGCTGCCAAACCAAAAAAAGACGCCTTTCGGAGTCATCCTGGCGTCTTTTTCATAGATTGGGTCTATTATTCTACATTGTCATCAGTTCAAAAACGAGCTTAGACCCTCAGAGGAATTGCTATCCTTCAGCGGTTTGGATGGTTCTTTCCCTTCGATCCCCAGACGTTGGCTAAGGTTGGCATTGATTGCTGTCATTTTACTTGTATAATCGTGGCAGCTTTCAATAATCCGACGGTTTGATTTTTCAGACAGATCCAAAGCAGATACCAAATCACCAATCGCCTGATTCACAGCCTCCAGTGACATAGAAGGCTTGCTAAGCAAATCTGTCGTTCTCTCGGTCGTCGTTTTGAGAAGCTTCGCATTTTCCTTGAATTGATCTTCAATCGTACGGTTGGTCGCATCGACGGCTGAAATGATTTTATCCTGATCCGCCAGCGCCATCGCGATCATAGCCGATACAGTGATCAGATTCGATGTTTTATCAATCGCATTATTTACAGAATCAATCAGTTTATCATTGTTATCATTAATAATATCCGTTGCTGCAATCGCCTGATTGTATAATAAAATCATTTCAGTCATCGACTGCGTACGAGTAACCACCTTGCGTAATCCCCGCTCCAAATGAGGCTTACGGTTTTCGTTTTCCGGCTTGGCAATCTCGGTCTCAAACAGTTCTTTCAAGCGATTACCAAAGGCAATCTTCGTCTGTAAATTGTAGATTTCTTCAATGGAAGCCTTCTTCAACTGTCTCATGCTGACGATGTTTTCTTCCAGATTATCCTTACCATCTCTCAAGGCAGTAATGATTTTCTCGATGTTCGTCTTCACCGACTGATACTTGTAAATGTAGTTTTTTAACGGGCTTTTACGCAGAAGCTTGCCAAAAAAGCTCATATTTTTGCTCTGCTGGAGCGTTTCGCATTCATCACGTAGCTTTAAGATCATATTGGATACCTCAGCCCGATCACCGGACATGAGGTCGTTTACCGGACGATCCAGCATTTTAAGGGTCTGCCCCGCACGTTCCTGCGTTTTAACCCCCAGCTTACCGATATCATCCATTAAAGTATCCAGGCTCATGACATCGCTTTGTGATACCTTCTGAATCAGCTGTGAAGCCTCCTCAGTCACCTTTTGTTCATCTTCTTTTTTCAATTCAGCCCATGGGGTCGCCATACGCTACCTCCTATTCTGAAAACAACTGTTACCCAAATCTAATCGTTGTTATTCAGAGCAGCTATTCTGCTACTTTTTTATTTTCTCAAAAAATCGCCTACAATTCGGAACTGCTATATCGCTGGTGAATAAGCTCCGCTTTGCTCTGTAATTCCAGCAGATCCTTGTGCTCCACCGTGGACACAATTACCGATATTTTGCTGTCCACATCCCGTAATCCGTTTAATAACGTCCTCCGGTTGGTCCGCTTCGCATCGCCGCTGAGCCGAAGAAACGGATTAATCAGTCCGTTCAAATCCTTCAAAATCAATCTCCGAACCGTATGATTCACTTCGCTGTTGTTCAGTTCATGCAAAAGCGGAATGACCCGCTGCAAACGTGCAAATAGAGCCAGCGCCTTCTCGACAATCTCGTTATCAAGCGTATCCTTCTGTCCCTCGGAGATCACCATGTCCTCCAGGACCTCCAAATACTCCATCACCTGAGCAAATTCACTGCTCACCTGATCTGGTTGACGTACTTGTCCTGTCATAGACTCCGGTCGAACGGTAGCTTCCTTTTCATGCTGCTGTGTCTCACCGACCTGCTCCTGCACCACCGGAATCACGGAACCGGTCAGATTGGGGCGAGGATGGCGAACGGCCATGATGGCACTGTATCCTCCCAAACCAATGATCGGAATCGCCAAACACACAAACAGTGGCAACCAAAAACTTAGTAAAAGCGCAATCAGGTAGCTAACCACAGCAATCGTGGCACCCCACATTTTTGACGTCATAGCTTGTACCTCCTGACGTAAACCCTTACCATATTGTAGAAAACAATATTTGTGTGTGTCAATGTACGGATTTACGAATGGTGATTGGCTGCTCGATATGACTGGCTAAAATGTCGTATTGCGGATGAAGTGAACCGATCTCATGACCCAAAGCCGATTTCACCGCTAGATAAGGAAAATTGATACCAGACAAACATGATACATGAAGTCCTCCGGACATCCGCGGATTGATCTCTAGCAACTTGGCATGCTCGCCGTTATATTTTACCTGAATGTTATAATTGTACGGAATGTGATACGCCTCAGCGACCTTCTGTGCCACCTTCAACAGCTCGGAATGCTGCTCCAGCAGCCGTAATCGTCCTCCTGCTTTCCTACGCGGAACTGCCGCTAGCAGCTTTCCGTTCCGGTCAGCTAGGCAGTCAATACTGTATTCGTATCCCTCCAGCAGCTCCATCACCATCAGATTGGGAAATGATTCTGTGGATGACAATACGCGGTGTGCTTCCTCGAACGAAATATGATTCAGCGCATGGCCGAACAGTTCCTCCAGCGGATTACGTTCATTGTTAATGATACGAAAGCCCATCCCGCCTTCTGCATTGCATGGCTTGAAGCATACCTTATGCCCAAGTGCTATTAACGACTCATAAGCCTGTTTAAACTGCTCGGCATTGCTGGCAATGGCATAGTCGGGAATCGTGACAATGTCCTTTTGACGAATGGATTCATAAAACAGATCCTTTTCCATCAGTTGCTCCAGCAGTTCGGTATCTTGGCATACCATCACTTTTGTCCCAATATCATCGAACAAATAAAGATGCTTGCTAATATCGAGCATATTCCACCGTGGGATAAAGACATCAATTCCGTGCCGCCTGCAAAAATCAGCGCAAAACCGTGCGTACTCCACACCACTGGTGCGAGGCTCTACTTCAGCTATATCACTGGCCTGTAGCGCCATGTGCTGCGGATCAGAGTGCGTCGCATAGATCTCGAACGGAATACCGTCCTCATTGTTACGAATAGCATTCATATAATGATACGCCACTGAAAACCAGCGGTTAAAATACACCTTAACCTTCTTCACAGAGCCACGTCCCCTATCTATTCTGAAAATGAAGTTTGAGCTGCGAATACACTCCGGTGTATTGCATGAACATACGCCATGATTTCGTCCGCTGCATAAACCCCCGACACTTCTGTAAAACGGTAATTGACCTCCAGCTTATCCCGTAGCTGTTCCCGATACAATTCACCATGACGCGGAGCAATCGCATAATCGGCATAGTCCAGCAGACAACGGTCTAGCAAAGAGTCACCGGACGCAACCACGGCCCCTCCATTCGTGAGATTGCGGATGTGCTCCACGGCTGCTTGTTTATTCACGGCCGCAGGTACCAGATACACCTTACGACCTTGAATGGATACCTCCCAGCCCATTTCACGCATGATTCGCGCCTTCTCCAGCACCTGTTCCAGCGGCATACGATCCCGTTCAATCATGAAAGCATAGAATAACTCATCGCAAAAGCGCTCGTTTACCACCCAGTCTTCATGCAGCACCTGTCCGAACACCTGACGTGCTTCTTCCGCATGAGCACCATCACGGCGTACTTGTTCATGAATACGCCGATTCCACTCTCGATCCACCTCGCCTCCGACGATGATGTTTCCACCATTACTCGTCACGGCATATGCAGGAACCAACTCCGTCTGAAACACGGTGATTCGTTTATACTGTTCTATCGTCCGAGTCGTCACGGGCATAAACATCACATCTTCAGGCAGTGTCTTTAGCCATTGCAGGGCTTGTTCAGAAATAAAAGCCGACGTTGCCCCGTCTATCTGTTCCGCAGGCAACAGACCAGGGGACTCCAGCGGTACGCCAAGCGAACGTTTGGAGTAAATCAGTGTCTGATCCAGATCACTTGCGTAGATCATTCTTGTCCCCCCTTGAGCGGCTTGATAATTCCGCAGCAGGAATAAGTCAATCCTTCAAATACCTCTACAGGCACTCCACGGTCCTTGGCCAGCAGCATAATATGCTGAAGATTCGGATTATCTTCGCGGTCAATCAGAATTTTCCATGGCACCCTGCGCAGCAGTACACGAGTCGTCTCCCCCACTCCGGGCTTGACCAGATTGATATCCCGAATACCAAATGCCTGCTGAATCGCCTCTATATCCCGTAAGCCTTGCCATGTCACCGCAGACGGGTTCAATGTCATTTGTTCTGCATATGCAACGGCCGTTGCAGCCACGTCTTGAAAGTACCCGGATATCGTATCCACAAACGTATTGGACTGATCCACTGACCGCCAGGACTCATAAAATTTGGCTCCATGGAAATCGTCCGGGCCTATAAGATCATCGCGTAATACCGTCCGACTCATCAAACCGGATACAGTCGAATTCAGACAAGCACTTGGGATCAAATAATCTTCTCGTGTACCAAAGGTTTCCGAACATCTGCCCGGATCGGCCAACACCGCCAGATCATCATTTAGATGCAACCCGTAATCCGTGTTCATCTCACGACAGGCCTCAATTAATACCTGGCGAATCGCCCCTTTCCCCGTCCAGCCATCGACAAACTGAAGTTCAATCCCCAGCCCATGCTGCTGTAAAATGTATAAAATCGCATTCCGGTCAATGCCTTTGCCACGAATAATAGAAATGCTGTAATGCGGCAAGGATACGCCATACTTCCAGTCAATATAACGCTTGATCAGGATACCAATGGGCGTCCCTGCTCTAGCCAGAGAAACAATCGCCGTGTTCAGGCCTCTTTTTCTCACAATCATCTCAGCCACAGAAGCTGCCGCTAATGCAACCTTTTTGGCAGATTGGGCAAGCGTTTCGTGAAACAGTGCAATATACTCTGCTGTGGGCTCGTATTCCACTGGTAGCATTTCTGAATAATGGACTCCCGACTGAATCGCCTCTTCACGATCCTCCGTCCCTTTTTCCAACGTAACCCGGCTCAAATCCTTCAATAAAAAAGTGACATCCGAGGCAGGATAACTGCCCAGCGGTTCGGGCGGATGAATGTTCTTCTGCTGTATTTGCTCCATGAGTGCTTGCTTCATATCCGCGCTCCTTTACTCTCCTGTCTAGTTAACCCATTAAAATAAACAACATGCACTTTATCGCAGCCCAGACGGGTCAAAGCCTCCAGCATGGGGTTCATCCGCTCTGGGTCTGACTCCCTTTCCATCAAAACGAATATTTCGTCATACTGACCGAGGTCTACATTATAAATAAAATTGCGTACCGTACTATCCTCAGGTGATGGGTATGTCACACCACAGGCGACACCATACCCTTCTTCTCGGTGGGGATACACTGGACTGCGTGTCGTCGATTGAAAATATACATCCGGGCCTAACTCTGCTGCAATCCGCATTGGAATGTACATGAATTCCCCCGTGCCCATAACCAGCGTGCGTTGCCCAGAACGAAGTTGGTTCAGTCGTTCAGCTGTACGCGTGATTTCTGCATCCAATGCTGAATTGTTTGCGGATTGTAGACCAAAACGGCCTGTATATTTTAGATAAGGAGCTGTATTGGCATACCCGTCTGTTGACATGGAACTGTGTACTACCCGCTCAAAACCGGGAGCATCCCTTTCAAAACGGTGGTCAATTATTCCAGAAGCGTCTTTATTAACCTCTGCCATGCTAGTGGCTGCATGTTCTGGGTGCCCAGCCTGTCCGGCATATGCTGCGTGATCTAGGATCGGTACACCCTGTACCTCTATCTTTCCTTTGAGCAAGCTTAAAGGCGTAATCGTAATGCCTAGCTCTGCCTCCAGGTCAGTGAAAGCCTGCTCGTCGCTGTCTGTCCGCCAATCCAATAACGAAGCAATCACATACTGTTTACGCGGAAAATGCTCCTGAATATCCCGTATGATATTAAGCGTTGTTTTTCCCGTCGTAATTTCATCATCTACCAGCACAATCGGGCCATCTCCCGCAAAAGCATCTTCATCCAGTGCATAGCAACGATGATCAACAGCGTGCGAATGCTCTTCTTCAAACCGAATAATAGGCCGAAGGCCCGGAATATCCTCGCGCGTCGTATGAATATACGAGGCTCCGTCGTCAAACAACCGATACATGCTGTGTCCCAGTGCTGTAGCCGTCTCGGCAAAACCAACAAACTTGATCGGCTCCGTAAAAGCAAAAGCTAAACGCTCATCCATCAACTTTCGGTAGGCCTCTTTCGCATAGTCCGGGTCAAGAAGTCCTCTCACGGCCTCTCCTATCAGTTCATCCATTTGTTGTCCCGCTTGTGGGACAAGCTCCTTATATAGTAGAATCGCCAGCGCCGCACCACTGAGCAGAGAGGTGTATGGGTTTACCGGAATATGCTTGCCCAGCACCTTGCTGACAAATAAAAACGAACGCTTTTTATTGACCCGTGCCGCCATCGCAAACAGCTTGTCCACAGGAAGGCGGAATGGATTATGTGTCTCCGTAATTTTAACGCTGAACTGCTCCAGAATTGGCAGCAGATGTGTTTTCGTGGTTGGGTAAGAGACTGACAAAATGTTGTTGTTCATGTAACACCCCGTATACTTTTGATCTATTGATAATACGATGAGCCCAATTCAAATGCGGCTTAATTTCATTCATTTTGTTGGCATAGGTACTTTTGAATACACCCAGACTACCGTCGTTACGCTCAACAATTTCAAGTGCATCCATATACTCTTCATGTGTCACCGCATACATGGCCTGTACCGGTTTAATATGGGAGGGATGGATAATCGTTTTGCCAATAATCCCATTCTCTTTGTCCATCATGACTTCTCGAATCAGTCCATCTACGGCATCTGAGATGAAGTCCAACCGCAAGTGTCGTCCCGGCTTTCCAAGTGCATCTTCGAAAGGAGACACTCTTAATTGAGGTTTAAAGACACGTTCTCGGTGAGAGAAATATTCCCATACAGGACCGGAAATGACATAATTTGAGCCCACGCGTCCAAACAAGTTAATAATATCTGCGATGCAATCCCGAATGACGGCAATTTCATAAATCGTAATATCCGGGCTGCGTCTCAGTCCATACAGGCTGGAGAAATCAGTTGCCCCAATTCGTACATTGAGCACATATTCCTGGTACTCGTCCAAAATTTCTTTAATCGACAGTAGCTCATTCCAGCGGGTTTCCCGATGAATAATTTTGGAGCTTTCAAGAATCGGTAATCCATACAGCACAGGCATGTTGCTTTCACTTCCTGCCCCTGTATGCATATTCCGGTTATATTCAGCAATGAGTGCAAAATACGCTCGTCCATTATCTGAAGAGAACTTGGGTAAGACAAAGCCCGTGAGCAGCGACAAAGATTCACCCAAACCGTTCAGTAGTCGTTCCAACTGCTCCACAGAGCGCACACGCACAAATAACAAAGGTAATTGCTGTTCACTCATCATCCCCGTCCGTACATAGGACAATAGTTGAAGCAGCTGCTGTGCCAGCGATTGTTCTGCCTGACCGACCTGCTGATCCCCTATAGCATCCTCCAGATCCAAAATGACCGTTGTTAGCCCTTCATGTTTTCCATTTTTGATCTCTTCTGCTACTTCCGAGCGGGTAGCGGGCATGTACAAAGCTGCTCCTATCGCATAAGCCAATATACTTTTGGGAGAACGGTTATGAAACTCCAACGGTGGAGTATAAAAGATCGCTTCTACTTCCTCAGAGGTTAAATCATTAAAATATTTCAGGGCCTTTCCCCTCCTCTTGCTCTTTCTTGCCTGACTGAAGCCCTGTGCTTCGGGTATAAAAGAAATCCCCCCTTAGTTTCAGGAGGGATTTCGCTATACTTTGTACATTAAGCCTCTTTGTCGGCCTTTTTCTTTCTTTTCGCCGAGCTGATAACCATTGTGCCTACAAAGACAGCAATCAAAATGCCGAAGAATAAAACCTGCGACATATGAAAGCCAAAAGCAGCAGCCAGCATTTTACCCCCGATAATGGCGATCATAATAAAGGCTGTCTGTTCCAGTTCCGGAAATTTATCAATGAGCTTGAGGAACACTTGAGCAACACCACGCATCATCAGAACGCCGAGAATACCACCCAGGAACAGAACCCATACTTTCTCGCTCACACCGAAAGCGGCAATGACGCTGTCAATACTGAAGGCAATATCCATCAGTTCAACCATTAATACGGTTTTCCAAAAAGAAGTAGGTTTGTTCTTCACTTCTCCATCACCTTCGGACTTGAATAAGCCCTTATAAGCGATATAGAGCAGATAAGCCGCACCCAGTACCTTAATCAGGGTGAACTTAATCAGGAATGTACCCAAGCCGATAGCCAGGAACCTGAATATATACGCACCCAAAATCCCGTAAAATAAGGCTCTCTTCTGTTGTTCCTTAGGTAAGTGTTTAACCATAACTGCGAGAACCAAGGCGTTATCCGCCGATAAAAGTCCTTCCAGCAAAATGAGAGTTCCTATAATCCCCCAACTCACTGGATCAGTAAGCGTAGCTACAACATCACTCCATGAAAAGAAATGGCCGTAGTTTTCGCTGATATTTTTAAACAAATCATTCAACATGAAAAGAGTGCCTCCGATAATTCAAATTTATTTGCTACCCTGCGACCAGCGCATGCCCCAGTTATATGCCCGATCCAACTCACGATGACCGCCATAGAACTGCACGAGTCTTTCAATGCTGAACGTTTCATCATTTACATTTTGAATCATGGCAATTGCACACATCCCTTTGCGATTGTCATGTTCATTCATGTGAACGATAATGTCCGGCCCATCCTTCTGGTACAGCGTGACTACCCCGTCCGCTTGTGACCAGTTCGTGACTCCTTCATAGATGAAGGTGAACACCAAAATTCGCTTAATTTCAGAAATTTTAGCACCGTTGATGCGAAGATTTTCCCCTGTTTTCACAGAGCCTGTACGGTCGTCGCCATCCAGAGCAATGTACGGAAAGCGATTTAGAGAACCGAAAACTTCCCCGAGCGCCTGTACAACGCCTTTATCTCCATTCTTCATCTCATACAAGCAGCCCAGATCCAGATCGACACCCTTGGAACCGCGATTGAAAAAGCCCTTGCTTTGCTGCACCTGATTCCAGTTCAGATTGATCAGGATTTCACCCAATCCGCCTGAGCCTTTTTTCAGGTTGATGGTATCGCCCTTCTTCTTCAGCTCAATTTTTCGCAGATTCAGATTCACCGGTGTTGCAGATGGCTCTGGCTTCGGAGCAGGTGGTACTGGTGGCGGCGTTGGTGCTGGTCGAGGCGCTGGAGACGGAGGTGTAGGCACTGGCGTGGGAGGAGACGGATTATTTTCCACTTCAATCCCAAAATTAACGCACAACGCATCCAATCCACCGGAAAAACCTGCGCCAATCGCGTTGAATTTCCATTCCCCGTTATGACGATACAATTCACCAATGACAATCGCCGTTTCCACTGTAAATCCACTGTCCAAATTAAACCGCAAAACCTCTCCGCTAACCGGATGAGCAAAACGAATGAACCCACCTTGAACCTGTCCAAAATTTTGCCGTTTCTGATCCGCATCATAAATCGTCAGCGTAAACGCAATCTTCTCGATATTTGCAGGAATTCGTGTCAGATCAAGGGCAAATTGCTTTTTGTCACCGGACTGTTGTCCGTCTGAATAGGTGATAAAGGGCGTGGTCGGATTATTATAAAAAATTAAGTCCTCATCGCCCGATACTTTTCCTCCAGAACCCAGCAAAAATGCCGAAGTATCCAGCTCCAGAGACGCAGGGGACTCCCAGCCAATCCCTACGTTGACATGGGTCAGGCCCGGATTTGTTTTCGTCAAATCCGCCTTCTGTCCCTTTACTACGATAACAGCCATGATTGTGTCACCTTTCTGTCGGTTTGTCATGTGTCAGCGTACGCTAATGTAATAGCTTAAAAAGAAAGGGTAGCGCCCTATGGACACCACCCCAAGTGGATATTATTGAGCGTCCAAGCCATAGTTTTTAGCAAGCGCACCCAATCCACCAGCAAAGCCACTACCGATAGCCTGGAATTTCCAGTCCGCATTCTGACGGTAAAATTCACAGAATACGACGGCCGTTTCGGTGGAGAAATCTTCTCCCAAATCGTAGCGCAGCACTTCACGATCTGTTGCCGCATCTACCACACGTACAAAAGCATTGGACACTTGACCAAAGTTTTGCGCGCGAGCCTCGTAATCATAAATGGTAACCGTGATCCCGATACGGTGGATGTTCGCAGGAATCTTCGAGAAATCAACGATGATTTGCTCGTCATCCCCATCGCCCTCACCTGTGCGGTTATCGCCCGTATGAGTAACCGATCCTGCTCCGCCTGTCGGGTTGTTGTAAAATACAAAATCATCCGCTGCTTTAGCTTTACCGTCTTCATAAAGTAGGAAAGCCGAAGCATCCAGGTCAAAGTCTGCGCCACCACTGTATTTATTCGTATCCCATCCAAGACCTACAACGACACGAGTCAAGCCGGGATTCGTTTTGGTCAGATCAATACGTTGTCCTTTGGAAAGGCTAATGGTCATTCCGCATACCTGCTTTCGTTGTATAGATTTTTTTATGCCAAACCGTAATCGCGTGTCAGTCCTGCAAGACCATCTTGGTAGCCGCTACCAATGGCATTGAACTTCCACTCACCGCTATGACGATACAGTTCGCCTACAACAACGCCTGTTTCGATCGAGAAATCTTCTCCCAGATCAAAGCGGATCAATTCTTCATTGTTTGCTTCGTTTACGATACGAGCATAAGCACGGGACACTTGTCCAAAGTTTTGGCTGCGTTCTTGTGCTTCATAGATTGTAATCGTAAAAGCGATCTTTTCAACGTTAGCTGGCACGCTACCCAAATCAATTTTAATTTGCTCGTCATCTCCGTCGCCATCACCTGTGCGGTTATCCCCTGTATGAACGACAGAACCGTTCTCATTTTGTGGGTTATTAAAAAAGACAAAGTTCTTATCGGATTCTACTTTACCTTCCGCATTAGCCAAAAATACGGATACGTCCAGGTCAAAATCTTTACCGCCATCGTATTTGTTTGTGTCCCAACCGAGTCCAACCATAATTTTGGACAAACCTGGATTTGTTTTCGTCAAATCAATTTTTTGACCTTTGGATAAGTTAATTGCCATGAGTAAGAACCCCTTTTCACATTAAGTTTTGTATGAGCAACTAAAATTACATATAACGCTGAGCCAGCACATCAATATGTACGGCATGGGTTCCTTCACCGATTGCAGCAAACTTCCATTCGTTGTTATGACGATAGAGTTCTCCACAGACCAGTGCGGTCAGCCCCTCATAATTATCAGATAAATTAAACGTCACCAGTTCCTTGGAATTAGCACCATCCAGAATGCGGATATACGCCTTCTCGATCATGCCGAAATCCTGTTTCCGGTTTACGCAATCATATATATTCACAACAACAAGCACTTTGTCGACATTGGCAGGAATACGTGCCAGGTCAATCGCAATTTGTTCATCATCACCGTCGCCTTGTCCGGTCAGATTATCACCGGAATGCACGACAGAGCCGCATGGACTTTTTTTATTGTGGAAACACACTACGTTATCTGACTGAGTCAGTTTTCCGTTGGCGTCCAGCAAAATGGCAGAAGCATCACAATCAATGTTCGGTTGCTTCTTGATACCAAAAAATCCTTTGGACTGTACAGGGTCCCATCCCAATCCTGCTATAACCTTGGTTAGTCCTGTGTTGCCTTTGGTCAAATCAACTTTCTGGCCCTTGACCAGATTAATTACAGCCACTGATTAACACACCTCCCTTCCGTAAAATTTACAGACTAAATTCAGACGGATTCAAACCAAGCGCGCCGCAAA
Source organism: Paenibacillus sp. S33 (assembly GCF_053615415.1). Classification (NCBI taxonomy): domain Bacteria; kingdom Bacillati; phylum Bacillota; class Bacilli; order Caryophanales; family Paenibacillaceae; genus Paenibacillus; species Paenibacillus sp. S33. The sequence continues at coordinate 1,110,581 of NZ_JBSIEZ010000001.1, read as the reverse complement.
TCTCAGCCACAATTCGCTGCTCATTGGCATCAAAGTCACCATCAGCTGCGCCAATAGCGCTACATACGCCAACGACGAGTCGGCCTACTTCAGGCTTGCCATTCAATTTACCAATCGCCTTCAGTGCTTCCTGTTTACCGATTTGAGGTGAAAATTCAAAGTTCGCTACATAGTGATTGAAACGGTTAATGACCTCACCCATATCAAACACTTTCAATTCTTCACTGATATTTATGTATCCGGCCATTTTTGTTTTCTCTTCTGGACTAATCGTACCGTCAGCAAAAGCTACTAATGCACAACCTGCAACAACAGCTTCCATAAAATCTTTATTCTTAAATTTTTTAACTTGGTCTCCAAGTCCTTTTTTAGTTGTATTCAGCCAATTTTTAAATGTACTCATGGTTACCTCCACAATTACGTATTTGAGTAAAATGCATCCTAGTTAATTTCTTCCTTTACTATAACCTGAATTACGATCTTTTTCTACAATAATATACAAAAATACGGTAAATACGATCTATTTATTCTTGGTATCCTCTCTATCTTTAGCCCTATTTTCTACATAAAATCCCCTCTTCTATCATCCATCATTTGGTACCCCAATTGCAAGTCTGTGAAATGGTAGAGTTGATAGAAAGGCACAGCCTTCCAATTTAACAGAAGCACTGTGCCTCTAACCAACTCCGAAAAAATTGGTAAACAAAAAAATCTACAGACTTCTCCAGCTAGCGAGTTGACAGTTTCCAACTGCCGCTCACCTGTTCCAGAAAAAAAGACTGTAGATTTTATAGATACTCCTATTCACGTTATCATCGTTCACAGCTCAAGACCTAGTTATAATCCTCCCAATAGCGATACTCCATTTCATTCTCACCTTTGGTGACAACGACCATATTTTCAATATGTCCCGTTTCTTTATTCGTTCGGTAGATCATGGTACGGGTTTCGCCCTCATCGGGTACAGAGAAAAGTACTTTGTCACTGAGCATGCCGCCACCAATGCCGACGACGTGTTCCCCCCAGCCGGAGGCTGCGCCAGAACCGATGCCCGAACCTGCTCCACTAACACCAGCCCCGCGCGACAAAATAAGACCTATTCCATATCCGGTGACGGTCTGGGCCGTTTTACCTAGAGCGTGCTCTCCGGCGGATTGGGTATGCTTTTGGACCCAGTAATCGTATTTATCCGTATTTTGCTCGTAACTCACAACATTCCCTTTTTTATCGATAGATATATCCGTTTTGCTTCCGTCTTTACCTGTCAGTTCGGTGACGGCGACAAGGGAATCGGATGTGATCTTAGAGGTCTCTCCTGTATTGTAATCTGTACGTGTAACCGAGTCTTCATATTGCAGCTGCAGGACATTCATCTGGTCGTGAATTTTCTGCATAACCTGCTTGTCTCCGACGGCCTCGGCGTTTTTCAGTAGTTCCTCATATTGATGGTATTTATCCGCGTCTGCCTGATCCCATTCGTCTATGTTTTTTGGCTGCTTGGCAATTTCTCCACCATGATCTCCAGCCTCTCCACTGCCTGCCAGCGCTGCGCTAGCGTTCATTGCCGCTGCTAGGGCTGTCCAGAAGCCACGTGTGCTTTCACCATCCGCATTTCTAAACTTCGAAGCGATGCTTTTCAGCTCAATTTCAATGGATTGAACCTTATGTAATACCGAAGAAAGTGTATATTTAGCCGTACGATAGTCATTATAAAAACGATTCCTCTCCATACCATCCCACTGGCTGTGAAGGCGGTTCATTGTGCTATCCAGGCCGTTTAACTGGTTATACAGTGTGCCGTGGGCATTGGCAAATTGGGAAGCCACGTTGTCCAGCTGCTCCGGTGTGACTTGGATTTTTGTCATGGTGATCACATCCCATCTAAGAAAATAGGAGATAGAAATTATATTTTACAGTAATCCTTATTTCATATTGTAAGCTATAGAGGTCGGACATTCATGAGGATTTATACGTATTTGTGTATTCAGAAGCAGTTCCTTTGATATAATGAATCCATATGAGTTCATTTCGACAATACATTATTGAAAGTCAGGTGTATGGACATGTCAGACAAAAAAATTATCTTTTTTGATATCGACGGTACGTTACTGGACGATGACAAGAAAATGCCGTTAACGGCAGAAAAGGCCGTCTTTGCTTTGAAAGATCTGGGACATGAGGTGGCCATCGCAACAGGCCGTGCGCCTTTTATGTTCAAAGATATCCGCGAGCAGTTAGAAATTGATTCCTACGTTAGCTTTAATGGGCAATATGTCGTGCTTCGCGGGGAAGTGGTCGCTACCAATCCGCTGAACAGAGAAGCGTTGCAAGCGATGACCGATCTGGCTCTCACACATAATCATGCTCTCGTATATATGGATCATATGGATATGAAGGCCAATATCCCTAACGATGAGCTTGTGGAGAGATCGGTCCAAACGCTTAAGGCCAAGATTTCAGTTGGATACGATCCACTCTATTTCCAAGGAAGAGATATTTATCAGACGCTGTTGATGTGTACAGCAGAAGAAGAGCCTTTCTATGAAGCGGTATTCAAAGCGTTTGACTTTGTGCGCTGGCATCCGAGTTCTGTGGACGTTGTTCCTCATTCTGGCTCCAAAGCGAAGGGCATCCGCGAAATTACGTCCAGACTGGGTATTGCCGATGAAAATCAATACGCCTTTGGCGATGGCTTAAATGATGTGGAGATGCTGACAGCTATACATAACAGCGTCGCGATGGGCAACGGCTGTGATGAAGCCAAAGCCGCAGCTAAAATGGTCACAAAACGCGCAGATGAAGACGGTATTTTGTACGGACTGCAAAAACTTGGTTTGTTAAGCTAACAGGATTGCTGATAGACTGGACATGTTTTGGAAAAAATAAAGTCTGTTTAAAGACTTACATATGAGAAAATAGGAGGTTGTCCTTAAATATGGAGACGGAAGGCTTACGCAATGTCGAACAGCTAGCCATGAAGAAGTACAAAATTTACAAGCAGAGCCTACTCCGGTATTTGGCACGTTCCATGCTGGCGAGTATGTTCATCGGGTTCGGCGTTATTGTAGCCTTCAAGACGGGCAACTTTTTTTACATGGAGCATTCTCCATTCACTTATCCCATGGCGGCACTCACGTTCGGAGCGGCCATCATTCTGATCGCATACGGCGGCGGGGATTTGTTTACAGGTAACACCTTCTATTACACTTATGCTGCGCTCCGTAAAAAGCTGCGCTGGGGGCAGGTGCTTCGATTATGGGCTGCCAGCTATGGCGGTAATTTGCTGGGTGCGGGGGTATTTGCACTCCTTATTTACTTGACCGGGCTGTTTGACTCCTCCAGCGTGAACAGCTTTCTACTGAGTGTGGTTGAGCATAAAATGGAAGCGCCTGCAATGCAGCTATTCTTCCGAGCTATTTTATGTAATTGGCTGGTCTGTCTTGCCTTTTTTGTTCCAATGTTTATGAAGGAAAATGGCGCAAAGATGTTTGCCATGATGCTGTTTGTGTTCTGCTTTTTCATTTCGGGATATGAGCATAGTGTGGCTAATATGTGTACTTTCGCCATTGCGCTCGTGCTGGATCATCCGGGTACGGTTTCTGTCGCTGGTGTGATCCATAATCTCGTTCCGGTCACGCTCGGAAATCTGGTTGGCGGCGTGCTGCTTATGGGGGTTATGTACTATTCGGTGAATCTCCCGTTTTTAGACGAGGAAGAACACTAAAAAAAGAAGCCGTGGGACTTGGGTTCCACGGCTTCTTTGCGTTATTTTAGTAATAGAGCAGGTGCTTTCTTGCCTTTTATCCTTCTTGAGCAGGAAAATGGATAAATTCCTCCAACTCCTTGAACAGCTTCTTGGGATTAACATTGTCAGGTACAACCAGAGTTAGCGGTTCATCCAGCTTCAGCACATACATGCCTAAAATGGATTTGGCATCTGCCATGCCGCTTTTGCCATGAATCCAGATATCATAGGTATAATTCGAAACGATTTGATTGATTTTTTCAATATCCTTAACGTCTTTTACCTTGATGGGTGTCATCATTGCACAGCACTCCCCTGTATTGAATTAGGGCTTACGAAACAAGCCTTAACATCACTTTACCCCATATGAAGCCTGTTGCAAAATCTTAATTTAGAAAATGACATGCGGCGCGGAGCTGATTTTCCAGTAGTTGCCGACCTTTTCAAAATTCACGGTGATTTTCGCGTTCGCCTGCTTGGTTTCTGCCGGATAAGGCACGGTCAGCAGATAGCTGCGCTTCACCGGAGTCATGGTCACCATTTTCGCCGTAGCCCGGTTGAACTCTAGCAAATTGCCACCATCTGCGTTCAACTGAGCTAGTCTGCCGTTAACTTCAACGAAAAATTTACCGACAAATTGCTCACTGGCCTGCTTTGTGTAGGCCTGCGTCAGATAGCTGATCAGCTTGGTCTTCGTGCCGATATCCTCGGACAGATAGCGGTAGCTTTTACCGTTCAACTGGAACGACTCACCCACCGGGCTGCCACCACTGATCGCATACTGATAACGAGACTGCGCCTCCAGCACAAGCGGAACCGCACTCTCGTGATTCAGCTTGTCCAGCTGCGTCGGTTTCACGCTGGAAGCCGCGGCTGCTGGCGCCGAAGTGGACGGCTGTTGCGGCTTAGACGGCTTCACAGTCGACGGTACGGACGGAGCAGCCGCTGGCGCTACCGATGTAGTTGGACGCTGTGCTGGTGCAGACGGAGCTACTGGTGTAGATGGACGCTGTACTGGTGCAGATGGAGCTGCGGGTATAGCGGCTTTGGCAGAACCTGCGGCTGCGGCCGGGGTCGAGGCGGCTGGAACCGACGGCGCTTGCGCCGGGGCTGGCGTCGTAGCCGACGCAGACGCTGCTGGTGCTGGCACCTGGGCTGGGACGGATGCGGCCGGACTGGCCACGCTCGGTTGCGTCGCTTCCGCTGGAGCGGTCACGGCGGGCGCGGCAGCGGCGGCCTGCGCCACGCTCATAAGTGTGGCCGCAATGCATAGTGCGGATAGCTTCGTATTTATTTTCATACTCATATACACCTCCATAATCATATGTCTGCATAAACTGCACACGTCTCTATTATAAGAATTTCACTTCTCGATTGGGTTGCTAAATTGTTTCTTTTTGCCTTTTTTTGTTCATTCTGCACGAAGTTTGTCCGTATTTGCCGGGGACGGTTGTTCTGACTGTTTCAACTGCTTTGCCTCCATCTCTTCCAAGGATAGCGACAGTTGCTTAACAGATCGGTCCAGCTCCTCCAATCTGCGACTCAAAGTGACGAGGATGTATTTTAACAGAATTAGACTTAATGCAGCAGGAAATCCGACATTAGTTACGAGCTCGATCATGCCTTCAGTCGTTAAAGAACTCACAGATTCCGCCTCCTTTTTCATACATATGTTTCACCAATAAGAACTAATGTTCCCATTTTTATGGAAATCATACTATCTCGTGGGCTGTCATGACAAAAAGAGCTCCAATTAGCTTGGAGCCCTCTCTGTTTTTGTTCATTCTACCTGCTTTCAGACCACTACCGAACGACATATCAAGGAGTATATATATTCGGCTGCTGAGGCTTGGACATCCCTTCTCCCAGATAAAACCCGGTGTGCGGCGGCTGATTATAAGCTACGTTCTGCCAGGCAACACTCAGGCGATACACTGGATCATGCATAAGCGTATAGAATCGATGTTCTGACTCGTATGGTGTTGTGTAGATACGCAGCGCCGAATTATCACTTTTGCGCCAAATGACTTCCTCACGCCAGTCACCGAACAGATCGGCCTGCAAGGACGGCGTTCCTTTGGTTCCGTTATTGGAACTCGTTCCTGTTGCCGTAAGCAAGTTGGAAGTAGTCGAGTTCATATAGTTCCACTTGTCTATTTTTCCAGCGCTTGATGAGGTATGATCCAGCAGTTCACGGAGGAGATCCCCATCCCACCAGATACCAAAATTAATGGAAGACGGTAGCGTGTTGGTAATGAGCTGCCCCTTGGCTGAACGCAAACCAATACCCGGTGCCCACTGCTCGTTCCCTTTGGTCCGCGGGTCAATGTCTGCCGACATGCCTCTTCCAGTATCCTTGCCTGTATTTACGCCCCATAAAATATTTCCATTACGCGGGTCGTACATGGCAGCTCCGTAGGTGGCATTTTTGTCCTCGTTCACCTTGAACACTTCATAACCTGAACGGTCGGGGTCCAGATCGCCAACATGAAGTGCATCTCCATGTCCCATCCCCGTGTTAGCCAGCTTCGCTCCGTTATCGTCTACAACCAGTGAGCCATACACGATCTCATCCTTATCATCTCCATCCACATCCGCCACGCTCAAACTGTGGTTCCCCTGTCCAGCCGTTCCAGCATTGGTGGAGCTGTTGCTGTCAAAGGTCCAGCGTCGGCTCAGGTTCCCGTTCCGCCAATCATATGCGACCAGAACGGTGCGGGTGTAATAACCACGTGCCATCACAATGCTGGGTCTCACGCCATCCAGATAAGCAACCCCGGCGAGAAAACGATCTACACGGTTACCATAATTATCTCCCCAGTTCGATACCGTTCCGCGCGGTGGCACATAGTCGATCGTACTAAGAGCCTTGCCTGTATCACCTGAGAACACAGTTAGAAACTCGGGACCTTTCAAAATATATCCACTCGTGTTTCGATGATCAGCCGAAGCGTCACCAATCTTCACACCTGCACCATCTACCGTGCCGTCTGCTGTTTTACATACGATCTCTGCTTTACCATCTCCATCAAAATCGTAGACGAGAAATTGTGTGTAGTGGGCTCCAGCCCGTATGTTACGTCCCAGGTCGATCCGCCATTTGCGTGTTCCATCCAGCTCGTAGCCATCCAAAAATACATTTCCCGTATAACCGGATTGCGAATTATCCTTGGCATTGGAAGGGTCCCATTTTAACACAATCTCATACTCGCCATCTCCATCGAGATCCCCTACGCTGGCATCATTGGCGTGGTACGTGTAGTTCACATTATCCGGGGTTGTGCCTCCCGCGGGCTGCTGGATCGGAACATCCAGATAGTTGTTGTTCCATACCTTCACCGCAGGGAAAGCGGCCTGCTCTGCTCCATTGACCACGGCACGAACGGTATACGAAGATGAGGTCGTACCTGCCTTGTCCAAAAAGTTGGTTCTCGATGTAATCGGCGCATCGTTTACCTTGCTTGTCCCTCTGTACAAATTAAAGCCGACCGAATCCGCTTCCGTGCCCAGCAAGCGCCAGCTCACCAGTACACCCTCAGGCACCTTAACAGCGACGGCTCCACGGTTTAGCTTTTCCATTTGCCTCGTAGAGGCAGCAGAGACCTGGCTATCCATCGGGATGACCACTCCACTCAACATGACACCGAGACAGAGCAACGCAGTATACCGAAACCTTTTGTTCATCTGAATCATTAGCTCCTTTCATGGTTCGTATTTTTAATAAATTTATTTTATGTGACTGATAAGTTATTGTTGTTTAAATTCTATGGTAGCGCTTACATAAATGTAAAGGGACGAATACGTCCTTTTTGTTCAAAAATCTGGGCTAATGCTTTAAAAATCAGAGGTCCATGAATAATCTTTCTTCATCCGCGATGCTCTGGATATCCTCCGAGCTGATGCTGATATACTGATAGCCCTCTGCCTGTTGTTTTTTCAATGCAAGTTCCTTCATAAAACGTGGGCTGCCCTCTCCGGCATCCTCATCGTAAACAAGCAATAAACCGTCTGTTTTACGGAAAAGGAGTTCATCCCGTGCCTTGAGTTGCCATATTCCCTGATAGGGCTGACGACTAACTACTCCCACATAGTCAACTTCGGCACAAATCTGCTGAAAATATTCCTTTTTGTCCTCTTTCCATTTCTCTTCCATATTTTGATAAGCCATCATAATAGAGCATTTCAGGTGGGGATATTGCTGTTTTAGTGCAGTAACGACTTCACAGGCCCACAAATCCACCCCGTATTGACCGGGGGTAATCACCCATTCCAGCCCTTCTTCAATCAGGGGAATAAGCCTGCCTGCAATCGCCTTTTTAATATATGGAATGCCTTCGTGCTTCTGACTGAAAATATTCAGCTCATGGGCACGATAGCCCGAAACGAGCAAGTTTTTCATCTTCTCAACGTCCTTCTCCGATTATCATAAAGGTTATTGTACCACTTCAGAGCAGCCCACTAAACACTTCGTTTTTTGGAGGAACGAATTGAATATAACGCAAAAGACGAACCTCTTCCAATTGGGCTGGATCAGGTTCGTCTTTTGGAGTTTGGTGCTAGTTCTGAATGGATGGTTTACCCATCGCTATTATCCTTTTCCATTCCATATCACTCCTCAGACGATTTTATGCGGACATCTTTAATTCTAATGTTGCTACTAAATATACCGGCATCACTGCTTAGCTTGAATGACGGGTAACTAGGGTCTGCCTCAAGCCGCATTCTGCTATCGAACTGCTGCTCCTGCTGGCGATCTACCCAAAAAGAATAAGGCTCAGACTGAACTACTTTATCAGTTGCATTCGGCGTAGTGACAACCAAGATGACAAGTACGCCATTGCATCCGCAATCCTCGGTGTCATAAAACAACTTGAACATTCCCGGTCGTCCTGAAAGGGCCATTTCTAGCCTTTCAACGGACAAGGAATCCAATTCTAAATGTATGCTCATGAGATGAATTCTCTCCTTTGTAAATGAGATGTTTGGAACCGTCAGCTCCATAAAGACTAAATTTTAACTATGTGTTCATTATAGTCATGTTTTTGTATGTGTCTATGTGACTGCACTCACTGCTATCAATGAACTCTTACCTAAAAAAGGCAACCCGATTACACCGGGTCACCTCCGTCATCGCTCACCCTATCTAAACTAACATTCTAGCCACAACTCTATCCTTTGTAAAAAGGATTATGACCTGTGCCTTTGCCCGATGGCATCGCCCCAGGCACCCCGTCCGCTTCAAGCAGCGGACGGACAATGAGCTTCACCGGCCATTCCCTGCTCTCGAATACCGCTTGGAACAGCTCGGCCCGGTCAGCTTCGGGAAGCGGCACCACCCGTAGCGCTTCCTTCCACGCCTGCTCGGTAATATCCCATAACTTCGCTTCCGGGATAGGATACACCTCGCTTAGCGCTTCCATAATTGCAGCCAGGTTCACCTGCGTGCCCAGCGACTGCACGTAGAAGATCAGCTTGCGGATCGTCTCATTATACAAGCTGTTCGAGTATCCTGGCCGGATATGATAACCTGGATCCGCAATGCCGTGTTTGTCCAGATACGGCTGATGCAAACGTACGGAATCGTGGTCACGGAATAACAGGCCGTTCACCTGTCCGTCCCGCAGGACCACGCAGCAGTTCTGACCGTGAATTTCAGGTACAACGCCTACCTTGAACAGCCGCATCACCACATCATAGAATAACGCCGTCAGATCGGTGTAGAATTCTATAACCTCTTCACTGGTTAACGCTCTGCCCAGCAGGTCGGATAACATATGGCGACCTTCCAGCGTCACCCCAAGCGCAGCCATGGGAATGACCTGCACACCTTCTTCCAGCAACTTTGGCGGATAGATGCGAATCTGGGCGGCCAGATGGCGAGGATGATCATCGAACAATCCCATGGATTCCGGCATGTATCCCCACCAGTTCCGTTCCTCGCAGAGCCACACTTTACCTGTGAGCGATTCATCACAGGCCACCGCCTGTCGTAACATCTTCTCCCCAGCCAGACCATTCAGCAGCTTCACCACCGGGAGATAGCGGGCGGCCCCGAGAGACAACACACTGACCGGAAGCTTGAGCATCTGTGTGGATTCCTCCATCGGAGCCATCGAGCGCAGGGACGATGTCGCCTGCACCTCTCCCAATTCGATATCCAGTACAATGATGGTGCCGTCCGCGATCTCTCCAGTAAAACGCGGCAAGATGATATGCTCCATCTGCCATGGATGTACTGGCATGGGCATGTATTCTTGCAGATTCAGGCCTTTCCGGGCCAATTCTGCTTCCAGCCTGCTCCGCTGTTCTTCATCCAGTACATCCAGTGTGGACAGCCCTTCCTCACATCCCTGTTGTACGGCATCCCAACGCACAGCCACCCATCGCAGCGGGATCTCCTTCCTGAATTCCGCTGCATACCGGGCCACATCCGCTTCTGTGAATCCCACCTTGGCCTTAGAGGTGGGGTGAAATGGACGATCTCGCAGCGCTGCAACCTGCTCTCCCTTGATAAACCAACCGTAGGCATTGAACGGAACTTGTTCTCCCAGCCCTTGCACTTGCTGGAGTCCCAGTGCCAATTGCTCGGTGGCTTTTTCCACGCCTGCCAAGAATTCCGCAACCCCGGGATGCGCGTATGCTTCATCGGAAAGCGTCATCCGAAGCACAGCCTGTCCTACGACTGCTGGAGATTCAAGAAGCTTCCAGCCTCCATCCGGTGTCTCTCCATAGACAGGTGAACCTTGTACCCATTGATATCCCTGCCTTTTTCCTGCTTCCACCAGAAACAAAATCCCTTTCAGATGCAGCATAAGCTGTCCACTACGCCTACCTGTTCCATTCTCATCCTGCTTATCCTTGCCTGCGACATTGCCGTCGAGTCCGTCAGCTATTCCTCGTCCGCTCTGCGGAGGACCTCCATTACCATCCCCCAGAAACATTCGGCGGAACGGTTCTGGTGAAGTAGAGAGTTCAATGAACGGATGCCCTTCCAGCGGAAGCAATTGCTCGGTCAGAAATGCATTGATCAGATCCTCCATAATCCGGCGCTCAGCGTCTTGCAGACTGGCACGCTTCATCACTGTTGACATGGTTGTCGTCCTCCGTCAAATAATGGAATGCCGGGTGCGGATGACCCAGAAAATCATGATGCGAGATGGTCCAGCAATAGGCTCCCGACTTCTCGAACACAATAATATCGCCTACACGTAGCCGCTCTACTTCCGCATCTGAATGCATACGATCCTTGGGTGTGCACAGTTCTCCGACCACGTGAACTTTGTTGTCCCGTACCTCTGGTCTTGCAAACGAATGCCCCCAACGGTCCGTAGACATAATGTGAAATGGATGGTTGTGTCCCCATGATGCGGGCAGACGATTATGATGTGTACCTCCTCTTAACACGGCAAAATGCTGACCATGCGATGTTTTGATATCCGTAACCTCTGCCGCATAATAACCGTGGTCAGCGACAAGCATGCGACCCGGCTCGAAATACAACTGTATGCCGCGTGAAGCAAGGCGCCCTCTAGCTTCACTTCGCTCAATCAGGGATGTGAACAGGGACCAATCGAACCCGGGGCTACCATCATATGTGACACCAAACCCGCCTCCAGCGTTAATTACTTCAAGATGCAGGTCATATGTCTGCTGCCACATCTCCGCCTTTTGCAAATACAGCTCGATCATCTCGGCATGCAGTCTTGCGTCCACATTGTTCGATAACGAGTGAAAATGAAATCCGCATAAACGCACCGAACCCGCACCTTCCTCACGAATGACCCGGACTGCTTCCTCCACGCTCTCCTCATCCATGCCGAATGGACTCGGACCACCGCCCATTACAATCCGGGTCCGTGGCAATGTGCTACTTCTTAGATTGATCCGCAGCAGAACGCGAACTTCCTCTCCTCTCCTTGTAGCAATGGCGATGACACGCCGCAGTTCCAGCAGGCTCTCCACATGAATAAAACGCACCTGATGCTCGATAGCCTGCTTCAACTCATTCTCTTTTTTCCCCGGACCGCCAAACAGGATTGGAACCTCACTACTTACGCTCCTCACCTTAAGCAACTCGCCAATGGAAGCTACCTCGAACCCGTGAACCCAGGGCAGCAAAGCCTCAATAATTCGAGAATCGGGATTGGCCTTTATGGCATAGAACAGCCGTATGCCTCCAGGCAGCGTGTGCAGCATGTGACGGACCTGCTCCTGAATACCAGCCAGATCGTAAACATAAGCACATACCGGGTCTTCACTATCTTTTTGCAGTTCATGGATCATATTCCATACGCTTGATTTCATATCAGTCCACCCGCATTTCCATAGTCATTCCGTTTCTGTTCGTATGCCCAAAAAGCCGTATTCCGGTCATCGCCCAACACGTATATGTATACCCCTCGTTCCGCCCACAGCGCCATGCCTTCCTTGCTTCTGGCCACCGTTGCATACGGTACCTGGCACTGCTTCGCGGCTTCATGTAATGCACCTAGCGAACGTTGCACGTCTGGATGTTCCGTCTGCCACGGTACGCCAAGTGATTGCGACAGGTCTGCCGCCCCCTCCAATACCCAGCTCACCTGGGGATGAGATAGAATGCTCGCACTTTGCCGGACGCCCTCCACACTTTCGATCATCGGTACAACCATCACCTGTTCATTCGCTTCCTGAATATACCCAGTGAGTGGATACTTGCCGAATACCCCCGGTCGCCCACTGTTCAGGCTCCGCATGCCAAGCGGATGATAATACGCATGACGAACCGCTTCCTCCACCTGCTCCCGCTGTTCCACATGAGGTATGACGATGCCTTGTGCGCCGCAATCCAATACCTTTAGAATCTCTACTCGCTCTACCTTTGAGATGCGTACCAGCGGGGTCATCCCTGCCAGTTCCGCAGCACGAACCAGCTCTTCCACCGATTCCATATTCGTTGCGGCATGTTCCAGGTCGATAATTACAAAATCATACTCCGCATGTCCAATCATCTCGATGATGACCGGATGCGGGATAGAGACAAAAAGGCCGAACACCGGCTGTTTACGTTCAATTTTCTCCTTCAGCTTGTTGGTTCTCATCCGAAAATGTCCTTCGCCAACTTCAGCGGGTTGCTGACCTTACGGAAATGCAACTCCCCGTCCCCATACAGGCGGCGCTTGGTCATCTCTTCAATCAGCGCATCCTCAGCAAAAAGATCAAACCACTCGAACCGCTCCTCATACTCTGGATGCTCCCGCTGGTAGTCCATAATCGTAGCCGCGCACAGTTGCCAGAACGCTTCTTCCGTCAGACCGAACTTCTCCAGCGTCAGCGCAATATCCGTCATGCAGATAAAAAAGAACGCATCATACGTATAGTCCCGGACTTCCGACACATCACTTGCGTAGATAAAGGAATACCGATTGAACTTGTGATGGGTCTCCGGTTCGGGGTGCAGCTTCGGGGCTCTTTCTGGGTTCAGCAACTTCTCGGGTACATAGCGGACACCATCGTGAAGATCCTTGATGATAATCCGTTTCGGCAGATCATTTTCCAGCACCAGAATGATGTTCTGGGCATGCGATTCCAGCGCAATGCCGTGTGCATAGAGCAGATGAATAATGGGCAGCGATACCGTTCGAACGAGGGCTTCACTCCACTTCTGAATGCCATGACGCTCAACTGCACCCTGGATAAACGGTACCCCGTTCGACTGTACTAGCATAAGTGCATTTAAGGGCCAAGCTGTCTCGCCTTCTTGCAGATGAACAGATACATTTTCACGCCAGATCGCCCCGATTGTGCCATACGCTCGTCCATACTGGATTGCAGGCAAGTTCTCGTACCGGAGCGAGAGTCCCATGATTTCTTTCAGAATGGCAAACTGTTCCCGTTGCAGCAACTCATCCTCCCGAATGAGTGCTTCCAGCCAGTCGCTGATCAGCGGTGCGTTCTGGGTTGTGTGTTGTGCGAGAATACGTGTACTGGACGTATTGGTAATACTCAGTGCCAGCTTGAGATAAGGCGCTTCTGGATTCATTCGGTTCGACAGGGAACGAATGGACTGCTGAGCGCGATAAGCTGATGCCGAAGGGCCGAGAAAAACGATATCTTTGTTCATTCGTTGCCGGGCAAACACCGATTCCAGTTGGTGTTCCCATTGCCATGGATGAACAGGAATGAATATATAGCGATTCCCCTCAGTGTCTTCCGACTGAAGCACCCGATCAAATCGGCTGATATCCGCCTCTGTGAGATGTTGCCTCACCAACTGTTCTGACGTGTAGCCTGTGGAGAGAGCCGTTTGCACAAGTCCTTCTTTCACGGCAATCCAGTATACGGTCACATCCGAGTTAAACTCTGGACCGTAAGCAAGATTGTCTTTTAGGGTGAAGCCAAGCCTCGACTTGTAGCTTGGATGGTAGAGATGACCGTCGCTCATATGGCTTTCGAGGGCATCATAGTGTCGGTCTTTATCCGGAATCTTCTCAGGCAGCAAAGCCCGGCACTGACTGTCCTTCGCCATCGTCTCCAGCAATTCCTGAATGAAGGCCGTCACATTCGCACCCTCCAGAAGGTTCAGTACCATTTCCTCCAGAAACAGATCCAGATCGGTGCAGGGCACGCCCTCTCTTCGAATCGAGCCCTTCACCACCTTCACTCGGCCAAATGAAAATTTCTGCTCCGCCTCACAGCTGTATGTCACAGCCTGCCCTGACGTGTTCCGCCCCACAGTGCGCCATTCGTTCCCATCCACCTTACAGTCAAGGACACCCTCGAACCACATGGCTTCCAGCGTCTGCCGCATGATCCGTTCCTGTACATCCGTGTATACTGCCGTCTTGTGACCTTTCTCAGCCCTGTACCCTATGAACCCCACGCCACTTCACTCCCTATTCGGTTCATTATATTGCTCACCGGCACATACGCCGGGGTCTGACTGATCCCCCTGAGACAGCTCACCAGATTTTGTTTCGCCAGAAAACTGTCCGCGGTCAGCAAATGCTGCACATATACGTTTCCAGTTCGGTCTAGTTCCTTCACCAGCACTTCGCGGACCTTTGCCCAGAAATGTCCCTCCGGTATGTTCACATCCCTTGCCATCGCATGAATGAGGGAACCCAAATGATTGATAATAAAGTAATAGGATGTCCTCGCCCAAGCCTTGTCCCGTGGATAAAACAACAATCTGGAGGGATCGGTATCCACCTCATGCATCAGCTCCTCATCGACACTGACTCCTTCCAAGTCACGCACGATAAATGCCTCAGGCATTCCGTCTCTTAGCGTCACGAGAGTATTTTGCAAATGAGCTTCAAAGTGAATGCCTCGCTCTCCGGCCGCTCGTACAATGGGCAGCAAAGACAAGGTCAGATAACGTGCAAACCAGCGCTCGGCTTCAGCACGTACGCCACCCAGCATCGTCATGAGTCGTGATTGCATTCCCGGCAAGGGAGCTTCTACCAGACTCGACAGGACATAAGTACATTCCGGGTCAAACTCAATCGGTCTGTATGCGACAGTAAACAAACTCGTTAATTCTTCCTCCTGAAAATCACAAGTGGCTACACCTGTCTCATAGGCAATCTGCGTATGCTGATCTGCACCGAAGCAATTTTGCTGCCTCACGTACCTGGAGGCGTCCAGCGTCCTTCGCATCTGCTCCGCACTATTGGTGCGAATCATGTTGGTAATCTGTATGTTCAGCGACAGCTTGATATTGCAATTTAGCTCTGGGATATAGACGGTGCGTACCGAGGAGGTCGGGTAGGCCTTCGGTCCACAGCTGCCTATCGGAATGAGTTTCTTGTCCAGAATATACTGCTGGACCTCGGACAAGCTCAACACGTACGTATACTGCCAGGGATGGACAGGCAGCAGTTCATACTCATCCCCATGCTCACCGCACTCCGCTTCCCAAGCTTGTTCCACATGCCCGTGCAGGCTGGCATGCAGATTGATCCTGGTGGGATCATCTACCCATTCCTGCCTATATACGTCCTTCCTCACAGCAACGTAACAGAGTTGGAACGAGGTACGCAGTTCCGGGCTGTACATCCGTACGTCGTGTTCAGTGAAACCTTTGGAGTTTTTGGGAAACGGGTGAAAGGGATGTCCATACACCAGAGACTGTTCGGAAGTACAGTAATCATACATGCCAAGTCCAACAGCCTGCTCGATATACAGCGCAAGATTATTCACGCTGTTATCTACCTTTTCCGCAAAATCACGTACAGCAGCCGCATGGGTCAACCCACCTTGCTTATGCCGACTGTTTCCATACGCCGTGTCTTCACTCAGCTCCCGGGTGATCCAGCGAACCAGGTCCTGATAATGCACCGCTTGCCCGTGAAGCTGTTGTATGCTTCGGTACTCATGCTCACCCATAGCCGAGTAATACGCGAATTGTCCGGTTATCGTCACCCCGCTGGCCTGAAAAGCAACTGCGTACGTCATCGCATCTGGATTAATCCGAATGTCGCCCTCCTTCTCCACCGCAAGCTCCCGGATATAACAATTGAGCAGCAGCTTACAAGAGTGTACATTCGCCTGCTGCTCTGCTTCAGACCTGAGCCTGTTTTCCATCTCGAACAATGTTGCCAACCTTCTTTCGGGTTATAAATAAAACGAGGGACAAGGCCAACAGGATGGCACAGCCGAGAGCCTACTAACCTCTTTCAGTGCCGCCCATCAGGCCATATTCGCTGGTGTTCCGACCCCGGCAAGTCTTTAGCAGACCTATCATCCAGAGACCTGCACTGGTGACCAGCAGCAGAATGCTGGATGGATGCCACCGCTTGCGGCGGGTGGGCACACACATTCGAATGTACCGACCACACCATAGGAGCGAGAACAAAGTAAGCGGGACATTGAGCCATAACAGGCAATGAATTGCCCTTATTCTGCAATCGACTTTTCGAAATGATGTTCCATTTGAAAAAGATATTCCAGGTACAATCGGACGACATCACGTGTGGTCCCCCCAAAGGGAAAGACATGGTGCGTCAGGTC
Organism: Paenibacillus sp. S33; assembly: GCF_053615415.1. Lineage (NCBI taxonomy): Bacteria > Bacillati > Bacillota > Bacilli > Caryophanales > Paenibacillaceae > Paenibacillus > Paenibacillus sp. S33. Next base: position 1,093,846 of record NZ_JBSIEZ010000001.1, on the reverse strand, counting down.
CGGCAATGCGTTGACTTCCAGAATGCCTCCCTGATCTGCTGTCAGCGGCTGGCGGATATCCTCACAACGGATATCAATGCCAGCCACATCAATCTGGAGAGCTTCTGCGGCTTTAATTGCCATTTGTGCATTATCAGGAAAAATCGCTTCCGTACAGTCCACATAAAACTCACTGATGTTTCCGGCGGCCGAATTGCGAAGATCATATAGCTCGATCTCTCTTCCTGCCGCAGGTACCTCCTCCAGCCTGCTTCCCTGTCCAAGCAGAACCTTTCGCAAAGGCTCTGCGTCTTCATCAATCTTGGGAAAGGTCTCGAACTTCCCTATACTGGTCTGCTGGATTCGCTGCTGATTCAACATTCGAATCAACGCCCGGATGGTTGAGGTGCCGTCCCCTTCTACAAAGACAGGCCGATACTCATTTACTGCTGCCACTTCCCCGTTAATGATCAGTACCCTATAATCCAAACCCGTTATGAATTGCTGTAGCATGATGCTGTTACTATGGGTACCCGCCCGGGCAATAGCCGCTTCCAGTTCCTCGTTTGTTCGAACGTCCAGTGTCACACCTGCACTGCCGCTTGCGTCCAGCGGCTTCACTACAACGGAACGATGCAGTTTCAGAAACTGCGCTGCCTTGTCACCCATTGCCTTGATAACGATAAACGGCGGCACAGGCATTCCCCGCTCATGCAGTAGCATATTACATACCTGCTTGTTCTTAGCGAGCAGTCCAGCGATCAAGGGTAGACGATGCGATCTGGTTTTATTAATGACTCTGCGCTTGTCCCCATAGGACAATTCTAGAAAATCTTCACATTCTGCGAGAAGTGGCTCGCAGGTTATTCCCATTTCTCTTGCTTTGCTTATGATGAGTCGGTTTTGCAGATTATGAATTCCTTTCGGAAACAATGAAAATCCTCCCCGACCGAATGAAGGCGTTCGCTCCTGGTTGTGCTTTCATCGGATTGATTTGATGGAAACTATATTGATAATGATTATCAGTTTCAAACAAAATCTATTTTATGGCAATTTCATTCACCTTGTCAATAATAAGCTTTTTAGGAAAAAAAAGATGTTTTTGTAGGGAGAGAATCCCCAAATGAAGGAATGTTCATGGAACAATGGGCACAATGTGGGTTATAACATCAATTGAGACTAATTAAATTATCGAATGAGACAGCTTATAACATCCAAATGAGACAACGCAAATGCCCGTAAAGCGAGTAAAGACGGGAATAAAATGAAAAAAGATATTTTAACAAGATGAGTATCGACTTGTAGTATTACACCGTCGGCAGAATTTTGTTCTTTTTCAATATACTTACGGGCCTATTTTAGGGAATTTACATTTTTATTATACTAATGGCGGCTTTCCTGAAATAAGGAGAGCTTTTTTTATTCAATAAACGGTTAGTTGAAAAAAAGCATTGCAATAAATACTTGACTCTCCCCATTAGAGGAGACATTAAACTCAATTTGTAAGCTAATCAATTAAAAGGAGGAAGTCAAAATGAACTTAGATATTAGAGACATTAGAAAAGAGGATATAGAACCTATTAAAGCAATTATTGCAGATACTTGGAACGCAAAAGATTTTATCGAGGATGAGAGCATCATAAATGCAGCAGTTACAATGATGTTCATAAGTCCAATATTAAACAGAAGTACTTTTGGAAGAGTAGCTACATTAGATGGAGAAGTCATTGGTGTAATTTTTGGTTCAAGAGTTGGTGAAGCAACATCTTATAGATTGCTACAAGAAGATTATACAAGTGAATTGCTACAACTCTTAAATCTAAATGACATAGAACGAAAAGTATTTGTTGAACTCACCTCCATGACTAATGAGGCAAACAGCAAGTTAATTAGAGGAAAAGAAAATGAGTTTCAGGGTTGCTTAGAATTCTTTGCTGTTTCTGAAGAAGCTAGAGGAAAAAAGGTAGGAAAAAAATTATTTAATGAGCTCATCTCTTACTTAAGAGATACAAAAGCAAATAAAATTTATCTGTATACAGACACAATGTGTAACTATGGATTCTATGACCATAATGGGTTTGTCCGTCTTGATGAAAAAGCAACTGTATTTAATCTACCTATCGGTAAACTCGAAAATACAAATTTTATTTATGAATACAAACTTTAAGCTAAAAGTCAGTCCACTTCATTTATGGGGTGGGCTTTAGACTTATTTGAAATTGGGAGAAGTGATTATATTGATTAAAAACATCTGTCACTAAATAAAACATATAAACCTTATTACACGTCAAACTGTTTTTCTTCAAATATTCTTTTACTAATTGAAATGTTTCAATTTCAGTATCTCTCGTACAATTAACAGTTAAATATTCCCCCTTGGGTAATTCAGGTACATTAGAGGTATCTTTAAGTAATCTATAATCATCTGATGTTATTAGACGAAATACATCACTGATTTCCCAATTATCATAGTGACATGAAAAAATTAATCCATACTGAAACGTATGGGCTGCAAATTCGCCTAATTTTTCATCTAATTTATCGAATGACTTTATCTTATTAAGTTCTCCACCTTGTGTAGGTAAACTTAAAAAGTATCTGTCTTCAAATGTCTGAATATTAAATCCATTGTTCATAAGTTCATCTTCAGATGAATGAATAGCTGCCCTTAATAGTTCTATTCGTTTATTAAGTTGTTCTAATTTCTTTATTTCTTTATGAATTTCTTCTTTTTTCTGTTCTAAGTAAAGTTTAAGGTAATTAGTATCGGCTTTAGCAAATAAGGCTTTAATTTCTTTAACACTTACATTACTTTGCTTACAAATTTTTATAATATCCAGATAGATGAATTGATCAATTGTATAATAGCGATAACCGTTATTGGAATTAATGTATGCAGGTATCAACAAGCCAATATTATGATAATAACGTAAGGCTTTTATCGTAACATTTTTTAATCTAGAAACTTCCCCAATTGAAAAGCACCTTTTATTATCCATAAATTCCTCCGATAAGTCTTATGTGCGAAAGTCGTTGTGCTGATGCATCAATTCCTGTCCTCCTAATAAAATCACAAATTGTACTCTTATTCAACTAACAGGGAAGTTAGTAAAATAGGAATTAAACGGTTACTATCAAAAAGAAGTTCAACATTTGCTAATAAACTTACCGAAACGTGAGAGAGGACCACACGTCCATAAAAACATAAATACATTACTAGCTAAATATCTAAAAGACTGTGAAAAACAAAATAGATTGTGTTCTATGGAAGATTTCTTTGTTCAGAGTGGTATTTCTCCTGAAACACTACATGATTCTGGTTTAAATCATTTGATTGCTGCTTCAAGAAAGTCTTTTCAAGAGAAAGATGACGAGGCTCAAATATCTAAGTGTTGGAAAGCTGCTGAGCAATTTGAGTCACAATAGAGAACAAAGAAAAACTCAAAAAAGCAATCGAATATTTGAAAAATCATGATATAGCTATTTCGAAATCTTCCGTTATGAGAATTTCGGGTATTCCAGCTCATAAATTAATGGGAGTAAATGGAATATCCGACTACTATAGTGAGTTATTGGAGAGAAAATAAGAGTCCTAAAAAGTTTTTTTATATTTCAAACTAGGCTGTGTCCTCAAACTGCTCAACGAGGAATAAATAGGTTAAAAAAATTAGATGAATACATGATACGAAATCCAAGATGTTTCCACCTGAAAGAAAACCACAAATAGGACATACCTCCGTGGACAATCGACACATACTAAATGCTATGCTTTGGGCGGCTCAATTGGTGCTCCATGGCGAAATCTACCAGATACCTTAAGCAGCATGTCCTTAGACAATCCGCCCAAATGGCGGATTGGGCATATCCTTACAAGACGGCTCCTATTCATAATTTTGATGAACAAAGCCCCAACACATTTGTGCGGCTACTTTACTTAAACCCAGAAACAGTTGAAAACACCTCCAAAAATAAGATTAAACAAGTAATCATAATGTCTCACTGCATCTTATAGAAAAAATACGTTTATCCTACTAGATGTTATAAATATCTTTGATTAATGTTATAAAAACAGCTATTCTAGGCATGGTTTAGTCTCAATTGATGATATAACCCCCACACAACAAATAAGGCAAGCTCTGAATTTCGTTATGTCATAAGCTTGCCTGTGCTATTCGCTGTATGAGATGCAATGAAGTATAGGCTGGGGATGTGGATGATAATCATCGGTATTAATGCTTTAATTTGGGGCAGGTGGGGCAGTAATCTTCTGGATCATCTGCGGCGAGATAATAGTAACAACAAGTTTTGCGTACACGAATAGGTGTATCTGAGACAGCTGTTGCCCGTTTGGGTGTATTAAACTGCTTGAGCGGGTTACGGGATTCACCAAAGAGATGCGCAGGTGCATCACAAATTAGATAATGGAAGTCCTCTTCGACACGCTGCTTTTCTTCAGGCGTGGCTCCTTCGGCAAACTTGTTCTCATAGAGCCAGTATACGTAAATGGCCGTGTTCTCCCACAGGACTGAACGGGAAATCCGGGTTGCCTTGGACAGCGATTGCCATACCTTGGCCAGATTGCCGGCGAACATCTGTTCAATCACCTGATCTCTCCATACGTCACGCTGATCCGCCTCTGGTGAGGTCGTCTGCCAATCGGTCAGCCGAGCCTTGGGAAGCCATGCCTCTCCCTGATAACTGGATTCAATCGTGCCGTTGGCAATCTCATAATTCAGGCCTTTGTTGAAGCGTGACATGGCATAGAGACCCGAAGCTGTGATCAAGTAAGCATATCGTTTAGCAAAGAGCGATACAGTAGCCGTTTCGGAGTCCGTCTCAAAGATGCCTCTCACCCCTTGCAAATAGTTCAGGCTTTTGAACGGGTCCAGCAAGTCCGTAAATGGCATCGAAAATGTACGATCTGTCGAAGGCTCCCAGGTCAGTCGGTATTCGGCAGCCAAGGCCTGCATCTCTTGATCATCAAGCCAAGTGGCTGTAGCGTGTGGTTTCATTTAACTTCCTTCCCTTCCCGTGCGGAATGCACATGGGTGTGCCAAACAGCGGATCAACCGCAATGTCGCACTCCATCTGGAAGACCGCGCGGACCATGTCCTGCGTAACAATGTCTTCCGGTTTTCCTTCCGCGTAGATGGACTTGTTGTGGACAGCCACAATATGGTGAGCATAGCGACACGCAAGATTCAGATCATGAAGCACCATCACTATGGTGCGCCCCTCCTGTTCATTCAAATCGAACAGCAGATCCAGAATATCAATCTGATGGGTCATATCCAGATAAGTCGTTGGTTCATCCAGCAGCAGGGTTTCTGTTCCCTGTGCGAGTGTCATCGCAATCCAGGCGCGCTGGCGTTGTCCGCCAGATAATGCGTCCACGGGCCGATCAGCCAGAGCAGTCAGATGTGTGGATTCCAGCGCAAGCCTGACCATGCGTTCGTCCTCACAGGACCACTGTTTCAGCCATGTCTGGTGTGGGTACCGCCCTTGCCGAACCAGTTGGTTTACCGTCAGTCCCTCTGGAGCAGAAGGACCTTGTGGCAGAATGGACATGCGTCTTGAAATTTCCTTGGTAGGCAACTTCGCAATCTCCTCGCCATCCAGCAGTACCGAGCCTGAACTGGACTTCAGCAGTCGCGCCATCGTTCGCAGCAAGGTGGACTTCCCGCAACCGTTGCTGCCAATCAGGACAGTAGTTTTCCCCTTGGGAATAGTCAGGTTCAAATTCTCAATAATAGGCTCTGCGCCATAGGCGATCGTAAGGTCCTTGGCTTCCAGAATACTCACAGCATTCTCCTCCTCAAAACTGATTTCGATTCTTGAACAACAGATACAAGAAAAACGGTGCTCCTACCCCGGCGGTAAATACCCCTGCCGGAACATCGAGCGGTAGAAATACCGTACGGGCAATCAGATCAGCAGCAAACACAAGCAGGGCACCGACCAGTCCCGAAACGATGAGCATGCTGCCAAACATGCGCCCTACCAGCTTCCGGGCAATATGCGGCGCAATCAGACCGACAAAACCAATCGTCCCCGCGACAGCTACAGCAGCCCCGGCCAGCAGTACACTGCACAGTAGCAGCGCTGAACGATGACGCTGTACAGTGACCCCCAGCCCGGTGGCCAGATCATCCCCGAATTCCTGTGCGTTCAGACTGCGGGCAAACCAGATCGCCACCGGAAGCACGATTACAATCACCGGGATGATCGTTCTAACATCGGTCCACGATGCGCCATACACACTCCCCGTCAGCCAGATATACGCCTGACCAGCCGTATAGAATGGACTAAGGATCAGCATGAAGGTCGTCCCGGCCCCCGTAATGGCTGACACTCCGATTCCAATCAACACCAGCCGAATCGGGCTAACTCCTTTTTTCCAGGCAAGAAGATAGATGATGATTGCGGTAATCATCGCCCCCATAATGGCAAACAACGGCAACAGCTTGATACTGATGGTTCCACCCAGCAGGGTGACAAAACCTACAGCGGCAACGGCAGCTCCTCCCGTTATCCCGATCACATCCGGTGAAGCGAGCGGATTACGGATAATCCCCTGCAAGAGGGCACCGGACATGCCTAGTGCTGCACCCACAAGCAACGATAACAGCACACGCGGCAGCCTTAGCGTCAACACGACAAAGTCATGATCACCTGCGCCCAGACCGAAAATCGTCTGCAGCACATTCAGCGGAGATATGAAATCATTACCCACACTGGTTCCTGCAATGGATGCAATCAATATCAAAACCATACAGATTCCGATGATGAGCAGCGATTTGCGCTCCATTTGCAAGGATAACGTATCTTTTTTATTGCGAAAAGTAATCATCTTCCTCATATCTTCGTCCCCCCTTTGCGGGCAATATAGACGAAGAAGGGACCACCAATGAGCGCTGTCATAACGCCAAGCGGAACTTCCTGCGGCATGATGATCAGCCGTGCAACCACATCCGCCGCCAATAACAAAATGGCGCCGCCCAGAATACAGTAGGGAACAAGCCAGCGGTAGTCGTTGCCTACAAACGCCCGCATGATATGCGGTACGACTAATCCTACCAGACCAATCGAACCGGCCACCGCAACAGAACCACCGGCCAGCAATACTGTAACGGCTCCCATAAGTACCTTAACCATTAGCACGTTCTGTCCCATGCCCTTGGCGATATCATCACCGGTCAAAAGCAGATTGATCGTCCGGCCCATAAACAGGGATATCACAGCGGCAACCGTCATATATGGCAGTACAGGATACAGCATGTCAAGTGTTCGACCGCTCACTGAACCTGCAAGCCAGAACAACACGTCCTGTAATCCCGTTCCATCCAGCACCAGGATTGCCTGTGTGAACGAAGCAAAAAGTGCAGAGATAGCGGTACCCGCCAGCACAATCTTGATGGGAGTCAGACCATCACGACCGATGGACCCAAGCGCGTACACAATCACTGTTGCGATGGTTGCCCCGGCAAAACCAAACCACATCATCGTACTAAGCGAGGACACCGACAGCACCACGATGGCAATAACGATAAAAAAGATGGCACCCGCATTGATCCCAAACACACTTGGTGAAGCGAGCGGATTACGAGTTAGCGCTTGCATGAGTCCCCCCGCCACCGCCAAACTTGCACCAACAACAGCGGCAATAATTGTGCGTGGTAAACGTTCCGTCAGAAGTACGACGTGCTCCACTGAGCTTTCGTCATAGTGTTGTAGTGCATTCACTGCTATTTGAAATGTTATGTGTGTACGTCCCAGTATCATGCTGGCTACACAGGCGAGTAATAACAAAATGAATAAGCCGGATAGTCCATAAATTTTCGTACTTGCCTTCGTAAAAAGGGGAAACATATTCTCACTCTTTCATCCGTGAAATGCAAAAAGACCTGCCTGCCCATACGCTTCGTATACGAATGTCCTGGTACATGGCAGGTCTTGCTCCCATTAGTTCAGATTGAACTGCTTGTATAAGTCGTCCAGCATCATGTTGGCCGATGTGTATCCGCCCCCCATGTTCCAGGCCACCTCATCAACCTGTACTAGCTTATTATTCTTCACTGCATCGAGATTTTTCCAGAGCGGACTGCTGGTCCAATCCTTATAGTTTTTCTCAATAGCTTCTGTTTCCGTGCCTGAATTGAAGTTGAAGATCATATCTGCGTTCATATCCGGGATGTTCTCTTTCGAAGTCAACTCCACCCCCCAGGTGTCTTCATCATGTCCAGGCGGTCTGGTAAATCCAAGCTCTTTCAATATTTTTCCGGCGTATCCCATATAGAAAATGCGAACCTGATCGGCTCTAAAATTCGTTATAGTCGCTTCAATGGGAAGACGGTCACCCATTTTGCCTTTAAAATCCGCTACCCTTGCATCCCAATCAGCAAGCAACTTGTCCGACTGTTCCTTCATATTCATCGCTTCACCAGCCGTCTTTACCGTCTCTTTCCAGTCAAACAAAGTCTCGGTAACTACTGTTGGAGCAATCTGGGACAGCTGATCATAGATATCCTCATGTCTTGTTTTGGTGGCAATGATTAGATCCGGCTTCAATTTGTTGATCTCTTCCAGGTTCGGCTGTGATTCCTGACCTACTTGCGTCACACCATCCAGATCATCTCTCAAATATTTATATACGGGTTGCTGAACCCAGGATTCCACAACACCCGTTGGCTTAACACCAAGTGCAACAACAACATCATTGGCACCCTGGAACAAGGTTACAATCCTCTTCGGAGTTCCCTTAACTGTCGTTTCACCCATGGCATGTTTGATAACTCTGGTCTGCTCGTCCGCACCACTGCCTGCTGCATTGCTCTCATTACCACTTGCAGACTTACTTGAAGGGTCTGTTGTCCCTGTAGTTCCACCCGAGGCACAACCAGCCAGCACCGATATCAACAGAATAAGTGCTGTATAAATATGTAGCTTTTTGGTCAATCCAAACATGTAGTCCAACTCCCCCTTTTCATTCTAATTGATATTAAAAATCATTATCAATTGTATTGTAATTCAGTTGGGTACATTGTTCAAGCATATTGATACTGCTGCGGAAGAACTCCCCATGCCCCTGGTTTCATGTTGAAAATCTCCTTGTACAGTAAAGGCTTGGATGAATACAAAATGCTCAGTATACAAAAAGGCGTAACCCACGATAGTTGATGGGTTACACCTTTATAAGAATTTATGGCCTGTCTTCAAAAGACAGCGAGCTCAGACAAACACATCGATTAAGGTGTATGCCTGCCTACATATTGATAAGTACCTTTCGGGTATAGTTTCATGATATTTGAGTACATATGCGACCGTATTAAATTCGCTTGGGTTATAAAAATGACCCTCTTGATTAAAATAGGCAACATTCGTCACATCCATGAAATCGTAAAAGGAGCTATTTATGATCAGATACGGTATTACTGGATTAACCGGATATAGTGCTATGCTGGATACGTTCATACGGTTCGCGTTTTTCATGAATTGGTGAACCTCCAGCTCATATCCTTCTAATTTATGAGAGAAGTCACATTCTCGGTTGTAAAACAATTGCAGCACGATGCGACCGTCTCCACCATCGACATATTGTGAAAAAAACAAAAGAAATGCCTCCTTTGGTTCTTGATGAACCTGAAATATAGTCGCTCTGCCAGCAACTCCTACGACCTACTTAAGCTGGACTCTTAAAAAAGTCAAATAATGGGGTCCCCATGCCATACCTGCCAGCAACGTCACCATCAGCACTTTTTTCCATTCTTTATTCGTTTCTTGATTCATCAGACTATCCCCCGTAAACGGTTCATTCTTGTTATTAGTGAAAAGATCTTATCATCCGCCTCTGAACAATTCTGAACAATATTAAATTTTTTTCGCAGTCTGGATTTTGTAGCAAATGAAAAAAGAACGCTCAGCCAGATGGGCTAAGCGCTCTAAAACGTTGATGTACAGGCCGTGTCAGGAAGCCGTAGGATTCCATTGAAAGGTAGCCGCGGACTTGGATGGAAGGGTAGATTTGAAAACCTTATTTCCATGCCGAACCTTAAATGTCTTTGTGTTCTCTCCCGTATTGGCGGCAATCAGGACAAGCGTACCGTCGGGGTTGCGATAGGCGACCGTTTCAATACTCCCACTATAATGTGTAGAATCAATACGTACCGCACCTGGAAGGACGAATTTGCTGGCGTGCCCAATCGCATAGTACTCCACATTTTTCGTAACTGCACCGCTTAACGGGTCGATGGTTACTACACCTCTACAGTTGGCGCAACCCCCATTGGTCGGACCCCCGGACGGGTCAAGTGCGATATTCCAAAAGAGGACATTTTGCGACCAGTTTCGGGGTGCACCAATGATCAGCTTGGACATATCCCAGCTCAAATTATCTCCAAAGCCCGGACTCCACGCTCCTCCACTACATTCTGTCATATATACAGGCTTATCAGGGAATGCATTATGCACATCTGTCATCGCTGTGGGCTCTCCTTTGTAGCAATGAAAGGCCGTTCCGTGCGTATAGTTTCGAGCCTGCTCATCTCCCAACACGGTCTTGGCATATTCGCTCCCTGTATCCCAGTTATGGTCAAAGGCAATAATGTGAGTAGATAAATGGTTTCGATTTAGGGTGGGACCCAGATATTGTTTAATAAAATTCGCCTGTTCTGCTGCTCCCATACTCATGCTGGGATACTTGGGCGTCGTGAATTCTGGCTCATTTTGAATGGAAATCGCCTGAATCGGAATTCCCTCGTTCGCATAAGCCTGTAGATAACGAACAAAATAGTCAGCATACGCCTGATAGACGCGCGGATCGGTATAGTCCAAATACCAGCCGTTATAAATCTGCTCCCCATATTTCATCCAGGGCGGAGCTGTCCATGGGGTTCCCATAATCTTTAAATCCTGGTTTCTTCTCAGGATTTGCTTCAACACATCGATCACATCCCGATCCTTGGCGATGGAGAAATGATTCAGCTCATAGTCCTTGCCTGTTGCCACATCGTCATAGGTATAGCTACCAGGCTGTCCCTGTTCATCTACGGAATAATCTGAGGCTCCAATGGTATGGCGAATATAACTTAGTTGAATGCCACTAGCTGTAAACAAATCATTTAGCAGCTGATCACGCTGATTGGCAGACATGCCATGATTCATCAGGTATGCGGACGAACCGGACACCGCTGCGCCAAATCCCTCCATCGTCTGATAATGAATATCTGGCTTAATCTCAATCGTCAGTGTATCCGCATTCGCTGCATTTTCTTTACTGTTATCCTTATCCCAACGGATCGGGGTTTGTTGGGTTAGGCGATTTGCCGGGTCGGGTGTTGTTAGCCACATGTTGACGTTATTTTCTGCTTTCGGCCCCGGAACATTCCGTATAGCCATATTGGCCAGGACCGCACAGATCAAAATGGCTACTGCAGCTATAAGCAGCCAGATGTCAGTACGTCGTTGCTTTTGGAGTTTTTTCATCTATATCCTCCTCTCCCCATCATTATCCCGTCCCCATCCTCCCTACTATTTCAGCTTTCACTTGGGTTTCCCTTTGCATACCTGTTGGACGTTTACATACCGATAGCAAAAAGAGAGCCGGTGCTTGTGCCCGTGCTCTCTTGAATATAACCATTTTAAAACAAATGTAACGGGATTACTTTTTTGCTTTTTCTGTAGAGGTTGCCGGAATCGTAACACTTCCTGTCAGTCGTAAATCCTGTGAGGAGCTGCCCACATAAATGGGCACTTCACCCGCTGGCATAACCCATGCTTTGGACTTTTCATCCCAATAAGAGAAAGCTTTCGGGTCGAGCTCTATGCGTACCTTCTTCTCTTGACCCGGCTTTAACTCTACCTTGGACCAGCCTGCCAGTTGACGGGATGGAGTCTCTACGTTTGTCGGAAGCTTACCGCTGTACACCTGTACAACCTCAGCTCCGGCTGTTTTGCCAGTGTTCTTCAATTTTAGCGAAACTTCGACGGAACTCGTACGATCGGATTTTTTTCCACTCGCATGCTGTTTTGTTTTCAGATCACTATATCCGAATGTCGTATAGGATAAACCGTGTCCAAAGGAGAACGCTGGTTGAATACCCGATTTCTCATACCCACGATAGCCTACAAAAATACCATCTGAATAGTCACCTATACCGTTCACGCCTGGAAACTTCTCTGGTGAGGACACGGGTGTAGACTGCTCGTTAACCGGGAAAGTTACCGGCAATTTACCAGAAGGATTCACATCCCCGAATAAGACGCGTGCTATAGCATTTCCTTGCTCTTGTCCAGCAAACCATGCTTGTACGATGGAAGGGACTTTGTCCTGCCATGTATCCATTTGCACGGCTCTGCCGCTCATTTGTACGACAATGGTTTTCGGATTTGCAGCCGCAACCGCACGGATCAGCCGATCCTGATTGTTCGGCAGTTCCATATCGGAACGCTCAACATATCCTTCGCTCTCATACGTACGCGTAACAACAATCGCAACATCCGATTTTTTCGCCAATTTCACAGCGTTATCAATCAACTTATCTGACGTATCTGCTGGAGGTTCCCAGCCCAGACGAACCATACCACCGGAATCACGACCATTTGTCGGATAATCAGCGCGGTATTCAATACGTATCTTGTGCTTTTCACCCGCTTTAAGGGAGATGTTTTTCTTCGTAGTGCCCAGCTTTTCACCTTGATTATCCACGAATAGCTTATCGTCGAGATACAGCTTGCTTGATCCCAAACTGGTTAATGACAATGCATAGTCACCATCCTTGGGAGCTGCAATTGCCCCTGTCCAGCGTGCAGATATCAAGCCGTTCAGTGTCGTTGGTGTATTGGGAACTTTAGGGGACTTCGCATTGAAGCCCTGATAATTATAAAATCCAAGGTTCATATTGACTTGGTCATCATTGCGTACAAGAATCGGATTGCCTTCCATCTTGTTATTCTTCCAGTATTCGCCTCGAAGCCCCTGTTCGCCATCTCCATAAGTCGCATATCCAACACTGATATCCTCTTTCTGATCAGATGTAGTCAACAGTGAAGACGGAACAGCAGATGGCCCTGGCATAATGTCTCCTGCAGAGATCGGGTCTGTACCCGGTGCATATTGGACGGTAACTCCTTTGCCGACACGATTGCGGATGCCCTCTAACGGGCTCACGGTATACGTCGGGTTCACCAACGAACTGCCTCCGCCTGCCACAGTGCCGTTATCTGCATCGGGGCCAATCACAGCAATGGACTTGAGTTTATCTTTAGACAACGGTAATGCATTGTTTTTATTTTGAAGCAGTACCATACTTTCCTCAGCCAATTGACGGGCTGTCTTGCCATGGTCACGGGCATCAATTTGATTATTTTGAGCCGGGCGATCGAATAAACCTTTGCTGAACATTTGCACCAGAATGCGTCCAGCCTTATCATCAATCGTTTTTTCACTTACCTTGCCATTCTTAACAGCCGCCAGCAGCTGATCTCCCCATTTACCATATGGTGTCCCCGGTGTTTCCAGGTCCAATCCGCTATTTGCTGATTCGACTGTACTCAGGTTCGCACCGTAATCACTCATCACGAAGCCCTTGAATTGCAGCTCCTTCTTCAAGAGGTCTGTCAAAAGAGTTTTGTTCTCACAAGCAGACTCGCCGTTGACCTTGTTAAAGGAGCACATGGCCCCTCCCAAATCTGCCTTTGCGATGACTTCTTGGAACGGGCGTATGTAAATCTCATGCAACGCACGGTCACTGACTTTGACATTCGTCGTGAAGCGCTCCGTTTCCTGATTATTCATAAGGTAATGTTTCGCAGTCGCCAAAACAGGGTGGCTTTGTATACCTTTGACATAAGCGGTCGCCATTTGCGATTGCAGCAGCGGGTCCTCACCCATAGATTCAAAGTTTCGCGATCCCCATGGAATACGGGCAATATCCATCCCCGGTCCAAGCGCAACATTATGAGTTGTATTAAAAGCCTCGTCTCCGATCAAATCACCATACTGTTTGGCAGCTTGGGTATCCCACGTTGCAGCCAACGCAATTGGAGCAGGCAACGCAGTAGATTGCTTGTCCTGCACATCTGGATTGGCGATGCGCACACCCGCAGGTCCATCTGCCATCGTCAGCGCCGGAATACCCAACCGCTCCATCGAATTATTATAAAATCCATAGTAATTGTTGACCTTACCAGTCACCAAATCTATTTTTTCTTCCAGCGTCATTTCTTGCAGCAGCAACGCTGTCCGTTTCTCAGCCGACAGGGCCGTGTTCATCCAAGGCCGATCTGTCTGGCTTCCTGCCGCTCCTGCAATATTCATAGGTCCGATCACAACAGCCGCGATAACTGTCATCATCACCATACGGAACAACCATGTTGATTTCACTTTCACGTTTGTAACTCCTCCTTGATGTTAGGTCATGAGGTGAATGTCTATTCAACTCTCACAGGCTTGCAAAGGCTCTCGATCCTGCGAGCTCCGACAAGAATCCAGAGCCACGGGATAAGCAAGCAAGTCAGCAAAAGCCGCAATGGCTCAAGTGACACGTTTACCACCCTACCGTACATTTTCGAAAATTTCATTGAAAGTTTTTGGAAGTACAGCACTAGGACCTTCATTCTTCTCCATAAAAAGAGAGCGCTCACAATTCACTTAACTGATAATAAAATTACACTTTTGTAACTTTTTAATGACGGTTTTTTAACTAATTTAAATCACAAAAAATGATTCATATGTCCCACTCTTGATTGACTCATATGGCGTTACCTATCGTGCGACCAAAGTCGCTATTTGGGAATTGGAAATACTTATGTATGAGGATTTTGCAAAATCCTGGTATAAAAAAACGCCCACAAACAAAAAATTCCAGAGAACCTGAAAGGTCCCTGGAATTAATATGATTATTCAAACGGATACCGAAGCCCCCACTGTGAACGAATCTGATCCATCAGTTTCATAATTCCTAATGATTCATCCAAAGAAATAGTAGAACTTTCGAGCAAACCTTCGTTCAAGCAACGCCCGACTTCTTCTGCTTCAAAGGCATAGCCTGTAGAGGATCGGTCATCCTGAAAGTTTTGTGCATCTTCACCGTCCACAACTAAAGTAGCCGATGTGCTGTTCAGGAATGACGGAATGTGGATATAGCCCTTTGTTCCATGGATGTATGCCTCATTCGTCAATCCGAGACGGACTGCCCCGTTAAGCATAGCCGTGCGTCCTTTTCCATAATCCAGCAAGATCGAAAATGTCTCGTCAACGCCTGTCTCCCCGATATGAGCAGTGCTCCATACATGCTCAGGTTCAGGGCCGAAGACCATTGAAGCAAAAGAAACCGGATAAATCCCTGCATCTAATAGAGCACCTCCGCCCAGCTCAGGGTTCAAAAGCCGCCCCTCCGGGTTCCAATCTACCCGAAAACCAAATTCCGCCTTAACCAGCTTTACCTCGCCAATGAGACCCGCATGTATCCACTCTCGCACTTGGCGAATCGGAGGCAAAAAACGTGTCCACATTGCTTCCATCAGGAATAGCTTACGCTCACGTGCAAAGCCGATCATTTCCTCCAACTCTTTGCTATTGACGGTGAAGGGTTTCTCACACAAGACCGCTTTCCCCGCCCGAAGAGCCAGCAGAACATTCTCTTTATGAAAAGGATGAGGAGTCCCTAAGTAAATAGCATCTATCTCGGGATCTTGTGCTAATTCCTCATAGCTCCCGTAAGCCCTTGATATTTGATGCTTAGCTGCAAATTCGGTAGCGCTTTCAATAGTGCGTGATCCAACAGCATACCCTTCTCCATTCGTAACATGCGCCAAATCCGCCACAAATTGATCTGAGATCCAGCCTGTGCCGACAATTCCCCATTTAATCTTTTTGCTCATACTTGTGTCCCTCCCAGCAATTTGGTTAACGTTGACTTACAACATACCCTTTTATTCTAGCAAACGCCTGTCCTAAACAAAAGAAGCATCTGCTAGACGACGGTTTCTTTTGTGGCCTAGCAGCATCTTCATTTATACCCATTATTGAATGACGTATCTGTAAAACTTTTTATCCACTTTCATGACTGGAAAACCAATCGGCAATTCTCGAGGAGCTATACTAACAAAGCCGTTCTTCTCATAAAAACGATGAGCTGCTACGAATTGTGGTGTTGTTCCAAGATAGATTTCTTCAATAGACCTTTCCCTAGCCCATCCTATGGCATGATGCAATAATTGATTCGAAACATTGAATGTTTTACCTCTATAGTTTTGTTTTACAAACATCTTTCTGAGTGCTGTCTTACGGTTCCCAATATCTAACAAAGCTATAGTCCCTACTACGTTTCCTTCACTAAGAGCCACCCAGAAGTTGCCGTTACCACGCTGATAAAAGTTTTCAATATCAAGCAAATCTGGCTGATCTTCTTTGGTTATGGCGATATCATATTCATCTTTTTGAATATGTAAAATTAAATCAACAACTTGTGATTGATACTCGGTTGAGTACTCTTTTAGAAAGATACTTTTAAACATCGTTATGTTCTCCTATGATCATTAATTGTTAAACTGTTAGATTCCTATCAAACCACAGAACCTAAAATATTACCCATATCTCCTTATTCGTGCTCGATAAACGCTCAAT
Organism: Paenibacillus sp. S33; assembly: GCF_053615415.1. Classification (NCBI taxonomy): domain Bacteria; kingdom Bacillati; phylum Bacillota; class Bacilli; order Caryophanales; family Paenibacillaceae; genus Paenibacillus; species Paenibacillus sp. S33. Next base: position 1,077,243 of record NZ_JBSIEZ010000001.1, on the reverse strand, counting down.
ATTAAATAACTCAACCTCCGCAACTAAACTAAGTTTCCACCTACACAGTCGAGGATGCGAAATCATTGTTTAGGTGCGAACGTTGAGTTCATTATGAATCTATATATATCAGAATTCTATTCTACGCTTGAAGCTGTGTAAGAATTTGCGGGTCCTTGATCTTCTGATCCTCGGCCAACAACACAACTTTGGATAGAATCTCAGCTGTTCTTGGGTCCTCGTCCAGAAACGGCAGGAAGATGCGTCCACGATGCTGCGAATGCACCGGGATAATATGCAGTGCTCCCTTCGCTTGCTTGTAGACACCCCCGCTTCCCAGATGCACAGCATATTCGCCAAGAGTCCCATCTACACGTGCATAATTCCCATCCAAGCGTACATTGCTAATTTTCAGCAGGCGAAGTGATTCCTGCACAATAACCCTACGCATTTCAATGGTCGTCAGACTGGCCTCTGGATCAACGCCACCTACATGGGCAACACTGACGACCAGATCCACGTCCCGCATAACTTCGGAGAACAGAACAGGAGGAACTTCGTCCAACGGTACGTTCTTATACGTTGTCCGATCAAAGAACTGCACTGTCTCCAGTGTAGGAGCCTCGGTATCCGCTGGTGAGAACCAGTCCGCCATAGCATACAGGTTCGCAATCAGATTCTCAGCATAGTACACCTTCTGAAGTCCGTCCTCATAGCTGACTGTCCATTGGCGACCTTTCAATAGGGATACCGTTTTATTCGGCTGTACCTGGTGTCCTGCATATCGACGGGAAACGGTCGCATTTGCACGTTCATCAGCATTCAGCAAGTACAGCTCACGGAACACCTGCTTAAATGGCTGGCGTATCTGGCGGTCGAATAAGTCCTTCTGGAATTCGCTCCAACGACCACTTTCGAACAAATGAAGGGGATGGGCAATAATCAGCTTGTCCTCTTCTCCTATAGTATGCTGTTCAGCAAAAGGAGCCGTCAATACCAACGTTTCCTCATTAAAATATCCGAGGTGATCATCAGCCTTGAAAACCAGTGTCCGCACCAACGGAGCAAGCACAGGATTACCCAGCAATCCTCTCAATTCCTTCACCATAAAGGTCGTACCAGACTCCATAGAGCGTTCCAATTCTTTGCGAGCTCTGCGGTACTGATCCACTAGATCTCCTTTAAGCTCCTTCAGCGACGTAACATACTCATCCTTCTTGAAACGAGCCGGAATGGATTTCAGCGTCTTGCCTTTGCTGACAATTTCAATATCTGCCGCTCCTTCAGTATCAATGACGAGTTGCACCGTTGTAGCCTCGTCCAAAGCATGTGGCTCAAAATAAGACCGAAGATCATCCAGCTTACGAGCTTCCATATCCCATACGAGACGGGTTACGTCATCATAGCCTGCGTTACGTGCCAAATTCCCGAGCGCAATCCGTGAAACGAGTGCCTCACTGGCCTTACGCTGTGCGCCGAATTTTTTGCTTTGTTCCAGAAACCTCTGGATAAAATCATAACGTTCGCGTATATCTGGTTCAGGCGGCTGAGCAAGTGGAATCAGACTGTAGGTCAGCAAATGGTCTTTGTTTCGCTTGTCCTCCACTGATTTTTCCATTTCACTCCGTTTGAGCTTACCCAGCGTCGCATCTGCAAACAACTGGGATCGACGATGATTGGCTCCAGCCGAAATATACTTGGCACAATCGTACAGCAGGTCAAAACGTTCCTCGCCCAACGTCTCATAGGCCTCATGAAACCAGTGAATATCGAAGGCACCATCATTAAAATCTTGTGGAGCAATCGGCGAGTAATGAGCTACAATCGTTTCCTTCTCGGCCGAAAAACCTTCATTGATATGCGCATGGAAATACCATGCCGCACTGCGCAGCCCTTCCCAACCGAGATAGTCTGCTACAATCTCAATCCACTGCGGTGCATACATAGCCGCCTCCAGCAGACGTTTATCTGTAATTTTAGTGTTCTTCAGCTTTTCCTTGAGCAACGTGGCATCCTCGCCATCACTCGGATAACATGCCTTGAGCAAGTGGCTGAACGATTCCTTTTTGGTAATACGATCACCGTAGCCGTACACATAACCACGCACAAACGTTTCCTTGTCGAGACCCTCCAGAATACGGATGAAATAATCCATACCTTCAAATTGGCTCAAGCCCATAACCTTTGGCGTAGCCTCGGTAGGCAAATCGCCTCGAACCAATTCAATCTCTAGCAGTCGATCAATAACCGTACGACGTATCTCCAAAAATTCTGGTCTGCTAGAAATCCATGTATTGCGGGCATTGGTTAAGGAACTCATATGTCTTCTGCTTTCACTACCAGCCAGCAGCTCCCGATACACTTCACCTACACCAATCAACCCTTTTTCATATGCTTTGAAGTAATCCTCCAGATCCAGCGGAGAATAAAAACGATTTTCCGCTCCTGGCAGTTCTGCGTAGTTCACAAAGGTATGGAAAAAGCGCTTAAAGGACTCATCATCATGGACCTGCCCCTTCTCCAGTGCCACCCACGGTCCAGACAATAGATGGAGCATTCCCATATCCTCTTCAGGTCTGTCCTTAGGCATGCCTTGCATTAGTGAATTTAAAGCAAGGTCAATTACGTCAAATGTTTGGTCACCGGATGTGTCCATAAAATAAGCATTAACTAGTGTGCTTACCTGATCGGAATAGGTCAGCTCTGCCATCCACTTCTGCACCTCGTTAATGCGATCCAAAGGATACATTTGCTCAGCGAAATCTTTACGCCATCCTTCCAGCAGCTTGTGCTTGCTTTGTTCTGAATAGTCCATGTTAAAAGAAAAGTATCGATAATAGCGATCCAGCGTTCGGTCCATAGGCTCTAATCGGTCATAAAAAACAAGCTCCAGCAGTTCACGCGCTTCCATGCCGCTTTCCTGCAAATAACGGTCCCACTCCTCATAGAGAGGATATAAAGACAGTCTGGAATCTACTTCTTCATCGATCTGAACCAGCCGTAGAGGGCGAAGGTTCGTCCCAATAAGCAATGTATCTTTGTAGCCCGAATAATACTCCGCAGTATATTCCACATCACGATGATGATGAACAAGCTCATCCAGTCCACTCAAGAACTGCTTGAGCTTCTCCAATGGACTAACAAAAACATCGGCCAATCGAAAATCACCCAGATCAACTTTCTCTTCCAACCAAGCTTCCTTGACATTCGGATCGTACAGTCCAAAACCGTTAGCCCCTGTATAAGCATCCTCCTGTCCCAGCTTGGACAGCAGTTGCTCCTCTTTGGTTGTAGGTTGCTGAATGATATCCGCCAAAGTCCGCAGGCTTTCATACTGTTCGGCACGATCCGGGTCTGCATATATCTTCGTCAATACTTCCAGTCCACCCAATCGTTGCAGCTCCACCTTAGCACGCAGCAAGCGTTCCAATGAGCCAGCGAGCGGCTCTTCCGATTGTGAGAGCAACACACCAATGACACTTTGGCGCAATGATCCCGTCTTGAGCTTTAATAAGGCTTCCATTTGTTGCATTTCTGGTTCCGACAGCGTCAGCTTACGCGCCTTGGCCACAGCGAACTCACGGATACTCATACTTTTGTCAGACAAACTGGAAAAAATAAAATCACGTTGTACCGCATCCTCAGGTTTTTGCACAAAATGGTTCAACAGTTCGCCACGCAGATTAGGGCTAATCTGTTCCTTTAAGGCTATGATTTCCCCAATCCAGGAAGCATCCATATCATAACCAGCGAGATACAGCATTTTTTGAATAGGTGCATCTGAGCGGTGATACAGATTAACAAAATCCAGCACCTTGGAGGGCTCGGTGGACTCACCCTTTTTCATATGTACAAACAGGTTATGAAGTCGTTCAAAATCCTTACGCCGCTCCTCTTTGCTCTCCAGCAAAGGAGTACGCACCACTTTAACGATCCGATCCGCGACCGTCCCGCCTTCTACCCATTCATAAAAATAATTGCTTGTATAGTTCGTCAGTATCCAATATTGAAGCTCTTGGTCCGTTTCACCCAGATATTCTCTCGCAATTCCGAGGCGCACATCCTTGTTGTCACTGTTAGACAGTACATACAGTGCTACGATCTTCTGGTAAGTTGCTCCTTGTTCCAAGAGTTTTCGAACCTGTCCATACAAATCACGTTCCTCATGTACTGCCGTAGCCCACAAACTCATATAAACTTCATTAGCATTTGAGCTGGTCAGCCATTCCTGGCGCAGTTCACTACGAGTCAATGCTTCATATGCCTGCTCGATCAGTTGGCGAACGACCCGCTGATTGGCGGATTCCAAGCCCATGCCCGTCCATACTGCAAGCGCCCGCACCACCGAACTGTAACGAATGAAGCCTTGGTCGATGATTACCTTCAACAGATATATTAGAGCCACCGGGGTTCCTTCATCCATTTGTTCCACGATACTTTGGCGCAATCCCTCCTGGAGTTTGGCGGCTTCCAAGAGCTCGCCGATCATGCGATAATTCTCCTCCTGATGACTCAGGAGCATGCCTTTAATCATATTGCGCGTAAGTAACGCCGCCTGATTATCTCCATAAATAATAGCTTTTAACGCCTCAAGTACCTGTGAATTACCGTGATCCAGCTCATAAGCAATCCAGTCACCAATCGTTTCCTGAATCCGGTAATCTCTGCCTGGTTCATAATCCTTTTTTGTTAAATAATCCATTACGGAGAACCCCATACAGTCCATTCGGATCAACTGCACCATTTTTTTATAAACCCGGGAAGTATGGGCCGTAATATCCGAAGTGCGAAACGGTTTGCGCGCATACCCTGTGCTGTATGGATATTCAGTCACATGCTCTGTTAGATGCGCGAATACTTCGCCCGCTGTTTGTCCAATTAGAGCATGTAATACCTCTGTCAGTGGCTTAAACAGCGGTTCTCCGCTTTCTGTCGCCCGTTCTTTTAATATTCGCTGACATTCGTTAAATGGCTCCTCGTCCTCCTGTATGTAATGAAGCTTACCCAGTTCCACAACATACTGAGCCAACTCCTGTTGTGGTCCATCCAGTTGCGCCGCGCGCTCCTTCAGTGTGGTAAAATATTCTTGCTCATTGTTCTCTTGATGCATGTTTCATTTCCCCCTCTACCATAGGCCTCCAGCCAGCATTGTGAAGCGTATAAATACAATCTCATTCCCATCCTTAAGTGACAAAGGAGCATCGAGTTCAATAGTTTCCTCGTCACATACAAAAACTCTGTATAAACCATCTTCAAAAGCCTGCATCGCCGTGTTCACGGCATCCTTAATATCCGGGACACCATCATTATATATGGAACCGAATCCTACTTTGCCTATCTCGCCTTGTGCCTGAACTTCTTCTCCCGTAAGGAACGGAATCAGCGCGACACTCTCCTGCTTTTCCCGCAGCTTTTGAACATTCAGAGCAACGGTTGCAGTAATCAAATCTCGCAATGTTTCTGGAGCAGGACTCAGCTCTATTTCCTGTCGTGCGAGTGCAGGCTTGCGCTTTCCCAGACTTTTTACAGTTACAAACAGCTTCATGTCGTTCCCCTTCCTTTTTATTCACGCTTTTGGCCCGTTGTCAGCTGAATTTTTTGACCCATATAAAAACACCGTTAACAAAATCGAAAACGAATGTTTGTTCGTATTTTTATTTTAATATGTTCCTTATCATTACTCCATCGCCCTTTATAACCAATATTCGCAGCGGTGCAACACCCTAAAACCTTAAAAAATAAGACTTTATACCCTGTTTTCGATAATTCCTTTCCATATTAAGGATGAAAAAAAGACCTGCACAAGGGAGACCATCTGCTCTTCACAGACTTCTTTCCATTATACAGGTCGTATTTCATCATAAAACGATGTTTCAACATACTTATTTATTTAAAATGCTGGAACAACGCTGTCTTTGTAATTGTCCTCAAAAAATTTACGTACTTCCGGTCCAGTCATTCGCTTTGCCAGCTTTTGAATAGCATCGGAATCTGCATTATCCTTACGCGCTACCAGATTAATAGCAAAGTGCGTATCGTCTTTTTCGGTAATCAGCGCGTCCTTCTTCGGTGTCAGACCGAGCGGCTTGGCATATGCGGGATACATGGCAGCCATGTCCACATCATCCAGTGACCGCGCCAGCATCAACAAATCCACTTCTTTAAACACAAACTTTTTCTTATTCTCAATAATATCAGCCTGTGTAGCATTATAGCCTACGCCTTCTTTAAGTTTGATCAAACCGTTTTGCTCCATCATTACTAAAGAACGTCCAGTATTGGCCGGGTCATTGGCAATGGCAATAGTCGCACCTTCCGGCAGGTCTTTAACGTTCTTGTATTTTTTGGAGTACGCGCCGTAAATGGCGTTGTAAATAGGTTTTATCGCCACCAAATCAGACTTGTTGCTTTCATTATATTGTTGCATAAAAGGAGCATGCTGAAAGAAGTTAGCATCTACTTCCCGGCTTGCCAATGCGTTGTTCGGTTGGATATTGTCTGAAAGCACGACGATTTCCAGATTGACTCCGTCCTGTTTAAGCAGCGGCTTCACGATATCCAGCACATCTGTCATCGGTGGGATTAGCGTTGCTACTTTCAAGGTCACTTCTTTTTGGGAATTTGCTTCTTTAGACTGTGTTTCTGGAGCAGCCTGCTTTTGACCACCGCATCCGGCAACCAGTAGCATAACGACAGCAAATAGTGTAAGTAATTTCAAGTTCGTTTTCATGTTGTTTTTCCGACTCATTTGATGAGGAACCTCCAAGTAAATTGTGATTAGGAAGATAAAAAATGAGTTACAGTGGGAGCCGCAGCCGCTTCACGTGCAGATTGTTCTTCTGATCGCTGTTGAAATGGAATTCTCTCTGATTTGTAACACAATTTATAGGTTAGAATCCCATTTCAAAGGCGAACACTGACGCTTCTCCAGAACAATTCTGCCCGCTCCGCTTTTGAGGTACTGTAAAGTCATTTTTATTTCCCATAGTGAGTTGTGCAATTGTTAATGAAGAGATTCATTAACCTCTTACCGCTTGTCGATCCGGCGGGATATGGTGCTTCCGGTGAACTGGATCGTTTGTACGAAAATAATCATGACAACGATGGTGAACGCCATCAAGCCTGTTTCAAAACGCTGGTAACCGTAGCGGATGGCAAAATCGCCTACCCCGCCGCCGCCCACAATGCCCATCACCGTGGAGTAGGAGATGAAGCTAATGGTGGACGTGGTCAAACCCAGTACAAGCCCGGAACGAGCCTCCACGTACAGAAATTTAAAAATAAGCTGGAGGGTGGATGCCCCCATAGAAGTAGCGGCTTCAATTACACCCTTGGGCACCTCGAGCAATGATTGCTCCACCAGCCTCGAATAATAGGCGATGGCCACCACTGACAAGGGAACCGTTGCAGCCATCGTGCCCAGCGCCGTCCCTACGACCAGACGTGTAAATGGAATCATAAACACGACGAGCAGCAAAAACGGGAATGAGCGGATAACATTGACCACACTGTTCAATAGGGTGAACAGCAGTCGATTTTCATATTTTTGCCCTTTACCACACAAATACAAAATCGTTCCTACCGGAAGCCCTAACAGTACAGCTGCTGCGATAGAAATCCCCACCATGATAAACGTCTCTCCGATGGCTTTCCATATCTCAGACTGATATTGCGCAATGATGCTCAGCATTTCATTCATCAGCTTCACCTGCTCCCGCTGTTGAACCTACCGCGGTGTCAGCTACACGCTGCGTTGAAAGTAGCTGCCCATCTCGCATTTCTGATACACGGGTACAAATATTGCGTACCACATCCATATCGTGCGTTACGATTACAATGGTAACTCCCAGTTCACGGTTGATCTCCCGTAACACGCCCAAAATATCCGCGGTCGTCTGCGGATCAAGCGCCGAGGTTGGCTCATCACACAGCAGCACCGCAGGTCGATTCGCCAGCGCTCTGGCTATCGCCACACGTTGCTTTTGGCCTCCGCTCAGTTGTGCCGGATACTGTTCTGCTTTATCAGCTAAACCGACGAATTGCAGGCATTCGCGCACACGTTCCGCTCTCTCTTTTTTCGCGACACCTGCCAGTTCTAACGGCATTGCCACATTTCCACTGACCGTCCGATTGTGAACAAGATGATAATGCTGAAAAATCATCCCTATGGATCGCCGCGCTTCTCGGAGACGTTTTTCCGGCATGCGGGTCAGATCTTCCCCGTTTACAACCACGTTTCCCTCATCCGGCCTTTCCAATACATTCATCAACCGGAGCAACGTAGACTTGCCGGCACCGCTGGCACCTATGATACCGTGAATTTCCCCCTCCTCCACTTGAAGGGACACGGATTGAACCGCATGAAATTGGCCGCTTGAGGTGGTATAATGCTTGCTTACCTGATGCAGCGTAATCATGAAACTTGGCCTCCTGATGATCCATTTCTGCGGGAAAATGTAATAAGCCCGCCAGCCCGGGCGGGTCTGTACGAGCCGTCAATTCCCATTGCATTAATATACCACAGAGCAGAAAACGGGCAAAGCATTTTGACAACAATTAACGTACATCCCATACCCCTACATAAGGAAAGCGGATACCGAGTCCCCAAGCCAGCGTAAGCATCACCACAAAATAGAAAATAAATAAAATATCTACAGCCGAATAGCCAATCGCATAATAATACGTGCGCTTGGTTTCATTAGCAAAACCCTTGGCTTCCATAGCAATAGCAATGCGCTGCGCACGCCGGATACTTTGAGCGAGCAGCGGAATCGCATATCTGCGGAGTGTGGCATACATATTCCATTTGGACACATGCTGATGTAAACCTCGAATGCGATGAGCTTGTCTCAATGCCTGGAATTCCTCCACCACCATGGGCATCAACCGCATGGCTGCCAAAAAGCTATACGCATACTTCGGAGGGAGCCTCCATTGCTGCATCAGTGAATAAAAAAGGTCCACCGGACGAGTCGTTAAACCAAACAGCAACCCTACCGCAGCCATACTCAGCGCACGAAAGCCCAGATGCATGCCTCGGTAAAAGCTTTCCTGCGTCACATGGATCAAGCCCCATGACCACCAGGTCGTCACCCCTTTGCCGAACATCATCATGCCCGTTGAAGTTGAAATAAACACCAATATAAAGGGAGATCCGTACAGCAGCAGCCGCTTCCATGGATGGCCTGACCAGGCAAGCAGCAGCAGCATAGTACACGCAACATTAAACATGACATTCGGATCATGGATGACTATAACGACCACAAACAGTATGGAAAACATAACGAGCTTTAAGCCCGGATTCACGCGATGCAGCCATGTTTTATGATGGGGAAAGGACAGATTCATACTGTAGTTCCCCTTTCTGAATCCGCCATATATCGGTACAATATCGACGGACAATTTCCGGGTCATGCGTGACCATCACAATGGCCGTGCCTGCCGCTCTCAGCTGCTCCAACATATCCAGCATGACAAAGGTATTACGCGCATCCTGACCAAAAGTCGGCTCATCTAGCAGCAGCACTTCCGGCTCACGGATCATGGCCGTAGCAATACTCAACCGCCTTTTTTGGCCTAACGAAAGCTGATACGGATGACGCTCGTCCAGCCGCTCCAATCCGAACTGTACGAGCATCCGATCCACCCGCTCCCGGCACTGTTCAGCACTAAACAAGCTCTTCGGTAACGAATACTCTAGTTCCTTTCGTACGGTATGTGCTACGAATTGCAGCTCGGGATTTTGAAATGCGAACCCGATACGCTCTGCCAGTTGTTCTGTACTGCCTGCCTCAATTCCGCGCACGCTATAACGTCCCTGTGTGCGAAGTAAGCGCATCATGGAGAGCAGCAGCGAGCTTTTGCCAGCCCCGTTTTCACCGACCACGCCAATCCAGTCGCCAGGCTTCACCTGCGCATGCTCCACATAAATCACTGAACTTAAACCGCGGAGACCGCTAAAATGTTCCAGCTCCAGCAAATCAATCCCCGCACCGTTCTGTTGTGTCACTGATTCACTCCAACGTGGCGAAGACGATTCATTCCATACTCCCGGGTACCACACGCCGTACTCAGACAATGCCTGCCGATGCACATGAAATACTTCTTCTGCCCTTCCGTCCGCAATGATCTCCCCTTGAGCAGAAAGCACCACAATCCGATCCACATCATGGACGATTTCATTAATTTTATGCTCTACGATCACCAGCGTTTGGTCTACCGAAATGTTGCGAATGGTGTCCCACACCTGTGTAGTGCCTTCCTCGTCCAACAAAGCCGTGGGCTCATCCAGAAAAAGCACTTCTGGCTCCATAGCCAGCACAGACGCAATCGCCAGACGCTGCTTCATTCCCTGTGACATGTTGCCAATGGGCATGTGTATATCATCCGTCGATAGACCAACCTGTATCAGCAGCTCGCGAATACGGGATTGCATCTGTTCCCGGGGAATCTGATTATTTTCCAACACAAAAGCCAGTTCCTCGTCTGCATATGACATACAGAACTGCGTATCAGGATCTTGAAATACAATACCTGAGACACTTGGGATTACAGCAGCATCGCATTTCATGGGCACTTCTATCGTGCGTGGAATCAGACCGCTTAACACTTGGAGCAGTGTTGATTTACCGCATCCACTCGGTCCCAGTAGCAGCAGCTTTTCCCCCTTGTGGACAGACAAAGACATATTGTGAAAAAGCAGCTCTTGCTCACCGGGGAATTTCAACCGTAGACGGGTGATCGAAGCCACCACATCTTCGGTTGCCCGGCTCATCAATCCAGCCCCTTATAATCTTGTTCCGTTGCAGGTCTCAAACTTCGTGTAACTCCGGTTACCTCCAATGCCTTAGCCAGATAGAACGCGAATACCCCGGCAATCACAATACTGCCAATCATCCGAAATCCAATATACAAAACATAGTTCCAGGTCGATAGCTGATCAATATACCCGTAACTGAAGTCTAAAATCAGAGAAGTGACAGCCGCCCCAGCCGCAGCTAGCGAAGCAACCCATAGGTTTGCGTTCCGATACAGAAAAGCCGCAAAAAACAGCTCCGCTCCCAGGCCTTGCAGCAGACCATAGTACAAGGTGGACATGCCCCATTCGCTTCCCAAAAAAGCGCTGACCGTTGCCGCTGCCACCTCTGCCAAAATCGCAACACCCGGCTTGCGAATGATGAGATAAGCAAACGTGCCTGCCATAAACCACATGCCATACATCAGTTGCTCGGCGTGTAGACCAAATGGTTTCATCAAATCATAGGCAGGTCCCCATATTTTGTAGACCAACCCGAACACAACAGATATCACAATCGTGACCAAAATATCAGTCAGCTTCAACCCTTTGGACGCTCTTACAGCAGTATTCATTATTGCGTGCTCCCCTTTTTCCTTATAATTGGCCTCTTGGCCATAAAAAAAGCTTGTCTGGAGCTGAATCTCCAGGCAAGCTTTATGCGCAGTAAAAGGTGAAGCACCATACAAAACATCATTCGTCGATATGCCTTATATAACCAGTAGTCTAAGCTACTACACTGATACCAAGCCAAAGTCAGGGTCAAGGTAAAATGCTAGGACATACATTGAATCTATCGACAACCGCAAAACAAGCGGCATTCCTGTATAGTGTTCTTGGTTTCTCTACGCTGGCATTACCCAGATCAGATTTCACGGTCAGTGGCAAGGGCCACCCTCTCAGCCTGACTTTCTCAAGCTCCCGACAATGCTCTTTTAATTCACTATAATATATACCACATCTATGGCTTTGACAATCCTATAATCCGAAGAAACGTTTGGCTGTCTCCGTCGTCGCGATTTCGATCTCCATCATGCTTCGACCTGTACATTCGGCAACCGTAGCAGCAATATGAGCGAGATACACGGGCTCATTACGCCCTTCTTTGGGCTTCACGGGCAAATTACGTGGGGTCAAAAATGGAGCATCCGTTTCAATCATCAGACGGTCCAAGGGAATATCTCTGACCAGTTCACGCAGATGTTTGCCACGCCGTTCGTCGCAAATCCAGCCGGTGATCCCGATATACAGTCCCATTTCTACATACGTATGCAATTCCTGTTCAGTGCCAGTAAAACAATGCACTACCGCTTTATCGACAAGCCCTTGATACTCCCGAAGCATAGCGACAAAGTCCTCATGTGCATCTCGTTCATGCAGAAATAACGGCATATTCAGCTCACCCGCCAGTTGGATTTGCTCCCCAAACCATCGACGCTGCACATCACGTGGCGAAAAATCACGGTTATAGTCCAATCCGCATTCCCCTATGGATACGACCTGCGGCTGACCCGCCAGCTGACGGAGCTGCTGAATCGTGTCTGCGTTGCAGTCTTTGGCATCATGGGGATGCACGCCAGCTGTCGCATACAGCTTGCCCGGATAACATGCTGCATACTGAGAAGCCTCCCGACTGCTACGGACACTGGTCCCGGTAATAATCAGCGGTGAAATCCCTACAGCCGCGGCTCTCTCTACCACCTGTTCCCGATCTGCATGAAACGAACGGTGCATCAAGTTCACACCAATATCAATTAACGGTGTACCCCTTTCCATCTCAATCCCTCCTTCGCAAACTACAATCTCGGATCAATCGGCTCCGATTCCAGAGATAGCGCGGCAAGGACGCATTCATGAATACGATCTACCGTATCCTTGCGGACAAAACGTTCCACGCCTTCCATACCAAGCGCTCCTTCCATCAGGGCATGACGCTCCTTTTTGTTCGTTCGACGCTGCTTCAGACGCTTTAAATTCTCAGGTGCAAGATAATCCATACCGTAAATGATGTGCAAATACTTGCGGCCTCTCACCTTGATTGCAGGCTGAATCATCTTGTCCCGATTTTTCATCAAAAAGCGTTCCGGTTTGATCACAATCCCCTCATGACCATCCTCTGTCATCTCGTTCCACCAGCGAATGACCTCTTCCTCGCTTGCTTCGTCCGTAATCACGCGATACTCTGTCTCCATAAACAGGGAAGACAGCCCAGCCAGCTCCCGGTTTTGCTCCATATGCCAAATATGAGAATGGTCGAAAAAAGTCTTTCCGCTGTGTGCCAGCGTATGGAACGGTGCGATACGAATTTTATCCAGACCGTCCACATCCCAGCAATATTTTTGAAAAGCCTCTTGAAACGTTACAGCATTCGCGTACTTTTGTTCCATTTCCTCCAACCAGTCTCCAACCTCTCGGCCTGCAACCTCTGCCTGCTTCAGCTTGTCTACCAGCTTACTGCGATCCAGCAGAGCTGCTTCCCCCACATGCGCATACTGTGCAGCAATCAGTTCCCGAGCCTTGAGATTCCACGGTACAATTTCCGCATCCAGCAACACAAAATCCGTCTGGTTCCGATCAAAATATCCAGCCGTCTGTAGATCCACATTCAGCTTTTCCAGCACCTGCTTCCCAAGGCTTTGTTCAAAGAAAGCTCTCCCGCTCCGACTATAGATCGTGCCCAATGTCGGGTAGCCTACATATTGAACAGCGGCCTGTTCGTTTTTGAATAATAGCAAAACAGCCCGGCTACCCATATGTTTTTTCTCGGCCACCATCGTTTGTACTCCTTGCCCACGATAATAAGCCAGCGCCTCACGTGGATGCTCCAGATATCCTGCCTCTGCAGACACCGCTGGAGCAGGACTCATCGTCGGTGGAATATACACCAGCTCCTCCATGGGTACAGTCACATGTGACACGGTATCTATAGCGGATTTAATCCATTCTCCTTGTACGCGCACTTCGCCATACGATTCCGTCAGTACACTGTAACCAGCGATGAGCTTGCGTAAATTCGGCGGGGAAAACCGTTTTCTCTGCCACCGGACAAGTGGGCTATCGGGATCATTCGCATAGTTCTCATGTGCCGGAACGCTGACAAATTCCTTTTCCGGATAACGATAAGCGGTCAGCATACCGCCAAACACCACACCCTGATCAATATTCACCGTCTGATTCACAAGGGTAGGTTGTGGTCTCGGATCATGTCCCCATACTACTATTTCTCCCGATTCATGGTCTACGAACCAATCCTTGCGGATCGGTTTTCCGTTCGCATCCTGCCCCTCCGTATCTCCATAGCGGCAATAATCAGAAATACGTGCCGACTGTTTGCCAATAAAATGATCCTTAATCCCGGCATGAGCCACGACCACGTGTCGCAATCCATTTCTGCCAAAAATAAGATGAGAGGGTGCATGTAGCAGAAAATCCCTCAACTCGCTTCTAAGCTGTTCCGCCGCTACCTTGCCCGCTTTTTGTTCATACTGGGCCAGTTCCTCTGCAAATCGTTCATCCCCATGACTGAGAGTTACCTTTCTTCCATCGAGATAACGGCCGATTTTCCAGCCATGATTACTGTCAATCATATACGCTAGTCCGGCATCCACGTGCTTTTTCCAGAACTGCACCGCTTGTAACGATTCTGGGCCACGGCTCATCACATCCCCGACAGATACCAGTCTTCTGCCATCTGGATGATGGTATAGTCCTTCCGTATCTTCCGTATATCCTAGCTGCTCTATCACTTCCAGCATCTCACGGTAGCACCCATGGATATCACCAATGATATCAATACCTGAGCCAATCTCATGAAACAGTGGCTGCGCACGGCGAACAAAATTCATTTCTTCTACATCCTTAAGGATATAGCAAGCGTTAAAGCCTTCCTCACGGATACCACGCAGGTTCTGCTTTAACAGCTGTGCCTGCTGCTTGACCCGTTGGCGGCCACGCGGATGCTCCCTGCCTAAATCCCGTTCCAGCAGCACAGCTTCGGGTACATCCAGTACCCAGGCCATAACAGGAACATGCGCCTTGGCTGCCAGCTGTACATATTTTTGACGATCCTCAGCATACAAATGGGTGGCATCCACAACCGTCAGCTTATTCAAGCGACAGCGCATAGCCAAAATCGTATCCATCGCCTCAAATGCCTTGGCTGACATCTGCTGATACTCATAGAGCAGTACGTCCGATTCCAGCCTTGGAAGTCCACTCCAGTCTATAAATTCCGTATCTCCGACCAGCTTGCGAAAATGATCCGAGGATACCACTTCTGTCTCCAGTAGAATCCCTTCGCTCACCAGCCTGTCCAATAATGTGGTTTTGCCACTGTTGGAGGCCCCAACCAACACAACCAGTCCAGCATGCGGTAAATGAATCGTACGTTTGGATGAATTGCTCATGCTTCCTTCTGCTCCTTTCTGCGCGTAAATATAGCCATTTGGGTCGGTTGTCCAAAGCCTTCGACCTCTTCTCCGATCCCCTTCAGCGCTACCGAATAAGGAGCTTCCGCAATCCACTGCTCACATCGTTCCTGAAACTCGCTTCTACTCCATTCAAAACGGTGATCGCCATGCCGTAGCTCTTGCTGATTCATACGATACACTTCATTATATTCACGATTGGGAGTCGTCACGATCAGCACGCCCGGCTGATACTCCGTCACAATCGTCTTCATCACCCGGTTTAGACGATGCTCATCTACGTGCTCAATGACCTCACATAGAATCATCACATCTTTGCCCCGCAATTGTTCATCATAATAAAAGAGAGAGCCCATCATTGGTGTAGGGCTGATCGCGTCGGCATGCCTTTCCAGCTTGGCAAAACGCTCCATGGCTCTCACCTGTGCATACGCAGACGGCTCGACAGCCCAAATCTCTTCAATGCCTGTCATTCGGGTCATCCGAGCCGATAGCTTCCCTTCCCCTGAACCAAAATCTACGATTTTCTGTCTTCGAGGCAGCTTGCGAATCACGTCCATAATGGCTTGATATCGCAGTTCATTCAGCCGTACAGTAGGCTGTTGCTTCCCTTCCTCCTGTGGCTGTTCTTGCTGTTGAACCTGTTCGTGCTTATCCTTTTGAGCTTGGACAGTATCCTTTTCAATGTATTTTTTTGTACCTGTTGTTTCAGCAGAATCAGATTGCTCAAATTGCTCAATCAGATTGGTAAAACGCAGCGTGCGTCGAATGATCAGCTCGCGTAGTGGATGCTCTGGCAGCCAGCCTTCTCCGTAACGTCTCAGCTTGTCAAACTCTTCTTCACTAATATAGTAGTGCTTATAATTATCCAACACCGGAATCAACAGCAATAACTGACGAAGCGCATACTGCACCGTCTGATGACCACTTAACGTGACATATCTGACGGTGCTTCGATTTTTTAGCTGAAAAGAATAGTCCGCTTCCCCTCGTTCTATGGCCACTTGATAGCCCAGCGGAGCAAATAGTCCCTCCACCACAGAATCCGGCAAATCCGAAGCAACGGGCCCAAACGATAACTCCAGCGCAAAAGGGTGCGTCACCCATCCTACATAGTCTTCCTTGGGTTTGCCGTTCAGGGCCGTGCCAAGCGAGCCACGAATATAAGTGCAAAATAAGCTGCTGGTTACAAACTCCCGGTCATTAATATATTGTGTAATGTCATAGCTGTCTGGACTGTTTTTGACCAAATCAATCGAATCTGGCGAGGCCTGAATGACGATCTCAGCCTCTTCCTCGGTAAAAACGGTGTACACCATGCGTACACGTGCGCCTTTTTCTGTGCGATCATACGTATTGTAAGGATTCTTAGCAAGCAAATGCGAAATCATCCCTGCATGGGTTCCGGTTGCTTTTAGCGTGATGTGCATACTCCACTTCTCCTTCCCAGCTTATGCTTTCCATACTTCATTCACCGCAGCGCGGAACAAATCATCCAACTGCTGATCCCGTCCACTCTCCACATGCTGAAGCAAGGGCGCCTTTTGTTCAAAATAAGCAATTTGCTGCTGGATAAAATCATTCACCACCGAAAGCTGTGGCTCAATATCCAGTTCCTCGCCCGCTTTTTTACGTTGCAGCAAATGCCCGATCACCTGATAAAGTTCTGTATCTGACGGAATTAATTCCTCTAGCAAGTCTCCAAATTCAATCGGAGGCATGCTGTTGTAACGTTCAATCCAGCCACAGGCCAGCAGGGGGCGCAGCACGTAAAAATACTTTTTAATCTTCACCTGCTCTCCTTGCAAATAATCCCGATAGTTTCCTCGCGCCATATTCAGATAATGGAACATACAGGACTTCGGAGAGAAGGTTAACGGCGATATCGCACGAATCTGGTCAGCCACTGAATACTGCTCCAGATAGGGAATCGGAGATTGCAGCCATTCCAGCAAAGGCGGATTGGATTTGCGAAACAAATGGAGTGCCTTTTTCAAATCCCAGCCGTTCATATCCAGCAAATTGCTGATTGGCCGCTCAATCACATCCCGCTTATCAAAAATAGACAAATACCATTCTATGGGTCTTACATAGATAAATCGTACATCATAGTCACTGTCCTGTGAAGGAAACCCCCATGCCCGACTGCCTGATTCACAGGCGTATATAATACGTATTTGCTCCTCCTGCTCCAACGCGCGCAGCTCACGCAAAATCGTTTCGCGCATTTCTGGTTGAATGAAACCCTGCCCATGCTTCACATCTGTCATGTTGTTCCCTCCCTTATCATTAAAGTATTTCCCGAATCTGTTCTCTAATCGACTCATCCGTTTCATCTATTAATAAGCGGCGAAGACGCATAGCCGTTTCCTCTCCCGTCCAAACATGCTGCATCACCCTTCTGTTATGTATTGCTTCTTATTTCATCGTGCTATCTTATATCCCTATGATGCTTTATTTTGGAAGTCGTGAACATGGTGAAAGTATTACAAAGATGAACAAATTCCCTTTTTCCTGTATCCCTTCCCTGTTAGAATAAAGGGATACTTGCTTTCGGAGAACGGCAACAGAAACGGGGAATGCATCATGGCGAGAGAGAGTTTTGATAAAGAAATTCAATTCCTGCGCATGCTCACACTGACCAGCGGCGCTTATAATCGGCAGCAATTTGCAGACAGACTGGGCATTTCAGTGCATACCTTTGATAAAACAATCCGGCGTCTCAAGGAAATCGTCCAATCCGTACAACAACAGTTGCCTGAGGACCAGGGACATGATTTTAATGGGATGCTGCGCTTTAATTATTACGAATCCGCTGATCCATTACTACTATTCCTGTTTCGGGCCAAATCGCTCAAGGAATCAGAAAGCGTCCGCTTATCTCTTCTGCTGACAGCGCTACAGTCACAGCCTCTGACCACTATGGAATTGCTGGATGCTTGCTGCAACGGGCTGCCTTCCGACAGTTCGCTGCCAGATGAAAAAACGATTCGTTCCGATCTGAAATATCTGGTCGAAGTGGGCGTGGTTCGCAAGGAGCCCGGCGGCAGACCTTACCGCTATGCTGTCCGCAACGATCTGGTGACAGGACTGACGGACGAGGAATTACTGGACTTATATGATTTTGTAGACATTATGGCCAACACCCAGCTTCCCTCTGTTCAGGGATATCTGTTGCGAGATCATCTAAAAAAAGCTATGCGCCGTCAAGCCGGAGATCGGGATATGATTGAACCTTTTTTATATAAATACCACTATTATTCACGCATTCTGGACGAAGCCCATATTCATCCGCTTCTGCATGCCATTCGGCAACGTCGCTGTGTAACTTTTTTATATTTTTCGACATCCAAACGAAGCATGTACGGGTCACAGAACACAAACCCGCTGTTTGAAAAAGAGACGGAGGGCCGTGAACATACCATTCTGCCCCTGCAAGTCATCTATGATCATCAATATGGACGTTGGTATGTTCTTGGTCATGTAGGCGGTAAAGGAATCATGAAGTTTCGTATGGAGGGCATGACTCAATTGGTGGAGGGCAAGCCTGTACCAGAGCAGTTTCATGCCGATCTGCTAGCGGTGTTGGAAGAAAAAATGCGGTACAGCTGGCTTGTTGATACCGGTCGTCCTGTGAAGGTACGGGTACGTTTTTTTAATCCTGAGGGCGCGAAGCGCAACTTTATTCGGGAACGTGTGCTGTCACAGGGACAGTGGGGTACGATTGCAGAGGAAGAAAGTGAATCCTTTATCTATGAAATCACAGTGAATGGAATCACCGAGATTAAGCCGTGGATTCGCAGCTTCGGATCAAGCTGTGAGGTATTGGAGCCCCAGCGGCTGCGTAAGGAATTCAGACAGGAATGGAAGGAGCTGCAAGCCTATTATGAGCCTGTTCGAGAAAATATTTAACTATCAGATCGTCTCTCGGCTGGATGAATCGGGCGCTTTTGCTACCACATCACAGGAAAGAGTCTGGCTCCAATCTATGCTGACAGACTCGGCAGCAATAGAGGCTTTCACCCCGTCTACGCTTGATAAGCTTCGGCAGATGCTCACAGACGACGAGCCGCTGGAGGCCGATGGAAGTTTGCGGGAAAAAGCAGGTATCCCTGCTGTCTCGGTATATCATCCACTCCTGCGTGAATTGCGTCCCATTCTGCGGTCCCGTTCAGGCGTCTGTATGACCTACAAACTGCGCAACGGACGCATGCATGAGCAAATGTCCGGTTTTCCATATAAGCTGGAGTTCTCCATGGTCAAAAAAGAATGGAGCCTGCTGTGGTATAACCGCAGACACCGCGCGCTCATGTCTACCAAGCTGTCTAATATCGTGAACATCACGGAAGATGAGCTTCTACCCGAAGAGGCCGAAAAATTCACCCAACGTATACTCGGTATACTGGAGTCGCGCAAAGAGCAAGGCATCATCGAAATTATTCCCATATACAACGGTGAAATGTCCCGTATTTTATATGCTTTTTCCTGCTTTGAAAAAGAGGTCGAATATGTTCAGGAAACAGATACCTATCGTATTACGCTCACCTTCCAGGCAGACGAATGTGAATACGTGCTATCCAAAATCCGTTTCCTTGGCAAGCGTGTCAAGGTCGTCCAAGGCTCCCGGCTGATCTCACGAATGAAGGAAACAACGTCCAAGGCCCTTGCACGCTACGAAGAGGAATAGCTACTGAGGCAATATGAGATGCATCCATGTAAATAGGCCCTCCCTCCGTCTGTTAATGAGACGAAGGGAGGGCCTTATTAAACAGTTCGTATAAACAAGGTCATACACTTACATCCACATACGCCTGCTGTAACAAACGGGTCCGAAGTACGAGTTTATGGCAAGGCTTGTCCGCGCGCACTGACATACAATTCATACCATTCCTCACGGGTCATCAGCTCGCTCTGGCGTTCCGCATCCTGACATGCCTTGATTCGTTCAGGATTGGCGCTGCCAATGACAGGCTGAATCCGTGCCGGATGTTTCATAAGCCAGCCAAGGACGATCGCTTCACGTGTCGTTCCCTTTTCAGAAGCTAGCTTTTGCACCAGCTCTGCCGTCTTAACGATATGTTCAGGCGCCCCTTCCAAAGAACCTCCGCTAAAACGTCCCTGCGCCAGCGGTCCCCAGGCTTGGAGTTGAATATCCTCGGTTTGGCAATATTCCATCAAACCTTCGCCAAAATGTACATTTGTCCCTGCCTGCTGGTTCACATGTACTGTCTGATCTACAAAATGCAGATGGGCCAGGCTCATTTCCAGCTGATTAGCGATCAGCGGCTCCGTTAGGCTCCGTTCCAGAAACCGAATTTGGCTTACATTCATATTGGAAACGCCAAAATGCCGTACTTTGCCAGATGTCTTAAGCTCGCTGAACGCCTTCGCTACTTCTTCCGGCTCTACCAGCGGATCAGGGCGATGCAGCAGCAGGATGTCCAAATATTCGGTACCCAGACGCTTCAGGATACCATCCACGGACTCCATAATATGAGCATATGAGAAATCAAAGCGGCCCGGGAGCGTACCATCTGGCAGAAAAATGCCGCATTTGGACTGAATTACGATTTGTTCACGCAAGCCCGGCTGTCCCTTTAAAATCCGGCCGAAAATCTCTTCCGCTTTCCCCATACGATAGATATCCGCATGATCGAACATCGTAATCCCAATGGATTGTGCAGCTTCTACAGCTCTTTCCGCTTCAACGACATGCTCCTGCGTAAACGGTGCATGGCTCCATTCTCCACCAAAAGGCATACAACCGAGCGCCAGCCGACTATCGGAGATTCCACGTTTCTGTAAAGGCATAATCTTCATGCTGCTCCTCCTTCAACCCTCAAAATATTCTCTGCTTCATCCACATATGAATAGTTTGTGGAACCGCTATCACACACCTATTTTACCACTTACTTACGGTCGTGTTCCACTTTGGTCTCCATCCACATCTTTTATCCGAATATCCCCATGCTCAGATAACGTTCTCCGGTATCCGGGGCAATGCAAAGTACCCGTTTGCCTGCTCCCAAACGCCGCGCTTCCTGAATCGCCGTCCATATCGTAGCTCCGCTAGAGGGACCAACCAGAATCCCTTCCTGGGCAGCAATCGCCCGTGTCATTGCAATCGCATCCTCATCGGAAACCTGCACGATTTCGTCATACACTTCCGTATTCAGCACGGTGGGAACAAAGCCTGGACTGGTGCCAACCAGCTTATGTGGACCGGGTTTTCCTCCAGATAGCACTGGCGAACCCTTCGGCTCAACTACAACAATCCGCAGATCCGGCAAATGCTGACGTAGCACTTCACCTGTTCCCGTAATGGTACCGCCCGTTCCCGAAGAAGCGACGAACACATCCAGCTTCCCTTCCGTCTGTTCCAAAATTTCCAGTGCCGTCGTCGTGCGGTGGATATCGGGATTGGCCTCATTTTCAAATTGATGCGGGATAAAGCTCCCTTCAATTTCAGCCCCCAGTTCGAGTGCCTTGCGAATCGCTCCTGGCATCCGTTCTTCCGCTGGTGTCAGTACGACCTCAGCCCCGTAGGCTTTCAAAATATTGATCCGTTCCTTCGTCATATTCGAGGGCATCACCAAAATTGCACGGTAACCTCGGGCTGCCGCATTCATCGCAAGACCAATTCCCGTGTTGCCACTCGTCGGCTCAATAATGGTGCCTCCCGGCTTTAGATGTCCTGCCTTTTCAGCCTCGGCAATCAGGTTGCCCGCCGCCCGATCTTTAACACTGCCGCTTGGATTAAAATACTCCAGCTTCACATACACTTCCGCATCCTGCGGCCCTGTGAGCCGTTGGAGTCTTACACAAGGTGTATCTCCTATTAAATCTGTAATACTATGTACCACTTTAGGTGCCATCGTTGTATCCTCCTTAGATCGTTCCTTACAGCGTTATTTACGATCTTAATATCATACTACCAAAATAACATACTTGGCTCCTTCCTACCTGTCGCTTTTGTAAATTACATAAAACTCATCAACTTAGTATGTAAAATTCTTGCAAAATAGGTCGCCAGATATCGCCTGTAATGATATACTCGCATTACTATTTTTCCAGGAGGATACAAGACACTTATGAGTAATCAACAAAATATGACAGCAAATCGCTTTCCCCCCTCCTTGCTATGGTTGACCCTTGGTGCCTTCGCCATCGGCATGACTGAATTCGTCATTATGGGACTACTGCCCAATGTAGCCCATGATCTTCATGTTACGATTCCGCAAGCCGGGCAGTTAATCACCAGTTATGCGCTTGGTGTAGCCATTGGTGCGCCTGTGCTTACTGTATTAACCCATAAGGTTCCGCAAAAAAAGCTGCTATGCCTACTCATGACCATATTCATTTTAGGCAATCTTTTTTCCGTCATTGCTCCCAATTACGAATTTCTGATTGCGGCCCGTATGGCTACTGCATTATCGCACGGAACCTTTTTGGGAGCCGGTTCCCTAATCGCTGCCCGACTGGTTCGTCCTGACAAGCGCGCGGGTGCCATTTCTATGGTGCTGACCGGTTTGACCGTGGCGAACATTATTGGTGTGCCCTTTGGAACCTTTATCGGACAACAACTCGGCTGGCGTGCTTCCTTTGGAGCTATTGTGGTCATCGGCTTGATTTCTCTCTTTGGTATCATTCGTTACATTCCGGTAATTCACCAGGACAAGCCTTCCAGTCTCAAACAAGAAGTCAAAAGCCTGTTTAATCCAAAAGTGCTGCTGATGCTGCTCACAGGTGCAGTCGGTTGTGGTAGTCTGTTCACTGTCTTTACGTACATTACGCCTTTGCTTACGGACATTAGTGGCTTTGCCGAACATAGCATTACCTGGATTCTCGTCCTGTTTGGCCTAGGGGTAACGATTGGCAATATCGTTGGCGGCAAGCTTGCGGATTGGAGACTACTTCCATCTCTGATCGCAAACTATGCTGTACTGGCTATTATTTTGGCCATTCTGACATTTACGCTTCAAAGCAAGGTATTGGCCGTCATTACCGTCTTTATCTGGGGCATTGCTGCGTTCGGCATCATGCCGGGTATTCAGGTTCGCATCATGAATCTGGCCTATGAGGCTCCTTTGCTTGCTTCTACCTCCAGTCATTCCGCATTGAATCTGGGTAACGCAGGCGGCGCTTTTATCGGGGGAGTCGTTATTAATCAAATGGGGCTAGTCGCTATTCCATGGGTTGCATCGCTAATCACTGTCGGCGGTCTGCTACTCATGATAGTTAGCTACATTGTGGATCGTAAGACGGCTCATACTGAAGCAACAGCGGAGATACAGTCATAGAATCGTTCTGTTTGTTGGACAGTGTACAGCTATCAACCGGAGAACAATAAATGGCGGCATATCTCTAAAAACAGCAAGTTGGACGTAAACGATTGGTTCATTTTTCATAGATTGAGAGATATTGTCCACTCTCTTCTTCTAAATTCCTCATAGTATGCATTGCAATACCAATTTATGAGGAAAGAAGTGTGTATGATGAGCCTTTTTTTTACAAACAACACGAGTAACACGATCTATGCTGCCTATGCTTATCCTGATTCCGACTGTCATCCCATGAATTATTCTAAAATGGGCTGGTATCGGCTAGAGCCTGGTGATACGAGAGAAATATGGAGCGGGTCTGTAGGGGGAACCACATTCTATTATTATGCTGAAGATCACTCCAGAAATACATGGCGTGGCACGTACCGCACACGGCTTCCGAGAAATACTAGCCATGATTTTCATTGGTGTTGGAACGATAGCAGAGGATCATCCAGACGAGTGGGGATGCGCCGACTTGCCATTGATTCATCTGTAGACAATTACACTGTTGAGTTTAGCAGAACCAACCAAAGCTTACTGTCAACAAAGACAACTCGTAGAGCGTTACCTTCCAAATCGGAGGACTCCGGCATTAACAGAATTCCGAGAAGACCGACTCGATTTAAAAAAGGAACCCCAGTTCCAGTAAAGTCCAAACGATAAGTCAAAGAATTCGCCAATAAAAGGCGCAACCTGGTTGCAAACACTACAAAGCCATTTTGAAAAAACACAATGAACCGTAACCCGCAAGATGGACATTTTTTTAAAAAAGTGACCCCCTTGCGGGTTATTTTTATTTCACTCTGGACATTCAGACGCTTGTTGCAACCATAGTATTTTGCCTCGCCGTTCAGCTTAACCAATGATCAAAAAAGTCCCGATAGCCCTGCTTCATCACCTGACTTGAAAACTGTTCCATGGCGTATGCCTGATTTTCTGTAGAAACCCGACGCGGTGAGGCGGCAGCCATATTGACCAGCTCGAACCAGTTTTTCTCATTCCCTGAAAAAGAATGCGTAGAGCTGATATGTCCATAGCAAGGATGCTCTGGCTTCACGACGATTTTCCCCATAGCGAGCGCTTCGGTCAGCGGCATTGCGAATGTATCGAATTTAGAGCAGCTCCAATACACCTTCGCCGTGTTCATCAGTGCAAATACCTCATCTTGCGTCAACGCAAATTGAAGTTTAACATTGTCCGGGATATCGTACTTCTTCATACTTTCCTTGTAGCGTTCACCGCCAAATACCATATAGACATCCTTGTCAGGATTATGCCTCGCATACTCCAGCACCAAATCCGGACGTCGGTTCTCCTCATCTCTACCAATCCACATCACCCGGTTCTCTACCACTTGCGAGGGATCAAAATGCTTTTCCACCAGCCGCTCATTAAATCCGATCGGGATGACTGTCACATCGGTTACGCCAAACTTCGAAGCCATCTCCTGCTTGAGAAAGGCAGTCTGTACAATAGCCTTGTCCACGATCTGATAAAAAGGCTTCATCATCTCATAGCCTGTAAGCGCCGGATCAGGAAAACTATGCGGAAAAAGCACGCTGTTTTTAAAAAACATATTCAAATAGGTAAAGCCAGATACCGTATAAATAACGTGCTCAATCTGCTGCTCATGGAGTTGGTCCAGTACGACGTCATAGTTGACCAGGTCGCCCTTTTCGTGCTCATAGCCCGGAAGCCAGTCATGGCTACTCACATGGCGCTCCGGTGAGACAAATACGATGTCCACCCCCAATTCCAACCCAATTTGCTTCAGACGCTCTGCAAAAATACGTGGACCCTGTGCTTCAGCAAATTGTATTTTTCTCATGACTAAACCGACTTTTTTCATGGATATATTCCCTACTTTCTTTGGCTTACTAAACACAGTCTATGTCTTAAGCTACTATCTACATTGTTGGGCTTGTCCCCAATCCATCATTGCTGCACATTGGTTCAAACAGGCTAACGTTTCATCCAACTGGGACTCTAATTGCTCTTTTGACCAATTGTCGGCGTTTCTATGCAGGTTCGTTCCAATCCTTTGCAAATCACTTGTGATTAACAACAGCATCCAGAGCGAAAATACCACCGCAAACATGCCATATTCCAGCATAAATGCCGTTCGATCCACTCTTTTCCCTAACAGCTCCAGCTGCTCCACGTATGTGTCCAGCATACGAATACGCAATTCGGACGTCATGCGTCGGGGAAACAACGGATGGGACATGTCGATCAGGTGATATACATCCCACAGCGGTGTGTTCAGATGAGCATGCTCCCAATCCAGTACCATAAGCCGTTCCCCGCTCAGCGCATAGTTCCCCGGATGAAGATCACCATGAGACAGTACAAGCTGCTGTGAAAAAGATACATGCTCTAGCTGTACATATATACGCAGCATCTGTTGCTTAGATAAACCCAGTGAGCTGCAAAGCTTTAACACATCCGGCTTGCGCGTGTATAGCTCGGAAACCATCTCCTGAATAAGTGGCTTTGGTCCCCGTAACGGCATCCCAGCAAAACGATCCGTCGGCAAAGCATGCCACCATGCAACAAGTCCAACAGCTCGCAATAAAGTTTCGTCTGCGTGTAGATGATGTAACGAACCAAGGTCCTCAAAAACCATCCATTCTCCTCCGCCATCCGCACCTGCATCAGACCAGGCTAGCAATCGAGGATAGATCGGTGATAACGCAGGAAGCACATGCTCATATACCCATCTCTCACGCCCCTCCTGACCATCGTTGGTTAGCGGTTTAAATATATAACTTTCAGAGGAGGAAACGTAAAAACGTTCCACATGCCGGCCATTCGTACCTGTATATAAAACCTCACGATTCCGCACCAGCGTATCATTTAAGGTGCCGTCAACATTCACATATTGATGAAAAGGATTCATAGCCACCCAACTTTTTTGTATAAAATGTAATAGCACGATCATATCATAGTCCTCGTTCCGAACGAAGCCCAGATCATCTTGGGGGAACTCGCTGTACCCAAAAAGGGGCTTGCCCAAGCAGATCACGCGACCTGTTGGCAGCCCCTTATCACATCCATACTCCTATCCTTACTCTATTCTATACCGATTAATATTGAGTATTGCCGGACTCGCTCGTATTACCAGACTTAAAGCCTTTGAACAATTGTTTCACATTGTGATAACGAGTGTTCGTAATTTTAGCTTTGCTGTTAGGACCATCCGATCTCAGGATCGAGTCCTTTACATTGGAAATATCCGAGTTATCCAAAGTCATATTCACTCTGAATGTAGAGCCCCCAAGTTGGCGAACCAGCTTTCCGATATCATCGGCTCTAAAGTTTTTAATGTTAATCGTGCCTTCGGCATTAATTTGGAATACTTTATCGTACGCATGGAACGCTCCACCGCCCGTAATGTTTACCGTGCCTGGTTCTTTAAGCGTCAAGGCATCTTCACCTACATCCTCCCACGTTACGTTGGAAATAGTTCCGTTGCCATATACATGCACACCATCCGCAGCAGGGGCAGCGATGGTCACATTTTTCAGAGTTGCATTATTTTCAAGCTTGAAAATAGGCTTTTGAGCCTCTTTCTGGCTTCCGTCTCCCAAGGTATCGGGATCAGCCACTACAGTCTTGCCTTTACCATCGTATACTTCTCCAGCTTTAACAAGTATGGTCTTATGAACGACTTCTGGTGCTGCATGTGCAGAATAATTGCCGACAAATAAAGCGACCAACATTCCTGATAAAGCGATACTGATTCCCTTTTTCAATACTTTAGCTGTGTTTGTTTTCATTTCAATTCATCCCTCTCGTAGATACTTTTTTATTGTTCCAATTCTTCGTTGACTAGAACGCGTAGACCGTATCACCACCTTCGTACAATGAACCCATTGACCGATACATGTCTATAAAGCATTATTATACTATTTGCATATGTATACTTGGTTTTTGGTTCAAAGTAACTACATTCTATAAATTCAGGTACACACAAATTGTAAATAGAGCGATTACATTTACAATTTGTATAATTCTATTATAATCCTACTTCCAGTAATTTCAATATATTTTTCGGCAAAATACATGCTTTTTTTCAATTAAGTACACAATTTTGCCTTTTTTATACTTGTACAAAGTTGCCTTTCAGCAATTTACGCATTACAAGACTTGAATATCTAGTCTCGTTGACTTACTCTAGATCACTATAATGGTATTCACAAGCTCTTTTCCGTCCTATACCTTATTTTTGATGTGATCTATACTATTGAATGACACGTTGGATGAACGTATAATGTATTTAGTGCTTTGAAGCGTTACATCTCAACATTACTGGTGAGAAAAGAGTGGTTATCGTGCAAAACAATAGTGAGATTCCATTAAAAGAACAAAATATTGTGCTCATCGGCTTTATGGGTGTAGGTAAAACAACAATCGGTTCCCATCTAGCGCGCAAGCTGTATCGCGATTTCGTGGATATTGACCAGGAGATTGAACAAGAGTACAACATGCCAACAACCGAGATTTTCAAAACTTATGGAGAGAAACGTTTCCGTGAGATTGAAAAAGAGCATATTTTGAAGTTGTGCAGCAACACACGCCTTAAAATCATTTCCGTTGGCGGTGGTGCATTTTTACAGGAAGAGGTGAAGCAAGCTTGTTTGGCTTCATCGATTGTTTTCTTCTTGGATTTGAATTGGGATTCCTGGAAAGATCGGCTTAAGATGCTGATTGACACCCGCCCCAATCTACAAAACAAGACTTTAGGGGAAATTGAGGATCTTTTCCGTTCCAGACAGGACATTTACGCGGTGAATCACTCCAAGATCGATACGGATCAGTTGGATGCGGAAGAAGTCGCAGACTATATTATTCAAACGCTGAATCTAGGTTGGGAGTTATATGAACCTACTCGGGGATTGAATTAAGAGTTACACCAAAAAGGAGGGCTCCAGCATGCTTACCGCATGGGGCCCTCCTTTTTGGTTCACTACGAATATATTACTGACTGGCGAGTAATGCTATCCATCTTTTAAGAATGGCTATGCAGTACCGTCAATATCTCTCTCAGTTCAGTGACAGGAATCTGCCCCGGAGCGGAAGCTTTCTTAGCAGCACCAAAGGTCAGAGCCGAACCAAACAGTTCTCCGGTCAGGCGGCTCACGACACCTTTCCCCGCCATCGACATCGTAATAATCGGCCGATCTGCATGCTCTTCTGCCATGGTACGTGTGGCATCCAGCAAAGTGAGAACATCGGCTGTATTGGTCGGCATCACTGCTATCTTAGGCAGATCGCCTCCTAATTCCTGCGCCTTGCGTAACCGGGACACAATCTCCTCCTTCGACGGCGTCTTATGAAAATCATGATTAGATATAATCACATATACGTTATGCTTATGTGCTGCTTCTACCAGCGTCTTCACATCAGCTTCCTCATTAAAAAGCTCTACATCAATAAGTTCAACTTGTCCCGTTTCGGCTACTGTACGGTTCAATTCCACATAACTCGCCGCACTGATTTCCTTTTCTCCGCCTTCCCGAGCGCTACGGAACGTAAATACGAGCGGAATATTTGCTAAAATAGACCGAATTTCATGTAAGGCAGCTTTCACCTTTTTCAAATCCTCCACATGCTCGAAAAAATCGACTCTCCACTCCACGATATCCAGGTCGAGCGTACGCAAATAAGTGGCCTCTTCCTTCAACTGCTCCAACGTTTCTCCCACCATGGGCACACAAATTTTTGGCGCTCCTTCACCGATCAGAACATCTCTCACCTTTACGATTTTAGCCATCTCTATCTCACTCCCAAATTACAGTTTCAAGTCGAACATGTACAATAATTCATAGTATAACGCATTCTGAATAAGCATGCAGATGATTAGGTCCTGTCGTCATTTATTTGGTATCCAGTACGATTTTAGGGGACAATTTGCGACTTGCTGGAAAAACTAAACTGTACCGAAAATTAACAAACACCGCCAGTACGATCCCTAGCACATTCACAATAATAGCTAGCATAAAAACACTCGATATCTGAGAATGTTTCAAAAGAAAGCCTGTAAACACAGGAATGATCGTGTATGACAGCGAGGTTGCTGTATAAACAAACCCAGTAATCTGTCCTTTTCGTTGACTAAAAAATTCACTCATTACAGTTAACGTCAGCTGGAGTACACCCGATATTGAAAACCCAATGACACTCGCACAAATAATGGCCGCCGCCCCTGACTTGAAAAGAAGAAGCGCTCCAAAAGCCAACAAGGAAATACATGGATAAATAAGAATAATGTGAACAGGTTTAACCCATTTTCTTAACACAATTACCAATACAAACACGGAAATCAGCGAACCGACATTGTAATAAACTAATAATCTGAGAGACTCTGATTCGGTCATACCGATAAACTGTTGTCCAAAAGTAGGCAACCATAATTGCACAATATAAAGCAAGGTAGGTCCCGTAAATCCGAGCAAGATAAGACATAGCCCCTCCTGCCAAAACCGCGGCTTACTTCGGTCATTTGTCTCCAATTTTCCCGTTTGCTCAACGCTTGATACAGAAGTATCACCAACTGGCTTCTTGGGTGACTGAACCCGCATGTCTGGGAACTTCATCTTGAACAAGTAAATTGCATTTAAAGCAAATATGAGGGCTGGTAAAAAGAAAGAGAACCCGTAGAAAATGTCGTGATTCATAAAAAAGATAATCATTAACGGCAAAAATGCCGCCCCGACGGATATAAAACCTCTCACTAACACTGTAGCCGAACCAGAGGATTGGGGGAAAGCTTCGATCAGCGCTGGATAAGTACCTGAATCAAGAAAAGAATTCGCTACACCTGCCAGCACTGCCAGTACGATCGCCATCTCAAAGCTGGGACTCAGCGGTATACCGACCAAGAATACAGCCATCAGTAGCCCTGCTGCCACAATAAACGGCTTACGACCATAACGGTCGGAGAGCACGCCGGATATGTACAGCGTAAACAGCCTGCCAAATCCCATCGCAGAAACCAAGAGACTGATGCCCGCCTGATCTGTATGCAAATGCTCTGTTAAAAAAGACATGTGGGACGCTAGCATAATATTAAACATGCCGAACAAAAGATAGTTTACATAAAGGCCTGTCGCCACTGGAAAAGAAGAACGTTTCATCATGAATTCACCTGCTTTTGTAAGTAAGTCTTGTAGTATTAAAAATGTGAATCATTTCACATTACCTGTGTCGATGATGAAGTATAGAACACATTTTAAGATTTATCAAGTTTAAATATTGCGGGAGCTCGACCTAGACGCGCTGATGCGTTTTCAGATAGAACTCCTTGCCGTAACTTAGTGCAAAGTTCCGAAAGTCCACTACTGCCGGGGATAAATATCTATTTTTGATGCTGGCTAGGTAGATAAAACGCTCGTATTCTGGATTTATAATAGGTAATGTTTTGACGTTAAAATAATCTAACGATGAAATGCGAGGCATAACCCCAATTCCGTAATTGACAGACACCAGTCCTGCCATTGCTGTATCCTCTTCAATCTCGCAAATAATCTGTGGCGTAACACCCGCTTTGGCGAACAAATTTTCAATAATGGGCCGGACCCCACTCTTTTTGTTAAAGAAGATCACCGGATAATCGGCTGTATCCTTGAGATCAATTTGGTCTAGAGACGCCAGTGGATGATCAGGCGAAACAATGACAACCAGTTCCTGCTGAGCCAACGGAATAAACTCCACATCCGGTTCATTTTCCATGTGAGAGCAGAACGCCACATCATAATATTCCTGCTTTAGCCCCTGGATAATATCGTTCGTATTCCCTTGGTGAAAAGAAAAGGAGATATCTTTATGGGCATCCAGAGCTGAAAAGGCTTGAATGATCGCTGGAATGAAGTGTGAGCCTAACGTGTAAATGAACGCCAAATCTATATTTCCATGGCTTGGACTCACTAACTCTCGTAAATTATGCTCTCCCTTTTCTAATTCATCCATCGCGTGCTCCACATACTTTAGGAAAAATCGTCCGTATTTGTTTAACCGAATATTTCTCCCCTGCTTCTCGAACAGATGAACTCCCAAATCTTTTTCTAATTCTGAAATCGCATGACTTAAACTGGGTTGAGTAATACATAGCCGCACAGCTGCCTGGGTAAAATGCTCCATCTCCGCAAGTACACGAAAATATTGTAAGTGCTTCAGGTTCATAATTATGTACTCTCCTTCTTTAATTCATATTTTAAATTATAGACCCAAACTATGAAAAACGATAAAAATATGCATTGGATTTATAATAACACTCCTTATATAATAATGACATAGAAAGAATGTGAATAATTTCACTTGTATGTAGGCGTAATGTAATACAGCTGGACGATGCCTACCTAGGCCATTGATCTAAAATTTAAGTTGGGAGTTACACTTATGAAAAATCCTTATATCAGAATGGCAGCAGGGCTTTACATCAACTATTTTCTTCTGGGTATGATCAATGTTATTCTATCGTCGAATATGAGCTTCCTGACCGTTCAATTGAACACGGATAAAGCAGCCATCGGCTATCTGGTGTCCGCGATTGGGATCGGTAAGCTGCTCGCTCTCGGGGTAGCCGGAAAAATGTCAGACAAATACGGAAGAAAACCACTCATTGTTATTGCATCATTTGCTTATTTAATCTTCCTGATCGGCATTCCGCTTGCGCCTAACTATACGTTGGCATTCGTGTTTGCTATTATCGCAGGGCTTTGCAACTCTATGATGGATGCAGGAACGTATCCTGCACTAATTGAAGGTTTCGGAAAAAAAGCCGGGTCTGCAACGGTACTGGTCAAAGCATCCATCTCGATCGGTGCTATTGTGATTCCATTCATGATTGCTTTCTTTATTAATCACGACATGTTCTATGGATATTCCTTCTTTATTCCAGCAGGGATTTATCTGCTGAACGGTATCTTCTTGTCGATGACAGCTTTCCCCAATCACAAAGCAGAGGAACAAAAGGCTTCAAACGAGGCTGCCCAATCCACAGATACTTTCCGCAGCGAGCCTAAGTTTTGGCAAGAAGGTTTATCTCTGATTATTATCGGTTTTACTTCTACTGTATTGTTCATGATCGTGCAGCTATGGCTTCCTACCTTTGGACAAGAGGCCCTGGCCATGGACAAAGCCAGTGCCATTAAACTGCTGAGCTACTATAGTATAGGTTCATTGGTTTCCGTTATCTTGTTAGCTGTGGTACTTGGTAGATTCATTAAACCGATTACTGTCATGATTGTATATCCGCTTATTGCCCTGCTTTCTTTGCTGGCTTTAATTACATGGCACAATCCTGTCGCTACTTTGATCAGTTCATTCCTGATCGGCTTGTCTACCGCAGGC
This sequence comes from Paenibacillus sp. S33, assembly GCF_053615415.1. Classification (NCBI taxonomy): domain Bacteria; kingdom Bacillati; phylum Bacillota; class Bacilli; order Caryophanales; family Paenibacillaceae; genus Paenibacillus; species Paenibacillus sp. S33. The sequence continues at coordinate 1,044,364 of NZ_JBSIEZ010000001.1, read as the reverse complement.
ATATTCCAAATTGCCCTCACGGTTATGACGGAATTTTTCCGCAAGAACAAAGGCACTACGACTTCTCTCGTGAACATAGCAGCCAGTCTTTCGTTCATCCTGATGCCTTTGGCTACCGGGGGCATGTCCAAAAGTTTGGGAATTACATCGGTATTCATTCTGGATATTGCGATTGCTGTAATCAGTATTTTGCTGGCCGTGTTTGTTGCTTATCGATATAAAAAAGTATTTCATTAAACCACACAGATTACTTGGAGGCTTATATTATGAAAAATGCTGGACGTATTGACGGAAGAACACAATTAATCGGACTGCTTGCTACACCAATCGGACACTCTTTGTCCCCGGCTATGCATAATTTTGCGTTTGAAAAGCTGGGTCTAAATAACGCGTATATGGCTTTTGAAGTAGGAAATGAACAACTTGAAGAAGTGGTACGGGGGATGCGCGCTCTGAACATACGCGGTTATAACGTGTCCATGCCTAACAAAACAGCTATATTACAGTACCTTGACGAGCTGGACGACAGCGCTAAATTTACAGGTGCCGTCAACACCGTCGTGAACACAGATGGTAAACTGAAAGGCTACAGTACAGATGGATCTGGTTATGTTCGCAACTTGCGTGAACACGGCATTGACCTGAAAGGTAAGAAAATGACACTTGTCGGCTCTGGCGGCGCAGCTACACCGATTGCTATTGAAGCGGCTCAAGCAGGTCTGGCTGAAATTTCAATCTTTGCCCGTAACGATCAGTTCTTTGCTCGTGCAGAAGAGAATGTCCGTATTATTAATGAAGATATGAAACACACCCAAGTCAAGGCGAACATCTATCCATTGGAAAATCAAGAACAGCTACGTGAAGAGATCCGCACAAGTCATATTCTCGCTAACGGTACAGGTGTTGGTATGAAACCGCTGGAAGGCAAAAGTGTGATTGAAGATGTGTCCATGCTTCGTTCCAACCTGATCGTAACCGATGTAGTGTACAGCCCAGCTAAATCCAAGCTGATGGAGCAAGCCGAATCCGTAGGTGCAACCGCCATTAATGGTCTGGGCATGATGCTGTGGCAGGGCGCATTAGCCTTCGAACTGTGGACAGGCCAAGAGATGCCAGTCGCTTATATTAAAGAACAGCTTTTTGCTGATCAGCTGTAGACATAGAGCTGCTAACAAGTGCACTAAGCAATGAATTCCTTCTATTATATACTCATGCATGTACTAAAAAGACTATGCTCGGCGAATGAACACTTCTGCCGGGCATAGTCTTTTGATTAATCCTTATAAGGGTCAAATTCATTGGCCCCAGCCATGCATACCCCAATAGGCTTCAGTTCATGCATAACTTCCACGGTCTCGGAATGAGCATCCAGTACCTCGCGTAGTTTACGGTAGACGAACGGGCTTTCATCTGTACCGGCTCCGCGCAGCTCGACACCATACTTCCGAACGGCCTCCTTCATCTGTACGTCCGTGATTTGTCCACCACTCCGTGTACGGGTTTTCCAATTCATTTTACCGGCTGCCTGGGTACGACTCATAATACGACCTGCGCCATGGACTGTACTATAGTAGGAATCCCGATTTTCTACCGTATCTCTTCCACGCACAATCACCGAAATATCGCCCATGCTTCCTCCAATAAAGCCCATCTGGCCAGGTGCCGAGGGAGTGGCGCCTTTGCGGACCACAATGGTGTCACGCCCATCATGCTGTTCTTTCCATGCGTAATTATGGTGATTATGCACAGTAAAGTCTGCTTCGGTTCCCATAATACCAAGCACTTGTTCTATCACATAGTCACGTCCCGCATACGCATAGCGTCCGGCAAGACGCATCGCACGATAGTACATGTCCCCCAACTCACTGTTCATATCCAGCAGCACAGGCGGTTGATCCATATGCTCTCCCGGCGCCTTTCCGAGAAACTCTCGTCCAGCGGCCAAGTTTAGAAACCCACTTGCTGTCTTGTGTCCAAAGCCCCGGCTGCCGAAATGATTGGCAATCCAGACCTGCCCTGTCGCTTCCTCCACGAATATATCAACAAAATGATTACCACTCCCTACTGTACCCAGCTGTTCTCTCGCCAAGGACTTCAGTTTGTCATGTTCTTGTTTCCCAATCGCCGCATATACTGCCCAATCCGGGTCATCGAACAGCTCATGGTCTACCTGAATCGCATTCACACGACCTACGCCAAACGAAATATGACGTGCAATCTCATCCATCACAACTGAAATACGCGGCATAATATCTGCTGCAAATAGCTTGGTTCTTACCGCCTTATTCCCGCAACCAATATCATACCCGACACCTGAAGGCGAAATTTGTCCGTCATACACCATCACACCGCCAATCGGCTGACTGTAGCCTTTATGATGATCTGCCATCAGCAGCGCCTGAATCACATTGCCGTTTTCGGCACATGTACGGGCTTGAGATAATGCCCCTGGATCAGGTGCTCCCCATACTCGTACTCCATTGATTTCTTGATAAGCCATCGTCGTTTCATCCTCCTGTAAGTCACTCCATGATTACACTTATAAAGTCGTTAATTGCATTATGTACGTTTTACCAGCTTCCGAACAGGGCGTAAGTATTACAAGTACAATAGTAGATATCCCCTAAGAAAATGAAAAAGGATACCCATGCAGCCAACCAGACTGTAGGATATCCTTTTATAATCATTTAGAAACTATGAAATCAATTATACCAATCTTTTTTGATGATTCCGAATTGATCCACAATAAAAGGTTTGGCATCATTTTTGTTTTGATCAATTTCATACGTTACGGCTGTAAGTTTGTTTCCGTCTATGGTGATGCCAACAAAATTCTGTACCTGTCCTCGTGTAGGTCTACGATTGTCACTCGGATCTGGGCCATATACTGCCGCATGATTCTCTTCAGCTAGTTCAAAGAGATTATAGTACTTATCTCCAAGTTTTTCGCTTGGGTTCTTGTAGTAAACTTTGGGGCCAGCGGTTGCTGGGATTACATAGATACTTCCGTCTGGATTCACACTATATTCAATCGTCTTTTCATTTAATGTATCTTTTACTTTTGTTGGCGTTGTTGCTTTACCCTCTTGATTGATTGGTTTCGTACGAGCGTAAATATGATCGTGCCCTTGCACAACAAAGTCGATATCCAGCTCAGCCATTAAAGGTGCAATCTGGTTACGAACTCCGTTACTATCTATGATGTCAGAGTCTGTTGCATGATTAGAGGTGGTATAGGGACCTTTATGAATGTTAACAATGATCCACTTTGCACCTGCCCTTTTGGCTGCCGCAGCATCTTTCTTTAACCATTCAACTTGATCTTCAGAAAAATTGGCATATTTCTCTGAGTCCTCATTGGAGTTCAGTACGATAAAGTGAGCATTGCTGTAATCAAAGGAGTAGTACGCTCCTGTTTTAGTAGCAGAACCAGCTGGTTCATTAATATTAAAGTGATCATAAAAAGCGTAGTTCTCATCCTCGTGATTACCTGCTGAAGGAACAATGGTTGTATTCAAAAGGCTTTTTTGTGAATGTCCCAACAACCAGTCCCACTGCTCTTCTTTGGTACCGGTGTCTACGATATCTCCGTTGTGGACTACAAACTGAGCATTACCTACAGTTTGAAGTGCTTTTTCGAGCGTCTGTGAAGACAATATGGCTTCATCTTCGCTTTTTGCTTGTGTATCAGCTAAATCAATGAAGGTAAATTCACCGCTCTTAGGAGCCGTTTGAAACGTACCTGTTTCGCTCCATATCCCGCGCGCTGCATCACCCACACGATAATAATAAGCTGTGTCCGCTTGAAGACCTGTAGCTACGGCTTTATGGACAAGCTCTTCTGCAGAATTGGTCGATGGAGAGGAAGTGCCTACGAATACGATAGCTTTCGTAAAATCAGCTTCTGAATCCGTTTTCTTTATTACTTGAACAGTGCTGTTCGTGAGAAGTTTTGAAGTATACCAGGTAAATCCTTTGGAGCCTTTAGTGTCTCCATAAAATGTAGCTGTAACTTTACTAATACCATCTGTGATCCCTGGTGATTCAGCATAGACAGGCAAAGCAGACGGACCAGTAATCAAACCTAGCATAAGAGCAATAGACATAGATGTTGCTGACCATTTTTGAAACTTCTTAAACATGTGTACACTCCTCTTTGCGGTTAAATATGTAAAAGTTATAATTATGATCATAACAATCAATTGTTAATACGTTGTTTTTGGAAATATAGTACTTTGTAAAAATGAGGTTATGAGTGACCTAGCCATTGAGGAGCAAGGATAGCAGCTTATAAGAAAATGAAAAAAGGATATCCATGCAGCCAACCAGACTGAAGGATATCCTCTTCAACTATAACGCTCATATTAGACAGCTCTCTATGCCCTGTGTGGATTTGGCTTACTGTGCCACTGAATGCGTACGCTTAAAATCTTCCTTCACCGCAACCAGTAGTGTTTCATTCACCAGTAGCTCCAAGCCTGACAAGGCTAACGCTTTGGCTCCAGTCACTAAGGCTTCCTCACCCTTCTCAGAGCCAGCCGCTTCCCTGAATTCCACCGTATGAGCGATGAGATCATCTGGACCGATTTTAATGTAAGCATGTGCAGTCGGGATAACATGGCTCACATTCCCCGCATCCGTCGAACCCAGTCCGGCACGAGGGCCACGATCCAGCTGTTCTCCCAGCGCTTCCAGTTCACGACCTACTACCTCGTCCAGCGTATCGTTCAGAATGAAATCACGCACTTCATTTTGAAAACGTTCGATTTTCACAGTGGCTCCTGTTGCCAAAGCAGCAGCATCTGCGATATGGCGAACTTTCGTGGAAACCTCCTCTGTGCGCTGCCAAGTACTTGCCCGAATGAAAAAGCGTGCCGACGCATAGTCCGGAATGATATTGGGCGCGTCTCCTCCATGCGTAATGATGCCATGAATACGCACATCGGTCGGCAGTTGCTGACGCAAAGCATTGATACCGCTGAACAACTGTAGCACCGCATCGAGCGCATTGATTCCCTGCTCTGGTGATCCTGCGGCATGAGCCGCTTTGCCGTAAAAATGAAAATCTAGCGGATCAACTGCCAGACTTGGTGAGGTCAGCCGGGTCACACCGGATGGATGAACCATCAGTGCAGCATCAATCCCTTCGAACAGCCCGTGCTTCACGAAGCTGCCTTTTGCACTACCATTAGGACCGCCTTCTTCCGCTGGTGTACCGAACACATACACCTCACCTCCCGTTTCGTCGATCACCTGCGCCAAGGCGATGGCTGCTGCCGTGCTTGCGGTTCCGATAATATTGTGGCCACAAGCATGGCCCAGACCGGGCAATGCATCATATTCAGCCAAGTATCCGATTTTCGGACCTGGCCTAGCAGAAGCCTTACGTGCAACAAATCCGGTTTCGTGTCCCGCTACATTACGAGTTACCTCAAACCCCGCTTGCTCTAAAATACCCGTCAGTGCCTGGGAAGCTTGAAATTCTTGATTGCCGATTTCGGGATTAGCATGAATAAACCGGCTCGTTTCCGTGTAAAGCTGACGAGACTCCTCAATTTTCTCAATAATCCGCTGTCTATGTGTATCGACCGTATTCGTTGTACTCATCGCAATCTCTCCTCGTTTCGAAAATAGATTAGTATGCTTCCAACCCTACTTCTGTTCAACATTCTTATTTCTTTTGTGCTTTAACATCTGCTACCAGCTTATCCAATGTGGCCTGTAGCTCTTCGGCAGACTGGTCTACCACGACGTTAGCTCCTTTGGAATCCTGTTTTACCGCCTCGGCTACATCAGCATCATGGTACAAATCCACGATCGTTTTGTAAGTCGCATTATCCTTATCCTCCGCACGGGCAGCAAACACGTTCACATATGGCTTCGCTTCTTCGCTGCTTGCATCATCCTTGTAGATGGCTCCGTCCAGCTTGAGCCCAGCATCCGTAGCAACACCGCTGTTCACAGCTGAGGCGGCTACATCAGACAAGACGCGCGGCGTCTGCTGGGCAACAACTGGGACAATCTCCAGCTTTTTAGGGTTACCTTCTATTTCATCCGTGGTTGGATACAGGCCCGCATCCTGCTTCAACTTAATCAGCCCTGCAGACTGGAGCAGTTTTAAAGCCCGTCCCTGATTGGAGGGATCATCCGGTATAGCAATTTTTGAGCCGTCAGGAATATCCGATACGTTTTTGAATTTTTCAGAGTATAGTGCCATCGGAGCGATAATCGTTGCACCAATAGGGACGATATTCACATCATTTTCTACATTAAACTGACTGAGAAAGGCCAAATGTTGAAAGGAATTCAAATCTACCTCTTTATTGGCGAGCGCCTTATTGGGTAATGTATAATCCGAGAAACTGATCAGCTCAATTTCAATGTTTTTGGCCTCTGCTTTCTTCTTGAGCACATCCCAATACGTGTCCTCAGATCCTGAAACCCCGATTTTAACATGTACTTTTTCATTTGCATTTGAGCCCGAACCGTTAGCCGAGCAAGCAGATAGAACCGCTACACTAAGAATAGCTAGTAAACCCAAGCGAAATATTTTTTTCATTTTCATTTCCCCTTTAATCGTTATGTATAATACTCTGTTTCCATTAGCGCCGTAGAAATTTACGAGACAAGTAGTTCCCCGCATATTGGGCGACCTGTACAAAAATAATCAGCAAAACAATCGTGACAATCATGACCGAGGTATCGAATCGTTGATAACCATAGGTCATTGCCAGATTCCCAAGGCCTCCTCCGCCCACCGTACCAGCCATGGCAGAGAAATCAATCAAGGCCACGGTAATAAACGTCAACCCAAGAATCAAAGGTCCCAGCGCTTCCCGAATCAACACACCCGTGATGATCTGAAATGGAGTCGCACCCAGTGCCTTGGCAGCTTCTATCATGCCCGGATCTATGGAGACCAGATTATTTTCCACAATTCTCGCTACAGCAAAGGCCGCTACAATAGTCATTGGGAAAATAGCCGCCGAGGTTCCAATCGTGGTTCCCATGATTAAACGCGTAAACGGGCTAATCGCCACTAAAAAAATGATAAACGGAATCGGGCGAATGATATTAATCAGCAAATTCAGAAACATAAACACAAATTTGTTTTCAAACAAGCTCCCTTTACGTGTCACATACAGTACTAAACCAATCATAAGCCCCAGAATACTGGCAAAAATCAGCGTGACAACAACCATCAAAAGCGTTTCCCCTGTAGCCTCCACTACCTTGAGCCAAAATGTATCCCAATTAACTCTCATGATCGACGACCTCCCTGACTTCCACCGTCGTTCGTAGTTCCTCCACGACCTTGTTAACTTCATCGTCTGCACCGATTAACTCGACAATTAAACTTCCGAACAGCGCTCCCTGTAGCTCATTAATACTTCCATATACAATGTTGTAATCCAGATTATGCTTCCGTGTCGCTCTAGAAAGCACCGGTTCACTGGTCGCCCCACCCCGAAAAACAAGTCTGTACAATCGGCCAGCATGATGCTCCCGAATCTTGCTCAGCAGTTTGGGTGAAAGCTGATCATTCAGTACAGAGCGAATAAAATTTTTCGTCGTCTTCGTCTGTGGATTGGCAAATACATCGAACACACTGCCCTGCTCAATCACCCTACCATTCTCCATCACCGCCACACGGTCACAAATACTGCGAATCACATTCATTTCATGGGTAATGAGCAAGATCGTAATCTGGTACTCTTCATTTACTTTTTTCAGCAGCCTCAATATATCTTCTGTCGTTTCCGGGTCGAGGGCCGAGGTCGCTTCATCACAGATGAGAATATCGGGCGAATTCGCCAGTGCTCTGGCAATGCCGACCCGTTGCTTTTGCCCGCCAGATAACTGCTCAGGATAGGAATCCGCTTTGTCCTCCAATCCAACAAATTGCAGCAGCTCCTTAACACGAGCATCTATCTGTGTCTTGGACAGTTTAGCCAGTTTTAGAGGATAAGCCAGATTCCCATATACAGTACGAGAGTTAAACAAATTAAAGGTTTGGAATACCATCCCGATCCGTCTTCTTAAATTCCTTAGTTCCTTAGGACGTATCTGAGTAACATCCTGATCATTAACGACAATTCGTCCCTCTGAGGGGCGTTCCAGTAAATTGACAAGCCGCAGCAGCGTACTTTTACCTGCACCGCTAAAACCAATCACGCCGAAAATTTCTCCTTTTTCAACCGATAACGAAACCTTTTCGAGAGCATTTACCTTACGATTGGGTAAGGTAAATATTTTGCTAACTTGTTCAAACTTTATCAAACTGCTTCCTCCTTACGTCTACAATGTATGTATTCCTCCATCCCATTTTAGTAATCCGGTGGATTTAATCGGATTTATACCCTAAAAAAAACTCCCTAATCTTCGTTTGACCGAAAGTGGGATTATTTAACTGTATATTGCATTGTTAACACCTTAAGACAAGAAGGAGAATCTGTCAATAAAAAATGAATATAGCCTTCTGACTCCTGTCATCACAATTGCTTACACTTTTAGGGCTACAAAGCCAAATAAGGCTAACCGTATATTTGCAAAGTTTGCAAACCGGCAGCCCTTTGTGCATTGCAATCTCGATCATTCCACAGACTAATGTGCAGAAGTATTTTTTAAGTCTGCTTCATAACGAAGGCCGAATTGTTGTCTTGCCTCCTCCATCACTTCAGCGACTGTAAGTGAACACTCCAAGGAGTTAATGGAACTGTTGCGTTCACCACTCTTGATCAAATCAATAAATTCCTGAATTTCATAATACATTGGCTCACGCGTCTGAGCTTTGGTCAGATCCTCAACCGTGCCGTCCCGATAATGAATTTTCACCTCATAGGGCTGGCTGATTTTGTCGATCACCATCGTTCCATTCTCACCCTGAATTTCAGCAGGCAGATAGGAATCTGTAATTTTGGAATACATGACGATAGCATCCATATCAGGATACTTCATCACGATACTGCCCTCGCCATCGACACCAGAGGATAAAAGTACACCAACCGCCCGAACCTCCTCAGGTTTGCCGAACAAAGTCACCATAGGATACAAACAATACACTCCAAGGTCCATCAAGGAACCATTGGAAAAGGCCGGATTAAACGCATTCAATACCTTACCTTGCTTAAAAGCATCAAAGCGTGAGGAGTATTGACAATAGCTTGCAAAATAACGCCGAACCCGGCCTATTTTATACATATGATCCTTTATTATTTTAAAGTTAGGCATCAGTGTGGATTTAACGGCCTCCATCAGCAGAACATCGTTGTTGCGCGCGGCTTCGATCATGCTCTTCACCTCTGCTGCATTAGACGCAAAGGGTTTCTCACACAACACGTGCTTTCCGTGATTCATACATAAGATCGCCTGCTCCGCATGTAAGGAATTGGGGCTGGCAATATATACGGCATCGACCTGATCACTTGCGGCCATTTGCGCCAGGTCTGTAAAAACCTCCGGCTGGCTGTTATATTTGTCAGCAAAAGCTTTACCCTTATCCTCTGTGCGTGAGTATACCGCCGTCAGAGAAAATTCGTCCGTCTCCATCGCAGCTTGAATAAACCTCTCTGTTATCCAGTTGGTTCCAACAATACCAAAACGCATCACAGTATCCCATCCTTCCCGTGAGTCATTACAATTCATATGTACCTATTCTCGCATTCCAGCCTAAACTTGTCCACTATACCGATATTCATATCTCATGCCTCAACATGTTCATTCGACAAAAAAAGACTGTAGCCTATCAGCATAATTTATACTGATTGTACCACAGTCCCTGTCATTTATTTGGGGTTATATCTCTATTTTTTTGATATCACTTTTCCTACTTCTTCCAAAATGGCATCCATGGAAGCTGGGTCGTGTACATCATACTCATCAATGTTCAGACGCAGTACAGGACAGGCATCAAATTCGTTGATCCAATTGGAATATCTGCGATGCATTTGCTCCCAATAGGATCGCTCGGTCTGGATCTCCATCTCGCGACCACGCTCCTCAATCCGACTCAGTATGGAAGGCAAGCTGCCTTCCAAATAGATCAACACATCAGGGTGTGGGAAAAACGGTGTCATCACCATCGCCTCAAACAGGCTAGTATACGTTTCATAATCGGTAGGGTTCATCGTTCCCTGATCGGCATGCATTTTCGCAAAAATGCCTGTGTCCTCATAAATAGAACGATCCTGTACAAAACCTCCACCAGACAAGAAAATATTCTTTTGTTCCTTGAAGCGTTCCGCGAGAAAATAAATTTGCAAATGAAAGCTCCATCTTTCGAAATCGTGGTAAAATTTCTCCAGATAGGGATTATGATCAACCTGCTCCAAAGAGGTTTTAAAACCAAGACGTCCGGCCAAAGCACCAGTCAGCGTAGATTTGCCTACACCCACTGTGCCCGCTACCGTAATCAGGGCACTCGCAGGAATGTTGTAATTATTCACTATATAAGCTCCTTTACATCGGAAACAATTTGTTTAAATTGTGCCTGATTTTCTACAAAATCAATTTCATTCCCGTTCACGGTCAATATACGAGGGGAAGGGGACTGTTCAGCGAGAAACTGCATGCCTTTATCATAATCTATGATCAATTGCTCCAGATAGGCGGGGTCCATCTCCTGTTCAAAAGAGCGTGCACGCTTGCGAATTCTCCCCAGCAAGGTATCCAAATCTGCTCTAATATAAATGATAATGTCCGGCTTAGGCATATCATCTGTGAGCAAATGATAGATTTGACGATATTTTTCGAGCTTCACACCCTTAAGCGTACGTTCGGCAAAAATTAAATTCTTGTAGATATGGTAATCAGAAATAACGGGCTGAGCTTTCTCGATATATTGCAAACCAGTATCCTCCAGCTGCTTGTACCGATTGCAGAGAAAGAACATTTCCAGCTGAAAACTCCACTCATCTATATTTTGATAAAATTTATCGAGAAATGGGTTCTCCTCGACAATCTCTTTGATCATCGGCAAATGTAGCTCGGTTGAAAGCATCGAAGCTAACGTCGTTTTACCTGCTCCGATTGGCCCTTCAACGGCTATAAATGGGGCTTGTTTCATGGGGTTCTGCTCCTCCTTGTACTCCAGTCCATCCTGTGGACAACTATCCTATTGTATCACAAGGTAGTACGCTAAAGGCATACCAAATCTATGGATAAAACAAAAAAAACAGAGCGCTACATTTTGCTTCATAGCGTCCCTGTTTCTCATTTAAACCAACCTTTTTCGTTAAAACGTGTAATTGCCTCAATCCGGTTACTGACACCCAGCTTATCGAGAATGACTGAAATATAATTGCGCACCGTCCCTGTCGTTAAATACAGTTCACCAGCAATCTCTTTTGTGTTCTTTCCGTCAGCGATGAGCGCTAAAACGGTCTTTTCACGCTCTGTTAGCGGGTTGACTTCGGCATAAGCATCATCGACCAGTTCCGGGGCATAGATACGCCGACCTGCCATAATACTTCGAATAGAGGAAGCCAGCTCTTCACTGGGACTGTCCTTGAGCAGATAACCGTGTGTCCCCGCCTTGATCGCTCGTTCAAAATACCCGGGGCGAGCAAACGTAGTTAAAATCAGCACCTTGCAGTTCAAGCCTTTGAGTTCCTCAGCCGCATCCAATCCGCTCTTGATCGGCATTTCGATGTCCATAATGCATATATCGGGCTGATGCAGCTTCACCAGCTCTAAAGCTTCTTCCCCGTTGCTTGCTTTTCCGACTACTTTCATGTCCTCTTCCAAGTCCAGCAGGGAGGCTAGAGCACCCAGCAGCATACGCTGGTCCTCCGCGATGACAATTCGAATCATGGCCCCACCTCCTCATTCGGCTTTTCAGTGATATTGGGCACTTTAATGACCAAGGTCGTTCCCTGATCTGAACGCAGCTCCATACATCCGTTCACGAATTCGAGCCTTTCTTTCATACCTTTCAGGCCGTTTCCACGAAAGGTTCCATTTTCTCTCGTAATACCGACTCCATTATCCTGAATCCGAAGGGTTAATTCCTTACGAGACGGCTCAATGGTGATGGAACAAGCGGTGGCTCCACTGTGCTTAACCACATTTGTCACTGCTTCCTTCATACACATACTAAGGACATTTTCATTCATTAATGATGTATGCTCCAGCTTCGGGTCGCCCTCTAGAGTCAATTCAATGTGAGCAGCCTTTAAAATCTGCCGAATACGTAGCAGTTCATCCTCTAGTCGCATACCGCGCATTTGAGTAACCATTTCCCGCACCTCTTTTAGTGCGCTTCTCGCCGTGAGACGAACATCGTTAATTTCAGCATGAGCCCGCTCCGGGTACTGATCCATCAGTTTGCCCGCCAAATCGCTCTTCAGCCCAATGAGTGACAGCTTCTGACCTAAGGTATCGTGCAGATCACGCGCAATTCTTTGCCGTTCCTCCAGCTTAATCAATTCCGATATTTTCTTATTGGCATCTTCTAATTGGACTTGGAGCCGATCGCTTTTGTTGCGATTAAAATTCGTAATTGGAAGGAGAATCACACCGATCAGATTGAGCAGGATAAAAGGAATCTGTTTAATAAAAACGGGATTCTGAGAAACAAAACCGTAATTGATCAATCCAATCGTAATAACCATTAAAATAATATACAGCGTCGTAAATGCAGCCTTACTTTTAATATTACCGATCAGATAGGCGATAAATATGGAAAAATACATATAGCTAAACAGCAGTGTCATGGTAATCGATATGGCAATTTGTACACTGGTCCAAAAGTATATGAGCCAGCCTTTCGAGACAAAAGCCAATACATAACATGCAAAAAACACCAAAATAATAGCAGTACCCAGAATAATATGACTTGTAGATGAAGAGCTAAAGTAGTAAAAGGGCAGGATATAAAAGACGACCCACACATAAGGGCTAAGTCCAGTATTTCTTTGAAAAATCTGATACCATTTTTGCATCCTGCCACCCTCTTCTACTTCACTTGACTTATATCTCTTATCATATCATACCAAGTTTTGTACAACGTTATTTTCTTTCTGTGCTTACAACAGGTGTAGGGATGGGTTTCGTGACTGCAACACGTTTGCTGAGGAGCGGCTTCACTTGTTTAAAGGTCAAAAAGGTTTTCGTATTTTCATCCCAAAGGCGGAACTTCAAAGATTGCAGACTGCTACTCACTGTGATCGTGGTTGCTTTTTGAAGTAACGGTGTCGCTTCATGCGCTTTTTCCAAATTATAATTTGGCACTTTGGGACTCAAGTGATGAACGTGGTGAAATCCGATATTCCCCGTAATCCATTGCAATACTTTAGGAAGCTTGTAGTAAGAACTGCCTTCTACGGCTGCATTAATATAACTCCACTCTTCATCGTGCTCAAAATACGAATCCTCAAATTGATGTTGTACATAGAACAACCAGATGCCCAACATACCGGATACAAAAAAGATAGGTGCCTGTACGAGAAGGAAGGCCTGCCATCCAATAGCCCAGCACAACAGTGCATACAATGCAACGATGGATATATTCGTCACATGAGTGTTCATTTTTTCCTTGCGTTTGGCTGTCTTGATATTAAAGCGATAGGAAATCAAAAAAGTATAGATCGGACCTAGTCCGAACATAACCCAAGGATTTCGATATATGCGATAGGCCAGCCGTGTCCATGTGGAAGCCTCTGTGTACTCTTCTACCGTGAGCACCCACATGTCACCTGTGCCTCTTTTATCCAGATTACTGCTGGTTGCATGGTGGATCGCATGACTATTTTTCCATTGATGATAAGGACAGAGCGTAATAATACCTGTAATCGTTCCCACAATGTCGTTCAGCTTGCGGCTTTTGAAGAAGGATTGATGACCACAATCATGAAAAATAATAAACGTCCGTACCACAAACCCCGATGCAACAATGGCAATGGGAAGCGTCAGCCAGTACGAAACCGACAGGCTAAGATAAGCAGCATACCACAATAGGATCAGTGGACCCAAAGTATTGATGAGTTGCAGAACGCTGGATTTCGTGTTTATTTTCTCGTAGGGAGCCATATTTTTTTTCAATTGGGCTAATGGGAGTTGTGTCATACTCATTATGATCCTCCTTTAAAATGGCGCCTATACCTTGATCCTGTTAGGCGTACATGTTGATCTAATCTCAGTATAAGGTAAAGCCTCTAGGCGCTGTAGTCATAAACGTCAGCTCGGGTATATGACATTTGTCATATAGACAAGTAACACAACCCGTTTTCCAAATGTTCGCGGGTTTCTTTTCTGAGGATTATTTGTTAAAATATAAGACATAATAACGCTGTATGTGACTGGCGAAGTCAGTGGAATGAACCACGAGGGAGCATACAAAAAAAGCGTACCGTTCGCCTGGGAGAAGTATTTGCAGAGGATTCGTCTGTCTTGACGACCTTGTGCAAATACTTTTTTTCGTTTACAAGACCATGACACCCTGTTGATAAATCATGTGATAAATTCAGAGGAGGCTCGGACTATGGCTATTATCATGAAATCCAAAGAAGCAGCTGAGCAAGTGTATGCAACGATCCGTTCACAGGTAGAAGAAATGAAGCAGCAAGGACACCGTCCCCATCTGGCGACCCTATTGGTAGAAGGTGATCCGGCATCTGCCTACTATGCCCGGACCAAGCAAAAAATAGCGGAGAAGCTGGGTATCTCATTTCATCTCCATACTTTTGATCGTCATGTTAGCGAAACCGAGCTACTGCACCTGATCGGCAGTCTGAACGATGCATCCCATGTACATGGTATTATGCTGGAACTGCCGCTTCCCCAACATCTTTCCGCCTCCGTTATTAAACAATCCATCGCCCCCTACAAGGATATTGATGGGATTACACCTGATAACAAGCTGGCTACCGTAACAGGTGACGCCGGACTATATCCCGCAACACCTCAAGCCTGTATCGAGCTGCTCAAGCATTACGGTCACACATTGGCAGGCAAAAATGTCACTCTCGTGGGCATCGGACAGACAGTGGGACTTCCCCTTTTCCACATGTTGCAAAGAGAAAATGCCACCGTTACCGCCTGTCATGCAGGAACACGTGATATTGCAGAGCATCTGAGCCATGCAGACATTGCCTTCGTCGCAGTCGGATGCCCTGATGTGATTACACAGGATATGGTTCATCCCGGTCTGATTTTGGTAGATGCGGGAATTAATGAGACGCTAGAGGGAAAAATAGTGGGGGATGCCGCTTTAGACGTTGGGGAAAAGGTCCATGCCATTTCTCCGGTTCCCGGCGGTGTTGGCACCTTAACAACTGCGATTTTATACAAAAATCTGCTCAAAGCAATACATCTGCAACACTACTCCAGAGAGGTGGTCTATTCATGAGTGAACTGTCGTGGAATCATTCCATCGGGCATTTTCTAAAAGAGGCTGCAAGTGCAGCGCCTACCCCCGGTGGAGGAAGTGTATCCGCACTGGCTGCGGCACTAGGTGCGGCTATGACCTCCATGACCGCCAACCTTTCACAAGGAGAAAAATATGCGCATATCCATGAACAAATCACGGACGTCATTAACAGCATGGAAAGATTGTCTACACATTGTGAGGAACTAATGGTCGCAGACATCCAATCCTTTGAACAGTACATGACCGCGCTGCGTTTGCCCAAGGAAACGGACGAAGAAAAGCGCTATCGTACCCATTCCTTACAGACAGCGGTGATCGCTGCCATTGAGGTACCCATGCGCCTGCTGGAAGTATGCCGGGACGGATTGTCGCAAGCCTACAACATTGTGGAAATGTCCAATAAAAATGTGATTTCGGATCTTGGCATCGGCGCGATCCTGTTCGAAGCCGCCGCTCAATCTGCCCTGCTTACCGTCGACATTAACCTTGCTTCGCTGAAAGACTTGGATGTCAAATACTCCTATGAGACCAAGACAGCCGCACTCATCCGTGAAATCGGACAAATCAAAGAACAAACCTTGTTGATGGTGCGCAGTCGAATAGCGAATTAGTCTGCTCATAACCGTGTTTAACCTGTTCCAAAACATTTCTTCAAAAAAATAGCTGATTGGATACAAAAAGAAGATACTATTGAAATTACGACAAAATAGTAAATTAAAAACCAGTCCAAACATGATTCATGTTGGACTGGTTTTTAATGCTATATACTGCGTATAACATGCGAATTCCTATCTGTTTTGAGTAATTCATTACAACGCAGAATCTCACATCTATTGTTTAGCTTTATTCTCTTTTTCTCTTTCGACCAGCATATCCACGATCATATCAATTTGCCCGGTAATAGCGATTGGATCATAGCGATAATACGTATCAAAATCGTTAAAGAACACTCTATTGTTCTTCACCGCTGGAAGATTCCCCCACACAGCGGACGACTTTAGTTGTTTGAGCGCGTCACCCTTTTTCTCGGGGTCATACGTAGTCAGGAACATATAATCTGCGTCATACTGTGGCAATACCTCCATCGAAAGCTGCACCGTTTGTTCCTTGGAGTTCACTGTTTTCTTTGGCATATTCAGTTTAAGCGCATTGTATACAGCTTGGCCGCCGCGACCCGCATTGTCGCCAAAGATCCAAAGTGCGTGCTTGTCCGTCAGCTCATACAGACCGAAAGTTGCCTTTTCGTCAATCACACCTTCAAGACGTGCGCGACCTTCAGCGGCCTTTTTATCAAATGCAGCAATAAATTGCTCGGCCTTCTCCTTTTCCCCAGTGATATCACCGAACAGCTTGACCGTATCATAGATATTAGTCGTCGTACCATACGGAATGTACAGGGTAGGTGCGATTTTAGAAAGAGCCTCATAATTCGTATCCTTCATAACCACGATCAGATCGGGCTTGAGTTCCAGCGTCTTTTCCAAATTGGTCGGATCACCCACCTCTTTGGTTCCTTTTTCCTTCAGCAAATCGGTCAGAAAAGGATTTTGAAATGCAGTCGGCTCCACACCCACCACGTTAGCACCCACGGACAGCAATTCCCCGCCGTAAAAATCCGTTACAATGCGCTGTGGCTTAGCAGGAATTTGAATATCCCCTTTAACCGTTTTAAAGCTTCTAGTCTCTCCAGTAGTAGCCGACTCTTGCTTATCTTCGGAAGATGAAGCCGGATTACTTCCATTATTATTTCCGCCGCAAGCGCTGATGAATACAGACAATACAAGTAACATAGCTGTCATCATAAAATACGATTTTCTTTTCAACTGATTAGCCCCCTATATATTGTGGAGATGATCTCCAATACAGATGATAATGATTATCAATATCGTAAGAAATATATCAAGCGTTGTCCTTGCTGTCAACTAAAAAACGAACTTTGCATCATTTCACTTTAAAAAAAACAAAAGACCTGCCAAAAAATGATGGCCAGGTCTTGTTTCGTGGAGCCGTCTCAAAAACCTACACATTGGGGCTAGGCTGCTGAAGGCTGCTTTCTGATGATCGCTGTTTTGTTTTATATTCTTCTCCCCAATCCTTCATCAGGTTAATAATCGGGATCAGCGTTTTTCCAAATTCAGTTAGAGAGTATTCGACCTTAGGAGGAACCTGTTGGTAGACTTCACGGTGAACGACTCCGTCCTCTTCCAGCTCGCGCAATTGGAGTGTCAGCATACGCTGAGTAATTCCCGGACAGATCCGCCGAAAATCACTAAATCGCTTAGTCCCATACATGAGATGATATAGAATAATCCCTTTCCATTTGCCCCCAATCACGTCCAGCGTGAACTCAACTGGACACGCCTGATCATTTCCAGCGGTACATTCCCCAAAGCCGCCTTTCCGATTGCGCATAGGCTTTTCTCCTCCTTGGTATCATTTTATATACTACAGCACATTAATGTGCGTACTTCAAAAACGATCATGTATATTCTAATATTAAGCATGTCACTTGGTAAGCGTCAATTTTAATCACATCCATAAGGAGTGGAATAACGATGGAAACCTTAACTACTACTAAAGATCAAATCTTATCTGCATACGAGTTCAGACATGCAACGAAGGAATTTGATAGTCATAAGAAAATTAGCGATTCCGATTTTGATTTTATTCTTGAAACCGGTCGTTTATCTCCAAGCTCATTTGGCTTTGAACCTTGGAAATTTGTTGTCGTTCAGAGTAAAGCTATGCGTGAGAAGCTGCTGCCTTACTCTTGGGGGGCGCAAAAACAACTGCCAACAGCCAGCCATTTTGTACTCATCCTCTCTAGACTTCCTGAAGATATGGTAGCCTCCTCCGATTATATCAAGAGTATGATGGAGAACGTACAGCAATTACCCGCTGAAGTGATTCAAGGCAGAGAGAAAGTGTATGATGCCTTTCTAAAATCTGATTTTGGGCTGGAGGAAAATAAAAGAGCCTTGTTCGAGTGGGGCTGCCGACAAACCTACATCGCACTGGGTAACATGATGACTGCCGCAGCTCAAATCGGCATTGATTCCTGTCCTATCGAAGGTTTTAATAAACAGGAAATCGAACGCATCCTCTCCGAAGAAGGCATCATGGATGCCGAGCATTTCGGTATTTCCTGTATGGTGGCATTTGGATACCGTCTGAACGAGCCGCGCGGCAAAACCCGGCGATCTGTAGATCAGGTTATTGAATGGGTGTAAAACCTTTACTCTAAAACAAAGAGGCGTCCCACAGCCATTTCCATGGCTATGGGCGCCCCTTTTTCATAAAATCTCAAGTCTTATAAAAAATCTGTCATTCAAAATCCTTACTGGTAGTTTACTTCTTCTGCAAAGTAAATCTCCTTCAAACGATCCTTTACGCGCTGAATTTCATCTGCTGTTAACGGAGCTGTAGGATGCAGCTTGAAGTTCCTTCCAGTGACATAGCTTACATCCGTGTTCTTATCCAGATTATATGCCATCTTCGGAACCGGACTTCGGGTATAGTCAGTAAAGTCAATAATGGACCATGCTGCATCTCCATCCTCCTTGGATAAAATAATCCGCTGTGAGGCGTTTTCAGTCCACAAGTAACGCAGATTGGCTGGTGAATTATTGGAGTCCATAACTGCCTTAAAGCCTGAGCCTCTAAACATGAGCGAAAACTCCGTATGATCATTACTCAATCCAGCTACCGATTCATAAATCTGTTTCAGCCCGTCCACGCCCACAATCTCAACCTCACGGTCAACAGGGAAGTGATTCACAAAGTTCTCCCATATTTGAGACATGTTATGGTTTTTGGCAAGCCAGTTGACATCCAAAATAATGGACATGTAGTTTACTGTATTCAAACGTTGATACGGGTTATCTAAATACTGCTGCGCTATATACAGTTGTGGTGCCGCATCCGTTTCGGTCACATATGGATCGCCCGGATGGAGAGTCCAGCGTGAGGAATCTTTGGTATAACGTGATCCAATCGGATCAATCGTAATCGAGTTCATAAATACGATACCGCTATTATTTGTAAGCCCCTGTGCCGGAACAATCGGATTATCCTTATGGGACCAGTAAGGCATCAAAGGTGAACCCTCACCATACATGTTGTTCACATTATACTGTGTAGCCGACCAACCCATCGCTGAGGTGATCTTAAAATGATCCTTAAGCCATTGGGCCTGCTCAGGATTCACCGTAAAGCCAGTCAATGATTTAGGCAGATACTTCCGATATTGGTCTGTATCCATGCTTTCAAACACCGAAGGTGACCCTAACGAACCAGATTGGTGCAGCTCATTGAGTGCATTATAACGGTACATATACAACCACTCGTTCATCTGTGCTTCCCATTCAGGGAGACCAAACAGATTATTCGGATACCCATCCAAAATCCCGACTTCATCGCCATACTGATCCACATATTCCAAAACCTTTTTAAGCTGCGGACGATTTGATTCCACAAAAATAAATCTATTTTCCATGGCCCACGTCACTTTTACGTTGGGACCAAAGTGATCCATCAGCAATTGACGTGACTGCTCAATTTGCTCTATCGTGGTCGTACTGCCCGCATCTTTTCCCTGCAGCATCATAGAGATAGCAAAATATTGCTTTTTGCGTGCTCCTGGTACTACAGTTAACTCGGCATCGGATATGAAGTGAATTCCCTGAGAGGGTGACTCAACCTCAATCTTGAATGGAATGACAGAGTTCAATGCAGGTATCAGATGCAGATTGGCAATATGTCCATCCTCGTCAAATATCCCTCTGGAATCTTCAATCCGAAGCTTCAAGTCTGACGGCAATAGACCGGACGGTATGACCTCTCCCTTTGCATTTTGAAATACATAGGGCATGCTCCAGGCATTAGGGTCTAGAGTCGCCCCCTGTGAAATGGAGTACGTCGCCAAGTATACGGACCTGATTACACTCGGTTCCTCTACCGGAGGAGTCTTCCCTTTCACGATCAGCTTGGTCTGTGCTTTAAGCACCTGATGGGGTTTAGCAATGATGACTTCCATCTCTACAGGAATGTAATCATCAGCAGCAGGTATATTTTCGGAATGCGCAATTTTCCCATGTTCATCAAATACACCTAATGTATCACTAAATGTGTAAGTAACACTTGTGACGCTAACATCGGGAATGCTTACCAAGTGCCCTCTATTGTAGAGATCAAAGGACAGCTGATACGAAGGATACGTTTCTGGTTGATTTACCAACTCGGGCGCCTTGATTACGACCTCATCCACTAGAAAATCCGAAGAATGGTCCGGTGGTTCTGACGGAGTCACAGGTGGTGTCACTGGCGATATCACTGGTGGTTTGAGCCCAGGATCTGGTCGTACAACTGGCGGTTCCGGGTTCGGCTCAGTAGGTGTTACCGGAGATACCGGTGGATCGGGCCTTGGACTGTGGCTTTTAGGCTCTTCGATTTCCGGATTCGCACGCTGGTGACTAATTTCTGGCGCCAGGTCGACCACGATCTTCTTCGATTCCGGGTTACTGGCTGGCTGATTCGTCGCTGCAGTTCCATTTCCTAATGACTCCAGCAAACGCTTGGCACGTTCTCTTAGACCGTCGCCACCTAGCCATATCCGATACGCTACCAGTGTAGCATCCTGCCGTCTCACAGACTCTTTGGGATGGAAATAATGGTTCGTGTCCCCCTCGATCAGCTCCAAACGTTCCATCAGCCATACGCTCGTTTGTGCATAGTCTGATACATCAGACTGATCCACAAAACTGGATTTATTGGAAGCACGGGTATCTTCAGTGACACCGAAATACCTGGCATACCACACTGCCATATCCTGACGAGTCATATTGTGTTTTGCACCGAATAACTGATCACTAATTCCTTTGGTAATGTTCTCTGCTTGCAAGGTCTGCACATAGGGTAGAGCCCATGGTGACACATCACTAAAAGGAGCAACGCTTTTGTTAACCGAAGTTCGCTTTAACGTTTTAGCGAAAATACTCGCCCACTCCTGACGCGAAATAAAATGTACAGGTCGAAAACTACCATCCTGATAACCCGTAACATACCCTTGAGCAGCCATGGCTTCAATTGCATCGGCTGCATATGAATGTTCAATATCGTTAAAGGCCCTGTTTGCAAAAACAGGCACAGTATGTATACAGAACAACCAAACAGCCAGTATAGCAGTGATGTACTGCCTAATTTGTTTTAACTTTTTTTCATATTTCATATTATTTTGGATTCTTGCACCTCCTTTACAATATAGCATCAGGTTACTTGCACCTGGACTTCTGTGTGAATTTTGAAAATTATTTCTTTTGTTTTCAAACGAATTTCATTTCAATTAACACCAAACTGTATATACTTGAATTATCGGAATAATATCCCTAGGATTGAATAAAGACAGCAAAAAAAGTAGTTTTAGATTACAGTTCCATCCGTAAAATTGTCATTATTTTAAAGGCATATATCCCGATCTTTTAAAATGGTTTTCATTGGGAATTAACATTTACAGCATTTTTTCAATATTTAATTTCCTAATGCAAGCATCACAATAAAAAAGATAACATCATGTATAAAGCACCCTACACAATGTTATCTCTTCTTTTGTTTTTATTGGCTATCTCCATCATCAGTTGATTCTTTGTTCCCAGTACCCTTAAAAACATAATAATAACCTTCTGAAATCCCATCTTGCGGATAAGCTGTAGGATCTTCGCTGGTTACTTGACCTACAAGCTCCCGATTGTTAAACGTGTGAGGACCTTCCTCTATTAACGCTTCAGCAGACATCCCACTGATAAGTCTTACGGTACTGGACCAGAATGTAACTAAATATATATCGTTAGCATTAAATTGAAAGCGTCCTTCACTGGGTGTCCCCTCATAAAACAGCTCAGACAAAGAAGCCGCTTCTGACCCTCTCATAAAAATTTGAATATCACTAGTTCCATTCCATCTATGAGGAATTCCGCCTCTAGGATTTATATACTCTACAACCTCAGGCTCTTGATCGCGAAGAAAATCAGTAACTGTAAATTTGTACACATCATCCGTTATACTCTCGATTACAACTCCAGTTGTTTTGCCCGTTTTATAGCCGCTGAAATCTCCATACACATTTGGGGTTTGGCTTAAAGCTGCAAAAAACCTTTCCTGATCCATATATTCGACTCTTCCAGGTACTGTAGTCAATCTATATGTCTTGACCTCAGTCCCCTTGTACTTATCCCAAGTATATTCTGTAGCTGCATAAGATACTCCACCGTTCCAGCCCACAGATGCCACCATGAGAATACCTATCATCAATAATAATGGCCATTTTTTCAACAACATACCCTCAACCTCTTTCTCCAAATACACTCAAATCATTATTAGCATTATAGCTTTTCAATAATTCTATTAACAGTTAAATATTAGAAAAATATAAATTCAAATATAAACACTTGGACATGAAACGTATGCGCCTTCTCTCTTGTGGCTTGGTCTGCAGTATTGCTCACAGTAGCATCATACTGGCCTGTCTCGTATTCCGGTTGCAGATTCACCTTCACTTTGCTTCTTGAAGTCACCGCATGCGCTCTTTACCTATTAGCGCCTCACTTTAATATTTGCTGTAGTTGTTATGATCTCTTCCTTTTTATCACTCGCATACCCAGACACCTACGAGGACTTATACAAAGTCTCACAATTTTTTCTAGGGTTTATATTTTTATTTTCTGGAATTGCAGAGCTTAAGGCTAACCGAAAGAGTATAGCAATAATCAACTTCTCCATTTTCGTTCTCACTTTTTTTGTATTTGTATTTACACTTGTAGTGCGAACAGGATAACCACACGGTTCTATACCTCAGTAACAACCCTTCCGTAGCCCCTCCCTCGTCATGTAAAAGAAAAGCCGAGCGAACTCAGGATCATCTGAATTGCGCTCGGCAAGTGTTACGTATTTAGCAATCTTTTAGTTTTCCTCTAATTCTTCAATTCTCTGCCGCTTTCCTATACCAAAGACAAAATATCCAACAACGACGATCGCCATGAATGTTGCTCCGACAATCAACGACAAGCGTGTGTCTGGATTAAACCACATTCCAACGATCACAAGCAACAAAAAGACAATGGTGATGTAATTACTGATCGGAAAAAAACGAGACTTAAAGGTGTGATCCTTCATTTCGTCCTTCCACTTTTTCCTGAATTTAAATTGACTGATGGCTAATGCAAACCACGGTACCATGCCTGGAAGAACACTGGCGCTGTAAATATACAGAAACAGTTTGGAATCAGGCATTAAATAGTTAAATAACACCCCTACCAGCAGCAAGGAAATGGTCGTTATTATACTATTTCTAGGGACGCCGCTTGGAGAAACTTTCCCAAAGAACTTAGGAGCTTGTCCGTTCTTAGCCAGTGTATATAACATTCTGCCCGCACTGTAAATACCACTGTTACATCCAGACATCGCAGCTGTAAGTACAACAAAGTTAATGATACCCGCGGCAGCCACAATTCCTACCTTGGCAAAAGTCAGAACAAATGGGCTGCCGATCTCGCCTATTTGGTTCCAAGGATAAATCGTAACAATGACAAAGATTGCACCCACGTAGAAAATCAAAATACGCCAGATGATGTTTTTAATGGCTTTTCGCAGTGTCATCTTCGGATTTTCAGCTTCACCTGCCGTAATACCTACCATCTCTATCCCTTGGTAAGCCGCTGTTACAATGCAGAGTGCAAATAGAAACCCTTTCAAACCACCTGCAAAGAAGCCTCCCTGGCTGTACAGATTGGATAGACCTATCGGTTGTCCACCATTACCGAGTCCAAAGAAGATCATCCCTGTACCCACTACTAGCATGAAGATAATGGCGACAATTTTAATCATCGCAAACCAAAACTCAAATTCCCCATAAAATTTCACAGCCGCCAAATTGGCCAATGCAATAATAATTACACCTGCCAAAGCCGGCAACCATTGCGGGATATCTGGGAACCAGTAGCCCACATATACCCCAATCGCAGTGACTTCTGCCATCCCTACGGTAACCCATAAAAACCAATAGCTCCAGGCGGTCAAGAAACCGGCTAAAGGGCTGATATATTTATGAGCAAATGTAGCGAATGAGCCTGTCACCGGTTCAAGAATCAGCATTTCCCCCATGATCCGCATGACAAAAAACATAATAATCCCAGCTAAGAGATAAGCCAACAGCACTGAGGGACCTGCCCATTTTATCGTACTTGCTGACCCCATAAACAAACCGACGCCAATCGTACCTCCAAGCGCAATCAACTCAACGTGCCGTGGCTTTAGCCCTCTCGTTAATTGTTTCGATTCCAAAAGAACGCTCCCCTTCGTATATGTTCATCATCAAACGCTAATGATCCGGAAAACTGTCCTCAAACATTATTAATTTTTCAGACTGACGTGGTCGTGAGTGAACGACTACAAAGTAGTTCCACGATTCGTAAATATACAAGGAAACCACGTCCTATTTACCGTCCAAACCTTACTGTTTCTAAGACCGAGTCCGTAGCATTAGATGCATTGTATGACAAAAAACGCCTAAATACAACTGCTAATTAGCAGACATTTTTAGGCATGAAATGGAAAGGAAGGCTATTCATATTTTCTGAACAATGGTCAATTTAATGCAATGCATTAGAGTGCTAAACATACATATTTTTTCAATGATAAATATCACGATATTAAGCCTATTTGAAATCTGTATTCAAATACAGTGGAAAACATGAAATCCGAATGAAAGAGCAACATTTCAAACATTGCCTTGTGATATAACTAGGCATGAATTCCAAACAAGGAGATGAAGATCAGAGTTTTGAACCCACTTATTCAATGATGAATGAATATGTATTTATTTGAGATTTTTTATAAAATTTTTTTGATCCTTGGTAAACATATAGCCACGTCGTTCGTAGAACCTGTGAGCCTGTATCCGACTTGGATGAGATAACAGTTTGATCCCGGAAAATCCATGGGACTTCCCCCACTGTTCAAATTTCCTAAACATTTTTTTCTTTCACTTTTAAAATGCCTCCTTTTTTCATCATACGATGCTTGATGTTGAATCATTAATCCTCGCAATCATACCCGTTAAAACACTTCAGCATCTCGATGAACGCTTCAAGTTTAGAATCCTCCCATGTTGAAATTCGTTGATAAAACTCTTTTTCTTTTTCTTTTAAAGCTTCCAAGGCTTTTTCACGACCATTGGCTGTCAGGGATATCAACACTCCCCGACGATCCTCAGGATGAGTTTCACTTTTTACATAATCCAAGTGTTTAAGCTGAGTAACAAGCCGACTAACAGAGCTTCGATCCATAGCGGTGGATTCCGCCAAAAATGTAGCGCTTGCCGGACCGTATGACAGGAGACAACGTACAATCAGAAAAGCTGCAGGTTGTAATGATGGATCGAAAAGTGCCGCAGTTTTTACATTGAGTGCATGCGATGCGCTTATAAGTGCATTAAGTTGTTCACCCAGATTCAGTTCTAATTGCTCTCTTGTAGAATCTGGATGTTGAGTTTTATTATCCATATGTCTCCACCTTATTTGAATGAGTTCGAATATATATTTGACATATATCAATCAAAATACATATACTTGATATATATCAATCATATTTTCAACTTTGGTAAGTGTCAAGCAGAAGATCTACATTATAAAGCATCCACAACCGTAAAGCGTAGACATGAATATGGATGTAATTGGATCGAGAATTTGGAGGATGATCTATATGTCGACATACCCGATTATTGTAATCACTGGTGCTACTAACGGTCTTGGACAATGGGTAGCAATTGAATTAGCCAAACGTGGGGCACATCTAGTCTTAACAGCCAGAAATGAAAAACGTGCTGAAATGACTAAAAATGTTTTAAAAGATCTGGCGCCAAGTACAAAGGTAGACTTTTTTTTCGGGGACCTGTCTCTTATGAAAGATGTCAAACGTATGGGAGATGAAATTAAAGCTAATTATCCAAAGATTGATGTATTAGTGAACAATGCTGGATTACATGGATTTGAACAGCGAATAACCTCAGAGGGTTTGGCAGAAATGATAGCCGTAAACTATCTTGCCCCATGGCTGTTAACGCATACACTACTCAAGTCACTCATGGAATCCACAAATGCTAGGATCGTCAATGTGGCTTCTGAAGCATCACGCAACCATGGTGAATTAAAATTACCGGAGGATTTAACAGATACATCTGCATTTACCGCAAGAGGTTCATCTAAGATATACGGAAAGACCAAGCTTCTTAATATCATGTTTACAGAAGAACTTGGACGTCAACTGGATGGAACTGGAATCGTAGTTAACGCACTTAATCCAGGCTTTAACGTTACCGGCCTTGGCCGTGAGTTAGGATTTTCTTCGATACTTGCAAAAATATTGAACGCTTTGCATATCGGAGACCCACGGAAAGGAGCAGACATCATTATTCGTTTAGCAACAGAATCCCAATATCAAGAAGTGACAGGCGGATATTTTAATGTTGGTACTGGTAAGCCGATTGTGCCGACATATCCTGGTGGGGATATCAAGATGCAACGCCTACTTTGGAGTACTACAACCGAATTATTACGGCAAAAAGGCGTTATGGAATGAAATAGAATCTAATATCGAACAATGCTCCTCCAACTACGAATGGTTCATTTTGTAAACTAAATCTCTCTTTTAACCGATAAATACATATGTTGGTTCTGTACTTAAATATCTCCTCTCATCTTTACATATTCAAGTACAAACGCGTATTTTTCCTAAAAGGGGGCTTTCTATGAACTATCTAGACGAGCATATACTTAGCCTCAAAGCTAAAATGGTGGATCAGAAGACAGCTAATAACGATAATGTGAAATCCATCCCAGCTCAAACTCAGAAATCGGAACAGGACGGTTCCATGTTTGAAGAAACAAAGCTACTTCATGTTGAAAATGATTATCTCACGTTGGAGCCCATTACAATACTACACGGAGAGATTGGTTTCTACATCCCCAAGTCCTTTACTCCTATGCCAATGGAGCAAGCTATAATCAAATATCCTTCAGAGCATCGACCAAAGGTCATTTATACCTCATCTGAGGAGACCATCAATATCACTTTTAATCCTACAGATACCGCTCTGGAAGCGGAAGAACTGCCCGATTTTGTAGAGCAAATGGCGGATATTCTACGGTCTGTACAACCGATTCGCAACTGGTTAGGTACCGAAATGGTCACCAACTGTTCCGGACTTTCAGTTGGACAGATTCGTTTTGTGGCGGCGGGGATCGACGGTAATCTATACAACGAAATGCTGCTCTTTATCCACAATGGACGAGTTGTCATAGGTTCCTTTAGCTGTCTGGAGGCAGATCTCGAAGTCTGGTTACCTGTAGCAGAATACTGGGTTCAATCCCTTTCTGTCCTTCCACCCTCCGCCTATTCTACAAATGAGAAAGGAATGACTACACCATGAGTCTGGGATACGATCAAATTCAAATTCACCCTTATGAACAAATTGATCTAGAAGAGCTCACCTTAACGAAAAAAGTTAACGAGCATACTCGGCTTTATTTTACAGGTGTTATCCCCGAAGACTTGCAAGACAGTTACGTGGAAACGACAGAAAAAAATACCATCATTGAAGTCAGCCAACAAGATGAATCTGGCGCAAGCAAGCCGCTATTTAGTGGGATTGCCCTCTCGGTCGAGGTAAAAGTCGTGCGAGGTGTGTACTATCTGGAGGTGGAGGCTATTTCCCATACGTACCGGATGGACATAAAGCAGCGTACTCGTTCTTTTCAATATACGAAAATGACGATTCCCCAAATGCTGGAGCACATTGGTAAGGACTATGAAGGACTGGATGTGATCGACGGAGCTACTGGAGGAGAAGCCATCGGGCGGCTTGCCATTCAGTATCAGGAGACAGACTGGGCATTTTTAAGACGCATAGCTTCACGTTATCATACGAGTCTGATGCCTGTAGCCCGTTTTGACAGTCCCAAATTTTATTTTGGTATTGAGGACAGCCCTGCACAGGCGATACTGGATCATACCCGTTATACCGTACGTAAGCAATTGCTTCCTTTTCGTTATTTTCAGGAGAATGAACAGACCAAACTCAGTGAACATGATTTTATTTTTTATGAGGTAGAAACGGATGAGGTACTCGACTTGGGCGCTCAGTTGAATTTTCAGGGGCATAACCTGTATGTGATGGAAGCCTACACCGCCATGAGCCAAGGACTGCTGCGGCATCAGTATGTGTTAGGTTCTTACCAGGGATTTCGGCAAAAAAGCTACTACCAGGATAAGCTGGCAGGAGCTTCATTAAGCGGTATTGTGCTGGACGTACGTCAGGATCAATTGCGCATTCATCTGGATTGTGATGAACAACAGGACACTAACCAAGCACACTGGTTCAACTATTCTACCGTGTACAGTGGCGGTGGTCATACCGGTTGGTACGTCATGCCAGAAAAAGGCGATTCAGTTTCCCTCTATTTCCCCGGTAGTCGGGAAGAAGACGGCGTAGCAGGTAGTGCCGTGAGACGGGCAGATCGCAAGAGTACGCATAACCATTTTTCCAATCCGCAAATGAAAATATGGCGTACCCCGCATGGCAAGGAAATTCGGCTAGGACCGGATGAACTGGTCGTTACAGGTAAGGACGGCGCCATTTATATCAAACTGGACGATAAAGAAGGTATTCATATTGCGAGCAGCAAACAGGTGAATATTACGGCGGGAGGCAATCTCAGCCTATCTGCGGGGAAGACAATGAGCCTGTCCGCAGGTAGTCAGCTCCGTATGGATTGTAATGGCAGTCATATCGAATTAAGTGGGTCGGCAGACATGAAAGGCAGCGAAGTGAAGTCAAATTAAGGATGATTTGAAATGGAAAAGCAAACAGATGTGTTAGATCAGCAACAAGCGGCTCTTCATCAAGCTTGGTCTTTCATCCGCAAAGAATGGGCATTGAAATGTAAATCAACACAAACACAAAGATTACAGCATATAGTAGAACATTTTCGCGCCTTTTGTGAGCTGGTTCGGCAAAAACAACTCACCGGTCGTAAAGGTCATATTGGTTACATCACCTACTCTATGCTGCGCACCACATGGCTTGAACAGAAGCCCGTTTATCTTGTTGAAGCTACGGATGCCTTATGGATGCTTGATGCTGAGCCCGTTCAGTTGGAGTACGATGCAAGTTGGATTTTTCTCTATTGGACTCAATTACGTGAACAGCTTGGGGCTGAAACCTTGAAGCAGCAAGTCTTCCTTTCCGAACTTGAATTGGAACAGATCATGCTGAAAGCAGCGGGATATCTTCATACGATGATCGTTAGTCTGGTTCGTCAGGCTATGAAGCAAGCAGTCGACCTACCAGAGTTTAAGGCGTTGGATCGTGAAGAAGCTTTTGAGATTCGCGTCGGAGAGTATATGGATCATAGTGTCTCCGTGTATCGGGAAGATCGGAGACCCATGGATGCAAACATAATAAAGTCTTGGCTGGAGGAAAAAGAAGAATCGGCCTACAGCTACCAAACACTGTCTCAAGTTCAACTATCGGATGGAGATTACAGCTCCTTGGATTTTCGCTATACAGTCTTTCGCCAGATCGGGATGCAACAAAGTCGATTGCATCACTGTATCCTCGTAGGCACGGTATGGCAAGAAGCTCAGCTAGATGGAACCGACTTTTCGCACAGCCTGCTTCACGGAGCCGATTTCAGTGGCTGTTCCCTGCAAGAGGCTGTACTGGACGAAGTTATAAGCAATAGTGAATATGGATCGGATGCTTGGCTGGATTGGGAACCGTTAGGATTGGATGGAGTGAATTTTACAAGAGCTAATTTACAGGGAGCTAGTTTTCAACATGCACAGCTTCAAGGAGCTGCTTTCCAAGATGCCGCGCTGCAAAGAGCTTTATTTAACGGCGCGGATCTAACAGGTGCCTGCTTTGTAGGAGCTGATGTTACTGACGCTTCTTTTATAGGTGCATGTTTAGTAAAAGCTAATTTTACAGGAGCAAAACTACACCGGGCAATCTTTACAGATGAACAACTAAGCCAAGCTATTGGCCTTTCTGTTGTAGAAACGCCACTGGCTACACAGGTAACAGATGCAGTGAGTAAAGGGGAGTGGATGTCATGAGGTATTACCGACTCATGGTGGACGAGCGCGTAAAGCATCGGGTGGAGACTGCGCCCCTAGCTCCCTTGCAGGTGGAAGATATCCTTTCGGGTCATACCATTCAGACAGAGGACACTCCCCTATTTTTAGCAGTACATACAGATCCACGAACCGTATATCCGGATTTTCTGGAGTTCCCTTTGCCGCTGGTTTCAGACTCCATGAAAGCCCTGTTGGAAAAATACATGCCAGAGCTGGAATGGAAGGCCGCTATACTTACCGATTTTCAGAAAGCCAGGCAGGATGTGTACTGGGTACTGCGTCCACCTGTGGTGGATTGTCTTTCCTCACAAACCGAGTGGTATCCCGACCATACCTTGAAGCAACTGGTACTTAAGTACGGGAAAATCGAACCGTCTATATTTCGGATCGCCGGCTTGTTGGAAGCACATGTCTATATCAATCTCGCGGTAGCGGAAAGTCTGCTGCGTCGTCCATTTACAGGTGTTCGTGTGCAAAAAGTGGAGATGGCCACAAAGGAGGAATAATCCGTATGGAAGAAGCAAGTGTGCAGCCTGGAACAGGTGCGAAAAAAAGCTACGTCGTGGCAGGTGCGATTTTAAGCTGTAGTTACGGTACACAGCCTACGCGTTTGAAGCGCCCTTTTAGCCATGGGGTGTATGTTAAAAATAAAGCACAAATGAATATTGGAGATTATGTACCTGGAGTGAACATAAAATCTTTTGGGAATTGCTCCAGTCCGCTGAATCCGGCTGTGCAAGCCAGTGAGATGGTTGATATTTATGGAGTGAAAAAGGCTCCGTGTATTCCTGTCCTTACGATGCCTTGGTTGAACGGAAAAAGCGACATGCGCATCGAAGGCCAGCCTGCTCTTACGCAGAACTGTACGCATCAATGTCTTTATTGCGGGCACATACAGATCGAAAATGACGGTCAGGAGCTGGATTAATCAGTTGCAACCTACCTCTAAAAAAACAAAATGCGCTGGTGAGAGAATGGCCATCTTCTCCACCAACGCATGATATAGATTATCTTCAAATCGTTCGCTCTGCATCAGGTACCACAAAAGGTTCGGTAAGGACAGGTGGATTCCTCAGGCAATGTAGAGTACATTTCCTGTTCGGTAGAGTAGGCATAAGGGTTCGAAAGAACTTCAAGAAGCTGTTCCATCACACGGTAGTCTTCTCGTTCCACCGCAGCTTCTAGTGCTTCTTCTACCCGGTGGTTGCGCGGGATGATTGCAGGATTACTGCTACCCATCAGCTGACGCGAGGAGGCTTGTGATTCCTGCTGTCTGCCTAGCCTCGCCTGCCACTGCTCTTGCCACTGGGTGAATTCCGCAGTGCTGAACAGAACCGTATCCTCCAGCTTGTTCAAAGTTAGGGCACGGAAGGTATTGGTGTAGTCGGCACGATGCTTCTGCATGATACTCAGAAGCTCCTCAATAAGAGATTCATCCTCCTGCTCTTCGTTAAAGATCCCCAGCTTCGCCCGCATTCCTGCAAGCCAATGATGGTGAAACATTTTTACAAAATCTGAAATTGCATCCTCAGCCAGTGTGACAGCCTGCTCCCTGTTGTCATGCAGCAGTGGCAAGAGCGTCTCAGCAAATCTCGCGAGATTCCACGCAGCAATATGCGGCTGATTGGCATAAGCATAGCGTCCCTGCCTGTCGATGGAACTGAACACCGTCTCAGGATCATAGGTATCCATGAAGGCGCAAGGACCATAATCAATGGTTTCTCCGCTAAGGGTCATATTGTCGGTGTTCATCACCCCATGAATAAAACCAACTAGCTGCCATTTGGCAATCAGCTCGGCTTGACGCTTAATCACTTCCTGAAGCAGTGAAAGGTAACGGTTTTCGTCATTGGCAACTTCCGGGTAGTGTCTTTCCAAGGTATAATCAGCCAGAGCACGGAGATCTTGGGACGTGCCCCATGCTGAGACGTATTGAAAGGTTCCGACGCGAAGATGACTGGCAGCCACACGGGTCAGAATGGCTCCGGGCTGCTCGGTTTCCCGGATGATCGACTCACCCGTGGATACCACCGCCAAGCTGCGGGTGGTAGCAATATCCAGCGCATGCATCGCCTCACTGATGATGTATTCGCGAAGCATCGGACCAAGTGCCGCACGGCCGTCACCACCACGGGAGTATGGCGTTCTGCCTGAGCCCTTGAGCTGAATATCAACCCGTTCACCCAAGGGAGTGATCTGTTCGCCAAGCAGCAGAGCACGACCGTCTCCTAACATGTTAAAATGCCCGAATTGATGCCCTGCGTAAGCTTGAGCAAGAGGTGCGGCTCCTTCTGGAACCTGGTTACCGGCCAGCTCCGCTACGCCATCATTGCTTTGCAGCGCCGTACCGTTCAACCCCAGTGATGCTGCCAACGGATGATTAAGTATAATCAGCTTGGGTGAGCGGACAGGAGTCAGTTTAAGCTTTGTAAACAATGATTCCGGCAAACGAGAATAACTGTTGTCGAAGTTCCACCCTATTTGATCTGCTATTTCTTTTTTCTCCGTCATAGTGTCTCCTTTTCTGCTGCGTATCTTAGGTTTTCCCATTTTAGTTTTTACTTCTGTCCATTTATTATCCAATTATGAAACATGGAACATGCTTTTTTTATTATAATCGATTATCAAACATTAATTGTATTTGAATACCGAACGGGTCTTCAATAATACCGTAGGCTTGGCTAAACACATTATTAGATAAATGCACAATAATTTTCACACGATCATCTGTAATTAAGCTATTATAAAAACGTTTAATTTCTTCTAGGTCAGCACTTTGAATACATAATGAAGTATTATTCCCTACTGTATATTCTTCACTGGGATTCATTGTATCTTCTGCTATCATTACCTTTGTTTTTCCGATTGCTAAGACTGAATGAGAAATATAATTTTTATTTTCATCAGTAAGCTGTATGGAGCTGTCACGTTGGGCCATGTCTTGATAGGTAACAAGAAACAATTCCTCTGCGTTGAAGTGTTTTTTGTAGAAATGTATAGCTTCTTTTGCCTTTCCGTTCATGGATAAGAAAATAGCTACTTCTAATGTTGTACTCATGGTATCAATCTCCTTTTATATGTGTAGATATCTTATGAATTTGATATATTCCCTTGAACTTATTATCATATAAAAAGGTATCAAAATATGACACCTTTATAAGGAGATTTAGATGAAGAAATCAGAAAGATTAAATGATATGATCAGATACTTAAACAGTCGAGAATTTTTTAATTTAAATGACCTAATGGATAAATACCATATCTCAAAAAGTACAGCTCTACGTGATATTAGTTCATTGGAACAATTAGGTATGCCTATTTTTTCGGAACATGGCAGACATGGACGATATGGTATCCTAAAAAATAGATTGTTATCCCCCATTATTTTTACGATGGATGAAGTGTATGCTCTGTACTTTGCAATGTTGACGTTAGAAGCTTATCAATCAACCCCCTTTCACTTAAGTGTTAATCAACTCAATGAAAAGTTTGAACACTGTCTTTCTAAAATACAAATAAACCAGATTCATAAAATGAAAAAGGTTCTACAATTTGAAATATATCAGCATAATCATGTTAGTCGCTATTTAGATAAAATTCTAACAAGCATTCTTAATGAGAGTACGTGTAAAGTTAAATATGTAAAAAATAATCAGAACAAAAGTTACTATGTTCAATTTTTCAAAATTTCCGCTAAGTTTGGTCAATGGTATGCTACTGGAATAGAGTTACATACGAATAAATATAGAGTTTTCAGATGTGATCGAATCACCTTTGTAGAAGAAGAGGAGAACAATTCTCGCTTTTCTATAGATGAACTCCTTAATCGTTCATTGGAAATGTATCAAACTGAGAAGAGCATTGACTTTGAAGTAGAGATTGTAGAACAAGCCAAGGATATTTTTTATAAAGAACATTATCCTTCTATGAAAATAGAAAATGGTGATAAGACAGTCATTAAGGGATTTTATAATCCTGGAGAAGAGGAGTTTATCGCTCATTATTTTATGAGATATGGTCATTATGTACGATCAGTGAAGCCAGAATCTTTAAAACAGATTATTAAAGATAGAGTTGAGCACCTATTAAACCACTATCAAAAATTATAAGATCATCGAAGGTTTGTTCAACATTTCCTCTACATTTTAGCAAGGAAAAAAAGGCTCAAGCTCCTTTTCCTTGCTAACGATGACATTTGAATTATGGCTTCCGTTTGGCGATAACAGCATAGGATACCGTTCTTGTGAATCCAGTTGGATTCCATGCAGTAAATACCCATCTGTCTTCGGCCGCGGAATAATTATTGAGAAGAAACCCTTGTTCATTTCCAGAGAAAGTCCATGCACCGCTAATCAGATTGTAGGCGTTACCGTTAATCGTAGTGCTTCTAAAGCTATTAGGAGAAATAGTGATCGGAGCGAAAGTGAAGCGTGCGAATCCATCTCCAAGTTGAGTTACACGAATGGCTTTTTTAAGATTCATAACCACGTGACTTCTTTTCTTTAGCTTTCTTCCCAACTTTGCTTCCGCATTTTTAATTTTCATTAAGGTTGCCTTTCTCAAAGAAATCATCTCCTTAATTGTTCTACTTATAGTTAATGATGGGGTAGATACTTTTGAATGGACAAAATCCCCGGTAAATTAGCTTGATTTTCTGGAGGTGCTGAAACAAAAAGCCCTTCCTTAAAATAAAGGAGGGCTTGATACCGCTACTTCTCATTATTTTCCGTTCCTATACCGATTTTGTTAAGCCGATATGGGTGATCATGGTGTCATACGGATCTAATTCCATGGTTTGTTTGCCGTATTCCGTTTCAATCGTCGTTCTTTGAAGTTGATCGCTATTGTTAATAACAACCAATATTTTACTTTCTGGATAATAAACACACTCTGTATATAGGTTATCTGTAATGTACTTCGTTTCATGTAACTCATTGCCTGCAAACCGAATTATATTCAGCAGCATCCTTGTGTTTTCCCAGCTGAATTCGAAAGAAGGAAGGTAGATCCCCTTTCCTTTACCAAAGGCATGAGTAGACAATGCTATCATACCACTCGTTTCCTCCGCTACCGCAGCTGACCCATCAGTAAGATAAATGCTATTCTTTGGCGTTATACTGGTTCCTTCAGGCACCAAACCATGCTCATCCCTAACCTCATACGTCCATTTTCCATGACCTACTCTGGAGCCTGTATCCTCATCCAGTCCAAGAACATGTGCCATTCTAAAAAAGCTGTCGTGGCCTTCGACCGCAGAAGGCTGGTTGATGCCAATAAAGGTACCACCCTCATAAACCCATTTCGTCAGTAAGTCCACACACTTGTTGTCATTCCAGTGCTCCCCACCACTCCATGCTGAACCAGCAGAGCCGGCATTGATCACTACATCACAATCCTGTAGAATTCCCTGACGGATATCTTCAAAATCAATGAATTGCACTTCAATCGGCAATCCGGATAAAGCTTCATTGACATGAATCAAATCATGCATATACGTTTCATGGAAATGGCCGGACAATGTCCACGATCTCAATTTTCCCCAGCTATGCAGAATAGCTACCTTCGTCTTGATGTGATAGGGTTTGCCTTCATGGTGCAGTTCTTTAATTTCTCTGAACTCATTGGCAATCTTTTCGATGTAATCGCAAAAATCCGGGTAAGGCTCTACAAGGTGCAAATATCCGCCCAATCCAATCCGGTCAATAGGCTCCCGCAGCAAGGCGCGCCGGATATTAATCCAATACTTTTTGGCGTCCAGCGTGGGGTTTCCCCCTTCCATAAAGGTAGGAAGCCCGCCTAAGCCAACTGGAAATAAGTAAGGATGCAGCCGAATCTCATGCGTATTCACTTTTACACCTGAACAGAGTCTCGCCTCGTAACCTGAGAATACACATTTAATCAACCCGTCAAATCCAAACTCTTGAAAACGGTCATTGTAAGGCTCCATGCCAACCCAACTGTCATCATAGAAAACATAGGCCAGCTTGTCGTGCCTATGCACAATGTCAATTAATTTCTTGCCAAATTCGATTACAAAATCATTGATAAATGCCATCCAATCCAGCTTGCGCTGCTCAGCCGGGATATGACTGACGCGGTATTTCCCGCCATTCACAAAATCCTCGGCAGTCATCGAATACCCGTATTTCTTGGCAAACAGATCAAGCGCTCTTGAACTTACCGTAAAATCGTATGAACCCCAGTCAGAGAACAGATGGCGATTGCGCTCATTACTGCCCCAGATCCAGGCGAAATTATAAAATAAGGAGGTAAACCGAACAACCGTGGTTTCCTTATGATGGAGACACCAATCTTCCATCCAATCCAGCAGATATTTTTGCGTTTCTGCATAGATGGGATCAATCTGCATCAAATGCTCTTTGTCCCAATGATTCGTTGTGTGATTGTACATGGAAATCTCTTCCCAGATCCGGTAGGCCATAAAGCTTACCGTGTATTTATGCCAAGGAACAATTCCGGTAATGACCACATTTCCGGATTCCCTTTCATAATTCCACTGTTCTCTTGGAACTTCCTCTCCGGTCGTTCTGTCAAAAACCTGCCAATAATTAAACGCCTCTTTGGAATCATTAACTTTGAATTGTTCAGCAAAAAAATCCTCCATCAGATAGATGGATACATAATCTTGTACAGCTACCTTCGGATTTGTAATTAAAAAACACTGCTGCAGCTTATCCAGATGGTGGGACGCCCACTCATTATGATCTCTGATGATACAGATTGTCGAATATATGCCGTACCCAGCGTTAATAATCTCATCGGACAATTGCGTGCCGTCACTATCACGGATGATATCGGCACCCCACCGTTCAGCTAATTTCAGGGTCAGCGCCTCATAACCGGATTCTCCCGGTAGTGTGAAGGCCCCCGTGGTTTGTTTGGACAACTTGGTTCCCTCCTAATTCAACATATCAGACAGAAAGGCCAATGCCAGGCCTTGACCCCAGCCCTGAATCCAGTCTTTTGGAATATTGCGATACCCATCCCGATCTTTCATAACCGCTGTGCCGCCCGACACACCTAGTACCCGTCCGTCCTCGCTAATATGGTTCAAGATGCCCTCCAATGCCTTTTGCACGTATTTGGTATGCAGCGGATTGCCATTATTGATCATGGCCGCCGCGATTCCGCAAGATGCAGACACTTCTTCGTAGGAATCCTCGTCATCCAGTACCGTCCGCCACAGGCCGTTCTCCGTTTGAACCCCCTTCAGTGCCGCCAGTTGATCCCGAAGCGAACACTCCACGTCCATGCACTGCGGATATAAATACCAGTCTTTCAAATGAATTTTAACTTGCGACATGGTATATGCTCCCCAAGCATTCGCTCTCCCCCAGAAAAATCCGGACATATGGTCTTGCTTGACATTATTGTAGCCATGGTACCAGAAACCGCTACTAGGGTCTTGCAGGTATTTGATATGCCAGTAATATTGGTTTAAGGCGTCCTGGATCATTTCCTCATCCTTTAATTTGGTTCCTACACGGAGCAGAAAAAATGCCGCCATAAACAACGTGTCCGCCCATGCCTGTTCTGGAAAATCATTAGCAACGGATACCGTATGCTGCAAAACATGGTCTCCAAACCTGAGAGCATGGTTCCGAATATAATCCACCTTGCTCATCACAATATCCCAATATTTCTGGTCCCCTGTTTCTTCATACAATGTGATCAGCATATGGCCCATAGCACATGTGTTTACCGTCCAGTGCGGCAGGCCCAGCTCGATATATTCATCCGCCCACTGCTTAAGCATATTCAAATAGTCTTTATTACCTGTTTTTGTATAGGCCGTGGATACACCATAATAAGCCACACCGCAAGGCCAGTCCCACGTCAAATCCATCGCCATTGTTTTTCTGATGACTTTGTCGATAACTTTTACTATCTCTTCCTTGTCACAAATCAATTGAAGCATCTTTATTCCCCTCTCCTAGCGCACACGCCCCCAAAGGCGCTTGAGAGCTGTTTGTCGCCGTTTTGAAAACGCTTTACTTAATCCATTGTACGCAGTAAAATAGTCTCCATCTAAGCATTTTCGCAACAAAACTGCGCAATTCCAATCATTTATGTATATCTGCTGGTTAAAATCAAAGTCATGGGGGTATTGAATATGCCCAGAAAAAAGAAGCCCGTTATAGAATATCGGCACTACAGCTTGCCTATAAATTTCCCTGTCTTGCTATTAAGCGGTGAGCGTTGGAAGATTTCAGATATTAAAAGTGAGCATCTCCATTTCCATAACCATTTGGAGATTGGTATATGCTATTCAGATAGCGGCATCATGGAGATCAAAGGAGAATCTGTACCCTTCAAAGCGGGCGATGTGACCTTCATCCCCAGGTATCTTCCTCATACCACGTATAGTTCGCCAAATACAGCCAGTCTTTGGTCTTATATCTTTTTTTCGCCAGAGGACCTCTTTCAACATTCATTTAAAAGTGCTTACAGCAACTTCGAACCGAATTTGTGGGTGGTGAAGGGAATGAACTGTATATTGAATAAGGAGCAACATCCCAAGGTTTATACACTTGCGACTTCAATCGTAGAGGAATTAAAGCAGCAGAATCCTTACTATCAGGAAAGTGCCTACGGCTTATTGCTATCCCTTTATATAGAACTCCTTAGAATTCATTCCAGGAATGAACTGTTGGCAGATCAGGAAACAGAGCATAGCCTGAAAAGCGATTTTGTCATTTCTCCAGTTCTGGAGTACATCACTAAAAACTATATGAACCCCATTACTATGGATTTTTTGGCCGATCTGTGCCATTTAAGTACAACTCATTTCCGAAGAAAATTCCATGAAATTATGGGGACGTCGCCTCTCGATTTCCTAAACAGCACCCGAATCGAAGAGGCTTGCAAGCAGTTAAAAAGCACGGAGGATTCAATTCTTTCGATCTCCGAACAAGTCGGTTTTCACTCCATTTCCAGCTTTAACCGCTGCTTCTCTAGGCT
This sequence comes from Paenibacillus sp. S33, assembly GCF_053615415.1. Classification (NCBI taxonomy): domain Bacteria; kingdom Bacillati; phylum Bacillota; class Bacilli; order Caryophanales; family Paenibacillaceae; genus Paenibacillus; species Paenibacillus sp. S33. The sequence goes on along the minus strand of NZ_JBSIEZ010000001.1, from coordinate 1,004,829 downwards.
TATGGGAAAGCCGCCAAAAGAATGGCGTAAAGGGGCACAATCCGAAGCGCAATCTGCGAAAGCGTCTATACTGGAGTTTACGGGGTGGGTTTAGCATAACAGCAGAAATAAACTCGATAAAACGAATTCAATATTCTGGATATCAAACTAGCCATTTTCTGCTTTATATGATTAATCACATTTTGCAATGGATCTAGAAAAAGCATAAAATTCAAATCTTTTAACAACTCCATTCCAGCAAGCCCCGTTGTATAGCCATCTTCGACCTTGAAAATTAATTTATGTAATAGCAAAGTGCCTAAAAATAAACGTAATGATGAAATCGGTGAATCTCACAATATGACAACAGATGTTATATTATACTTTGGTTGAAGTTAAACAAAGGAGATGGAGATGCTTATGATGAATCAAGAACCAAATCAGCAATTAGGCGAGATTATTGAGCAGTTCATACATTCATTAATAGCAGAAAATAATAACATTCGATCTCAAAAAGTAATCAACATTGCAGATGAGGATACGATAGCTCATTTAAGGGGAATTGGTTTTCCGAAAAAAGGAAGACCGATACAAGAGGTCGTCGATGAAATGAGGAAAAACGTCTATCCTCACCAAACCTTCATGCAACACCCTCGCTTTTTCGCATTGGTTCCTGGTCCAATGTCTCTTTACTCGTGGTTAGGAGATATCATGACCAGCGCCTATAATACCCATGCCGGAAGCTGGATGCTGAGTTCGAGCGCAAGCCTTTTAGAGGGGGAAGTGATCCGGTGGATGTGTGACCAAGCAGGATATCCCAATACTGCTGGAGGCTTATTTCTGTCGGGCGGATCGCTGTCGAATTTGACCGCTTTAGCAGCTGCACGCAATGCAAAGTTATCCGAGCAGGAATATGCCATTGGAACTGCTTATGTTTCAGATCAAACTCATTCATCGGTCGTCAAAGGGTTACGCATCCTCGGATTCCGCAGTGATCAAATCAGGAAGGTTCCAAGTGATACAAATTTTCGTATGGATGTTTCAGCCTTAGAAAAAAAATTAATGGATGATCAAGCGACTGGGATGAAGCCTTTTGCAATCATTGCCACGGCAGGCACAACCAATACGGGAAGCATTGACCCATTAAACGAAATTGCTGACCTATGTGAAAAACATAATATTTGGTTACACGTGGATGGAGCTTACGGTGCGTCAATTTTGGCTTCTTCGAAATATAAGTCTCTTTTGAGCGGGATATCGCGTTCAGATAGTATCACCTGGGATGCACACAAATGGCTAATGCAGACCTATTCCTGTAGTGTGGTTTTAGCCAAAGAAAAGCAACACCTCGAAAATTGCTTCAGCACACATCCAGAGTATTTGAAAGATGCCGAGACTGATGAAGAACATATGAATTATTGGGATCTGGGTCCTGAGTTAACCCGGCCTGCTCGAAGTTTGAAACTATGGGTGACACTGCAAGCTTTAGGAACGAATGCTGTCAGTGAAGTTATAGAGCATGGAGTTCAACTCGCAGAATGGGCTGAAGATGAAATCAAAAAACATAATCATTGGGAGATTGTATGCCCCGCACAGTTAGCGATTGTTAATTTTCGATATGCGCCAACTGGATTATCTGAGCAAGAATTAGATTCACTCAACAAAAGGATCTCCCAAGAAATGGTGGCGAATGGATATGCCGCTGTGCTTACGACACAACTCAATGGAAAAACTGTCCTCCGAATCTGTGCAATTCACCCAGACACTACGGAACATGAGATAAGAAATACAATTCAGCTTTTATCGAATATAGCAAGATCATTAAATGAGAAAAAAGTTTTTTTGCGATGAAAAATTTTGAAACTATTTGCTACGATTTCTGTAAATAAACGAAAATTATCAGCATCACACAATTAAGAGGGGCACGCCGCCCCTTTTTACTGTTTCTCCCATACATTTTTCAAATTGCAGTGAGGACAACCCTGACACGACGTGCCCACATCAATGGAAGTTATTTATTTTCATAATGTACTACGTCGTAGTTCATAAAAATACTGCACAATGGGATGCTTTAACTTCATCTTCTCGGTCATGTTTAATATTCGCTTTTTTCCAACTCGTCTGTCCACTAAAGCTAGAATATTCAATAAGATATCATTACTCTCTAAGCTGTCCTCTATAGAAGTAGTTAAAAACTTATTAGCTACAACATTAAAATTAGACTTGCTTAATGAGGCCTGTGCTGACAAAAGCTCCTTTGCATGCTCTGATATTTTTCTACCTCTTGCAATTACTTGTAGACGATCCTCCGGAACATTCCCATTAGTATCTTTTCTGACCGCTTCAATTTCTTCATTGCTGATAGGAATTTGGATATTGGGATCATTCTTAATTTCCAACTCCGTCTGATACCATTTGATTGGACTAGTGATATCATTCATATTGAGTATGTTCTTCTTATCTACAGTTATATAACAAATTCCAGATTTATCAGGTAAATAACGGTAACTGGTCGCTCGGTATTCTACCCTTCCGTCTAACGCAGGACAGAGGAAACTCTCCAGTTGTTGCTTCAATTTACTCCAAGACATATATCCTCCTATGTTTTCAATGTCTACTAACAGCCATCTCCCAACTTGGCAATTTAATTTCCACGTTCCTCTATCTCATCATGATCCTTGCTTCCAAACTCATCAAGCAATGTACGCACTTCACTTGTTGATTTGGCGTTCATTAAGCTGTTTCTGAGTTCACTTGCCCCTCGGAATCCACGGACATATATTTTGAAGAAGCGGGCGAGAGGGCTGAACGAACGTGGCTCCTGCGCTGAATAATGATCATGGAGATCTAGATGAAGCCGCAGCAGTTCAAGCAATTCCTCACTGCTGTGTTCCTTCGGCTCCTTCTCAAACGCAAATGGATTCTGGAAAATACCACGCCCAATCATAATGCCATCCACACCATATTGCTCAGCGAGCTTCAAGCCTGTCTGACGGTCCGGAATATCTCCGTTAATGGTCAGCAGTGTATCTGGTGCCACCTCATCACGAAGTTTCTTAATCTCCGGAATCAGTTCCCAGTGAGCGTCTACTTTGCTCATTTCCTCTCTTGTCCGCAGATGAATGGACAAATTCACAATGTCTTGTTTCAAAATATGGGTCAACCAGTCGCGCCATTCGTCTACGGTAGTGAAACCGAGCCTTGTTTTTACACTGACGGGCAGTCCCCCGGCTTTGGCGGCCTGAATGATATCCGCTGCGATTTCGGGACGGCAGATTAGGCCGCTTCCCTTCCCATTCTCGGCTACATTCGCTACAGGACAACCCATATTAATATCGATGCCTTTGAAGCCTTCTTTCGCCATACCGATGCTCATTTCACGAAAATATTCCGGCTTATCTCCCCAGATATGGGCCACCATGGGCTGTTCATCCGCTGTAAAAGTCAAACGCCCGCGTACACTTTTGTTCCCCTCCGGGTGACAATAACTCTCTGTATTCGCAAACTCCGTAAAAAACACATCCGGTCTGGCTGCTTCACTTATGACATGGCGAAACACAACATCCGTCACATCTTCCATCGGTGCCAGTATAAAAAAGGGTCGTGGCAAATCACGCCAAAAATTATTCGTCATATCAAAAACTCCTCTATAAATACCAGGACAAATCTTTGGTCCCAAAATGGTAAAGCTAACCTGTTCATGTCCTTGCTTCTTCTTCACATATAACATGTTTAAGCAACGTAGTTCAAACGGCAGTATATGTTAAGCATAGACATCTAAATGAGTATATCATACTCAATAGAGGAGCATACTCCCCAAAAGACTCGTAAAAAAAGGAAGAGCGCCGCTCCTCCTTGCCATCTTCTATAACGTACTGCGCCGCAGTTCATAGAAATACTGCACGGCATAACTTCCCCCAGTCTACGCCGTTCCCAAGCGAATGGCTTAAAAAAAGAGCCGAGGAACATATCCTTGACCCTTTTCTTCAATTTCTACACATGAATACCCAAAATTTTCAGCTGGTCATTGATTTTGGCTTCAAGTTCAGCGATTTCTTGTTTATCTTGTTCTAAAAGCTTACTCACTTCAACAAGGTCAATGACTTGCTCTTCTTCAAACGTATCCACGTAGCGAGGAATATTTAAGTTAAACTCGTTTTCTTTGATTTCTTCAAGTGATGCAACGTGAGCATATTTATCAACATCCACACGATTTCGGTACGTTTCGATAATCTTATTGATGTTTTTATCAGTAAATTTGTTTTGATTTTTACCTTTTTCAAACGCCAATACACCTCAACTATTAGTCTTTCCTGACCAACAGTGAACAGCACTCCACATGTGTCGAGACAGTCAAAGGGATATATTTCTTTTTATTATATATATTACCTATAATATCAAAAGCCACTCCTTCTCACAACACCCCCTTTTTCCAGATGATACCCATTTTCTCTTCACTTCTATCGATCCCACTAGTTCCATATGAGCCTGTATTTAATTTACCCGAAACCTTAATCACAATTAAATTAGCCCCGTTCCTGACTTTGGAAGGCAATTGCTCAAAATTACTGTCAGCTTTCTCTCTTCCCATACCTCTCCCTTCCAAAAATACACATAGTAAATACACCAACCAATGGGTCATTCTGTAAACTAAATCTCTCTTTTAACCGATAAATACATATGCTGGACTGTTATTTAAATATCACATCGTAACTTTATACCCAACAAACTCAGTGATACATATGGGTCTTGACTCAAAGTTGTATTCATCCATTTCTTCTATTATTCAGACTCGAATTAAAAATGCTGCACTTTACTTTTGTAATCAGCCATCAAATCTAGAAAGGAGTTATGAACTCACTTGAGCGTATTATCAGATGGGATAGGATATGAAAGCCTACGCTTTTATGGTCCCTTTCAGCCACTACATATCGAACAACTTCAAATAACACGTACCATTAATGATCATGCCTTTTTACATATCAGTGGCATGCTCTCCGAAGAACAAGGAGCTGTATGCATCGGACAGGATATGGAGCAAGAGCCCATTGTGATTCGTCAGTTAAATGATCAGGGACAATCGTTGAGAAGGTTGTTCCATGGGATTGTTACACGTATGTCCGTACACTGCGTGCGAGGCGTGTATACGTTTGAACTAGAGGCCGCTTCCCATTCGCACCAGATGGATATTAAGCGTAAAAGGCGCTCCTATCAAGATATTCACCGTACCTATGATGATCTGGTCACTGCAATGGTTCGAAAATATCAGTACGGAGATGCCATTGATACGGTAAGCCACTATGCCAAACTGGAGACATTTGTTTTACAATATGAGGAGACCGATTGGGCGTTTTTAAAACGTCTCGCTTCTCGCTTTGGCTCCGTACTCGTGCCAGAGGTAACCGCAGCCTCGCCCAAGGTTTTCTTCGGGATGCCAGAAGGCAAGCAGCATAAGGTAGAGCGGGACGTATTTTATCGTGTACGTAAAACGTTTCATGAGTTGGATGCAGAAAAGCCCGGAGAGCGTGCTGGCTCGTATGTCACCTATATGATCGAAAGCCTACAATACTATGCGCTGGGCGACCTCATCACGTTACCTATCGGGCAAGCAAAAGAACTGGTCGTGGTTCGTGCCGTGACTACACTAACGGATGGCTTACTGCGCACCCGTTATGATCTTCAAGCCGAACAGGATATCCGCTATGCTCGGTATGAAAACGACCAGGCCACCGGGATTTCACTGACAGGAACGGTGCTCAAGGTACAACAGGATTTTGTACAGCTTCAACTAGAGATTGACCCGAAGCAAGATCCTGCCAAAGCCTGCTGGTTTCCCATAGCCACCCGTTATGTCGCCGAAGAACATAGTGGCTGGTACGATATGCCTGAGATCGGGGAACAGGTGGAATTGTATCTACCTACCCACTGTGAACAGGATGCCTATGTAACGGATTCACTGCGACAACAACGCCACACAAATGGTCAGCCGAATGTGAAGGTATGGCAACATGTGCAAGGTAGCGGCGTAGAAATGTCTGAGCATGAACTGACCCTATCCACCTCCGGTGAATTTTCCATTACACTGCATGAAAGTAACGGCATTACGATCGACAGTCCAGGGAACGTGCAGATTCAGGGTGGCCATGTGAAGCTCAATGCTGGCGAGGAACTTTCGCTCGAAGCTGGAACGGCGCTGTATTTAAAAGGCGGATCCAGCAGCATGGTACTGGATGGTGAGACGGATACCAAAGCTCCGGTGATTTATCAAGAAGGTACGGTGAAAGCTCCTATTTTCGTAGCTGACCTCTCTCCTGTACCTGAGCCGCCACTCATGAGCATAAAAGCATTTGAAGCAGCTCAATCAGCAGCCAAGGATTCAGCTAGCAGCCAAGCCTCTACCCCTAAAGCAAAAGTCACCAGTCCAGCAGAGCTTCAACAGGCGAATGCCTTGATGGGTACGGTGTCTAAGCTTTTAGGCTCCATTCCGGTGATGGGAAAAGTGGCTGGTGCTGTTATAGGAGCACTAAGTGGGCCTGCGGCGGGTGTCATTCTGAAAGCAACTGCAGCCATTCCTGTTCGAAGTAAAGGAACACCTACGGTTGGGGGAGGCGGTAAGGGAACCAGAATTCATCCATTAAAATACTTGGCTGGTTTAACAATGCAGGGACTGGTCAGTCAATACGAGTATGAGCGAGCTCAGGAAGCCTATTATAACAAGTGGATTTTGGGGAAAGTGTATACAAGTGCTCGTCATGTGGCTCATTCCGGTGGAACATTAGAGCTGGTTCAAAACTTGCTGAAAGAGTCTAAGATGATGGTTCATGCGTATCAGCAGGTTCCTAAAAGTGTTCGTGAAAAATGGATTAGGGATTATATGAAGCAACAACCTCCTCCTAAGCCGCTTTCCCCAGAAGAAGAAAAATTACAGAGAGCAAGAAAGTATGCGCAAAGTATTCGTGACTGGGAAGCTAATCGTCCCGAACCCCCTAAAAAAAGCTTTGGCGAGGAAACCACACTCTTTTTCCAGGGCATGGAGGAAACAGTTCAAGCGAACGTTGAAGGCTTGAAACAGTTAAAAGATGCTCTTATCGAGCATCCTGTGGATACTATAAGTACTATAGTGTCGGGCCAATATGAAGAGGCAAAGGGAGATTTGGTATTTGCTAAAAATTATGTTTTGGATCAGGAAAATGCCAGAGATGAGTATCTCAAAGGTTTAAAAGAAGACGATAAACGGATGTTAGAGAAGGGCCAAAGTTACATGGAGGGTGAGACATTAGCTGGGATGCTAATTAGCTCTCTTCTGGGTAAGGGAAAAATAAAAGGTGGAAAAGGGACACATCATAATTCCAAAGATGTTCCAGAACCAAAACCCTTGAAGCCAACGAATGAGCCGAAATCGAGTCTAACTAAAACTGAGGGGACGGGTAAAGCTAATCTAAAAAATATTCCGCGAATCTCTGAAGTTGAAGTCAATTTCAAAAGGAATCCAAAGCATGATAAAGTAGAATTTGAAAGACAGCTAAAGGCTCAAGAGGAAGGACTTAATTCCTTAACCGTTGATGAGTTTATCAAAAATAGAGATAGATATTTAAAAGAAGGACGAGCACCCGAAGGTGATACTGCGCAAAAAGCTGCGAGAGAAAAAGCATACTTGGATAAGATTACTGAGTTAAGAAAAGAAGGAGTGGATAAAGAAGAAGCAAAAAAACAAGCTAGTAAATGGCTAGATGGTCAGGCGGCATTACATAATCCTGATCAAATTGCTGGAGGTATACCGGAACATGTCAGTGGAGTGGGGGATAGAAGGGTTAACTCTTCTCTTGGCTCCCAATGGAAAAAAAGGGCGGGTAAAATAGATGAACATGTAAGATCAGCTGCGGAATCTATGACCGAGGCAGAAAGAAAGTCAACTCATTTAAATATTAAACTAACAAATTAACAGAGGGAGATCAGGATGGATATTGGAATTTTTAATGATTTTGAGCTACATGAAAAGGCTTCTGAAAAACTGATTAATAAATTTGAAGGTAAAGTACCTGAGCAATTAATAGAAGTTTGGAAGCAGTATGGCTTTGGTAGTATCCTAAATGGATATTTAAAAATAGTAAACCCAGATGAATTTCATTCTTTGCTAGAAGAGGTGTATGTAAGAAGCAAAGAGGCTCTGGTTTTATTTACTACTTCCATGGGAGATCTACTTATTTGGGAAGATAATAAATATTTACTTTTACTTAATTTTAGAAGAGGAAAGATGCAAGGCATATCATCTGGGTTTGAATTTTTTTTCTCTGACCTAGAGGATGATTCATCCCTACAAACCGATCTAGATTGGCTACCATATCCTGATGCCATTGAAAAATACGGAAAACCAGCATTTGATGAATGCTTTGGTTATGTTCCACTTCTAGGATTAGGCGGTTCCGAAAAGATAGAAAATCTAGAAAAGTTCAAACTAATTGAGCACATATATTTGATTACCCAATTCACGGGTCTTGTTGAGTAAGAAAATTGCTTTCAAAATTATTATACTCCTAAAGGCTCATTCCAACTTGATTTATAAGGTGGATAAGTCTTCTATCTGTTCAAGATCAATAATAAAATAATGTAGCCAGCCAATCCCCCATAAATAAACAAAACTTGCCATCCCTCCCCATGAGAGTTAACATACACACACTCAAACCACGGGAGGGGAAGTACACAATGTCAAATTGGCCAGATTGGTTTCAAGAAGCATTACGCCAACGATTTTATCAATTAGAACTTGCCAGTGAACAACAGGCTTCTTTTTCATCAGAAGATGAGCATCTATTCACTCAAATGGATCATTTCAAAATGAATCAAAACGAGGATATCCAACGTCTGCTATCCGAATGGGAAGAAGCAATAGGCTACCAGTTAAGCCAGGACAAGCAATCCATGTATATGGAAGGAGTTAAAGACGGGATTCGATTGATTCTTCCCGTCATACAACCCACAGTTACTCGTTAGCCTATTTATCGCATTACCCTATGATTCAATTAGTCCAATATTTCATCTATGTCCATTCCACTTTTCAAGGTAAAAACAAAATGCGCTGGTGAGAGAATGGTTATCTTCTCCACCAACGCATTAAATAGGTTATCATCAAATTGTTCCAGTATATCTTCCCGTAAGCTTAGTACTTGGATAATTTCATCGACACGTTCCTTAATATTCGCTTTCTGCTCCTCTTCCTTATCCAGTGTCAGTTTCTGTTGTCGTAGCTCGTTGAGTTCATTGGAAAGTCTGTTCGTTTCTTCATCATATACCGTTTCATCAATTTGATTCCGTAGCTTGAGATTCACTAATTCCTTCAAGTCGGATTTCAATTGTTGCATCTGTCCTTCGATGTCTAATAACGATTTTTGCTCTACTCTGCTGGAAAGTACCGATTCAATATTGGCTTTCAACGTCTTCATGAATCTTTCCTTGTTCTCATACATCCGGTTGAACAATCGTACAAACGCGGAATGTAAAACTTGTTCATCAACCGATTTGGCATCACAGGCTACTTTACCTTCATTAACATACGTTTTGCATTGCCATACTACTTTTTTGGATGGATTATTGCTGTTCCAGGTTCGGCGTTTAAAAATGGCTCCACAGCATCCACAATATACTTTACTGCTCAGTGCATATTTGCTGGAGTATCTTTTACTCTCCCCCATCACACTCCCTTTCAGCTTGGCTCTCCGTTTCTTCTCTTTTTGCACCGCTTCAAATATTTCTTTGGATACAATCGGTTCGTGGTTATCCTCTATAAAATATTGCTGCTCTTGTCCCTTATTCTTGATCCGTTTATGGGTTAGAAAATCAACGGTTACCGTCTTTTGCTGAAGCAAGGCTCCATAATATTTCTCATTGGTCAGAATTAAGGTAATGGAGGAATCCCACCACGTATCGCCACCCGTGACTGTTTTAATGTGATCTCGCATCAAGCCTCTGGCTATCGCCTGATAGCTTTTCCCGTCTAGATATTCCTCATATATGCGCCGCACAATCTCTGCTTCTGGCTCGTTAATCACCAATTCACCATGTTCATCCTTATCATAGCCGAGGAAGCGAGTGGTGTTGCAGAAGACTTTGCCGTTTTGGAAGCCTCGTAATATGCCCCATCGACTATTTTCAGAAATGTTTCGACTCTCGTCTTGGGCAAGAGAACTCAGAATGGTCAGTAATACTTCACCTGTTGTATCCAGTGTATTAATGTTCTCTCGTTCAAAGAATACAGCCACTCCGAGACTTTTAAGTTCCCGTACATATTTCAATAAATCCAGTGTATTCCTAGCAAACCTCGAAATCGACTTGACCAGTATAAGATCCAGTTTACCGTTTCGGGCATCCTGTATCATGCGATTAAAGTGCGTTCTATTTTTAGTGCTGGTTCCGGTGATGCCTTCATCTGCGTAAATATCAGCCAATTCCCATTCCAAGTTGTTTTGAATGTACTTTGTATAATGATTGACCTGATTGGTATAGCTCTCCTTTTGCTCCTCGGAATCTGTACTGACCCGGCAATAGGCAGCGACTTTCTTCTTTTGAATAGATTGGATTCCCTCTACGATGTCCATCGTTTTAATGGGAACAACGACGACTTTTTTTGCGGTTGCGGCTTGGGCCATAGGTGTTTCTCCCTTCGATATCTTCTTTATACGGTCACATGTTATAATGCGTGCGGTACATCATCAAGTCCATTTCTTCCCATGTGATAGCTACTTGAAAGACTTTTTATTAAGCTCATCAATCGCTATAAATTCTTCTTCTGTAATGACATTTTGTGATCTCAATTGCTTCAATAGACTCAGACTGAGCAAGTAGTCGATGGATTTTCGTTGCATATGTATGTGCTCCTTTAAAATAAAAGTGGCTCACCACAAAGGCAAGCCGATAGATACAAAACTTAGAATAAATTCTTAAGGCTAATGGTCTTTTCTGTAGTAATACTAGGATCACTTACTAAGGTTGCAGTCAGCGCAAGGGCTTTATTGTTCGCCCCGCTACTGCTTCCTGCTTTTATGGTAACACTATTTCCTGTGCTGGCTGTTATGCTTCCCATTATCGGAGTTGAATCATCTTGATTTCGTAGGCTCCACTCCACAGACTGGTCAAACACCTCTGTTCCATGATCATAGATATGACTGACGTATGAGGCACTCTGGCCTGTTTTAAGCGTAGGACTGCCGGTTATGGTTATCGAATAGATATGCGTTCCTGTTTCGACGACTCTCATTTCAATGCTACTTTGTACTGCTGGGTGATACGTTAATTTCGCAGTGATTCTTGCTTGTCCCAAAGCGATACCCATAACCTGACCTTGCTGATCTACACTAACCACACTTGGGTCACTAGATATATAGGTAATCGCCGGATTCGCTATCTCATTTCCATTATCCGTAGTAGTCACATTCAACTGTATTGTTTTGTTGAGCACCACATGAGCTATCGTCCCCTGATTGATTTGTAATGCGTATGTATGAGCAATCTCGTACTTCCATCTGTCTGCAATATTATTTTCCACGTCATCATAAGCTGTATTTATGCTATCTAATGTGCAGCTTAACTGGATGATGCCATTTAGGATACGATCCATTCCAACTATTTTAAACGGCTGATGAGTCATATAAAATCGTTGACTTAATCTAATACCCCTCGTATCTGCGTTGTCCTGTACAGTAACCATAATGTTTCCATCTGGCATGGAGATAACTTTACCTGTTTCCGTTGAAAACGTTCTGGCTTCTACCACAGCATCAAACCATTTCACTTGTCCATCCCAGTTTAAAGCTAGCCGTTGATTACACTTTTTCATACTGCCTCGACAAGACTGTTCATTTCGATCCACCTGACTAGTAATTAAATAACGTTCATAACGATAATCCACGATATCACCTGTATGTAATGGTGTTGCTGCACGAATAATTTTTTCATCAGTCATTTGAATGGTATCTGTCGCATCCCGGATCAGAGCAAGCTGCTTTACACTGTTGATATGCACAAGTTCGCCTTTCTCTCGTAGGAAGAAATCAAGCATCGGCTCTAAGCTCCGTGTCATTTCTCTACCTCCAATGCAAAATCTGCCTTACAGCGATACAGGTACAACTCCATATAATCGCTCCATTTCTTCATGTCCAAAATAATAAAAACATCCTTGCCAATACGAATATAGCAGTTCGACAGCAATAAAGATTCCAATGGACAGAAAGCGCGATATGTCGTCTCTAGTATGTAACCATCTTCAAATGAAAAACTTTTGCGATAAGGTTGTACATCTGCCATTACTGACAGAACAGAGTTGAAATGAGTAACATCTAAAATTTCCAGCTTCGTATCATAGAACATTAATCTGTCCCTACCTTGATTTTAGGTAGAGGAAGAGCCAATCGAATACTTGTCGGAATGCCTGTTTCATAGGTGACTGATCGTTCACCTTCCTGCTTATTTGTTAAGCCAACCGAATCCCGATTCTTATAGAGATATACGGCATAATCGACCATAACGTCATCATATTCCACAGGCAGTGTCGCCACATTACAATAGCCCAGAATATTACTTCTCGCTTTATTCAAATAGTGGATCAGGATATCATCCTTGGATATGTCTGTTGGTTCCATGCCTAATAATCGTTTCATCAAATCCATTAGCTCACTCATGTGCTGTCTCCTGTACCTCCTTTACCTGTTCCTTCCCGGTACGCTTCATGCTCTTGGTAGCTTGAACTTTCGTTTGGGGTACATCTTGCTTAGTCTCATCTGGTTGCGGTTCCTCTACTTGCTCATAATGTCTACTGGCCTGTAACCGCAGTATTAACTCCTGATCTGTGACTTCCCATGTGCAGCCTGTTTCCTGATTCAAAAACCACATCTTATCACCCTCCAAAATTAAAAATAAGGGCATCCAAAACGGATACCCAAACGTGTTTCTTCTATTATAATGTGTTTTCATATGATCCCATTTTCAATTAAGACTTATTGGCTGTGAGTACAGCGAGAGCTTCCGGCTTGATACATTTGGCTCCAAACACTTGCAACCCTTTCACTGCATCCGAGAATTGCTTCTCTGGTCTGAAGGCTTCAACCGAATCTACTTGACCTGCAAACGAAATCGCACTCTTATGACCTGCGATGATTTTATACTTGGCTCCTGTGGTATTCGGCACATTGTTGGATTTATAAACGGTCATGCCATCAATATCTCCCACATAGCCTGTACGGATAATGTTCGGGTCTTTGGTGAAACGTGCATCTTTCAAGAGTAAGCCATAATACCATGCAGGAACTACTACAAAACGCTCGCTTTCCGGCACATTATTCTCATCCAATAGTACGCCTAAATCAATCAGCAAATCATAGGCTGTATCTTTGGTTGGAATTATAGGCGTTGTATCGTTACCAATTGTATTCTCAGCTTTAACCTCTGTGTAGAATCCAGCAAGATACTGATCGACCACATTGGCCAGTCCATACGAAGCTTCCACGATTCCACCATCCAGTAGATTTACATTCGCTTGGGCAGCATCTACATCATCCACTTGAAAATTGAAATACTTGGCCTGGTCAATCACCAACGTCTTTTGTGTAGCATCTAACTCCTGCGGATTACCGATTCCTGCCACCTTATCATAGTTGCCAATGGTTACTGCTCCAATCGAATTGATTTTTACTGTGGAACCTTGGTCTTTAATTTCACCTTCATAATCAGTGTTGACCACGTTCCCATACACCAGATTCTTCTTCAAACTCTCATTTAAACGTGCACTCCAAATTGTAGGAATAAAATTCTGTACTGACATATCTATTCACCCTATCCTTTTCGTTTATTATTATTTGTTTTGTAATGCTTGTTTGACTTGATCCCAATGCTGATTAATCTCGTTTGGGGACATCCCTTTAATCGAATCCAATGTAAATGTGCTACCTGTTGAACTAGCCGGAGGGGTATATCCATCCCCTTTGAGTCGTTGCTCGACTTGCTGTTGGATAGCCGATTGCAACGATTGTTCCAACATAGCCAAATTCGCTGTCGTCGCTTCTTCATCTGCACCAATAAAAAAATCCACTAACGGGAGTGGAAGTTTCTTTTCAGATGCAATTTTAATTGCTTGGCTGGTTAACCGTTCACGGTGTTTCTCCAGCTTCATATGCTCCACTTCAGCTCGTAGCTTCTCAACTTCGATTTCTTTCTCATCCTTAGCCGGGAATCGCTTCTTGATCTCAGCATCCACTGCACTTTCCAAATGATTGGTTTTCCATGTTTCCAGCGATTTAGCTGATCGTTTGTCCACGGTGCTATCGAACCAACTTTTTGCTTCCTTATTGGATTGAATGAATTGCTCCATCCCTTCTACGCTATACGGATTCAAAACCTGAAGATATGACCGCCATTCCTCGTTTGTTTGATTTTCCTCAATCAACTGCTTCACTTGTTCTAATTTCATTTTCGTTAATCTCCTTTATTGCCCATTCGACTCACAGAACCGAACACGCTTATGTATGTATTGAATTGAGCCGTTTAATGTCATGCTCAGGACAGCAATGTAACGCATTAGAAATCACAAAAACGAGGAAAAGGTACAAACATACCCACTCCCCACTTTTACCTATTTTTCATCCTTTGTTTATATAGCTTTTTGACAGCCTAAAGCGTTTCATCCACCCTCTTGCTTGCCTAAACTTCAGAAACGTATATGTATGCTGAAACTGTATCATATTGAATATCATGTTCAAGACAATCATGTAACGCATTAGAAAACGCAAAAGTGACGAAAAGGTACAAGCACACCAACTCCTCATTTTCGCCTATTTTCAACCCTTTGTTTATAGGGACTTTTCCACCTCTAAAGCGTTACATCGAGCCGTCTTTTTGTCTGAACTTCCGAACACGTATCCTAATATTTTCTTTTCTCGCCTTACCTCTACACTTTCCACAATATTTCTGTCGATTCGAATTTGCCGAAAATGTTTCTCCGCAACGTGTACAGTTCACCCTCGGCTTCGCTGTCTTAAACTCAGTCCCTGTATTCCGATCAGACTTATATTCTCGCTCCAGCTTCTCGTCTATTGGAAGCACTCCATTTTCAAAGTATGTACAACGGGGCAGACCACCACCTTGAGCGAAAAATACACATGGGCCATCTTTTAAGCAGCAATAGTTTGGGATACCATGCTTCGCTCCGAGATAGCATGCACAATTATCTTTAACCAGCCGCTTGAACCTATTTTTATTCTGCATTTGATACCTCCTTATCCGTACCAACTAATCGTTGTTGTTCTGCATGAAATTTATTGAATTCCAGCTTGGGATTCTCTACGAATGGAAGCAACGTGAGCAATGTTTCCTGTGAGACCACTTGCTGCAATTTTACAATCACATCAGCCATCCCCACCAAATCTGTCGGCAAGTTGCGAGTAAACTTCACCGCGATATCCCGGTAATCATATTGCACGCCTTCTTTAATGTGCAGGAACGTGAAGAAATTACGTAGACGCTGCTTGATCGCTTTTTCCATTAAAGCTTCACGCATCGCCACTCGATTCTCCAAATTCAGCAACTTATTTCGCAACGCTAAGGAGGAGGTATTACTGGCCCAGTTTTCATTGAAGTTGACCTGATCCATCATATCGAAGATTTTGCGTTCAATGTTATCCAACTCATTCTTTACAAAAGAATCGTTAATCTCCTTCGTAAGCCAACTTACCTTTCCTCCAGCCGGAACCTGAATAATGCCCATCTTCTTCATATTCAACAAGTCTTCCGCTTCCAGTTTGGCATTCTCAATTACGAGATAGGCGTTGCGATGATCTGCAATTTCATTGACCAAGTCGGAATTCAATGCGTTATAGGCATCAAATAAAGAAATCACATCCTGGAAGCCACTTTTTCTCTCCGTATTGGCTGGACAGGAGATAAGTGGGACTCTTCCAAAGATGTGATTATGTTTGCCGATATATTTTAATTCAGGTGCTTGGTTTTGCTTACTCTGATTGTGTCTATCATCGTTGCCGATTGTATAGTGTAGAATTTCATGGTCGGAATACACGTCTAAATACACTTGCTTATCAAATCGACGGGTAAATTTATGTAAGCCTAGTAATACATTTCGTTCTGCTGTTCCATCTTCCAGTACATAGGCATTCAAGGGAGATAGCACCGTGGCTGAAAACTGGCCATCCGAGTCAATATAATTCAATTCAAAGCTCTCGCCAAAGATTTCGGATTGTTTCCGAAGCTGTAGATTATGCTCTTTGTCCCAATGACTCATATGCACATCTATGTTATGTATGGCTTCATCCTGATCCGACTTGGACACATAATTTACTGGCTTGCCGAGCAGATAGCCCACTTCGTTATCTACAAACTTACGAGGGAAATTAAAAATAAGCTTTTGATTGCTTCGGCTTTCTTGCATGGCATAGTTCTTGAGAATAGCATGCTGACCATTGTAGTAACCTGCATATTTCTGTTTGGCTATTGCAATCGAATGGAGTTCATTTAGACATTCTAATATGATTTGTTCGGTTATTTGCAAATTGATTCTTCCTCTCAAAATGGACTGTGTAATTGTTGCTTATTCATTTTTGCTTAAATAAAGAAAAAAACCACCTTTACTAAGGTAGTTCCTAGTTAAACTAAAGTTTTCCATTAGCTCAATTATGCTAATTTAAGAATAATATTAAGCTATCTCAAAAAGTCTGGATTTGTAATCAGCGCAGGATCGTATTCCATTAATATTCAAATGCTTCATCTCAGATCTCTTTATGCCCAAATGATCGGATTACCTGTCTGTAAGGAAGCCTCAAACAGGCTTCTTAGTACTCGCGCGGGTCGAGAATCAGATCCCTTTAGGTTTCTCTTTACGACCTGAAGAGATTTTGGATAATACAGCTCATCGATTCCCCATGTCTTTCGGCTTAGCGGATAAGAAGATTCAAAAATTCGTCCCATCTCCAAATCATGAAATCTTGCATGCTTATGCTTCCATCCTTCTTTTTCATCACTCAGTACTTCCTGGGCGAACGCTACTGAATGAAAAAGCTCACAATGATCTCTGTCTAGAATACAGAATCCTCGGTCATTTAACTGATAAATGTGCTCGCCTCCAGATGATAAGAACCACTTATCCTCTCCAGGAAGAGATCTCCCATATTCATCATAAGATACAGTATCTACGAGGAAAATCCCTTGTAGCTTGCTTGCTCCTGATTCAAAAATATCCAGTTCCTTTAAAGCTTTTTCGGCCTGATCAGCGGAGAGTAACTTCTCCCCAATTGAAATTAATAATGGGAATTTGTCCTGCCCCAACCGATCAATGATTCCATAAAAGAAATTTCCTCCTGCGACATTAAAAACCCGGTCTTGATAATAGTAAAAGTCTTCATGCTCGCAAGCGTTCTCCCGCCACTGCTGATAAAGCTCATAGATTTCGTCATTTACAGATTCCAGTATGTCGATCCCTTCGTCCGTAATTTCCAGCAAGCTTATATCAAAAGGGGGAGGCTTAACTTTTCCTTCCTTCACACAATTGCATACTACGTAAGCATCCAGGCCCATATTCCCGCTCCTTTTCAAGTCCACTGAGTAATTTTTATATCTTCCATTGATCGTTATAAGATTAAAAGAATAAGCTCCGATTAACTAAGCATAATATCCACCCTTTGTAGGATATTCGTGATGTTTAAGATAATGTTTATATATCTTTCCAAATACTTTGATGGCCTTAGCTTGAGATTGGTTGTCATTCAGTAGTTTCACTATTTCACCAATTGGTGCTTGCATCGATATTTCCCCATTTATCAACTTGGGTAGATCAATCTCAAAAATTCCATCCAATTCCTCCAAGCAGCTTCCAAATTTATACACAGCAACAGTTCCTCTTATCTCAACTAACTCGTAGTCCAAACAAATGGCCATTTGTATCCCCTTTCCTTGCAACAATACAAACAACTAATTGGGTAACTGGTTAAGTTATCCTGCCCATTAGCTTAACAAAATTGGATCAAAATAATGAATGAGTACCTAGCGAAAGTCTCAAAATAATAAGCCTCGATCATAAAACTTTAAACTCTTGACCGACTGAATCAATTGAACAGCTCCATATAAACTATCTGGCGCGTCATCATATGTACAATTTCGATTGTAGTCCTTCACCTGATGATTATATCTGAGGTTATCCGAATTGAACAGAATATGACCCTTCTTCACTTCCGGCTCCAAGCTAATAATACGTTCATGCTTCTGCCCCTTGGAATGCACACTTTCTACGGGTGTATGTATCTTCGCCTTCCATAACTCTTCTTCAAACTTTTGCTTCATATAACTCTGTGCCTGATTAACCTCAAAACCAAGCTTATCTACAGGATAAAGCTTTATTTTTTCAATAGCCACTTGAAATAAATCATCCGGCAGCAATTTATAAATATTACCGTCAATCACATACATTTGCTTCGTCCTTCGGTGCTGACCAATAATTGAAATAGCCGAATAGTCATTTTTCTTCCCGGCTTTGATGGCTGGATCAATGTACATGGCAAGTTCCATTTCCTCAAACTCAGGCAACCTGTCCCAATACATGAGATTCTGAAATATGTATTCGTCTGTTGAACGCGGATCGTTTTGTAACTCTTTAAAAAATGATTTTTCACCCATAGCTTGCTTCTTGCACATCAAATAATAATAGTCCAAATACTCGCTCCACAGGATTTTCGTACCCTCTAGCATTTCTTCTTCGTGGGCCATAAAGAAAGACAAAGCCGTATTGATTCTGTCCTCGTCTTGCAAGTTATTATATTGTCGTTCCCACTCTGACCACAGATCATCCCGTTCTGAAAATTGAAGCACGGCTGCTTTACGGACACTTCGCACACCAGGGATTTTACCTTTGAGCAGATCGGCCATAATATCTTCTTCGTTCAAAATCGTTCCACAGATTAGAATATTCGTATCCCTTGTGCCAATAGGCAGAATGACATCCGTAAACGTATTTTTAATTTGTTCTCGCTTGGCTTCGGATCGTGCTGTATCTTCCTTGAGCAAATCATCCATTAAAACTAGCGTAGGACGATGATGCTTATAGTGAATACCTCTTAAGCTACCATCTATGCCACGAATCATAATGCAGGAATCCAGTCCACCTTTACTCTTCAGCCATATTTCATTGTTGTTCCAGCGGCTCCCTTTACGAATCCCAAAATCCTCAATCAGCATCTGATTGGTTTCCAACTCATCTTTGATCATATCGAGGAAGGGCAATGCAATCTGCTCTGTTGCTGATATGATTAATGTAAACTGTGATTTATCATATAAAGTCGCATACAACGGAAATAAAAAGGAACTGATCGTGCTTTTACCATGCTCCCTAGGGAGGCCGAAAGCCGTAATCAGTCCTCTATTTGCAAGCATATGTTTTAACTCAGTAAACAGCTCTTTGTGAAACTGTCCAAATGCTCGATCAAAATATTTAGGGAAATAGGCTAAGGCGAAAAACTCAATATCCATCTCACCAATAAGCTTTCGTAGTTCGGAGAAAGAGAACGTTTCGATTAATTGTTTCATTTTCGGTGGTTTAAAATGCTTCTCCATATACTGCTTCAGCAACTCAGCTTGACGCTGCTCTTCTTGCTTTATTGTTTCAATGGTTATAGCTCCTTTCTCATATGTACCGTAAAATTATCACAAAAATTTCTGCACCCTTTGCTGGCGGCTCTGTCTATCTACATAGAAGAACCCCTCCCTCCACGACAAAAAGAGTGGCTGCTTACCACTCGATATTTGCCAAGGCTTCAGCCATATCCTGCTGTGTTGTTAGGGTATAAATATTGGTTGTTGCTACGTGATCATGTCCAAGGATTTGTTGGATGGTCGTCAATGGAGTCGTTTTAACCAACTTATAGCCAAGCGTATGTCTGAGCATATGGGGTGTAACCTTTACGTTGATCCGATCTCCATATTTGTTCAGGATCAGGTTGACCGCATTTCGTTCCAATGCTCCACGCTGCCCGATGCATAGATATTCTGAATCAACCTGTGGTCTGACTTCAAGATACCGAGTAATGGCTTTTCGCACATCCTTATTTAATGGAATGGTGCGGAAGGCGTTTCCTTTACCGAATACCTTCAACAATCCTTTGCGTTCACTTATTTCAATATCCTTCAATTGGATACCAACCAATTCGCTTACTCTTATTCCCGTTCCGAGCAACAGTTCAATCATACAGATATGCATTCGATTGCCCATACGGTGAATTTCATTCCGCAGCTTCCACAAATCCTTTTCCGCTAACCCTTTGTATTGCCGAACAACCTTATTCCTGACCGCTTCGATATGTATTTCTTCCTTAATATATCCATGCTGGTGCATCCACTGTGCAAAAACGTTGACGCTGGCGATCTTGCGGTTGATGGTGAGTATCGCTTGATTGGTGCTTTGCAGATATTTCTTGTATTCTACGCCATCCAGTTCAATCCACCTATCCAGCCCATATTCCGTCTTGTCCCGATACCAAGCTATGAACTGTAATACGTCCCGAATATAACACGAAACCGTATTTTCACTCCGATCCTTGCTCCGTAAATGGGCTTCAAACCCTTGAATATACTTCATTTCTTCCCCACCCTTCGCTCGTGTGTCACATCATAGCGTTGATTCGGGGGAAAGTCCACTCCATACATAACTTATCTTATGCACTGATTTTGGCTTCTTTTGGGGCAAATTCCGGGCTGAAACTGGCGTTTATCTATACAAATACTGACGGCATAATGTTATGACTGTGAATCATCTGGCTCTATGTATCCTTCCTCAATATCCACTGATTCCTCAATAGCTTCATAGTCGGCATCCACTACATCGGCTTCAATCATATCCAAAAATAGCTGCTTGCGCTCCTGTTCCAGTGCCTTTGTATTGACCAGCAATTCACGTCGATCATTCCATTCGTTAGGTGCACGGTTCTTTAAGTAGAAGATCATCGCTGTTGGATTCGGAGGCTGATATCGTTTCACTTTCTCAATGCGCGTCTTCTTTTTTCCATTTTTGTCCTCTTCAATGATCGTTTTTATTTCTTCATATTCATACCCTGTTGCAGCTTTCAAAAGTGAATTTTCTACGTGGGATATAGGGACAGATTTGCTCCATTTGACTAGTTCAGCCAGCATCGGATGTTTATCAATATATTCGTACCAAGTCGTTTTACCTATATCGAGTTTCCTGATGATGTCCTCTGCGTTCATACCTTCTTCGAACCATGTCTGAATCTCCGCTAACCGAGGATATACATGTGTTTCCCACTTGGTTGGACGTTCCAATGCTTTAGCAAATTTAGGATGTTTCCTGCGATAATCGCCTAATGTCCAGATATGAATGTTCAATCGTTTGGCAATCTCCTCATCTGTTGCTCCTTCACGTACCCAAACGGGAATATCCCTGAGTCTTGGCACAACAAATTGATCATATTTGGTCAGTATCTTAGGCTTGTTTCTTTTGGGATTGTTATTATTTTTGCTCATCTTCTGCTCACCTCCATCAACGAAAAAAGCCTATGCGAATGTGCATAGACCTTTGTTTTTAAAGTTGTGTTCCATTTACAGATTGCATCTCAGGGAATTTCCGTTGATATGTTTTGAATAGTACATACTTTTGTAAACCTTTGGATTGATGCAAGGCTTGTTGTGCCAGTTTTAATGCTGCTGCATAATGATTTGATTTCAACTCCAATTCGGAAAGAATCGCATTTTTCATCCAAGGCGTTGGAATGTCGTGAATGATTTTGTGAGCTTCCGCATTATTTCCTTCTTCCATACATACGATAGCTCGATAGTAATTTTTATATGCCAGTGGTTTGATCAATTCGATTTCTTCTTTAACCGTCAGAATTTCTTTTTTATAGAAAGCAAAAACGGTTTTATATAACGCTTGTTTGTGAATTCCCTTATACTTTTGGAGCAATAGTCGGATTGAGTCTTCTACTTCTTCATCGATTTCATGGGCTAGAGCATAAAATAGATGGTATTCTGGCTTACTCTTTCGCGACATTAAAAACTTTTCAATTCTCTTCAAATTAGAATCCCATAATACAGTAAAAAGAATAGGCACATATAGTATCAAAAACATCAGGATGAAAATGATTATAAAAGCTAACGCATTATTGATGTGTAAACGATCCACAATCATCCACATGACAATGACAAATACAAATGTGACAAGATTTCTTATATTCCAGATCATCTAGCTTCCCCTTCTCATGCTGTTGAACATGTTGATTTATCTTATCAGAGTTAATTCAACAAATTTGAATGTAATTCCTTCTTTTCCCTATAAGTAGTAGCTATTAGACCAACACGAAAAAAGGGAACAGGCTATAATAGCCCATTCCCCATATGTATCAGCTTATTCTAACAACAATCCACACTCCTCTATACGAGCTTTTAATATAGGTGTACAAGGACATCCTCTGGCTACCCTCGTTATAATAATATGAATATCCTTTACCAATCCACTTGTTTATAATCCTTTAAAAATACACCCGTGAGTGGTCTTTCTGCGTCTTTTCCTTCATAGATTGGATCGCAAATTCTCGCAGCAGCATCATTAAAATCCAATGGTAGATTTATCTCTCGACTAGCCTTTACCTGTTCTGGAAACTGATTCGATACCCAGCCAGGATCTACGCTAGTTACAAATATTCGATGCTTTTTATACTCTTTAGACAAGGTTAGGGTCATCATATTAAGCGAGGCTTTTGCCATGTTGGTGTGGACATGATATCCACCTTTTCTCTTCATCTGAAAGCGGCCTTCTGCCGCAGATACGTTAACAATAAATCGATTTTGATTAGGACTCCTCATCATAGTATCCTTCAACTTTGTATTGAGCAAAAATGGAGCGGTCACGTTGATTAGCTGAACTTCGAGCATTTCAACCATGGAAATTTGATGGGATTGAGCTGTCCATGAATTTTGAAGCGAATGATTGTGACTTATTACTCCCATTTCTTGATTAAAAAGCTGTAAATTTTGAATATCTTTTGTTTCATTCGCAGATTTATCAAAGTAAGAGATAGTCGTGCTGTTAGCGAGTAAATGTTGGTTGTCCATTATTTGTTTTTGGAGTTCCACTTCATTTAATTTTAATTCTTTATAATCCTCTTGCGACATTCTTACCGTCTGAGCAGCATTATTTATAATGATGTCGATGTAGGGAAACTCTTTATCTATGAAGTGGGCAAACATTTCTACCCTTTCAATTTGGCGAAAATCTAATTCGTAGATATGGATGCGATCTTTCCAATTTTCAAAATCAGGCTCTTGAATATAACGCTGTAGTGCATCATATGGAAAACGGGTTGTCAGAATGACTCGTGAACCGTCTCGTAATAGGCGTAATGCTGTATGATATCCTATTTTTGTTCGTCCACCTGTAATCAATGCGATGTAAGATTCTAAATGATGCTTGGCTAGACGTTTTTTTTCATTGTATTCACCACATGATTGGCACAGCTTTACATAATGTTCATGAGCTACAATATTTGATTCTTTACAAACATAGCATCTATACTGTCTGCCTTTATCGTTTATTTTTTCATATTTTCTCATTTTATCACCTTAATTTTTATTTACACATATAATAACATATGGTACAATTTTCTTACACAGTAGCTTAATTAAAGTGCCCGCCTTTCACGCGGGAGAATGAAGGTCTCAATCCTTTCTGTGTATGGTGATAGTTTAAATGAAAACACCTTCCCGTCAAGAAGGAGATGGAGGTCTAACTCCTCCTCACCTTTAAAATTAAAGTAGGATGGTCCTTAATTCTCGCTTTCTTGAGGGTTAGGGGCTTTTTTGTTCTCATTGAAATAAGCTTAATTTTAACTTATCGTAGCAAATTGATATAAAACATATGGCTTGACCTAATAAAGTCGGCTTATATCAATTAAAACTGCCATGTTCTTTCAAACTATAAAATCTACACTTAGTAATTTCGGTATTTCCTTGTTTATAATTTTTGTGATGCTATACACCTTATAAACTCATTATATGCTCACTAATTTTGGATTTAGCCACTACTTCTTGATAGCTATGTTGCTTATCTTCCCGAATCAGATATACGCCGCTATTATCGCCAATATGAGCAATATATCGACTTACAATCACATCTACATATTTGGGATCAAGCTCACTCGTATAACAAAGCCGATCTGTTTCCTCGCAAGCAATCAACGTTGAACCAGAACCACCAAATGGATCAAATACAATATCACCAAGTTTACTTGAGTTTTTAATCGGGTAGCTAATTAAGGGAATCGGCTTCATCGTGGGATGATACTCATTGCGAAAGGGGCGATCAAATTGCCATAATGTTGTTTGCTTACGATCACTATTCCAATAGTGCCCACCTGTCGGCTTCCAACCATATAATACGGGTTCATGCATCCAGTGATAATCGGCATGTCCCATTACCATCGCTTGCTTTGCCCATATGCAGCATTGTGCCAGTTTGAATCCAGCTTCAATAAATGCCCTTCTAAAATTCAAACCTTCACTATCCGCATGGAACACATAAATACTTGCCCCGTCATCTGTTACTTCAAACATTCGGGTATAAGCTGCAAATAGGAAATTATAAAACTGGTGATTGTCCATTTTATCGTTCTCTATTTTCAATGCATCCTTCGTCTTGCCCGTATAATCCACATTATAAGGTGGGTCAGTTACAATAAGCCGAGCCTTCTTACCATCCATCAATAATGTAATATCCTGCTGATTAGTTGAATCTCCGCATATGAGCCTATGCTTCCCAAGTAACCAGATGTCACCTTTTCGAGTTATTGGATGTTCAGGTAATGCTTCTTCCACATTAAAATCATTCTCATCATCGGCTGTATCTTCATGTAATGTATCCAGCAATTTCTCACACTCGCTCATATCAAATCCAGTTAGAGAAAGATCATAATCAGCCAGTTTTAATTCTTCCATTTCCTGCGCCAACAATTCAAAATTCCAATCTGCATACTCAGCCGTTTTGTTATCAGCGATTCTGAAGGCTTTGACCTGTTCAGGAGTTAAATCATCCACCAGTATCGTTGGAACTTGCTTTAATCCAAGCTTCTTGGCTGCTAACAAGCGTGTATGTCCTGCTATGATTTCATGATTGCTGTCTATTAGAATGGGATTTTTAAAGCCATAACTTTGAATACTCGTTACTACATAATCTACAGCTTTCTCATTATTTCTAGCGTTTTTTATGTACGGATTTAACGTTTCTACGTTTACGAATTTGATTTCCAATCCACTTGATCCCCTTTTCTAAACTCGCTTTTAAAAAGGCTGCAATCCACATCCAAGTGAAAAACACACCAACTACAGTAATAAATCGTGATATTTCTACGATTATTGCTTGCAACATTAATAGCATTCTTGTTACTCCTCTCTAAATGAAAAAGGAACCCTAGCTCATAGCCAGAGTTCCCGTGTTATGATTCTATAATTGTAAATCTACTCATTGTGTCACGTGACACATCTCAAACTATGGAGGTTCAAGTCCTCAATTCGTGTAGTTTGAAATTTTGCAAATAATAGTCTAATTCAGCAAGATTAATTTCAACCTGTAAATCCAAAATCTTAAAACGATATTCCTAGCCAGTTAATAATATGACTTGATTACGTGTATGAATGCTGCTGAATGTATGTATGGTCTATACGTGGGATAGGGGAAGCTCAAAACCGCGATAAAACCACTTCGCTACGCTTCGTAAACGGTAGTATCGCCTGCCGGCGTTTCCCCTCCCACATCCAACCCCATTTCGGCTAATTAAGTTCACTTTCTCAACTCCAATCATCCCTTTACTCTAAAATTCATGGCTAAGCATATGTATTCATATCCAATCACAGCCTCTCTACGGGCTGACAAGCCCATCATATACAAACATGTTTCCTATTCTCCATCAGCTTGTTTCCAATTTTATAATGCCGAATTCCTATCTTCACTTCAATTTCTCCAGTATAATAGCTGATTTTTAAAAGCTGTTTCCATGTTTCCAGTTTTGAACACTCCTGATAACATATACACTCCTCACCAGCACATAATATTCGATCCAATATTTTTATATGTATTTCTCTTAAGAGTTAAAAAAACAGGAAACATGGAAACAAACTCATAATTCTCTATGTAAACAAACTATTTTTCTGTTTCCAATTGTATGCAAAACAGAAAACGAACAGGAAGCAGATGCTGCAAACAGGAAACATTATATTTTGATACCAAACCAAAAGGGAACTGAGCTGCCACTTATTGTTTTCGCCTTCTTCCGGTAAATCTTATCCTTAAGTTTTGCATCGAGATGCTTATTAAATTTAGTCGTCGTTTCAGGTTTAAATCCACCTTGTTTACACCATGCAGCATACTTGGCATATAACCTTTTGCATTCGATTCGGCTTTCATGTTGTTTTGAAGCTTCACTTTCGATTTGACATTCTTCATCTATGAACAGCATAATGACATCCGATTCCATTTGATACGTTTTAACTTGATCCTTAATCGTTTGTGAATACGAAAATCCACCTTGTTGTTCGAGTCGTCTTAAGCCCTCAAGTGCATAATTTAATAGTGTCGATAAAGCGGATGGAGTCGTCAGTTTATGAATTAGTTTCGTATCCTTTTGTTGATCTGTAAATTTACGAGTAAAAGGAAACACCGTCAGCCTTCTAAAAAATCCGTCACTGTTATCACTACTCTTCGGCAATTCATTGGCGCTGAACAACAATTTACAAAACGGCTCAAAGTTAAAGGGATCTTTCCCCTTTTTTTCTGCGTTTAATCCTTCACCACTGGCAAGCACCTTGAGGTTCCCTGTTGAGTTCAATGCATCCGCAGGGATATCTGTAAAGCAATTCAGCACTTTTCCATACAACTCAGCAATTTTAAACCGTGATCTGTCTCCTTCTAAATCCTGAATTTTAACTTTGGATATATTCGCCTTGCCTATCATCGCTTCAATCGTCTTAATCAATACAGATTTCCCGTTGCTTCCCGTACCTGTGAATAAAAATATTTTCTCATATTCCAAGGTAGGAATCAGAAAATAGCCGATCATTTCAAACAATGTTGCATGCGTATCCTGTTCCAGTACAGATTCGATAAACTGAAGCATGTCAGGGTCATTGGCCATAGGATCATATAGGACAGGAAATTGAATGGTACTCCGTCTATCAGGCGTATGTTCCCTTAAATCTCCCGTTTTCCAATTCAACAAACCGTTTTTAACATTAATATAATCATCCAACAGATTCATTTGGGTTCCTGCAATATAACTTTGGGCTTCTATGTAATAACGTGCTTCCTTAATCCGACTATGGCGAAACTCATTGTCCAGCAGGGTAACGGATAATTGCTCCAGGTGACGCTCACCATCATTGACATATACCCCCTGATCATACCGATACAAAAACGTACCATCAAAAAAACACTTCATATGCTGATCTATAATATCTTTACTATACCAGATAGGCTGAAACTTCTTATGCGTTCCGTGAATCTCAAAGTATTCCATGTAATTAGGCTTAATTGAATTGGGAGAATTCTCTCCTGCTGACTCATCATCGGGTTTGAACACATCTGGAATATCAACATGAGATGTAAGTTTAGAATTGCTTTGACTCAGGTAATACTCTTCCTCGTGAGCTAACCATTCTTCATATTGTTCAGCAAGCCACTCTTGATATTCAGGATCATTCGCTTTCCGTTCTTCCTCTTCAATACGTTGTTCAAGTTCCCAATTCTCAAAAAACGCGATCTCCTTCTTGAAATACGCTCGTTCCGAATCGGTCATATATTTTTCGTCCGTGTATGTCCACCACGTTTTGCCACCATTATACGAAAACTCTAACTCATAGGGAGAATATTCAAACTGTATCCGATACTGCTTATCCACATCTTCCTTGGTAATCGGCTTCCACATACCATCTATCCATGCTTCTACTTGCTTGCTATTCCTATTTTTCCGTACATCCACCCGTTTTCCGTTAATGGTGAATTGGTCGGTATAATACTTGTGTTTATAATCGTGCTTCTCTAAAGCTATTGTCATATTGTTATGATCCCCCTTATTAATAGATATTATCGACTACCTGTTTAAATTCGTTATATTGTTCCATGGCTTTCCTTAACGGAGGCGAATCCTTGAATATAAATACTTTCCGATTCGAATCCTTTAAATCTACTTTTTCATCCATTTTATGAAATCGATTAAACATCAACCATCCAGCCATCCGAGACTGGGTAATGACAATTGTATGGCTTTCCATATCTGACCTCCTCATATATAAGTGATTAGGAAGGTGAAGATTAATTTCTTCCACATCCCTCTCTACCGGCTGACAAGCCGCATAGTTAAGCTCGCACCCTTTTATCCGGTGTCACCCAAGCGCCAGTGTTAACAGGCGCCTATCATGACAGACCTATGAATCAATTTATTCGATATGGACTATAGCCTTGAAGCTCGATTTCGTTACTTTTTCAATCCTGATAAATTCAATTGTCGCTCCGTCAAAATCCAGTAAGGATAACCCCTCATCTCGACGAATGGCCTGATCTCTCGGAATGATACATTTCCTTTCTCCATGCTCATTTACAACATGCACATAGTTATGCTCGACCACCTGAATTTGCAGTTTCTTACCCAGTACCTGGTCAGCTATCAACTGCGATTCTTCCTGAGACTTTTTCAATGTGCTGAAACCAAGCGGATAATTTCTCAATGTTCGCCTTGTACTTTTCCCATCCAGCAAAGAAGGCGTATAACTGGTTTGTACTACGGTTTCCCTCTCAGCTTCATGCCCAATAAAGAATTGTCCCATAATTTCAAATAATGAATACACACCATCCGGCACATGGAATGGAAACTCCAGATCATCTATTGTAGCGATGCCAGCTTGAACGGTAAGCTTCTTGCCTTCTACATTCCGATTCGTGAGCCGGTTCACCTTTCGTACTTCCCTCTTCAAAATATTTTCATGCTGCTTTAGATTTTCTAATAGCCCATTTACAAATAGCCATGCAAAGGAGTAGGTTCTGTAAGATTGATATGCGATCTCGACAGCAACACTGGCAAGTACCGAAGGATAAGGACAGATCTCTTCACACTGAGTTTTGTATTCCTCTCTTAACCTGGCGTATTCTGCGCTAATTGCTTTCCGGGTATCATTATCCCTTTCCCATTTTTTTAGTTCATTAAATTGCTTTCGACGATAATCAATTGGTTTTTTCTTCTCGTTGTATTCTTTATACACTGGCTCAATGCGAGCTAGATAGCTCAGAAACTTGGGCTGACTAACTTTACTTATATCCTGTATCAGTTGTCTCGTACTTTCGACACTGAAAATAGACTGATCCAGTTTGCCATCTTCCATCTGGAACTTGTCATCTATGTACTTCTCTGCCTTGACGCAAAATTGGTTAAACGGCGATTTCGTCGAGTGCTGATAATCCTTTGCTTTGCCACCCTTCGCAAAACGAAAGAAATACGGCATTTGGATAGCCAGACGATCCAGCACATATGGAATCTCAACTTCCAGTCCATTTTTGGTTGCATCAATGATTTGACCTTGGAGAAATTTTAAGACTGAGTTTTCCAAAACGCGTCCTTGAAGGCTCCCTTCCTCCAAAGCCAGATTCTGAAAATACGTATTCACATTCGTACATCTACCCGTCAGGTTATGTAGACTTTTTAGCTCCATTTTGACGATACTATCTATATTATTCGGTACAGGAGCAGCTACTTTTTTATCGTCTTCATTGATGATCGTAGGCGCGTCGGTCACTGCGGAGAGTATGGTCGGATCATTCGTACAGAGAGCTGTGTCCCCATCCACGTCACCGAGTCCAAGTCTTGCCAGTGTTAAATCACAACAGTTCAGAACAATCACATTATCTAAATGACGTATATATCGGTTATGTACTTGTACAAAATCTAGCTTACCGACTTCATTAAATATCGTTAACGGTGAACGGAATAGAGCATACATTCCCTGTTTCCGATTCATAAAAGCCTGGCTCTTCTTCAGCACACCTGTTACTGGATATCCGCTGGCGTGCTCCATGAATGCAATCGGGTCATTGGTCAGATAAAAGTAGTTACCACGAATCGGAATGCGACCTTTCAACATATCCTGTACTTTCAGCATGGCTTGCTTCACGATAAATTTACGGACATTACCGTCATACAGCATCAATTCATTCAAATCGATAGCTTGGATAATTTCATTAATAAATTGTTTCTTCTGACCCCGTTCTATTTCATCTTCCTGTTCGTCGGATTCCTCGTCTACATCTTTAGCTTCATCGTCTTCTTGGACTAACATATGTAGGAACGCTTTCGTGTACGCAATATCTCGAATCCACTTTCCATAGGTGTCATTCTTTTGCCCATACAGTACACGTTTGATGACATCCATTAGAGGCGTAGCTAATTGATATAAATCGTTCAGCGTGAGATTCAGCGCATGAATATATTGATATGTCAGTGGTGTGTAGGCGTTCATCTGATATGCTGGCTTCGCATAATTGGCTACCCAAAAGTGATTATGGTTATGTACTTTCAGTAATGCTTCATATTCTGTTATATTTTCAAACAAACATCTAGGCTTAGCTTGTCCTTCACTGTATTGATGCCATGCTTTGAAGCAGGATTTGGTGAGGATGAGATCAATAGGACGACCCTGTTTGTCAATGATCGGCTGTGATTCACCGAAAACATCCTTTATCTCTGTCACGTTATGTTCCTTAAACCATTTCAATAGATCAAAACGGATAAAGTTACCTTTAATAAATGGAAGTCTTCCCTGAACTGCATTAGGGGAATAGGATAGGTTCAGATGTTGTCCAATACGCTCTGCAAACTGGAAGCTCATTAAACCTTGACCATCGAAAAACTGAACATTCTTATTTTTATAACTTGGATACTCTATTCGCTTAAATCCGATGGACTCTTCATTGATAGCGATGATTGGGATTTCTTCTGTTTGCTCGATGGAATAGCAAGGGTATAGTTCGTCATCATACATAACTGAACGAGCAGGAAAAGGAATCTCATCTAGCTTCACACGACGATTCTGTTTATTCCATCCGTTGAAAGTTTTATATTCATTTTGATCAGGAACAGACTTTGTGCGGCCATTCCACGAGATCGTTTTATTCGGTATACGTTCTAACTTATGTAATTGTTCCTTAGATGGTTTCAATTCTTTCTTTGCTTTGAAATATTCACGTTGCTTCATCTTTTCATCGAATATCAACTTCTGTTGCCCCAAATCTTCAGCACACTTTTCCACTTTCCATACATCCTCAATGATCGTATCTTTTTCATAATCGGGAATGACGACAATACGAGGGATATAAGGCACTCGCTGTGCTGCCGAACGACTCACGCCCAATGCTGCTTCCCATTTGTGGATGTTAGTGAGTGGTGGCATTTTGCCAAGTGTAATATGTCGATACAGATCAGCAACATATTTTTCTTGGATAAATTCTGTTCGCTGTGTACGTCCCATGGCAGGTGATTTGATCGAACGGACATATTTCTTTCCATTATAGTAGATGCCCTCTCGTAGCATACGTTCAAACAAAGCAAGTTGCGATGGATCATTTTCGTCAATTTGATCAGCTTTGAGTATAAAGATTACCTCGGTAACATCGGTGGAAGGATCATGCTCTGCTACGACTCGTTTGAGTTGGTCGAGATAGATACTGTTGGATACAGTGATGGTACGAGTACTAGATTGCGGCGCACAAAGTTGGTCGCCTACATGAGTGATCTCCTTAAAGTGGAACAGTTTGATTTGGTATTGATTTCGTTTTGGATTACTGGACAAGTTTTAGCCTCCTATTTGTTGGTTTAACTAATAATTTTTAATTGTAATATAAAGAACATGAAATCTGGCATTACTTCTTCCTGTACAAAAAAGGAATGAATGTTATACTACTCATTTTATCGAATATATGTTCCCATTTCAAGAGTTAATTTCTGAGAGTCGTTTATAAAGGAGTAATGCTTTTCTGAGGTAAAAAAGAAACAAAAGGTCGAATGAAATACCTCTAAAACACTATATTCGTTTAAATATTTCTGTTTTTTTCCTTACG
This sequence comes from Paenibacillus sp. S33, assembly GCF_053615415.1. Lineage (NCBI taxonomy): Bacteria > Bacillati > Bacillota > Bacilli > Caryophanales > Paenibacillaceae > Paenibacillus > Paenibacillus sp. S33. Next base: position 972,707 of record NZ_JBSIEZ010000001.1, on the reverse strand, counting down.
ACATTTTTCGCTAAAAAATACATTGCATTTTTTCCCGATAAAAGAAATAACTTATTAAAACTGGGGAGCTGCTGAACATGGATTATGAAATTTTACACTTAGGACTGAAACAGAAAATAAATAGCACTCAGGATTTTATTTTGTTCGATGAAGTACTGGGTTGTTTAAAAGGACATTCCTTTAGAGCTGCATATATTATTAATTGGATATGCATCGCTGAATCTATTAAAAATAAGTTTAAGGATATGGCAAAAAGAGATGGGGAAATTAACAAAAATGTAGTGGGAGTAGTTGAGCATAAAGAAGAGAACAAACAGCAAACAGATAGATTTTTACTAGATAAGGCTGAAGAATATGGTATTATCGATCAGGAAGAATTTATGAAACTAGAACATATGTGTAATATGCGAGGAATGTACGCTCATCCCATTGGAAACTCACCAACACAGGATGAAGTAATTACAGCGATCAAAATTGGTGTGGATGCTGTATTATCAAAAACCCCTCTTTTCAAACATGGATATGCTCAAAAAATAGTAATAAGCCTGTATGAAGATTTACACTATATTGATAATGAATTAAATACTATACTTGATTTCAGTTATAAAACCTTCACTCATTTGCACAGTACAATTTATTTTTATTTAGTTGATCAATCTTTTAAAAGACTAGATCCTATCATTTTTGATCCTGCAGATGCATTTTGGTATAGAGGAATTAATTTTACTAATCATTTTGTAAGCCTAGTAAGCGAGAAAATCGATCTAAATACCACCTGGGATTTAAGAACTTTAATTACTAAATATCCAAAAGCAAGTTGTGCAGTATTTCTTAATTCTGTGCTGTGGCCAAAGTTCGAGAATGATATCCAGGACCTTATTATTAGTCATTCTTTAGAGCCGCTTAATGAAAGTAAAGATGTAGTTGCTCCTTCAAAATTCAGTGTAGAAAATGTGTATAATCTAATAGCTACTGGGAGTATCTCTAAGGAACGACATTTGCAAAAATATAGGGAGGTTATCAGTAAAATAAATTATTCTGTAAAAAAGGATTATAATATCCCTTTGGAGCTTTACATTGATGAAATTATTGAAGATCTTAAGATTCATGATTGGTACTTACAGAATCCTGCTGTTAGAACTATCTATAGTATACACATTAATAAACTATCAGAACTTCCTTACGAGAAACAAACAGTATTAGGACGCAATATTATGCAATCTGCTGAGGGCAATGCAAATGTTGCTAAAGAATATATTAATGATCTGCACAATAGCCTTATTACCGCCCCTCCTTATGTTATTAAAGGTATAGTAGAAGAGACATTTTATAATGAAGATGGAAAAATAAGATTTAAAACTAGGCAGTTAAGAGAATCACTGTTGACACTAAAAGCAGTCGAAAAAGAATTTGCACTTAGTTTTTTAACGGATATCAGAGACATACTTCAAAGAAAAGAATATAAATATCCGTGGGTACATGAGAGTGAAGAAGTTCTTCGCATAATTGATAGAATAATTAAAGAAAGAATATTTCCAGAAGAAGCTACTGAAAAATTAAGTGAAGTCGTTGAGTCAGTGAACTTAATTTTTCAAGATATGAATGACAAATTTTCCTAAAACGATAGTATTTGCTATAATTCCTCGTTTAATATTGGAGAGCCTAGTCATTAATAAATCGTGAGTGGTACTTCATCAAATACTCTACAATATAACTCGTTACATTTTGTACTATGGAAATTCAAGTAAAGACACTAACACGAGGAATAAATACTTCTGTTACTCAGGTCGGCTGACACGCCGTCCTTTTTGTTGTGGTAAAAAAGTTTCGCGATTGTTATAGAATCATAAGTTCAAGGGATCTGATGGTATGTATGAGAGGGTTGAATTTGACTACATACAGGGTTATTCAAATACAGGTGACAATAAAGGATAACCAGAATGCTTTAAACTGACTAAATCTACTCCTCTACACTAATTTTTTAATATCTCTAACAAGATCTCACAACTCTATTAAAGAGTAGTAAGATCTTTCCATTCAAAGTCCGTATATCAATTTTTCTGGATGGCTTTCCACTTCAAAGTCATAATGATTAAACAATTACCAGCAATATCATTGGTATTGATCTGTGCGGCAAGAAAGACGCAATAGTAAGACTGGAGAAAACGAGACGTCTAAACTGGATTGAACTTCTTAAAAAATCTCAAAATAATTGAATGCTATCGCTGTTTATGAGTTTACACAAAACTCTTATAAAACACTTTACGATGTTTCTTAAAACAACCCTATTTTTAATCACTAGACTCGTTTTATATAATACCACTATATAGTCTTAAAAAAATTTTCATTTTAAGATAAAAAGTATCGGAAACGTGTTGTGATACTGGAATTCCATTAATTAAACAGATTATATGATGGACTATCTAATATCCTTCACTATTTAATGTAGTTTATTGCCTCAAGCTACGTAAAGAAACAACAGCTTGGCTACGCACAGACGATTCGTCATCTTTAAGAGCTCTTTTCAATAATAATTCAGCTTCCTCTCTACTTAACCAATTACAATTTTTCACTTCTTCAATTAATCTTCTCCTTATATCTGCTTTTTTACTACTATATAATGATTGTAATTCTCCGCTAACTTGTTGTAATACTTTTACATTAGTATTAAAAACAGCCTCAAGTAGATATGATGATATCGTTTCTTCGTGAATATCAATAATAATTCTGCTCAATTGCTTTTTATTAAATGATAGATAATGAGACAACCCACTCAGTCCTGCTTTTCGAACGTCGCTCCGTTCATGACTTGAGAAGTGCAACCATTCTTCAAATGAAAGATAATGAAGTTTTAACATTACAACTAATAAATCCGACAAAGGACTCGGAGGTACAATGCGGCATTTAGGACAGCAATCTCCAAGAACTTTTATACCATGAGTGTCGCAAATAACACCATTCTGGTCCCAATAGTTAATAGCGTTTCGTAAAGAAATCTCTCCAAACGATTCAGATAATTCAACTATAGCTTTGGCTGCCTCTTTTACAATAAGTGGATACTTGTCCTCTATGGCCCGAATTAACACCTTACGTATTCTTTTATCGTTATGCACATCAGGTAAACTAACAAGTAGAGCATAAAGATATCGAAATCCAAGCTTACGTTCTCCCTCCAAATGCTCCAATACGATTTCTTTAGTTTGCTCCTCAAATAGATCAGGAGCAATTCTAGAAAAATAATAATATACTCGACTATTCCCTTTATTTAAAATCTTAAAAATTGATGATTTGGCTAATTCACCCCCAGCACCAGCTACCAGTAATTTTGCAGCACTCCAAGCAATCGCTTCAAAAGGATGGCCGAGTGCTTGAACTAATAATTCATGATTGAGTTCAAGTGCTGGTGGCAGTTCCCAATTTAAGTCTTCTAATGGAACATCTCGTAAATCCCAAAATAAATAATCTTTATTAGTTCTATCTAAAGCCCATCGTGCCTCTTCAACAAGCATTTCTTCATCAATTTTTAAAACAAAAATCATACCCCGTAAAACTTCTTCCACAACTTCTAAGTTAGTACCTTTTACTAATTCGTCGAATTCTCTAAATGAGCAATTTCCAATATCTAACCCATTATAAAGTTTAGCCATTTCAATAAGAGACTCTACCCGCTGATACTTAAATCTTTTTTCCATGTTAGGAAATATCCCTAACACAATTCTACATAATGCGTCCATTCCTAAAAGCAATGAAGCATCAATTTTTCTAAAATCAAACTTCCTCATCCCATCGTTAAAGTTGCGATTTAATATCTCCGTTAAATTTGTATAATTTGCGTTTGTAAACATAGCCGAAATTTGTATTAATGTATGCACACTAAGGCTGGATTTACTTAAAATTTCAGCGACATGTTCTAATTCACTTTGAAATATACCTTCCTTCATTATTTGACCGACACCTAATACAACTATCTCATTCCATAATAATCGTGCTGAAGGGGCTTTTAACAATTTTGACGATTTTTCTTGAGGGGGACTAGATAGCCAAGAAAGTAATCTACTCACATCAAAAACAGAAGTCCCTGTAGTTAGCTCCAACTTAGTGGAAATTATTTTTGTCCACTCATACTCGGAATTTAAGAGTTCCTTTGTTAGTAGCATGACCCATTGAGGTTCCTGATCTGCCAATCCTTCCAGTGCTTTACCTGCTTCATATGCTAAAAGCGGTATAGGCGAACATATTGTTTTTACTAGTCGCTCTATTACCTTTTTACTTAAATCTGTTATTGGGGTAGTTTCAGCAAGAACAGCAGCTGCAAACACCATATCATTGTATAAATCATCATGATCAGTCCCCATTGCTAGTAGCGTCTCTACTATTAAACGAGCAGAACCAAGCCCTCCCGTCAATAGCCACGTTTCTCTCCATGACGGCATGTGATACGTTTTTAACAATAACTCTTTCTTTGAAGCGTCTGGCATAACAGAAATATAACGGGCTGTTGCAAATTCCCCAAACGTTAAGTGGATAAAGGTGAGTGCATCTTCATATCCAAGATGTAAATGTTCAAGCAACCCTTTCTCTACCCAATATTTTATGCAGAAAGAGGAAATTTCTTGAGCTTTAAGACGTGGAACTTGAAGCTCGTCTTCAAGAACAGAGGACAATGCATCTAACACTTCCCTCTTCGATTTCCCTTTTCCATTGGCACTAGTGCTTTGTATTATCCATCCAATTAACTCAATTGCTCGAAAAGCTGTCTGAGACTGGAGTTCTAGCATTTCACCACGAGTACTTTTCCTTGTCCATTCTTCAATAATTTTTGCGTATAGTTCTGCACGATACGTCCCAAACGTTTTCCCTGAAATCAGTAGCTGGATTATAAAATTAAGTAACAAAGGACTTCGGGCTGCTATGCTTGCGGTTCGATTCGCTTCCAACTGTCGTTTTAATTTATTATGCATTTCTGAAACAAGTTTCTGATCCTCAATGAGTATTCCTAGTAGTTTGAACGCATAGCGGTCAATGTCATTTTCTTCAAGTGGCAAAATTTCAACATGATGATAACTATAGTATTGTGCAGAACTATGCCCTATCGGTCGAGTTGTTACAACAACACGCGTCTCAGGCCTACCGAGTACCCAACTGTGAAGCGCCTCACTTATACTTGTACGCTGGGGTCCACATTCATCAAGTCCATCTGCCACTAAAGCATTAGGATGTTCCAATAAAGTTCTTATTAAATTTTTATCTCCCCCAAACCCGTCAGTTGCTGCTGACCATAAAGCATCTTCAAATGATTTACCTTGTGCCATTTCTTTGGAGACATTGGGGAGACGAACAAATAATGTTTTTTGCCTACGAACAACAAGACGATGTACAGTACGACGTGCTAGTGTACTTTTCCCAGAACCAGGCCCTCCAAAAAGAACAATTCGCTTTCCCAACTCAGTTACATCCTGTGCATTTCGTTTAGTTCCTTTTCTTGAAAGGCGTTCCCACTCATGATAATTTACAAGAGCAATATCTAAAGATTCACTTGCAGAATCAGTTGGTTCTTCCATTACATATAATCCTGCCCAAGCATCCTCAATTGATAATGGCACATCAATTCCGGGAACTAGAAATATTTCAGTTCTTGCTTCTAACCATTTAAAATAATCTTCTAACTTAGCTTCAGTAGCTCTCACAATCTTGTCTTGTTCATTAAAATCATTGAAAAACTGATTCATCAATAGATAAACAGTACTTTGCCTATCAATTTTACAAATACTACGATGATTTTCCTCAACAGGGTCTGCATCAAAAATATATGGAGGATTCGGAGATATAACTCCCACAGTCCTGTCGGATTGGCCATAAATGTTTTTTTGCCTAATATTCGATAATTGCTCAGCAGTATAACGAACCCATTTTGCTGCTAAGTTGGATAATTCTTTACTAAAGATACGTAGTGATCTTACTTGAATAGACACAATATATTCGCCAATGAATGGGGGGACAATCGCATAAGCTGCCGAGGCAAAGGATGCTACAGTTGAACCAGCAAATGGAACAGCCAAATAAACAATCCCTTTAATCCGATTTGTAAAAGTACTATTATCCCTTTCAACCTGTTCAATCAACATACTCTGGACAATAACTCCACCCATACTATGAGCAACAAAATAGATTTCCTCATGTGGTATTCTGGTCTTCAATTCGGTAAATAGCAGATTTGAAACCTCTTTAAAATGATGTCTCTTTAACAAGAAGCCCGTTCTATAACCAAAGGTAAACAAATCATAACGATTAAAAGATTTATCTTCCTCGAAGAGTAGGGGTAACGATATGCAACCTTTTTTCGTCCATGTTTTGTAAGGATCTCCTTGTAAACCATGCACGAAAATAATTGCAGCTTTATTTTCATTATGGCGGATTGTATGTAAACCTTCTTTTTTTGCTATTCTACTTACGCTTAAAGACTTCATATTCTGCTCCACCTTATAATTTTACAATTTATCAATAGCCTAGATTACATATAACTTTATCTACTTCAGAACGGTCCCCTTTACCCCCAAATTTGTGCCCTTATGGGTATAGCAACAGAAATAGTAAGCCCTATTCTCCTGCATAAAAAATGTACTGTTATTGAATACTTAAAGCCCTTTTCTATTTTATGATTAGAGTTTACTCGAATGTGTATTTTGTAGCATTGATGTGCGCTTGATTTCTCTTTGCTACGTACTACACTAGAGAAAGAACGAGCACTAGAAATATAGTTGTTTCTTACTACCATAGATACACACTTTCTTGCAATAAGGTATGTAGTATGAGCATTGATGTTAAATACTAGTTTGATATAAGGAGAAAAGCTCTCTTATATGATTATACCTTGTCACAATAGGAAGTGTTATATCCTTGAGTTAAAAAAAGTAGCCATACTATCGATTTTTCCGCTAAAATATAATCTTTTACGACATTTAATTATCTCTTAATGGCTTAAAATACTTCATCCTCTTTACTTTGTTGTTATTCTAAGGCTTTTGATATTATATGAGTAGGCCTTAAATACTTAAACTTTTGCTTGAATTTTACCAATTAAGGAAGGGGAGACATTTAATCATTTTTTGGCCATATTATTATAGTAAATTTCATTTGAAATCTCTGATTGAAAATAGAACAATTCACATACTCTTGAGAATAAAGCAATACAAAAATCTCCATAGTTAAATATGAGCATTCGTTAAATAATGTAACTGTGTTCGTTTTGTAGGGCTCCTCCTTAAAGAATTTCCTTTTGCTGATTATCCATTAAACCTTTCCAATATTTCCTTCAGTATATTACTACCATCTTCTTCACGTATGCCTTATGTATGTAAATAAAATATGTTCCCGCACTCCACCCTAAAGCGTTTTTTTGAATGCAGGAACATATTCAAGTTGCTCTTAATTCCCCGTACATCAATGCTTCTTATCTCGATATATTACTACCACGCACTCCACATGCACCGTATGCGGAAACATATCTACAGGTTGTACTTCCACAGTACTATACCCGCCATCCTCCAATATCCTTAAATCCCGAGCCAGTGTGCTTGGATTACAGGATACATACACCACGCGCTCTGGCTTCATCTCCAGAATGGTGTCGAGCAGGCGTGGATCGCAGCCCTTACGGGGTGGATCGACGACGATAACGTCGGCGGTGATGCCTAGCTCTTTCCATGTAGGAATGACGTCCTCGGACGCGCCTACCTCAAATTTCACATTGCGCATTTCGTTCAACAGCGCATTACTCCGTGCATCATCGATGGCTTCTTTGACGATCTCCACCCCATACACCTTGTCCGCATGCTGAGCGAGAAACAAAGAGATCGTGCCGATGCCGCAATACGCATCAATTACCGTTTCTTTGCCCGTGAGCCCGGCATATTCGACGGTTTTGCTATACAGCACTTCTGTTTGTACGGGATTCACCTGATAAAAGGATCGTGCGGAAATCGCAAACTGGACGTTTCCAATGTAGTCGTAGATCACGTCACGACCCCACAGTACGCGAGTTTCGTCGCCAAAAATAACGTTCGTTCGCTTCGTATTCACGTTCTGGCATATGCTTGCCACGTGTGGAATATGCTCACGAATACTGCCGATCCACGCATCTGCTTGCGGAATATCTCGCCCATTCGTGACGAGGACCAGCATCATTTCACCTGTGCGAAAAGCGGTCTTCACAACGACATGGCGCAACAGCCCGCGTCCAGTTTCTTCATTATATGCGCTGATGCCCAGCATTCGGCCAATCTCTTTCACACGTGCGACAACTTCGTCATTACGCTCATCCTGAATGAGACAGGTGTTCATATCCACGATACGATGGCTGCCACGTGCATAAAAACCGCCCACAAGCCCGCCCTCGGTGACACCAATTGGCACCTGGGCTTTGTTGCGGTATCGCCAAGGCTCACTCATACCGAGTGTAGGATGCACGACTACGCCATGTACACGCGACATGCTGTCGGCATTTCCATCCGCATTCATGGCCGAATCAGAAGTCGAGACTGTATCGGCCTCACCATCTGTATCCGCAGAAGTAGCCAAAACCTGTGCAGTATGCTCACTGGACTCTGTAGCCACACTCAGCTTCCCGATACGCTCCAGCACATCCACGACATGCTGGCGTTTCCAGCTAAGTTGCGCTTCGTAGCTCATATGCTGAATCTGGCAGCCACCGCATTGATCGTAGATGGCGCATGGAGCTGCAATCCGGTCAGGGCTAGCCTGCGCGATATCCAGCAGCTTGGCATAGCCATACTGCTTTTTCGTTTTTAACACCTTTACTCGAACCTTTTCACCCGGTAATGCACCTGGAACGAACAGCGTAAAACCCTCGACACGTCCTACACCCTCGCCATCGTGGTTCATGCCGATGATGTCTATCACGGCCTCATCATTCTTTTGCACAGGCAGATCGGCACGCTCTACACTAGATCGGTTACGATTGGAAGCTTCCTGACTTCGTCCACCGTTGGAAGAACGACGAGTATCTCGTCCATTTTCCCTTTTCTTCTGAGCCACTTCATTCATATTTCCATTTTTATGTTTGATTTCGGCTTGAAGTATCCCATTTCCAGCTCTAACTTGAGACTGTTCCGGTTCTCTCTCTCTTGTCGCCTTCATAGTCTTTTTGTGCTGATTTCCTTGAACAGGAGTTGCTGTTGCTGCATTCCGGCGGCTTTTTCCACGTCCGCTACGGTTATTCGTCATGATTGTCACTTCTTTCTGATCTTCTTTTTATGCGGTATTTTCCTTCGGACGTCTAATTTGAACGGTTATCTAAACATACAAACATCAACTCGAAAATGCCGTTACTCCCCACGGAGAACGGCAAAAACCAATATGTTCACAAAAACAACTACCTACTCTGCATTCCATATACTATATTGCGTTGCCGCCCGGAAGCAGAAGTATTTCCTCATCATTCCTCACCGGAAAACATTCAAATGATGCGGTAAATTCCGGAAGGTCGCTGGCAAAGTGCCCCCCAGTTCGCCATCCAGATTAAGCTGGACATAGCCGGGTGAGGTCACTTCCATGTAATCTGTTTTAAAATAAACAATCTTCTTGTCCTGCAAATGCTCACCACGCAGCGCAAGTGTTACCAATCGGATCATTTCCGCCAGATTGCATTTCCGCACAGCAATAACGTCAAGCAGCCCATCATCTATTGTCGCCCCGGGAGCAAGCTTTTCAAACCCGCCCACCGAATTCGTATTCGCAATCAGGAAGAGCATAAATTCGTCGTGAATCACTTCCTGACCCGATGCCTTGATGATCAGCTCCTGTGGGGCAAGGCTGACCATCTTCTCCATACCTTTAAAATAATACGCCAACTGGCCAATCATCGTTTTTAGCTTGCTCGGAACTTCATACGTAAGCTCGGTTAAAGTTCCCCCGCCTGCAATGTTGATAAAGTAGCGGTCGTTCGCTTTTCCGATATCCAGCGGCTTCGGATTTTGACGAATAACTAGGTCGCAATAATCCTCCCAGTGCTTGGGGATGCCCAGTGCTCTGGCGAAATCATTCGTCGTCCCCAGAGGAAACACACCTAGGGGCGGGCGGTTTTCTCTTTCAGCCATCCCGTTAATGACCTCATACAATGTACCGTCGCCACCAGCGGCGATAATCATGTCATACCCACGCTCAATGGCCTCTATTGCGGCACGCGTTGCGTCCCCTTCACCCGTAGTTGCATGGCAAGAGGCTTCAATACCCCCTTCATCTAGACGCTGCAAAACATCCGCAAGACGACGCTTCATTTCCTCACGCCCAGAGGTCGGATTATAGATTAATCTAGCTCTTTTCATTCCGTTACGCCACCCGTATATTTAATGATATTTATATTCACATAGCAGTTCATCACATTCAGTCTGTACAAAATATCATCATACTGGAAAAAGACCTCTTTTACAATAAAAGAAGCCAGACTTTGCCCAAATAAGGAAATTTAAGGCTGAAATGACGCTATAGCCGAACCAGACTACCTATGATTTGACCTTGCTTGCTTCTGCACACTTTGCAATAATTCACGAATTTGTCTATCCATCCAGCTTGTGAGCAAAGGATGTGGTAATAAAGGGTCTCCTGAATAACGATATTCAAGTCCCTGCAAGCGTTTAGGAATCATACGACTTGTAAAATATCCCGAACTCAAAAATAGCGGTGCCACAATAACATCATGACCCCGCTCCTGATTCCAATACGCTGCCTTGTCGTACACACTCTCGGGATTTAGCAAAGCGTGGTCCGTGATGATACCGCTCACACTTTGCACCGTACGGGCCAACGAAGAAACCCCCTGCTCCCAGCGCTGAAAAAAGCCGTTGTGCACACTGCCGTGACCTACGAGTAAAATAACCTCTCTCGCAGGTTCGGCTGATAGCGGGCGAACCTTGTCCCACACCATGCGGGCAACATCTTCTCCGTCATCCAACGGACTGCCAAAATGCACTTGCGCCTTCAGTCGAAACGGCTCCAAATCTGTTTCTTTGTCCGGCGCATCTTTGACACCCAGCGCATAGCTAATCTCATCTACATGCGTACTGCCTGATGACACAAACAAAGGTATAACCAATATATCTGTTACACCCAAGGCTTCCAGACGGTCAATACCATTTTGAATCAGTCTTCCTTTAACCGTTTCCAAAAATGAAACCTCTATCGGCATTTCTTCCGACAAATGAAGCTTCGCAACTGCCTGATCCACCTGTTCCACCCAATATGGCTCCCTAGAGCCATGGCTGATTACCAGTATCCCAGGGCTCCGCATTAGCGTCCCAGACGTTCCAGAGTCATTTTGTACCCGTCATTACCATAGTTCAGACAACGTTTAACACGTGAAATGGTAGCTGTACTGGCCCCCGTCTCTGCTTCAATCTGATTATATGTGCTGCCTTTGCCTAGCATACGGGCAACCTCTAGACGTTGGGAGAGGGATTGAATTTCATTAATCGTGCACAGATCATCAAAAAATACATAGCACTCTTCCAAATTTTTAAGAGTTAAAATAGCTTCGAACAATTGATCAATACTTTTATCATTAAGCTTTTTAAGCTGCATGGATTATCATCTCCCAAGGTTACGATCTCTCCTCATTGTACCCGAGGAATAGTCGGTTTTTCAAGCATTAACGGTTTCACGCATTACAGAACAACATTACATGACCATAGAGACGTACCGTACGAATGCCCAAATCCGCTTTTATACCTGATTTCGGGACACGCGCCTAAACCCACTGTGCGTTTGTAACATACAGTAGAGTATCAACCTGCAAAGGAATGTGATCTCATGCCTGGACACTACTATCATCGGAGGCCGCTACAGCGTTCCCTTTCCGATCCGTATAGTTCATCTCCTTATCCCGGACTCGATCCATACAACGAGGTTCCGCAAGCCGGTTCTTCCGGGCTGGTTCCTTACGAGGCGCCAGCGAGTATTACGGATTCTGCCGTGGTCACACCAGACCCGGTTCCAGCCAAAGGAGGACTGCTTGGGGGTCTTGGCAACCTCGGTAATCTCAACGAAATCAAAGGCTTCATTGACCGTATGGGTGGCATTGATGGAATTGTTGCTACGGTCGGCAAGGTGCAAAAGGTTATGTCTAGTGTGCAGCAATTTGCTCCAATGGCGAAGCTGATTATGGGCTCGCTCCCAGCATTCGGCAAATCCGCGAGCAAAAATTCTGCCACAGATATCACCGAGGAATTGGATGAATACACACCACCACGCCCACGTCGAAAAAAGACGCAGCGCAAAAGCACCACTACCCCGCGCAGACGTCCGCGCAAGCGCAAAAGAAAGTAGATTATACTATTTGAACCAGCCTCGGCGCATAAACCAGACCACCATTGCAACACTCAACAAAAACATGAAGAACAGTACGCCAAAATATCCATATTTCCAGCCCAACTCGGGCATATTCGAAAAATTCATACCATAAATTCCTGCAATCAGCGTCAAGGGCATAAAGACGGTCGTAATTACGGTCAGCGTCTTCATAATTGAATTCATGCGATTGGAATTGAGCGATATATAACTGTCCCTCAGGTCGGCTGTCATCTCGCGGTCGGCCTCCAGCATGTCTGTCAGCTTTAATAAATGATCATATATATCGGTAAAATAAGCCATATGATCTCCTTGGCCCTGCACATGCTGCGAATTCAAAACTCGGTACATCAGATCACGCATGGGTACGATGGTACGGCGTAGCTTGAGCAGCCTGCCACGCAGGTCAAACACCTGCTTCATTAATTCCTCTACGGATTCGCGACCGCCCAAGCCCTCCAGCTCGGCCAATTCATCCTCAATCATAAAAAGGCTCGGAAAATAGTTATCTACCAGCTTGTCCATCACCGTGTAGGCTGCAGACAGCGGCCCTCGCGACCATATTTTACGTTCATTCGCATGCTGGACAATCCGCTCCCAGGCTTGATCCAGCTCCTCTAACTCATGATGGTGATATGTAACCAAAAAACGACTGCTAATAAACATATCCACTTCTTCCGCAGCTAACGTATCTACATCAAGCGCATGCACGACCAGAAACTGCACATCCTCGTAATAATCCAATTTGGGACGTTGCAGAACATGCATACAATCCTCCACAGCCAATGGATGAAAATGAAAATAACTCGTCAGCAGCTCCGTCTCTCGATCTGTAGGCTCGCTAAAATCTACCCACATCCATATGTAATCCTCCATGACGATCTGATCCAATGGTTTTCCCACTGTTACCTGATGATCATGACCTATAGTCAATGTACGTATCACCGTACGTCCCCCTCGCTTACACTTCGCGTCTGTTATGTTATTTATATTTTATATAAGCCAATTAACATTATACCAATCTCAAGTCCTGTATTCCTTTAATAAAGAAAAGGATATCTCCGGGCCAACATGCCTCCCAAGATATCCTTATAAAATAATCAATTCATTATAAATTAAATCTTTTTTACAAATCCTGTGCTTGTCGCTTCATATCCTAATCGGCGATAAAAATGATGAGCATCCTGTCGCTCACTTCGATTACCACTGTTCAAAGCAATGGCAACCAACCCGTTCTCTTTAGCCCAAGCTTCCGCTTCCTCATTTAACGCCTTCCCGATGCCTTTATTACGATGTTTTGAATCCATCACAAAAACGACGATACGCGCGTAATCTTCATTTCTTTCATAAAAGATGTCAGCATGTAGTCCAACCATCCCAACGACTTCCCCTTCATCTTCAGCCACCAGAGTATGATAGTTAGGGTCAGAAGCGATACGATCATATCTCATCTTCATATCTTCTACAGTCGTAGGATAACCAAGCTCCTCCATTAGATAAGCCAAAGCCGGAATATCCTCATGATGAGCAGTCCTTATCTTCAAAAGCAAGCCCTCCACTTATGAAAATAAACATCAAAAATGAAAAATCACTCGCGCTCTATAGAGATGTACACAAGCGCCATTACGCAGTCATATGTTGCTTGTCTCGCTATTTCCCTCGGCGCAGCAATCAAAGCGATGTGCTAATTCCTCCTCCTGCTCCCCCCTAATGAATGGGACAGACTTTTGTAAGAACAAGAAGGAGCGGGTTTAGCGGCAGTAGCGTAGCGGTCCATTTGAATCTGTAGAAGCGGCAGCGTTCGCCTTTGCCTCTGAATTTTCACCTTATAAGGTCCTATACAATCCAAAAATTCAGGGGCAACAGCGATCGAAAGATCAAATGGATCGCGGAGCGTCTTACAACGAGATCCCCACCTACAAACACAAACCCTGCCTCACTTTTAATCCTCTTACAATACTTTTTCCAAGAAACTAATAGTCCGCTCGTTTTTCGGATTACCAAATACCTCTTGTGGCGTTCCTTCTTCTACGATGTAACCACCGTCCATAAACACAACACGGTCGCTTACTTCGCGTGCAAAACCCATCTCATGCGTTACGATCATCATCGTCATGCCTTCACGCGCCAGATCTTTCATTACGCCCAGCACTTCGCCTACCATTTCAGGATCGAGCGCCGAGGTCGGCTCGTCGAACAGCATAATGTCTGGATTCATTGCCAGCGCACGTGCAATCGCCACACGCTGCTTCTGACCGCCGGAAAGCTGTCCTGGCAGTGCATCTGCCTTATCGGCCAAACCTACACGATCCAGCAGCTTCATAGCCGTTTCCCGGGCCTCTGCCTTGGACTGTTTCCCCAGTTCAGTCGGCGCGAACATAATGTTCTTGAGCACGGTCATATGCGGAAACAAATTAAAGTGTTGAAATACCATACCTATATTTTCACGGACTTTGTTAATGTCCACGTTTTTGTCACTTAAGTTGTAGTCATCGACAATGACCTCACCTGCGGTAATTTCTTCAAGCATGTTCATACAACGCAAAAACGTACTTTTCCCCGAACCAGAGGGGCCAATGACACATACAACCTCGCCTTCACGTACTTGCATGTCGATGCCCTTTAGTACTTGATTACTACCATAGCTTTTTTTCAGGTTTTTAACGATAATTTTACCCACGGCGAACTCTCCCTTCAAGACGGTTGGAAATTTTGGTCAGGACTGTAATGACGATAAGATACATCACCGCTACTACCAGCCAAATATCAAAGGATTGGAATGTCCGCGCAATAATGATCTTACCCGATTGGGTCAACTCGACCAGACCGATAACAGACAAAATGGACGTATCCTTCAACGTAATAACCAACTGATTGATAAACGACGGGATCATGATTTTCACAGCTTGTGGCAAAATGATTTTAAGCATAGCCGTCCGATAGGGTAGACCAAGCGAACGAGCTGCTTCCATTTGTCCCGGATCAATGGACTGAATACCACCACGGATAATCTCAGTTACATACGCACCCGCATTCAGGGATAATGTCAGTACAGCCGCAACAAAAAGCGGCATTTTGAAATCCAGTGCCTGTGGAATACCAAAGTAAATAAAGAAAGCAAGCACGATCAGCGGAATACCGCGGAATATATCGACGAATACAGTTGCAATACCACGGAACACCTTGTTATGGCTTACTTTCATAAAGCCAAACACCAACCCTAGGATAAAGGCTACGAGTAAAGATACAAGTGTGTACAGCAACGTATTTCCCATGCCCTTAATCAGCGAAGGCAGCGAAGCGGAAATCAGTCCCCAGCGGCTGGTCTCTACAGGCGCCACACCTTTGCCCGATTTGCCAAGGTATTTAGCCAAAATTTTATCGTATTCCCCGCTATTGCGCAGATTAACAAGCCCTGCATTAAATTTCTCCAGCAACTCCTGGTTCTTGCCTTGGTTAACAGCAAACCCGTAAGAAGCACCTTTTTCCTTATCTGTTACCAGCTTAAGGCCGTTATTCTGGTTTACACCGTATGCCAGTACCGGATAGTCATCAAAGCAGGCAACCGAATTACCTGTTTTGACTTCATCATACATTTGAGAAGAATCATCGAACGGAACTGTAGTAAAGCCGTATTTGGCCTTAATCGATTCTGCGAATGTGTAACCTTCCGTTCCTGTTTTGACAGCGACACGCTGTCCTTTCAAGTCCTCATAGCGTTTAACCGTATCATTATCCTTGCGGACCGCCATGACGACGCCTGAATCAAAATAAGGCTCGGAAAAATCAAATTTCCGCTTACGTTCATCGGTAATACTCATACCGGCAATGACACCATCCACTTGATTCGTTTCAAGGGCCTGCACTGCCGCGTTAAAGCCAAGAGGCTTAATCGTATATTCAAAATTCTGATCCTTGGCAATAGCTGCCAGCAAATCCATGTCGATTCCGACAAATTTACCATCTACATCTTCAAACTCAAAAGGCGCGAACGTTGTATCCGTGCCGATATCATACTTTGTTTTATTTTCAGCATGTGCCACTACACCGAAATTACCGGACAGGGCAACCACAAAAAACAAACAAATCATGAGTGCTATTAGTTTTCTAGATTTTTGCATAATTTCCTCCAGTCAGTTGAACGGTTCAAAGTTTTCTGTTTATTCTACAGGAGTTATTAAAAATTGACTACTTTGATGTCAGGTATTTTTGAAAAACGTTTCATGGAACTATCTGGATGTGTAAACTTTAAAGAAGCCGTTTTGCCCCAGAATGCCAATAAGCCCCTGCCGCAAAAAGCGGACGGAAGCTTATTGTGTATTCTATAGTGTGTACCTATTTTTCAAGAAATAATAATGAACTAGAAAAGAATTTTGAAAATCAATCCAGATAACAGCGCAGCAATTGGTATCGTTATAACCCAAGTAATAATAATTCGACCGGCCAGCGACCAACGCACAGCGGAAAAACGCTTCGCAGAACCCACACCCAAAATAGCCGAAGTAATGGCATGAGTGGTACTTACGGGCAAATGAAGCAATGTAGCTGTGAAAATAACAGAGGCTCCCGAAATGTCGGCTGCGAATCCGTTAATTGGCTCGATTTTAAAAATCTTGGTTCCCATCGTCTTGATGATTTTCCAGCCCCCGATAGATGTACCCAGCGCCATGGCTGTTGCGGCTGAAATTTTCACCCACATGGGTACTTCCAAATGGTCCTGATACCCCGCCGAAACGAGTGCGAATGTAATAATCCCCATCGCCTTTTGAGCATCATTCGTACCATGCGTGAACGACTGAAGCGCTGCCGTAATGACCTGCATTGTACGAAACCCTTTGTTTACCGTATGCGGACTACGACGAGCGAAGATGTATTTTAAAATTATCATCACGATGTAACCGACAACAAAAGCAATCAACGGGGAGAAAATAAGTCCTTCGACAATCCCGATGAAGCCGCTCCAGTTTAATTTATCCGATCCCGCACCTACATACACCGCTCCAGCCAATGCACCAATTAGTGCATGAGAAGAGGATGAAGGAATACCGAACCACCAGGTTAAGAGGTTCCAGATAATCGCAGCGATCAGCGTCGCAATGACGATATCAATTCCATTCGTAAGCTTGGTTGGATCAGCGACACTTCCACCAATGGTCTTCGCAACGCCTGTAAACAATATTGCCCCGAGAAAGTTCATGACCGCAGCCATAATAATCGCACGTCGCGGGGTCAATGCACGGGTCGATACCGAAGTTGCAATCGCGTTCGCCGTATCATGAAAACCATTAATAAAATCAAATGCCAGAGCAAGAAAAATAACAATACCCAATACCAGTAAACTTGTATCCATGTAAAAGGACTCCCTTACGAGTTACGCATAATGATGGATTCCAGCATATTTGCAACATCCTCGCATGAATCCGTTGTCGTTTCAAGGCGTTCGTACAATTCTTTGCGTTTAATCAGTTCAATAGGGTCAGTTACAGTTGCAAACAGGTTTTTGATGCAAATACGCAATAATTCATCCCCCTGATTTTCCAAATCATTCAGGCGAATCGTGTATTCACGAATGGCCAGCAATTTTTTCTGCGAAAGCAAATGTACAGCTTTCTGAATTTCGTAAGCTGATTGACGCAGAATATCAGCGAACTGCACAATATACTCGTCCGGCTCCGTAATGTTGTACATATAAAAACGAGAAGCCGTCGCTTCAAGACCGTCCAACACATCATCCATGGTTGTTGTCAGTTCCATGATGTCGTCGCGTTCCAACGGCGTAATGAAGGTCTTGTTCAGCTCAGTAATAATCGTGTGTGTGTAATCATCACACTTATTTTCATACTTCTTCATTTCATTTGTAAACAAAGTCACATCCTGAAGATTTGAAGTATGTTGGGCAAAATAATCGGCTGCTTGCACGATCGTATCTGCCATATTTTCCAACGTCTCGAAGAATATATCCTTTTTCTTCAATCTCATAACGATTACCCCTTTACGAAAATATCCGCAACCTGTTTCGACTGCAATAGACAACCTTTGCTATCTTATCACACTCATCAATGTTTTTGTAATGTTTGTAAAAGCAAATTTCATGACATACGTATACAGTGCCCGACATGGAAGGTCATTATCCGACAATTTTTTCCTAAAAAGGTGTATTTCGTTTTCTAATTTGCTGCTATGGTTACATGTTCCTTTAGTGAAGTATCTGCAGGTACCACATGTATATAGGATGTACCTGGCGTTAACGGGATTTCAACCCCATTTTTCATAAAACGAATCGCATCGCCTGGTGTATGCTGCCACTCAGCCTGTATTAACTGTCCTTGTTGAAACACCATGGCCTCTCCACTGCCGTCCAGCTCAACACCTAATCTGCCCACATCATCCAACGTTCGATGTCTAGCGCTCATTACAATAACATTGGCTGCTGAGAGCTGTTGGTTATTATTTTGATCCACATGTGACTTTTCGTTCACAAAACGCTTATATTGTTGATTCGCTGGATCATAGGTATAAGATACTCGATAGCTTTTAAGCAAAAACCGAATTTGCAAAGATGCTGCTGTCTCGTCCACCATAACTGGGGTTTCACCGGATTTAAGGTAAGAATATACTGGAACGTCCGTATGCTTGGCATACCCTTTACTATCGCTTCCTTTGCGCAGTCTGTTCACGTCTGTGTATAAATTATGTGGAGGACGACGATCTTTGCTTCGCCAGAAGTAAGCCCCTCCATTTGAAATCTCATCCAGATGTTCCTTCCGTTGCTGCTGTAAAATCGCATAGGCATCTGTGCTTCCCCCTGCGTGTATAGGCAACGCACCATAGGTTTCGCCCAGCTCAATCAAATACGGTCGAATGCTACGGACCGGTCCGATCTTTACATCTCCACCATGACTTTGGAAAAAAGCGACCAGACGGGTAATCCCGCCTTCTGCAAGAACTTCATATACCATGTCTGCCTGGCTAAGCCCTGCCTGTGGACGTGCAGCCGGAGCATTGTTAATCATGACAGCGAGCGGCCGCTCCAAAATAGGCTGCTCCACCGGAAGACCGGTAAGCGGAGCTGTAAATGCCGGAATAGACTGCTCCTTCGGCGGTTCAAGTGCCTCCTTCTCTGTTACTTGCTTGGTCGGTTGGGGAACGGAATCAGATTCACCCGTATTGGACATAGCAGTACAAGACATCAGCGTCATGCATAACAGAGCTGAGGCCATCACACGCAACCAATGATTTCGTTGGGAAATGGGCCCGGACAAGTTCATCCCTCCACTTAGTTATTTTTCTCATTATAAGCTTTATTTCCTGTTTTTGTCTTGATTGAAGCGTAACCATTCTATAGAATACTTATCTAAAGACATTAAAATTTAAAAAATATTCAGACTTTGTGATTTTTATCACAAATAACTGTAACTGAACCTACTACAATAAAGGTGTAGCAAAGATGATCATCCCCAACAAAATGAAATACAACCAACATTATAGATTAAGAAAGAGGAGTGGTTTGAATGTTTAACAGCTGGTTACGTGAAAACAAAGTCGCAATGTGGTTGCTGACTGTAGTACGGGTTTATCTAGGTTATGAATGGATGACCCACGGACTTGAAAAGCTGACAGGTGGATTCGATGCAGGCGGATTTATCTCGGGGGCCATTGCTAAAACAGGTGGAGACCATCCCGCTGTACAAGGCTGGTGGGGATCGTTCCTGGAAGCCTTTGCCCTGCCGAATGTAGGTTTGTTCAACGTCCTGATCCCATTGGGTGAGTTCTTGGTCGGGGTTGGCCTGCTTCTCGGTACATTGACTACACTGGCTGCTTTGATGGCTATGGTTATGAACTTCTCGTTCCTGTTCTCGGGTACAGTAAGCACCAATGCAATCTACCTGCTGTTTGAAATCTTCCTTGTAGTTGCTGGTGCAAATGCCGGAAGAATTGGCTTTGACCGTTGGGTATTGCCCTTCCTGCGTGGACTGTTTCGTAAAAATAAAGATACCTTTCCAGCGGACCCTAGTCGAAAAATAGCTTAACCATCCCAAAATAACCGTTATCCTCCGGGATAATGGTTATTTTTTTTGCGCTGTTATGCTCACGATACACGTGCCTTCTAATTAATCGAAGACGCAAAATACACAAAAGAACTTCCATTCCCACACACCATGTGGATTCGGAAGTTCTTTTTTTACATTTACGTATCACTTTCTTGACCAAAAGCCCAACAATTGAGACTTAACGAGCCAAGGACATACGATTGAAAAAGCTTACGCGCGGAGCGCTCAAGATCCGCAGCCCCCATCGCATAAAACAAAGGTGAAAAATGCTCTATTCCATAAGAAGGTACCGCCTGTTTAGCATATGGAGCCTTCTTGTCATATTGGAATAGGTGACGCAAATTCCAGTCTTGAAGCTGCTGTGCAATCCAGTCATCATATTGAACGGCCCAATCGGCTGGCTCACTCGTCTGCTTGAGTGTCCGCAAGTTGTGGACCAATCCACCGCTACCGATAATCAAAATCCCTTGTTCTCGCAACGGCGCCAGCATCCGCCCAATCTCGTATTGCTCCTGGGGAGCGCGCCGAGAATCAATGGATAAGGGTACGACCGGTATGTCTGCATCAGGATATATATGCCGTAAAACCACCCATGCTCCATGATCCAGTCCTCGGTTCCGAACCGGCTGGTGGAACAGGTTATGCTGACTGAACAGATGCTTTATCTCCTCATACAGCTTTGGATCGCCTGGTGCAGGGTAATCAATTGAGTACATTTCTTCGGGAAAGCCATAGAAATCGTGCAACGCTGCATGCTGATCATCCGCGCCAATACATTGATCGGGGCTATCCCAATGCGCGGAAAAAATGACAATTCCTTTGGGTCGGGGCAGGCTCGCGCCCAGCTTTGCAAGAAAGCTGGTATATGCGTTATTTTCTACAGCCAGTGTCGGTGAACCATGCGCAACAAAAATTGAGGGTAATGTCATCGCTGCCAACCTCCACACGCCAGTATAGTGTTACTCTTCCATTTTACTCCGGCGGAGGCGCAATTTCCAATACAATCCGTTACACACTGAAATCAGATCATCCAGTGCTGCCAATCCCGTTGAATATTTTCCTGTTCATCCAGCCATTCAAGTGTTCGATCAATCAGCCGTTGCCGCTCTTTACCTGACGAGAAAGTGTGATCTCCCTGGAAAATAATCTCTTTATCACAGCGCCCCTCTGGACGCATCCAGAATATCTTTTGAAACAGAAATGCATAATCCACAGGAATAATATCATCCGAGGTGCCATGAACAACGAGCACATCTCCGTTAAATTTAACGGCCTCCTGGAACGGCTGAAATTGAGCTAACGACTCAAAATAAGCAGGCGTAAACTTATAGCCCAAATAGTCGGCATGACCGGTTTTAACAGACTCATCGTACACGCTTCGCTCCGTAATTTTGACGATGTCGTTGAACGGATAGCCCACTGCGGACCAAAGAACCAGATTTTGTACTCTCTTGTCCCGTACGGCTGTGAGAAGGGCTACCGCCCCCCCCAGACTGTGACCAATCAGCGTCACCTTGGTCGGGTCAATGTCCGCGCAATTGACGGCGTAATCCAACACGGTACGTGTCTGATTAATCATGGACTCTAACCCCTGCTTGCCATATTCACCTGTGCTTTCCCCACAACCGGCAAAATCAAAGCGCAGGACAAAGTATCCCCCTTCGGCCAGTTCACGCGCAGTCTTGACGAATAATCGATCTACTCCGATACGATTGCCTACAAAACCGTGACATATAACAACGAGAGGAACCCTTTTCTGACGCTCTCCCTCATTTGTACGGTTTGGATAATGAATTGTTGCTGCCAGTTCTTCATGTTCAAAGCGAATTCCAATTTGCCGTTCCATCCTGATTCCCCCTGTTTCAAGCTTCACTACACATTTATGAATTCAAACTCATATCGTAACGTGGAATATCCATCCAGGATATTCATTCACTTTAATTCCGATAAGATTAATAAGATTTTATAATAAAGTCAGTCTATCATCGCCCTGCTTCCTTGTCAACCTGTCAGTTCACATCGTAAAAAAAGTAAACAAATAGCGCTCCCCGATGCGATTCCGGAGAACGCTATACTACATTTATTAGAGTGACATTAAAGTAGACATTCGTTATTCGTAGCTGTTCCTAAACATTTGGTGGGTCTCCGTTCGTCCCTCCCACTCCAGCTTACAAGAGGCGCCGTTATGTTCATCCTCATGCCACAGGCTGCGGTAGTTCTGTGCACCTAGTTCACCCGCAAATTCTGTATCCTCAGCCACTTCGATATCGTCCAGTATACGGTACGTTGGAGATGATCCTTGAACGCTCCGGTGACTCACATTTGTAGACGAGGCCACCCCGCTATTCCCGTTCGAAGCGTTTGCCAGTCGTTTTTGGACTGAATAATCTGCCTGGTTCTCCAGTTTCATGATGCCACACCCCTTAACGTTTATATTCAGGTTGCTCTATGTGCTCACCCTGTATCCAGTTTGAGGAGAATGCAGCGGTAATATACATTTTATAGATAAAGTCTTTTGCCATCCGACGCTTCCTCACGTATACTGTCTTTGTTACGAAATGGCGGTTCCATCAGCCCGGGATACGCTCATAAAGCAGGAGGAAGAAATGAATAAAGCAAAAAATTATACGCTTATTGCATGGATTGCCTTGTCTATGTTTTTCTTGACACAGGCAATTATCGGATGGTTTGTCACCTTTACAGGTGGGGATATCAAACCCTTTGAAAAAATCAGCCTATCCACCCTTATCATCATCGCCGCAGGAGCCATTCTACTCGTTGAAGCTCTGATGAATTTTATGGACCGTCCCGAAGAAGGCGAGGAGACACAACAGCCAGACCATGCCCCTGCAAAGCCCCAGATGAATCTTAAATCCATCTTGATGTATGTTGTGTTAGTTGTCGTGATTCTTGTCGCCGGACTGGCGCTGCGCAGTGTACTGCCAGTATTCAGAATCTCACCTTGGGTGAATTTAATTCTCGCCGCCATTGGATTTATTGGACTCAAACCGATTTTTCTGCGTAAAAAACGTTCATAACCCGCAATTCTCATTATATGGAGCTGCCTCATTTTGGATCGCAGCAGCTCCTTTTCATTTCGATCAGGCAACCGACTTACAGCTGGGGTGTGCGCCAAAAAGCCGTATTCCTGGCCTGCAAGAAGCTGCACGGGGGAATACGGCTTGATATACTTTAGAACTTATTTGGAAAATAGTTGTTCTGCATTATCCAGAGCAATTTTATGTCCCATCGCGGAATAGTCCAGCCAAGGTTGTCCGTCCAACATGTAGACATGCCCTTGCTTCACCGCCTTGAGACCTTGCCATACTGTATTTCCTTCCAGCTGCTTGTATACCTTTTGGGCATCCGCGCCTTTACTAATGATAACAAGGATCGCATCAGCATCATAATCCGGTAAAACCTCTTGGGAAACAACCTGATAAGCCTTGTTGATCTTTTCTACACCTTTGGCTGGCTTCAAGCCCAAGTCCTGATACAACAGCGGCCCTACCGGACGCTTCATCCCCATAACACGGACCTCTTTCGCCGTCACACGTACAGCCATAACCGTTCCGTCCCCAATTTTTGAATGAATCAGCTTTTCGACTCGTTCCTTCTGTGTATCATAATCTTTTAGAAATGCGTCTGCCTGTGCTTCATGTTTGACCATAACGGCTATTTTTTTTAATTGATCCTTCCATGTGCCTTCATCCAGATCAAAAACTTCGGTTGGCGCAATTTTTTCAAATTTGGCCACATCGGTTCCCGAATATTTTTTATCCAAGAAAATATGATCAGGTTGAAGCTCCAGTACCGCTTCCATATCCGGGTCTGTGACAACACCTAGCTTACGGGTATTTTGAAGACGATCTTTTACATGGGGCAGAAAATCCTTCACATCTCCACCAATGACCGAACCAGCCGGAGTAATGCCCAATGCCAGCAGGTTGTTCGTCAAATGAATAGACATCGAAGCAATACGCGAATCCGCACTAATGGTTGTCTGCGCACTGCCAGCCGCTTTCGTATCGGTAGCCTGTTTGTCGGCTGCTTGTCCGCAAGCGGACAGCATGATCATGCATACAACAAGAGTTGTGACTACCCATGAACGTTTAAAACCTGAACCCTCAAATTTGTGCTTTCTCATGATTACTCTCTCCTATGCCACAGAAACTCTACATTATAATGATCAATATAGAAGGCTTCTACTTAGTTATTAATTTCAGCGGGTTGTATCATTTACACCATATGATTTCATATGTACCTAATTCCTTCTGTCATTTTGTTCGGGACAGCAGGAATAAAAAATACGGAGCTCCTACCACAGCAACCACCACACCTGCGGGAATCGCATTCGGCTGAAACACCGAACGCCCAATCGTGTCTGCGGTGACCAGAATGACGACCCCGACCAAACAAGCTACTGGCAGCAAATGCTGGTACATCGGCCCAACCAGACGGCGAGCCAGATGAGGTGCAATCAGCCCAATAAAACCGATGCCTCCGACCATGGATACGCTGGCACTGGATAGAGCCACGGCTGCGCCCAGCAGTAATAGGCGCTGGCGCTTCACACTTGTGCCGATTCCAGCTGCGGTCTCGTCGCCCAACGACAGGTTGTTCAGACTACGCGTCTGCGACAGAACGTAGGGTAAAACAATGACTATCCAAGGCAGCAAAGCCGCTGCATGTATCCAGTCCCGGCCCCAAACGCTGCCAGCCAACCAACGTGCAGTAAATGCGTACGTATCCTCATCCAACCGCAACGACCAATACAGCGTTATGGCGCTAAGACCCGAGGCTACACCGATGCCGGACAAAATCAGACGCACGGGCACGATTCCTCTGCTGCGGCTATAGGACAACAAAACAATCAGCACGGCCGCAATGACACCTCCTGCAAAGGTAAACAAGGGGATCAGAACGGCGGCTGATCCGTCCAGATCGCGAAAAAAGCTAACGAACATTACCAGCCCCAACGCCGCCCCTGCGTGAAGTCCCAGAACTCCGGGATCAGCGAGTGCGTTCCGTGACAAGCCTTGCATGACCGCCCCGGCTGCACCTAGTCCCGCTCCAGCCAGCACTGTTACAACGATACGAGGCAAACGATACTCGAACAGAACGATATGATCACGTCCACTGCCACCGCCAAACAACGTATCCAGCACGCGTAGCGGTGGAATACGAATCGTTCCGGTATTCAAACCCAAAACAAGGACGGCAAAGCTGATCACCGCCAATACCAAACAAACGAGCCAAGCCTTTGTCGTCCTTGTATCCCCGGTCCCTAAAGAGCGTCTCACTATAAATCCCTCCTTTCCTTACGGGCGAGAAAGAGGAAAAAGGGTACTCCGATAAAAGACACCATAATTCCGATAGCTAGCTCCTCTGGTGGATTTGCCATTCTCGCTCCCAAATCTGCCAGCACCAGTAGCACGGCTCCCAATAACGCAGACAGCGGCACGATCTGGCGATAATCCACACCGATTAGCTTGCGAGCGATATGTGGGATAACCAAACCTACAAAGCCGATGGCTCCGGCAGCCGATACAGAGAGTCCAGCCAGTACTACTACAGTCAGCAGACCCAAAAGCCGGATACGCCTGAGATTCAACCCAAGGTTTAACGCCACCTCATCGCCCATCGAAATCAGCGAAATGGAACGTGCCAGCCCCATAGACCAGGCGATCACCATAAGTAAAATCGGTGCAAGAATCTCAAGCTGCGACCATTTAATCCCGGCTACACCACCCGCATACCAGAAGGCTAAATCCTGACTTAGATCAAAATAAATCGCAATCCCCGAAGTCATGGAACCTAACAAGGCAGCCGTCACAGCTCCAGACACCGTCAATCTCATCGGTGTCAATCCTCCCGGTGCAGATGCTCCCAGACCAAATACTAGTAAGGTACTCATCAGCGCCCCCAGGAACGACAATACAATTAACGTCCCATAAGGTAGATTGGGGAAAAAGGCAAAACTCACAGCAACTACAAACATCGCTCCTGCGTTAATGCCCAGCACACCTGTATCTCCCAGCGGGTTGCGTGTAATACCCTGAATCAGAGAGCCTGCCACCGCCAGCGCAGCTCCAATAACAGCTGCACCCAGTACACGCGGTAATCTCAGCTCGTGAATGATCTGATGTGTCATTAGCGAACGATCATAGTGAAATACTGCCGACCACACGGTGCTTACGGTCAAGTCCTTGGCTCCGAGAGAAATGGCGGCGAATATGGCCAAAGCCAACAATACTGCCGAAGCTGTGAACAACAACGCCTGCCGAATCCTACCCGCTCGAAGAACTGGAGGTGCTGTTATGACTACTTTAGGAACTTCCCTCTCTGTCAGAGCTGTATGTTTGTCCATGCTGTCTTTAGACTGCATTTGGTGAGGTCACTCCCTCCGTACCTGAAAATCATCACATCTTTCATAACGATAATGATAATTATTATCAACTTGATACATAATAGCATGTTTCTATGACATTGCAAGCCAAAAACTGTTCCCCTTAGAAGGAACAGTTTTTGAATATATCTATATGATTTTACTACACAGGTGACTCCAAACGGTACTCTCTTTAGTACGTAGGCCAGCCTGCCGAATCCCATTTCAAATCACTAATCAGAAGCTTTGGATTTCCACCATCAGTGGCATCATAGGCATGACGTGCAATCACACTGTTGTTATAGACAGATTGTCCACCCGGTCCCCTCCAACGGTCATTCCCCGCATCCAGTATCGTTCCACCGCCATCCATCAAGCTTTTTCCGCTCTTGTCCACATACGGTCCGGTAATACTAGTAGAGCGACCGTAAATAATCTTATAATTACTGTCTACGCCTTTGCAGCAGTTATCAATGGAAGCAAATAGATAATAATAGCCGTCGCGGTATGTAACATGTGGCGCTTCCAAACCACCAGCCGTACGCTTGGCGATAGAATAGATCTGGCCCGTAGGCTTCATCGTATTTTTATCCAGTCGAGTCACTTTCAAGCCTGAATTCCATGAACCAAAGGAAAGCCACGGGTTACCGGAAGCGTCAATGACGAGATTCGGGTCAATGGCATTGTAATCGTTAGCATCCGTCGTACGCATCACTAGTCCATCATCTCTCCAGCTCCCCGCGCCAATACTCGTTGCGGAGGCTAGTCCGATAGCCGAGGTCCGGGCACCAAAAGTAGAAATGGAATAGTACAGCCATACCCGTCCATTATACTTTTGAGCATCCGGTGCCCATACATCGTTAGGCTTTTGCTTAGGTACATACGATTTCCACCATGATGGCGGCGACAGGAATATTTGCGGCAATCTGTAAAAATTGCGTCCGTCGTCCGATCTTTGAACCTGTATCCCCTGCCCTGTGGAGAAAATATACCATGCGTTGCCTTCCTTCGTAATGGACGGATCATGCACTGCCACATCGCCAGTTAACGCCCAATGCTCTGCGGATGCAGATGGCATCACTGACAGCATTAGAGCAGCCGAGGTTACGGCAGCAAACGCCGTTCGGGTCAATTTACTCTGTACTGATTTTTTCCATGCTTTCAACATTCCTTCGCACCTCCGAATGAGTATCTTATAATGAAATTCAGGTGACACACCTATTACATTAGTGTTTATACTTATGAAGTTACCCATATATTAACCTATCACATTCAATTTTGTAAACGCTTTATTTCAAATAAAAAGAAATTTATAAACTATGCATTATACATAAAAAGGAGCCCGTAGGCTCCTTTTCAAATTAACATATTAAATAGATTTTCGTTTTTGTTCAGTTCCGTATATTTAAGCCCCTTGCGGTTCATTCGTTCAATTAAAGGAAGATAGTCTTCCTTGTGGAACAGCTCAATGCCGACCAGAGCTGGTCCATTTTCCTTATCATTCTTTTTCGTATATTCAAACCTAGTAATATCGTCGTCCGGTCCAAGCACATCCTGTAGAAACTCACGCAGTGCCCCGGCTCTTTGCGGGAAATTCACCATAAAATAATGCTTCAGTCCTTCGTAAATTAGGGACCGTTCCTTAATCTCCTGCATACGATCTATATCGTTGTTACCACCGCTGACGATACAGACAACCGTTTTGCCTTGAATTTGCTCGCGATACAGATCAAGTGCTGCCACAGGCAGTGAACCCGCAGGCTCCACAACAATCGCATTTTCATTATACAACTCCAGAATCGCGGTACATGCTTTACCTTCTGGTACCTTCACAATATCGTCCAAGGTATGTTTACAAATATCGAATGTCAGCTGACCCACACGCTTCACCGCAGCTCCGTCAACAAACTTGTCTATTTGATCCAGTGTAACCACCTTGTGCAAACGCATCGCTTCCGTCATCGACGCCGCGCCGAGGGGCTCCACGCCAATTACCTTGGTGGACGGACTCACGGTTTTAACATACGTACCTACGCCTGCCGCCAAACCGCCGCCGCCAATCGTTACGAACACATAGTCCATAGGTGTATCTAGGCTCTCCATCACTTCCATCGCAATCGTACCATTGCCCGCAATAATTTTCGGCTGATCGAACGGATGGATGAAGGTCATTGCCTGCTCGCTGCACACCTTCATGGCCTCATCATAAGCATCGTCAAACGTGTCTCCGGTCAGAATGACCTCTACACTGTTACCGCCAAAGCGACGAACCTGCTTCACCTTCTGATTAGGCGTTGTACTCGGCATAAATATTTTACCGTGGATACCAAGTGCATTACATGAAAAAGCCACACCTTGCGCATGATTCCCTGCACTCGCACACACGATGCCTTTTTCCATTTGCTCAGGGGTCAAACTGCGGATCATGTTGTAAGCTCCACGGATTTTAAAGGACCGCACGACTTGGAGATCCTCTCTTTTCAGATACACATTACAGTTATATTTGGCCGATAGGACGGCATCCCTCTGTAAAGGTGTACGTACAATCACCTCACGCAGCATATGATGCGCTCGTACAATATCCTCCATGCCAACGGCTGACGTCATGGCCGGGTCAGTTTTCTGGGTTTCTGTTGGTTCCATAGGTTCTCCACGCTCCGCCTGAATATTTCTGTATTTGAAATCTTTCAAATATCATACCACGTTTACCCATAGCTTGTGCAGATGATAGTCATGAAAATGAGAATGAAAATCAATCGAATCTAAAAAAAGGCAGACCGGGACAATGCCCGATCAGCCTTTTCTGACGTTGCATATTTCTTGTACTCCGTTGCTCTATTTAATACCTTTCCGATTATCCTTTTACTCCGCCTGCCGTCATCCCTTCAATAAAGTAACGCTGGAAGAACAGGAACACGACGAGAATCGGTAAAATAGCCAAAACGGACCCCGCGATCAGCACATCATAATTGTTGCCATATGGCGTCAGCAGACTGGACAGTCCAATTGGCAGTGTCAGCATGTCGTTGGTACGCAATACAATCATCGGCCAGAGGAAGTTATTCCAACTGTTCATCGCCTGCAAAATAGCCATTGCCGCAAATGCAGGCGCCATCAGAGGCATCATAATCCGTACGAAAATGCCATATTCTGAACAGCCGTCAACCCGCGCAGCATCCATGAAGTCCTTGGGAACACCACTCAAATATTGACGGAAGAAAAAGATCGGGATCGGCGCAACGACAAATGGTAGAATTACACCCCATACCGTATTGATCAGCTTCATGCCGATCATTAGCTTGTAGAGCGGCAGCATGATAATTTCTACCGGGATCATCATCACAACCAGCACCAGTGTGAAAATCACATTTTTCAATCTAAAACGGTACATCTCCAGACCATAACCTACCATCGCGGACAATATCAGACATAACACCGTAAACAAGACGGTAATGACAATACTGTTCCAGTACCATTGAAAATAATCCGTCGTCCCCTGAAAGATGAACGCATAGTTTTTCAGGGACATGATGTCCCACTCCAGCTTAAGATTCAATCCGTAGCGCAATAGCTCCGTCGATGGCTTGAACGAGGCAAGCGTCACAGCAAATAGCGGAAACAGGGCAAACCCGGCAAACAGAATGAATAGGACAACGAGCAATGCGGATAACGAGCCTTTTTGTTTCTGAGCCATCGCTTAATCCTCCTTCCGGAACATGCCGAAAAATTTGAGCTGGATCAGGTTCAGCACTAGTGTAAATACGAGCAATACAATGCCCACTGCAGCTCCGAAGCCCATACTGTTCTGCTCCAGACCTTGGCGATAGAGATAGCCAACAATTGTTAAACCAATATCGTTCGGGGAGTTATTTCCGTTCCACAACATGTAGCTCTCCGTGAACATGGACAACCCCGCATAAATGCTAATCGTAAATACGTAGATCGTTACTGGTTTCAGCATAGGAATCGTAATCCGCCAAAATGAATCGAAACGACTGGCTCCATCAATCTGCGCAGCCTCATACAACTCAGGAGGAATGTTCTGGAGTCCCGACATGTAGTACAACATATTTACGCCCAACCATCTCCACAAGGCCAGCACAATCAACGCTAAAAAGCCGGTGTTCGCATTCATTAGCCATTTGTAAGGCTCCAGACCGAATACCCCCAACAGGGAGTTCATCAGCGAACCATCCAATTCCCCGAACATGAGGCGGAAGATCGTTCCTGCTACCACCACCGAGGTTAGTGCAGGTATAAACATCACGGAGCGAAACAACCCTCTGCCCGGCATTTTAGGCGAATTCAGCAATACTGCCAATACCAGCGGCAGAGGAATCAGCACGACTAGTGTAAGCAGCGTATACAGTACGCTGTTCAATATCGCCTTTCCAAACGTAGGATTGATTAAGTCCTTATAATTTTCCAGTCCAACATAAGTTGTTATCCCTGGCAGGACTTCCTGAAAGCTCATAATGACCGTCGAGATGACTGGATAGGCAAAAAATAGCGCAAAGGACAGTGAAAATGGAAGGACAAACACATACGGTGCCGTACGGCTGGAATGAATAAAGCGACTCCATCGGCTTCTGGTCGGACGCTGAGGTTGTGGCGGCTGACCTGTCGGTACATTAGCGTTCGTATGAACGGGCGTTGCCATGAATCTCACTCCCTTTCCTGTTGGGGTCTATCTCAGTTCATCTGCCAGCTCATGTAGCACCGTGGCTGGATCTTCGCCATTCTGTAGTGTCCGATAAAGTATTTTATTGCGCACAGCACTGGCAATATCAGGTGTTTTCGGTCCGATATGCACCGCATTGATTTCATCTTTGACTTCGATGAGCGTGTCAAAAATATTCGTTCCGAAATACTCCGTAAATTTATTCTTGGCTTTGGCTTCCGGCATGGTCCACACTTCACTGCGGATGGGATCAAAACCAAGCTGCTTCCAGATCTCCACATTCCCTTGCTTGGATAGCTTGGCAAAGGCTAGAAAGCGCATCGCCAGATCTTGGTGCTCTGATTGGTTCGTGACTACTGTTCCGGTTCCGCCCATACCCGCTGAGCGAAAACCGCCTTTTTCCCACGCTGGCATGGGTCTGATGATGATTTTCCCTTTCAGGTCAGGCATGTAATCCGTAAAACGTCCCATATACCACATCGGCATCCATACCGAAGCGGCCCCACCTTTGTTCATAAACCCGTAGTATTCCTCCATGTGGTGCCCGCCGCCTGGTGCGGGAATAGCGATTTTGTCTTTTACCATCTGCTGAAGAAACTCGAGTGTTTTAATATTCGTTTCGTTATCCAGCGTTAACTCGCCCTTGTCATCCAGAAAATCCGAATTCTGCTGGGAGATCATCGGCCAATAGTTCCACAGGTCATTCGTTTCCAGGGTCGCCATCGGCTTGCCTGTTTTCGCCAGCACTTGCTTGCCTGCAGCAGCATAGTCTGCCCAGGTGACGATGGAATCCGGGTCTACCCCCGCCTGATCCAAAATTTCTTTATTGTAATACATCACTTCGGCCCCGACATGGAAATCAATACCGTAATACTTCCCGTCTTTACCGTAAATCTGTACTCTGGAAGGCACAATGTTTTTGATCTCTGGGTCAATTACCGGATTGAGTGGGACCAGTTGCGGTATCCCTTTGAGGAAATTACCGATCTTGTTCACCTCGATATCCGCGATATCCGGCGCTCCCACCCCTGATTGCAGCGCAATCGACAGCTTGCTGTGGTGGTTGTCATAGGGGAATGTATTCGCTTTCAAATTAATCAGTTCATCAGGGTGCTGTTGGTTCCATTGGTCAGCCATTTGCAGAAAAAACTTCTCATGCAGTTCATTGAACGTCCATAATACAAGTTCTGTTCCCGGCCCATCCTTTTCATCGGTCTTGAAAGAACAGCCTTGCAGCAGTCCAGCCATCAAAACCACCGCCATAAGCATCAAAGCCATGCTTTTTCTTCGCAGCAGCATATCCTTCCCCCTTCGCATGATGAAATCCTAATTCATAAATGATTGCGCTTTCTTTTATTATTTAACATCAATACAAATTAGTTTACAACAACATTATTTATAAAATATTTATTTTCAATGCAGATTAGCGTCCCCCTTGCATTATAGGGGGAAAATGAATTGTATGAGGCTATGATGATTTTTGCATAAAAAAACGACCCAATTCCAATTGAAACTCGGAATTGGGTCGCGCTTTTTAAATTATTCTTGCGAATGTGCTGCTTCGTCCTTCACTTCTTCCCGAAATGATCTAATACTTTCTTTACGACGATTATTTTTTTCTTCGATCTGCTTACGCTCCTCGTTGCTGATTTCAGAGGAAAATTCGTTTAGATATCCTTCAGCTTCATGCAGGTTCTGCTGTGTGTTCTGAATACTTTGTTGCAAATGTTCAACATTGTCGGCTCGATTATCTGGTTTTGCCATTCGTTTGTCGCCTCCTAATAATGGGGTCGCTCAGTAGAGCGCTAATCCGTAGCTTGATCGCTATCGGATCATTTTATGCATTAAAATGCTCCCCAAACCACTTTCCTGCGGCTTCGGCTTCAGTCCGCGTCAATTGATGACCATTGCGTTCCCAATATGCTTCCACCTGCGCTCCGGCCCCTTCCAATAATGCTTGCAGCTCCTGAGATTCCGAAATCGGAACAATGGGATCATTCTCACCGGAAGATAAAAATACAGGGATACCATTCAAAGCGGGCAAATCCAGCCCACGCAACGGCACCATTGCATGGTGTAAAATAGCTCCACGTAACGCTTTTGCATCGTGAAAGAGCATGCTGGCGGCTATGTTTGCACCATTGGAATAGCCAAGAGCCACCACGTTATTACGATCAAAATCGTATTGCTCTGCAGCTGTATCCACAAATTCGCTCAATTCTTTGGTGCGAAATACGAGATCCTCAATGTCGAACACTCCTTCTGCCAAACGGCGAAAGAAACGCGGCATCCCATTTTCCAGCACATTTCCTCTCACGCCTAATACAGAAGCTCCCGGTGCTACCATCTCAGCCAAAGGTATCAGGTCTTGTTCGTTCCCGCCTGTACCATGCAACAGCAAAATAACTGGGGCTTGCGGATGAGTTCCTTTACGAAATACGTGTTTCATTTATATTTCCTCCTCAATTTTCTTTAAATTAAGATTCTTATTTTTATTATAAATTAATTATAGCCAACTTCGCTGCCTTTTACAAACCTAATGAGTCTGATCTAAATCTTTTTTCTAAAATGATGACTTGTTCCATTGACATGTAGTATAGCTCTATTTTACTATGATGTTAGATATTTAGAATATTATCTAAATATCTAAAGGAGGAAATGTATTTTGAACGATGCCTTCAAAGCTTTGGCTGATCCGACCCGGCGTACAATCTTACAGCTTTTAAAGGAGAAAAGTATGAGCGCAGGCGAAGTGGCTGAACATTTTCAAATTAGTAAGCCCAGTATCTCCCACCATCTCAATATCCTGAAGCAGGCTGGGCTGGTGCTGGATGAACGACAGGGGCAAAACATTATCTACACCCTGCATACAACGGTTGTGGCGGATGTCATCGGTTGGATGTTCAGTATCGCCCACTCTGATACCCCTGCCAAGAAAAATGTGAATCATATTAAAGATGCGGAGGAATCTGAATGAAATTGCGAACACGTTGGAGCTTGACGGATGTTTTGACAACTTTGATTGCCTTATCACCCGCCATAGGCGCTATACTGCTGTACGACCGACTTCCCAATGTTCTAGCCTCGCATATTAACTTTAACAATACAGCAGACGGGTATACGAGCAAAAGTGGTTCTATTATCATGCTCGTGTTGTTGGGCCTAGTCCCGCTGGTCATTCGATTGGCTCGCCACATGGACCCCAACAGAGCTAATTATGAGAAATTTTCAAAAGCCTATGAAGTTACGCGTGCAGGTGTTTCTGTAGTTCTCGCTGTAGCTGGATGGGGAATGCTGCTGTATAACCTGAATATACGACTGCAAATGAATGCTATAATTTTAGGGTTAATAGGCCTGATGCTGATGGCGATGGGGAATTATATGACTCAGGTACAGCCGAACTATACGTTCGGTATCCGCACGCCGTGGACTCTGTCTAATCCCGAGGTATGGCGTAAAACGCACCGTTTCGGTGGGCCTATGATGATGCTTGGCGGTGCTTCAGCGTTGGTGGCGGCATGGGTCGGTGGAATGGCGGGAGTAGTCATTTTCCTTACCGTGCTGATCATATCCGTTATCTCTCCTGTACTCTATTCTTACTTGTTGTATCGTAAGCTAAACAAGTAATTAAACAAAGCTACACCTGAACCTAAAAAAGAACCTCCCAAACCGCGATAAACGCAGAATGGGAGGTTCTTTTTACAAGTGAATATTTATTTAAAACAGCAGCTTATCGGGATGCGTGCCTACACGCTCATCAAGATGAAGACCATTGATTCGTTCAATATCCTCAGCCGTCAATTCAAAGTCGAATAAATCAGCATTTTCGCGAATACGATGCGGGGTTACAGATTTGGGAATCGTCACAATCCCCCGATCCAGATGCCAACGCAAAATAACCTGCGAAGAGGTTTTACCGTATTTGGCAGCAATCTCAACGATGTCCGCTTGCTCGGTTAATTTCCCCTTCATCAGTGGACTCCACGATTCAAGCTGAATCTGGTGCTCCCGGCAGTATTGATGCAGTTCTTGTTGAGTCAGACGAGGGTGAAGCTCCACTTGGTTGATGACAGGAACCATGTTGCTGTCTTTGAGGAGGTCTTCGAGATGGTGAACTTGGAAGTTACTAACTCCGATAGCGCGTACGCTTCCTTCTTCATACAGTCGTTCGAATGCCTTCCAGGTTTCCTTGTACTTATCCTTGCCAGGCCAATGAATGAGATACAGATCAATGATATCCAGACCCAGCCGCTTACGGCTTTCCTCAAAGGCACGCAGTGTTGAATCGTAGCCCTGATCCTGATTCCATAGCTTGGTGGTTACAAACAGATTTTCTCTAGACGTCCCACTATCACGAATGGCTTGTCCAACCAGTTCCTCGTTACCGTAGATCGCCGCTGTATCAATGTGACGGTAACCGACCTCAATAGCTGTTTTGACCGCTTCGTAGACCTCATTGCCTTCCGCCTTGTAAGTACCAAAACCGAGCCAAGGCATCTGAACTCCGTTATTCAGTACAGTTGTATCCGCAATGTTCCCCATGTCTATTCCTCCTGTTCCTGATTATGAATGATCCAACGGGATGATTACAGTTTAGTTGCATCCTGAAAAGCATTCACTTGAAGCGGAGCAGCCAACAATTCTTTAGCCGCGGCAACAAATGCCTGGAAATGGGCAGAATTATTATGGAAATCTACAGCAGCAGCATCTTTCCACTCTTCAACCATCGTAAATGCGTTGGGATCATTCAGATCCTGCATTAACGTGTAGCGTACATTGCCTTCTTCAGCTTGGGATGCGCTGATCAGCCCTTCGGTTTGTTGCAAAAAAGCCTCTCTTTTTTCAGGTAAAACTTTCATATCGGCATGAATAATAATCATTTTATGTTCCTCCTCGTATTATGTAACTATTTCTATTATAGACCATTCTTTCGAAAGAATAAAAGTGCGGGCGTTTCTGTAATACAGTAAAATAGATCGTATGGGGGAGAAGATCGGCAGATCCGTTCCTCCTATATTTTGTTTAACGGCGGTGAAGGCATATGCGTTTTCAGACAAAACTAATGGTATTTATATCCCTTT
This sequence comes from Paenibacillus sp. S33, assembly GCF_053615415.1. Taxonomy (NCBI): domain Bacteria; kingdom Bacillati; phylum Bacillota; class Bacilli; order Caryophanales; family Paenibacillaceae; genus Paenibacillus; species Paenibacillus sp. S33. The sequence continues at coordinate 936,146 of NZ_JBSIEZ010000001.1, read as the reverse complement.
TAGTACTGGTAGTTACCGGGCTGTTGGGATTATCCTTTCGATATATGATCACCTCCGCTCTATATGATGAAATCGGAGAAAGGGCGCTCACCGTCGCCAATACCCTCGCCGTAGATGCGCAGGTCAGAGACGCTCTGGAGCAGACTGAGACGACGCAATTGCGTTCGCGTATCAACGAGGTCATAAAACCTGTCCAAGCCAGCAGCGGCGCTGATTTTATTACTATTGCTGATCGTCATCTCATCCGGCAGTGGCATGTAAACCCAGAGCGCATCGGCACGCCTATGATAGACCCCATGAATGATAAGGTACTGCAAGGGCAGTCCTTTATCACTGAATCGACGGGCTCTCTCGGACCGTCAATACGCGCCAAAACAGCCGTTTATGATACGCAAGGTAAGGCCATCGGGCTCGTCTCTGTAGGTTTTTTAATGACAGATGTGCAGCAAAATATTCGTACATACACATATGCATGGCTCTGGTTTATGGTGGGCGCGCTGATGATCGGCATATTGGGAAGCCTGGTTATAGCGCAACGGGTACGCCGCGCACTGCATGGACTGGAGCCAGTGGAAATCGGACGGCTGTACCAGGAAAAGCAAGCTATTATTGAGTCCATCGGCGAAGGAATTATCGCGGTGAATAGTAACGGACAAATCACACTTGCCAATCCACAGGCAGCTCGCTTGATCGGACTCCCCGCGGAAACCTCTATCTACGGATGCGACCTTCGCCACTTGACAGGTGTTCCAGATGTACTGGTTGATATGCTTGTTGCCGATTACACAGTAGAGCATTCAACGATGGGGCAAGATCAGGGACAGGACATATGGAATAAGGAAATTGAGGTCCAGCAGCGAATTGTAGTCGTCAGCCGTGTGCCGATCCAGGATCGTTCCGGTCGCATCATGGGCACGGTTGCCAGTCTGCGTGACAAGACCGAACTGCTCCACATGACACAACAGTTGACAGAGGTCAAAGATTACGCAAAAGTACTGCGATCACAAACACACGAATACGCCAATCGGCTGTATCTCATATCCGGCCTGATTCAGTTGGAGTGTTATGACGAAGCGGTGGACTTTATCACCCAGGAATCAGAGGAATATCGTGTACACAGGCCGATTGGCACAGCTCTCCTAACCGATTCAATCATCGCCAGCCTACTGATCGGTAAGAAGAAACAGGCGCTGGAAAAAGGGGTTTTACTCCATTCTGATATTAAAGGAGCATTCTCAACCCAGTCCCCTACGTTGGAGTGGTCCTTTCTCGCTTCCATAGCCGGAAACCTGCTGGACAATGCCATGGAAGCTGTTGCGATGTCCTCCATCTCTGACGGACAGGTCTGGTTCCGGCTTGAAGAAACGACTGAAGCCATCATCGTCGAAGTTGCGGATAACGGATCGGGAATTTCGGACGATATCCAAGAAAAGTTGTTTGTCAGAGGAGCTTCGACCAAAGCAGAAGCAGGACATGGATATGGCCTTGCTCTCGTGCTGGAGTACACTGAACGAATGGGCGGCTCTATAGAAGTGCACAAGCGTCCTGGTGGAGGAAGTATTTTTGAGGTATACATTCCTTTAATTAGGACAGATACGAGTAATGATGCAAAAGGAGGTTATGCCCATGAATGAGCGGGTTGTATCGGACATTGAGGTTCTTATTATTGAAGATGATCCGCGAATTGCGGAGATTAACCGCCGATTTATTGAAAAGGTGGACGGGTTCACCGTATGTGCAATCGCGACGAACGAATTTGAGGCAAAACTTCAACTGGACGTGCTCCGTCCTCCTCTAGTCGTGCTGGATGTTTATTTTCCTGACACGGATGGTCTAACCCTGCTATCGTTCATCAAGCAACACTATCCGGGTACAGATGTTATTATGCTGACTGCCGCCAAAGAAGCTGAAACAGTGGTACAAGCCGTTCGAGCAGGCGTGTTTGATTTTATCGTAAAGCCGCTTATATTCGAGAGATTGCGTGCGACCTTGGAGGAATATGCCCGATTTCGGCGACAAATCACAACATGGCAAGAGGAACAATCCACAGTCGAACAATCTGAAATTGACAGTTTGCTTCAAAGCGCGGGCACCGGTCGGATGGCGGGGAACGGAGTTGGAGAACTATGGGCCAAAGGCATTGATAAAGTAACTTGCGACAAAGTGCTAGATCTCCTGAATCGACGGGGTGAGGTGACTACGGGTACAGTGGGAATTGAGCTGGGTATGAGCCGTTCTACAGCCAGAAGGTATCTGGAGTATTTAGTGGAAAGTGGCGACGCGCACCACGATCAGGTGTACGGAACCGTCGGCAGACCGGAGCGTATCTATCGCCGACAGCGGAGGGATGCATAAACCGTCCAACTCTGATGTCCTGGTACTTCCCCCTCCTCCTATTCATAATTTTATTGAATTTAATTCACTTAATCGATCAAAACGGTTTAAATAACCACATTATTTACGTCCTCCTTCCCGATTGCTAGAATGATCAACAGTTAGTTGATTGATAATGATTATCAGTTTCTCTGATAATCATACTGGAACGGGGGATAACATATGGCAACACCGAAACAACCACTGCGCACAGGTATGCTGCTTGCAGCGGTCCTGGCACTACTGACGGTCATTATGGCGGGATGTGGAAGCCAGTCACAAGATAACAGCGCAGTAGCACCTCAAGCAACAGGCGACACTCGAATGATTAAACATGAGATGGGAGAAACCAAAGTTACAGGTACACCCAAAAGAATCGTAACCCTGGAATTCTCTTTTGTCGATGCCACAACCCAACTGGGCGTAACTCCTGTCGGTATAGCTCAGGAAAATGACGATGATATTGATGGGCTGCTCGGCAAGAAAATCGACTTCACACCAGTAGGCACACGCAAACAGCCAAACCTGGAAACGATCAGCTCCTTGAAGCCGGATTTGATTATTGCTGATCTGAATCGTCATAAAAGCATATACAAAGAACTTAGTGAGATTGCTCCGACCATTGTTCTAAAGAGCCGCAACTCCTCCTATGAACAAAACTTGGCATCCTTCGGTGTCATCGCCGACGCGTTGGGTGAGAAGGAAAAAGGCGAGCAAATTCTCGCTACGCATAAAGCTACAATGGAAAAGTTGAAAGAAGGCATCAAAGCTGGGGAGCCACGCAGCGTATTGCTAGGGGTATTCCGTTCTGATTCACTATCGGCTCACGGCGCTTCATCCTTTGATGGACAACTACTGGAGCAAGCGGGTATCCACAATGCCCTTCAAAATACAAGCGAGCCTACCGTCAAGCTGACGCTGGAACAAATTTCACAAGCGGATCCTGATGTGATCTTTTTGGTAGAAGCCGATGAGAAGCTGATTGCGGAATGGAAGCAAAACCCGCTTTGGCAAAACATTACGGCCGTCAAAAAAGGGGAAGTTTACGAAGTAAACCGGGCACTGTGGACCCGGTACCGTGGACTCGGCTCAGCCGAGAAAATACTGGAGCAAGCCATTTCGCTTCTGTATCCCGCGCAAAGTAAAGGAGACGGCTCCCGTTGATCGGACAAGCCTCACGCGACCGGCTGAATAAGCCGGTCTTCTTTGCACTTATCGCTGCGTTGCTGGCTGGACTGCTGCTCAGCGTGGCGATTGGCCCGGTCAGAATGGACATCCCCACCATGCTGACAGCGCTGTTCACCGAGCATCCGTCCAAGGATCAGCTCATTGTCTTGACGGTACGCCTACCGCGTGCCGTTATTGGCCTAATCGTCGGGGCCGGGCTTGCCGTGGCTGGAGCCCTGATGCAGGCCATCACACGCAACCCGCTGGCTTCGCCGCAGGTATTCGGGGTCAGCTCAGGCGCTTCGCTGGCTGTCGTGCTGTCCGTCGTGCTGCTGCCGAATATCGGATCGTCCGGCAGCATTTATTTTGCTTTTGCCGGGGCCATCGCAGGCGGCTCCTTCGTATACGCGCTGGCCGGAACGGCGGGCATGACGCCGGTCAAGCTGGCCCTTGCCGGGATGGCCGTGCATCTGCTGCTGGCCTCCATCACCCAGGGACTGCTCGTGTTCAACGAGCAAATATCTGATGTGCTGTATTGGCTCGCCGGAGCCATCGACGGGTCCACTTGGGCCGACACGCGTCTGGTGCTGCCATGGTTCGCCGTGGGTATGATTCTTGCGCTGGCGCTGGCCCCCTCGCTATCTGTGCTGAGCCTCGGGACGGAGGTTGCACAGGGATTGGGACAAAACGTACGTCTTGTCCGCCTACTAGCCTCGGCCTCAGTGATTATGCTGGCAGGCTCTGCCATAGCGGTAGCCGGGTCCATCGGCTTTGTGGGCCTGATGGTACCGAATATCATCAAGATGTTTACAGGCGACAATTACAAACGGGTCATTCCCCTGTCTGCAATCTGCGGAGCTCTGCTGCTGACATATGCAGACGTGCTTGGACGATTTATTGCATTTCCTTATGAATCACCCGTTGGCATTGTAACCGCGCTGGTGGGTGCGCCCTTCTTTTTATATCTTGCGCATAAGAACGGGAGGGCTTCACGATGAAAAAACTGTGGATTTTACTCGCGCTCATGCTGGGTGTTGCTTTTATAGCTATAGGCGTGGGCAGCACCTACATTACGCACTCTGAGCTGATCAAGGCTCTGACGGATCGGAATGCCTCTTCCTGGTTCATCGTTCACCATTATCGGCTGCCACGCGGTCTGCTGGCCATCATGGCCGGAGCTGGGCTGGCAGTAGCCGGTGTTCTGCTGCAAGGCATGATCCGCAACCCACTAGCCTCGCCAGATGTGGTAGGTGTATCCAAGGGGGCCGGCTTTGCGGCGGTTCTCGTCATCGTGCTGCTGCCCTCATCCCCAGTGGCACTGCTGCCTGTAGCCGCCTTTGTCGGGGCTGGGCTAGCTGCACTGTTGCTCGTACAGCTTTCGATGAAGGGAGGCATGCGTCCCAATATGCTAGCCTTGACCGGACTGGCGGTGGGCGCTATTTTTCAGGCTGCGACCGATTATATACTGGTCAAGTATCCACTCGAAGCCAGCGACACGCTCACTTGGCTAGCTGGAAGTCTGTGGGGCAAAGGCTGGGACGAAGTGTATGGGCTACTGCCGTGGTTAATCGTGTTGCTGCCTCTCGCCTATACACTACAGCGCAAGCTGGACATTATGAGCCTAGATGAGGAAAGCTCTGCTGGGCTGGGACTTAGCGTGAAGCGTGTGCGTACAGGACTGCTAGCCGTGTCAGTCGCCTTGGCTGCCTCCTGTGTCGCTGCCATCGGCTCCATCGGATTTATTGGACTGCTGGCACCGCATCTGGCACGGCGGTTATTTGGCAATCGCCACCGCTATCTATTGCCCGGTTCGGCGATGATCGGCGCTCTGATTCTCGTCCTCGCTGACGCGCTGGGACGAGGTCTGAAGCCGCCGCTCGAAATTCCCGCTGGCATCGTGACAGCCGTCATTGGCGCGCCATATTTTCTGTATCTATTGCTGCGGGAACGCAAACAAAAAGACAGCGGATAGGCTGAGGATAAGAAGTTGCGCAGCGCAGCTAAACGCAGTACTATACCCTAGCGTTTAGCTGTGCTACCTCTCCACCTGTACACCGATACGCCGATTAACTTCTTTTCTAAACGATTCATCATGCAGTAACCTCTTTTTAAAATCATTTATCATTTCGGGAAAGCTGGCATTTGTGCTTGGGTCCAAATCGTTAAAAAAGACAGCTAGCTCTGTCGAATGCCCTTCCTTATCTGTCGCATACATGGCCAGTGTCAAAACATAAGCTGTAGAGCCACCTTTTTGCCCAGTATGTTTCAGGGATTGCTGGTTTTCAGGAAGAACCATAAATGGTTCCTCCAACACCTCGGACAATAACTTTTGCTCAGCTTTTGTGAACCCTTGACGACGATTTAGCTTACTCATTAAAGAGGCATAATCGGCTGTCGTTGAAGCTATAAAGCGATCCGTATTGATACGATCATAATCCTGATCATACCAAGTCGTAATATCTGCGTTTCTCTTGTAAGAACCACTCACATCACGGCGCAGCTTGTTATGAATTACGCGGGCATATCGGCGAAATTCCGTATCAGACATCGCCTGAATGGCTTCTTTGGCAGAAATATTATTCTTTGTATTATTCCAATTCTCACCTTGTCTTTCCTTCATCCATTCGTAGGGAATCAAAATGGAGGATACAAACGGATAAATGGGATCATGATTTTGCAGCCCCATTTTGGCTCTCGTCCGATTGATCGCATCCACCCCCAGTTTGTCCATTAAATACTCCGCATTGGCGTTGGAACTGAATTGAATCATCCCCTTGGCGACGTCTCGTACAGATACAGTTTCATTCTGTATCCGCCCTTTAGCCTCCATATTCTGTAGCCACGCCGTATGAGCACCCCCATCCAAACCCGGCAAATAAAACCTTTCCAGCGAAATCAGCTTCACTCTCCTGTCCGGGTTAATCTTACCCACCATCGCTTGCTTGGCATATTCGATCGCAATGATTGTTTTGACGGTGCTCGCCAAAGGCATCATCCGATTTTCTTCTTGGCCTGCCAACTTTTTTCCATCTCTCAGAATCGTAATCGAAACTTTTTCTGCATTCGCTTCCACAAAATGAAGTAAACGGCGGGCAGCATCCTGTTCCTTCGTTTCTTCCTTAACGTCAGCTGCAATCGCAGTTGTGGGCCGGACGGTATTCGAGGGATTAGCCACTTGATTCTGCATGAAAGATAGTAAGCCTGCCGCTATACCCATAACAATGAGCACTGTAGCCAAACTAGTTGCTACCACAATAAGGCGCTTTCGTTTCACTATTACCTCCCCCCGTATGCACTTCACACACAGGTTTATTTTCCCATTTTTATATTTCAATTTCTATTTTAAACGAAAACACAGTACAAAAAGTTTCATTACGTGTCATATTTTCAAATAACATAAAAAAGAGAGCCTCCTGTATATAACACAGGCTGACTCTCTTTCACTATCCTTCGACACTTATGCTGGATAGGGTACTTCGGTTCCATTCAATATGAGGTGCATCCGAATTTCCGCTTTTAAGGAATCGGATACTGCACAATATTTTTCCTTCCCCATCTGAATCGCTTTCCATACGCGGTAATCCGGAATATCTCCATCTACGTGGAATGTCAGATCAATCGCTGTAAAGCCTGTCGGCATTTCTTCCTTGCGCGTACCTTCTGCGTCAATATCAATGCGAGTAATGTCCGACAAGAAACGATCCAAAATCATTGTGATATCGATACCCATACATCCTGCCAGACCTGCCAACAGCAGTTCCATGGGTGTCATCCCTTTACCATCACCGCCATAAGCCGCCGTAGCATCCATCCCTACAGAATAACCGGATGGTCCCTCCGAAGTAAACGCGCGTTTGCCGTGCCAAGTTGTAGATACTTTCATGTTCAAAGGCCTTCTTTCCATCTTAATAATCTATTATTTATCCTCCATCTTACTTTAAAATTCACTGATTTGGCGTAAAAATTTCTGTGTTCTCTCATGCTGGGGAGTGTCAAAAAACGCCTGTGGCGCTGCCTCCTCCAAAATGATACCATCTGCCATAAATACGACCTTGTCCGCCACCTCGCGAGCAAATTTCATCTCATGAGTAACGACGACCATCGTCATTCCGTCTTGAGCCAGCTCTCGCATAACACCCAGCACTTCCCCTACCAGCTCGGGATCAAGCGCCGATGTCGGCTCGTCGAACAGCATAATCGCCGGGTCCATCGCCAGCGCACGCGCAATGGCGACTCGTTGCTGTTGTCCACCGGACAGACGTGAAGGATGTACATCCTGCTTGTCCGACAACCCCACCCGCTCCAATAACCGTTGTCCGATGGACATAGCCTTGTCGCGCGGCATTTTTTTTACTGTCAGCAGTCCTTCAATGACATTGCCGATTGCGGTTTTGTGCGGATACAGATTGAATTGCTGGAACACCATCCCTGTCTGTTTGCGAATCTCACGAACGGCTGCTTGGCGGACACGAACGGGAGCCGTAGCATCGACCTCAATCCCATTCACCTCAAACTTGCCGGAAGACAGCTCTTCTAGACCGTTCAGGCAGCGCAGCAAGGTACTTTTACCTGAACCGCTCGGGCCGAGTAATACGACGATTTCACGAGCGGCAACCTGAAAATCAATGCTTTTCAGAACCTCTACCTGTCCGAATCGTTTACCTAATCCGTTAGTTGTTATCATCATCTATCATCTCCACCTTAATAAGCTCGAGCCAGACGCTTTTCCACCCGCTCCAGTATAGCGGAGAATCCAATGCTCATAATCCAGTACATCAGGCCAATTTCGAGCAAAAACGGCATGTAAAGCAAATACTGCGCCTGTAAAAGCTGTGCCTGCCGCATCAATTCACTGACCCCGATAAACGACACCAGCGACGTTTCTTTAAGCATACCTACAAATGTATTCCCCATCGGTGCAATTGCGATCCGTACCGCCTGAGGAAGAATAATACGCCACATCGTTTGACCGGGCGACATTCCCGTTGCATAAGCTGCCTCGGTCTGTCCCTGGGGTACGGCTAAAATAGCTCCACGGAACGTCTCCGATAAGTACGCCCCTGTATTAATGCTAAGTGCCAGACAAGCAGCTGTCAGCGATCCGAATGATATTCCATAATCATCCAGTCCATAATAAATGACCGCAATCTGCACCAAAACCGGCGTCCCCCGAATGATCGATACATACATGCGCGCCAGCCATCGAACAGGTCGATTCCCCTTCAACCGGGCCACAGCAACAATCAAACCAATGATTAGGCCAAAAAACATAGAGACAATCGTAATATATAGCGTATAATAAGCACCCTTTAATAAAAAAGGGACGTTCTCCCACATTAATTCAAGCATTGGTTATATTCCCTTCTTTCAGACGAGTGGCCCCATGTCAGCATGAAAGCCAAGACTGGAGCCAGACGCCTCTAACAGGCTTACGTTATTCTTTTGGCTCCTCGCCAAACCATTTTTTGAAAATTGTTTTATAAGTGCCGTCTTCCTTCATTTCCTTCAAAGCCTTGTTCAAGGCTTCTTTGAGCTCAGGAGTTTTCTGGTTAATGGCTACACCCGCTTGATCCGATTTAATCGGCTCGCCTACGGCTTTAATTTGGAACCCGTTTTTATCGATAATAGGCTTGAGAGCATACAGATTGTTGATTGTTGCGTCAATACGACCAGAGTTTAGATCCTTTAAGGAAGTAATGACATCATCATACGTTTTAATCTCAAAATCGCCTATCTTCGGCAGTACTTCATTCCGCAGATAAGATTCATCATTCGTTCCCAAGCCGACACCAATGGTTTTGCCTTTAAAGTCCTCCAGCTTGGTAATATCATTTGTTTTGCTGTTTACGATAATGTTTACATTGTTTGTGATATAAGGCTCTGTGAAGTCAATAGCCTTCTTACGATCCTCTGTAATCGTCACCTGACTAATCACTGCATCGAATTTTTTCTTTTGCAAACTTGGAACCAGTCCCGAGAATTCTTGTGCCGTGAACTCCGGTTTCACTCCAATCCGCTTCGCCAATTCTTTGGCGATATCCACATCAAATCCGTCCAATTCCTTGTTATCGTTCAAGAAATTGTACGGCGGATAGGTGCCCATCATGCCTACCTTAATTACACCAGCCTTCTTGATTGCTTCGAGCTGGTTACTCGCTGCCACATTACTGCTACCCGCTCCATTGCTAGTATTAGAAGCTTCTGGCTTAGTACCGCAAGCGCTCAGCACAAGGCTGAACAATGCCACAGCCATGAGTGTAGTTACCAAGAACCCTTTTTTACGTGTTTTCATGTATCCTTCTCTCCTATCTGGATGTAAATGATTGAGTTCATATATGTGATTTGGCTATATTATTTGTTCCAACTACCCATTCATGCGATGTTGACCCTCTAGCTTTGACCTAATAGTCCATAAAACTCAAAATTAGCCGCCTCTGCTGCCAATCTTTTAGCAGTTATCTGCGTGATATGGTCATATGTTCCCTCTGAACCGAATAGCCAGCGTGTAATGACCCCTTCGATCATACTCATGAGTAGTGCCGCCCTTAATTCGACATCCAATTCAGCAGGCAACATGTTTAGCTCGATCGCTCTTTCCATATTGCGCCGAAATGCCAGCTCCATCGCGGCCCTTGTCTCTCGGATACTCTGGCGCACCGGTTCATCGACACCACTGCCGATCAGCAGCAAACCCATCAGATAGCGGTTCTCCAATGCAAAATCAAATAACCGAACAAACAGCGCCTCCGATGCCTTAACCATATCAGCCAGCGTTCCCGCATCACGGCGATATCCCTGTCCAATCGCTGACAGTAGTTGTTCACGACCGGTAGCGATAATCTCCAGCGCCAGTGCCTCTTTGCTTTTAAAATGCCAATAAAACGTGCCTTGGGCTACTCCAGCCTCTACCACGATATCTGAAATCTTTGTTTGATGGTAACCCTGCTCGGCGAACCGCTTCAATGCAATGTGAAGAAGCTGTGTTCTGCGGTCTGTTTCTTCCCCCGTGTGCTCAGCAGGTTGGTCATTTGAGACGGTCTCGGACTGCTTCGCCTTTCGTGGCTGCATGGGTTCCCTCCTCCCGATTGATCAGTCAGTCAGTTTTGTATTTTTAATCCTATAGGATAAGTATACTTTTGTCAAAGAAAAAACTGTCAGAAGAAAATAAAGTTTTGCTGCTCCATGCTACGAAGCGTGAATGTGGTGTTATGCCAAGGCACCTTTCGAGCGTATTTCCAAAATTCATATATCCTCTCCTTAGAAGGTTACTATCACTTTTCCTTCGGAGTGGCCAGTAGAAACTTTATTTAAAGCCATGTTAATGTCATCAAAATTATAAACTGAATCTATAGCGGGCTTAATATCTTCATCCTCAACTAGTTTCGTCAGTTTTTGTAATTGCCTGCCATTAGCGGACACGAATAAGAAGCGATATTCTTTATTCTGTTTAACTGCTAATCGATCTAAACGAGCACCTACTAAACCAAATAATAGCTTTTTCCATATTGGAAAGTTATTTTCAGCAGCAAAGCGGTAATTGGGTAAAGCCTTCAATGATACCAATTTCCCTTGGGGTTTGAGAATAGCAAGTTCCGTTTTAATTTCTTTTGCCCCCAATGTATCGATAACATAATCGATATTAGATAGCAAATCAAAATAATTTTCCTCTTTATAGTTAATGAATTGATCAGCGCCGATGGACAGTGTTCGTGATCTCCCTCTTTCACTGCCGCTCGTAATCACATATAACCCCATCGATTTGGCAATCGGGATAGCCATTGTACCAAAGCCGCCGGTTCCTCCAGAAATAAATAGTTTTTTATCGGGTTGAACATGAAGTACATCATGCAAGGCTTGATATGCAGTCAAAGCCGTGAGGGGTACCGCGGCGGCCTCAATAAAAGAAAGATTTTTAGGCATAACGGAAATCGCATCCTCATGGACTGCCGCATACTCAGCAAAAGCTCCGATTTTATTTATTGGCAGCCTCGTATAAACGGGATCTCCAACCTTGAATTTCACAACATCTTTTCCAACAGCCTCAATAACGCCGGATAGTTCGTTTCCTAAAGTTAAAGGGAAGTCATAATCGGCAATCATGCGAATACTACCATTTAAAATAAGAATGTCTAAGGGATTTACACCTGCAGCTTTTACTTTGATAAGAACCTCATGGTTATTGATTTCCGGTATTTTTATATTGTTTATTTCCAATTGGATTTGTTTTGAATATTTTTGCATTTGCGCAGCTTTCAATTCTTCATCTTCTCCTTTTCTCATTTATCTTAATTCCACATTCGTTTATTGGAAAAATTGATGGCGTACTTTAACTTGTACGCCATCATAAAGCAATATCCATGTTATTCTTTACTGATGTTGAGATTGAAGTTCTTTCATCGTAGGGTAATCTGTGTAACCCTCGCTTCCGTTACCAGAGTACAATGTTTTACGATCTGCTTCATTCAAAGGAAAGCCTTCTTTAAGACGTTCAACTAAGTCCGGATTAGCTAATGACCATACCCCGACTGGCGCCATATCAGCAAGGCCATTATCAATATCTACACTAAGATCTTCTAGAGCCCGTTCAGCTCTATTGACTAATAATGGATTTGGCCAGATGTTGCGAATTTCACGAAGCAGTGTTTCGTTCCCTAAATGCATAACATGGAGGTAAGCTAAATTATATTGAGCTAATTCTTTTACAAGGTGAAGATAAACTTCAAGACCGTGTTCGCCCTCATCAATTCCGTTAAGAGGTGTTCCCGGCGAAATACGGAAGCCTGTTCGTTCTGCTCCAATTTCTTCAACGATTGCTTTCGTTACTTCAATTGCAAAGCGAGCACGGTTCTCTATCGATCCACCGTATTTATCCGATCGTATATTAGAATTCTCCCCAATAAATTGATTAATCAGATAACCATTTGCTCCATGAATTTCAACGCCGTCGGCTCCTGCTTTAATAGCTGCCGCTGCTGCTTTCCGGAAGTCTGCAATTGTCGTCTGGATATTTTCTTCACTTAACTCTCTTGGAACGGGTATTTCCTGCATCCCTTTAGCCGTAAACATTTCTACACCGGGTGCGATCGCAGATGGTGCAACGGGTTGACGATGATGTGGTGTATTGTCGGGGTGCGAAACACGACCGACATGCATTAATTGGATAAATATAAATCCACCTTCTTCATGTACCGCATCCGTAACCTTTTTCCAACCTTCAATATGCTTTTCCGTATAGATGCCCGGTGACCTTAAGTAACCTTGACCATCATCAGAAGGTTGTGTGCCTTCAGTAATAATTAAACCCATCGATGCTCTTTGAGCATAATAATGGGAAGTTAGCTCTCCCGGCGTACCATCCTCTTGCGCTCTACTACGTGTCATTGGTGCCATCGCTAACCGATGAGGTAATTCCAGGTTGCCAATTTTCGTTTTGCTCCACAGTTTTTCCATTTTAAAACCCCCTCTTTGAATTGAGTTTATTAACTCCAATGTCTTTCGATTATCGCTCCACTTTAGCCTGTGCAGATCTGACCGCATTTGTCATGAGCTTGCGAGGCAGCAACCGCGGCAAGAACGCCATGAACTTGTTGCGCCCCCCTGTTATGATTAAAGTCTTGCCCCGCAAGAATTCGCGATATCCTATGTCAGCCACCTGCCCAACCTCCATGACGCCGCTTCTAATGTTCAGTTACATTAAAGTTGGTACCTTTACGTTATAGTTAGTACTTTGACATTATAGTTGGTGTCTTAGCATTATAGTTGGTTCCTGATTTTTAAAACCGGTTGTCCTAGTTTAGGATGACCGGTTTTTTAGGTACTTGAATTTACCTGTTGTAAGGAGAAAATAAAGTTCTAGACTGAAAAATAAAGTACTAGACTCAGCAAATAAAGTTGTAGACTGAGAAAATAAAGTATTAGACTGACGATGCTTCATTAAGCTAACGGGTAGGAGGTTTAAGATCAATCTCGGTGAACCGTATCATAAGTAAGCACAAAGTCGTCCTTAATTGAAGCGTCGAAGAACAATTCAATGTCCTTGACGCTTCTCTGGTCGGGAGTATCTCCAACGTTTACGGTAATCTTGCTTATTATGGAATGAAGCAAGTCCTTTTGCTTAAATGGTTCAACCTTGGTTATGACGGTGGAGAAGCCTTTTAAGACTTGGTGAACCTGCTCAAAAGAAACCTCTTTTATGGTTGGTCTGTTGAGTTCATACTCTGTATCCTTCTCCTGTTCAGATAGCTTTTTCTTTTAGTTCTATGTCCAATCATTCCGTGTCCGCATATTGGACAACGTAATAAGGTTGTAAGCGGTGCTTTTGAAATGTAATACCTATTGATAGGACAAGCGAAGCGGGGCTAGGTCGGCTTCACTTGTTCGGTAAGAAGGGGGTTAGGATGGCTTAGAAGCGATTCTGAGCGGTCTATGAGGTGGTAAGTAGTCGGGGGATGGTTAACATCATTCTTATCATTCTTGGGGATGAACAGGGGGTATGCACATCCGACGCCCGACTATGTGAATGATTTGGACGATACGAATGAAGTAACAAGGCTATTTTAGGAATCACGCTATGGCTTTTGTGTTAATCTTACGTCCAAATAGTGGTATAATGAAATAATGAAGTAAGGATACGTTTGGGGGATGAGGGGTGCTACATAAATGAGTAATATTATTGCAAATGATATGTTATTTGTAAATGATGAAGAAGTCATTGGGAAATGGGAGCATTTTGATATTATCAGCTCAATAGAAGAATTTGATTGCAATAAACCTAATAACAGTATATCCAGTAAAGCGTTTAGAGAAATATATTTTCTGCCTAACGGAGAAAAGTATTGGATATTTGAAGGGTGGACAAAAGGGTATTTGCTCATCCATTATGGCGGAGATGAACCGATTCTAAGCTATAAATACACTCTTAAAAAAATAGAAAATAAAACATATATGTTTCTTGTGATTATTGAAGATGAAAAATCATACATCAATGTCCTAAAAAAAGTTTCGAGCAAAAAGTTTATCATAAATGAGATTGGTCGCAGAGATAATATAGATTTACCTTTTATTCTAGATGAAAAAATTTTAGGACAGTGGAAATCTATCGGGTTTGTGAATAATATTGATGATTTTACTGGACCAGTTTTTTCACATGAAGACCTATGGTTAAAATCAATATGTTTTTATGAAGATGGAAAAGCAGATAGACTTTATAGTGATGAAACGTGGTCTGACATGTGGACAAAGGGATTTTTACTTGATAGAAAAAAATCTACCGCTTCTGCGTATGAAATTAGGATTATAAACGGTACTGAATATTTATTTATCCAATGGAAAATGGGCAACTATGTTTATGGTGGAGTAGACCCAAGTTATTATGTTTTTATAAGAGTGTGTTCCGAATACACAAAATGAACACAACCCAAGCATGTTGAAGTGCACCCCTTAGAATAGACATTGGAATAAACCCCTGGTTTATCCGATGAATTTCTAGGGGTGCATTTTTTATGCCAGCGAAAAAAGGACAGAAGTTTAAAGAATATACGTTTGAAACCAAAGTAGAGGCCATACGGCTTCATATCAAAGAAGGTTGGACATATCGTAAACTCATGGAGAAGTTCGGGATTGCAGATCGACATCGGTTGAAAGAATGGATGCGGAAGTACAAGGAACTCGGTGAATTCGGACTTATGGACCAACGAGGACGACGGAAGGAATATATGGACCAGGACAGGTACGTCCAAAAGTTAAAACGGGAAAATGATATGCTAAAAAAGTGTTTGGAAATCTGGATGCAGGAGCGAATCGCTTATTTCGTCGCACCGAGTACGCGTATTTATTATTGACGATTCCGTGCTCAGCCGAAACCGGAGCAAAAAAGCGGAACTTTTGGCACGTGTATTTGACCACTCCACAGGCAAATTTACCAAAGGCTACACGATGCTAACGCTAGGTTGGTCAGACGGCTTTAGCTTTGCTCCACTTGACTTTGTCATGCTGTCTTCAGCCAAATTAGCCAACCGTCTGTGCGAAATGGCTTCGAATCTCTCCAAACGCAGTAACGGCTACAAGCGCCGGATGGAGGCCTTTTCTCGGAAGCCGGATGCAGTCGAAGCCTTGTTGGAACGAACCTTACGTGCAGGATTCACCGCCGATTACGTGCTTATGGATAGCTGGTTTACGCAAGCTCCACTGCTCCGTGAGCTCGCCGCCAAAGGGCTTCCCGTCATTGGTATGGTGAAAGAAATGAAGCAACGCTACCTGGTTCAAGGTAAGCGAATGACACTCCGCGAGGTGTTTCAAAGCCTTCCCGCATCGAATGCCAAAGACATTAAAGGCTCGGTCATCGTGCACACCGCCTGCGGTCGGCCCGTGAAGCTTGTGTTTGTCCGCAACCGGAATAAAAAACGGGAGTGGCTGGCCATTTTAAGTACCGATGTGACGCTGGATGCAGCTGAAATCGTACGAATCTATGGCATGCGCTGGAGCATAGAGGACCTTTTTCAAAGTCACCAAAAGCTATTTGAAACTGGGAACTGAATTTCAGGGCCGTTCCTTTGACGGGCTGATTAGCCATACGACGATTGTCTTCAGCCGATATTTGGCAATGGAATACGAACGGCGTCAATCGAGTGATGACCGAACACTGGGAGGACTCTTCTTTCTCTTTGCCGACGAGGTCCGCGATCTGGACTACCAGACCGCGCTCCAGCAGCTCATGAGTTTATTTCTCGAAATGTCCCAGGCGAAAACCAAGAAGAACAAAACAGCTGTTTTTTGTCAACTACAGGAATGGATCTCCGGTTTACCCAGCTATATCAAAGCTTTGTTTGGAGATTTGAGCTGCGAAAGTTGAGTTAGTTAGAAAATCATTCAAATATACCTTTTTCTTAGTTTCTATGCTGTAAAATTCAATCTTATTTTGCAATACTATCTTATATGCTTCCATTGCTAAACTCTTATTGTTCTCAGGTTTACTTTCAGAAGGAGTAATAGGGGCAGAAGAAGTAATTGTTGGAACACTGGTGTCAGAAATTTTATTACTACTTGAGCTACTGTTATTATTTTGGTTTAAACTGCTTTTATTGGTGGAACACGCCGGTATCCGCTTTGCCTGCGCCCGCAGCATGTCTTCATCCGTGGAGCTTGAGATCAAGCTCCCGTTGTTGATTCCGAAATGCTCTACACTGCGGAAGCCGTGTTGGGCAACCTCTTTTAAATCCATATCGGACAGCACATGCCCCACAAGCGGCATATTCAATCTGTTCGTTTCCGACTGAATGGCCTTGAACACATCGGGCGTAACACCGCCCACTTTGATTAAATCGGCCCCTGCCTGTTTTTGCAGCCGGACAATATCGGCGGCAATCCCGGGCGTCGGCGCGTTGATCGGTGTCAGAACATCGCCAAGCATGGTGAGGAGCGCCGGCCGGTCTGCCGAATGGTAAAAGCGCCGGAATGCCATTCTTTCAATAGCTCGTACGACCGTTAGCCAAGAGACTCTCCATCGTCTCGTCTGTGTGCTTGTCCCCAATGACGTGCATATGCATATTCAGATATCCGGGAACGGCGTATTTTCCCGCAGCATCTATGACCTTGGTATTTTCACCAGCTTGGAGCGTGCCCGTTGGCGCAATGGCTTTGATTTTCCCGTCGGCGCACAGAATGCTCATGTTGGAAGCTAAGCCGCCGGTACGCGTATCCACAATGGTGACGTTATTCAACAGGAGCTGATAGGGCACGCTGGGCTGCTCCAGATTTTGTCTGGTGTAGGTTTCGATAACGGGTGATGGCTGCCCTGCAAACAAACCGGCCCAAGCCACGGCCAGAGCGATGACCCAACAGAGCGGGACGCGCCACCCGTGCCAGAATATTGATCTTCTCACAAACACCAGCGCTCCGATGCAGGCTGCCAGTATCAGATACGCAAACCTGCGTTCTCCGCTGCTGATCATCAGCACGAGCACAAGACCAAACAGAAGCACGGACAGCAGTGTAAATCCACTCGTCTTCAGAAAGCTTCTACTTATATGATTCTTCATGATGTAACCTTCCTTGATCCATTTTATTATTGGGCTAAATTATGATACAAATATATCATAAGTCTGAATACGATCAATGGAAGATCAAGAAGTGGAACAGGAGCGGCGGTAATGTATCGTATTGGCAATGATAAACGGAAAACACAATCGGCAAAACTGGTTTGTAAGGGCCTGGAGGAATTAATGCGGACGCTTGATTATAATGACATCACCGTAACCAGCATCGTCAACACCTCCGGTGTGGGCAGAGCGACCTTTTATCGGTTGTTTGACGACAAGTCGGATGTTGTCCTGTACCAGATGGAATCAGTCTTCACTGAATTACTAAGGAGTGTGGGACCTTATTCGGATTCCAACGCGATGGTTGAGGCTTTATTTGGGATCTGCTTTGGTCAAAAAGAGTTCTTTCTATCGCTCATAAAAGCAAATCTATACGGAGAGTTTCAAACCCGGCTCGCCAATATCCTCAGCCAAAAACTGAGCTTCGTTAAAGAAAGGATCGGTTTGGATGACAGGAGCTGGCAGTACTTTATACAAGTCCGCACGGCAATGCTTTTGTCCGCTCTGAGCGTTGCGATTACTCAGTTTAACGAAGACAATCCGCCGGATGTACTGGAGACACTAAACAAGCTTTTCGGCAAACAGCCGGCGTTATTCAATTAAGCGGGGATATCCGTGTGCTTTCGATTCGTCTTAGGTTCTCAGTGTCCCGGGCTGGAGATGAACCGAAGAAGCGGGAGTACTCTCGATTGAACTGTGAGGGACTTTGATAGCCAACATGATATGCGGCACTTGCTACTGGATAGCCCTCAAATGCAATGAGGTTCCTAGCCTCCAAAAGCCTTAATTGCTTTTGAAATTGAATAGGACTTAAACCCGTTGCCCTTTTAAACTGACGGTGAAAGGTATTTATAGCCATACCAGATTTTGATGCTATCTCGCCAATGTCTATTGGCTTCATAAAATTACCGCGAAGCCATTTTACAATTTCGGAAATTTTGGATAAATTGCTTTCCCGCAGACCAAATTGCCTCAGATACCATCCTTGTGGTCCCATCAGAACGCGATAAAGGATTTCGCGTTCATAAGCTGGTGCAAGAGCTGGAATATCTCTTGATGTTTTCGACAATCGCAATAAGCGCAGCCATGCCTCCATAAATTCAATATCCATTTCACAGGCTGCGAAATGCTCGGAAGCAGTCGGTAATAGATTTTCAGGAAGATCTCTAAGTAAACTCTGAAGAACGTTCTGATTCAACTTGAGACCAAGTGACATGTAAGGACGGCCATAACGGTCTGGATGTACACTCGCCGTTGCAGGAACATGCACCGGTAACACGTAATATGATGGCCCTTCCAGGTCAGTACTATGCTCCCCGATTGAAAGAATCTTTGTTCCTTGAACTGTAAAACCAATCATCGGCTCGTAGAGCGCTGCGAGTTGATGAGCGGGGATATCTCCCTTTATCATACTTAGCCCCGGTACTCCGGTTTCAATCTGTCGAGTGCCTGCGCCTTTCATCAGATCAATTATTTCATCAAGGACATTATTCATGCACTTAGTTTATCACACGACTTTCTTATCCCTCAACTCAGCGTTATATACATAGGCATTTTTGGGCTACTAATATGTCAGATATAAAGGGTAATTCGGGTAAATTGGAAAGTAACGTGGTGTTTTTAGGCAATCAAAAGGCATTTTCAGGTCTATTTTATTGCCACAGATGCGACTAAAATTAAAGCCAGATCGAACACAAAACAAGGAGGATCTTATGAAAATTGCGATTGTTACAGGTGGAAGTAATGGCATTGGAAAAGCGACGGCGCTTGAGCTTGGCAAACGCGGAATTAGCGTTATTCTCACATACAATTCCTATAAGGACCGGGCAGAAGGTGTCGTAAAGGAAATTGAGAAGAATAAAGGCGTTCGGGCATTCGCACTGAAGCTGGATCTGACTCGAATATCAACATTCGAAGACTTTATTCTAGAAGTGAAAAAGAGCCTCCAGGACATTTGGAACAGAACAACTTTTGATTACTTAGTTAATAATGGCGGTGTCGGTGGGCCCATGATGTTCACTGAGATGAGCGAAGAATACTTCGACAAGATTCTTAATACGAACTTCAAAGGACCGACTTTTTTAACACAACAACTTGTCGGATTCATGGAGAATGCTGGAGCTATTGTAAATACCACGAGCTCATCTAAAAACCAATCATTTCCGGGCTACTCCATCTACGGCTCGTTAAAAGCAGCATTCTCAACTTGGACTCGCTACATTGCCAAAGAACTTGCACCCCGCCAAATTCGGGTCAACGCAGTTTCGCCCGGTCCTACGCACAGCAATTTTGGCGACGGAGTGTTCGATAAACATCCTGAATTCATTAAGCCGCTGGCTGAGCAATCTGCATTTGGCAGAATCGGCCAACCCGTAGATATGGCGAAGGTCATTGTGAGCTTATTGTCCGATGATTTCGGCTGGGTTACAGCCCAGGACATTGAAGTGTCTGGCGGACATTTGCTTTAAGAAAGCTATGTTCCCCATGTAATGTACGATTCGGAAGAAGAATTAATGCGTGGACTGCTTTTTAGCCCGGGTTAAAAGGGGTGTCCCATCGTCATTATCATGACTTATGGGACACCCCTCATTTTGCGGCATTCTCGGAATCACCTATCCGTTGCGAACCATCAAAATGACCGACTCCACATGTGTTGAGTAGACAGTGTGAACAAGTGTGAACAAATGAATATGATGTGCCCTTCGATAAAGCGTTCAATTAAGATTCTAAAATCACTGATATACCCTTGGCTAATAAATCGTATTCTGTTCTATCTTGTTTGAGAAGAATTCTACAGCTCGAGTGAATCTATCGATCAAAAGCAGGTTTAACGCCTTGTCCGATTTCTTAGCAAATACAGGCGTATCTCCAGGTTTACCAGTTCTCCATAATTTCGTCCTAAGTCATGTTACACTGCAGCCAAGTTTAGAAAGAGAGACGCGACAAAGTAAATTAACAGTGCTTATTTGAAGTATGAAGGGATTACAAACACACTTTCTCTATAGGTTGATACCAACTATAATGTAAATCACAGGTGCTAACTTTAATGTAATCGTGTTATGGGTTCCCTATTTGCAAGTACCAACTTTAATGTAATTTAGTGAAGAGGCAAGAAACATCAAAAAGCTTGATATTACTGGGTTTTTCAGTTACCAACTATAATGTCACTAAACACTAAACAGCTTTGAGGTGGCTAGCCCAGCACGATCGACAAAGCCAGTCGCTGTCGCTCCCGGACAGAGTGCGGACACAGTCACGCCTGTGCCGCGCAGCTCATTCTCCAAAGCCTCAGTGAACGATAGTACGTACGCTTTTGTCGCATAGTAAACTGCCATCAGTGGTCCAGGAAAAAAAGCCACCAACGAAGCCACATTCAGCACGCCCCCTTGCTGCCTTTTGACCATATCCGGTAAGAACACCTTAGTCATTACAGTCAGAGCCTTGATATTAATGTCGATCATATTCATCTCTTGCTCCAACTGTGTCTCCAAGAATTCCCCGTACAAGCCGAAGCCCGCATTATTAACAAGAAAGTCGACGGTGATCCCTTTTTCTTTAAGCTCCCTGTAGATTTCCTCTGCCACGCCAGGTAATGCAACATCTTTGGCGATGTATGTCGTTTGGACACGGTACTTTTTCCGATATTCCCTCGCGAGATCCACGAGCTTGTCCTCGCTGCGTGCGACCAGCACCAAATCGTATCCGTCTTTGGCGAAACGATCCGCCAGCTCTTTTCCAATTCCGCCCGACGCTCCGGTAATTAGTACAGTTTTGCTCATCATTTAAGCTGTGGGTAAATAGCAGCTACACCGCCAGCGAGAGCACGCTGGAGTTGACGGCTCGGTTCATCAGCAAGAATTTCAAAGCTATCGGACTCTATTCCATCAATTGCAATTTTTGCAATATCAGCAGGGTTGGACTTCGGAGCTTCAACGCCTGACGTCATGTCTGTATCCATAAAGCCCACATGCAAACCAGCTACTCTCACATTTTGAGGATACAGATTTAAGCGCAACTCGTTCGTCATTGCCCACGCAGCCGCCTTTGCAGCCGAATAAGCGCCTTCACTCCCCCCACTACTGAACCATGATAATGCGGAAAGGATATTCAGTATGGATCCCCCACCATTATTAATAAGAATAGGTGCGAAATTGCGAATCATGGATAATGTGCCAAAGAAGTGCGTATTAAATTCCAACTGTATTTGATCGAGATCACCGTCAAGCAAAGTAGCTCCTGTAGCCGAGCCTGCATTGTTGATCAGAAGCGTAACATCTTGAGCGGCCATAGCAGCTGCCGCTACCTCTTGAGGGTTCGTAATATCAAGCTTTACAGGAATTGCACCGGGAATGTCAATGGACTGCGGATTTCTTGCTCCGGCATACACCTTAGCCCCTCTGGATAGAAGTTCAAGGGCAAGATGGCGACCAAAACCTCGGTTCGCGCCAGTGACAAATGCAACTTGTTGAGAAATATTCATTTTCATGTGCTCCTTTTATTGTATTTTGTTTATGAAATTGTTTTCTTGAAGCTATTTGGTCTGCGTTTTGATACGTAGTAATTACGGTAAGCGAGTTTTACTCGATACTTGTTTTCTAACGAGAACGGTCACTCTCAAAATCGTTAAAAAAAATGCTGAGTGCCTTACTCTGTTGTTTTTATGTGTTGTGTTGTTTGTTGTTTTAACTGCGCTGTTAAACTTCATTGTAAACTATGCTTTAGAGCTTCTTTCGGCGTTTTTAGAATGTTCATTCTAAATTAGGCGTAAGATAACTCGATCGCAAAGAGCATGGATTAGCAGAAGGGACACTTCACATCTGAACTGATTACCACAATTACCCTTATTCTTCCAGGAGCTTCATCGAAATATGAGTAATTCGGTGAAGCTTTTCTCTGGAAGCCGAGGTTCTTGCCATTACCCTTAACCCAATCCATACATTATGCAGGTATTCCGCCAATTCCTCAGCATTGTATGTGGAGGTGAATTCACCGTCACGTTGTCCCCAAAGAATAATCTCCCTGAGCAATTGCTCTGCTGTCGTGAATGCTTTCGTGGACTTGTTGTCCACCTCGACGTCACGCGCCGCCAATTCTACGGCCGAATTCACCATTAAGCAGCCGGCTGGCGAGTCCTCATCCCCGTCGATCATGAAGCTAAAAATAAACTGTAATGCCTCCGATGCGGTCTTGGACCGTTTAACCCCTCCTGCAAGCGCGGCGATGATTTTGTCGTCAAACCGATCCATCGCTTTCAGGAACAGACTATGCTTATCTCCAAAAGTATCATACAAGCTTCTTCGATGAATACCCATATGCTCAACCAACTTGGTCATGGACGTTTTCTCGTACCCCTGCTCCCAAAAGAGCCGCATCGCCTTATCCAAGACTTCTTTCTCTTCAAACTCCTTGCTTCTCGCCATTCCCATCTCCCTCCCTCAATTAATATAACATATTGAGAACGATCAGTAAAGAATCGTTATGCTCTTTTCGAATGACATAATATTTCCATCGAGTTGGTTATCCTACAATTCTACATATTGTAACTCCCCTGCCCGTTAGCTTAAACAAGTACCGGCAGTCTAAGGTAGTGCTTATGAAAAGTAAATAAGCCCATAACCGTATTTGGAAGCAAATTAATTTTCCAATTTATAAGGGTATGGGCTCTCTTTGATCCTAAATAAGGCAGTGTAGGTTCTTATCACTTATAAAATATCATCGTCTGCTAATATACATTAGCATATTGTTCTTATATGGTAAAAGCAATTTGTTGAGCTATCATACCGTCGTTCAATGTCAATCCCATTCCGAGTAATGGTGATTATTAGGCTCTGAGCCTCGCGAACGTGATGTAATCGATTTGGACAGGCTCTGCCGATTCGATCCGAAGCGCCCGGTTGATCTGTCCCCGGTGATATTGCCCATGTAAGAGGACCTGCGACAGGATGTCCCGGACGGACGTTCGGAACGGAACCCCGCTCTGGTTCGCATAGTCGATCATCTCGTCCAACTCGGATTCCTCGCGCCCTTCGATATAGACGCGATATTGCTCGGCGTTTTCTTCGAACATCGTCCGGATCGCCGTCAGGTCTTCTGCTTCCTCCCACAATGAATATTGCGCGCTGCCCTTGCCCTGCAAACGGGACAGCCAGACTCGTTCCGCGACCGCGACGTGCCGAACCAGCTTCAGAAGGTCCTTGTTCTTCGTCTCACTCTCCTCGAGCGCGTCCAAGATGCGTCCGTCCGCCCAGTACAGGTGGTCCATCATGCACTTGATCGTCTTCATTTCGGTTTCCCCCTCTTCGTCTCATCGATTACTTGAACCTACTATTAACCGTTAGTTTAATCATTTGAATGAACTAAAACAACCTTTTTCGGGTGAAGTCCTTGTTGCTGTAATCTAAGCACTAAGAAAACGCTTTATTTTCTCAGTCTACAACTTTATTTCCTTTGAACAAAAAGAGAACCTCCACAGAGGCTCTCTTTTTCCTTTATATCGCTGCTACAGCAATGCTTTTGTCGCAATGTCCGTACGGTTTTGTTTACCTTCAAAGGTAATACGATCCGCCTGTTCGTAAGCTTTGTTCCGTGCCCCGGCAATATCACGTCCCAAGCCGACCACACCTAATACACGTCCGCCGTTCGTTACCCATTCACCCTGTTCGTTGATGCCCGTTCCAGCATGGAACACGATAGCTTCGTCTACCTGTTCCAATCCGTGGATAGGTACACCTTTGGCGTAAGCTCCAGGATAACCTCCAGATGCCAGCACCACACATACCGCCGCTTCATCCTTCCACTCGATCTCCACCTGATCCAGCGTGCCATTTACAGCAGCAAGAAAAATATCGAGCAGATCGGATTTTAAACGAGGCAGAACCACTTGAGTTTCCGGATCACCGAAACGTGCATTAAACTCAATGGTCTTCGGCTTGCCGTCCGGCGAAATCATCAATCCGGCAAATAATACACCTCGGAACGGGCGCCCTTCAGCAACCATGGCCTTGGCCGTCGGCTTAATAATCGTCTCAATAGCTTCCTCAATAATAGAATTGGCTATGTGAGGCAACGGAGAATACGTACCCATGCCACCTGTATTCGGCCCTTTGTCACCATCAAAAATGGGCTTGTGGTCTTGGGCCGCGGCCATCGGACGAACCGTTTCACCGTCGACAAAGGAGAGAATCGACATTTCCTGACCAGCCAGAAACTCCTCAATCACGACCTGTGCCCCGGCTTCACCAAACACCTTGGTCACCATAATGTCGGAGAGAGCCTTTTCCGCTTCCTCCATCGAGTAAGCGACCGTTACCCCTTTACCTGCCGCGAGTCCGTCTGCCTTAATGACAACCGGAATCGGTTGTTCCTTCAAGTATGCATGTGCTTCCTCATAAGTATAAAACTTGCGATAGGTTGCTGTCGGAATATGATATTTATGGAGCAAATCCTTCATGAAGATTTTGCTGCCTTCAATTTCCGCTGCATTTTTACGCGGTCCGAATACTGGAATGCCTTTCGCTTCAAAAGCATCCACAATACCATCTGCCAGCGGATCATCGGGACCAACCACGACAAGTCCTACCCTTTTGGATTCCGCCAGCTCTGTCAGCGCGTCAAAATCACTCACCGGAATCGGCACGCACTCCGCTAACTGTCCGATACCAGCATTGCCTGGTGCGCAATAGATTTGCCCGGCCTTGGGGCTTTTCTTCAGCGCCCACACAATTGCATGTTCGCGGCCGCCCCCTCCGATAACCAAAATATCCATTCAGGTGTTTCCTCCCGCTCCCATTAAGATGTTCAGGTGAAAATGCTGCTGCATCCTCAACTCATACAAGTTAGTGCTTGAAATGACGTACGCCTGTAAAGACCATGGCAATGCCGTATTCGTTAGCAACCTTGATGGATTCTTCGTCCTTGATGGAGCCGCCCGGCTGAATAACTGCCGTAATGCCTGCTTTAGCTGCCAGCTCCAGCGTATCGCCCATCGGGAAGTATGCATCGGATGCCAGGACCGCACCCTTTGCTTTTTCTCCAGCCTGTTCAATGGCAATCTTGGCCGCTCCGACACGGTTCATTTGTCCTGCGCCTACGCCAATGGTCATATTATCTGCCGCCAGTACGATGGCGTTGGATTTCACATGCTTAACCACTTTCCAGCTAAACAAAAGCTGTTTCAGTTCTTCCGCGGACGGCGCACGCTCGGTTACAACTGTAAGTGCATCCGGGTCTAAAGCATGAATGTCATTTTGCTGAACGACCATGCCACCTTCAATAGAAGTCACAACGAAACGGCTCTCCGGCTGTTCAGACGGGGACATCTCACCCATATCAAGCAAACGGATATTTTTCTTTTTGGTTAAAATCTCCAATGCTTCTTTCGTAAAGCCCGGTGCCAGTACAATTTCCAAAAAGATCTCACTCAGCTTATTCGCTGTATCACCATCAATAATCCGGTTAGCCGCTACGATGCCACCGAAAATCGAGGTTGGGTCAGCTGCATACGCCTTGCTGTACGCTTCATAAATACTTCCGCCAATTCCCACACCACAAGGATTCATATGCTTAACTGCTACTACGGTAGGTTCGCTGAATTCTTTGACGATTTGCAAAGCGGCATTAGCATCATTGATGTTATTGTAAGACAGCTCTTTGCCGTGTAGTTGTTTCGCTGTTGTCAGTGTACCCTTTGCCGCCAATGGCTCACGGTAAAATGCCGCCTGCTGATGTGGATTTTCCCCATAACGCAAATCCTGAATTTTTTCATAGGTTACAGTGTAACGCTCAGGCAACGGCTCGCCTGTCACATTCGACAAATAATCGGATATCAAAGCGTCGTATGACGCCGTATGACGGAAAACTTTTGCGGCCAAACGCTTACGAGTATTCAGTTCCGTATCGCCATCCTTACGGATTTCCTCCAACACTGTGCTATAGTCATCAGCATCGACTACCACACTTACAAAAGCATGATTTTTTGCCGCAGAACGAAGCATCGTTGGACCGCCGATGTCGATATTTTCAATCGCGTCCTCATAAGTTACACCGGGTTTGGCGATCGTTTCCGCAAAAGGATACAGATTCACAACGACCAGATCAATATAACTCAATCCAAGTTCTTTCATCTGACGCTGATGCTCTTCATTATCCCGAACAGCCAGCAAGCCGCTGTGTACCGCAGGGTGGAGTGTTTTAACACGTCCATCCATAATTTCAGGAAAACCCGTTACCTCTGAAATGCCGATGACTGGAATGCCCTCCTTCGACAACAAGCTGCTCGTTCCCCCTGTCGAAACGATCTCCACACCCAATTTGGACAACTCGCGGCAAAATTCCACGATCCCCCGCTTATCCGATACGCTGACGAGCGCTCTTTTAATACTCACCCTGTCTCCTCCTTTAGCTCTTTCAGAATTTTGCAAAATTCTCTTTTATCATTTTATTTCCCGAGAAATATCGGAAAATGCCTGTACAACATCCTTGATATGACAATGATATGACAAATTACAATCATTCTTAGAGAAGTGAAATCACTTTGCGACCATTTAATTGAATTTTACCTTGGGCCAATTTGCCAACTACCTCTGGATATAGCTGACGTTCCACGGATTGAATGGCTGCGGATAAGGATTCCGCTGTATCATGGTCGTCAACTTCCACGACACGCTGGGCAATAATGGCTCCCGTGTCCATGCCCCCGTCCACAAAATGAACGGTAACACCACTTACCTTGACCCCATAGGTCAATGCCTGTCCTACAGCATCTTTCCCTGGAAATGCCGGAAGTAGTGACGGATGAATATTAATAATTTTTCCTGCGTAGGCATCGACCATGACGCTGGATAGCAAACGCATGTAGCCAGCTAACACGATGAGATCAATCGATTTCTGCTCCAGTAAAGCCACCAATTCACGCTCATAGTCTTCTCGAGAAGGATATTCCTTGGGTCGAAAAGTATGGCACGCAATTCCAGCTTTCTGGGCTCTAGCTACGGCAGGAGCCGCAGGCTTGTCACAGATGAGCAATTCTACCGAGGCGCCGCCCAGTTCTCCTCGCGCAGCCGCATCCACCAATGACTGAAAATTCGTCCCTTCACCTGATGCAAAAACAGCAATCCGGTACTCGTTCATTACACCTCTGCTCCCGTAAAGGTCACGATAGAACTGCCTTCCGTTACTTTTCCGATCACATATGCGGCTTCGCCCTGTTCCTTCAGAACTTCCAGTGCAGTCTGTGCATGCTCTTCGCCTACAACGATTACCATCCCAATTCCCATATTAAAGGTTGTGAACATGTCTTTGTTGGAGATTGCGCCTTTTTCCTGCATGAGCTGGAAGATTGGCAAAATCGGCCAAGTGCCGTATTCTATATCCACATTGACGTGATCCGGTAACACTCTAGGGATATTTTCAATAAAACCGCCACCTGTGATATGCGCCATGCCTTTTACTTTTACCTTGTCCAGCAATGCCAAAACGGATTTCACGTAAATTTTCGTCGGCTCCAGCAGTACATCGCCCAGTTTGCCGTTCAAGCCTTCGATTTCATCATGCAAATCATAGCCCTGCTGTTCCAATAACAGCTTGCGCACCAGGGAGAAGCCGTTACTGTGAACTCCACTGGAGGCCAGTCCGATCACTGTATCTCCGGGAGCAATGGAGCTACCGTTGATAATTTTGCTTTTATCTACAATCCCTACCGTGAATCCGGCAATATCATATTCACCCTCGCTATACATCCCTGGCATTTCTGCGGTTTCACCGCCGACCAGCGCACAGCCCGATTGGTGACAGCCCTCGGCAATACCGGCTACAATCGCTTCAATTTTCTCAGGCACAACCTTGTCACAGGCGAGGTAATCGAGAAAAAAGAGTGGCTCCGCGCCTCCGACGACAATGTCGTTTACACACATCGCAACCGCGTCAATACCAATGGTGTCATGACGATCCATTGCGAAAGCAAGCTTCAGCTTCGTGCCGACACCATCGGTACCGGAAACGAGTACAGGCTCCTCGTACTTATCCTTATTCAGGCCGAACAACGCACCGAATCCGCCCAAGTCCGTCAGCACTTCGGGACGGAAGGTACGTTTAACGTGCTTTTTCATCCGTTCTACTGCTTCATTACCGGCAGCGATATCTACCCCTGCGTTTTTGTATGCTTCGGACATTCATGAACACTCCTTCAAATGATTGACCCTCCTAAGTCCTCCCTAATAGGGAGGATTCCATGGGGCTGCTCCCCCTGGACCCCTCAAGAATCGGTCAGATGTGTAGGGTTGGGTGCTACTTGGTGGTTGGTTCGTGCTGTGAGTCGCGTGTTGTCCTTGTGAATTGCGGGTCATTCCCGCAATTCACAAGGACACGCTTTGGTGCGTGGCCGCCTTCACGGCGGCGGGCACGTCCCGGGCTGTTTGCTTCGCAAAGGCGGGGACGTGCCGGGCAAAGAAGTAACAGCGCCTACGAGCGGCTCACTTCTTTGCCCTTTGAGGCAGGCAGCTTCGCCTTGCCTGCTGGTGAGCTTCGCTTCGCTGGCTCAACCTTATAAGAGCAGGGTGACTTTTTATGAGTCACCGCTCCGTTAAAAACTCATGGCATGAAATAGTTATGCCATGAGTTTTTAACGACCTTACCTATCCTCTTCCCCATAGGGAACAGAAGAGAGACAGGTACTGCTGCAAAATGGTGTACATCTGAAGAACGGAGCGGGTGGAAGGATTCTGGAGAAGCGAAGCGTTCGCCTTTGCCGCTGGATTCCAACCCTCTAAGGGGTTATTCCAATTCGGGAATCCAGCGGCAACAGCGATCGGAAGAACCTTCCACACGAGGAGTGGCCCCCTCAGAACCGCTTCACCTGCACCATGCGCCTGTATCTCTTTTGTTCCCTTTTCTCAACAACTACATCCGAACTTTTCTTCACCTTTGAAATCTACCTGAGTCGGGTAATCATTATCAAAACAAGCTAGGCACAAGCCGCCTTTGTAATCCTGTTCGTTATATCCACCTACAGCGGCAATCAAACCCTCGGCGCTCATAAAGTAAAGCGAATCGGCGTTAATTTCCTCACGAATTTCCTCGACGGTTTTGGATGAAGCAATCAGCTCCCGGCGATCCGGCGTGTCGATGCCATAGAAGCACGGGTTTTTGAAAGGCGGCGAGGTAATACGTACATGTACCTCCAACGCGCCCGCATCACGCAGCATATTCACGATTCGGCGGGATGTAGTGCCCCGAACGATAGAATCGTCGATCATAATGACTCGTTTACCTTCAACAACACGTCGTACAGCGCTCAGCTTCATTTTCACACCCTGCTCGCGTAGCTCCTGACTCGGCTGAATGAAGGTACGTCCAGTGTATTTATTTTTAATCATACCCAGCTCATAAGGAATACCTGTCTGCTCAGCATAACCAATCGCAGCCGAAATACTGGAATCCGGCACTCCTGTCACCAGATCCGCATCGACAAAAGCTTCCAGCGCCATCTGGCTACCCATTCTTTTGCGCGCAGCATGAAGATTGGAACCATTCAAATCACTGTCAGGACGGGCAAAATAAATATATTCCATCGCGCACAGTGCTTTACGATGCTTACCTTCACTGTAACGGTCTTCGTGCAGACCATTTTTGTCCAACACCAACAGTTCACCCGGCTCGATATCGCGCAACAGCTCTGCCCCAATCGTTTCCAAAGCACAGGTTTCAGAAGCAAACAAATATGCATCACCTAATCTGCCCATCGTCAACGGACGCAAGCCATTGGGATCAGAGGCGACCAGCAATTTATCGTTGGTCATAATCAGAAAGGCAAATCCGCCGACAATACGCTTCAATGCATCTTTCGCGGCCTCCACTAAATCCTTGGATGATCGTGCGATCAAATGCGCCACTACTTCTGTATCGCTGGTCGTTTGAAAAATAGACCCGCCCTGCTCCAGCTCATGCCGGATTTGCAAAGCATTCACAATATTCCCGTTCGTAGCTACCGCTAGATCGCCATCACGATACTTGAACACCAAAGGCTGTGCATTCGTTAGCTTACTGTCTCCACTTGTCGAGTAGCGCACATGTCCTATGGCAATATCGCCTGTCAGCGAAGCCATCAAATCTTTATTGAATACTTCTTTTACAAGCCCCATTCCACGATGATAATGAAACTCGTCGCCACTGCTCACACAGATGCCTGCACTTTCCTCTCCGCGATGCTGGAGTGCATGCAATCCGTAATATGCTAGGGAAGCGGCATCGGAGTGCCTATACACTCCAAACACGCCGCATTCCTCTTTTAATTTATCAAACAGCCCCTCTTTACCAGAGCCTTCATTATAATAATCTCCAGTCCACAACGTCCGTGCTGTTATTTCATCAGACATGGAATGACATCCTCCCAGATTTGCTTCAAACTGGCGACTGCCTCATTCAAAGCGGGTTGTCCGTTCACCTCAACTGTCAATTGTGATCCTTCAACTTTTCCTAATACAGTAACTGGCACTTCCAAACTACGCAGATGTGCTTCCAGAGCTGACGCTTTATCCGGCGATGCAGATAACAAAATACGGGATTGGCTTTCGCTAAACAAAGCATGGTCAGGACGCAAAGTCGTTTCTACGTTGACCTGTGCTCCCAATCCGCTGCTAATCCCAGATTCCGCAAGCGCTACAGCCAATCCGCCCTCTGCCAAATCATGCGCAGATTGTACCAATCCGCCCTGAATCGCTCCCAGTACCGCAGTCAGCAGTCTTTTCTCTACGTTCAAATCCAGCTCAGGAGGGCGTCCCTCGGATACACCGTGTACGACAGCTTGGAACTCACTGCCTCCTAGCTCAGCCTTCGTTTCCCCCACCAGAAAAATCACATCGCCTTCGGCTTTGAAGCCTTGTGTCGTAATATGATCTGTATCATGTACCAAACCTACCATACCGACAACAGGCGTCGGATAGATGGATCCTTTAGCATTTTCATTGTACAAGCTGACATTGCCCCCGATGACAGGTGTATCCAGTATACGGCAAGCTTCTGCCATACCGTCCACGGCTTTTTCCATTTGCCAGAAAATATCTGGCTTTTCAGGGTTACCGAAGTTCAGGTTATCCGTAATTGCCAACGGCTCGCCGCCGGAGCATACAATGTTACGCGCTGCTTCGCTAACTGCAATCCGTCCGCCTACCTCTGGATCAAGGTATACATAACGTCCGTTACAGTCTGTCGTCATGGCGAGTCCCTTACGAGTTCCGCGCACAGTCACAACAGCTGCATCCGATCCCGGACGAACGGCTGTACTCGTGCGTACCATGTAGTCATACTGCTCGTATACCCATTTCTTACTGGCTACACTTGGTGATGACAGTACCTTTTTCAACGCACCGTTCAAATCCGTCACTTCTGCATAACGAAGTGTGTCAATAGCAGCATTTTGCTCATAATAAGCAGGGACTTCGGAAGGCTTGTCATAAATCGGACACTCGTCAACCAGCGCCGTCACTGGCATATCTCCGACCACTTCATTGTGATGGAACAAACGCAAACGACCGTCATCCGTCACTTTACCGACCTTGGCACAAATAACACCCCAGCGCTCGAAAATTTCCAGTGCCTGTGCTTCATCCTTAGGCTCTACTACGAACAGCATCCGTTCCTGTGATTCAGACAGCATCATTTCATAAGGTGTCATGCCCTCTTCACGCTGCGGTACCTGATCCAGATACAGCTCCAGACCGTTGCCAGCCTTACTCGCCATCTCCGCGCTGGAGCAGGTAAGTCCCGCGGCACCCATATCCTGAATACCTAGCACAATACCGCTGTCGATCAATTCCAGACATGATTCCATAACCAGCTTCTCCATAAAAGGATCGCCTACTTGAACCGCAGTCCGGTTCGCTTCAGATTCCTCTGTCAGCTCAACCGATGCGAATGTCGCTCCGTGAATCCCATCACGACCTGTCGGCGGTCCCACGTAGAACACCGGGTTACCGACCCCTTTAGCAACACCACGCTGGATTTTATCATGGTCAATCAGTCCGACACACATTGCATTAACGAGCGGATTGCCTTCGTAGCTTTCATCAAATACAACCTCGCCACCTACAGTCGGAATACCGATACAGTTCCCGTATCCCGCAATACCAGATACCACATGCTCGAACAAATATTTCACACGGTCGCTCTCCAGCTTGCCAAAACGCAGAGAGTTCAACACCGCAACTGGTCTTGCACCCATGGAGAAAATATCACGAATGATACCGCCTACCCCAGTCGCTGCCCCTTGAAAAGGCTCCACAGCCGACGGATGGTTATGGCTTTCGATTTTAAATACAACCGCTTGGTTGTCACCGATATCTACAATGCCTGCGCCCTCGCCGGGTCCCATCAGAACTCGTGGACCGCTCGTTGGAAAACGACGCAACAACGGCTTGGAGTTTTTGTAAGCACAATGCTCTGACCACATGACACTGAACACGCCTATCTCCGTATAATTGGGCTGACGTCCCATGAATTCACAGATCAACGCATATTCACTGTCCGATACACCCATCTGCTGATACAGTTTATGTTCGGCAACCTGCTCTGCCGTCGGTTCCTTAGCGGACACTTGCTGCGCCATGTCGATCCCTCCAAGCGTTCAAAATAGATGTAAACATACGTTTGCCATCATCCGTCCCGAGCAATGCGTCCACCGCGCGTTCCGGGTGGGGCATCATGCCCAGCACATTACCTTGCTCATTACAAATCCCTGCAATATCCGTCACGGAACCATTAGGATTATCTTTATACTTAAATACAATCTGATTGTTCGCCTGCAAACGAGCCAGCGTCTCATCATCACAGTAATAGTTGCCTTCGCCGTGGGCGATCGGAATAATGATCTCTTCACCAGCAGCATAGTCTCTTGTAAAAGGTGTTTGGTTATTCGCAACCTGCAACACCGTATCCCGGCATAGGAATTTCATCGACAGATTACGGCGTAAAGCCCCTGGCAACAACCCGGCTTCGGTCAGAATTTGAAATCCGTTGCAAATCCCTAAAATATATTTGCCCTCGGCAGCCGCTTTGGCAACTTCCTTCATCACCGGAGCAAACCGGGAAATCGCACCGCAACGCAGGTAATCCCCGTAGGAGAAGCCTCCTGGAACAAGAATACAATCATAAGGCGACAAATCCGTCGCAGTATGCCAAACATAATCGACAGGTTCACCGACCGTGTCCTCTACCGCCTTATAGCAGTCAATATCACAGTTGGAGCCCGGAAAAACCAGAACTGCAAATTTCATGGAATCAGCCCTCCAGTTCGTAGCGGTAGTCTTCAATGACCGTGTTGGCCAATAGCTTTTCGCACATCTCAATGATGCGCTTTTCAGCACTCTCGCGGTCTGTTGTATCCAGATTCAATTCCATATACTTACCAATTCTGACGCTGTCCACTTCTCCGAAACCCATAGAATGTAGTGCGCCTTGCACCGCAACCCCCTGCGGGTCCAAAACGCTTTGCTTAATCGTGACATAGACTGTTGCTTTCATCATGTTCCTTCAGTTCCTCCTCCGAATGAGTGAATCCTATTGGTTGAATTATGATTACTATTTACTGTGCCGTCAGACGCCGCCAAATATCCGTATATCTTGCAGTTGTTTCTTCTACGACCTCAGCAGGCAATGGATCGGGCTTGCTATTCTTGTCCCAACCGGATGATGCCAAATAGCTTCGTACCGGCTCCTTGTCCATGCTGTCAATCTCAACATCCAGCTCATACTTTTCCTGCGCCCAAAAACGGGATGAATCTGGAGTGAAAATTTCGTCAATCAAAATCACCTTACCGTTAACAAGACCAAACTCAAACTTGCAATCGGCTAAAATAATCCCCCGCTTCTCGCAGAAAGCACGTGCAAATTCGTACAACGCCAAGCTCTTTTCCTCAAGCTCACCTGTTAGTTCAACCCCGACCAGTTCTTTCATTTGGTGAAGGGAAATGTCCTCGTCGTGTCCAACATCATTTTTTGCAGCTGGTGTAAATAATGGCTTGGGAAAACGCTCGTTTTTACGCAGCCCCTCTGGCAATGGAATGCCGTTCACCTCACCGTTCTGCTCATACTGACGCCAGCCGCCTCCGGTAATATATCCGCGCACCACACACTCAATGTCGATGCGTTCAGCCTTCAGCGTGACCATGATCCGGTCCTTCAGCAACTCTTTATTCTGTTCGTCGATCACATGCCCGAGCTTGTTCACATCAGTGTGCACGACATGGTTTTCCAACAAGTCTTTCGTCTGCTCAAACCAGAAAGCGCTGAGCTTATTCAGCACATTCCCCTTTTCGGGCACGGGTGGCTCTAACACATAATCAAAAGCCGAAATTCGGTCTGTCACCACAATCAGAAAATGCTCTCCGAGATCATACAGTTCACGCACCTTGCCTTTATACAAGAGCGGCGCATGGATCAGACCTTCGGCAGTAGACAATGACATTTCATTACACCTCTTTCAAAAGAGTATTCCCCCTCCTAAATCCTCCCCTCGGGGAGGACCCCCAGGGCTGCTGCCCTCGGGACTCCCGCAAGGGTTGGCTTGGTGAGCGGGATGGGGGCGTTTATTATGTGGCTAGAGTGATGTGAGCGCGTTTCGCTTGATGAAGGCTTGTTCGCACAAGCTTTCATCAAGCAACGCTTTTACGTTGGTACAAAACAACGTTTTTACGCGCATGTCGCCGCAATACCATTCGGCCCGTGGCCGTAGCACGGCATGCCGTGCAGCGAGCATTGGGCTTCGCCCTGTTGTGCGCATGTGCTACGCTGCGCACGGATACGGTGGCTCAAGGCTTCGCTTCTTGAGCCTGCGCGTTCTCGGGAGGGCAGCGGCCTGTTTGCTGCGCAAATTCGGCAGCCCTCACGAGAACGTGGCCTGCGATAGAAAGCAGTGGAACACGCTTTTCCATCGCCTTTGGGGAGGTGCGGCATCTTATGTGCCGCACCTTCCCTAGTTCTGCTCCCACACGAGGGTTGGTGCTGGGTGCAGCGGAGCGGACGGAATCGTTCTGGAGAAGCGTCAGCGCTTGCCTTTGCCTCTGGATTCCAACCAATATCTGGTCTTATACAATCACAGGAATCCAGAGGCAACAGCAATCGGAAGAATGATCCGTTCGCGCAGCGGCCTCACCACGCAGCAACCTTCCCTCCTACTCCCCTAATCCCAGCTTTTTGAAGATCGTATCCACGTTCTTCAGATGCCAGGCTGGGTTGAACGCATCCTCGATTTCGTCTGTGCTGAGCACGGCAGTAATTTCCGGGGTCGCCTCGACGATTTCGCGGAACTGGCGTTGTTCTTCCCACGCCTGCATAGCACGCGGCTGCACGGTATCGTAGGCTTTTTCACGACTAAAGCCTTTGTCGATCAGCTTCGTCATAATACGGCCGGAGAATGGTACACCATACGTACGTGCCATATTGCGCTTCATATTTTCAGGGAAGACCGTCAGATTTTTCACGATATTGCCAAAACGGTTCAGCATGTAGTTCAACAGCATGGTTGCATCCGGCAGGATAATACGTTCCACAGAAGAATGCGAGATGTCGCGTTCATGCCACAGGGTTACGTTCTCATACGCAGATACCATATGCCCACGAATCACACGCGCCAGACCGGAGATGTTTTCACTGCCGATCGGATTGCGTTTATGCGGCATCGCGGAAGAACCTTTTTGACCTTTGGCAAAAGCTTCTTCCACCTCACGGAACTCACTCTTTTGCAGAGCACGGACTTCTGTAGCAAATTTGTCCAACGATGTGGCGATCAACGCTAATGTTGCCATGTATTCGGCATGACGGTCGCGCTGAAGCGTCTGTGTAGAAATGGGTGCAGGCTTGGTGCCCAGCTTGCGGCATACAAATTCTTCTACAGCCGGGTCAATGTTGGCATATGTCCCAACTGCACCGGACATTTTACCGTATTGTACTTGGTCAGCCGCAAAACGAAAGCGTTCCAGATTGCGCTTCATTTCCTCGTACCACAATCCCATCTTCAGTCCAAACGTAGTTGGCTCAGCATGTACTCCGTGTGTACGTCCCATCATCGGTGTGTGCTTGTAAGCCAATGCCTTTTCCTTCAAAATTTCAATAAAATTCAAGATATCGCGCTCCAGGATTTCATTCGCCTGCTTTAACAGGTAGCCCAGTGCCGTATCAACTACATCTGTGGAGGTCAGACCGTAATGTACCCATTTGCGCTCGTCTCCAAGACTTTCGGATACCGTGCGGGTAAATGCAATGACATCATGTCTTGTCTCCTGCTCAATTTCATAGATCCGTTCAATATCAAAACTTGCATTCTTACGCAGAGCCACGGTATCCTCTTTTGGAATAACCCCTAATTCCGCCCAAGCTTCACAGGCACACAGTTCTACTTCCAGCCATGCTTTAAATTTATTTTCTTCCGTCCAAATCGCTCTCATTTCCGGTCTGCTATAGCGTTCGATCATGACTATTTATTCCCCCAAATATTGGTTTGTTCAATCCATTCCAGCGCTTGTTCCGCATCCTGGCACAATAGATTAATATGTCCCATCTTTCGGCCTGGCTTGGCTTCACTTTTTCCATACAAATGCAGCTTGGGTACAACATCCAATCTTTCAGCTTCAACATCCGCTTGCGCAAACCGCCGAACCACATCCTCCAAATGCTCACCTAGCACATTGACCATCACGACGGAAGTCAGCAGCTTCGTGCTGCCCAAGGGTAAACCGCAAATCGCACGTATGTGCTGCTCGAATTGCGACGTCGCGCACCCCTCCATCGTGTAATGACCGGAGTTATGCGGTCGTGGTGCTAACTCATTAACGTACAATTGTCCGTCTTCGGTGACAAACATCTCTACAGCGAGCAGTCCCACCGCACCCAGCGACTCTGCCACAGCCAGCGCCAACTTGCGTGCTTCCTCCTGGACAGGTTCTGGCACACGTGCAGGCACAATCGACGTATGCAAAATATTGTTCACGTGAATGTTTTCGGCAGGTGGAAAGGCTTTGGCTTCACCGTTCGTACTGCGAGCTACAATCACCGAGATTTCGCAGCGAAAACGGATGAACTGTTCCAATACCAGTTCCGCACCGCCTCCTGCCAGTTGTTCGTAGGCAGCCGTGGCTTGCTCCGGTTGGCGAATGACCACTTGTCCCTTGCCATCATAACCACCGACTGCTGTCTTAAGCACACACGGTACACCCAGTTCAGCTACCGCTTGCACCATATCCGCAAGACTGCTGATTTCACGATACGGAGCGACAGGGACACCAGCAGCTTCAATAGAACGCTTTTCTCTCAGACGGTGCTGTGTTGTGTACAAAAGACTGCTGCCTTGCGGCACGCTGGATTCCTGTTCCAAAAGTGCAGCCACACCTGCGTCCACATTTTCAAACTCATACGTGATCACATCGCACCGCTCAGCCAGCTCTCTGGCCGCATGCTCATCATCATAGGCAGCGCGGATTTGTTCTGACACCTGTCCACAAGGGCTATCCGGTGCAGGGTCCAGTGTCACAAAGCGATATCCTAGATTGGTTCCAGCCAGTACAAGCATTCTTCCTAATTGCCCGCCTCCTAAAAGTCCAATCGTTGTACCAGGAGGTCGGATACGGCCTGCGGATTCACATGCCCCATTCATAGCGAGTCACTGCCTTCCAGCACCTCATCACGAATACGGTCGCGTCTCGCCAAAACCCGCTGGCTTATCTTTTCGTCAAAAGCGCCTAATATTTGTGCTGCCAGCAGCCCTGCATTTGTAGCGCCTGCCTTACCAATTGCCACAGTGGCAACCGGAATACCACCCGGCATCTGCACAATGGAGAGCAGGGAGTCCAGACCGTTCAGAGCCTTCGACTGAACAGGCACACCAATGACCGGCAATGCTGTCTTCGCAGCCACCATTCCTGGCAGATGCGCAGCCCCACCCGCTCCAGCAATAATGACCTTTAGTCCACGCCCAGCGGCCTCTTCTGCAAAACGAAACATTAAATCCGGTGTACGATGGGCTGAAACTACTTTTTTCTCATATCCGATTTCAAGCTCGTCCAGCACAGCACATGCATGCTGCATGGTGTCCCAGTCTGATGTGCTGCCCATAATGACAGCGACCTGCACTGACATGTCCTTCACTCCCTGTTTATCAATAAGCGCCAAAAATCCGGCACTCGAAAATAACGTTATTTTCAAGACACCGGACTACGAAAAAACAAACGACAGAGCTTCTTAAAGGCATGCCAAAAGCAAGCCTCTTCCACCGCATCCAATGCGGCTTCAGCCGTATGTCTCCCGTAGTCCGGAAATTTAAGGTTTCCAGGTAGAAACTTCCGGGCCATATCCCCGGCATTATACGAGTTAGCATTGTGCCTATTCCATCCCAATCGATATTCTTTACAAGTATGATCGTGGTTTGTTTCGGCTCAAACATGTGTACCTTATTAAATTGTACCTTAAGTTCATTTTTTATCGACAATACACTTCCTAGTTTAACAATTCCCTACACCTTATGTCAACTTGAAAACGAACATTAGAATAATCATACAATAGAATGTTCGTGTTTAGTGAAATCAGTACCCTTATATACCCACAGGTCAGGACTATTGTATTATATTTAGCTATCGCTCCCCTCCCCTGATAACAGCGACCGCAACGCATCCCTCTGAAAAAAAATAAAAGTCGGCACTCCCTATACAGGCAGTAAACCGACTTTTACTTTTTTATTCAGTTATTTTACGACCAGCACAGGAATACGCGCATGCTGCACCACATTGTGACTTACGCTACCCAATACAAATTCACGGATACCACCTAAACCTCGGCTACCGATCACGATCGCATCGAAGCCATTCTCATTGGCATAATCCAAAATGACTTCGGCTGGAGAACCTTGAATCAGTTCCACCTTGGCATCTACACCCTGCTCAGCAAGTCGTTTTTTAACTTCATCCGTAGTTTGTTCGGCCAAATCGTAATATTCTTTATTTATTGAAGCCGGAATTGGAGCCAAACCTTCGCCCATAAAGATCCGAGGAAAATCGAATGCCGTTACCACCTCAAGCTTCGAGGACGGTGATGCCTTGACCAATTCAGCCGCCTTTAACAAAGCCTTGTTGGATGCATCCGAACCGTCATAAGCAAGCAATACTTTTGAAAATATCATAATATGCACCTCTTCCTCATTCAGTTTATTGATTCAAAGCCTGAAATATGTATTCCTGTTGTTGTTCATTCCATGACATCACTGGATGGCTGGAATAGTCTTCTCACTCATCATTAAACTTCCCTATGAGAACCTAAACTCCTCCCCTTTACCGTAAAAAATACCCATACAGCAATGCGTTCATGAATAGCAACGCAGGAATACCTAGTCTGAAGCTCATATGCCGTGTTTTATGGCGTTTACGGTACATGGCAATTAGAACGCCTAATGCTCCCCCGATCAGGGCCAGGAAAAACAACGTCCGCTCAGGTACACGATCGCGATGTTTACGTGCTCTCTTTTTATCCTCCGACATTACCAGATAGCCTACTGCATTGATAAACAGCAGCCATACCAACAAGCCTGTCTGCAATGTCTCTCCTCCTTTTGCACACCGTACTAAGTTCAGGTATTAGGCCTTATATAGCGCTCTCCCCCTCA
This sequence comes from Paenibacillus sp. S33, assembly GCF_053615415.1. NCBI lineage: Bacteria > Bacillati > Bacillota > Bacilli > Caryophanales > Paenibacillaceae > Paenibacillus > Paenibacillus sp. S33. The sequence goes on along the minus strand of NZ_JBSIEZ010000001.1, from coordinate 895,874 downwards.
TTATAACCCCACCCCTTTTACAGAAACAACGCCTCTTCTGACTTGGATAGCGCTTTTGCGGAAATAGTAAGGTGGCATAAGGGCGATCCCCGAGTGCATCTATTTCGTCTTAAAGGAGGAACTGCGATGGAAAGCACCCATGAATACGTTGAAAAGCTGCGAGAAAATGCAAAAAAGGCAGAACGCAACCGTAAACGAGGAAAAGGAACTCCCAGCGCCAGCTTGCCGACAAAACAGCATTCCAACAATCCTTGATCAACGAATCTGCATTAAGCTGTATAGCCGCGTTATTAACCTAAAGTATCAACTTAACCCTGCAGCCTTTTATGCGAATTGATTACGGGGTAAACTCTATTGTTTAGCTTCCACAATAACAGCAAGCAGACTCCTTATGAGATATCTGCTTGTTGTTTTGTTTTGCAAATGTCTTTTTTGAAATCGATTACATTTATAATAAATAAGTTCTAAAGTCATATTTCCTAACATAAGTGTTGACTAAAAGTAATTTTACACCCTATAATTCGTGATATTAACGTAATTCGACAAAATATTTGTCAGTTAATCTATCATTTATATTTGAGGTTTAAGATTGGAGAGGAGCTTTATATGACTAACATGAAAAAAATGACGATGATTCCCCTGTTGGCTAGCTTTATTCTCGGTAGTACCTTATGGAGTGGTGGATTTACCGCCAACGCTGCGGCTGCGGCAGCAGCTACAACCAGCACAACTGCACCTGCTTCTACCACTACAACGTCGGACAAATCCGAAAATCCTCAAACCAATCATTTACCCAATATTAAAATACTTGCCACAGGAGGGACCATCGCAGGATCATCTTCCGTCAATACGGATACAACCGGCTACAAAGCAGGCGCGTTGGGTGTGGAAACTCTGATCAATGCCGTTCCTGAGATGAAAAGTATTGCAAATGTCAGTGGTGAGCAAGTTGTTAATGTAGGTAGCCCCGACGTTAATAATGAGATCCTCTTAAAACTTGCCAAACGCACCAATGAACTGCTTGTCAGAGACGATGTAGATGGCATTGTCATTACACATGGTACAGATACATTAGAAGAAACAGCTTATTTCCTCAATCTTGTTATCAAAAGCGATAAGCCAGTAGTTGTCGTTGGCTCTATGCGTCCAGCTACTGCCATCAGTGCTGATGGTCCCTTCAACCTTTATAATGCAGTGAAAGTCGCCGGGGCTTCGGCCTCTAAAGGTCAGGGTGTACTCGTCCTGTTGAACGACCGTATCGGTGCAGCAAGATACATCACCAAAACGAACACAACAGCAGTCGATACGTTCAAGTCTGTGGAGCAGGGATACCTTGGAGCTGTTGTGGGCGATCAAGTGTACTACTACAACAAATCCACACACAAGCATACGACTTCTTCTGTATTCGACATCTCTAACCTGACTCAACTGCCACAAGTAGATATTTTATACGAATATCAAAACAATGGTCGCTATCTGTATGATGCAGCCGTAGCAGCTGGTGCCAAGGGTATTGTCGTAGCTGGTTCCGGTAATGGCTCCTTGTCCAAGACCTCCTCAGAAGGCGCAGAGGCCGCTGGTAAAAAAGGAGTGATCATTGCCCGCTCCAGCCGCGTGGGAAGTGGAGTGGTGTCCCCGTCAACAAAAGACGCGGCATCGAACTTTGTATCGACCGATTCGCTTAATCCGCAAAAAGCACGGATTTTGCTCATGCTTGCTTTGACCCAATCACACGATGTTAACCAAATTCAATCTTTTTTTAATGAATACTAAAAGTAGTTATCTCAAATCAAATAAATCAACATTCTATTATGAAAAAGAAGCAGCGATTACGGTTAACCACCGTAACTGCTGCTTCTTTTTTTTGCGAGACAGGTCTAGCATAGTAACTACTTCATCTGACGTCCAATCGTCTTGGTTCTATACAGTAATTCGTTGTCCCTCCCACGCAGCATCAAGACTGCTGTTTGGGAATCCCATTCAAGCTTGGAGGATATTTCGCTTGCTTCTCTGGATGAGCTGCAATTTCCTCCTCCAGTATGCTTGATTTATTTTGCTGATTATTGATTTTAAGCGGTTTATGTTTGGGCATAAATACTCACCTCCTCGGCTTACCATGCCAAGGAGTGATCGTTTTTATACCGACATATACCTACTGATTATGTGACTGCGGCACTTTTGGTCATCCGTTATTTGCCCTGCTATTTGCCCTGCTTTTGTTCCATCGCTGCTTTAAGCAAATCACCCAAACTGGAGCCAAAAGATTCCTGTTTTTCAAATTGTCTTACTAGCTTTTGCTGTTCCCGTTTGTTTACCCGTTGCTTGTCCTTATCCAACGTCTCGGTAATGCCACAGGGCAGGCATCTTACATACAATCCTGCTTTGCCCTCTTTCATTTCCATTTTCTTATGACACTGCGGGCAACGTCGATTGGACAAACGTTTTTCCCCTGAACGACGGTAACCGCAATCCGCACTTGGACATACAAGGAACTTGCCTTTCTTACCCTTCTTCTCCAATAGCTTTGTACCACAATCTGGACAATGACTATTCGTCACATTATGGGGCTTGTACTCCGCATTGCTATTTTTCACAGTGGAAACCAGCTCTTTCGCCATAGCACGAATAGAATTCAAAAACGGTTCCGGTTGTCCTTGACCACGAGCAATCCGTTCTAGCTCCGCTTCCCAACGTGCCGTCAATTCGGGCGTTCGAAGCTGTGGAGCCGCCAGTTCAATCAATTGCTTACCTTTCCCGGTTGGATGCATCACGTTCCCCTGACGCTCAATCGTATCCGAGCTGACAAGCTTCTCAATTAGATCTGCACGGGTAGCAGGAGTACCCAGTCCATGCTTTTCCATCTGAGCGAGCAGGGCTGCTTCTGTATACCGCTTCGGCGGCATCGTTCGCCCAGCTCGTACAAGGCAACGCTGTAATCGGACGAAATCTCCTTTTTGCAGCTCAGGTAAAATAACGCCTCGTCCATTGTTTTCCCGATCCTCTGCTTCTTCATCATCCATATCATAATGGTTCGCGTCATATACAGCACGCCATCCGCTATCTTTTACCGTTGTGCCTTTTACCTGAAACGTCTCCTGCTCCACCGTTACTGATACGGCTACAGCATCATAACGTGCAGGTGGATAGAATAGACTGATAAAACGTCGTGCAATCAGATCATACAGCTTCCGTTCCTCAGGGCTCAACTGATTAAGCAATAATGTCTGCTCAGTAGGAATAATCGCATGATGATCCGTGACTTTACTGTCATCCACAATTCGCTTTGTGATTGGTAGGTTGTTACGCAATAGCGGACGTGCCAAGGAAGCATACGGACCTACTGCTACACTACTGAGCCTTTCCTTAAGTGTGTCCACCATATCGGATGTCAGATAACGACTGTCTGTACGTGGATACGTCACCAGCTTATGCTGCTCATACAGACGCTGAAGCAGATTAGAAGTCTGTTTAGCCGAAAAGCCATAGCGCTGATTAGCATCTCTTTGCAGTTCCGTTAAATCATACGCTAGCGGGTGAGGCTCGTTCTTTTCGCTCTTTTTAACACTGGCAACTGTGCCTTTGGCCCCCTCAAGTCTACGGCGCAAAGCCTCTGCTTGAGTGCGGTCAAACATGCGTGAATCCCCGTTTTCTGCCCGCCAAGTTGCCTGAAAATCGCCAAAATCCGCCGTCAGAGTATCATATTCCTGAGAACGGAATTCGGTAATTTCCTTCTCACGCTCCATAATCATCCCCAGCGTTGGTGTCTGCACTCTTCCAGCCGAAAGTTGGGCGTTATAACGACAAGTCAACGCGCGAGTTACATTGAGACCAATCATCCAGTCTGCTTCAGCTCTACAGCGAGCCGATTCATATAAACGATCAAACTGCTGACCAGGCAATAGCTTTGCGAAACCTGCCTTAATCGCCTTGTCCGTCTGCGAGGAGATCCATAAGCGCCGGAAGGGCTTTTTCCAGTTTGCCATTTGGATGATCCAGCGTGCCAACAATTCTCCTTCACGGGCAGCATCGGTTGCCACAATAAGCTCTCCAATGTCCTGCCGCTTCATGAGCTGCTGCACAGCTTTGAACTGATGATTACTTTCGCGCAGCACCTTTAACTTTGAACTCTTCGGAAGAATAGGCAGGTCCTCCAAATTCCAGGTCGAATACTTAGAATCGTAATCCTCTGGCTCTGCTAAGCCGACCAAATGTCCCAGTGCCCACGTCACCACGTACTGGGGTCCTTCTATATAACTTTTATGCTTCTCGCGGCTACCCATCACACGTGCAATCTCTCTGGCCACGGACGGTTTTTCTGCCAATACCAGTACCTTCATGTTACGCTCCTTTCTCTCATAGTGTTAATTATACCATCCTGCTAACTTACGATAAATTCTAATGCCAACGGCTCTTATTAACATGATCGTACATACTAGTTCTATTGCTTCTACATGGGTTAGGATAACTTACAAATCAGGCACACTCCATTTTAATAGCAGACCCGCATAGGTGAGGCCTCCCCCAAATCCATATAACAATACATGTTGTCCATACCGTAAACGTCCATCATCCAAACCACACTGCAAAGCCAACGGGATGGATGCCGCCGATGTATTACCATACAATTCTACGCTTGTCAGCGTTTTTTCCAAAGGTACTGTACTTCTTTCACATATGGACTCGATCATTCTCAAATTAGCGCTATGAGGTACAAACCAATCAAGATCCGCCTTCTTCATATTTGCCTTATCCAATAATCGTTCGATTCCCGTTGGAACAGAGCGAACAGCCCATTTATAAACCTCTCGTCCATTTTGAGCAATAAATCCATGGTCTTGCAGCTTCTCTCCATCCAAATGATCAGATAATCCCACACGGTAAAGATGTGCTCCCCCTTGCCCATAGGTACCTATATCTGAAGTTAAAAATGATCCTTCATCCTCGTCATATTCTACAAGTGCAACCCCTGCACCATCTCCAAAAAGTATGCACGTCGTCCGATCCGTATAATCTGTAATTTTGGACAACGTTTCGGCTCCTACTACCAGCACCTTACGATGCAGACCACTCGTAATAAGGCCATTTGCCAAATGAAGTCCATAGGAAAAACCTGCACATGCTGCACTAACATCTATTGACCCTGTGTTTGGAATATCAAAATGAGCCTGAATACGTGAAGCCGTGCTTGGAAAATAGTAATCAGGTGTGCTCGTCGCTACAATGATCATCTCAACATCGTTTATATTTACGTCATACAGGTTAATCATACGAGTAATAGCTTGTATACATAAATCAGATACATATTGATCTTCAGCCGCAATGCGTCTTTCATGCATACCCGTTCTCTGTACAATCCACTCGTTACTCGTATCCACAAGCTTCTCCAAGTCAGCGTTCGTCAAAATCCGTTCAGGTACATAAGTGCCAAAGGCCGTAAGCTTAGCTTTTGAATTCAACAATCTGATCACTCTCCTTTGTAATCCTTATTCATATTATAACACCAGATACTAATACCTGGTACTAAATTATTTTAAAACCGTCTTCTTATTTATTAGTTAATATCCACTTATCCAGTTGAACTTATAACAAACTCACTTTAAATAAAATTCCACTGTCTTTTAACGCAAAAAAAGAGACCAAGATCTTCAGAAGATCATGGTCTCTCTTGCTTGTTGCTTGGCGACGTCCTACTCTCCCAGGACCCTGCGGTCCAAGTACCATCGGCGCTGGAGGGCTTAACGGTCGTGTTCGGGATGGGTACGTGTGGAACCCCTCCGCTATCGCCACCAAACATGAATTTACATCGTAAATTCTTCCGTATGGTTATTCGGTTCATCACTTATCGTGTGAATGAATAGCCATGCGCTTGTTGTATGTATTTCTACATACATTCAAGGTTACACCCTGAAAACTGGATCCGAAACTTATTTGCGTTTTATTCTTTAGGATAAGCCCTCGACCGATTAGTATTGGTCAGCTCCATGCATTACTGCACTTCCACCCCCAACCTATCTACCTCGTCGTCTTCAAGGGGTCTTACTAATTGGGAAATCTCATCTTGAGGGGGGCTTCACGCTTAGATGCTTTCAGCGCTTATCCCTTCCGTACATAGCTACCCAGCGGTGCTCCTGGCGGAACAACTGGTACACCAGCGGTACGTCCATCCCGGTCCTCTCGTACTAAGGACAGCTCCTCTCAAATTTCCTACGCCCACGACAGATAGGGACCGAACTGTCTCACGACGTTCTGAACCCAGCTCGCGTACCGCTTTAATGGGCGAACAGCCCAACCCTTGGGACCTACTTCAGCCCCAGGATGCGATGAGCCGACATCGAGGTGCCAAACCTCCCCGTCGATGTGGACTCTTGGGGGAGATAAGCCTGTTATCCCCAGGGTAGCTTTTATCCGTTGAGCGATGGCCCTTCCATGCGGTACCACCGGATCACTAAGCCCGACTTTCGTCCCTGCTCGACTTGTAGGTCTCGCAGTCAAGCTCCCTTCTGCCTTTGCACTCTTCGAATGATTTCCAACCATTCTGAGGGAACCTTGGGGCGCCTCCGTTACTCTTTAGGAGGCGACCGCCCCAGTCAAACTGCCCACCTGACACTGTCCTCGCACCGGGTTACGGTACCAAGTTAGAACCTAGATACGATCAGGGTGGTATCCCAAGGATGCCTCCTCTCAAGCTGGCGCTCAAGATTCTATGGCTCCCACCTATCCTGTACAGATCGTACCCAAATTCAATATCAAGCTGCAGTAAAGCTCCATGGGGTCTTTCCGTCTTGTCGCGGGTAACCTGCATCTTCACAGGTATTAAAATTTCACCGGATCTCTCGTTGAGACAGCGCCCAAGTCGTTACGCCATTCGTGCGGGTCAGAATTTACCTGACAAGGAATTTCGCTACCTTAGGACCGTTATAGTTACGGCCGCCGTTTACTGGGGCTTCGGTTCATAGCTTCGCCCCGAAGGGCTTACCACTCCCCTTAACCTTCCAGCACCGGGCAGGCGTCAGCCCGTATACTTCGCCTTGCGGCTTCGCACAGACCTGTGTTTTTGCTAAACAGTCGCTTGGGCCTTTTCACTGCGGCCCCCTCGGGCTATTCACCCTACCGAGGCACCCCTTCTCCCGAAGTTACGGGGTCATTTTGCCGAGTTCCTTAACGAGAGTTCTTCCGCGCGCCTTAGAATTCTCTTCTCGCCTACCTGTGTCGGTTTGCGGTACGGGCACCTTCTCCTGGCTAGAGGCTTTTCTTGGCAGTCTGAGATCATGACCTTCGCTACTACAATTTTCGCTCCCCATCACAGCCCAGCCTTAACGATGTGCGGATTTGCCTACACATCAGCCTCACTGCTTAGACGGACATCCATCAGTCCGCGTCACTACCCTACTGCGTCACCCCATCGCTCATAACGGATTACGGTGGTACAGGAATTTCGACCTGTTGTCCTTCGACTACGCCTATCGGCCTCGCCTTAGGTCCCGACTTACCCTGAGCGGACGAACCTTCCTCAGGAACCCTTAGGCTTTCGGCGGATCTGATTCTCACAGATCTTTTCGTTACTCATACCGGCATTCTCACTTGAATGCAGTCCAGCGCTCCTTACGGTACACCTTCAACCCGCATTCAACGCTCCCCTACCCCTGGTGCAATGCATCAAGCCATAGCTTCGGTGGTGTGTTTAGCCCCGTTACATTTTCGGCGCAGAGTCACTCGACCAGTGAGCTATTACGCACTCTTTCAATGGTGGCTGCTTCTAAGCCAACATCCTGGTTGTCTGTGCAACTCCACATCCTTTCCCACTTAACACACACTTGGGGACCTTAGCTGATGGTCTGGGCTGTTTCCCTTTCGACAATGGATCTTAGCACTCACTGTCTGACTCCCGGAACTAAATCGATGGCATTCGGAGTTTGACTGAGCTTGGTAACCCTTGCGGGCCCCGCACCCAATCAGTGCTCTACCTCCACGATTCTTCTTTCCGAGGCTAGCCCTAAAGCTATTTCGGGGAGAACCAGCTATCTCCGGGTTCGATTGGAATTTCTCCGCTACCCCCACCTCATCCCCGCATTTTTCAACATGCGTGGGTTCGGGCCTCCAGTGCGTGTTACCGCACCTTCACCCTGGACAGGGGTAGATCACCCGGTTTCGGGTCTACGTCCACGTACTCATTCGCCCTATTCAGACTCGCTTTCGCTGCGGCTTCAGCTCTTCACCTTAACCTTGCACGGGAACGTAACTCGCCGGTTCATTCTACAAAAGGCACGCCATCACCCATAGATCGGGCTCTGACTTCTTGTAAGCACACGGTTTCAGGATCTATTTCACTCCCCTTCCGGGGTGCTTTTCACCTTTCCCTCACGGTACTGCTTCACTATCGGTCGCCAGGGAGTATTTAGCCTTGGCAGATGGTCCTGCCGGATTCATACGGGGTTTCACGTGCCCCGCACTACTCGGGATCCGTCTCGGAGAGAACAAGTTTTGAACTACAGGGCTTTTACCTTCTCTGGCGGGCCTTTCCAGACCTCTTCATCTAACCGGTTCCTTTGTAACTCCATGTGAGACGTCCCACAACCCCAAGGAGCAAGCTCCTTGGTTTGGGCTAATCCGCGTTCGCTCGCCGCTACTGACGGAATCACTATTGTTTTCTCTTCCTCAGGGTACTTAGATGTTTCAGTTCCCCTGGTCTGCCTCTATTCTGCCTATGTATTCAGCAGAAAGTGACTGTCGATGAAGACAGCCGGGTTTCCCCATTCGGACATCCCCGGATCAAAGCTTGCTTACAGCTCCCCGAGGCCTTATCGTTGTTCGCCACGTCCTTCGTCGGCTCCTGGCGCCTAGGCATCCTCCGTGTGCTCTTTGTAGCTTAACCTAGTATTTACATCGTAAATACGATTTGCTTTGAATTTCGGTTCAACACGAATGTGTGAATGAAATTCAAAGCTGCTACCTTTATTTCACTTGTTTACACAAGATCAGCTTAAAGGAATATTCTAAAACGCAATTTCGTTTCGGTATCCAGTTTTCAAGGTGCAAAGCTGTAAACAAACAGCTTTTTTGAGAGTTTGAGCTCTCAAAACTGAGCAACGAGTGAGTAGTTTTTTGAAGCTAATGCTTCATATTTGAATGTTTCCGTTGCAGGAAACGATTCTCCATAGAAAGGAGGTGATCCAGCCGCACCTTCCGATACGGCTACCTTGTTACGACTTCACCCCAATCATCTACCCCACCTTCGGCGGCTGGCTCCCTTGCGGGTTACCCCACCGACTTCGGGTGTTGTAAACTCTCGTGGTGTGACGGGCGGTGTGTACAAGACCCGGGAACGTATTCACCGCGGCATGCTGATCCGCGATTACTAGCAATTCCGACTTCATGTAGGCGAGTTGCAGCCTACAATCCGAACTGAGACCGGCTTTTCTAGGATTGGCTCCACCTCGCGATTTCGCTTCCCGTTGTACCGGCCATTGTAGTACGTGTGTAGCCCAGGTCATAAGGGGCATGATGATTTGACGTCATCCCCACCTTCCTCCGGTTTGTCACCGGCAGTCTGCTTAGAGTGCCCAGCTTGACCTGCTGGCAACTAAGCATAAGGGTTGCGCTCGTTGCGGGACTTAACCCAACATCTCACGACACGAGCTGACGACAACCATGCACCACCTGTCTCCTCTGTCCCGAAGGAAAGGTCTATCTCTAGACCGGTCAGAGGGATGTCAAGACCTGGTAAGGTTCTTCGCGTTGCTTCGAATTAAACCACATACTCCACTGCTTGTGCGGGTCCCCGTCAATTCCTTTGAGTTTCAGTCTTGCGACCGTACTCCCCAGGCGGAATGCTTAATGTGTTAACTTCGGCACCAAGGGTATCGAAACCCCTAACACCTAGCATTCATCGTTTACGGCGTGGACTACCAGGGTATCTAATCCTGTTTGCTCCCCACGCTTTCGCGCCTCAGCGTCAGTTACAGCCCAGAGAGTCGCCTTCGCCACTGGTGTTCCTCCACATCTCTACGCATTTCACCGCTACACGTGGAATTCCACTCTCCTCTTCTGCACTCAAGCTCTCCAGTTTCCAGTGCGACCCGAAGTTGAGCCTCGGGATTAAACACCAGACTTAAAGAGCCGCCTGCGCGCGCTTTACGCCCAATAATTCCGGACAACGCTTGCCCCCTACGTATTACCGCGGCTGCTGGCACGTAGTTAGCCGGGGCTTTCTTCTCAGGTACCGTCACTCTTGTAGCAGTTACTCTACAAGACGTTCTTCCCTGGCAACAGAGCTTTACGATCCGAAAACCTTCATCACTCACGCGGCGTTGCTCCGTCAGGCTTTCGCCCATTGCGGAAGATTCCCTACTGCTGCCTCCCGTAGGAGTCTGGGCCGTGTCTCAGTCCCAGTGTGGCCGATCACCCTCTCAGGTCGGCTACGCATCGTCGCCTTGGTAGGCCTTTACCCCACCAACTAGCTAATGCGCCGCAGGCCCATCCGCAAGTGACAGATTGCTCCGTCTTTCCTCCTTCTCCCATGCAGGAAAAGGATGTATCGGGTATTAGCTACCGTTTCCGGTAGTTATCCCTGTCTTGTGGGCAGGTTGCCTACGTGTTACTCACCCGTCCGCCGCTAGGTTATGTAGAAGCAAGCTTCTACATAACCCCGCTCGACTTGCATGTATTAGGCACGCCGCCAGCGTTCGTCCTGAGCCAGGATCAAACTCTCCATTAAAGACCAACCGAAGTTGGTTTATAGAAAGAGCGATAAGCTCATGTTGAAACTGACGAGATAATAATATCTCTTGTTTGATTTTGCGAACAAAATCGTTTTACTCACTCGTTGTTCAGTTTTCAAAGATCAAATATTCTTATCTTATTGATTCAGCTCGTCGCCTCATCAACTCTTATATCATATCATGTCCGAACCAACTTTGCAAGCATTTTTTGAAATCTTTTTTTTGTAACACTCGCTCACAATATTGTATTTCTTGGCCGGAATTAGAATATACCATATACATATCCCTTTTGCAAGCATTTATTAGATAAGATGTCACAATGCTTTATTATTATTCGTTTTCCTTCTATATAATAGCTCCTTTGTATCTATCTGCATCTAACTACAAAAAAAGAACCTCTTCCCTTAAGCAACAGGAAAGAGGTTCTGTGTTCTATATCGTACTGATTATTCGGAGCCCATAAAGGCAAAGCGGATCACTACAATAATAGCAAGCACCCACATGAGCCAGTGAATTTTAACTTTATTGCTGGTAAATAGGTTACTAAACACAGCCAGCACAACGTAAGACAGAATACCAGCAGAGATACCATTCGCGATTCCACCTGTGAAAGGCATCAGCACGATGGTCAAAAATGCAGGAAACGCCAACAGGAAGTTATCCCAGTCGATATTGCGAACCTGACTCATCATTAGGACCCCAACGATAATCAGAGCTGGAGCAGTAGCGGCAGAAGGCACAACCAGAGCCAACGGTGCAATAAACAGGGCCAACAAGAACAGAACACCTGTCGTTACAGCAGTCAGTCCGGTACGTCCGCCTTCTTCTACCCCTGCGGAGCTTTCTACGAATGCTGTAATCGTACTTGTACCCAATACTGCACCAGTACTTACCCCAACTGCATCAACCAGCATTGCTTTACCGATAATTTTCTCGCCTTTTTTCTTATCTTTCATTATACCCGCGCGTGTAGCCGTACCTACCAAGGTACCGAACGTATCAAACAACTCTACAAATGTGAAAATGAAAATGATATCAAACAGACCGATATGCAAAGCTGCTTTCAAGTCTAACTGACCTACAGCCAAATTACTGAAATCAGGAATCCAGTTGCCTGTTGTCAAGCTACTCAGATTTGTTACTCCCATCGGAATACCGATTAATGTAGTAGCTACGATCCCAATCAGCAATGCACCTTTGACCCGAACGACCATCAGTGCTGCGATAATAAGCAATCCGATTAGCGCCAGCAGTGCATCCTTTTGATGTACCAGACTTCCCAGAATCAAATTAAAAGCATGACCCGGAACCGGTTGACCAACATCTGTCCCTGGAACGATGCTCACCATAACCAGATTACAAAGCTTGAAGCCGACAATCGTAATAAACAAACCGATACCCACTGTAATGGCTGTCTTTAAATTTTCCGGAACTGCAACAAGCAGCATCTGTCTTACTCGTGTCACTGTTAAAATCAGAAAGACGATACCGGATATAAATACAGCGCCAAGTGCCGCTTGCCAAGTAATCATGCCATTGGAACTCAGGACTACAGTCATAAAATAAGCATTCAAGCCCATACCCGGCGCCATGCCGATCGGCACATTAACGAATAGCCCCATCAGTATGGTAACCAAACCTGCACCTACCGCCGTCGCAAAAAAGACAGCTTCACTGGGCATACCTGCTCCAGTCGGACCTAAAAAGGTATTGTTGACCACCAGAATATAAGCCATGGTCATAAAAGTAGTAATCCCCGCAATAATCTCTGTGCGGACGTTCGTGCCATGTTCCTTTAATTTAAAGAAACGCTCCATGAGTCGTAATTCCTCCTACGCAAAGCATACTCGTATTGTTGTCGTTCGTTTGAAGTAATATTCGCATTCATATGCGTTATATTATTACATTCGTTATTTTAGGCTCTCACTTACTGCTTGTCAACAGAAAAAGCGAATGTTACAAATTGAACACATATATATTGTTCGGAAAACAGAAAACCCGCAAGCTATTATGCAGCTGACGGGTTATCATTTAGAGGAATCAGATATTTTTGTACTTATCAAAGGCATTCGCTGATTCCGGTATATTTTCCAGATAAACGATAGATCATAGTAGTGAAAATAATCTTCTAAAATCTTCATCGTGCAATTCCTTTCATGCTGTATATGTGTATGCGTCCTTATGAGAAGGTTATTGCAATTTTACCAACAGCGGTGGGTTTCGCTTAAAGCGTGTGCGTCATACAAACCTTTTTGTGAAAAAGGAAACGTAGCTCCTACTACCGATCTTACTTTCTTTTGCTCCAACAGATCGGCAATTTCCTGTAGTTGCTGTCCGTTGGGCTCCAGCCATATATTTTGGGCTGTTACGTTGTACTCCTTCACCAACTCTTCGTCAAAATTGCTGACAATGGATATGATCCGTCCGGTATCCTTTTTCACTACCTTAAAGCTGTTTTTCTGAACATCCCCACCCATCGTATCGAACACCACGTCCACATCAGATAAAAATTCCTCAAAACGGGTTGTACGATAGTCAATGATTTGGTCGGCTCCCAATGAAGCAAGCAATTCATGATTACGCTCACTGGCTGTAGTAATGACATAGGCTCCGGCTTGTTTGGCAAACTGGATACCAAACATACCTACGCCACCTGCACCTGCGTGGATTAATACTTTTTCCCCTTTGGTCAGTTGACCATGTATAAAGAGCGCCTGCCAAGCAGTCAACCCCGCCAAAGGTACAGAAGCGGCTTCCTCCCAAGAAATTGAGGCGGGTTTACGTGCCAGCAGATGATCATCCACCAAGGTATACTCGGCATAAGTACCGAATCGGGTGGTGTCCGGGCGTGCAAACACTTCATCTCCCACTTTCCAATCGGTGACCTCGCTGCCTACTTCCGAAATAGTACCGGCTACATCCCAGCCTAAAATAATCGGGAACTCCCAATCCATCATTTGTTTTAAGTAACCTTCACGCAGCTTCCAGTCAATTGGATTGATGGAGGTAGCCGCCACTTTGACTACAACCTGGTGAGCCTGTGGTGTAGGAGTAGGCACTTCTCTTTCTTTCAATTCATCCTTGCTTCCATACTGATCTATAACGATGGCTTTCATATCCATTTCCTCCTCGCACATTTACATATTCTTTACATTGCTAGACATACGTTGTAGCACATCTGTCAAAACCACAATTTCCTCATCTGTAAACTTACATAGCAGCTTTTCCTGAAAGGCTTGTCTTTGCTCTGACAAAACTTGCAGCTCTTGAACCCCTAATTCGGTCAAACGTATATAGGTCACACGCTTATCCTGCTCTTTTTTACTACGAAAAATCAGACCTTCCTCTTCCAGCCTTCTCAGATGTCGGGTCACTGCTGCACCATCCAGAACGAGCAGATGTTGGAGCTCCAGCTGACTTAGTTCCTGACGATGATCAATATGATACAAAATTTCGACCTTGGTAAAACTAGTTTTTAATTGTGCTTCAAAAGCGTTATTCATTTCTTTACACAGAAGATGCATGCGATAAAACAACTGGCTTCTTTCAGAGCAATGTTCGATGACAAACCCTCCTTCTAATGCTTGACCCATCAATTGACATATCAAGTATTATACACCCTCACTAAAAATAAACAAGTCTGAGACAAGTATATACAAATCCTACATTCACAAAAAAAAGCTCAAGCTAAACAAATAGCCTGAGCATTCTAGAACTTGTAGTTAGTAGGGTCATTCAATAAAACGATGAAATGGTCCAAATTACAGTGTATTCATAAATCCGATAATACGGGCCGCCATCCGCTCGTGGCCTGCCTGATTCGGGTGCAGGCCGTCAGGAACACCATTTTCCCCTGTAAAGTACATTTGTTTATGTACAGGCAATAGTGGTTGAATTCCGGTGATATTCCACAGATCGCAGCACGGGAAAGAATAAAGTGAGGCCACTTCTCTCACAGCCTGTGCATACGCGCTATAGACTTGACCAGTAATGGCATTAGGCAGATGCTCAGGAACCGTATCACTTGATCCGTGAGGCGGAGTCAAAAAGACGATCAGCTTGTCCGGATAACGGTTAATTAATCCTTCGGCAATATGCTTGAGCGCACCATAAAACGTACGCGTTTCTGTCGATGGCGTATCCAAGCTACCGAACGGTATTTCTCCCATCGAAAAATCGTTTCTTCCCCCCATAAAAAAGATTACGTCCGCGTGAGGGTTCATTTTCTCATAACGCTCACACATCGGTTCAAAACCGCCGCTGGCTACACTGCTGCCGGATATGCCGTGATTCTCAAAGGTTAGGAATCCCAGTGCGCCGCTCACAAGGTGGGGGTAAGGCTTTTCTCCATCACGCAATTCATATCCAAACGTAATGCTATCGCCCAGAAATACAGCATGGCTGCCTTGGTATTTGCCTTGATTGATTGTCATTCGATGTCTCTCCTATCTATTAGATCGTATTGTTGATTTCGATAAATTTATGTTCAATCGCTGTCATTTCGTGATTTGGCCGGGTTATTAAATATGTATCCATGTAGCCGAAGGTTGGGGGAGCGGGCAAATAGGATGTTACTTTGAATTGCCGCGCAAGCCTTTTAGACATAAGGGTGATTCCCATTCCCATCAAGGAAAATTCCACCATCGTATCAAACACACCGACCTCCACCACCTCGCCATGGGTCAATTGCATGTCCTGATACATCTTCTTTAAATGCGATAGGTACAGGCAGCCATCCGACAATATGATAATAGAAGCTCCTTGCAGCACCTGTTTGAGATCCGAGCCTTCATGTATACCTTTCCCCACCAGCACCAGCTCTTCACGGCATATTTTTTGATAATGAATATACGGGTTGGTGGGATACCCTGTGACAAAAGCAATATCGAGCTCGCCGTCGAGGATCAATCGCTCCATTTCCGTAGTGGTTCCGGTTTTTAATGTAACCGAGGCTTGCGGGTACAGCTCGTATACCTTCGTAAGCGCCCTTGTTGTTTCCCCCGCAACAATGGACTGCATCGTACCGATGCGCAGCTTTTCCTCCTGCGGTCTCATTTTCATCTCCGTGTCTTGCCACAGCAACAACATTTGCTTGAACTGAGCATATAGGATTTCTCCTGCAGGTGTCAGCTCCATACCACGGGGCTTTCGGTAAAATAACGCTGTGCCGTAATGAGCCTCCAGCTTCTTTATTTTGGCCGTCATATTCGATTGCAGGTGATTCAACTTTTGAGCTGCTTCTGTCAGGCTTCTCAACTCTGCCACCGAAACAAATGCCTGCATATTTTCAATATCCATCTCTTCACCTCCCATCAAATAAAATGATATCTATATCATAAACAAGCATTATTATTTATGAGTTAAATGTATTATATTGGCCTTGGATGCTATTTTCCACCCTCATTTTAAAAACTCAGGAGGTATGGCAACATGATCAAAAAGAAGATTCGTGTAGGTATCGTAGGAGGTTCGATGAATAATAAATGGGCCAGTCAAACCCATATTCCGGCTTTGCTCAAGCACTTGAACCTGGATATCACTGCCGTCGGTACCTCTCGTATGGAGAGTGCGCGACAAAGCGCAGAAGAAGTAGGCGCGGCACTGGCTTTTGATGATGCCAAAAAGCTCGCAGCTTCCGAGGATGTGGATATGGTCGTGGTGAGCATAAAAGTTCCCCATCATTACGAGGCGGTGATGGCGGCAATTCAAGAGAGAAAGCATATTTTTTGTGAATGGCCCTTGGGGGCAAACACTGCGGAAGCTGCTAAAATGGCCAAGGCGGCGGAATTGGCAGGCATTCATCATACCGTCGGCTTGCAGGCACGACAGGATCTTGAAGTGCAAACGATGAAAAAGCTCGTAGAGGGCGGAGAGATTGGTGAAATTATATCCTGTCATATGCAAGTAGCTACTCCCGGCAAAGGAGGACAAGTAAATCAGGACACTGCTTATTTGCTGAATAGAGCCAATGGGGCTAATCTGCTCACGATTAATGGCGGGCATTCCCTGGATGCGCTGCAATACATCGTTGGCGAATTCCGCGAGCTATCGGCCATCACATCATCCCGCTATAACGAAGCCACTATTCAGGAAACGGGTGAAGTCATTTCCAAGGATACAGCCGATCAGATTCTGATTCACGGGCTGTTGGAAAAAGGAGTACCGGTATCCGTTCACATTCAAGGTGGAGTAAATTCTAAGTTTGAGATAGAGATTCAGGGGAAAAAGGGCATTTTGCGTTTGACACAGAATCCTTCGCTTGGGCATGTTCAATTTGGGAATCTAACGCTCGAAAAACTTGTGTACGATCCAAGCAATACGCAGAGTCATGGTCCTAATGGCGCTTTTGAACAAATAAGTATAACTAGAGAGCCTAATACAAGCCTGGATTTCCCAAAACAAGGGGTAACCCTGAATGTAGCCAAGGCTCATTATGTTTTTGCCGAGGATATTTTGACACGCACCCGTCTCGCCCCCGATTTCAACCATGCCTTAAAGCTGCATCAGCTACTGGACCGCATTGAGGAATCGGCTGCAACTGGGAAAAAGATCGTATGGTAAGGTAGAATTATAAAAAAAGAACCTTTAACACCACGATAGATGTGGAGTTAAAGGTTCTTTATATTGTGCTGCCTTTTTAATGAAGTCATGTGTTCTCCACTTTTATCCTGTCACCTTCAACCAAAATAACTTCCGCGTTGCTGATTGGATATAAATTTAATTGGCTGCCATATTCCTCAATGATGTTCTCCACCGCTTTTTTAAACGGAATGTTCGTATGATGGGGGACTGGATAGAATCCAATGACCCCTAGCGCAGCAAAGGAATCTAATGCAGGGGCCTCCTGAACATCGTCCATAAGTTGAACATATTCGATATTCGGTGATAAAATCAACGAACCGGCAGATTCGCCTATATACAATTTCCCTGCGTTAACTTCTTCAGCAATGATTTTGTCAGCCCCAGTTCTTTTTAACTCTTGAAGTAAATAAAATGTGTTGCCTCCGGTAATATAAATATAGTCATTTCCTCTAATTTTACTCGCTATTTCATCCCAGGTTGCTGTGCTTATTTCGATTTCATCCACGACTAATCCTAAACTCTCTAATGCTTTTTTTCCTGATTCCACATAAAACTTAACTTTCTCTGGAATACTTGCGGTTGGGATGAAGGTGACTTTTTTTCCTTCCAAGTTTTCACCGACGAAATGGACTAACCATGGTGCAACATCCTTAAATGAGGACGACAAAAATAATTTTTTCATCTCTTTATTCTCCTTAGAACAGCGTTTAATGAAACGGGATATGTAACACTTTACTCTAGGTATATTATAAAATATATTAGTATCAAAACATGACACCATTGGAGGATAACATAAAAAAGCTTGAAGCTGATAAAGTCATATAAAAAAAGGAGACATTATTATTGAATAATATCTCCTCTTTTTCAACCTCATATCCGTTGAAAATAACTGGGGTTCCTTGATTTTGACCCATAAAAATACTCTCTTCCCCGCTCTCATTTTGAGTTGGGAGCAGAGGTTCGACCTTGAACCCGTAAAAAAGACTCCTGCCGCACAGCGATATTTCGGCCGATGCGGAGGAGTCCTGATGTTGTATTGGTGAATCTCAAAAGGTTCATGGTTACAGGGCGGGAGTTCCCGCGTTTATTCCCACTCAATCGTTGCTGGTGGTTTGGAGGTGATATCGTACACGATACGATTCACGTTATCCACTTCGTTTACGATACGTACCGAAATTTTCTCCAGCACATCCCAAGGGATACGTGCCCAGTCGGCGGTCATACCGTCGATGGAGGTTACTGCACGAATACCTACAGTGTAAGAATACGTACGAGCATCGCCCATAACGCCAACACTCTTCATATTCGGCAAAGCGGTGAAGTATTGCCAGATTTCCCGGTCCAGACCGGCTTTAGCAATCTCCTCGCGCAAAATGTAATCCGACTCACGAACAATCGTTAGCTTGTCCTCTGTCACTTCACCCAGCACACGAATGGCAAGACCCGGACCTGGGAATGGTTGACGCCATACAATCTCAGCTGGCAATCCACATTCTTCGCCGACTTTACGCACTTCGTCCTTGAACAGGGCATTCAACGGCTCGATCAGCTTGAACTTCATGTTCTCTGGCAAACCACCCACATTATGATGAGATTTAATGGTCTGTGCCGTTGCTGTTCCGCTCTCTACAATATCCGTATACAGCGTACCTTGTGCCAGGAAAGTAAAATCGTCAAATTGAGAAGATTCTTCCTCGAACACATAGATAAACTCGTTACCGATGATTTTACGTTTTTGTTCTGGATCATCGACTCCTGCCAGCTTGGACAAGAAGCGCTCACGTGCGTCAATTTTGACAACTTTCATATCAAATTTACCAACGAACGTTTCCATTACACTTTCGGCTTCACCTTTGCGCAGCAATCCATGGTCAATGAACATACACGTCAGTTGGTCACCGATCGCTTTGTGAATGAGCATCGCTACAACGGAAGAATCCACGCCACCGCTTAAGGCACACAATACTTTCTTGTCGCCTACCTGTTGACGAATCTCACGAATCTGATCTTCAATGAACGATTCCATGGTCCAGTTTCCTTCACAACCGCACACTTCATAAAGGAAGTTGCTGATCATCTCGTTACCTTGAACGGAATGACGTACCTCTGGATGGAATTGCACCGCATACAGATTCCGCTCCAGGTTACTCATCGCGGCAATCGGCGCACTCTCTGTTCCTGCGTCCAGTGTAAAGCCAGTTGGCAGATCTGTAACGTGATCCCCATGGCTCATCCATACGGTTTGACGAGAATCCAATCCTTTAGCCAAGCGGGCATCCTGATTGAATTGCACGTCTGCTTTGCCATACTCACGCTTGCCCGCACGTTCTACCTTACCATCCAGTTGGTGAGCCATCAGCTGCATGCCATAACAAATACCAAAGATAGGGATGCCAAGATCATAAATTGCCCGATCCACCTGAGGAGCATTGTCTGTATATACGCTGGAAGGTCCGCCTGAGAAAACAATCCCTTTTGGCGCCAGCTCTCTCAGCTTCTCCGCAGGCGTATTGTATGGAAGGAGCTCGCTATATACGCCGAGATCCCGAATTCTTCTTGCGATTAACTGGTTGTATTGTCCTCCAAAATCAAGAACTACAACGATTTCATTAGGCTTATTCATTACCGTGCCTCCCTCAATTGTTCGTTTCATTATACGCAACGATAAAACAAGACGTCAAGAAATCAACCGGAGTTGAGTGGGCATGAAAAGATTGTTAAAATGAATTGATTCTAAAATACTCAATCTGTTCGTAGGAGTGTAAATGATGGATGTGCTGAAGTGGATCGCGCAATTGTTCGAAGAATACGGCTACGGCGTCCTTTTTTTTGGCTTGCTGCTTGAGTTTATTGCTTTACCATTTCCCGGGGAAACCACAATGGCTTATGCGGGATATCTCTCCTATGCCGGTACCTTGGATTTCGGTAAACTGGTGCTACTAGCTTTTCTGGGCACAACCCTCGGTATGACTATTACCTACTTTATTGGAAGATGGGCTGGACTCCCCTTTATTCAGAAATACGGTAAATGGGTTTTGTTATCGCCGGACAAGCTTCAGAAAACACAAAAATGGTTCCAACGATATGGATACTGGCTTATCTTCCTTGGATATTTTATCCCCGGTGTCAGGCATTTTACCGGTTATTTTGCCGGGATTATTGCTCTTTCTTTCCGTAAATTTGTCTTGTATGCTTACAGCGGCGCTTTATTCTGGGTCATCCTCTTTCTAAGCATCGGCAAGCTATTTGGTCCCCAATGGGATGCCATTTTCCATTTGGTAGAGCTGTATGCGCTGCGAATTGCGGGAGTCGTCGGGTTCATAATCCTGCTGTATATTATTTACCGGTGGAGAAGCTTCCTGTTTAGCTCGCTACGCAAATCTGAAAAATCGGTGAAAACCAGCAACAAGGATGACTTGAAGTAGTCAAACTCCTGCTGCCTTACGGCTACGAATCCTTGCATAATACATCGAAATCACGATAGATATCACCACAAATCCCGCACCTCCAACCAAACCCAACATACGCGGCTCCATCATTTCAATCGCCACCCCTGCTCCAAACATAGACAGTCCGATGGTACCCTGGCTCCACGCCGTCAGCATGCCCAACAATGGACCCTGTAAATACAATGGGGTCTCCCGCATTAATAATGTATCCAGACAAATGGCCCCTACCCCGCCAGCCAACGAAATTAAGAAGTAAATAGCAACCGCCGCCCATGCGTGATAAATACCGCTTAATCCCATAAGTAAAATCCCCTCCAACAAAAGGCATACCAGTCCTCCCTTCAACAAAGAACCACTGAATAAATGTCCTATTGCATAGCTGGCAACCAGACCCGCGCCCAAAGCGGCGTAAAACAATCCGATTCCGGCATCGCCCAGCCTGAATTCCTGCACTGCATATACACTAATCAGAACATTATCAATGCCATTGAGCATGGGAACCAGCAACTCAAATGCAACAACAACTTGGAGAGGAACGGATGCACGAATACAGTCCAACATTCGCGATCTGCTCCGGTTTGGATGATCCTCCCTGCTTATTTTCTCCTTCATGACAGGTGGAAATGCAATATTGCGAACGATCAAACCTGCGGCAAAAAAACTTGCTGCGTTCAATATAAATGCAGCTTGTGGTCCAAAGAGAGCAGATATGATGCCTCCGGCAGCAGCACCAACGACCAGCACCAGCCCGCTCATCACCTGCTCAAGACTGTTCACCTTCAATAATTTGGAGGGACGAACAAGCAGCGGAATGGATGATTTACGAGCAGGAGCATACAAAGCTTCTCCGCAGGCTAGCAGGGTACTGACTCCATAAATGATCCATATGTCCTCAGGACTATGAACACCTAAAAAGGCAAGGGCTGCCAAGCCTCTGAAAAGATCCGTGGTCATCATAAGCATACGCCGGGATATGCGGGTAATAAGCACGCCCGCCGCAGGTGACAGGACTAAAAAAGGAATCACCCGCAATCCCAGCATGATACCCACACTGAATCCCGAACCGGTAAGCCGATAAATTAAAGCCAACAAAGCGATCTGACAGAACCGGTCTCCCATTCCGTTAATGATACCTGCGGCAAATAACTTCCTGTATTGCCTATCTACCATTTTAAATCAACTCCGATACTTAGGATTCATTTATTATACATAAATCTAATTAGTTATTTATCTAATTTATAAAAATCGCTCTATAATCGTCAAGGCATAAATTCATATATTCAGAGCATACTAAGCCAACAAACTCCAATATCGGAGGATTTTACGTATGCCAAATCAGAATAAAAGTTGTCCACTTACTCATGTGTCCTCTAACTTGAGGGATAATGTAAACCATATTGAAAGCTCCTTTGGAAACAGCGGAGATGTAATCATTAAAGAGCTATTATGGATGCAAAAATGGCCAGCAGCTTTGTTCTATATCGATGGTCTGATTAACACTCAATTGCTCCATGATTCCGTTCTGCGTTCATTAATGCGGGTAAACGAGCATCATGTACCGGAGGGTGCGGAACCGTTCGACTATTTAAAGGATCAAGTTTTGATTGCAGGTAACTCAGGTAGTGTGGACGAAATGGATGCCTTATTCAACCAGATGCTATCTGGCGGTATTATCATTTTGCTGGACGGATACGCAAAGGGCATATGGATTGATGCGGTCGGTTGGGAGGATCGCAGTGTCAGCGAACCCCAATCCCAAAGTGTCGTACGGGGTCCAATGGAGGCTTTTACCGAAAATTTACGTACCAATACCGCCCTAATTCGTAGGCGAATCCGCGATCCGCGTCTCTGGATGGAAACAAGACAGATCGGTCAAGTGACTCATACCAATGTGGCCGTGATGTATGTCAAAGGGATTGCTGACGAAGGAGTTATTCAGGAACTGAGAGAACGTCTGGACCGAATTGATATTGACGGGATTTTGGAAGGGGGTTACATCGAGGAGGAAATTCAGGATGAAACCTTCACCCCGTTTCCCACCATTTATAACAGCGAGCGCCCGGATTCGGTCGCTGCTAGCCTACTGGAGGGCCGAATCGCTATCTTGGTGGACGGGACCCCCTTTGTACTGTTGATACCCGCATTGTTCGTTCAATTTTTCCAGTCGGCGGAGGACTATTACCAGCGTGCTGACATCAGCACTTTGCTGCGTTTGCTGCGTTTCTTTTCCTTTTTTATCGCTTTGCTTGCACCAGCAGTTTATATTGCGGTAACTACCTTTCATCAAGAGATGATTCCTACAAACTTATTGGTCAGTCTCGCAGCACAAAGGGAAGGCGTACCGTTTCCAGCCTTTATCGAGGCGATGCTCATGGAAATTACTTATGAAATTTTGCGTGAAGCAGGAGTCAGAATTCCGAGGACAGTCGGACAGGCTGTATCTATTGTAGGGACACTGGTTATTGGGCAAGCAGCCGTGGATGCGGGGGTTGTCTCGGCGGCTATGGTCATTATCGTGTCAATCACCGCCATCTCCAGCTATGTTATTCCAGAAAACGGCCTGTCGATAGCGGTTCGTATTATACGCTTCGCCTTAATGATGCTAGCCGCAGCCTTCGGGCTTCTTGGAATATTGATGGGTTTAATCGTGCTTTTACTGCACTTAACCAGTCTGCGATCGTTTGGAGTATCTTATATGAGCCCGTTTGGTCCCTATGTGGAAAGCGATATGAAAGATACGCTGTTTCGCCTACCTTGGCCTCGCATGACGACACGGCCTCAATCCATTTCTATCCAAAATACGATCCGCCAAAAAACGAAAAAAAGACGGATTGGCAATAAATCAAAAACCAGAAGGGATCAACCATGAAGCAGACCATACATTTGCTCATCGTCTGGGGGCTGATTGCTTTACTATTGGGTGGATGCTGGGATCGCAAAGAATTAAACGAGCTGGGCATCGCTATTGGGATCGGAGTGGATATGGAAGGTGACCAGTATCAGGTGACGGCTCAGGTGGTTATTCCTTCGGCAGTAGCTTCCAAATCTTCACCAAGTGCAGGCTCGCCCGTCGTTACTTATGAGGCCACTGCGCCCACAATTCAAGAGGCTATTCAAAAAATGACGGATACAAGCCCGCGAATCATCTATTTATCTCATATTCGTATGCTGATTTTAGGTGAAGAGTATGCGAGAAGAGGAATTTCTGATGCGATTGAAGCCTTGATGCGAGAGCCTTTTACTAGAAGTGACTTTTATATTGCGATAGCCAAAGATAACAAGGCTTCCACGATGCTAAAGATCCCCACTCCACTTGAAAAGTTACCGGCCAATAAAATGTTTGCTTCATTGGATACGTTAACCAAAACATGGGCTCCTGCCACCAAAGTAACCATGGATCAACTGCTGAGCGACTTGGCTAATCCTGACATCCAGTCCACTCTGCCCGCTTTGGAAGCTTTGGGAGATATAGAATCGTCTAATGAAAAAGGTATAGATGACACCAAAAGCATATCTCCTGGAACCATACTGAGGTTCTCCGGTATCGGTGTCTTAAAAAAAGACCGCTTGCTGGGCTGGATCAATGAACAAGACAGCAAAGGGTTTAATTACATTCGGAATACAGTGGAATCAACTACAGGACACGTCGACTGTCAGGGAGGGGGGAATATCGCCTTATTAACCTTGAACAGCGAAACCCAAAAAAAAGTGATCATTCGCGATGGAGAACCTGTTATCTCCATATCCGTTACCAACGACAGCACTGTACGAGAGGTCAATTGTAAGCATATGAAGTTAAGCAGTATGGCTGATATTAAAGAAATTGAGGCCGCAAGCAATGAAAAAATCGTTGAAATTTTGAAGCATTCCGTAGAGACTGTTCGTCGTGAGTTTAAATCAGACATTTTCGGCTTTGGTCAGCTGATCCACCAGTCCAAACCAGAGCTTTGGAAAAGACTAAAAGAAGAAAAAGAAAATCCATTTATGGACTTACAGATTGAATATAAGGCAAAGACTACGATCAAAAAAATTGGTTCTTTGTTTGAATCGTTCCAAAAAGAAATGAAGGAGTGAGCTGGGTGGAGGAGAAAGGGCGTATCAGCATTACAAATATAGCCGTACTCGTATTTTTGAGTATTATCGGAGACTGCGTATTGGTGTATCCCTCCCTCATTACTAGCATATCCATGCAGGATGCCTGGATTAGCTCATTCCTAAGTATCCCTGCAGGATTAGCTTTACTACTGCTACTCCTGCGGGTGCATAAGCTATATCCAGATTTCACCTTTATTCAACTCTGCCAGCAAATTTTGGGCCCGTGGCTAGGCGCCCTTATCTCGGTATGGTATTTGTTCCATTTATTGATGAATTCAGCGATTTATCTAAGAGAAGTCGGAGATTTTATGAACAGCCAGACCTATGTGATGACACCTCTTCCCGTTATCAATTTACTCTTAATTCTTGTGCTGATGTGGGGGATGTATATGGGATTGGAGCCTATTGCCCGTACGGCTCAAATCTTATTTCCATTGTGCTTGGCTTTCGCTTTGTTTTTAATCCTGTGCTTGCTTCCCCAATGTGAAAGTCAGCAGCTTAAGCCTATTATGGAGCAAGGTATTCCTAAGATTATGGAAGGCAGCCTATTTGCGCTCTCCTACCCCTTCGGAGAATTAGCTTTTTTACTCATGATTTTCCCCTATGTAAGCAAAAAACCGGGTCTAAAAAAATCGGTTTTACTAGCCGGCCTTACTGCCAGCGTTCTGTTAAGCGTACTACTCCTGGTTTCTCTCATGGTTCTGGGCCCTTTTGTAACCGAACACAGCGTGTATACCTCTTATATGCTATCTAAAAAAATTAACATAGGGAATTTCTTACAGAGGGTTGAATCCCTGATGAGCACAGCGTGGATTATCACTACTTTTGTTAAAACCATCTTACACTTTTATGCCTTTACCTTAGGAATGACTCAGCTACTGCGTTTAGACAATGTACGGACTTTTCTGGGCCCTAGCTTCATGATCCTGTTTGGTCTGATTATCGTGTCGGCACCCAACATTACTTATTATCTGGATACGATCGTTCACGCCTGGATTTATTGGGATTTGACTGATTCCGTGGTCCTTCCCTTGCTGCTGCTTGTCGTATACAAGTTTAGATCGAAAGGCCGTCACAGCCTGGGACCTGGTTGACCCTCACTCTTAACGGAAGGAGCCTTAACATGCTGATCACCATTGTCATTATCTGTATCGGTCTAGCCATTGCTGCCAAAGATTTACCAGGCTTGTACCGAAAGCATCGCTTTAAGGATATGTTCGTGTATATCATTATGCTCGGATTAGGCACATGGCTTAGTATTCTTGCTGCAAAATTAGAGGTTACGCCAAGCCCGCTGATTCTGATTGAAACCATCTATAACCCTGTTAACGCTTTTGTGTCAAATATATTTGGTTTTTAGAAAGGAGGCAGCCACATGTTAAAAAAAGCACGTATTAGCGTTCGGCAAGTGACTGTCCTGATGTTCCTGAGTTTAATCGGGGATATGCTCTTAATCTATCCGACTATCATTACACATATTGCTCAGCAGGATGCCTGGATCAGCTCTATATTATCTATCCCGTTGGGCTTAGTTATCATTTATGTACTTATTCGCGTTCATGAGCTCTACCCGAATCTTTCGCTTATTGAAGCCATCCGCAAAATTTTGGGACCTGTGTTCGGATCTATTGTTTCCTGCTGGTATCTGTTTTATTTTTTTATGGGTACCGCCCTTAATGCGAGAGAGGTAGGAGATTTTCTGAGTACACAATTATTTGAAGAAACCCCTTTGAGCGTTCTACTGGCGATGGAAGTTTCACTACTGGTGCTTACTGCGCTAGCGGGAATTGAAGCCTTTAGTCGGGTTAGCGAGATTTTGCTACCTGTGTATGTACTCATCTTCTGTGGTCTGATCTTGGCACTCCTGCCACAAATTCAGCTTTCTAATGTACGGCCTGTTTTGGAAAACGGGCTCGCTCCTGTTGCTAAAGGGATGGTTCCAGGCGCGGGAATGCCTTTTGCCAGCATGTCTATCATGCTCATGGTATTTCCTTTTGTAAACAAAAGAGGCCACTTTAAAAGAGATATGCTGCTGGCATCGCTCATAGGCGGAGTGCTGATTACCCTCTTTTTACTGCTCTCCCTCCTTATCATTGGGCCCTTTGTGACCAACTACAGTCCATACATTTCTTCTGCACTTACAACAAAAATCAATGAACTGAATTATATTACACGCGTTGAGTCGCTTGTCTCATTAACCTGGGCACTGGCCGCTTTTTTCAAGGGAGTCGTTTTCTTTTACGCGTTTACCTTCGGAACAACCCAACTATTCCGAATTTCTAATATCCGTCCCTTTGTCATTCCCGCAGGAGGGCTTGTGTTTGGCATGACCATTTCGATAACCCCAAATGTGTTTTATTATGTAAGAACTCTGGTTTATCCCATGTCTACTTGGCATTATACCAACGGCTTGATCATTCCGCTTGTTTTATGGGGTGTTTATCTCTGCAAGCAAAAGTGGAAGCATCGACAAAACGCATCTAAAAATTAACAAAAACCTTTTGAAACCGATGCTTAAAAAAGCATAATCCGATTCCAAAAGGTTTTCTTTGTTCTTCACTTACGCCATATCCTGAATGTAAGCCAGCGCAGCATCGATATGCCCTTTCACTCTTAAACCACGCCATTCATGAACTAAAATGCCATTTTCATCAATAAGGAACGTAGACCGAACAATACCCGTGTACTGCTTGCCGTACATCTGTTTTTGCTGCCATACACCATACGTCTCAGCGACCTGATGCTCTTCATCAGATAACAACTGAAAAGGGAGTCCGTACTTTGCAATAAACTTGTCATGCTGCTTGAGTGGATCTGGGCTTATCCCCAAAATCACCGTGTTCAAGCCTTCAAACTCCGTATGTTTATCCCGAAAATCACAAGCCTGGGTCGAGCAGCTAGAGGTCAAATCCTTGGGATAGAAATACAGCAACACCCTATTGCCTCGATAATCAGACAGCTTGACACGCTTTCCTTCACTCCCAGGCAATTCAAAATCCGGTGCCTCTTGCCCAATAACGGTAAATATCGTGGACATCTCATCATCTCCTATCTTGTGGGGGCTTATGTGATCTGACCTACGAGCCTGCCCCTCTGTAGCGGCGAATTCCCCAGTTCCATGCCAGTAAGCCCAAGGTCAGAAAGACAATCCCCATCACAGGAGTTAAGAGAGCCATATGGCGCATGTCCTCTCGGTGGAGGAATAGGGAGGCTGGATATACACCAACAAAAGCAAAAGGTAGTATCCAAGTCAGCACAACCTGAATGGCACGGTTATAGATGGTCACCGGATAACGTCCGTAGCCCTGAATATTGTACATGAGCGGAATAATTCCAGTGGGCGCATCCGAAAAGAATGAAAGAGAAGTCAATATGGTGTAAATGCCCGTATAGATTGCCACGGCACTTAGGCTCAAAACGATCAGCGCTGGTACGAACCACCACTCCATAGCCAAGTCCATCTGTGCCCCGCTGATCCCCATAATAATCAGACCGATCACTGAGCCCACCAGCGCGGGCGGGTCCACATTTTCAAGGAAAATCTGGAACAGATTATATGCAGGACGAGTCATTACCCGATCGAGCTCACCTTTCACAATATAACGTTCGCTAAAGTTCCAAAGGTTGACGAAACAGCTGAATAGTCCGTAAGGAACCATGAAAAATCCATAAACGAACACGACTTCATTTTCACTCCAGCCTCCCAAACTGTCTGTATGCATAAAAATAACCAGGATAAAAATAAGATTCGTGGCCTGAAACAGCAGGTCTGAAATCACTTCTACCCAAAAGTCAGCCCGATAGGTGAGCCGTGACTTCATGTAATTTTTCAAATATTCGCTAATGAGACCCAAATAGTACATCATCGGCTTACCCTCCCTGCACGAACAGACGTCTGCGCGCCAGTCGCCAAATGATGATCATCGGCACGAGCAGAACGACCAGCCAAATGATTTGGATACCCAGTACATTCCAGATGCCAACGCCTTTTACACGTCCCGTAAATACAGAACCCGGCAAATAGGTAATCGCCTGAAACGGCATCCATTGGGCGATCGTCGCCAGCCAGCCTGGAAACAAACTGATTGGCAAAATCAACCCAGAAAACAGATCTACAACTACGCGCTTCATACGCATCATGCCCTCATTATTTTCGATAAAAAAGGCCGTTAATCCCGTAATAATATTAATCTGAGTGTTGATCATAAAGCTAAAAAACAGCATGACCAGAAAACCAACCCAGGCTACCGGATCCGTGGGAAGCTTTACCGGAAATAACAGCATCGCAATCGCCATGCCTGGAATCATAAACAGCAGAAAACGGAACATACCCTCGCCGAGTCCTTGCATAAATTTAACAAGTACATAGTTATAAGGTCGAATCATCTGAATGGCAATGCTTCCATCACGTATATCCGTCGAGATCTCACGATCCAGATTGTTAAAATAAAAAGCTCTCGCCATCCACGATACTGCTACATACGTCGTCATCTGAGCAGCGGTAAAGCCTCCAATGCTACCCGCATCGCCATATATCGCTTTGTATGTGAAATAATACACGCCAATATTCATGCAATAAATAAGGATTCCTGAATAATAGTTCACACGATACGCAAGCATCGTGAGAAATCGGATACGAATAAAATCGGTGTATACGCTAAGCATGAACTTTGGCCTCCACTATCGGATTGCCCTGGCGTTCAGCCGAACCAGACTGATAGATACTGCGGACGATATCATCCGTGTTGGTTTCAATGATTTTGATATCCGTAATGTCCGTGCGACCGACTACGCAAGCGAGCACATCCGATACATTAATATGAAGAGGAATCCAAACTTTGGCAGCCAAATCATTATCCATCGTCCAAGCCAGTGGCATATCAGCAGTCCATGCCTGTAATTGCTCCAATTGGGTCGATGTGCCAAACTGGAACCGTACTTCTCGACCTGTCCCCCAACGCGCCTTCAGATCCTCCAGACCACCATCATAAATGATATTTCCATCATCCAGCATAATGACGCGCGAGCACAGCGCTTCAATATCCTGCAAATCATGGGTCGTCAGCAAAATAGTCGTACCGTGATCCCGGTTCATGTCCTTCAGAAACTCACGAATTTCGGATTTCACCATAATATCAAGCCCAATGGTCGGCTCGTCCAGAAAAACAATAGACGGATTGTGCAGCAAGGCAGCTACCAGTTCACAGCGCATCCTTTGCCCGAGACTAAGCTTGCGTACCGGGCGGCTTAGCAGATCCTGCAATTGCAGCCTCTCTACCAGCTCATCCAGCCTACGTTTGAAGTCCGTAGCCGGAACCTGATATACTTTCCGCAGTAGTTGAAAAGACTCGATCACACCGATGTCCCACCAAAGCTGACTGCGCTGACCGAAAACAACGCCAATGTTGCCTACAAATTTCTCGCGTTCCTCATAGGGGACATAACCGCCCACCTTGAGATGTCCCGATGTCGGCACGAGAATGCCTGTCAGCATCTTAATCGTGGTGGACTTTCCGGCGCCGTTCTCACCGATATAACCGCATATTTCTCCTTGCGGAATACGGAAAGATATATCTTTGACCGCGGCTACCTCGTTGTATTCGCGGGCGAATAAATCAAGGAAGGCACCCTTTAAGCCCTCGCGATTTTTTTGAACCTTAAATGTTTTGCGCAGATCCTGCACATCAATTGCCAGCATGTTATACCTCTCAATCAGGATTTGTAAAATCCATAGTTAAATTGATTGTGCTCCAAAAAGAAATTATAATGTAATGAACTGAAAAGCGAAAGGGAGAGCATCCATGACAAGCAGAACCAAAAGGACGATATGGTCGGTTCTAGCCGTGGTAATCGTCGCGATTGTCGGCTTTGCCGTGTACTATTTTACATCCATTTATGATCAGCTGGATAATCTGCATAAAGAGGGCGCTAACTCCCCCTTCAAAAATGTAAAGCAGGTCGATCAGGTTCGTACGCCAGAACCGCCCAAGTGGGAAGGTACCGATATGGTTAACATTTTACTGATGGGTGTCGATGGGCGCGGTATCCAGAAAGGGGAAGTCCCCCGATCAGACAGCATGATGGTTGTATCACTGGACCCCGTTAAGAAAAAAATCCACCTGTTCTCTATTTTGCGTGATACGTACGTGGATATTCCCGGCTACGGAAAAAATCGAATTAACACTGCCATTACTCACGGACCCAACACGGCCATGAAGACGGCTGGCGATCTGTTAGGCATCCCGGTGCAATATTATGTGTACACGGATTTCCAGGGCTTTATCAAACTGGTGGATGCCGTAGGCGGGATTGATTTTGAAGTGGAAAAGGATATGCATTATACAAGTAATGCGGATAAACATCAGTACGATATTGATTTGAAAAAGGGCATGCAGCATCTAGATGGCAACACGGCGCTTCAATATGTGCGGTTCCGCCACGATGCAATGTCCGACTTCTCCCGATCAGGACGACAACGGGCATTCTTGGAAGCCGTAGCCCAGAAAATGCAAACCACGACTTCCATCGCTAACTTGCCGAATATTTTAGAGCAGGTTAACCCGTACATCGACACGAATCTCAGTGTTAACGATATGTGGAAGCTGGCAAATGTGGGGTACCAAAGCAACTTTGCAGGCAGCGAGCAGGTTCCACCGATGAAGATGCTCGGAGAAGAGAACGTGGGCGGCGCGGCAGTTCTTACTGTCCGCGATCCGGAAGAACTGAAAACGTATGTGCAGGATATATTTAATAATCCACCCGCACAAACACAGGAACAAAACAAGGATCAGAACGAAACGAAACAGCCAGACAGTGCATCGTCTACCAAGAAGGATAAAGCTTCTTTTACAGGGGGCAGTAAAACCAGTAATGAGGATGCTTCCACACAATCAACAACAAAGACAGGTCAAAAAGAGCTATAATGATGTATGCAGGGGCAGCCGTGAACGCTGCCCTTTGGCGTGTGTATACCCTATTTTAATGAACGGAAAGGAAGTTTTGATGATGAAACGGGAAAACTCCGAAGCACTATATAAAGAAGCCCTGGAGCATATTGTCGGGGGCGTTAACAGCCCTTCACGCTCCTTTAAAGCTGTGGGCGGCGGCGCTCCAGTATTCATGAAACGCGCCCAAGGCGCTCATTTCTGGGATGCGGATGATAATCGATATATCGACTATTTGGCGGCCTACGGCCCAATTATTACCGGACATGCTCACCCCCATATTACTAAGGCCATCAGCGAAGCGGCCGCGAACGGCGTATTATACGGAACCTCAACGGTATTGGAAATCAAACTGGCGAAGATGCTGAAGGAAGCAATTCCTTCTATGGACAAGGTCCGGTTTGTGAATTCTGGCACAGAAGCGGTTATGACGACGATTCGTGTGGCACGGGCCTATACTGGGCGGAACAAGATCATCAAATTCGCCGGGTGCTACCACGGTCACTCGGATCTGGTACTTGTAGCCGCAGGCTCAGGCCCTTCTACGCTGGGCATACCTGACAGCGCAGGCATTACGACCAACATTGCGAGCGAGGTTATTACCGTGCCATTCAATGATCTCGACGCGT
This sequence comes from Paenibacillus sp. S33, assembly GCF_053615415.1. Taxonomy (NCBI): domain Bacteria; kingdom Bacillati; phylum Bacillota; class Bacilli; order Caryophanales; family Paenibacillaceae; genus Paenibacillus; species Paenibacillus sp. S33. Next base: position 863,457 of record NZ_JBSIEZ010000001.1, on the reverse strand, counting down.
TGCGCCAAGCCTTGGAGCGTTGGAGCGACGATGTGGCGGCAGTCATGGTCGAGCCGATTGTCGGTAATTTCGGCATGGTTATGCCGCAGCCCGGTTATTTGGAAGGGTTGTGCTCCATGGCGCGTGCGAACGGCTCGCTCGTCATTTATGACGAGGTCATTACCGCATTCCGATTCCACTTCGGTTCCACCCAAACGTATGCAGGTTTGGACAACCATGATGCGATTCAGCCAGATTTGACCGCTCTGGGCAAAATCATGGGTGGTGGTCTGCCGATTGGTGCCTACGGCGGCAGCAAGCACATCATGGAGCAGGTTGCCCCACTCGGCCCGGCTTATCAGGCGGGTACGATGGCCGGCAACCCGGCTTCCATCTCGTCAGGCATCGCCTGCCTTGAAGTCCTTCAAGGGGAAGGCGTGTACGAAGAGATGGAACGTCTGGCCGTGAGACTGACGGACGGTATTCAGTCCTCTGCTGAACGCTACGGCGTGCCATTGACGATCAACCGTATTCGTGGAGCGTTCTCGACGCATTTCTGTGATCATCCGATCACGAATTACGCACAGGCGCAGGATACGGATAGCGAAGCATTCGCATCCTTCTTCCGTCACATGCTGGATCGCGGTATTCATCTGGCACCATCCAAGTACGAAGCCTGGTTCCTTACAACAGCGCATACCGACGAAGATGTGGATGCTACGCTGGAAGCGGCGGATGATTCGTTCCGGGCGATGTCACAAGGTAAGTAAACCCAGCAGTAAGTGATAGAATATGAATTTTGATAAGAGCTGGAAGTAGTCTTAGGGATGGGTATCCGACCTCTGGGACTTCGTTCCGGCTTTTTTTATTTTACAACTGTACCCGTACAGTTGCAGATTTTATGGATTGTATCAGGTTGTGCCATCCGAGTATATTGAGAGAACAACAGGTTAAGGTCATGATTACGGAGGTTTATTATGCACAGTCGTTCCAGAAATGGAGCCGCCTATCTGGCAGCTCTCAGCTATGCAGCTATACTTGGATTTTCATTTTTATTTGTAAAATTGACAGTCACAGAGGCAAGCCCGCTGGATGTGATTGCCCATCGCTTTGCGCTGTCATTTATCGCTTTGACCATTCCAGTGCTGCTCGGTTGGATTAAGCTCAACATCAAGTTACGTGACATTTTGCGCATTTTACCACTAGCACTGCTCTCCCCTTTAGTGTATTTTCCACTACAAGCCTTCGGGCTGATGAGCACTTCTTCATCGGAAGGTGGAATTATTCAAGCAACCGTTCCTATTTTTACGTTGCTGTTAGCTTCCTATTTTATTAAAGAGCGTACAACGGTAGTCCAAAAAATTTCCTTACTGCTCTCTGTCTTTGGCGTGGTTTTTATATTTGTGATGAAAAGCGGAGCACCGCTAGCATCCAATAGCTATGGCGGTATTCTTCTGCTCGTGCTTTCTGCGATATGCCTATCCGGCTATAATGTGCTGGCACGACCATTAACACAAAAGTACAACCCCATGGAATTGACCTACGTTACCTCTATTTTGGGATGTATCGTTTTTAACGTGGTGGCACTGGGATATCATGCTATAGACGGCTCCATGAGCGCCTATATCGCTCCACTGGTGAAGCCTGGTTATTGGATGGCACTGATTTATCTGGGCATTCTGTCTACCCTCGTCACCTCGCTGTTATCGAGCTTTGCCTTGAAGTGGATCGAAGCCTCCAAAATGAGTGTGATCGGCAATTTATCCACCCTCATTTCCATGATTGCCGGTGCTTACATTTTGAAGGAGCAGCTCGCCTACTATCACATTGTTGGGGCTGTGATGATCATTATCGGCGTGCTGGGTACCAATTTCGGAGGGCGAAAAAACTTCACGCCGATCAAAACAACTTCGGCAAAATCACAAAAAACGGGCTAAAAATAAACACTACATTGCCTGCAAAAAAAGAAATCTCCCAGCTGCGCAATTCCAGCCGAGAGATTTCTTTTTTCATTTCTTAGTCTTCGTCGGATTAAATCGGGTACGCCATGACACTCATTAACGCCAATTCCGGCTGTGTCGTGTCCAATCTGCTATATTGTACGATGATGGGCACATCGCTGGTGACCGTAATTGCGTAAGGAATGCCTGTCGGAATCCGTTCGCCGGATTTCTCCAACGAGGCTGTTCGGATATGACGGGTTCGTCTTCCTTCCACCACCTCGATCAATCCCTCCAATGGCTCGCGGTCTTCAAAATAGATGTCTATACTTAGATTTGCCACACGGCTCCCACAATTCAGCACGCATATACTCTCATGACTGAGCAGCTCTCCCCGGCTTTCCGGTGGAATATACCCATCGGGGATGACCCAGAATAGGCTGCCTCGTGGCTGATTAGCCACCTTTTCCTGAGAACGTTCAGCATTTCCCATACTATTGGACTCCTTTACCCATAAGACTTTTTTGGCGCTTATGCCCCTTCTTCTAGCCGTACGGATTCTCCTTGGTACGCAACAGTTGAGCCAGAAAAGCAAGCGCCAATCCCTGCCCCCAGCCCTGAAGGCGTTTGTACGGAACGTTTCGATAGCCGTCAATATCGTTCATCACAGCAGTTCCAGCGGATACCCCCGTTACTGTGCCGTCGTCCTTAATGCGGCAAAGAATACCGTCGATCGCCTTTTGGGTGTATTTGTTAAACAATCTTCCTTGCATAAGCAAGGCAGTCGCAATTCCTGCCGAGCCCGAGGTTTCCAGATAAGAGGTATCATCGTTCAGCACCGTATGCCACAGCCCTTCCGGGGATTGCAGCCGCACCAGCGCATTGAGCTGGTCACGCAGCGAGCCGTCGATGATCATATAAGATGGATGCTGCACCTCCACCAATTTCAGCGCTTTTGCCATCGTGAGGGCTGCCCATGAATTGCCGCGCGCCCAATATATTCCTGACATCCGGCTTTGATTCGCATGATCCCATCCGTGATAATACAGATTCGTATCCGGGTCCTGCAAAAATTCTTCATGCCCGTGATATTGACGAACCCCATCCTCCCAATACTCCTTGTTGCCCAACAGATGACCGATACGAAGCAAATAATAACCGGCCATAAACATCGTATCCACCCATGCTTGCTGCGGAAATACATCATGAAGTGAATTCACCGTATGCTGGAAAATGCCGTCGGCAAACCGCTCCGCTTTTTGGGCCAAAAATTCTGCCATCTCGATGGCAATATCAAGGTATTTTTGCTCACCTGTGGCCTGATAAAGCGTCAACAAACAGTGCCCGACAGAAACGCCGTTCACCGAGAGAGATGGAAGTCCATCCTCGATATTTTCGTCAACCCATTCTTTCAGCTTGGTCAGATACTTTTCGTTTCCTGTCGCTTCATACGCTTCGCATACTCCGTAAAAGGCGACTCCACCCGGCCAATCCCAGCTGTAGTGCATTTGAAAGGTGCGTTCTACGACCCGGTCGATCACCTGCTTAACTTGTTCTTCATCAAAAATCAATGCAGGCATTTCCACGTCTCCCCCTTTGGTAAGTTTCACGTGAGTTACCTCCTTGACGCCCGTACATGAAAAGGTCGTCCTTCAACGTAAATACATGCGCAGCGGTTGCAAATCCAGTTCCTTCACAGCATCCACCACCATGTCTGCAATACGAACCGCGCCATTCTCATGAAAATGTGTGTTATCCTCTAAGCCGCCGGAAAAGTTCATGTATTCACCAGGCAGCAGCCACATAAAAAGCTCTTTACTCTCTTCGGGACCCAGCTGCTCATATAACTCCTGCGTGCGAGCAGACAAATCAATCAGCGGTACATTCGCTTCTTCCGCCAGCTCACGAACCGCTATTACATAGTCACCATGTGTGTCAGATAGCGTACCATCTGCGTTAAAATAGCGACGATGTACGGGCGTGACCAGTACCGGGGTGGCCCCATGGCTTTTCGCTCCGTCGATGTAGAGGCGCAGATTCTCCTTGTAGGTTGTAAAAGGCTCCGTAGCCCGCTCTGGATCAGGCTTCTGATCATTATGGCCGAATTGAATGAACAGGAAGTCTCCTGCCTTTATTTCGCCCAAAATAGCGTCCAGCCGTCCCTCGTCCACGAAGCTTTTGGAGCTTCGTCCCGATACGGCATGATTATCCACGCAGACATCATGCTTGAACAGGGCGGGCAAAGCCTGGCCCCAGCCAGTATACGGATAGCCGGATGCGTCCTGATCCGTAACCGTGGAATCTCCGGCTAGGAATAGCCGGAGGGTCTGTGGCGCTGGCGCAATCTCCAGCGCATTGAGCCGTGGCGCGGTGCCTGATACGGTGAGGCGTAGTTTGCCACCCCGGACAGGCACCGTAAATAGGGCTTCAGTGAACTGGCCCGGCAGCGTGTGTACTGGAGGCAGCATATGCTTACCTTCACCAGCCTTGAATCGCGTGAGCGTTTCCGCCTGCGAATCGCCGACCAGTATAGTGACGAGATATATCCCGTCTGGCACATCTGCAACAAATGCAGCGTTCAGTGGAATACAAAAGCTGCTTCGTAGCCGCGTGCGTGCATCCTTGGCTGCACTCTGCCTTTTTCGACCGTACACATGCTCCGTAGCCTCGAAGCCATAGCCCTGTTCAGTTGTATATAAGCAATCCGGAGACACTCCCTTGTAGCCATCCGCAGGCTCTCCCGGACCAAAATCAAACTTCCACAATGTACTCACCTCTCAGCCATCGCCCTCAAATCCCGTCCATTCAATCGTACAAACCCGGATGCCTTCCATTTCCACTCGTAAGCTTCATATCCTCACGTTATGGATTTTGGATCTTACCCCTTCAAACCACTCGTACTCATTCCTTCTACAATTTGCTTCTGGAATGCGAAGAATACAGCGATAACTGGAAGCAGGCTTAGGATAGACATCGCGAACATTCCTCCCCAGTTGGAAGCCGACTCGCTGTCGAGGAACATCTTGAGTGCAATAGATACGGTATATTTCTCCGGCGAATTCAGATACAGTACCGGACCAAGCAAATCCTCCCACTTCCAGTAGAAAGAGAAGATTGCCGCTGTAGCCAACGACGATTTGAGTAAGGGTAAAATAATTCTGAAATACAGCCGGAACTTGCCGCATCCGTCAATCGTCGCCGCTTCATCCAACTCTGCTGGAATCGTCCGTATAAACTGCACCATCAGGAAGATGAAGAACGGCATCCCGAAAAAGGAGGGTACCACCAACGGTAAGATCGTATTGATCCAACCGAGCTTGGTGAAAATAATATATTGCGGTACCAGTACCACATCCCCTGGTAGCATAAGTGTCACCATCATCAAAGCAAACCACAAGTTACGCCCTTTGAATTTCAAGCGTGCAAAGCCAAATGCGATCAAAGAGGAGGAAAGCACAGCTCCAATCGTTGAAATTACCACGATCGTGAGCGAGTTTAGAATGTACGTGCCAAAGTTGTAGCCAGTTGTCCCTTTCCAGCCTGTTACATAGTTTTGCCAGATCCATTCAGTAGGGAAAAGCGAGGATGCCGTGACGAATATCGTCCGACTTTCTTTAAACGAGCTGAACAGCATCCAAAAAACGGGATACAGCATCAGGAGCGCCAGTGCAGCAACCAGTATGTGATAAATTGGCCATTTGACCGTTTTCCATGCCATCGGTATCAGCGCCCCTTTTCCGTTTCATAAAATACCCAGTATCTGGAGGTTATAAATAAAATCGCTGTCAGTATCCCAATCATAATGAGCATGACCCAAGCCATGGCTGCCGCATATCCCATGTTGCTGAACATAAACGCCTGCCGGAACAGATACAGTGAATGCAGCATCGTTCCATCCATCGGGCCTCCTTCACCCTTAGAAATAACATAAGCCGGGACGAAGGTCATAAAAGCGCTGATCGTCTGCATAATCAGATTAAATAGAATAATAGGGCTAAGCAACGGTAGCGTAATACTGAAAAATTTTCGTACTGGCTTAGCGCCATCTACACTGGACGCCTCGTACAATTCAACAGGAATGTTCTTTAAACCTGCCAGAAAAATCAGCATGGAGGAGCCAAATTGCCATACGGACAGGGTGATTAGCATTGTAAGCGAAGCATCCGGATCACCAAACCATTTCACCGGAGTCGCCCCTAAGGTCGAAAGCAGGCTGTTCACTATGCCGTTATTACTGAAAATGTTCCGCCACATAATGGATACCGCAACGCTACCTCCGATAATCGACGGCAGATAGTACATTGTCCGATAGGTGCCGACCATGCGCGATTTGGTATTCAAAATCATAGCCACAAACAACGCGAAAATCAGTCGCAACGGTACACCGACCAGCACATACGTAAACGTGACCCTGATCGAATTCCAGTATTTCGGGTCGCCTGTGAACATTTTTTCGAAGTTACCCAGACCAATCCATTTGGGCGGGGTGAACAGGTTGTAGGTGGTAAAGGACAGATACAGCGAAATAAACATTGGAATTAACGTAAACGCCAGAAAGCCCACAATAAACGGGCTGATAAACGCATATCCGGTCATATTGGCTTTCAAGCTCTGATGATTTCGCAAGCTCATCAAGCCTCCCTTCTGTTGCATTTAAAGAAATAGAAAAACTTTATGTTGTTAATAATTCGTTGTTATATGAATATTATTGTGATGTCTGCAAAGGGTGCTTATGCAGTTGGTTCGTCGAATCAACCGTGCGCAATCATGCTTTGGACTACGCACGGTTAACTTAACGAAACGTTCCTTCGATCTTGTCGTTCTTATGCTAAAACGATGTCAGATACCCTAAAGGTCTCATTGCGCTCATTATTGCTTGTTATTCGCAAGGATAGTATTCGCATCAGCCCGGAACTTGGCCGCTGCGTCTTCAGCCGTCATCTGTCCGAAATTGACCTGCTCAATATAATCGGTCAGAGTCGCAATCACTTCCGGCGATCCGACTGGTGGCGGCGGGCTCATTGGAGAAGCCTTCGGCTCCATGGAAGCTACAAATTCAAACACCTGCTTCGTAGGCTCGCTTAACTCTGGCGCAACAGCCTCCTTGATTTTGGAGGAAATCGGCACGCCCCGTTCGCCTTTAATCAATTTATTCGCTTCTACATCATTCATCCAGAAATCAATAAACTTTGCGGCCTCATCCTTCACCTGTGAACGGGAAGCAACCGTCCAGTACATCGTAGGCTGCATGTATACGCCTTTTTCCATATTCGGCCCAAACATTGGAGCCAGTGCCATTGGGCGGTTAACAACCTGCTGTAAGCCCACATACTGATTGGACCACTGCCAAATACCGATGCCTGTTCCTTTTACAATATCGGATTCCTCAAGAATCCCCTTGGTCTGGTTCATAATTTCAGGAGGCGGGGTCGCTCCCTTTTTAATCAGATCAGCCAATCCGCTGAAGAAGTCAACAAACAGCTTATCATCGTCATACCCCAATCCTGTTCCTTCCGCATTGTAGAGAGTCTTTCCTTGCGTACGCAAATAGTAGTGGAAGAAAATATCAGCCGCCATCGAGCTGTCAAAGTATACTTTGTTGGAACCCGCTTTTAAAGCCAGTTCTTTGTATTGATCCCATGTCCAGTTGTCAGGGATTTTGTCTATACCCGCTTTTTTGAGCAACGCCGGGTCATACTGGAAACCCAGAACATTGACACCGGTTGGAATACCATATTGCTTTCCAGCAATTACGCCGGTTTTGAGTACATTTTCGGTCACATCAGCGACCTGAATTTTTTGATTCAAGTAAGGCGCGAGATCCTCCAGTTGACCATTTTTCGCATATTGGCTAATATACGAAATGTCCATTTGCACGATATCAGGCAACTGATTAGCCGCAGCCTGCGGGGCGAGCTTTTTCCAATAGTCATCAAAAGAGGCATATTCCACATCAATCGTTACATTTGGATTTTTCTGCTTATACAAATCAACGACCTTTTGCGTGTATTCATGACGCGTATCCGATCCCCACCAAGCGATCCGTAATTTTACTTTCCCGTCTGCACTTGTGCCCGAATTGCTGCCGCCGTCCGCTCCGCTACATGCCGTCGTCAAAACGAGCAGCATCGCTATGATCAGAAACCATCCCTTTTTGCCCACCTATCTCTCCCCTTTTCGCTGTTCTAGAAAGGAGCCAAATCACGAGTGACAACGCATTTACGCAATTTTGATAGCGTTTACATTAGCTCCTGTTGTTATTTTCCCAAAAGCAGAGAAACATTGGAATACACAAATCAGGTTTCCTGGGTTTAAAAAACAGTGGGGGCCATCAGCTCATCCCCGTTCATGTGATTTAATATACTCGGAAGGCGTCATACCTGCCCATTTTTTGAACACCTGGCTAAAATATTGCGCGTTCCCACCGAAGCCGAACCATTCGGCCAGCTCAAACACCTTCACGTCTCCGGTCTCTCGAATATGCTCAGCCGCACGTTCGATCCGATAACGATTGACGTAGTGTGAAAAGTTTTCGCCTGTCACTTTTTTGAAAATTTTTCCTAAGTAGTCGGAGTTCATATACAGCATTTGACCTGCCACTCCGTTCAGCGACAGATCGGATTTTCTGTAGTTTTGCTCAATAATAGTGATCATTTTATCAACGGTGGAAGATTGGCGATACACATTACTTTTATAATAGATTGCGGTCATTCGTTCGGCAGCTTCCTGTACAAAAGATTTGAGACATGCCAGCGTTTTTTGCTCTGCCAGCACCACCATTCGGCTCGTAAACGCCGCACGCTCTTCTTCAGGGCATATACGGATCATAGCGGCATAGAGCTGAAGCACATAGGAGCGGGTCACGGAGATTTCCAGCTTCATCCGGGACAGAATACCGAACAACCGATCCACTTCCTGTGCAACCTCCACCGTATTTCCAGCCTTGATTAGCAGACCGAACTTCTCCTCGTCCAGCTCCAAATCTGCCATCTCCCGGGTATCCTCAGCCGCTAAATCCTCCTTCGTAATCAAACTGCCCTCCCCGGTGTAAAAACGGTGATTCATACAATGCAGTGTCTCCCGGTACATCCCCCGTGAATGCTGCATACTATCCGACTCACTAACTGCGATTGTTACCTCCAGCTTGTAAAAGCGATGAAATGTCGCACGTACCGCTTCAATCTGTTTCATAAACCGTGACGTGTCATCCTCACTTTCCAGCACGATGAGCAATTGCCCCTGCATGGTCGTACTGAGCAAGACATCATCCATTAAATCTGCCGCTATATTTTGCAATGCAAACAAATGCTCCGGCTCATGGGATTCCTCCACCCGCAGCAGCAGCATTCGAACCTGCTTATCTTGCAATTCAATTCCGAATAACCGCTCATAAAATGCGATATCACGACTACCGTAAGTTTTATAGGAAATAAACTCCTTCAAAAAGTGTTCCTTCACATGAGGCAGCATACGCTGAAAATCTAGCTTCATCCGGTTTACAAACTGCTTGCGTTCTTCCTGCTCCTCCCGCTCCTGCCCCAACTCGGTCAGAGCCTCATGAATTTGCCGTTCATTGCATGGCTTCAACAAGTAGTGCTTCACCCCGTATTGCATGGCCCGACAGGCATAATCAAAATCTTTGTAACCAGACAACAGAATGAAACGGACGTCTGGAAAATGCTCCGTCGTTTTGGCAACCAGTCCGATGCCGTCCAATCCAGGCATAGAGATGTCGCTAATCACAAAATCAGGCGGGCTGGCCTGAATCTGATCATAAGCCTCAATCCCGTTACGTGCCGTACCAACCAATCTCGTTCCCGCTTTCCCCCAATCAACCACCTGTGATATGCCTTCCAAAATCATACGCTCATCATCAACCAGTAGCACCTTGTACACGACCCTGATCCCCTTTCACATATGGAATACAGACATGAATCGACGTTCCTGTTCCTGACTCGCTATGCAGCTCTATCCCCCAAGGTGTACCAAATGTCAGGTTAATCCGTTCCTGAATATTCGTAAGTCCAATGCCCTGCCCACGAGTCATGACCTGCCCGCTCCGCAGCTTTTCCAAGAAATCCGGCGTCATTCCGGGTCCGTCATCTTCAACTCGCAGAAATAAAGCCCCCTCGCTTTCTCTCGCAATAATAGCAATCCGACAGGGTTCAATTCGCGGCTCCAACGCATAATGAATGGCATTCTCCACCAAGGGCTGAAGCGTTAGCTTCGGAATTTGTGCATCCATCAGTTCTTCCGGGACATCCAGATGGAAGACGAGACGTTCATCAAAACGTGTTTTTTGAATCGTTACGTAGCTCCTTACAATATCCAGTTCTTTTCGAAGCGGAATCAGCTGCTCTTCAAAACTGACCGCACTACGCAATAGAAAAGCAAGTGCTTCCACCATCTCTGAAATCCGATCCTGCTTATTGGCCTTGGCGAGCCAGTTCACGGATTCCAGCGTGTTGTATAAAAAGTGTGGATTAATCTGTGCCTGTAGTGCCTTTAGCTCTGTTTCCCGCAGTAATAGCTGTTTGGCAACATTCTCATTAATGAGCTCACGAATGCGGCGAATCATTTTCTTATATGTCCGATGTAACAAGCCTACCTCATCCTGTGTGGAAAGGGGGACCGCGCCAAGTGCTTCTTCTTCCAAACGGTCGAGATCGCCTTTTTCTATTTTACGCATGTTCTGAATTAATTGAACAATCGGTTTGGTAATGCTCCCTGACAACCTAGCCCCCAGTGCCAATGCGATAAGAAGCATAATTACAAAAATAGCGCTTACAACTTCTTTAATGATCGTAATACTGCGAAACATATCATCGAAGGGGGTCATATGCAAATACGTCCACCCCGTATAAGAGGATTTGATTTGAGCAGCGAAAAAGGTCCCTCCTGAGTAGGTCGCAATCCCGTAAGGCTGCTTTCGACCAAGCTCCGCCTGGATATCACTCTCACTCAAAAGTGGTGTTTCGGGATAAATCATCCGCCTTCCATCTGTAATCATTAGTTGTCCGTCACGGCCGGAGGTCTGCACACGATCCGCTACAATCCGGTCAATTCGCACACGAATCGCAAGCGTTCCGAGCCCATTCAGCGTAAAATTAGAATCGGTAAAGGATTTGAACTGCCGAGCGGCCAGCAAGGAGGAATGACCTGCCGCATACCATGCATTGGAACCGTCATGTTCGTCTGCCAGCTCCGACAGGGTGGATCGAAGCTCCTGGGGAATACCTTCGCGGTTGCCCGCACTCATGACCTGTCCCTCTTTATCGATCACTATCATAGAATAGACATAGGTTTCAGAGCCGGCAAAGGCGACGAGCCTATTCGTTATTTTTTTACGCAGCACCATTTTGGTATAAGGTGACGTTTCCTTTTCCAATTGCAGCAAATAACGTTGAAGCTGCTCGTCCGTTGTTACCTTGAAAGTAACTTTTTCCACATCCTTCAGCTCATTTTCTATGCCGATTGAAGAAATATTGAGTACTTCGGATGTTTTTTTGTACATTTGATTATCATAAATATGAAATACGTACTTAAGTATGACTGCAACAACTGCAAAATTAACCAGCATAAGCACCGTAATCAGCAGTACCATTTTATGATGGATTCCAGCATTTTTGTAAGCGTTTTTAAAGTAGGTAATCAGTGAATGTCGCCTCCTTCGCTCATCCTGCCCGGTCCAGCCCAAAATGGAGAAAACTCTATATATCATACAAAATACCCCATGCCTTGGTCATTCGGCAAGAGGTATTTGTATTTGCTTAGCGTTGATCGGTTGGTTTCGATTTGTCCGCCTTGCTCATATATTCGTCGTATCGGTCATCAAGTTCCCGTGCCATACTCCGGTATTTACGCGTCTCCTCAACAATGGGATCGATATGAGTCTGAACCCGCACCTCATATTTAGGACTGAGTCTTTCCCGCTTCTGGGCCTCATTCTCACGAATTTCGCCTTCCGTCAGCAGTTCACTGAGCTGGCGTTCCAATTCTTCGGATTGGCTCATCGCGATTTCCTCCTTCAGGATGATGTTCTACGTAGAATTATAACCCGGTTGCGTCTGCTTCTTTCAGCACTTGAATAAGTTGAGAATGAATAGCTGTATTCGTCGCTGCAATATGCCGTACACTCAGGTCATAAGGTCTGCCCAATGTATCGGTAATGGTGCCGCCTGATTCCTGTACCAGCAAAGCGCCCGCTGCCACATCCCACGCATTCAAACCAATTTCGCAATAGGCCGACAGCCGTCCTGATGCTACATAAGCCAGATGCAATGCTGCCGAGCCCAGCGCCCGAATGCCGCGTACCTGAGGTGTAAGAACCTGCGTAATTTTCATATTTAGCGGTTGTGCATAGGTACGATCCGGCGGGAAGCCGACGCACACCAGACTATCTCCCAGTGTTTCTTCTCTCGATGCTTGCATGCGATTGCCATGTACATAAGCGCCTTTTCCTTTTTCCGCTACAAACATTTCATCACGGGACGGATCATAAATAACCCCGACAATCACCTCTCCGCGATGGGCCAATGCAATAGACACACTGTAATACGGCAGACTGTGTACAAAATTGGTAGTCCCATCTACCGGATCAATAATCCATAGATATTCCTCTTCACGGGCAGCCTCTAATGCGCGGGCCGAAGCTTCGGCTCCCGGCTCTACACTCTCTTCACCCAAAATAGCATGATCGGGAAAATGGGTCAGAATCAGTCTGCGAATCATTTGCTCTGCACCTTTATCTACCTCGGTCACTAGATCCGTAGGAGACTGTTTGGTATTCAAATGTTCAACAGTTCCCAGCCTGCTTTTAATCCATTCCCCGGCTTTGGATGCCGCGTTAATAGCCACGGCAGTATAGCTTTTTCCTGATACGATATAGGGAACCTTTTCGTTTTCATTTTCGTTCAACGTGTTCACTCTACTTTCTATATCATTGTTACGTGGTTTACGAAGCTGCTCTACAACACAGTCTCTTAACCATCTCTGTTTCAGTACAAGTTTGCTAGTTTACACATTCTAGTATACACAATAAGCTGCATAAAGTTTCTCTAAATGGGAGCTTTATCCGCAAAATGCTACTTTCTAAGGCATAATTTCTACGGAAGCTCCATCCAGCACTTTAACCCCATTAGCTTCCTGAAGGCGCAGTTCATTCATCAACCCGAATAACGCTTCATCCTTAAGTTTGGCTTCAAGCATGACATCAATCCGATCCGTATATCCGGCAATATTGCGCAAAAAGGTAAGCAACGGCTCCACTAGAACACCGTCCGCATGGCCCCGAGGATCTTTTTCACTTTTGGGGCTGGACGCATGGATTTTGGGCGGCAATGGATGATCCACAGAAGATCCGGCTTGGGCCAATTCCCCTTTCCAGGTATCCAAAATATCCGGCCATAGCTCCCACGGCTTCTCCCCCTCATTATTCACCCATTGATGATGAATATCGAGAACCATCGGCAACCCCGTCAATTTGCAAGCCTCCAGCGTTTCCACCGCATTGAACGTTTTATCATCATTTTCCAGCGTTAACCGTTCTCTTAACGAAAGATCCAGAGCACTAACCTGCTCTACAAAACGCTGGCCTGAGGTCACCTTATCTCCGTATGCACCACCAATATGAATGTTGTTCTTGGCTTCGGCACCCAGTCCCATGGCCTCCAGCATCGCTTTGTGGTACTTCAGATCATTAATGGAGCTCTGCAACACCTCAGGACGGGGAGTGCTTAACACTGTAAAATGATCGGGGTGAAACGATACCCTCATCCTATTCGCCCTGACATAGTTCCCAACCTCTGCAAAGTCAGCAGCAAGCGCCTGAAAAGGATCCCAATCCCGCAGATCCTGATGGGTCGCGAGCGGAATCAGCTTGGATGAGAAACGATAGACCTGGATATCACTCGCGCGATTATGGCGCAGCAGCCTCAAAGTATTATGGAGATTTTCGGCTGCTATCCGTTCTAGCTTGCGGATTGCAGCTTCTCGGTCTCCAATCTTGTTAAAGCTGCTCAATGTCATGGTTTTAGAGGGGGATGCATTTTGAACGGTAACCGACATGGCTACATAACCGAACCTTACGATCATAGAGTGTCTTCCTTTCAGCAGTCGCAGTAGATGGTAAGGCCGCTTTCGTTCTGTGACCTAAACCCCTTTTCTACTGATCATACCCGGAAATGCACCTGCTGATTCGGTGTTATCGCACAAATTGCAAGAAGAAAACAGCTAGGATTGCTGCTGTGCTCCAAAAAACATTTCATCCGCCAATGCGGTCTGAATTCTTGATTCCTCTTCATTCAGCTTACGAATGAGGATCATTTCAACTTCGGTCACTTCATCGCCCTGGAAATTAATTTCGGCGATACAACCCACAATCTGCACGATGGCTACTGCCACGTTGTCCACGCTGTAAGCGATGACCTTCTGGCCTGTCGGAAACACGCGCAGCCCGGATTTAACCATTTTGCCACGTCCGTATTCCAGCAGTTCGTAAAGTTCTTGCTCGCTCTTGAATTTGCACACTGAGTTAAATTCAGTTTGAAAGCCCATGTGTAGCCGCCACCTTTCATCATTAAGGGTTTAGTGCAGTGCTCAAAGATATGCCATATATATGAACAAAAAGGAGAGTGATCAGCTCCCCTTTGTTTCGTTTATGAGTTCTCGTAGTGCAGTGCCGACCTGCGCTCATAACGCTCCAATGCAAGAGCAATCATGCGATCCAGCAGACTTGCATAGGATACGCCAGTTTCTCTCCACAGCAATGGATACATACTGAACGGTGTAAAGCCAGGCATCGTATTCACTTCATTAATAAGGATATGTCCGTCCGAGCGTCTGACGAAGAAATCGGCACGGGAAATCCCGCAGCCTTCCAGAGCACGGAATGCTTGCAATGCGGCTTCACGAATACGATCTGCCACTTCCTCATCCAACGGTGCCGGAATGAGCATTTCCGATTGGCCATCCGTATATTTGGCAGCGTAATCGTAATAATCACTCGACGATACAATTTCACCCGGTACCGAGGCAATCGGCTCATCATTGCCAAGTACGCTGACCTCAATCTCACGGGCATCGACGTACTCCTCGACAATCACCTTTAGGTCAAATTGCAAAGCCAGATCTACAGCCTTTTCCAGCTCTTCTCGGTTACTGGCTTTGGAAATACCGACACTTGATCCCAGATTGGCCGGTTTGACAAAGCAAGGATAACCTAGCTCGGTTTCCATGTTACGTACCAGATCATGACTGGTTTGGGCCCACTGTGTACTATTAAAATAACAGTATTTCACTTGCGGCAATCCTGCATGCTCAAACAGCTTCTTCATGACGCCTTTATCCATACCTGCTGCCGAAGCCAGCACTCCTGCACCGACATAAGGCATATCCGCCATTTCGAACAGACCCTGAATCGTTCCGTCCTCGCCAAAGGTACCGTGCAGCAACGGAAACAGTACATCCAGCGTCTGCTCTCCGTACAGCTTGCCGAACAATGTATCTAATGCCGCCTTGGTGCCGCCCTCTGCGCGTTCCAGCTTCAATTGCTCTACAGAAGCCAGAGGAGCGCTTAATAGCGCCCCTCTACGCCAATCGCCAGCCTTCGTAATATAAAAAGGAATAATCTCGTATTTCTCATAGTTAAAAGCGTTCATTACCGCATACGCCGTTTGCAGCGAAACCTCATGTTCGCCCGATTTGCCACCGTACACTAGCCCTACGGTCAATTTTTGATTTGCCATGCCTATCCTCCGCTTTCCTGCTTTCGTCATTGTGACTGATTTGCATCACTGTACCTGTTATCCACCATCTCATTTAAAAATAGTCGGCGATGTGATAAAAGCGATATACCGTGTTGTCCGTCCACGCATACGAATTTTTATAGTCCCAATAACGATGTCTGGAGCTTACCGTATGTGCATTGACTAGCGGCATGCCGCCCGCATCAAAGGCCGTGACCACCGTGCTGTGCTGGAAGGTTCCGTCACCATCCCAATCGTAAAAAATGACGTCCCCCAACATGAGCTCCTCTGGACGACTCACCTGCTCAGCAGTCAACCCCCATGAGCTGGAGCCCAAATACCGCTCCAGACTGTTGGATACTGCCCAACTGTAGCTCCACAGCTCATTTCCGGCGACCCGTCCTTTATACCACCAGCCCGATTCTCTTTTACCAGTATAGTGGATCGGTGCTCCCCCTGCAAAGAGGCATTGCGAGATATAATTGGTGCAATCCACATCAAAACCTTCAAACTCCGGATTGAAGCTATCCCACCACTGATCTGCATAGGCCGCTGCTTCTTCGCGGCGATATCGGCTGGGACGTGCTGATGAGCCGAAGCCCAGCACACCGCGATTCAGCAGCGGCAGATTTCCTCCTTGATTAAACGAAGCCTGTTCAAAAGGAACCTCTCCCCCCGCTGGCTTCCTTTCTGCCGGATCGCGCTCAATTCTCGCTACCTGCCAGGCTTCACCCTCGCGTGTGAACGTCAGACGCTCCCGTTCGATCCGATCCTCCCGGTGAGTCATCCCACCCTTCTCATAAAAGAGTCGGACATGCAGTTGTACATCTACCACTGCCTCATCCGGGGTATCCTGCACCATTCGTAGCGGCTTGGCGCGTGTCTCGCTGCGTAGGGGAACAGCATCCCGTTCGTTGTACCACTGCTCCAATCTGGCCGCACGTGCTGCTCGTTCCATCCGCTGACCCACCTCCAGATACTCATCCGGCTGCGGTACACCATTCACTTCACTGCGATTGTATTGATTCACGTAAGCAAAAAGGGCCTGTTTCCATTCCCGCTCCCCCATCCCAATCCCTCCATATTCGTCCCGCTATCCTTTTCCGGGGATAACCGGAATGATGTATAACTTCCTTTCTTGCCTCTCTGGTCTGAAATGCTCTCTATCTATAAGTATGAATCTCTAAAGCTTGGTATGAACATCGAAACGCGAGGGAGCGGAACGTTTTATTTTCCAATCTGCAACGCATCATTTAGGCCAAAAAAACTTTACGGAACCGTCTGAAAACGGTATACTTAATCCAAAAGCAATCATTTTGAAATCATGTTTCATCTAATGAAACAAATTACATTCATCTCAACCTCTAACACGTAATGAAACACTGAAGATGTAATTGAGAACGCAACCAATTTAAACCAACTGTGCAAGACGTCGAAAAAACGACATCCCTATTTTCCCCCAAGCATCCACTTCAAGGAGGTAATACTTATGTCAGGAAAAGATCAATTCTCCATTGCTCGTAGTCTCGAAGTTAACGGTAAGCCTTATCGCTACTACAGTCTTAAGGCACTGGAGGAACAAGGAAAGAGCGGTATTGCCAAGCTGCCTTTCTCCATTAAAGTGTTGTTGGAAGCTGCGGTTCGCCAATTTGACGGACGCGCCATCACTGAAGAACATGTACAGCAGCTGACAGGCTGGGCTGAGGATCGGGACACCAACAAGGAGATTCCATTCATTCCTGCACGCATCGTGCTTCAGGATTTTACTGGCGTCCCGGTAGTTGTCGATTTGGCTGCCATGCGTGATACGGTGAAAAAAGCGGGCGGTGATCCGAAACAAATCAATCCACTCGTTCCTGTCGATCTCGTTATCGACCACTCGGTCATGGTCGATGCTTTTGGTACCAGTGACGCGCTGGACTACAATATTAATGTAGAGTTTGAACGCAACGAGGAGCGGTACCGTTTTCTGCGTTGGGCGCAAACGGCGTTCAACAACTTCCGCGCCGTTCCGCCATCCACCGGTATCGTCCATCAGGTCAATCTGGAGTATCTCGCCTCCGTGGCCGCCACCAAAACCATTGACGGCGAAACGGTCGTCTTTCCAGATTCCCTCGTAGGAACAGACTCCCATACCACGATGATTAACGGGCTGGGTGTTGTAGGCTGGGGTGTCGGCGGGATTGAAGCAGAGGCGGGTATGCTGGGGCAGCCGCTGTATTTTGTCACTCCCGATGTGATCGGCTTCAAACTGACAGGCAGCCTGTCGGAAGGCTCTACTGCCACCGATCTGGCGCTCACTGTTACGCAAATGCTGCGTAAAAAAGGCGTAGTCGGCAAATTCGTGGAATTTTACGGGCCTGGTCTGGCAAACATCAGCTTGGCTGACCGTGCGACGGTTGCCAACATGGCACCGGAATACGGCGCAACGATTGGCTTCTTCCCGGTCGATGCGGAAACGCTAGCCTACCTGCGCAGCACCGGACGTTCCGATGAGCAAGTAAGCCTCGTAGAGGAATATTACAAAGCCCAAGGCATGTTCCGCACATCCGATACACCGGACCCTGTGTTCAGCGATACGATTGAGCTTGATCTGGCATCGGTAGTACCGAGTCTCGCCGGACCCAAACGTCCGCAGGACCGTGTTGAGCTTAGTCGCATGAAGGAAACGTTTGAAGGCATTATCCGTACCCCGGTGGACAAGGGCGGCTATGGACTGAGCGATGAAAAAATCGCACAGAAAATTCCGCTGACCCATCCGGACGGCTCCACCAGCGAGTTGGGTACAGGAGCAGTCGTTATTGCGGCGATCACAAGCTGCACGAATACCTCCAATCCAAGCGTTATGCTCGGTGCAGGCTTGCTGGCCAAAAAAGCAGTACAGCGCGGGCTCAAAAAGCCAGGCTATGTTAAAACAAGCTTGACACCAGGCTCCCTCGTCGTGACGGAATACCTGCAAAAAGCCGGATTAATCGGACCGCTCGAAGCCCTCGGTTTCCATGTAGCTGGCTACGGCTGCGCAACCTGTATTGGTAACTCCGGCCCACTTCCTGACGAAGTGAGTCAAGCCATCACAGACCATGATTTGACGGTTGGCGCAGTTATTTCCGGCAACCGGAACTTTGAAGGCCGTGTGCACGCGCAGGTCAAAGCCAACTATCTCGGCTCACCGCCACTGGTTGTCGCTTATGCGCTGGCAGGCACAGTGAACATTGATTTGGTGAATGATCCTCTCGGTTACGATCAGGACAATCAACCAGTCTACCTGAAAGACATCTGGCCTACTTCCGAGGAAATCAAGGAAGCCATCAGCCTGTCTCTCAGCCCGGATATGTTCCGTCGCAAATACGAAAATGTATTTACTGCCAACGAAAAATGGAATTCCATTCCGGTTCCTGAAGGCGAACTGTATGAATGGGATGAAAACTCAACTTATATTCAAAATCCGCCGTTCTTTGAAGGACTTCAGGATGGCGTACAAGATATCAAGGAAATCCGTAATGCCCGTGTGCTTGCCCTGTTGAATGATTCGGTCACGACGGACCATATCTCACCAGCAGGCAACATTGCCCCTGCCAGCCCGGCAGGACTGTATTTGAAGGAGCATGGCGTGGAACGCAAGGACTTCAACTCCTACGGCTCACGTCGCGGTAACCACGAGGTCATGATGCGCGGTACATTCGCCAACATCCGTATCCGCAACAATGTGGCTCCAGGCACCGAGGGCGGCGTGACCAAATACTTGCCAACGGATGAGGAAATGTCCATCTATGATGCATCCATGAAATATCAGGCAGCCGATCAGAACCTGATCGTCATTGCTGGTAAGGAATACGGCACAGGCAGCTCTCGTGACTGGGCGGCCAAAGGTACGCTACTGCTGGGCGTTAAGGCTGTCATTGCCGAAAGCTTCGAGCGGATTCACCGCAGTAACCTAGTCGGCATGGGTGTACTGCCTCTGCAATTCCAGGAGGGCTATGGCTGGTCTAGCCTGGGTCTGAACGGTCGTGAAACGTTTGACATTCTTGGCATCGACAATGACGTGAAGCCTGGTCAAGAGCTTACAGTGGTGGCTAAACGCGAGGATGGCACAAAGTTCGAATTCCCGGTAATTGCCCGTCTAGACAGCACCGTCGATATCGACTACTACCACAACGGTGGTATTCTGCAAACCGTATTGCGTCAGATGATTCAAGAGTAGAGAGCGTATAAATAACGAAATCCCCTCCAAATGCAGTGGAAACTGCGAATTGAGAGGGGATTTTTTATATGCTTTAAGCTTTTAAAAGGAAACATATGCCGAGAACTGAGAACACTAGGGTTATAAGGAGTGTGAAGAGACCAGGCAGGCTTTCCATGATTACAGAGCCTTCTTCGCTCTTGAACTGACGACTGAGATAGGGTTGAAGCATTAGCATAATTATAAAAGATATGAGACTAATTCCACACAACAACCATACCTCAGGGGAGGATTTGTCAACAAAACGGTCAGCCACATCATTGAAATTGTAGTGGATTGCTACATTCCTAGGCATTCTCGGATACATGAAAAAGTAGATGACGAAAGGCAAAACAGAAATAAGAAAAGACAATACATTAGAAAAATTTAATTTACTTCTCATGGAAATCCCCCTAATATGCTAAATCGATCTGCATTATACAGATATCAGCAGTCTATATTTTTATACCTATGGCTTAGAAAGAGAGAAGTAATAAAACTAATCATCGTCGGCAAACAAGAAACGAGCACCATATACACATTAACTTCTTGTCCTAATCCTATAGCGATCCCGATTAAGCCAAAGGCTATCCAAATATAAGCAGAGATACGATGCGTTTTCTTCCAAGCGCTTTCATTCGAAAGCAGCCAAGGAAACTTACGTCATAATTACCCTTATTTTTCATCCCGCCAAACCCTCCGTATAACAGGAATTGAGTGATTCCTCTTTATTATGCATATTTTCCAATACCAAAAATGAAATAAACATCACAACAGCAAAAAAGCCGATCCTCTCAGGATCGACTTCCAACTGTGTTCTCCTATAAACTTACCTTCGCACGCGAGTTATTTCGAAATATCCAGGAAACCCTCTCCGAACACGTCTCGCACGTCATGAATGGTGATAAACGCTGCTGTGTCGATGGCTTTCACTATCTTTTTAAGCGCTGACACCTCTTGTTTACTAATGACGATATACAGCACTTCTTTTGGATTTTTAGTGTAATATCCGTGGCCTGACAGCACGGTAACTCCACGATCCATTTTCGTAATGACCATCTCGGCAATTTTATCTTGGTGCTCCGAAATGATCATGACTGCTTTTTTCGGGTTCAGTCCTTCGATCATGAAGTCCATCACCTTCGTACCAACGTACAAAATAACGATAGTTAGCATCAATTTTTCTGGACCAATAATAAAATAAGAAGAGAACGCGACAATCAAATCAAAAAACAGCAGGCCATAGCTGATATTCCAATCCAGATACTTGTTGGCAATCCGGGCTAAAATGACCGTTCCTGCCGTTGTGCCACCTACCCGTACGATTAAGCCAATGCCGACCCCCACCAAAACTCCGGCAAATACAGCATTAATCGTCGGTTCATGCGAATCAATCCGCCAGTTGACCGTTAAATGTAAAAACAGCGAGTTAAAAGCGACCGCAATTATAGTGTACAGGGTCGTTCTCTTGTCCAAAAATTTATATCCGACAATCAGCAGCAAACCATTAATCACCAGATTGACGATCGAGGGAGACCACTGAAACAGGTAGTACAGGATGATCGTGACCCCTGTAACGCCCCCCTCGCCAAATTCATTCGGGATCACAAACAGATTAACAGCTAGCGCGAAAAAAAACGCACCCAGAATAATAAATGCAATGTCTGCAATACTTTTTTTCATATATGCTCTAATCCTCCCTCTAACATTTCAAAGGATGAATCGCCAGATGGATTGGCTGACTCTTGTTGTCAAAATACGCTGACAACCAGTTCATGGTATCTACTACCAAACATAAAGTCAATACAACTTTGACACTTTAATTCGCCACCAGACTGCCTCAATCCTGACTTGGATTCCGCAAAATTGTCCTTTTACAAGGTTATTCGACAAAATAACACAATCCCGACTGCTAAACTAAGAAAACGGGCCTCTAGCCCTTGTTTTAGACCTAGGCACATTTTCCTCTAAAACGACCATCCTCCTAATCAACATTTTGGACACATATGACCATCTTCCTGTTTTATGTCAAAAGCGTTTTACTTTGAAAAAATGTGGGTATAATGATTGAAACATTACCAAGCAACCTACATAGCATTACGACATCAAGTACATACAAATAGTCCTATACAGACGTCCTAAGCAACTCAATCTGAATTTGACAATATGGAATTGGAGGAATGACCTACATGAATACAATGAACTTAACCGTCCACACCCTGATGCCCTTTCACCACCAATACCAACGTGCCAACGCGGTGAGTATGCAGAAGAAAGAAGATAGCTCGGAAAAGAAGCTCAGCTTTCAGGATATTTTAAATGAAAAAATGGGTAAAAAATAAGGCGCCGTTTATCCGGTTGCATGATCCGCTTTACATATGCTAAAAAGCCGTAGTTTCCTACATCGACTGTAGAGAACCACGGCTTTTTTAATTCATTTGTCCCTAAACTCCCACGTTCGTTTTACTGACCTCCATCCCGATACTGCTCTGCCTTCTCGCGCATCCCCGCGGCTACTGCTTCTTGAGTGTCCAGCCCCTTATCCGCTGCATAGGCGCGAATGTCCTGAGTGATACGCATACTACAAAATTTAGGGCCGCACATTGAGCAAAAATGTGCTTCCTTGGCGCCCTCTGCCGGTAGCGTTTCATCATGGTAGGATAAGGCACGCTCGGGATCAAGCGACAGATTGAACTGATCCCGCCAGCGGAACTCAAAGCGCGCCTTGGACAAAGCATCATCCCGCTGCTGCGCCCGTGGATGCCCCTTGGCCAGATCGGCAGCATGTGCCGCAATTTTGTAGGTAATGACACCCTCACGGACATCATCCTTGTTGGGCAGACCCAAATGCTCCTTAGGCGTAACATAACACAGCATGGACGTCCCGAACCAACCGATCATCGCCGCCCCGATGGCTGAGGTAATATGATCATATCCAGGGGCAATATCCGTCGTGAGCGGTCCCAAGGTATAGAAAGGAGCTTCCTTACAAATCTCCATTTGTAAATCCACATTCTCTTTGATTTTATGCATAGGGACATGTCCCGGCCCTTCAATCATGACCTGAACATCATGCTTCCATGCGATTTGCGTTAGCTCGCCCAACGTTTCCAGCTCTGCAAACTGTGCTTCATCATTCGCATCATAGATACTACCCGGACGTAGACCATCCCCGAGAGAAAAGGCCACATCATAGGCTTTCATAATTTCGCAAATTTCTTCAAAATGTGTATACAAAAAATTCTCCTGATGGTGCGCAAGGCACCAGGCTGCCATGATTGACCCACCCCGGGACACAATTCCCGTCATTCTATTCGCCGTCATCGGAATATACCGCAGCAATACACCCGCATGAATTGTAAAATAGTCCACTCCCTGCTCCGCCTGCTCAATCAGCGTATCGCGATACAACTCCCACGTCAGCGCCTCTGCTTCACCGTTCACCTTTTCAAGTGCCTGATACAGCGGCACAGTCCCAATCGGTACAGGAGAATTCCGAATGATCCATTCACGTGTTGTATGGATATTATGGCCTGTGGACAGGTCCATAACCGTATCCGAGCCCCAACGCACAGCCCAAGTCATTTTCTCCACTTCCTCCTCGATGGAGGAGGTAACCGCAGAATTACCAATGTTCGCATTGATCTTCACGTGAAAATGACGCCCAATGACCATTGGCTCACTTTCCGGGTGATTGATATTCGAAGGCAAAATGGCTCGTCCAGCCGCCAATTCCTGCCGTACAAACTCAGGCTCCACCCCTTCACGGATCGCCGCAAATTCCATTTCGGGCGTAATAATCCCTTGCCGCGCATAATGCATTTGCGTCACTGTACGCCCTTGCGAAGCACGAAGCGGACGATTGGTCACGCCGGGAAATTCCACTGTCTCCCGTTTGGAGCCAGGTTTCAGTCCATTATCCTCCGGCTGGACGGCGCGTCCCTCGTAAGCCTCCACATCGCCCCGTTCCAGGGCCCAAGCTCGCCGTAATGGAGGCAGGCCCTGACGGATATCGACCTGATAGGCTTCGTCGGTCATGGGACCGCTTGTATCATATACACGCAATGGCTCATGATGCTCCGTGCCCTGCGGCGTATGTGTAGGATGAAGAGCAATTTCGCGCTCTGGCACGGCAATGTCCGGCCGCGAGCCTTGAATATATACCTTACGGCTTCCTGGAAAGGGCGTTACCCCACTGGCTTGCTCCCCGCTTGTCTTCTCTACCTCAACTTTTTTTGTTCCTTCTGCTTCTGTCGACTTCATTGTCCATTCCTCCCGTTTCGATGAAATGACACACCGATCCGGAACCATTCCCAGGGTGGCGCTGATCTATGCAAAAAAGCCGGTTCCCCAGGGAACCGGCTAATCTAACGAGGCAGCTATTCAGACAATGCGCATATGGAATAATCCATTCCAATGCGCCACTGAAGACAGCAGCCGCGTATACATTTCAATGGCCGATTACTTCCCTACGCTGGTATGATCCAGATCAGGTGCAAAGGGTCCGGAATCTTGCACGATTCCATCTCAGCCCGGCATTACAGGCTCCCCCAGTAACTGTGATACTTTATTCACATGAGGCGGATATAACAAACATACCGCCTTCCTTACCAGACTACTTCAAATTTATGGCTTTGGCAACCCTTTTAGGTTCCCTTTACCAAGGAGACGTTCCCCATCAAATCACTCTGCTTGCTTCAACTGTGTTCATTCTTGTTACGGGAGCATAAGCCCCATTTCCTTCGCCGCTTCGATCAAAATCGGAGCAAAGTCATGTAGCGTCTCGGGTGCAAGTCGACTGACCGGGCCGGATACAGATAAAGCCGCAGTGACCTGTCCCTTCCGGTTCACAATTGGCGCTGCCACAGCAGCAGCCCCTGGCTCCCGTTCTTCATAGCTGGTCGCATAGCCCTTCTCGCGAATGTCCTGCAGCTGGGCTTTATAGACCTCCGGGTCTACTGAGGGCGGCCATTCATCCCCGCTTAGCAGGGCTTCCAGCTCCTGCGGCGGCATAAAGGCCGCCAGCACCTTGCTGGAGGCCCCTACAGCCAGCGGCATACGCGCACCTACAGGCGCGACCCTGCGGATCGCCTGATTGCTCTGCACGGCTTGTATGCGAATACGCATGCTGCCGTCCCGTAAGTACAAGCTGACCGTCTCCCCCAGACGGTCACGTAGTCCTTCCATTGCAGGTTGTAACAGCACCGCCGGCTCGTCACTTTGGGACAAATGCGTGGATAGCTCCCAAATGCGGAAGCCAAGTCGATATTTTTCCGTTTCGGCATTCCGAACGACAAAGCCCCGATCCTCCAACGTAGTCAGCAGCCGATGAACCGTGCTTTTATGTAGACCAATTTTGGAGGCAATCTCCGTCAGGCCAAGATCCGAATTTGCAGTAAAACACAGCAGTATATCAAGTGCACGCTCTACAGCGCGAACGGTTAATTTACGGTCTTCCATCGTGAACCGCTCCTCTTGTATCCATATTCGTTTCACACTATGAAACATGGTTACATAAATTATATAGAATAGTCGCGGCTACTGTAAACCGATGTTTTTGTGACAACCATATTACAGAACGAGAACAAACATCGACAATTCTTTGCATCATTTTTACTTTTCCGGTTCAGGCGTTGACTTTGGATAATCCCCATCATACGATAATAGGTATCTATACGGATCTACACTACTATTTTCAAGTGGAATTATACCTAAATTCTATGAAACGAAGATCAATTTTATATAAGGAGGCTCTTACATGATTTCGACATCCCAGCGCAACGCTCAGCTACAGACCGCTGTTCAGGAGCCGTCCACCCCACTCTTTAATCCCCGTCTGCTGCGGTTCAAGCACGTTGTGATTGCTCTGCTGCTGTCGGTCGTTTTTTTTCTGTTGTTTTGTTTTATTGCCTTGCATGCTTACATCGCATGGGTACTTACGAATCCCACCGTTGCACCACTGTACTCTAATCCGATGCAGGCCAAAAGCATGCCTTATGAGGAAGTCAGCTTCCCTGCCAAGGATGGTAGCCGCATGGTACAAGGCTGGTATATCCCGGCGGATCAATCGCGGAAAACGATTATTTTCAGCCATGGTTATGGGGCTAACCGCGAAGAAAGCTGGATTCCCATGTATGATCTGGCGCATTATGCCCACAGTTTGAACTTTAATGTGGTCATGTTCGATTATGGATTTGCGTCACAAAACAGCAAAGCAGTCGCAACCGGAGGCAAAGCAGAATCCCAACAGCTCCTCGGAGCAATTCAGCTTGCGAAGCAACGCGGCTCGTCGGAAATTATCGTATGGGGCTTCTCCATGGGAGCAGGCACCGCTCTTCAGGCGGGTTTGCAAACCAAGGATGTGGACGCAATGATTTTGGACAGCACCTTCCTGCTGGAACCGGATACGCTGTACCATAACATTCACAATCAAATTAATCTGCCAAGGCATCCGTCTTTGGAAATTCTGGAGTTGTTGTTTCCAGTTTTGAACGGTACCAGCTTGCACCAGATTCCATATCAGGAGGTTAAAAAGGAAAACTACCCGTTCCCAATCATGTTTGTGCATGGTACACAGGATGAAAAAGCTCCTTATCCTATTGCAGAAAAGCTCGCTGCCAATCAAACCAACCCGCTTTCCAGTGTATGGATTGTTAAAAACGGGATACATGAGCTTATTTTCAGAGAGCACCCTCGTGAATATTTGCGACGGGTATCGACGTTTCTAAGCAGTGTACAGGAGCTGGAGGACAAGAAAACCACCGCTGATGCCCACAAACAAACGAATATGAAGTAAAAAATTATTTTTCGAAGAACTATATTCTATTCTTCCCCTTGAAGAAGCCTGTCTATGGACACTTAACCCGTGCCGTAGCTGGGCTTCTTTTTCGTGTTCCATGGGTATTCATTGTTTTACCTAACAGATGTGACCGGATTAAGGGAGTTCATAGACATATTCCTGATGGGACAGCGAATATACTGGGTACGTATGCATCCAGGGCAGATCTACCAGATCGGCCGGATAGCCATAGTGGGATACGGGAGGTAAAAAACGATGCTGAGTACTTATGGGTCTTTCCTGCCCTTACGTGTGCTGGAGGAAATTCGGCATTGGAAGCAGCAGGAAAGTTGGCATGTGGAAGTGATTAAATCCGCTACCGAGGGACTGGAGCCTACTTATGTACGGCTGCTGGATGATTGGCGGACTGTATTCGAACAGACGGAACGCACCGCCATAGAGTTGCTTGAAGAGCAACGGAGCGCACTCGATCCGGCAGATCAGGCGTGGCATCAGGAATGGAAACAGATGTCAGCTGCTCCACAAGCACATACACACGAATTCACTGAACATTCTAAACAGTCAAGGGGATTAGACACATCATCATCTGTAAAAATGCCATTGTCAGAGTCAGCCTCAAACTCTCAGCTTGACTCACAAGAATTAAATCGTCGACTGGACGATTTGCTGCAAACCGCAAACCGTCAGTCACAGGAGTATGTACGGCAGCTCGGGCTGCTAAGCGAGCACAGTCATGCATTGCGTCAGCAACCAAAATCCGCCGGAGTTGTATTACACGCGGCACATGAAAGCCAATATTTCCTGATCTCGACAACCCCCTTTCAGGAACCTGGCTCCATCGCAAGGGCTGCTAGGTTGTATCATGTAGCTACAGAGGGTGAGAATTACCCAGAGGAAGAACTTCGAGAACGGCAGGCAGACATAAGGGGAGAAGGCGCATGGACGACTAAAGGCGTCAAGTCCAGCCAGGCGCAACCTTCGGCAACGGAAAAAACCACAATCGGCCGGTCGGTTCCTATTGGGGGACATCGGCTACCGCCGCTCCCTTACCCCTATAATGCGCTTGAACCGTATATTGATGAGAAAACAATGCGTATTCACCATAACAAGCATCATTTGAGCTATGTGAATGACCTGAATAAAGCGGAAAAGAAGCTGGAAGAAGCTCGAAAAACAGGTGATTTTGACCTCGTAAAGCATTGGGAACGGGAACTGGCATTCAACGGCGCAGGCCATTATCTGCATACTCTTTTTTGGACGATCATGAGTCCACAAGGTGGTGGAAACCCAAGCGGACCGCTGGCTGAACAGATTAAAAAGGATTTTGGCAGCTACGATGCATTCAAAAAGCAATTCAGTTCAGCAGCCGAAAAGGTCGAGGGTGGCGGCTGGGCTATCCTGGTATGGAGTCCACGCGCGGGACGACTTGAAATTTTGCAGGCCGAAAAGCACCAGAATCTGACTCAATGGGAGTCCATTCCGCTGCTAGCGCTAGATGTATGGGAACATGCATATTACTTAAAGCATCAGGCCGAACGCAACAAATACATTGAAGATTGGTGGCATGTCGTTAACTGGCCAGAGGTTGCAGAGCGCTATACCCAAGCCTCCAAACTGAGATGGCAACCCTTCTAAGCTTCTAAGCTAAAGAAAAACTACACCTGCAAATCGTATCGCTCTCTGAGTGCTGCCATTTGTTCGGTCAATCCTTCCGGTTGTACCAGCCAGCCAGCGGCAGGTAAAACGGCTGTCCGGCTCTCAACGACACGGCGCAGAGATGCCGTGTACGCCTCAACAGACGGCACTCCAGCCAGCTCTGCCAGGCTACCCATCGTTGCTGGATTCACCCGGGGGTAATCCTGCTGCTGCACGCCCGCCGGCGTGTCTCCGGCTGCCTCTGTATAAAACTGCTGCACCGCCTGTGCACGCTCTACACCACTGCCCTCAATCATCACGAAGGCTGTGATGATATACGCCTTGGCTTGGCGCCGCTGTGCAATGCCGCAAAACTTGCGGCCTCGGACGCTGACATCGTAATCCCCGGGACAGAAGGACCCGGGGATTTCTCCGGTCTTCGCCTCGCCAGACCACGGAACCAGCGCATCGGCAATTAGCGCTGCCATGAGCCGAAAATCCTCATGCAGGCTGATGGCCCGCTGTGGATTCGGCAGGATCAAGGACAGGTTCAGCACCCCCCTGTCCAGCATGACGGCTGCTCCACCCGAGGGGCGTACGCATACCGAGGTTCCCGCACTGCGCACTCGCTCCATCGCCTGTGGGGCGTAGGGAAGCCTGCGGTCCCGGTGACCGATCACAAGCGCTGACGGATGCCGCCATAGATGCAAAATGGGTGCAGCTCCTTTCCCTACTTGCCGACAGGCCAGCTCCTCCCAAGCCAGCGGAGACAAAACGTCCTCCTGAGTGGCCGCGAGTGGCGCTTCAAACCACTGTAACTCAGGCAAAGCTGTTGTTTTTTCTGTTGATCTATGTACATTCTCCATACGTTATCCCCTATCTATAAAAATAACTGTTATCCATAGGCTATCGTAATTTTAAGGCGGCTATCCCGTCGTCTCTATTTCTGATGTTAACAAAAAAAGGTGGCTACGCCTATGCGTAAACCACCCTTTTTTTGTTCATCACATAAACGTCTTGCGATGTTCGATCAATCCTTGAGCAGCGACAGAAATTCTGCGCGCTGCGCTGCATCATCACGAAACGTACCACGTACCGCAGACGTTACCGTTTTGCTACCAGGCTTTTTGACACCTCTTGCACACATGCACAGGTGCTCGCCTTCCACGACCACCATAACCCCGTGAGCGGAGACTGCTTCATTTAAAATATCAGCGATCTGTGATGTAATACGCTCCTGTACCTGCAATCGGCGGGTCACTGCCTCTACCAGACGTGCAAGCTTGCTCAGTCCTACAATTTTGCCGCTGGGTACATAGCCGATATGCACTTTTCCGAAGAAAGGAGCCATATGGTGCTCACACTGGCTGTAATAAACGATGTCCTTCACGATGACAAGCTCCTCGTGATTCTCGTCAAATGTCACACCCAGCGCATCCCGGGGATCAACCTCATAACCCGCAAATATTTCCTCATACATGCGCGCAACGCGTGCCGGTGTTTCCAACAACCCTTCACGCTTGGGGTCCTCACCGATCAGTTCTAAAATCTGCTCCACATGGTACTCGATTTTATCCCGGTTATCCGCAGCTTTGCGGTTAATATAATCTTTTACGCCAGCCACAGTAATCCTCCTCTATGCAGCAACCTCATGCGGCATCCGTGCTCACGTTGCTCATTATTTCCGACGGCCCTGATTTTTACGCGGACCAGGCTGATTTTTGGAGAACTGTTGGTTCTTCATCATCTGCTGGGCTTTTTGCATTTGTTTCCCATTCAGGTTGTAACCCATCTGTTTGGCCATTTTTTGCAGCGTTTCAGGGTCGTTTTGCATCTTTTCAAGCTGTTTACGAAGATAATAAGCACCGATGAAAAATCCCCCAACCAAACCAGCAATCAGGGTAATAATCGGAATGACAATATTCCACACCACGAAGTCGTCACCTCTGTATATTTATATGAAACATCTTGAATTGCACGAACCTATCATAGCAAAACATGGGACAGCTAGCAAATCACTTTTTGCAAACATATGTCCTTATTGTTTCTCCAAATCCAGCAGCTTCATCTTGACTGGCAAGCCTCCAGCATAACCGACCAAACTTCCGTTTTCACCCGATACCCGATGACATGGAAACAGGATGGGTAACGGATTTTTATTATTTGCTTCCCCAACAGCACGTACCGCCTTGGCTCGGCCGATCGATTCCGCAATATCTTTGTAGGACACACTTTGCCCGTACGGAATATTTTGCAGTGCACACCATACCTGTTCTTGAAAAGGAGTCCCTCTCAAATCATAGGCTATACTAAATTCCCGTCGTTCTCCCGCAAAATATTCACGCAGTTGATCTGCGGCTTCGCGCAGTTTGTCAGGTTCCTGCACATAGACATATTCCCCAATCCATGTCCGGGCCCATTGCTGAAGCAGTGCTTCCCTCGCATGAAAAACGCCATAGTCTATTCGGCACAGCCCCCGATCTGTAGCGCACAGCGTCAACGTGCCCACAGGTGTCTCCATCTCATCATAATAAATGGTGGTTGGACTCTGCGAATCCCCGGCCGTTACTTCTGATTTTGATAATTCAGACGCCTTTTGCTGTTCTGTCTGCTCTTGTTCCTCTAGTTTGGAATGCGCTTGCGCGATCATTTCGCGTACTTGCTCATGTTGTTCCTTCTCTGATGCTTGCTTGATCGCTGTCATAGCGTTTTCCCCTCCTATTCGACTCAAAGCCCACGCCGCCGTGCCTCGCAGCTCGGGACGCGGATCATCCAATAAAACCTCCGTTAATTTGGGCACCGCACTGATATCCTTGAAATTGCCCAGTCCAATGACCGCATTGCGTTGAATGGGCTTCTTCCCCCGCCAAGCCGCCGCACTTTGACCAAATCGGTCTTTGAATTCACGATTGCTCAAATCCAGTAACGGCAGCAGCAACGGCTTCACAATTTCAGGATCGGGTGTAAGCTCGGGATGGTGATCCCAGTTGAGACCCCGATTTTTGGGGCATACCATTTGGCAGGTATCACATCCGTACAGCCGATTCCCTATCTTCCGCATAAACTCCTCATCCAGAAAGCCCTTCGTTTGCGTCAAAAAGGACACACACCGCTGGGCATTCAGCTGCCCAGGACCCACAAGCGCGCCCGTAGGACAGGCATCCAAACATTTGGTACACTCGCCGCAACCATCCGTTACCGGTTCATCTGGCTGGAAAGGAATGTTCGTCAACAGCTCACCTAGATAAATCCATGATCCCAGCGTCGGTGAAATCATCATCGTATTTTTGCCGCTAAAACCAATCCCTGCGCGCTCCGCAACAGCTCGATCCGACAGTTCTCCGGTATCCACCATGTTTTTCAATATGGCATCAGGCACCCGCTCACTTATAAAAGCCTCAAGCTTTTCCATCGCTTCGCGTAGTACCAGATGATAATCTTTCCCCCAGGCTGAACGCGCCAAAATACCACGGTACTTCCCCTTGTCCGACTTCGGCGGGTCCTTCATTTTAGAAGGGTACGCCACCGCAATAGCAATCAGAGATGCAGGCT
This sequence comes from Paenibacillus sp. S33, assembly GCF_053615415.1. Classification (NCBI taxonomy): domain Bacteria; kingdom Bacillati; phylum Bacillota; class Bacilli; order Caryophanales; family Paenibacillaceae; genus Paenibacillus; species Paenibacillus sp. S33. The sequence continues at coordinate 831,588 of NZ_JBSIEZ010000001.1, read as the reverse complement.
GTGAGCCATACAGCTCCGGGTAGATCCGCTTATCAATATCTGGCTCCTCAAAGCCGGATTCATAGCCTTTCGCACGATGCTCTTCCAATATAGCTTTTAGAGACAGAAAGGGGTCGGCGGATGCGAACCCGATGGAGTCGATACCCAGCCCTGGAGCTGCCTCAATAATTTCCTGCTTGAGCGCAGCCCAAGTCGAAGCGGTTCCGGCAGCCGCCTGAGTCAATCCGCGTTGCATCCGATACTCACCTCTCTTCCACTTTTTATCATTACAGATATGAGGATTTGCAAAATTCCCATATCTCAAATTTCAACAGAAAATAGCAGCAGATGCTACCGTAAATTTTTAACAGCACTGGTCGCCAGAAAATCACAGCGATTATTCAGTTCGTTGTCACTGTGCCCTTTAACCTTCACATATTCAACCTCATGCTTACCCATCAGTTCCCACAGTTCTTCCCATAGTTCCTTGTTCTCCACTGGCTGATTTTTACTGTTGCGCCAGCCATTACGAAGCCAATTCTTAATCCAGCCCTGTTTAAAGCAATTGACGACATAGGCAGAGTCACTGTGTACTTTCACATGGCAAGGCTCCTTGAGCAGCTTTAGCGCTTCAATCACGGACTTGATCTCCATACGGTTGTTTGTCGTCATTTTCTCGGCACCTGACAGCTCCTTACGATGCTCCCCATACAGCAAAACGATCCCCCAGCCCCCAGGGCCCGGATTTCCCGAACAAGCACCGTCGGTATATACCATCACTTCTTTCATCATCCTCTTCCTTTCCTCATCGGTAACCGCCTGATCCGTCATGGTCCTGATCGGTTTGGACGTGTTCCGCATTGATTTCAGACTATAGTTGCTCTATAGCCATTTCCACTCAGATATCGGCCAAAATATAAATTCTGCACGTCCCAGTAAATCTTGAGATTTAATGCTGCCAAAATAGCGGCTATCCTTGCTTGCTGCAATATGGCGATTATCCCCCATGACAAAAAAGTGCTCCGGCTCCACCGTAAAAGGACCATAATCACCATCCTCCACGTCAGAGTTGGTGTAAGGTTCATTTAGTAGTTCACCGTTCACATACAATTGATTATGTTCAACTCGGATGACATCTCCGGGAATACCTATGACTCTCTTCACTAAAAATCTTGGGCTCGACAGCTTGGAATCGGGATCTTTTAAAATCACAATGTCCCCCCTGCCCGGATCATGAAAATTATAAATCAGCTTGTTAACGAACAAATGCTGGCTTTCCATTAGCGTCGGCTGCATCGAATGTCCTCTGACCGTGGACAAGTTAAATACGAACAGGTTTAGAAGCAGCAAGACGACCATGGCGATCAGCAGAGTGACTAACCAATCGCGTATGTAACCAGAGCGGCCTGCTTGTTTGGACGTTTCCGGCGAGGGAAGCGGGCCTGACGAAGGAGCCAAAGCGTCCATAATTAAACCTCCTCAACCCTGTTATAAATAGAAAAGCATATCCCGTACCCGATTGCAACGGTTACTCAGATATGCTCTAAATGTAAATATTATACTTAATGTTATTCAATTCTCTTTATTTCGATTCCCGATTAATGAGGCGCCAAAATACTCAGCTTCTGAAAAGCCTGTAAAATCTGGCTTGCTCCATAGCCCATCGCTTCGTACAAAGGCATGGCCGCACTGTTATGCTTGTCCCCTGCTACCCAAATACGGCTAACCTTACGTTGCTGAAAACGCTGCTCCATGGACTCCACAAGCGATTTGCCGATTCCCATCCGACGACGATCCGGGTGAATAGCGATACGATAGTAACAACCATCATTCTGATCCATCGTGCCGATCAAAGCACCAACGATCTCTCCCTCTTCTTCTGCAACGATGATCAAACCGGAATCCCACGAAAGCTGACGGGCAAACGCACTCACCGTCTCTTTGTAGCACTCCTCTGACAAGGCAATTTGCATGAGTTCCGTTACTGAGTTCACATCACTTAATTGAAAGGAACGAACGTGCATAAGTAATATCTCCCTTTTCGTAAGCATAATAAAAAAATTGAGACAGCACCGTCATTTTTACATAAATCCTTAAATTTCTTATCATGGTGTTAATCACAAGGCATTATGATAAAAATGCATACGATCTGCTATATATGAAATGAAGAACAGGAAAAGGGTGTATGCCCTCAAGTTCGTCATGTCATAGACATGACAGATTATAGCAGACGACAAAAAAGCCGAAATTTCTGCTTCCTTGACCATTAAACCATACTTTTTGACGGAATACATCCCTTTTTCTCATGTAAGCGCTGTATATAAAGCGTTTACATTTTAAAGTTCACAATTTACCTCTTATTACCTATGTATTGTGTATTCCAATCGGGTTTTTGGACATGCTAGCTACCAGGCCGTATTGCCCAGTTTGCTATTTTACAAACAAAAATGTTGATAAAATAGGCTGAATGCGGTTTAATATAACTATCGAGGGTATTATTACATAGGAACACTTACCCAACCATATAACCAGGAGGGATTTTACTATGGCATTTCAATTACCAGAACTTCCTTACGCAAAAGACGCACTGGAACCGCACATTGATGCACTGACAGTAGAAATTCACCATGATCGTCACCATAACACATATGTAACGAACTTAAACGCAGCTCTGGAGAGCGCTCCTGAACTGCAAAGCAAAAGCCTGGAGGATCTGATCTCCAATCTGGACAGCGTTCCTGAAAGCATCCGCACTGCGGTTCGCAACAACGGTGGTGGACACCACAACCACAGCCTGTTCTGGGAAGTTATCGGTCCTAACGGCGGCGGACAACCGACAGGTGCTATTGCTGAAGCAATCAGCAACGAGCTGGGCGGCTACGACAAATTTAAAGAAGACTTCACTAAAGCAGCTACAACACGTTTTGGTAGCGGTTGGGCTTGGTTGGTTGTCGGCAAAGACGGCAAACTGGCGATCACTAGCACTCCAAATCAGGATAGCCCGCTGTCTGAAGGTCTGACTCCGGTACTTGGACTGGACGTTTGGGAGCATGCTTACTACCTGAAATATCAAAACAAACGCCCAGACTACATTGCAGCATTCTACAATGTAATCAACTGGGATGAAGTAAACAAACGTTACGCGGCTGCAAAGAAATAAGCCAGTAACAACATCTCTATCCTATAATAAAGGGCTGTCTCAAAAGTAGATTTTCTACGAATGAGACAGCCCTTTTGGCATTCCATGGTAAACTGGTGGAGATGATTCTCAAATACAGCTCTGGAGGTTGATGAATGCAGACTTTTTTTCGTTACAACTGGATGATTCGGGAACAATGGTACCGCTGGTGTGAAGAGGTGTCGCAGGAGGAATTACTGAAACAACGCGTCGGGGGAGTCGGCGGCATTCTAAAGACACTCTTTCATATCGTTGATGTAGAGTGGAGCTGGATTCAAACGATTCAGGGCAAACCCGACTTTCAAGAGGACTTCTCTCTCTATGATACGCTCGACAAAGTCCGTGAGCTGGATTCAAAGTTTCGACTCGATGTCGAGCCGTTCGTGCTCGCCTGGCATGATGGTCTGGAACGGAAAAGGTTCGAAGATCACCTCCCGGACGGCAGGATTGTAATTGATGCGTGGGGCGAGGTGATGCGGCATGTCATTGCCCACCAAATCCACCATATTGGGCAGTTGTCCATATGGTCTCGGGAGCTAGGCAAGCCTCCGGTTTCGGCCAATGTAATCGGCAAAGGGCTGATTGAAAGCGATAGTGGAATCGATTAGCTTTAACGAACATACAAATATATTCATGTGACTCAGAGCCGTCCCCGGTCGTTTTTAACGACTGAGAACGGCTCTTTTACTTTTTCATCTATACTCTCTGGTCTATTCCACGAATATTCTCTTCTTTTAACCGTTTTCATAAAAGCTTGATTATAACTGATTAAGTTTTTTCAACCTATCAATATTCTCTTGGTTCAGACTGTTGACCTCTTACTCTTGAAAGCACCGTAAGCCAATGTAAATAATGCTCCACATAACAGGGCAATAAGATGAGCGATCAGATAATTCATATGACCATGGTTCTCTGACGCGGCAATTGCAAAGCCGGGAAGAGCCGTGGTTCCGAATCCTATGGCTGTCAGCTTGCTTAAATATACATATGCTCCCGCAATCATTCCTCCGAGGCATCCAGCAACCAAGGGGAACTTATACTTTAAAGTGACCCCAAAGATTGCTGGTTCCGAGATTCCAAAAAGTACAGACCCGAATGCAGAGTAACCCATTTCTTTAACCTTGGTGTCTTTGCGATTCAAAAGAATATACCCCAAAACGGCGCCCCCTTGAGCCATCAAAGCTACTGATGCCAACGGGTTGATAAAATTTCTGCCTGTATCGGTTAACAGCTGCGCTTCTACCGCACCCATAACATGATGTAAGCCTGTAATAACAATGATCTGCTGAATGCCTGCAAAAAACATAAAACCGAATATCCCAAGGTTTTGCGTCATCCAAAGCAGCGAAACGGTGACCAGACTAGCCAACTCTCGCCCAAGAGGACCGATAATGGTAAACAATAGCAAGGAAGAAACAAAGACCGTCAGCAACGGAGCCAAAAATAGTTTAATCATGTCTGGAATCTTTTTGTTAAAAAACTGATCCAACTTGGCTACCACATATCCCATCATTAGAGCAATAATAATACCACCCTGAAATCCAACCAACTGTACGGGAAGGCCGAAAAGACTGATCGATTCCGGATTTTGGCTCCCTTTAGCTACCTCAAAGGCGTCCGCCAAGGCTGGATGAAGCATAATCGCACCCAGCACAAGCCCCAGAATCGGACGGCCGCCATATCTCTTGGTTGCAGAATAAACAACAAGCAGCGGCAGGATGGTGAAAATACCTGTGGAAACGATTTGAACAAAGCGATTGATCCCTTGGAAAATTGGATACATCTCCACAATCGATTTAGGGCCGAATAGCCCCTTCTGGCCTAATAGACCGGTGATCCCCATTAACAATGCCGCGGCAAGAATTCCCGGCATGATCTCAATGAAGACATCTGACAGCGATTTAATGGCTTTTTGAAAAGGATTTTGCCTTTGTGCGGACTTCGTTTTGACATCACTTAATGACATATCTTCCGTTCCGGTCAGTTTGGAAAATACGGCATAGATATTATTGACCAACCCTGCTCCAAAAATGATCTGTAGTTGATCCCCCGCTATGAAAACGCCTTTAACCAGATCAATATCTTCAATCTTTTTTAATTCCGCTTTTTCATTGTCCTCAAGTACAATTCTTAATCTGGTGGCACAATGGGCCACACCGATAATGTTGTCTTCACCACCCATATATTTTAAAATTTCTTGAGAAATTTGCTTATACTGCTTTTCTTTTGCTTCCATCTAGTAAAACCTCCTCTAGCTGAATCAGATATCTTCTTTGACAAATCTCCAGAACATGCCTAAAAAGTCCTGCTTTACCCTGGCAAGCGTTATACCGACATGCATTAATTCATCACCGCCGAATAGCTCACCGGTTTCTACATTTCTATAAACGTAGTCTGGATTCAAACCTTTGAATTTTAACGTTTTAATCGCGGCTGCGGGTTGGGATAAAACCTTGAAATAGCTGGCCGCCATTTCCGTTTGATCTTCCGATACAAAGTTCCATGCGGCTTCATTTTCATCAAACGGATTAATTATTCTGTAAAACTTCCCAAATTGAATGAGCGATCTAATTTCTTTATATAGAGCTATCTGTTTTTTTACTATTTCTTTTTCCTCAACGGTTAATGTCGTCAGATCCAGCTCATATCCAAAATTACCGGCCATGGCGACATAACCTCTTGTCTCCAAGGGAGTTATTCTACCCACTTGATGGTTGGGTACCGTGGAGACGTGTGCCCCCATAGTAATCGGAGGGTAGACAAGACTTGTTCCCCATTGAATCTTCAGTCGGCAAATGGCATCCGTATTGTCACTCGTCCAGGTCTGAGGCATGTAATAGAGCATGCCGGCATCAAAACGGCCTCCTCCACTAGAACAGCTCTCAAATAAGACATGGGGAAACTTTGATGTAAGCTCTTCCATAATATTATAGAGTCCCAGGATATAACGATGCGCAGTCTCCCTTTGTCTCTCAGGTGGCAAGGCTGCCGAACCCACATCCGTCATGTGACGATTCATGTCCCATTTTACATAAGTAATTGGAACGTCCGATAAAATATCGGAAACCGACTTAATAATGTACTCACACACTTCCTTCCTTGATAAATCCAACATCAGTTGATTTCTTCCCAACGTATACGGACGATCAGGGACATGGATACACCAATCGGGATGCTTTCTGTATAAATCGCTGTCTATGGATACCATTTCAGGTTCAAACCACAAACCAAACTCCATACCCAGATTTCGTATGCGGTTGGCAAGATCCAGCAATCCATCTGGAAGTTTGCGACGATCCACCATCCAATCGCCTAATGAAGTATTGTCATCATCCCGTTTTCCAAACCACCCATCATCCAATACAAACAGTTCCACTCCTACACTTTGAGCTTCCTTCGCCAACTGCTCAATCTTGTCGGCATCAAAGTTAAAGTAAGTGGCTTCCCAGTTATTAATCAGGATCGGCCGCTCTTTGTCACGAAAAGGCTCACGACATAATCTGTTCCTGTATAATTCATGATAAATTCTCGACATGCCGCCCAAGCCATTTTCGGTGTATACCATGACCACTTCAGGCGTTTGGAACGATTCCTCAGGTTCAAGCAGCCATGTAAAATCAAAAGGATTAATCCCCATCGTGACTCTTGTGTTCCGATAGGAATCTACCTGAGTCTGGGCCGTAAAGTTCCCGCTGTACACCAGGTTAAAGGCGTACACTTCACCCTGTTCTTCATCTGTCCCTTCTCTTACAAGTGCCATAAAGGGTGCTTGTTGAGGGCTGCTAGCTCCACGGCAGCTGTCTACCATTTGAATTCCAGGTAAAATTTTTCGCCTTGCTATATTTTTTTCATTATTATGCGCACCGTACAAGGTAATTAGTTCATATTCATCATCACGAAAATCCACACTAGCACTTAACGCTTTAAGCAGTTTTAGCTGCTGCCGACCTTCATTATCGAAACGGACTGAACGGGTAATGACATCCCACTTTTGATATAGGCTATAGGATAGTACAACCTTTACATTAATTAATGGGTCTTCAAGGACGATTTCCAGAGTTTCTACTTCGCTAGCATCTTCTGCATAAGTAGAAGGAAGCCCTTTCAATTTTGGTTTGCCTTGGTAAACCCGATGTTCTTTATAGCGAAAATCTGTCACTGTAGAACCATTCTCCAATTGAAGCTGATACGCAGGAATCCTGAAATCACTATTTCCAAATGACGGATATTCTTGCGGGATAGTATCCAGTGAAAAGGCTCGATCCGAGCCATCGGGATTGGGTGAAAATCCTCTATCCATAAAGATGATTTTATTGCTTCCCCGATAGTTCTGAATTTTCTTTCCCCAATACAGATGGGCTAAATAACCATCTCGTATAACCTGCATGACATAACTCGTATTGCTGCCTTGTAAATGGAATAAAAGCTTCTCTTTATCGATGTATATAGCCATAGTAACCCCCTTGTAGCGCCAATAGTAATATTTTTAAAAAATATAAATTATGTTGTTTCCTTGTTTCTTACACCCTAATAATAATTGAATAGTTTTAATAATTATATGGAATAATGTAGACTCTATATGAAACGGTGTGATAATATGCAGAGATGAATTAAGGGGTGAAACCAAATGAGTTCACACTTTTCCAATCATTCCTATAACAACCTGGATCTCAATTTATACACATGTGGCAAAGAAAGCTGTACCAGCAAGCACTCTTATGGTCCAGCCATTCGAAGCGGGTATATGGTGCATTATATTTTAAAGGGAAAAGGGATCTTTAAAGTCAACGATAAAATCTATCATTTGGAGAAAAACGATGCTTTCTTTATTGAGCCGAAGGTTTTAATTTACTACGAAGCGGATGAAGTCGACCCATGGGAATATGCCTGGATTGGTTTTAATGGGGTGCAAGCAAAAGAATATCTAAGCCGGACCTGTATCAATAGGGACAATCCCATTTTCCGGTTTGAAGCAGAGGGCAGCCTTGCCCGCTGTATGGAGAGTATCGTCGTTTCTTCTACACTGAAATCCAACAAAGACCTGCTGCTTGCATCCAAGCTGTATGAATTTCTGTATCTGATGGTTGAACATTACCCTAATCAGGAAGTCAACCCTGAGGTAAGACAGCAGCGGTATATTAAAGAAGCGCTTCTCTTCATTCAACAAAACTATTCACACTTCATTACCGTAAGCGACATTGCCAAGTACATTTCAATTGACCGTTCGTATTTGCATCGTTTATTTAAACAGCAACTAAATAAGTCACCACAGGAATTTTTATTGCATTTGAGGATTGAAAAATCGTGCTCCCTATTAAGAAATACTTCCCTTAAAATCGGCGATATTGCTCGGTCTGTAGGGTATAAGGATGTACTCCTATTCTCCAAAATGTTCAAAACGGTCAACAAGGTGACTCCATCCGAATACCGAAAAAATCCCCAGGAATAACACGCTTCGTTCGCAACTAAATTAGGCATATTCCTCCAAGAAAACAGAAAAATAGCGGCAGCATGGATCAACCTCATGTCCATACTGCCGCTATTTTATTAACTGCATGTTCTCTTAATTAGTTCTCTTTTTGCTTTGCATAATATTTGGTGATCAGATCGAGGAACACCTTTGGAAACGCCAAGGTGGCCATATCCGCTTCGCTGATCCAGCGGTACCCCGCTGGCAGCGCATTATGCGCGTGCTCCGCCTGCTCAGCCAGCGCAATCAACGCACCCGGCTTCGCTTCGGTGCTGTAGCTGGCCCGCTGTTCGGCAGCCAGCGGATGTCCTCCCGCCTCCCCGGCAGGGACGGCGACCTCTTCACACTGGAACACACGCAGGTTCCAGTGAATGTGGCTGAACGTGTGCTCCGCCTCACGTACAAACCGCACCGGGCGCGCAAGCACGCCCTCTGCCAGCAAATGAGCCGCCAAATGGTCCATGGCGGGCTCATCCGGCACCGGGCCGTTGTAGCCCTCCGGCCCGGCAAGCTCATGCGGCAGCTCCCACATGCGGGCCAACAGGCCCTTGGCCGGGCGCTGCCGTACGAGCAGGCGGCCTGCGTTCGCTCCGCTGCCCTCGATGAGGGCTACGGAACGCGGCTCCAGCCGCGGCGGCTTCGCCTTGGTCTTGACTGGCAACGTCTCCTCACGACCTGCCAACCTGCCCGAGCAATGCTCCATGACCGGGCAGGTCAGACAATGAGGCGACTTCGGCGTGCAGACCAGCGCCCCCAGCTCCATCAGAGCCTGATTAAAATCAGAGGCCCTTCCTTCGGGAATCAGCTCCCGTACCAGACTTTCCATATGCGCCCGCGTGCTGCCCTTCATAATATCCTCTTCAATGAGAAAATAACGCGACAGCACACGCATCACATTTCCGTCCACAGCAGGCTCTGGTCGATTGAAGGCGATACTCATAATCGCCCCCGTCGTATACGGGCCTACTCCTTTCAGTGCAGCGACAGCCTGTGTATCATCCGGCACCTGCCCGCCGTGAAGCTCAACTACTTGTTTTGCCGCCGTTTGTAAATTCCGGGCCCGCGAATAATAACCCAGCCCTTCCCACAGCTTAAGCACATCCTCCTCGGGTGCTTCCGCCAACGCTTCAATTGTAGGAAAACGTGCAATAAAGCGATTAAAATACGGAATGACCGTATCCACACGCGTCTGCTGAAGCATAATTTCCGAGATCCAGATATAAAAAGGATTCCGATGGCGGCGCCACGGCAAATCGCGCTTGTTACGTGTATACCAATTCAACAGTTCAAAGCTGAAATAACGCTTTTGTTCCAATGTATTTGTAGTCATCACATCACATCTCCTTATATTCGACAATCACAAAAGCAGAGGCAATGTTAGGCTGATGTGTAATACTCAAGTGAATGCTGTAATTCGAGTCACCTGTAGACGGCAATCTCAGTCTATCCCATGCGGATGAAGACAAATAAACGGCTGGCTTCCCCCCAGGTTCCGGTAAAATATCCATATCGCCGAACCCGATGATTTGCCCAATTCCGCAACCGAAGGCTTTCGTTATCGCTTCCTTGGCGGCAAAGCGCCCTGCTACGAACTCCGTTAGTCTACCCTTGCGTTCCACAGCAAGCTCACGTTCTGCCGGGGTCAGCACCCGATTCAAAAACGCATCTGCATATTTACCTGCCAAAATATGAGCCATACGGCTTATTTCCAGCACATCATGTCCAATTCCGTAGATCATTTGGGTATTCCCCGTCCTTTTTACTTTACTGGATCTATTGTAACAGTGCGTCCTCACCCTGGCGAGTCACAAAGGCGTAAAAGCGGCACCAAAATATGTTAAAATAAGAAAGGCTATAGGTGAATGTTTTGAACTTCAGCTCATATGCCCATTTAAAAAAATTCCCGTAGAAAGGAAGGATAGGATGTCAAAAACCATTATTATTGAAGCAGGTACCGAAGCAGGAACAGATGCGGTGATCCGGGCTTCCTGGTTTCCCGCTAAAAATACAGCCAAAAGCCTGCTCATCATCGCTCACGGCTACAAAGGATTTAAGGATTGGGGCATGTTCCCCTATATAGCAGAGGCCTTGAGTATGGATAACCATGTTGTGACCTTCAACTTTTCACATAACGGCATAGGTGAGGATCTAGAGAATTTTACCGAGCTGGAAAAGTTCGCACGCAACACCTATAGCCGCGAACAAGAGGATTTGGAACTATTGCTGTCCAATCTGAGAGCACGTCATGAGTTCAGAGAATTGCCGTTGTTTCTGTTAGGACATAGCCGAGGCGCGGGAAGCTGCTTTGTATATGCTCTGGATCATCCCGGCGAGATTGCTGGCGTCATTTCATGGAATGGCGTGACAGATCTTGATTTGTTTACTTTACCGCAAAAAGAAGAAATGCGCGCCAAGGGGCGCAGTTATGTGGAGAACGCTAGAACCGGACAACAGCTTCCGCTGGATGCTGTCATTTTGGATGACCTGGAACAAAATCGCCAGCGTTTTGCCATTGTAGACAGACTTGCCAACAGCCAGCTCCCAGCTGTACTGATCCAGGGAACCGAAGATTCCAAACGTCTACGGGAGGGCTCTGCCCTGCTCACATCCGTTCGTCCCGATATCGAATGGGTACAAATTCAAGGCGGCAATCATACCTTTAATACCGTTCATCCATTCCGGGGAGGTAGCCTTCCACTGGATCAAGCGATTACTGAAACCCGCCGCTTCATTGAGTGGATCACCAATTAAATTATTGCCCCTTCAATACAAACGGCGATCCGCCGGGCGGATCGCCGCATTTATTTACTTCATGATTTTACAATTCCATAATGATTAATGCTTACACTCCTGGGATGCTTGTCCGCTTATGCGCTGTACGTGTAAAGAAGCTTTCCAGCTTTTCGCGTGCCGCCGGGTCAATTTCCTTGCCTTCCAGGTAGTCGCTGTTTGCTTCGTAGGAGATCCCCAGTTCTTTTTCATCCGTCTGGCCTTCCCACAATCCTGCTGTAGGCGCTTTGTCCAAAATGGCCTGCGGAACTCCAAGATAGCTGGCCAACAACCGCACCTGACGTTTGTTAAGCGTGCTAAGTGGCGTAATATCAACCGCACCATCGCCCCATTTGGTATAAAAGCCTGTGATAGCTTCTGAAGCGTGATCTGTGCCAACGACGAGCAGATTCAGCTCATTCGCGAGTGCGTACTGAACCACCATACGTGTTCTTGCCTTTACATTCCCTCTCACTTGCGGAGTAATGGAACGCTCCAGACCGATATCCTTTAACGTATGCTCTACTTCCACGGCAACCTTGTCCACGGCTTCCTTAATGTTCGTTTCCCCAGCATATTTCAGGTCGAACGCTTTGGCTACCGCGTAGCTATGCTCGATATCTTCCTGTTGGCCGTATGGCTGGAATACACCCAGCGTTTTGTATTCGTCCCCTTGTTCCTGCGTCAATTCATCTGTAGCCCGCTTGCACAAAGCGGCTGCTACGGCACTATCAATCCCGCCACTGATGGCGATTAACAGCCCTTTGCTTCCCGTTTTCGTTACATACGACTTGAGGAAATCCACACGTTTACGGACCTCCGCCTCTACATTAATCGTAGGCTGTACTCCCAATTCAGCAATAATCTGTTCCTGCAAACTCATCAGATAAGCACCTCTTTTTTAGGAATTTCCTTCACAAGCCAACATGCAAAAGCCCCGGCAAGTTTCGCAGGCGAAAAATGCGGGGCATAGCTTGAGCAGTCTTACCGGCAAAAACGATCAAATGCACTGGTCAAATCAGCAGCGATCTGATCTGCCGAACGATCCTCCACCTGATGACGCTCGATGAAGTGAACCAGCTCGCCGTCTTTCAACAGCGCGATGGAAGGGGAAGACGGTGGGTAAGGTGCGAAAAATTCGCGAGCCTTTGCCGTTGCTTCCTTGTCCTGTCCGGCAAAAACCGAATACAGATGATCTGGCGTAATATCATGCTTCAACGCTTCAGCCACACCCGGACGGCATTGGCCTGCGGCACAACCACATACCGAGTTCACAACAACCAGCACTGTCCCTTTAGCATTAGGCAGCTTGGCCTCCACATCTTCAGAAGTACGCAGTTCCTGAATCCCAAGATTCGTCAGTTCATCGCGCATTGGCTGAACTGAATCTCTCATATATTGATCGAAAGACATAGACATATTCTTTCACTCCTTTTCCAAAAATCATGTATACTACGTTTTTAATTTCATCCTTTGCCGTAGTAAAGGCATGGACATCTAAACTTCATTATACAATCTTTTTCACGTAATTTGCAAAAATCCGGCTATATATTTGCACGATTATTTCTGTATCGAATTTATGACAGAAGGTTCAGCGTGATCCCGGTAAGTCGGGACGGTTCTGCGCAATCGGACTTTAAACTGCGTGCCCATTCCCTCCACCGAGTCTACGGCAATCGTACCGTGATGACGCTCCACTATACTTTGACATAAGGCCAGCCCCAAACCTGTACCTTTCGTTTTGGTGGTGTAAAAAGGTTGGAACAGCTTTTCAAGCTGTTTTTGCGGAATTCCCGGACCTGTGTCCTTTACTTCGAGTTCCACGAAATCCCCTTCCTCATGAGTCGAAATGGTCAACACCCCCTTTTCTCCCATAGCTTCCATCGCATTACGTGATAAATTAAGCAGCAACTGCTTCATTTCCTTAGGGTTCAAATGCAGCATCGTCACATGCTCCTCCAGCTTTAGCTCAATCGTCTGCCCCCTCAGATTCGCATCTGCCCACAATAAAGGCGTCAGTTCGCGAATAATATCATGCAGATGACATTGCTCCTTCTCGACAATCCGATTCTGGGCCAGTGAAAGGAAATCGTTAATAATTCCGTTCGCCCGGTCAAGTTCCTCCATCACAATACGGTAGTAATGGTTGAGAGATTCTGGACTTTTCTCACGCATAAGCTGTAAAAAACCACGCACAACCGCCATCGGATTACGTATTTCATGAGTAATGCCCGCTGCCATCTGTCCGACCAGACTGAGCCTCTCGAAATTGCCTAGCTCACTGCGCAGCGTCTCCAGCTCTGTAATATCTTGCAAGGCGATAATGACGCCTGTCGTTTGGTTTACGTGTTTATCCCGAATAGGAAGGAAACTTGAGAAGAATACTTTGGGAGTAACATTTATAAAATCAGCACCCGCCTCTCCTTGCAACGCTTTTGCAACTCGTTCGTTAACCACAGGCAAAGCGCTAAAACCATATAACGAGGTCAATGGACGGCCTACTACCTCAGGCAGTGTAATGTAGGGATCGAAGTCCTGGTAGAGTTCCAGCATCGTTTTGTTCATATGTATAACTCGTTCTTCGCTGTCCAGAGTAACAAGAGATAACGGCATCAAATCCATAACTTGACGCAGCTTATCCACTTCAATTAAGTATTTGCTCGTAAATTCAGTCACATCACGCCGCAGCGCCAGCTTCTCAAAGGCATTATGCATCAGACTCACGACCGTAAAACTTGCCAGCACCCCTGCACCAATATTCCAGAACGTTGTAAGTAAGTCAGGAACGTATACCGCAATATCCTGTTTGCCCCACAGTAGCGGAAATATCGCCTTAAACAGCATATCAGCCACAACATATGCGGAGATTAGGAGTTTTTTGTCCACCAAGGTTCCTCTTTGAAAAAACTTGACATGCAGCAGCATAAAAGGAAAAAGAATAAAACCCGTACCCACATACATCGGGGACATTTCTGTCGACTGGGCTATAATCAGGACACCCATCAGTGCGGAAGCGGCGAGCACGAAGGCAGTGCGACGTCTACCGTACATGATGCCAACAGCAAGGGGAATAATACCGAGATTGGAAGGTAGACCATACGGAGACTGATATTGAAAGAGTGTACATAGCAATATGGCTGGCAAGCAACACAGATACAGTATTCCTTGATTGGGTCCAGGAAGCAGATTGCCGCCCCAAACCTTTTTCTTATCCCCATAATCCGTTAATATAGAGAAAAAACCCGCCGATATAACGGCAAGGAGAACTTGGAGCACACTTTCCTTCAACGCAATTAACAAGGACTTCTCCCCCTCATCATCTTTCCTTGACGCCGTTAGTTGAATTAAAGCACAGGCTACAATATATTACAATATATGTGTTAAAATCCCGGTGTAGAACGACAAAATCTGCTAAATACTAGATGTATATAACAGGAACGTTTTTACGCGTTTTAAATTCCTGCAAATTGAAATATATACGTGTTTACTGTGCTCTAAGGCTATCCGAAGCGACGGTATTACGATATGATGAAAAATCGGTTACACCATTCTGAATTTTTTGAAAATTTGTCGACGAAAAGGAAGAGGTTTATGACTTACGACGTTATTGTGATCGGAGGCGGCTCAGCCGGATTAATGGCTGCTGCCGCTGCCAGCGGTGAGGGCGCCAAGGTGCTTTTGCTTGAAAAAGGAAATAAGCTCGGGCGAAAGCTGGGGATCTCTGGTGGAGGCCGTTGCAATGTCACGAATGCCAAAGAGCTGGACGAACTCATTCGGCACATTCCCGGCAATGGCCGTTTTCTGCACAGTGCACTGGCGGCTTTCGGCAATCGGGATATCATCGCCTTTTTTGAACAGCTGGGTATAGCCTTAAAGGAAGAAGACAATGGGCGTATGTTTCCAGTGACGGACAAAGCCAAAACAGTTGTCGATGCTTTGATCAACAAGGTACGCTCTCAAGGAGTCGAGATTCGGACAAGCTGTCCTGTTCAAGAGGTTATTTACAATGAAGGTCATACGGCTGGGGTGCGGCTGCGTTCCGGTGAAATCCTACATAGCCGTAATGTCATTGTAGCCGTTGGCGGCAAATCCGTCCCGCATACAGGCTCGGAAGGTGACGGCTATGCATGGGCAGAACAAGCAGGGCATACGATTACGGAACTGTACCCAACAGAGGTGCCGTTGACCTCAGGCGAGACGTTCATCCAGACGAAAGAGCTTCAGGGACTATCCTTACGCGATATCAGTCTGACCGTATGGAATGCGAAGCAAAAAAAAGTTGTCGTCCATGAAGGAGATATGATTTTTACACATTTCGGTCTATCTGGCCCAACTGCTTTGCGGTGCAGTCAGTTTGTCGTCAAGGGAATGAAAAAGGATAAGGTAAACACGGTGTTGTTGACTCTGGATTTACAGCCTCACAAACATGCCGATGAAGTCTACCGTGAGACGCTGGAATTGGCATCGGTCGATGCTAAAAAAGCGATCAAAAATGTGCTTAAGCCTTATTTACCGGAACGCTTGATTCCATTGTTGCTCCAGCAAGCCGAACTGCGTGAGGACTTGACCTATGATCATATTCCCAAGCAGCAATGGCAAGAACTTGCTCATCGCATTAAGGCGTTTCCAATCCGTGTGAACGGTACGCTCTCTCTGAAGGAAGCATTTGTTACCGGGGGCGGTGTGAATTTGAAGGAAATTAATCCGAAAACGATGGAGTCCAAGCTGATGCCTGGATTGTTCTTCTGCGGTGAGATTCTCGATATTCACGGTTACACAGGTGGTTATAATATTACAGCGGCGTTTACGACAGGGCATACAGCAGGAACGCAAGCGGCTTTAAACGTGATGCTGTAGGAGTGGGAGACACTACGCGTAGGCTTTGATCTTACGATCGCTGTTGCCACGGGATTCTTTTTGGATTTTAAAAAATTTGAAGGTTAGAATCCCGTGGCAAAGGCGAACGCTTCGCTTCTCCAGATTCAAATCCTCCGCTTCGCTAGAAACCGCCATTACAACCGCATTTTTAGGGAAAATAGGAAATCAAAAAGACTTAAATCAGTTGTATTGCTGATTTAAGTCTTTTTTTGAGTAATCGCGTATTGAACAAGCTCTATCTTGTTTTGACATTTGTCGCTATTCTATACCTCAATAATGATAGGTAAAATCATGGGTCTTCTCTTCGTCTGACTGTAAATAAAGCGGCCAACATCATCTTTTAACATCTGCTTAATCAGTCCCCACTGACTCATTTCGATTTCGGTTAACTCGTTCACTGTGGACATAATCGTGTCGTGGATCTGACTCATGAGCTCTTCGGAATCCTTAACATATACAAAGCCTCTTGAAATGACCTCTGGCGTTGCGAGCATTTGCTTCTCGTTTTTGCTCAACGTCATCACAATAATCAGCATTCCGTCTGAAGAAAGCTTTTTACGGTCTCGTAGTACAATATTACCTACGTCCCCTGTTACCAACCCGTCTACCAAGCTATTACCGGCTGATACTTTGGGCCCCAGGGATGCTCTTCCCTCTTCGATTTGAACAGTGTCACCGTTATGGACGATAAATACATTCTCCATCGGAATCCCCACTGACTCCGCTAGCTGACGATGCTGATACAACATCCTGAATTCACCGTGTATGGGAATCAAATACTCAGGTTTCATCAGGGTCATCATTAATTTTAATTCTTCCTGGCTGCCATGACCGGATACGTGCATTCCCGTGGAGCTGCCTGATCCATAAATAACCTGGGCACCCAGCACATACAAATTATCAATGACCTGGGAAAGGTTTCGCTCATTCCCCGGTATGGCTCCCGCAGCAATGATGACCGTATCACCAGGCAAAATTTCGATTTTGGGATGCAGGGAATTGGCTAAACGTGACAATGCGGCCATCGGCTCTCCCTGACTTCCGGTACATAAAACTGCAATTTCTTCTGCGGGGAACCGCTCTGTTTCCCCCGGCTCAATCAACAAATCCTCAGGCATATGCAAGAAGCCCAGCTCCTTCGCCACCGAAACCACATTTACCATACTGCGTCCGAGTAAAACCAGTTTGCGACCTGTTTCCACAGCCGCGTCAATGACTTGTTGAACACGGTTCACATTAGAAGCGAACGTGGAGATAAATACCTGCTGCTTGGCTCTGGCAAATGCATCTAGAATATGCCCGCCAACCAAACGTTCTGAAGGGGTAAATCCCGGTCTTTCCGCATTTGTACTTTCGGAGAGCAGCACTTTTACCCCCTTCTTTCCTATTTCAGCCATTCGATGAAGATCGGGAAAAGGTCCGCTTACGGGAGACATATCGAATTTGAAATCCCCGGTATGGACCACATTTCCTTCCGGTGTCTGAAAAAAGACACCCAGGCAATCCGGGATACTGTGGACCGTGGTGAAAAAAGAGGCCTGAATCGTTCCCGCTTGAACGGTTGAATCTGCATCTATAAGATGAAGCTCAGCATCACGTAAAAGATTGTGCTCCCTTAACTTAATCTTAATTAATTCGATGGTGAGCTTTGTGCCAAAAACGGGCATATTAATCTGTTTCAGCAGATAGGGAATACCTCCGATGTGATCCTCATGCCCATGAGTCACAATGAGCGCTCTGACTTTATCCTGATTTTCCAGCAGATAGGTGACATCGGGCACAATAAGGTCAATACCAGGCAGGTTCTCATCAGGAAACTTGGAGCCACAATCGATAACGACAATATCCTGATCGTATTGGATGAAATACATGTTTTTCCCGATTTCATTAACACCGCCTAGAGCAGCAACGAGTAATCTATTATCAGCATGCATCAATTTTATTTCCTCCTTAGGAAAATGCTATCCATATTATTCA
Source organism: Paenibacillus sp. S33 (assembly GCF_053615415.1). Lineage (NCBI taxonomy): Bacteria > Bacillati > Bacillota > Bacilli > Caryophanales > Paenibacillaceae > Paenibacillus > Paenibacillus sp. S33. Next base: position 813,337 of record NZ_JBSIEZ010000001.1, on the reverse strand, counting down.
TTTTTCACGTAAACTTATGCACAAAAAGAAACCCTTGTCTCTAAAAGACAGGGGCTCTCACTTGATTTATTAGATACCCACTGCAGCCGAAATCGCAGCAAAAATAGCAGCAACTAACCACAGAATGGGGAATAGCTTGAAGATTACCTTCAGCCACTGTCCAAAGCTGATCCGGGCAATGGCCAATCCAGCCAACAGTACTCCGCCTGTCGGTGAAATGAGATTGGTTAACCCGTTACCGAATTGGTACGCTGTGACTACTGCTTCACGATTGATACCTACAAGATCGCCAAGCGGTGCAAGTACAGGCATTGTTAGTGCTGCTTCCCCCGAAGAAGATGGGACCAGGAAAGTAATAATATTGTGTGCAACCAACATAATAGTAGTGAACAAGTAACTTGGCAATCCTTCCAGAATGCTTGCGAGTGCATTCAATACGGTATCGATGATCATACCCTGCTCGGCGATAATCAGAATTCCGCGGGCGAGACCTATGATCACTGCAGCGTAGATGAATTCTCCACACCCTTTTACAAAATTCTCAGCTATTTCCTTCTGGCTCATTTTAGTAACTACCCCGACAAAAAGACCGAGTGCGAAGAAAAGGGCGCCGATTTCAGTCATATACCAGCCTTTGGCCAAAATTCCCCAGACAATTGCTCCAAGCGTTACAATAAATCCACCTATAATTAATTTGTCCCGAAACGTGAAGACGACGTCCTCACCTGTATTTTCTTTTATAAACTGCTCGCGATTTATAATATCACTCTGAAAAACAATGGATTTCTCCGGATTTCTCTTAACCCGGTGCGCATACCACATCGTAAAGGCAATAGAAATCATAGTAAATACAAGCCATTCTATAAATCTCAGCCAGAGCTGAGGATTCCCCTCCACTCCTGCGATCCCCTGGGCAATCAATACTGAAAATGGATTAACAGTCGAACCAACATAGCCAATTTGCGTTCCCAGAAATAGAATGAGAATAGCAGTCATAGAATCGAAGCCTAGGGCAAACATTAATGGAATAAAAATCGCATAAAGCGGAATAATTTCTTCGCTCATCCCAAAGGTAGAGCCTCCGAGACTGAATATAACCATGGCTATTGGAATAAGCAGAATCCCCTTATTCTTCAGCCGTCTGGCAAGAGCTGTCAGGGCACGGTCAATGGCTCCCGTCTGCAGTATAATCCCGAAGGAGCCGCCCACAATAAGGACAAAAGAGACCACATCGGCGGCATTGATAATCCCCTCAATAGGAGCGCTTAGGATTTGGGGGAGTCCTTGTCTTAAATCACCGTTCTCACCCGTTTTGGGTACAGTGTGATAGGTGCCCGAAACGATCGCAGTTTTGGTCACACCGTTCACTGTCACTTCATGCCGGTCAAATTGTCCGCTGGGTACAATCCATGTCAATGCGGCGACTGTAATAATAATCAAAAATATTAAGGTATAGCTATGGGGCAAGGTTAATTTCCATTTCTTTTTCTCGATGTTCATGTCTATCCCTCATTCCAAGAATGGTTATAAGTAACCTTCCCTCCCATAATGGTCAGTATCACTTGGGCATCCCTGATATCACCAGCGGATGCATTAAGAAGGTTGCGGTCAAAAACGGCGATGTCAGCATATTTTCCAGCCTCCAGCGTGCCTGTGACCTCTTCCATATAACAATGTCTGGCTCCATTAATGGTCCATGCTTTTAAAACTTCGAATGGCGGCATCCCACGATCGGGATACCAGCCTCCAGTAGGTGATCCGTCCGGAAATAACCGATGAGAAGCTGAGTACAGTGAATCAGGAACACTTGTGATAAATAAAGGCAGATCAGTCCCAATGGTTATTGGCACGTTAGCCTCCAGCATAGATTTATAATTATAAAATCGGTTTTCATTACCTTTGCCTACCACAACAGGCATATAGGCCTCTTCATAGGTTGGATTCAGTAGCAGGATTTGGGCGTAGACTTCGGCAAAAATTTCGTTTTCGCCCATTCTGATCAAATCATCTGGATGAGGATACTCTAGATCACTGATAGAATGTCTGATAAGGTTATTACCTTGTTGTTCGCGGCATTTTTCAATCATGGATACCGCTTGGCGAATCGCAGCATCACCTTCTGCAGTTAGGCAGCATTTGATACCTTGGCTGTCCGCTTCCAGCACAGAGGCTTCAATTTTTTCGTAATCAACCGTCCTCAAATTCGTGACTTCAGGCATATCTGCGTACGGTTCCAGCATGTCCCCCGTATGATCTGCTACGACGCCGTCAAGCATCAGCTTGTATCCTTGGAAACGAATAAGGTCCCCATTATAAAGTGCTTTATACTTCATACCGGTGCCAATATCCAACGGTTCAACAACGGGTTCAAGTGAGAAATGGAATCGGAGCGGCAGTTCTCCTGTTTCTTTCAATTCTTCTAGAATCGGCAGCAGCTCGCTATGCCGGTCAAAGCCAATATCTTTTATGGAGGTAACTCCTCGTGCAGCTAGTATGCGGCAAAACTCCATAAACTCTTGTTTGACAAGGCTGTGATCCTGCATCATAGCTTGGAGCAGCAAAGCGCGTGCCTCAGCACTGCATTGATCCGGCAAAAATTGATATTTCTCCTGTGCCAGTCGGTTCATCCAGCAGTAGCTTTTATTTAGGTTAATAGCAATTACCGCCCGATCAGGGAACAACTCGTCTAACAAGCTTTGCTCAGGCAGCTTGCCCCAACCTTCCTCGCTCCAGCCGTAAGCGGTTACATCTTTCCCTGGCGGAAGGTTGTTTGCTGCTTGTAGCATGGATTCCATTGCTTCTTCAATCGAGGCTGCATGAGTCAAATCCACGCCCCGATGCATCGACATATATCCGGTAAAAAATACATGGTTGTCATGAACTCCTGGCATGATAAAAGCATCGCCCAAATCACAGACAACCGTTCCCGCTCCTATCCAAGCTTGTGCCTCCTCGGGGCGCCCCACTGCTGCAATACATTCTCCTCGCAGTGCAATAAACCCCGGCGAGGCTTCATTTTCTAAGCCATTAAAAATAGCATTTGACAGTAAAACTTTGTCCGCTAATGTATCATTCTTCCCTTGCACAATTTCACCCCCTCATTATTCATCCGCCTCACTACATAACGTAATATAACGTTATAATATAGCTTCTGCTTCTCTTATAGAGTGGAAGCAGAAGCTGCGCCGTACCTGAATACATTTACATAACAGGCAACGGATTTATATTGAGAATTGATAACGATCTCCAATGATGTACTGTTTACCTACATGAACGGGGCCTCCATGCTGATCATAAATAATCGTGTGCATGTAGAACAACGCCTGTCCGATGGCCGTCTCCAGCAGCTTTGCCTGGTATTCATCCGCCAAAGCGATTTGTAATATCGTCTCTCCCGGTTGGTTAGGATCAATGCTGTATTTATGACGTAACAGTTCGTATACAGAGTCCACCAACTGCTCTTCCATTAGAAAAGAAAATCGGTCATAAGGATAAAAATTATTCTCCAGCATTAGCGGTCGATCACCGGCGTATCTTTTGCGCTGAATATATAACACCTTTTCTCCTTGTTGCAGCTGCAACTGATGTGCAATTTCCTCATCTGCTTCTATGATTTCACGTTCTGTGACCACACTGTGTGAAGATAGGCCGTTGGATTTGCAGGCAGCCGTAAAGCTGATGACATGTTCAATCTTCCGCCCAATTTTGGGTACATTGACAAAGGTACCTTTTCCTTGACGTTTGGTCAGATAACCTTCATGAACCAATTCGGCAATGGCTTTTCTTACGGTAATTCGACTTACATTGTAGGTCTCGCTTAGCTCAGTTTCGGTCGGTATACGGCTTCCCTGCGTAAATGTTCCATTATGAATAGCCGTTTTGACCGCTTTTTGTAATTGAATATATAATGGCTCTGCTTGGTCCGAATTCAACATAATGTGCCCTCACTTGTCATATAACGTTATATTACTCCCACTTAGAGTATCAAATGTTACATATTCTTACAAGTGAAGATATTTGAACATAATTTTTTAGTAGCGGACGCCGTATCCGAAAGAACCTTCTACCAGACAGCTCTGGGCGGCAACCCTCGTGCCTTCTGCCATAGCGTCCTGAATGTTGCCATTTTTCAAAAAGCTCAGTAAAAAGGCGGTTATATAAGAGTCTCCTGCCCCCATCGTATCCACAGCGTCCACGGAATCAGGCATTTGAAAATAGAACTTAGTACCATCATAGGCGATAGATCTATCTCCGCCGCGTGTGGCTACCAGAATTTGCCCCTCTTTTTTTCGATTGGAGCGGATATAGTTCTGCGTCTCTTCATCCGTCATATGGCTGCAAGAGAAGAAAGCGAAATCGGCGTACGCAATATATTTCTCCACCTGTGCATCTATGAAATCATCCGAAAAGTCAAAAGAAAGAGGGATTCCCAGCATCTTCAATTCAGGCAGCAAGTGCCCTGTATGACTGTACAAGCCGGTGTGAATAAGGTCGAACCCGCCAACATAGGCCTTGTCATCTTCACTCAGCTTCAGCGGATGGAGACGTGTAACTCCTCCCTCATTGCTGCCCAGAAATACTCTGTCTCCGTCTTCCAGGGTTACACGTGCGCAGCCGTTCTCACCGCTGTGATATCTGCACCGTGAAATGTCGATTTCCAGCTCACGGAGAATGTGTTCTACATGCTGTGCTTCGTTATCATCTCCGAATACTCCGATAAAGGCTGCATCTACTCCCGCTTTTTTGGCAAACACACTGAAATTAAGCGCATTGCCGCCAGGATACATCATGCGCAGATGAACATATTTATCTACCACATTATCGCCAATGCCTAGAACTTTCATGATGGTTTCCTCCTGTTGGTAAGTGCGCTTAGTAAGCTACTTTGCCCATATAACGGCGAGTTTCCAGTGGGTGATTGCGTACATCTGCGAGTGCTTCACGATAAACACATACAATGCTGTAAAATAAAACCGGGTTAAAAAACTCGACGACCTCGTCGGCAATAGTTCCGATTCCAAGCTCCTTTGCATCAATCACTTCCACTTTCTCGGCATATTGATTTAGGAAAGTCTGTGCCCGCTCATCCAATGCCCGTGTGCGTCCTTCGTTGATCATCAGGATAAATGGAGTTTCTTTATCCGTTACTTCAAACGGTCCGTGGAAAAATTCACCCGAATGGATTGAAGCCGCATGAAGCCATTGCATTTCCATTAGAGAGCAGATAGCAAATCCGTACGCATGTCCATAAGAAGCTCCGCTGGTCAGGATATAGAAGAGGTCTTCATTGCGATATTTGTCAGCGAATACACCGGCACGCGGTTCAACTTGTATTTTTGCCCGGTTAATAATTCCATTGATTGCTCCCAAGCCGTTCTGGAAAGCTTGATAATGCACATAGCCTTCAGCGATTTGAAGCAACTCAACAACAAGCTCCAAAATAATAGCCATCGGGTTATTTTTGACATCGCTCTCATCTCCCCACTCGTAAAGGAATGAATAATCAGAATAATTGAGCAGTGTCGCTTCACTATTGTGGGTTAAGCCGATGGTGTAAGCGCCTTTCTCTTTGGCTGATTTAGCAGCCGCAACCGACTCCGGCGTGTTTCCTCCATGAGAACAAACGATGACTACAGCGTTTTTACCTAATCGTTTTGGCAGCGCGTGCACAAATTCATTCGCCGTATACATCCCTGCTACCAGCTTCTTTGCTTCACTATCCAGAAAATATTTTGAGGGATACATATCAACTAATGAGCCCCCGCAGGCTACTAAATATACCTCGGAAATCTCTCCACTTGCTTGTTCATAAATCGTCTGAACCGTCTGTTGTACATTCATTTTTATCTCTCCTTTTTACATAACGTTATATAACGTATTGTTTACGAGATAAATATAAGCGCTTTCAATAAAAGTGTCAACCCCAATTATTCGATCAAATAAACTTTTTTTATAACCTGTCATTAAAAAAGCTCTAATCCTTGTGTGAACGGAATTAGAGCTCCTTTTTTAGATTTAATTCATTGATAGGTTGGTTGGCAATAACGAGGCTACTCCTACAATATACGCACAAAAAATATGGTCTTATAAATGGGTTTGTCCGAATAAACTTAAATAGACAAAATACATAACATCCAATAAAAAACAAGGAGGGAGTCACCATTAATACTTTTATCAGTTATATTTTTCTTGGTCTGTCACTTTCGGCCCCTATTGGACCGATTAATGCCGCACAGTTGGATCGGGGTATCAAGAATGGTTTTTGGCACGCCTGGTTTATTGGGCTTGGTGCAATAACCGCAGACATTATCTATATGCTGCTTGTTTATTTGGGAATGATTCACCTTCTTAATGCTCCGTTTGTCAAAGCTTTTTTATGGCTGTTTGGTTTTTTCGTACTTGTGTATACAGGTATTGAAAGCATCAAAAATGCAGGTGTGATTTCAGAATCCGAATTAAGGGGAAATGGTAATACATTAAGTAACTCATTTATGTCCGGTTTTCTAATGTCATTATTTAATCCTCTCTCCATCCTTTTTTGGCTTGGCATTTACGGATCCATACTCGCAAACGTCGCTAATTCATATCCAGTACAACAGCTAATGATCTATAGCGGAGCGATTGTATTAGGCGTGTTACTCTGGGATGTGACCATGGCAGCCGCTTCAAGTATTTTCCGGCGGTTCTTAAAAACCGGATTGCTTAAAACCATCTCTTGGATGTCCGGATTATCTCTTATCGGTTTTGGCTTTTATTTTGGCGTACAAGCATTTCAATTACTTTTTTTACACTAACGCTTAACTCACTGACAACGTTAACGAGATTCCTTGGCGTGCTTTCGGCGAACCCATTGTACAATGAGGTCACATATTGCAATTAACAAGACAAGCAGTAAGCTGATGTACACTCCCGGGCGGCTAAGTTTATGAAAAAATGATCCGACCACGGCCAAAGCTATCAACAATAATCCAATCCAACGTTTAATATTGTTTGATCTGCTCGATTCCAGTAGCTTACCTGAAGACAGCAAAATAAAGCACCAATTATACAACAGCATTAAACCCGCTGCTGTAGTGATATATTCATATACTTTTCCCGGTAGCAGCAACGACATTACGATGGCTGATATTAATCCAACGGAGATCAAACTAAGTGCAAAAAGAGGATATTTGCCCTTCCACTTCCGTGAAAATAATTTGGGCGCATCTCCTTCCTGTGCAAGCGTAAGCATCATAGATGTCTCTGCATATAGAGATGCTGTCATTGTGGAGAACCCTGCAATAATAAGCACTCCATTAAATAAATGAGGCACAAAAACCAGATGATCGCTGCTAAGCGCAAGCACAAAAGGACTTTCTTTCGGGTTAAAGGCACTTAATGGTACCATAGACACAGCCAGACCAATCGAAAGCACATACACAGCAACCAGTGTAATCAGCATTACCTTGCCTGCTTTAGGTGCATCCTCCGGTTTTTGAAGCCGATTAGACATAATTCCGAGCACTTCAATACCTCCGTATGCATAAAAAGCAAAAATAAAAGATGACCACAATCCTATGCCCCCAGTCGGAAAAAATTCTTTGTAACTGATGGGGAACTTCGGATTATATTTTCCTCCTCCAATCCAGCCTGCCAAAAGAGCAACGGCCAAAACCAGAAACATAACAATAGCTGCCATCTTAATGATGGCCAGTACATTTTCAACTCGATCAAAACCCTTATTGCCAAAAAAAACAATCACAAGCCCTAAAAGCCCGAAGCCTGCCGCAAAGATCCACATCGGTACCTGAGGAAACCAAAAGCGTGAGAATATAGATAGCGCGGTTAGTTGGCTCCCATTGATAAGCAATTCTGAGAACCAATACACCCATCCACTGCCGAATCCTGCCCAACTTCCAAATGCTTTTTGGGCATAGGAACGGAAAGAACCCTGTTCAGGATGATCTGCCGTCATGCGCGAAAGGGCATCAAACACCACATATGTTCCCACTGCTGCAAAAAAGTATGCAATCAGCACGGCTGGACCACCTATGGAGATCGCTAAGCCAGACCCGAGGAAATATCCTGTACCAATGGTACCTGCAACGCCTAATAAACTAAGTTGCCACCATTTTAGTTTTTGATCTTTTTGCTTAACAGCTGAAGACTTGCCCATAATGAAAATCACCCTATTCCTGATATTGAGACCTAGTTCTCCGATATTATGATTGCCTTCTTCACCATATTTCATGTGGACAGCAATTCATTTCGTTATTTGTGATTTCTGGATTAGAAGTGTGACTATTTATGTAATAAAAAAGCACCAGCAAACTCGTTTAAGGTTTGCTGATGCTTTTTCTACATAAAACCAGAGACTTAGTTGGGACTAAATAGATCTTTTGTTGCGTTAATTATTAATTATCAAAATTTAGACATAGAAAGTGCCTTGTCCGCATTTTGAATATCCATTTGTATTTGCTGATCCGGCTCATAAGCGTTATAGTAACCATTGTTCTTCATATAATTAAAAATTTGTTCATGAAGATTAACAGCTTTGCTCAATTGGTCGCAAAGAACATTGCGAACTTCCGAGCTGGTTGACTCTGTCAGGGCAATTGCATAGCTTTTAATTCCACTTTTAGCCGAAATCAACAGGTCTGAAGCGATCACCTGATCCGTCATTCCGCCCATTCCAGTCATGTTCTGAACAATAGAATTCACGTTAATCCTCCTTTAAATTACACGAGCAGATTTTTAAGTTGTTGAATATCTTGTGTACCACCGTTTACATCCTGCTGCAAAATGTTTTTTAAATTTGTGTCTGATACTAAAGGAATCATGGTTTGGGCTTTTGTCAGGCAAGTTGTTTTAAACGTAAGTAGCTCATGTAATTCCAATTTTTCGTGAACTCCTAATTTTTGCAAGGTCAAGACCTCCTTTCTGAAATTGTTATTCCCTGCTGCCGTTGCTATTTATGCATATCCTACAGAATTTCAATTCTGGTGAAAGCTCTAACTGAGTTTTTCCCACACAAAAAAAGCTCCTTCAAAGCCACAATAATTAATGGTCTTATAGGAGCTTTATCCTAATATGAGCTGAACAGTGAAGACTCAAATTCTAATCATGACTTTTAGGACAAAATCAGATATGGATGCTTCCAGAAAATCCATCCACTTCGTCTTCAGGTTGTTGATCAGAGCTGACGTTGTGCTCCTCCATCGTATTAGTGTACGTTTGAGAGGAGCCATTTTTATAAGCTTCGCTCCAGTCTTCGTTGATCGTGTGTGCCGGGATAATCCAATCTTCCGGGCTATAACCTGGATTATGTACACCTATATTTCCTTGCAAACCGGGATATTGATCCGGTTTAGAGAAAAGAGTCCCTACCTCAATCATGCTCCCTTCATAGGCTTGGCAAATTTCCAATGCAGACAGCACATCCTGGTTCTCAATATGAACACTGAGACCTGTGTCACCATTTGTGCTGGCGGAGTATCCAATTTCCTTTAATGTTTCACAGGCTTGGACGGCTTGCTGCGGATCACGAAATTGAAAACGGAAAGAACCTGTATCCATGTGTTTCATCTCCTCTGAAGTAGCTTATTTGGTTAATTGGGGTTCATCAAGCTAGGTATGTTATTTTTAATATAACCAACCGGAACAGTATTTTTACATTCAAAACCTTTATTTTTCAAAAATTTACTTTAAAGCTTTGAAATTAAATAGTTAAAAAAGCAGCTACTGTGACAAATCGCATGTTTTCGCTACGTAAATCCCTTTATGCTAGTAACAAGGGTATGGTTGCCCGGTCATCCGAGCCGAGCGGTCAAAGGATGCCCAAATCCATACATAAAGGCGGAATGAAGATGATAGATTACCGAACATTGGTGACACAGCAATCCATGCATTTGTATAGCGTGTTTGCCAAGTCATTCAAAAGTGTAAACGAACATGCGGTTGCTGGCATCAAAACGGTGGGCTTCAACCCAACGGCCTTCGCCGTGATGGAAGTTTTATATCACAAGGGCGCGCAGCCAATCCAACAAATTGGAGCAAAGCTGCTTCTGCAAAGCGGAAATGTCACTTATGTTATCGACAAACTGGAAAGCCGCGGTTATTTGCACCGTCACCCGTGCGACCAAGATCGTCGGATTATATATGCAGAATTGACGGACGAAGGACAACGTGTCATGGACGAAATTTATCCTGATTATACACGTCAGATTGAACGTGCCTTTAGCGGAATCAGTGAAACCGAAAGAGATCAACTCATCGGCTTGCTCAAAAAATTGGGCCGTAGCGCTGATAACTTGTCACCTTATCACAAATAGAATGAATAGTAATTTTAGCAACTAATCGTTTGTGAATAAACGAACAATCTTATAGCTGTGCTAAAACGAAAATTTAGATTTACACAGAAAAGTCCACCCTTATATTCATGGGTGGACTTTTTATATACCAGAATAGAGCGAAATATGCCCAAGCTTACGAACAGCATAAGTACCTGCTATCGGCTAAAATGCTTGATCACTACATTGTTAAACACAGCCGGACCGCCATCGGAAAAAAGAGTAATTTTCTGATCCTCTAACCGTGGAAATATTAAAGAGGAATAAGCTACTTCTCCACCATCTACAAACACTTCAATGCTGGTTTTATCGACGAGAATGTTCAGGTGGACCTTTTTCTTATTAGCATCAAAAGGCGCCTTGCTCTCTACATATTTTCCACTCTGATCCGGCTGCCCGGTGTTGGCTCTATTTACGTAGGAGTATTGACCGTCCACTGAGACACCCACATCGACATGACGCTTGCCATCCGTCGACTCTCGAAGCCTCAATCCTACATTTTTAATCGTGGACCAAGATACATCCGCCTCTAACTGATAGGCATCGCCTGCTACCGGAAGCCGGTGAGCACCCTCTACTTTAATCGTTCCTAATGATTTTTTGGATGTTTGGAATCGCTCCAAATGGGGTACCGGCTGTGAAACCAAACGATATCCAACATCTTCCGTATGTTTCAGTCGAATTTGGCGAACAATCGAATCCATTCCATTAAAGCCTTCCTTTAGGGTAGGCGTGTTATTGGCATAATCCCAATTATTCATCCAGGCCAGAGCATAACGGTGGCTATATTTATCTTTATCTTTTCCTTCCTCGAACGTAACTGCACCATACCAGTCAAACCCATAATCCAACCACTCAGGTTCACTGTGATTAGGGAGAAATGCTTCTCCATTAAAATCTCCCGTCCAATAGGCATACGTGTTGGGTCCGCCTGTTGATTTGCTATTGGCGCTCACACCCAGAACCCATTGATAGGTTCCATTATCCGCACGCATCCGGTAAAGGTCAGGACATTCCACAAGCCCAATATTTTCTGTTTGAAAGCCGCTCGTATACCGCCAATTCTTTAAATTATCAGACTCATAAAAGCCAATCTTCGTTCCCTCTGCCATGACCATCACCCATTGATTACGTTGAGGATCTCGGATGATTTTGGGATCTCTGAAGTCCTTTGTACCGGGGTTGGACATCACAGGCTTGTTGCGGTAAGAAGTAAACGTCTTGCCTTTGTCCTTACTGTACCACAAAAATTGTTCCTGCTTTCCGCCATCTGCGGAGGGCTGTGTCACAATGGCTACCAGCGTGCCTTTTCCAAAACCTGCGGTATTATTATCATCGATCACGACCGAACCGGACCAAGGATCTCCATTCGGGTTCGTATATTTTGGAATCGCCACCCCTTCATCTTTCCAATGAACCAGATCGGTGGATGTGGCATGTCGCCATTCTGTACCGTTCTTTTTGGGATAATCACGATTATATAAATAGTAATAATGATATTTTCCATCCATATAAATAGGCCGTTGAGGATCATTCTTCCACTTATCTGGAACGGTAAAATGATAGGCTGACCGGTAGGTCGGTGTTGTTGGCTTACTTTGATTCGCTTGATTTTTTGGAGTTGCAGCAGATTTTGGGGGTTCGGCTGTATCCTGTTGGTACATACTCCAACCCATAGCTATAAATATAGTTAAGCCTGTGATGATTACAACGGATCGTATCCAAATATTCTTGGGAGCTTTTTTTCTCATTATGACGATCCTCCTTACCTCTCATTGCATCGTTATGTATCGTCCGATGGACGACAGATCGGGTTGCTACCAAGCCGCCGCCTTCGGACATACTGCTTATACCTACTTATTTCTTCCCATACTCATTTGGAGATTCTTTTTTGTCATTCGTTGGATCAACCGTGATTTGCCCTTGCTCCAAAATACCGTCTTTCACAACAGACGTTTTCGAGCCTTTAATATTCAGCAGGAAGCTTGGCGCGAAAGTAGATTTGTGATCCGGGAAAAGCCCACGATTGGTCATATAACTCGACACGACTACGTTATTGCCTTTGCCTTGCGGGATAGCAAAATGGGCATACGTCCAGGTAACATCATCACGATCCAGATCCTGATGAAGAACGAGACCGGTTCCATTCAGCGGTTTATAAGGCCCTGTCAAGGAAGTAGAAACATAACCCAGCATGTAAATATCATCGTCACCGATCGCATCTACAGTCACCTTGGAACCTCTTGTACTCGTAAATAAATACCACAAACCGTTCATTTTGAACACATTCGCCCGTTCAATTTCATCTGTTACCAGATTGGATGCAATCAAAGGAGGCATTACATTTTTCAACGTATAATCATCATTCAATTCAACGATACCCAGTGCGCCGTTCGCCAGCTCAGCTCCCTTTTTCTTAGGACTTTGCAACAGGTTTTGTTGCTCTTCCGTGAAGAATTTCTTATTGCCGCCATAATAAGCTGGGTTTTGAATCGAATCTTCGCCCTGATAGCCTGTTTCTGTCCCTGTGTTGGCTTCAAATATAATATATTTGTGGCCTTGATCCTCGACATAGTGAGGGTCTCGAAGGGTATGATTATCCATTTCCACTCCGACGCTTTGCTGTACATTTTGATAGATTTTCCCATCTCCACCGTCATAGATCGATTTCAAATCCTCGACTCCATCTACTTTCAGTGTCTTATCATCAGGCTGAGAGACATTAATTTGAGCCGTGCTCAAGGTTTGCTTGCCGTATAAATTGTTATTCGGATCATATGGCTGTCTGCTGGTATAGAATAAACGTACTTGTCCATCAGAGGTTAAGGTAGCTGAACCTGACCATTCTTCTGACTGATTTTTTAGAATCGGATCGTTGGCAAGCAGTTTATCATTGTCTTTAAATACTCTGCCAGCGTTTTTCCAGCCGCTTAGTGAAGTATTGCCCGCTTTTTGATAGAACAGGTATATGAATGTATCCTCGCCTCTTTTAGGATCGCCTGCCAGTCCAAAAACGATATTGTACCCCTTGTAATTGGCTACTGTGCCATCGGCATTTTGTAACGGCCAAGAGTCCCAGACATCGAAATCAATCAGCTTGCCTGAGCTGTCGCGACCCATAGCAGAAGGAATATTTTTAATTGTAGACGCATCGAAGGACGGAACCTCATATTTCTCTTTGCCTTGCTGTTTGAAAATATTCAGCATGTCATTACGCGTAATTTGCGTAAATGCACTGTCTGTTTTGAGATCAGATGCATCATTTTCCTCGGCAAAAGCCTGAACGCCGCCTCCTAACAGCAAGGTAGTTGCTACTGTTGCAGTGGCTGCTTTACTGAACCATTTGTTAAACTTCAAGTACTCCATCTCCCTTAATCTAATTATGCTTCTAGACTTGAAACCCAACTTTTTGGTTGGTAGGGCCATTTTATATGGTATGTCAAACGATTGATATAGACTGAAAAGCCCTATTATGTGAGGTAAGAAAACAGGTTCCTCTATGAATTTCATCCTCATATTTTCCTAGTAATTTTCTGAAAATTCCTTTTTTTTCATTCCTATTACATTCAGAAATATTTGCTACTTGATTTTTTTCCGTGTCCCATTTTGCTAGGTTGGTTGCTTCATTTACATGCAAAATCGTTCTAAAATAATCATACAAAGCCTCATTTGTAAGCGGGTTCAAAAAAATGGTTCCTTAGTACCCTACAGCTCAATTCAGAAACATATTTTTTGTTACAATTCCTTAAGACTTTTTTACCATTTTGTAACCTATACCTATGAATATATAGCAACTCTAGGGGGTTTTTATCTCCTTTTTGTATACCGGGGAATTTATCGGTCCTATACGAGGTGGCTATTTTGCTGATCAGTAGGAGGAGAGACCATTGCATAAAGAGACAGCCCGGACCCTTATTTGGTGTACCGGACTGTCTCTTTATCATGAAAGATTTATATTATTTTTTATGCGTGTTCTCTTTGTGGTGTCTTTACGCGCTGATCTGCCTCTTCTTCCGTACCCGGCGGACGGTTCCGCAGTCCGAGGACGACAAACCAGCTAATAACTGCAATAACGACCATGATAACGAACAGGGAATGCAGACTGTTTTCCAGTACAGAACGAAGTAATCCGGCAACCTTATCACTTAGACTCTGTGAAGCATGCGGGGCCAGCAGACCGTTAATATCCTCCTGCGTAACCCCTTGCTGAGTTAGCTGTCCATCGGCTGTCTGGGCAGCGATGCGATAGTTCAGCCATGAACCGAAGGCTGCAACCCCAATCGTTTGCCCCAACGTGCGCAGGAATGTATTCAAAGCTGTAGACGCGCCACGCAACTGGAACCCGACCGAGGACTGGGCAATAATCGTGAACACAGTTATCGAAAAGCCAAATCCCAGTCCATACAACAATGTAGACAGGAACAGCAGCCAGATCGGAGCCGTTTGGCCCATCAAGGTCATGACGAAGGCACCCAATACAATTAGGGTCAGCCCGATCAAAGAGGTTCGACGCGAGCCCAGCGTCAGCAAAATGCGTCCTCCGATCATGGAGCCAAATAGCCAACCTACGGACATTGGAGCCAAGGCGAGACCAGATGAAGCGGCATCTCCACCGTGTATACCTTGAATCCATAGTGGAAGATAGCTAGTCAGTCCGATCAATAGAGTGCTGACTAACAGGGCTGCGGCACAGGAAAAAGCAATATCCCGTATCCGAAATAGCTTTAGTGGCACCATCGGTTCCTGAGCGCGTTTTTCAATAACCAAAAACAGAATCAGGAACAAAATGGCTACGGCAGCCAAGGCCAGCAATTCAGGAGAAGCCCAGCCGATATACTGCCCACCCAGTGCCAATACGAGCAAGAGGGCCGTCATCCCGATGGTAAAGGTAACCGCTCCCGGCACGTCAATACGTGCGGTACGCTTGCTAACCTGTTCACGCAAGTAACGGGCGATGAAGAACATAGCCAGCAATCCAAAGGGGACGTTAAAGCCGAAAATCCACTCCCAGCCAAAATAGGTAACCACATAACCGCCCAAGAGAGGCCCGATCAGGGAAGAAATACCCCATACGGAGCTGATCATGCCTTGGACTTTGCCGCGTTCCTCCATTTTGTATATATCACCGATGATGGTAAAGGTAACGGGAATGACACCACCCGCACCAATCCCTTGTATAGCCCGGTAGATAATAAGCTGCTCCATACTACCAGCCATCATACAAAGCAACGAGCCAAGTACAAACAACGAACAGCCGATTAAAAAAATGGGTTTTCGGCCAAACAAATCGCTAAGCTTGCCGAAAATGGGCGTGGTCACAGCCATCGTCAGCAAATATGCCGTGAAAATCCAACTGAGCAAATTCACGCTACCCAGCTCGCTAACAATCGTCGGTCCCGCTGGACCGATAACCGTTCCTTCAATTGCGGCCAGAAAAGTGGCCAATAGAACACCTGTCAGCACGAGTCCGCGCTTCATGGGTTTATCGTTTCCCAAGCAAATCACAAATCCTTCCCTTATAAAAACTGTGTTGTATCTGTGCGGTTTGCCTTTCCAGAATGGATTATTACCCGCACCGCATAATCGTAAACAGGCGGCCTATATAGGCCGCCTGTTTTGTACGATGTATATATATTATTGTCTACATATCGTTAATTTTTGTCAACTATAATCGTATGATAAATCCTACTATTTTCCATTTTATAGAGATGTCCCTCTTCCATGCACAGAACATCGCTGGCAAAGCTTTCAGCTACCTGCATATCGTGGGTGATGACCAGAAAAGCCGCACCTTCGGCAGACTGCTCTGTGCACATACGGAGCAGAATATTCGCTCCTTCGTAATCCGTTCCTGCGGTAGGCTCATCCAAAATGTATAGCTTTTTGGGCAAGATGAACTGTGCCGCAACGCTCAAGAGCCTTTTTTCGCCTCCACTTAGCAGGTACGGGGAGGCATCCAGTCTGTGCTCCAGCCTGGCGGCGGCCAGTAAGCGCTGCGCCCGCTCCACATATGCGGCGGGTACCGGCTCCCCGGTCCGTAAACCAAGCTTGGCGCGCACGCTGTACAAGCACTCCTCCCACACCGTTGCAGCTGCAAACTGATGCTCTGGCTGCTGGAACACATAGCCGATTCCGGCAGCCAGCTGGTGAATTGGCAGCTTCGCCATATCCTGCCCCTCCCACCGCATGCACCCCTTCGGTGCAGGGAGTAGGCCCATGAGCAACTTACCGAGCGTGGTTTTACCCGAGCCGTTCTCACCCAGCAGCACGGCTCGTTCACCAGGCGCAAGAGCTAGGCTCACGCCCTTTAGCGCTGCCCGCTGGCTGCCAGGATAGGTGAAGGTCAATCCCTTCACCTCCAACAACGGCTGCCCAGCGCGGTCCGCTGCTGAGCCGGGATTCACCCCCGGCTCACGCCGCATGTCTCCCCTCCCTGCGGAAGAGGGGAGCAGCCCCAAGGCGGCCAGCTGCGCACCATGCTCACGCAGCAGCGTTTCTGGCGGACCCTGCATCTGCACGGTCCCGCCCTTCAAGACGATGACGCGCTGTGCTGCCCGCGCGCCATCGTCTATGCGGCCGGACGCGGTAACCACCGTCCGGCCTTCGGCATGGAGCCGCCGACATAGCAGGGCGAAGTCGCGTACAGCCGGCGGGTCCAACTGCGCAGCTGCGTCGTCGAACACGACCAGCGGCGCTTCCAACGCCAGTACCGCAGCAATCGCGGTGCGTTGGCGCTGGCCTCCCGAGAGGCGCCGCACGAAGGAGTCGCGCTCGGGAGCTAGGCCGACGGCCTCCAGCGCAGCGGCAATGCGCTGCGCTATTTCTGCCGGAGGCACGCACAGGTTCTCCGGCCCAAAAGCAATCTCATCTTCGACGATTCCCTGCACCAGCTGGGCATCCGGGTCCTGTAGCACCACGCCGACAGTGGTGGCGACAGTAGCCAAATCAGCGGTATCGGGGTCCATCCCGTACACGGTCAGCTCCCCCGTCCGTTCGCCTTCCCCGGAACGGGACAACCCGCCATGAAGCAGTTGACATAGCGTAGACTTTCCACTTCCGCTGGCTCCGACAATGGCTACATGCTCGCCCACCGCAATGTCCAGTGTCAGACCATGTAAAGCTGGCTCCACCTGGTCATCATACCGATAGCCAAAATTCTTCAAGGATACGGCTATTTTACTGCTAGACTTATAATCGCTATGTTCATTCATAATTGAAATATCCTCGATCCCCATTGTTGAAGATATAACCACATGTATAGCCACGGCTATGCACGTGAAGCGCGTCCCAGTTCAAAACGTTTTAACAGTCCCGTACGATTTAAGGCATCGCCCAGCACTTTCGTTAGCAGACCGCACAGGACAATGCCGCTCAGGATACGAACGACCAGTGCAATCGTCAGCACCTTCCACCCCCAATGCATATAACCAAACATATTGGCTGCGACAATAAACCACAGCGGAACCATAGCCCCACCCACTAGCATCAGCGAAACTGCGTTCCAGCGTCGATACCGCAACAAGGCAAATACCAACTCAGCCGCAATCATATAACAGACAGCCGCCGCGATAATAGAAGCAATTCCATAGGCAGAGCCCATAAAGGATTGCACCACCGCGCCAAATGCATAAGCAATAACCGCCGTACCCGGCTTACGAATAATATAATAAGCCAACAAGCCGTATATCATGTACAGCCCGACAATAGAGGAAGTAGCGATAGGCCCTCCCAGACTGTTTAATGTTTTGTTAATGAGCGACAAATACACGGTCATGACACCGTTCAACGTGGCCAGCATCGCCATGAGTACGATATCCAGCGTTGTAAACTTTGCAAACATACGAGATTCCTTCATATGTATTTCTTGACTCCTCTCCCTATCTAATCTATAAGATTACAGCTCTGATCCTTGTACAAGCTGTTACTGTATAAATGTATTCATCTGCGGCCTTATTGTCAACCTAATTATATTTAACAGGTTGACAATAAGGCCAAAAATAAGAGGCTTCACTTTATAAGCTCCACCATAAAACAGCCGTAGTTAATACAGCAGTCACCGCACATAAGTTGCCTAAACGCCCATTGTTCAGTGTACGAAGATATGTCCGTTCTGCATAAGCACCGAAACCTTTGCCCTCCATAGCCAGCGCCGTCTGCTGAACCCGTCTTACAGCATTCACCAACACGGCAGCCGCATACCCGCTCCACCATGATAACCGATTGCTCCACCCTCGTGGTGGTTCCTGTCCACGAACACGCCGTGCTGCCATAATTGTTCTCCCTTCTTCTTCCAATAAGGGGAGAAACGTCAGTGCCACCGAAATACCGAACGCAAACCGATAAGGAACACGCAAGCGCAGATTCAATGCCTGCACAAAATCTCGGGGATCGGTCGTCGAGAGATAGATATAAGATGCCAAAAACAACACAAAAATCCGCAACGTTAACGCCCCTGCGATGTCCAGCCCCTCTGCTGTAATGGCAATGGGTCCCCATGCAGCCACGGTATGTCCTTCTCGAATCGCTAGGATAGACAATATAAAATACGGAATACCTAAACCAATCAGGAACGACATAGCCCGAAGTTGGCGTGCTAAGGGCAAACGTGCGCCCAAGCCAGCCACAGCAATCAGTACAGCCAAGAGTGCTGCTTCCCGCAGCGTCGAATCCCAAGCCATCGACAGGAGGCTAAAGCATCCCACCCATATTAGCTTACTTAACGGCCCTAACCTGTGCAGCGGCGACGAACCGCCGTTATACTGAAACAGCATTTCGTTCTGCCTCCATTCTGAGCCATTCTTCATACAGTAAAGAATACATCAGCATATCCTTAAAGCCTGTAGATGTATGCTGTACCTGCCGCAACAGCCCTTCCTGTGTCCAGCCCATCGAGGACAGCAGGGCTTGCGAGCCTGTATTGCGCGGGTCCACCAGCGCTTCGATCCGATTCAACCGAATCGTGTTATACCCGAATGACAGTACCAAGCGTAGCGCCTCGGTCATGTAACCCTGTCGCCAATAAGGCTTGGCTATTTCATAACCAATCTCGGCTTTATAGGCTCCCTCCGTCTGCCAATAATTAAAACCACAGCTTCCAATCAACTTCCCGTTCTCCTTCAGCTCTATTCCCCAGCGCAGCGCATCCTCCGTCTTCGCCAGCTCATTCAACAGCTCAATCATATCCTCTGCGTCCTCACGTCCTGACATACCAGAAAGGTTCATATAACGGTGAACCTCCGGGTCAGACCAGCAAGCAAACATTGTAGCCGCATCCCCGCTTTCCATCCTTCGCAGCCGAAGACGCGCACTTTCCAGCAGTGGTATATGCCCCTTACATGCATATGCACACATGTTCAATCATCCTTCCAGCATTAAAATGACAATAAATATACGCTACATTTAAGCATACACCTTCAACAAACACAACCTTATTTAAAGCTGCGAAGCTTATATATATAAATAGCCCTCCTGTTCCTAGGATTAGGAATTAGAAGGGCATCTTCTATATTATAAGAGATTAAACTGTGGTGCGAGTCGGTTTCTTCACAACATCCTTGTACAGTACGACCAGCATCGACTGAATTTCCTGTAATTCATCGATCCCTGCGCCGGTAATGCTGAACATATCATCATGCGGTGTCAGAAAGTTTTCCTGCGTCAGGTTTTCAAGCTCCTGCTTGACCTCACGTTCTCCTACACGGTAACCGCGCTCTTCCAACACAGGTTGAATATCTCTTACCGTGAGATCGTTCTGATGTGCATAAGAAAGCATCTGTATACGGATAAACAAGTTCTGAACATCTGCATGCATAATTGTAACTCCTCCCTGGCCTAGGCCACCATGTTACACTGTTTTTACCCATAGAGGATAAGCTGGAAACAGATGAGGACAACCCTCGCTGAATTGCTTTCTATATTGTTTGCCCCGCTAAAACGTATAGCTTTCCCTTCCCAAAATGATTCTGTACAGAGGTTAGAGTACGGAGTGTACGAAAAGGTTACAGAGTGATTTTCCACTTGACTGAATATATACAATCGTTATATCTTGAATTAATTAACCAATGGTAAAAGCGAATTGGATAATTACCTATTTTTTACGATATATACAACACTTAATGTAAAAATTTAATGTTAGGAGCGTGAACCCTACATGTTTCAAGCTATTCCTTACGAAGGCACACGTCATGAACAATTCGAATCGGTTCTCGGACAACTCCGGGCACTTATTCATGATGAATCCAATACCATTGCCAATCTGGCAAATGCTTCAGCATTACTTGGTCATTTCCTTCCTGATATTAATTGGAGCGGTTTCTATCTTTATGATGGCACTGAGCTTGTACTTGGTCCTTTCCAGGGCTTACCTGCATGTATACGGATTCCATTAGGACGTGGCGTATGCGGTACCGCAGCCGCAGAACAACGGACGCTTGTTATAGATGATGTACATGCGTTTCCAGGACATATTGCCTGTGACGCTGCTTCCAATAGTGAAATCGTTATTCCCCTTGTCAAGAATGGGGAACTGATTGGAGTGCTGGACATTGACAGCCCACTCAAAGGCCGCTTTGATCACGAAGATCGTGTATTCCTAGAGGAATTTACGGCTATTCTGGTAGCCAGCCTATAACCAAAAATAGCGCATATATATCGTCTTCCTTCGCCACAATATAGGAGGGTCTGAAACCCAAAACTATCCGGCGAAGGAGATTGATGATTCATGTACAACAACATGGCTCCACAACAACAACTTCATCAATGTGAACAAATCATGCAGCAATTGGTACAACAAACACAGCAAGGAACTGCCATGTATCAGCAGTTGCTGCAACAGGAACAACAAAATGCATCCAGTCTTGAAAGCCTGGTGCAACGTGAACGAAGCGCAGCTCAAATGATCCAAACTGCAATTCAGCATCACCAGCAGGCTATGCAGCAATACCAGCAAGTGATTCAACTGTGTAGTCAGTTGGAAAACTCCATCCGTTCCAGCAACCAAATGACTCAGCCTGGATTTGGCGATAGCTTTGCTTCCCGCAGTATGCAACCAACCTCCTTTAATACAGGTAGCCACATGAATAACAGCTTTCCGCAACATATGGGAACGACTGGACAACATTTCGCAAGCAGTGGCATGCAACATTACGGAAACAGCAGTCAGCAAGGCATGAGAACAGCACAAAGCAGCATGTAAGCTGCTTTACACACAAAAAGGGTGAACAGCAGGCCATCGGAATTGGCTTGTTGTTCACCCCTTTGTTAATTTAATTCCCGTTCGGCTAGAACCTTCATCCCGTCTCGCAAATACTCAGCCAGTCCGGGGCGATAGCCTTCATACATTTTATTGAAATCCTCATGCTCCACATACAAGTCTCCCAGCCCGCTATAAATTTCTGCTGTAGGGGTATAGAATCGGCTTACCCATTGAAGATGACGGCGGATTAGCGCCTGTACCTCTTCACTGTTATGCTTCAATCCTTTATTCATGGCTTCTGCCAGCCGCCGATGAATCTGATCAGCCTCTGCCTGCGAATCCAAATAATCCTCTTTGCTCCAGTTCTTCGTCGCCGTCTTGCTCTCCTGAATTGTTTCCTCAGCCTCTTGACCATAACGGTCTGTCAAATCACGTTCATACATTTCCTGCTTTTCCGGATTAAATCCTTGGTACATGTGCTCTGGTTTCATTGCTTGTTCCCCTTTCAAATGAGCCACCGTTTCGTCGATGGTCTGTAGGAGAGTATGCAAGCGGAAGACTTTGGCCTCAACCTTGGCTCGATGCTCCTGCAAAACCTCGGCCTTTTGTTCCTTGGTTTGCTCCAGCACATTTCCAATTTCAGATAAAGGCAAATCCAGTTCCCTGTACACCATGATTTGCTGAAGCCTCAACAGTTGTTCCTGTTCGTAATAGCGATATCCATTATTTCCAATATGATGCGGTTTCAGCAATCCGATTTCATCATAATAATGCAATGTTCGTACGCTGATTCCCGACAGATTAGATACTTCCTTCACCGTATAAGCCATTCCGCTTCACCTCCCTTGCTTGACAGTCTACAGTCTCACGTGGCGTGAGAGTCAACGCCCCCACTTGCCCACCTTGGTACTACACTTTTACCCTATAAGCGCGTTGTGAACCGCCCATTTGCCAACCATTTTCCATACTTACGACCTAGAATCTGCATCTTTAGAAATCTATGCAAAAAAGCCCTCCAGCACGTATTCTCAAATATGCCGGGGGCTCCATATATTCGATTTGACTTTACCACTATTTACAGATCATACGATACCTAAGAGAGGCTTTTCCCCATAACCACATGATCATAAAAAGCTATCTTTTGAATAATTTTCTCCAAATTGTGCTGCGTTTGTGCCACATGTTCTTCTACTTTCTTTTTGTGGGCTACAAGGAAGTCTCTTCTCTCTTGGATTGTGGCTTCTCCTTTTACATTTAGCTCAAGGTATGCCTTAATTTCTTCAATGGTCATCCCTGTATCTTTCATAGCCATAAGGAACCTAATCCAATCGATTTGTTTTTCGGTATATACCCTTCTTCCACCTTCATCCCGACCCACATCAGGTAATATGCCTTCTTTTTCATAGTAACGAAGAGTAGATGCGGGCAATCCGCTCTTCATTTGAACTTCTTTAATAGAGTACATAGTTATTCCCCTCCTCGTTCTTTTATTTTCTCTTCAAGTCAGCTTTAACGATAAGTATAAGTTTTCATAGTAAAGAGTGCAAAATTAAGATTCCTACTACCTTGCAGCAGCGAGGCAACCTTCTTATTGCCCGTTAGTCCGGATAGAAAATAGAACGTGAGCATTTGTGCCTCATAACGAAAATCGTCGACATGACTGATAATATCGTCCACAATCTGGTCGGTCTGGAGACCTTCACGTGCTAATCGAGTTAATACCCGCACCGCCTTATACTGCGTCCAATCGTACACACCAAACGCCACCTCATACAGCATGGGAATCGATTGCCAACTAGAATAATCTTTATGAATATATATCGGAAATTTTTTATAATCTCCTCAACACGTTTCTCTCAATAACAAAACATATTTTGGAAATTACTTGTATACTTTTCAACAGTTTACTAAATATATGCGATTGCTTCTCTAAGCCTATTCTTTTTTATCATAACTATTTAGTATTATAAGGATATAAAAAAAGGAGGTTATCATTTGAAAAGTACAGGTATGACACGTCCCCTAGATGCGTTAGGCCGCATCGTTATTCCCAAAGAAATGCGAATTTCCATGGATTATAATGTGGGTGATCCTGTTGAGATTTTTGCAGATGAGGAAACTGGTATTCTCGCCTTTCGAAAGTACACTGGGGTGACGTGTAAAATGTGTGGTTCAACAGAACAGTTAACTTATTTTAGAGACAGCTTTATTTGCGGGGAATGTATTGAAAGTTTAAAGAAGGGGATAAATTTTAGCCCTATCCTAAGACCATCCAAATCAGCTTTATCCAACTCACAACGATCTAATAAAGAGTCCAAACGTCTGCGGCGATCGACACAACAGATGATCGAAAGTCTAAAAGAATTAATGCAAAAACACCCCAATGCAGCACAGCACGAATATGCCAAAATACTTGAGGTTTCCCAAGCCCGTATATCCCAGCTCAAAAAAATGCTCTAACTACAGCTTGATACCCTACATAGATATACACCAGAGATTTCATCATGTGTAGCTACTTTTGAACCGTGATACGCAGCATCATAGCTAACCGACAAAACGCATGAACGTCCATGCGAAAATTCCACACTAGGTATAAAGAACCACTGCATGACTTGCAAGCGATAACGCCTATAGCAGAAGGCTGTGCTACATTTAATAATGATTCCTGAATTAAAAAATGACCTTCTTTAATCTGAGAAGGTCATTTCATTTATTTATTCATTTTTCTATGGTAAATCACCCTATACTTCTAATATTATTTTCTCTATGGTTTCCTTGCGATAATCTAAAAATCAGTAAAAGGCGCTCGCCAACCTCCTGTTCACCCTAAAGATGCCACACATGCTGGGACATTTAACAGAACGAAGGTATCGATTTCATCCGTGATTCGACCAAGGGGTCGACATTTAAAGGCCGCCGTCCATAAGGGATGGGCTGCCTTTTTTAATTAACGGGCTGACGGGATCGTTGCAAAAATGCTCCTTTTTGTACTTTTTTGGGACAATGAATTTTTCAAGAAAATATCTTGTAGGAACATTGCCCATTCCAACGAGTACGTTTGCACATATGATGTCACAAAATTCAATCTAAAGGAGAGATATATACCTTGTCTAAACATTCTTCTCATCGTTCGATGGGGTCGTTACAACCACATTTTGCAACCACTACTGAAGTGAGTAATTTTGTTAATCTATGGGGAATATTTACTGTGAATGGTCAACAGATCGTTGCTTTCGTAAAAAGCGTAGATCCCACTAATAAATCAATGTTAGTGCTATATCCTAATGGGACACAGTCTTATATTGATGTTACTCAAATCAGTCAGGCACAAGGCCCTTATCCAAGTATGCCTTCTATTCCAGGACAAAGCGGTGGTCAGGGCGGGAGCCAAGGCGGTGGATCGCAGTGGCCTCCTCATGGTCAAGGCGGCGGTCAAGGCGGTGGATCGCAGTGGCCTCCTCATGGTCAGGGCGGCGGTCAAGGCGGTGGGTCGCAGTGGTGGCCTCAACATGGTCAAGGTGGCAGTCAGGGCGGTGGGTCGCAGTGGTGGCCTCAACATGGTCAGGGCGGCGGATCGCATTGGCCTCCTCATAATCAAGGTGGTGGGGCACAGTGGCCTTCTGGTGGATCTCGTAGCGCCAATCGGAAAAATCGGAAAAACTAATATCCACCCCTTATTGTAGCAATTGCCGCTTGCCATGAGCGAGTGTCGATTGGAACACATTCAATATTGGACCAACCCAAAAGGCATCGCCTGTAGATGCACGCGATGCCTTTTGGGTTAGCCACTGGCAACTTCGATTCCCCTAATGCTTAATCCTCTGGCTCTGAACATAAATATTAGGCTTTGCTGGTCATGTCTGCAATCTGGCGAAGCCACTTCTTACGTGTATTTTCATCAGATTGGGGTACCGACTCGAAAAATAGATGATACATGATATCAAGTCCACAATATTCAAATATGCCTTTGTCAGAAGTCAAGCGAAGGGCTTGATCCATACCATTGCTGGCATATTCCGCATGTGATTTTCCTTGTGTATTGAGGATAATGGCTTTCTTACCCTTGAGTAATCCCATCTGCACTCCATTTACATATTTATAAGCAAATCCGTAAGAGAATACGCGGTCTATATACCCTTTCATAATGGCTGGCATCCCAGTCCACCAAATCGGATAAATAAGGGTGATTACCTCTGCCCATTGCAAAAATTCCTGTTCCCGTACAACATCTTCTCCGATTCCTTCAATGACCTCGCTGCTGCTAATCACAGGTTGAAAGTTGATTGCATATAGATCACGAACAACCACATCATGTCCTTTTTGCTTCAGCCCCTCGACTGCTGTGGTCAAAATTGCATGATTAAAGCTTCCCTCGGATGGATGTGCGTAAATAATAAGATGCTTCATGTTCTCTCCTCCATTTACTTCAAAATAAGTGATTGATCAATTACTTAACTTCGTACTCCTTCAATTAACTGAATATGCTCAATCCATAGTTCCGATAAAGATACGTTCAGTAAACTTGAGCGGTATTCTGCTCATGAATATCACCTCCGTGCTTGTTAATTCAGTTAGTGATTGATCAATTACTAATGATTGGCCTCAGTATAGTTTATTCCTTTTTACTTTGCAAGTGCTTTTTGTTCAACTTTATATAAAAGATTGTAAAAAGATCTGATCCAAAGGCAGTGTTATTATCGCTGTTCAAAGAAAATAAAGTCCCCCAGTTGATCCCATTAGGGTGTGATGTAGAGCAATCACTTAATATGACTTTATAATGTCATGTTATAAGGTGTATGCTACCGAGAGAGGTGAAGCGTATGCCGTTAAGCAGACATTTTGAAATCGTTTATATGTTACTCCATAAGAAAAAAGTGACTGCTGATGAATTGGCAGAGCATTTTGAGGTTTCTACACGAACGATTTATCGGGACATAGATACCTTAAGCGCAGCTGGGATTCCCATCTACAGCAGTAGAGGCAAGGGGGGCGGAATATCATTGATGGAGGGTTATGTCTTTAACACCTCTTTACTGTCCGAGCAGGAACAAGATGATATCTTAATGGCCCTTCAGAGTGTGGCTACAGCTACCATCCCACAGGTAGAAGAAGTGCTAAACAAGTTGAGTAGGCTTTTTAAAAAAGACATGGGAAACTGGATCGAAGTAGATTTTTCGCCATGGGGAAGCCAAAACAGCCAGAGACAGCTATTCACTCTTATACGCAACGCAATAATCACAAACCGTGTTATAAAGTTCCGCTATTATAACGTCGCCGGGGAACAGAGTTATCGTAGCGTCGAACCTGCCAAGCTCTTGTTTAAAGATAAAGCCTGGTATGTGGAAGGTTACTGTTTAAATACCGAAAGTCATCGTGTATTTAAGATTAGCCGAATGAAAGAGATTGCAGTTACCGAAATTAGTTATGAGCCAAGAACAGTCGTAGCATCTACAGATACAAAGATGAACGACTTGCTTCATACCATTGAAGTAACTCTTCACATTTCTGCTCAAGGAGCTTACCGCGTATACGATGAATTTGCCGAGAAAACAATTACTCAGAAGGAAGACGGCTCTTATACCGTCACAGCACAATTTCCTGTAGGCAATTGGCTGGACAGTTATCTGCTGTCCTTTGGTCCCCTCCTTATAGAGGTTAGCCCCGAACAAGTACGTACAAGAATATTGTCTCATTTAGAAACGATGAAAAGAAATTTAAATGATCCTCTATAATATGACACCATGTAGTCATATTATTACTGCTATGATGAGTTTGAAGTTATCGCTCACAACATACTCACCATAGGAGGTTGAAGGATCAATGAATCCACATAGAACCCTGCCACCGGCAGTAGAAACTTATTTTACATCAGCGAACAAATCCCAGCTTGAAGTACTTACTTCCGCTTTCGATAAAGATGCGTTGATCTTGGATAATCATCGCGAAATCAAAGGTATGGAAGCCATAAAATCATGGTGTGAAGCAGAAATATTGAGGCCGAATGTCACCTTTGAGATCGTGGATATGGATGACAGTAATAATACCATCGTCGTAATTGCGAAAGTAGACGGAGACTTTGATAAATCAAATCTTCCCGATCCACTCCTACTTAAACATCAATTTCTAGTAAACAACAATAAAATTAAAGAACTGATTATTACACTTCCATAAAGGAATTAAAAAAATAAGAAAGGGACAACGAATATGCCCGCTTATGTTGTTTTTATACGTGAACAGAGTACCGATCAAACTGAACTCCAACTCTATTCTGAGTTGGCACCAGCAGGTTTGGCGGGACATTCCGTCAACCCCCTAGCAATGTATGGCGCATACCAAGTCCTCGAAGGACCCGCTATTGAAGGGCTGGCCATCTTGGAATTCCCCACTTTTGAGGAAGCACAAGCTTGGTACTTTAGTCCAGCCTATCAAAAAGCCCTAAAGCATCGACTGCGCGGAGGGCGGTACCGGGGTGTCATTGTCGATAGTTTGTAAGGTTCGCAAGACAAGTGAACTCGAAGTGGAGATACCTAGAGGTATTTCTCAACCACATTGTAGAATTTAGGAGGAATTATTTGCATGAGTTTTCAATTAGAAAGCATTTTAAGTGAGTTTAAAGGCAAAAGGGCCTTAGTCACAGGCGGTACCAAAGGAATGGGAGAGGCTATTGCTAAGAGACTTACAGCTGCAGGTGCTACCGTAATAACTACGGCTCGAACTACTCCAGCTAATTTAGAAAATCCAGACCTGTTTATTCCAGCCGATATTAGTACGCCTGAAGGTGTAAATAAAGTAGTAAACAGTGTTCTTGAGCGCCTAGGCGGTGTAGATATTCTTGTCAACAATGTTGGAGGCTCGTCAGCCCCATCCGGGGGAGCTCTTATCTTGACAGACGAGCATTGGCAGCAAACTTTTAACGCCAATCTGTTTGCTGCCGTCCGTTTAGACCGTGGACTGCTGCCGGCTATGGTGGAAAAGGGTTCCGGTGTTATTATTCATATTTCATCTATTCAACGTCGCTTGCCGCTATATGATGCAACATTGGCTTATGCTGCAGCCAAAGCAGCTTTAACTACTTACAGCAAAGGGTTATCCAAGCAGTTTTCGCCTCAAGGCATTCGTATTAATACAGTTGCGCCAGGCTTTATCGAAACGAAGGCAGCACAAAGTTTGATTGATCGGATTGCTGAAACGACAGGTGACCGAGAAAGTGCATTAAAGCAACTGATGGACTCGTTGGGAGGAATTCCAATTGGTCGTCCAGGACTACCAGAAGAAGTCGCTGAGCTTGTTGCTTTTCTGGTATCCGACCGGGCCGCTTCAATTACAGGAAGTGAATATAATATTGACGGTGGAACAGTTCCAACGGTCTAAAACTTTATTTTCATCTGACAATCGCGCAAAAGGTGAAAAAAAAAGCCCATCTAATGAGCAGACATACGCAAAACGTATTATCTATGTCCATCAGATAGGCTTTTATATAACTACTACCGTTTAATAACGATCAGCTTTGTTTCCAGCATTTCTTCCATGGCATACTTTACGCCTTCTCGTCCGGTGCCGCTTTGCTTCACACCACCATACGGCATATGGTCAACACGGAAGCTTGGAATGTCATTGATCATCACGCCGCCCACTTCAAGCTTGTCCGCTGCATCCAGTGCAGTCGTGATATTACGCGTGTAAATTCCCGCCTGCAGGCCATAGATCGAATCATTCACATGGTTTACGGCTTCATCTATAGAGCTAACAGAATGAATCAGCACAAGCGGGGCAAACACTTCACGACAGGACACCTTGGAAGTCGGGTCCACATTAAGCAAAACCGTCGGCTCCAAAATACCTCCCTTGGCTTGGCCACCCAGAGCGATCCTCGCACCTGCTTGAACCGCTTCTTCCAGCCACTCACGGACACGTTCGACATCCTTGGCTGAAATAAGCGCGGATACATCCGTGTCCGGCTCTAGCGGATCTCCAATTTTTAAACGTTGAGTCGCTTCTATAAATCGGGATACAAAGGTATCATACAGTTCATCAACAACGTAAATACGCTGAACCGATATGCACACCTGTCCCTGATTGGCAAAAGCTCCACTCACACAGCGGTCGATGACCGCGTCCACATCGGTATCACGGTCGATAATAACGGCCGCGTTGGAACCCAGCTCCAGCGTGACCCGCTTCAAGCCGGCCTTGGAGCGAATTTCTGTACCAACCGCCGGGCTACCGGTAAAGGTGATATAGCTGACGCGTGAATCAGTGACAAGTACGTCGCCAATGGTTTTACCATCGCCGCTGATCACGTTAAGAGCGCCCGCAGGCAATCCAGCCTGCTCCAGCAGCTCCGCAATCAAGTAAGCCGACAACGGCGTCTGCTCCGCAGGCTTTAATACGACCGTATTGCCTGCTGCCAGCGCGGGACCCACTTTATGGGCGACCAGATTCATCGGGAAGTTAAATGGTGTAATAGCTCCGACTACCCCTACAGGTTCTTTGAGCGTGTAGGCCATACGGCCCTCGCCGCCCGGTGCGGCATCCAGGGGAATGGTTTCCCCGTGAATCCGTTTGGCTTCTTCAGCTGCGAACTTGTAGGTTTGCACCGTCCGATCAACCTCCGCCAGCGCAGCCTTCCATGGTTTGGACGCTTCACGTGAAATGATGCGCGCTGCATCCTCACGCCGCTCTTCCAGCAGGTTAGCCAGCTTCTCCAAAATGGCTGACCGCTGGTGCGCTGGCATGGCCCGCATCTCCGAGCGTGCATCAGAGGCCGCTTGAATAGCAGCCTTGGCATCCTCTGACGTGGCCTCTGCCACCTCAGCAATGATTTCCCCGGAATACGGTGATTTCAACGTCGTGTACGCTGAAGCAGCTTTCCATTCTCCACCAATAAATAAATGCTGCTGCATGCTTTTCCCTCCTTCTCTTGATATCAACGTTCTTTTACCATCTATTTTACCGTCAACACCGGACAAGGTGCATGCTGAATCACCTGATGGCTCACGCTACCCAGTATCATTTCGGAAACAAGTCCTTTGCCCCGCGTCCCCATAATGATCAAATCCGTCTTTTCCTGCTTTGCACTTTCGCAAATGACACTGGCCGGATCACCGTGACCCGCCAGCATACGGTAAGAAATACCCTCGTCCTTCAAATAGTCGGATGCAGGTTCTAAGATATGACGACCTTCCTCTTCGATCCGCTCATCCACATCAACCCCAACCGGCGGCTCATTCATGGATAAAGCCGGGTTTACATGCAATACAGTCAGATGCGGATTCCCCTGAAGCTGCTTAGACAACGTTTTGGCTGTCTCCAACGCCTTCATCGCGTGTTCCGAACCGTCAATCGCGACTAGAATATGTTTGTACTCGCTCATACTCTTTTCCTCCTCAGAAGTCCAATTTTAGTGTGCATCCACTTGAATATCCTGCATATGTCGACGACGTACGATCAGCACAGCTACACCAATCAGTACCATCAATGCTCCAAAATAAAACGGGGTTTCTGCTGAGTACCACTCTGACAGCTTCCCTGCAAGCCACGGCGAAATTGCCCCGCCCAAAAACCGCATGAAGCTGTAGGCCGCAGATGCTGTCGAGCGCTCCACTGGAGCAGCCTGCATAACAGCAGTTGTAATCAATGTATTGTTAATTCCCAGAAAAATACCAGCTACAATGACGGCGACAATGACAGTCGTTGGCGAACCAGCTATCGTCCCAATCGCCATAACACCTAAATCAATGGCAAACAGCGTCAGCATGATACTAATGGAAGATACCACGCTCAAGCGTGCTTGAATCTTCGGTGCTACAAACACCGAGGTAAAGGCCAGCATAATTCCCCAGCCAAAAAACACATAACCTAAACCATGCTCGTCCAGATTCATTACATATGGAGAATACGCCATCAACGTAAAAAATCCAAAGTTATATAACAACGCTACAATACCGAGCGTGAGCAACGCCGGATAACTGAGTGCTTTGAACGGATCGGCAATGGAACCGCGTTTTTTGGGCTTTGGAATCGAAGGCAGCATAAACGTAATGAATAAAAATCCCACTACCATCAGTCCGGCTACACCGAAAAACGGACCACGCCAGGAAATGGAACCTAACTCACCGCCCAGCAACGGACCCACTGAAATCCCAAGGCCCAATGCCGCTTCATACAAAATAATTGCTTTAGCTGTTCCAGAAGTGGACAGACCTACAATCGCAGACAACGCTGTTGCGATAAACAAAGCGTTCCCCAAACCCCAGCCTGCCCGGTAGCCCACAATTCCGCCAACTGTATTGGCTGTGCCGCCCAGTCCGGCAAACACAACAATAAACAAAATCCCGGTTAGTAGTGTCCATTTGACACCCAATCGACTAGATACAACGCCCGTAATCAGCATCGCAACGCCTGTTACCAGATTGTAGCTGGTGAACAGCAATGACACTTGGCTTTTCGTAGCATGAAGCTGATCAGCAATGGCCGGAAGAATCGGATCGACCAATCCCAGACCCATAAATGAAATAACACAAGCAAAGGCGACCGCCCATACCGCTTTCGGTTGAGACAGCAAGCCTGAGCGTTCTTTTAACTCTTCAGGTAATGCATGTTGTGAACTCATATTATGATGTTACCTCCACATCTGAATGTAAATGTTCTTGTTATGACGGGTCGTGATTAAGTTCCTCATCCAGAAGAACCTTGCGTTCACGCACCCTAACCCGTAACTCCTCCAGCTCAGTCTGGAGCATACGGATGCTGTTGATTTTCCCCTCCATTAATTCCAACTGTTCGTTCAGTGTACCTTCCATATCCTCCAACATGGCCCGTCGCTCGTTCGGTTGCAAATGCTCTGTTCGCTCGCGATATTCCTCCCGCTGACCCTTAAGCATTTCCGCTGCGGACATGTAACGCTGAAGCTCTTGCAAGGAGAATCCAAGTACTTCCTTGGCACTCACTATTTTTTTTAGTAAATCCACATCCTCCTGCGTATACAGGCGCATATTCCCTTCACTGCGCTGCGGAGAGGGCAATAAGCCGATTTCCTCATAATAACGAATGGTTCGCTTCGTCAGACCACTTTGCTTGGCGACCTCATCAATTTTGTACGTAACCATGACACCCACCTTATGAAAAAGATTATATATAAATACTACGCCTCTATAACGTTAACGTCAACGTAAACTTTTATATAAAAAAGAAACCGCCTCTATTGGAGACGGTTCCTAGTTTGGCTTGCACGGTCATAGACCCGAGCATCGGTGCTCAAGCCCATGAATATCGCTTTAGATGAAAATGGTACGTGTGATGATAACCAGCAAAATGAAGAGTACCAGAATAACACCAGTGGAAGTAAACATGTTGTAGCCACCACCACCGCAACCTCTTTCTACTTCGCCCATCTTAAGTTCCTCCTCCCTCTGTCGATTACAACAAATCGCCCGAAATCAGATTCATGAGCTACGAATTAGATGACGAATGCTTTGGAAATAATAACGAGCAGAATGAAAAGTACCAGAATCGCTCCTGTAGATGTAAAAGCTCCATAACCAGCGCCTACTCCAGACATGGTGATTCCTCCCTTCATGGTTTACAAGAGCATCTTATGCTTATGCCATCATTCATGATAGGGACAAACGCCGAGTCTGCCGCCCAAATCTAGGTTGGGATTGTATAGTCTTGTTATTCTTCGGACCCGAGCATGCCGTGATACAGGAGGTTTCGTGCCTGCTTGGCAAGCACAGACGGACTTTCACGTCCAGGTAGCAATTTAGTTAACGTCAGCCGTTCAATCAAGCCGATCACGCATTCTGCTGTCAGCTCAGGGTCCAGTTCCTCACGGCAGGAGCCCCATCGTTGCGCCGCCAGCAGATGCTTTTTAATATGCTCGGCCATTTCCGCCTTAATGCGCACCGAGTCTGCCGCCTGGTAAAATCCGACACGAGTGATCGCCGGATTGTTAGACAACACGCGAAAAATAGCTTCCAGAAACACTTGTCCCCGTCTCAAAATTTCAGCCTCGCTTTGGTCTGGGCCAATCTTCATGCTTTGTACCGTATCATTCACCAAAGTACGAAAGCTCTCCACAAGCTCCTCATACATTTGTTCCTTGCTTTCAAAATGAATATAAAAATCCGGCTGCGTCAATCCTGCACGTGCCGCGATCGAACTTACCTTAGTCTGATAAAACCCCGTCTGAGCGAACTCTTCAGCCCCCGCTTCCAGTAACAACCTTCGACTTTCCCGACTTCTGACTCCTGCTCTCATCACGGTCTTGCCCCCTTACGCCACAAATCTATCGTATTATAAAGTTCCTTTGCAGTAAGAACAACGGGCTTGAGGATGATATATACCTGTCCTTCAAAAGTCCTAATACAGAAGGACTGAAAGTTTTGGAAAATCAAGGGCATCTCCCTACAAGGTATAATTAACCAATCTGACGGTGAGCGAGCAGGAATTTATTACGCTCAGTGATGAGGACAATATTTGCGCATCATCTCAATCGTTGTCAGATCATCATCCAGCCCCCGTTGTTGCAAGCCGTCGATAATTTGCTGACGTTCCTGATCTTTGACATTTTGACCGAATTTAAACTTGGCAGTCCATTCCTCTGGTACAATTTTGATCAGAGCGACCCCTTTCAAGCGTGAAGCATACCGAAAATCGCTGGCATCAATCGTGTCATACCCGCCTTCCGGTTGCAGCTTACCCATAAAAATAGAAAAGGCCGATGCTTTTTCTTCCAAATCCACTACATGCTCCGCATGACCACGCACGGTAATACTTTTAAAAAATGATGTCGCAGGACATGCCATATGTTCATCCGTAAAATAAGACGGAATGAGCGCATATTCTTTGGCGGCTGAAAAAGTAACCCGATTATCCTCTTTCATCCGTTCCATCTTTTCTCCAGCACGGCTGCCATGAATATAAAAAACGCCGTTTCCATAAGCGAAATTCAAGGGAACCACACGCGGAAAACCATCCTCGCTGTTCATGCCTAAAAATCCGAAACTGACCTCGCTCAGAAACTGCTCTATTTCCTCTTGTTCTGCCACCGTAAATTCTTTTCTTCTCACAGGGAACTCTCCTTCCATCTATTGACCAATGATACATTTCAGATTATGTTGAAAATGGATTCATAAAAAGATCCAATATGAACGAAAATGAATGGTCCAATCGAAGGAGAAGAGTATGGATATTACGATTGCTTATCAGCGTGCGCTTCAAAAATATCATTTAAAATATTTGGCATTGTATCATGCTCTTCGTGAGGGAATCCTCAATGGTTCCCTTGCCAGTGGTACACGTCTGCCTTCCACTCGTGATCTGGCTGTGATGTATGGAATTTCGCGAGGGAGCGTTAAAGAAGCATACGATATGCTGTTGGCAGAAGGATATGTAGATTCGACAGTAGGCAGAGGAACCTTTGTTATGCAACAGACAGCGACGCTGCCCGACAAATCTCTAATCAGCCAGCAGAACCAAAATTCACCTGTCGCAAAACAAAAAGCCCCTGCTCTGTCAGCATGGGGACAACGAATCATGCAGATCGAAAGGGAACGAAACTTACAGTCGCCTCCTGCTTCTGCTACAGATAGAGACAGTGCGCAACCGCCTTTGATTTCTTTCCAGACAGGAGAAGTTGTATTGGAGGGCAATTCACAGATCGCATGGAAAAGCGCAATGACTGCCGCTGGAAAAGATCTGCAAAAGCCCTCGGCTGATACGACGACTGCACCAGTGAACGGTGATGAATGGCTGCGCGAAGCGATTTGCCATCATGTTGGCAGAACACGCGGAATAACGGCTACCCCGGATCAAGTCGTATTATGCAGTGGTTCCATGGAAGTGATCACGTTATTAAGTCAGTTGCTTATTCATGAACAAGATCGAATTGTATTGGAGAATCCCTGTTATTCCGGCATCTATCGTGCAGTTACTGCCTCAGGCGGACAGATACATGCTGCTGAAATGGATCAACAAGGAATTGTCCCACAGGATTGGGATTCCAAATTGCTGTTTGTTACGCCGGGACGACAGTTTCCAACGGGTGCTGTGTTGCCACTAGCACGTCGTCAACATATTTTGCAATGGGCAGTATCCAAAGGTGCGTGGATCATTGAGGACGATTATGACAGTGAATTCCGCTGGGCAGGACGACCCATTGAGCCGTTAAAAGCACTGGATCGCGCGGAATGTGTGATCTATGTCGGTTCCTTTTCCAAAAGCATGTTCAGCAGCCTTCGACTTGGGTTTGCGATTCTGCCCGTTGAATTGGCCCAAGCGCTGACAGCTGCCAAACGACTATATGATCCCCTGCCGCCTGCCCGCTTGGAACAGCGCGCACTGGCACGCTTTATGATGCGCGGCGACTATGTACGCCATGTGCGTCGGATGACTCGAATATACAGATCACGCTACGACGTGTTTCAGCGTGAAATACAGCAGTTAAGTGAACTGTTTCACTGGCATCAGAACGATTGCGGACTACATGCCTATGCCATCTGGAAGCATGAGTCTGCCCAGTATCATCATTTGATGCAGACAGCACGATTTTACGGAGTCGCTTGGCGTGATGCCGCAGATTACCAACTGACACCGGGACCTCCATCAGCCTGCTTTATCTTTGCCCATTTAACGGAGCAACAAATTATTGAAGGGTTTAATCGTCTGCGCCAGGCATGGGACAGTATCAAACATGAGTATCACGGAGCAAAGCTGAGGCTTTAAAGGGGTGCTCCATTCGCACTTTGTATATAGCAAATTAGACTAATGATAAAGAAGACTTACCCTTCCCATTCCCTTACTTTTTCATATGATGCTAGTAATTCAAAAGAATTGGAGTGAGAGAAATGGCAATTAGTCCGCTTTGTAGACAGTTTGCAGCTATATTAAAAGCAACACCTCAAATCATTAACGGAGTTTGTACTGCATCTACAGTCAGAAATAACATCAAGCCGATCATTTTAGGGAAAAAGACCAGATCCTTTCTTGCAATACCCCAAGCTTTTTCTTTCGAAAGTATTGGACGTAACGGAAAAGGATTATGTCTTGGTGAAACCGTGATTTTGACCGCAGAAATTAATCCATTTATTTCTCGACTTCGTAAACATGGTGTCAAAGTAACGGCACTGCACAATCACTGGCTATTCGATAACCCCAATCTCTGGTACATCCACTTCGAAAAAGTAGAAAAGCCGCTTGTTTTCGCCACTGAAGTGCGTGACGCGCTTAATGTCTTGACAACGAAGCCTGTACGGCCGGTTATTAAAAAAAAATAAGCTATCAATAAATGCAAGAGATCCGCTTAGGCGGATCTTTTTTTGTTATGGGCGGAACATAGACCCCTTACGGATAAGCAAACATCATATTAAACGTCTGCGCCAGGCATGGGAGCGTAATAAAAATCAGTGAGGAATCCCTTATTTAATCACTAGCCCCAAAAGGCCCACAAATGATGAAGCCTGATGCGGTGAAATGATGCAGCCATTCAAATCTTCTATATCCACCTGTAACCCATCAAATTCGCAATCGCTCAGATCAATCCCTTTGAGCTTGGACCCGGATAGCACCGCTTGATCCAGATTGCAACGGTTAAAAAAGGTTTTTTGTAGTGTTAAATGATACAGATCGGCACTTATTAAAGAACAATCTTCAAAACCAACTTGCTTAAAATTAGCAAAACGGAACATCGAATAATCCCCTAAGCAATCCGAAAAACGAACGTTTTGGAACCTGCTTCTGGAAAAGTCTGTTCCAAGCAATTTGCAGTTCCTGAACTCTACCCGATGGATAAAGGAACCGGAAAAATGAACATTAGACAGATCGCATTTATCAAAAATGACGTCTGTCCATTCACTTTCCGGCAATGACGATTCCATGATCGTTACATTTTTAAAAGTCATCTTCTCTAATGAAACCTTAACCGCTTCCACATTATCCAAAATCATATCTTCTACAGACCCCATACGATATTCGCCTTTGGATCGTAAGGAATACATTTCTTCATTTAATACGGGCAAGTCGACAGGAATCTTCGGCAACTCCATTTTAATTTTCATAATACCTCTACCTCCACGATTGAGCGCCCTCTAGGACATTTATATGAATCTATTTTCTATCAATTCTCATACATAGGGTAGCAAAAGTATTTCTCACACATATATTAACGTAGTGAGCACGCTCACGAACCTTTGTTAGGAGGTTGATAGCATGGCAGTACAACTATCTAATCAAGTGTTCTCCATCTCTGTCGGAGATTACGGCGATCTCTCTTCCTTACGGCTGGTAGGGGACACTTTTAATACCAACTATGTCATGAACAGCTCCAACGCACCTAAACAGAATACGTCGGATCATCAGTGGCTGGGTGAACTCATGTTCACCTATCGTCTCGGCAACGGAGCGTGGACTCGGGCATGGACAAGTAATTCTGCTGATGCGCGCCAGATCACCTCTTCTGGAAACAGTGTCCAGGTAACCTATCAGAATTCATCAAACAATCAGGGAATACGTAATTTCATTTTACATGAAACTTATTCGTTGGTTAACGATTATTTGCATTGGCAAATGAAAGTAACAAACACCTCTAATCAAACGCTGGAGATCGGAGATTGGGGACTGCCGCTTCCGTTTAACGAGTACTGGTCCGGTGGCAATAATGAACAAATTTATGAAACCAGAGTACTCTCACACTCCTTTGTTGGCCATAATAGCTCCTTTATTACCACCGGACGACCTAGCGGCATCGGACCGTATGTACTGCTAATCCCTGATGCCTCAACGGGTGCTGGTCTCGAATATCAGGACCATTGGAGAACTGAGGAGCATCCCGGCAGCACTTGGGCTATGGAGCAAGGTGGCTGGTCCGAAGGACTGAATGTGTTCTATATCCACTCCAATGTCATCAAGAGCACCAACCGTGGTTATCTCGGAAGCACCAGTCTGTCGCTGGCTCCTGGTGAAAGCAAAACGTATGCCTTTAAATTTTATAAAGTAGCGGACGAGCAGGCTGTAAAGGACAGGCTGTACAGTGAGGGACATGTGGATGTGACCGTGGTTCCGGGTATGATTTTCCCGACCAATCTCAAGGCCAAATTCGATCTGCATACCAGCAAATCCATTACCTCTGTCACAGCGCAATATCCGTCCGAAACGACCATCAGCTATCTGGAAACAGCCCCTACAAACCATAAAATATATGAACTTACACTGGGACGACTGGGACATAACAATATTACTGTAAACTATGGTAACGGCGAAAAAACCGTTCTCCAGTTCTATGCCATCGAGCCAGTCGAAGCTGCACTTCAGCGTCACTCTACCTTCATGGTCAACAGCACCCAATGGAACGTGCCGGGCGACCTGAGGGACAAGGTCTTTGATGACTGGATGATGCAATACAAGGCCAAACGAAACAGCTTTGCTGGCTACTGGGGCTGGGGTGATGATTGGGGACTAACTCACGGCCAGTTTCTGGCGGAGAAAAACGTTCAGAAGCCCGTAGCATCTGAAATCAAGGCAGTCGATGATTATTTGGAGGTGGCCATCTGGACGAATTTGATGGAAGGCCATCATACCGATTATCTGGTTCCTGATTTCCTGATGCCGCAGCCTAATACGACACCAACGTACCGGGGCTATGCCTATCCGCACATTTATAATACATTTTTTAGCATGTATAAACTTGCCAAGCTGTATCCCAAGCTGATCAGCTATCGCAATAGCAAAAACACATATTTGCTACGTGCTTATCGTATTTTTAAAGCGTTGTATGAAGGCCCTGTTGCTTATAATTGGAACACGGGACTCATGGGTGAGCTAACTACACCTGATATGATTAAAGCGCTTCAGGAAGAAGGCTTGACCACCGAGGCTAACGACCTGATTGCCAAAATGGCTACCAAGTATAACAATTTCAAAAACACCACCTATCCTTATGGCTCTGAGTATAACTATGACAATACAGGTGAAGAAGCCGTATATACACTCGCCAAAATGAATAACAACACGACCATGATGAGCAAAATCAACGCCAAAACGCGTGCTGCACGCGGTCATATGCCTGTCTGGTACTATTACGCCGATCCGGTCACCATCACCGGAGAGAATTGGTGGAACTTCCAGTACACCACTTCACTGGCCGGCTACGCGATGGATGACTGGACACGTCGGCATTCGTCCAAGCCCGAAGTGGATCAGCGTCTGTCCTATGCCGCCAAGCTGGCGAACATCGGGGCGATTAACTCGGGACAGATCAGCCCTGATCCTGCCAATATCGGGGCGGTATCGTGGACATATCAGGCGGGCAAGGGCAATTATGGCGCACTCGGTCTGGACGGCGGCCCCCTCTTTAACGGATGGCGCGGGATGTCCGGGGAAGCCGACCTGGGGCTATTTGGAGCCATTAAAATCCTAAGCTCGGATGTTGCTGTAGATCCAATATTCGGCTTGTTCGGCTATGGCTGTGACGTTACAGAAAGCAGTAACAGCTACGCGATCACTCCAAAAGACGGTGTATTCCAGCGACTGCATCTGATCACCCAAAAGCTGAGTTTGGAGCTGAATCGGGACCAATATAGCTTGGCCATCGTGTCTAAGTCCAAGAACAGCATCCGCCTGACGCTGAAAAACACGACTCCAGGCACGACTCACACCACCATTATGAGCTTGACCGGACTTGCGGCAGGTACGTATGACGTGCTCGTAGACGGCACAAAAAACGGATCAGTCACGGCTGCTAACAGCTCTACGACCACGGTCAGACTGAATATCGGTACGGCAGCCAACTATGATATCCGTATCCAGTCGAGTACAGACAACCCGTCTCCCGCCGGAGACATTGTAGCCCGTTATGAATTTGACGAAACGGCCGGATCTACCGCAGCCGATTCGTCAGGTTATGGACAGCAGGCCAGTGTAAATGGAGGTGCGTGGGGAGCCGGACGGAAAGGCAATGCCCTGCACTTTAACGGTACAGACGCCTATGCTAGCCTGCCCGGTGGTATCGTTAGCAGCCTAAATGACTTTACGATTGCCGCGTGGGTACGGGTGAACACGCATAACGGCTGGGCACGCCTGTTTGATTTTGGAGCAGGCACGAATCGGTATATGTTTTTGACACCCAAAGCCGAGGGAACCGGTATGCGCTTTGCTATCACCGTCTCGGGGAACGGAGAGGAACAACAGTTGAATGCGCCAGAGCTGGCAACAGGGGTTTGGAAGCATGTCGCCGTGACTTTGTCAGGCAATACTGGAATGATGTATCTGGACGGTGTAGAGGCGACGCGTAACACGAACATGACGCTCAAGCCTTCCAGCCTTGGACTAACAGACCGGAACTACATTGGGAAATCCCAGTTTGATGATCCCTACCTGAACGGTGCAGTGGATGAACTGATTATTTACAACAGAGCCCTAACCGCTCAGGAAATCCGGGGCTTGGCCTCGGCAAGCAGCACCATTACAGCCCATGATGTGGGAGCCCATTCATATGCTGAAGGAGCAGATTAGAATGTATTCATTCATGCCGTTAACGTTTTAGATTATGAATGATTTGTACCGTGAATGATTTGCGTCGTGAATCATTATCGTCGTAAATGATTGGTATCGTGAATGATTCTTCCTATATTAGCTCACCCCCGGATTACTTAAGTTAAGTCTATAATCAGGGGAGAAATCCGGGGAGATGATGCTTCCGAAGCAAGCAGTCCTTCGGAAAGCTTTTAAAGCGACCGCTTTATTGGGACGATCAGCGGCAGCTTTTCCATCTGTAGGGCGTTTAGCTCCGTCTAATGCGTGTCGTTCTTGGTCTTAAGCGAACCAGTTCCTCACTGGTGAGCTGCCTAGTATAGGAGCGAGGGGAAGATCCTGTATCTACCCTGAGCACCCTGCCTGCCCCGTTGGGGCGGGCTACCCGTGTGTTGAATACCTGCATCGCCCACTGCACCGGAAAGGCTATAGATAAGCGACCATCTGCCGTGCCTGCATAGTTGACCGCAGCTGCATAATTATCTGACTGTCTGAGCCATACAGAGCCAGAATCCCCAGGTAGTGATACGGGAGTCGTACCTCTAATAACCGTCTGATCTTCGAAGGTCAGCAGGCCCAACTCTCCGCCATAATTGATTTGCAGGTCCGTATAGACGGACTCTACCGTGCCATTGACCCGTCCGGTCGTACGCCCAACCTTCTTCAATCTTTCTCCTATGCGATATGCGGTAACATGACCTGGAATCGCTCCTACCGTAGCGTAACGCGGATTGAGTAGGTTGTTACGGGTCGGAAGCGAAAGCGCCGCATCAATCAGGTTTGTACCGGTGGGATTCAAGCGTACGTAACGATACAGCCTTCCTATACGATCCTGAGTAACCGTCCCCCCATCGGCTCCGCCTGGCTGTATTGTAGCCTCCCGATTGTCTGTATTGGAGGGATTGAGGACATGGTTATTGCTAAAAAGATAACGCGTCGCCGGCGCTCCAGTTGGGGCAACGATGAGTCCGGTTGAACCGGAGCCTTCAATCGTCCCGACACTGTAGCCGGCGATGACCGGGCGTATGCGCACTTTGTAGTCCGTGGCATTGGCTCTGATCTTTCCAGTTTTTACAATTCGGACTGGAACGTTCGTTTTCTTTCCTAAGGCGGTGGCCGACAGGAGTCCAGTAGAGGCCGACGCTAGACGGTCCGTATACACAATGACAGCGGCTCCCTTTTTGGGATGGGCAGGGTCCCTGTATCCTACGCCAATGCCGTGGACACCGGACATTTTTAAGACTCGCTTGGCCATCCGCTTTTTCACTTGAAGCGCGGCCGAGAAGGTAGCCAACATAATCATCTCCTTTTACATTCAGATGAAATATTGTATGGCTAAGGCCGCTTCGCGTTCCTTTTGATCATACGATCGCTGTATTGAAAGACATATGAAAACATTCCAAAAAATGGTATACTCATTTCCGAAATTGACATCTTATCATTTGATTCTAATGTTTAAGGAGGTACTTTATGTTTTCAATCATGTTGACATACAGCATACAAGCAATTGTAATTTTACTAATTATCTTTGAATGGTTGAGAAACAACAGAAAAAAAATAGGTTGGGGATCACTTTCACTGCTTTTATCTCTTCTTGGTATGGCTGTTTCTTTCGAATTTGGCAATTACATATTGGGAGACCAGTTGCTTTCCTTTTTGGGATTGCCCGCCTGGTCTAACAGTGTTGATAATACTAGGTCTCACTACACCATTTTTCTATCCAGTATTTTTTTTATTCCCAGTTTAGTCATTGGATATAAAAATCCTAAAGAGTTTGGAGCTACGATCGGAAAACGGGTTTCCAGTATATATCTAACTTTGATCATCATTTCGCTTTTATTTTTTATTATAAGTATTTTCTCGAAGTAACGTTGGATGTGCGTCGTTCCAAAACAAAAGCCTTCCTCAGCGGGGGGTTTCTGTTTTATCACATTAATTCCGAACAATCCTGGGTGGGTAATTAGATCAAGGAGCTGATATTATCTATAATTCATTTACCTCCATATTTTTTGCTGCGTTAACTGCAATCTCCCTCATAACGTTGCCAAAATTAGAAGCTAGGGTGAGTAAGAGAACAATGTTGAAAGTGAGAATTTTCATAATAACAACAGTTCTGCTGATCGGAGTCGTGTTGTATATCATTGACCCTCAGTGGTGGATCATTGTAGCCTTTGCAATTTTGTTTGTAACCCTTCCCATCTTTTTATTGAAACGTTGGCGAGAAAAAAACTGAATCACAAAAAACCTTCCTTATTCATAGGAAGGTTTTCGTGTTAGCGTTGGGGATATTTATGTCATGAGGGCGATGGGAAGTACCATCTGACTGCCCGCCGTCTCCAGTTATCCCTTAACCGCTCCCTCTGCGATGCCCTCCATAATGAATTTCTGAAAGAATGCATAGATCAGGATAACCGGGATGGAGGTCAGCACAAGTGCGGCCAGAATAAGCGACCAATCCTTGTTGTACTCTCCAAACAGCATATTGGTCGAGAGAATCAGGGTGTAATGGTTCACATCCGTCAGCATTAACAATGGAAGCAAAAAGTCGTTCCAAATCCACAGAAAATCCAAAATCGCGATGGTAACTGTGATCGGCAGCAGCAAAGGAAATATAATGCGAAAGAACGTTTGGAACTCATTACAGCCGTCCATTTGTGCGGATTCTTCCAGCTCACGCGGGATGGATTTGACGAATCCATGATACAAAAAGATCGCCATATTCACACCCAAGCCGATATAGATCAAGGCCAAGCCGTACGTACTGCCTTGAACGGACAAATCTTTTGCCATTCGTGTAAGCGGTATCATAATAGAGTGAAACGGCACCAGCATCGATGCGACAAACAGGAAGAAAATCGCACTGCTCAGTTTCCCCTGTGTACGAGACAGCTTGTAGCCTGCCAGTGCCGAACAGATCACAATGCCACCAATGCCGATAAAAGAAATAATCGTGGAATTAAGGGCGCTGTTCAGCAAATGAGTCTGATGAAAAGCCTGACTGTAATTTTCAAAGTGAAGCTTCGTCGGCAGCGCCGTAAAGGATGCAAACATCTCACCCTGTGTTTTAAACGAGTTAATTACCGCCATGTAGATTGGGAAGAAGGACACGACAGCGCCCACGCACAGAATCAGCGTAATCAGTAAGGAATTGGCTTTCTTCAGCCTCATGCCTCCACCTCCCTCTTCTTCATGACGCGCAACTGAATCAGGGTAAAAATGAGAACGATTGCGAACAAAATAACGGATTTAGCGCTCGCATAACCATAACGGAA
Organism: Paenibacillus sp. S33; assembly: GCF_053615415.1. Classification (NCBI taxonomy): domain Bacteria; kingdom Bacillati; phylum Bacillota; class Bacilli; order Caryophanales; family Paenibacillaceae; genus Paenibacillus; species Paenibacillus sp. S33. Next base: position 769,019 of record NZ_JBSIEZ010000001.1, on the reverse strand, counting down.
GTTGTTGGAGAACGCCTCCTCATAAATGTTCATCGTAATCACCTGTGTACTGCGCCCTGGCCCTCCGCCAGTTAGTCCGTATACGACCTCATACACCTTGAAGGCACCATTCAGCGTCAGGAAGAAACAGATCGTAATCGCATGAGTAATCATCGGCATCGTCACACTTCGCAATGTCTGAAATGCGTTCGCCCCGTCAATAATAGCAGCCTCCTTCAAGCTTTGTGGTACACCTTGAAGCGCAGCCAGATAGATGATCATCATATAGCCGACACCATTCCAGAGCGACACAATAATGATAGAGAAGAAAGATACCTTCGGATCGCCCAGCCACGATTGGCCCAAAAAGGCGATAGCCGTCTTTTCGGCGATCTGTGGCAGCACGGAAGAAAAAACGAAGGTCCACATAAATGCGCTAATAATGGTACTGATCATATTGGGCATGAAAAATATTGTCCGGAAAAATCCTTTGGTACGTGTACGCGACTCAATCAACACTGCCAATGCCAGTGCCAGTACATTTTGCAGCACAATCATCACTAATACGTATTTAAGAGTAAACCAAAGGGAATTGAGAAAATCGGGGTCTTCCTTCAACGATTCCACAAAGTTCCCCAAGCCGATAAAGCTGTAATTGGGATTCAAGCCGTTCCAGTTTGTAAAGCTGTAGTACATGCCGCTGATCGTTGGAATGAGCAGGAAGATAGCGTAAAAGATCAGCGCCGGGGCTGTAAACGCCAGTAGCATGACGTATTTTTTATAGATTTTAAAAGGCATGGAGTCTCTCCCTCCTGGTGTAATCTATAGGTTACCGTTACTTGTTCACTTTGTTATACGATTTCCATGCCTTATCCAGCGCCTTAATGACGTCATCCTGCGAGAGCTGACCAGCATAATAGGATTGTAGCGATTTGCCTGCCTCGTCCTTAACCGCTTGCGGGATAGATGGATCTTGGTACGACTTGCCTGCTTTCACGTATTCGGTAGCGTCATTAACCCAAGGATAGCTTTTAAACGTATGCACTTTGGAGATCGGATTAAATTTCAATGCTTCATAGAACGCGCTAGAATCCTTGTCATCCAGCACATAGTTAACAAAATCGAGCGCAACCTCCTTGTTCTTGCTTGTGGAGGATACAGCCAGCGAAGTCGAAGTGGACAAATTGATCAATGTCGCATTGGGATCGTCATTGATCGGCAGCGCTGCTACCCCAAAATCCATCTTCGGATCAGATTTTAAAATCGTTTCCGCAAACCACGGTCCTTGAATCCACATCGCCGCTTTACCCGAGGCAAACGCAGCCGATCCATCATCCCCGCCGATTTCCAGCGCCTTGTCAGTACCGTTGCTATTCACCAGATCAATAATATCGAACATGCTCTTCATTTCGGAAAAGGAGCCTTGGTCCTGATTCATCCGTTCGATAAAATCTTTATTCTGTGTGTTCATCATCGCACCTGCTGTCAGAGGCACGAACAGCTGTGGAATCCAGGATTCCTTGTAAGACAACAGGAACGGTTTCACATTATTCGCTTTCAGCTTCTCCACCACAGCTTTCATTTCGGTCAACGTTCCCGGCGGCTGCAAATCCAAATCCTTAAATATCTTTTTATTGTACAAATAGCCCCATGAGATCGTTTCTAAAGGAACCGCTACGACCTTTCCGTCTTTGGTTGTCACCGAAGGCTTCACACTATCCATCAATTTGTTAACAAAAGGCTGACCGGACAAATCCTCCAAATAGCCCGCTTTATAAAACGGAGGAATTTCATTCACCGCGTGCAATGCAAATACGTCCGGCGCATCGTTGGATGCGAGTCTTGTCTTCAAAATTTGTGCGGCGTTGTCAGCAGGCGGCATCTCCAGTTGCACCGTAACGTCGATATTTTTATCTTTCTTTTCTTTCGCTACGAAAGCATTAATGTATTTATCGTAGTGCTCCTTCAAACGGGGCTGAGCAATAAACATTTTGAGATTCACCGTTTTGCCGTCTCCACCGGAACCGCTGCTGTCACTGCCTGAAGAATTCGCTCCACACCCGGCCAATAACGTGCCAACCAGCATCGTGCTCAATACACATTTCCACATTTTCATGAAAAATGACCTCCCCTATTTTGAAAATAACCGTTGCCCATCGGCAAATCAGTTGTTATTCAAAGCAGCTATGCCGCCGGTCTTCAACCTCTATTCAGCTCTGTGCGAACTTCATAAAGGCCAAATTCCTTTGTACTGCTCGTTTTGTATACGCTTTCATTATAGAATGAGAGATCACTTCTGCCATTGGACGCCCTTAGCTTATTTGATTGGACTTTTTTAAACTTCCTTCCTCATTTCACCGGGTGCCATGCCAAAATGCTTTTTAAATACCCGATAGAAATAAGACACATCCTCATATCCTGCCATCTCCGCGACTGCTTTGATTGAAATCTGTTTATTGACCAGCCATTCCCGCGCGTTTTCCATTCTTCGCTCTACGATGTAGTCCGTTACATTTTGACCATACTCCTGCTTAAATACCTTACTCATATACTCTTTGCTCACAAAAAAGTTTTTTGCCAACTGCTCCAGTGTAATCGGCCCAGCAAAGTGACTGTCGATATATCGTCGTACTTCTTCTAAATTCAGTTTGTTTTTGTATTTCCGCTGCCGAATGAGCTGATCCAGTTCCTGAACATAGCACGACGATACGAATTCCAGCGCATGTTCTACAGAGGATACGGCATCCTGCGACAGTGGGAATCCTGCCTTTGCCGTAGAAGTATCTAGCCCGTTATCCGCTGTGAGCTCTTTTAGCAGGGAAAGAAGCTCCTGTACCAGCCTGCCCAGCATATGTGGACTTGGTGCTCCATAACTCTCCAGCTCCTGCATAACCTGCCTACAAGTTATGTTCACCCCGTCACGGTTCAACTCATTAAAATAAAGACGCAGCAGTTGCTTATACCGGGTCAGCTTGTGAAAAAAACCATAATCCAGCTCCGTCGCTTCTTGCTGCTGTTCAGCAGCCTTGACCTCCAGATCGTTTTTGCATTTGAGCAACACTGTATTCAGCTCTGTAGGATTGACTGGCTTTAACAAATAATCGACGGCCTTGTAACGGATGGCATGTTTGGCATACGCAAAGTCATCATATCCGCTCACTACAATGATTTTTACATCAGGACAATGGTTATTTAGCGCTTGCAGCAGCTCCACTCCGTCCGCACCCGGCATGTGCATATCAGTAATCACAATATGGGGAGCTAACTCCCCGACCAGCCTGAACGCCTCGTCTCCGTCTTCAGCCTCACCCACTACCAACATTCCAAGTTTTTCCCATGTGCCAAATGTCTTTAGAATATCGCGGTTCCACGGCTCATCGTCCACAATTAATACTCTGATCATACTTTTCCCTCCTCTGCTGAGGTAAATGGAATGCGGATAGTGACACGTGTACCGACTCCCTGCTCACTATCTATCCTCACTCCGTAGCGCACTCCAAAATTCATCCGTATGCGTGAAGACACATTGCTCAATCCGATATGACTACCCTGCGCCCAGATCGGTTCCTCCGACGCGTTTTCCAGCTTTGCCCGTACTTTTTCCAGCTTGTCCGGGGCCATGCCGTTTCCATTATCGCAAACCGTAATACACACATCTTCTTTCATAATCTCCACCCGAATCCCCATTCTCCATGCCCCCGCCTTTCGGTCAAGACCGTGCTGAAACGCGTTTTCCAACAATGGCTGAAGCGATAGCTTAGGCAGTCGAATATCCATCGCCTGTTCTTCCGTCTCCACCTGAAACACCAATCTTTGTGGAAATCGCCGTTGCTGGATGCGCATATAGTGTCCCACATGGTCGAGCTCTGCGCGTAAAGAGGCCAAATCCTGAGGTTCCCGTACCACGTAACGGAACATCTCACTCAGCGACCGAATGACTTCATAGGTGTCCTCCGGCTTTTGCGAAAACACCATACTTCCGATCATTTGCAGCGTATTTTGCAGAAAATGTGGATGAATCTGCGCTTGGAGCGCTTTTAATTCAGCCGTCTTTTTTTGCAAATTTATACTGTATTCCGCCTGAATATGCTCGCGAATTCGGCCTGCCATCCCATGCAGACTTCTTTCCAGCAGCCCTATCTCATCCGGGCGTGTACTTGGCTGTCCAATCGGTCCTTTGATCATATCCAGCTCCTGTACGGAACGCGCCAAATGAACAATCGGACGTGCAGTCCGCCATGCGATGAAAACGGCAATGCAGATGGAAACCAGGATTGAAATCACGCCGACGATAATACCATACAGCATCGTTGAAAAAGCGCTGTGGTTAATGGAGGAAGTGGGTACGATTTTGACCAGCTTCAGCCCAACTACATCCAGATCATTATAGAACACATAATGTTCAGCAGTTTGAATCATCCCGGGGCCCGGCTTAACGTCACGAAGAACTGACAGCACACTTGCAGGAGGAGGCGACTGCCGAGCCTGTGCTGGATACATAACCCCGCCATCTGCATCTGTAATAAGCACCTGATGCTGATCCCCTCGTCCCAGCAGGCCCAGCGTCTGATCGAATTGCGACCACAATACATCCAAAGAAATAGCCCCCGTCTGCTTTTGGTCTTCAAAACGCCGAATACTGCGCGTCAAAATAAAGCGTTCCGGGTCAGCAGAGCTTGGACGAATCGAATAATCCTTATTCGCTTGCCACATCTCGCCATACTGTGGGGGAATACCGCTCACTGTCGTAATTTCATTTTGCATACTATTGAAGGTAAACAAGGTTTGCGATTGCTTCAAATAAAGCTGGATGCCGATCACATGACTTCCGGCCGAATAATACACATTCGCCATCGTATTCAACATTTTTCGCTGGGCATTAAATTGGCTTGAAAGATTGTCAGGCTCGCGCTCATTCAAATAATCGCTCAGATCAGGGCTGATCTGAATGCTGTAAATCAGATGATTCAGACGATCTAGCTGGTCGCTGATATAGATCCCCGTCCATTTCATATTGGACATGTTCGTCTCTACTACTTCAGCTTCCATGGAAGCTCTACTTTTTTCCGCAGCCAGCACCGTGACAGCAATGACCGGCAGCACAGATAGAACAATCATCGTCAAGATCAGCTTGAGCTGAATGCTGCGTCGATACGGGGCTGTCAGCGCCCGGAACCAGCGGACTGCTCGGGTTGTCATAGCGATGCACTCCTCTATTCAGCCATATGCGAAAACGCCCCGCAATTCGCAGGGGCGCTTCATGTACCGGATACTTCCGGGGAATACCTATATGATATTATTCGTGAGTCAGTTGTGGCTCACTATTCATCATTTACGCTTCTTCGATAATTATAACACCCCAAGGCTCTAATGTAAGCGTTTGTCCTTTGGTAACCGCATGCTCCCCAATCAGCTCCTTGCCGTCTCCATGCAGATATACCACCGAGCCTGCTTGTTCGGAATAGTTAAAATAGTACCGGATTGTCCGTCCCAGCTCATTCGTGCCGGATTTAACAATGATCGGATAAGACGCTTCCTGATCCAGTCCCCATACTCCTGCCTTTTTGGCTACAGAGCTAAATAGTTCACGGATGACCGCCGGACTGACGACACAGCCGATGTAGGTCGCTGTTCCCTGACCATAGCGGTTTTGCGTAATCGCGGCATATTTTCCCCAATGCGGATGATCGTAATAGGCCAATACTTCAGCAGTCGTCGGGGTAATCAGCTCCATCCACGTATCTACCTGATTGTCCTCTGCTGCCACCTCAAAAGGATTATTCTTAAGCGTCACCTTCTTCGGCTCCACGAACAAGCTGTAATGAATGCCGCAGGCTTCGCTAATCACGCCCGGCTGTCGGGACGTTCTCACCTGCACATGCTCGTCGGTAAATCCGCTTCGGAATGTGTATACCACATGACCACCTTTCTCCACATATCGGTTCAGCTTCTCCAGTAGTGCATCTGGGGCAGAATAGAGAACCGGGACGATCAAGAGATCATAGTCGTCAAACGATTCTGTACCTGGATGAACGATATCCGTCCCGATATTCAGTTTATACAACTCGTCATACAAACGACGTACGATATCATTGTAATTTAACGGGCTACTCATATTAAATTTAAACCAGTCAATCGACGTCAATGCTTCGTTACTGACCAGAATCGCCGTTTTATTTTTCTTTTTCAAGTTGACCAGATGCGGAGACAATCTTGCAAAATCCTTCCCTATGGTCTGTGCTTCCTCATACACTGGGTTCGGCTCAAAATCATGGCTCAGCAGACCCTTCCAGTAGGTTTCGAAGGAATTATGGATGGAATGCCAGTGCCAGTATGCCACCATATTGGCCCCGGAAGCCAGATGGCTGAACGCTTGCAGACGCAATTGCCCCGGATAGGGAACCCAGTGGGTAAAGGCCTGCGCTTCCGTTTCCAGCACTAGATAATTGTTATTTTTCGTCGAACGTGCCACATCGCCACCGAAGGAAATTTCAATACCAGTCAGGTCATCCTGTGATGGATGGTAAATATCCACCCCAGTCACATCAAAGGCTTGCGATGCCGCAAAGTGATCCACGTCTGGCTGAACACCAAAGGAATGACCTCTCCACGCAAAATCAAAGTTTTGCGTAACAAATTGGTCCTCCCGCTTATATTCCTTCACCAGCGCGACCTGCCATGCCAGAAAGTCCGTCACCAGCTTGCGCTGGAATTGGGAAAAGGCTGCGCCCAAACTTCCATTAATCGTTCCGACCACCGAAGGAAAGTCCTCCCAGCTATTGATGCGATTACTCCAGTAATCCAGACCAAATTTGCGGTTAAGCTCCTCCAGTGATCCAAACTGCTCCCGCAGATACTTTACAAATTGCAATTGCACATTGGGCCCGCTTGTGTTGTAATGCTTCGTCTCGTTATCCGTCTGAAAGCCAATAACCGCCGGATGCTGACTCACCCGCCCAATCAGCTTGCGTATGATTCGCTCGGCATGGAACAGGTACACCGGGTTCGTAATGTCCATAATCTGGCGAGCTCCATATTTGCCCGGACCTTGAGGCGTTGTCGCCAATACATCGGGATGCTCCTTCACCAGCCATGTGGGTACGGCATAGGTGGGCGTCCCCACAATGACTTCAATGCCCGCCTTATGCATGGCGTCCAGCACCCGATCCACAGAAGTAAAATCAAACACGCCGTTTTGCGGTTCATGCGTACTCCAAGTGGATTCGGCAATCCGCACCACATTGATGCCCGCATCCTTCATCATTTGAATATCTTGGTCCAAACGGTCATATGGCATATATTCATCATAATAAGCAACACCGTATAGTAGCTTTTTCATCAAGTCGTCCTCCAATTAGGTTCGTTAGGATTTTGCAAAATTCGATTCCAGTCGCTTCGAAGTGCAAGATATAGACGAACCAAGCCGCCCTTTAGATTGGCCCGGTCAATGATCACGCCGAAGATTGGAGCGCTAAGTGCATCCCATATACGGGCTAGTACGAATAAAGTACCGATAATAGAAACAGATATGCCAACATAATCCGTATAAATATCAGAGCAAGCGCTTTCTTTTATATATAAAAGCTTATACTATAGCATTTGTAAACGCTCTTTTATTATAGTTAAATGTTAGATACAATGAGATTGTCTAAGCGGTGTAAAATTTGCCCTAATCGAAGGTGATCTGATGATATTAAATCCTGATGTTGATCCAGCTCTATTTCATGATTGCCAATGGCTGCCCATTATTGACTGGAATGTGAAATTTTTTGGCGCCCATATTCACCGGGTCCAAGCGGATTGGTGCATGCCGGAGGAGTCTCATATCGGTTTTGAAATTGCACTCATTTTAGAAGGTCGTCAGGAAACGATTATGGAAAATAACGTATATTCGGTTGGGGAAGGTGATATTTTAATTATTCCGCCGGGTTTCAAGCATGTGAGTCAATGTGTTTCCCCAAACGGCATGTACTATTTTAGCTCTCATTTTAATGTCGATGATCCATTATTCCGTCAGGAAATGATTAAGAGCAATCAGCTCTTTTTTCCAGCGGGTACTGAAACGAATACCAAGCTGCAAAAGGTCGTCCATAGCTGGATTGGCATGGTGCAGGAAAGCGGAGAATATACGACAGCAGACCGTTTTCGTATGCAAATTGCCTTATTTGAGCTATTCGGGATATTCTCGCAAATGATATCTACCGGTTTGGAGCCCAGAATTGCGCCTTCATCCGTTCAATATGCCAAGGCCATCATGGAAGCCATTCAATCAAGGTTTAAGCCTTATCGGGAAGATGAATCTGGCGAGCAAGCGTTCCGTCTTGAAGATGTGGCGGCTTCCCTTGGGATTAGTCCCGGCTATGCCCAGGAAGTGTTCCGCAAGGTATACGGTTATTCTCCACGTCATTATCTATCGGAGACCAAGCTGCATGAGGCTAAGGTGCTGATCCAGCAGCCCAATCTGCCACTCAACAAGGTAGCTTCCCTGCTCGGATACTCCAGTCTGGCTCATTTCAGCAGACAGTTCAAGCGCTGGACAGGCACCAGCCCACTTAAATACCGCCAGACATTAAAACCGATTACTGATGAACAAAGGATTAAGATATAAGGACGGATAGCAAAAGCTCCACCGTGTTATTCAACCAAAAAAAGAGCGTGACACCGAATATCGCGGTTGTCGCGCTCTTTTGTCTCTATTTTCTATAAGCTGTACCGTTGCCTTAATGATCTAAAATCTTGACCAAGCACTCATTATTCAGATCACAGCCTAATGTCCCCTATATGCTGGTGCACCACATACATCATCCCCATCAGGAATACAGCCAAAGCTAAGTAACTGATGCCAAATTTCCAGCGCGATGATGCGGGCACTTCGTAATATTTATCATTTTCAAACGGAATGTAATCAATCCCACACAGCAATCTGAGCTGGTACGCATCCGGCGTCGGTATATGTTCCACACCGTTCAGCCATACATGCTGGACAAGACACTGCTGCGGCAGCTTAAGTGTCTGCTCCACATCCAAACTTTCCATATACACCGTCACATATTGCTGCCCCTCCAAATCCGAGTAGGTATTAAAGGATAATCTGCGTGTGTGCTCCGGTCCGGGCAGTGGATATCCTTGCTCATACAGATGCTGTACGTTCACCAGCGGCTTTTGCAAAAAGGATTGGATCTTGACCTCTCCTTTATTGCGTTTAACATATTTTTTGTACAAATCGTAGGCAAAGAACGCCCATATGAAGAAAAATAAAAAGGATTTTAAATATACTACGACTACAATTCCACCCAATAAGCCCACCAGCCACAGCCAACGCGTCACTGCCGTGGAAATTCGTCCTCCGTCGAGCGGATGAATCGGCAGCAGGTTGATCAGGTTCAGGAAAAAACCGACATACGAGAGCGCATACAACAGGGGACTGTCTGTTGCATAGGCTCCTGCGTATACCGCCATAGCCCCAACCGTCCCCAGTAACGGGCCGCCCATGGCTACATAAGCCTCTGTCTGCGCATCCAAAGGTTGCCGTTTCATTGTGATCAGCGCACCGAGAAAAGGAATAAATAACGGTGCTGACACGGGAAGCCCCTTGCGCTTGGCAGCCCATACATGTCCTAGCTCATGCACAAACAACAGCAACACGAATCCGACCGCAAATCCCCACGGGTAAATGATCGCATATGTGCTAATCGTTATCGCCATAGATATCAGCGCACCGCCAAATTTACTGAATTTTAAAAGGGCAAGTAACGACTTGCCTTTCAGAAGAAGCAATGCTGCTGCACTACCAAGGTACCATTTGGATGAGCCGGATTTGGAATCGGTCTTTTTCTCTTCATTTTGCAAAGGTATCCGTCTCCTTTCTTTAACACTTCCATTGTATCCTGCTATGTGCAGCTTGTAAAAACTTCTCTAACCCACAGATAAGCACCCAAGTGTCCATCCTCCTATCTGTTCTGTTATCATGTAAGAAAACGGAATAACCCAGGAAAGGATTACGAATCATGAGTTTTGAACTTACCCGGCGAGCCATCAGACAATTATGCAGTCAAGCCGCTTATGACGACGGGGATGCCTATTACCGGGCCAAAAGAGTGGCCTTTACACAAATAGATCATGATGAAGGTGTGTACGAAGCTACGGTCAAAGGAAGCAGCTTTTATGCTGTTGCGGCGATGATCCGATCCAATGGAAGTATCCGAGCAGAATGCACCTGTAGCACATTTCAGAACACCGGACGATATTGTAATCATATCGCAGCTGTTCTCCTTAACGCCCATGATATACGCCGTGGAAAAAGTCTGTCTGTGCGCTCCTATGCCTCCAGACTTCATCCCGGTACTGCCCCAGATACAGCAGGAAGCATGGATTCAGACGGGATGTACACATCTACAGATGCTCCATATGATCACACTGCTAGAACGGCACGATCCTCTGACATCACACGAGGCGATCTCCAGCTGACCGACAGTATGTTAAAACTATTTGACCGCAAGCGACCGCTTCGCAGCACACCAACCCTGCTGGATACTCGCGCGGTCTTGGATTTTCAGTTCATCATCCGGCCTTTTGCCTACGGTTACCAAAAATATATGTTTGGTGTGGAAATGAAGGCTGGGCCCAAACGATTATATATCGTCCAGAAAATTCGTCCGTTTCTGGATAGTATTGACCGTGGGGATAGCTACATGTTCACGAAAAGCTTCTCGTACGAGCCTGAGTTGTACCGCTTCCGTCCTGAACATGACGCTATTCTCCAGCAATTATCCCAGGTGTGCCACCATGAGCGTATGATTCGGGAAACCTCAGGCACGTATTCATCCTCCAGTAGTCATATGAGCGGCGAGCGAATGCTCCTCATCCCGCCTGCGGCTTGGGAAAAGCTGCTCCCCTTGCTGACAGCAGCACAGGGCGTCTACTTTGAAATTCACGGAAACATGAGCGACGGTATTCCCCAGTCCGACCTGATGCTTCCGCTGCAATTTGAATTTGATGAGGCCGAAATCGAAGGCTACCAGCTAAGCATTCAAGGATTAGATGACTTGACCATCATGGAAGACTATGGTGTCGTCATTGCCGATGGCAAGCTTGTCAAACAGAAAGCCGATCCCTTACGGCGTTTGTCCGAGCTAAAACGGATGGTAGAAGTACACCACAGGCGAAAAGTTCAGATTGCGCCAGAGCAGATGGAATCTTTTATGGACAAGGTTGTACCCGGGTTAATGAAGCTCGGACGTGTTCATATGACTCGGTCCGTCTCAAATCGGGTCACACAGCAGCCATTGAAGGCAAAGCTATATCTGGACCGGGTAAGAGACAAGCTGCTGGCAGGGCTGGAGTTCCAATATGGGGATATCATCATCAACCCGCTGGAAACAGATGCACGAACGCCTGGTATCGACCGAATTCTGATACGTGATGGGGAACAGGAGCAGCGGATTTTGGAGCTGATGGAGCATAGCTCCTTTGCCAGAACAGATAGCGGATATTTTATGGAAGATGAAGATGCAGAGTATGATTTTTTGTATCATACTGTTCCGCAACTGGAAAAGCTGCTGGACGTCTATGCCACAGGTGCAGTCAAAGCAAAAATAAACAATACTCTGCCTACCCCAAGGATACGCGCGGAGTGGGATGAACGTACAGATTGGCTTGAATTTAAATTTGATATGGAGGGCATACCGGAACCGGAAATTCGCAAACTGCTCAAATCGTTAGAGGAAAAACAGAAATATCACCGTCTTCCAAATGGTGCCTTGCTGCCGCTCGAAACAGAGGAGTACAAGGAATTGATTCGGTTCATGAATGAAACAGGTATCCGCAAAAGCGATCTGGATGCAGCGCAAATTCGTGTTCCCGTCACGCAAGGACTGTACTTAATTGATCCTCACGATCATGGGAAAAACCTAACTTTGGGTAAAACCTTTCGCCAACTGTTGGAAAATATACGTAACCCTGACCATCTCGACTTTCCAGTTCCAGACATGCTTGCCCCAATCTTGAGAGATTATCAGGTTTACGGCTTTCAATGGCTTAAGACATTGGCGCATTACCGTTTTGGGGGCATTTTGGCAGATGATATGGGGCTGGGTAAAACGCTGCAAAGTATCGCCTTTCTCGTCTCAGTATTGCCGGAGATCCGCAGCCAGCAGCTTCCAGCCATGATCGTGTCCCCTGCATCACTGGTGTACAACTGGCGGAATGAGCTGGAGAAATTTGCTCCACACGTCCGCGTCACTATCGCAGATGGCAGCCCGGAAGAACGCGGCCGAATCATACGGGATGCCGCCAGTTATGACGTCGTCATTACGTCCTATCCGCTGCTACGGCGCGATGCAGATGTGTACAGCAAGCCATCGTTTCATACGCTCATTCTGGACGAGGCGCAGGCATTCAAGAACCATGCTACCCAGACGGCGCAGGCTGTTAAGGATGTAAAAGCTCATTACCGGTTTGCCCTGACAGGAACGCCCGTAGAAAATACGTTGGAAGAGTTGTGGTCCATCTTTGACGTTGTATTTCCTGCGCTATTTCCCGGCGGGAAAAGAGCGTTTCACAACCTGCCTCGAAATGTGATCGCCAAGCGGGTTCGTCCGTTTTTGCTGCGCCGTCTTAAGAGTGATGTCCTCAAGGAGCTGCCGGAGAAAATCGAATCCGTGCAGGTATCCCGGCTTCTGCCAGATCAAAAAAAGCTGTACACCGCCTATCTGGCCAAGCTTCAGCATGAAACGTTGAAGCATCTCAACGAGGAAGGATTTCAGAAAAATCGAATCAAAATTCTCGCCGGTCTGACCCGACTTCGTCAGCTCTGCTGTCATCCGGGCTTGTTCATCGAAGGATATACGGGTAGCTCTGCCAAATTTGAACAGCTGTTGGAGATCATTACGGAATGTCTCAGCTCCGGGAAACGGATGCTCATTTTTTCACAGTTCACCACAATGCTTCAAATGATCGGACGCGAGCTTGCTCGAGAAGGGGTGTCCTACTTTTACCTGGATGGGCAGACTCCCGCTCTGGAACGAGTCGAGCTGTGCAGTCGCTTCAACGAAGGAGAACGCGAGCTGTTCCTGATTTCCCTAAAAGCAGGAGGCACTGGCCTGAACCTCACTGGTGCAGATACAGTCATTTTGTATGACCTGTGGTGGAATCCCGCTGTAGAGGAGCAGGCTACCAACCGAGCACACCGAATGGGCCAGAAAAAAGTCGTGCAGGTTATTCGTCTCGTCGCCCAAGGTACGGTAGAGGACAAAATGTATGAGCTGCAACAAAAAAAGAAAAACATGATCGACCAGGTCATTCAGCCGGGGCAAGAAACCCTTTCGGCACTGACCGAGCTGGAGATTCGCGAACTGCTCATGATCTAGCCAACTCTCCACGCTTATTTTTACGTTAGTATGACAATTCCACATGCAAAAAAGGTCCAATTGACGGTAGAAATTTTCCCGCATTGGACCTTTTTCGTTCTAATATGATTGTTTGGATCGAGCAGATTAATCCTGTTTTAATACTCTAGGTTCAATGGGAACTAGGTTAGACTCAATCTGGGTACGCTGAGGCTCATACCATTCAGGCAGCATCAGCTTATGTCCCAACTCATTCAATTCCTCATCCACGGTAAATCCGGGTGGATCGGTTGCGATCTCGAATAAAATACCGCCCCGCTCGCGGAAGTATACGGCATTGAAGTATTGGCGATCTACAATACCACTGGTTCCAAAACCATGCTGATGAACCCATTCGTTCCACGCCTGATGCTCCGTATCATCCTGCGCGCGCCAGGCAATATGGTGAACCGTACCGGCGCCGCCATTCCCCCACGGGACATCTTTGACCGGAATGTCGATCAGGTTGCCCAAATCACCTGTCGTCTGATAGCGGATGTAGCCTGCATTTGCGTCTTCTCCGATAAGAGTCATCCCCAGGACGTTCTCCAACACCCCTTGCGTATGTTTGGAATCCGCACTGTACAGTACCGCCCCGCCAAAGCCCTTGATAGCTTTATCCGTAGGCACACCCCCGGCTGTCCACGTGTTCAACGGGCCATCTTCCCGTTCCACCAACTCCAGATGTAAACCCTCGTTGTCTCGGAACTGGATGAATGACTCGCCAAAACGAGTGGCCTTCGTGAAAGATACCTTCAAGCTGTGCAGACGGTTTTCCCAGTATTCCAAAGCACCGGACGGCACGACATACGTCGTAATCCCGACCTGTCCGCCTCCAATCTTACCCTTGCGTGTACCCGGAGCTGGAAAAAAAGTAATGATCGTGCCCGGGCTGCCCTCTTCATTACCAAAGTACAAATGGTATACTTCTGGAGCATCAAAGTTGATCGTCTTTTTAATCAATCGCAAACCAAGTACGCCTGCGTAAAAATCAACGTTGCCCTGCGGATCGCCTGCAAAGGACGTGATATGGTGAATTCCAGCGGTTTTCAATGACATCTTTATCACTCCTTCATTAACATGTTGATTTATTTACACAAATGATTTACAAATTTCAAAATCCATTGTAGCTGACAAATTGTCCAACCGGCTTGCGGTATCCCCGTGCCCGCTGACCCGATTCGTCCTCTTTACCCAAGGTAATCATCATTACCGGTACAAATTGCTCTGGAATATTTAGTACTTCCTGCACCTTCGCCGGATCAAAACCGATCATCGGGCACGTATCCCAGCCTTTGTCCTTGGCAATCAACATAAATTGCATAGCCGACAGGCTGGCATTACGGATCGCTTCTTCTCTCTGGAAGACAGGTCCCCGCTCGCGATAAAACTGAGTTACCGATTCCACTGTACTATCATATTCCTGCTTGCTCAGGACACCTAAATTCAGGAATCCTTCGTTGAGGTCAGCTACCTTGGTATAAGCTTCTGTATCCCCCAGCACTACAATGGTCGCCGAAGCCGTTAATATTTTATACTGCTTACTTGCCTCATCATGCAGTCTTTGTTTGGTATCAGCATCCTGCACTACGATATAACGCGCATGCTGTAAATTAAAAGCCGATGGAGCAAACTTCACCAGCTGAAATATTTCTTCTAGTTCTTTTGCATCTATAGTAACATCAGGAATAAATTTAGAAGCTGATCTTCTCTCTTGAATAATATTCACCAGTTCGCTCATGTTAAGTTCCACTCCTTGATATTATTTTCAAATGAATTATCTTTAAATTAAGAATATATCCATTCGTGATTTCTGTCAAGTAAAACTATAATAATGTTAGTAAGTATTTTTGGATACAACTTAAGGGCTTATACCAGCCCTTTACAGATCCGTTGCCCGTATTCTCATCGTAATCGCTTCGCGTTGCGCTTTGGTTAAGCTCTTGAAGACCAGCTCATACGAATGGTCGATCATGCTGTACAAATCCTCCAGTGGGAAGGTAGCATCAACCTCAATCGTATTCCAATGCTTTTTATTCAAATGATAGCCTGGCTTAATCGCCTTGTTTTGTTCACGCAGATTTACCGCAATGACTGGATCACATTTCAAGGATACGTGGCAAATGTCATCCTTTTCAGTTAGAAGTGCAAACATCTTGCCCCCTACTTTTAGTACCAGGGGATCAGCACCAAATGGATAATCCTTAACAGCCTCTTTTTGGCTCAGACCATATGCTACAATTTGCTCAAACACCAGCCTTCTCTCCTCTGCTCCAAGTTGTCGAACTATGAACCTATTTGCGCCCTATTATATCACCTCCGTGCACTCCGAATACACCGGGTCCGTGCTACAATTAGGGGAACTGTGCTAAAAGGAGAGTCATTATGGATACCCTCACACACACATTGTTTGGCTTGGCCTTATACGGCGCAGTCAAAAGCCAGATATGGCGCGCAAGCAAAAAGGCGTTTCTACCGGAAGGGTCAATCCTTTCTATATGAATTTATCGACCGTCCATGACTTCATACACGTCCTAAAGATTTAGCGATATTTTACATACTGTATCTGCAAGCTGACAGCCCCTCACTTCCGAATAGGAAGTTAGAGGGGCTTGTTTTGTTCATATAGTAGAGAATGTTATACAACAGCCCTATATTTTGGTATACTTCCGTGAGAGGCTGTATCGATACATTCGAACGGTACTCTAGTTAGTGTAATTCAATATGTAGATGTGTGAGCCTATGGAGGTGAACTCGTTGGATTTTGCTCTGATCCGCAAGGACCGAGACAAAAGAACGGTCGCAAATTGACTCTTTTTTTGCCTTTCGGACCTTTTCAGCCTTGTGCTGAAAGGTTTTTTTGTGATCTAAAATAAAGGTAGGAAAGGATTTGAATGCAACCATGGCAACCTCAAAAGCACTTAATATTTTGCAATTGAAGAAAATGAAACAAGAAGGTTCACCCATAAGTATGATTACGGCGTATGACTATCCATCTGCTCGTTTGGCTGAGGAAGCCGGGATCGATATCATCCTTGTCGGTGATTCCGTAGGTAATGTGTTATCTAATTATAACTCCACACTGCCCGTCACTATGGATGATATGGTCTATCATACACGGTCTGTCGTGCGCGGTGCGGAACATACTTTTATTGTCGCGGATATGCCATTTATGACGTACCATGGGAGTAGTCAAGAAGCCCTTACTAATGTGCGCAGGCTCATGCAAGAGGGACATGCCCATGCCGTAAAACTAGAAGGGGGCATGGAAATTTGCGACACCGTGAAGCGAATTGTTCAATCCGGCGTTCCCCTGCTGGGACATATCGGACTTACACCCCAGTCTGTGCATCAAATCGGCGGATACTTCATTCAAGGTAAAAACTCACAGGCCGCTGAGCGCCTTCTAAATGATGCCCGGGCCCTGGAGCAAGCGGGAGCTTTTGCCATCGTGCTGGAACTGGTGACAGAGGAAGTGGCGAAGAACATCACCCAGGAGATATCTATTCCGGTCATTGGCATCGGTGCGGGGAGATACTGTGATGGTCAGGTTTTGGTGTATCATGACATGTTACAATACTCAGCACCTTACCGGGAGAAAAAGTTCGTTAAAACCTATTCGGATATAGGTGCTTTGATTCGTAACAGCATCGGGCAATATGTCGAAGACGTGAAGAATCGTTCTTTTCCAGGCGAGGAGCATGTTTTTAAGGCAGATGAGAACGTTGTAGAAGGATTATACGGGAATGCAAAAGTAAAGGCAGGGACCCTATAATGCGATTTCTGGTTGTAGGTGCAGGGGCGATTGGAGGCTATTTCGGGGGACTTCTTGTTCAAAAAGGAGAAGACGTGACCTTCTTCGTACGCCCTTCAAAAAAATCTCAGTTGGCAAAAGACGGTCTGATTGTTAGAAGTGTTCATGGAGATTTCCAGACGCCAATCCGTGCTATTACAAATGGTGAAGACGCCGATCCGTTCGACTGTATTATCATTTCGGTCAAAGCGTATCATCTTCCCCAATTGCAATTCGATCTTGAGCCTTATGTCGGTGATCATACCATGATTCTTCCGTTACTTAATGGTTACGAACATTTTGACTTTTTGCGCAAACAATTCGGTTCTGAAAAAGTGCTGGGCGGACTTTGTTATATTGAAACTACGTTGGATCATGATGGTTCTATTGTTCAGACAAGTCCGTTCCACCGTATCGTCTT
The DNA here is from genome assembly GCF_053615415.1 of Paenibacillus sp. S33. Taxonomy (NCBI): domain Bacteria; kingdom Bacillati; phylum Bacillota; class Bacilli; order Caryophanales; family Paenibacillaceae; genus Paenibacillus; species Paenibacillus sp. S33. The sequence goes on along the minus strand of NZ_JBSIEZ010000001.1, from coordinate 751,441 downwards.
CGGTGAATGGAACGGAGTGCAATCAGAGCGTACACAACTGCTGCTGAATCATCTTGATCATGCAGGCTTCACAGTGGCACGAAGTCACGATATTCAGCGTGAAGTTTGGCAGAAATATATATTCGTTGCCAGCTTGAGTGCAATTACAACACTGATGGATGCCTCGGTTGGGACTATACTTGCCACGGCAGAGTCACGTGCTATATACGAAAAGCTGCTGCATGAGATTGTCACACTTGCTCGCAACGCAGGGATGCCGATTGATTCGGAGATGGAAGCTCATACACTGAAAACGATGGAATCCTTACGACCAGAGATGATGTCATCCATGCAACGCGATATGCATAAAAAGCTTCCGATTGAAGCCAGTCATCTACATGGTTCACTGCTTGCATTGGCTTCAACCAGTAATACTGTTTACCCCATACTCGAAACGGTATATGCCCGATTAAAGGTATACGAGAACTTATTGGACACCGTCTAACATTCAAACTTTAAAATTAATTAAAAGAGGAAGCGGCAGCTTCGAAGGTGATAATGAAATCTTAGACTGCCGCTGCTTTTCATTTATTAAACTTCAAAAATCTAAAGAGTTCCTGTGCTTAAGCAAGCTTGCTCAAGCCCTTGAAGTAATGCTTCTAGCTCCTGCCTAGTTTCAGCGTTTGTAATATCACCTTCCTGATTTAGCTTCAAGGTGATATGCGGAATAATGACTTTTCCATTCTCCACAATCTCTGCATTGATCATTTGCAATGTGAGCAGCAGCGAGGCATGCGCCAGATGGCCGCCCATAGGAGACGGTGACGCGCTGATGACCGCTGTAGGTTTATTTACAAATTCACCTGAAGATACGAGCCAATCCAACGCATTTTTCAAAGCACCCGGCACCCCATTTCCATATTCCGGTGTACAGATCAGCACTCCATCCACTTGTTTCAATTGTTCCCGTAGCTCTCTTACGAAAGCTGGCCCCTCATCTACATCCAAGTCAGGGTTAAAATGCGGAAGATCCCCCAATCCATCATAGACTGTGAACATCATATTTTCAGAAGCCAGCCCCATAGCAGCCTTCATAAGTGCTGTATTGGAGGACTTTTGACGAAGGCTACCCGATATAGCCAATACCTTAATTTTCTGTTCCATCCGATCATCTCATTTCTTTTATCTTGATCTAATCTTGCATATCTAGTGTACTATAGCTAACAAGAGAATTAAAAAGTGGATGAGCGTCAACGATTCTTCCTATGAACAAACGGGCAATAAAAAAATGCCTGCGGCTTCGCAGGCATTCGTAATGAATCAATAGTCACTATACTAGGGTGGAATCTGTAGTGCTGAATCAAGTATCCTTCTCTTGCTTGCGTTTTATCCCAATCAGATCCAAGAAGAAAACAAACAACGGAATACCTACAATCAAGCCCCAAATTCCAATCAGATGCTCAGAGAAAATAAGTACGACAAAGGTAAAGAAGATCGGTAAATTCGTTTTGGATGACATCAGCTTCGGATTTAAGAAATAGGCCTCAATCGCATGAATCACCACGATCAGAATAACCAGATAAACCACATATTGAATGCCGCCGACACTGAAAGCGATCAGGCCGAGCGGTGCCAGTGAGATAAACACACCTGCCACCGGAACCAATCCCAGTACGAAAATGATGAGCGCAAGACCGAGCAGATTAGGGAAGCCCATAATCCAGAGCGCAATCGTGGTCAATATACAATTAATAAGTGAAATCAGCAGTTGAGCCTCCAATACCTTCCCGAACGTACCCAGAAACATACGGCCAAAATGACCCACTTCCTTGAAAAACCAACCCAGCTTGCTATCTACAAACGTAGCTGTAAAACGTGTAATATAGGATTTTTCCATCAGGAAGAACAAGCTCAAAATAATCGACACCAGAAGCTGTGTTCCCAATTGACTGACCTTCATCACTGCACTCAGGCCAGGCTCAAATAGCCGCTGAGCATTCAGCGTGTCCATAAATTCGATAATCGTTTCGTTCCATTGATTGCGATCAGGATACATATACGCTTGCTGAATCATGAGATACACCTGCTTGACCTGTACAACGATTAGCGGCACCATTCGGTAAACGCCCCACACCATAATCAGAATTAGCAAACCATACACCAGTAGTAGCACGATCATTGACGGCACATTGACGAACCGCTTGACCAGCTTATTCACTCCGTTATATATACTGCCAATCAAGATCGTAAGCAGCAGTGTTAACAACATAATATTCATCATGCTTCTTAACATAAACAACAGCAAAACGATTATCGCAAGGACGGCTATCCGCCTGACGCCCGCATGATTCATCCAGTTTCTTACCATTCGTCTTTATTCCCTCTCTCCCACTTGACTGTCAACTTTGCAATCTTCCTGAGCATCAACTTTCTCTTTTTAACAATTTACTGTTAGCGATCAATAGAGAACCTACCATGACTAGAATAGCAATAGACCACCAGAATGTATTTTTAGCATCATCATGATCTACAATAATGAGCCTGATGACAGCCGTGATCCCAATATAGATAAAATAACGTAATGGAAAATGAAAATTGGTTTTAAAGTACTTAACTATTAATGCTATGAATTCAAAGTACAAGAAAAACACAAGCAACTCTTCCGTGAATTCATAGTAATTTTTGTCGGTCTCTGCGTACAAAAAAACATAAGAAAAAATGGACCATGTTTCTTTTAGCAGTAAGAAGCTTAAAATCAGCCCGACCAGAAACAGCGAGATATTCAAGATCATTTGCAGAAAACTCGGTAACTTCTCAATATACTTCATTAGTACATTCAATACAGATCCCCTCACTGGTTGTACAGTATCTTTATTTATATTATCGGTGGTATACGTGAAAAATGCTACATTACTTTTGGGGTCACCTTAATGAAAGTTTATATTCGCCCCTGCAATATAACCAATGGAGATAAAGATAAGCGTCCATATCAGAGAACCTGCGCTTGCCACCAGCATATATTTTCGGACAGGCATCGCACTAATGCCCGACAAATAGCTTGTCGCATGTCTGACTCCTGGGATAAAATAACCGAACAAAATGGTCCACAACCCAAAGCGTGCAAACCACCCCTTAACTCTTGCAAATCGCTTCGGTGTCAATCCAACCCACTTGCCGTGCTTATCCACCAAGGGCTGACCCAGCTTTTTGCCTAGCGTGTAGCTGATCATCATCCCTGTCATTGCACCAATGAAGCTGACTAATATAGACACTGAATAATTCAGTACCATAATAGAAGATAAATAGCCGACAAACACCATAATAATTTCATCTGGAACCGGTAGGCCGATAATCCCAAGAGCAAGAAGAGCAAAAATAGCGATATATCCGTATTGTGTAATCATGCTGATGACCCATTCCATAGGGGAGCCACCTCCTGACCGATTATTTTTTGAAGGACGGAAAGGGAATACGGCTAACCATCAGGAACGACAGCACTACCATTAATGCAAGCAACAACCCCGGCTTCAAATGCTCACTCCATAAAAACATAAAGGACAAAATCACACCCGCCGCCGTAATCGGCATACCTACAAAGCCTTTGCTAAAAGCCATTAGGTTGAATCTTGCCAATCTTACCGCACCGCATATGACAAACAAAACAGCCACAAGCGGTCCTATCCAATGGGTATCTCCCAGCTTGTATAACAAGATCAAGAAAGCAGGGGCAACCCCAAATGAGACAACATCCGCCAGCGAATCGAGCTGTTTGCCAAAATCACTGGAACAATGCAACAGCCTTGCCAGCAAACCGTCTAATACATCCCATAAAGCAGCCACCACCACGAGAATAAAAGCGGTCATGTATTGCTCATGAATCGTGAAATACAGGGATAACACCCCTGCCCCCAGGTTTGCAATCGTGCATAGTGAGGGCAACCAATTCCATTTCATACTCTTAACTCCTTTGCCATAGCTTAGCCTCCGAATATAACAACAAAACGGACGCCGTCCTTGGTATTCTCCACCTTATAGCGGAATTCGTGCAAATCTAAAATTCGTTTGACGATCGACAACCCGAGCCCTGTCCCACCTGTCTGGCGGCTTCGGGACAGCTCGGCCCGGTAAAAGCGATCCCATATCTGCTCCAGTTGATCGTCAGGAATGGTCTCACCTTTATTTTCAATGGAAAAAAAACTGATTTCCCCAGCACCTTCGATACGAATCGTGATTGAGCTTCCTTCCTCAGCATGTCGTATGGCATTGACAACAAAGTTGATAATCACCTGTTCCAGCCATCCTACATCGGCATGGATCGGCATCTCATTGGCGGGGATAATGACCACTTCCAGCTTTTTCTCCTTCAACAAATGGAATAACTTGTCCACGACCTCCTCCACCAGCTCACTCAAGATAAAGGTCGTCTTGCGAAGCTTGAGGGTACCCGATTCCAATTTGGCGAGGTCCAGCATATCTTTGACCAATCGCTCCATTTTGTCCGCTTCCTCTACAATGACTTTCATATAATGATCCTGCTTCCCGGCGCTAACCCCATCTTGTAATCCTTCTGCGAAGCCTTTAATGATACTCAGCGGGGTTTTCAGTTCATGAGAAGCGTTGGCAAAAAAGTCTTGTTGCACAGCCTCCATCCTCTGCTTCTGTTCCATGTCCTCCACCAATTGCTGATTGGCCTCCTGAAGCTCGCGCAAAGCTGTGTCCAGGTTCTGGGACAGGGTATACATGCTGTAGGACAGGCTGCCCAGTTCATCATTCTGCCGGATTGGTGTATGGGCTGTAAAATCGAGCTTAGCCATCCGCTTGGCGGTATTATTCAAAGCAATGAGCGGACGGGTCACCATCCGGGAATAGAACAGGGACAAAATCAGAATGAGTGCAAATCCCCCGATCCCTAGGTACAGATAAAACCAGCGCAGAGCTTCATTCGTCTCACTAATTTCCTGCAACGATGTCACTGTGAACAGGAGGTCGATCTCGCCTGTGTCCTGACGAACAGGATGGACTATGACTGCATTGCGTACCCCTGTCCAAGGTTCCGTCCACTCTTCCTCCAACACTTCGAAATTCTTAAGTTTCTCCAGATGCGCCTGTGATAAAGGGAACCATTCCTCCAGCGCACTAAACAGTAAGCCTTGTCGCTGACTCCATGTTTTCAGATCCGGCAGTACAATCTCTGTCACCGTACCGGAAAATCTTACACGGCCATCTGTGCTTGCCTCTTCCGAAGTCGATCCTATATTTTTGAAACCAAGTTTCTGTATGCCGGTTGGATAAATTAAATTGGCGGTAGAGATGCCGTCCGTTCCCAATCCCTCACCTTCAACCGTTACCGTATCACCGGGCTGAATCCGAGCAGCTCTCAGTTCATCTCCGTACTCGCTCATAAACAGAGACAGCGATATTTTAACGATTTTACCATCCGCTTTTCTTAGATTGATATGAAACGCATCATCCAGCTTTACTTTGCCGTCCAGCGTTACAATCGCCAGCTGGTTTTTATTCTGAAGCATAAAGCGAGCTGCCTCACGGGAAACCCTGCCCGATCCCCAAGCCTCCTGGACATAACTTTGACCGAAGCTTTGCAAGCGGCTTTCCACACGACCAATCTTCTGTTCCTGATAAAAATTTTCAAAAAACAGCAATTGACTTAAAATCACCATACCGTAAAAACACAGGAAAAACACAACCGTCATAATGAACAACTTAAAGGTAACTCCCCGTTTGTTCATTCTTCCTCCTCAAACCTATAACCTGTACCAAAAACCGTACGGATATGGCGTGATTCACGGCCTAACTTACTTCTCAGCTTTTTGATATGCGTATCGACAACTCGTGTATCTCCTTCAAAGTCGATGCCCCACACCCGGTTCAGTATCGCATCCCGTGAAATAACTATGCCTTTATTATGTATAAGCAGCCGCAGCAGCTCATACTCCTTGGGCGTCAGCTCGACTTCCGCCTGATCCACCTCAAGCCGATGAGCCATCGTGTTGAGAATGGCACTACCGAACCGCAAAATATGCGACTCCGGCTGTACATGTCCCTCCACCCGTTTCATCAGCGCGTTGGCGCGGGCGATCAGCACCTTGGGGCTGAAAGGTTTGGTCACGTAATCATCGGCTCCCAGTTCAAAGCCTAATATTTTATCATCATCACCGGATTTGGCTGTCAACAAAATGATCGGCACACCTGAGCGGCTACGCACCTGGCGACACACTTCCCAACCATCCAGTTCCGGCATCATAATATCGAGTATAATCAGGTCCGGCTGCACCGAATCAAACCAGATCAGTGCATCTTTTCCATTGCCTGCTTCATAGACTTCCCAATTATTCTGTTTAAAATAGTCAGCAATCACTTCACGAATACGTATCTCATCCTCCACGAGAAGAACTCTTTTCTTCAATCGACTTCCCTCTTTCGGTCATTCTAGGACACCAGCATATCAAAGACATGTGTACTTTATGTGTTCTTGACACTTCTTATCAGCAGAAGTTCTCATCCGCAAATTCAACCTTGGATTAGGGCAAATTTGTCTTGGCTCAGACCATCTCATCTCCTATGATCCTACCCTATAATAAGAAGAGATACAAAAAGCTTGAACAGGAGGGTAATACATGAGTAATCAAACCATTCAGTGGTTTTCCACTTCCAAAGCTAAAGCTTGGCAATCCCATGCTCATCATTTGACCGATACTCAAGAGAGTGCCAATCTAATCTTTACGGGAGAAACGCATCAGCTTGTCGAAGGATTTGGTGGCTGTTTTAATGAATTAGGTTATGTGGCCCTGAACCATTTGGAAAAAGACGAACGAGATCGGGTGCTTCATTCTCTCTTTCATCCAGCGGGCGAGCACAAATTTGCGATTTGCCGACTTCCTATTGGAGCGAGTGACTACGCGCTGGAGTGGTACAGCCACAATGAAACAGACGGTGACGTGGAGATGAAGCACTTTTCCATTGAGCGTGATCAGCAATATCTCATTCCTTTTATTCGGGAAGCGTTACAACTCAATCCGGACTTGAAGTTGTTCGCTTCACCCTGGAGCCCGCCGACATGGATGAAATCACCGAAAGCCTACAATTACGGCATGCTGCGCTGGGAAAAGGATATTTTGAAAGCGTATGCACTATACTTTGTCAAATTTGTTCAGGCTTATCGAGAGGCAGGTATTACAATTCATCAGATTCATGTTCAAAATGAAGTCATTGCCGATCAGAAGTTCCCTTCCTGTGTATGGACCGGAGAGCAGCTGCGTGAATTTATTCGCGACTATTTGGGTCCTGCTTTTGAGGAACACGGACTGGATACGGAAATTTGGCTGGGCACCATTAACGCACCCGATCCGTGGGAGGAATTAATGAAAAAGACTTCGACCGGATTCGATGAGTATGCCCACACCGTGTTGAGTGACCCCCAGGCCTACAAATATATTAAAGGCGTAGGCTACCAGTGGGCAGGCAAAAATGCCATTCAGCGCACCGTTGCCAGTTATCCTGAGCTTCGTTACATGCAAACAGAAAATGAATGCGGGAACGGAGAAAACTCATGGGACTACGCCAAATATGTATATAATCTGTACCAGCACTACTTCACCAATGGCGTAAATGCTTATATTTACTGGAATATGGTTTTGGAACCGAAAGGCAAGAGTACATGGGGCTGGGAGCAAAATTCGATGATCACCGTTGATCCGGCGGATCGAAAACCTGTCTTGAATCCGGAATATTACGTCATGAAGCACTTTTCTCATTTTGTATTACCGGGTGCCCGACGCATAGGACTTCGTGGCTCATGGACTGGAAATGCAGTTGCTTTTCAAAATACAGACGGGCAAAGGGTAGTAGTCATCGCCAATCCGTTCAAGGAATCGCGTGTGCTGAATCTGTCTCTCGGAGAAACAACACACCGCTTGGAGATGGAGCCGGAGTCCTTTAATACTATTGTGATTCCTTCTTAACACCGCAGATTTCTGGACTCTTCCAGTCTTGCACACATCATTAGGTACCCCTGTCCAGTCTATAAGTGCCCAAGCATATGCATAGTTTCCAAAATGGATGTATATCCTTTTGCGTATAGTAGCTATAGATAGTATACTTGGAATAACTACGGACAGGAGGTCGATGAATATCACTACTGTAAAAGACCGGATTGATTTGAAGCTGATTAATTGTGATAAGGAATTGACTCTCGCGGTCATCGGTGGAAAATGGAAGCTGATTATTTTGTGGCATCTCGGTATGGAAGGCACCAAGCGGTTTGGTGAATTGAAGAAGCTAATCCCCCACATTACGCAAAAAATGCTGACCAACCAATTGCGCGAACTAGAGGAAGATAAGCTCATTCTGCGTAAAGTCTATCCTGTCGTCCCTCCGCATGTGGAATATTCACTGACAGAGCATGGCGAAAGCCTGATTCCGGTACTGAGAGCAATGTACGATTGGGGATCAAACTATCGCGAGAACGTGATCTGGAAAGAAGAAGAGATTCAGGACATCACACCCGTGTGATCAGCAAAACAAGCATTTTGCGAAATGCTGAACTATATTTTTAGTAGAGACGACCCTGGGGAGATCTGGGGTTGTTTTTTTATGATATAAAGACATTCCCCAAGATAATAAAAGAAATGGATGCAAGTATCCGTTTCCATTGGCATTAAAGCTCGTTTTTTGCCATATATCCTCATTTTACACTTGTATCCGTGATTTACATTACATCCTCTGTGACGTATGATTCTTCCATCCCTATTTACAGTGAATCCAAGAAGGAGGCCGTTCTAGCATGAGCATGACGCTTGCCCAGCCCACAACGTCCCAAGCGACCCAATTACGCATTGGTTCCATGGAAATGATTCAATACGACTATCGTCAATTTCCTGACTCAAAACCTTATCAACACCATTGCTGTGGCTTGCTTACTATGTCGTGTAACGGCGCTCAAGGCCTGGCGGAATATGAGCTGCCTGAAATTAAAGGCGCTTTTGACCTCGTCCGCTGGGCTTCCGTGTTTACCTCGCTCAAGGGTCTGTCCTTAACCGAGGCTGAGCAATATATTCAGCACCACGCTGATCACTGGGGACCTGATAAAACAGAGCTGGCTCTATCTGCCTTATCCGATCTGACTGCCCATGCGAACCTGCACATTCTCTCCCCAACAGCGACCATCCTCCCCTCTCGGATTAGTCGTTCTTATCTCATCGTGCATGGCCTGGTCTACTATTCATTCTAGATATCGTCCACAACTCCATTGTCAATCCACTTTCCAGTTCACGTAAAAAAGCCTGAGACTGTTTATCACAGGCCAGGCTTTTACACTTTCAGCACAGAGTTGACTACACTTGCAATTTACCTGCACGAATATCGTCTGTCATTCCTGCGTAAGGTGCTTGGGAAATTAATTGTTCGTTGTTCACACCCGCATTTTCGATGAATGTAATATCTGCAAATTCAGGAACCACATACTTCGGATACGTTTCATACTTTTCACGCGATTCCTCCATCAGCGGAATAAAATCGTTTTGATAGCGCACAGTGATTTCCGGATGCTCATGAACCCATTTAGGGAAGAAAATAATGCCATGCATACGTTTTTCCTCAGGCATAAAGTTCAGAGAAACGTCAGTGCCTGTCGGTTCGGTCCACGATACTTTATACACATTTTCCACCAGCTTCACCAGATTGACCTTCTGATCACGTACCCAGCGGCCGCCTACCATACCACTATGAATGCGATAATCGATCGTATCTTCATTTTTAATATATATTTCGTACTCCCAACCATTCTCATAAGTGTAGATCATGTGGCTGCCGATAAACTTGTCCATCTTGCATCCTTCTTTCCTAAATTATAAGTTTTTATGAATTGAATAGGAGACCAAAGATAATAAATATTCAATTCAAAACATGTAATATTAAACATGTTTTTAAATACATATAAATTGTAGCACTATGGTATACTAGTGTCAAATACCGTTTGACAAGGAGAGCTACGTTGAAACGCACATTAAAATACGCCATTTTGGGCCTGGTTCATAAAGAGGAAATGAGCGGCTACGATATTACGAGTCAATTCAAGAAGGAAATCGGACAATTTTGGAGCGCCAAACACAGTCAGATTTATCCCGAGCTCAAAAGGCTGACCGAAGAGGGGCTTATTGAATATCGCACCTCCATTACAGGAGCCAAGCTGGAAAAGAAGCTGTACTGCATTACCCCCAAAGGAACCCAAGAACTGACCGAATGGCTTCTGAGTCCCAAAGAGTTACCAGAAACGGAAAAGGATGAGTTTATGCTCATGCTGTATTTCTCAGCAGCCATCCCCAAGGAAGAGAACAAGCGATTGTTCGAGGACCAGATAACCAAACGTAAAGAAAAGCTGGAGTATCTGTACGAAAGTAAGAAATCCCTCCAACGGCTGGACGAGAAACTTCAAGCCCCCGGTTCTAATCAATTCGGGCATTATCTGGTGCTGAGCCGTGCCATTAATCGGGAAGAAAGCTATATTGCGTGGCTGGAAGATACACTATCCCTGTTTGAATAGCCTAAAAAACCTTCAACGCCACGTAGATTCGTGGTATTGAAGGTTTTTCTAAAATACATACAAACTAGTCTGCCGTCGTAATCGAAGAGCCGTAATCTTCAATATGGATATCTGTGCTAAAACGTACGGGAATGGTACTAAAAGTGGTATCCCAATCCTCTTTGACCTTACGCCAAACTTTAGGATGCTGAATCCTCAAGGCTTCTCCGAAACCTCCGACATCAGCCTGCAGCTTTTGCATTTTGGCTACAGTTTGTTCAGCTAATGAATTCACTTTCTCCTGAAAGATACTTTCTTCTTGTCCGAGCACAGCGTTGCTGCGCAAATTTTCTTTCTTGTTAAAAACCTCGGAAACGCGCCCCTCTGAGGTCATTTTTACTTGGAAGGAAATGTCGTCCCCCTGAACGATGGCCTTGATCCTGCTTTTCACTGCTTTGATCTCATAGGCTATATTTTTACCGGTTTGAGGATCGTTACCTTTCAACACGCCTCCAACCAATTGGCCCTTGATCCACATAAGACCCTCGACCTCTGATTCATTCAGAAAACCACCGTATGTTTGCGTCTTTCCCTTGATGATCCCTGCACCTGCGATCTTGATTTCATTCTCCGTCGAAATGACATTGGGTAATATAAAGCTTGTTTTACCCTTCATGGGCCCGACCACTTTAACCAAAGCCACGGGCTTTATCAACCGTGCATTCCGTTTACGATTTTGAAAAATATCCTTTAAGATATAGGCAGGAATTTGACCAGGATTTTTCTCCTGAAGCGCATTGCTCGCCTTGTCTGTACTAATCAGTAGCTGGACGCTGAGCCGAATGTCATTATCCCCCAAGAAAAAGTCCAGCAGCTCGTACAACGGGATCTTGCGAAGCAGACTGGAGCTGATAATAACCGTTTTCAAATGTTGCCCAATGGGCGGTCGGTTGGTTCGCAATGAAATTTCTCTTAACATCTCAAAAACGGAATCCCCTGTTTCTGTAATATTAAAAAATTTTTTAGCTTGCGGTGAGGAGCTATTGGAACCGCCGCTTTCCTCTGGGATGATAAATTGAAAGGTTCCCGTAATTAACTCTTTTTTCGGATAATCTCCTCCTTTTTGATTAATTTGCTCTTCTTGTGAAGATTCTGTCGCTATATCCATAGCAATGCCTGTCTCCAGATTTAGATCCTCCACGGGAGAGCTGCTCCAGCAACCTGAAAGTGTACTGCATATTAGAAGAACCGCTATTCCGAGTATTCCTGAACGGAACTTCATCATGACCCCACACCCCTCCAGCGAGAAATAAGCAGCAGTGGCAGTGGAAGTAGAGCAAATAAAACGAATGCTGCATTCCCGATGATCGTTCCAAAAGAAAATAACTCATTCAAATTTTTGGGTATTTGGGACAGGACGTAGATGATCGGGAGCAAAATAAACAACACCTTGGAATAAGAGCTATTCAAAATTTGAGAAACTCCGAGCGAAGCGCAATAAAAAGCTATGCTGAATGTAGCAAAAATTTGCATGATCCAAATGGTCAACAATAAGGATTCGAACCGTTCCAATAACAGATACTCCACTTCAAAACTGCGGGCCAAATCTAAAAAAGGCCAGGTTCTGCTCATAACCCCTTCCACCGAAAAGGCACCAATGCATAAGATCAGTGTAGCTATATAAAAAACGGTCGAGATCCCGATCGCCAGTCCGATTGCCCTGGTTGCTCTCTTTGGTTTTTCCATCCGACAAAGAATAAACAGCAAGCACTCTGTCCCTGTTAAGGTTAGGGTTGTAGTCTTGAGAGCTTTAAGCACTGGCATCACCCCCTCGGACAAAACAGGACGCAAATTATTCAATTCGAAAATATTCAAACTCAGCAAGCATATTAACAAAAAGATAGACGCCGTAATCGGGAATATAAATTGGCATATTTTCCCCAACGTGCCTATCCCCCCCAAGCAAAGATACAGAGATATCCACATAAAAGGTGCTGAAATAGCCCACGCTGGAGTTCCTTCAAGCAAAAAGAACGACGTTACTTCCTCCACAGATCGGATTTCATATGCAGCTATACAAATAAAATAGATGACGAACAACATGCCCATCACCTTGCCGATGGCTTTGCCGGTTATCCGCTGAACATACTGGTAAAAGGTGCTTTCTGGAAAACGTGAACTTAGTTTGACTATAATCCATCCGAACAGGAAAGTGGCAGCCCCTGCTAAAATGACAGACATCCATACATCCGGTGTTTTTGCAGTTTCAACGGCTACTCTGGGAAGAGTAAGCAGCCCGGCTGCCAGCATAAAGCAAAGCACAATTGCCGTCGTCTGTAGCGTTGTAATTTTATCCATTTTTTTCCCACGGGCCATCTTGCTCCCTCCTGTGTTGTTGAACTCATCCTTGTCGCTTAGGGTCCTTATGCTTCAATAGAATGGGTCTGTTTTTCATAAATTGTAGCGGTGCTCGCAAGAAGTAGTCTTTCCAGTCCTTCAATGAACGGGGGGTCGTTAAACTAAGATATGGCACGCCGAAGCTGTGTAATTTAGCCATATGAATGCTCAACATCAGGAAAAACATGATCACTCCATATAATCCAAAGATAGACGCCGTGAACATGGCCCCAAAACGAAGAATACGCATAGAGATCCCTGCGCTGTATACAGGGGAGGCAAAGGAAGAAATCGCCGTGACTGCTACCACAATAACAAGAATCGGACTTACAATCCCGGCGTCAACAGCGGCCTGTCCAATGATCAGACCGCCGACGATGCCCATCGCTGGACCGATGGGTTTGGGCAGCCGTAGTCCTGCCTCGCGTAAAATTTCGATGGAAATTTCCATAATTAGGGCCTCAATCAGCGTCGAAAACGGAACCCCCTGTCTCGCACTGATAATGGAAATGACCAGCTTGGTTGGAATCAGTCCGGGATGAAACGAGATAAAGGAGATATAGAGCGCCGGGGCGAACAGAGATATTGTAGTTGCCATAAAACGAAGAAATCGAATAAGCGACCCCGGTATCCATCGTTCATAGTAATCTTCGGGAGACTGAAGCATCATCCCGTACGTCACAGGCATAAGGAGCGCAAAAGGTGTACCATCCAGCAGAATCGCCACACGTCCCTCCAGCAATGCAGCCATGACCCGATCCGGTCTCTCCGTATTTTGAATTTGCAGAAAGGGACTAAGAAAATTATCCTCAATAAGCTGTTCCACATAGCCCGACTCCAACACCTCATCCATATCAATGGTTTTGACCCGCCGCTTCACCTCGTCCACAAGCTCCGGGTCGGCAATGTCTCTGAAATACACCACCATCAGCTGTTTTTCCACTCTTTTGCCCACTTTGAAGGACGACATGGCCAGTTCTGTACTTTCTCCATGCCTGCGCAGCATTGCCGTATTGTCGCTAAGGGTCTCGGTAAAACCAACTCGCGGTCCCCGCAGCACCGATTCCGATATGGGGTCTTCCACCCCTCGTGTGCTCCCTTTGGGTGTGCCCAGCACAAAAGCACCCGGTATGCCCTGAATCATGAGTATGACTGAACCGAACAGCACCTTTTGCAAGGAGAACTGCACCTCTAACGTATACTGAGTCTCCGATACCAGCATGACCTGACGAATAAACATATCCCGAAGCTCTTTTCCTCTCGGAAGATCCTCCCCGCCTTGTCCGGAGCTGCCCCAATCCATCAGCGGCTTTAGTATGTTCTGATCCATGCCAACCTTGTCTGTTAATCCATCCACAAAAAAAAGTGTACCTACAGCGTTCAATTTTTCCAGAAAAATGGATCGTTCGTTCACGTCCGACATATCCGTGACGGCTTGTCTGATTTTTGCTATATTGGCTTCGTAATCTTCGGTAAAGGTTCCCTCTTCCTTCTCAGCCTCACTTACAGACGGATTATGATCTGCATGCTGCGAACGGTCTTCTTCTTCTAAAAGCTTTAATCGTTCCATACGTCTGCTCTCTCGACCATCCATCGCTCTGATTTGTCGTACCGTCAGAAAAATAATCAAAGGGATGATGGATAAAAAGAAGGCTTCCATCCACACGTTCCATTTGGGCATATGAGTTCCGATGACCTGCCACACACTCTTTCCTCCTTCACTTCCAGATGATTTGTATATAGATTTACCTGGATTAGAAAAAAGATGCATGGACAATGGAATAAATTTCTTTACTCACAAAAGGAATAAAAAGGTGAATTTGATAGATGAACTGTAGTGCCAAAAGTGGAATTCCATGATAATATCTATTCATTCTATGACTAATGTCACAAATTTGTTGAATTCGTGGGGCCATTATTCGAATCTAAAAAGGAGTTGTAGGTATGAAGAAGCATTTTTGGAAGAAAGCCGCTGTATTGAGTTTGTTAGCGGTCATTTTGTTAGGGGGAACGGCGATCAGTCCCAAACAGGCTCAAGCATCGACCGAACCTTATCTTGGGGAAATTACGATGTATCCTTACACGTTCGCTCCCAATGGATGGCTAAAGTGTGAAGGTCAGCTCTTATCTATTTCGCAAAATACAGCACTGTTCAGTCTATTGGGTAATAATTTCGGGGGGAATGGAACAACCACATTTGCATTGCCTGATTTGCGTGGAGCCTCTCCAATGCCGAATGTAGATTACTACATTGCAACCGTAGGAGGATTCCCGTCCCGTCCATAATGAAATGTTCAATGGTGTGCTACTTAATGAAGAAGAGGTGATGGCGTGCTCGAAGGCAATAACTTCACACGCAACAATTTTAAACCGTATCGCTTGCTGGTTCCATTGCTGCCATTTATCGGCGGTACGTTCCTGCTCATAGGGACGAATGAGGTTCACGCTGCCAGTTGGGAAAATGTGGTACTTAACAAACCAGCCACATCCAGTGGCTATAGCCAGCCCTATGATCCCTCCAGAGCTGTGGATGGGTCAATCGGACCGACAAGCCGCTGGTATCAAGCCAGCAACGGTGAGAAATGGATTCAGGTAGATCTGAGAGACTGGTATATCGTAGATCGATACGTTGTTACAGGTATGGGTGTCCATTATGGGTGGCATGATCAACGTGATCCATACAGTTTCCGATTGCAAACAAGCAGCAACGGAAGTAATTGGGTGACTGTGGATACCGTCCAGAATAATGGGAGCTCTAATGTTGAAAAGAACATTACTCCTGTAACTACACGATACTTGCGATTATATATTGATCAAGGAAATGCGAGAAACAATCAATGGGCTTCCATCATGGAATTCGCAGCTTATGGCGAGCGATTGCCCGTTCCGCAGGCTCCGGGTCATTTTACAGGAACCAAAAATGGAAATACAGTGGAGTTAAGCTGGGATGCTGTTCCTTATGCAACTTCATACAAAGTCATACGAGATAGTGTAACGCTTTATTCAGGTAACTTAACTCAATTCATAGACACTTCAGCATTGCCGCCAGGTGAAGCAATTTACACGGTTCAGGCTGTGAATGCTAAGGGGGAGAGCACTCCCTCAGAGGTTAAAGTGAACATACTTACCGATGCCGAGAGAGTTGCACAGGCAAAAGCTGCTCTTGCATTAGGCTTCGCACCTGGAGATACAGCTGATTCGGTATCCCAAAAGCTGACGCTGCCACTCGCTGGGTTGAATGATACGACGGTGAGCTGGAGTTCGGATACTCCTGACATCATTACGAACGAGGGGGCTGTCACACGCCCGCAGTATGATCTGGGTGACCGAAAAGTAAAACTGACAGCAACGATTGCGAAGGGAAGCGCCTCAGATACCCAAACTTTTGAGGTTACCGTAGCGAAGATCACTGCTCAAGATACATTGAATCAAGCAGCAGACACCCTCTCGCTTGGCGATTTGTCTGCGCTAACAAAAAATATTTCTCTCCCTTTATCCGGTTATGGCGGAGCGCAGATCGAATGGTCCTCGTCCAAACCTCTTGTCATTGCAGCAGATGGAACACTCACCAGACCCTCCTATAACAGTGGAGATACGGATGTTACCCTAACGGCTACCCTGCAACTTGCAGGCTTAACGAAAACAAAGGATTTTACTGTACACGTACTCCGTCTGCCGATGAGCGACACTGAAGCCGTAGACGCAGCATACAAAGCACTTGAACTGCCGATAACGACAGTAACGGGAGACGTATATTTGCCAAAAGATGCTCTGAATGGTGTTCAGGTGTCATGGTCATCGAATCAACCCCAGTTCTTGGATCATACTGGGCATGTAACCTTCCCAACCTATGTACAGGGCGATCAGACCATCACGCTGGAAGCAGTTGTATCACGAGGCGCGGTTGAGCTACGAAAAACATTTAGCCTGCTCGTGCCCGCACTGCCTGTAAGCGCTGATGAAGCCGTAAATTTGGCAGCAAATACACTGAATCTGGATTATCCGCAAGGGATTAAGGATTCCATCGCTCTGCCTCGTACAGGAGCATTTGACACCCAGATCGACTGGTCTTCGGATCAACCAGATATCCTCAGCAACAGCGGTCAGGTGAATCGGCCTAAATATACAGATGGTGATGTGAATGTACAATTAATGGCCATTATTTCTAAAGGTGCAGCTTCTGTACAAAGAACATTCACGATCACCGTGCTGAAGGCATTACCGAATACACCTTACGTACGACTAAACGGTAGTAATCCAATTGTTCTGGAAACCGGCGATAGCTTCACTGATCCAGGAGCCAGTGTACTGGACAGCGTATACGGCAATATCCTGATCCCTGAGCTTTCAGGTAGCGGGAATGTCGATACAAATGTACCTGGCGTATACGTATTGAACTATGCTTATAGCGACAATGGGGGCTGGACGGCAGAACCGGCAGAACGCCGTATAAACGTGCTGCCTCGTGCTGTTACAGCTTCAGCAGGCAATGAGGATATAGCCTCAGTAATCGTTACAGGCGCGTTGCCGAGCGCAAGGCTTGAGTTGTACAATGCCCAGCAGGAGCTTATAGCGGAAGGAATTGCTTCGGGAGAGGGAAGGTATACATTTACACCTGTTCCTGAAGGAGCCAGCTACTATGTGCTGCAGAACGTAAATGGCATGAAGAGTGCTCCGTCAGGGCTAGTGTATCCGCAAGGGTTAACCGCGCAGCGCGTTGCAGATTCCATCACAAGCATAGCAGCTCCTACTACAAGTGATACACTGCTCAGGTTGCCTGTTGTACCTGATGGTTTCCGTGTGACCATCAGCAGCAGTAGCCAGACAGACATCGTGCGTACAGACGGAACTATTATTCAAGCAGATACTCCTTCCGTTGTAACTATCATGCTGGATGTTATGAGGGTAAGCGATGGTTCTCATGCTTTGACGCAAGCCATAGAAGTCACGGTCCCTGCCAAGGTAATTGCGAACACAGGCAAATCTAACAAAGATAAGAATGAGGATGTATCTGCTTTCGTACCACAGATCGGATTTTCCGAACAAGGGAAAGAGTTCTCCCTCTTTGTTCCTTCGCCGGCATTTCTGGATGAGCAGATACACCAAGCACTTCGCGAAGGCAAAGCATACGCAGATATTCGTTTGGAGCAGGAAAAGCAACTGAGTCGTGTTATCCTTTCTCATTCTTTACTGAATAAATGGGATAAGATTGGTGCATCGGTAATATCCCGATATGGAACACTGTTGATATCCAGTGACACCTTAAGCAGTATGGCCTCAGGCCAGCAGGACGTTACATTGTCATTCCAGCAGGCAGATGTACAACGTGCACAGCAGATCCGTGACTGGGCCGAGCAACAATCCAGCCTGACGCTGATGGGTCCGGTTACAGACATCAAAGCCAATGTGACTGGGACCTCGTCGATCATTCTACCGCTGGATAACGAATCCTTAGGTGAGTTACACAATACAGAGCCCCAGTTCTCCATTCTTGTTATTCATGAGAATGGTGAGCGTGAGATTCTAAAAGGGACTGCTGTAATGAACTCAAAAGGAATTTTGTCGGGTGTGAGTCTGAATACGACCGGGTTAGGTACCTTTGCCGTCGCCACAGACGCAAAGACTCAAACCAATAATGCCAGTGTGCAAAATGACCCAAGCAATTCGTCAGATTCGCAAGGGCTGGCTCAGGTATGGCCGGATGTACAAGACCATTGGGCAGCGAATTCCCTGCAATCTCTTGCAGACAAAGGCTGGATACAAGGCTATAAAGACGGCAACATACGCCCTGATCGCGCTGTAAGCCGTGCAGAATTTGTAACCATACTGACCAGAGCATTGGGAACTGCTGGAGATGAGAGCCCTTCTACCTCATTTACAGATATGCAGGGACACTGGGCTGGATCAGCCGTGGATTTTGCTCACCGTCAGGGATGGATTCAAGGGCTAACCGCTCAAACTTTCGCACCTGATGAGAGTCTTACCCGTGAACAGGCGATGGTGATCCTGTCACACGCGATGCAGAATCAGACATCCATTTCCAGCACTGCTGCACTGCAATCCTACAAGGATGAGCAGCAGATTGCAGCATGGGCCTCCGCAGCATTCCAGAATGCAGTATCCTCCGGTTGGATCAGCGGTTATCCAGATGGAACACTCAAGCCAAAAGCGGCTATCAGCAGAGGTGAGATGGCTGAACTGCTGGTACGTATTCTTAAATAAGACGTTTTAAGCTTCATAGATCAGATGAGTATACGCACAT
Source organism: Paenibacillus sp. S33 (assembly GCF_053615415.1). NCBI lineage: Bacteria > Bacillati > Bacillota > Bacilli > Caryophanales > Paenibacillaceae > Paenibacillus > Paenibacillus sp. S33. The sequence goes on along the minus strand of NZ_JBSIEZ010000001.1, from coordinate 732,266 downwards.
ACAACGCGGCCTCCATGCTTTTTGGGGGCCGTATTTTTTTATGTATATTTTATGTACAAGCCTTTAACAATCATTTTTGCTTGTATATTCACCCTTTTCGCTTCAGTAAATATATTATGAATATCTGCGAAGCGGGGCGATGAACCACCTGTCACCTCTACAGTAGGAAGAATGAGGAGGAGATATTTGAGCATGAAACATAAAAAACCGTTCAGGTTCAGTGGTGCTTCAAAAAAAGACGAAGACTGTAAACCAACAAGAGTAAATAGAAGTATCGAAGATCTTCTCAGACTGATTAATGAATTGACCGCGATCATCCCCATCGTATTCGCAAACCCCTCTGCGGCTAATGTATCTTCCTTGCAACAGATTTTAAGACGTTTGTTGTCTCTGGCGAAAAGCTTAAGACTTAGAGGCGGGGTTAAGGCAGACCTACTGGCAGCGCTGGAGCTTGCTATTGTTGCGTTAGAAGCTACACCCTTCTCTCCGATCGGCGTAGGTACTGCACTGCAACAATTGCTGGATGCCCTATTGTCCATCGTTTTACAAGAATCCCTCGATCCTGCTCTTAAAGATAGCTTAATCAGCGCGATCAGAATCGCTGGAAGGACAGTTAGCAACGTATTAGGTGAAACATACTTGTCAGGGGAGCCCGGTGCACAAGGACCTCCTGGACCTGCGGGACCCGGCGGTGCGCCTGGACCAGTAGGTGGACCAGGCCCACAAGGGCCTCCCGGACCTATCGGGGCCGCTGGACCTATCGGTGCGGCTGGACCAGTCGGCCCTGCCGGGCCTGCGGGGCCTGCCGGACCAGTTGGAGCAGCTGGACCTATTGGCGCCGCAGGGCCTATCGGGGCCGCTGGACCAGAAGGCCCTGCCGGACCTGTCGGCGCTACAGGTGCTGCGGGACCTGCCGGGGGTGTGACAGGTGCCACGGGCGCTACGGGCGCGGATGGATTGATCGGGCCAGCCGGGGTCACAGGACCGACCGGGGCTGATGGGTTGCCGGGCGCGGTTGGCGCAGTTGGACCTGCTGGGGTCACAGGGCCGACCGGAGCTGATGGGCTGCCGGGTGCGGCTGGTGCTACCGGAGCCACGGGCACGGCTGGTGTTACTGGAGCGACCGGTTCGGGAGCCATCATTCCGTTTGCTTCGGGCGGACCTGCTATCCTGACAACCGTTCTTGGCGGGGTGGTAGGAACCACCAGTTTGATCGGCTTTGGAAGCTCAGCAACAGGGATTAGCCTTGTAGGCGGGGCCATTGACCTGACAGGTACACTTGTAGGACCTCTGATCAACTTTGCTTTTTCCGTACCACGGGATGGCGTAATTACATCTATTGCTGGTTACTTCAGTACAACAGCTGCGTTAACTCTCGTGGGTTCAACTGCGACGATTACTGCCCAGTTGTTTAGTTCCCCAACACCTAATAATACCTTCACAGCAGTTCCCGGAGCTATCGTTACATTGGCCCCTCCACTGGCTGGCATTATTGCTTTGGGAACGATCTCTAGTGGTATTACTACTGGGTTGGCTATACCGGTAACCGCACAGACTCGTCTGCTCCTTGTCTTCTCTGCAACAGCTACGGGACTTTCCCTCGTAAACACTATCGTAGGTTATGCAAGTGCAGGAGTTACCATTACCTGATCCAAAACGAAAAAAGGGCCCAACAGGATTGTTCCTGTCAAGCCCTTTTTTATTTGTATTCCATCAGACGAACTAAACCGTTTCGAGTGATACTTTTACTTCTTCTCCCTCTTCACAAACGGCGAATGTTTTAACTTGTCCGTGATCAGGCTCTTGAACGATGCCTGTCTGCAGATCAATTTTCCAGTCATATAAAGGATCATAAATATAATGACCAGATACTATCGCCTCTGTAAGAGGGCCTCTTTTGGGATGAGGATTGATATTTTCAACGGCATAAAGCTCATTCTCCGAAGTGCGGAAAACAGCAATTTCAGCACCTTTGATATGGATGGTACGCCCTATTCTGATCGGAAAATCCTTACTGTGACCGACGACAAGCCATTCGGCATTTTTGATCATTTGCTTGATCGCTCCCTTCCTCAGGCATTTTAGATACAATTACACAATAGACGGAGTGACAACCTCAAATAGATTTTTGCGTGTATCCTCATCATTGATGATCTTTTTCCACGGGTCTTCCACCTGTTGTAGTGCAAATTCGATGCGTTCTACTAAAGCTTGTCGATGATCTGTATCCTGAACGACAGCCTTCTGAATCTCTTCCAGACCGATCCGTTCCACCCACTCCGACGTGCGCTCCAGGTATTGTCCTGTTTCCCGGTAGAGTTGCATTACGCTACCTACAATATCAATCAACTCGGCATCGGTTTTCACTTTACAGAGTGAATCAGCCAACCGTGCTTTAATACCGCCATTACCACCGATAAAGATCTCCCAGCCCCCATCATTACCTACGATTCCGATATCTTTAGTACATGATTCCGCACAGTTGCGTGGACATCCATTAACTGCTAATTTGAATTTTGCTGGGAAATCCAGTCGTTCGAATTTTCGTTCCAACACTTCTCCCATTCCCATCGAGTCCTGTGTGCCAAACCGGCAAAATTGCGATCCAACACAGGTTTTAACCGTACGAAGTGACTTCGCGTAGGCATATCCCGACGGCATATCGAGTTCTTCCCATACTTTAGGCAGATCCTCTTTACGGACACCAATCAAATCCAACCGCTGTCCTCCTGTTACTTTAACGACCTTAACGTTGTATTTAAGAGAAACATCTGCTATCTTCTTCAAATCTTCTGGGGTCGTTACACCGCCGTACATTCTAGGAACAACTGTAAACGTTCCATCCTTTTGAATGTTTGCGTGCAATCGCTCATTTACAAAACGGGAATCTCCCTCATTTTCATAGGTATCCGGGTTAATCATTCCCAAATAGTAATTCAGCGCCGGGCGGCATTTGGAGCATCCTTCATCATTATGCCAACCCAGTACATTCATAACTTCACGCGTTGTTGTCAGCCCTTTGGTTTTGATCGCTTCCACAATCTCGTCCCGACTCAATGATGTGCAACCACATATTCCTTGCTTGGCTGACGTCTTGAAGCTGTCTCCAAGAACATATTGTAAAATTTGCTCAACGACAGGCTTACATCCTCCACAGGAACGCGTTGCTCCGGTGCATGCCTTAATTTCATCGACTGTGGTCAGTCCATTATCATTAATTGCATCCACAATCGCCTTTTTAGTCACACCGTTACAGCCGCAGACAATTTCATCATCCGCCATCGTTTCAGCGGATAATGTTTTCGCCCCGTGATTGCTACATCCAGTACCCATGATCTGTCCATATATCTCATCTGTCATCTGCGTTTGCTGACGTACATATTTTTGAAGACTAGCAGATTCGCTCACATCACCAAACAGTACAGTTCCAACAATCTTATTTTCACGAAGCAGCACTTTTTTGTATGTGCGCTTCCACTCATCCTTTGCAACAATCACCGTATGTTCAGGCTGAGTTATGAATTCGCCAGCTGAGAAAACATCCACCCCTGAAATTTTGAGCTTGGTAGAAACCACCGATCCCATATAACCTTCAGTTTCCGCGCCTGCCAAATGTTTGGCAATGACACTTCCCTGCTCAAACAGCGGAGCTACCAGACCGTAACAGATTCCGCGGTGTTCAACACATTCCCCTACGGCGTATACATCCGGTACGGAGGTTCTCATCAAATCATCGACTACGATACCACGGTTCGTTTCCATACCACTTTGCACAGCCACCTGAATATTAGGCTTGATCCCGACGGCCATAACGACCAAATCCGCTTCTAGCTCGCTTCCGTCTGAAAACCGCAGCCCTTGTACCCGATCTTGACCATACACTTCCGCAGTTTGCATTTGCATAGCAAACTTGATTCCTTGGCGTTCTAGTTCTGCTTTCAGCATCGCAGAGGCTTCCCGGTCCAGCTGGCGTTCCATCAAATCCTCCATTAAATGAACGACCGTAACATCCATTCCCAGGTTGACCAAGCCTTTAGCTGCTTCCAGCCCTAACAGACCTCCACCAATGACAGCTGCCTTTTTAAAGGTCTTCGCTGCCTCAAGCATTGCCGAGCAATCGGCGATATCTCGGAAACCGATAACACCCGGTAATTCCTTACCCGGAATAGGCAGAATAAATGATTGTGAGCCAGTAGCTACCAAAGCTACATCGTAATCAATTTCCAGTCCGTCTTCGGTGTGAATCTTCTTGTTCTCACCGTCGATGCTTTTCACCATTTTTCCTGTATACAAAGTAATCCCTTGATCCGCATACCATTGCAAATCGTTCAGTATGATATCATCAATCGTTTTACTGCCTTCCAGTACATAAGAGAGCATGATCCTGTTATAGTTCGGATGCGGCTCATTTCCCAGGACCGTAATTTCATACTTATCTGTTAATTTTAAAATTTGTTCGACCGTATTGATACCAGCCATCCCGTTCCCTATAACCACAAGTTTCTGTTTACTGTTTATCATATACCGGTTCCTCCATTCATTCGACGATACTCCCTATCCGACGACATATCCTACGTTCCTATGAATATTGCTTATGCTTCTATTCTAGTACAGCAGACAGAGCTATATGTGATCACAGTCACAATGTAGTTCAAATTAAGAATATTTAGGGATTTCCCTATTCCGTTTCAAGGGATAAAGGTAAGGCCAGAAATCAAACTTCATAAATACTAAATACATCACTTGCTCAATTCATCGAACGAATCTTTCCATTTCATGTGTAATTACAACCTTTATAAGGAATACTTTAGGAACAACTTGTATCTTAAGGAAACATGAATTGAATCGTATGGAGGTGATCATCATGTGGTCTAAAATAATTTCTTATATTCCAAGCTGGATTACACTCTTTCAAGCAGGCCTCGCGTTGGTTATTCCTTTAGGAATTTATTATATAAACACATCGATTTATTCGTTTGTCGGCAGTAAGGGGGCAAAATCCAAACATTCTTCTGATCGTCCGCTTTCCGACGAACATAACGAAGGCGATGCTGATCAGCAGCATGAACCAAGCTCCAAAATTACAGGGAATTATGATTCCGACTTAAAGTTGATCCGAGAGGCTATAGGCGAAAATAGTGATGTGCATTTTCGTGAGTTTGTAGTAAAGAAATATCATGCTCGGTCCGTGTTAGTCTTCATAGAAGGTATGCAGGATGAAAAACTTATGAGCAAGCAGGTATTGGAGGTCTTGATGTACGAGGGCCAGCAGGACCCACAGGAACAGCAAGAAAGTATAAGTAACTCCTTTATAAAAGAAAACTTGATGCCACTTACGCAAATTAGTGAAGTTGCTAATATGGAGGACCTGCAGGAGTCTATACTTTTAGGCCATACTGCCTTATTAATTGATGGAATGAAGGGAGCACTGCTGGTGGGCTCGCCCAATGGCGCCATTCGCTCCGTCAATGAACCAACCTCTGAAGCATTACTTCGGGGTCCCCGCATTGGTTTTACGGAGGTATTAAGTGAAAATACTTCGATGCTTCGACGCCAAGGCTTAAACAAAAGTCTGGAAATGAAGAAATTTCAAGTGGGAAGCCGAATCAAAAAAGATCTGGTTGTCGCGTATATAAAGGATATTGTGAATCCAGATCTCCTCGAAGAAGTAACCCGCAGAATTTCAAAGATAGACATGGATTTTCTGGCTGAATCCGGTTATGTGGAACAACTTATTGAAGACAATTATTTAAGTCCGTTCCAGCAGGCTCACAATACAGAGCGCCCCGACCGTGTCATTAATGCTTTGTTGGAAGGAAGAATAGCCATTTTGCTGGATGGGACTCCCTTTGCGCTTATTGTTCCAGTGACCTTCAGTATGCTGCTTCAATCACCTGAAGACTATTATGAGCGCTGGATTCCAGGAACACTTTTACGGCTGTTGCGTTTTAGCGGGGCTTTTATAGCGCTTATGGGGCCTGCTTTGTACATCTCTTTTATATCGTTTCATCCCGGTTTGATTCCGACCAAGCTGGTCATTAGCATCATCGAAACCCGTCAAGGCGTCCCCTTCCCATCCGTCATTGAGGTTATGATTTTAGAAATCTCTATCGAAATCCTACGGGAAGCCGGCATTCGCTTGCCCAAACCCATTGGTCCTGCGATGGGTATTGTGGGAGGCTTGGTCATCGGCGACGCTGCTGTAAATGCAGGCATCGTTAGCCCCTTCCTGGTAATTGTGGTTGCGGTTACTGCCATTTCTTCGTTTTCGATACCGACATACAGTGCGGGCATTACCTTGCGTCTTTTGCGTTTCGCCGGCATGCTCTTTGCAGCCATCCTGGGCATGTTCGGAACTATATTGTTCTTTCTGTTAATTTGTATCCATCTGACGAAATTAAAAAGCTTTGGCGTACCGTATGTAACGCCCTTTTCCCCTATGCGCCTAAGCGATTGGAAGGATATGTATATTAGAGCTCCTATATCTATGATGAAAAAAAGACCTCTTATGATGAAAACTCAGCAAACCAAACGTAGGCCATGATGCCAAGACGAAGGAGGAGCTATGGTGTTTAGACGCTCTGATGATAAGATCACAACCAAGCAGGCGGCTGTGTTCCTGACCAATACTGTATTGGGCGCAGGGATTTTGACACTGCCGAGAGGTGTAACTGAAAAGGTACAGACTCCTGATGCATGGCTTTCTGTCCTTCTCGGTGGATGTATTGTCATATTGGTCGTCTGGCTCATGGTGAAATTAAGTCAACAGTTTCCTGAAAACACCGTGTATCAATATTCCAGAAGAATCGTGGGCACAATTCCGGGTGGATTTTTAAGTGTGTTATTGATTATATATTTTTTAATCATCGCCGGCTTTGAGATTCGGGTTTTAGCTGAAGTGACCATGTTTTTTCTGCTGGAAGGCACTCCGATCTGGGCGATTGTGATTCCATTCATCTGGGTAGGAAGCTATTTGGTTTTTGGCGGCATTAATCCCATCGCTCGGCTATACCAGATTGTACTTCCAATTAGTCTTTTTTTTCTGCTGCTCTGTTTTGTCTTTAGCTTAAGGATTTTTGAGATTGATCATCTTCGTCCTGTACTGAGTGAGGGGATTTTACCTGTCATCAAGGGTCTGAAATCGACTATTCTTGTTTTCTCTGGATGTGAAGTCGTCATGACACTGGTCGCTTTTTTACAATACCCTGAGAAAGCATTAAAGGCCATGGTAGTGGGGATCAGTATCCCCTTAATTTTGTACTTTTTGACCGTAGTTATGGTGATCGGCGGGTTATCGATGGACTCCACTGTGACAAGTACTTGGCCTACCATCAATTTGATGCGCAGTTTTGAAATCCCCGGTTTTCTTTTTGAGCGGCTTGAGTTTCCTCTGCTAGTGATCTGGATGATGCAAATGTTTTGTAATTTCTGCAGTTTCTTCTTCAATGCTTCCCTAGGGGTCACACAGGTGTTCGGTCTTAGTTATCGTTATGCGATTTTTGGCTTAATCCCAATTATTTTTATCTCTACAATGACTCCTGTTCGTATGATGGAAGTGTTTAGTCTAGGCGATGCGATCGGATACATGGGAATCGTTATATTTTTTCTGGTTCCGGTACTTCTCTCCATCGTGTTCATAATCAGGAAGAAGGGAATGAAGCAAAATGTGTAGACGCCCTATGCTATCCTTGCTGCTTGCTTTCATTCTACTTATAACTCAAGTCGGCTGCTGGAGCAGCAAAGAAGTAGAGGAACTCAGCATATATACAGGACTGGCTCTGGATAAGGGGGAGCTCACTCCATTAGAACAGAATCTGGAAAAGAAAGGAAGTCGTTATTTCAAGAAAAATAAAATTACCGCCAGTTTACAAATCGTCCCCAAAAAATCATCTGGAAGCACAGAGCAGCAAGGCGGTGGTGGACAAGGACCAAACTATATCAATATAGCAGCCACCGGGGATTCTTTGCTCGAAATCTTCCGACAACTCTCTCTCCGTTTGGATCGCCCGGTTATTGGTCACCATCTAAAGGTCATGGTGGTTGCCACCGATTTGGCGAAAGAACAGACGATGCAGCAATTAATGGATTTTGTGCTACGTGATAATGATATTCGCCCGAGTTGTTTGGTCTTCTTAAGCAAGGATCGAGCAGCTAACACTTTGGTTACCAAATATGAGGACGAGGTCCCATCCATTCATATTCTGTATATGCTTCGTAACCATTTCAGAACCAGCAAGGTAATGAGGGGAGTCAATTTGTCTGAATTGGATGGCTTGATGCATTCCAAAAAAAGCTATATCCTGCAAAACATTATTGAATCCGGAGGAGAATTAGAATTTTCAGGTGCCGGGGTTATTAAAGGAGATACCGGTCACTGGATAGGTACTTTGGGACAACAAGACGTGGAGAGTATTGGATGGATTACCGGTGATGTTAAAGGTGGAGCTGTCAAAACGTATGACAAGCGGAATGAAGCCATAACTTACGAAATCAAATCGGTAAAAAGCAAAATAACAACGAAGGTGACCGAGGGCAACGATATCTCGTTCCACGTAAAAATTGAATCTAAAGGACGTCTAATCGAAAACTGGGATGATAAAGCGGACCCGACTGAGACACAAAACATGAAGGAGGCTGAGAAAGAGTTTGAAGAACAAGTAACTCGCAGGATTAAGTCTGTTATGCACAAATTACAGTCAGAATATAAAGTCGATGTTGCCGGTTTTGGTGATCATTTGCATATCGAGAAACCTCAGGTGTGGAAAAAGGTAAAGGATGATTGGGATTACAAATTCAGCAAAATACCCGTAACCTTCGATATAAAATTATCTATTACGGATTTAGGCTCATCTGCTGAATGAAAAAGTCGAATTGGCCTTATATAAAGGCCAATTCGACTTAAAATTCGCGGTTATCTACTTAACCTTCCAACGCTGCAACGGTCGTTCCTGAATTTTCAGAAGCGGCTACACGCTTAATTCAAATTGATTTTAAATACATCCCCTGCATTGCCACCCAAAACGATCAAGCCACCTTTGGGCAGTACAACCGAATTGTTATTGCTAGCAGTTGAAAATTGTACAACCGCTCCGTTTTCATCATAGACAGCGAACCCTCCGCTTGTTGGAAAATCAACGGTCATCGTTTTATCGGCTGAGTTTTTATCTATTTTATACCATGTGGCTTGGCCATTAGATGGTATGGTGTACACTGACTTTCCTCCCAAGATAGGTTTAACAGCATCTTCACTGATATAGGATTGTCCATCTATGGTTAAATACTCCGAACCATCCTTGGTATAAAAATTCAGATCAAATGCATCTCTTCCACTCATAACAGGAATCTCAACGGCATTTACTGCTTTATTCTCATCCACAATTTTAGTACCACTTGCGTATCCATCATGATCAACGGATATTTTTTTCGTTATAAATGAGGGGGCCAGATAAAATATGGAGGATATCTTTTCATCCAAAGCATAATAATTTTTCCCGTTTCTGTTTTCCCATGCCTTTTTAACTATGGGATTTACAGGATTGGCATCTAGCTTTTGATATTCATAAGTCACCATAACCATTTGACCTAATCCCGGAAAGTTTAAATATAGGTTAGCCTTAATATACGTTTTCCCGTTTTTTTGTTTGTCAAAGCTTATGGCTACACTGCCATCACTGCTTTTGAATTGTCCATTGCCTGTATACACATATTTTTGCGCCGGGACGAATCCATCCAAGAAAGCAGGTAAATCAAACTCACCGTTTTTAATCTCTACATTGATAGTTGTACCCACAGAACCGTATAATCCCGAATAAGAAAGTAAATCAGATGGCATTTCCACTTTTACAGGAGGCTCAAATGTTTTCTCCGGTATGATGTCTTTAATGATGCCCTTATCTTTTAAAACTTCCAATAAAATGTTAGAAGCAAAAATACTATCTAAGATGGAAGACCCTCCAGATGAAAGCACAGCCATAGAAATATGATGCTCTGGTATGGTGATCAAAGTAGAGTGATACAAAACAGTATCCCCACCCTTGGATAACGCAGTTATTCCGTAATCACTAAACGGTGCCAACTGAACCGCATCCCAACCAAGTCCATAATTAAAGCTGTTTGTCTCTTCAGGTACCCATATTCCATTTCGATATTCATGACTTTTCATGGACTTCGCCGATTGTGCAGATAGAATATCGGGTCTGTTCCCCGTTAATACTTCTGAAAACATAGCCACCTCTTCTGCGGTGGAGTATAAGCCCCCTGTCCCGATGACATTGGCATTTTCAACCGGTAAAGCCCCCTCAACCGCAGGAAAATAAGTTTTGGACAGCTTTTGTCTATCAAATTGATCGAGAGGTGTTTTGGTAGATTTCAAACCTAAAGGTGTACTAATATGCTTTGCCAGGAAATCGGTGTAACTTAGACCGCTCACCCGCTCAACCAATATTTCAAGCAATTGAAATCCATCATTGGTATATACGGAATATTCGCCAGGGTTTGATTTTAAAGTTTCTGATTGCAACCTTAGCAAGAGCTCATCATGATTTTCTGTATCATTGTCATTAAATAACATACTATTTTTATAGTGAGCACCGTAAAGACCTGACGAATGATTTAACAGCATACGGGGTGTAATTTGTTTGTATCTTTCATCAGACATTTTAAAGTCCTTAATGTATGTTGTTAGCGGCTGATCAATATCTACCTTATGGGCATCGACCAGCATCATCGTTGCAGCAGATACATACATTTTGCTTGTAGAGCCTATACCGAACATCGTATCTTTGGTGATCGGCTCGTTGGTTGCTTTATTCTTTACACCCACGCTATCCGATAATACAATGTTTCCTTGGTCCATAATGGCATACTGCACACCGCTAGCACCGTATTTGGATACCAGCTCCGAGGCTAGACTGCGAGCCTTTTCCTTGATGGGTTCAGCAGTGCCTTGAGCAAAAGTATTCGTCATCGGCAGTACAAAAAGCATAGCAGAAACGAACACAGCTATTATTTTCTTCATTCCATATTTCCTCCTCTTATAGCTTCACCAGGCTTTATTACTGACCTGATCATACAATGAACGAGGATTCTATATAAAAAAACATTCTTAAATGTAAAAAACAATCCCTAAACAACATAATGTCTAAAGAATATCTTTATAAAATGGCAATAAAACCATATTATTGAATACTTTGTTTTTCGTTTCAATGGTCATATTCCCACCATATTTGTCACATATTCTAGATATATTGGTTAAGCCAATGCCATGAACATCCGGATTTGATTTTTGACTATGCAAATGAGCCACTTCATTCTCCACATGATTAAGGATGTGAATGAAAAGCGCAGACTCATTGGAATGTATTTTAATAAGAATGTACCTGTCATCGGCAATCTTGATCTTTTTGGATGCTTCTATGGCATTATCCAGCATATTCCCTAGAACTACACATAAATCATAACGTTCAATATTTACTTTCTGTGAATATAAGTTAAGTTGGGTATCTATCTTTATGCCATTGGCTTGCCCAATATTAAGACTATTCGTGACAAGGGCATCTATAACCAGATTACCGGTATTAACCCTTTGATATGCTCCTTCGATTTTATTTAAGGTAACCTTAATATGTTCACTCGCCTCTGCCAATTCATTTCTCTTGATACATTCTTCAATATACAAAAATTGTTGGTGTGTATCATGAATGATTCTTTTTATATTTTTGAAGCTGTGAACCGTTTTTTCGTAGTTAGCATCTTGGTAGTCCATCTGATGTTGTAATTGAGCATTTTCATGCATTAATTGAAATTTTTCAATGACATTATCAAAAATATATATGATAAAAACATTTAAGGAAATAAAGCCAATAATAGAACCAAAATAATACATATTCTTTTCACTATAAACAGATAAAACATTGACCTGGTATAAACTTATGATGGGAACGATTAGAAATAAAATATAGTAACGATGCTGCAAAGGGAAGGTTCTGCGTTTGGCAAATAGCCGTATAATCTGAATGACAGCAAACATGATAATGCAGCTGAGTAACATAATCTTAGAGAATATCAAGTGATCTTGTCCACTCAAATGGCTAAAGTTGCTAATTTTAACGGAGCCTACAGTATATAAAATATAAAGAGATATAAAATTAACGATGGTTATCAATACAGCATAAAGAATAGAAAAAATGATCTTTGTCTTTATTTCCACTGTATACGATTGCGCTAAACTAAATATGACAAGTAATGCTAAAATCGAAGATACCGTAGGAGTCAAATAAACACTTAAATATAAGGAATCCAGCAACCCAAAAACAATGAAGTACACGAATCTGTTCGGCTTTCGATTGGACTTATCAAAAACCGAGTTAAAGTAAAAATTCACTTGGAAGCACATAACAAGGACAACGCAAAGATTAAGAAGCAGGGAGTTATATTCCATCATATTAATGCATCTTCATGATCATAAATTTGGTATATAGATCTTTAACTTCTTTTACTTTAGAACGCCCAATAGGTAACTTCACATCATTTGACATCAAAACATCACCGCCAGCAAATTTTTTCACATGAATTAAGTTTATAATAATCGAACGATGAATTTGTAGAAAATTATGTTCTTTTAATGCTGAAGCATAGTCCGAAAGAATCCCTTTGCTATCATAGGTTTGAGTAGAGGTTACAAAATGCAGTTTGTTTTTTATGGTTAAGCTTTTGACCACTTCAATACTAATGATATCATCATATTTTAAAAGCACTTCCTCATAAGCTGACTTGATGATAACGAATTTTTTATCGAGAGATTGAAAATATTGACACAGCTTTATCATTTTTTCCTCAAAGATATGGGGAGCAATCGGTTTTATTAAATACTGAAATGTGACTACGTCAAAACTTTCCACCATATATTCAGGGTAGCTCGTTAAAAAAACAATCTGTTCATCCAGGTGATTTAAACTCCTTATTTTTTGGGCGGTTTGAATTCCGTTCATGCCATTCATTTCAACATCCAATATTAAGATATGGAATGGAGACTCATGGTTTTGATAATGAGATACCAGCTGTTCTCCGGAGTCGAATAATTCAACTTTAAATTCTATACTGGTCTTTATCGACAAAGTAATCAGCATATTTTTAACAAGTTCTCTCTGCTTGTGCTCATCATCGCAGATCGCCACTCTATACATAAATAACATACACCTCGTTCCCATTGCATTGATCATAGAATTGTATTCTAAACAGTATATAACCTTTTAATATTCAATAAACAGCTTTTGGATAAAACGCAAATTCAAATCCCTCAAATGCCAGTATACAAGCTGCTCAGCAGTTGCATCCAAGTAAAAAAGAAACCCTCGTCTTAAAAGACGGGGTTTCTTAACTATTTTATTGATCGTTATTTTAAAAAATCTGCTCCCTTGTCTTCACCGTGGGAACGTCTGGCAAAGTCGATAAATTGGAATTTGTCTAGCCGATGCCTTGACTCGGTATACTGGAACAACGTGGTGTCCTCCAGATAAACATAGTTACGTACTACGACCACATGAGTGTAGTTCTGAAGGTCCATCAGCCTATGATCTTCTTCGTCTGCATTTTCTACAGAAACCACTTTTTTGGCATAACTAATTTGAAGATGGAGCTCTCCCTCCAAATATTCGTAGATGGACCCACGACTAATTTCCTCGGTAAGCACAGGTACAATGTCTGATCGAAAGTAATCTTTATCCAGTATGACGCATTCACCTTCAATCTCACGCGCACGAATAACTTTCCAGACCAAATACTTGTCTTTGTCAATCTCAAGATGATTGGCTATGTCATCTGGAACTGGAATTAGCTGATTTTCATGTACAATGGTTCGTGATGTACGCCCAATTCGTTCAGACATTTCCTTGAAACTGACCAGTCCTCCTATAGGAAAATCCATCCGTCCAATATCCAGAACAAAAGATCCTTTAGCTTTTATTTTATGGATATACCCATTTTGTGCAAGCAAGTGAAGTGCTTTACGTACGGTTTCACGAGAAGTGTTATACTCTCGGGCCAGTTCATTTTCAGATGGCATTTTCGTGCCTGGAGCCAATTCGCCTGTCTGGATCTGTCCCGAGTACTCCTGATAAATTTGCAAAAATATATTCTTTGTCAATTTTCATCACCACGTTCATTGTAGCATTCTTTCACTTCCCTGTTCACTATAATAGACTGTGCGAATTGAATCTGAATTAATTCCTATGACCTGATGAAGAATTCAAATGAATTCTCATTAAGGTATACTGCAAATCGTCTGCCTCACCTGGCAGTTCCTCAACCGATTCAATCATACTCTGACCATCCGGGACAATGACTGGTGTAATGACGGGATATCCGGATTTCTGAATCAGATCACGGTCAAATTCCATCAGTAGTTGTCCTTGCTCCACGGTTTGATTGGTCTCCACATGCATGGTGAATCCCTCACCCTTCAGTGACACCGTATTGATCCCCACATGTACCAGAATCTGTACACCTGTCGAATGCTCCAAAATCAAGGCATGCTTGCTTTTCATCATGATATGAATAACTTTTCCCCTGAATGGGGCAAGAATCTTGCCATCCTTCGGTTCCACTGCAATACCTTGCCCCATCTGCCGTTCGGCAAAAGCCGGGTCAGGAACTTGTTCCAGCGGTACAACACGTCCTCGTACGGGAGTCCTCACTTCAAGCACATCTATTGCGGTATTTTGCGGAAGCGAGTCTTTTTGTACGGAATCATTGGCTGGTGCAGCCTGACGGCGCTTAGTTAACAACTTGCCATACATTAAAGTTAAAGCAAATGGCACAATTAACACGATCGCCATCCCGATGAAGAATACACCCCAGTTGTTTGGGAAAATAGACAAGAAGCCTGGAATCCCGCCCACACCAATGGAAGAAGCCATCACATGATTTACGGTGAGCAGTATACCCGCAATACCGGAACCGATCATTGCGAATACAAACGGATATTTATATCGGATATTCACCCCGAATATGGCAGGCTCGGTTACACCCAGAAATGCAGACACTGAAGAGGTAAGAGCCAATCCTTTTCCCTTTTGCTCCTTCAATACCAGCATCATTGCCAGTGCTCCGGCACCCTGAGCGATATTGGACAGCGCCAGCATCGGCCAAAGGAATGTTCCACCCTGCGTACCAATTAATTGCACGTCCACCGCCAAGAAAGTATGGTGCATTCCCGTAATCACGAGCAAGGAATACAAGCCTCCATAAATCAGGCCTCCCAGCGCAGGAGCCAAATCGAAAACGTATACAAGACCAGACGTAATAGCATTACCAATCATAAAAGTAACCGGACCGATCACTGTAAAAGCCAGAAATCCCGTTATTAATAATGTAATCGGTGCTACAAGTAACAGTTTAAATGAATCCGCTATCTTCTTATTTAGGAATTTCTCAATGTGCGCGAGCACGTAAGCGGATACTAAAACGGGTAAAACCTGTCCTTGATAACCAATCTTGTTCACTTCCCACCCAAACAAATTCCAAACCGGGACGGTTCCTTTGGTAACGGCATCTGCATAACCGTATGCACTTAGCAGATCTGGATGAACCAGAATCAAACCCAGTACGATCCCGAGTAAAGGACTGCCGCCAAACCGGACAACAGCCGACCATCCAATTAAGGCAGGTAGAAATGTAAAGGCGGTGCTGGCAATGGTATTAATGATAGCAGCAAAGTCGGTCCATTGAGGATAGACTTGAACCAGAGCCATACCTTCGAAGAAGATTCCCTTGCCAGTCAAAATATTATTTATTCCAAGCAATAAGCCTGCAGTCACGATTGCGGGCAAGATGGGGATAAAAATATCTGCCAGCGTCTTGATGGCACGCTGAATTGGATTTTGTTTTTTGCTTGCCGCATTTTTGACATCATCTTTAGAAGCCCGACTACCTCCTGTAATGGAGATCATTTCGTCATATACTTTATCCACCAGACCTGGGCCAATCACGACCTGATATTGTCCTTGTGAAGAAAATTGACCTTTAACCAGATCATTTTGTTCAAGTGCATCTTTATTAACCAGCTTATCATCATAAAGGGCAAATCGCAGACGAGTTACGCAATGCGTAGAGGCCTCTATGTTGTCTTTGCCACCAACGGCTTTTATAATGTCTTCTACCTGTGATCTTTCAATCGCCATTTAGCCCACTCCCTTAACGTTTGCTCATTTTAAAGTAGCAACCCCGGTTATCAAAATAACGTGCCCGGGGTGCTACTAGATGTCTCCATACTATTCACTAAGTCTACGAACAATCCACATATATGAAGCATATGGGGTTAAAGAGATCACTTGTTTTAGCTCTGGGGCGTGCTGGGTATTACCAATTAAGAGCTCAGCCGCATCCAACGCTTGATTTATTAACCGTGAATAAAATGAATCCGGTATACGGAATTGCGCATCCTGTCCGCTAAAATTAGAGATGACGATCAAAGTCTCCTCTTCATTGCTGCGTTGATAGGCGTAGACCTGAGGATGAGCTTCGTCCAAGCGTTGATAATTCCCATCGGTAATGACTTGCACCGTCTTACGCAGATGAATTAGCTTACGATAATGGTGATAGATAGAGTTCGGGTCCTCTAACTGAGCCTGAACATTAATCTGTGGATATCGTTCATCTACTTTAATCCAAGGAGTGCCTGTAGTGAAGCCCGCATTGCGAGTGCCATCCCACTGCATCGGTGTTCTCGAATTATCACGAGACCGCTCTCGAATGATATTCAATGCTTCTTCTGCACTTTTGCCTTGCTCCTGTAAAATACGATACATATTCAGAGATTCAACATCCCGAAACTCTTCAATGTCTGCCCACTGCGGGTTGGCCATCCCAATTTCTTCACCTTGAAATATATAAGGTGTACCTTGAAGACCATGTAGCGTGGTTGCCAGCAGCTTGGCGCTTTCCGCATGGTATTGGCCATCATCCAAAAAGCGAGAGATTGCCCTTGGCTGATCATGATTATTAAAAAACAATGCACTCCAGCCGCCACCCTGTTGCATGCCCGTTTGCCAATCCGAGAATAGCTTTTTCAGCATTTCAAAATCATATGGCATGAGTTCCCACTTCTGTCCATTTGGGTAATCCACCTTCAAATGATGAAAATTAAAGGTCATGGACAATTCTTTTCTCTCTGGATTGGAATAACGGATGCAGTGCTCTAGGGAGGTAGAGGACATCTCACCCACAGTGACGCTATTTTGTTTGGCAAATACTTTCTCATGTAACTCATGAATGTATTCATGCACATGTGGACCGTCCGTATAATATTTACGTCCGTCGCCAGGAACCGTGCTCCCATCATCATTCGAGAATTGTTGATCTTTGGAGATCAAGTTAATGACATCGAGCCGGAAACCACTGACTCCCTTCTCAGCCCAAAATTCCAGCAGATTGACAACTTCCTGACGGACTTTGGGATTTTCCCAGTTTAGATCCGCCTGAGTCTTATCAAATAGTGTCAGGAAATATTGGCCTGTTGCCTCGTCATATTGCCAAGCAGGTCCACCAAATTTGGAAACCCAATTGTTTGGTGGTCCACCATCGGGTGCTGGATCACGCCAGATATAGTAGTCCCTATACTCACTATCCTTAGAAAGCCGTGCCTCCTGAAACCAGGCATGTTCTGTGGAAGAATGGTTAACCACGATGTCGATCATTAAGTACATCCCACGTGCACGGATCCCCTCGCTCAATTCTTCAAAATCCTGCATTGTTCCATAATCAGGATTAATCTGGCAATAATCAGCCACATCATACCCGTTATCACGTTGTGGTGAGACATATACAGGCTGCAACCAGACAATATCAACACCCAGTTTTTTTAAATAATCCAGCTTTTGCGTCAGTCCTCTTATATCACCGGTTCCTTTGCCCGTCGTATCGTTAAAACTTTTGGGATAAACCTGATAGACTACTGATTTACGCCACCAATCTTTATCTTGAGGAATTAAAGTCTTGTTCATTGCTTCCATTCATGCTCATTCCTTTCTTGCGAAATGAAGTAGCGTAAAAATAATATAACGCTTTCAACATCTTGTATATACAAGATTAAGTCATGTATATACAAGTTGTCAACAGCTTTATCTATTAAGGTAATACCCGTTTTGCAGCTAAATGATCAGGAGACTCATCCATCCTGTTCGATTGTATGTTATGACTCGTAGAATAAGCTCAATTCACACGAAAAAAAGGCTCCTGCCTATAGTCAGGAACCCTTCTTTTCTATGATGAATAAGGTGCTCATTTACATCCATATCGATAGTGCACTATAAAGGAGCAATAAGGACATTATGATATTGAAGGAACGCTCATGCTTATTCAAGAAACGTTGAAACACAGCGCCAAAAATCGCCCAGCATACTACAGCTACAAAACCAATACAGGTCAGGAGTAATGAAATCGTAATAAGCTCTATATACGATACATCATAAGGCATTACAAACGTTGAAATGACCGTAATACCATACAAAATGATTTTTAAATTGATAAATTGCAGCAGCAGTCCTGATTTGAAGGAATATCCCTCATTGTGATCATTATCGTCCGTAGAGGATTTGCTCCTTGCAATTTTCACCGCCAGATAGAGCATGTACAGACTGCCGAGGACATTCATCCAGATCTTAACTCGTGGCAAAAAATGATACAAAGCAAGATTAAAATAGCAGGCTAACAGCATAATAGCGAAACAGCCTGCTGTTACTCCCAGCAAGAATGGGAATGCTTTTTTCAAACCCAACCGTCTGGCACTGTCTAAAGACATAATATTGTTGGGACCTGGCGTAAAGCTGGTAACAAGTACATAAGAAAGGAACGGAATAAATGGCATGCAACAATCAACTCCAGTATGTTATAATTGAATGAAATGTACGTTGAAACGCACATTTGTACTTTATGATTGTACAATATGTTCTTTATAAAGCACAATAGGAGCGAAGAATTATGGAGAATATTAATCTGATTTTAAGTAAAAATTTGAAATATCTAAGAAATGAAAGAAAATTAAGTCTAGATAAATTAGCTGATCTGACGGGGATCAGTAAAACGATGCTCGGTCAGATTGAGCGGGGAGAATCTAATCCCTCGATTACAACCGTATGGAAAATTGCGAACGGCTTGAAAATCTCTTTCACTGCTCTGATTAATGAACCACCTGCAGATGCGGTAGTCGTTCCTAAAAGCAAAGTACAAGTGCTTGAAGAAAATAATCACTATCGGTTGTATCCGTTTTTCCCCTATGAAGGAAGTAGAAATTTTGAGGTTTACACCGTAGAGATTGAAGCAGGCGGGGAACTGAGTTCAGCGCCGCACCGTGAAGGTACAGAAGAATTTATTACGGTATTTGAGGGTGAGATGGTGGTAAAAATCAGCGAAGAAATGTACACGGTTAAAGCTGGAGATTCGATCCGCTTTAAAGCAGACCGGCCACACATTTACTATAATCTAGGAGAAACACTGGTTCGGATGAATATGATTATTTATTACTCTGTATAGTAGTTCAATCTTGAAGACTATAAGTGTTCAAGTCTTTAAATTCAAATGATCCTATTAAAATAAGAAGCCCTTTTAATAGGATCATCGGTACAAAATATTAAACGATTTACTTGTATGCTGTTTAGGAGATTTTAATTTGCTTAATTATTCGTGCCGGATTTCCAGCTACAACCGTATTGTCTGGAACATCCTTGGTTACTACAGCTCCTGATGCCACGACGACATTATTACCTATCGTAACACCAGGATTGATCACTGCTCTCCCGCCGATCCATACATTGTTGCCAATCTTAACAGGCTTTCCATACTCTGGGCCAGCGATTCGTTCAAACGGATCTATGGGGTGAGTTGCTGTGTAAATATGGACTCCTGGAGCCAGGAAACAATTATCTCCAATGCGCACTTCGCAAACATCCAAAATGGTACAGTCAAAGTTGGCGTAGAAATTTTCCCCAACATGGATATTGTATCCGTAGTCACAGCGTATGTTGGGTTCCATGCCTATATTTTCACCAGTTGATCCGAAAAGCTCCTTAAGTAACTTTTCACGATACTCACGATCCGTCTCTGCCGTCTGATTAAAAAGACGTACACATCTTCTCGCATACTCTCTTTCTTGCGTTAATTGAGGATCAGCAGCTACATACAGTTCCCCATCCATCATCTTTTGTTTTTCCGTTTTCATAGTCATGCGACAATCCCCTTTATATTTTAATTTGATTTCTTTTCTTTCATCTCAATGGGTTGGGCAGCACCGGATATCCAACCAGCAACAATAACGCCAATGAGCACTACAACTAAGGCATGCAGGAGACCCACATGTTCACCTAAAAACCCTAATCCCGGAGGACCCACTAAAGAAGCAATATAACCGATCGTGGCTACGGCTCCTACCCGGATAGCTGCACCACGAGGATCATCTCCGGCAGCAGATAAGCCCACAGGAAAACCAAGTGAGGCTCCAAGCCCCCATAATACGACGCCCAATCCGGCTATGAAATAATGCTGCCCCCAGATCACTAGAATGATACCAACAGCAGCCAGGACAGCACTTCCTTTCAACACAGTAACGCGGCCGTATTTATCCAGTATGAATCCTCCGGTGAAACGTCCAATGGTCATCGCTGCCACAAATAGACCATACATATAGGAACCTGTTAAGGAATCTACGCCATAACCATCTACCATCGTTAGCGGTAGCCAGTCATTCGCTGCCCCTTCTGCAAATGCCATACCTAACACGATGATACCAATCAGTAGAATTCGTCTTTCTTTCCAGACAGCAAGCTGAAGCTTGATATTAGATCCAACCTTTTGTGTAGAAACATCCTTTTCTTTACCTGTATCGCGGGGCAAATAACGATACAGGTAGAAAGTTACTGCGGCAATCATGACAGCCAGTACTCCAAAATGGACCACAACAGGAATATGTAGTGCCGTCGCTCCAGAACCGATGACAACTCCTACAAGTGTCCCCATACTAAATGAACCGTGAAAAGCCGGCAAAAGCGTTTTTTGCAATTGATTTTCTACCGCAGAACCTTCGACATTCAGAGCTACTTCTGCTGTCCCATAACCACCTCCAAAGATGACTAAACCAGCAAACACGATGCTCGTGAGCGAAATTGCAGTTCCCAACCCTACAATGACAAAACCGCTTACAATCAAAATCGCACTTCCCAGAATGACCGCCCGTCCACCTATACGGGAAATAATATTGCCCGCACTAAGTAGTCCCAATAAAGAACCTGCGGCTAATCCAAAAATAATGATTCCCATTTCGGCAGTCGAGACATGCAAAATATCCCGTATAATAGGCGTTCGAGACACCCAGGAAGCAAAAGCTACACCTGGTAAAGCGAATAATAAGAACAAAATATTACGAATTACCCGAGGATTCATGGATGGTTCTACTGGCATTTACTTATCTCCTTATCACCACTTTTTATTAATCTTTTAATAAGTTATATTATAATTAGTCATTTTATTCGTATCCAAACTATTTGTCAAAAGAGAATTATAGTACCGTCAGTTGTAAACATATAAAAAAGGCCTGAGCAGGTAAAGCATGAGCACTCATCACCTATTCAGACCTTTTAATTAAACTATACGAGCTTTATACTGAATCAACCTTGAATTATCATTTGCGTTCTTGTTCTATTTTCAGTCTGGTTTCTCCCAGCAACCCTCCATCTGCTGACGCTTGAAGCAACAACTCACCAGCCACATAACCGGACTGTACAACAACGAGACACCTTCCTCTGTGTGTTCGTCTCTCATTCCCCTTGAAGGATTCATCGCTGGTGAGATCACCATTGTCTATTCCAAGGATACGACCATCACCCTGTAGTTTAAAGGCTACATCAAAATTCTGGTTAGGTACAATGATCCCGTTTTGGTCTATGACGGTTACTTCTACATGAGATATCTCATGCCCATCAGCAGGTAGGATTACCCGATCAGCCTCCAACTTTAGAGCATAAGGAAGTCCGGCAGTGGTTAATTCATGCTCACAAACCTTATTGTTTCCATTACGACCCACAGCCCGGATTTCGCCCGGTGTATAGGGAAGCTCCCATACGATCAAATGATTAGGATAATCCACTAACTTCCTCTCACCGTATGATTCATCATTCACGATCAATTCCACGCTCTCACAATTGGTGAAGGTAACCAACCGTATTAATTTTCCAGCGTATTCAGGAAATGTCCAGTGATCTTCCATGGCCGGAGATCTCCAGTGCATCGTCCATGTCGGATTAAATTCCGATTTCATATGTTCGTTAAATACGGCTATGTGCACAACAGGCTGATTAGACCATAAACTTTGTTGGAGATAAGATACTGGTTTGCGGAATCCGCAAGTATCAATCAGGCCCGAGGACCACCCTTTGGAGGGATAGCTCGTTTCTCCCAAATAGTCAATTCCACTCCAAACAAATTGACCGATCACATAATCATGATTAGCGACATCAAACCAGGGATTCATAGGCAAATAACCTTTAACTCGGTTATCCTTACCCCGATAGTATGGGAAAGTTTCTGTTCCAAGGATTAGCGTATCCGGCATGGCCGCCCTATAGTGCTCATACCACTGCTCCTGATAGTTTAACCCTAGAACATCCACTCGTTGTGCCAGCTGTTTGGTATGCTCCACTTTGGCCTCAATTGAACCCTCACGCAAGCTGATCGGTGTATTATGCGGCTCAAGCGCACATGTAACTGGTCGAGTTGGGTCTTTTTCATGGCAGAAACCTACGAGCTGCTCCAACATTTTGAGCATGGATGGCTGACCTTGATTCTCCACTTCATTCCCAACGCTCCACATGAAAACACTGGGATGGTTCCTGTCCCTGAGCAACATTGCTTCCAGATCTTTTTCCCACCACTCATCATATAAATGCTCATAGAAAAGGGATTTCCATTTGTCAAAAGCCTCATCAACCACCAAGAACCCCATCTGATCACATAAATCTAATAATTCGGGCGCCATCGGGTTATGAGCAAAACGGATCGAGTTACAGCCCATTTCCTTCAGCTTTTGAAGCCTTCTTTTCATGGCTGTATCATGGTAAGCAGCCCCCAGACAGCCTAAATCATGGTGAATGCACACTCCCTTTAGCTTTAAGCTGTCCCCATTCAGAAATAAACCTTTTTGGGTGTCCAGCTTCACTTCTCTTATGCCAAAAGGGGTACAATAACGATCCACCTCTGTATTGTCACAATAAATTGTCGTTTGGGCTTCGTAGAGCACTGGGTTGTCCGGTGACCATAGTTCTGGCTCTAAAACTCGCGTTTTTTGCTCTATTTTCCCCGTTTCACAGCTCAAAAGAGTGACTCGGTTTTCAACTTTTCCTTTGATCTGTCCCTGTGGGTCCAGCATTTCAGTCATAATCGTACACTCTACGGCATGCGCGTGATGATTAGTGACCTGGATTCTGGCAGTTACCTTGGCTTCATCTGGCGAAATTTCAGGTGTGGTAATGTAAGTCCCCCATTCGGTTATATGAATATAATCCGTACAAATCAGCCAAACATTACGATAAATACCGGCCCCGGAATACCATCTGTCAGGTGAAAGAATCGTATTGTCCACTTTGACGGCAATCACATTCTCCTCATCCCACCGAATATATGGAGTCAAATCATATTGAAAGCTAACATATCCATAGGGCCGCTTGCCCACAAAATGTTCATTGATCCAAACCTCACTGTTACTGTGAATGCCATCAAATTGTATGTATACGCGCTGTTTTGGAGAGGAGGGCTTCACATTAAAATGCTTTCTGTACCATCCGACAGACCATCTCGGCAAATAAGCTTGATTGCCACCATACAGCATATGTGGATCAAAGGACTTCTCAATGCTCCAATCATGAGGGACTTGAAGGAGTCGCCAATGCTCATCGTTGTAGTCCATTTTCTCAGCACCTGCGTAATTACCTTCTATAAACTTCCAGCCCGTTTTGAACGGCATATTCACTCTGCTTCCCATCATCTTGCCTCCATTTCATAAAGTGGATGAACGGATATAACAGCAGTGCTGGATGACCATCACAAAAGACGTGTTCTCATTACAATATTTGAAACACCGGGCGATCTTCAATAAAGTGTACGGGGAGCATTGGAAATTGAGCGGAAAGTACATCTGCGAGATACTTCATCCCAGGTGCTTCACTTTCAGCATGTCCCAGCATGATAAGTGCTTTACTTTGACCTTGATAGACAGCATCTTTAACATATTCTGGTGTTTCCCATTCTGGGCCTTCACCGGCAATGACTAAATCTACATTTTCATTTAGAAATAATGGAATGGCTAGATCACCACCTCCCCTGTATCCTACTGAGATTCCCACTCGTTCACATGGCATGGAAACCTCACCAGCCACCCGTACATAACGAATATGTAATTTGGCTTTAATATATTCAGCGATCTCCTGAACTTCCATAACCGGAATAGTCAAAATGGCGGCCGTCGGCTGCTGCTTCACAATGTAGTTGTGCCAGCCAAGCGCCTGAAGTAGCCCAACCATCACTCCATCCGGTTGATAACGGTGTATGGTGTCATGAAACCGATAAATGCCTATACCTGCATCGGCAATGAGGCGAGATTTTTGCAAAAAAACAGGATCATGTAGTAAACATTCATGCATCCTCTGATGACTATAAAAGATGCCTTCATGCGTAATGATAAAATTTGCACCTAGAGAAATAGCTTGTTCTATCACATACTGCGAAGCGGAGAAAGCGGTTACAATTCCGTATACTTCAATATCTATAAATCCTGGTTCCAGCAGATCTACGCTGGTGTTGGGTATGCTTATTCCCTTGGTCAGATGATTCACAACCTGCCCCATAGTCATGGTCATACACGTTCCCTCCTCATGGATAAGGTATATCAATTGTACCATTTTATTTCAATCATAAGTGCTATTCTTTCTAGCAAAACAGCCAGTTCCAAAGGAGCCAGCTGTTTTACGAATGGTTCTATTATTTATACAGAACCCCTAAAATAAAGTCGATTCGTTCTTTTGCCCCTTGCCAGGATGTCATGACGGGGAACTCATATTGCTCTCTTGCTCTCAGATTCCATGGATGAGGAATGCAAAGCACCTTTTTCCCCGCCTCTAGCGCAGGCACTAAATTATGAGGACCATCATCAATCAGGAGATCATAGTTAATCAGGTTTTTTCGTTTACATGGGAAAAAGTTCTCAATCGGTATGAATGGCATATGTCTTTGAAGCCAGTTCCATTTCTCTACGACGGTCTTGGGTTCTGCCGCTGTCACAATAATGACATCAAAAGCATTGCAAAGCTTTTCCATTTCTTCTACAACATACTCGTCAAATAGTTCAAGTTCCTCAAACAAACCCGGTCGTCCATAAAATACATCAAGCGTGCTCTTCGGATGACGTAGATGATCAGTGTTCCAATCTAACATTTCTTCATACCGAAGCGGATGAGTGGGAAATTCACTATTGTTATGGTATATGGCTCGTTTGACGAGATGACAGATGGTATCGTCCATATCGACTGCAATGATTGGTTTTCTCATCAGCTTGCCCCTATTCACTCTGGTAAAATTTTTCATAAGAATATCATACTATAATTTAATATCGTGGTGAAGCTTGGGGATGAGTTGTCCGTCATCAGGATAGGTTTAGGAGGAGTTTTCTCCAAGGCAACCTGACGGATTGGGGAAAAACTGTAGTTAACGGAAGCAACGGGATCAAACAAACATCGAAAAAAGCCGGTATCTACTAAAAACACATTAAGAAAATAAAAAAGACTCATGTATTCACTGGCTGATTACTTTATGTAGATTATTCTGGAAAAGAATCACCATATAACCTTCTGGGTTATATGGTGATTTTGATTTCATATACAGGTACAAGGTTAACCGAACCGATATCTACGATACGTTCCTTTGTCGTCTCTTTCCAGCCCGCCATAGTCGTATTGCTGTTGAGAACCTTACCCTTTCGAATGGAGGAAACATATACGTACAACCCTTGCTCGATGAGCCGATGTTCAAATGCTTTCAAACCTATTTCCCAGGTCGTATGGTTGCAGAAATTATCATTGATCAGTTCGCCATCGATAAAAGCATAACCGATATCTCCAGTATAATCGATACGCAGCAGAGCTTCCTTGATTCCATGAAACGCATCTGTTTCGAAATCAATAGTAAATTTATCTTTATTTACCCTTTTCAAATTGAAATGGATTTCTTTCTTAGGAGCCTTTAAACGATACGTTTTGAATAATTCACTTTCTGTTATTTCAAGCAGTTCTCCACCGGAAATAGATGTGAATGAGGCGTCAAAATCCGGGAATACACTCAGGGTTACCATTTCTTGGTCCGTTGATTCCAGCCTTAGATCGCCTTCAGATACAAGTACATTGGCATTTGTCAGCATCACTCTGTCGCGGCCTTGCATGTTCACCTTCCAAAATGTAAGACTTTGCTCATCAGTCATCGTGTAGATGGCAACTTTTTGGCCACTTTCAGATACCAGATGGATGAGACTATCCTCCTCTTCAGCAACCTTAATGATCGTGTTTCCATCGAATTGCTCTATCGAACCTTTGTCGATTGTGGCACTGATGATATCTTGTGACTCCATTGCATACGTTCCTTTCATGCCCTCTGGTACAAAGAAAAAATAATATACTTCTCCATCTTCTTCTATCCTTGTTATCAGCTGTGCCGTAGCATATTTAAGCATTATTCCATCTAAATTGAAGTTGAATGGCAATATGGCGAAGCTATCATGTCCTAACGTCAGATCACCTTGACTAGGAATTACAATCGTTTCCTCAGGCAGCTCAATGCTCACATTAAAATCGCACAGGTCGTCATTTTCGACATGGTCTTGG
This sequence comes from Paenibacillus sp. S33, assembly GCF_053615415.1. NCBI lineage: Bacteria > Bacillati > Bacillota > Bacilli > Caryophanales > Paenibacillaceae > Paenibacillus > Paenibacillus sp. S33. The sequence continues at coordinate 705,357 of NZ_JBSIEZ010000001.1, read as the reverse complement.
AAATTATTTAGAAACAGGTACCCCGATCCGGCACTGGATCGCACTGCATATCGTAACGTTTCCACATCATAAGGGTCCATCTGGGACGTATCCCCTGGCAGAATAGTCTTTGTTAGAGAGAATTGCTTTTGGAACGTTGAAAAGAAGTAATGTTGCAGCTTTGTTCTTTGGTATGACTCCCTTACTTGACCGAATTCGCCGATCATGGCGTTGAAATCATAGGATATTTTAGGGGTGGCTAGATCATTTGTATATGGGTTAACCTGACCTCGAGGATTGGAGCCCCCATGATACATGTAGTATCCGATCAGGTTACAGCCTTCTGCAACCTTCATGACAGTCATCGCTGGAACACTACGGTAGGGAAAGGCGAACCGATATTTATAAAACTGAACCATGCCGCCACCCATTTCACAGCAAGCGTACGGATAGTCTTCAGGGGCATATTGAGGCTCAAAATTGTAGCTCTTTGGAATCTTGTTATTATGCTTGTCTCGGAAAATGTATTCCGGTGTCGCAGGATGCTCTTCCATCCCTTCCAATCGTCCCTCTTCGTAGTAGATCCATGGCCAATAGGCATACCCGCCCCATAATGGCAGCATATCAGGGACAGGAGTTGTTGCTCCTCCCCATCCTGTGCACGTATAGATCGGAGTATCAATCCCCGCTTCCAGAGCTATTTCTTTAAGTTTTAACATATGCGAGTTACCGTCACTTCCGCTGTTTAACCACATATCATTAATTCCTACAGTCAACGCCCACTGGGCAGATGAATGATGATGTTCGTTTTCGATTTGGGTGCCGATAATCGGCCCCCCTTCCTTATATAGCAGCCCTTTAACCTGGGCACCGATTTCGTTATACAATCTTCTCGTATAGAACAGATACCCCTCATCATTAGAACGAACCTTAAATGGTCGACCAAATAACCAATCCGGCATACCACCGTTTCGAATTTCCCCATGATTGAAGGGTCCGATCCGAATGATGGAGTATACGTGATGTTTGCCGCACAACTCGATGAAACGACGAAGATTCTTGTTCCCACTCCAATTAAAAATACCTTCAACTTCTTCATGTAGGTTCCAAAAAATATAAGTGGCAATGATGTTTACGCCGCCCATTTTTATTTTAATGATTTCGTCTTCCCAATAGCGTTCATCATAACGGGCATAATGGAATTCACCACAAATACCGAAAAAGGGCTCTCCGTCCTTCTCCATAAAATAGTTGGTGAATCCGATTTCCTCTCCTTTTGGATTGGTCCCGCCAAGTTTGATATGTCCTTTAACAATATGCTTTTGATCGTCTTTGACTGTAACCCGATAGGTTCTCATGGAGTTCACTCCCCTCACTCGTTAATCTGAATTCAGGATAAATTGATTCCACTTGCGCTGCCAAGCGATATCATTCCAGAATGGATGATGGGGAGCACAGTTAGAGCAGAGGGTCATTCCCCAGAACCCAAGTGCCATTCCTTTTCGCAACACATATTCAGCGATAAATTTACCGACTGGGCCTTCTTCAAATTGGGCATACAGCGGCGTGTAGCCTACATAACCTTCTCCTATGACAATTGGAATGCCGGAATGACGAGTCCATTCATGAATCTCTTCCAATCGGGTGTCGGCCTTCTGCAACATGGCAATTTTATGGTCTCCATACCGATCGTACAAAAATAAATCCCATTGGTCGGGATCTACCCAGTCGTGCAAATAAATAAGCCTCATGCCGACTGGATTGCCTTCCATCCGCCAATTCTCCTCCAGAGGCAAGGTCCACTTTGCAAATGGAGGAGCGTCTTCTCTTAATAGGGATTGCACGAATGGATTGGGGAACGGCGCCAACTCATCATCAAGCCCTGCCTCTTCCATAAGCTCATTGAGTACCCCTTTAATATAAAGATGAAAATGGGCAACCTGCATATTGCGCGCGACGTAAGCTTTAGGGTAGGCTTCATTTAACGTATAACTGGCGGTCATCATGATATCAGGATGACATTGGCGGAGATATCCAACTGCTTCTTCTACGTAGGGCTGCATGGCTTCAATAAGCGCTGGTACATTCGTTTCGGCTATGCCTTCAGACGTTCCGACGGCGTTTAACTGCCCAAATTCCACTTCGTTATGCAGCTCTGTATAGATAATCTGGTTCCTATAGCCTTCTGCTGTGACGAAACGGATCAACTGATCCATTGATTTTGCAATGGCCATAAATCTCTCCTTAGGAGGTATTGCAGCTAATTCATCTCTAAGCTCAGCATGAGCCAGAAAGCTGGGACTCTGCTGATATTCCCAAGAGGATAACATAATGTAACAGTTATGAGCCTTAGCTTGTTTAAACAGTTCAAGCAAATGAGCATGCCCGTCCAGCACTGCGCCGCCATGACAGTTATACCAACGCGTACGCTGGCCTACTTCCCCAAGGTTAGCAAACTCCAAGGGACCGGGGCGTTTGCCATCCGCTGTAAACAACATGAATGGCATAGCACATATTCGGATCGTATTGTACCCTCTTTCGATCGCTTCTTTAAAACGGGCTTCAAGATCGCTGTAGGGCTCACCTTCCTGTGTCATTGTATACCAGGAGAAGTCCCACATGGTGATCGTCAATTTACGCGGTAACTTTCTCACGAGATTATTCATTTGATTTCCCCTCCCAGTCCCAGTCCATATGGTTCAATGCTCCTTGGTGGTTAGCTTCCAGCTTGAGCACGGATTTAAAATGCAAGATAGCTTCGTCCTGTCGCCTTAATCCAAGTAAACCAAGTGCCTTCATATAAGTACAATGAACCTGATTACGAATATTCAGGTCATCTTCAAAGATGAGAAAGTCGGGTAACGAGACCGCGAAATAATCCATTTTCACGGGTTCAAATAAGTGTCTTTCGGCGTAATCAATGAGCTTGTTGAATCGACGCATACCTTCCTTCACATTACCAAGTTCCTGCCAGGCCAATCCTTGGTAAAATATCATATCCGGCTGCTGATCGTTATAATACATGGCGTTAATGGGTTCCCCCAGTCCTTGAGAGGCCGTGGAAAAGGCCTGCCTTGCCTCATCTGTTAATTTCAACAGCTCATACGCGCAGCCCAAATAATAGTAAATATCGTTATCTTGGGAGCCCTCTAGCTTACCTTCGCCAAGATTCTCTGGATACACTAAAGCCTCCCGCAGCCCTTTTACAGCCTGTTCAATCCGTCCAGACCTCAGGTCGGACTTGGCAAGCTCTACCTTGGCAAGCCTATACTGTCCAGTTACCTTCCCCTCTCCGCCTTCCCATGGATGAAATATTCTCCCTGTCAGCAAGGACAACGCTACCTTATGTTGCTTCATCGTATTGTGAACGGTTACATATTCTAAAAACAGATCATCGCGAAGCTTTATGATTCCCGGATAACTCTCCATTAGATTCAATCTGTCGTTGGGCCTGATGTTCAGCTTCTTATACAGCTGGTCAAGCTCATAAAGAACACGCGCGTCTGAAGTATTGCACGCAAAGGCCTGCTCTAACGAATGGCGAGCCTTCTCTACTTGGCCTTGTTTGTTAAAATATCCAAGAGCAAGATTACGGTGAACAACGGGGTAAGTATCGTCAATGGAACGAGACGTTTCCCAGCTGGAAATGGCATCCAGATGCCGTTTCTTATCATAGAGTAAATTACCTAAGTAATAATGCGCCTTTCCATCCCCCGGTCTCGTTCGAATTGCAAATTGTAACACATCCAACTCAAACAGACTGTTAGGAAAGCAGTAGTCGGGTACTGCATCTGCGGCCTGAGCGAGAGCATTGTTCATCTGCTCATGCTTGCCGATTTTAGCATAGCAGAAGGCCTGAACGTAATACAGCATAGGGTATGTTTTCGCCTGCTCTGGAGCTTCTTCCAGCACACATGCTGCATCCTCATAGAGTCCCGCCGCCGCGTAGTCCGATGCTACCGCTATATAATTATGCACATCTCCACGCATCCATTTTTCCAGCTCTTCGAGGACCGTTTTAGCATCATCTCGTAACCCGAGAGCCTCTAAAGATAATGCTTGCTCACGGTAAGCTCCAAAATCGGCGATATCGAGCTTCATCGTTTCCTTGGAGAAGGCTATTGCCGCTTCGTAGCTACCGAGCTTACGAAGAATAGCCGACTTCAGGTTGCGTGCTTTGTAATTGTGAGCATTGCGGATGATTGAACGCTCCACGAGCTCCAATGCTTCTTCATAGTTCCCTTGTTCTGTCGCAATCTGTGCCAGTGAGAAATACCCGCTGTCTTGCCATGCCGCACTCCATACCGATTTATAAAATGCAGCGAACGCCTCATCTATCCGCTCTTGGTGTTTTAGCGACAAGCCAAGCTGGTAGTAGGCCTCACCGTCATAGGGATTAGAGTTACGCCAGGTTACCCGCGAGATGGCTTTACGAAAGCACTCTTCACTCTCTGAATACAACCCTCTACGAAGAAGTAACGTACCATATGCCACATTTATGCGGCTGTCATTTTTATCTCTTTTCAGGCCCTCAAGATAGTACGCCTCGGGTTCAAAGGTAGCATGACGGTATTGCTCCAAATGTTGTCCTGCTAAATACAATTCTTCGTTCGTTCTTAATTTCTCCGGTTCTGGCAGGGGGGCGGCGGCAGCCGGCATCTGTTCAACGTCCTTTTTTTTCGGCTGGTAGCTAATCAGCTCCCTTCCGGTCGCGTCTTTGACGGTTAAGCATAGTTCATAATCCTCATCCTCAGCCAAAATAACTGTCTTCTGTATAAAGGCCTTATTAGGTGTCAGATCTAAGGTTTCTTTAATATAAACTTTCCGCTGACTGCGTAATTCCACAACAGCCTCACGAAATGACGAAGTTACATAGACTCCAATCTGTGCTGTCCCTTCGCTGCGATTTAATTCCAGATTAACGGCTGCGTCAATTGAAGCGTTTTTGACCATACCAATATGTTTGTAAGGCATAAAATACTGCGAGAACGATTTTTCTTCATACGGCTGAAGCCAAGTGAAATCTGGTTGGTTATCGGTATATACCCCCGTCATCAACTCGATGTAGGGACCATCTTCGTCTGTTAGATTCCGGTCCCATGCTTGGCCGAACTCGCCATTTCCCCATGTCCATTGCTTTTTTCCAGGAGAGATGTGATGGTTGGCCACATGCAAAAGCCCGGCTTGTTTCATATGATCGTAACCACCTATGAAATTGTAATCCGATTTATAGGTCATATATGAAGTGGGGACAGGAATATTTTTATATCGGGAGATGTCTACGCCTTCAGAATAATCCATTTTATAATAAGTGCCTGTAGCAATCGGGAACCGGGATACATCTCGCTTTCCATGGTCGAACACGGCTGATACGTCTGGAGGAAAAACAGATTGTGTGTGCTCATGTACCGCTACGGCTGGATTGGCCCACCATAGAAACGTTTGAGGCTCGGCAGTCCGGTTGTATAGCTGGGCCCCAACTTTAAGGTATGCTTTATCCGGTTGAAGTGTAAAACCAGCTGTTACTTTTGTGCCGAACATACGATCAATTTCGCTCACCCATACCGTTGCACTTCCGTCCTCATGTTCTTCAAGCTTGTATTCGACGGGTCCATAAGTGTTGGGACGGTGATGCTGCGGCCAGTTGAACTCAATCCCTCCAGATATCCACGGCCCCAATAAGCCCACAAGTGCTGGTTTGATGACCCTGTTATAATATACAAAATCGTAACCGTTGGTCTTGTCGACCGCACGATAAATGCGGCCTCCCAGCTCTGGCATGATCTCAATGCGCAAATATTTATTTTCCAGAAAAACCATTTGGTAATTTTCAAGTTTCTTCTCATCCTCAATTTTATCAATTACCGGATGCGGATACACTCGACCCGAGCTTCCCTGGTAGACACGTTTCTCCAGAAACATTGGATTTTTGTCGGGTTTGCCAATTCCATACGTAGGGATCTGCACGGTTTCCTCCCACACGCGTGCCTTAGCATCGAAAATGCTCAATTCCATCACTCCCTCATAGTCGCCCTTATATTCAGAGCTTACAAGTAAGCGACATTACAGACAATTGACAATCCACTGTTTATGATGGATTATATACGTATTTCATCATTAGAGCTGCTTACGGCTGGGAGATGGATAGATTATGAATAAGAAAGCTGATGGATTTGAGGGTGAAAAGTTATATGTCCTTCCACCCTATATGCTGGATAAATTAAATATGAATCCGCTTACAAAAAATCTATATATTACGGATATAGGCTGCTTCAGCCATGCCCGCCATCATTTTCGTGAAAGAATGCACGGATGTGACTCTCATATATTCATCTACTGTGCCAGCGGAAAAGGTTGGATACGAACAAAGGATGGCCTAACGATTGACATGGCGGAGCGAAGCTTTGCGTACATTCCTAGGGACATGCCGCATGCTTATGGGGCTGACGATGGAGATCCTTGGACGATTTACTGGTTTCATCTTAAGGGGGACCAAGTTGATGACTTTATGGCATTATTTGAGCCTTTTAAAACGTATGTTTCGATGGCCGCCAGTGATGAAGTCAAACTACTGGAGCTATTTCATCAGTGTTACGACCTTTTACTGAACAAGTCATACTCCATTATACATTTAGTCCAAGTATCGCAAACTGTCCGTTATCTGCTGAGTTTTGTTGTATCCGTTGCATTTCGCAAGGAAGACAGTACGTACCAGAGTCATGTGGATAAAGCAACACGCTATATGAGTGAACAATTGGAATCCACCGTTTCGCTTGAGGAGCTTAGTCGGCATGTTCAGGTATCCAAGCAGCATCTGAACTTGATATTCAAGCAATCCACCGGCTACTCTCCTGTCGATTACTATTTAAGAATGAAGATACAGAGGGCCAGTCAGCTTTTAGATTTGACGAATGCTTCTATTAAAGAAATTAGCATACAACTCGGTTTTAGGGACCCTTACTACTTCTCCAGACTATTCAAAAAAATAATGGGCTGCTCTCCTTTGGAATACCGAAATAATTTGAAGGGTTGATCTATGTTCATCAAGAGCGTTCAAATTTGCTTCTATCGGGCTACCGCAAGGTCACAGATCATTTACGAATCGGGGGTGCAAGGTCTATACTTAAGGTTAAAAAAGGAAGTTTTGTATGCTCCTCACGTTGAATCGCAGACTAAATGCAGCTATGCCGCTAATTACACCAATCAGCATTCTAATTGGCGTCCTAATCGGTACGCCGTTGTCAGAATATACAGAACTCTCTCCCTGGCTGTTTGCATTCATGACCTTCGCGGGCAGCATCAGTATGGGGTTTAAGGATTTTGTCCATGTGATAAAGCATCCTGGTCCACTGATCGCCTGTCTGTTTATTCTTCACCTGGCTATGCCGCTTCTTGCCATGATGCTGGGGCATCTGGCCTTCAATGATGATCCTTATACGATCACTGGACTTATTCTTGGTGCGGCTATCCCTACGGGCATTTCCAGCTTCGTGTGGGTCAACATCTATAAAGGCAACACGGCGCTGACATTGGCGATCATTTTAATTGATACGATTTTGGCCCCATTTGCCGTTCCGGGCATCATGTCCCTGCTGATCGGAGCGGATGTGCAGCTCGATACCTGGGCGATGATGCAGAGCCTATTCTGGATGATTGTCGTTCCTTCGCTAATCGGCATGGTGTTGAACGAATGGACTAAAGGGAAGATCAAGCAGGTATGGGGACCTCGGCTGGGCCCGTTCTCCAAGCTGGCTATGGCTCTTGTCGTAATGATTAACGGATCTGTCATCGCGCCTTATCTGGTCGATTTCAATCTCAAGCTTGTCGGAGTATGCCTATCCATAGTCGTCCTTGCTTCCACTGGATATGCAATCGGCTATCTGATATCAGGACTGATGCGGTGGAATAATGCAGACCGTACGGCGCTTGTCTTTAACGGCGGCATGCGCAATATTAGCGCAGGAGCCGTGCTTGCCATCACCTATTTCCCGGCCCCGGTAGCACTACCTGTTGTGCTCGGGATGATTTTCCAGCAATCCACGGCATCTCTGGTCGGATTTCTGCTGAGTCGTCGCGACCGCGGCAATGCCAAGGAAAAACGCAATACGGCCTCTGTTTCTTAATCAAAGGAGTAGCGACGGTTCCAGATGATAAAACTCCTCCTTATGAGGAGGAGTTTTGGAAGGGCGTTTCTATAAGTACATGGCTGGAAGCCTAACTAAATATGCATGCGCAATCATTTAAATGGTTACTTTCCAATTATAACATTTCTATCAAAGTCTAAAACAGCTTTTGCGTAAGATTTTGAAATTGTGACTTCACTCCATCTTTCTGAAGTTCTGATTGTAACACCTGATTAAAGGTTTGAAGTGCACGCTGGAATTTATTTTCACCTAATTCCGTAATCCGAGTATACACACCTCGTCGATCATCCTCGCATGTATGTCTTTGTAAAGCCCCGCAGTTTTTGGCTTCCATTCTCACTACGAGTCTCGATGTCGCACTTTGACTTAATCCCACCAATTCATGAAGTTGCTGCAGTCGTAATTTTTTTTCTTCGGAATGGGATATAAAACCCAAAACATAAAACTCCTTCAAGGATAAATCATAATTTTGTAGTAGAGCTTGTTCTAACTTATCATTTAAAGTGGAATGGATGTGAGACAAAGACAACCATACATCCAAAAGTTCGTTTTCATGTTGCAAGTTTAGACCACACCATTCTATATTGAAGTATCTCCACTTAGTTTAACCTATTGTATCAAGCTTAAATGGAATGGTCAAAACCCCTACAATATTTTAAATATTACAATCCGTCACCACCGAACCAGTATGCAAATGTACTATGGATGACGGTCCAGAGGAAGCCACTTCGGAACGAATCGAAGCTATTTTTTGACTTGCTGCTTTCGGTAGGGCACCCAATACAGGAATAGACGCAGCTACATCGCATACTTTCTGAGCTAATCCCAATACGCCATCTCATTTTTAAAATGTCGAAAAACCTCTTCACGATTCACGCTCTATCTCCTTTCTAGTCGTCACATTACATAGGCTGCACGTCTCAAGTAGTTGATATGTGAAATCATAATTTTCAAGGGTATATTTAACAGTAAATCATCCTTATGTATGTATCGGACAAATTAGTGATTTTGTTTACAGAAAGAACCATAACTGTGTTCAATGGAAAATGGGTAGGTTCACAATCGAACCCACCCATTCGGTGAAATTAAGTATTAATATTTTTTATTATTTTCATTATTAGTTTCTCTTTTTCAATTCTGTTCAATGATCATCTTATAGCTCTTATCTTTTTTGATCAGGCCGTTTTAATTATAACCCGGCGTTTTCTATGACAATAAATAGAGAGTATCAAGAAGGCTATCTACTTTACTTTTGTGAGCCTGGTTGGGGAGGGCTGAACAATCGGTCAAAGCGGCGCATCAATCCTTCAAGCGGACCAACAGGACGCTGAGCAAACAACAATCCCAGCAACAGTGTTGCAACTGCGATCATTACGTCGCCATACGGGACTCCGTCCAGACTGTGCCCAATCTTTGTTAGATCGAGAACCCATACCACTACAAATTGAATGGCATACATGGTCAGAGACACACGGCCGACTCCTGCGAAAGGCATTAATACAGTGGGAGCCTTTTTCGATACGAGGCACGCAACGCCCAATACCAGGATTGAAATGCCTAATCCTATCATCGTCTGGAATGTCGAAGCGGTGTGCGGAGCCGACTGCAAAAGCATATGCCACATCGGTAATTCCGTATTAAGCGGCCAAATGGCGTATTCATCTGGTGGCTGCATAGGAGCAACCCCTTGCACACTTATCAGCCATTGTTCAAAGTGAACTCTCCAATTCGGAAGTACAAAAGCGGCCAGTGCCTTGCCAATAACAAGCATCACGATACCGCTGCCTGCGAGTGAGAGGGCTGTGCGTAATTTGGTGAGGTCAAAGCGGCCAATCGCCATGCCGGCAACAAATGCAGGCATCAAGGCGAGAGCAGACATCGGACCTCCCGCGATATCACTAAGAAGATAAGCTTTCGAGAAAATGCTTAATCCAAGAATCATTAGCGGCGGGGTTGTGACGAGCAACACTGCTGCTGTTGTAACAATTGTGCGGGGCGAACGGCGAAATAACATGAGGGCCAACACAAACATAGCTGCATAGGCAGGCAAAATGATGCCATATGAAGTGTTCAACATAATTAGCAAATAACCAATAATATCAACAAATACTGCACGGGCCAGCATGCGTGCACGAAAAGCGGTCACCTCTGCTCCCCGATCCATCATACGCTGTCCCATGATCGAATAAGAAATCCCGCCGCACAACACAAATAAGAGGGTGGTCGTTCCGGAAACGAGCGCAGAAACGTTTGGGTTCGATCCGAAGTGCTGCAAGTACATTCCCAGCACCGCCAATCCTCGTACTGCATCAAGTGCAACAAGACGCCCGGTGCCCCGCCTTCTCTTCGACTCTTCTACAGAGCTTCGAGAAGGAATATCGGTGTGTGTATCGTCGTAGGTTGAATTGGATATACCTGCTGTATCTACTGCTTTTTCATCCAATTTATTAGCAACCGTCTTTTCATTTACTTGATTTTCATTCAACTGGCTGTTTACGGAAAAAGCTCGTTTTTTAATCTTTGTCTCTTCCTCATACTCTCTGACGGATCTCCTCATCAGTTTAATACTGCTTAGCAACTTGCATTCCTCCCTGAAAATCCTGAACTCGCATTTTTCATCAACCCGCATGCTCAGGATTGATATTACGCTGTAGTCCAATATAGCCTGCAGATGTCGCTAAAGTTTGATCAAGTTGCAAACAAAATGTCACAACGGACGAAACTGGTTTATCACAAAAAAACAACCTTATTTGCAGTTGATCACTGGAATAAGGTTGTTTTCAATATCATTAAAATTCACTCACGATTTGCCAGGGACGGCATTAAAAATTGAATTGGCCAGCAAACGGAATTGCTGCTGCGAATGAGCGCCATTGGTTAGATAATTGAAAAAAAAGTAAGATTCTTTTTGTTTTCCTTATAAGTGAAGGCCATGATCTTTCCTTTTGCAGCATCGTGACCTGGCCACCAGCCCGCTTTGAAGAAGTTTTCTTTATTACTAATGGTTGCAAGAACTTTTGCGGCTTTAGGTAGTTTCGTAATGTAAGAACCTGTAACGGTGTAGAAGTACTCTTCGTTATCGTAAGGGGCTTAATCGCATTATCCTGTTTGACATTCGCCAGGAAGACCCCTTCGTATCTTTCCCATGTTGGTCCAGCAAAAGCAAATTGAGGAATCCAGTTTTTCACATTAACCATCCCCATATTTCCATAAGCAATGTAAGGCTTCCCTTTCTCGACAAGTTTATCGGAATCGAATGTATTCACAAGCACATCGGCATGCTGCTGATCATCGGTCACTTTAAACCGAGATTTTTGAGCACATAAGCCGGTTCGCCGAGAGCAGCTACCGTAGAAGGTTTAAGAACTTTGCCAACGGGTTTGTTATTGCCGAATGCCATTACATCAAGATCGTATTTTGAGGCCAGCGGGTACAGATCATCATAGGCTACTGCAAAGTCACCCGCTTCATATCCTGTTCCGCTTTTAGATAGCATCGTAACCACTTTGCCGGATTTAAGCAATTCATTAACCGTTTTGATGGCATCATTATTGGTGTTACGGATTAAAACATAGGCAGAATGATTCGGCATTTGTGTGACCGGAATCGATACGGAAGTCACCGGAGAGGTTTTGCCCTCAAACACTCCAGCTTCTCTAATCACATCACATTCAAATCCTCGTAGGACTGGAAAGTCCTGCACAATCTCGCCAGCTACGGAAGCATAATCTGAGACGTTAATACCATCATATAAAACCATGTTTGCAATGCCGTGTTTTGCCTGGTGCATATTTATGATAAATGAACCTGCAGGGTAGGTCTTGCCAGCAGCACTTACAGTTTTTGTCGAGCGTTCAACCTTTACTCCATTGCGGATAAAATATTCAATCATCCGGTAGGCTTCCAGCGGATTTTTTTGAAGACTTTTATCGGTCGGCAAAACGTAATACTCAGGGAAAAAATTCTTATTACCGTGACGCGGGCGGCCAATGACTTGATTTTTGGCATTCATTCCATGCTTATTTTCTTTATATCTGAGCCCTTCGGAAGTTTAAACCTAGCTTTAATTGTTCTTTTCTTCGTCATTGATGCCACATTGCTATCCAATTTCAGTGTCGGGGTATTTTTAACCTGCGTTGAAATTGCTTTTGTTGGTTGACTCTGTTTATCGTTCAACAACGTGCTTTTCGCACGTTGTGCAGCATCAGCCATAACTATGTGCGGAGCAGTGATTTCCAGAAGCATGGCGGTGGATATGGTTAACGCCAAGCAGAACTTTACTATCGGTTTTATACCCATTCTTTTTCCCCCTATTTATAACTGGAAGACCATGTTATGCTCTTCTTTATTCACCAAGAGCATTTACAGCCTATTGTTCGGCAAATTACGATTTTATATATGGTAGTCCTATTCAAAATCTGTTTGTTGCTTTTTTCCGGAAGGATGGTCTGTAATCGAGTTAGAAGCGTCGGAGTTTAGGATCCTTTGCACAAATTGCTTCAAATCCGTTCGACTTTTTACATCCAGAACAGCCGCTCTGCCAACATAAGTTTCTTTTAACAGCTTCATTGGCGGTATTTGTTCATTTCCCTTTAATGTGCTTTCATACCCTACCGAAGCCAAATTCCACATATCAGAGACTGACAAATTGGTATCGATATACGGACTGATTTCCTCTAGAATAGAAGGGAGCCTCATAAGGGAAGTCGTTGTTTTTACCTTCTCGGCTATTGCCGTGATAAATTTCCTCTGTCTCCCTGTTCTGGAATAATCGGACATGGTATCATGGCGAAAACGGACATATTGAAGTGCCGTTTTGCCATCGAAGTGCTGCTGTCCCTGCTTCAAATCAATATCATACTCATGCTGATCGGCTTTACTCTCATAGTGCATATCCTTTTCGACATAAAAATCGAGCCCGCCTACCGCATCGACGAGTTTAATAAACCCTTGGAAGTCTGTATATACATAAAATTGAACTGGCACCCCTAGCAATTCGCTGACAGCTTTCATCGCCGTATCGGGTCCATGCGTAACAGCGGTATTAATTCGATTTTTGCCGTACCCGGGAATATCCGTATAGGTGTCTCGAAGAATCGAAAACACATGGATACGCTTATCAATAGGATTCAACGAAACGACCATCATGCTATCGGACCTGGGTACACTCCCCTTGTTGTTCTCGCGGCTATCCACGCCCATCAGCAAAATATTTACAGGTTCGGTACCCTTCCACTCCGGAACTTCCAGTGCTTCGACTTTATCAGTGCTTGCTTTAACAAATGGGGAGTTGTTCGGGGTTTTGCTAAGTCCTGCTAATCCCTTGTAAATGGAAAAGAAATAATAAAAGATAAAGCTTACAGCAGCGACCACAAGTAATAACGTTATAATCAATATCCTCTTTTTCCTCTGTGTCATGTCATTATTCCTTTCCAAATGATGAATGCACCTGCCTCTTTCCGTATTTAAGATTTTTGCAAGGCTGCTACGAGGAGTGAAGTGTAATATCGGCTACCATCTGGTTTTAAATGGACGCCATCTCTATAAAAGTATTCATCTTTACCTACACTGGATGAATACCAGTCCACCACGCTGACGTTACTGTATTCACCAGCGACCTGTGCAATCGTGTCATTCACCGCATCCTGCCAGCCCTTCGGCACCCGGGTGGTGACCAAGAGTACCTGTCTGGCTTCAGAAAGGGATTGCAGTACGTCCCGCAATTGGTCTTTGCTAAATGGACCGTTGGTGCCGAGTTCGATAATAACCTGTTCTCCCAGTTTGCCTTGAGCGGCTAATTCATTAATGACTTTTACAGCTTGAGACATCTGACGGCCAACCTTGCCGTCCACCGTCATATTCGGAAGCTGCTCTTTTAAATAAGACTCAATTCCGACCGTAACCGAATCTCCAATCATTGTGACGCCCTCACCGGTGAAAGAAACGGATGATTGAGCTTTTTTTCCGTTGGTGTCGGAAGCCCCATGCTTTTGGGCAGCAGCCTGCATCTTATCAAGATTGTATAAAGAAGACTCCTTGCTGCGAGATTCGTTATCAACCGAATTTTGCTTTGCGTGCATATGGAGGCCTATAGCTCCTAAAGCGATAAGGAGAATTGCAAATCCCCCTAATGTGCTTACCATCCATCCATTTTTTTTGTTCATATCTAGTTCATCCTTTCCTTTAACATGCTAGTAGGTTTTATCTTGTTTGATAGCATCAATCACAAACGAGGCATAATACTGAGCGCCTGCTGGTTTCAGATGAACACCATCTTCATAAAATAGATCGTTGCGATTTTCGCTAGCTGAATACCAGTCGATAAGCCGGACATTTTGAAATTCATCAGCTATTTCTCGCAGACTGTCATTTACGGTATTCTGCCATCCTCTCGGTACTCTGGTCGTTATCAGATAAATTTGCTGGGAGTCCGGCAGTGAAGCCAACAACGACTTCAGTTGACTCCGGTTAAAAACGCCGTTGGTGCCGAGTTCAATAATAATTTTATGGCCAAGCTTGCCCTGTATTCGCAAGTTATCAAGTACATCACCAGCCTGTGACATTTGCCGTCCCACCTTTCCATCAATGATCATACCGGGAAGCTGTTTTTCGAGAAACGGGGCGGCATCCAGAATGACAGAATCTCCAATCGCCGTGACCCCCTCTCCTTCTACGGAATGGCCTGTATTTTCATGATTTTCATTGGAACGGTCGAATTGTTGCTTTTCCGTCTGAACGGGTTCCCGGCCTACAGCTGCTGGCACATCAGGTACAGGATCTGATGAATCCGTCTTCCATGAAGTCAGGACCAGAATAATGGCGATAACAATTATGGCAAGGCCTAGTTGGTTGCCAGCGCCTGACCTGCAGAGTGATTTTAGGCTGGTCCAAAAGGTCCCGCGACGGATAGGCTCTTCGATGAAGCTGTAAGAAAGACCCGCCATTATGAAAGTGGCCGTTACCTGCAGAGCAATGCACATATACCTGGCATCTTCGGTATTTACCACGGGACTTGATAAAATAATGATCGGATAATGCCATATATACAGACTGTAAGATCGCTTACCGATCCAGCTTAGAGACCGGCAGCCGAGCAATCGCTCCAGTCGGTTGGCCGGATGAACTAGTACAGCAATGACAATCGCCGTAATTAGTGATAAATAAAGAAAACCGCCGCGATACAGCGAATCATCAAACTCGTTAGTCTGACCGATCAGGATAAACAGCATTACAATGCCCAGCACGCCAGTCATATCCAGCATGGTCCGGGCCGAAGAAGATACATTATCGCTCAGTCTCCAGCTAGGCCAGATTACCGCCAGAGCCGCTCCAATCAAAATGGCAGACGCCCGCGTGTCTGTTCCGTAATACACCCTGCTCGGATCGGTTCCGGGTTCGTATATAATGGCCATTGCTATGGCGGATACGATGGCGCAACCCAGAATGTATAACATCAGTCTGCCTCGTCGCGGTGCAAAGCACAGACCAATCAGCAGAACAAGCGGCCAGATTACATAAAACTGTTCCTCAATGGAAAGCGACCAGAGGTGCCCGATTGGAGAAGGTGGGCCAAAGCTCTCAAAATATGAAACATGATGAAAAATGAGATACCAGTTGTTTACGTAAAAAAGCGAGGATACAAAATGGCCTCCTAATGCCTGTAATCTGAAGAAATCGGTAATTAAAAGCCACAATGCCACTGCAGTCAGCATAAAGATCATTGCCGGCAGTAGCCTCCGTATTCGTCTTATCCAGAAATGCACAATGGAAAAACCGCTGTGCGCCCTCCATTCGAAAAGGATCTGATCCGTAATCAGATATCCTGACAGGACGAAGAAAATCTCCACCCCCAGCAACCCACCCTCTGCCCATCTGAAATGAAGATGATAAGCAATAACAGCAAGCACGGAGATAGCCCTTAGTCCATCCAGACCGGTCATATAACGTTTTTTTGGTTGATTCAGGTGCAGATTTCGGTTTCCATTCACTATGGTCCATTCCTTGTCCTTATAGGCTAATGATCTTGCTTCATTTACTATAGAAAAAAGATGTCGCGAAAGTTTGATCAACATGTAAACAAATTGTCACAACGGTGCAAAAAGAAAAGCCTTATTCCGGCTGAACAACCGAAATAAGGCTTTTGACATATACGAATATGGCGATCATCATCGCTATTTCAATTCAATGATCAATGACTCCTTACTAGGAGAATCCGTTGGCGCAGTCTGCAAGGAATCCAATTGTTTTTGTCCTTGAAGCAGCACCCTTTTATTGTTCGGATTCCAGTATATATGCGTCGGCAAAATTCCGCGATACACCGGCTCGTTGTGCAGTATATTTCTTCCCTGAACCTTGCCCACGTAAGTGACATTTTGATCATACACAGTGTATGCGATATTTTTCCTGTCAGGCGAGAATTCAAAATCAAACACTTTTTCCAGAATGACGGAGAGCTCGCCGTTTCGCTGATCATATTCGTACAATGAACTATCCGTTCCGAGAAACACAAACTGGTCGTTATTCATCCAGGCTACTGAATCTCCGCCAATTTGACGCTCGTATTGAAATTCAATATTCTTCCCGGAAACCTTCCCCATGGTTAGCACCTTTTTCTGACCTTGTTTTACACGAAATAACTGCAGCAGTACGCTGCGGCCATCATTTGAAATGTTAACACTCAAAAGCGTGTCTTCCTTTATGATACCCTTCAACTGATATTTGTCGGAAGTTTGAGACCCCATATCGTAGATATACAGGCTATCAGCTCCGTTATCAAGCGGGTTTTCTACCAGGTAGCTGATATACGAACTGTTGGCCGACCAGGAAAGATATTGTACATAAGACTGGTTCCTAGTATTGATCCTGTCTATTTTCTTTTCCTTGCCATCCTGCAAGGAAATAAGCTTTAAGGTTGTCTCCGAGGAAGAAGGGGAAACTTCGCAAATATATTTCCCATCGGGAGAAAGTATCGTATTGGAAGTTACATTGCCGATTCCGGGTATGGGCTTGCTCTGCTCATACGGATAAGTTAAACGTTCCAACGTACCTCGCTTCAGTATGGTCATGGCCCCGAACGATGCGATGACGGCATCTCCAGACGTCCAGCCCAGCAGCTGTCCCGTATTCGCAAAACGATCCGGAAGGCGATATATTTTTTGGACCTGAAACGGACGAGAGCTTTGATCGGCACTGGAAACTTCATTACTGTCAGCGATGACGACGGTCTCTGTTTTTGGTTCTGAAACGCATGCTGACAGCAGTAATACTACGAGAGATACGACCAGCAGCATTACAAAATATTTATATTTATTGCCCATTATTTATTCTCCGTTCCCCGCGGTTTCCAGAGCATTAAATTCCACCGTAACGATGGTTTCATTATGCTCGTTGGTAATCATGATGGAACCCGCAAATTCTTCAACGATGGATTTCACAATGCTGAGCCCCAATCCTATACTGCCTTCTTCTGCGCTGTCGGAATGAGCCAGATAAAATGGCTGTAACAAGTGTGACAGATGTTCTGCCTCAATCGGATCGCTTGGATTGCTGAAGATCAGGCGGATCTTTTCTTCTGCCTGTACTGCCTGTACTGCTTTTACCGATACTGCCGAAGACGGCAAACTATATTTAATCGCATTATCTATCAAATTGATAAACATCTGTCTAATCCTGTCCCCATCAGCCAACATGAACAATTCCTCATTGATCTCATATTCAATGGTCTTTTTATAGCGCTGTGCTCGGATCATCATCGATTCACACACATCCTGCAGGATTAGCCCAATATCCACCCGAGCAAGCTCCTTGAGCATAATATTATTGCGTGAAACTTCCAGTAGTTTTAACACCATCGCATGCAGGCGCCTGCTCTCCTCGATAATATGATTCATTCCTTTGTCAAAAAAAACACGGTCTTTCTCACCGTTCAGCCTGATCAACTCCGCATATCCCAGAATGGAGGTTAATGGAGTTTTCAGTTCGTGAGTAATATTGTCAAAAAAGCGCTTTTCCTGCTGGTGAAGCTGCTTCAAGTGGTCCCGGTCCTTCTCAATAATATGGATCTGTCTACTGATTTGATCAATCATATCGTTAAAATTCTCAGCCAATCGGCCAATTTCATCCTTGCGTTTAATATGAAGACGGATATCCAGATTTCCATTTTTCACCTCGGTGGATGCTTGCGTCAATCTGGTCAGTGGGATGGTAATATGCCTGGAAAGAATATAGGAAAACAGAAAGGCTGCCGCAAAAATCGCTAGGGCAATATAGAGGGTAATCTCCCGAATCTGTCCGGTTTGTTCGTAGAGTGAGCTGAAATCTTTGTAAAAACGCAGTATGCCTACCTTTGAACCGTC
This sequence comes from Paenibacillus sp. S33, assembly GCF_053615415.1. Taxonomy (NCBI): domain Bacteria; kingdom Bacillati; phylum Bacillota; class Bacilli; order Caryophanales; family Paenibacillaceae; genus Paenibacillus; species Paenibacillus sp. S33. The sequence continues at coordinate 686,879 of NZ_JBSIEZ010000001.1, read as the reverse complement.
TATAACAACCGGGTAGGAGAAGAGGACTGTCGTCTTATTACGATCATAAGTAATGCTGTACGCTGTATTGCCACCAATCGCCTGCTGCAGATCGCTTTGTATTCGCTGCTGAAATAGTGAGATGTCCGGGGCATAAAGCAATTTGCCTTCCACCGTATACACGCCAATACTGCTGTTCGTGGTATGGTTTAGATCAGTTGCTATCTCCTTGGCAATTTCTCCAAAATACAGCTCATTGCTGCTGAAATGGTTAATCAGAAAAGCCTGGCGCACATACACATTGCTGTTATTTTTCAGTCCGATCAGTTCGGAGCTAACCAGGTTCTGATTGCTTGTCCGGATAAATTCCTTGACGGTCTGATTAAGCACGACAAAAGAAAGCGAAAAAATCAGAAAAAAACCGATCAGAAATTTGATGCTGATTTTGCGTATCATGCTTATTCACCCATTTTTTTGAATTTGTATCCAATTCCGAAGACGGTAGTAATACACTTGGTGTCATCCAGCTTTTTGCGGAGTCTCTGGATATGCGTATCAACTGTACGTGTATCTCCAGCAAAATGATAACCCCATACCAGATCAAGCAGTTCGGAACGTGAAAAAGTTTTGCCCGGATGTTTAACCAGCATCATAAGCAGGTCAAATTCCTTGGGAGTCAACTCAACGGGACGGCCTTCTTTTTGGACAAGCCGTTCTTCTTCAATCACCTCAATGTTTTTAAACCGAATGACGGCTTTCTCTGCTTCCTCCCTGTCGGGGCTGCTCGCCTGCTCCACTCTGCGCAAAATGGTTCGAATGCGTGCAACAACTTCACGCAGATCAAAAGGCTTGGTAATATAATCATCGGCACCGAATTCAAGACCGAGAATTTTATCGGTAATATCCGATTTAGCTGTAATCATACAGATCGGTATGTTATAATCCGTAGTCACCTTTTTGCAAATGTCTAGACCGCTCTGGTCAGGCAGCATCCAGTCCAGCAGCAGCAAATCGGGCTGAAACGACTGCAGTTCATGCATTCCCACTGCTCCGCTGGACGCTGTGCGTGTCTGGAACCCTTCCATAGAAAGCCCGTACGATAGCAAATCGGCAATCGGAGCATCATCTTCAATAATAAGAATCTTTGCTTTATTCATCGTAATCCTCATCTCTATTTTTAATACGACAGGTTTAGGACATCGCCCATTATATTAATCAATCAGGGAAAAACAATCAAATGTATATTGCAAATCCTCATACCCGCTATCAGCGTATAGCCCCACCTTTTCTGTTATAAGAAGCCGTACCATGAGCATTTTTCGATAAAAACTGAAGTAACCATAGTCGAAAAACGAACTAAGGTTGCTTATAGGCAGTTCATCCCAGCTCCCGCTGTTATTGGTGTTCAGTGAAAATAAAGTTGTAGACTAGGAAAATAAAGTATTAGACTGGAGATAAGGAATAAGCTAACGATTTCCGTTAGTTCAGGATTTCAAACAAAGAGCCATCCGACTAGGGATGGCTCTTAAAACTTCCCGTTACAGACAACGCGGTGAACCGGATCACAAGTAATAGCAAGTTTTTGGTGACAATCGATAAGAAACGATAACGGCTGATTTACTTAATCTATATATTGTGCCAGACCGGAGCCAAGTGACCAATTCTCTTTTTTTATCTCAATGAGACTTATGAAGACATCTTCGGGCCGGATTCCCGGTTCCAACTGAAGAAGTTCGGCAATCCGGGAATACAGTGCCTGTTTCTGCTCTGTTGTGCGCGTATCGTTTGCTGTAATTTGAATGATGACCAAGTCGTCGGTACGTTCAATATTCAAGTAACTTTTCCCGTAAACAAAACCGTCGTGTTCATGCTCGTGAATTACCATAAAGTCATTGTCATCCGCTATGTCAAAAACCTCACTCATCGCGGAATACAGACTATTAAGAATCGCCTGCTTGTATTTGGCAGACTTTCCCTTCCGTATAGAAATTCTTGTAAGCGCCATAGTTATACCTCCTGTAATTAATAAGTATTTTAAAGCCATAATTTTAAAACCATAATTAGGTGCTGAATTGATTATACCGTTCTGATATTATTAATAATAATGATTAGAATTGATTGTTATAATCTCTGAAAAAGATGGTGTTGTAAATGGATTTACGCCAATTGACGATATTTCGTGCGGTAGCTGCCAATCTGAGTTTTACCAAGGCGGCATTCAGTCTGAACTATGTCCAATCGAATGTCACAACGCAAATTCATGTTCTGGAGAAAGAACTGGGTGTGCCCTTGTTCGACCGTCTGGGAGGCAAGCAAGTAGTGTTAACGGACGCGGGACGCCAGCTATTGCAATATGCGGAGAAACTGCTGCTGCTTGCGGAAGAGGCCCAAGCAACGGTCTCCATGAGGGGAGAGCCAACGGGAACGCTCCGGATCGGAGCAACGGAAACACTCTGTATTTATCGTCTTCCTTCTCTGCTTCGCGCATTTCGAGCAAGTTATCCGGGAGTGCAAGTCATTTTTCGTCCAAGCCCTGTAGCGGAGCTTAGGCGTCTCGTTCATTCAGGTGATCTTGATGTGGCTTTTGTGTTCGATGAGGCAGAACACAAAGAAGGGCCTGGGGATGAGTTGCTTGGATATGAGCCGGTATGGGTAGTCGCGGCCCCCGATCATCCACTGGCGAACAACCGTACTGTTGTTCCGCTCGATATGTCGAAGATGGATCTGCTCTTAACCGAGGCGGGTTGCTGCTATCGTAGCCATTTTGAACGGATATTAAACCGGGAAGGAGTTTACCCGAAGACGATGCTTGAGTTTAACAGTATTGAAGCAGTCAAGCAATGCGTTATAAATGGACTGGGAGTAACCGTCATGACGGCGGCTTCCGTCTCCACAGAAGTCTCTCGCGGACAACTTGTGCGGCTACCTTGGAGCGGTTTAGATCTCACGGTTAAGACGCATCTGGTCTGGCATAAGGACAAATGGCTGTCTCCTTCTCTTGAAGCTTTCCTGACGCTTGTGCGTGAGATGTTTGTTCAAGTTGGACATGGGACGGCGTAAAGATCAATGTCTTCAATAAATAAAACTTGCAGATCCAGACAGCGCGCTAAACCCTATCATCAATAGAAGTTCTGGTTATTGAATTAACGGATACGATAGCTCAATAAAAGCAGCGGCAGTCTAAGACTTTATTTTCAACCTTAGTTGCCGCTGTTTTGTTTTGGAGTGTCAGTCTAATACTATTTTTGAATGGGCTGACGATTTTTTTATTCAAAGATCCTATAATGACTGGCAGTCCAGTCTAAGACTTTATTTTCTCTGGACAATTGGGCTATTCGAAAGATCAATCATGAATAACGAAATCGTCGCCTGATGTGCAAGTGATGTGTCCGATGTTTTCGATCCATCCCTCTACTGGATAAGATACGGCCTCTTTTCCGTTTGAAAAAAAACCACTCTCTTCCTTTATGCACAACGATGAATAAACCATGCTCATCCCCTATGGGAGCGAAGTTTTCGGATGACTCTCCAAAGTTCGGTATCCCCAGTTCATTTAACTTCTTTACTGCATTTGGAACGTTTTTCGATACGGTACCGACCTCACCCACCCCAATCAAGTCCTTCATCGAAAATGGATAATCCGTTTGGTTTTTCATATTATGCCTCGCAATGAATTCTACGATATTTCCTGACGGATCCTCAAAATAGAATGAATGAGAATTCCAGAAATCAAAAAACACTTCATCCTCGTTATCCTCTTTAATAAGACTGATTTGAGAGGATATCTTTTTTTTCACTTCTGCAAATGTATTCTCTGGAATGTTGATGGCTATATGATAATAAGGCTTACCATACTGAGCTAAGAATCGATCATCCGCCTTTTTGAAGACAACTTGCGTGTAGCCCATATAAACCGTAAATTCATTATCATCCTTATCATCCGCAATTAAATAATCCAATTTGGAGTAAAATCCCTTCATATCTTCGAATTCATTTATCCAAGAACAACCTTGTTAAATTTCATTTTCATTCCCCCTATAGATTAACCTCTTTCTGTGCGTCTGGGATCGTATCAAGGCCAGAGCTTACGATGTTTCCACTGCCCTTCACTCCAGTAATACTGAACCCGGGTGTGCTTTCTATCAGTGCACCATATATCTCAGGGCAGGCCTAAGGTCAAGTCATAAAGGAGAAAAACAGAACTTTTCATCCACATTGGGTAGCCCTACGTTTCGATGAGCTACAGTCGTAGTGTCTTCTCCTCTTTTACCCTCATAGACACTGCTACTACCAGCTGATAAAATAAGTTTACGTTTCCCGTCAACGCAACTCAGATTTGTTATAATAAAAGAACCCATTTTGAGAAAATAATCAAAATGGGTTCTTTGCATATATAAATTCGGCTTTTCATTCACCCGATTATACTTTTTTAAAACATCTATTCAATAATATCATGTGCTTTTAAACCATGCGAATAAACTACACTGCCCGTTAGTTCAATGGATTAATATTCAACTAAAATCCAAACTCTGTTACTCTTTCAAGCCACTCACGTATAAGTGGCTCAAATAATAAAGCCTGTTCAATTTGAAGATTATGGCCTGCTCGGTCTAGAACGGCAAAGGTTGCTCTAGGATAATTGTCTAAAATTTTAAAAGCGTCTATGTAACCAACGACTGCATCTTGTCGCCCAAGAGTAAATACTGTTGGTTTATCAAAAACTAATTCATCTATATTGCTGGAAAATCCATAGTTTCTTTGAATCTTGCTAAGAAAATCGTAGTCAGCGATCTTACAACCTGCCACGATCTCTTCAGAATACCTTTTCCAATTATATTCATCGAGAACGACTTGATTTGCGCTAAAATCACTTATTTGCTCTTCACTTAAGGTGTCCATAAACTCGCGATCACAATGAACAACAAAATGCTCGGGAAGTATTCTTCTTTTGTGTTCAGGAATAATTAATGGACAAATCAGTGCGGCTCCACCAATACGATCTTTATGTCTATTAATTATTCCTCTTGTAATATAACCACCGTAAGATTCGCCTGCTATGAGATAATCTTGGTTTGGGACAAGAGTTTCAATAAAATTTATAACTGCTTCTAGCATTTCATCTGAATTACATATTTGATCGTAATCCTTTGTTTGTCCCATTCCAGGCAAATCAAGATAGATACGACGCCAACCGGGGATATCTTCAAATATCGGTTCCATACACCCACTCATTAACCGATGGTCTGGTGTAAAACCATGGATCATTATAATCGGTTTGCCTGTACCAATTTCCTCGTAATATATATTGGCATTCTTGACTTTACAATATGGCATACAGACTCCTCCAACTGATATATTTGTAATGTGCTTATACTTAAAGGAAAATCTACATTGCTTTATCTAGCACACCAGACCTCCGTTTCCGTTTCGTTTTGATTATATACTCATACATAATATATGCAAAGAACACTTATTCCCCTTTTCTTGTTTTCAGAGTTAAACTTACCTGTCTGTTTTACTATTCATCACCATATAAAGTAGAAAAACCTTGATTCATCAGTGTTTCTGACGAATCAAGGTCCTCACTCTGTCTCAAGCATGTATTGCAAAAAATCTCATTTATTAATTACATTTGTCTCAACTATAATGGTTACTCACACCGCATGTGAGTAATGCTTATAAATGAGACTAACAAAGCACAAAATAGGTTGTTTTTATGGTTACAAATGAGATTAATTATATCGTAACTTGAGACTTTTTGTATTTTATATAATTATAATTGAGACTTTACGTTTTCTATGACTAGCGGTAGATATTTCAATTAACTTAAAACAACTGCATCACCCTTAACAAAAACGTCTACAGACTCGATTGTATTCCATTGAACTAAGGTTGTTTAAGTCTCCTTTTTTTAAGCTGTCAACTCGGCAGGGGTAAGCCCATTTTAGCGACCTTTTTTTGTTATTGATTTCAATGGCCAGTAGATATATCTTTCATAGCATTTCGATCATGTTTATATTTGAAGCCTACGGCAAAAACAATTGCAAGTACGAGTGTGTATGCTCCAAAAATTAACCAGATACTTTGCCAATCCTTCACACCATCTACAGTGAAATAATCCACGACTCTTCCACTTGTGATAGCACCTACATACGCACCTATTCCATTAACCATTGTAAAAAATAGGCCTTGTGCACTCGCACGAATGCGGGGATCTACTTCTTTTTCTACAAAAATGGCCCCAGAAATATTAAAGAAATCAAATGCGCAGCCATACACAATCATGGATAACAGCAGTAAAGTAAATCCTATACCAGATGGGTTACCATAAGCGAAGAAAGCAAAACGCAATGTCCATGCAGCCATACTAATGAGCATGACTTTCTTGATTCCAAAGTTACGCAGGAAAAACGGAATGGCAAGGATAAAAAATACTTCAGACATCTGAGACACGGATAGCAGAATGGATGGATATTTCACGACAAGACTATCTTTGAATTCAGGGTTCAGTGCAAAGTCATGCAGAAATGGATTTCCGAACGTATTCGTTAATTGCAACGCAACACCCAGTAGCGTAGAGAACAGAAAAAAGATGAACATTCTCTTTTGTTTAAACAGCACAAAGGCATCTAATCCCAAAAGACTGATCCACGATTTTTCCTTTTTTTCATTGGATGTTGGACAATCTGGAAGGGTGAGTGAATAAAGGGCCAGCAGTATTGAAGCGCTTGCAGCAATATACAATTGAATGTTACTTAACTCAAATCCGCTGAGACTAACCACCCACATGGCAACAATGAACCCGATGGTTCCAAACACGCGAACCGGTGGGAAATCCTTGACTGTATCGAGTCCTGCTTTCTCCAGAGCAACGTAAGAAATAACATTCGTCAAAGCTGTGGTAGGCATATACACCAATGCGTTAAAAAATATCACCCAGAACATGAGCGTCGGATCTGAAACTTGTGCAGCAATAAATAAACAAATCGCGCCAAGAGTATGGAATATTCCATATAATCTATTGGCTTTAATCCATCGATCCGCAATAATGCCTGCAAGACTAGGCATGATAATCGCGGCTAATCCTTTTGAGCTATAAACAATTCCAACTTGTGCGCCCGTAAAATGCAATGTATTGATCATATACGAGCCTAGTGTAACAAGCCATGATCCCCAAATGAAAAACTGAAAGAAGTTCATTATTCTAAGCCGTGTTTTCATTGCCATTTTTCATGTCCCCTTTTGAGCTTGAATATTCAAGTTGTTGTGTTACTACTCTTCCGTCAATTCTTCTATCGGACACCTTTGGAAATGCTTACATTTTGTTATTCATAGTTTAATAGGCAAAGTAATTAAAGTAAAGAACTAAATATATATTTTAAAAAAAGAAATATTATATTTATAGTTAAATAGCAATTTTATACATATTTCGTTTATACTTTTTCTATAAAATAATAAAAGTTTGTTTTTTTCCAAACCAAATGGCCTTTCTAGGGGCGGAAGTAATTTGGTTTAATTTGTTTAATCCAAGTGCTGCTGGATTAGCGTTTATCTTTTTATCATTAACTCATGCATAAAACTGGTACCATGGTCTGGCAATTTGACCCCAAAGTTGTCAGCAACGGATGCTCCAATGTCTGCAAACGTTTTGCGAAGAGGCAGCTCTCGACCTTCCAGAAACGCTTTGGAGTAGATGAGTAGCGGCACATATTCACGTGTATGATCGGTTCCGTGATGAACCGGGTCATTTCCGTGGTCCGCAGTCAATATAAGCAAATCCTTCTCAGTATGCTTTTCTAGTAGTTCTGGCAACCGAGCATCAAATTCCTCTAGTGCATTGCCATACCCTTGCGGATCTCGGCGGTGACCGAAAAGGGCATCGAAGTCAACTAGGTTTAAAAAGGACAAGCCCGCAAAATCCTTCTGTGCAACTTGAATAAACTTGTCCATTCCATCCATGTTGGATACCGTTCGAATCGCTTCTGTAACGCCTTCCCCATCATAAATATCTGAAATTTTCCCCACAGCGATCACATCCAGACCAGCATCCTTTAATTCATTCATGACCGTCCGGGAAAAAGGTTTCAGTGCATAGTCATGCCGGTTAGCCGTTCGTTTAAACTGTGCCGGCTCCCCTACAAACGGCCTCGCTATGACTCGGCCAACCATATAATCACTGTTTTTGGTCATTTCGCGTGCCATTTCACAGACACGGTATAACTCATCCAGCGGTACAATCTCTTCGTGAGCAGCAATTTGCAGAACGGAGTCTGCTGATGTGTAAACGATCAAAGCCCCCGTTTTCATATGCTCCTCCCCAAGCTCATCTAATATTTCAGTGCCGCTGGCAGGTTTATTTCCGATGATTTTTCTCCCTGATTTTATTTCAAGTTCTTCAACTAAAGCGGCAGGGAAACCATTCGGGAACACTTGAAAGGGGACGTCTATACGTAACCCCATGATCTCCCAATGCCCCGTCATTGTATCCTTCCCGTTAGAGGCTTCCTGCATTTTGGTCCAAAAAGCCGCTGGGCGATTAGCTTTCGGTATTCCTTGAATTTCTTTAATGTTGGACAATCCAAGTGCAGCCATGTTAGGCATATACAGTCCATTCATTTTTTCTGCGATATGCCCCAACGTATCAGCGCCTTCGTCTCCAAAAGTTGCAGCATCCGGTGCTTCTCCAATACCGACGGAGTCAAGAACAATTAAATGAATTCGTTTAAATAAATTTTTCATGAACCAGCGTCTCCTTTTAAACGTACATTTTTATCCAAAGTTCTTAGAAATCTGAGAAAACAACACACATAAAAGAGGACAGCTTCACTATCAAGTGAAGTTGCCCGAAATAGTGCCTGCATAATACATTTTAAATGGTTTTAATTTCCTTTTTTCTTAGCAATCCAGGCAATGATATTCCTATTAATATTAGAATTATCCCTACATAATGTGAAACGCCAATATGCTCTTTCAAGAAGAGGACTGACATTAACACGGCTGTAGGAAGTTCCATGGCGCCCAATATTGACGCTGCCCCAGATCCCACTAATGGAACACCTTTAGAGAACAGCAGTGTTGAAAGAAACGGGCCGAAGAAAGCTAAGGCAAAGCCAAATTTCAGAGCCAATTCTATCAGCAGCTTGCCGTTGGTAAAAAACGTAGGTGGCAAAATGAGCGAACAAACGATGAAACCTCCGGTTATCATAAATGCTGTCTTTAGTATCGGATTGGTTTGAACCGCGACCTTTCCACTGAGGAGAATAAAAATCGAATATGATAATGCTGCCAAAAGTCCAAATAGAAACCCAAGCCAATGAACGGCAGATAGACCTGTCGAATAAATATTGGTTGCGCTAATGGTCCCAACAAGTAAAGGAATTATAGAGAGCAACTTCCCTTTTTCCGGAATTTTTCTATTAATAACTGCCTCAAGCAACACGCCGATCCATGTAAATTGAAACATGAGTACAATGGCTAATGAAGCCGAAATGTATTGAAGTGAGAGATAGTAAAACATTCCTGTAAGTCCTGTTGTAGATCCAACAACCGTTAACAATAGAATTTCTTTTTTATTTGGCTTCACAGACTTTTTTTGTGTCTTACTTTTCATACTTTTGTTAAGAAGTACTCCCCCCCATAACAGCAGCGCCCCTATGAAGAGTTGTATTCCAACAACATCATTAACGATAAACCCGTCTTTATAGGCCAACTTCACAAACGTGGATAGCACGCCATAACTAACGGCCCCTAACAAGACATAAATGTATCCTTTCATAACCCCACCTTTTTCTAAACCTATAGTTATAAAAAATTATTGCACTTTCTCTATGATTCCTTTAACTAATGAAATAAATTTCTCTCTTACCAAAGCAGCTACCTCAATCACCTCATCGTGGCTTAGAGGTTGATCTAGAATTCCACAAGCCATGTTGGTTAAACAGGAGATTCCAAGAACCTTCATATTAGCGTGGACAGCCACAATCGCTTCCGGTACGGTTGACATACCAACGGCATCTGCGCCTAATGTACGAATCATGCGAATTTCAGCCGGTGTTTCATAAGCCGGACCACTCCACCAGGAGTATACGCCTTCGCGTAAAGTTGTATTTTGCGCTTTTGCAACTTCCGTAGCAATTTGTCGCAATTCAGCATTGTACACTTGGGAAAGATCAGGAAAACGAGTACCCAGTTCATTATTATTAGGCCCAATCAATGGGTTTGTGCCTACTAAATTGAGGTGATCCGTAATCAACATTAATTCACCCGGTTTAAAGTCCTCATTAACGGCGCCACAAGCATTGGTGATAAGCAGGTTTTCTACACCCAGGGCCTTCATCAAACGCACCGGAAAAGTCACTTCATCCAAAGAAAATCCTTCATAGTAATGAAAACGTCCTTTCATAGCGACTACAGTTTTCCCCTTTAATTCGCCAATGACCAATTCGTTGGCATGACCCACCGCTTCAGATTTTGCAAAGTGAGGAATTTCGCTATAAGGCATTGTGAAAGGGTTTTCAATTTCATCAGCCAGTGTTCCCAATCCAGACCCCAAAATCATTCCAATCGTTGGACGATACGAAGTTTTGCTCATGATAAAGTCTCTGGTTTCCAAAATATCTTGCATTTTATGCATATTTAACTCCTCCTAAAAAAATTTGCTGTAAGCTATGTGTGACAATCACTTCAAATTGCTGCTCCAACAGCTTTCATTGATCAGTTTAATAGCTTAGCCACCTTTTGTAAATAACTTTTTATCATTTATAGAAAAAGATTGATCAAAGATTAAATTATTCGCCATTATATTCTATTCTTTTTATGCGAATTACAAAAAGTTAATCCATGCTTTCTTCATTAGCTCAAAGCTTTTTATCTAAAACATCCAAAATTGTACAAGTTTAATTAAACAGAGTGGATATATCATTAAAAAAGCCCGATAATAATCGTAATCACTTATTTATGTTTGAAAATAACATCTTGTATTAAAGATCAAGGGGAAGTTATATGTTAAATAAATTTGAAGAGTTATCATCACCCAAAGCAAAAAACTTAAAACTGTTATATAGCTTAGTTCGAAAATTAGGTCCTGTAACCATTAACACGTTAGCTGAACATACTGGTTTTAAACATGTAACATGTGGACGTTTACTTGACGAACTTGTTGAAGAAGATCTTATCTATGATAGTGGTATTGGAAAATCAAGTGGTGGACGTAAACCTTTAGCGTATGTCATCAAACCGGATGCTTACAACTTGATTGGGGTTGAGATTACAAGTTTATATACAACTGTCTTGCTGCTTGATTTGAAGCTAAGTATCATAGGCGTCAAAAAATTAAAGATGACCACTGAATGTACTGGAGTGTACACATTAAATTATGTAGCAAAGTGCGTTGAGGATTTACTGGCTGAAAATAACGTTCCTAGGGGGAAATTGTTGGGCATCGGAATTGGGGTTCTCGATTCGTTTGATCCAGCAATGGGAGTCATTTCACACCCCCAACTTTTTCCTGCAGGTGGATGGGAAATCAATATTATTGATTATTTAAAACATAAAACCAACACTCCTGTATTTCTGGAGAATGGGACCAACTTGGCTGCCCTAGCTGAATATCGTATTAACTTTTGGAAAGAAACGGACAATTTAGTCTTTGTATCCAGTGACATTGGAATTCGATGCGGTACTATTTTTCAAGGCAGATTGGTTAGCAGAAGAAGAGATATGGATGATACCTTTGGGCACATCATCATTGATATTCATGGTCGACGTTGTTCATGTGGCTCATATGGGTGTCTTCAAGCATACAGTAGTTTGCCCGCTATTCGTAATGAAATGATTAGGCTCATGAAACGTGGCAAGCCTTCAATTCTTACCACCGAAGTTAACGATTTCGAAGAGATTAATTTACACCATATTTTATATGCTTTAGAGCAAAACGATGCGCTCTGTTTAGAAGTCGTTGAGGATGCAGCTTATTATTTTGGTGTTGGTCTCAGTAATCTGATTTTTCTGTTACGTCCTGAGATCGTGATTTTCGGAGGAACTCTAGTACCCAAACCGCGTTTTTTTGAGGTAGCAGCTAAAACAGCACAGGACCGTTTAAAATTTTATCCTGATAGTCATGTTCAAATCATTAAGTCCACTGGAGCTTACAATATTGTGGCTCAAGGAGCTGGTTGTATGGTGTTGGATTATTTCACTGAAGAAGTACCTTTTTGAAGAAGAAAAACGTAGGTGTTAGATTACTTAATCTGCATTTAGTCATCGATTCAAGTTCTGATCAACGCCTCAGATGAGAACTTGAATCACTCAAGACAAAAAACGCGTATCATTTCAAAACTATAAAAAAAACGAGCCTATGGTCATACCCCTGTCAAGTAGACAGAACTAAAAAGACATCTTTAAGCAGCAACCGTTTCTCGGTATTCAATCGGGGAACGGTTGTTTAATTTTTTCTGAAATCTATTTTCATTATAAAATGAAATGTACTCCGTACGTGTTGTTCTACCTCCGCTAGGGTTCCGGGTTTCGTTAAATAAATCTTCTCTCTTTTAAGATGTGAAAAGAAGGATTCTATACAGGCATTGTCTAGGCAATTTCCACGCCTTGAATGGCTCCCAAGCATTCCAAGCCGCTTACGCAGATAACCAAAATAGGGGTGAATCCGGTGGATCGACAACATATGCGATTCCAGGAGCTCTTCCTCTTGCTTACGCTGCTGGATTGTTTGCTGAGTCTTTCTCCATTTATAATATCCTGCCCGAGAAACATGGGCTAATTCAAGTAACCATTTCAACGAATATCGTGTACGCATTTCCTCAATAATTTCAAACCTTGCTTCTTTCCTCGTCACTCCTTGTGTAGATTTGGATACTGCTTTTTTAAATATTCAATCTCCGCCCGTAGATACGCCATCTCTTCTTCCATACTGGAAAATTTCGTTTTGGGTCGTCCCTGCCTTGGGGTCGTTGACTGGAGGTTCTCCCCCGCTCGATATTTCATCACCCAGTTTTGCACTTGGGATTTATTACGAATGTCCAATTGTTTGTCACTTCACGAATACTCATATGTTCTTCGTTCACCAACTGGACTGCCTCCATCTTCACATCTAAGGAGTATTGCCGGAATGATTGTCCCTTTTTAGCCATGAAAAATCCCCTCCGTTTAACAAGATTAAGTCCATCTTACCAGATGTCTTTTTTCTCTTGTCTACTAGAAGGGGATAATACCACATAGCAAGGATTTTTCAAAAAATTATCATTGTTGATGTCTCAAACATGTACCGTTAAAAGTCTCATTTATTAATGAAATCTGTCTCAACTATAATGATTACTCACACCGCAATTAAAAAATTTAAATCTTGTAAGCCTTCATAGCTTTTCTTAACTCTTTGAATGAAGGACGTTTGCCATACATTAAGACGCCCGTACGGTAGATCTTGGCGGCCAGCCAACCGAACAACAAAATGGAGGCGACCAGAATACCAAGTGACAGCCAGATTTCCAGCAGGCTTGCCCGCTCCAGACCAATCCGCAACAGCATGACAGTTGGCGAGAAAAATGGGATGTACCCGGCCACCTTTACGAAAATCGTATCCGGTGCGGCGATATTGAAGATACCGATATAAAAGGCTGCCAGTGACAACACGGTAATCGGCATGATCGCCTGTCCCAACTCCTCGGTACGGCTAACAATAGAACCCACCGCAGCGAACAATACTGCGTACAGAAAGTAGCCGAGGATGTAGAATACCAGACCATAGCCCAATACCGCGATATTCAGTTGCGATAGATCCAGCCCGGCTGAGCTAAGGATGACATTATTATGCGGCAGCATAAGGTTGGCACATACAACGGCTGCAAAGACAGCAATTTGCAGCAGGCCGACCAGGAAAATACCGATAATTTTTCCGAACATCTGGGTCAACGGTGAGACGCTTGTGATGAGAATCTCCATGATACGTGAGCTTTTTTCCGATGTCACCTCTGCAGCAATCATATTCCCCGTCATCATGGAGGAGGTGAAGAATAAAATCATCAGTACATAGACCAAACCATAGTTAATCATAGAGGTCTCTTTTTTCTCTGCCCCCACGGCTCCCCCTGCCTCAGACGGACCGTCTACTTCCCTGCTATCCACCAATACAGGTGTGCTAATTTCACGAATTTGATCGCTGGTCAATGCATTGCCGCCCATAATGGCTTTGACCTTAGCTTCCTGAAGTCCCGTCTGCAACAATGTAATTACAGCAGGAGATGGCTCTTTTTCTACAGAGACATACTCCACTTTAGGAAACGCGTCTCCCTTGGCGGCAGGCTCCGTGAACTGCACGTAACCTTGCAGCTCCCCGTTTTTCAAGGCTTGCTGCATGGCCGGCGTTTGTACGTTGTCATAACGCACCCAGATGGCTGCCGGGTTGGATTGCTCCTTGGTGAATTGCTCCAGCTGATTTGCCACTTCTATCCGGCTCCCAGCAATCAGTCCCAAGCGATGATGCTCGGCTGCCGTTGTGCCCGAACCTCCTGCCCCATCTCCTTTAAACAAAGAAATCAAATACGGCAGATTCATACCAATCGTAATGAGCAAGGCCAGTACCAGCGTTGTAATGATAAAAGATTTGGTTCTCGCCTTCTGACGAAACGTAAAACCGATCACCGTACCCAGTCTATTCATGGGAATCACCCACCTCTCTTATGAAAATCTCGTTCAGCGTAGGTTCCTTGATCTCAAAATGCTCTACATCCGTTTGCTCCAACGCCGTTTGTAAAATCAACTTCGCCGCATCCGGCTGCTCAATATGCAGCATCCAGCCGCGATCCATAGGCTCTGCACGGCGCACGCCGGGCAGCTGCTCCAGTCCGTTCACTTCACCTGTAGTAATGAGACGAACTTTTTCACGTGGGTAACGGCCTTTAATCTCCTGCACACTTCCCTGCACAACTGTATTTGAGCGATGCAAGATCGTAATATGGCGGCACAGTTCCTCCACATGCTCCATGCGGTGGGTCGAGAATAAAATCGCAGCCCCATCGTCCCGCAGCTCTTTCACCGTATCCTTAAGCAATTCAACGTTCACCGGATCAAGCCCACTGAAGGCCTCATCCAAAATAAGCAGCGTGGGGCGATGCACAACAGCGGCAATAAAGCCCATTTTCTGCTGATTCCCCTTGGATAGCTCCTCAATCCGCTTGTCGTAGTATTCCGGCACTCCAAAGCGTTCCAGCCAGTAGCGTAGACTTTTGTCCGCCTCCTTGGCCGACATGCCGCGCAGCCTGCCCAAATAGTTAATTTGCTCGCTCACCTTCACCTTGGGGTATAGTCCACGCTCCTCAGGCAAATAGCCCATCGTCCGCTGAAGCTCCTTGCTGTAGGGCTTTCCCTCATATTGAATGCTTCCTCCATCAGGGTAAATCAGGCCGAGCACCATGCGCATCGTTGTCGTTTTGCCTGCTCCATTGCCTCCCAGTAGTCCGTAAATCTCCCCGCCGTTCACATTCAGCGAAATTCCGTTCACCGCCGTGTGGTTCCCATATTGCTTCACGACCTCTTTCAATTGCAGCATGCTCATGATTACTCCGCTCCTTTTTTCTGCGTGTATATCTCCGCATCTTCTGATAGTTGTCCAGCAGACCAATGTATTAAAATATCATCCAGCTCCAAACGCCGCACACGGATAGGGCGAATGCCCGCTTGTTCCAATATGGCGCTGGTCTCTCCGGCTGCCAACGTTACAATTCGCTGCAATCCGCCTTCGCTCTCCGTCTCTACCACTCCCGGAAGCTCCGATGCCTCCTCTGGCGTGCCTTCAAACCACATTTCTTTGCTATTTTCGAGCAAATGGTCTTTTTCCAGCTTGCCGAGCAGCTTGCCATCATGCATCAGGACAATATAATCCGCCAAACGCTTGATCTCGTCTATAATATGAGTAGCAATAATGACCGTCGTTTTGCCGTTCTCCATACAATCCCGCAGTTCCTCCAGCATGATTTTCCAGGCAAAAGGGTCTAAACCCGACGAAGGCTCATCCAGCAGCAACAAACGAGGGTGAGGTGCCAAGGCTGCAGCCAGTTCAAACTTACGACGCTCTCCCTTGGACATGCGCGATAATTTCGTATGCTGAGGGACCTGAAATCGTTCCATCAGACGCTGAAAACGTGTTTCATCCCAGCCGGGATACCACAAGGCTCGAAAAGCCGCTGCTTCTTCTGCCGTGATTCGATCTTCCTCCCGGCTTGGCTGCTCTGACATATACCCAACCCATTGTCGTGTATCTGCCGGCATGCCGTCTGGATACGCTTGACCGAACCAACGGATTTCACCGGAATCCGGGTGGATAAGCTGAGTCAGCAGATGAATCAATGTACTTTTGCCCGATCCGTTATGTCCAGCCAAAGCGACTACATATCCCGGTTCAATGGTTAGATTAATCGGTCCAATTTCCCGGTTACCTCGGGTTTTATAGACTTGGCTCATCTCAATAATGGGTGTTTTTATCTGTATCCCCATAGGAACTTCCACATGATGATTTATATCGTTCTTCACGGGCGTCACTCCTTCACTTGGACTTCATACCTTCTCTTCACCATTTCTGCGAAAAGCTCCAACAATTCCTGTTCTGTCATCTGCACAGCAATGCCTGTGTCAATCGCCGTTTCCAACGCCTCGGTCACTGCTTTAAGGCGATAACCTGAGCGCTTATCGTCCTCGACCAGAGCTACGAAGGTGCCCGTCCCCTGCCGGGTACGAAGCAAGCCTTCATTCTCCAAATCCTGATAGACCCGCCGGACGGTGATGACGCTGCAGCGGAGCGTCCCTGCAAACTCCCGAATGGAGGGAAGCAGCGTTCCCGCTGCAATCTGTCCGGTTACGATGAGTGAACGAAGTTGCTTTTCAATTTGTGCATACAGCGGTTCCGCGCTATTCTCATCAATTTGCACTGGTATATTCACCTGCTTCTCCCCCCTTTTTATCTATCTTTGTACACATACCGCTAAGTTAAGTCCCGTTTCATAAGCCTACGCTGTGTCACCTTATAGGACACCCACATACCCAGAACTCCTGCCAGCAACGCTCCCCACATCACCGGAGACAACAGCTTCCATTCCTTGCTATAAAATGCTGTTAACGATACCAGATTGGCTCCACATACTCGAACTATAATCGTAACTATCCCACAAATGAGCATGATGACAATGGATAGCCAAAAGTAGGATTTTCCTCTTTTAAGAAATTCCAAATGAATATAAATGGCTTGAATCAGCATTCCGTAGCCTATCCAGGTAAGTGCAAACGATACAAAGAAACCTGTACTGGCATATACCCGAAACGTAGCTGACAACGTAAACAATAGAGTGAAAAATATTACACTGTTCACAACAAACGCCAAAAGCGCCTGTTGAATTCGACTCATAATCACCGCATTCATCGGTATAGGCAAAGTGCGGAAAAAGGCTAGCATATGCGTATAGGAATCTTCCTGAAGATATTTAAAAGCACGGCGGTTATAAATGAATCCGAGAAACGGAATCAACACCAGCATGATAAAATCGGCTACTGGACTCAAGTTTCCAAGTTCACCCCATTGCACACTTACAGCAAAACTCATAGTAAATCCCAAATACGCAATAAACAGCAATGTCCACAGCATGACATATGGATTGTTACGAAAATCGTGCCGGTTAATCTTCCATGCCTGCTTGATGATTGTCATTTTCTTATCCTGATCCCTTCTGCACTGCCTGTAATGACGACCTCGTTCTCTCTTCATACGAAGTTATTATTACAGTAATCAGTGTTATTACTGTATATATCCTTATACACAGTATATAAACCATGAATTACAACTGTCAACACCTGAATGTAAATTGTGCGTACAATCACAAAAGCTCGTCAGAACCTATGCTACTCTGTAAATGATAAACGTTCTCAATCAAGGGGATGAATAAATGGATAAGATACTGCACTGGGATGAGCCCATATTTAACCTTGTTAATCGTTATCCCGAAGTGAAGGACATTATGGTAGAGCTGGGTTTTCACGATATCGCCAAGCCTGGCATGTTACAGACCGCAGGTCGTTTTATGACACTGTCCAAAGGTATTGCAATGAAAAAAGTAGCTATGGAAACCGTGGAAAGCACGTTTTTGCAACATGGTTTTACCATTCAAAAATAAAGGAGCTAACAATCATGAGCGAGCTAATTAACAACCGTGAACATACAGCACAGGAATTAACGGAACGCCAACAAACGCTAAAGGAAATTATAAAAGAATTACATGCCGGGAAAAGCGTGGAGGAAGTCAAAGCGCGTTTCGCAGAGGCTGTTGGCGGAGTAAGCGTAGCGGAAATTTCAGCTATGGAGCATGCATTGATGACCGAGGAGGGAATTCCCGTATCGGAAGTGCAGCGTCTTTGTTCCGTGCATACATCGATATTCAAGGGTTCCATTGAAGATATTCACCGTCCTTCAGGACCAGAGGAACAACCGGGACATCCTGTTCATACCTTCAAGCTGGAAAATCGGGAGATCGAACAATTGGTCAACTTCAAGTTGTCATTGCACGCGGACCAATTTCAAAAGGACGACAGCCCCAAAATCATCTACAAGTTACTGGAAGATTTAAGTCTGCTGCTCGATCTCGACAAGCACTATAGCCGCAAAGAAAATCTGGTCTTTCCTTATCTAGAACGCTATGGAATTTTTGGCCCAACCAAAGTCATGTGGGGTGTGGACGACAGCATTCGTGCCGCGATTAAGGAAGCGAAGAGTCTGCTCACCGAATATAACGGAGATCGTGAACAGATTGGGAAGGCACTTGCCCATATCATGAGCGAAGTGAATGAAATGATATTCAAGGAAGAAAATATTTTGCTACCGATGGCACTCAGTAAGCTGACAGAGGATGAGTGGCTGAAAATAGCCCGGGAAAGCGAAGAAATCGGGTTCTGCTTGACCGCTCCCGAACGTGAATGGATACCTGAACGGGCAGAGGAACCGGCAGAAGCCCTTGAGCAAACGGAAGGCACATCTGGAACACCGCAGGGCTTCGTGCGATTCGAGACGGGGATTATATCTGTACAACAATTGGAACTACTGTTGAATCATCTACCCGTTGACCTGACTTTTATTGATGAAAATGATGTTGTTCGCTATTTTTCCCATGGTAAGGAACGAATCTTCGCGCGCACGAAAGCCGTCATTGGTCGTACCGTACAGAATTGCCACCCCCCCCAAAGCGTGCATGTCGTTGAGAAGCTGCTGGAAGATTTTAAGGCAGGTCGCAAGGATGTTGAAGATTTTTGGATTCCAATCAAGGACAAATTTGTCTACATCCGTTATTTTGCCATCCGTGATGCAGAGGGCCGCTATCTGGGAACGTTGGAATTCACGCAAAATATCGCACCGATTCGTGCTTTGGAAGGACAAAAGCGTATTCTATCCGAATAGTATCCAACCGTAAGCCACCATGTTCAGGTTTTTGCCACTCATATTTATAATATGTTGTTCTACTATAAGTTTGGCCCCCAGCCTTTCATAAAAAGTACATGCTGGATTATCTGCTAGCACCCATACGATTACAGAGTGAATATCCATACTATTAAAATGTTGAAGCAGACGTAAAAATAGTCTCTTCCCCAAGCCTAAACTATGGTATTCACTCAAAACGTAAATAGCCGTTATTTCTCCCCCATACGGGGGATATTCACCTGACTTTTCCGGCCCCCCACTCACAAATCCGATGATTTCCCCCTTCTCATTTTCAGCAACATATACCCGATGACCGTCTTCACTGGATAGATTCGCATTCCACAGTTCTGTTCTTTGCTCATAGGAAAGCTGTTCCAGAACCTGGGCAGGCATTATATCTTTGTACGTCGTCTTCCAGCAATCTACGTGCACCTTGGCGATGCCCTCGGCATCTGATATCGTTGCTTCCCTGATGTTCATGTAAGTTCCACTCCTAGTTTCCAATATTATGCACTCTATTATATCGACGATCCAAATCTTGATCTATAATAAGGATATTCATTGTTTAGTGAAGTTGGATAGGATAACCCGTTCACTACACTATTCGTTTACTGGGGGATTCGACTTGAATAAAATTGTTTCATTTTATGTGCCGCTTGGCATTTCGTCATTAATTGCTGCACTAACGCATGTCATCGTCAATGCCGTGCTTGCTCGTTCGGAACATCCTTCGTTTACATTAAGCAGCTATGCGGTCGCCGTCAGCTTGTGCCTACTGTTGGAAACTCCGTTAACCGCTGTACGGCAAATGACCACGAAATTCGGTTATGATCGCAAGTCCGTTCATTCTATCGGTATTTTATGTACGTTCGTGGCTGTGGCTATATTGATCATCGGCTGGAGCATCGGGTTGACGCCCGTAGGCAATCTGGTCTTTCAATATGTATTTGGTGTGTCCCCAGTATTGGTCGAACCCACCAAGAGCGTATTTCAGGTTCTTACTTTACTATACATATTGGTAGCTGTCCGTAACATATATCAGGGACTTATTATTAACAAGCACCGAACGGCATGGATGACATTCAGCTCGTCCATACGTATTATCGTCATGCTAATTGCTTCCTGGTTTTTGATCCGTGCTGGCTGGACGAATGACGGACGAGTCGGTGCCGCCATTTTTATTGCAGGTATTCTCATAGAGCTGGTCGTTACTTTTTTAGAAGGCCGGGTTCTCAAAAGAAAGCTGCCTCCTGACAACGGGGAGCAAACCATCCATCACGCGAAGCATCTCCTACCTTTTTACCTTCCTTTGCTATATTCGGCGCTGGTACTGGTTATTCTGAATCCTTCCATCCAAGCAGCGCTGAACAATACAACTGATCCACTGTTGGCCGTGGCATCCTTTTCTGTAGCACTGCAAATCCTGAATCTATTTGTCTGGTTTTGCAGCTCTTTGCATCAAATTGTGATTCAATTTTATACGACCAAACGCAGGGAAGTGCTGATATGTTTAAGCTTTTTGTCTATCCTGTCGCCAATGCTACTCCTGTTACTCTCCTTCGGATTTGCTGGTGATCCTGTGTTACGGAATGTATTGGGATTGGAAGGAGAACTGTTGCTAGAAACCAGAGGACTGCTTCGCATACTGGCTGTCTATGTTGCATTTTATCCTTGGGTAGAATATTTTATAGGACGGTCGATATTAATCGGTAATACTAAACCTATCTTTATCGGTAGGCTGTTTTCTGTGAGCTTTGCGATTCTCGCGCTTATTCTGTGTATCTGCTTTTTTCCAGGACTGGACGGCAAAGTGGCGGGAATTGTGATGGCTGTTTCCTCGCCTGTCGAGCTGGGAATTTATCTGTTGCTTTATCGTAAAATCTCTACAACCACAATGAATGTGTCATCCTGAAAAAACTTACCTAGAGAGCCTTATGCTAACGACCCGCACATTGACTCCCTATGGCACAACTCTCTTTTACGAGGTCAAAATATAAGGACCGTTCTTTGTAATCGCAATTGTGTGCTCGTATTGAGCTCCCCAACTGCCGTCTGCTGTGCTGATGGTCCAGCCATCGTCCCCCCAGAGCACGGCCCCCTCGGTTCCGAGGGTAAATACCGGCTCAATGGTAATCACCATCCCTTCGCGCAGCGGTAATCCCGTTTTGGGACGACCGTAGTGCAGAACCTCTGGCGGCTCATGCATTTGGCGGCCAATGCCATGCCCGATCAGAGGCTTGACGTTGCCGAACCGCCGCCAGCCTGCCGCTTTTTCCACAGCATGCCCGATATCCCCCAACGTCCTCCCCGGGCGGGCAACCTCGATACCGCGCATCAGTGCCTTATGGGTCTGCCGCAACAGTCGTGCTACCGGGCGGCTAATGTTACCTACCGCATAAGTCCATCCTCGGTCAGCCAGCCAACCGTCCTTGTTAACCACAATGTCGATGGTCACAATATCCCCATCATGAAGCACCCGCTCCGAGGGAAAACCGTGACATACCACCTCGTTGACCGAAGCGCAGGTGGCATAAGGGAAACCTTTATAGCCCTTTTGTTCAGGCGTAGCTCCGCGCTTGCTTAAAAACTGCTCCACCCAAGCATCGATTTCAAGCGTTGTGATTCCCGGAAGAATACGACTTTCCAGCGTACGATGGCAATCTGCCAAAATACGTCCGGCCTCCCTCATGTAGCCGATTTCCTCCGGTGTTCGTATTGCTATCTCTATTGGAATCCGCCTCCTTTGAGCATACAAATTCACTAAACCTATCCCATTGTATGCAAGGCGGACACAAAAAAACCGTCTCCTCTGTGGATAGACGGTTTATAAAAGTCGTATTTCTAGTTTTTCGGGTAATCGAACCCTTTAAGATACTGAAGAATTTATGCGACCGAGTTCGTTTTCCACCACCATGGTCAACTCTTCCTCATACCCTCCTGTAATCCGGTATTTTCGCACATATTCCTTTACAAATTTTTTGGGATCCTTAGGCCGGAAAATTCGAGTCATTTCCCGCAGACTTTCCTTAACTTCATTGTGACCTTTCGTTGCCATGTAACTCCCTCCCAAAACGTTGAAAATAAGTGCTCCGTTGAAGAGAATGCCGAAAAGTATTGATGTCCTTATGCAGTGAAGTAGTATGTCTAATTGCAGCTTAGGTCGGGAACACCTTATACAAGGCATGTACCTGACACTATTATTAACCGAATTTCTTTTGGCTGAATCACTACCCCATTATAACATATTCAGATACAGCTTTCAGCTTTCCAGTAAATTTACATTGATTTTACCTATCTTTTACGCATCATGTCATTTGGGGTACTCAATCAGCTGTTGCACAGGGGGTATACCTTATTTATCGGTTTTTGGAGTGTATGTGTTTGGGGTAAAATAAATAAACATAACAAGGAGGGAAAAGGATGAGCCGCTTTGCTCCGCTGTTCACTGCACCTGTTGCCCGTATGTCTGCCCTGAACATAGGAACTTGTGAAGAGGAGGGCGTCAATGTCTCCCTACTTGATCAGGCAGACCGTGAAATCCAAGCCAAGTTTCCTAAAATGCACAGTTTCCTGCTACTACGCCACGGCAAACTGATCTGGGAACGCTATTATAACGGGCATGAAGTAAGCTCTCTGAACGATTTGCGATCCGCGACCAAAAGCTTCACTTCCACGCTCATCGGCATAGCTATGGCTCGCGGTGATATGCCCGGGCCAGAGACGGCTGTGCATAAGCTGTTGCCTGAGTATTTACCTAGGCGGAAGGAAACACTGCTAGAGCAGATTACGATTCGCCATCTGTTGACCATGACATCCGGCTTGTATTGGCAAACGGGTAAAAAGCTCGGAGAAGCTTTTATCCACCGTTTTCATCGCAGCAAAAGCTGGCCATCCTTTGCTCTACGCTTACCTGTACAGGAGGATCAACTCGGTGTATTCCAATATCGTAGTGTTGATTCGCACCTGTTGTCCGTGCTGCTGACCCATTGTTGTGGGATTGACGCCTATACGTACGCTCTCCAGCATCTGTTCGAACCCTTAGGTTTCGGGAGAAGTGGTTGGGCACAAGATCCAGAGGGCTACACCATGGGACACATCGGGCTATATCTGACATCGCGTGACATGGCTAAATTCGGCGATTGCTGCCTTCATCAAGGCAGCTGGAACGGAAAAGAATTGATTCCGGCCGATTGGCTGCATCAGGCGACACAGCGACAGGTTGAAGGGTATCCAGAATTCGGAGATTACGGATTCCAATGGTGGACAGGACGACTCCATGGCATCAACTACGCGTGTGCGCACGGACATGGAGGACAGCAAATTTATCTTGTGCCAGAAGCGAACGCAGTCGCAGTATTTACAGCAGATAGCAAGGTGAGCCGTTGGAAAAATCCGCGAACACTGCTGGAGCGCTACGTTTTGCCAGCCGTATCCTCCCTCAACTTGGAACGTTCCTGAAATGAGCTTTAATGTGCTTATTGAATATAGGAGGCTAAACAACATGGAAGTCTCAGCACCAAAAATTCTAATATTATACGCCAGTTACGGGGAAGGCCATGTGCAGGCCGCTCGGGCGATTATGGACAGTTTGCGAAGACTTGGACGCTGCGAGGTACAACTTCTCGATCTGATGGCTGAATCTCATCCCTGGTTGAACGGTCTGACCAAATTTGTATATATGCAAAGCTTCAAAACCATTCCTCAGCTTTACGGCTGGGTCTATAATATTACGCGCGGTATGCAGGCAAAATCCGCCTTCGGCCATGTATTGCATTCATTCGGAATGCGTCAACTTACGCTCACACTGAAAAAGGAGTTGCCGGATCTCGTGATACATACGTTCCCGCAGCTCGCGCTCCCGGCG
The DNA here is from genome assembly GCF_053615415.1 of Paenibacillus sp. S33. NCBI lineage: Bacteria > Bacillati > Bacillota > Bacilli > Caryophanales > Paenibacillaceae > Paenibacillus > Paenibacillus sp. S33. The sequence goes on along the minus strand of NZ_JBSIEZ010000001.1, from coordinate 662,571 downwards.
TTACGCCGCAAAATGGGAATGAATTTGCCTATTGTCAACGTGGTTACAGATTTCGATCTGCATGGGCGCTGGCTGCATCCTGATATTGACCGCTACTATGTAGCCACTGAGGATATCCAGCAGGAAGCCGCCCAGCGGGGAATACCTATCGAACGCATTATCGCTACGGGTATTCCGATTCACGCTTCTTTTTATAACATGTCTGCTAACGAAGTTCCTGTTCAGGAACAGGTAATTCCATCACCACAGTCTGAGACTACTACACTACTCATAATGGCAGGCGCCTATGGTGTGCTATCCGGCATACTGGATATCTGTCGGCAATTAAGCCAGCTTCCTCAGTTGCGGCTACTCATCGTCTGCGGACGTAACCAGCAACTGAAAGCAGAATTGGATGCGCTGTATGCAGACCACCCGGACATTTACACCTATGGATTCGTGGACTTTGTTCCAGCACTTATGCGTGCGAGCAATCTGGTGATTACAAAGCCCGGCGGCATTACACTCTCGGAAAGCATTGCATCCGGTTTGCCTATTCTTGTGTTCAAGCCCGTGCCCGGTCAGGAGCTAAATAATGCTCTGTATTTGCAGCAAAAAGGAGCTGCCCGTATTGCGCGCACTACGGAGGAGCTGATTCAGCATTGTCTCGACCTGATTTCCATCCCCTCTCTTGCCGAAGAGATGACGCAGGCGATTGAGTTGCTTCGCAAGCCTCATCCCGCAGACCAGATTGCCGAGGATATTTTGCATCAGCTTGTGGATAAAAGACCTTCCGTACGGACAAATTAACGAAGAATAAGCCAGACGGAGGGGATACCAATGGAACGCGAAGGAAAGGATTTGCTCCCGCTTTCGGGTGAAAAGGTAGAAGTGGATGGTGTTTATATTGATGAGGATGGACATGAACAGCATTTGCACAGAGGTCAGCATTTTCCCTCTGATGTTGTTTTGGGTACTTCCGAGTGGAAAATGACCGAATACGCCTTTGATAATCATCATGAAGGACGTACTGATGAACGACTTATCCCCAAAAAGGATGACAAGAATAAAATGGGGAAAATCACACATCCGCGCCGCCATTTAAAAACTGGCGACCGATAATTACGGAAGTATATCCACAGTTACTCCCAATATGTTGATAGTTTGTGGACAATCTGTGTGCAAAGTGTGAGATATCGTTATATTGTCTACAGTTTGTGCACAAATTGTGCATAAAGCATGCTGTTTTTGTGGATAAATAGTAATGTGCGGTGGATAAAGTGCGTACAAGATGTGCAAAACCTGTGCATAACCGTGTGAATGGCTGAGCGAATCCTTTTCGTTCAGCCTTTTTCGTATTTTTATACACATTCTCTAATTCTTTTTTTACCGAGATCGGGTATGTTCGAACGAGAACATCGCTCCCAGAACGATGAGTTGCCCAAAAAGGACTCTATCCCATTAACGAAGACTAATCGAAATTCGCAAATAGCGCATAGAGGAGTGTAAAATGGAAACGGGGACGAACAGAGTCAAAAGAGGAATTACCGAAATGTAAAAAGGCGTAGTCATCATAGAAATTCTCGCTTCAGGCGGGCGAACATATGCAGGAACGCGGTATATAGAAGCATCTAGCAAAACTCGTTGACCAAAATTTGGAGTAGGGGTGATCCGAATGGCATCTATTAAAATCCTTTCACTTAATGTCGGCATGCCCAAGCAGATCCAGTTTAATCAGAAGGACGTTTCTACGGGGATATTCAAGTCGGCCACAGATGAATATTTGTATTTATCTTATCTAAACTTCGAAGGGGATGGGCAGGGCGATCTAGTTCATCACGGGGGTAAAGAGAAAGCTGTATGCGTCTATCCCTACGAGCACTATCCGTTCTGGGAAAATGAATTGCGGAGACCGCTCGATTACGGCGCGTTCGGGGAAAATTTAACGATAAAGGGTTTGCTAGAATCCGACGTTTGCATTGGAGACGTCTTTAAGCTTGGCAAAGCTATCGTTCAAGTTAGCCAGCCGAGACAGCCTTGCTACAAGTTGTCCATCAAGTACGGCGTACCGGACATGCCCTTGAAGGTACAGCAAACAGGCTACACGGGATTCTACTTCCGCGTTCTGGAAGAGGGAGTTGCCTCTAAAGCCGACGGACTATCCCTCCTTCATCGCCATCCGAAAGCAATTACGGTTTCATTTGCCAATCGAATTATGCATCAAGAGAAGGCTCATATCGAGGGTATTAAACAAATTCTCGAAGTGGAAGAATTGTCCTTAAACTGGAGAAATACGTTTCTAAAACGTTTGGCGGGAACCGAAACGGATTCTCGGGAAAGACTATCAGGCAATTCGTAAGGTGGAAGTGGTTCAATGAATTTGCAAGCTCGACTGGCTGCAGTCGAACATCGAATCTGCGAAGCTTGTGGGCGATGCGACAGAAGCGCAGTCCAAATGGGAGGCCCTTCAACCACGGAACGTGGCACTTTATCGGTCATTTGCAAACCAATAAAGTAAAAAAAAGGGTATCGCCAAATTCGAGTATATCCATTCGCTTGACCGCTTATCCTTTGTGTAGAGCCAATTTTTTTACCGAGATCGGGCATATCCTTCAATCCTGCCCTCATAGCTTGTATAGTACGGAGACTTAGCTTGAATCTTTTATAAAGGAGGATATGCCTGACATGTCAGTCTATAAGTCTTCCACAGGATTGGATGAAAATATAGCAGCTGTCCTGTGCTATTTGTTCGCCTTTATTGGCGCGCTGGCCTTTGTCATGCTGGAAAAGAAAAGCCGATTCGTATTATTTCACGCACTGCAATCCATACTTCTTTTTGTAGCCCTCATGATCGGACATGTGCTGGTCGGATTCATTCCGCTACTCGGTCCTTTCCTCGCTTCCCTGTTAACGCTGGCAGGCCTTGTATTGTGGGTCATCCTGTTAATTCGCGCGGGACAAGGCAAGTGGCTCAAGCTTCCCTGGGTAGGCGATCTGGCTCTTCATCAAGCCCGGCAGTTATGAAAACAGCAAAAAACCTTGATCCTAAGCAAGGAATCAAGGTTTTTGCTGTTTTAATGATTACTTTTTATCGCAAATTCACTTCTTCTGTCCTATATGAATGTATCCCAGCTTATCTGGGTTGACCATTAAATAAAAACTCTGAATATGCTCCCCGTCCGGTGTCAGTCTGAGACATAAGGTTTCTCTCACTTTTCCATCTTCCAGAAACGCCAGCTGGACCTCACCATTAATGACGGTGTGGACCACATCTCTTTCTCGTAAAACAGTTAATACCCGACGAGAGGTCAACAGGGCGAGAACGCCTTTACGTACAACCATCGGTCTCATCACCGTATGCACATTACCTCCGCCATCTGACACGAATACAGGTTGTTCAGCCAGTAGTTCCAGCATAGCAGTCACATCGTAGGCAAGAAAGGCGGTTGTAAAACGTTCTAGTAGTTTTATTCGGGAAGAGTTGTTCACATTGCGACTGGACTGAGCCTCAAGAGCAGATTCTCCCGAAGATAGAATACGACGGGAGCGACTGAACAACTGACGACAGTTGCTCTCAGTCTTCCCTAGCAATTCCGCAATATCTTTGTAATCATATTGAAAAGCTTCCCTCAGCACAAAAACAGCCCGCTCTATCGGCTTTAGCTGCTCCAGCAAAACCAGAAAAGCGTAAGATATCATGTCTTTACGCTCTAACCAATCCGCAGGAAGATCTGCACTTTCACCCAACGGCTCCGGCAGCCACTGTCCTACATATGTCTCTCTTTGCTTGCGTGCAGAGTTCAACAGATTTAGACACCGATTCATCGTCATTTTGGCTACATAGGCTTTGGGATTGTGTAAATCATCCAGGGGCTTATTCTTCAGCTCGACAAAGCAGTCTTGAACTACATCCTCGGCATCTGTAACCGTTCCAAGCATGCGATAAGCAATGGAAAAAGAATATTTACGATATCTTTGATACAGCTCCTCCAGATTTACATCCACCGATTGTTGTTCAATTCTATGTTCTTTGCCAGACAAAGCATAGCCCCCTGTTCATTAAAGAATGCCCGGATACATCCCCGTTGCAATTGCAATCCGGTTCCAACTGTTAATCACGTTAACCGCGGTTATCAAGTCTACGTATTCTTCCTCTGTAAACTGTTCTCTGACCCTATTGTACAAATCCGTAGGTACCCCTTGTTCAGAGATACGGGTGACCGCTTCAGCTAATTCAAGCATAACACGTTCTTTTTCCGTGAACAAAGGAACCTCCCGCCATAAGGCTAGCTGCAAAATGTGGTCAGCATAATCCCCCAGCTTGAGCAAATCCTTCGCATGCATATCCAGACAATAGGAACATCCATTGATTTGGGATACTCTAATTTTCAGTAGTTCATACAATACTTTGTCTGTAAAACGACCGGAAATATATTTTTCCATCTCCATCATTGCCTTGAACGTACTAGGACTCACTGCACTGTAATTAAATCTTAAACTCACGATACATCGCCTCCATTATTGGTTTACATATAGAAGACAAATGAACATGTGATTTTGTGACAAAGTGCAATACATCAATTTGGAATTGCCCTCAATTGGCATAGCATGTATTATAGATAAATGATTTTATGCAAAGAAGGTGAGCACTCACATGAGCGGAAAAGGTATTATAAAAGAATTTAAAGAATTCGCTGTACGGGGTAACGTGATTGACCTCGCGGTCGGTGTTATCATCGGTGGAGCGTTTGGCAAGATTGTCACTTCTGTGGTAAACGATATTATCATGCCTCCGATTGGTAAGCCATGGGGTACATAGGTACAAAGTTTTAACATAAAAAGAGCCCCTAAGGGCTCAAGCAGATTTCTTTGCATTTGCGTTATAATCTTGCACAGCCTTTTCGATGACGGCCCGTATCTCCTGTTCCGTCACATTCAGGCCCATTACACGCAACCTGCCAATCACATAGTCAATGGCCTCCTGCAGCTTCTTATCTCCTTCAAAATCCTTAAACACGGATTCCGCATAGGCTACTGCTTCTACGCCCACCTTATGCAAGAACTCTCTATCCTTGACCGACGTATTGGATACATAGTATTCAGTAGCCTTCTGCTGCGCCTTTTTAAGAGCACTTGTAGCAATCGTAGCCAATAGACCAATCAGCGCTGTTACGATGGTTAATACATACGGTTGAGCTGCTTCTATTAATTGTTCCTTCATTTTAATCGCTCCTTATTATAGTTTAGGGAAAATGTCCACCCGTTTTGGATTTGTCTTGTCCCAAAAGATACGTGCTCCTAGCGCTGTGGTTAGCGCACGAGCTGGCACATGACCGATACCGTTAATGTTGACTGTTTCTACTGCATCGCCATTGATAGTAACCTTGCCGCCTGCATATCCGATCTTACCGCCAAGCATCTCACCGATTGGTCTGGATGGTACAAAAGTTACATTCTTTATGCTATAGCCAACAAAATCTTGTTTGCCTACAATCACCTCAATTTCTGGGTATGTTGCTGGCTTATCGGCTGGTTTAGGTGTAACTGGCGTTGGTGTAGGCTTTGTATCAGGTCCGGTAAATGGCACGCCTACATGAGCGCACAAGCCTTTAGCAATGGCTAGAGCAACATTGTTTTGAAAGTCGTTGTCAAACAGCGTTGCTTCTTCCACCGCGTTGCTGATAAAGCCTACTTCAACCAGGACAGCATCCATTGTTGTGCTGCGTATAACTTGGAAGTTACCATAAGCCACGCCACGGTCTCTTAGCCCTGTAGCTGCTACCATATATTTGTGTACGGTGTTGGCAAGGTTCTTGCTGGTAGGCCGCATATAGTACGTCTCTGTGCCTGTTGCATCGGGGTTACTGCTGCTATTGGCATGGATGGAGACGAAGGCATCCGCACCAGCTTTGTTAGCGATGGATACACGCTCTTTAAGCTCCAGAAATACATCTGTACCGCGTGTGAGGATTACCTTCAGTTCTGGATTGTCCTTTAAGAAAGTTTCCACCTTAATAGCCATAGTCAGGTTAAAATCCTTTTCCTTCTTACCTGTTGGCCCGAGTGCTCCCGGGTCCTTCGCTCCGTGTCCTGCGTCAATTACGATCGTCTTTTTCTCCATCTCGTTGTCCCTCCAGTTGTTGGATTTGTCGGCATCTTGGGCAAAGGTAGACGTCGCCCAGAATAATAAAAAGGGCCGTCTTGGCCCCTTCAGAAAGTTTGGCAAATCTTCGTTTGGCGTGTTCGCATCCCATTCAATCCCGGCCTCCTGCATGATTAAATCTATCTTGGATTCCATTCGCATCATTCGTATATCTTGTTCCTCGGTCAGCAGCCAAGGAAGCCACTTCCGAAGTAGTCTTTTCACTTTCTTTTGCTTTAGGATTAAAAATATTATTCCGGCTGCCGTCGACAGTGAAAGCCCATTCTTGATGATCTGTTCTGCCGCTGAAATTATGAAGTCGTACATTGCTGTCCACCGCCGGGTATAAAAACTTGTCTCGTGCTGTCGGGCCTAGTAACCATAAAACCATATTCAAAAACTCTGGAGATACTGCACACTCTCGGCTATCATCATCCAGTTCTATATATTCCATATCGTTTCCCCCATAAAGAAAAGGACCGCCGATAATCCGGGGTCCTTAATAAGGTGTGTAGTTAGTATTCATTACCACTCGTTTCCAATATAGAAACGGTTATTTAGCAGATAAATTGAATTCTTGCATAATCTGCTTACGTGCTTTTTCACTCGCCTTTTTAAGCGACTTTTCCATTTTATTTGCCTTCTGCTCTGTTGTACCACTAAGTTTCCTGATTCTGCGTGCTGTCTCTTCACCCTGTACTTGAGATAAGCGGCTAAACTGCTCACCTGTGAGTTTATTGCCTTTAAGGGTTTTGCCTGGGACGCGAGGTGCCAATGTTTCGTCCTCTGTCTCAGTAATCAGGTTAACTACCTCCTGAGCTTCAGGTGACAGTGTATACCGAGACGGGAAACCAGGATTCAGGAAAATATTAGCCAAGCTTGGATCCTGATAATGTTTTTGTTCTTGCCCCAAAGTGTCATATTTCTTAGGCAACTTTTGTGCCAGTCCAGGTATCTTAGCCTGTGCTTTGTTAAGAGATTGTTCTATTTTATTGGGCGAGTAAGTTTCACGCTTGTTGTTATCCTGTGTCTGCTTAATTTGATTTAATATAGTAGGAATAAAGGATGAAGGTATATCAGACAGAATGTCGACAATTTTGTCAGTTGCAGTTTGACCAGCGTAGCCAGATGCCGCGTCGGCAAGACCTTTCAAGACTGATTGTTGTTGCAAAGTATTTATACCGCCAGCAAAGCTATTATACCCAGCTGCTAGTGTTCCGAGAACAGGGCTTTCATCTGCCTCTTTCTCATCTTTGACATTCTTATTGATATTAGCACCCATGGATATAGCAATGGATACAGGCTGCATCCAGTCGTAGGTATACAGAAGATCATCTTCTTGTAACTTAACATCAGACTTAAATCCAGATTCCACGAAGCGACGCAATGCGGAAAGATTCACTTGATATTGTCCTTGACCAGCAGATTGTTGTAATGCTCTGATATCTTTATCTTTACTAGCTTCACCTGTAATAATGCCTTTGTCCATCAAGAAATATCCCATGCCCATCATACCGAATGTCCCTATGATTGCACGTGACAAGGATAACATCATCTCTCTAGGATTAGACTCTCCATAACGTAGACCTTTCATCAATATATTAGCGCTGCGCATAAATCCAGCTGGGCTATACTCCAAAGCTCTCATAAGCAATGCACCAGGCGTATTTGGATATTTCAATACCAAGTCTCCAATCCCAAAATCTTGTTGAAAGTTAAGGCCTCTCTTAAATTTTGATAATGCATTTGATATTGCGTTCTTATCTTGGAATGTAACATACTTGCCGTACTGGTCAGCTATCTCCAATATATTTTGGTCGGCACGGTTAATAAAATCTTGTACATATTCACGTGTTGGCTTAATGCCCTTATTCTTAGCATCCAATGTAGCCATTTCACCCAAAGTGTCATTGTACGCTCTCATATATGCTGCATTGTCAAACCCTCTCAATGAGGCCCCAAGGGTCTTTTCGAGATATGTTAAAGGGTTGTATTTGCTTTTAAAAGCCTGCCCTGATAGGTCATATTGTGTCTGTAAACCGTTTATGTTAACACCTTTCCAACCTGCCTTTGCTCCCTCCATCCAACTTCTCCAAAATTGACCCTGGTTATTGGTCTTAAATGTAACATATCTTTCTTTTCCAGTAATTTTAGAATGAACCCAATCAATAGGTGTAGCTATAAGTTTATTTAATCGTTCAACACGATAAAATAATTCATTTCCAAGCACGTTTCTCACCTGAGTCTTTGGATTAAGCAATTGTGCCATAGTTTGAGCGGAACTAACTTTTTTCCAAAAACCAGGTTTGTCCAAGGACTGTAATATTACTTGCAAATCCTGAGAAGCAATACGCTTCGCATCTCCAGATAAACCAGATACTTTACGAGCCAGTACCAACAAGGATTCAGCCTCATTGTCCGTTAAATTTTTCTCACGAATAACCTTTTCCGTTAGCTTCTCAGCTTGGCTAATGGTATTCTGGCTTACCTTCTTAGCAGATAGCTCAAAAGCTTCCTTAGAGCGCGCATATAGACCTTCTAAGCTTGGTCGAATGCCTTCACCGAACTCTTTCACCATTGCCTCTGACCAGTCAGCGAATTTAACAACACCTTTACCCATTTTTGCTGCTCCGATCACTGCGTAATCAGCCCATACATCTAAAGGAGTGGAACTAATTTGAATACCACGTGCACGCAGTCGTTCCTTAGCAGCTGCTTCTTGAGCGTCCAAAAACTTAACTACATTGTCACGTACACGCTGGTCCTTCATAGCAGGAGGTCGACGCGGAGGCGTTGGATTAACCTTCCGTCCTGACTCTTTCACGAACTGTTTGGACTCTTTCACAAACCGGGTAAGCTGCTCCAATTCAGCATCATTCAGCTTTTCGCCAGCCTTAGCACGTTTCAAGATATCTACAACATCATTAGCCAGTCCTTTAACGCCTGTCATGCGCTGTGTAGTTTCGGCTAAACCAGTTATTTTCTCTGCCATATCACCCGTGATTCTTACTTTCTCGGCATTGGTAGGGAGCTTCTCATTAATGTTCTTAGCAAGCTTCTGGGCACGTACAAGAACCCCTTCCGGCGTTAATCGTTCAAACAAGGAAAGTGCTTGGATAGACTGTCCGGCATTGGTTGCTTCTTCTGCTACTTTATTAGCAATATTGACCGCCATTTCATAGTTTTTCTGCTGGTTATAATGGTCAATGAGTCGTTGCGCCGTTGTGGCTTTTTCAGCAGTAAAACGAGAGTCATCCAAAACATAATTCGTTGCTTGCCGAACATCCTCAGTGAGTCTGCGGTTAGCCTGCTGCACCGTCTCGACATTTGTAATAGGTCGATACGTAGAATCAAGACGTTCCGCAAACTCAGCCGGTGTTTTCTCAGACTGCCGCAAAGTGCTTGCGAATCCACGTTCTACTGAGCCGGCTTGGTTGGGTACTGACGCTTGAGGATCAGTAAGACGCGATCCTCCAGGAGCTTCAGTAATATCAGCAACACGATTAATAGGCGGTTCATTAACAGCGTTTAATTTTGCGTTAGCTGCATCTATTCTTGCCTGCCGTACTCGCATGAATTCAGGTACAGCAGGATCGTTTATATTAAAGTTTTGCTGGCGGTTAATAGAAGATCCATTAACCCGTTGAATTGGTTCACGGCTTGATCCTGGAGCTGCTCCCACACGCTGAACAGGAGAGGAAGCTTCCCCAATAAATGTTGAATTACGGCCTGCTGGAAGCCCTAAAGGTTCAGGCTTCCAATCCGTAGGATTAACAATAGCATCGTCTCCACGCACCAAGTTAGAGCGCTGTCCAGCTTGCGCCATGCGTTGATCGCCCCGACCAAGAGGAAGGGCTAATATATCGTCGGCAACCTGATTCCCTTTTATTTTAGAGAGTGCAGTGCTGATTCCTTTTCCTACAGCAACGCCACCAGCACCTAATCCCCCGCCAAGTGCCGCACCAAACGCAATGTTAGCTGGGTCGAATGTTTTATCACGAAAAGCAACGTCTCCCAATTCTTGCGCTGTGGTATCCAATGCACCCGCAGCGGAACCGATAGCAACTGCTCGTGTAAGGTTGCTCGAGTTTTTAAGCAGTGGACTCAAAAGTTTGGCAGTACCTTTGCCGATAGCTGCACCAGGAGGAATATAACCAGCAAACTCACCCACTTTGTACGGCGTACTTTCTGTTGTTTCCTTTAGTATAGGCGCCAGATTTTCCTTTCCACCTGGCGTAAGGTTAACAGCCGCATTTGCAAGCCCTTGTGTGGCACCAAATGTGCCAGTATCATAAGCACCAGCAGTGAACTTAGAAACAGTTCTATCTGCGGACCATAAGGAGTCTAATGCGTTATCAAGTGGTGAGTTTTCAATATTTTCGGCATACCATTTTTCATAGGCATTCATAGGCTGTATTTTTGGTGTTACATTCTGGCCCGTAGTTTGTTTGTATGTTTTGGTAGCGCTAGGATCACCCATAGCGGCCCGAGCAAATGTTGAATTCTCAATAAATCCCGGGCCAATTGTCAGAGATGGAGGTAGTTTAAGACGGTTATTTCCTCTGTTTATAGCATCTTGCTGGACGTTATTAACAATGTTTTTTAATCCATTCCCCATAAAATCTTTTGCTATAGGATTCGTTTCATTTCTTAAAGTATCTGTAATCGTTGAACGTGTATCTGGTATTAATCCCATGTCCATTTTTAATCCGTCATATTTACCCGCGCTCACGGGCTCAGCTGTTTTTATAGGTGCAAGTTTGGCTTCGCGGTACTGTTGAATTTTGCTTTTAGAAGGGTCAGCCGGCGCCAACCCCATTGCTTTTCTTAGTTCATCATACTTGCTCACCCGTTTCACCTCCTATCTAATTGACCTATAGTATCGTGATACGCCATCTATCCAATTGCTGTTTAGATTATTGGGATCATTTGATGCTCCTACAGGAGCATACTTGCGTTGAATTTGCGGAATGGTGGTTAGGCCCTTATCAATATAATTTCGCTTCAGATTGGATGCCATTTTGTCGATCCCATCCTGCAAGCTATTGAATGTCATAAGACCGTTTTTCCCCATCATGCCACCAACATTATTACGGTTCTTTACTGCTTTACTTGTTCCGTTACCAGTCTCATGAATAGCTATGGCTGCTAATAAAGCAGGGTCAACGCCATACTTTTTACCTGATTGGACAAACACATCACCGTAACCCTTTAAAGCTCCACCTAACTGCTTATTTAACACGGCCCCGCTAGCCGAAGCTGCGGGGCTTATCAGTTTCCCGAAGATACACTTTTTTGAAATGTCTTAACATCAGCATCCGTTACCCCATATTGAGCTAAGATCCCATCAATCTGGCTTTCGTTATATCCACTCGCTACAGCAGCGGCAATTACATCATTCTTATTTAATACAACACCTTCATCATCCCTCTTTACAAGCGGATTAATGTAAGATTTGGCGAATGCCTGTGGCGTCATATTTTGTGCCGCTTCCTGCGCTCGTTTAGCCTCGGCATCCACAATACTCTTATCCTGATCCCAACCTAAACGATCCCTATCTAGTGCTAATGAGGCCTGACGGTATGCTTGGTTGTTTGTCTCTTGAAGTTTTTGCAGTGCATAGTTCATACCGAACTGATTAACATCCCGGTCAAACGCTTGCTGCCACTGTTTATCTGTAATCGCATCCCGTGCCACTTGATAAGCAAAGTTTTGATCATATTGACGTACACCTTGGTTATACTGTGCTGTTTGAAGGTTCTGCGTAAATGCTTGACCCTGTGCCGCTAGATCCTGCTGTTGAGCTTGCAGAGTGCGAATACCAGGATTAACTGCACGTGCTGCTGTAGAGTTTACATTAGCTGCATATGCATTAGGATTTACACCCAAAGACAATAACTGTGCGCGTTTGGCGTCTGCCTGTGCGCTCAGTTGCGCCCGTTGTTGGGCCGTTATGCCTTTGGCCTCTGCCTGCTGCTTAAGGCCCAAGATATCGTCTACGATGGCTTGGGCGCCATCCGGCATCCAGTTACCGGTTATACCTGATTGGGTTACCTTATTACCAAAGGCCCGCTGATCCTCACCTTGGTACATCTGTGCCAGTGTGCCCATGTTAGCCAGTTGCTGTTGCTCCTGCGCTTGCTGGTTTTGATAGCGTTGGTAGGCTTGACTGACCAGTGCTGGAACAACTTCTGTTTCCACACGTCCCATTTGATCGGCCGCAATTTCGTCTGAACGATCGGAAGTGATGGTACTATTCAAGATGCCGCGACGGTTCATTTCAGCCATAGTTTGATTGGTACCAGTCTTAATGTTCGCTTGAGCACGTTTAAGCGCTGCCTGATATTCTGGATCGCTATTAACGTCATAGCTGAACGGCGTAGACTGTTTGGTAGCTATCTGCTTCATTAGCCCCATCAGCTCTGACCCTTGCTGCGTGTTGGCGCTTTGTGTGTTAACCGGTTTAAATGGCACTGACGTTGGCTGTGCCTGCGTAGTAGTAGGCGCCTTATATCCCAGGTTTGTAGTCAGGTACTTTTGCTGTGCCGATGTATCCAAGCCTGCCGCCTGTCGTTGCTGTATTACCTGTAAGGCCCGCTGTGTCTCGTTCTGCTTGTATGCAGAGTTATTGGCTATACTAGACTGGTTCTGTGCAATCTGGCGCTTGAGTGTAGCCTCAGCCGTGTTATAGTTGGCACCACCATTACCTATCTTCAATTGTTTTGTGACCGCCATAGTTTCACCCCTTTGGGCATAATAAAAGGACCCCCATATGAGAGTCCTTAGTGATTATTTATTTATAGCTTCAAGCTGTGCGTCTATTTCAGCAATCTTTGCTTTGTATTCAGCTATTTTTTTGTTATTTTCTTCAATCGCCTCTTGGGCCCGGGCTAGAGAATTCTTCCTGTTTTCCTGAGTAATTGGATCATTGCTAGCTGGAAGATTCATTAACTCGTCTATTCTTTTATTGTATTTTACTTGACTATCTTCAGCGCTATTAAGCGAATTTTCCCAAAAAGATTTATAGCTCTTTATAGAAGCTATCCGCGCTTCTATATTTTGAGTATAAATTTGTTTGTTTTCTGAATCCAACTGAGAATTTTGTTTTGTTTCTTTCGTTTCAACAGAAGACTCTGAACTTGTTTGGGTATCTATTTGAATTGTTTTTCCATCCACTTTTATACCAGCCCCCAAAGAATCGGACACAGCACGTAAAGGTACATGTGCTTTTCCATCAACTACAATAGCATTTTCAGTCAGCGAATTACCGTTAACCTTCACGCTGTACTCTCCTGCCACCTTCTGTCCGACCATAGATTTAATCTGATCTGCAAATGCATTTCCAGCCGTAGCGACAACTGCACCAATCAATACTCCACTGAGTATATAAGACCATTTTTTCACGTTTGTATCCCCCGAATAGTAGATTTGCCCTAATTCTACCATTTGACAAAGAGAGAGTAAACGAGATTATTCGGGTGCACTTGCAGGAATAAAAACTGTGGCAACAGTCCTAGTTTCACTATAGAGTTTTAAATGACGAGTACTGTTATCGAAAGTGGCGTTAATTATCATATTATTTAAAATATTTCCATTAATTTCACCCAATTGCTGTTGCAAATCCTGGACATTCCAAATCCGCAGCCCACTTACTTCCGTTGCATTTTCAAAACTAACTGCACCATCCAGATAAGTCTTATCATCAGTAGATTTAATATGAACACTCGCCATATTGCCTACATGGAGTCCCTCTGCATCACCATAGATCGAACCGCGTGGAGAACCGTTATCCATAAATAGTAGCGCCCCGCCGTCGTCGGCTTGACCAAGTGACATGGATTCTCCACCTTGTGGGCCGTATGCCTTGAATCCTTCTGGAGACATTTCCACTTTAGGGAACTGGTCACGGCTGGTTGCAATGTATGATCCGTATATTTCAACCGAATCAATCACTCCGGCCGTTATTGTTCCGAGGTCTGCAGCAATAGCAGACAACTTTTGAACGTTCATTTTAGCCGCTGTAATTGTACCTGTAACAAGGATGTCCCCATCAATCTCATTGATATTCCGGGTATCAAGATTATTGAGCAAATATAACAATTCCTCTGTCTGCTGAACAGCGGCATTATGAAGCTGCTTCACCAGTGAACGTAATTGATCTACATTGGACTGGCTGATATCACCTAAACTTGGGTTAACCGTAGGTAATATAACATTAGCCATTGCGCTTGCTCACCTCTCTTATAATACGATGTATCTTCGCTTTCCCAGTACCGGACAACTTCAATCGGTACCATGTTTCAGGCGTACGAACAATAACCGGGATGCGGATACTTTGGATTGCACCTGTACCATTGCTGGTCGTATATACCTGATTCCACGTACCGCCTTCCGTACCGCCAGTATAGGCAACATTGAGAGTAGAGCCGGACTCTATGTCAGCTACGATAAACAGGCGGTTAATGGTCTTTCTGACCGTCTCATCGTCTTCTGAAAATGGTTTGGTTTCAATGGACCAGTTGATCGCTGATCCTGCAAAGTCATTGCCGCCCACCTTCATGATCTTGCCGTCTGCCGTACCGAAGTACAACGTTTGACCGTCAAGGAAATAAGACGTTGCCACGAAGCTAACAGGCCACCAACGACCACCTTGTATGTCGTATTTCAATGTGACATTAGGCTGTGTTGCCGTGCCAGTCACCAGCGATAGATAAACAAAACGCCCATCTGTGCCAGCCACACAGCGATGGGCGTATGTCATATTTATTTGGGCGATGTAATTTTTTATCGGATCACTGATCTTCGTAGGTGCAGCGCCTCCCATGTAGTCGTAGAAACCGTCAGGGCCAAGCCAGAAAAGAGAATCCCTTGTAGGCACAATAGAACGGTCTGACACGCACCCCACGCCGTAAGGTTGCGTCATATTGAAATTAGTGGAGTCCTCGCCAAATAATTTATGCATAGTGTTGCGCTTGAACAATATGACGTGATTGGAGAAAGCGGTCAGGCCGCTTGGCTTCTCTCCATCGGACGTTTCCACAGTGATCTTCCCCGTGCCCACATACTTATCCGTGCTACTCCAATCGTTAGCATCCCGTAGCCCTGAAAATGATAAAAGGTTATCACCCTTTCCGGCTAAAAAGAACCTATTGGAGTGAGTGGTCATGAATGCACTTCCAGACGGGGCGCCCGAGACTGGGGATAATGTCGTGCCATCATATTGTTGAAGCTGAAGACTACCGTCGAGAAAATAGAGCTTGCTTCCATCAAAAAACATTGATACATCCCACAGACGATCATCGTTAGAGTCGGAATACGAATAGATCGGCGTCCACACCAAGGAGGGGGAAAGCTTGTACAACCCGCGCGAATTACCGCTATACCATTCTCCCTTAAACCTGAAAATTTTATTTATTAATCCTTCATGCTGCAAGTATGAGGTGTACCCATCGACAACCTGTACAGTGGGGTACACCGCTGAATCCATATTTACCACAGACAAACATTGAGAGTCATTGATTTCTATAGGCTCAACGGCTTGGTTTACCCCACCAGCTAGATTAACCACAGCCTGCTTTGTCTTTTGAGGTATGTTAGTCCAAGCTTGCATAATCAACCTCCTTACTTGATGCTTCGGGATGTTTCAACCCATCCAGTACCAGTGCAAAGTAATTCGAGGACTGTGTCTGTTGTAGACTGTAAATTTACAGAACCTTGTAATGATATATTTCCATTTGCAACACTCTTATTTTGTACGATCATAGCCCCCGTGAATATTATGGTAACTCTTTTTCCAAATGGTAGTATATTGCCGTCTAACTTAAGAGAATTCATTGTTGTGTTGCCAGTTATTTTAAATATTTCGACGTGAACAGGTATTTGCATATCATAAGTAGATGATATCGAGATAACATCCGGCGGCGAAGCTCCTGTAACATTACCATCGACACTTATAAGGTTAGATAGGCAATAGATATCTGTTACCGAGCCACTACCCTTACATACATTGCCGGTTATTTTTACGTACTTGCTGTCAGCAGATACATAAACTCCATACTTTTGATTGTTCCCATTCTCAATACGGTTATTTGCAATTACTATATTTTCAGAGAATCCGTCCGCTGTGACAAATGGATCTCCCAAATGGACCATAATACCAGCGGTTACGGTCATTCCATAGTTGGTTTTGTTGTTCAACATTACCGTGTTACCTACAACAGTTGTATGGACAGTAGAATTTATTTCAATTCCTAATAGCCCGCTGAACGTGACCAGGTTATCGGTCACTACACATCTCGCGCAGTTGCCCATGTCTATACCAACACCAGAATTACTAATAACCATGTTACCGTCAATTACTGAATTGAGCGCTTGAACAACAATCCCCTGTTCAGATGATGTCGTACCATTCTCTATGACCTGATTATTAGTGATCATGGTACTTTCTGCACGTACTGTAATGCCGTGAGACACATTATTCCGTACAATATTACCGTCAATAGTAACGTAACGACAGGCATTAACTGTGGTAGAGACGTATTCCAAACGAATACCATCCAGTGTATTTTCGTAAATTTCATTTTCGGAAATAGTAATGTATTCTGATCCGTTCTGTATTGTCCCATAACTACTGATACCGCGTTGACTGTTATTGTGTATGCTGTTTGAAGTTATATCCAACATCTTTGTATCGGAAAACATCATTCCGTTACCATTGTTATTGGCAAACTCATTCATATCAATCTCAATGTTTGTAGAACCTTGAACAGCAACAGCGTGACCGATCACATTTTTTATGGTTACCGCTTGGATAAGCGCTGTTGTGACACTTTGCAACATGATCCCGTTATCGCCAACGGTTTGTTTGCTTTTATTACCTTCAATGGTCAGGTCAGTTATACCGACATTTTGAATGGATGTGCCAGACAGGATATGATCATTACCAGCATCTTTGAATTTCAAAGTGGTTGTTATTTTCCCGCTTCCCATGAGCCGAACGTTATCCCTTAATGTTAAAGGGCCGCACAAGTAAACCCCAGGAGTAAAGTAAACATTTCCTCCACCCAGCAAAGAAGCGCTGTCTATAGCTAATTGAATCGCGGCTGTATCATCAGTTGTTCCGTTACCAACTGCTCCAAATACTTTTACGTAGTAGAACGCATCGCCCCACATACGCTTATTGACCTCAGCATTTCGGTACTGACTCGCAATTAGCTGTGATGCTTGGCTCATGACCACACCCCCATGACATCTTCAATAACAGGGTAATCCGGTGTTTCATCGTTAGCCTTTTCAAACTCGGTAATCAGGCCGTTGTACTTAGCAGTGTAGTTATTTACCATCGCTACATCATTAAAATTCTCGGCAATTTGCACCAGTGCGCCATACACAAGAAGCATGTGGAAGTCTCTATCCAACTCAGGTTCTACGGATGTGTTGCCTGCTGTTAATTGCTGTGGTTCCCGGTTATAAAATATAGTCAAACCACCATCTATGTCCTCAATAGGTGTAGGATATATGCCCAACTCTCCACCATCGGTGAAGTAGTAGAATGGTGTATTAGCGCCTTTCTTCACATCCTGATACATGTACTCCATATCATTCACAAGCACATCAATAACATTAGTTCGAGCGCAGGGTAAAGGATAGGCAAATACATCCTTCAATATGTCCATTTGCCACATCGTATTGATGCGAAATGTTGTACGAAACAGTTCGTTTTGTATCACGTTTATCTTGCGGATTACGCTGTCATTGGACAGGCCATGTGGGTATTTCTCTGCGATTTCGTCCAGCATTTCTTGTAATGTCACGCTGTATCACCCCTCAATAGACAAAAGAGCCCCAATCGGGGCTTTGTTACATACCTTTTATTTCAGTTTTGGTGCTGTTCTCAATACGTTGATTAACCTCACGGGTCATTTCGTAGCTGTATTGATAGATCTCTGCAATGGCTTCCGGTACTTCAACTGACTTGCCGCGCGGCACTGTGTAAATTACGCCATTAAATCCGATAGGAACTACCTTATCATTGGGATTAGCTGGATCATCAGGGATCATAATTTTCACTTTTGGCATTGCTTTCAGTTGTTCCAACACACTTTTTTCAGCTGCAGCTGCCTGTCGCTCCATATCCTTCTCTTCCAATTGAATCTGTTCCGGTGTTTTCTCAGTATCTTTCGTTGCCATGTTGTTTCCTCCTCAAATTAAAAGGAGCCCGAAGGCTCCGTGTATTAAACTGTTGCGCCAGATTCGTACCGTACGATAGCCAGTTCTTGCAGTCGTACAGCAGCAAAAGCACATTTCCAAGCTACGGTGTTGAACTGATTCAGTGGGTCAGCTACACCGCCGCTCCCAGCTGGGTGAACGATAATTTCAGGTTTCATAGATCCTTCGATATCCGGCAGGCCATAAGCACCGCGGCCGAGGAAGATAGTAGCGTATGCGTCATTGGCAGCTGGAGCACCAGCAGAACCCGAAGCGTATTTAACACCGTTGTCTACCTCCATGAAGTAGATGCCGTACATCTTGCCCAGCATGCCTTCCTCGCGATTCTTGGTGTCAACGTAGGTGTTTTGATCTTTCCATTCTTGCGTCTGCATGATATCGAGCGCTACGTCTGGATGAACCAAAGCAACGTAACCAGTGCCACCATTAGGCAAGCGGATAGGCTTAACCTTGTTACGCTTCATGGTACGACGTACTTTCAATATATCCAATGCAGTGATCTTATCGGCAGGTAGCAGTGTGCTGCGCGATGCCTTGCCATTTGCATAGAATACGTTCGTTCCAGCAGCCACCACGTCACGGACGATTGTGTCAATGGATTCCCCAGCATTCTCGCCCATCAGGCCAGATGTTTCTTGCAGTAGTGGATCAAGTCCTGTCATATCAATGAAATCAGAGATTTTAGTCCAGGAACCGTATTCTTGAATAGTTGCGGTGATCTTCACAATGTCGAGGTTAACGCCATCAGGAGTCACACCCTCAGTCAATGCTGTTGTATTAACCGCAAGCGAATTAAGACGACGGAAACTTGTAGTCGCACCCTTGCGCTTAGGAATGTTCTTGTTTTTATCACCGAATTTTGTCCATTGTAGTTCTGGGATTAAGCGTTCAAGCAACTCATCTTGGTAAAACTCCGCTTGTTCTGCCGTTAATGCGTTAACTCCGGTTGTTGCGTTATAACCTTGTACTTGTGTTGCCATGTTTGGTCATCTCCTTAGTTTACGCGTCCACGCCTGCTGTCTCTAAATGCTTTACGCTCAGCCGGAGTCATACCGAGGTATCCACCCTTTTGATCTGGCGCATCGGCACCGAGAGAGCCTGTGGAGCTGTCCGCGTTTTGTTGTAGTTTTCGTATCGCCTCTTGCTCTGCTTGGGTTTTAGCTGTGTTCACTCGCTCGTCATATGTAAAGAGCTTATAAGCGACATCCAGCGGATACCCATTAGTAGCAGCGAGGTTAATAACATCGTTTTTGTACTTGCCAAAGTCAGGATATTGCGTGTCGTCCTTTTCCATAGCCGCTATCTGAGCCTCTACTTGACGCAATGCATCAGCTTCTCGAAGCTCATTGAGTTGCTTTTCATACTCACTAACCTTCTGGTTGAGAGGTTGCAGGTGATTGCGAATAACTTCCTCGTCTACGCCCAACTGCTCAGCCTCTTGCTGTATGCGTTTGTCCATCTCCGCCTGTTCCAGCGCTGCCATGTAATCATCGTGGTTATCAAATCCGTAATACTTAGCTGTGCGATCAAGCATTTCCTGATAACGCTCGGCTTGCTGGGCTTTTTCGGACACCTTATCGTAATTCAGTCCCTTTTGGACCCAATTCGGTACCTCATCCTCTGGCACAAAGCGTTCTTCCTTGTTGTACTTGACCTTTATTCCTTTGGGCTCTTCCTGTGGTGGGGATTCTTGCCCTTCTGTTTGTGTGTTATCTTGCTCGTCTACTACCTGATCGGCAGCAGTTTCAATTACTTCCTCTTCGCTATGGTTGGCGTTCGGTTCTTCGTACATGGTTGAATCCTCCTTGCTCTATGGTAGGAGCAAAATTGTATATAGAAAGGGCCCCCGCAGTCTCAGCAGAAGCCCGTATTACATGCCTATTGGCACTGGTTGTTGCATTGGTAAAGCTTGTGGCGCTTGTCCCATCGTTTGTTCTGGTGCTGGCTGTTGTGGAGCAACCACATTAAGCAGCGTCATAACCTGTTGTTCTGGCGTTAGGGTATCGAACTGCGCTCGTTCCTCCGGTGACATTTGCTCGACAATCTGTTCCATCATGCCGATAATACCTTTCTTCTCGTCCATTTCCTTCATGAGACGGTCACGGTAAGGTACTGTGTTCTTAGGCATATACTTCAAATACTGCTCGTATGTGATGTGACCAGCACCAAGCGCGTTCTCAAGGCCTGACACTACCAAGGACTCACTGTATGTGGATGATGGGCCAACGTCGATTTTAAGCGTGAATCCCACATTATGATACTGCGATCCATTGAACATAGTGGCGTAATCATCGCCTTCATCGTCTTTCAGGAGAACCTGGCGCGGCAGATTGTACTTGACCTTCCAAAAGTCCTCCCAAATACGTCCAATGTCCTCTATAGCCCGGTAAAAACGGCGCTTGATAGACTCAATTGGGATTGCAGCAGCCTTTTGTAGCAACATAATAGCCGTAGCGTTAAGGTCTGCGCTGGGTGCTGATCCAGTCGCTGCCTCGTCTGCTCCGGTCATTTGCCGAGTGAAAGCCATGATAGATTCGACCAAGTTGGCAGCATTTGCGCTTATTGGCCCTGGATTAAGGTAACTAACTCCACCATTACCAGGAGGAGAATTGTCCTCTATCATCTCACCCGGTGCATTGGTTACTTTGCTCGGGTTGATAGCACCTGACTTGTACACCAGCTTAGGCCAGCCTGTAAGCTGCACAGACAGTATCTGCATGGCTACTAATGTATTGATAGCCTTCTGGTTAGGGATAAGCCCCTCGGTGTCTCCTATGCCACGTATAGACTTCTTTCGTCTATCCCATTGCATAACAGCGATGGGGTACAGAGTTAATTTGGTATCCGTCGGCTTCTTGATGGTGATACCAGAAGCCACCTTCGCAAACATCACTTTCCCGTTGCCTTTCCAGTATCGCGTGAGCACTGTTACTTTATTACTGTCGTTAAGCTCCACCTTTGCCATGTCATACCCTTGATCCTGAGTTTCCTTGTCCGGTTTGATCTGCTTCGCCATGGCTGTTGATATTCCGTTGGCTCTTGCATAATCCCGTACACTTTCGACTGGTTCGCGACTGGAAATAATAATGAAAGGCTGCTTCTGGACATTTCTTTGTTGCTCGTTACCAAAGAAAACATTAATCGGATCAAGAGTTTCACCCTCCATCTCTCCAATGTATGGGTACTTGTTGCCACCCTTAATGCTGTTGTCCCAGTAGTAATGCCAGATGGCTGTGCCTGTGTTGGCTGCTGTGTCTAGCGCTTCTTCGTTAAGCTCATCCTGCTTGATACGCTCCCATGTAGCCTCACTATTACGACTAAATAGTTCACCTGGGTCGTCTTCTTGTTCCGGCTGCTGATCGTCGACCTCTTCGAGAGAGAAGATCATTTTGATCTGCTCAGACATCACGTTTGCAACCTTATGCGTCTCAATCATCTTAATGACGTTGAATACTGGACGGGGCAAATGCTTGGTCCTCTGTGTAGCAGCAGGCCACTGGTCGGACGCTTTGAATCGCTCATATTTAGGCCATTTATCAAGAAAGCCCATCCTACGGAAATAGGACAGGCCATCTTTATATTGCTTCTCCAGTTCTCCAGCCAGCTTATCAACCGTCTGCTGCATGCTTATTCACCTTCTTTCTTAGGCAGGCCGTAAAGGTATTCAGACATAAGGCTCTGCACCTCTTGTTGTTGCGCTGGTGTGAGCGGTACAGGCGGCTTTACCTCACCTATCAACTCACGTAGCTTGGCATTAATTAGCTGCTTTGTCTCTTCCTCCAAGTCAGGTAGCTTGAGTAGGTCGCCCAGTTTGATAGCTTCATCCATTTGATGGCACCTCCTGCTTTAGGCATACCATTAAACTCTGGTCTAACGGGTCTGCAAGGTTATATAGGGATGGGATAAACACCCACTCTAGTTTTATTTTTGATATATCTATACCTTGTTTTCCCAAGGATTCTTTTGCGTTCTCAAAAATTAGTTCTTTGCATTCTTCAATTTCTACATCATCCAACGGTTGCACTCTGGCCCACGCTAAAAATTCTTTATCATATTTTTCATGAACCCACTTTTTATATTCTTCCGGCCACTCTACCATCCTAAGTAGTCACCTCCTGCTATCGTTTTAGTATCAAAAAAAGCCCACCCTACACTTTGTAGGAAAGGCTTTATTAAATGTGTGTGTGGTTGTCTGTGATTTACTCGGTTTCGTCCACAATATATGTCCAACCTATAGTTATAACCGGTTCAGAATCTTCTGTCAGTTTCTCAGGCACTGGTCCGAAAGAGCTTTTATAAGCTTGCCTGATCACCCATTCCACACGATCTTTGTCTATTTCAACACCTATTTCTCGCATGGATTCTTCAGCTTGTTCCAAAAGTAACTCTTTCGTTTCTTCAATGACCTTTTCATCAATAATATCTAATTCACCATCAACTACAACGTAATTCCCGTAAGTTTTCGACATTTACTCACCACTCCCTTTTCCTTATATTAACATTATCTACCACGATAAGTAACTATCAGTTGTATTCATATCATCATCACTACGGAACGGGAATGGCGTTGGTGGTGCTGACGCTTCTGGTAATGTTCCGCTAAAGTATATAAACCTGTGTAGTGCCTGTGACATAGCATCCACCTGATCATCATGTTTGCCATTCGGGAAGCTTGCTGCTTCTTCCACAAAGTCATGTATCCATTCAACTCCGCGTGGGATAAACACGTTACCACTCTCGATATAAGCAGATACTGCATTAACCCTGGCTACCTTACCACCCTCTGGATTAACTGGTATGATACCGCCTATTTCGCTGTGTAAAGTGGATATAATAGCCGAACCATTGGCTTTGTCCTCTATCAGTTTCCAAGCAGCATCAGGATGCTTTTGATGGACGTTCCTTATCGTCTGAATCGTAGCCATAAAGTTCATACGCGCTCTCACTTGGTCAATTAGGTACATGTTAGCCCTACTCTTGCCCCACACCTGTATAACAACATAGTCGCTGTCGTCGTTGTCCTTAAACGCTGCATCTATACTGATAAGCTTGGACGCCATTGGCGGTAACACATCGTAATATTGCCACCATTGCCGTTTAAGTAAGTTACCCTCTTGGCTGGTTGGCCTGCCTTGATACAACGCATTAAATGAGGATGGATACTTTTTACGCGTTTCGATGAAGTCATAGCTATATCTCTCAGGCCATAATGGATCACCAGGATCACGGCCTAATAGATCGCCTTCCTCAGCTTCAAGTGGCAGGTTAATCATTGTCATGGGTAGCGGCTCACCATACTCGGGATTCTGCAATCTCCCAATCAAATCATCCTCATGCCAACGAGTCATGATAAAAATACAAATAGCACCCGGATGTAGACGAGTAGAGAATGAGTCAACCCATTCGTCCCACATCTTATCCCGGTACACTTGCGAATCTGCTTCTTCACGGTTTTTGATCGGATCGTCGATAATCATAAGATCCGCGCCCTCACCAGTTACACCAGCGAGAATACCACGTGAGATCATACCACCTCGCGTTCCGTCTATATCCCAGTCAGATGATGACTTAGATGTCGGACTGATCTTAAGCGAGAACATATCTTCACCAAGTAATTTCATCTTCTGTAGATTCTTCTTGCCAAACTTAGACGCGAACGTGGTGTTGTATGATCCCTCGATGATCCGATCATTTGGAAAATGTCCCAAATAGTAACTAGGCAATGTCTCCGTTATCGTCATAGACTTGCCATGACGCGGCGGAATAGAGAAGCCTAGGTATTGATTCTCCATAGGAATCTTGCCCTCTACCATAGCTTTCTTACGTTCTATTGCATCCTGGATTATTTCACAGATAAACTCACCATGACGGCTGTCCTTGTATAACCCACCATGTGCATATTTAACGTAATCATAGTAGTTGCTCTTGGCTGACTCCTTTTCCTCAACCTCAAGCAGTTGTAGAAGCTCCATTTCCTCGGCGGCGGTTAAGCTCATCAATTCTCGCCCTCCGTTCTTCTGCGGTCAGGCTGCTTAAGTCCTGATTCGTGTTGTTGAGTCCACCGGATAAGCCAACATCCTGTTTATCTTGCCAGCCGTAATTGTTTTTGAGGTTGAAGATAACGCCTGCTGGATTCTTTGTGGTAAGCAATGTTTCCTCGGTGAAATTTTCAATACGGGCCTTTGCTCTTTTTACCGTGAGGAAAAACTCTTCCCTATCTTCGTAGTTCAACAACGTTTTACGGTCTGTTTCCAAGTGAACTGCTAAGCCAGATATTGTGAAAGGTTTTACCAAATGCTTCTCCACGTTTCCATGTCGATCTAGCGACGGTGTCCACGTTTCTTTTCCTTCTCCATCTACTTCGCGTGTCCACACTTCTTCATAGCATGACTCAAAGTAGCTATCTATCTTAGCTTGAAGCTCTTCAGCGGACTCGAACTTAAGCGGCCTACCACCTGGATGTTTATCCTCTGCCATGTGTTACCTCCTCTCTACTCCTTCAAGAAGCGGTTAAAATCTTCTTTCATCCATGTAGGAATTTTGTGCGAGTATTCTCGTAAGCATTCCATTGTATCGAAGCCTACGTTTACCAAGATGCCATTCTCCAATTCACCTTTTACATAAACCGTATTTCCGTGTTGTTCAATTTTAAGTATCTTACCGATGTCTAACCAAACGGTATTGTGATCAAACGGAAAATCATACAACGGGTCCATCGTGCACATTATTTTGTCGTCTTCATTCCATACTTTTGGATTAAACATTGCTTACTCCCTCTCTCCCGTGTACCTTACTTTACCGTCACCCCTCGGTGTTTCGGGTTTAGATTACGGGATGCTAATTTAAAACTTGGCTTGTGATGGTTGTTTGCTCACATAAATACCTGATGTTGTAGAATCACACGTTATTGCTGGATGCAAAGGATTGGGCATTAGTGGCGACTGTATACCCTCTGCTCGTTTTGGCACCGTGGGCATTTGCAATCTTTTGTACTCCAATATCTCTTGTGGTGAACCTTCTACGGTTCCGTCTGGATGTAGTTTCATTGTTATATCCCTCCTTATATGAAACCCCTCTATACGGCCTCCGCTTCGCTAAGTATTGCGGTCGACTCGATGGCCTTCGGAAAAAACAAAAAGAGCAGCACAGTCGCTACTCTCCCGGTTTATATTCGATTAACCATACGCCATATTCATTTTTAGCCTTGAGCCGTCCGTCTTCACACATACGCTGGACTGTTCGTATGTTCTTGCCTGTTCTTTCAGCGTATCCTTTAACTGTTGTCACGCAGTCCAGCGGCGTTACTTTTTTTCGACGTAGATCGTATTCCCCATTCCGTCTTCCCAACCGTTCACGTCTTCGCCTGCATCCAAGTCAGCGATAATCTGAGTTTGGCTTTCCAAGTCTGGAGGCGTGATGGTGAAAATCGTTTCTCCGTCTTGTATCACTTCAAACTGATGAAGATCGTGGTCGAATGCAGTCTCTACAACTTCGTAACCTTCACGTGTCCATGTTCTCATTTCGATTTTATCTCCTCACGATTTTTTAACTCCTTCATCCATAAATCATATAATCGTAAGGCTAGATCGTCACTTATTTCCTGTAGAACAAGATTTGAGAGCCCATTCAGTTCCCAAGCTTCTTTTGCTTCGTTATGGTCTCCCTCGTCTTGTTTTATAAGCGAGTATCTCCACAGAAACTCTGTAGTTCTTTCTAAGCGTTCTTTGATATACTCTAGATCTTCAATGCGTTCTTGTGAATTGATTTTATTCATTTTATCTTCTCCCTTATCCTCATCCAGTCTATCTGGCTTGTTGGTGTCGTATGTGCGACTTGTTGATATAAATATACCTCTTTGTCGCACATACGTCAATAGGGTTTAGAAATAAATTTTGGTGTAAAACAAAAAGAGCAACGGTTACCCGTTACCCTCTCTGTACAGATATCATTTTTGATTCGCCTCAGCTGCATGTATATCGGTTGTTCGCATGCACCCTTTCATGCATCTTTTCCGATGGCTAATCCGATAAGCCCCTTATGCATGTGGCTATCTTGAAGAAACAGCGTGGACAGCGACTGCGCATTTAGCTACCGTTGCCCATCGCATATTTCCTATACTATTATTTTATCAGGCTAGTTGCGGGTTGTGTGCGGAAAATATGGGGAAATTATGCTGGTTTGAACATGAAATCAACGTTTTCGATTTCCATGAATTCCACGTCCAAAGGAGCGAGAGCTTTGGTTAACTTATTAAGTGCCTGTGTGTGCCATTTGGATATCGTTCCCCGATCTCTGCCCATGTAATTGGCGATCTGGTTTAGTGACATTGTATTTCGATCAAGATACTTTTTCATAATGACTGACCGTTGATCATCACTTAGCACTTCATCCAATGCCTTTTTTGTTAAAGTGACAATCCGATTGTAGCGCCGATCATCCCATGAATTTATGCCAAGTATTTTTGGCTTTCGTCCTTCTACGTTCAAGTCTAAAATAGTAGCTGGCATGGGAATGCCTCCACTTTTATGTTGTGCGTTTTTTGCTGCAAACTCATAAGAATTATAATCAGTTAGCAACTCGATCACTTTATTCTTGTCCATCAATATCCCTCCTTTAGCTCTACTAATGGGACAAAAGCAACCTCTCTGTACCCTTCATGTAACTTGTATTCCTCTATCAAATGGAATGATGGCTTAGTCCAACGTCCGATACTCCAACCTCGTCTATCAAAATCGAAGTAGACCAGCAGTGAACCTGTCGCCTCATCATCTTTTAAATCAATCATCACTGCGTATGGATGATCTATCCCAGGATGATTAAGCCGATAATGCTGTATCACGCTTTTATCTCGCTCAAGCATGTGAGGAAAAGGCAGCCGTTAGGCCACCTCTCCTTTACCGAATACCATTGCTTCTAACGCCGAGACTCTTTCCTCAATTGTCTTTCCTGCCACTTGCTGACCAGCGTCCCCTTGAGCCAGTCCGTTTGCATCCTCTTGCGTTTGAAACTGCGTAGGCAGTTCTACAACGTCTGCCTCTTCCACACCGCCAGATTGTGCCAGATCCTCATTAGCACGTTTTTGTTCTTCGGCTGCTCTTCGAAACTGCTCGGCCTCTTGGGCCGTTACCTCCCGATACTTACCTTTGTCTAACCAACCAAAAGTAATTTCTTCGGCTGTTTCTGCCAACTTAGCTTTAAACTTTGATCCCTTATTGTCTACTTGCTCCACATCGTAAATAGCTGGCAAGGCATCTTTATAAGCTTTAACAGCTTCAGCGAGTGCACCAGATGTATTACTGTTGATTACCTTAATCGCAGCAGATGCACCTACAGCAGCCTCAGCTCTTAAGTCGTCAATGTGACTGTTAAGTCGTGTAATTTCTTGAGCAGCTGCATCCCGTTTCTGTCCAAGGTCTGCAATCTCCTCTTGAGCCGCTTGCAAATCCTTTTTAAGACTGTCTGTTTGCTCATAAAGGTCATCATATTGCTTTTGAAGGTCATCGCGTTCTTTCTTAACGGCTGCCGCTTCTTCTTGTGTACGTTTCAGTTCCTCAAGATACTTTGTATCACGATCAGACATCATTTCTTGCACTGCAATTCTTAGAACCTGGTAAGCTCCTTCGTTACTGCAAAGCTGACGCATTTTCATACCATCTACTTCAAGCCCGTCCAGTATATAAGCAATTTCAGCATGCGCTTCTTCCTCTCGCTGACTATATTCAGCAAGTCGCGCCTCCTGCTCAATCTCCTGTTCCATATCTGCTATTTGTTGAGTAAGCACTGCCACCTTATGTTGGTCCGCTGCTGCAAGTTTTTGCTGTTCCGTCCGTAATTCATACCGCAAATTTTCTAGCTGTTGTTGTTTGTCCACCTATACACACCTCGTTATCCGATTATTTTCATCTCTATACTATGATTATACCACATGTAGTGCCTTTATAGTACATTTTTCGCACTATTACACAACATTTCGTATGTGGTTGTGACTTGACTATCTCAAATATTTACGAATGGCGACCATTACGATTGCATAGATCAATAACGCTGCTATTAAGTCCATGTTAGGCTCCTATTTTTTTATCCGGTGGTTTGCCTATGAATCTATGACCATCCATTTTAAACCACGTAGCAGGCTCATAGAGACCTTTTAACTTCCTTCCTAGTATTCGGTTATCCATTACCTTTATCACGCCTATACGAGTCCCTGAATCGTCCATAAGGGTATATCCGTCTTTGTGGTTGATCCAACATGCTATCATATCTCTTCCCACCCTCCATTTTTGTAAGTAATCAACTTGAGTTCAATGTCCGGGTACTTGGAGTCAAATAGTTTTCGCTTTATGTTAAAGTCCTTGGTCTTCACCCCTTTCACATCTACCACTATGGTTTTACCGTGCTCCTTGTACTTAAAGTCTGCTCGATACTTCGTTGCTCTGATCGTCCTACCAAGCTTTTTAAATGCTGGTATCAATTCAAACTCCGGTTGTAGTTCCAAATCCGATATCAAGCCAGCTCGTTCCATAAGATTGAGCTGCGTGTAATACATAGATTCCATCTTGCTATCAAAGGTTATTCCGTTTAATACTGTCTGCTGGGCTCCATATTTGTTAGCTCTCATGCGGATTCATCCTCTTCATACTTGCGGTATTTATTTCTTTCTCTTGTCGTCATCTCTTGGAGTCGAATAATCTCATGGACTACTCTGTCTTTTGATATTCCCAGCTCCTTGGCAATCTTGGACCGTGCTACGCCTTGCTCATCCTGTTTCAAGATATATTGGGTATCCCTTGGATGTAATGGCTTATACAGGCTTTCTATGAGGTCATCAGCGCACATGGGCAACTTACTTGTTTTTACTGGCTGTGCCTGCTCCCGGATAGATCCACCTGTACGATAATGCTTTTTCATCATGCTGCCTCATCCTCCTGTGCTTTCTCCCACTCTAACTCTGCTAATCCTTTACGTATGAATTCATCCCAGTCTTTGTCCATTAGGTCATAGTCGTCTATTGGATTCATGGGGTATCCTCTCCTTTTAGCAAGGACTCTATTTTCTTTTCTAGAGATTCAATTTTCTTATGTGCGCTTCGGGCAAGTCCGCTTTCCGTTTTGAGCATTCTGAACATCCTTTGGGTTTCAGTACGTTCTTCCTCGATTGCCTTGTCTTTCTCATCTGTCAGTTGAAGCAAAAACTCAATGTAGTTCAATAGCCTACCTTTTTCAGGATCGACCCATCGTCCCGGTGCGTGTATATCGGCTGCTTCCAGTGCTGTACGTATCTCTTGTATCTTCTTATCCATGGTGCACCTGCTTTCCCGGAACCCGTTTCCCGTCTTTATATATCCAGCCTGTTTTTCCTGTACCTTCGCAATCAGGGCAAGTATATCCACTATCAAATTCATGGTCCCTACATGTACCGCCGTCACAATAAGGGCAGTCAGGCAATCCAGAAAGTCTAAAGTCCTCTGTTTGCTCATATTCCTCTATAATTTCATCCATATGCTTTTTTAAAGCCTTTTTGGTTTTGCGGGAAATAAGTTTCACACCATGCATATGTTTATCAATGTATTTCCAATGCTTATTGTCATATCTCTTCTTATCCATGGTTTAGACCTCCACTTTTATTTCTTCCATGTTAGGATCGAGTGTTTTTAGGAAACGCAGTAGTTTGACTGTGTATTCTCCGCGCGTGTAAATCATTAATTGTCCTGTTTCATCATTTTTTAGATATACAAACCCTGCTTTTCCATACGTTTTGGCATAGGCTTCAAAGTATTCCGCACACGAGTCCAACGTCTTCTCTTGTAACTCTTGATTTAATTCCATATCCCTTATTCCTCTCCTTGCCTTTAGGGGCTGTTATTAGCCGCGTTTGCGGTAGCTATCTTAAGCTATAGACTGTGTACTTGATCGTCTCTTCGTAAGGCCGAACACTTGGATGTTTATATAAGTCGAATCCCTTATCTGTCAGAAAGCTTTCAAGGACAGCATTGTATTCCCTAAGCTGTCTTGTAGTTCTTGTGATGCACGTCATAGGATCATCCCAATTGCCTGTATTTTCTACCCACTCTCTTTTCTTTTCAGAGATAGATGAGTAACTTCCTGTCCTGATATACTCATCAATTTTTATATATTGACTTGTTACTTCATTTTCCCTGGAATCATAGTCACGCTCCGTAGGAGCAAACTCACATGTTATGTTTAGATAATGTGGTCCGAACTCTACATTAGCGAATCCTTTTGTATTCAGATTCACCATCGCGGCGAGGAATTGCGCTCTGCCGAGTAGATGCGATAATTGGTACTTTGCCTGTTCAAGATTTTTCATAGGTCGATTATCTCTCCTTGCCCTTTAGGGGCTGTGATTTTATTCGGCTGCCGCTTCGCTAGGTGATTCGGTCGCTTCGATGGCCTGCGGCCGTTTAATCCTCTGTATACCCCTCCCGATACACGCGTTTCGCATCTTCTGGTAATGTGATTTCGAATGCTCGTATCAATTCTTTTACCACCTTTTCCTCCTGATTTATTCCAAAATGTGCCCTTCTTATGGCGATTACGGCATACCCCAAAGCAGTTTCTTTATCCATGGTTTAGGCCTCCCACGTTCCATATGACCAATAACCCACACGACCGCCGCAATCTCTGCAAGTAGCTTCCTTTTCAACCACGATATGTTCATCGTAGAAATCTTCAATATTTATTTTTTTGGAATCACAATGATGGCATTTTAAAGGGTATCCATTCTCAGCAATGTATCCATCCTCGATTTGTCGGTTTATATATTCTTCAAGTTTCATTTCAACTTCTGTCATTCCTCTATCCCCTCTCCTTGGGTTACGTACGACGGGTGTTTAAGATGATCTTGCACCCTTTTTCTTGGTAGTCTGAGCATCACGAATGCGCCGAAATCTGTTAAAGCACCCTCACCCTGAATGGCATCTTCCGGTATCATCACTTGCAGTTCCAGCCGATGGTACCCCTTGTATTTCCCTTTTTTATTTGGTGCATGGACAGTGACGCCGTTAGATAGTGGGGCCAGTACAATCAAACTATCCTCATTTTGCCCTTTGATTTGATCTATCAAAATTCCTACACTTTCCTTGCTTACATCAAAAATTACATTTCGCATCCTATCTTCTTCCCTTCTTATTGGAGTCTAAGCAGACTCTATTTTTCTTTGTGGTCTACGATCTGGACCAATCATTTCAATCAACTCAGCTTGTCCGGTTATGCGACTGGCTATCTTCGGCCCGTTAATAGGCAACCTTTGCCGGATACGACCTGTTGCGTAGTTGCTGGTCATAATGGTTACCTTGCTATGTTTCTGGCGTTCGTCCAATATGCTGAAAAGCTTTCCCTCTGCCCAGTCCTTGTAAGGCGCAGTGAATATGTCGTCTATCATCAGGATTGGCACACGATAATACCGTTGAAGTACTTCTTCCTCTGATTCATCACTAGAACGGTTGTAAGTTGATTTGATATCACTGAACAACTTTTCTTCGGTTACATACAGGCCCGGTATCTTGCGATGGGCCAGCGCATTAGCAATGCATTGCATCATGTACGTTTTCCCAGTTCCAAAAGCAGATACTTCATAACCAGCTTTCTTCTGGACCTCTGATGCCCGTTCATCGTCACCAAAGATGTATAGCCATGTTCCAGCCTGCATGTGGACCTCTATATTTCTGACAAACTCGATAGCTTTAGAAAACTGTGTCCGGTTATAATCATCCATTGTCGCGGTCATAAAGAGGTATGTGCGCTCTTTAGGAGAGAAACCATCCGTTGGGTTGTAGTTGTTAAATTGACGCTCATAGAAGCAGCTACAGAGCTCTACGGTGGCAATCTCTCTGGGTATGGGCTTTCCATGCTTATCTGTATAGCTATCATCCTCCACCCAGCGGAATGTATTGATGGTCCCGGTGTAATCGCACTTAGGGCATCCATCCTTATTCGAAGTTTCTGAGCATTCTGTCGAACTCTTCCGGGTTTTCAATTGTGTTGTGCCCAAATTTTCCGATGAAGAGTTCTTCATTTTTGCTCGCATCTTTTCTACTCGCTTCTGCATGTCTTGCATCATATCGCCCACTCTTTCCACCGTTACCGCCTCCTTTTTGCTTTCTGAATGTTTCAAATGGTTTATTCTCAGTTAGAAACTGATCTATGTTTTTGGGATTCATAAACTTGTCCAAAGTGAATTTGTACGTATACCAATAAAGTTCGCTTGTAATAATAGTGTTGTAATTACCAATAGCCTCTCTCATTTCATCAATGGTCATGTTCTCTAGTCTGGCATTTATACTAGATTTCATTTTCTGAGTCAGTTCCCGATGTTTGATAATTTCGAGAGAATTCCAAAATTCATATATATCTTTTATTTCATTCTTTACATTCATATCATTCTTTACATTCTTATTATTGTTCCCCGACTGTTCCCCGACTGTTCCAACACTGTTCCCCGACTGTTCCAAGTTGTGTTCCAAGTTACCTTTTTTGAATCCTCCAAACCCTTGGTATTGCTCGTAATTAACTACAGTGAACACTGTTCCAAGTTCATGTATTCTCGTGCATATCCTTTGCGACTTCTCTAACTTCTTAATGCAACGGTTTATCACAGAAGTAGAGTATGTTTTAACTTGTCGATTTTCGATGTACTGCAAATCCTCTTGTAATTTCCTTGTTGATCTGCACCATTCACCGCGCTTCAAAATCAGGTCGTCCGCCAGCCTTACACCTTCATCGGAGAACACGGCTTTACCATATATAAGGAAGAATAGACGAAACTCAACAATGTTTTTCCATATCGGATTTGCAAACATGTCCCGGCTGGTTTGAAACGATCCTGCCATGGTTACACCGCCTTGCTCTGACGTTCTTCAAACCAACGTCTGACCTCGTCTGGATCAAAGCGTAGTATCCGTTCCGAAATACGAATGTGAGGCATACCCTCTTTGACCAGTTCGTAGACGGTTGGTCGGCTGATCATATACCTTTTTTGCAGTTCTTTTACGTCTACTAACATTGTTATCACCTCTTTGTCTCTATTTTACTATGATACGTACAATTTGTACATCATAATGTACATTTTAGGCGTAATAGTTTACTTATCACTCAATATGACTATGATAAGAATTAGTTATTATCTAAAAAGTTG
Organism: Paenibacillus sp. S33; assembly: GCF_053615415.1. Classification (NCBI taxonomy): domain Bacteria; kingdom Bacillati; phylum Bacillota; class Bacilli; order Caryophanales; family Paenibacillaceae; genus Paenibacillus; species Paenibacillus sp. S33. The sequence goes on along the minus strand of NZ_JBSIEZ010000001.1, from coordinate 629,069 downwards.
GTGTTATGATGATTCAAAATAAGTTGAATATTCTGATGTCTGAAAAGAAAATTAGAAACATATCAGAATTGGCAAGGGAGACTGATTTAGACCGTCGTACCCTTACCAACATTTATGATGACAAGAATAAGGGAATTGATTATGTGACTCTCAATAAGCTTTGTGCCTACTTTAATTGCACAGTTGCAGATCTACTGGAGTACGTACCAGACGAGGACTAAGCCCCTCTCTGCTCTAACCGATCCATCTTTTGCTTAATGCGGTCTATCTGCCATTCGTAGTGCATGACGTCTCCGTAATTGTTGTATTTTTCAGCCTCGTCCCGCTTCTCAATCGCGTGGGCGAGGTCAATTTGCAGTAGTGTGTAATCGTTGTTAGCTGCCACTCTCGTTGTCCTCCAAGTCTTGTATGAGACGTTCAATGTATTCAACCGTCTTTCGCAGGTCCTCTACTCCATTCTTTCGCTTCCATCGCCACAAGTATTTAATACATGCACCTGTGGTATAAGCTTCTAAGCCACTCAGTCCCTTTGTAGCGGTCTTTATAGCAGCAAGGCACTCTACTTCTCCCTCAACTCCTACATCGTAGTGAGACGGTCGTATAGCGTCACTCATGGGCAACTCTCCCTATGCTCAAAGTGTTCGGTTCTATCTGCTCAATCAACATATACCTATCTATACTGACTACACCCACATATAACAGTAATGCGCATAATATATAGGTATAGGCTCTTATCATCGACTTTTCCCCCAATAGGTTGTACATACACAGAAGAAAATCCACATCCAAAATGCCATCCAAGGGTGAGCCATCATCCAATCAGCTATGGTCATGCCTCTTTACCTCTTACCTTCTGTAGATTTTCTTCAAAACAAGATGCGTATACATTAGGGAATTGAACATTAATTAACCCTTCAAAAAACCCCATCACTCTACCCACACCACGGTCTATACTTTTATGTCGTACCCAGTCTCCTATTTGTATATATGGCTGCTGTGGTGGGTCTGGATCAAACTTCCCTAGTGCAATGGCATCATCTAAATTGTCGAATGATTCGGTCGCTTGGACGGTCATTTCTCCTTCTCCCCAAAAACCTTCTGCTTCTGGAGATTCCTCAATCCACTTAAGCAGCTTATCTGCATCTATTAAGCGTGGTTTATCTGTCATTGTTGTTTCTCCCCACGCTTTGCCAGTTCCAAAAGCTCTTTAAGCTCATTCGGTCCAAATACATTTCCAAACTCACTCATTTCTGTTTCCTCTTCTTCCAGATCGTGAATAAACGATTCTAGCACGCTGATTACCTGTGTCATCTATATATCCTCCCTTAGTGGGTGTAGGACCTACACCCTGTATTGGTTTAATCCTGACTGGATAATGTTAAATAGGCAGCTTCTGCCCTTTGGCGTGGGCTGGCGTTAAGCAAAAATGCTATATTAATTTCATCCCACACAGAATCTTTAACTCGTTTAAATTCGTAACATGCCTCATACAAGTTATTTACATAGGCTACTCGATCCAACTCTATTGCTGCTGCCTGTACCTCCAGAGAGGCGGCAGGATCGTTGCAATAGTTTGGGATGGCTCCAGCCCATGCTTTTGTTGTATCGGTGTTAGTCTTACCGACTAACTTGCCCTCCGGCGATATGACTCTTGCATACTTAGGTTCGCCACCAACGAATACCATGGTGTACCCAAGCCACTTAGCTAATTCTTCGTTAAGGTGCTGGTCTGTCATGTCCTTTACCGACATATCTATCATCCTTCCACGCCTGAGCGTATTGTATTGGTGGTTACTCCCCTAATGCTGATACTTCACCTTTTGCCCACCTTGCAAAGCCTACTAGGGTCATAAGGTACCAGCCGCGAACGTGTTCTTTCTTGTAATACAGCTCACCGTCTTTACCAACACGATTGCCAATCAAGATTACCGTTCTTTTTTCACCTTTACCGTTGTGGTATGTCTGACCTTCCTTAACTGCGCTGGGGCTCATGGCTGTTCTTCCTCCTCAAACTCTTTTTCAAATGCTTGAGATAACATCGCGTAAATATCCGTATCAAACGTGCAGTATCTGTAATGCACGTATCCATCTATATCTTCATAGAGTGCAAATACCAGTTGTCCATCTTCATCCGTGTAAAACCGCTCTATGCGGCGTTTGAGGTGTATTATCCCAACTTATTCTCTCCTTGTAGCAGCTCCGGGTTATATGGCTCCGGCATCACATACGGTATGCCCCGTGCTTTGTTTTTAACAAATCTGTCTCCTGTATCTAAATTGATAATCCGGTATGATCCATTCATGTCTACATACCACCAGAGGACGTAGGAAACGTGTTCAAGTGTCCGCCATACTGTCGCCTCTTCTACAGATTCAACATCGTCATATGGATGATCCAAGCCTGTCCCATCGTGTCTGAGATAAGCTCCAGCCTTTATGTCCTGTATCACGAATCTTCCCGGCGTTTCTTGTCTAGGCAACATATCTATTCACTCTCCTTATAGGGGGTAGAAGTTGATCTTCTTTTTATCCCAACGATTGGATCTGTATAACCTGCAATTTCAAGGCTTCTAAACGCCTTGCGGAATACATAATCAATATCTTCACCGGCTTTGATAGTACCGTCAGCTTCAAGATGTTTATTTGGTATCCATACGTTCTGATTGGTGCCCCCAAGCGTGTAGCGTTTGGCTTTCCTGTCTAAATAATTTCGCTGGATGCACACCAGTTCAATTCCCTTATACGTTTGTTTCTGCTGGTTGATCTTTGGAATCATTCAAGGTTCCTCTCCTTATAAGGTATATAGGGGTATAGGGTAAGAGGCTGTTATGCCTCTCCATAGCTATTTCAAACCGAAGCTAGCTGCTGTCTTTTCTAAATGCTTTATAAATCCATGTAGCGTTACGGTCTTAGAATCCCGTCCACAATTTGAGATGTAAATAAAAAACTCTGCCCCAACTTCATTGCTAAAATCAGCTTGTATTTCTTCTTCATTCGCTTTTTCATGCCATTCTTGTAGACGTTTTATGGTCGGTGAATAGTAATCCATTTGTATATCTCTCCTTTGGTATAGGGGATGACCCCTTATTCGTAACTATTTCGGATTTCACCTTAGACATGGGGCTGTCTCTCCCCCTTATGGAGGGCTATGCCTCCTTCTTATCCCCTATGGGGCTATACTGTTTTTGCTTTGCTCCAAAACCCACGTTTATTTTCATTTTCCACTTGATTCTTCTTCATAAGCTGCTGGTATTTTTGAACACCATACTTTTCGATCTGATCATTTTTGTTGCTCATAATGTCATCTATCAACTTTTCCAAATCATCGACACAGTAATAGTTTTTCTTGTACTCTCCATGCTCGACATAGCTTTTTTCTATGTTTGTGAGCAGATTAAATCTATATGAAAGGTGTTTTTTTCCGGCATGGTCACCAATACGGATACTGTTCGCAACTCCATAATCAAGCTTGAGATAGATACTACTGGTGGAATAGGCATCATATCGTTGGACCACAAATCCTTTTTCTTTAGCTATCTTGATGATTTTGTTAGCTAAGGCCTGTATACTTGGCTTTTTCGTTTTGGTCATCACCGTGTATCATTCCTCTCTAGCGTTGCTTGATATATTGGAGACATATCAGGTGCATATTTCATCGCTTTGATATGGTCTAGTAATATGGGTTGCCATAATCGCTTATTGCTGTGTACCAACGCATGCATGTCATATGAGAGCAACACACAGTTATCTACCTCGTATTTGCCTCCCTGTGAGCCGTAAATGATGCGATGTAAGTGTAATCCTGGTCCCGGTCTACCACTCAACAGACAGCAATTATGAGCGCCTACGGTGGCATCTCGTTCTGATACAGCAGCACGTACTTTCTCTTTGCTCATAGATTCTGGATCAACAGGAGCACGCTTCTTTTTAGGCTTCTCCCGGCGGTTATGGTGGGCCAGAATACTCTGGCGCCACTCTGGTATAGGTTTCTTTCTTTTCGCGAGTGCCATAGCTACCTCCTAAAATGGTCCGTCTATTGGATCGGGTAAGGGGCCACCGTTGTCGTAAAATGGGTCTTTATCACGATCATATTTGTTCATGTTCACGCCGCCTTATTTTTATCTAGATACTGAGCAAGCTTGGTTACGTCAGCCGCCCGTACTTCTGCAAATTTGGTTATCTCATAATTCAGAAAACTATTAATTTCTTTGTAGTTGGGCCACCCTGTAGCCTTATGCTTTGCATACAACATTTTGGTTTGTCCTTCACTTGCAAACCCGCCAGAATACCCGTGACTTTGTGTTGGTTGTACGTTGTTAGATGATGATTCAGTTGAGTGACTCGCGTTTTCTCCATCATCATCTTCACCTGTATTAAGTGATAGGAAGGCGCTAAGGCTGTATCTACGTGCGTAGGTTGTACAACTGCCTATACCTTGTGGATCGTTCTTTACAGGCTTCATTACAATGGGCTGCGATTCGATCCATTCCCCAGACTCATGGAGCAACATTGTCGTCATGCTGAATCTCTCCCCGTCACCACCTGGGAACTGCATAATGGATAAACCATGCTTTTGTAAGATTGGTCTTACTTCATCTATGATGTTGTCTAAGCTGGCATAGTTTTTTTTGAAATGCGTATTTAGGCTATCCTTTTGGATCTTCTCAATTTCCCCGTTGAATTTGACCAATGCCATTGCAATATTTTTGATTGATTCGCTCTTATTGCACATGGCTTTCTCCTACTTCCAACTCATAGGTGACTTTTACCGGGACTACATGGAAGTTTTGCGGATCATCGGGACCATAGCGACCTAATATCCATATATTCAGATCATCTTCACGGGAAAAATGTGCCGCCTTCATAAAATCCTCTGTGGGTTCAGAATAAATGTTGATGAAGTGTCCATTCTTATGTTGTGGTACATAACGATATCTAGTAACCATTGCCAATCCTCCATTCTGCTGTTATAATTTCATTAATTGTTTTCCTAAGTGCTCCAACTAGGCTGCCGTTGCTTCGGCAGCTTTTTCTTTTTTATAAGCTATCGCCATGTTTTTCAGGTACACCCTCAGCAACGTTTTGCTTAATGTCCCGCGTTGTTTTGCGATCTTTGCTAGTTCTAGAAACACCCTGCGATCCGTCAGATTCATCCTTTTTCACCTCCACAAGTTTGACCTCACCTCCCCAACCGTAATGCTTCAAAATATCGTCTACGTTGCGAAACCTCATGCTGTGCGTTTGTCCTCCCTGCTGTCTTCTGGATGAAACATCTTGTCCAATTCAACTGCGCGCTTGGCATATGCAGCCAAATTAGCTTCGTATTCCTCTATTGTTTCTATTAATTCTGGCTTGTAATTACGCTCTTCCAGCCGTCGCCGCAGGCTTTCGATATCAAAATCGTATTCAGCAAGGTTGCGGCCGCATTCAGTTAACACATGGTATTCCGTCATAACGTCCACACTGCTTCTCAATCCTTTAGCTGGCATCGTCAAAACCTCCATCCCAACGCTTCACCATCACAAACGTTTTATTGTCGATTGCTTCTAACATGCATGACTTACAGTGAGGTTGCCCGTATACTTTGTAATCTGGATCAGCTCCACACCCACACTTGCCTACGCTGACAGTAGGTTCAGTATCTGGACGTTTGAACGTAATAACTGTTGTCAGTACGCGGTTTTCAATCTCCTTTGGATGTTTAGCCACTTTTCTTCTCTCCCTTCAACTTGTTCTTTTTAACATCTAAAGCTATTTGTTTCATGAGCGCAGATGATAGCTTATTTAGTGATAATTTCGGCTTTTCCTTATCCGGCAGATTGTGTAGAAACATGGTGCTCATACTCTTTCCTCCGCTTCTTTAAATGTTGTGGGAAAAATTCACTTTCATGGTTAACATACAAGATGTACAATGGGTTGTGGTTGTTCTTACATATGCGTCAAGATGTTGTTATTTAATTCTGATTAAGGTTGGTTTTTCTGTATTGCATCCACAACTTAGGCTGATACCACAGAATGAACCTTCATCTTTCAAAATTTCTCTTTGAATTTCATCATCTACCTGGAACTCTTTTCCGCATTTAAAACATCTAGTGAAGATTTCATCGCCGAAAATTTCAATTTCGCGAATCTTTCCGTCAATTTCCGTTTTGATATATAGCATCAGTTGGCTTCCTCTTTCTTTTTGGGATACCAGCCGCGGATCAGGTCTAATGCTAGTTCAAAGTCGGAACGTTTGATCTTATCGTATTTAGCTACATTGAAGTGAGATTTCAATGCGCGGTAGATGCTTTGGAAATGTGCGTCATATCCTTTCTTCATCAGGAAACCAACACGTGCGTTTACTGCTTCTTGAACATCTGCTTTTTGGTTCTCGGTCAGCCAGATTTCATTGTCTACTACAAGTTGCAAACGATGATTATCTTGCTTAACTTCATTTAATTCAGTTCTAAGGTCTTTCATATTGAGCACCGCTAGTTCAAGAATGCCTTCAATTGTTGTTGGAACTGTTGTTGGTACATGAAGACTTTTAAGACGTTCTACTTTATTGAAGTAATCGTCTACTAAACTTTCGTATGCCTCCCAAGCCTTGTCCGTTCCAAGTGATTTTGCATGAAGTAGTGCACCCTTAACGGTCCAGAGGTACATAAGAGGAGAGTGTTTTGACTGGTCGCCAATTTGATGATCAGTTTTAAAGTCACGAAGTTCTTTTCCAGCGAGAACAAAATAATGTTTGCCTTCTGTATACCGTTTTTTGTTTCTTGAAAAATTGTGACTAATTGACTTAGCGTCCGTTCCATAAGACTCAGCGAGTTGAGCGCTTGTCAGTACGCGTTGATTGTTTTGTTCAATTACTTTTAATTGGTTCATTTTCTTCTCCCTTTCAGGCTGGTTTTTTAAAATTAAACGTTTCGCTTAGTTTTGGGTTAAAAAGAACCATCGGTTCCTCTTCCAAAGCTTCAGCAATTAATAGTACATCATCAAGGTAAACACCACGTCGGCCCTTTGCGATATCTTTATACCAAGTAATTGTTTTACCGCAATGCTTTGCTACATGTGTTTTTGTCATCCTTTTGTTTGTTCGAATGGCTTCCATGTTTTTAACTACATAATTCATGTTTTTCACCTCCTTGACTAAGCGTTTCGCTTACCTTGTGATCTAAATATATACTAAGCATTTCGCTTAGTCAAGAAGTTTTTAAAGCGTTTCGCTTAATCTGTTATGCGGTTCGCTTAATATTGTTATATTTGTATATTAGGAAGGAGGTTTTGAGTTCTGTGGATAGTTTGGGATCTAGATTAAAGAAGGCCCGAGAAAAGAAAGGTTTTACTCAGCAAGACGTAGCTAAAAAACTTGATGTCACTAACGGAGCTATATCAGGATATGAAAGAAATTATAGAGATCCCGATTCCGAAACATTAAAGAAACTTGCTGACCTTTATGAAGTATCTATTAACTGGATTTATGGTAGAGACGAAAAAGAGAGCGAGTACACGCTCCCAGAGGAAGTCATATCAAAAGTCATTAAGGAAGCTGAGGCACATTACGGAGTTAGCCTGAGGGATGATCCTGTTGTAGAGTCGGCAGTTCGTGATTTGATAAACAATCTTGCAAAGATGAAGCAATCAACTCAGAAAAATGATTAATTAGTGATTTGTTTGTTTCGTTAATACAAGTCCTAGAAATTATTACACTTGCCGACATCAACAACTGTTCATCCATGTTAGCAGCTCCTTTGTGTCTATTTCAGCCGTTTTTAACATAATACCACATATCAGCAACAAATGAAGAACGTATGTTCTGTTTTTGGTTAAAAAAAGAGAACAAGGTGGCAGTGAGATGGAGTTAATACCCGTCCGCTGTCGTATTCCCGAGTTACTCAAAAGGATCAACAAAAATCAACAATGGTTAGCTGATAAGACTGGGCTGCCCAAACAACGTATATCGAATATTGTACACCTGAGAATGGATAATATTTCGATAAAAAGAGCTGCTTTATTAGCTTATCATCTTAATTGTAAGATCGACGATCTTTTTGTGTGGGAATTGCGATAGCAGAGTAGCATCAGCTACTCTCGGGGAAAAGTAACAATTTTCTGTTACTTACTTTATAAAAAAATTAACTGCAATCGCAGCCATTCCCTGCTCACCTTTATTAACACTATATCAGATAATAATTGTCATATGTTGTCGAAATTCGCCGTGAAACAGTCGACGAACAGGGTTTGAGGGGCTTGACAAATACTAAATCTTCTTTCTGATCACTACATAACTACCGTCTGTAAAAATTATCTTAGTGCCATTTTTAATTGGTATGACATCTTCTATCTTATTCTCATTAACCACTGTGGACTGATCGTAACTCCTAAATCCAAAAGAATAATAAGCTTGCGATATGTCTTTTAGTGTGTGCAACGATAAATATGAACCGTGAAATGTGTGGTGGCATGGTATCTTAGCTGAGAATTTAGTAGGCTGCCATAGATCAATATAATTTACATCGTCTAGACTGAACTCAACAAAATCCGTATCATCTCCCGCTCTATCAAGCAATTTAACTCCTATCATGATGCCAACTCCTGATGTATGGTATTTTTCACAATACATCATAATGCATATCTGACTACTAGGTCATGGGTAAATGATTCCAATAAAAAAGACGTCCTTTTAAGGACGCCTATTGATCTAAAACTGGTTTGGCAATAGAAGCTTTTTTTATCTTTGTGTATATAAAATTAAACAAATAGATAACAACTACAGGTGATACAACCCCAAAAAAGGAATAAATAACCCACCAGCCATTCTCGCCGGAAACTAGTGGAAATTTAGCTACATAATACATCGGCAGCGAGTGAGTTCTTACATAAATCACATTAATTATTTTGAAAACCAGAAGGTGAAATACCATTATGGATGCGCTATGTTCACCTAAATATGAAATAATCTTAGCGAGAATCCTTGTTCTTACAATCAATTTCCCAATAAACATGTTTATGTATATGCCAGAGAAAGAACAGATAAGGAACATGATTGGGTTTAAAAATTGCCTTTGGCTCATTTCTACATGACCGAACTTTTGAAGCGAAAAATATAAAATGGATAAACAAATCAATGAAATCCACCAATTATAATTTATTTTCACATTGTAAAAACGAATCAAAAATCCTACCAAAAAAATAATTGTAACAATAAGCGAAATATCTAAAAAGAAAGCTAGTTTAATCTGTTCGTTATTCAGAACAAACCCAAGATAATAAAGTGATAGTGCAATTATCACAGTGGCAATAGTAGAATTTTTCTTAAACCACCGAAGAGATACATAACGCGTGATACAGAAAAGGATCGACACTATCAGTAATGCAATATAAAACCAAGTCGCCGCGCCCAACTGATCAAGCGTTTTTAAAGATATGATATCGTTAATAATCGGAACCACTGTTTCTTGATCGTATAATCTAGTGGGATATATACCTTGGATATTTGTGTTTACATCTGTAAAAAAACCGATTTCGAAAAATATGTTGTGAAGAGTGAGGAATAAGAGATTATACAAAATGTAAGGTAAATACAGAGTTTTAATCCTCTTACCAATAAAGACGGTGGGAGATGATGAGTGTTTGTCATTGTACCAGTGACCCGAAATAAAGAAAAATAGTGCTAAATGGTACATATACACGTACCCAACTACTGGAGAATTAGCATGTCCAACTACGACTGCAATAATAGCAAGCCCTTTTAATATATTCCAATAAGATTCCTTTTCTTTTTTCAAAAAAGACGCCCCTCAATTTGCACGTATGTTATCCAGATTATACCACGCAACTTATTCTAGAGGCTATTTATTTGTTTAGATAGTAATAAAGACAAGTAATTCAATTGCCATGAATAAACATGATGTGATAACATAAGAATAGAAATAAGGACGGTGCACCAACCGTCCCTAGTACAAACAACTTGAGTGGGGAAACCCTCCTGAGTAATGCTTAGTCAGAATGAGTGACCCGCACTGGTGGCAACCTTTGAGCGGGTCACTTTCGTTTATCAATGTAAGTAAGCAAAGCAATCAGGAAGATCCCGAAAGTAAGCACTTCACCGAACGAAATGTGCATCGCATCACCTCCTTTCGGAGGGTGCGTCCACTCAAGGTGTGTTGTACAATCCAGATTATACCACATCAGTCCTCTATTAAGAGGGCTTTTTATTTTGCTAATAGTCACCTACAATACAAACAAACACTAAACAGGTGGTGCACAACATGGAATCTACGTTAAAAATGATACGTGCTGCTGGTTATGGACGCGTCAGCACCGAGGAACAAGCTAATGAAGGCCACTCGCTCGACGCTCAAAGGGAATACAATCTTAAATATATCGAAAATGAAAAGTGGATATTGTCCGGTTATTTTGAGGACCCCGGATACTCAGGCAAAAACCTGAACCGACCAGACATGAAGCGGCTAATCCAAGAGATTAATGACAAAAATATAGACGCACTAGTAGTCCATAAATTAGATAGACTCACCCGGGATATTAAGGATTTATACGAAATGTTACAGATGTTCGAAAAACACAATATTAAATTTGTATCTATATCCGAAAAGATAGATACAGATACCGCCATGGGACGGATGTTTGTCTTTATGTTGGGCATATTTGCTCAATGGTACCGGGAAAATCTATCTGAGGAAGTCACTAAAGGAATGCGTGCCCGGGCTAAAAAAGGGATACCAAATGTATTTGTAAATATGTTTGGATACACTCGCACTCCTGAGGGTGAACTTATTATCAATGAGGAAGAGGCTAAATGGGTAATATGGATATTCGAACAGTATTTAAATGGCAAGGGAACTCCAACAATAGCAAAAGAACTTAACAATATGAACATTCGCCGAACGCGCGGTGGTAGATGGAGCCAAACAAAAGTTATGGACGTCTTAGAAAACCAACACTACGTTGGGAATATAACTTGGAAAAGCAAAAAAGATGATGAGAAAGATCGGATAATAAGAAAAGGAACTCATATAGGAATCATTGATCAAGAAACATTCGATAAGGTACAACGTTGGATACAACGACGTAGAGGCGGATTTAGATCACGAAATTCCTACAATTACGCATTTGGTGGTGTCTTGCGTTGCGGCAAATGCGGCGGTCGCTACAAAGGTAAATATTCAGTCAGTGGAGGAACGATAACATATAACTACGTTTGTTCAAATAAAGAGAGATATCATACATGTGACCAATCATCTATATCAGAGACCAAACTTGTGAAAATGTTATTCAAGTCTCTTGATATGGATAACCATAATTTATTTTGGAAAGATGATGTGAAAGAATCTATTAACTCCGAAGAAGATCAAATTAGAAGAGCAATAAAAGCAAGCGAAGAAAGAAGAGAACGTTGGCAAATGGCATATGGCGATGGGTATATGCCTTACCAAGACTTTAGCAAGCGCATGAAAGACGAAATGCAGCGTGTTGTAGAACTTGAGGAAAAACTAAGCGGTCTACCCGGTGCTGTAGTATCAACACTCGACCCAGCAGAAGTAATAAGCATAATGCAAGATATTCAAGAGAATTGGTGGTACATGGAACGGTCAACGCAAAAGCAATTAATACAAGAGCTGTTTCAAGATATTTCGATTTTAAAAGAAGGTAAAGAATGGGGAATTAAAGGGATAGCATTCGCATAGTTTGTACCTATGTACCGTCTGGTAAACTTCTGGGCGGCATGAATTTTCCAGACTTGTATGTAGCTTTACAAAATGCCGATCCTGTAAATGCTGACGGTACACGCATGACTTTGGCACAGGCCAAAGAAACAGGGATTGCGGTCCTCGCCTATGGGCAGTTCATTAACGTCCTGCTGGACTTCCTGATCGTGGCCTTCTGTGTGTTCATGCTGGTCAAGGGAATTAACATGCTGAAACGCAAAGAGGAAGAAAAACCTCCTCAGGAAAAAACGATTAAGGAATGTCCACATTGCCTGTCCGAAATTCCTGTAGCCGCAACCCGTTGCGCACATTGCACTTCCAAGCTGGAAGGGTACGTCGAAGCACGCTGACTCAACCCACACCTATATGACTACAACAAACGGCTTAAGACGGTATACTGTCTTAAGCCGTTTTGGTATGGTGTAGGAGATCTGATTAGTTGAAATTGGTGATAATGCCACGGGGTCTGACGGGCAAGCCCTCTGCGTACAGATGGGAAACATCACCGAAGCCGATGCAACGGGGAACTGCCCATTCCTGGGAGCGCTCATCAAACAAGATCGTGGTTACAGAGCTAGGCGGCATCCAAAAACCGGACCAGACCAAGGCCAATGGCAGCTCCAACAGATGAGCAAGCCAGGTCAGCCCGAAGCCGCCATGACAAAATACGGCCACCTGATCTTCGGTGTGCTTCAGAATACGGTACCTGCCCTCCACCCGCTCAAAGCCTTGCCGTTGCAGGAATTCATCAGAATGAAGCTTCAGCTGTTCGAAGGCTTCGGGACTCTTCGTTCCCTGATAATAGGAAATCTCCTGCCAAGAGTCATGAGTCGGCAGGGGCAACTCGGAACGGATCACTTCACCAGGCAAATCCCAATGGGAAAGACGGCCGTATGGGGTTTCCTCCAGCTTTAGGGCCAGCTCCTGCGTCCAGTGTTCCACTTCATGAGTCATACTCAAAGACTCGGCAGTGTAGCGCATCGTATCCAAAGCCCGCCCCAAAGGAGAGGCATAAATTCGATCCAGTCCGTGACTGGAAAGCCGTTTGGCCAATGCCTGGGCTTCCAAATGCCCCTCCGGCGTGATGGTGTTGTTGGGGTAATCGGGGTCTGCGTGTCGGATAATATACAATCTCATCATTGGTTCTCCGTTCCTATGAATGGCGACAGGATCGCTTTATCTCATTCCATCGATTAGTTCTCCTGATCTTTAACGTTTAATGTTTATTCAGCAAATTTTCCAAAATCGCGCGCAAATCCCTGTCTTCCTGGTAGACTTCCTCACCCGTATCCAGCTCAATAACCCGGATATATGTATAATTGGCTCTGACATCGACTGGTTTAAAAATCAATTCCTCCGGATTGTCTGGACGGACATCATAGCCCATATTTTTGAACATATCCGTGATTTGATCAATCCCCGGCTTGCCCCCACTTTCCAGCATAATTAACCCGCGAAGTTCCTTGGGTTCCTCCGGATGCATGACTCGAAAATGTACTATACATTCCATGTAAAATCGCTCCTTTCAATCGTAAACCTGTGTGATGTTGCAAATCCTCATGTTCCCAGCATACCCCAAATGCCACTCCACATTCCACACCCGCCTTCATATCGTCAGGAAGGAAAACACGTTATACTGTAAAGTAGACCTTTGATTTCTGCTTACTATAGGAGGAACCACGATGACTAGCGAGCTTCTGGATATCTACGATGATGAAGACAACCCCCTTGGCACAGCTTCCCGACAAGACGCACATGCCAAGGGATACTGGCACCATACCTTTCACTGCTGGCTAGCACGAGACACTTCGATAGGCCGTCGCTTACTATTCCAACAGCGTCAGGATACGAAGGACACCTTCCCTGGATGCTACGATATTACAGCAGCCGGTCACTTGACGGCAGGCGAAGATATGTCTCAGGCGGCTCGTGAGCTGGAGGAAGAACTGGGTATTCATGTGCCCTTTGCCTCATTAACACCGCTGATGACCGTTCGGTATGAAAGCAAAGGTACCGCACAGGGTACCTCTTTTTGGGACCGGGAGGTTAGCTCGGTGTTTGGACTGCTATCGAACCAGCCATTGGAAGCTTATCACCTCCAGCAAGAAGAAGTAGCCGGACTGTACGAAGCAGATCTTAACCAAGCACTGGCCCTTTTTGAAGGCCATATTCCCTTTATCGAAGCCCAAGGCATTACGTCAGGGCCGAACCCAGAAAAAACTCGCCGCCTGATTACATCGGATCAATTCGTGCCTCATAAGGCGGGCTATATTACATCTATATGCCGGGCACTGATGGAACTTCCTAGCCGGTAATCTTTAGCTATTCTCCAGCTGACATATATTTGCCGATAATGCCTTCATACCGCCAGCCATACCGGGTCGACAGCTCTCTGCCCATATCATGCTCCAGCTCATACAGAATAAGATCCTGGGCAAAATGATTAAGCAGCAGGCCTGTCATTACCGGATGCTCGGTAATAAGCGCCTGTGTCGGGCAATTCTCTCCCCGCATACCCAGCATGCACCAACGCCGATCAATAACAAAAGAAAACTTGCGCCCTGCTGGTTCCTGTCCTTCTGTACCAGACCTAAGCGGTAACCACGGTCCCATCATGCTTTCTCCGTTATCGCAGGACCAGAGCAGACGCACACCTCGACTCTCGGCTTTCTCCAACTCTGTCCGCAGCAGTTCGGCTTCCTCACGCCACAAATCCAACACAATCTCATGCTCTGCCCGTTCCAACTCACGTGTCAGACTTTCCAGTACCTTCCGGTCACCTTCCGCGTTATAAAAGGTCGGCTTGGTTGGTTCTGTTCGTGGCATTTCCTTCTCCACCGCACGCAGGGACTCTTGCATTTGTCCTTCGATCATCCGGGTCAATTCACCCGGTGGCAGCATGCTGTAACGAACAGGCTCTCCAGCACTGGTTCTGAGGTATCCCTGCCCGGCCAAACGCTGTAAAGCCGCGTACACGTTGGAGCGCGATGCGCCCAGACGTTTAGCCACTTCATAGCCGGAAGCCGCATTTTGCCTCGAAAGCTCGACCATAACCTTGGCTTCCATTTCCGTAAAACCCAGATTCCGCAGATGATGCAGCAAACGCTCCATATATTCTGTTCCCCCTATGCTGCCCGGCGTTATGTCTGTGTCCTGCAGCAGCCTGTTCGGCTGCGTCAAATCTGTTCAGCTCCGCAACGCGGGCACCATTTGGACCCTTTGGGTAGTTCTGCAGTACAGATTTGGCATTTTACATTTTCACGTACTTGTGCAGACGGCGTTGCCGGCTTATCAGCCCCGGAGTTGTTGGCCTTCCAATATCGAATCCGCTCGTCCAGCTCTTCCTGACGCTCACGCTCACGTGCCAGTTCTTCAAGACGACGGTGTTCTTTTTCCAGCTCTTCCTGACGACGGCGCTCCCACTCAGCGTCAAATGCCGCTTTTTCTTCCGGTGTAAAATCAGATACTGTGTAATCGCGGTCTAGTCCCGCTGGTTCGTGTGTTTCATACCGCTCATCCTGTTCCTGTTCATGCCGATCGACTACTTCATGTTCTGCATACTCCGTGTAAGCAGGCGCAGCATCCTTCACTACCTCTGGCTTGCGCAGATCAAAAGAATAGACGTCCGTTGGCACCTCTTCACGCACAGCAGCCACCTGCTTGGAGGCAGCCTGCCCTTCATTCAGCTTGCGTCCGCATTTGGGGCAAAAGTTGGCATCCAGTGGCACAACTGCTCCACAGGTGCATAAATGGGCGTTTTTTAATTCTGCAATTCTACTGCGCAGCTCGTCAATTTCATCCTGAAGCTCATCACATGCGGTGGATAGCTGTGTCATCTCGGTTTCTGCCACCGACATGTCGGATGCGCGGTAACCTTCGTAAAAGATCTGACCCATTCGCAAGAAATGAACATCCATTTCCTGCTGAATCGTTGTAATTTGTGAATTGATCTTACTAATCTCGACAGCATGCTGCGCCTTTTCTGTTGCGCGATTAGCGCCTTCCTTTATACGTTGAATCAGCTTCATCGTTATTTCCTCCCCATATCCAGCCGGATTTCACTGTACCGTCCGTATATCCCAAAGTTTTTTTCTGTTGGCAAACCTCGAACTCCTGTATAATGGAATGCGGTCATATCGCCTGTTTAAAGGCTATAGGCATTAGCGTCAACGTATTAACGTTCTGTCACTCCGGCATGATCCGCATGAATTTCAGCATTATTTTAGTCCATCGCCTTGTTCTTTTCGTCAGCTAAAGCTGACTAGAACTCTATCATACCAAAAACTACCCCCATTTGTGAAAATGGAAGATTTTAAGAACGAAAGGGGTTTCAGGATTATGGACCCAAATCCTTCTTTTTACCCCCGACCCATCGGGGTTCCTTACTCAACGTCGAGCCCTCAGGCACGTCGTGCTTCCATGGATACCAGTATGACGCTGGTGCCTGACACCGACCAAGATTCGGCCTATTTTCGTGCTTTAGAGAACGCCGGCATTCACCTGAACCGCCCGCAGATCCAGGCCGTCCGACACGGCAAAGGCCCCCTTCTGACCCTTGCAGGGGCGGGCTGCGGCAAAACCACAGTGCTGGCTGCCCGCGCAGGCTACCTCATGGCGATGCGGGATGTCCCTGCATCGTCCATTCTGCTGGTGACCTTCACCAGCAAGGCAGCTGCCGAAATGAAATTGCGCATCGCGGGATTACCCGGTGTGCGCCCTGCTGCTGCACGTGCAGTTCAGGCTCGCACGTTTCACTCATTCGCTTTGGCGATGCTGCGTCATCGCGGCGTGCAAGATGAAGTGTTCGGTGAAACGCAGGCCCAGCATACCGTCATGAAAATGATGCTGCGTCAGCTTGGGCTTAGCGAGGCTTTCCAACCGGAAAGCCTGCTGTCTGCCCTCTCCGCCTGGAAAGCGGAAGGCCGCAGCGCGGACGAGCTGCCGGAAACCGTACGCGAGGAATCGGATGCCAAACGTGCCATGCTCGCTTATGAAGTGTGGAAACAGGAGCGCAATAAAATGGATTTTGACGATATTCTGCTGCGTGCCTCCGCACTGCTGCGTGACCCGGATGTGCTTCAGCCGCTTCAGCGACGTTTTTCACATATCATGGTCGATGAATTTCAGGATACGAATGCCCTGCAATATGAGATGGTGCAGCGATTGGCTGCCCGACATCGCAATCTGATGGTCGTCGGAGATGATGATCAGACGATCTATACCTTTAATGGGGCACGCCAGGAATCCATTCTGGAGTTTGACAAAGTCTATAAGGATGCAAAGGTCATTACCCTGGATATTAATTATCGCAGCGATGCGCGGATTTTGGGGCTGGGCTCTAACATTGTCGCCAAAAATGTTCATCGACGCTCCAAACGTCTTTCGGCTGCCGGGCGTGAAGGCTTGCCGCCGCAGTTTGCCACCCCATCCGGACCCGAGGAGGAGGCGGGGCATATTGTTACCCATCTACTCGGACAGGTAGAGGAAGGTCGGCTGCGCTACCGGGATATCGCTATTTTGCACCGGACAGCCAGCGGAAGCCGCTCTATTTTTGAGCAATTAATTATGCGGGATGTCCCATTTATTCAGTACGGAGCAGGGGCTGTATTTTATGATCAGTCCCTGATTCGTCCCTTAATGGATCACCTGCGCTTGTCGCTAAATCCCCGGCGTATGGAATCCATTCCGAGCACCCTCGGGCCGCTGTACGTATCCCGTGAGGCGGGGATGGAATGGATTATGCGCGAGGAGAAACAGCAGGCTAAAAAATACCCGCTGATTCATCTCAGCCGCTGGGATCGACTACGTGATTTTCAGCGTGAGCAGGTGAAAGAGCGTATTCGTCTGATTCGCAGTCTCACTACAATGAAACCTGCCTATGCCATTCAAGAAATGCGGCGCGTCTTTTATGACAAATATTTGGAAAGCGGAGATACGGGCGCGTGGACTCATTATAAGGAAACGATGCAAGAAAGTCTGGAGGAGCTCGAAACGGCAGCCAAGCGGTTTGACACCGTGGAGGCGTTCGTCAGCTTTGCGGACGAGCTTTCCGAGCGTCACCGCCAAATGGAATCGCTGCGCAGAGAAGAAGACAGCGATGCTGTTCGGCTCATGACGATCCACCGCGCCAAGGGACTGGAATTCCCTTGCGTATATTGGATCGGAGCCAGCGAGGGCATTCTGCCGCACAGCTCGGCGCTGCACAGCGAGCTTCCGGAGGATCGGCGGGCAGGCGCCGCCCCGACTACAGCTGTGGATAACGATGCAGCGCTTGAAGAAGAGCGCCGCCTCGCTTACGTGGCCGTCACCCGGGCGAAGGAGTTACTGTACATCACCTCTCCCGCCTCTAATCATGGCAAGCCTGCCGCCGTGTCACGCTTCCTGCTGGAAGCCTATGGGGTCACCCCTGAGGCTTCCAAGCCGGAAGCACGCCGCAGCAGCTTCGGCCAACCGAAGGGTGCTTCCGGGTATAGCAACCGTGCTGGTGCTGGATCGCCAGCGTCTGGCACAGCGACCCGCGTGAGCAGCAGGCCGGGACCAGGCAGCGCTACGGTACGGACGACCTCGTCGGTGGCAGGGTCTCCGGCGGAACCACGCATCAACGTGCCCGTGTGGAAATGCACCGACGGTGCCTGCAAAGCGTGGATGCGTCGCGACACAACAAGCGGACGCCGTACAAGCGCAGCTAGCACAGGCACGCCGCCGGTGTGCCCGCTCTGCGCCTCCCCGATGACAGAGGGGACACGCAGCATCCCAGCCAGATAAGTGCGAGGCGCGCATACGGAGCTGTACTTCGACTGCACTCGTTATTTCCGGTCTGACTTGTGCAGACGCAGACCTGTAATGAATCGAAAAAGGCACTGTCGTTCATTTTCACGGCACCCTGCGAAAATAGGTTTTGGACAGATCTAATAAAAGAAAAAGCGGCAGACGAGGATGTGAAAACAAAGCCCTAGTCTGCCGCTTTCTATATAATCTTTACTGTTTAATTGAAGTATGGAAAGTGATCGCGCATAAAATGAGTTAACGTATCCTCCAAATTTCTATGCTGTTTCATATATTGGAACAAGATGGCCGAGGTGAGCACGATTTCAGAGTCCTCAATACTAATAATCCATGACAGTGGCTCCTCAGGATTGTAACTAAATTCGCTAACGATACCGTATGCTACACCTAGCTTATCCATTCTCTTGTGTAAAATTTGATAGATCGCGTCAGTCAGTTGATGAATATTAATATCATTCTGTTCCAGAGCCTTTCTCCTCCTCCAAGTCGAGTGATTTCATTCGAGGCGCCTTCAGAAGCGATATCTTTTCCCTGATAATCCCGTTCTACGAAATAACAGGTGATCTCCTGTCTGGCAGTTGCGTGATACCTCTCTAATGCCAACAAGCACCCATATTCTGTTATACTTCACAATCAACGCGCAAAATCCGGTCTAGTTCGTCAACCAATAGATAGTTTAAAATCAACAATAGATTGCTCAGCCGTAACCTCATAGCCTAGTCCTTTGTAAACATGTACAGCAGCCTGGTTCTCCGCCAATACTCCCAGGTAGACATCTAATGAAAGCGATCTGCCCAGTTTTGTAAGTTGGCTCGTCAGGTGCTTTGCTAGCCCTTTCCCTCTGTGAGCAGGGCTTGTATATATGTTTCCGAGCTCAACGAGCTTAGGATCATAAAAGTGGAAGCCGCCTACGGCAATAAAATGACCACATTCCTTTATCCCAAGGAAAGGATATTGTTCGAGTTCGCTCCTCGTAAAAAATTTCATGCCCCCATTTTGTAATAAATCCACTATATCTGAAAAATCATTTTCCTTAACTAACTCAGCCAGGTTTGAATTGAGCAATTTCGATTGATCCATATGCTTCATTGTTAAGAAACGTTGTGGATTACCCGTTATGAGACCATGAGACTGAAAAAGTTGTATGTCACGATTACAGAGGATTGTACCACAAACGGTATTTCTGTTAAGTTGAATGGTTTCCTTAGTAAAAGCAATAAGAGCCGGAAAGTTAAGTTTCTCTCGATTGATGCAGTAGAAAGAAAATGCAGGGAAGGGAAGCCCCCAAAAGTATGCCAAGACCGCCGTCAGCTTGTCGTCTACATATTGACCGACAAATCTAGCCTGCTCCTTACGTTGAGTTAAATAGCTATAGAATAACAAGTGTTGGTCCCTATTAATCTGGTCCGTTAATTGAATAATTGTTTCGTAGGTAAGCAATCGATGAGAAATCATGTATTAGTCCCTTTCATTCCCATGTGGGTAGTATTCCTATTGGCATGATACCACAAATTGAAACTATCCTTCCCGCTTATCCCATATAGCCTTAAAATCTTGGGTTATACCTTTCAAAAGAAATGAAGATTGTTTGCCACCGGAGTATAAAAATCCATAATTTAAGGATGATTTTTCCCGAAATTCATTGTATGGTTCCTGCCTCGCCTCTAACTTATGATGAAATTAAAGAGAGGTGAGGTGCTAAAAAATTAATAACAAAAATTGAAAACGCATACAACTGAAGAAGGAATGTTTAGAATTGCAAGATGATCCGTAACCACCTGTCATCAATTACTTCAAAGTACTTAGTCTGTACTTATGAAAACGGTTTCTTCAATCCGCGCCGCAGGACAATTAGGGTGGTAACATCTAATTCAAGGAGTGAGTCATATGCCAGATCCGTGGAAAAGAAGGTTTTTCGGTATTCTTAGTTTTGTTTTCTTATGTTTTTTGTTGGTATCTCTCGATTTAATTCCAAGCTTAGCAAAAGCAGAATCAACTAACTTGGTCACCCATGTTGAAGACGAAACGACGATGGGTGCAAGTGAAGATTTATCCACTAATGGCAAATCTCCTTCTACAGTCGTCAGTTCCAAGGATGCAATTATTCAAGGTTACGGTGTAGAAAAACGGGATACTCCCTATACCGGCGATACACTTTATAAAGGCGACGGTTATGTATCCTTCTTTTATGATTATGACCCAAATTCGGGCAAGTCTGACGGGACGGCTACGTTTAAAGTGAATGTGCCGACAGCAGGTCTATATAAGCTGAGCCTCGGTTACTATATTCCGGCGGACACCGGCTCCAAGGATACCAGCTTCGAGGTCAATGGTACAATGGCTGAAAGCATAACGCTGGTTCCCCCTCCGGGAGGTGCGGTTGTAAACGAGAAGTTGGTAAGCAAGATCATGTTGAATGCCGGTACAAACGAGGTTACTTTTTCAAGAGGCTGGGGATATTACGGGATCGAATACGTGAAGGTTGAATTCGCCAGTTTGCCTGCTACAAACAGCAAAATTGAAGCCGAAGACGGAGTCATTACTGGTGAGGTCAGCACCGAAACCGCCAGCACGGGCTATTCTGGTACCGGTTACGCAGCCTTTAAAGGCACAGGGTCGTTAACCCTTGCCTATAACGCAGCTTCAAGTGGCTTTTACAATATTGCAATCGGTTACAGTAATCCAAATAGTGACAAAAAGACCCATATGGTGGTCAACGGTCAGACAAGCGAAATATCCCTTCCGACAACAGCAAGCTATTCCGAGGTATCCGGCGGTAAAATCATGCTGAATTCGGGAAACAACACAATACAGTTCAATGTCGACTTGGGCCAGTATCATATCGACTACATCAAGCTGGCAGCAGTGCTCCCCCCGAAACTGCATCAGATTGGGAAAAAGCCGGTAAACCCGAATGCGACTGTGGAAACCAAGGCACTCATGGGTTATCTCGTGGATGTTTACGGGGACAATATTCTTTCCGGTCAGCACACTCTTGAGGATGCCCAGTGGATTAAAGACCAGACTGGAAAGTATCCTGCGATGTTGTCAACGGACATGATGGATTACTCCCCCTCTCGCGTCGAGCATGGTGCCACCTCAACTGAGGTGGACAAGGCGATCCAATGGGCCAAAGAAGGTGGAATTGTCACGTTTGTATGGCACTGGAATGCCCCTAAGGGACTGCATGACATTCCAGGCAAAGAATGGTATCGCGGATTTTACACCGAGGCGACTACATTCGACGTTCAATATGCGCTTAATCATCCCAAGTCGGAAGAATATCAGCTAATCCTGCGGGACATTGATGCCATTGCCGCTCAGTTGAAACGCTTCCAAGACGCTCACGTTCCGGTGCTGTGGAGACCACTGCACGAGGCGGAAGGCAAATGGTTTTGGTGGGGCGCCCAAGGGCCAGACTCCGCCAAGCAGCTGTACCGTATCATGTACGACCGTCTAACACACTACCATCACCTGAACAACCTGATCTGGGTATGGAACTCCGAGAGCCCCGAATGGTATCCGGGGGACGATGTCGTCGATATTGTAAGTGTGGATATCTACAACCCGGCGGCTAATTATAACCCAAGTATCGGCAAGTACGACAGCTTGGTAAATCTCGTGCAAGGCAAGAAACTGGTTGGTCTGTCCGAAAACGGCCCGATTGGCGATCCCGAATTGCTTCAAGCATATTCAGCGCATTGGCTCTTTTTCACCACATGGACGGGCGATTTCGTCCGCAACGGACAATATAACTCCCTGGATCATCTCATAAAAGTGTTCAACAGCGATTACGTGATCACGAGGGATGAGCTTCCTCAAGACCTATTTACTTCCTCCAAGAATGAAGCGGAGTAAGGCTCTCTTACGGGGCTTACCGTACCACGGAAGGTAGCAGATACTTCGGACGATGGGTATGTGGCTGGATTCTGATAACAACGTCGACAAATTGGTAATTACTTTGAACGTACCTGTAATTTTACCGTCCCACCCAGCACCATGAAGTAACGCATAAGCCTGCCCCTAACGAACAGCGGCCACCTCAGAAAATAACCGAGGCGGCCGCTGTTGGTTTGTAACTTGAACGAATGCAGTCTATAGCAAACCTTAATGAAAAAGGACCGTCTCCTCTCCAATTGGAAAGTGGAAACGGACCCGTTCTTTATGCAAAACGAATTAATTGGTGGACCATAGCTTAATCCGGTTTTGAATATGTTTGGTAAAGGATTGTTCCATTTCTTGTACTCCGGCTTTCTCCAGCTCTGCCATATAGGCATCCCAAACCTTATCGAAGTTTTCCGGCTTGGTCATGACAGCTTCCGGAATTCGTTTCCATGTAATATCCTTCATCTTGGCTCCGAGAATAACAGCCGGATCGTCATTGGGGAGAGACATCGTGTAGGCTGCTCCGTATGCTCTCGGTTGGAATTCTTCTTCTTTTGGGAATAGATCTTTCCAATGATCAATCTTATAGGCCTTTAGGACTTCCTTCTCCGACTTGTTGTAAGTCGCTGTCAGTAGTTCCGGATAACTACGAGTAAAATAGTTGCCTGTTGAATCCTTGATGCCATCACCATAATGGACCGACAAGTTCCAATATAGACCGATTCCAGACTCTTTTTGGAAAGCTGCATTGTCATTGTTCATCCGTTCAAGTATAGCCGGAGTAATCGTCCGTTTGCCGTCTTTAATCGTGTAATGCTTTCCTTCAATTCCCCAGTTATTCAGGACTTGCCCCTCTTCCGATGCTAGAAAATCGAGAAACTGGATAGCACGTACCGGGTCCTTGCACTTGCTAGAGATCGAAATTCCGTACCCTCCATCAAAGCCGGGAAGCCAGAAATTGGTATCCTTGTACTCCTTGCTCATGGTAACTGGATAATGACCGTAAGTCTGATCGAATTTGCCCTCCGCCTTCAGCGCATTTTGTCCGTCGCCATAGTCCCACTCCGGATCGGCCAGACCCAATACGCGGCCTGAAGCCACCTTCGCCTTAAACTGATCGGTCTTCTGCACGAAGCTTTCCGGATCAAGCAATCCAGTGGCGTTCATGTGATTCAACCAGCGGAAATATTCCTTTTCTTCCGGTCGGCGGAAATGATAAGTGGCTTGGTGTGTTTTTTGATCAATGTAGTATTCGCCGTCGTCTGGTCCCCCGGTCGTTTGAAATCCTGAGTTTGTTACCTGGTACATATGCCAATCGTCGGCATTAAGGGACAATCCGATATTTTTATTGCCATTTTCGTCCGTCGGATGCTTGGTGATATAGCCCTTAATGACTTTTTCAAAATCCTGTACCGTACGAATGTCCGGGTATCCCGCTTCCTTGACGACACGATGCTGGAGTTTAAACCCTACGTCGGGTTTAATTTTTTTCTCCTCGACAGCGGACCAGGTCGGAATCACATAGATCGATGGGTCGTCCAAACTGTACTTTGTCCGAACAAGCTTGTCTCCCAGCATTTTTTTGATGTTCGGTGCGTGCTTGTCGATCAAATCCGTCAGATCAATGATTGCACCAGCATCGACAAGTTTGCCGACATCCGCCTTAGCAGCGATCAAATCAGGATAGTTTCCTGTGGCTGCAATCAACGAAATCTTTTGGACCGGGTCTCCGACAGCGAATTCAGCATCTAGAGTTACTCCGGTTTTTTCAGCGATGACCTTACCGACTTCATCCTTCATGCTATTCCAATTTGTGCTGGAGTCTTCCGAAAAATAAGTAAGTGTGATGTCTCCTGTTGTTACGGCCTTGGTAGCCTCAGAAGGATTATTACCGCTGCACCCTGCAAGGGTCGCGACTAAAGTCAGTGACATTACGAAAGATACGACCACTCTATTTTTTCTTGGCTTCATGGAGCGAAACCTCCCATTATAATGAATGTTTGCTTCGTTTAGCTCTTTACCGCTCCGAGCGTCATACCCTTAACAAAATATTTTTGTAAAAAAGGATAGACGATAAGAATCGGCACTGTAACAATGATGGTGATTGCCATTTTGACGGATTCCGGTGAAACCTGTGCCATACGCTCGGCCATATTGGCAGCGTCCTGGGAATTGGTTGCGCTTGTTGTCGTACTTTGCAGAATTTTCATCAATTCATATTGCAGGGTCGTCAACGATTCGTTGGACCCATTAAACAGGTAAGTATCGAACCAAGAGTTCCATTGCCCAACTGCCAAGAAGAGCGCTACGGTCGCTAATGCCGGTTTGCAAAGAGGAAGAATAACGCGCCAGTAGATCGTGAAATCGTTGGCACCATCCAGCTTGGCTGATTCCTGTAACGCATAAGGCAGACCATCAATGAAGGAACGAATAATGAAGACATTAAACGCACTTACAAGACCTGGCAAAATATAGACGGCAAATGTATCAATTAAATGCAATTCCTTCATCAGGATAAAACCTGGAATCAACCCTCCAGAAACATACATGGTGACGGCCAGAAAGATGGAGATGAACCTTCTAGCTTGAAAATCACTTCGTGCAAGCGTATAGGCAAGCATCGAGCCGCTGACCAAGCCCGCTACGGTGCCAATGACGGTTCGCAGAAAGGAGATCTTGAATCCAGTGATTAACCCCTCATAGGTGAAAATCAAGTCGTAATTCTTCAACGTAAATTGCCTTGGCCAGATGGTGATCCCACCTCTAATGGTGTCTACCGAATCGTTAAAAGAGATAGCTAGCACATTTAAGAACGGGTAGATCGTCAGAACGGTGACCACAATCATGAAAACATAAACAACTATCCCCAGGATTCGGTCTTGTGGTGATTTCGCCTGAAGCTTGTTGTTTAATCCGCCGACCGGCGTAGTGCTTTTGACAGCCTCCATGTCCATTCTCCTCCTTACATAATGCTCTCGTTGGTATAGCGCTTAAAGATTCCATTAGCCGCAAACAATAGGATCAGGCTTATCACCGAATTAAAAATATTAATGGCCGTTCCGAAAGAGTAACGTCCCATCGCCAGACCATAATTAAGCGCATACAAATCAAGTACTTCAGAGTAATCAATGACCAGGTGATTGCCCAGCAGAAATTGTTTCTCGAATCCTGTACCGAGCAGATGACCAATAGACATAATCAGGAGAATGATAATAGTCGGCCGGATCCCCGGCAGCGTGATATGCCACATTTGCTGTAATCGGCTAGCGCCGTCCACCCGCGCAGCCTCGTATAATTCAGGACCAATACCGGCGATGGCAGCCAGATAAATAATGGCGTTCCACCCCGTTTCCTTCCAGATGTCTCCGAAAGTTACAACCCACCAAAATAATTTACCTTGGGCCATAAACTGGACTGGCTGATCGATGATGCCTAGACCCATGAGCATATCGTTTACGACACCGCCATCCGCTGAAAGCATTTTGGTGACAATGCCTGCAGCAACCACCCATGAAACAAAGTGCGGCAGATAAGATACGGTCTGAACAAATCGTTTTACCACTTGTATGCGGACCTCGTTGAGCAATAGAGCAAAGACAACGGGTACAATAAAGCCAGCGACCAGTCCCATAAGGCTCATAGCCAGCGTGTTCCGCAATACTTGGTAGAAATGATCATCTTGGAACAATGTACGAAAATGCTCCAAGCCCACCCACTTCTGTTCAAAAAAACTCAAACCAGGTCTGTATTTCTGAAATGCCATTGTCCAGCCCCATAGCGGCAAATACTGAAAGATAAAGACCCAGATAACAAACGGAATGGACATATAGTAAAGATACCTCTGGCTTTTAAATACCTTCCAAGCATTCCGCTTCGTTTTTTTGTATACGTTTTCCGAATTTGCTGTTACCGCTTTCATTTTTTTCATCCCCTCTCTTAAAACCAATCATAAAACAGAGGAGAGTCAGAACCCATACAACGGATTTCGGAAAAAATCATCCACAAATTATGGATTTCTATATTCCGACGGTGAACGGCCTTCGTATCTTTTGAATTTGCTGTAAAAGTAGTTGACGCTTGTATAGCCGACGCTTTCGGCGACTTCGTATACTTTCATTCCCTGACCCAGCAGCTCCTTGGCCTTTTGAATACGGACTCGGTCCAGATAGGTATTAAAGTACTCCCCCGTCTTGTTCTTGAAAAGCTGACCCAAATAGGCGGTACTATAGTTTAGTAGTCCGGCTAACGCTTCCAGCCTCAGGTTGTCTGCATAATGCTTGTGAATGAAGTCGATCATTTTTTTGAATTCCAGCTCCTTTCCACGGTGTTCAGAGTCTTGCGCCAATGTTAGCAGGAAACGGTGGGTCTCTTCCAAAAGATCATATAGATGATCATGCTGGTATATCCCATTTAAAAAACGGGAAACTTCCTCCGTCTCTTTCAACTCGATACAGAAACCCGCGGTCAGCTTATGAATGATTGCATTGGACAGAAAAAAGAAGGACTCTTTGATCGACTTCTCATCTTGCCCCTGTTTGAGTAAAAATGCAGCCGCCTCGTTCAATAATGGCAGTATTGCGGTTTGGTTTCCTACCTCCAGACTGTAATACAGGCGGAAGATGAATTCCTCCATCGTTTCCTCAGCTTTATCAGCAGACAATCGGGGAGAATCCAGCGAAGAAGAAAAGAAAGGATACGGACCTAGCAGTCGGTTCTTCTCGCTGAAAAAGGATTGTTTTACCGCTTCCTGGGCCTTTAAAAAAGATTTACAAATATCTTCAGGAGCAGATACTACCCCTCCGGTTGCAGCGGCGAACCGGACATTATCCGCAACATTACGAATCTCATTGTGCAGAATTTCACGCCGTTCTCTTCCGCGCAGCGGCGCGTTGAGCAACAGGACTGTATACGGGGGGATTACTGTGACAAGTCCCATCATCTGCCCCTCTATCTTTGCCTTCAATCCATTCGAAAGCTGGTATGCGACATCAGAACGGTCCACTTCAGAAACACGCGGGTAGACGACCACGACTTCGTAGTTGCTCCACAACAAATCTGCTTCTTTTGCCTTACTTCTCAACTTGGCCGGATCTTCAGTTCTCTCTTGAGAGACAAGCAAGCTATGCAGGTATAAATCTCGATTTATAACCTCTCTCTTACGCCACTCCCCTTGAAGACGCTCCTCTTCGATCCGCTCGCGTATCCGTTTTAAACTGGACGACATTTCATCAATGTCGACCGGTTTAACGAGATAGCCGAACACCCCGTATTTGATCGCTTGTTTGGCATACTCAAAGTCGGCATATCCACTGAGGATCATAAAGTGCAAATGATGACCGTCGGTTGTCAAGCGCTCAATCAACTGTAAACCATCCATAACCGGCATGCGGATATCGACGATTACAACATCAGGAGCTTTTTCCTCGATGACTCCCAGTGCTTCCTTTCCATTGGCTGCCGTAGCTGTAACGATAAATCCGAGGCTTTCCCATGGGATCAGCGTTTGAAGCCCTTGACGAAGCTTCGGCTCATCGTCAACGATGACTACCTTAATCATTTGGATTCACCCCCAGGTATAAAAAACTGAATACAAGTGCCTTTCCCAGGCTCGCTCTCAATATGTAAAGCACTAGAGGTCCCATACAGTAAGACGAGACGATCATTTACGTTTCGTAGTCCAATTCGCTGGACCTCCTGTTCATGTACGGATGCAGCAAGCTCTGCTTGTACTAGGGCGAGACGATCGGCCGTGAAACCAGCGCCGTTGTCACATACCATAACTCGAACCCCCTCCGGGATTTCCTTAACTTTCACTTCAATGACAGCTCCTTCTGCTTGATTATCCAGACCGTGTACAATAGAATTTTCCACCAATGGTTGGATAATCAGAGGTGGAACCAACATTTCCTCCAAATTTGGATCAAAGGTTAAGCGATACTCCAAACGGTCTTCATACCGAAACTTTTGAAGATCGAGATAACAGCACACTTGTTCAAGCTCTTTACGCAGTGGAATCTTGTCGTTACCAGCCTCCAGACTGCTGCGTAACAACGCGCTCAACTGCCAGACTGCTTTAGCGATATCGTCCTGTTGGCGAATGTGGGCCTCCATTCTGATAGACTCCAAAGAATTGAAGAGAAAATGCGGATTGATCTGGCTTGCCAGCATTTTGAACTTGATCTCGTTTTGTCTTTGCTCCACGAGTCTTTTCTGGCGATTCGTCTCTTGGACCTCCTGGACCAAATGGTTTACGCTGCTGACGAGCGCGTTAAATTCCCTCGATAATAGACCCACTTCATCTTTCCCATCAATATGGAGATAGGTTTCCCATGAGCCCGCCCCTACTTGGGTCATATGCTTGCTTAAGCGAAGAAGCCTTCTGGATAATAGCGAAGCAGAAGCATAGATAAGCAAGGCTGCAAATATCAGGCTGGCTGTGATCGCGATTCCGCCGAGCCATATCACTTGATTAGCATCTCGGGTAATCTCAGAAACGGAAAAAATGGAAATAATGCGAAGTCCATTCCAGCTATTCTGTGGAGCTAGATTGGCGATAACCACCTTCGACGCTTTTCCATCGATGAGCATGTTATAACTTCCTTCCTGATGGAAAAGTATATTTTCGTCGGCATGAATTTCAGAAAGATTCTTCCCGAACAACTCTGCTTCATTGGACGCGACAATCTGATTCCGGTTATCCACGATCAAGGTAGGGAACGATTCCTGATTCAGGATTGAATTTAATTGGCGCTGGTTAACATTTATGACCAGAACCCCTTTTCGTCCTGGTGAATCCACTGAAAATGATCGAATCAGGCTGAGATAATCGGCATCGTCCCTCTCATCCTTGATTAAATTCCAGCCGGCCAATCCTTTCTGCGCGATGGCCTCCTTGTACCAATCTGCGGTTGTGATCCTATCATCCGGTTGGATAAATTCCCAATTATTAAGTGCTCCAGGATTAGAGACATAGACACGGATGCCGGATATCTCTTTGTACAACTGGAGGTAGTCACGAATACCTGTATACTCCCGGTATGCCTGAATGACTTCGATATAGCTGTCATACTTCTGGCTGGCTACCATTTTCATCCGATTGTCATTGGTCAGCCGGTACGAGATGTCCAGCGGCACTTTGATCAATTCTTCTGTACGATTTCGGACCCGCTCGACATTGTTGGACACTTGCATAAAGGCGTCTTTAATAACGGCCTCTCGAAGCTTCCCCGTCAGAAACAGGCCACACAACAGCAAGGGAAGAACAGCTACCGAAATGAATGTAAGCGTCATCTTCTTTCTCAGTTTCATGTCATTCATCATTCGTATAAAAAACATGGTTTGCCCCTCCCCAATCAGTACGCTGATGCGCGCAAAATGCCCCTTTTCATATAAAAAGGGGCATAACTCCATCGATTGTTTTCTCTCTTTCGGCAATTATACTGTTGTACTGATCCTTAAGCCTTACCAGGCTTTATTGCCCGAAGCCTGAACCATCCACTTTCATAGTCTTTCTGTCTGTAGAGAAGAGGGAGGCCCAACTTCATAAGCCGATCCCCCCCATGGATAGACTTTTGCCCGCTATTTCCTGACTTAACTTCATATTCGAGCTCTGGATTTAGTCCGTCAAGGCGCAGGGCTCGCCAAGGCGCGTTCGGGACAGCCATCACTTGGAAATAGTAGACGATGGCATCCTCTTGGTCTTCAGAAACAAACATCCAAGCCGATTCGTTATCTTCAAACGGGTTGTTTAAGCGATACAAGTCACCTTTTTGTACTAAGCCACGTATCTGCTTGTATACTGCGATTTGGCGTTTGACCGTCTCTTTTTCCTCATCGGTAAATTTCGTGAGATCAAGCTCATATCCAAAATTTCCGGACATGGCCACATCACCTCGAAAATCAAGGGGTGTTATGCGTCCAACTTGATGGTTCGGAACTGCCGACACATGCGCTCCGATGGCGCTTACAGGATAGACAAGGCTAGTTCCATATTGAATCTTCAGACGTTCCACCGCATCGGTATTATCACTAGTCCATACTTGAGGCATGTAGTAAAGCATGCCTGGGTCAAAACGTCCTCCGCCACTTGAACAGCTCTCGAAAAGAATATGCGGAAATTCGGTGGTGACGCGCTCCAGCAGCTCATACAATCCAAGAACATAGCGATGGGCAGTCTCAGATTGGCGCTCTGGCGGCAGAGCTGCGGAACCGATTTCCGTCAGGCAGCGATTCATATCCCATTTCACGTAAGAAACTGGGGCGCTGGAGAAAATGGCAGCCAGCGAATCGTAGATGTAATCGCGTACTTCCTTGCGAGTATAGTCCAGCACCAACTGCCATCTGGCTTCACTGCGTCGCCGTCCTGGAACGTGAAGGCACCAATCTGGATGCTCCCGGTACAACTCGCTGTCTGGAGAGATCATCTCCGGCTCAAACCAGAGTCCGAATTTAAGCCCCAATTGATTGATGCGTTTCGCGACATCGGCAAGTCCGTCTGGCAGCTTCCGACGATCCTCGTACCAATCGCCGAGAGACGAATTGTCAGAATCCCGTTTTCCGAACCAACCGTCATCTAAGACAAAAAGTTCGATGCCTAGCTCTGCCCCCTCCTTCGCTATCGATACCAGCTTATCTGCATTGAAGTCAAAATAGGTAGCTTCCCAGTTATTGACCAGAATAGGGCGTTCTTCATCCCGATATTTCCCTCGGCAAAGACGAGTCCGATACAAGCGATGATATGTACGCGACATTTCTCCCAGCCCTTGACCAGAGTAAACCATAACGGCTTCTGGCGTTTGGAAGCTCTCACCTGGGCTCAGTAACCACGAAAAATCAAAGGAGTTCACGCCGATGCTAAACCGTGTAGAGCCGAATGAATCTATTTCTGCTCCCGCCTCAAAGCCCCCGCTGTACACGAGGCTAAAGCCGAATACCTCACCATAGCTTTCCGTTGTTCCCCCAGTGACCAATGCAGCAAAAGGGTTGAGTTGATGGCTGCTCATGCCCCTTTTACTATCAATTCGGGTTTCACCTTGAAGAATCGGTTTGCGGGTAATATTCCCCTCCCGAGCCCATGCTCCCGAAAGATACATGAACTCTAGATCGCTTTTACCTGAAAAATCGACACTGGCACTTAGAGCACGGAGAAGCCGAAGATTCTTGGCTCCCGCATTACTCAAACGAGCCGAACGAGCGATTACGTTTCGATCTGCGAAGACGGTATAAAGAAGAGCAACTTTAAGGCCTGAAAAGTCATCTTGTAACTCCAGTTCCAGCGTATCCGCTTCGTCTTCATTTTCGGTATATACGGCCGGAAGCCCGGTTAATGATGGCTTTCCCTTAGTGATCCGGTAGCCAATATACTTTAACTCCGTGATACGAGTTCCATCCTCAAGCTCTACTTGATACGCCGGGTTACGGAAGTCCCCGCTCCCATACTGCGGATATTCTTGCGGCAACCGATCCAATCCAGCCGTCGCGGGAGTGTGAAGCAATAGGTCAGCCATGGGTTCGCGGTGCTTCAACCTGTCTCCCCAGTATACATGCACAGGAAATCCATCCACAATCTGAATAATATAACTCATGCCCGACGACTGCAAATGAAACAGCCCTGTTTGCTCTTGAACAATGATACCCATTGGGAAAATAACCCCTCTCTTAGATAATAATCATCGGAGTTCCACACCAAAAAGACACTCAGAAGAAGCATTTTGTAACAGCCATCAACTATGTTCATATGGTGTAAAGCTTGATAAGATTCAACAATATAGCAGTAGGTTCTACAGAAATCATATATTAATTTTAGATATGAAGTACATGGCATGGTGCTCACTATTTATGTTATAATGCTTGATAATTTACATAAGGAGATTTAGCGTGATAGAATATTTGCCGCGTAGTAAACAGCATTCTGAATTGTATCTAACTCAGTTTGGCATAGAGGAATGCATACCGAGTCACTTTTTTGGGCCTGCGATAAGAGATCACTATCTGCTTCATTATATTTTGGACGGAGAAGGTACCTTCGAGGTCGGTGGGTTCAGTTATCGCTTGCGGAAAGGACAGTGGTTTCTAATCTGCCCCCAGGTCATTACTTATTATCAAGCCGATGTAGTGAATCCTTGGTCTTATTGCTGGTTTGGATTTGACGGGGCACTGGCAGAAACACTCCTCAAGCAATCAGGTCTAACGATGACGCGTCCAATCCTCAACTTTGAAGGAGACCATTTGATTTATCAGTATTTGCAGCGAATGAACGAATCAAGTGAATGCCATAAAGCTCGGGAAACCAGACTGACCGGTCTGCTTTGCTTAATGATATCGGAGCTTATAGAATTCGGTCCGGTAACACCTTCCGAACAAAAGGAAAGCCGGTCGGAAATTTACGTGGAAAAAGTGAAGGATTTTATCGAAATGAATTATGCTCAGAAAATTACCATTGAGCACATTGCAAATTTTATCGGACTCAATCGAAGCTATTTATGTTCGTTATTCAAACAACAAGTGAACACAAGTATTCAGGATTATTTGGTTCGCTATAGGATCAACAAAGCATGTGAAATGATGGGAAACGCTGAACTTTCGATCGGTGACATTTCCCGTTCAGTCGGCTATAACGACCCTTTACTCTTCTCGAAAATTTTTAAAAAGGTAAAGGGACTCTCCCCCAAACATTATCGAACCGAAACCCATACTCAAACTCAAGTCGACTACTAACGAACAAAAGAGGTCAACCCAAAAAACTGGCTGACCTCATAAGTTTATTTTGTAGTTTGTCCTTCCAAATAAGAAACCGGCTCTTTAACCTCTACTTTGGTGCCGCCAAATTCATCTTTAATGTATTTTTGAGTATCCTCGTTATGATAGAGATCCGCTAACTTTTGCAGCCCTTTGTCATTCGCCTTATCAGATGAAGTAACCAGGACGTTAATATTATTTTTGGTTGCCTGACTGATCTCCTCATGGAACAAGGAATCTTTCAGTACATTCAGCCCCCCTTCTAAAGCAATTGTATTCCCAATCAGCACCAAGCCTACATCTTGAATCACTCGTGGGCCTGTTTTATCATCAATTAGTTCAAATTTCAGGTTTTTAGGATTGCTAGTAATATCATTGACTGTACCCAAGGCATCATTAAAGTCAGCCTTAAGCTTAATCAAACCAGATGCTTCCAATAACTTTAAACCTCTTGCCGTATTGGCTGGGTTATCTGCCAAAGCTACCAGGGCCCCGTCGGTCACTTCATCGATGCTTTTGAATTTTTGCGAATAAATCCCCATAGGCTCCAGGTAGGTTGTGGCTATAGCCTTCAAATCAGCTTTGCTCTCTTTGTTATAGCTAACCAGGTACGCCCACGATTGGAATGCATTCACATCTACTTCGCCTTCTTTGGTCGCATTGTTCGTTTCGATTCCGCCGTTAATTTCTTTCACTTCAATGTCCAGCTTGGCATCCTTGGCGGCCTGGGACTGGGCAATATGCTTCCAGATCTGGGCGTCAGAGCCCATGGAGCCGATGACTACTTTTTGCGTTTCCGAACCGGAAGCGGCGCTGGAGCCATTGCTGTCTGAACTTTTATTACCGCATCCTGCGGCAACCAATAATAAACTAATCCCTAATAGTAAAACGAACGATTTCTTCATGTTGTTTTCCCCCAGATCATGTATGCTAGTGCATCGTCATTCCACCTGTAACATTAATCGCTTGTCCTGTCATATATGCAGAGAGCGGACTGGCCAGAAACAGCACCACATTGGCGACATCCTCCACCTCGGCCGTTCTCCCCAAAGGTACCTGTGAACAGTCTTCTTCGTATATTTCTTGAGCGGTCATTCCGCGAATGACGCCCCCTTCAATCCGCTCGCGATGCTTCATCGGCGTTTCTACGATACCTGGACAAACCGCATTCACCAAAATTTGATGCGGAGCAAGCTCAATGGCCATCACCTTGGTCAAGCCAAGAACCGCATGTTTGGATGCACAATATCCGCCCATGGCCCGATATCCATTTTTTCCAGCCTGCGAAGCAATTTGGATAATTCGTCCTGGTTTGCGCGCATCCACCATTTCCTTGGCAAACCGTTTGGACGCTACATACAGCCCAGTTGAATTGATCGAAAATACTTTCTCCCAATCAGCCAACTCACTATCAATGACATAATCCATCGTAGAAGTACCTGCGCAGTTCACCAATATGTCAGGAACTCCCGTTTCGCTGATTAGTAGATCGCACCATCTTTCGATATCATCCGGTTTCGATATGTCCAATTGCGTTTCAACCAACTGTGGATTGACCACTCTATACGGCTCTTCATAAGAAATATCAGCAGAAATTACTTTAGCTCCGCTTTGAATGAAAAGCTCTACAATTCCCTTGCCTATGCCTGACTTGCCGCCTGTCACTACCGCTGTCTGATGAGATAGGTCAATCGAAATCATAGATTTTAAAGTACTCTTTCGAAAGGATCGCGGCTAATACCAGCTTCCAATACAATCTTCACATATTCCTGCGCGGAAAAAAGAGAGTGGTCCTTGTAATTCCCACATTCCAAAGCAGTAACAGCCGGAACCTCTGTCGTTTCCAGAATTCTTTTCAAGGTTTTTTCCAAAGCGAGTGCAATTTCCTCAGGCTCGTGTTCATTCCACAAAATCAAGTAGAACCCCGTTCTGCATCCCATAGGAGAGATATCAATAATTCCTTTGATTTCATCTCTCAGGTACGTTGCTAATAAGTGCTCCAGCGTATGTACAGCTGCCGTCGGAAGTGCATCTTCATTGGGTTGCAAAAATCTCAAGTCATACTTTTGTACTGTGCTTCCTTTTTCGTCATGCTCTACTCCCGCTGCTCTTACATAAGGAGCCTTTACAATCGTGTGATCTAATTGAAAACTTTCTACTTTTGCCATTTTTCTTTTCCTCTTTTCTGTAATTTATATTTTTAATCTAATGATGGATACTCTACATTTGTGATTTTTTAAAGAATTAAATGCTCCAAATCAGCATTTTTGTAATTATACATCGGATTACTCGGTTTTACCACTATAATTCTTGTCGTATTTCTTTTTTCTTTGATCGTCTCTCCTTTGCCTGTAGGTTTTGACATAGTGTACAATGTATACGATAATGCATTTTTACGAAAAAGATCGAGGACATCATAAGCCTCATTTAGGAGAATGCTCTGTGAATGAACCGGATTGGAAGCACCTGAATGCTGTCCCATTACCCTTGCAGGAATTTCAGCTACAGCTGGATCAAAACAGTGTCGACGCCAAGCAACTAGAGGAGTGGAGAAAGATTCCCGTCCTTTATCAGCTGGCTCTGGAGGAATTAAAGAATAAAATCAAGCTGATTCAGACGGAATGGAAGCTGTTAGACGGTTTTAGCCCGATTGAGCATATTAAAACCCGGATCAAAGAGCCCCACAGCATCGTGGAAAAGGTTCGGCGCAAAGGGCATGAAGTGACCTTGGACAATATATTGCGTGAAATTCATGATATCGCTGGAATGCGCGTGGTATGCGCTTTTGTGAAAGATATTTATCGTCTGATGGATCATCTTCACACACGGGAAGACATTCGTATTCTGGAGGTCAAGGACTATATAGCCCATCCTAAGCCCAACGGCTATCAGAGCCTACATGTCATTGTGGAAATTCCGCTGATCCTGTTTGAGGGCACGCGCTGGATCAAGGTTGAAATTCAATTGCGCACATTGGCTATGGATTTCTGGGCCAGTATGGAGCATATTTTGTACTATAAGTTCGATAAGAAAGTGCCTGAACATGTCGTTAATGGATTGACCGAAGCCGCACGTGCAACCTACGAGCTGGATCAGAAAATGCTGAAGTTGCGCGGCGAAATTTTATCGCTTAGCGAGGAACAGGATGCGGAAGAATCCCCGGCCAAACAATCCGAAGAGACGTCCTTGAAGACACTCTCCCTCCCAGCAGATCACGCCACTTCACGGCCACAAACCTGCTAAGTATTTGTGTATAAGATAATTCAAGAATTCAGTTGAGGCTGCAAAAACTATGGTTCAGTCTTACGCTGGACTCTTATGTATTGGGTACAAAAAAGAGCCATCAAAACCACGTTCATCATGGTTTTGATGGCTCTTTTACACATTTTCCGATCAAATATTACTGTTTCTCGCGAATCTCTGTGCTGATTTTCTCAACGATATCCGCAATGCTGAGTGATCCCAGATCGCCTTCGCCACGTTTACGAACCGCTACAGTACCGGTTGTTTTTTCATTTTCCCCGATAACGAACATATATGGAACCTTCTCCAATTGCGCCTCGCGGATTTTATAACCAAGCTTCTCATTGCGAGTATCCACTTCGACGCGCAGACCTGCTTTCAGCAACGCATCCTGTATCTCATTGGCAGTCTCGATATAGTTCTCGGATACTGGCAACAGCTTCGCATGAACAGGAGCCAACCACAATGGGAATGCACCTGTAAAATGCTCAGTCAGGATGCCCATGAAGCGGTCAATCGAACCGTAGATGGCACGGTGAATAACGACTGGACGGTGCTTCTGGTTGTCCTCGCCCACATAAGTGAGGTCGAATTTTTCAGGCATTTGGAAGTCCAATTGGATCGTTCCGCATTGCCAGCTGCGTTTGAGCGCATCGAGAATGTGGAAGTCAATTTTCGGACCGTAGAATGCTCCATCTCCCGCATTAATACGGTAGTTGATGCCCAGGTGATCCAGCACGTTTTGCAGAGCTTGTTCCGCTTGATCCCACAGTGCTGGCTCTCCCATAAAGTCATCTGGACGTGTGGACAATTCCACTGTGAAGTCAAAGCCAAACACACTATACATTTCGTTAATCAGCTTAATTACGTCTGTAATTTCTTGTTCAATCTGACCTGGTGTGACGAAAATATGCGCATCATCCTGACAGAATGTACGAACACGCATCATACCGTTCAACGCGCCGGACAGCTCATGGCGATGCACTTGTCCAAATTCGGCTATACGAATTGGCAGATCGCGGTAAGAGTGAAGCTCATTTTTAAACACAAGCATATGTCCTGGGCAGTTCATCGGTTTCAGAGCAAATGTAGTTTCATCCACTTCGGAGAAGTACATGTTTTCCTTGTAATGCTCATAGTGTCCCGATTGTTCCCACAGACGATTGTTCATCATCAGCGGTGTACGTACTTCCTCATAGCCATGCAGACGTTGAATATCACGGGAGTAATCTTCCAATGCAGTGCGGACGACCATACCTTTAGGCAGGTAGAACGGCATCCCCGGTGCTTCTTCGGAGAACATGAACAGTTCCAGCTCTTTACCCAGCTTGCGATGGTCGCGTTTTTTCGCTTCCTCCAGCAAATGCAGGTGCTCATCCAGTTGTGCTTTTTTCGGGAATGCTGTTCCGTAGATACGTTGCAGCATCTTGTTGTTGGAATCGCCTCTCCAGTATGCGCCCGCTACACTCAACAGTTTAAAAGCTTTGATGCGGCCAGTTGATGGCAAATGCGGGCCACGACACAGGTCGAAAAACTCGCCTTGATCATAGATTGTAATTTCCGCTTCTTCCGGCAAATCACGAATCAGTTCCAGCTTCAGTGGATCTTCCAACTCTCCAAAAATACGAGTGGCTTCCTCACGGCTGACCACACGACGTGTAATCGGCAGATTTTCCTGTGCGATCTTCGTCATTTCCTTCTCGATCTTGGCCAAGTCGTCAACGGACAATGGGTTTTCGATATCAATGTCATAGTAGAAGCCGCTGTCGATGACCGGACCGATACCCAGTTTCACGTTTTTCTCACCGTAAATGCGTTTGAGCGCCTGAGCGAGCAAATGCGCTGTACTGTGGCGATAAATTTCCAGACCGTCTGCACCGTCCAGCGTAATGATTTCAAGGTCAACGTTCTGATCCAAAACGGTGTTCAGATCTACAGCCTTCCCGTTCACTTTACCTGCTACGGCGTTCTTTTTCAGCCCGGAGCTGATCGAACCCGCCACGTCGGCGATCGTTACGCCCTGCTCGTACTCGCGTACGGCTCCATCCGGCAATTTCACTTGAATACTCACGATTAAAGCCTCCATTTCAAATTGTGTTCTATATCAAAATTGAACGCAAAAAAACGCCTCTCTCCCTCAAGGGACGAGTGCGTTCAGCTCGTGGTTCCACCCTAGTTCGGCCCGCTCCTGTGCGTACATTTATGTTCATCGGAACATGCTCATGCACGACATGCGTGACCCTCCATTGGTATCCGTTAACGGGGATAAAGCGGTAGGCGCTTACTGATGTTACTGCTAGATTGCACAGCTACATGTTCAACGTCACGGCTACAAAGGGGTAACTTCACATGCGGTTGCCGGAAAAGCTCTCAGCCTCGTCTTTTCTCTCTGAACGGCCCTTCAAGGAAATCATGTCTTTGGTCAATGCCTTGAATATCACTATATTCTACAGCATTATAGATCAAATTCGCAGGTATTTCAAGTGGGCGTTTATGTAATTTCATGCCTCCTATTGGGTATTCGGCGGACAAAAAGGTGCAAAGGCAGCGATCCCAAGCACAGGAACGGCTTTGCTCTTTGAGCCGTTTTTCAGTTCCTTTCATTCCTACGGTGCAGGCTTGTTGTCGTGCGTATTTATTTTACGTTCTATAGGAGATTTCAAATGGGTAGGGTTCTTCAAGAGAAAAAAAGGAACTGTTTTTGCAAAGTGGGACACTGTGCTCTACTCACCCCTTTGTTTTCTCTTGGGAACAGCCATTTTAATGATTATGTTTTTGAGTACGGCATAGCTTAAAGCCGACCTCTATCAGGTGGTTTGTTTCTTTCGCACGTCTTCACTCGTTTCTTTCTCAGTGAAAAAGTACAGCAAAGCCAGCACAGGCAGGACGACTCCAATCAGAGAACTAAAATTCCAACCTCCTAACGCATACGACCAACCACCTAATGATGATCCAATCGCTCCGCCTATGAAAAAAATAGACATGAATAATCCGTTCAGACGCCCCCTCGCCTCACTTCCCAAGGAGTAAATCACACGCTGTCCAAGTACAAGATTTCCCGATACAGCCATATCCAGTGTAATCGCTGAAATAAAGAGAAGTACGAGCGCAACCGTCGAATGACTTTGAAAAAGATAAATGAGCAAAAAAGACAAGGCTGCAATGATCATAGCTAACCCGGTTAAACCTTTGCTCCAGCCTTTATCAGCCAATCTCCCGGCAATCGGGGCAGCTACTGCACCGCCTACGCCTACTAAAGCAAACAATGCAATCCCTTGTTGAGACATTCCGAAATCATCCGCCAAACGTAGAGGAACAACAGTCCAAAAAAGGCTGAAGGCACCAAATAGGCAGGCTTGATACAGGGCACGGCGGCGCAGTGCAGGCGTTTGTTTTAAAAGAGTGCCTAGCGAGAAAATTAATTTACTGTAAGATACCGTAGGCACAGGCTTGCGCTCTGGAAGAGCTCGCGAGAGCAGAATCGTCAACAGCGTCAAGACAATGGCTGACAAAATAAATACGGCTTGCCATCCCCAAATGCTGGTGATAAAGCTTGCTACTGGCCGTGCGAACATAATGCCTAGCAAGAGTCCGCTCATGACATTCCCAACAACGCGGCCGCGCTGCTCTTCGGATGCTAAATAGGTGGCGTACGGCACCAGTATTTGGGCTACCACAGATCCAATTCCAATGAACAAGGATGCGGTCAGGAACAACGGGGCATTGGTGGCAAAAGCGGCAACAACCAATGCACAGACTGTGATAATTAGCGATATGACCATAAGCCGTCGATTTTCAATAATGTCGCTGAGCGGTACGATAAATAACAATCCCACCACATAACCGATTTGAGTTAAGGTGACAATGAAGCCCGCTGCTGTAGAAGAAAGACCCATAGCAACGTGAATAGGTCCTACAAGGGTTTGAGCATAGTACAGGTTGGCAACAATAAGGCCGCATGCGGCTGCTAACAAAAACATCATCCAATTTGAGATACGGTTACTTTTTAAGGCTT
Organism: Paenibacillus sp. S33; assembly: GCF_053615415.1. Classification (NCBI taxonomy): domain Bacteria; kingdom Bacillati; phylum Bacillota; class Bacilli; order Caryophanales; family Paenibacillaceae; genus Paenibacillus; species Paenibacillus sp. S33. The sequence continues at coordinate 588,690 of NZ_JBSIEZ010000001.1, read as the reverse complement.
GTTGTTCTCTTTGCATAATAATCCTCCTCATTAATTTAAATACTAAACGTATAGTTCACTAATTCGATAATCAAATAATATACTGAACGTTTCGTTTTGTAAATAGGCAAAATCAACTTTTTTATTTCACATGATATTTGATATACTGAACGTATAGTTTATTTTTCGCGTTTACTTATATCTGTTAAGAAGGTGAGCATTCCAGTGCAGAGTAAAAGAGGACGTCCACGTAATGTCGAGACGCAAAAATCTATCCTTAACGCTTCCTATGATCTACTGTTGGAGCAAGGCTTTGGGGCGGTTACGGTAGAAAAAATTGCTGAGCGAGCAAAAGTTAGCAAAGCCACCATTTATAAATGGTGGCCTAACAAAGCTGCCGTAGTAATGGATGGTTTCCTGTCAGCCACCATAGCAAGATTGCCCGTGCCCGACACGGGTTGTGTATTAGATGACATTCTCATTCATGCCACGAATTTAGTGCGGTTCTTAATAAGCCGAGAGGGTAAAATCATTACGGAGTTAATAGGCGAAGGGCAACTTGATTCAGGATTGTCAGAGGCATACCGGACCCGATATTTCCACCCTCGGCGACTTGAGGCCAGGCTTCTTATTGAGCGCGGAATAGAGCGCGGAGAATTGAAGGAAAATCTCGATATTGAATTATGTATCGATCTCATTTATGGGCCCGTTTTTTATCGATTGCTGGTAACTGGTTATCCATTAGACGATTCCTATGTGCGACAATTAGTCATGAATGCGTTCAAAGGAATTGGCATGGACTGAATAAGTGGTATCAAGCAGATCTCACAGAGTATCCTCTGTGAGATCTGCTTTTTCTTTTACCTGCCACGATCCTCTAGCTAACTCCTTATTTGTTTATTTGTTTATTCGTCAGGGTCTATACTAATCTTTTGCAGTAAGTCGATAAGAAGATCCTCTTCCTCTTCGGATAGTTTATGGACAAGGCTGACATTGAGCTCGTCCAATATTCCTTGTAAGACAGGGGCAAACTCTAACGCCTTGGCCGTGGGAGATACAAGATAGGAACGGCGGTCATTTGGGTCCGTTTTCCGTTCAATATAGCCTGATTCCTCCAATTGTTTCACAGAGCGTGCCGTGGTTGCCTTGTCAAATTTAAGTTCATTCGTCAACTGCTCTTGTGTAATGCCCGGCCGCTGCAAAATGAGCTTTAAAAAGCTGTGTTGTCCTCCACTGCCGATTCCGTAAGGGCCCAGTTTTTTGGACAGTATTTTTTGATTTCGACGGTACAAGTGGGAAATTAGCTTTCCAATCGGTTTTTTTCTCATCAAATACACCTCATTGGCTTGAAAATGACAAATCCCCAGTTGGGACCAAAGCAAAGTTTACAACAATATTGTTGCGCACGCAACTAATTTGCTGTACACTAGAACCGTTCATTTAGTTGCGCGTGCAACTAAATAGAAATTGTTAACGATAACGAGGTGTAATGATGAGTTCAACTGCTACAACGGCTACAACCTATCAAGAGAATATCGAAGTCCAGAAGAAACGTTGGCTGATTTTAATTGTATTGAATCTGTTTACATTTATGTCCACATTGGATGGAAGCATCGTCAATATCGCTCTTCCTGTGTTGTCTCGCACGTTACATTTACCCGTGGCACAGATTGAATGGGTGACAACCGCCTATTTAATGGCGATATGTACCGCTATCTTATTTTTTGGCAAGCTTGGAGATATCGTCGGTAAAATCAAAATATTCAAAATCGGCACAATCGTATTCATTCTTGGCTCCCTAATGTGCGGTCTTAGCTCTTCGCTTTCTATGCTGCTGATTTCCCGTATTATTCAAGCATTTGGAGCCTCCATGACCATGGCGAACAGCCAGGGGATCGTGACAGATATCTTCCCGTCCAATGAACGGGGCAAAGCACTTGGCCTCATTGGAACCTTCGTTTCTCTGGGCAGTATCGCCGGGCCAAGCTTGGGCGGTATTATTGTCTCGTCGCTGGGCTGGCAGTACATTTTCTGGGTCAATGTACCGGTAGGGCTGGTCGCTGTCTTTCTTGGCTGGAAGCTTCTGCCGAAGGATTTGATCAAGGTGAAAGATAAAATTGACGTTCCCGGTAGCTTGGTATTTGCTATTTTTATTCTCACTTTGTTCGTCGGATTGTTGCTGGGACAGCAGGTCGGGTATGGCGACAAACGTATCGTTGCTTCGCTGGTGGTGGCTGTAGTTGCTTTTGCCATGTTCATTAGGTTGGAACTTCGTCGTCCTGGGCCGCTCTTACAGCTCGCGCTATTCAAAAATCCGTTATTTTCGCTCAGTATTTTGTGTGCTTTTCTGGTGTTCGTCGCTAATTTTTGCTTTAACATCATTTCGCCCTTTTATGCGCAGAATATGCTGAACTTGTCGCCTTTTCATGCCGGGTTCCTGCTGATGCTGCTCCCCATCTCGATGGTTATTGTGGCCCCTCTCAGCGGTGCGCTTTCCGATAAAATCGGATCTGAACTGCTCACATTCGCCGGGCTGGTCGTTATGGTCATTGCCCAGATTGGATTGGCCCAACTGCATGCAGGCAGCTCCATCCCGCTCGTGGGTCTGTGGATTGCCATGCTGGGCATTGGCAGTGGTTTATTCCAATCGCCGAACAACTCGCTGATTATGTCTACAGTACCCCGCACACAGCTCGGCTCAGCCGGGAGTGTCAATTCGCTGGTTCGCAACGTCGGTATGGTTGTGGGGATCACTTTGGCCACATCGATCCTCTTTTATATTATGAGTAAAGAGGCTGGTTATCGGGTCACCGGCTTGGTCTCGGGTCATCCAGAAATTTTTCTGGCAGGCATGCATGTAGTCTTTATGACGTCCGCGTCCATCTGTCTTGTGGCGGCATTGTTAACAGGCTGGCGGCTGATCGGGGCTAGACGGGCAAGAACGCAGCAAGAAAAGGGATAAAGACCAAGAGAAGAAATAAAGCGTCCGTAGACAGAACAATGATCGTAGAATTAAGATGATGAGTATTGCAGTACAAACACGACATTAAAAGCAACATTTACAATTTTAAAAATGGGATACAAGGGTGGAGCTTACATGAAATATTGCTATGAATGCGGAACAAAATTGATGGTGAAGGAGTGTGAAGGCGGAGGCCCTATCCCCTTTTGTCATACATGCCAGGTCTTTCGTTTCCCGATATTCAGCACTGCGATCAGTACCGCTGTATTGAATAGTCAGAGAGATAAAGTGCTGCTCATACAGCAGTACAATATTCAAGACTTCATTTTATTGGCAGGTTATGTGAACAAGGGGGAATCCGCCGAGCAGACATTGGTGCGTGAAGTTAAGGAAGAAGTAGGATTACAAGTCGATGAGTATCAATATATGCGCAGCGAGTATTTTGAACGAAGCAATACACTGATGCTGAATTTTGTGTCCATTGTGAATGACGATCAGTTGGATGTTCTTAGTACGGAGGTAGATCAAGCACGTTGGTTTACACTGGAGGAAGCCAAGCAAGCTATTTTGAAAAACAGCTTAGCTGAATCCTTCTTGCTGACCATTATTGAAAAGATTGAGGCAGGATTGATTTGAAGTGATATAAGCGTGGCGATGTGAAAATGATGAAAAAGATGTCTTTACAGATATTGAATTGCTAAACCGCAAGATGGCTGCTCTTTCCAAGGAACCCTCTTGCGGGTCACAGCATGTTTATACTCTTTGTCATTGCTGGAATTTCAGCGACTCCCCTCACATCCCTACATTTCTACTAAACGTCCATTCTCTTTCCAGGATTGCAGTATTTTCTCAAGTACCCACTGGTTTTTGTAGCCGTCCTCGAATAAGGGAGCACGATCCACAGACTTTCCCCTTGCCAGCTCAACAAAATCTTCATAGGCCGTATGATTATAGATTGCAGGGACAGCCCAACTCTCGTATTCGGCACCCGGGTGTTCCAGGTCACGCAGCACAATGCGGATACTTTCCGGGTTATTGAGGCTGGCGTGCAGCGTACCAAGTTCTCCATAGATATCGACTTCGATATCGTGCCGTATGCCGATGGCATTTTTATGAGTGATAAAGGTTCCCACGGTATTGTCGCCTACGATGCCATGAAAGGCAGCGAGATCTTCCACATCCACTTTTACAGGCAGTCCCGTGATCGGATCGAACCGCTCGGGTGTAATGGTATGTAGCAGCGCTGCGACACTTTTAAATTCACCCACCAGAAAACGGGCCAGATCAATGATATGTGAGGCTGTATCTCCCACTACCCCAGAACCAGCCTTGGCCAAATTGTGACGCCATGTATACGGATGCTGACGATACGGCGCAAATGCATCCATTAGATAACGAAATTGAATGTTATAGATTTTGCCCAGCTTTTGCTCATCCAGCAGTTGCTTGGTATATTGGAAGGCCGCGCCGTAGCGATGCTTATAGTGAACCAGCAAAGGCACCGGATTCGCTGTATATAGCTTTTTCAACTGATCCGCTTCCTCCCATGTGAGAGTCAATGGTTTTTCTGCCAGTACAGCTTTGTGTTCTTCCAGCGCAATACGAATAATGTCAAAATGCACATCATTGGGTGTCAGCGACAGAATCGCATCTACCTCTGGGTCACGGATTAATGCCTCATAATGGGCGTACCGCTTGGAAGCAGGCAGTTGCAATTGTTCTCCGATGGCTTGAAGGCGATTGGGATTCACATCACTAACGGCCACAATAGATACCCCCGAGATGCTGTGCAGTGATCTTATGTGATATTCAGCGATAAGACCCAGGCCAATGATACCCATCCGAATTTGTTTGGTTGGGGAGGTGGAGGTACTCATATGTTCAGAATTCCCTTCTCTTCTATTTGGTTTGAACTCTGTAGCAAATTCCTTTTGCTATGCAGTATCACCCGTTGCTTTATAGAATAGTCCCCACAGGAAGTGATCGTTGCAACCTTCAATTCAACAGTCTGATGCCGGCCAGTGAATGCAATGTTCCATAAAAAAAGGATCTGCAGCTCCGTTATCCGGTATTGCAGATCCTTGATATTCCTTCTCTATATCGACTACATCAAAAATGTACCTACGACAAAAGACACCCCGACGATGATCGAGCGCAGCAGCTGTGCCAGAGCCACATTGCCTTTGGCAATTTCCTCGCACACCTTGGTACGCGGCGTCACCAGATCAAAAATCACATAGACCAAACACAATACTACAATGCCTACGGCCGACCATGTCAGCATTTCGAGCCATGAATGACTGCTGTACGACACCATCCCCACGATAATACACAGACCTAGCAGCTTTGCACCCATATAGATGCCTGCCGCCTCATTGCCGCGTGCGATTTCTTGATTATCGTTATAACGTGTCAGCAAACTGAACACAAAATAACCTACGATTAAGATGGCAAATAGGATAAGCAGGCCGACACCTACATTGCCCAATGCGTTCCCCAAACTGATATAAGAGTCCAATTTTCTTCCTCCTTATGATACTTCAGGATTTTGCCAAATCCTCACTTGTGAAAATGAACAGATAAGTTCGGATATTGTACATTTTTTAATTCAGCTTATATAACATGCGGATTAGGAGGTGCGGTGGCAACGGCGGCGGCGCAATAGTAGGCCATATCACCTGTTACCTTTTCACCGATTCGCGGCAGGACACCAGCAAAACGCCCCCCAATCACGAATATACCTGTTAACACATAGCCATGAAATAATCCTTCGTCGGTCTGTACCTCTGCACTCTGCATCGGCCACAGCCGCTGATAAATCTTAGGCTGTCCCTCGTAATAAGCGGCAATATGTGCGGCTTCCTCCTGCTCAGGCGTTCGTGGAGCGTCAGCTTGGTGAAGCAGATCAGGGTTGTCAATCTCCGCAGGTTCAACCTCTCCCAAGGCGCCTTTCAGCATCTCCTCGGATTGAGGATGTTCAATCAAGTGCGTCCCTTTACCCTCCCGTCCCCATATACCTTTTGCCACATAAGGCTCTTTATTTTGCATAAACACCGAGGGCTCAAAATACGTAGGCAGCAGGTAGGTTCGTATTACATCCAGCTCGCGATCGTCAAACAAACGAAAGCCACAGAACTCTGGTGTTTGCTCATTTCGCTCATACAGTGACCACACGGTTGCGGTGAACCCTTTGCTCTGGGTAATGATATGCTGCGGCGGGTTGATTAATCCTATTTTCCCGTCTGCCACCATATCCATTAGCGCCTGCCCCACCTCAAGCCCCGTATTCTCTTCCCGGTCATCAATTAGATATTCCAGCGGATACAGGCGATAGAGAATGTGGATCTGCTCTCCCCGGTGATACAATCCTTCATTCGGGATAATCTCCAGTTCTTCCAAAGGAGCATAAACGACTTCGAATCCGGCTTGTTCACATAAATGCATAATATATTTGGTGTTGGTCTGATCCTCGATGTGCCAGTCATAGCAAGCAAAATACACCTTTGTCCCTAATCCCTTGCGACTATAAAAATGAATGAGCTCCGTCAAGGCAGACTGAATCGCCTCGTCCATTCCAGATGAGGGTCCATGTAGTTCATTGTCATCCTCCGACATTCCATCCCTACTCAGCACCTCCAGCAGCTTTCCTTCGAGATAAGCCACCTCGGGAATCCCGGTTGGGGTATCGGTGTTATTCTCAATGCACTTGATACCCGCTTCCCCCACAATCCAGTCCTGGCGGGTTATCCCATCCGGCTCGGCCTCCATACGTGCAGCACGCAGCAAGCCCGGATGAATCCCCAACCGTTCCACCAGGTATTCATCCGGCATATAGCGCTGAACGAATTGCTGAACCTTGCGATAAATACGATGTACCGCCTCAGAAGCAACCTGAAGCTCTGCCAGCTCGCTTTCCCGATATACCGTTAAGGCCGGCACACAATAGGATTTGCCATACATGCGGTGATACGGGATGGTACGGCTGATTTCACCCTTAAAAAGCTCATCATGTTCATAAGGCAATTGCCGAATCGTACGCATGCTCATCTTAACCCCCAGAGAAAAAGCCGCTGCGTGAGCCGCTGCTGCCAAAACCGCTGTGTGAGCTGGAAGATGAGGATGAGCTTTTGCGGTATGAGCTGGAAGATGAACGACTGCTATGGTATGAGGAGCCTCCACTATAATAAGTCGATCCGCCATAGTAATACCCGCTGCTGCCTGAATCCCGACACGCCGTTTGTTCCGATACAGGAAGCTCATCGCAGTCATAATACTCGTCGTCACCGCACCCCGTCAGAGCAGCTGGGACAGCCAACATCAGGGCAAAGGCCGCCATCCGTGTACGAGAGCCGGGCTTGGATTTCATCTTTTCCCAAGAATGCTCCATCACAGATCGACCTCCTTCACAAACAGATGTACCTTTTTCAGCTGAGGGTCCAGTACCGAATATATAAATTCATATGTTTTGCCACCCAGTACTGTATAGTGATCTAATAGCCGTTGGGCCAACTCCAAAGTAAATACCGAACCTTCCCGCTGATCCATACTACGGAATGCAGGTTCATGCCATATCCAGTACATTGCACTGTATGTGGAAGTGTAACCTCCCTCACTGGCAAGCACGAGGTCTGTGATGGATGCACCGTAAGGCTTTGCACGTTCCCCTGTAAATTCAGTCACATAGACGGAATGATCCGTATGTTCCTCACTTTCATTCGATATATGCGACCATAGTTTGTCATGGAGACGCGTAGCGTCTACAAGCTTGCGTAGAAACAACTCATCTCCCGATACGGATTCCCGTGTCAGGCTGCGCAGTTCCTTTTGAGTGTCTTCCGACCATTCGCGATACGTTAATGAATAATAAATGATGATTCCCTTCCCTTCCTGTACGCTTCTGTCATGAGGTTTGCAACAAATCAAAGCGCTTATGTCGTCGCTCACTATACGAGATTCTACCTTGAAAAGGTTCAATTTGGAAGAAAAACACGACAAAAAGCCGCAATCTCAAGGATTACGGCTTGGTTTTCACTGCTACAGCTTGATATTGTTCTCGTCGAAATATTCCTCCAGCGTCATCCCCTGCTTGGCTACATCCTCCGCAATGTCTATTCCCACATAACGGATATGCCAAGGCTCGTACACATAGCCGGTCACATCTTCCTTACCCTTCATATAACGAATAATAAATCCGTATTCCGGTGCATGTTTTTCCAGCCATTCGCCTTCCTTGGAAGCTCCGAAGGACTGCTCCAGCACATTACCCACGCTTGGACTGGATACATCAATGGACAAACCTGTCTGATGCTCACTCGTACCCGGTACAGCGCTAACTTTAGAGGCATATTCCTGTCCCTTTGTCTTTACATTGTTGTTGAAAATAGATACCTGACGCTTATAGGAACGGTATCCCGATACCGCACGCAGCTCAATACCGTCTTTTTCCGCACCGTCGAACAGCTTCTCCAGTGCCTCTGCCGCTTCCTTACGCAAATGCCGTTTTTCATGCGTTCCCTCGAAGGAAAAAGGCACCTGCGGCTCCACCAGGTCATCGGGGACATAGCCTACAGGCAAGCTACGCTTTTTGTTCACAACGACTGTATCAGAAGTCGCATTGGTGACAATCGCAGTTCCATCCTCTTCCTTAACCGTGGCTTGCAGCGCACTCTGGCTTCGCAACGCCATCACAGGGTCGGCCTGTCCACTTCCTGTACCCGCAGAGGCTTGTCCAGCGCTAGTGCTGCCATTGCCCGCATCCGGCTGGTCGGAAGGCTGTACATTCTCCTGTACCGCTGTAGATGACTTCAACGGCTCGCTTTCCTGTCCACCTGATCCTCCCTGCTGGCAGGCTGCCAGTAATAGCCCTGGCAGGATCAGCCCCGGAATGAGCGCTTTGGTCCAGCGCTTAGATGCTCGCGTCTGTTGTATATGTCGTTTCATGCTGGTATCTCCTCCAATATTGCATTTGATGCATGACTTGCTGTGACTTTTCCGTTTCCCCATTGTAACTGAACTTTTGGCACTCTTCGAAGCCATTATCCCGTTCGATGAAGGCGAATAGACTCGAAAAGGGAAGTATATACCCGAATTGTTACGGAGTATGACGTTTTTGCGGGATTGCAGCTCGGGCCCGCTCAGCTACCCGTTCACGTATGAGTTTTAATGCCTCTGCCGCACGGGGTAAACCCGGCAGCAAAGCTGTAATATCCGCTTCCTTCTTAGGAGCAAGCTTCTGCGGCAGACGAATCTCAATTGCATGAAAGCCCGCACCCGGACGATGCAATGCTCCTTCTGCGGCAGACTCCGCAATCCATTCGCTAATCGCTGCCGATCCGCTGCGTCCGCCCTCTGGCCGCGAGGTAGACTCAAGCGCAGGGGATGTCCCCTGCACATGGGATAACTCCCCGGCCCAAGCACTGAATACATACTCCAGTAGCTCTTCCCGTGTCATTCCGATCAGTTCTAGACAGGTCTGCGGCTCGCTTTCCAGACCGATTTGAAGAGCTTTCTTCACCTTGTCGACTACACCCACGCCATCCTCCGTGCTAGAAGTGGCTGTCTCAGCTGCTAGCTGAACGATCTCATCCAGCGATAGACAGTTTTTCCCTTGCAAAAAACGGTAGATGTCCAAAGGATCTGCTTTTAGCTGCTCCAGCCATGCTTTTCGCTGTTCGGGGTTCAGTACAGGCGCTGGGCCAGTCCATTTGACAGCATGTGTGGAAGGTACACCCGTTGATTCGCCTTCCAACCCATGTCCGTCTAATTCCGCTATCCATTGACCGTCAGTTACTTTTAGCTTCACTCGCGGCCTCGTCATCGCCTTCATCCTTTCTCTGCTCACTCAATCCATACATCATTTTGCAACGCAATCAGACCGCGCAATTCATCATCAGACATTTCGGTGAGCCAATGTTCACCAGAGCCGACAACCTGCTCGGAAAGTGCCTTTTTGCTCTCGATCAGCTCGTCGATCCGCTCCTCCAGTGTACCTTGGCAAATCAGCTTGTGCACTTGTACATTGCGGCTTTGACCAATACGGAATACACGGTCCGTCGCCTGATTTTCCACTGCTGGATTCCACCAGCGGTCATAGTGAATGACATGGCTGGCACGTGTCAGGTTCAGACCCACGCCACCTGCACGCAGGGAAAGTACGAATATATTCGGGCCTTCTCCCTGCTGGAAGTTGTGAACAATTTCATCTCGTCTGGTTTTCGCCAGTCCTCCATGTAGAAAATACGGCTCTTCCCCGAAGATTTTGGCCAAACGAGAGACCAGCAATTCTCCCATCGACACATATTGGGTGAATATCAGCGCCGATTCGCCGTTCTCGCGAATCGTCTCTACCAATTCCAGCAGTCGCTCCATTTTGCCCGAGTTTTCCGTTTTACCACTATCAGCCCGACCCGGAATGATCAGACCCGGATGGTCACAAATCTGCTTCAACTTGGTCAGTGAAGACAGAACAAGCCCTTTGCGAGCCATACCGATCTGCCCATCCAGTGTTCCCAATAATTGATCCACCACGCCCCGATACAATCCGGCCTGCTCTGGTGTCAGTACACAGTAGGACTTCAACTCCAGCTTCTCTGGCAAATCCTTGCGTATATCTGGGTCGCTTTTGAGTCGACGCAGCATGAACGGGGAGACGAGCCGATGAAGCTCGCGCAACGCGGACCCCCGCTCTTCTCCCGCCAGACTGTAACGCTGGCGGAACGAAGACGCCGTACCGAGGTAACCTGGATTCAGAAATTGAAAAATAGACCACAGCTCGCTCAGCCGATTTTCTACCGGAGTACCTGTCATGGCAATCCGGTGTGGAGCAGACAGCTTCATGACGCTTTGTGCTTGCTTTGTTCGTGCATTTTTTATATATTGCGCCTCATCCAACACGATGGAGGACCAGTATACCGCAGATAAATCGCTGCCGTCCCGGCCCGCCAAATGATAGGTAGTGAGGACGATATCATACTCACGTACACTTTCCTGAAACAGCTCACCGTGGAGTCGCTGGTTGCCATGGTGAATATACAGCGACAAATCCGGTGAAAAACGCTTCAACTCGCGCTGCCAGTTGCCGAGCAAGGACGTCGGACAGATGATCAACGCCGGACGTTGATCATCTGCGCCGATGCCACCGTCGAGCAGGCAGGTGATGACCTGAATCGTTTTACCAAGCCCCATGTCGTCCGCAAGACAGACGCCAAAGCCCAATCCGCGCATCGCAGCCAGCCATTGAAAGCCGCGCTCTTGATAGGGCCGTAATGCGCCGTGCAGTGTCTCCGGCACAGGCCGCAGCTCTACCGAACGGAGTACGCCACCCTCAGCCAAAGACGCAAGCAATCCGGCGGATTCCGCGCCAAAGATGGACAAGCCTTTCCATGAGGCCTCGCCTGCACTTTCATTTTCTGCAGCCAGATGCATCCATTCGGACAAGCTCATCTCACCGTTTTCCCCGCGCTTGATAAAGCGCAGCACCTGACGGATTTCCTTGGGATCGACCTCGATCCATTCCCCTCCGAGACGTACATACGGCAAATTGGCCGCGACGATGCTTTCCAGTTCCTCCATCGTCAAAGTCGTATCACCCAGCACCGCCTCGGCATCAAACGAAATCATGCGGTTAATGCCGACAGACGATGTATCGGCAATCACACCATCTGGCTTGGCACCCTGCTCTGTCGAACGCATTTTGAGCCGCAAGCCTGCACGTCTTCGGCCCTCCCGGCTCCAGCGTGAAGGCATTTGCACGGTGATACCGTTCTTTTGTAATGCAGGAACGGCTTCCGTCAGGAAGCGGAAGAACAACTCTGGCTCCAGTGTCAGCCCCTCGGGATAAGGACGATTCAACGCTTCTTGCAATATAGGTGCCGCTTCAGCCGCCTGTCCGAGCCTCATTAGCAGTTGCGCCTGCACTTGACGATATACAATTTCGCCTCGAACCAGATCACGTTCAGGATGCGCCCACAGTGCCAGAGCAGGCAGTCGCAACCCTGGCTCAGCATCGCTTTCTGCCCAAAAGGTAATGCGCCAATCCTTGACACTCTCTTCCAGGGAAGGCTCCAAACGAAGGCACAACCGCAGTTGCCCTTCTATCGGCTCCTTGTCTTCCCGTTCCGTGACAGGCATTGCGCTTCCCTCAAGAGAGGACGCTTGAAGCACCAGCTCCTCCATCTCCGCTGGCGTTCCCTGAATCGCCACCGGGCGGGAACCTGTCAGCAGACTGTTCCACCACAGCTCTGCCAGCGGCGATCCTCCGCGCCGATACTCTGCGCGATATCGACCCAGCTCACGGTCTGATGTTGCCAGCACCGCGGTCGTTTCCGCATGGATGACCGCACACAAGAAGGAGTACAGTACGATTCCAGCTGCATCCTCGCGTGTTTCAGGCTCCTTACCCGCAAAAACGGCCGGAGCTGCCATACAAACAGCTGGCATCGCAGCAGCCAGCTCATGAAAGCGGCGTATGTCCTCCTCTTGACACAGTCGAGGAATCCACACCCCGACAGCCGCTTCCGGACCACGACGACGCGGTCCCGATGGACGCGCCTCTGTAAGCGATGGCGCAATTTCGCCCCGCTGCATCAGCTCTAGCGCAAAATAAGCGGCTTTTTGCCAATATTGCATTTCCTCGCCCAGCGTAATGCCCGATGCCGCACAGCCCTTCTCGTCCATGCGGGTCAGCAGTGCCATCGTCTCGCGCGGTTCCAGCGCCAAACCCTCCAATGTACGCCCCAACATGGAACGTCTTTTGCCACCTCTGCCCGCGGTTTCCACACGAGCAGTGTTCGGTATCCGTACCTCAGCAAGACGCAACGCAGCCTGCCGAAACGGCCGAAGGTCTCCCTTTAGCGTCAGCCTGCGGATTACACTGCTCCACGCATCAATACGTGGTTCCGACGTCTCACCAGAAAAGCAAAAAAACACATCTCCGAGCCATATTCCATAAAGCGGTTGATTCATATCTGTCTCCCGTCCAGCCTTTTGAATTATTACTCTTCATCATATACGAAAACGGGCTCTTTTCAAAACTTTATCACAAAAATAAATGGAAAGTCATAAGTTAATAACCTTAAATATTCATGTGATTAACTATACATAAGAGAATCAATTTACAGGATTAATTGTCTTTTTCTTCATCATCTGCTTTTGCATCCTTCAGATAAGGATGCAGGCTGTCTTGCAGCAATTCCTTGACCCTCATCCGTAGCTCTTTCGGATATATGACCTCGGCCTCTGGCCCGTATTTTAGCAAAAGTCGGGACACATATCTAAACTCTTCGACCGGAATATATCCGTACCATTCCTGACCCTGCCCTTCTTGATGGGAAACATTTTGGAAGAGGGCATCTGATCCAGCCAGCCTGGCACCCAATGCGGTAAATTTTATTTTGGACGGAATTCCTATACGGGAATCCTCCGAAGCCAACCATTCCTGAAGTGAGGGAAGGCTGTCCAAGGTTTCGTCCAGCATCGTTATTGTAATCACCCGATCTGAACGGTACAGAATGATGCGGTCTCTGCTATGCGCTGGCATGTACCAATATCCGTGATCAAAATACAGTCCAATCGGATATACTTCAGTCCACTTTTCACCGGAAGCGGAGCGGTAATGCATGTTCACCCGGCGCTTATTCAACGCAGCCTCCAAAATGATTGAGGTGTAGGGTGACTCTGCGTGAGTGGGTAGCATACGAAAAGAAATGTACTCCTTTAATTGATCAATACTGTCCTGCACATCCTGTGGAAGCTCGGCATAATAGTGCTCGGATAAATGTCCACGAACCGAGCCAAAAGGGATATCTGGAATGTTCTCCAACAGTTGCAGCATGAGGAAAAGACCCAGAGCCTCGTCGCGAGCAAGATGAAGGGGAGGAAGAAGCCGATTGGGGAGTGCCCGATACCCGCCATGAGGACCCATTTCGGTATAAAGGGGTAACCCGGTCTGCTGCAAATAGCCGAGATCTCTTTGTATTGTCCTGACAGAGACACCAAAACGTTCAGCCAGCTCACGCGCCGTATATTTTTTTCGGGAATCCAGTATCCTCATAAGAGCAATTCTGCGTTCATTCATAAGGTACCCCTCGAATCCAAAATTAATTTTAAATGACCGTTTTAACTACGACATACTATGTCATAAATACATTGTAACATTAGGAAATAGAAAGGAGTGAATGAACTATGGAAGATTTGAAATCAAACGCAGTTGTGCTGTATATTGCCATGAGTCTCGACGGGTATATAGCTTTGCCGGACGGTTCGGTGGACTGGCTGTATGATGTTAAAGGGGATGGCGGGGACAATGGATATGCCGACTTTTACGACACCGTAGGTACAGTGCTGATGGGCAGGCTGACGTATGAGGAAGTGTTGAAGCTCTCAGATGATTTCCCTTATGCTGGCAAGCCATGCTATGTGCTCACACGAGCATTAACGGAACAACAGCAAGCGCCACATGTTACATTTACGGACGAAGCTCTGACTGAACTGGTTCCACGTCTACAAGAACAATCGAAAGGTGCGGTATGGCTAGTCGGTGGAGGCCAGTTAGTTCAGGCCTTCTTACAAGCTGGACTGCTGGAGAAGGCTATCATTGCGATCATTCCCAAGGTGCTTGGACAAGGAATACCGTTATTTCCAGAAGGAACGCTACCAAGTACATTTAAGCTCAAAGAAATAGAACGCCGTGGGGATATCGCTCTGCTCCATTACCATTTATAATTTTGTTTACAGAAAAGCCTTCATATTTCAGGATCATGCAATCTCCCTGAAATATGAAGGCTTTATCGCGTGCTTTTGTTCATTATTTGGTCTTCAAATTATCCCATGTTCTCTGGAAATCCTCGAATAGCTTCCCGGCATCCGATTTACCTGCCACATAAGCTTGCATCTGACTTCCGAATTCTTGCTGTGCTCCTTCAGGATAGCGGCTAAAGAACCAGCCCAACAGTTTGTTTTCCTTACTGTATTTCACCACTTCCGCACCCAGTTGGCCCATATCAGCCTCTGCCCCTTCGATGCTCTTGAACGCTGGAATAAACTTGAATTCCTTGGTGATATACTTTTTACCCTGCTCGGATGTCACCATCCAGTTTAAGAACTCCTTCGCCTCGGGTTTGACAGTCGAATTTTTATTAACTACCCAGTTGTTAGCGACACCTACAAACAGCTTATCTCCGGCTGTTGCGTCTTCACCAATCGGCATAGGTAAAATACCCAGATTCAGCTTCGGATTAATACCGTCAATTTGGACCTGAGTCCAGTTCCCTTGCTGCATCATGGCAGCCTTTCCAGTGGCGAAGTTCGTTACCTGTGTGTTGTAATCGGTCGTGAGCGGCTTCGAATTGCCATACTTCATTGTCAGATCGAACAGCTTAACCCACTCGGCGAATACAGCGTTGCCCGGAATCTTTGCTGTTCCATCATTTAGTCCTTTGACGAAGGCCGAAGGGTCCGGCTGATTGGCAAATGCCACGTTCAGCAAATGATTGCCCAGCACCCAAAACTCCTGATATCCATTAGAAAATGGAGTTATCCCTGCGGCTTGGAGCTTTTGCGCAGCGCCCTCCAGTTCGGACAATGTTTTAGGGGTCTCCGTAATCCCCGCCTTCTTGAACAAATCCTTGTTATAAATAAAGCCGTATCCCTCCAGATTCATCGGCTGGCCATACAGTTTGCCGTCTTTGGTCATCGGTTCTTTGGCGACATCGACCACATCGCCAACCCAAGGCTGGTCAGACAGGTCCTCCAAATATTCCAGCCACGTATCCAGCTCGCGGTAACCTCCTACGTTAAAAATATCCGGCTGCTCCCCGGAGGCGAACTTCGCCTTTAACGCCGCTCCATAGTCACTGCCCCCGCCCACGGTCTGAATATCGAGCTTGATCCCTGGATGAGACGCTTCGTATTCCGCTTTCATGCGATTTAGTGCTTCTGCAATCTCTACCTTAAACTGAAAAATGTGAATTGTTTTTTCCTTCACTTCCTCTTTACCTGCGTTTTGTCCGCCACTGCTGTTACAACCTGCCAAAACCAGGGCAAAGGCCGCGAGAAGCAAGATCAGTGCTTGAGCTTTCTTTTTAAAAGTATGCGTTTTCATTTTTATGTTCCTTTCTATTCTAAATTTCAAAGTGTCCTCCGTTTGGGAGTGGCACACCGTGTACATTTTCAGCTCATCGCCACACTCAACCTTTGACCGAACCAGCCATAATACCTTGTATAATATATTTTTGCATGGCCAGAAAGAATACGATGACTGGCAAGATGCCCAGCACCAGAGCAGGCAAAGCCAAATCCCACTGCTTCGTGTATTGTCCGAAAAATGCATAGGTCGCAATCGGAATCGTGCGCAGTTCAGCCTTTTGCAATACCAGAGAAGGCAGGAGATAATCATTCCAAATCCAGAGCGTATTTAAAATAATAACAGTTACCATCATCGGTAGCATCAACGGATACACAATTCGGAAAAACACTCCGTAAGGCGTACAGCCGTCCACCGTAGCTGCCTCTTCCACCTCGACTGGCACACCTTTGACGAATCCATGAAAGAGAAAGATCGACATAGGGGCTCCGAATCCCAGATAACAGATTACCAGACCACTTATACTGTTCATTAAATCCAGTGTACTTACAACCTTGACCAAAGGAATCATCACCGATTGAAAGGGAATGACCATGGCAGCTACGAACAGGCTGAACAACACTCGATTATAACGCGTCGGACGCCGGACCATTCGGTAAGCAGCCATTGAGCTGATCAGTACGAGCAGTAGATTACTAACTACCGTAACTATAAGTGAATTCCATAAAGCTTCGGGAAAACGCGTGATGCTCCACGCTCTAGCATAGTTGCTCCATACAAAGGTTTGTGGCCAGGCCGCAGAATCGGTGAGCAGATCACCAAAGCTTTTGACCGAATTCACGAATAAAAAGTAAAACGGGACGAGGAATAACAATGCGACGAGGATCATCACCATCTCGGTCGCCCATGTTCCAAAGCGGTAGCGCTTGCTTGTTTCCATTTACGCTTCTACCTCCCGACTTTTCGTCAGTCGTACCTGAAGGCTCGTAACCAGAGCAACAATGATAAAGAAAATGAGCGCTTTAGCTGTTCCCAGCCCATAACGATTATTCACAAACGCTTCATTGTAAATATTGAGTGCAACCGACTCTGTGGACCCGAAGGGACCGCCTTTGGTCAGTGACAAATTGAGATCGAACATTTTGAATGACCATGATATCGCCAGGAAAAGACATACCGTAACGGCAGGCATGATCAAAGGAAGTATAATCGACCGCAAAATTTGCATCCGGCTTGCTCCGTCAATTTCGGCTGCTTCCAGCATATCGCGGGGCACATTGGTTAGGGAAGAGATGTAAATAACCATCAAATACCCGGCAGTTTGCCAGATAAACACGATTACAATACCCCAGAAGGCCGTGATCTCATCTCCCAACCAGGACAGGTTGAAGAAGGACAAGTTCGTGCTCTCTCCGATTGCTGCAAATCCCTTGACGAAAATAAACTGCCAGATAAAGCCCAGCAACAGACCTCCAATCACATTAGGCATAAAAAAGATGGTCCTGAGTACATTTTTTGTTTTCAGCGGTTTGGTTAGAAAATACGCCAGCAGAAAGCCAAAAATATTCGCAGCCACCACTCCTACCACCGTAAAACGGACCGTAAACCAGAACGCTGTCCCAAATTTGTCATCATTCCATAAAATGTGACTGAAATTATCCAGCCCGACCCACTTTGCCTCATTGGCTACCCCATTCCACTCTGTAAAAGAATAGTACATTCCGAGCATAAAAGGGATTACAATAATGATAACGAAAAATAACGTCGACGGCCCTACAAAAATGCATTGCTGGAGCCATTGCGACGACTTGGCGCGATTCAATCCGATCCCCCCCTTTTGTTGTCTGTTGGTGTCTGGAACGCTCCCTTACGGCTTTCTTCCAGCAGCATGATGCTTGGGCCGTACGGATATGCGATTCACATGTTCATTATGTCGAATAAGCGCTCTGGAGAACACGTAGGATCGTGAACCATTAGGGGGGAAAATATTGACCTCTGGCTCGCCTTGAATTGTGAAAGGAGCTCACTGCATGAAATTTCACAGTATTCGTTCCCGCCTGATCTGGTTTTTGCTCATTGCGGTCACTCTGCCGCTGCTGCTGTCGATGACTATGACCTTCGTTCTCACCAAGCAATCCTTGCGGGAGCAGGCCACACAAGAAAATGAACGGCTTATTTTTCAGGGAATTACGAATCTGGATAACTATTTACAGGGACTGAATCGGGCGTCCATCGGAGTCTATAATGACCCCCATTTTCTGCGTAATCTGGCCAAAATTCCGGATGATTACCGGGCCGTCGCTGAAATTTACACCACACTGCAAACGATGATGAATGCTTCGTCAGGCATTGACCAAGTGTATTTGCATTCTTTTGAGGCTGGGCAATCCACGTTGATTACCAGTACAGTCCCGCTACGGGAATTCCGACTGGAGCCCTTTACTGGTTCTATTCATTACGGCCCTACCGGACTATTCATACAGCCTTCGCACATGAAGCATTTGTACGGCTTTTCGGCGGTTTCCTATGCGGAGCACAGCACAAAGCGGCAGGTATTTACACTTCATCGGGCGATTCGGAACATTCCTGCCTCAGAGACGCTTGGGGTACTGGCTATAGATGTTGATCTGGAGCCGCTGCGCAGTATTTGCCGTCAATTGTATGATGCGGATACAGAGGAGCTGTTTTTGATCGATCGGAACGGAACAATCATATATAGCGGAAAAGAAGCAGCGATTGGAACACACTGGAAGGAATCTGACCTGCTCAATCGAATTTCTAAAGAAGGCGAGCACGGAGTGATTGAGGATGATACGGCACTGCACGTGTACGGCAAGCTGGATGCCAACCTGTCAGGCTGGACGCTCGTCAAGAAAATTCCACATCGTACGCTGTATTTACGGGCTACCCGCCTGACTCAGATTAATGCGGTCATTACAGGCGCAGCGTTGCTACTTGTCATTGTGGCCACGTTATGGATTTCGATAAAAATCACGGAACCTATTAAGCGACTGACTCGCTACATAAACCAGATTCAGTCCGGTCAACTGGATGTAGACATTCGGGCTATGAGTAACGATGAGATCGGAGTACTGTCGCGCCGTTTCAGACAGATGATGGATACCATCAATAACCTCATTTTGCGGGAATACAAGCTGGAGCTGGCTAATAAGACACATCAGTTGAAAGCGCTTCAAGCACAGATTAATCCTCATTTTTTATATAATACGCTACAATCGATTGGAACCCTGGCTCTACAGCATGAAGTGCCGAGGATTTATTCTCTGCTCTCTTCCCTTGCCAAAATGCTGCGCTATAACATGCGGGACCATACGGTCGTTACACTCAAGGAAGAAGCCGAACATGTAAAACAATATCTTGATTTACAAAAGGAACGCTTCGGTGAGCAATTAGAGGTCACTTACCAGTGGGAAGATGAGGTCCTGAATGATCGGGTGCCTAAAATGATTCTCCAACCGTTGGTGGAAAACTACTTTAAACACGGAGCCGATCCCCGGCTGGGGCCCGGTGAAGTTCGCATTACAGGCAGCCGAATCCGGGAAGGCATTGTGAAAATAACCGTGGAAAACAACGGAACTTCCATTCCACAGGCCGAATTGGAGCAGCTCCAGCATATGTTAAAACGTCCGCTGAAAGCCTACGAAGAGCCGGACACTAGCGAGCAGGATTCCATTGGCCTTCGTAATGTTCTATTGCGTATTCAGCTTCACTCGGAGGATGGTTCCAACACCCTGTGCGTAGACAACATCCTGCCTCATGGTGTCCGTTATACACTCGAAATTCGCACTGAAGCCCCTGCAGAAATTCATATTAAGGGAGAGTGATCTATCAATGAAAGTCCTGATTGTGGATGATGAGAAGCATGTACGCCATGCCATTCGGATGCTCGTACATTGGGAAGCGTGCGGTGTGAGCGAGGTACTTGAAGCTGAGTCGGGCGATCAGGCGATTGAGGTCATTACCGCCCTTTCCCCACCCGTTGTACTTACGGATATGCGGATGCCCGGCAAGGATGGAGTAGCACTGATGGAGTGGATTCAAGTGAATTCCCCAGCAACCCGAGTCGTGGTGGTCAGTGGTTATGATGATTTTGATTTGGTTCGACAGGTCATCCGCCGGGGAGGCATGGACTATATTCTTAAGCCCGTAGATCCAGTGGAGATTAACGAGGCTCTAAATAAAGCCACTCAAGCCTGGCGGACAGCGGAGCAAGACAGGAACAGGCAGACGATGCAGGCCATGGAGGTCAACCGGATGAGGCCGCACTATGCTGATAAGCTCCTGACTGAGATCGTTTCCGGTATAGCGAGTACCCCTCTTTCCATTACGCCCTTACGTGAGGAGTTACGTCTTCCTGCAGCTATTCAGATATGTAATGCAGCTGTGATGAGTACCACGCAGCTGGATGCCGATATACTGGACAAATATAAAACGCGTCGTGCGCTTTTGAGCTTTTCCCTGATTAACATCTGCAACGAATTTCTTGGAACTTCTCAAACCGGAATTGCATTCCGTCATCTGGAGCGTATGGACGAAATTATTCTGCTATATTGGGGCGAACCAGCTCGTTGGCCGCTGCTCTTGCAGGATATTCACACAGGGATCAAAACGGCTTTGCGGTGTTACATGCACATCGGGGTTGGCTCTTTTGGCTCTTTTGGCGCTTTTCCCATAGCGGCAGCCACTGCCTACCAAGAGGCACGGCAAGCGTTGTGGAAACGGGATGTGTTGCAAACCGTCGACTGGATGCACCAAAGTTCCCAGACACGGCAAAGCATTCGTCTTCCCCAGTTGCCTGAGATGGAAGAGGAACTGCGGCTTAGTGCACTCAGCTGTAATGCCAATCGTGTGTCGATAGCGGTAGGCCACTGGATAGCAGCCGTAGCCGAGCTGCCTTCGGTGACAGCAGAGCAGCTAGCCAGTTGGAATCAGGAGTTGGACTGGATGCTGGCCCGCTGGCTGAATGACAGACCCGGAGATACCGATGGCGAGGAACTGGCAGATGAGTCCGGCTCCATTCATGCACTGCCGGTCGACAACCGTGGTATGCTTTCCCTGCCCTTATGGCAAAGACAGGTTGAAAACCGACTGCTGGCAGCCGGTCAGGCACTTACACCAAGCCATAGCCCAAACAACCCGACCATCCGTGATATTGCCCGCTATCTGGATGCACACTATGACGAGGACATTTCTTTACAGGATATGGCGAGTCGCTTTTATCTCAGTCGGGAATATATTTCTCGTAAATTCAAGCAGGAGTACGGGGTTAATCTGTCAGACTATTTGTGTCAGATCAGGATGAGCAAGGCAAAGCTATTGCTGCTGAATGACAAGCTGCGCCTTCATCATATTGCCGGTATGGTCGGGTATCAGGATGAAAAATATTTTGGCAAGGTGTTCAAAAAACTGGAGGGGGTCACGCCCGGCGAATTCAGAAAACGCCATTCTGCAAATCCTCAGCCGTGACCGCATACAACACGTGATCTTCCCACACACCATTAATCTTCAAATAGTTAAGAGCCAGCCCTTCGCGGCGAAATCCTGCCTTTTCCATCACTCGATTGGAAGGCGTATTTCTTGGCATCACTCCTGCTTGAATACGGTGTAATTCCAACTCATTTAAGGCGTAGCGTACAATATCCTTCACTGCGGAAGTGGCATAGCCTTGTCCGTGGTATGCAGGATCTACAAAGTAGCCCAGATTGGCATTTTGGAAGGGGCCTCTAGCGACACCCGACAGCTCCATTCTGCCGATCAGCTTATCATTTTCCGGCAAAAAAAGTCCAAACGTATATCCCTGTCCGGCTTGTGCCGCTTCCAAACCGTTGGAAATCAGACGCGCCTGTTCTTCCAGCGTAAAGTAAATTTTAGGTCGTTCTGGCTCGAACGGTTTGAAAAAATCAAAATTTTCACGTCTGATCTCTAATAAACGCTCTGCATCACTTACTTGTAACAATCGAATCTGTAGCCCCGGATGGGTGGACTTTATCAAAATCGCGCCATTAGCTTTATGTAACATTGTCATTTTCCTTCTTTCTCAGTTATTCCTATATTATTGTTCACGGTTATTATTGTTCACGGTCACGAGACAGGAAAATACCCCAGGTGCATGAGAGCAGCCTAGGGTATCTCTATCGTTCAAAATTTAGTCCGTAACAGGCATCCAGCCTGGAAGGGTCGTCAACGCACCCCACAAGTAGTCAGGAATGACTAGCTCCTGCTGGGCTTGCTTGGATAATGTCGTGCGAATGGTATCTTCTGTGCCGTTTTGCACCTTCTGAACCCATTGCGGCTCCATCAAAAGCGGACGTCCCAGCGATACAAGCGGTACACCTGTCTCCAGTGCTGCAAGCGCCTCGTCCGGTGTATTCAGCGACCCAACTCCCATAATCGGCACACGGTTACCTACCTTCTCATGGATGAGAACCGTACGTGACCGTTCGTCACTGCGGTCACGGAATGAACCACCGAAGAAATGATTTACGGAAATGTGCAGGTAATCCAGCCCTTGATCCGCCAGACGGTCTACAAGCACCATCGTATCCTCCAGCGTAATGCCTGGTGTGTGTCCTTCCTCAGGAGACAAGCGGTATCCAAAGATGAAAGGCCGCTTTGCATGTTCTGCAATCACTTTCTTCACTTCGTGAACAACCGCCAGCGGAAAGGTCAATCGTTTTTCAAGACTTCCACCCCATTCATCGGTACGAAGATTGGAGTGCGGGGAGAAGAACTGCTGGACCAGGTAACCGTTCGCTCCGTGAAGCTCCACACCATCATAGCCTGCTTCAATCGCTCGGCGAGTTGCTTCGCCATAGGCACGGATGACGCGGTGGATATCATCGGATGTCATTTCACGCGGCACAGGCGCACCTTCTTTTTCCTCGGCTACTGCGCTTGCACTGATCGGCTGTCCATCTGGAATTTGATCTGGTGGACACAGGCGGCCACCATGATAAATTTGCAGGATCGCTTTTGCGCCTTCTTGATGAATCGTATCCGCCAGACGACGCAGGCTCGGAATCATTTCATCCTTGTCCGCACCGAACTCATTGACAAAGCCTTTGCCATCTGGAGTTACATACACACAAGCGGTAATAACCGCGCCTACACCACCGGAACGTTCACGGTAGTATGCCAGCTCCTCATCACTGACTTCACCATTTTCGTGGGAAGCAAAGTTAGTCATAGGTGCCATGGTAATACGGTTCTTCAACGTAACACCGGATGGCAGGGTAAAAGTTTCAAATAGAGACTTATATTTTGGGTTCATTCGTTCTCTCTCCTTCAGTTTAAATCAGATCAGATAATATAAGGCTGTTGAGCATGAAGCCGAATACGAATTCGATGCAGTTTTCCTTCCATAACGAACTTAAACTACTGTTGCTTACTTAAATACAGTGGTTGTAATAACCACAGTATAAAGATCCGCAACTATAAAGTCAAATCTATCCTTTCTGACCTTCTCTAAACTGTTCGAAAAAACTGAACCGCAGCTACTTATCACAAGCCACTGACAAAGCTTAATGGTTTCCGGCTGTGCTGTTCTTCTCCTCCCGGCGGGAAAACCAAGTCGCGAGCAACGAGCCGGAAATATTATGCCACACGCTAAAAATCGCACTCGGTACAGCAGCAATCGGGTTAAAGTGAGCTGCTGCAAGCGCAGCGCCCAGTCCGGAATTCTGCATTCCCGTTTCCAGCGTAACAGCTTTACGCTTGGAAAGATTCATACCGAATAGCTTGGCAAACCAATATCCAAGCAGGAACCCGATACCATTATGCAAAATAACCACACCAAAAATAATCGGACCTGTCTCCAAAATCTTTCCTTTGCTGCCTGCAACCACAATAGCCACGATGAGTACAATCGCCAGTGTTGATATGAGCGGCAGCGCCTGAACACTGGCTTCTGCCTGTTTGCGAAATAGCGACTTAACGATAACACCCAGCACTATGGGGACAATAACTACGATGAGAATATCCATGATCAGCGACTTCGCATCAATATTCATCCAACGTCCAGCAAGCAGGTTAATCATCGCCGGAGTAGCCAGTGGAGCAATCAGCGTCGACACCGAAGCAATCGACACGCCCAATGCCACGTCGCCTTTGGATAAGAGCGTCATTACGTTGGAGGCAGTTCCACTCGGACAACAGCCTACCAAAATGACACCTACCGCAATATCCGGTGGCAGCTGCAATACTAATGCCAATCCAAAGGCCAGAAACGGCATAATCAGATAATGCCCGACCACACCAATAGCCACATCCACTGGGCGCCGGAATACTTCACGAAAGTCAGCCGCAGATAAAGTTAATCCCATCCCAAACATGACAATGCCCAGAAATAACTGTATGTATCCTTTCAACCCTGTAAACGCCGCAGGAAAGAAAAATCCCAAGCATGCAAATAAAAGTACCCAGATGGAAAAGGTTCCTCCTACAAATTTCCCTACTTTCTCCAAGCCATTCATTCTACTTATCTCCTTACTTCCATATAAGTTGAATCCGAGAAATTTCAGCTTATATAGTGCTTAAAATTTTCACCATTGTACTACATATGACTGCATATACATACAACTTTTTATGATTATACCGGGATCAAGAAACTTTTTCCGTTAGGACATATTCGAAAGCAAAGTGGGTATATTCATAATAGAAGTTGTGACCAGTCGGTCATTTTGGATCATCATTCGTTGAGGAGGAGATATCCCTATGTCACGAAGTCATCCGTATAAATGGTGGAATATTATTGCATTTATCGCTGTCGTTCTCGTTAACATTCTGGCTTCTACACTTCCTATCGGCGGCAGAAGCACTGCTGCTGTATCCAACATGTACCCTACCTTGATCACACCAGCGGGTTACGCTTTTTCCATCTGGTCAGTCATCTACGTACTGCTCGCCTGCTTTGTCGTGTACCAAGCTACACCTACAGGGCAATCCAAGACAAGCGTTCAGTCCATCGGTATTTTTTTTATTCTAAGCTGTCTCTTCAATATCATCTGGATTTTCCTCTGGCAGTATGTATACGTAGAGCTGTGTGTCATCGTCATTATTCTATACTTGCTTTCCCTTAGCGTCGTGTATGTACGTACCCGCACGCCGCAACCAACCCTTGGAGAAATGTGGTTCGTCAAGCTACCGTTCAGCCTCAACCTCGGTTGGGTATCCGTTGCTACTATTATCAACATTGCAGTGGCACTGGAAAAGAATGAATGGAGTGGCTGGGGACTCAGCGATACGACATGGGCGATCATTTTCCTGCTCATCGGCACCGCATTGGCGATCATGGTCAGCTTCCCTTATCGCGACAGCATTTATCCTCTCGTATTTGTATGGGCCTATGTCGCCATCGCCGTCGAGCATCCGAACAATGAAAATGTACGGCTAGCCGCATTGATCTTGGCGGCAATCATTCTGGTGTACGCGCTATGGCTATTCTTTGCCCGTAATCGAGACCGGGATTAAAGAAAACGAATATGATCTCTAGCAAGAACAAGCGAGTTTGGGTCTGAATCATCTAGCCCAAGCTCGCTTGCTTTGTTTATTCATTTTAACCATGTGATTAGGTATGGACTTTAAGCAAATCTATAAGCTTGCTTGTCGAGTGATCTGCATTGATTTTCTTCATATTGATAATATAAACCGACCTTTTTTCATACAAACGAAGTATCATGTCGACAAATCGTTCAGATTCCAAACAAAACACATTAAATTTGAGCAAACGGGTGTCTCTATTTAATAGGGACACCCGTTTGCCATGCAAACTTTTTATTTTATGAACGGATCTTTCAGATTATTCGCCCTTCAATGCAATGACTTCAATCTCTACCAGTGCATCCTTAGGCAGACGAGCTACCTCCACCGCACTGCGTGCTGGGTAGGGTTGTTCAAAGAAAGAACTGTACACCTCATTGACGCTGACAAAATCGTTCATGTCCTTCAGGAATACAGTCGCTTTCACAACCTGGTTCATGTTGCTGCCTGCCTCTTCCAGAATGGCTTGTACATTGCTCAAGGACAGGCGTGCCTGCTCCTGTACATCCTTACCAAACTCACCCGTTGTCGGATTCAGTCCAAGCTGTCCCGAAGTGTAAATAAACCCGCCTGCCTCTACCGCTTGGCTATAAGGGCCGATAGCACCGGGTGCTTTTTCAGTAGCAATTGTTTTTTTCATATGGGTTGGATTCTCCTTCCTGATACTGGTTCACCGTATTATAGCATGTGCAGTCCAAAGCCACTATTCCGTGCGACGGGTTAACGCACAGGGTTTCTTTTAAGACACCTCATTGGGAAGGTGCTATATTTTTTTATTTCCGCTGTAACCTTTAGCACATATGTATCATCTAACTCCTATAACCTGCTACAAAATAAATTTTATAAATCCAGATACAGGTACAATGAACATAGCTAGTATAGACGGGAAAGGGGCACCATCCTTTGAATCTCGAAACAAACTTACACCAAGCAAGTCAGGGAGACCGCAAGGCATTCGTCGCCTTGATGAAACATATGGAATCCGATATGTATGGCATGGCGCGTTCCATTCTTCGCAGCAATGAAGATTGTGCGGACGCGATGCAAGAGGCGATGCTCAAGGCATACCAGTCTCTGGGTGAACTGCGTGAACCTCGCTATTTTAAAACATGGCTGCTTCGCATCCTCATTAATGAGTGCCATCTCATTATCCGCAAGCAAAAACGGATCGTCCCCGTGGCGGAATTTGTGCAGGAACCCTCCACCTCAGGTGGATATGAAAAAATCGAGCTGCGCGAGGCCATCGACCACTTGGAGGAATCCATGCGAACCGTAATTTCCCTGCACTATTTGCGCGATATGCCGATCAGAGAAATATCGGAGGTACTGGATGTATCAGAGGGGGCCGTCAAAACACGATTACACCGTGCTCGCAGAACATTAATGGACCTGCTACAAAATCGTGGAGAAAGGAAGGTGACCTTTCAATGAGCCCTTCAGAGATTGAGAAACAGAATCAAGAGCTGGATCGGAAATTACAATCAGAAAAGGTAAACTTGGACGCAGACACGGTAATGATTCCCGATTTGGTAAGAGAACGCTTAGATGCATTTTACACACAAATGGAATCAGATGGGGGGCCGTTATCCAAGTCTCCTTCCTTACATCGACCGGGCAAAAAATTTCTCCGGGGAACCGCAATTGCCGCTGCTTCTGCGGCTGTCATTAGCGTTATGATCATCGGTAGCGCCTTTGTTTCGCCTACAATGGCAGAATCATTAAAGCAGGTCCCCCTTGTAGATAGCATGTTCAAGCTTGCTGGGGATCTCGGGCTGCAAACCGCTGATCAGAAAGGATTGGCAACTTCCTCGAATCTCAGTGTTACCCATAGCGGTATTACATTAAAGGTACCACAAATCATATTTGACGGGACACGCTTGGTCGTGGCGTTGGAAAAGAGCGGCGGAGATTCACAACATCAAACCCTATATCCGGCGATCCAAACGCAAGGACAGCCCGAAGAGGACATTCTGGAGAAAGTGGACCTGTTCATCAATGGGACATCGGTCAATAGCAATAACGGCGCCTTTAATTTCATGTATGGCCGCCCAGGCAAAGATAGTAATTCTATGCTGATTGCGTATATGCGTGACCCTGCCAGTGGTAAACCCGCCTTACCAGATCAGTTTGAGCTAGAGGTATATGCCAAGTTAAAAGGTGTAGCCGAGCCGTTTCGCATACAAACCCCGGTTCACAAAACTAAAATAAATAACAAGATACTTCAGCTGCAAATGAGTAAGTCTAATCCGTATCTTGCATTTATGGCAGAAAAGGTAGAAATCACACCCATCACGACCAAGATCACAACGTCGTTTAAAATGCTGACCGATATTGCAC
Organism: Paenibacillus sp. S33; assembly: GCF_053615415.1. Classification (NCBI taxonomy): domain Bacteria; kingdom Bacillati; phylum Bacillota; class Bacilli; order Caryophanales; family Paenibacillaceae; genus Paenibacillus; species Paenibacillus sp. S33. Next base: position 560,773 of record NZ_JBSIEZ010000001.1, on the reverse strand, counting down.
ATATGCCGGATGAGTACACCGTGGAGCGAGAGTACAATGACATCAAAAACGGACAAACGATCCAGTACACCAAAAAGGAATTGGATATGCTTGATTATGCTGTATTCGACGAGCAGGGAAGAGAACTCCAACTCCTAAGCGGCTCTGGAGTTCCCCTTACTAAAGAACGTGAGAGCAAAATGATCACCCTGTTTACTCCTTTTGTGGACACTCCCCAGAAGATCATATTCAAGCCTTATATCTTGCCAACACAACCAGGAGGCAGTGCCCTACTGGATGCTAATGGCAACTGGACACGTCATTATATTGATGAATTAGAGATTACGGTGGATGTGCCGCAACATACAAACCGCCAATAAAACCCAAATAACGCCGCTGCTGCCCGAATCATCGAGCAACAGCGGCGTTATGTCATTTTTAACCCTAGCTGTGGTTTTACATATTCTCATCAGGAGCCGTTCCTGTACCGGGTTCCTCATCATTGGATGTTAGTTCTGCTCCGATGACTCGAATGATGTCGTTCGGATAAATATGTACGCCGCTCGCCTGTGCGAGAGCAATTCGTACCATGGCTCGTGCGATGACCGGGGCCGGGATGGCGCGGTAGGAAGCGAGCTTGCCCGTCATCAGGCCGTCCAGTGCCTTCATGACAACAGCGGCAGCGGCTTCGCCCAAACGTCGTTCAGGTCTCGCGCCCAAAATCAGCGACGGACGGAACAAATGCAGCGCAGGCAATGCGACAGCAGCAAGCGCCTCTTCAGCCTCACCTTTGGTGCGATTATAAAACACGCGTGAGTCTGGATCGGCGCCCATCGCAGAGACCGCAAGCATCTGTACCGCTCCAGCTTCTTTGCCTAACTGGGCTGTCAGCACCGGGTAGTCCAGATCCACCTGACGGAACTGCTCCTTGGAGCCCGCCTTTTTCATCGTTGTCCCAAGGCAGCAAAAAACATCATCCACCCCTTCGAAGGCGAACGCCGCTTTCTGCGGCTGTTCCCAATCGATGAGCGCCTGCTCCAGCTTGGGATGCTTGATGTCCAATGGACGTCTGCCCATAACCATGACGCGGTTGTATTCCTTTTGCACCAGCAGCTCTCGTACAACATAACCCCCGACAAGCCCTGTTGCACCCACAACGACCGCTTTGCGTTCCATGATAGACCTCCTTTGTGCCATAGCGCTCCTGCTCCTACAATTGCGATTAGGTTAATTTAAAGGGTTGTTCGTCCGCCTCCTTGCTTTTGGACGGACACATCGGTAGGTACAGGGAAAATGTACTTCCCTTGCCCTCCTCACTCTCCAGACGGATAAACCCGCCCAACAAGCGGGAAAAATCACGGCTGATGGACAATCCCAACCCAGTTCCTCCATATTTACGATTAATGGAACCGTTCGCCTGCTGGAATGCCTCAAAAATAACATGCTGCTGAAGATTGGAAATGCCGATGCCCGTATCTTTTACAGCAAATACAACCCAATCTCCCTCTTGTCCCTTTCGATCCAGATGTTGTGTGCTGATTTCCAGCAATACACGTCCTTCATGAGTGAACTTAAAGGCATTGGACAACAGATTACGCAAAATTTGCTGTACGCGTTTGGAATCAGACCGGATTTCATTCGGTATAGGCTCATGCTCCTTCAAGCTGAATTCCAGATTTTTATCCTTCGCTGTGACTTCAAAATGCATCATCATCACCTGCGCAATCTCACGTACACTGACTGGCTCACTTACGATTTCCATGTGCCCAGCCTCGACCTTGGATAGGTCCAGAATATCGTTGATCAGTTGGAGCAAATCATGCCCGGAGGCATAAATTAGATCACTGTACTGGTCTAGCTCGTCCTCATCCAGCTCTTTTCCCTGCTCGTTGATAATTTGCGCCAGATTAATGATGCTGTTAAGAGGTGTACGTAACTCATGCGACATCGTTGCCATAAAATCCGATTTATATTGGGAAGCCATCATCAGTTGCTTGGCACGTTCCTCTAGAATGACCTTTGCCTTCTGCAACTCATCTCGCTGCTCTGATAACAACTCATTCGCCTGCTTAATCTGATGATTCCGCTGCTGCTCCATCTGAAAGTCACGTAAAATCAGAGCAAATAAAAAACTGAGGACGATGCCAATAGGCAGTGTAAGAGGAACAACCTCCGCTACATAATAGCGCCAGGGAATGACGCCTAGAAAGGCAATATTTAACGTATTTACGATATTAACCGCTAAAATGGTTACCGATGCCTTGATAATTAAACGCCAGGTGGAACGGCGCATCCAGTAATTCAATCCAGCGCACAGGACGCCCAGAATGCTCATATTCAAAAAGCCGACCCACGCCGCCATATGCAAACCGAAGGTAAATCTCGTAAGTCCGATTGCGACCCCAATAATAATAAGCGTATAAGAGCGGGGATACACCAACGCCGCGATAATCAGCGGTACGAAACGCAGATCAAAAATAACTGTTTCACTAAAGTTAAAACCAAAGCAAGAGCTGACCCATCCGCCAAATATCACTAGCAGCACCGAGCTGACATATTTGAACCGCGAAGAGGTACGACTCAAACCATATTTATAAATCACGTTCGCCACATAGGCAACGGCAATCAGCATCCCCAAATTCATTAAAAACATCATTGAAAATTGCATGGACTCACACTCCCATAGCGCAAAAAATTGGATGCCAGGCCTATGTTAACCGCGTCTGCCTTTCTTGTACATCATAACATGAAGCCCCATCTTTCGACATGTCAAAAGATCTTATATCCGTATATAAAAAAAGCGAACCTCAATGGCTCGCCCTAGTGCTGATACCTATAGAGTCAGCTGTGATGCCTTTGTTCCGGCGCCACTCTTTGACAAATAATTCGGCAAAATAAGGGTCCCATTGGGTTCCCTTTCCCTCTTCCAATATCATAACCGCCTTCTCTTCCTTCATACCTTGCCGATAGGGACGATCAGACGTCATCGCATCATAAGCATCCGCTACAGCAATGATTCGCCCAAATAAGGGGATATCTTCCCCAGCGAGCTGGTCAGGGTATCCCTTGCCATCATAACGCTCATGGTGCGAGCGCACGCCGGGCAAATAAGGGGCCATAGCATAAGCCGGCTCAACTTGCCGGAGAATGCTTTCTCCCATAACCGGGTGCATTTTAATCTGATCAAACTCCTCGTCCGTCAGCTTGCCGTCCTTGAGCAGCACAGCGTCAGCCACGCCGATTTTACCGATATCATGCAGCAAGGCTGTTTTGCGCAGCAAGTCGAGGTCCGACTCATTCAAACCTCCCTTGCGCCCAATAAGTACGGAATATTCAGCTACACGCAAAGAATGTCCTGCGGTATAGGCATCTCGCGCATCCAGTGCTGCCGCCAAGGTGGCGAAGTAACTGTCCAATAGCTGACCGTTCTTCTCTTCCCGTTCCTTCAGGCCCTCGATCATCATGTTAAATCCTTCGACCAGCTCCGCAAATTCGTCTGAATACAAATCGCTGGCATTACTGTTCAGACGGCCTTCCTTCACTTCATTCATTTTTTCCAGCAGATGGTGGATCGGCTGTTCGATCTCACGGGTCAGCAACCTGCCGCCCAGATAAGCAAAGGCTACACCAAAAATTAAAATCGTACCCGCCCAAGCCCAATAGGAGGTAGAATCCGTCGCCTCCAAACGTTCCAGGCGAATCTGTGTAGCTAAACAAAATAAAAATAAAGGAAAAGCACCAATGAGCGTCGCACTTAACTGAAATTTATGCCGAAGCGATAGCAGGACTCGTCCTCGCAGGGACAGGTTTAATCCATATTGCTGGTAGGTTCGATCACGAATTTCCTCCAGAAGCGGTTTGATTGCTCTCATGGTCAGGAAAAATTCAACCAGTGCGTGCATGGAAGCGACCAGACAAGCTCCTATACAGGCGATTCCTACATAATAAAAGGGAAAAGTAAGTTGTCCAGTATGTATCATCCATAACGCAATAACGGTTGCCGGGATAGAGAAGCCTAACAAATGCGGTCCAACAATACGTAAAACGGACAAATTAGGCAGATGATGAACCCGGATATACACCGCTTCTACATCCTTAAGCGTTTCCTGGTTACCTAGAAAAAAACGATGAACGGGTCTCAAATGCATTCGAAACACTATGGTTTCACAAGCAATCATAATAACGCTGGAAAATGCAATGATTTTAACAAGACCCAGAATTTCATAGTGGGCTACATTTAACGTGGAAAATACAAAAATCATACCTACCAACAATACAGCGATAAACGAACCTATAATATAGTTCAGGATAACATGCTGAATAAAGCGCTTATAGGTCGGCAAATTGCTACCCCTCTTTTCATCCGTACACTCTAAAATATCTTGTGTATTCAATATCGGAGTCCAACCATCAAAAGTTTACCTTCTTGCTCGAGCATTTTACATAAATACGAGGACGGCTTTTAATCTGCAATTTATAGATGGAAAATCATCTTATTCTTAATTAAGAAACTCGCGAGGGAAGGACATTTTAGCCAACATTTTTTCCAGTCTATCATCAAAAATCCAAAAATGACTTGTGTTTTATAATCATTCTTGCTATACTATTAGAATATGTATTAACCCCATAAGATTCCACGCAACAAGCTATTACTCCTAATCACCGTATGGAGCTTCTCCAAATTTTATGTATAACCCTAATGTAGAATTTTGAGCTTTTGCCGAAGATTTTCACATTCACACTGGCGCGGTCATCGGAGCCGCAAGGACGAAAGAGAGGTAGGGCTTTTGTCGTTTGGAAAATGAACAGTGGAATCACACTGCCCCTTATGAACATGCTGACCATATAATGCAAGGTAGCAGGGGTTGAATATATATTATGCCATCAAACGATGAAGTTTGAGCAGGCCGTGCAGTATATGCAAACTGCACCATCCTCCGGATGATCCCCGGGGGATTTTTCATATACGGAAAGCATATCTATGAACAAAAAAGTGGCCCTGCCGATACATCGGCAGGGCCTATAGCTTGATCAAAAAGGGGTTAATAGGGTCATTATAGTCTCGCTTTCTTAAAACTAAATGATATGCACCTTAAAAACTCATTAATTTTCCAGTTTTATATACCTTCTAATAATTCGTCCAATATTCTGTACCATCGGGCGGCATCGTTTGCGTAGTGGAACGTCTTGTTTCCGCTTGGGTGCGCCTTTGGGTCGAAGGACGTTCCCACCCTTCCAGTAAAACAACATGCTGGGTACCCGAATTGTTATCCCAAGTAATGTATCGCTCCTGTTCCATATGTCGCAAGGCGGCTGTAATTTCAGCGTCTCGCTTGCCTGTTTTTACGGTCAATTCCGCCATTGTGGGCATGTGGCGATGCTGGGCGAAATAATTATACAAAATACGTAGCAGCTTTCGTTCCAAATCTGGCAACATCGTCTTCCCTCCTATAAAGAACATACGTTCCCATTATAACATATAAAAATGCACCCTCCTACTGGAAGATGCATTCGGGCTTGTATGCCCATGTTGAATTTAGTTTTTTTCCTTCTCCTGACGACCAATAGAGCGCAACCACCAGGCGATTCCACCTACACTTCCAAGTGCCAGAACCGTTAAGAAAATAATATAGAACAAATGAAATGCACGATCACTCATGGCAATCGCCTCCTTACTTTATGTATACACTTTCCAGCTAAGCCTGTAAACCTCTTTTTAGTCCCACATTCTAATTTCCCCCAAGCACTCGACAATAGATACTTGCTTGAGATCCATCGGTACATACTAACTAAAAGTGGTTAATACCAAATATGAGACAGACCAAGGAGGTTATTGAATATGAAATTCCTATTGATCGTGATCATCGTCGTGCTGATCGTTGTATTGCTTATGAGAAGACGCAGATAAGCAGAGACATCCTCCATCGTTAAAAAAATACAAAAAAAGGCTTTCGGTGATGTACCGAAAGCCTTTATCCATCTGAGGTTAAGGCTAAATTACGCCTTGTTCTTCTTGTTATATTTAATAAAAGCAATTACAAGCGCTACAGCAAACAATATTCCGCTGACCACCCATGTTGTCAGAAATGCCATACCCAAACCGACATTTGACCCCATCGTCGGGTGATTCATGGCAGTAAACACTGATCCCTGCATCATAAATATGGTACAGAACAAAACAACGGGCGCTAAAATAATCGTGCTTGCTGTCTTCCGAGTACCAGATACTGCGATCACGCACAGAGCGGAAATCACCAAGATCACCCAATATATAACTGCTTCCCAAATCACTGAAGTGCCCACCTGTTCAACCTCTTTTCTATCCATTCGTATATACCTCTTCTATTGTAACAGACGTCACACAGTGAACCAAGCCATAATTTGATCAGAAAAGGGGTAAACCCTGCGGATAACGTAAATAATGTACAGTAGCGATCCTACACCAAAGACATGAAAGGAAATGATCCCATGAGAAGTGCAAGTCCTTTTGTCATTGTAAACGATGTGCAGCAGTCCATTGATTATTACCAATCGATGTTAGGTGGGAAAATCAAAGTGCTAAACAAGCAGGAAGGCAGACTCTTGCACGCTGAACTTCACCTGGGTAGCAGTCATATCCATTTTTCAGATTCCTACGGTAAACCGCTCAAAGCGCAGCATGTCCAAATCATTCTTGACTGTGAAAGTGAGGACGAGCTTAAGCAAGCTTACCACGCACTAGCAGAAAAAGGTACCGTTACCGTGGAGCTACAAGATACTTTCTTTGGGGCGCTGCACGGCGAAGTAACGGATCATCTCAACCAGATTGGATGGGTGATGAACTATTTTAAGAGATGATCACGTTCAGCCATAACCGAATACGTCTTATAGCCACCATCAACGTTCCTCACCCGATAACCGTATTGAGTCAAAATTCGGGCCGCAATATAGCCTCGCAGACCGACTTGGCAGGATACCGCGATCTCCAGATCACTAGGGATTTCTGCCATCCGCTCTCTAATCTCGGCCAGAGGAATATGAACAGAACCTGGAATGGCTCCTGCCTGTAGCTCCACCGCATCCCTTACATCAATTATAAGACCACCATTGCGGTGAAAATCATCAACTTCATGCCACTGTATCGTTTGGACCAGCCCATCCATGATATTCGAAGCCACGTAACCCGCCATATTCACAGGGTCTTTTGCTGAAGAATAGGGAGGTGCGTAAGCAAGTTCAATATCAGCCAGCTCACGGACGTTCAAATGACCACGAATAGCCGTCGCAATCACATCAATCCTTTTGTCTGCTCCATCAGCTCCAACAGCCTGCGCCCCATAGATCATCCCGTTCTCAGGATTAAAGAGCAGCTTCATAGCAATGGGTGATGCGCCAGGGTAATAGCCGGCATGTGAACCAGGATGAATATGAACAGCCTGATAAGGAACGCCCAGCCGCTGTAATGTTTTTTCATTATTACCTGTAGAAGCTGAAGTCAATGCAAAGGTCTTAATTACGGATGTTCCAAGCGCCCCATCATAAGAAATGGCTTGACCGTTAATATGATCCGCTACCAAACGCCCCTGACGATTGGCTCCCCAAGCTAGTGATACCATCGTTGCAAACCCATGATTGCGGTCTTTGACCTGGATGGCATCCCCCACCGCATAAATGGCCGGATCGCTGGTTTGCAGTTGGGCGTTGACCTGAATGGCGCCGCGAAAACCAAGTTCCAATCCGCTTTGCTTGGCCAACTCATTTTCAGGAACAACACCGATCGCCAGAATAACCATGTCCGTCTGAAGCACACCCCCGGAGGTCAAACGAAGTTGTGTACCCTGCTCTTCCAAAGCCGTGACTCCTTCCTCTAAACGCACCTCCACCCCGTTCAGCCTCATATGCTGTTCTACCCATTTGGCCATTTCAGGGTCCAGCGGATTCAATAATTGTTGACCCATATCAATAATAGTTACTGCAAGTCCACGCTCCCGCAAATTCTCGGCCATCTCCAGCCCAATAAATCCGGCCCCGATCACCGTGACATGCTGGGGATGTCTTTCATCTACATATGCCTTAATAACGTCCGTGTCATGAATGTTTCTTAATGTAAATACATTCACAGCTTCATGTAATCCGGGAATGTCCGGTATCATCGGTTTGGCTCCCGGCGACAATACCACAATATCGTACGGCTGCTCATCTGTTTCCCCTGTAATCATATCGCGGAAGCGGACGAGCTTCTGCTCGCGGTCTATTTGTATCACTTCTTTCAGTACCCTCACATCTATATTAAAACGGTCTCTTATCCCTTGAGGCGTCTGGAGAAACAGCTTCTCCCGCGCATGGATTGTCCCGCCAATATAGTAGGGAAGGCCACAGTTCGCAAAAGAAACATGCTCTCCGCGTTCAAACAGAATAATCTCGTCTTCCTCATTCCATCTACGCAATCTCGCAGCAGCAGAAGCTCCACCTGCTACCCCGCCAATAATAACTATTTTCCTATCCATTTCTTCCCCTCCTCATATACCCTACGGGGTATAATATATACCTATGGGGGTATGATGTCAACACGCAAAAAAAGACGGAGGTTGCCCCCCGCCTGATCAAACTCTGGACGAATACTGATCTGGGTCGGAAAATCACTTGCGATGCTACACGATTGCTCTGTCACACTTAGTCTAAGAAGGGTCTACTGCTACTACTGCTGGCTGGCCGCGATCGCCTGTTCCAGATCGTACAAAATATCGTCTATCGCTTCTGTCCCGACAGATAGGCGTAACAGCTCTGGTTTGACTCCGGCAGCGACCTGTTCTTCCACATTCAACTGCTGGTGTGTTGTGCTTGCCGGGTGAATAATTAAAGACTTGGAATCACCCACATTCGCCAAATGAGAAAATAGCTTTACATTCGCAATTAGCTTGCTTCCCGCTTGGCTTCCACCTTTAATACCGAAGGTCAGGATTGCTCCTTGTCCTTTCGGCAAATACTTTTGAGCTAATTCATAGGACGGGTGGCTTGGCAGCCCGGTGTAGCTGACCCACTCCACATCCTTGTGGCCTTCGAGATATTGCGCTACCTTCAAGGCATTTTGACTATGTCTCTCCAGCCGCAGATGAAGTGTCTCCAAGCCCTGAAGCAGCAGCCATGAATTAAACGGGGAAATGGCCGCTCCCAAGTCCCGCAGCAATTGGACCCGTGCCTTGATAATATACGCGATAGGTCCCACCGCCTCGGTGTAAACAACTCCGTGGTAGCTCGGGTCCGGCTCAGTCAGCCCCGGGAAACGACCACTCGCTTTCCAGTCAAACTTGCCGCTGTCCACGATCACCCCACCAATAGACGTGCCGTGCCCGCCAATAAACTTCGTTGCAGAATGCACAACAATGTCCGCTCCGTATTCGATAGGACGCAACAAGTAAGGACTTGGGAACGTGTTATCCACAATCAGCGGAATACCATATTCGTGCGCAATCGCCGCTACAGCTTCCACATCCAGCACATTGCCCTGTGGGTTGCCAATCGTTTCGGCAAATAATGCCTTCGTCTTATCTGTAATGGCTTTGCGGAAGTTCTCTGGGTCATCCGAATCGACAAAATGTACTTTAATGCCCAATTTCGGCAGTGTTGTAGAAAATAGATTATATGTACCGCCATACAGACTGGAGGCCGACACAATTTCATCCCCAGCTCCCGCAATATTCAGGATGGAGAAGGAAATTGCCGCTGCTCCCGAAGCCGTTGCCAACGCACCAGCCCCGCCTTCCAACGCGGCGATCCGTTGCTCGAATACATCCGTGGTCGGATTCATCAGACGCGTATAAATGTTGCCGAATTCTTTCAGCGAGAACAAATCAGCCGCATGCTCCGCATCCCGAAATCCATATGAAGTGGTTTGATACAACGGAACGGCGCGGGCAAAGGTAGTAGGATCAATTTGTTGTCCGGCATGGACAGCGAGAGTTTCGAATGACAGCTTGCGTTCTTCTGACATGATTATTTCCTCCCTTGTTATACGTGCTGTATGAATCGTCTCTTCCTGTATGCGTACTCATGGATGATTTTTCAATCATTCTCGCACAAAAAGAACGATTTGGGAAGATAATTCTTATTATTCAGGTAGGATATTATTATTTTGTTGAAATATCAGGTTTCAGATCGGAAGGTTTTGCCCAAATGCTCACCCAGACCAAAATAATGGCGGAAATTATAGATGAGTGGGCTCCACTTTGTCGGATCAATATGGTTCTCATCTAGGATGATATCCTGATGAACATGCACCTGGATAGCATGAGTTTCGACGATCGCAAAATAAGGAGAATGGTCAGGAATTCTTACATCCTTCACCTTGGCTTCAATTTGAATAGGGCACTCCCTGATTCGGGCGGGCTTGACCCTATTCGACTCCATCGAAGTTAGTCCGCTGATCTCATACTTATCTTTATGGTGCATAAATCCATTTTCCTTCTTTTCCGCTGGAACAGGATTCTTGCCTGTATAAGGAGCCAAACGTTCTACATTTTCCCACATCGAAGGGCCCGGGACGTTGATTACACATTCGGGATGCCGCTCCATATTTTCTAATGCTTTGCCACCTGTTCCAATACCTAGTACCACACAATCTCCTAATGCCCACGAGGAGGAAATGGGGCTAATATTGGTCGTTCCATCCTCATTCAGCGTATTGAGTAAAATTACAGGGGTTCCGTAATATAAAATGCTAGGGTTAATCGTTATAACATCTGGGCTATGTTTCATCTCATTCATCTGATGTATTGGGTTCATCATCTCTTCTCCTTCTATTCAGATCTACCTCCCTATTGTAAAATATAAATATTTCAACCTTCATCGAAGTATGGATTACAAAGGGGGATAATCGTGCCATGAGTACCAAGTCAAATGTAGCCATGATTGCTTCTCTTGTTAGCGAGCCTTCCCGTGCAGCTATACTCACCGCTTTATTAGACGGCAGATTCCACACGGCAAGTGAATTGGCCCATATGGCAGGCATCAAACCGCAAACAGCCAGCTTCCATCTGGCAAAAATGACCGAGGCACAAGTCGTTACTGTGGAAAAACAGGGGCGGCACCGTTACTATGGCATTCAAGACCCCGAAGTTGCCCGGGTGATGGAGTCATTTTTATCTATAGCTCCGCCTGTCCCTATCCATTCATTCAAACATGCCTCTGAAAACGAGGCCCTACGGTTGGCAAGAACTTGCTACGATCATGTTGCGGGTCAATTAGGCGTACAGCTCATGAATTTTTTCATTCAAAAGGGGATTCTTTTCGAAGATCAGGACGGGCTTCATATCACGGAACCAGGAGAGGCTTTCTTCACTGACTTTAAGATTGATCTAAAAAAAACAAGACAAAAGCGCCGCTCCTTCTCACATAAATGCCTGGATTGGAGTGAACGACGCCATCACCTTGCAGGTGCTTTAGGAAGTGCTGTTCTAGACAGATTATTCGAATTACATTGGATCGAGCGTCTGCCCACAACCCGAGCGATACGTGTTACTGCCGATGGTAAAAGAGGTTTTAAAGAGATACTTTCGATAGAAGTCGACTAGATCATCATAGTTCTAGTCCTTTTCTTATTCCGCATTGGATTTTATGATTGGAGACAAAGCCAGTTGTTTTCTCGTCATTGGACGGACATAGGCATAATTGTTCAACCGATCATTACTATCATCTAACCAAGTGAAGCTGTTCATTGATCAACCTTCCTTGAAGAACTCTACCATTTCTTTAAATGATTTCTGAGCTGAGTGTACGTTATATCGGGGAGAGTACGGGTCACTGAATCCGTGCTGTCCACTGAATTTATGTACCCGGATATTACGGTTGTCTAAAGTTGAAATGAGCTCATCCACATTAAATGATGGTTCTTCCTGTGGGAAAAAAAGCAGTATTGGACCATGTGGAGCTATTTCTAAATAATTTCTAATACGAGAGCCATAGTATCCTACGATTCCATCAACATACTTTTCTTTACTACACAGCCAGGCAATCGTTGCCCCTATGCTAAATCCGACGATAAATACCTTTTTATAACGAGCTCGAATACTTAATAATAAACTTTCGATATGATAGAAAGCGCGGTCAAATCCTACATTCTCCATAAAATTGGTGTAGGCAGTTTCCTCTTGCGAATAGTCATAAGGCGTTTCCTTGCCTAGTAAATTTGGACAAATGACGTCATAACCCTGATCTGATAATAAGCTACAAAAATTTTGTATATGCTGGTTAATCCCATAAATCTCATGCAGCACAACAATTAGGGTGTCCGACTTTTTATCTATGCTTATCATGTTGTCCCCCTAACCAGGATTGGATATGGGGAAATAATTCATCCGGATACGCGTATTTATACTTAGCTGCCACTTCCGAGGATAATCGTTTGAACAACTCAAAGGATACGACCAGTGCTTCCCAACTATGATTGGGATCATATTCCCCAAAAGATTTTTTCAAATCAGCAACGACATCTTGATCAGCCCATTCATTTATGAATTTCCCTGCATGCCAAGTATCATATTCCGATCCATGTACAGCTTTTGCATGCCACTCTATCATTTGCAGCAATAATTGTTTACAGTCCATATCTCTTTGCTTAGCTACCCACAGATCATTGCGCAAAATTTGTTTAGCCACATAGAGAGAGGCGAAGCAATACATGTTAACAACCTGTAGATAAGCACCTTCAGATATCGGAGGAGTATCCGGGATCGTTGTGGATTGAGGGATGATGTGGTTTCCATTTCCCGTCTTATCGAGCAGCATCCTGACCCCCCGGTGAAATCCTTCAGGAATACGTCCATTTTTGATTATATGATCCAGGTCAGAAGTATGACGGAATAGAAAATCAACCTCAGCCCCTTGGTCAAAGAGAACTAGTTTTTCCGGATCTCCTTTTGCCGTTCGAAACATAAAGCTGGTCCAAACCTTGCCGATGCTTAACAACCATTGATCATTTTGAAGATAGTAATCTGGATTCGTTGAAAAGACGACTACATCCAAGTCAGAAAACTCATCAAAAGGTTTGTCCTCTCTTGCCCGGGACCCAACGATATAAACCGCAATAATTTCCTCATTAGAGAGTCCCCATTCGGATATACGCTCTTCAAGCACTTCGTAAGCATTATTCATTACAATATATCCTCCTTTTTTAGAAAACATTATATCCAATCCAATAATTACGGTATATATTTTTAGTTAACATTCAAAGGAATGCTGCCTGATATACACCAATCATCAAATCAATTTCCCAATCTTCAGCCTGTGATATAATTCTTTCAATATTACAGTTTGGAAGGATGGTGCAGATGTCGGAGCAGCAAGTATACATCCGGTTCTCTGAGGAGACGGACGCCGCAGAATTGACAGCAATGTACAAGCGCAATCGGGAATTCTTTGAAAAGTTTTCGCCAAGCAACCAAGAGAAGTACTATACGGAGGAGCACCAGCTCCAGACGATTATTAAGAGCAAGACCGACATGATGGAGGATCGGAAATATTCCTTTGTGGTATGCCACAAGGAGGACGACCGGATTATAGGCAGCATAGGTCTATCTTTTGTGGTGAGAGGACCGCTTCAGAGCTGTATGATCGGATACAGCCTAGACCAAGCATATAACGGCAAGGGTTATACGACGGAGGCGGTGAAGCAGGTGGTTCGCTATGCTTTCGATGAGCTAAAGTTTCACCGGATCTTCGGGGAAGCCTCTCCTCGGAATCCAGGATCCATCCGTGTGCTTGAGAAGGCTGGCTTTCACAAAGAAGGCATCTCTCGAAGCAACGTAAAGATCAACGGAAAGTGGGAGGATCACCAGGTACTGGCGATTATAAATCCGTCTGAGGATATCTAGTTTAAAAGGAGGGTATTATGAAGTATCAATCAATCAAACTGCATGAAAAGTTATCTAAATTTAGTGATCATTGGTCTCCGAAAGTTATTGGTGAAATGAATGACTATCAATTTAAATTGGTGAAAATAGTTGGGGATTTTGTATGGCACGATCATCAAGATACCGACGAGCTCTTTTTTGTACTTGAAGGCGAGATGTTCATTGATTTTAGAGATGGACGGGTACAGGTTTCTCAGGGAGAAATGTTTATTGTGCCTAAGGGAGTCGAACACAAGCCTTTCGCACATGAAGAGTGCCATATCATGCTAGTAGAACCGAGAGGTGTAGTAAATACTGGGGGAGCGGAGTCAGAATTAACGGCAGTCAATGATATTTGGATTTAAATATATACCGTAAAAACGCCGGACATTTCTCCTTTCTGAGTCCTTTCCCGGAATCGATGAGGACTCCGGCCTTTCTCCCATCGCAAGACCCTCCCGGCTTTGATCGCGTGCATTTCCATAGGATGCTTAATGCTGACATATTGGATTTTCTATGTACTCATACACGTTAGTTGAATGATAACAGCGGCTGTCTAAGACTTTATTTTTCAAGTCTAGTCTGCCGCTGTTTGATTTTTGTTCAGTCTAAAGCTTTATTTTCACTGGATATTTTACAGAAACTGTACTCTTTTTGCTGGGCACTCTCAGTGCATGATCTCTTTCTTGTTCACCTTAACACCTGATAAGGATTGATCAAACATATCGAGAATAAAAAGGAACCTCTCCGCTTCACGAAATACATGATCGGCCAATAAAGGATGGATAATGCTTTTTATTCGGCACTCGTCGATTAAATCACGCGCTGTTTTCTTAAAATCTCGCAAGGACTTCACAGAGACACGGTTCTCATCAACAAATTGACTCAGGAGTGGAACGGTTTGTGACTGTGGCCGCATATGACTTAGGTCAATCGCTTGAAACATCAGCATATCAAAATCATTACTAAACTCCCTAGCTTGTTCAACCAGTTTACGCTCGGATGGATCAAGCAAATGGCCTATAAATTTTGCGTGATCAGCCATGATTTTTAAGAAAAATACATTTTCATCAATAATTGCATCAGGTAATGGTTCAAGCTTTCCTGAATTGAGTTCCCCTAAACGATTTCTGAAATAATTGGCTTCCCGGCTTACGTGATCTACCAGTAAAGGAAAATTGGTTTGCCCAGGAAGTTTGCATTGTAATATAAGGCCCAATACCATTCTCTTAAATGCCCAAATATTCGTCGCCGCATTCTGAACTTCCGTATTAAACTCTTTGATTGTATAAGGATCTGTCTCGGTATTAAATTCATGCGACCTTTTCTCAATATCCTCAAAAATGGCGTAGAACCGATTGGCTTCTGTTTTAAGTTGAGTATCTTCCGCTCGAAAACCTAACCCCAGAAAAAATGAATGCTCCTTCATAATCCTGGACCAAAATCGTATTTCATCTAATGAGCGTGAAACGAATGCATCCAATCATATCCCTCCTCTATGTGAGCAAAAAAGCACTTACTTAGTCATATGGGATATGCCTTGTCATTATGAATATTGAATCCTGCGCATCATACTAATCTAATTCCGAAGTTGAGCTATTGTGACTCGTAACTCTGTTGCCTTATTTATGTACGTGAAATATTTCTCTATACTGGCTATTGACCGTCGGAGTTATTAGTCATTCTGGGTCCTCTCCTGATACTAGGTCTATTCGAAATTCAAGCTGGTCTCGCATAAAAATTTTACCCGCTATCTTAACTGATTCTGGCTTAACCCCCTCTACTATTCCCCCATAATCCTCAAATGCCAAGCTTAATCGGATGTTTCTTCGAAATCTCCAATCTAATGACTAGTGCCTTTATACTTTCGACGACCTACGTTCCTCTGGAAAAAATTAAATTCCATAATAATACTCATATTTTAATATATATCATTTAATGTTTGGACAATTATCCCAATCTAATTCTATAATTCACTTGTTATTACATATATTTAGGAGGAAGTCATGAAAAATATTATATTCAAAAAACTAGGAACAATAGTGTTAGCCCTTCTCATTGGAGCTTCGGTGTTCTCATTGTTCCCTACCGTTACAAAAGCTGAGACTACTAATGTAACTTGGAAAAACGGGTCTGTAGTAACTACTCTTGGGAACGTAGGACAAAGCGACAAAGCGACAGTAGGAAAAACAAAAGGAAAATGGTATTGGGAAGTAAAGGTTAGCCACAGTATTTCATTAGTAGGAATAACAGGTGAATCTGGTCCGAAATATCAAGCATACTACGGTTATAGTGGTCAAATTATAAATAATATTGCATCAGATGTACGAACAGCTTACGGTCCTACGTTTGGACTTAATGATGTTATCGGTGTTGCACTGGACTTAGATAACGATAAAATTGTTTGGTACAAGAATGGCGTTTTCCTAGGAGCCAACACCGTTAAACCATCTGAACTAGAAGGAACACAGGTCTTCCCGATGGTCATGAATGGAACTGGTGGATATATGACTTACGAAGCTAATTTTGGAGCAAGCGATTTTAAATATCCTATTCCTGAAGGATTTTTACCTTATCAAGATTCGGGTACATCTACAACACCTGACCCATCTACAAAGCCTGATCCTTCTACAACACCGGATCCATCTACTAAACCAGATCCTTCTACAAAGCCTGACCCTTCTACAACACCAGATCCATCTACAAAGCCTGATCCTTCTACAAAGCCTGATCCTTCTACAAAGCCTGATCCGTCAGATACCGATGGGGCCTCCCAACCCACTGGTGACCGCGCCATTCTGACTGTAACGATGGACAATGGATTTGATAAAGAATTCGATCTGAGTAAAAAAGAACTCAATGCCTTCATCGCTTGGTATGACGCTAAAGATGCTGGTAGAGGTGCTTCTTTCTTTGCCATTGACAAGCATAATAACAACAAAGGTCCATTCAGCAATCGCAAAGACTACGTAATCTTCAACAAAATTCTCACATTTGAAGTAAGCGAATATTCAACTAAATAAACATAGTGAAGGGCTTCATGTCGGCTAACATGCCGATGAAGTCCTTCTTTACATTTACTGTAATCTCGAGATCACGCCCAAACTGCTATACTGGACGATACATTTTTTCTAGACTAAAGGTTTGCAAATCGTTAGTTTCAATAAAAAAAGCACGGCTTCCAAAAAGTCTGGAAGCTGTGCTTTGCTTATGTATTCAACATTAATATTCGATAATAAAGATAACAAGATAAAATGAGCAACTACCTCAACCGATGAGGACACTCACAGGAGAATTCGTCATGTTAAAAAAAGCTCTATTCATTGCTCTACTTTCTGTAGCTCTTACAGCTTGTGGAAGCAATTTTAAAGAAACAACGACAAGGTCTGGGTCTTCAAGTACATCCTTTGCTCCTGAACAAACAACAAGCAATGAAAATACTGCTCAGCAAGCTTCTACAGATAATCAGGTCACAGATAAGCAATATTTATTTGCCGAATTCATGAAGGATGGAACACCCGTGTTAACAGAAGATCAAGCTTCTATGGAACAAACCTCTTATGACTTCATTGTTAAAAACAGTGACTTATTTCCTTCCACAGATAAAAGCAAAGTCATTAATCTAGTAGATAAATCCGTAACAACAAAACACTTAAATAAAAATGTGAACTTATACTTAAACAAATTTGTAAAAATAAGCGGGGATGTAATAGATATAGAAGAAGATAACATTCCTATAGGGACAACGGCGATCGTTTATATTAGTGATGAAAATGATAATACAGTAATGGCAGTTTATCCGGGAGCAAGTGTAGAAATTTTTGAAGGAGACGTTGCTACAGTTATTGGAGTTCCTATCGCTAATTTTTCATATGAAAATGTTTCAGGTGGCTATACGAATACTACATTGTTAGCAGCTTCTTTTCTCACGAAGGAAAATCAATAAATTTTAATGTGCTTGGCAGCGTCTATAGCGCTCACTTAAAATTTTCAGGAAACTGGTAGTGTCAAACCAAAAGGTTGCCGATATTTCCGTCTAAAGACATAGTTCGAATAAAAACAATCCCCGCCAATCTGGTTAGGTTAGCGGGAATTGTTAAGATGTTTTTGAGTTGTTATTTACGATTATCTTTTATTGTGGTTTTCAGGCTCGCGACGTTTTAAACCTGCCAATCCAACTAACCCCAACAAACCAAGCCATCCCCAATTATCATTATCATTATCGTCATCATTATTATTAGTAGTTAGCATTTGTGTTCTACCATTGTCGTTTGTGCCCATATTGTTTTGACTGTTTTCAGCAAATGCTACTGCCGCTCCAAAGCTTGAAATCATTAATGCAACAACAACCATTATCTTCATTTTTTTCAACATACCTAAACCACTCCTTTAAATTTGTGTTTGCAATCATTTTTTTAATGTATTTAGGATGCCCAGTAGAACTTATTTCTTATACACACATTAAATCTTCACTACTGGGAATCATAAATTTGTACATCATTAAAATTAAAAAAGGAGTGGTTTTTATAATGGGTATCCTAAGTGGGAATCCAAAAGACGAGCCCATGCATTACGGAGAAGTTTATAGTGTGTGGCAGTTTTCAGCGTTAGCGAAAGGCAGCGTTTCATTTTACCAAGCATGTTTAAACCACGCAGGAGACAAAGAGCTCAAAAAAGTACTGGATGATCTTATTGATCAAGCTAAACTAGAAATCCAAGAATGCGACGCAATGCTTACTGATAATGGGATTGCCCCAGCTCCTATTTTGCCTGAAAGACCCCCTGTAAAACTTGAGGATATCCCGGTTGGTGCAAGGTTTACTGATCCCGAAATCGCAGCTAAAATCGCATCAGATACCTCTGTAGGATTGACATCTTGCAGCCAAGCTATGGGTCAATCCATTAGAGAAGACATCGGGGCTTTATTTGCGAAATATCATCTAACTAAGACTGCTTTGGGAGTCCGTATTCTAAAAATGAACAAAGAAAAGGGTTGGCTAATTCCTCCCCCTCTTCAATTAAAAAGACCTGAACCAGTTAAAGCCTAAAATTCCAGCATAATTCTTCAACACACTGTTCCTTAGATCGTTCAACAAAAATCCCCGCCGACCAGTTAAGGTTTGCGGGGATTTGCTTTGCTTACGTTTAAGCACCTCCGATGGTAACGTAAGGCTGAATACTATTGTGGTGGTTAAGGGCTTGATCCGGCACAGTAACAATAAACAAAAAGCTAGCCGCGAAGATCAGCAGTACCATTTTTTTCAACATTGGTCATCCACACCTTTTCAATAAAATTTAAAAATGCTGCTTTGGTTTCAGGAACCACATAATCCCGAAAATGTAAAAACAAGCCCAAGCAGTTTATAAAATAAGTCTCATTATTTAGTGTATGATAACCTAGTCCCGTAGTGTAGAATTATCCGCTCCATAAATATAGTTATCTTGTTCTAAAGCAAGCAGCCTAATTTTTATGTCCTCTGTGCGCCTCCCCGTCTTTATCTCCAGATCCTTAATAGCCGGCATCTTACGCGGCCTGCTGAAACTAGTAGACTGAACGGCAACGTTAGCTAACGAGCAGGACAGTTCCAATGGAATACAAGCTTTTAGGAAGTTGGCAGAACAATCGTCAACAACAAAGAAATTTATAAAATTATGCTACTCAAGTCTCAAGACCTATTCACCAAATAATTTTAAAATTGAATAGATTGTTTCACAATCAACATTGATATGCGGCGAAGAGGGAATTTAATCGACCAGAAGAGGTCAGTTGTTCCCTCTCCTATTCAGACATCTTACAAAAGAAAAGCACGTTAAATTACTCAGTCGGAGGAATCACTATTTTGAGAAAGCTATCATTCTTTATTGCCATTATCATGTTAGGTGCAATGTTGTCGGCTTGTTCTGCCATTACATCCACCGTGGATCAAGCGTCTGCAGGTGTTACGTCCGGCGAGAGCAAAGAAATCGAAAAATACAATGCGTATGTGAGGCTGAATAACTTGATGACAGGCAGAATCAATGAGGTTCTGGTTCATTATTTTGAGAAGTTCGGAGTTGATTCACAGCCTGTAATCGAGAAGAACTTCAGCTTCATCATGCTCGGCGTTGCTGAAACTGAGCGGGAAGTTATTGATAAAGCGAACGGCTATACCGCAAGCCAACCTGCTTTTGCGAACGCAGACCCCGTAGTGATCAAACTGACACCGGTCATCAATGATCTGTTGTCCGTCCTGGACGAGATGAAAACCTACTATGATACAAAAGGCTACGTGGATGATGATTTCGCAAAAGGAAAACAGCTGCATACCAAGCTGGTAAGTGCCAATCTCGCTTACGAGACTGTCTCCAAACAATACTTCACGGCTATGCAAAAGTTGGGTAACGAGCAGCGTCTGGCTGAACTGCAAAAACTCAAGGATTCAGACCAGCAGATCAGATATAATGCCTTGAAGTTCATGATAGATGCCGAGGCTACGGCCATTGAAATGGATGAGCAGGGTATCACCGCCGACAATGTGCTGCAGCTTGATATGACGAAGTTTAAAGCCAAATACGACATTATGACCGCAGATCTGAGTGCGCTCATGACAATCTCAAAAGACAAGAATCGAGTTCAAAAAGAAGGGATTAACAGCTTCAGTATCAGGAACTATGTTGATTCAGCCACTGAGGCAAAAGCGGCTGCTTCGAAAATCATTGAACGCATCAATAAGAAGGAACCTGTATCTGATTCTGACCTGAACGGCCAGTTCCTGAACACTACGGATGGCACACCTGAGAATTTCAATTATAAGCTAAGCAAGGCAGTCGAACGATATAATGAAATAAATTAAGCGTATCTAACGATAGGGGCTGCGAAAACAAATACGGAGTTCCGGTAACGAAAAAGCTCTGCCAACCATAAGGTTAGCAGGGCTTTTGCTTTAAATTTCTCCAATGGTAACTTGAGGGGGAATGCTATGATGGTGGTTAAAAGCTTGATCCGGCACATTAACCATAAACAAAAAGCTAGCCACAATAAGCAGCAGTACCGATTTTTCCAACATTTTTATCCACACCTTTTCAATAAGATTTAAAAGTGTTAAAAAACATTGGCGATTCAATTACAGGAGAGAACACTAAATAATTGCTCTAATAGGAGGTTTTATTATGATTAAGCGAAAGATGGCATCATTATAAAGCAGAAAAGCGAATCCAAGGGTCTATTCAAGTAAAGAAAGGACAGAGGTGACCGCCCTGTCCTTTCTTTATAGATGAGGATAAACGCGTGATCAGTTTACGGTTCGATTCAAGGTTTACAGATCGACTCTCCAGTTGCCCATCATCTTGGCGACTTCCGGGTCGCGGTACGATAAGAAAAGACTTTCCCGCGTATCGAGGGTCGAAATTTGTTCGATATCGTCCGCACTCAACTCAAAATCAAAAATGTCAAAGTTTTCAACGATCCGCTCTTTTCTCACCGATTTTGGGATTACAACGACTTCACGCTGAACAAGCCAGCGCAATACGACCTGAGCGACGGATTTTTTGTGTTTTTCTGCGATCGAGACCAGCACTTCGTTTCTGAACATGTTGTTAAGTCCCTCAGCGAACGGGGCCCACGACTGATGTTGAACTCTCTGCTCTTTCATAAAAGCTGCGCTCTCTGTCTGCTGGTAGAACGGGTGCGTTTCGATCTGGTTGACGGCGGGCACGATTTCGTTATGAACGATGAGGTCCATAAGGCGGTCGGGTAGGAAGTTGCTGACACCGATCGCCTTAATCTTGCCTTCGCGGTACAGGTCTTCCATCGCACGCCAAGCACCGTAGTAATCGCCGAACGGCTGGTGAATAAGGTACAGATCGAGATAGTCGAGTTGCAGCTTCTTCAAGGATTTGGAAAATGCGAGCTTGGCTCTCTCGTAGCCGGCATCCTGAACCCATAGCTTGGTCGTGATGAACAGCTGCTCACGCGGTACGCCGCTGCGCTTGATCGCACGACCGACCGCTTCCTCATTCAGATAACCGGCGGCGGTGTCGATCAGGCGGTAACCAGCCATCAACGCTTCATATACGGCGTTCTCGCATTCTTCAATATCTGGAACTTGGTAGACACCAAAGCCGATAATCGGCATTTTCACACCATTGTTTAATGTCACGGTTTGCATTCTATTCCTCCCATTGTTCAAATGTAAAGCAAACGGCCGCGGAACTGGGAAATCGGGCACCTCAGTGGGATTCCGCTTACGGTCGACCTGCATTACAATAAACCTATCGCCTTCGTGTTACACGAAGTCAAGCCGTCTTCAAAAAAATTTACTTTTCCAAGGAGGATTCCACATGTATACAGTCAAAGAAGCCGCCCAGATAACGGGACTCACCGAGCACGCTGTACGCTTTTACACGGATAAAGGCCTAGTACCAAGCGTACAGCGCAATCAAAACAACATTCGGATGTTCGACGAAGAATCGATCAACTGGTTACATGGCGTCAAATGTCTCAAGCAATCCGGGATGCCGATTGGAGTCATTAAAATGTACGTCGATTTCTGTCTCGAAGGGGATTCGACCATTCCGCAACGCTACACACTCATGATGGAGCATAAGAAAGCGGCGCTCGTTAAGCTCGAAGAAGCCAAACAGCACGTTGCCCATTTGGAACAAAAAACAGCCCTATATCAGGCCATTCTGGAACACCGTTCTCCAGACACGACCAATCCTGGCAACTGGGATAAAATTCAGCATATGCATAGTGACGTTTTTTACTCGCCCTCTGTTCGGAAGGCTAGAGATCTACGTGAAACACAACTGCTCGAAGAAAATACTCTTTTTTAAACTCCTGGTTAGCTTAGGAGGAACAAGATTTACATCAGTCTAGATTGCACTAACACAGAAGCGTGAGTTCAATGAAAACAGCGACAGTCTAGGACTTTATTTTCTCCGTCCTTTGCTGTCGCTGTTTCAATTTCTAGAGTCAGTCTGCTTTTTTCTAAACTTATATCTTAAATTACTTCTGTTGCTCTAATACTGCGGATTTTAAAATATATTTCAGTATGAATAAGCCTGTAGACTACAATACGTCGTTAGGCAACAGGGGCCTCCACAATTGTAATCATAGTTGCAATGGATTGGGTTGCAACCATCTTTTACAAGAACAGTACATATAAATCGTGGAATAGCAGCATATTACAATTGACCGCTAACTAGAAGGGAACTGTATTTCTATGGTTGACAAGTTAAAAAAATGGCTATTTAAGCAGCCTTCACGATCTAATAGTGGCACGAGCCTTGAGCCAGTTAATGACGAAAAATCGACTGAGCTATCCGAAGAGCTGAGTATCACGCTTAAGGACAACATGACCCTACTGAAGCAGAAAATAGGACATAGCACGGATTTCAACCTTCGTTGTTTGAACGATGAACAGGGCAATCCGGTTCTCGCTGTAGGTTTTCTTCAAGGTTTGATTGATCAACAAATTTTAACGACACTGTTGGAGGAACTCACTGCAGGTATTCGAAATGGAGATGTCTCTAATCGTAATGCTGAAAGTTGGTTGATGAGTCTTATCCCTATTGGGGGTATCACTTGCCTTGAAAATGAGCAATCACTTATCGATGCCGTTCTTTATGGACAGGCAGTTCTCCTCGTCGAAGGCAGATCCAAGGCCTTTGCAGCTTCTATCAGCGGCGGGGCTAAAAGAGCTGTTGAGGAGCCAACATCGCAGACAGTAATTCGCGGTCCTAAAGAAGGGTTTACCGAGGATATTTCCACCAATATCGCACTCCTCCGGAGAAGGATCAAATCAACTGAACTCCACTTTGATTCTCGAATTATCGGATCATACACGCAGACAAAGGTATCGGTGGCATATATTCGAGGCATTGCAGATCCGGAGGTGGTTAAGGAAATCTCCAGACGGTTAGACTCCATCAACACTGACAGTATTCTCGAAAGTGGATATATCGAGGAATTTATTCAAGATGGGGTATGGACACCCTTTCCAACCATGGTTAACACCGAGCGGCCGGATACTGTAGCAGGCAGCTTGCTTGAAGGGCAAGTAGCGATATTGGTTGATGGGACCCCATTTGCCCTGATTGCTCCCGTAACCTTCTTTCGGTTCATCTCTTCCAGTGAGGACTACTACCAACGTTATGATCTAGCATCTTTTCTTCGGATCGTTCGGATGGCATCCTTTTTCTTGGCATTGCTTTTACCCTCATTCTTTATTGCAACAACTACGTTTCACCAGGAAATGCTACCTACAACAATGCTCATCACTTTAGCTGCACAGAGAGAAAATACACCATTGCCAGCCCTACTTGAGGCAATGATAATGGAGCTCACCTTCGAAGTCATCCGCGAAGCAGGAGTACGAATGCCTCGTGCCGTAGGGCCTGCAATCTCTATCGTTGGGGCTTTGGTTCTTGGACAAGCTGCCGTTCAGGCGGGATTGGTTTCCGCAGCTATGGTCATTGTGGTATCATTCACAGCCATCTGCAACTTTGTGTTACCTGCATTCAGTATGGCTGGGTCTGTTCGTTTGCTCAGATTTGGACTTATGCTAATGGCAGGTTTATTGGGGTTATACGGCGTTTTGTCAGTCTTGGTTCCCATCCTCGTTCGATTAGTATCTGTGAATTCGTTTGGCGTTCCTTATATGATGCCGCTCGCACCTTTCTATAAGAGCAATATGAAAGACCTGTTTGTGCGTGTACCTAGGTGGAAGATGAAGAAGCGGCCTGTAATGATTGGGGATTCCAATCCAGTAAAGCAGGCAACGGAACAGGAATCATTTGCAGAACAGGCGGGGGAACACGGCCGAGATCCCATGGCGTAAGGAGGAATCGATATGTCTCAATTAGGCAGGTTGATTTGGGTCTTGGTCATATTATTCATTTTGCCGGGTTGCTGGAACCGAGTCGAACTGAATGAGCTGTGGGTAACTGCAGCTACAGGAGTAGATATGATGGACGATGGACAGTGGATGGTGTCCTATCAGCTTATTGTTCCCTCCGCCCTTGCAAGTGGTACCGGAGGAGGAACCGGAGGGTCTTCTCAACCAGCATTCCATGTATTCTCTGTAAAGTCCAAAACCTATAGCCAGGCGTTATCGTACAGCAATCTAAAAACATCAAGACGAATTTACGTAGCACATAATCGTGTTGTATTTATCGGCAAAAGAGCGGCTGAGAAGGGAATGGACCGTTTAATCGATTTTTATCTTCGTAATACGGAAGCGAGAGAGATGGTCAATATGATTGTAACGGACGGATTAGCATCCGATCTAATAAAAAAATTGTTGCCGCCTGAAAAACTTCAAGGCGCCGCTATGGCTGAATTAGTCGACAAAGAGAGTAATATGTTATCGATGTTTCCAAAAGTCAGGGTATATGATTTTGTATTAAGCATGAACTCGGATTCCAAATCCATCGGGGTACCTGTCGCCGAGTTGATCGGAGAAAGAGACTACCAGAACGAGCAGGAAGCAGAGAGTCTAGATGTCTTCAAAAAAACCTCGGCCCCGCTCAAACTGGCATTGACTAAATTGGCGATATTCCAAAACGGAAAGCTTAAAGGATTTCTCAACAAGAAAGAGAGTCTGGGAGTATCTTATCTGTCTCAAAAGGTTAGCAATACTGAAGTTTCGTTCCCATGCGACGAACAACCCAGTAGGGAAATGTACTCTTCCCTGCTAGTAAACTCAACTAATGTGAAGATCACACCACAAAAAACGAGTTCTCATTACACTATGCAGGTTGGAGTGAAAATTAACGGGACTTTAAGTGAAACAACATGCACTAAGGATATTTCTAAGATGAAAACCATACATGATATGGAAAAAGAGATTGCAAAAGAAGTGATCAGTACGATAAATGAGGGCTGGGATAAACTCCAGGAACTTGGGGTAGATGCAACTGGTTTCGCTGACCGGATTCACCGGAGGTTCCCAAAAGAGTGGAACACAGTGAAAAAAGACTGGGAACAGGAATTCAAGAGGATAGAACTGGACATTCGAGTGGATGCACGGATTAAGCGTCCTGGACTCCTGCAGAAGCATATCGGAAGTCAAACCTAACCCATTTGTAAAAAGGGGCCTAAACAGTATGAATAAAACCGTCACCAGGGTATCCGGGTTAGTTATCGCTTTCTCCTTGTTTCAGGTTGGCAGTACAACATTATTCCTATTGGGAGCTAAAGCCAAGCAGGATGCATGGCTAGCCATGCTGATCGGTGCACTTGCAGGCTTCGTCCTGCTAATCATGTATTTATACATGCATAAGCTTGACCCACACCGGGATTTGTATGAACTCCTATGCCATTATTGGGGAAAATGGGTTGGTAGTCTGGGTGGTCTTCTGTTCATCAGTTACTTTGCTTATGAAGCTTCCAGGAATGTCAGAGACATGGGTGAGCTCGGCGCATTGACATTGCTGAACAGAACCCCTACCGAAGTTATTACGTTTATAGCATTAATTGTCTGTGCCGATGTGGTATGGTTTGGGCCGAGAGTCTGGTTCCTTCTATGTCATATATTTTTTCTTCTGCTTTTTTTTGGTTACAGCACTTTACTCTTGCTTACTCCTTTTACGGGACTCATTCACTTTGAGTTTTTGTTTCCTGTATTGGAGAACGGTTTAACTCCCGTAGTGAAGGCTGCCATTCCCGAGATCATATCTTTTCCCTTCGGTCAGACGATTCTTTTTCTTGTGCTGTTCAAGCTTGTCACGGATAAACGTAAATTACAGCGGTCGATCGTCATTGTTTACTGGATCACTGCTGTGTTCCTTATTGTAATGAATGAGCTAACAATCCTAGTTCTAGGTCCGAAATGGGCAGCATCAAGCACCTATCCCTTATTTGAGGTTACACAACTTATTCAGCTACCAAAAACATTCGAGAGAGCTGATGTTCTGTTTTCGATGATTCTATTTATTGGAATCGGAGTCAAAACAGCTGGTTTTATGTTTGGTGCCGTTATTGGACTTCAAACAATAACCCCTTTTAGATATAAGCCTGCGTTACTGTTGCTGAGCATTATCATATACGGCCTTACGTTTCTCTCCCCAAGGTTAACCGAATTTTTGTGGTTCGGTCTTAATGTTGCTTTGATTCAAATCTGGCCTATCTTTCAGATTGCTCTACCTGTCCTCCTTTTCCTGACCATGCTAATTCGGAAGAAGAAGAGAAGGGCTTATAGTTAGCAGCTACTGTAGTCATGAGCATGTTGATTTTACGCACCGGTTGAAACTTCTTCTACGGAAGGTCGTGTGGCGAAAAACCTGCTAAAACAGGATTTCAAGGCGCACAAACCTAATCAAAAATGGGTCACAGATATCACGCAATATCGTGTAGGGGGTTGCTGGGTATATCTATCTGCGATTAAAGATAATTCAACAATGAAATTGTAGCCCACCAACTCAGCGAACATAACGACAACGAATTGATTGTATAGACGTTCGCCAAAGCCTTTGCCAAGCAAAAAGACGTGACCGGACTGGTCGCTCACAGCGACTAGGGCTTCCAGTACACGTCTCACACTTACCAAGACATGCTGCCAAAGGTTGGCACCCAAATCAGCATGTCTTGTCATTTTACAACTATTTATCTGAGCCTCAGTAATGCGATCTATCTGGTTAACAGACATAGACTTATTCCCTGTCACAATAGCACTTACTATTCCCCTATTCATGCCTGCTATATGCCCGAATTGCGTTAGACTCATGCCCTCTTGTTTTAAGTATCTGTCTAATTCTGCTCGTATCGTAGGTGTATACTTCATGCCATAGCCACCCTTCGCATAGGAATTCCATATTTTCTAAAAACAAAGAAGATTGTCCAGAATCATAAAAAAGCGCGCCATCCAAAAAGCTTGGAAGCCGCGCTGTGCTGGTGAAGAAAATTGAACCCCCGGCCTACGCATTACGAGTGCGTTGAAATAAGGCTTCTATAGCCCGCTTTATTAGAAATAAGCTTCCCGCAGGTAGTATAAATATCCGTATTTCGGTAGAAGATTTGGTAGAAGAAAGTAGCCGAGATAACAAGTACGCGACAGATACTTTAATACTCTCTAAAATACCTCTCTCCGTCTATGTAGAGCATAAAAAGCCCTGCCGACCATAAGGATAGCAGAGCTCACTATCTAATCTGATTTCGGGCAAATCGCGGATGAAAATTGATTAATGTGGGATTCATACATTTTCTCACAGAATTAAATCCAACATGATTTAAGGATGATAACCAAAAGGATATAGAGCACCAAAATTGCCGCTGTAGAAGTCCACACATTGCAAACAGCTGGACCTGCACATCCACTCATTGCTTAGCCCTCCTTTATTTATCGTCACCTTAGTATATGTGTAAATACGTTCTGTGACCGGGCCATTCAGGTAAAAAGAAAGACACACTACCAGTCGGGGTTATTACGTAGTCAGATGTTAAGGAGTTTATCGTCTAATAAAACAAAAATCCCCGCCGACCAGTTAAGGTTTGCGGGGATTTTCGGGACTGATGTTTAAGCTCCTCCAATGGTAACCTGAGGCTGGATACTATGGTGGTTTAAGGCTTGATCCGGCACAGTTATAATAAATAACAAAAAGCTAGCCGCGATAATCAGCAGTACCGTTTTTTTCAACATTAGTCATCCACACCTTTTCAATAAGATTTAAAAAACCAGCTTTGGTTTCAGGAACAGCATAATCCCGAAAATGTAAAAATAGCCCCATACAATTAATGAAATAAGTCTCATTATTTAGTGTATGATAACTTACCGTTGAATACATCAAATGTTTAAAACCATCATTGTAGGAGCCTCGATGTAAATAATAATAAGCTAACTCGTAACCAAACCACGCGATATAGTCCGGTATCACTTGCTGTGTATACATATCATCGGATAGAGGATGTTCAGAAAACGAATTAATCTCCGATTCAAATCGTTTGAGTATTTCGTCTACATCTATGCTATATTGGTTTGCGGCAATTATAACATTGAGTAGTTTTGATATCTTCTCGTTTTCGTTAGTCGCTGATGTGGCTACAATATATTCAACATAATCATGCAGCACATTTATATCTCCTGATAAAAGTTTATATACGTAAGTATTACCTTCTGCCCAACTTTTGAACAAACTAATCCAGTGCCGGGTATCTTCGTCAGTCTCCATTACCCAATCTAAATTAGCGTAGGTGTATGTATAGTCTAGAGCTTGTTGATAATCGCCTTGGGCTTCACAGACGCTAGCACACAACAGGTCAGCATAGGAAATGTATACAAACAATGGACGGCTTAGCTTATCAGTAGAGTCAGTGTGTTCTCGACTGTTCTGTTGATGTTTCAGTGTATATTGGATTTCGGCTTTAGCTCTCATTTTCTTCGCCATTTCGTCAACCTTGTCCCATTTACGCAAAGACCTGTATACGTTCGCTAAATCCTTTAAAGCATCAAGTTGGTCTATTTCATCAAGGCGCTCAACAAAAACTTCAAAAATCGTAGCTGCACTAAGATTACGGCTTTGATCGTCTCCAACTTGAATCGTAAATATACGATATTGACAGACTGCCAATCGTTCTGAATGTTGATATTTCTCCGCTTCAGCTACCCCCTTATAGAGCAGCAATGCAGCCGCATGTCTTCCCTGCGCCAACAATTCTTCTGCAATTTCAAATAGCTTGGGTGAATACAGTAGATTGTCCATGATGGCTCCAACCACTCGACGGATCGCATCCAACTTGTCCAACTCCGCACAGCGAAACAAAAATGGCTCGATTCGCCTCATATTCGGAGGATGGTCGATGATGTAGTTTTCTATGAACAAGTCATAAAAGTGACCTTCTGGTAAACCCATAGCCTCAGTAATTCGATCCAGTTGGTTAACAGACAAAGGCTTGTTTCCTGTCACGATAGCACTTACTGCTCCCCTATTCATATCCGCAATATGACCAAATTGTGTTAGACTCAATCCTTCTTGTTGTAGGTATCTGTCTAATTCTGCTCGAATCGTAGGTGTATGCTTCATGCCATAGCCACCCTTCGCATAGAAATTCCAGTATTTTATAATCATTTACTATTTTTGTCCAGTAATTAACAGTTGTCAATATCTTTTTTTGCGAATCATGTGGAAAAGCCACGTTTGTCATAAGGGCACCCCTGTAAACAAAAAAACACCCCACCGACATTAAGCCAGCAGGGTGTTTCGTATTTCCAAACGCTTGTGATTATTCCTCATTATCTGTAGTTGGACTGTCAGCCGACTTACCATCCACATAAGCCTCAGCCAGAATATAAGCAATCACTGCACCGAATCACGACATTACTATCGTATTTTAGACACAATCGTAAAAGAGCACCCTGACTTTCCGCGGATTCGTTTCTATGATCTAAGACACGCTCATAACAGGGAACTCATGAACACTGAAAAAACCACTTTACTATACTAAAGGTTAGAAGATTGTTAGAAGATTGCCCAGAATCACAAAAAAACACGCCCTCCAAAAAGCTTGGAAGTCACGCTGTGCTTGAGTTGATAGCTATGCTGGTGAAGGGAATTGAACCCCCGGCCTACGCATTACGAGTGCGTTGAAATAGAGTTTTGATGGGGTTTACAAGGCTCCTATATCCTATCCAACAATAAATAAGGTTCCGTTAGGTATTACAGATATCCGTATTTCGGCAGAAGATTTGGTAGAAGAAAATAATTGAGGCAATAAGACGAGACTAATGCCTAATGTTCTCTAAAGTACCCTTCTCCGTCTCCTACAAGCATGATGATCTTCTGATTGCGATCCCACCTCTCCAGATGACAATATCCCGTAGTATAGAATTTTCCGCCCCCATAGAGTTAGGTATCTTGCTCTAAAGCAAGCAACTTTTATGTCCTCCGTGCACTTCCCCGTCTTTATCTCCAGTTCCTTCATGGTGGGCATCCGTCGAGAAGGAAAATCGCGAGCAAAATAAAATAAGTATTAGACTCTCCCTAAAATTGAAACAGCGGCAGCCATGGACCAGAAAATAAAGCCCTAGACTGCCGCTGTTTTATTGAACTATCGTTTCCCGTTACTTTAACGATGTAATCGAACTGAAGCTAAATGCATTAGATCCAAATATCATTGACTGCTGTTAATTCTGACTCAGTCTCGCCAGTGTTTACTACGCCCCTGGGCTCTACCAACATGATATGACACTCCTGGTTAGCGAAAGTTTTGTGTTCGACACCCCTTGGTACAATAAATATCTCTCCTGGGGAAATCTTTACTTGGCCATCGCGGAAATCGATGAACATCTCCCCTTCGAGCACGATAAACACCTCGTCGGTATCTTGATGATCGTGCCATACAAAATCCCCATCTATCTTGACCAATTTAAATTGATAGTCATTCATTTCACCAATGACTTTCGGAGACCAATGTTCATTGAACTTAGATAATTTCTCATTCAGATTAATAATTTGGTAATTAATATTAATATCTCCTTTCTCTTGATATTCAATATACCCCGCTTATCCATTTTAGGCTCACGTAGTTTGAGCGAAGGGTTTGTGGGCAAATAGGTTTCTTCATATGCAAAACGGAATAGGGAGCGCACAAAATGGATGCGGTCCCTAGGCTACTTGGCTTTAATCGATCTGACTGCTTTGCTAGGTATTCCTTCAGCAGATTAATAGTTACCTCGGAAATATCTATATCCCCGAGATTGTTACCAGCATTCTGAACTGCAACGCATATGCTTTCAATGTATTTGGACTAAATCCCTAGATTCGCTTATCCGCTTCATAATGACGCCAAAGTTCGCTTAAAATCATAATAAGACCTCCTGGCAATTAATTCTAGTTTGCTTCTATTAGGAGGTTTAGACTATTTGTTCAACTAGCTTTTCCCATTAGTTGAATCATTAGCTAAGGATCGAATCAAAATCAGTATAATTATTTCACTGATGAGCGTTTCATCAAATTCGTTGAGGAATCGAAACGGTTCGTTCATTTACCACATTTCCCGTGTTTAGAGTAGTTTTTGGTTCGATTAATAGTAAATGGACCTCTTCTTCAGCAATTGGCTGATGTTCAACCCCTTTAGGTATAATAACAAACTCCCCTTCGTTAACAGCTATTTCACCGTCTCTCAAACGGATTAGTAGTCTCCCTTTCCATACGAAGAACATTTCGTCCTCGTGATCATGGTGATGCCAAATGAATTCACCCTTGATCTTTGCCATTTTTACGTATGAATCGTTCAACTCTCCACCTATTCTGGGATTCCAATAATCAATTATTTGCAAAAATTTATCTTGTACATTGACCTTCGAAATCATGAGATTCCCTCCTCATTATTGGTAACGTGTACTGCATTTTGCCCCGGCTAGAATCTCCTTTTCCCCCATTCTCCTCCTCATCATCAGATAACGAGGTACTCAATCACTTGGTTTTGGTGTAAATCCCTCTTATTCACTAAGTTTACATACTGCGATGCATCACGTAAAATTAAAAAATAGTGTATAGATAATCACATTTTGTGATGCAAAAAGGAGAGAGTTGTTTTGGACATTAGATCTTTGGAGGTGTTTAAGGCAGTAGCAATTGAACAAAGCATTACAAAAGCTGCTGAGAAATTGAATTATGTACAGTCCAATGTTACTGCACGAATACAACGTCTTGAGCAAGAGTTGGGCGTTCCCCTGTTATATCGATATCATAAGAAGGTATCCTTAACGCCTGCAGGACGTGAACTGTTGCCGCATGTAAACAAGTTGCTTTACGATTTCGAGGAAGCGATTGAGGCAGTTAAGCTTTCTTCTGCCCCGCGGGGAACTTTGCGCATTGGAGCTATGGAGTCAACTGCTTCTACACGATTGCCATTGATTTTTACACAATATCACAAGAAATTTCCACAAGTAGAATTAAGCTTATATATGGCACCTACTGTAGATCAGGTTAGTACCATTCTCAAATATAAGGTAGACGGCGCATTTGTGGATGGGCCAATTCTTCATCCGGAAATTGTTGAATACCCAGTCTTCGAAGAATCTCTAGTTTTGATTACAACCTACTCTCCGGAACCATTCCAATTAGAATTGATTTTACATGAACCACTGCTTTCGTCATTCGCGCATTGCATCTATTTGGGACGTTGGCAGCGATGGCTAGAGGACAATGGCTATGCTCCTATGAAGGTGATGGAATATGGCACTCTAGAGGGTGTCCTTAAATGCGTTGAAAACGGGTTAGGAGTCACCGTCTTACCAATATCTATGGTTGAATCACGGATGCAGGGAAGACTTAACTGTCATCCATTACCGGAACCGTACAGAACAGTGCCCACTGTGTTTATAAGGCGTCGTGACTCATACATGACCAGTGCTCTCTCACGATTTATGGAGCTGGTGGACATAACTAATCTGTGATTTGTTGCTATTTGCCAACTTAGAGTATTATTCGTAGGTATAATGACTTGTCCCAGAATTTTATCAGTAAATGAAAACAAAAAATGAGAATCTGAAAATAAAGAAAGACTCCATACCGGCTAAATGCCAGCGGAGTCCTTTTTCACATCTACTCTAAATTCAAACTGATTACGGAAGAAATAAGATCCGTTAATCTTAACCGACTCCGGTGTAATATTCTCCACTGCTTTACCGTAATCCACAATATCTATCAAACCCTCGCCCAACGGCTGTACAACATATACTCTTACCTGGCTTAATGCAGCTGCAAATAGTTCTCTATCTGACTTTAACACTTTATATGCATGGTTCATGCTGATCACCTCAACAATTCATTCGATGAATGATGTTGTAATTCCTTTAATGAAATAATCCCCGCCAACCATAATCCCTATTTTCATCGTTATCAGTTTGGTGCCTTATTGAAGCGACAATTTTTCTTTCAAGATCTTTTTAGTAAGGCAGGAAAACAAAAAGACGTTCCCATGATTATCCGAGAACGGCCTTAGCTTTATTTTATTCGGATGTTTGAAGACACCTCTTAAATAACGGCTTTAAATTTCTTGCGGTTCGCCCGTTTTTTATTTCTCACGGACACCCCCAGTTCGATTTTTACCGGGCATATTTTACGGGACTTAGGAGATGAGTATAGCTTTCTTTTACTGCTCCATTTTATTGCATTTCTGTAACCTTCTTCAGTGCGAATATAGAGCTGGAACCGCTGCTTATAGACGATTCTTTTTTTTCTAACAACCAGACAAAAAGTTACTCGGACAGGGCTGAAGCCATACCTGATGGAACCATTCCTGCCGTGCAGAGCCAGAGGGACCCATCTACTTTCACCGGAACCGATTGAAAAAACAGAACTGCCTGTCAGAATATTTTTATCCTTCATCCTGTATTCACCTGAACTGTCGCTTTCACACGATAGATTCCCGGTGGCAAATCGCCAAACAGGTAGAGCCCCCCCTGATTCGTACGCGTAATCTGGATGATCTGTTCCACTCCTGCGGTCAAAGTATAGAGTGCCACTAGCGCATTGGGTATAGCAACACCATTCGCTTGGTCCGTCACGATACCACTTACAGTCCCTGTATTGGCATCCGGATCGGCTGTCAGATTAATATCAAGGGGGACATACTCAGGACTTTGAATTGTTACAGGGACACTTTGGTTGGACAAATACCCGGGTAGAACCGCCTGAATGAAATAGGTACCACTCGGAAGCTCAGCAAACAAATACTGCCCTGATACGTTGGAAGTCACCGTTCCGATCGGAGTAACCGTAGTCCCATCTGTTTGGAATAGACTAACCAAAGCATTATTCACGGGTTCATTATTGGTAATATTCCTTACTATCCCAAACATGGCTCCCGTCGTTGCGGAGAGATCGGGTTGTAAAGTAATAGATACTTGTGTTGGTCTGCCTTGTGTAACTGTTAATGGAATACGGACAGGTGTCAGATAGCCTGGTTCAGATGCAGTGATTAAATAAGAGCCTACTGGAATGTTAGGTATGACAAATAGCCCCTGGGGGTTACTGTTAACATGCTCATATGGCACCCCTTGAGAAGTATATACCTGCACTGTAGCAAAAGGAACCGGATTCCCATTAGGCAGGAGGATTGTTCCCTGCACCACACCAACGGAGGTGATGGACGAGGCTTGAAGTTCTAGATTGACACTCTCTTCTTCGTGCCCATCCAAGGTAAATGGAGCACTTGGCTGAAGTTTGAAAAAGTCAGAAATTGGAATAACCATGACCTCCTTTCACAAAGCTTACAACTCAATATATGCTTGGGAGTTCATAAACGACTGGTCAAACAACCTTACTCATACTTTTTTTAGCGTTACTAACATGATTAGGGCTAATAAGCCTTCTGTCGCGGGGATTTGCTATTTCGCGATAAATTCCACTCGGGTACCATCTTCATATTCATCCAGTTTGTGACCGACCCATGATCCAGCTCCACGATTATCCTTTGGACTTATGTACTTAATGTCTGCACCCTCTCCACCTTCGGAACACATCGCCATAGGCCATTAATCGCGATCCTTGCCCTTCTTGGTGGGTATACCTTTCAGAGATAGTTCACGGTTATGATCGGCTCCCTCTCGGTCTATGGTGCATACTGGTGATTTTCCTGCTGCTATAGCCTCTTTAATGTGCTGGGCTGTTTCGGGATACCGATCTGACGGAAATTGCAGCTTAACCGTGTCCGCCGATACCTGGGTTACTGGAACGGCTACAGGGTCGCTCTTAGTGGTCTTTGCAACTTCTTGTTGTACGCTACAGCCAGCTAATAAGATTGTTATTAGTACGGTGAATATCCATTTTAACATATGTAAACCTCCCTAAACGTAAAAACACCCCACCGGCTTGAGCCAGCGGGGTGCTACCGATGCTTTTATAAGATGAGTATAATTGGTTTGGGTGATTTTGTAAATACAATATATATGTTTATGCCAATTACCTCAGGATAGGTATTCGGTTGTGGTAATTCCTTCAACGACAAAAAAGGTCACATATCAAATTTCTTTTTAACTACACATTAGTTCTTCAGTTTTGGGGATTATAAATAAACAAGGAGAGGTTTTGAAAGGGTACTGTTTAATACACTGTCCTTAGATTCGTTAAAACACACTGTCTCCTCAGATCGTTCAACAAAAATCCCGCCAACCAGTTAAGGTTAGCGGGGATTTGCTTTACTTACTTTTAAGCTCCTCCATGTTGTACTTGAGGCTCTATATCGTGCGAGTGAATAGGTACAGTAACAATAAACAAAAAGCTAGCCGCGATGATCACCAGTGCCATTTTTTTTAACATTGTTCATCCACACCTTTTCAATGAGATTTAAAAATGCTGCTTTGGTTTCAGGAACTGCATGCTCCCGAAAATGTAAAAACAGCCCCATACAATTTATGAAGTAAGTCTCATTATTTAGTGTATGATAACTTACCATTGAATACATCAAATGTTTAAAACCATCATCGTAAAAGCTTCGATGTAAATAATAATGAGCTAACTCGTAACCACACCACGCAAAATAATCTGGTACCACTTGTTGAGTATACATATCACTTGATGAGTGTTGCGATAATGATACCATGTCCGCTTCAAAGCGTTTAATTATATTACTAACATCGATATCATATCGGTTAGCCGCTATCATAATATTCAGCAGTTGGATGACCCTGTCTTCTTCAGTTGTATCCTCCGCCGTATCAATATATTCAACATAATCTTGTAGCATCTTTGTATCTCCGGATAAAAGCTTATTTACAATAACATTAGCTTTTGCCCAGTGCTTAAACAAGCCAATCCAGTGTTGGGTATCTTCATCTGTTTCTTTAACCCAATCTAAATTAGCATAGGCGTATGTATATTGTAGAGCTTGTTGATAATCGCCTTGGGCTTCATAGACACTTGCACACAGCAGGTCAGCATAGGAAATGTATACAAACAAAGGACGAGTCAGCTTCTTAGTAGATTCATTACGTTCTCGACTCCTCTGTTCATGTTTCAAATTATATTGAATTTCCGCTTTAGCTCTCATTATTCTTGCTACTTCCTCAACCTTGTCCCATTTACGCAAAGACCTGTACACGTTAGCTAAATCCTTCAGTGCGTCAAGTTGGTCCATTTCATCCAGACGTTCAATGTAAGGCTCGAACAACGTAGCTGCCTTGAGATTACGACTCTGATCGTCACCGACTTGAATCGCAAATATACGATACTGACAGACTGCCAATCGTTCTGAATGTTGATATTTCTCCGCTTCAGCTACCCCCTTATAGAGCAGCAATGCAGCCGCATGTCTTCCCTGCGCCAACAATTCTTCTGCAATTTCAAATAGCTTGGGTGAATACAGTAGATTGTCCATGATGGCTCCAACCACTCGACGGATCGCATCCAACTTGTCCAACTCCGCACAGCGAAACAAAAATGGCTCGATTCGCCTCATATTCGGAGGATGGTCGATGATGTAGTTTTCTATGAACAAGTCATAAAAGTGACCTTCTGGTAAACCCATAGCCTCAGTAATTCGATCCAGTTGGTTAACAGACAAAGGCTTGTTTCCTGTCACGATAGCACTTACTGCTCCCCTATTCATATCCGCAATATGACCAAATTGTGTTAGACTCAATCCTTCTTGTTGTAGGTATCTGTCTAATTCTGCTCGAATCGTAGGTGTATGCTTCATGCCATAGCCACCCTTCGCATAGAAATTCCAGTATTTTATAATCATTTACTATTTTTGTCCAGTAATTAACAGTTGTCAATATCTTTTTTTGCGAATCATGTGGAAAAGCCACGTTTGTCATAAGGGCACCCCTGTAAACAAAAAAACACCCCACCGACATTAAGCCAGCAGGGTGTTTCGTATTTCCAAACGCTTGTGATTATTCCTCATTATCTGTAGTTGGACTGTCAGCCGACTTACCATCCACATAAGCCTCAGCCAGAATGTAAGCAATCACTGCACCGAATGCACAACATTACTATCGTATTTTGGACACAATCGTAAAAGAGCACCCTGACTTTCCGCGGATTCGTTTCTATGATCTAAGACACGCTCATAACAGGGAACTCATGAACACTGAAAAAACCACTTTACTATACTAAAGGTTAGAAGATTGTTAGAAGATTGCCCAGAATCACAAAAAAGCGCGCCCTCCAAAAAGCTTGGAAGCCGCGCTGTGCTTGAGATGATAGCTATGCTGGTGAAGGGAATTGAACCCCCGGCCTACGCATTACGAGTGCGTTGCTCTACCCCTGAGCTACACCAGCAGGTCAGTGTAACTGACAACAAAAACTATTATACTCTTAGTTACATAAAAATCAATCACTTACATCAACTTTTTCAACTAGGATTTGGATTTAATTCGGTAACATTTCCTGTCGCGGTGCCAGATAGTTTCTCTGCGACGGAACGGAGCTTTTGGTGACTGGAGGAAGGCTTGTCACGGCGATCATCAATTTTAACCGAGGTGGAAACACGCTTGGCTCCAGACAGGAATGGCGCTTCGTGCAGCGCAGCAATGGCGGTGAACACATCGTCCAACGAACCTTCAATAATCGTACTCATGGAGGTAAGCTCATAGGTAATTCCTTTTTGCGTCTTCAACACTTTTTGCATCTGGGCAACGTAGTCGCTCAGGCTTGTACTCCCCGTCCCAATCGGGATCACTGTCACTTCTGCAATAGCCATCGCCAAGTTCCTCCTTTAATTTAAAATCGTCGCTTCTTTAAAAATCTAAAATCTTAGTCCGATAGAGCGAGCAACCTGATTTCACAAAAATAGTTCATATGTATGCTGCTTGTTTCTGTAGGAAACATCTTTATCATTCATTGTACCGTTCAAACTGCCTCAATTCAAATACAGCCCGCGACTTCTCTGCATATTTTGATTTTCCATTCCTTTTCCTTTACGTATGGCTTCGAATGTTGCTATAATACTCCTTGCACTTATTTGAAATTTTAAGTTTATATACACAATATGTTGGGTTAAATATTCATAACACGTCTAAATATAGTGATGTAGCCGATAAATCGTACGGGAACCATCTTTTCCCCCTTCATTGGCAGGTGCATCGCTATTTCTATGTTATTGGATTACATACAGCCCCCAAATGCTGTCTGACCATCGCTTTTTTCGCCATTATCTTCTCATCATGATCATTTTCATGCCTATTCCCAAGTATGATTCCAAATCAGGAAAGCGAGGAATTAATCCTATGCCACAACTCGTAACCAAACCAAACAATCGCCAGTTGGCTTTTGATGAAATACGCATTTCCGTATATGCCGACCGTGTACTCAGCGGGCTGGACAAGCTGGATAAAGATCGTCTCATTCGTGGTGTAACTAGCAAACTGCGCCGGGACGAAGTCACGGGGGATGACATTAGCAACGCGTTTGCGATGGCTGCACTTGAATTGGTTAGTAAGGAAGAACCGGACTGGAAATTTGCCGCTGCGCGTGCTTTGCTCACTTCCTTGTATAAAAAAGCGGCCACTCACCGCCGTTATAAATCCTATGCGGACGAGCCTTACGGTGCTTTTTATCCACTGATCACTGATTTGGTCCAAAAAGGAATTTACCGTCAAGAACTGCTCGACTACTATACCAAGGAGCAGATTGATGAGTTGGGTGATTCCATATTGCCGAAAAATGATCTGTTGTTCGATTATATCGGGCTGTTAACGCTGTCTGAGCGCTATTTGGCCAATGATTTTGACGGACGCGTAATGGAACTGCCGCAGGAACGCTACATGATCATCGCGATGTACCTGATGCACCAAGAGCCTGCCGACAAGCGGATGGAGCTGGTCAAGGAAGCATACTGGGCGATGAGCAACATGTACATGACAGCAGCTACACCAACCATGTCCAATGCCGGAAAAAAGGTGGCCGGACAGCTCTCCAGCTGCTTTATCGACACCGTAGACGACTCGTTGGAAGGCATTTTCGACTCCAATACGGATGTAGCCCGTCTTAGCAAAATGGGCGGCGGCATCGGCGTATACCTCGGTAAAGTACGGGCGCGTGGCTCCGATATCCGTGGACATAAAAATACAAGTTCCGGCGTCATTCCGTGGATTCGCCAGTTGAACAATACAGCTGTTAGCGTAGACCAATTGGGTACTCGCAAAGGTGCAATTGCCGTATATCTGGACGTATTCCACAAGGACATCCTCGCGTTCCTTGACCTGAAGCTGAACAACGGTGACGAGCGGATGCGTGCACATGACGTGTTCCATGGCGTATGTCTGCCTGATCTGTTCATGGAGCGGGTCGAAGCACGGGGTGAATGGAATCTGTTCTGTCCGCATGAAGTGAAGAAAGTGATGGGCTGGAAAGATGACAAGGGTCGTCCACTGGGCCTGGAAGATTTTTATGATGAAACCTTCGGTTCAGGTACCTTCCGCGAAAAGTATGAGGAGGCGTCACAGCATCCCATTCTCTCTCGTATTACAGTGCCTGCCATCGACATTATGAAGCGCCTGATGAAGTCACAACTGGAAACAGGTACACCGTACATGTTCTATCGTGATACGGTAAACCGGGCGAACCCGAACCGCGCCCATGGTATGGTATATTCCTCCAACCTGTGTACGGAAATTATGCAAAACCAATCTGCAACTGTAGTAGAAAAAGAAGAATTGGTCACCAAGGACGGACAAACACGCATCGTTATTTCCAAAATTCCTGGCGACTTTGTGGTGTGCAACCTGAATTCCATCCATCTGGCTCGTGCGGTTCCGGCAGGTGTGCTGGATCGCCTCGTACCGATTCAGGTACGTATGCTGGATAATGTTATTGATATCAACAACATTGAAGTACTACAAGCACAATATACGAACAGCCAATATCGCGCTGTCGGTCTGGGTACATTTGGACTGCATCATCTACTCGCACTGGAAGGTATCCGTTGGGAATCCGATGAAGCGGTAACCTATAACGATCATTTGTATGAAAAAATTAACTACCTGGCAGTCAAATCCAGCATGGAGCTAGCGAAAGAAAAAGGCCGTTATGCCAAATTCGAGGGTTCTGACTGGTCTACTGGGCACTATTTCACTTCCCGTGGCTATACGGATGGTACACGTGAAGGCAAATTTGTCACTACGTCCGAGTGGAGCGAGCTTGCAGAAGAAGTCCAACAAAATGGTGTCCGCAACGCATGGCTGTTCGCCATCGCGCCTAACGGGTCCACGTCTATTATTGCAGGCTCTACCGCCAGCATTGATCCATTGTACGAGCTGCTTTCTTATGAAGAGAAAACAACTTACAAGATTGCTAACCCTGCACCGGATTTGAACGAAAAAACCATCTGGTACTACAAGACGGCTTTCTTGCTGGATCAACACGCTTCGATCAACATGGCTTCTGCACGTCAGCGTCATATTGACCAGGGCCAAAGCTTTAACCTGTATGTACGGCCTGATATTAAAGCAACTGAATTTTTAGAGCTGCACATCCATGCCTGGAAATCAGGTATGAAATCGACCTATTATGTACGTAGCCGCGCACTGACGATTGAAGAATGTGATAGCTGCGCATCCTAAACTAAAGGAGAGAAGCTCTCATGCAGTTACAGAAGATTTTTAACACGGAAGCGCCAAATCGCTCTACCCGTATTATTGAAGGCGAAAGCTCCGGTATTTTGAATTGGAACGATATTCGGATGCCGCATATGTACAAATTGTATAAAGTGCTGCTGCTGAACCACTGGATTCCAGATGAAATTCCGATGTCCAAGGACGCGTCCCAGTTCCCTGTGCTGGATGCCGAAGAACAGCGCACCTTCAAAATTAACATCGGCCTGCTGGCTGTGCTGGATTCGATGCAAACAATGTTTGTCGGGGATGTAAAACGCTATTTTACCGACTCGTCACTGGAAGCTATTTCAGCGATTATCGGGCAGCAGGAAGTGGTGCATAACCAGTCCTACTCCTACGTTCTGTCTTCTTTGGTGTCAGATCAGGAACAGAAGGAAATTTTTGAATACTGGAAAAACGATCCTGTCCTGCTGGAGCGTAACACCTTCATCTCGGACATTTATCAGGAGTTCCGCGATGAGCAGAACCCACAAACCTTTTTCCAAGCGATGGTAGCCGATTTGATTTTGGAAGGCATTTTCTTTTACAGCACATTTGCTTTCTTCTACAATTTGGCCCGTGATCAGAAAATGATGGCAACCAGCCAAATGATCTCGTATATTCAGCGTGATGAAAATCAGCATTGCTACTTCTTCGCCGAAGTGTTCAAGCAGCTATTGTCCGATTTCCCTGAGCTGAATACCAAGGAAAATACGGACTATGTCTATCGTATGATTGACCGAGCTGTGGAGTTGGAAACGAATTGGGCGCATTATACGCTCAAAGAGGTTCGCGGCATCGACTTGAACGAGCTGAGCGATTACATCAAATACATGGCAAATATGCGCCTGAGACTGCTTGGTATGGACAAAGCATACGAAGGCGTAGATGTAAACTGTATGCCTTGGATCAAACCATTCTCAGATGAAGCGCTGAATGCGACAAAAACGGACTTCTTTGAAGCAAAATCACGCAATTATGGCAAGGTCGGAGATGACAACGGATTTGACGATTTGTAAGCCATAAGATACAGCCTTAGCTCGGTACTTACCGGGCTAAGGCTTTTTTCATGAGAATTCACGCAAATACGCAAAAAAATCATGAAACACTGAATAACTATTCATATTTTCCTATTTGTACACGATATATATGAAGGTGAAAAAAACATAGTAAGGAGCATATTATGAAAAGCAGCGTTAAAAAAAGAATGGGATTACAATCCAAACTCTACTTCATCTTGCTCATTCCTTTAATAGTGATTGGCGTCATTGTTCTGTGGACGACCAATCAATCTATCCAGAATGCTTCTCTATCAACCATGCAGCTAAACAATGAAACGCTGGCAAAGAACACGGCCCAGCTATTGGACAAATCCGCAGTCAAGAGCTTAAATACGGATTCATCTGAGCAAAGCAGCGAGTATAAGCAGCTTCGGAACGAGTTAAATACGCTCAGGCTGCAAACTGGAATCCTGTACATCTATATGTACAACCGTGTGGGCAATGAGTGGAAAATTACGGTGGATGGAGCCGCATGGGACGACAAAGACTACAGTCCATTCGGAACTCCTGTAAGTTTTACCCTTAAAGAAACGGAAGAGAAATTGAAACAAGGGGAAACAGTGACTACAGATATTACAACGGACCCTGAGTGGGGGATGATGTTTTCCTCCTTTACTCCCATTAAGGATACTGATGGAACCATCATTGGTTATTTGGGAATCGATAGATCCCTGTCCTCTGTGACTGAAGTATACGAACATACCTTGCCCGAGGCCTACCGATTAGTTATTCCTGTTATCTCCATCATTCTGATCATCTCCATTGCGGCTATGATGCTGGTAACCCGGCGTATACTGCGTCAGGTGAGATTTATTAAAAATACACTGGAGCAAGTAGCCGACGGCAACCTTACGGTTACATCGTCGCAAGTAACATATGATCAGTTAGGCGAAATTAGCAAATTGACAAACAAAATGGTGGAAGCCATGTCCAATATAATTGTAGATATTCAAAGCAGTTCTAGCACACTCCAGCATGCATCAGAGAATATCGTTGTGACAACGGAGGGGACACTCCACCAAACTGAGGAACTGTCCCGCACACTCCAGCAAATTGCCGATGTCTCTATTAACCAAGCGGATCAAGCAGTGGAATCGGTTCAACAATCTGACCGATTAGGACAAACGCTGGATGAAGTCGGAAGCCATGTGCAACAATTTACGAATACGGCCCATCATCTCAATGAGGTTCGTAATCAGGTAGCCAGTGAGCATGAACTGTTATTAGAAAAAGGACGAGAAAGCGCCCTGCGTATCAAGCAGATGCAACGCATGTCCCACGCGTTAACCGAAAAATCCCGCGAGGCAGCTAACATCGGTCAACAGGTACAGGGCATCGTAAAGCAGACGCAGATTTTGTCCTTTAATGCATCTATTGAAGCCTCACGTGCAGGCGAAGCTGGCAAGGGTTTTTCTGTGGTCGCTCATGAAATGGGGCAACTTGCCCAACAATCCGCCATATCGATTCGTGAAATCGACGAAATCTTAAGCAGCTTTGTTGAGCAAATTGAGCAAATGGGTGATCAATTTGATGAAAACATAAAGACCGTCAATGAACAAGAAACCCAAATTTCGGTATGTCTACAGTCTGTTGACAAAGTCACCGAGGTTTCACAGGAAGTTCAGGAGTTAGCCGCACATCTAGCTCAATTGACGGCAGAGATGCAAGAGGTACGTCACAGCGTAGATCAACATTTAAATCACACAGCCAGCGCGGCACAGCAGACTGCCGGAATGACAGAAGATGTATCAGCAAGCGCCCAGAAACAGGCCCTAGCGGTAAAAGAACTATCCGAAGTAGCCCGCAATCTCACTACACTATCAAACAATCTGCAGCGTCATGCCGACCAGTTCCGGGTAAAAAACGCTGAATAGTAAATATGATGTTGGATTCGATTCAACTGAATGAAAAGAAGTAAACTAAAATGGAGCATTCGCTAACGTAGCGAATGCTCCATTATTATGTTTTGAAAGCCGAGCAGAGTTCACCTTTATCCGAGTAGGTGCATACATATAACCTAGAAGTGTGTATTCAAGCAACCCAGAATCATACCCATTCTTATGATGGAGGTAGCGCCGCTGTTTTCACCTGTTTTGTATAAGAAGGATAGCCTCCCGTA
This sequence comes from Paenibacillus sp. S33, assembly GCF_053615415.1. NCBI lineage: Bacteria > Bacillati > Bacillota > Bacilli > Caryophanales > Paenibacillaceae > Paenibacillus > Paenibacillus sp. S33. Next base: position 516,228 of record NZ_JBSIEZ010000001.1, on the reverse strand, counting down.
TGCTGGAGCATTTCAATTTCACGCAAAATACGCGGCAAGTCAGCGACCGAGTTCATCACGATGTGGGCTCCTGCTCTTTTCAAACCATATACACTCTGTCTGCGCCGTTCCTCAGCCACTCTGTCGTCCGCTTCATGGCTGGTCGTTTGAGCTGCGGTCGTCACCTTTTCGTTATGGTTCAAGACACCAATCGTCCATACACCGGCGTTCCGTCCCTCTTGCATATCGGCTGCTGTATCTCCTACTTTCACAATATCGCTCAGCGGAAATACCTGCAAGCGATGTGCAATTTCATAGATCATCCACGGATAAGGTCTCCCCTGCGAAACTTCACAAGGGGCTACCATACAATCCAGCGTATAGGGTGACTGTGCAGGCGTAAATACGTGACTGAGCATCTCCATCGGACAGGATGCAGTGGCACCTGACTGAATGCGACGATCCTGCAACTCCTGCAGCGCCCTGTCTATACCGATAGCAGGCTCAGCCCCTTGGATCAAGGAGCGGAGAACAGGGACAAGCTCGAGATAAATATGCTCAATATCCATTCTGCCAGGATGCGCACCAAAGCACTCCAGCCATTTTTTCCGAACCTCTGAAAGTCCCAGCACATTCGCAATATGATCCCGGATCGGCATTCCTCGCCCATGAGATACCTGTTCTTCAGTTACCTGTATACCTTTCCATCTGAAAATGTCACGCATTCCCTGGGTTAAGCCTCGTCCTCCGGGGTCTAACAATGTACTTTCGAGATTAAAAATAACCGCCTGTATCATGCAATCCCCGCCTTTCCGTACCGCGGCTATCCGCAATCTTTATTTTGCTTAGGAACATGATACACAGCTAACGTAAACTGAAATGTCGTAAACGGTAAGCGGATTGTAATTGAAAATAAATTCCTTGATTGGTTGTGAATACCGAGTGTGATAAGAGGAGGAGTCGCAACATGAGACAGCCTTGGAATGAATTTAATTCCAAAATGCCTTGGCGGATGGAGCTTGGTTGTTATGCGCTGAATAAACTGGCCTGTGGAGGATTGGTTTTTGGTCTCTTATGGATCTACTGCTATCTGACAGAGGAAATAACAGGGATTCCTCTGACTATAGCAGGCAATAGTGGTGAACTGACCGCGCAGCTGTGGGCCTATGGCTTTGCCCTTCCTGCCGCTCTTGCCGCTGATGCGCTACGCGATCTTTTACCCTGGCTTCGCAAGCCCGAGCAGCTCACCCTATACCTCGCTGCAGGATTCAGTGTCTTTCTCCTGCTAGGTTCTTTGATGTCGCCTGCCGGAACGGGCATTTCATGGAGCAACGGCATAGCAGGTGCAGGGATTACACTGCTGTATTATGGAGGAAGGCACTGGCTGAACCGTGAATATGGATTACAGATCATGCTGGCCTTCCTCCTGCCACTGCTGCTATGGCCTATAGGGCTTCAATAATGTCGCCTGCGATCACAGAGGCAGGATGCTGGCGATGACGTGCGGCTGTTTCTCCAGCCGCACCATGCAGATACACGCCAAATGCTGCTGCCTGCGAAGCATTCAAGCCCTGAGCCAGCAAACCTGCGATGATGCCTGTTAGCACATCGCCCGCACCGCCTGTCGCCATCCCAGCATGGCCTGTGGTATTGACGTAGGCCGTTCCGTCGGGACAAGCGATGACCGTGCGCGCTCCTTTGAGCACCAGCGTGACCCCACGTGTCCGGGCGTACTCCCGGGCATGGGTGATGCGGTCACGCTGCACCTCTGCTGTCGGTATGCCCAGCAGACGAGCCATTTCACCGGGGTGCGGCGTCAGTACGACCGCCGCACTTCTCGGCTTCCAAGCCTCCAGCTCAGGCCCCGCCGAGGCGAGGATGTTCAAGGCGTCCGCATCAAGCACGAGCGGACCGCCGTATTCCTCCCACAGGCGGCGCAGCCAGCCGGTGTCCCCTGCAAAGCGGCCGAGGCCGGGGCCGACGGCCAGTACATCACGTGCCTGCGCGAGCTGTAGCAGCTCGTCTGCGGAGTCGGCATTCCATTCGCCGTCTCCGCCTGCTGCTGCGGCAGCGAGCATCAGTTCCGGCGCGGCGCCAATGACGCGCGGCAACAACGCTTCGGGCACCGCCCACGTGACAAGGCCGCTGCCGATGCGCAGGGCGGCACGTGCGGCCAGCAGGCCCGCGCCGCTCATGCGCAGGCTTCCGGCCGCGACGAGAACATGGCCGTAGGTGCCCTTGTGCCCGTCCGGCACGCGGCTGCGACTTACATCCACGTCCAGCGCAGCGCGCAGCGTGTCACGGGTCAAGAGCCGCAGCTGCACGCCGCACTCACGGGCAAGGCCGGGTGGAATACCGATGTAGCGCACCACCACATCGCCTGCGGTCCCGGCGCCCGGATATTGGACGAGCCCACGCTTCAAGTAGGCGAGGCATACGGTGACGCGCGCACGAATGCACGGCTCGTGCAGCGCACCCGTGTCGGCGTCGAGGCCGCTAGGCACGTCTACCGACACGAGCGGCGCGCCGCTGGCATTGGCCTCGCGGATCAGCGAGGCGTAGGGTTCGCGCGGCGGACCTTGCGTGCCCGTGCCCAGCAGGGCATCGACGATGCCGGAGGCGCCGCGCAGGTCGAGGGTATCCCGGCCATAGAGAATCACCGGGATACCCAGAGCCGCGATGATATCGCGTTGCGCAGCCGCTTCATCGCGTAGCGTGTCTGGCGGCTCGACGTACACAACGGTGACGCGCAGGCCTGCATCGCTAAGATGGCGGGCTGCCACCAGTCCATCACCACCGTTGTTGCCTTTGCCTACGAGGATATACCAGTGTTCTCGTTCCCGTAAGTCTTGTCGTCCTTGACTCCACGTCTCTGTCCGTATAACACCGCCATGTCCCGTTATATCCCCTGGTCCTGTGTGTGTAACCTCTTCTGTCCACTGTGACCCCAACACTTCAGCACGATTATTTCCACATGTGAGATCAGCAGTGTCTACTGGGAAGCCGCTGCCATTGCTCTTCCCACTTCTTTCGGCACATAGCTTCAACACCTCGTCAGCTACCGCGCGCCCGGCATTCTCCATCAAGGTAAGGGCCGGAATACCCAGCTTGTCAATTGTATAGCGATCCAATTCTCGCATTTCTTCGGCGGTCACCATATACATGCTTTTCGCCTCCCGTATGGCTATCCCTGCTTATTAATATCCGACTGTAAAACGGGAATTGACAAATTCCCCTTCTACTAACTCATCAATCAGGGCTACCGCATAATCTTCGACCGAGATACGGCTATGGCCTAATTCGTCAACCACCAAATGATCCAAACCAATACGGAACTGTCCTGTACGTTTTCCCAATTCAATTATTCCGGCAGGACTACAATAGGTCCAGTCTACATCCGCAGCGCGGTACAGCTCCAGTGCATCTGCATGGGCAGCCGCCAGTGGCTTCACTTCCTCCGGAAACTCGGTGGTATCCATGAGGCGTTCACCGTTTTCTGTTTTCAGACTTCCCGCTCCGCCAACGACAAGTATGCGCTCCGCGCCGGAACGCCGAGTTCCTTCCAGCAAAGAACGAGTCGCTTCGAGCAGTTCTTCCTCTTCTCCAAACTTGGGACCGTATGCGCTAATGATAGCATCGTGCCCTTTGGCCACATCCGTAACGGAATTCGGATTTAGAATATCCGCTTGAACCACCGTCAAATATTCACTTTGCTCCGTCACACGTTGCGGGTCGCGCACCGCCGCCGTCACTTCATACTTACGCTTGATTGCTTCCTTTACTAACGCTTGGCCAATGGTTCCTGTTGCTCCGAAAATAATAACTTTCATATAAATGTGCCCTCTTCCTGTCTATAATTTACTTACTGTTATTTATCCGTTTTATGTCCAGCTTAAACCCGTAAAGCATGTCAGCTTACAGTCCCCCCGGCTGTCGCCAGTACATCCCTTCCGACCTCGGACTGACCCATTAGACGCCGAATTGCGCATACAAGCGGTCGACCGGCTTATCCGCGATCAGCGTCACAAAGCTGCCCGTACGGTTGATTCGATGTCTCATAATGTTCTGTTGCAATTTCTACATTTTTATCCATGCCGAATCTCCTCCTGCTTGTAATCTTGTCTATTTTACCAAAAAATACTTCATATATCCTGGTCAAAGGGATACAAGCCCTTGAAATGCCTGTATGGTCTGTGCAATAGTGTAGAAAGAACAATGGAAGGAGGGATTGCGGGTGTCCCCGACGGACTTCGCGGCGTTAGCCGCATATATCTCACCCGGTCTGATTGCCTTCCTGCTGGCGTTGTCTTTGCTGGTATGGCTGTATGTTCACAGTGCAGCCCAGCTTCGAAATTCACGTCAGCAGCGGCTGGAAGAATTACAGGAATCGCTGCGTATCTATGGACGATTAGCTGGTTGTCTCCAAACCGCTACCCAGAACGGGTTCAATAACAGCGAAAAGCAGTACCAGAACGGACTCATCCACGCTCTTCAGGAAGCCAAAGCTGCTCCCTATTTGACCCCTCACCTTCAAGAGCAGGTTCAAGCATCCCTTCGGGAGTGTGATACATTCCGCAGAGAATTGCTTCTCAAATCACTGGAGCGTGAAATGAACAAACTCATCGAGGAACGGCGTCTTGTTCTGCTGGAATCTCATGCTCCGGGCTGGGGAACAGCATTGTGGAAGCTATTGCGCCCAGCAGCTGGTCCGTTGGCGCTGGCAGGAATCGTCTGGTTGGTCACAAGGCTGGTTATGGAACTGATAGCCTCCAGCCATGTCGATGTTAGTCTGCCCGATACTGCACAATCTGCCTCATGGCTCATAGGGTGTGCATGGATGAGGTTCGTTTCCGGCTTGATCGCCCTATTGTATGTTTACCGGCTGATGACCCTACGTAGGCAAAATGATCTGGACGTGACGGCATCCCATTTTCCAACAAGCCTGTTGTGCTTAGTGATCGCCGCTGTCGCTCTGTTTCAATGGATCGGACCGGAAGCATCTCCCTACATACTGGCTGTTCAGCTTGTGCTGTTTTTGATTGGCTTCCGACTTACCCGAGGCCGCTCGCGCAGTGATCGTCCTTATGTTGGTCATCCCGGCTTGATCAAGGCAGATGCTTCTCAACATCAGGATTTACACGCAGCAGATAAAGATAAAACGGCTGACTCTTCTTTGGCAGAAGAACATATTCGGTCCTAAACACCAATGGCACAGGATTCTATTCCCGTATCCACCCTGCAAATCACATACCATCACAGGACATCCCAACAACAAAGAAGGAGATTATGGGGTGTCCTGTTTTTTGAACAATTTTTGGCTTTTTGAGGGGTTAGGCTTGTGCCAGTGATCAAGGAAAGGGTATATTGTTTATATAAATGTAAATCATATCGTTTTTTATGTATGAATATTGAAAAAAATCCATATATGTTAAACTACCATCAATTTATGATGTGCGTTAGAATTGGAGGAACTATGCAACTGGACATTTCTGAAAAATCACTTCCCGTTTATGAAGCGCTGGCCAGTGAGGTTCGGCTAAACATGATTGTTCTGCTTGCGGAGAAGCCTATGAATATACGTGAGCTGGCGGAAGCGTTGGGGCTCAGCAGTGCGATTATGACGATGCATGTCAAGAAACTGGAGAGAGCGTCCATTATTTCGACCAAAATGCTGCCTGGGCGAGGCGGAGTACAGAAAGTGTGCTCACTGGCTACAGACAAAATTGAAATCGCCATGCCACGCTACCAGCAGGATGTACGACAATTCCATCAGACGGAGATTTCTGTGGGACACTTTACAGATTTTGAAATACAGGCGACCTGCGGACTGGCTACCGTCGAAAAGATCATTGGTGAATTCGATGAGCCTCGTTCGTTCTTGGACCCTGAGCGCTTCAATTCCAAAATTCTATGGTTCAGCCAAGGATATATGGATTATAAGGTGCCGAATTTCCTACTGTCCAGCCAAAAAGCTGAGGAACTGGAAATTTCGATGGAACTATCTTCCGAGGCCCCTTTTACCAATGATAATTGGCCTTCAGATATCACTTTTTTCCTAAATGATGTGAATTTGGGTACATGGACCAGCCCAGGGGATTTCGGGGATAACCGGGGTAAATACACACCTGCATGGTGGCCTGATTTTATCAATCAATATGGTCTCCTTAAAAGACTTCGCGTTACCTCAGAAGGTACCTTTATGGATGGCAAGCAGATATCCGACGTGACTTTAAGCCAAGTGCTGATTGATCAGAAGCAATGGAAATTCCGTATTGCCATATTGGATGATGCCCAGCATGTTGGAGGGGTTACTCTGTTCGGTACCGGATTTGGTAACTACAATCAGGACATCCTGTTCCGTTTGTACTACAAACATGCAGAAAATCATACCAAAACAGTAACGGTAGAAGCTGGCGATACTAGCAAATAACTTTTAGTTCACTTCAAGACCTGAACACGGCGTTTTGCCCATACTTTCATGGGAAACAAAGCGCCGTGTTTTATTTTTTCATCCACTTATATCGTACTCTTTTGCCACATGCTATGCGATTAGCGTACAGGTTCAATACATACAGGTGAAGGAACCTCCAGCACATATCCCGTTCGGGTCAGCCGTCCATCCTCACTATGGATGGCAAAAGATACGATGTTGTTTCCATCCTGATTCGCTACTACCAAATAACCGGACAAGATGTTGAAGTTACGCGGTGTGCTGCCCAAGGTTTCCACCCATTCCACCGTCTTCAGCTTGCCGCTGTCCAGATCGACATGGTATAGCACGATGCTGTCATGGCCGCGGTTTGACACATACAAAAAGCGTCCACAGGGCGTAATCCGAATATCGGCTGCTGTATTTTCTACATCTATAATTCCTTCTGGCAGTGTGGACAGGCTTTGCATCAATGTAAGCTCACCATTACGTTCGTTATAACTAAACACAGCGACTGTATTGTTCAACTCATTGGCGACAAAAGCATATGGACGCGAAGGATGAAAAACCAGATGACGCGGTCCAGAACCAGGTGGCAAATCTGTCTCACGATGGGTCACCAGTATTCCATCTTCTGTCAAACGGTATACCACAATCTGGTCCAGTCCCAGATCACATACCAGGGCATACTGTCCTGAAGGGTCTGGAATAATCGAATGCGGATGTGCCGTATCCTGGCGGTCCTGGCGAATACCTGAGCCGGTATGCTGAACTTGCCCCGACATGTCTCCTAATCCTCCAGCTTCCGTCGCAGGGAACACAACGGCATTGCCGCCTGAATAGTTGGAAGCCAGCACATATCGTCCATCGGATGTTACGGAAACATAGCAAGTATGCGCTCCCTCCGTCCCTTTTCGATCCAAAGGATGCAATTCCCCCGTCTGGGCATTTACCTGATACGCATACAGCTCGCCTCCTTCTGTTTCACTGGCAGCGTACAGCTTCGTCCCATCCGGGTGTAGCGCGAGAAAAGAAGGCCTCTCAATCCCTTCCACACCTCCAACCATGCGCAGATCACCATTGTTCACATGCAGAGCACATACATATATTCCTCTTTCCTGACGAGACGCATAAGTTCCTGTATAAAATAACTGCTCATTTCGCTCTTCCATCGGCTCTCATCTCCTTCTAGCTGTTTTTTACATATTATCTGACTTTTAGCTCTACTATTTGTCTTGTTGTAAACTCATCATGCATTATTACCCAAGATTCTGTTGTTTCATTAACGTTTCGCGATATATGCAAAAAAATAGCCTCCTTCGGCGCCAACTGTGGTTCACAAGAACGTCACAGTTCACTCCAAAAGAGACTAAGTTTACGAAAAATACAATATTAAACCGCTGTGGTTTGCGTATCTCTGCTATTCCATTTTACAGCCAGCCCCAAACTAAGAATGAGAATGACTGCCCCAAAAATGTATGGCAAATTGATATGCACCTCAAACAATGTACCCGCAAGCGCAGGTCCTAGAATATTACCAATACTCATATAAGCATTGTTCATGCCGGCTGCAACTCCCTGCTCATCCCCCGCCATTTTGGATAAAGCAGTATTAATAGCTGGCCGTAGCAACGACGTAGCGGTAAAGAAGATGAGCGATACCCCGAGTACATAATAAAAGTTGCCGGAGAGCAACATAAGCACAAGGGAAATCGCTGAAAACAGAAAGGAACCGATGATGACACCTTTTTCGCCAAAACGATTCAACATCGGGCTAATGACCACAGCTTGAATCACGGTTCCGACCAGTGCTCCTACCGTAATAATGATAGCAATATCACGCTCATTGTAATGAAACTTTCCTGTCACGAAGAAAGGAAACATCGTTTCAAAATGCGTCAATCCAAAGGTGAGCGTGAATATCATAATCAGCAGCATAAAGTAAGGCTTGCGAAAAGAAAGGGCAAACTGTTTAATCACATTGTCCCGTTTGACCTTGACATTCCGAAACTTCAACTGTTTCTCCAGCGACAAGGTTTCGGGCAGCATAATCAAGGAAATCAGTGCAGCTACGCCCGATACAGCCGCCGAAACATATAAGGGCGTACGAATCGAGATATCTGCCAGCAAGCCGCCCACACCAGGACCGATCACAAAGCCAAGAGACATGGCGGCGCCCAACAACCCCATTCCTCTACCGCGATTGTGGACCGTTGTAATGTCAGCAATATAGGCCATCATCGGAGGAATCATAAAAGCTGCCCCTGCACCTCCCAGCAAACGGGAGATATACAGCATCGTCAACGATTCCCCAATCGCAAACAATACAGAAGACGCCGTCATGATTACCAAACCGATAATAATCATTTTTTTACGTCCGTATTTATCGGACCATTCTCCCGCTAGCGGCGAAAACAGGAATTGGGTTAAGCCAAACACGGCAACCAAATAACCACCCGTTTCACCACTGCCTCCCAAAGAGCTCATAAACTTGGGAAGGATCGGAATAATGAGGCCAATTCCCAGCATGGCAATAAACATATTAATCATCAAAATGACCAGCGGTCCCATTTTCAACTGTTGTGAATCTGACATGTAGCGTTTTGTCCTCCTCAGGTTCTTTATTTCGTATACGAAAATCTTATTTTGCAACCATTCCAGCAAAACTCTCCATTATATTAATAGAGTGTGAGACAAATAACAATCATAAAATACTTCCGATAACCCTGAATCTTTCCTTTGGCAGAACAGCAAAAAGGAACAACCTGAATAGACAGTGTTGTCCCTCTCATAACAAACGACCAGGATGAATTTCTGGAACGGTCTAGCGGTCCCTACGAACTTTATTATGGATCTTCGAATAGCTCCTTTATCATCTTTTCCTTGTTATTCAGAAATTGTTTCGTGATGATAAAATGGTCGGTTTCCTCCAGCGTCGGGGTGTCGATCCCTTCATGTGTCAGATGATATAAGATGGAATCTGGATAAGCCATCAAAATAGGGGAATGAGTAGAAATGATAAACTGCGAGCCCTGCTGCACCAGCTCGTGAATCCGTGCAAGCATGGCCATCTGGCGCAAAGGTGATAACGCAGCCTCCGGTTCATCCAAAATATACAATCCTTGTCCTCCAAACCGATGCACAAAGGCAGCAAAAAAAGACTCGCCATGCGACTGCTCATGCAGCGATTTACCCCCATAGGAATCTCGAATCGGTCGCCCTCCTCCTTCTCGATCCAGCTCGTCGATGTGAGTCGCCACATTATAGTAGCTCTCCGCCCGGAAAAAGAAGCCATCCCTTGGCTTTTCCACCCCTCTCACCAGCCGGATATGCTCATACAGTGAGGAATGCGTGGCTTGTGTAGAAAAATTGAAATTTTTAGTACCGCCCTCTGGATTAAATCCCCACGCGACCGCGATTGCCTCCATAAGCGTCGATTTACCTACGCCATTTTCTCCAATAATATAGGTGACGGAAGGATGGAATTTCAGTTCGTTCCACTGGTGCAGGGCTTTTAAGTTAAACGGATATTGGCTCTCGTCAGCATCTGGAGGCCATATCAGCTCCAGGCGACGTATGAAAAGATTGCGGTCCCATATACTCATGTCCAGTTCAGCTCCATTGCCAAGCAATTCACTAGGTTTTCCATCATTATATTGGAATTATTTACAGCAATCAATCGGAAATCCCATTTCGTAACCCTTCTGTTGTTATTCAAGCGATTATTGTAGGTATAATGTATAGTAATGTTCATTGGGCATGAATTCTAAGTACTTTATTTCGTGTATATCTCATTCTTTTCAAGCAGGTGAATCTATGAAGTCAAATCACAAACCGACCCAATCCTTTAAAATCGTACAGTTCTTGATGACCATCTACAGGCAGCGATTGACACGTATTCTGCTACCGTTGGCTGTACTGGCTTTTATTATATGGGAGGCCGGACGAGAACTAAATGACTTTAATCTGGCGCGTATGTTTCATGAGCTGCGGCGAATGGATGCCACGTTTCTCATCGAAATTGGCTTGTTCTCACTGGCTGCCGTGGCGGCTATGAGCGCCTACGATTACGTAATCAGGCATCATTTCAAGCTTCAGGTCAAGCCTGGGACGACATTTCGCTACGCCTGGATCTCCAATACCTTCAATAATGTCTTTGGTTTTGCAGGCTTTACAGGAGCGGGACTTCGCACCGTACTGTATAAAAAAAGCGGTGTTCCGTTAGGTGTCATCACCTCTGCCGTCGTGTTTCTTTCGCCGGTCGTCATTACCGGACTATCTTTGCTGGCTTGGGGGGCCATTGTCCATTTGTATCCGGTACAGCCTGTGCTGGATGCTCATCCTTGGCTTCATTGGGCGCTGTGGGGAATGGCATTGTACCTGCCGCTATTTTTGATCATGCAGCGCTCCAAACGGTACTCCACATGGTTCAACAAGGGAGAAGGACAGCTTTCCTGGTCCACTATTTCCGCTTCCATTAGTGCTTCTCTGCTGGAATGGCTGCTGGCTGGCCTTACCTTTGCATGGATCGGCTCGCACTTGCTCCATGAACTTCCGATCCATGCTGTGTTCGGCATTTATGTGATAGCCGCGATTGCCGGGTTGATCAGTCTTGCACCCGGAGGGGTCGGGGCATTCGACATCATTGCTCTGCTTGGGCTGCAAATGGCGGGAGCCAACTCAGATCGGGCACTGGCTGTGCTGCTGGTCTTTCGTATCTTTTATTACATCATCCCGTGGCTCATCGGCTTGGTATTAGCCGCGCTGGAAATGATTCCACGTAACGAGCGCCTGAATCAGCTAGCTGAGACGGGTTGGGATTATTCCCTTAATGCCTGGCAGAAGGTATGGGGCTGGCCTGGTCAATTCCGGTTTTTGGCCGATCTAGGGGTATGGGCGCTTGGTAAGCTGGTACTCATCTCCGGCGTGGTGCTTCTTTTGTCGGCAGCTACGCCCGGTCTGTTATATCGGCTACGTTTTGCTGAGCATTTGCTCAGCCTGCCCGTCATGCGCTTGTCGCACGAAATCTCGGTCATCATCGGGATTATGCTTGTTGTCCTGTCCCACGGAATCTCTCTGCGTATTCGCAGAGCATTGCGGCTGACATTGATACTGCTGCTGACAGGAGCTATTTTCACCTTCACTAAAGGTCTAGATTTTGAAGAAGCCTTATTCCTGCTGTTTGTGGCGTTAATGCTATGGATCTCACGTTCACGGTTTTATCGGGTCAGTGCTCCGCTGAATCGGCACAACATTTTAATATGGGGTGGATTATCTCTACTCGTAACCGGGGCTTATTTTATCATTGGGGCAGGCTCCAACACTCCTTTTATGCGCCATTTGCATGCCAAGGTCCATCTGGACTTTTTTATGAACCGCAGCGATTACGGAGTTACCGCCGTGTTTAGTCTGATTTTGGCATGGGTATTCCTAACGGTGTATTTCTTTCTTCGACCTCAGCGTAGCATCGCCAATCTACCCGACGAGCAAGAGCTGGATAAGCTAAAAGAATTTTTGGAACGGCAGGGTGGTAATCTCGTATCTCATATGCTTTTTTTGGGCGATAAATATCTGTATTGGACCAAAAATGAACAGGTCGTCATTCCCTATGCTCGCAGCCGGGACAAACTGATTGTATTAGGTGACCCCCTCGGTCCAAAAGAACGTGTAAGTGAAGCCATTCAGGAATTCCAACGGTTCGCAGATCGGTATGCGTTAACGGCTGTATTTTATCAGGCCTCGCCGGAGTATTTGTCCATCTATCACGAGAACGGCTATCGCTTTTTCAAACTGGGCGAGGAAGCACTGGTACCGCTGGAATCATTTACACTGACGGGCAAAAGCAATCAGGCGCTACGCAGCGCCAAAAACCGCTTTGACCGCGAAGGCTACTCGTTCGAAATCATCCAACCGCCTCTCGAGGCGTCACTGATTGAAGAAATGCGGCATGTTTCGAATATTTGGCTGGACGGGCGCAAGGAGAAGGGATATTCCCTCGGCTGGTTCAAAGAACCTTACCTTCAGTTGGCTCCAATTGCATTGCTAAAGGACTCTGAAGGGAAGGTCATCGCTTTCGCTACGATGGCCCCTGCCTACGATCATGGACGGACGGTCTCCATTGACCTGATGCGCCACTTGCCTGACACGCCAAATGGCACGATGGATTATTTATTCACACGGGTCATTGAGTGGGCCAAGGAGAGTGGATATACGACATTTAATCTGGGTATGGCACCGCTGTCCCAGGTAGGACAAAGCGAAAAGGCATTACGCGAGGAAAAGCTGGCTCGACTTGTTTTCCAATACGGGGGACATTTTTACGGTTTTCAGGGGCTTCGGCGCTTTAAGGATAAGTTCAAGCCCCAATGGGAGCCGCGCTATCTGGCCTATCCAGCTTCTGTCTTTCTACCGATCCTGACGCTGGAGCTGGTTTATCTCGTGTCCAAACGATCGGATTAAACAAAGGGCTGACAACAGGAACTTTAATAGTCTAACACAACGTAAAAAAGGGTGTTCTCCAACCACGAACGGTTGCAGGAACACCCTTTTATATTCACAAATCTTCTTAGAAGCTGCCTTTTACAACAACTTCAGACAATGGAAAACGTCCTGATGGACGCGCTGGTACTTGTGCCTTACCTACGCTAATAAGCATAGTTGGCAGGTAACGTGCTGGAATATTGAATTGCTCAATCAATTGTGCAGGAATGAAACCGCCCATTGCGCAAGTGTCATAGCCCAAAGATTTAGCAGCCAGCATAATATTTTGTGCTGCAAGAGCAGAGTTCAGGATGGCTGCATCGCGAGCTACTTGCGGATTTTGGTATGCGCCGTTGATTTGACCTACCAATGCGTCACGGATTTCTGCTGGCAGTGCGCCTGCTTCTACCGCTTGATCATAAATGACGGTGTTGCGGTTCGCTTCCAAATCACCCAATACGGCAATCGTAACGGAACTTTCCGCTACTTGACCCTGATTGTAGGCGATAGGTAGCAATTTTTGTTTGTCCGCTTCGCTTTCGATGACAAGGAATTTCCAATGTTGAAGGTTCCAAGCGGAAGGAGCTTCTATCCCCGCAGTCAAAATAGCCTCCAAATCTTCCTCTGGCAATTTAAAATCCTTAACATAGCTCTTTACCGCGTGTCTTTCACTAATAGTAGATAAAGTTTCATTTTTTGGACTGCTCGACATTCTAGGCACACTCCTAATTTCTTAATATATATCTAACTTGAATCCTCATTAACTTCCCAAACTACTGCAATTATAAAAATGATAGTGAATGATGTCAATATGTTTAAGTATGACCCTGCACTCAAAATACAGTACAATACGGATTAAGACATACATATCGGCAGATGCCTGCCGATGGGACAAGACACGGGTGAGTTCATTTTGTTCTCATTTGAATTAAAAAAGGAGCGTTACTATGATTGGATCTTTTAAAAAAACGGATATTGCTTTGTTTGCCGCCTGGGTTGTAGCTTGTGTGGCAACTTTGGGCAGTCTGTATCTCAGCGAGATTTTGGGGTTTGAGCCTTGTAAGCTGTGCTGGTTTCAGCGCATTCTGATGTATCCCCTGACCCTTCTGCTCGGGATCGCCTATTTTCGAGGAGATTCGGAGATACGCCGTTATGTCATGCCGTTGGCTATCATTGGAGGCGCGATTTCAGCCTATCACTTTATCATTCAGCGCATCCATGCAGCCGCCAAAGCAGCTGCGCAAACTTCAACTTCCTGCGGCAGAGTATCCTGTGAACAGGATTACCTGAACTGGTTCGATTTTATTACCATTCCTTTTCTCGCACTGATTGCCTTTATCCTTATTATTGCAGCCATGGGTTATATCATGCGTCAGGAGAAAAAATCAGCTCAAGGAGAGGTACAAGCAAAGGAACTCGCATAAGTATGAAAGAGACCTAATTATAGGACCCGTTACCACCAAGAGGCGTATAATCCGCTTGCCAGAGGAAAGACTGTAACTAAATATATCCATTGCATATGTGGTATAATGTAAAAGGTTTGCAGTCTGTCCAATAACGCTTATATTCCTTATAGAGGGGGCCAGTCCATGTTTCATATTAGCACCCCATTGCTGCAATATGGCGCAACCTTCGGTATGATCGTAATCGCTATTTCGGCTATTTTCATCCGTATGAAGACAGGTCATCGCCCGATTAATGCCAAAAAAATCATCATTCCTCCGCTCGGCATGAGCACCGGTTTTATGATGTTTGTGGTGCCGGAAGTACGGGTTCCCTGGCTTTGGGCGCTGGGCGCTTTTCTGGTCGGCTGGTTTATTTTTTCTTACCCGTTGATCCGCAGCACCAAATTTGAATCGCAAGAAGGGCTGGTTTTCGTGCAACGCTCACGTACCTTCTTTTTTATCCTGATCAGCCTGCTGATCGTCCGATTGCTGCTGCATGAATTTATTCAGCATTACATTACCATTCCGCAGACAGCAGGGCTATTTTTCATCCTAGCCTTCGGAACCTTGTTACACTGGCGGCTTCGTATGTATTTCCAATATCGTCAGTTCGTTCCGAACGAGACGGAAGTTCGCATCTGACAAACGGGTTTTTAACATGCATGCTCGCATATTGCTGTATAGACCAAAAAGACACGTTCTCCCAACAGGAGCCGTGTCTTTTTGGTCTTTTAGTCTATCAGGTCTACATTATGCATTCCGGGAAAAAGGAGCTGCTCGATTGCGTCCCTCTGTCTTCGCAGTGTACAGCATCCGATCTGCCTGCTCGATCAGCTCTTCACGCTCACTCTGGCGTTGGGGAGCCAGATGAATATGCCCAGACTGACTGTCATTCAACCCGTTAGTCTGTATGCTACCGAGGGGTGCCTACTTTTATTGCTGGGTCAAAATGATCGGACCATCTGCTGTAATGGCCAGCGTATGCTCGTATTGAGCAGACAAGCCGCCGTCCAACGTGCGTGCGGTCCAGCCGTCCGCATCAATTTTACTGCGGTATGTGCCTGTGTTGAGCATTGGCTCAATTGTAATGACCATACCCTCTTTTAAGCGTGGTCCACGATGCGGAGGTCCATAATGAGGAACTTGCGGTTGCTCATGCATTTCTTCCCCGATGCCATGCCCAATGAATTCGCGTACGACCGAGAAGCCTTCCGCTTCCGCGTAGGTTTGTATCGCATGGGAAATATCTCCGATCCGGTTACCGATAACGGCTTGCTCAATCCCTTTATACAGCGATTCCTTGGTAACATCCAGCAGCTTTTGCGCCTGCTCAGACACATTACCCACCGCATACGACCAAGCGGAATCTGCCAGCCAGCCATTCAGGTTCACAACCATGTCGATCGTCACGATGTCCCCGTCCTTCAACGGTGTCTTATTCGGAAAGCCGTGGCAAATCACATCGTTAGGTGAGCCACAAGTTGCAAACTGATAGCCGTTATAGCCCTTTTGCTCCGGTGTTGCGCCATGCTTCTTCATAAAGGATTCCGCAAAGGCGTCAATTTCCAGTGTCGTAATGCCTGGCTTGATCATTTTGGCAATTTCCCGGTGGCAAGCAGCCAAAATGTCTCCAGCTTTTTTCATATTTTCAATTTGTTCTTTGGTTTTAATGATAATCATTAAACGGTCTCCTTCTTTTCCGTGTTCGTTCCACTTTTCACTGTTTCTTTTTTCTGCTTCTATTGTAACGCTAAAAGCAGCGAAATGGAACCGATGTCAACTGACACCGTTTACAAGCATCTTAAACGGGGTATATAATATTCCATAACTTGTATACCAGTATGCAAAATTATTTCCAAGATAGGAGTATCCTATGAAATATCCAACAACCTGGTTACAGGGCGCATCGCTTGGGGAAAGGATTGCTTGTGAACTTCGGCTTCAGATTATACGGGGTATTCAGACGCCAGGCACTGTTCTATCTGAGAATCAGATTGCTGCCGATTTTGGTACCAGTCGTTCTCCGGTGCGTGAAGCCTTGAAGGCGCTCTCGAGCGAAGGACTGATCCGTTTGGAGCGCATGGGGGCGGTTGTCGTCGGCATGACACCCAGTGATATGGAGGAGCTATTCGATGTGCGAATGCTGATTGAGCATTTTGTTGTACAAAGGTATGTACATAGTGATAATGCCACATTGGTGACTGTTTTGAATCAGATGATTGACAAAATGGAAGTCGCTCTCAAGTACAGGGATGTCGTTGAATTTTCTCTTCAGGATTTTAATTTTCATGAGGCTCTGGTTCTGGAAGCAGGCCATACCCGTATTCTTCATACCTGGAACGGTATGAGACAGCTAATCCTGACGGTCATGTTAGCTGCGACAGAACAACGATTTGCGTCTAACATCGAAGAATCACAAGTCACGATTCACAAACATCGAACCTTTGCAAACGCTTTAAGTCAAGGAAATGCTCAGGAGTTATCGGGATTTATTGAGGATCATTACCGAGATACCCGCAACGCGGTTAACGACAGCGTCCTGTCTCCCTACAGAAAGACGTCGTCCTAGCCGCAACATGCGTGACAAAGAGCCGATGTACCGCGCTTCATGCGTTTTTTGCTGGCGCGGTTCTCTTTTACATTAAAGTTGTCGACAAGTATACATTTAGCTACACATAAATGAATAAGGAGGCATTACTTCATGAACACATTACTCGGCTTAAGTCATAACGCGTCCCTGCTCATATGGGCGCTAGTTACCGTCATTCTTTTGATTTTGCTGATTGCCAAATTCAAATGGAATCCCTTCGTTTCACTGCTGCTTTCGTCGGTATTTCTCGGACTGGTTAACGGGATGCCGGGACATGAAGTTACTGCCTCCATCACCAAGGGGCTCGGCAGTACGCTCGGCTCCATCGCCATCGTGATCGGTTTAGGCACCATGCTCGGTAAAATGATGGCAGAATCCGGCGGTGCCGAACGCATCGCGACCACACTGATGGATCGTTTTGGTGAAAAACGCGTTCATTGGGCGATGATGATCGTAGGCTTTATCGTGGGTATTCCCGTTTTTTTTGAGGTTGGTATTATTTTATTAATTCCCATTCTGTTCACGGTTGCCCGTAAAATGAATATGTCTCTGCTGAAAATCGGTATTCCGATGCTGGCAGGACTATCGACGGTACACGGCCTTTTGCCACCCCACCCGGCTCCGATGATCGCGATTGAAGCCTTTAACGCCAATATTGGACGCACGATAGGATATGCACTCATCGTGGGCATTCCATCCGTCATTATTGCAGGCCCGGTCTTCGGCGCTTGGATTGGCAAAAGAATCATGGTCAGACCTTCCGAGAGGCTGGACGAGCAGTTCAGAAATACGACGGAACGGTCGCTGCCTCCTTTTTGGATTACTCTGTTCACCATTTTATTACCTGTTATTCTAATGCTTAGCGGATCAGTCGCTGAAATCGTAGACCCGGCCAATACACATCCGCTCACTGTATTTTTCAAATTCATTGGTGATGAGGTTATGGCATTGCTGATTGCGGCCGTGTTTTCTTTTTTCTCGCTAGGCTATGCACGTGGTCTAAAGAAAGAGGATTTGTCCCGTTTTACCAGTGAATGTCTGGCACCAACAGCCTCTATTATCTTAATTATCGGGAGCGGCGGTGCATTTAAAACGGTATTGATCGACAGCGGTGTAGGTCAGGCCATTGCAGCGGTCGCTACAGGAGCCCATATGAATGTGATTGTATTTGCTTTTCTGGTCGCTGCGCTCATTCGTGTAGCCACTGGATCAGCGACAGTCGCGATGACGACAGGCTCCGGTATTGTCGCACCTGTACTGGCACTTACACCCGGCGCGAATGTCGAACTGGTCGTCCTTGCTACAGGAGCAGGGTCGCTGATCTTGTCTCATGTGAATGACGCCGGTTTTTGGATGATTAAAGAATTTTTCAATATGACGGTTCCGCAGACTCTGAAATCATGGACCATTATGGAAACCATCCTCTCCCTGGTCGCTTTCGGTTTGATTATGCTGCTGAGTGTGTTAATTTAACGATAATGAGCTAATAACGGTAAGTGAAGGGGAGATTGAATATGACAGACACCCGATATATGATCGGCGTCGATATCGGTACGACCAGTACCAAAGCGGTGCTTTTCGAAGAAAACGGCAATATTGCCGCCCAGCACCATGTGGGCTATCCGCTCCATACACCTGAGCCGGATGCGGCAGAACAGGACCCGGAAGATATTTTCAAAGCTGTCGTGACGACGGTGCAAGAGGTCATGAAACAAAGCGGAGTGTCAGCCGAGCATGTGCTGTTCGTCTCCTTCAGTTCGGCCATGCACAGTGTACTGGCGGTGGATAAGAACGGCAAGCCGCTGACCGCCTCCATCACTTGGGCAGATAACCGTAGCGCCAAATGGGCCGAAGCACTCAAACATGAATACAACGGACACGATATTTACTTACGCACCGGAACGCCCATCCATCCCATGTCACCGCTAACGAAACTAATGTGGATTACACGGGATTTACCGGACATTGCGACCCAAACGTATAAATTCATTTCCATTAAGGAGTACATCTTTGCCCGGTTGTTCCAC
Source organism: Paenibacillus sp. S33 (assembly GCF_053615415.1). Lineage (NCBI taxonomy): Bacteria > Bacillati > Bacillota > Bacilli > Caryophanales > Paenibacillaceae > Paenibacillus > Paenibacillus sp. S33. The sequence goes on along the minus strand of NZ_JBSIEZ010000001.1, from coordinate 497,277 downwards.
CAATATGTCGTGGATCACTCGATTGCCTCCGCTACCGGACTCATGAATTTGCAGCAGCTGGATTGGGACGAGGAAGCTCTGCACCTTGCAGGTGTGACGAAGGAGCAGCTATCCGAGCTGGTGCCGACAACGCATGTGCTCAAAGGGCTGGATGAGACCTATGCGCATGACATGGGCCTACTGAAGACGACTCCTTTTGTGATCGGGGCCAGCGACGGTGTCTTGTCCAACCTCGGTGTGAATGCGATCAAACCTGGAGTTGTCGCTGTTACCATCGGCACCAGCGGAGCCATCCGTACCGTAGTTGATAAGCCGCTCACGGATGCCAAAGGGCGCTTTTTCTGTTACGCCTTGACGGAAAAGCTGTGGGTCATCGGCGGCCCTGTAAATAACGGAGGTATAGTCTTCCGCTGGATCCGGGATGAATTTGCAGCCTCCGAGGTGGAAACGGCCAAGCGACTGGGACTTGATCCATATCATGTGCTGACCCAAATTGCGGAACAGGTACGTCCTGGCTCCGACGGTCTGCTCTTTCTTCCGTACTTATCCGGTGAACGTGCGCCCCTGTGGGACCCGAATGCTCGTGGTTCCTTCTTCGGTCTGTCCCTGCGTCACAAAAAAGAGCATATGATTCGCGCCGCTCTGGAGGGTGTGCTGTTCAATTTGTATACCGTCATGCTCGCCATGGAAGAAGTCATCGACAGACCGTCAGTCATTCACGCCACTGGTGGATTTGCACGCTCGGAGCTATGGAGACAGCTCATGGCGGATATTTTCGATCAGGAGGTCATTATCCCCGAAAGTCTGGAAAGCTCATGTCTGGGCGCAGCTATTCTGGGCTTGTACGCACTGGGACGGATTGATTCGCTGGATGCTGTGTCCGGTATGATCGGTACCACTCACCAGCACAAACCTGTAGCAGAACACGTGGATATTTATCGCGATTTACTACCGATTTATATCCGCATTTCACGTAAATTCGAAGAAGAGTTCAAGGATATTGCGGAATTTCAGGCCAAGTCCCTACAATCCTAAATTAGTGAAACCTGTTCTAACGCTGCTGCGTATTACCGTTTTATAAAAACCTGTCTATGTCAGTTGGGCAGGGTAAGAAGGAGGATTAGACGATGCTCAAACAATTACTGCACCGCCTGCTACATTCCACCTCTCATTCTCATAAGCGGCGATACAGCAGCTCAGACCGTTATTATGAACGTGAACGTAAACGCCATTCTTCTTCAGACGGTTACAAGAATAGCCACAATGGACACCGATATTACAAAGATAAACGCCGTCATTACTCCAGTTCTTAGCCAAACAACAAGAAGTAGCGACGGAATAGAGCGTAACACAAGAAGCATGCCACAGGCTCCTTCAAACCCTATAAAGCGAAGACCCTTCTTATCTCAAGGGCCTTCGCTTTATTGTTGTGCGCCCTTCGTTATGCAGGGCAACATCTGTGCATTTTACAGGAAATCGGCCAAGACCGAAATTACAGAAACAGGGTTTTAGAGATGATCACCAGCAAAATAAACAGAACCAGAATCGCTCCTACAGAGGTCCATGCTCCTACACCGCAACCCATACCGCCGCCTACTCCACACATATGACTCATTTACAACACTCCCTTCGCTCATTTACAGGATCATTGTATGTAGACATGGTCAAATGCGTAAGGGGGGCATTCCCCCATTTTTGCGGCGAATGCCTGTTTATTTTTAGGGACGTTATGGGTTAACCTCAAGCAGCAACAATGCTTCCTCCAGCTCTTGCATAAACTGTCGGCTGTTCTCATAACGTGGCCGAATCTGAAAAAGACGCTCCAGCATATGACGCACAGGTGAACTCAGCTTCAATTCTTCCTGCCAGCTTGCCGGCGGTTGATCCGGTTGAGGCTCGTAACTGCTATACAGCATAAAAAGCATTAAATGTCCGACATCGTACAAATCGCTGTAGACGGCGACATCTTGTCGCTCGGGTGCGCGCTTTTCCAGCATGGATTCGGTAAATATATCCTCCTGTCGCTCTCCTACCGCCAGAGCAAGACCAAAGTCGATCAGGTAGGGCTTCCCCTCACGGTGAATCACATTGGGAATGCGGATATCCCGATGGATATAGCCCCGTTCATGCACATGCAGAACTCGCTCCATTAACTCCAAAATGTAGACAATGCATTCCTGTTCCGTAAAGGAACGCTCCTGTTCAAATATAAGCTCCTCCAACGTCATGCCGGAGATGTATTCCATAACCATAACTATTCCGTTCGAATGTTCGACAATTTCGAGCAGCTTCGGAATATAGGGGTGTTCCATCTGCCGCATAATATGAGCCTCGCGCTGCAATAGCTGAACTGCCTTCGCCCGTTTGCTCGGTCTGGGCATTTTCACTGCCACCTCTTGTCCGCTGTGCCGATCCAGACAGAGGTAGGTTAGACCATAGCTCCCCATGCCTAAAAGCGAACGAACATCATAACGTCCGCTCAGTAAATCGCCAGGCTGTTTCGGATAATCCATCCATGATTCATATGTGTTCCGCAACCAAGCAAACATATTTATATCCTTTCCTCTACATGCCGCAGCAACGTTTCTTATGCGGCTTGTTCTCGTATTCTTATATTCCGTTATTATACCATCCACGATAAAAGACCATCAGAACCGGGAAGGTCTGATGGTCTTTATTAGAAAAGATGCTGGTTATGCCTCTCTGCGTCTGCGCGGTGTCAGACCAAGCCAAGACAACAACGAACCGCGCGATTTGCGTTGCCTGCCCTGGTAGGTACGCAAATTAGTAATTAGCTGCCGATCTCGTTCCTCGTCAACCTTTTCTTTCATCCAGCGTTTTTGATCCTCCAGTTGGTTAGACAGGCTGATATTCTTTTCCACCAAACGACTGTGCTCTGCTTCCAGCTCCTCCAAACGGCTCCGCATTTCCAACAAAGCGGTTTGCACCATGTCCTGCATCTGCGCCAGTTCTTGCGGCTCTACGGACTCCCGCGTTTGTACGGCTACAGGTGCTTGCTCCAATCTATACTCAATGGTTGGTTCCAAAGTCTGCAACTCTTCCTGCGCCTGTAGCTGCATGGGTTCCTCTGACAGTTCCTGAGCATTCATTTCATCCTGTAACTCTGTCAGTTCTACCGTAGCAGCTGCTTGCGCCTGCATGACCGTCTCTTCCCTACCCTCAGCCGCCGCCATTATTTCTTCCCAGGTTGCGGTTAGTGACTCAGCATCCGAGATGGGTGGCAAGCGGAACTCTTCATCCTCCATTTGAAAGGGAGCGGTCACTCTCTCAAGGACCACCTGAACCGCCTGCTCCATCGTCATATGCTGCTCACGCAACGCCTTCCGCATCACCTTCAAGCACTCAACATCCTCAGCACTGAACATCCTCGATTGATTCGCGGAACGCTGAAACACATACCCTTGCTCCTCCAGCGCCGCTGCATATTTACGAAGGGTACTCGCCCCGATTCCCAACTGTTTTGCTGCTTCCGTCGTCGATTTGCTTTCTTCCATTTAATCATTACCTCCCCGGATGGTATGGAAAGAAACAAGCTTGTATATGTAGAATTCGCGAAATCCATTGGAAATCCTTTGGCAAAAATGTTCTAATATTGCAGACTGCTAAGAACCTTTGTCATAACGGAATATTTGTAGATATACAAGAAACGACATTGCAGAGCATACTTCCGTTCTGTATGTCCTTGAAACTCTTCAAAGAACGTCACATAAATGTCATACTTTCATTATTTTCACGTCACTATTCCTTCCATCAACATAGTTCAGGTTATAATTTACACAGAAGTCACCTTAAAAATAAATTAAAACATGCTCTCCTATCTTCCAGTAAAAGTATTGATAATTCACGTTCATTCTATAAATAATCCTAAGAAACAGCTCTATTCACAGTTTATTTATAATTTCCCGGAATGGAGACAAAAAAATGGATATTTTCAAAAGATCAGCAATATGTTATGTTATGTAACGTAAAATGGATTTCAGGCATAATTTGTAGCATATTAACGTTCGCTGGAACGAGGAGGCAACATAGATGAAGGGGAAGGCAAGGAAAGTAGCTATTGTCGGCGCGGGAATGGTCGGTTCGAGCTGTGCCTACTCAATGGTTAATCAGTCCATTTGTGATGAGATCATGATGATTGACCGCACGTATGATCGGGCTTTGGCCCATGCACTGGATCTGTCCCATTGTATGGATTTTACGTCCACACGTACCAAGGTGCGTGCCGGCACGTATGCAGACTGCACGGATATGGACGTTGTGATTATAACGGCTGGAGCCAACCCTAAACCGGGTCAAGACCGTCTATCTGTGCTTGACGACGCAGTGCTTATTACCAGAGAGATTGTAACAGCGATTATGGAGGGTGGCTTCGACGGTATATTCGTCATTGCCGCTAATCCTGTCGACATTGTAACGTATATGGTACAAAGTATATCCGGTCTGCCGCGCAACAAGGTGATCGGCACGGGCACCTCCATTGACTCATCCCGACTTAAGACGTTGCTTTCCGAAGTATTTTCCATAGATCCGCGTAGCGTACAAGGATATGCGCTTGGCGAGCATGGCGAATCCCAATTCGTTGCCTGGTCACACGTCACGATTGGCGGCAAGCCGCTCTTGCACATTTTGCGTCAGCATAAGGAACGATTCAGCCACGTCGATCTGGACGACATTGCCCGTAAAACTCGGGATGCAGGCTGGGAGATCTTCACCCGCAAAGGCGCCACTTATTTTGGTATTGCCAATGCGCTGGCGTACATTACCCGTTCCATTTTAAATGATGATGGTAAAATTATAGCGGTCTCTGCTGTATTGGACGGCGAGTACGGGCACACCGATGTCTGCACGGGCGTTCCGGCGATTATCGGCAGCAGAGGAATCCAAGAGGTCATCGAGCTAGAGCTAAGTCCGGAAGAACAAGCGAAGTTCGACGCCTCTTGCCACCTTATCAGCAATAATATCCGTGCCATTTCAGGCTTAGTGTAAACCAATAGCACAGTAAAAAAACTCCTTACCCTCATTGAGGATAAGGAGTTTTTGCAGTCCCCGTATTTCGCCCTATATCTCTTTATAACGAAATACGGTCAGTCCCGCCAACGTAAATACGACAAAGCTACCTATTATAACCGTCAACAGTGTGTCAGTTGGCACCATGAACGCCCCGAAGTTGTCTCTTCCACTCGGCATCATCGCCAATAAAGGCTGTGTCCATGGATAGTATGGACCGTAGGTTTGAGAATTGGCGACCAGAATATTCGGCACGGTGAAGACGAAATTCAACGCAAGCGGTGCGGCAAAGCTGGACCACAAGAAGGACACCATCAACTGCAACGCAGCCAGCGGCAGGCAGGCTACCCAGCCTGCGAGCAAACTTTGAGCGATCACGGCCCAAGGGATTGGTCCGTTCATGTCCTGCACAGCTCCGACACCCAGCAGCGCTCCTCCGAACAGTAGCTGGGTCAATCCGACCAAGGCCATAATGATGGTCAACTTAGCCGCATACAGACTGGTGCGGGACAATGGCAATGACATGAGTTGCTTCCAACCGCCGCCCCCATGCTCGAATCGGCAGACTAGAGATCCAAATACGGCGGTCAGCATCGGCATGAACAGCATGGCATGTAATGTAAGCATGGCAGTCAACAGCAACAGCCAGTTCCCTCCCGGATTCGCCAGCAAGCCAATCAAGACGGCAATCGCCGGGCTGACGAACGCAAGCAGCCAGACGGGCGATTTGGCCATTTTCATACGTTCAACAGAAAGCAGCCGTATATATCCTCCGAACATTACGCCACATCCTTTCGGCTAAAATGGGCCGCTGTTAGCAGACTGAGAAGTATGCCCGTTCCGCACCCGACGGACGCAAACATCCACGCTTGAGGTGCAACCCATGCGAATTGCGGCCAGGCCAACGGAAACCATTCGGACAGCTGTGAAGCAAACAAGCTGCCGATGCCTAACGTAATGCCCAGTGTTACAGGCAGCGCCTGATTATGGAACGTGACCGTTAACCACAACAATAATACGAGCATAGGCAACGTGCCGCCCAAAGGCCAAAACCCGAGTCGTAGCAGTTCCCCTACGGGTGCGGGCTCTCCCCCGAAGCCAAGAATCATTCCCAACACCCAAGTCCCTACCGTCAGGAGTAGACAGGACACGCACAGCATCCCGATCGCCAGCGCCAGCTTGGCCATATAAACACTAAATTTGGAGATAGGCAAAGCCAGCAGCTGCTTCCAGGAGTTAGATGAATGTTCCACATTCGCCAGCATGGAAGCGACCATCGTAGCTCCTAATACCAGCGCAAGGGGGACAAAAATAGCGATGTTATCCATCAAGCCTTCCCATAAACGTCCCTTGTATCGCGGAATCAGATAGTCATAGCGGAGTCCAAAGTTCAGTCCCTGCATCGCTACCAGCCCTAGGGGACCGAGGAACACCAAGAACCAGATTCCCTTTCTGCGTGCTTTGAGCAGATCCGCCGTGAACGCTCGCAGCATCATAAGGAAGCCCCTCCTTTGCCCACTACCTGCATGAACATATCTTCCAGCGATTTGCGGCGTTCCTCCACACGGTACACGGCATGCGTATTTTCGACCAATCTTCTGACCAGCAGCGCAACAGCCGCATCATTCATGTTCTCGAAATCCAGCGCCGATCCGTCCTTCACTGAATGGTAGCCCTGCTCACGCGCAATCAATTGGGCTGCTTCCGGTTCCGACACTACGATCCGAATCCCGCCTGCAGATTCCTGACGGAGATTGTGAATCGTGTTTTGAAAGACCAACTCTCCTTCATGGATAATACCCACGGTATTCGCCATATGCTCTACCTCACTCAACAGATGGCTGGATACCAGTACGGTGATCCCCCGTTGCTCGGGCATCGCCTGAATCAATGTGCGCATTTCCTGAATACCCTCCGGGTCCAAACCATTCGTAGGCTCATCCAAAATGAGCACTTCGGGATTCCCAAGCAGGGCTGCTGCAATACCCAGTCTCTGCTTCATGCCCAGCGAGTAGCCTTTGACTGGACGTTTGGCATGCTTGGTCAGTCGGACGACCTCTAACACTTCCGCAATGTTTTGCTTGGGTACATTCAAAATACGGCGAATGGCCTCCAGATTTTCAATTGCGTTCAAATGACCATAATACGAAGGATACTCCACCAACGAGCCGACTTTACGCAAAATATCGAGCTTATGTCTGCGAATATCTTTGCCGAATATACGGATCGTTCCTCGAGTTGGGCGAATAAGTCCAAGCAGCATGCGGATTGTTGTCGTTTTCCCCGCTCCATTCGGACCCAGAAATCCGTAAATATCTCCTCGAGCTATTTTCAGGTCCAGCTGATTAACCGCCGCGCGGCCTTTGTATATTTTGCTGAGACTGTTCGTTTCAATAATGTATTCGTTCAAGTTCCTCACCTCGACACCTATCGTAACGCGCCAAGTTTAAAGCCAAGGGAACTCTGAGTTTAAGTTTTGTTTAAAAAACGGATTCGGGTCCCGGCTGATGAACTGATAATCTCCCTCTCCAAATTCATTTCGCGAGCCAGCAGTTCTGTAATTGCCAAACCAATCCCTGCGCCTTTTTCACTGGACTGTTGCTCCATACCGGGCCCTTTATCTACGATGACCAATGTCTCTGTCCCATTATCTTTCTGTACTTGAACACCGATATATCGGCCTGCGGCAGCATGGCGAACTACATTTTGAAAAAGATTGTCCAGCAGACGGCGGAAGCCTTGCTCATCCACATTCCACACCATACTATGCTCAGGCAGGTCGATATCCACTTCAAAGCTCTCCTTTTCCCACACCGGATACCAGCTGGCTACACACTCCCGCACTAGCCGCAGGATATCACGCGGTGTGTTATTCATAGTGTATTTTCCACTAGCTAGCAGATTATAGGTGAGCAGATTGTCGATCAGACTCCCAAGGTCTTTTAGCTTGTTTTCCATCAGTGTAATCGACTGTTTCCCTCTGCTGCTCAGATTTTCACCATCTAGTGTATACAGATGGCTACGCACGACCGTAAGCGGCGTCCGAATATCGTGTGACAGATCCGCGACTAGTCTCTTCCGCAGCTCTTCCTCTTGACGCTCACGTCCCCGACTTTCTGCCAACTGCTCAACCATCTGATTAAATGCTTCTTCCAGCTTGCCGATTTCATCCGGGCGTCCAGTGGTAACAAGAATAGGCAAGCCATCCTCTCCTCGCTGCGACATGGCGGCCTGAAGCTGCAACAGTCTACGCCGAATGCCTCCAAAAAACAGAAGAGATACGAATATAAAAGCGCCCAAAACCAATACGATAAAAAAGAGATAGTACATGAACATGCTACTATCTGTAGGTGGCTGTTCAAAGAACGAACGGGGCACTTTTAACACCATATAGCCCTGATTCACATCATTCTTGCCCCCGCCAATAAAGGCTACTACCGTAAACGGCCCCTCATAGCTTGCTTGCTTCATAAAAGCTATAGCCTGCGCAGCGTTCCATTGTTTTGGCATGTTAGGTTGTGTCGGTAACTCCAACCTTGTTTTACCTACGGTATCCACCCAAAATATTTGTGAGTTAGGGAACATATCTTGTTGTATTTTGCGCAGATGGGCTGAGATTTGCTCTGGTGTGGCTCCCTTCAAAGCTACAGCTTCGCGATGCCAGCTATTTTCGGTATGGGTAGTAGAGGGATAGTAAGCGTTTTTAGACTTGAGCTCCGCCCCCCAATTCAATAACACGCTATATATCAAGGCTGTAGCAGGCAACACAATGGGCAACAGCATCATAGCAACCACAATAATGACCAGATAACGGAACAACAGTGAACTGCGAAACCGACCTCCCTGACCCGGCCTAGAGCTGGGGTGCAGCCTCCTCCAATTTTTGCGCGTCCTGCTCATTATGCTTTCACCCGATATCCTACACCACGGATCGTCTCAATGATGCGGGGTGCCGCAGGATCGATCTCCAGCTTTTCTCGAAGGTGTCGGATATGGACCATTAAAGTTTTGTCTCCGTCGATATATGGATCTCCCCACACCGCTTCATACATTTGCTCTTTCGTCATAATTTGGCCCAAATGCCGCAGCAAATAAGCAAAAATGTGATATTGCTTGCCTGTCAGTGTAATTTCCTCCCCGGTATCACGGTTCACAATACGGTTATCAGGAGAGAACACAGAGAGATGCCCCAGTTGTAAAGATTCTTCGGGCACGGTTCCCGATCGGCGCAGCAAAATCTCTATACGTGCTATGAGCTCGTCCGGGTGAAAGGGTTTGGTTACATAATCGTCGGCGAAATCCAGTCCTTGCAGCTTATCGTCAATGGATGTACGGGCAGACAACATGAGAATGGGAAGCTCCGGGTACTCTTTCTTGAGCCGCTTCCCCATGGTGAATCCATCCAGACCGGGTAACATCACATCCAAAATCACGAGTTGGCACGTACGGGCTGCTTCCACAGCCCCATCCCCGCTGCGAAGCCAGGTTACAGCGTAATTCCGCTCTTCCAAATACTGATGCGTCCAAGCACCAATATCCTGGTCATCTTCGATGTATAGCACATTTGTTTTCATAATAGACACCTACTTATCGTTTTTCTTTTATGTAATGGGCATTATAGCATTTATGGTACATAACCCACTTAAAAAGGTTAATAACTACCTTATACGACATACGCTTCACATTTTCAAATTTGATTGCTCGTAAAAAAGGAGGACTACCCGATGCTGCTGGAAGCGATATACCATCACCCGAAACGTAATTGGGCTTTTGGTTACAATGATGAAACGATATTTCTACGGCTACGTGCGAAGAAAAATGACCTAAATACCGTTCATGCTCTCACCGGAGATAAATACGATTGGGACCGTACCCGACAGCTTGTCCCGATGTCCAAATTCGCTACCGATAGCAGGTTTGATTACTATGAATGCAGCGTAAAACCTACTCACCGTCGGCTGAAATATGGATTTTTGCTAGAAGACGGTGAGGAACGTATTTGGATGAACGAGGACGACTTCACCACCCAGGAACCCCAAAATGCAGATAAACTGTTCCAATATCCGTTTTTGAACCCGATTGATATTCTGAAGCCACCTGCATGGGTGAAGGATGCTGTATTTTATCAGATTTTCCCGGAACGTTTTGCGAACGGTGACCCCTCTATCAGCCCAGAAGGTGCAGAGACATGGGGCGGAACACCACAAAGAGACAATTTTTTCGGTGGTGATCTTCAGGGGATTCTGGATCACCTGGATCACCTGAACGAGCTAGGGATTAACGCCATATATATGACTCCTGTGTTCAAGGCGACGACCAATCATAAATATGATACAGAGGATTATATGGAGGTGGACCCACATTTCGGGGACAAAAAGACATTAAAAAAACTGGTCGATGCCTGCCACGACCGAGGAATTCGGGTGCTGCTTGATGCGGTGTTCAACCATTCAGGGCGTACGTTTAAACCGTTCGTTGACGTGCAGGAAAAAGGCGAAGCCTCGCCTTACAAGGACTGGTTCCATGTACATAGCTTTCCCCTGGAAGTGGTGGATGGCATACCGACGTATGATACATTCGGGCTGGAACCGATGATGCCCAAGCTGAACACCGAACATCCTGAGGTGAAAAAGTACCTGCTGGATGTAGCAAAGCATTGGATCGAAGAAATCGGTATCGATGGTTGGCGGTTGGATGTGGCAGACGAGGTGGATCACGCCTTTTGGCGGGAATTCCGCACTACGGTCAAGCAGGCCAATCCAGATGCGTACATTTTGGGTGAAATGTGGAATGAATCGTCTGAATGGCTTCAGGGGGATCAGTTCGATGCAACGATGAATTATCCGTTCACCTACGCGGTGAATGATTTTTTCGTCAAAAAAGTGACCGATGCTCAAAGCTTTGCCTTCGCCATCGGACGACAGCTGGCCCGCTATCCACAGCAAGCATCCGAGGTTGCCTTCAATCTGCTGGATAGCCACGACACACCGCGCCTGCTGACACTGTGCGGGGATGACAAGCGGCTGATGCGACTGGCCGCCCTGTTCCAGTTTACGTACATGGGCGCACCCTGCATCTATTACGGCGATGAGATCGGCCTGGATGGAGATGCCGATCCAGGCTGCCGCAAGTGTATGGAGTGGGACACCGACAAACAGGACCGCGAGCTGTTCGACTTTTACCGCGAGCTGATTGCGCTTCGTAAGGGGCACCCGGTCCTCCGTGATCAGGGAAGCATCACCTTTTTGGAGGCACAGCCAGAGGGCACTTCACTTGCCTACGAGCGCCGCAGCGAGGAAGAGGTGCTGCTCGTGCTGCTCAACCGTTCCGATGAGGATCACGTTTTTGAACTGGACATTCCTGAGCAGGAATGGCAATTAGCCTTTGGCGAAAGCCAGTGGTCCGTTAGAGAGAAGGGGCTGCTTGCCAAGCTTCCACCCTACGGATACGCTGTACTGAAGGCAGCGCCTGCTCAGTCAGTAAAACCTGCTTAAGAGGACGATGTCAAGACGGGAAGCAAGGCATCCGCCTCTATAGGCGGATACTGATGAAAGTAACTGCCGAATAACGGCAAAAAAGCGAAACCACCAGGAACAAGATAGTTAACTTGTTCCCGGTGGTCTTTTTACGTTGAATATGAGCTTCTATTGTCGATTATTTGTTTTTAACATCTGTTCATACTACCCCAACATCCGAAGCATTGATCGAAATGGGGTTACCGCCTTGTCCTGTCTGAGCTGAAGAAGGTGCTACCTGAGCCAGTACAGCAGTTTACGCAGGTAGCGTCTGTGTTTTCAATTGCACGTACAACTGGTGCGTCACCTGCTGCGGCTCAATACCCAACTCATCTTCCAATATTCTGACGAAGCTTTCATAATGCTTTTGCGCAGTGGTATAATCGCCCAGTTGGGCGTAGGCGGTCAGCAGCAGACTGCAGATATCGTCTGAGTACGGCTCCCGTTGCTGTAGGTTGAGTAAGCGCTGAACAGACTGCCGGGTACGACCTGAGCGAAGCTCTTCTCTCGCCAGCTCAGAAGCACATGCCAGATACATATTGCGCAGCTTCTCCCTTTTTGCATATGCCCACGGGTAATCGTGCTCCTCCAGATAGTTGCCACGGTATAGTGCCAACAGGCTCTCAATACGCGGCTTACCGCCGCTACCGGATGCAGCCCATTCGGATATTCCCCGCTCGAATAGCTCCACATCTGTAATCCAGCCATTGCGGTTCAAGCGGTAGCGATCCAGATTATATTCCAGCTTCGTATCTTGCATCCGTTCTTTCAACGCCTTGCGGATTTGGTAAATGGACGTGTGCAGGTGAACAACAGCCTTGTCCAAATGATATTCAGGCCACAGCGCATCCAGCAATTGTTCTTTGCTCACCCATTCCCCTTCATGGTGTAATAAAAAGGAAAATAGCTCCTGTGACTTTAATGTGCGCCATTTGAAGGGTTTCGCACCTACGGCTTCCTGTCCATCCTCCAAAATTTCAAGTTTTTGAAAACAACGTACCTTGGGGGATTGCTCTGCTGAAGCTCCCAAACTAGAAGAACGGGGATCAGCCAGCGTGGCTGCAATCCGATCTAACGTTTTGGATAGCCGCCGGGCATGAACGGGCTTTAACAAGTAATCCAGTGCTTGCAGCTCGAACGCTTCAATAGCATATTCCGAGTACGCGGTCACAAAGACGATATGAATATGGGAATCTAGCTGTTGAATCCACTCGGCGGCCTCCAGACCATTCATCTCTGGCATTCCGATATCTATAAAAACAATATCCGCACGTTCTGCCGCCAGATGATCCAGCCCCGCTTGTGCAGACGTATATTTGCCCATTACCGTTAACCGTCCGTCCGCCTCCAGCAACCGTTCCAAGTAGGTTAATGCCGACCTCTCATCATCAATCAAAATCGCCTTCATTTGTGTCCGTACTCCCTTCCTGCTGCAACATCCATCATGATGCTCTATTTACACGCTATGCGCCTTTATCCTTACGATTTTTAATTTCTTATATTTTATATATCGTATCATTGCGGGCGTGACTTTAGCTTTTCCGACAAATGTACTGTACTTTTTTTATTCATCGGTATTCCGGGGCGAGATCGTTTCCGGCACACGGAAGCTTACCGTCGTCCCTTGCATAGGATTACTTTCAATTCGCAATCCTTCTCCATACATATGGATAAGACGGCGATGGATATTACGCAGTCCCACGCTGGAAGATACATGATCCTCCGACAGCAGCTGTTCCAGTCGCTCGGACGGAATCCCTACGCCGTCATCGGTCACGCTGACCACAAAATCGGTTCCATCCTCCTGCACAACCACTCGCACGGTTCCACCTGTTGCCCGTTGCATCACACCATGCCGTATCGCATTTTCCACGATGGGCTGAATGCTTAATGGCGGGATGAGCGACCGGATGTTCCTTCCTACCTCTACGGTCACCTGCAAACGTTCTTCAAATCGTGCTTTTTCCAGTGCCACATACGATTCTACCAATTCCAACTCCTTGGATAATGGCACCGTATTCTCCCTGTTCTGAAAATCAAAACTGCCCCGCAAATACTGACTCAGCTCCATGAGCAGCTCCGCTGCTTTGTCCGGGTCTACGGCTACGGTCGAAACAATGACATTCAAGGCATTGTACAGAAAATGCGGCTTGATTTGTGCCTGTAAAAAGGCCATTTCCGAACGCACCGCTTCCTCCGCCGAATGACGCATGTTCAACAGCGTGCGCACACGCGCCTTTAATTCCTCAGCATCAACAGGCTTACGCAGAAAATCATTAGCTCCCGCCATAAAACCTGCGCGGATATCCCCGGGCAGGTCGCGTGCCGTCAGCAGCAACACCGGTAGCTCGGACAGGGAATACCGTTCCCGTATCCGTCGGCACAGCTCAATACCGGACATTTCCGGCATCATCCAATCCGTAATGACTAGGTCAAATCGGGAACGGCCATTCAGCATGTGAAGTGCCTCCTCGGCATGATCCACCGCCACCACGCTACAACCTGTGGTATATAATAGCTCCTCCAGCACCCGAAGATTAACCGCATCATCATCTACAGCCAGCACTTTGTAAGGAACAGTCTGAACTTGCTCCAGTGCATCTTCTTCCTGCGGAATCACATTCCGACCCGACGTCACACCAGGCTGCAATATAACCGCAGACGAAACATCTTTTTGAGCTTCATGTGCCAACGTTCCAGTCTGCGCTAAGGGCAGTGTAAAATAAAAGGTCGAACCCTTGCCCAATCTAGATTCTACCCGGATATGACCACCATGCAGCTCCACCAGACGACGGACTATGCCTAATCCAAGCCCTGTTCCACTGTATCCTTCATCCTCAGCATTCGCCCCTCGGTTAAAGGGTTCAAATATATGCGAAAGATGCTCCTGGGCAATACCGGACCCGGTATCCTTCACACTGATTTCCATTTCACGGTTCCCCGCTTTGGCAGAGATAACGATTTCGCCTTCCTCCGTAAATTTCACCGCATTACCCAACAAATTGTACAAAATCTGAATCAGCCGATCCTCATCCGCATCTACCTTGGGCAACGAATTGGGCAATTCTTTGACAAATTGAATCTTTTTCTTACCCACTGTATGACCCAATACCTCCAACACGGACTTCACAGCTGCCTGTACATTGACAGGCCGACGATTTAAGGCTAATCTGCCATTTTTCAAATTAGAAAAATCCAGAATATCGTTAATTAAATACGAAAGTCTGCGTCCTATATTCGCAATCAAGACCAAGTTGTGCTTTTGCGGCTCATTGAATTGTGTCCCATAGCGGTCTAGCATGGATTGAGCGATATTAATTACTCCATGCAGAGGAGTGCGCAGTTCATGTGACGTATTGGCCAGAAATTCATCTTTTAACCCATCCAGTGTTAGCAACCGTCGTGACAGGTTCTCAACCTCCATAAACGAATGTACAAAACGTTTGGCCAGCAGGAGCGTTTGAGCCAATACGAATATGAGCATTTCATAGGCTGTCACCCCACGCACATCTCCCCAGCCCAGAATATACACAAAATTAGTCACTACAATCATAAGAATGCTCATAATACTAATGACTAGCAGTGCAGCGTCATCCGTCCGTTGAAGAAGCCCACGAATCAAGATCAGTAATACATATCCCACACTGACTACACCAAAAAGAAGAATAAATGCTTCAAAGGATGAGAGTACCAATGTAGGCAGAAATAGCCCCATACCCAGCATCAGTGCGGTTGTAATATTATAGAGGCGCAGCACGAGCCGATTCATAACAATCTGCGTCGAAAGATGAACATAGTGGATCAGAAAATAGTAGAACAGGGTTGACGAGAACGACTGTATTTTCAGTATCCATTCATAAGGTAAGTCCGGTATTCCCCAAGCCAGCAGCTTTTCTCCATGTGTCAGAATATAAAATAAAGCCGCGATACAAAAGCATCCTAAGTAAAGCAATGCCTTCTCCTTTTTACGTAAAAGGTATAGCATGATAAAAAATACGGTAGGAATAAAAAATCCTGCTATCAGTATGGTGTCCTCTGCCATTGCAACTTCCCGGCTATGCGTAATACTCTCGTAATCCCCAAATAACAGTGGATAAATGATTCCACCGGAGGAGTAGCTATAATTAGCCACATGCACGGTAATATCAGCCGAATGTCCATCTATCGCTGCAAATCCAACATAGGGAACATTGCCCTGCTTGCCCTTGTCGGCAGAAACAGAGGGAATACCACTTGCTCCCACGTTTTCTCCGTCAATCCATACTTGACTGGCGCTGCGAATGTTTTGCATATAGATGCCGTACAGATTTTCCGCTTTTTCAGGCAACAGCACACGGATATGATAGGTTCCATATCCGGTCGCCTGTCCCTTAGGCATCCACTGATTCCATTTACCAGGCACATCCACAATCTTGGCAGAAGAACTCGTTTCCAGCCTCAACTCTGAAGAACTCTGATGATTTTCCCAATCCTTATCTTGTTGCATTTCATGAAAGGATGAAGGTTGCACAAGCTGATTGGGGTAAAATTTCCACTCCCCTCCCAGCTGTATAGGGCCTTCCTTTTCAGGGTCCCAATTACGCAAATCAATAACACCGTTGTGTGCTTTCCAATGACTGTTTCCAGATAAAACACCTGACACTAACGGATACACCGGCAACGCAACCGCAAGCAGAAGTATAATAAAAAATAAAACCCCCTGTTTTTTCATAAATCCCCCGCTCTTTTCAATATCGTCTATCTTTTAGTATCGGTTATTCTAACCAGCTGTATTAGAAGCGCTGCCCATGCAAAAAGGGACGCCCGCCGCAGACAAAAATCTGTGCGGAATCGTCCCCTTTTATACACCCTTGTACTCCCTGCATTTCCCTTATTAAGGAATCATGCCTTCATCATTGCCACCGCCAGGAATCGAGCCTGAATCGTCTCCGCTGCTATCGCTTGGTGGTATTACTCCTCCACTGCTGTCGCCGCTTCCTGTTCCGCTGCTATCGCTTGGCGGCGTTGCTCCTCCGCTGCTGTCGCCGCTTCCTGTTCCGCTGCTATCGCTCGGTGGTGTTGCTCCTCCACTGCTGTCGCCACTTCCTGTTCCGCTGCTATCGCTTGGTGGTGTTGCTCCACCGCTGCTGTCGCCGCTTCCTGTTCCGCTGCTATCGCTTGGCGGCGTTGCTCCACCGCTGCTGTCGCCGCTTCCTGTTCCGCTGCTATCGCTTGGTGGTGTTGCTCCACCGCTGCTGTCACTGCTTCCTGTTCCGCTGCTTTGTTGCTGGCTGGCTATAAAATCTTTATACTCCTGAATCGCATCTTCCAGATTCATATAATTTTTCTTGATTTCCGGCATAGGGAGATACTGGTCCAGACGATTGTATGCATCCACTACTCTGTGAAAGTAGACCGTCGTAGGATCTGTACCATTTACTGTAAGCAGATTGTTCGCAATGTTCTTGAGCTCATTGATATCAAGATCAGTTACGATCCAATTGGATTGGTAGTTCGAAAGTGCTGTAATCAAATCTGTGTTAGCCCGGTCTACCTGAAGCTGTGTAATATCCGGAGTATTAAGCACAAGGCTTGCCTGATTAATTTGCCCTTGAAGTTCTTCGTTATCTTGTTGGGTATAATGACGGCCGAACGTCTGAACTTCATTATTAGCTATACTTATGTTGAAATTTAAGAACATGGTATCCACTGCTATGGGTGCAGCATACTGGCTCTGTACCTGTTGCAACTCCTCGTATACAGGAACCACGTCTTGCAATTCAAAGCTAGGCAAAACTAAGAAGATGGAGGCATGCTCTGAAGCAGAAGACAAGGCTTGCTGGGCTTCAGCGCTTAATGAGCCTGAATTTCGCACCAAAATTCCATTGATCGATGCCTGCATTTCAATGATTTCGTGTCTTAATTGTAGTCTTTTCTCGTTATATTTTTCAATATAGTTCCCTTTAGCCTGACTTAATTGATTATAAGAGATCACCAATTGCTCCTCAGGAGTAAACGGCATCATGAGTGCAAAGTTGGCTTGTTCTGTTAGTTGCTCTAAAGGGAGCATTTCCGTATTCAAATAATTACGAGCGATAGGGTCAGACAGCAGTTTTAGATGAACGTCATGAATCAGCTGTTGCAGTTTTTCCCGAGTTGTAGCAGGCACTGGCGCAGTGAATTCCGCAAGTCTTTGACTCAGCTCCATGTTCAAGATCAATACGTCCTGCTGCGTCATAGCCGTATGCATCTTCTCTGTATATTCCTGAATGAGGTTGCCCAGTTCGGCATTTTGAGAGCCACTCTGATCGTAGATAACCAGCGCTTCTTGTAAAGTATTTTTAAGTACTGAGAAGTCCGCTGCTTGCAGTGCCATGAATGCTTCTGTCGTATCTTTTATTTTTCGTGTCCATTCGTCCAACTGCTCCGTTGTAGTTAATGGGTTCACATATACATTTAATCCTTCTCTCACTAAGGACTTGTAACGCGCTTTGTCTGTTTTCAAATTCTCCACATGATCCGTTACATCGAGAAAATGCAGATAGGCATCTCTGAGTTTTACTGATGCATTGTAGACTTCAATTACTCGACGCAGGCTTACTACTTCCCGATCCACAATATTTTGAGGAGCATTCCCTTCCAACACATTGTTGCCAAATTGAATAGCTTGACTTAGTGATTCATCCCAAAGAGGCGGGAATTCGTCGCCAACCATTCGGTTTTGCTCAAGGGTAGTCGAAGCTACCTGAATCAGTCTAACTAATTCCTGTGTTCCAATCGCCGGTTCTGTGGCTGAATCTGTGTACACAGAAACATCCTGTTTCAATGTGCTGAGCGCTTGATCTACCTCTGCCTGTGTAGCTGTAGTATTGTTGAGTACCAGCGTAGCCTGATGGATTGCTGCCGACAGGCTTTCCCTCGCCGTAGCCGGGTAGAGTGCCTGATCCGGTCCACCCTCACCTGCACGATCCAGCAGATCTTTGGCTGCATGGACTTCTGCCTCCAGCTGACTGCGGTCTACGTTGACAATGTCACTGTTGTGTTTTTTCTTATCTTTGCTCTCTGTTTCCGTGACAACCGATCCAGTAGAGGACGAGTTCGTCGTGCCATTCACGAGACTAACAGCTTCTTTCATCGCATCATAGTTAATGATAACATCCTGCGGCTGTTTTTGTTCCGGCAGGTTAAGCTTGTTGATTGTAGCTCCCTTAGCCAGCGTAATAAAAGGAACGCCCACATATTGTGATGCATCCAGCAAACCAATACTGCCGCTAACCAACAGCTTGCCCAGTCCCTGTTGCAACGAAACGCGGCTAATCGCGGCATTTCCCTCGGTCACGATCGATGCATCATTTTTCAGCGTCAGGTTGTCGATCTTCGTCGTCCCGGTTGCAGTCAGCTTTGCATCCTTAGAGCCCAGCTCCACACTAGACCATGCCGTATTTTCCAAAATGGCCGATACAGGCTGGGTCCCTGAGCCTTTGATTTCCAATACCCCTGTAGAGGACATGTTCTTCAAGGTTACCGAGCCATTAACGATCAGGCGTCCTTCAAAAGATACACCCTTACCGTCAAAAACGCCGCCGTCTGCGTTAATTTCCAGCTTATTCACACCTGTCAGTGTACGCAAATTACGGTTAAGGTCGAATTTTGCCCCTTTTAGTACAGCTTTGTTATTTTCACCAAACAAACCTTGCAAAGATCCTTCCAACTGGTACGGGATATTTCCGATTCGAACAGTATTGCCCTCTGATTTCACTTCTCCTACCGGATGATCCAGCAGGCTGACGAATACTTCCGCACCACTCTCCCGGTTCAATGGATTTTTCAAATCCGTTGTAGAAGCATCCTCTGATAACAGACCATAAGAGCGGGCAACTTGAACTGCATTTTGCTGTGCATTCGCTGTGCCGGCATCCTGTAAGTCCATTGCACGTACGAGCGATACGATCAGTTCTTCCTTGGTAATGGCATCCCCCGGACGAAACAGTTCCCCGTTACCTGTCATATACCCGGCTGCACGTACAGCCTCAATATAGGGAGCGCCCCATGCATCGGACGATACATCCATAAAAGAAGTCTGCGACTGGTTGTTAACTTCCAACTGGAACAGACTGCACAAAATTTTAGCCGCTTCTGCACGGGTCAAATTTTTTTGTGCCATAAAATCGCCCTGATTACCGCCTGTCATCAAACCCAAGGTGCGAGCTTGTGTTACAAATCCAGTTTCGCTTTGCGTATCTGCTGTCGCTGCATAAGCAGTCTGGACGCCGCCCACCCAAGGCAGAGATACGATTGAACCTGAAGCAATACCCAATACCATCGCAGATGCAATCCATTTATTCCGATTTACAAGTTTCAACATTTCCACTCCTAGACACTATTTATTGGCATATATCCTGTTATATCAAAGGCTTTAGTCATGTTTAGTTCTACGATTTATGCAACCAAGGAACTATGCTAAGAGAAGTATACGAAACCCCACTGAACCGATTCTGAACAATTAGTCCTATATGAAGGCATCACGCAACAAAATCGCTTGACTTGGAGTGAACTCCAAATGTAATAATATCCGGTGTAAGTAGCTGGAGTAGACTACATTTGAAGAAAACAATATCTAGGAAAGCGAGGTATAATCAAATGGACTATGTGAAACTTGGAAATACCGGCTTGGATGTATCCCGGCTTTGTCTTGGGTGTATGGGCTTTGGGGTTGCAGAACGGTGGATTCACCCATGGATACTAGATGAAGAGCGCAGTCGTCCCATTATAAAAAATGCCCTGGAGCTAGGTATTAATTTTTTTGATACCGCGAATGTATATTCAGATGGAACTAGCGAAGAAATTGTTGGACGGGCTTTAAAGGATTATGCGAATCGAGATGAAATTGTCCTCGCGACAAAGGTTCATTTCCGTATGCATCAAGGCCCGAATGGTGCGGGACTTTCCCGAAAGGCTATCATGAGTGAAATAGATAAGAGCCTTAAGCGACTGGGGACAGATTATGTGGATCTGTACCAAATCCATCGCTGGGATTACAATACCCCTATTGAAGAGACGATGGAAGCATTACATGATGTTGTGAAGGCCGGGAAGGCAAGATATATTGGTGCTTCTGCTATGTACGCATGGCAGTTTCTAAAGGCGTTACATGTCGCTGAAAAGAATGGATGGACCCGATTTGTATCAATGCAGAATCATTTAAATCTCTTATATCGTGAAGAGGAGAGAGAGATGCTGCCGCTTTGTAAGGAAGAAAAAATCGGTGTGATTCCATACAGCCCGCTTGCAGGTGGAAGATTGACGCGTGATGCGCAGGAAACAACACATCGTTCCGAAACCGATCAAGTTGCGAAATCTAAATACGATGCGACTGCCGATACCGATCGATTGATCGTGGAGCAGGTTGCGGCCATCGCAGAAAAACGTGGAGTTCCTCGCGTTCAAATCGCACTTGCCTGGTTGCTACAGAAAGAACCGGTAACAGCTCCCATTATCGGTGCTACGAAAACGTCTCATCTCGAAGATGCAGTAGCTGCTCTTTCGATTACGTTAACACCTGAAGAAATTGCATTGCTGGAAGAGCCGTATGTTCCTCATCCGGTAGTTGGCGCTCAGTAAATATGGATGAAATGACAGTTTCGAAATAAGAAACGACAAGAACGCCCTATCCATTTACATAGGGCGTTCTTGATCAGAAATCAGGAGGTGAAGTCTGCATGTTGATCGCAGAAGTAAGCAAAAAATTCGAACTATCTCAGGATACACTCCGCTATTATGAACGCATCGGACTTATTCCGCGTGTGAACCGTAATAAAAGGGGCATCAGGGATTACACGGAAGAAGATTGCAGATGGGTTGAATATATTAAATGTATGCGAGGCGTAGGACTTCCCATTGAAATTTTGATTGAGTATGTTAGGTTATTCCAACAGGGTGATGAAACGATGAATGCTAGAAAAGAACTCCTAATAGAGCAGCGCAAGCAGCTTATTGCAAAAATGAAAGATATGGAAAATGTGTTGGAACGCATGGATTATAAAATTACAAGCTATGAACAGACAATAGGTGAAAAAGAAAAACATCTAATTTAGCCCCTGCGTGCTTTACGGGATAATAGGTTCCCCAAGGACTGAACACCTTGTACAAACAAGACTAGAATGATGACGGTAATCAGCATAACCAGCGTATCAAAACGTTGATAGCCATATGCGATCGCCAGATCGCCAATTCCGCCTCCGCCGACCGCACCAGCCATAGCAGTAGCCCCAATCAGACCAATGGCTGCTGTCGTTAACGACAAAATCAGAGAACTGAATGCCTCAGGAAGCAAAAAGTATCGAATGACCTGAAACGGGGTCGCCCCCATCGCATCTGCTGCCTCCAATATCCCCGGATTTACCTCCAACAGCGAGTTTTCGACCAGCCTTCCGATATATGGCGCAATATATATAATCAAGGGGACAATTGCCGCGCTGGTCCCAATGGATGTATTCACAATCAGACGGGTTAACGGAATGATCGCAATCAGCAAGATAATAAACGGTAAGGAACGAACAATGTTAATGATTGGATTCAAAATATTGTGCAGCCATTTGTTCTCCAGAATTCCGCCTGGACGGGTGATGACGAGTAAAATACCGATAGGGATACCGATCAGGGCGCCAATGAATAATGATATGCTGACCATGAGCACGGATTCATACAAAGCTTCCCACAGTTGATCCCAGGTGATCGTAGTTCCTGTAATCATCATAGACTCTCTACCTCCTGAATATGGACTCCTTTGCTCTTGAGAAAATCAACAGCCTGCTGAACGGCATGCTGTCCACCGCGCAGTTGAATCGTCATATAGCCAATCGTCGTTTCTTGAATCTCCGTCATGTTGGCAAACAAAATGTTCACGTGGATATCATGCTGCCGAATCAATTCATGAACCACCGGATCAGAAGCAACCTGCCCTATAAATTCCAGCTTGTATATTCGTTGTGATTCTTGCTGTTCGAACGTTTGCAGCACACTCTCGGGTACCGTATCGTGGATGACCGTGCGTACAAAGCTCTGTGTCGTTGGGTGCTGCGGCTGCCCGAATACCTCCAGAATATTGCCCTGCTCGATGATTTCCCCCTTTTCCATTACGGCTACCTTGTTGCAAATCCGCTGAATCACCGACATCTCATGGGTGATGATCAAAATGGTGATCTTGTATTCCTTATTGATTTTGCGAAGCAAGTCGAGAATTGACTGTGTGGTCTGCGGATCAAGTGCCGAGGTTGCCTCATCACAGAGCAAAATGGACGGGTTACTCGCAAGCGCCCGTGCAATCCCTACACGCTGCTTTTGTCCGCCGGAAAGCTCGCTGGGGTAGCTATTTGCCTTGTCCGACAATCCTATGAACGCCAAAAGCTCTTTTACACGCCTCTCTATTTCCCGTTTGTTGCGCTTAAGCAGCACCAACGGAATTGCAATGTTGTCGAACACTGTTTTCGATTCCAGCAGATTAAAATGCTGAAAAATCATTCCGATCTTCTTCCTTACCTTCCGCAGCCCAGAGGTCGAGTAGGTATTTAACTGTTCCCCCTCAACAAGAACCTCTCCGCTGGTTACCTTCTCCAGACGATTGACCAAACGGATTAGCGTACTTTTCCCTGCGCCACTGAATCCGATAAATCCGAAAATATCTCCTTTATCCACTTTGATATTTATATTTTTTAACGCTTCAATACTTAGACCTTTTCTCACATAGGTTTTGGATACATTCCTAAGTTCAATCATGAGTCCTAACTCCTTCCGTTCTCACAAGTATGTAAGATGTTCTAAGCTGATTGCTTTTCTTTGGCATGAACGATCGAATTAAATCCGAGTATTCTAGTGAGTTTTATAAAGTATACTACTTCGATTTAATATTCATGTCAATATGTGTTTTGAGTCTTGGTTAGTTCAGTTCTTGCATAAATCAGCATGATATTGCAAATGGTATGAAATATGCCGAAGCATACACACCTTGCCCGAACGGGACGGAAGCGGAGGAAGATAGATGAAGCGAATATTTACCTTGTGGCTATGCGTTGCAGTTATAGGGATGTTGACAGTTACGGCAGAACCCGCATGGGCTACTCAGACTGTTGGCGGACAGCCTTATCATTTTGGGTTCAAAAAAAGTAAGGGAGGGGAGCTGCCTTCCATCGCACAAGAAGGCTTTATGCAACTAATCGAAAGGCAAGGTGGCATCTTTCTGGGGGATACCACTAAAAAAGAATTATTTCTCACTTTCGACAACGGCTATGAGAATGGGTATACTCCCAAAGTGCTGGATGTATTGAAGGCCAAAAAGGTTCCCGCCGCCTTCTTTGTGACGGGGCATTTTGTAAAAGACCAGCCTGATTTGATGCGACGCATGGCCAGTGAGGGCCATATTATCGGAAACCATTCATGGAGCCATCCTGATATGAGCACCATTTCTTCGACAGAGATCCGGTCTGAGCTAGATCGGGTACGAAATGCATCGGCAGAGCTAACCGGGCAAAAAGAAATGAAATACGTCCGGCCGCCTCGCGGCATTTTTAGTGAAAAAGCATTGGCTTCCTGTCGAGAAGCCGGATATACAAGCGTATTCTGGTCTGTGGCTTACAAGGATTGGGACACAAATATACAGCAAGGAACGGACTATGCCTATCGTCAAGTCATTGGTCAGCTCCACCCTGGTGCGGTCATTCTGCTCCATTCCGTATCCAAGGACAATGCCGAGGCACTTGGTTCTATCATCGACGAGGCTCGCAAGCAAGGGTATGAGTTTAAAAGTCTAGACGACCTTAAGGTGAAACATTATCACTAAATAGTAATCGAATTTAATGAGTCGATACGTTATCAGCCCGATCCACACCTGCCCATGGTAGCCAGTGTGAATCGGGCTTTTTAGTTTACGACCAAGGAAGGTAATGGATATAACGATATGGATGAGCTGGCCGCCAAGCTTTCGCCACTCGGCGTGGTCATCCATCAACACCGTAATGAATAAGTGCTGGACATCAGCCCGCAAAATATCCATAAATGGAACGCGCTTCAGAAGATTGGTGTGCAGCCTCGTCAATTTATCGCTTTCGGCAATGATGCGAATGATATTCCGATGTTCAAGGAGGCACAACATGCCGTCATGATTCATCACCATCCTGAACTGGCTGCCTTCGCGACTGAATCGATCTCTAACGAAGGGGAACATCAAGAAGACCGGATTATCGCCAAAATACGTGAGTTGGCTGAAACAGTTACCACTTAGCCAAACGCCAAGAAAGGGAAGGTCTCTCTATGAACCTTCCCTTCCTTTTACCATTCTAAAGATAGCAACGCCTATTGCATGGTTAGCTTATACACCCTGGCTTCATAAGGGCGCAGCTTCAAGGCATGCAGTTGTTCCCCTTGAACCGGCTTGTAGTTGGACAGCAGCAGCTCCGCCTTAGCGACAGGAAAGTCCTCCTCGGGCCAGTGGTACACCGGATCACGGTCAAAGAAATTCAAAATGACGAGCAAACGCTCTTCTCCCAGCATACGAGTGAATACATACAGCTCCGTATCCAGCGGCAACAGCAGCTTGTATTCGCCATAGACTATGACCTCATGTTGTTTACGCAGAGCAATCAACTTGCGATAATAGTGGAAAATCGAGTCTGGATTACTTCTTTCTGCCTCTGCATTAATGTGCGTGTAGTTATTATTAATCTTCATCCACGGCTCCCCATCGGTAAATCCGGCTGAAGGTCCAGCATTCCATTGCATGGGAGTACGCGCATTATCCCGACTTTTCCGCCAGATCTCTGCCATAATCTGTTCCTCAGACTCACCTATCTTCCGTTGTTGCTCATAATAATTCAACGTTTCCACATCCCGATAATCATCAATGGACGGGAATGCAATATTCGTCATCCCAATTTCCTCACCCTGATAAATATAAGGCGTACCCTCTAGCATATGCGTGAAGGTTGCCAGCATTTTGGCCGACTCCACACGATATTGTCCATCATTCGCAAATCGCGAGAGGGCCCGCGGCTGATCATGATTGTTCAGATAATTGGCATTCCATCCTTCCTCATGAAGCACTGTCTGCCAGCTGCTCATTATTTTTTTCAGCTCCACTAGTGTCCACGGCTTGGATTTCCATTTTTCCGTCCCCAGACCTTGGGCATCAATAAACATGTGTTCAAACTGGAAAACCATATTCAGCTCATGCCGCTGGTCCCCCACATAATCAAGCGCCTGTTCCGGTCCTAAACCAGACGTTTCGCCAACTGTCATTAAGGGATAACGCTCCAGTAATTTTTCATTCAGCATCCGTAGAAGCACATGTACCTGTTCCAGATTGGAAAAAAGCTGATAGGCACGTACCAAGGTTCGTTTGTCAGGATTATCGGCATCCGGCAGCCCTTCGGCTTTGACAATATGGGCAATGGCGTCAAAACGGAAGCCATCGACTCCCTTTTTCAGCCACCATTCCACCATGCGGTAGAGCTCGCCCACCATCTCTTCATTTTCCCAGTTCAGATCTGGCTGATGCTCGGAATACAGATGCATGTAATATTCGTCTGTAAGCTTGTCATATTTCCACACTGAACCGGAAAAATACGATTCCCAGTTGTTCGGATATCCGCCATTTTTGCCTGTTCGCCATATGTAGTAGTCCCGCTTCGGATTATCCTTGGACGAGCGTGACTCCGTAAACCACGGATGCTCATCCGATGTATGGTTTAATACCAAATCCATCATGATTTTGATGCCTCGTTCATGCGCCTGGTGAAGCAGTTCGTCAAAATCCTCCATTGTTCCAAACTCATCCATAATGGCATAATAATCACTAATATCATATCCGTTATCGTGATTGGGCGATTTATATACCGGACAAATCCAGATTACATCAATACCCAGCTCACACAAATAATCCAGCCTGGACAAAATACCTCGTAAGTCCCCTTTACCGTCTCCGTCAGAATCCTGAAAACTGATCGGGTAAATCTGATATACAACGGCTTCCTTCCACCATATTTTTCTAGGCATGTTTCCCTCCTGTAGCTTCTCTGTACATCCAATAGCTTATGCTCTTAACATACACGCAATACCTGTCTGCGAATCGTTAGTGAAGGGGAACAAGAGTCTTGTAAGCTTGCTTCCATGCATCAGCAGAGCCGCTATAACCTACGGAGGTTTATTTTAAAAAAATATTTTGCAAAACAGGTTGTAAAAGTGTATCTGGCGTTACCTATATTTATGAACTGCCCATATACATGTACCCAAAGCGGTGCCATTTTTGAATAAAAGGAGGAATTGACATGAACCATCGACCCAAGGAGCCAAAGGATCTGATTGTGGAAACTGCTGTGATCCCGCCCAATATCCATGTGGATGTGGAGTCAGCCAATGAGGGGGGAACCCGCCGCCTGATGCTTAGCGATAATCCAGAGACGCTTACCCATGTGACGGTACCTACCGAGCAAGCCACCCTGTGGCATGACGTGGTACGCACGACAACCCGAACGGTCAAACATCGCATTTTCGGCTGGCATTATAACAAAATCGGCAGCGCTGTTAAACTGGGCATCACCGTAGAGAACAGAAGCGCTGCTAAACTAGAAGTACGTCATATTGAACGTGCCCTTAAGATTGTGCCTGAGGATGGCAACTGGATTATAGATGTCGGGCAGTCTATTGCCAAAAGCTGTTTGGCGGGTACGATGGAACGTCTGAAGCCAGCAGACCGTCATAAATTCAGCAAAGGCACCGCCCTGCTGGAGGAATTTGAGCTGCCCGAAGGATCGCTGGCCGGATTCATCTATGACCTCACAGTAGAATTTGCTGAAGGCCATGGTACGCTGGATTATGTGATTCGCACCGTGATCAGCAAGGATACGCAGACCGATCTGCGCCAGATTCATATGGATGCGCTTCCTCCCGTACCTCCACCCCAGGCGCATCCACGAGGGGTGTGGTCCTTTTCCGAAACGAATGCGCGGATGCCAGAGTACGTGGTGGGGCAGAGCGCCAACTATCGGGCGTGTGCCACCAAAAAGCTGAACGGCGAGACTCCTGCCGATCTGCTATTTACCGGGGCACGCAGCGAGCTGGGGCCTGCGCTAGATAATCGCGGACAATTCGGAACCATATACAACGCGACCATTCCCATCGTTAATAACAGTGACGAGGTACGTATCGTACGAATCTACGCCAATCCACGTGGGGGCGCGTTCGCCGGATCTGTACGTGTGGATGATCGTGTATATGGTATTCCTCTGCTACGAGATAATACCAAGGTATGCCGATTGGCTGATATCAGCGTCCCTCCCGGCAGATCCAGCTATGATCTGAGCTTCATGGTCGCCGGCAGTGCAACTACGCCGCTAGGTCTGTACGTCATTACACTATAGCTATGCTCACGATGACTGGATAAGCGAACGTGGAGCCAAAATTTTCACAGGATATGGTCTGCTTTATAGTAAATGAGCTGTCCCAAAGCTGGTTTTAAACTTTATTGGACAGTCACGCTTCGTCATTAGTACAAAAAAGCGCGAGTGCAAGGGTTATTCCCCCTATAGCTCGCGCTTTTTGGTTCATGCTCACCCATTTGAGCGGATTTGGTCAAACGAAGGCACGTAGTCCTCATCGCCGCCATACCCGGCATCGGCGATGACCATACCCGCTTACCCGGTTTGTGTCAGAATAAATATCGCTCTATTTGAACCGCTGGACCTGCCTCGAAGGCATAATGGTCAACTCTGGAATATTGACATGCTCCGGCTGCTCTAGTGCAAAAAGGGCAGCTTCTGCGACATCATCGGGATGCAGCGGCAAAACGCTCGAAGCAAACGCCCGAATTTCCTGCTCGGGATATCCGGCCACCTGCGAAAATTCCGTCGCCACCGCCCCGGGGTGAATCGCAGTTACACGAATTCCTTGCGTACTGGTCTCCAAACGCAATGCAGAGGCTATGGCGCTAACGCCGTACTTGGTAGCGCTGTATAGTCCTCCTCCGGCAACCACTTCCTTCGCTGCAATAGAGGAGACAATGACAACATCCCCCTTGGCCTGTTCCCTCATTGGCTGAAGTCCGTACTTCAGTGTCAGGACAAGACCGTGCACATTCGTCTTGTAAAGCTCCTCCCACCTTTCCAGTTCCACTTCTGCCAGTGGGCTTCGATACCCGAAGCCCGCATTGGCAACGATAATGTCAAGCCGTCCCCAGCGTTCAAGAATGGCGTGGACCGCCTGCTGTACGTCTTCAGCTTTTTGGATATCGGCAGGTATTGCCATGACCTCGTACAATTCCTCTTGGTGCAAGTCGCGAACCAATTCATCTAATCGTTCCTGACGGCGTGCCAATACAGCTACATACGCGCCTCGCTTTGCCAGTTTTTTGGCAATCGATGCCCCAATGCCGCTGCTTGCGCCTGTTACCAAAGCTACTTTCCCGGCCAGGTTTTTCTTCGATTTCCAGGATAATCTCAACTCATCCAATATCATGTTATACCCTCCCCAAGCTTATTTGGTTAAAAGCACGCGATGAACACCCTGGCTGCCTCCAGGAGCTGTACCTATATATAAATATCCGTCATGGTTTACAGCCGTGGTTACCCCATAAAGCGAGCCTTCAGGATCATGCCAGCTTCCGATGAGTTTACCCTGCGGATTAAGCTCCACAGCAAGCCCATGCTTCACAGGTGCGCTTGCACCGCTGAGCAGCGATTGTGGCAATTTGGCCATCATTCCAGCCAGCCACGGGCTTCCATGCATCTGATCTACAAAGGGAATACGTGTTGTGAAGAGACCGACCCAGAAATGGCCTTGATCATCACGCGTAATGTTATCCGGAAAACCGGCAAGATTATCCACAAAAATATCCGAAGTCCCCTTCTTCGGCCCTTTGAGCCAGTATCGGGTCAATTGGTAGTGATACGACTCTGCCACAAGCACAAAATCTTCGTCCGCAGACAAGGCAACCCCGTTCGCAAAATAAAGGCCTTCCAACAGAACTGTCGTCTGCTTGGTCACCGGATCATATTTCAGCAAACGTCCATGTGGCTTGTTCTCGGCGATTTCTTTGAAGACTACACTGCCATAATTGGAGGTGTCAGAAAAATAAATGGTACCATCTTTGGCAATATCCAGCTCGTTGGCCAAATAGATCGGTGTGCCGTCGACTTGATTGGCCAACACCGTCACTTTTCCGGAAGGATCTACCGACAGCAACCCCTTCTTAACATCCGTAACGATCAAATTTCCACTTGCATCAAACATAAGTCCATTGGGCGTTCCTTGGGTATCTGCATATAGCTGGGCCTTTTGCGGATTGCCCTTAGTATCAAAGGCAACCTTATAAATTTTCCCGTCGGAGTCTCCCGTATATAAATTTCCTACCTTGTCAAAGGTGATAAATTCCGGAAACTTAGGGGCATCTGTAACAAGCTCTGCGGAGCTGAGTTTGTTGTTTTGTTGCCATGGACCCGCTTGTTCAAATGAGGGGGCCGAAGGTGCAAACCATTTTGCAGGCTGGACAGGGGAAGGGATGAGCATAAAAACAACCACTCCCAGAAGGACTACCGCCAGCAGCGCTACTCCGGTTCTGCGTACCCATTTACGCAGTTTCTTATTCTTTCTTCCTTGAGAATCTTTGACAGATAAATCAGCTTTACTGGGCATTAGATTGCCTCCTATGTGATGTGAATAATATTTATATTTGAACGACGATTTTACCGAAATACTGTTTTCCTTCAGCCAAAAGTGCAAAGGCTTCGCCGATTCGGCTGAGCGGGAATACCCGGTCAATGACAGGATGTAAACGATGGCGGGAAATGGCACGATTCATATTTTCGAAATGTTCCCGGTTACCGACTTGGCTGCCGCGAATCGTCGCAGCCTTCTGCAAAATGCTGGTGACATCGAACTCAGGAATAGTCAAGCCCGATAAGAAGCCGACCATGTTCACAGTCCCTCCGGTACGAAGTGCATTGATGGATTGCGCCATTGTTGCCGCTCCCCCTACATCCAGGACATGGTCGACTCCGCCGTCTGTCAGCTCCAGAGCCACTTTATCCCACTCAGGCACTTCCGAATAGTTGATTGTCTTCCATGCGCCGAGATCCTTTGCCCGTTCCAGCTTGTCATTGCTGCTCGATGTGATAATTACCCTTGCTCCCGCCATCAGAGAGAATTGAAGCCCAAAGATGGAAACACCGCCTGTTCCTTGCAAGAGCACCGTATCCCCCGCTCGCAGCCCGCCGGATTCCATCAGCATGCTCCATGCGGTTAATGCTGCAATCGGCAAGGTGGAAGCCTCCTCCCAAGAAAGGTGATCCGGAATGGCGACGACCCCTTCTTCATGCAGAACGATATATTCAGACGCCACTCCACTGAGCGGGCCTCCCAGACTGTCCTTTAAGACCTCCGCTCTCGTGCTCCCGCCAATGAATTTCTGTTGTAAATTTGCCGCTACCCTTTGTCCAATCTGAAATTTTGTCACCCCTTCGCCCACAGCTACAATTTCACCCGCTCCATCAGATAACGGAATGAAGGGAAATTGAATGCCGATTGGCATTACTCCGTTAATGATTACCAAATCCCGGTAATTCAGAGACGCTGCCCTTATGCGGATCAGAACTTCCAGCCGTCCTGGCACCGGTATGTCAAGTTCCGTCAAGGTTAACTCTTCAAAGCCAAAACCATTTTTCAGTTGCACTGCTTTCATTTTGGTTGTCCTCCCTGTAATGTTAAACTTTTTACCTAGTATGGATACAGTGTATTACGAAAGAAACACTGTTTCCTATGTAATACACTGTATCCAATTGTCTTCAAAACGTCAATCTTTACTTTAAAAATAAAAATGGTCGTAAACTGTTCCAGGCTTTTAACGTTCCTTACCAAGTAAATTCGAGACTGGGTGGCTTCGCTTGTCCAGAACTTGCTCAGGTGAGGCAAGCATGACCAAAAAACGCGAGTTGCAAAGGTGAGATAACCTCTGCAACTCGCGTTTTTTTTACATTAATGGTGATATAAGCACTGTCCAATAGAATTGGAATTTGCTTATGCCACAGCCTTATTTAAGCTCTAACTTTTATAAACTACGTCTACTTATATTTGTTCCTGACTTATATTACGCTACTAAGTATAAAAGTGGAGGGCGGACCGGGCTCCGGCTTGCCAAACAAATAACCCTGAGCCAGTGATACACCTGCTTCACGGCAAAATTCAAAATCCTCCATCTGCTCTACGCCTTCAGCCAACACTTGGCCTCCAAAACGAAAAGCCGATTCTACAATCCCTGTAATTTGCCGCTTCTGATCACTGTTACTATGACAGCCGTCAATTATACTGCGGTCAATTTTAACATAATCCGGCTGAAGGCAATTCATAAGCTCTGTCGTAGAATAACCTGCCCCCACATCGTCCAGCGCTACCGAAACTCCTCGATTGCGATATTGATCAAAGATATGATGCAAAAAATTAAGGTCGTCTATTTCTTCCGTTTCTACGACCTCAAATACAAAATCCTTCGTATTCATGGATAAGTGATCAATCGTCTCAAAGGTGTGATTCAAGCAATAAGCCGGATTATAAATGGTCGAAGGGAGAAAGTTAATAAAACGTTTAATTCCCGCCGGAAGGCATGTTGCACTTTTTTCAATAGCGGAAATACGAGCCGAGCGATCCAGATGAGCATGCAAACCAGCTTCACGGGCGATTTCAAACAGTCGGAAAGGCTGAAAAGGTCTCTCCGCATGTGACGGACGCAGTAAAAACTCAAACCCGATAATATCCAGCTTGTGGTCAACAATAGGTTGCATATGGCTGGAAAAACTCTGATCCTTAATGATATTCACGATATCCGGATGTTGCAGTCTGGCTTGCAATTGACTAAATAAAAGCCACTCTTCATATCCTTCGACATGATGCAAGCCGGTCACCACAATTTGCATATGGTTCAAGTATTCTTGCGGCAGACGAGCCAGTCCGTTAACCAGCTGTTCCAGCTCTGAACGACTGTCATAGCGAAATTCTATGCCACCCTCACGCTCCTGCTTCATTTGTTCCGATAGCATACCCAAACCATCTAATACTGGAGTAAGCGACACCCTGGAATGCCTAATTCTGAGCAATCCTTGATCCTTAATAGGTAATATGATGCTGCAATTGCTGCATGTCATAATGGTCCTCCTCGGAACAATTTTCCGGTTTTTTCACCATTATATCACAAATAACTAGAACAAAAGTACTATATAACTACGTGTTTTTACAAAAAACTAGCTTATTCCTAACGACAACTTAGGACTTAAGTATATGTTCGACAAAAAACAGAAAACTTTTTGCACTCATGATAAATTCGGGTGCTGTTGTTTTTGGCATTAAAAAAAGCAGCAAATCTCTTGGTTAAAGAGACTTGCTGCTTCATTCTGATATTGATTGAAAACTAAAGTTCGAAGTTATTTGGACGCCTTTGGCTTCGTTGTTTTAGCTGGTTTAACAGTCGCGGGTTTGGTCGTTTTAACAGCTGGCTTTGCTGTTGCTTTCGCGGGAGCCACAGCTTCCTTTACAGGAGTCGTTGCTGCACTAGGCTTAGCGCCAGCTTTTAAGCTGTATTTGGCAAAGCCGTCTGCCGCGCTGCTCAAGAATGAAATTTGTTGATTTCCTGCCAGCACGTCTTTGGCATCAGGAGAGGACTCGAAAGTAACCTTTGCCTGACCAAAAGGAGCAATAGACCAGTTGCCATCCGCCGATGGATTAATCGTTCCGTTCGTACGGATATAGTCAACAATGACCTGGCGACTTTCATCCGGTGCTGCCATCACAATTCGTTTGCCATCTGGGTTGGCCAGTTTGGATGAGGAAGCACGATAGTTATTGGTGGCCACGATAAATTTCTGTGCAGGATCTATCGCTTTTCCATTGTATTGCAGATCCTTGATACGATGAGCTGAAGAATCAATAATAGTTCCCTTGGCATCATATCGTGCAGGCTGAGTTACATCAATCTGGTAATTCACACCGTCAATGACATCAAAATTGTAGGTTGGGAAATCTTTGTTGATCAGCGATTGCTCCTCAGTTTGCTTTGGATCAATGCGGTTGAACTGACCTGCAGACCACTCCAGCCATTCCTGAATTTCAGCACCGGTCACTTCTACAGCATGAACCGTGTTCGGATACACATACAGGTCGGATACGTTTTTAATCGCTACCGTACCTTCAGGAATGTTGGTGTAATACTCGGCTCCGTTTCGACCGCCGGCCTTGAATGGAGCGCCTGCCGACAATACTGGAAGTTTTTCGTATTCAGTTCCTTTAAGATGGTTTTGAACATACCATTTCTGTGCATTCGTCACGATTTGAATGGAAGGGTCGTCCTGCACTAATGCAAAATAGCTGGTAATCGGTGCAGTCGTTGTTCCGACAGGTTGACGAATATAATCCAAGGTTCCTTGATGCTCTTCCTTGATCGAATCTGTCAGTTTGTAGTCAGGAGTAAACTGCACAGCCTGGTTAGTGGTATTCACAACCGGACGTACTTCAGACTGAGAGTTTGTTACGTTCCACTCGCGGTTTTTCTTTTCCAGGCTCAGGTCAATAATACCCAGCTCCTTGCCCCATGAGGAAGCTTCCACGGCCGGTACGCCGTTAATGGTCCCTTTATCTAGATCTACACCCTTCATTTCTTTAAAATCAGGACCAGGGAAAGATTTATGAGCATGCCCAAACAGAATAGCGTTAATTCCGTCCACCTGGCTTAAATATTTAACGGCATTCTCCATCATTGGCGTTTGCGGCACATCCTCATAACCTGTGTGCGCAAGCACGACAATAATGTCAGCACCTTCCGTCTTCATTTGAGGAATAAACTTTTTCGCCGTTTCCACAATATCCTTCGTAACGACTTTATCCTTCAAATTGGCTTCATCCCACTGCATAATTTGAGGTGTGACCAAGCCGATGACACCCACTCTGAGCGTATGCTCTTCACCTTTCTCATCCGTTACCGTTTTATCAAGAATTTGATAAGGGGTAAAATAATTTTTAGTAGCTTGCCCCCCCTTATCAACATAAACATTCGCATTTACGTAAGGGAAATCGGCTCCCTTGAGCGATTTTTCCAGAAAATCGAGACCATAGTTGAATTCGTGGTTGCCCACTGTCGCCGCATCATAGCCCATCAAGTTCATCATCTTGTAGACTGGATGGACACCGCCTTCTTTTTCATAGGTTTTGTTTCTGGCCATATAATCGCCTAATGGATTGCCCTGTAACAAATCACCGTTATCGAACAGCATGCTGTTTCTTGTTTCACTGCGCGCCTGTTGGATCAAACCAGCTGTGCTAATCAAGCCATATTCGTTGGTTTCTTTGTCTGAATAGTAATCATAGTTCATCAGCGACGCATGAATATCCGTTGTTTCCATGATCCGCAAATTCACCGTAGCGCTATCGCGAGAATCGCTAGCTGCCCAGGATGGAGCGGCCGAAAACACCAGCATGCTACAAGCTACAACGGTTGCTGTAAACCCTTTAAACCAATTTTTACGAAATAACAAAATATACCCCTCCTCATTAAGGTGTATGCCTCATATACATACTTTTGCACATATATGTAAGCCTTGAACCCACCATTTCTATTTTAATCCAACGCCAGACAAAAGAGTAGTCATTCACTTAAATTATTTATGAAAAAATAATTAATTCTCTCAAAAATAAAAAACCAGCAAACCTCCTAAAAAACTCGGAGATTCACTGGTTTATCCATTTATATTCTCATTATTTATTCCACACTTGGCGCTCCGTTTGCTGACCCACATACTCAATGCGAGTCGGATTCACGTCCAGAATGACATAATCGGGATCATCCGGTCCGGAAAACCATTCCTTCAAGGAATCGTTCCACACTTGTTTGCGTAGCCCCTCATCAGCTGTAATCTGGACAGTAGCCTCCACTTCTACGACTTCCTTTGTACCGCCAACTTCATAACCCAGCAGCAGATAAGCATTCGGATTATCCTTTAGCTCATCCACTTTATGCGTTTTACGATCTGTCGCCAGATGAATGTTCATTCCATCGTTAAAAAGGGCCATATAGCGTACTTTCGGTTTGCCACCCTCTACCGTACCTAACGAGCAAAATTTGTTGTTATCCAAAGCCTTCACAATGGCTTGTTCTAGTTGGCTACGATCCAATGTTTCCGTTTTACCCACAGTACAACAACTCCTTTTCACGAATTAGAATTCTCTACGGCCATGCCATTGGGCACCAGCCCATCTGAACCTACCTGCGCAGCTGTTCTGAAAATAACATGACCCGATCAGATCGGATTGATGCATGCTCATTTTCAGATCGAAGCTCACAGTAAAAGTGTACCCTGTCGTTCGGCAAATGAACCGTCATCTCTTCCTCCATGCTGGACAGACCCGCATTCAAGGCATATAATCGTCGTAGTAAACCCGAATAAATGAACCCATTAAACCATACAATGCCAGGGGTGCTGGAATCGGCCGGCTGAGAGTGTGTCCCAAGACACTGACCCTTACAACCTGATCTGGGTAATGCCAGCGTAGGAATGCTTAAGCAAGATGTGCCTTTTTTACATAGGACCATCCCTTACTTTGGTATATACAAGCGCAAGCGTCCCGGAAACTCGGGGCGCTTTTTTTGTTGAAGATTAAGTTGTTGGAAAGATCGCGTCCGGCAGATGTTATTTTTATGAAAATGGGGAACATAAGCTGTCTGATTGGACGGATAACGGGTAATTAAAGGAGAGAACACAACGATGAAGCGCATGAAAATGTTAAGCCTGGGACTGATCAGTCTGTGGCTCATGGCCCTGACCCTGACCGCTTGCGGTGGAAGTCCCTCCACATCCCAAGAAGCGGCTCCCGCTACCAACACTCAAACGTCTACTCCGGCAAAGGAGCTCAAAGATGTTAAAGTCGTACTCGACTGGACACCCAATACGAATCATACGGGACTCTATGTTGCCAAGGACAAAGGATTTTACGAAAAAGCGGGTTTGAATGTCCAAATTATTCAACCTGGTTCAGGCGGAGCCGATCAAATGGTTGCCTCTAATGCTGCACCTTTTGGTATCAGCTACCAAGAAGGCGTCACACAGGCTCGTACGCAAGGCGTGCCGCTTGTTTCCATCGCTGCGGTGATTCAGCATAATACCTCAGGCTTCGCAGCCCCAGTAGATCGCGGAATTAAGAGCCCCAAAGATTTTGAAGGTAAAAAATACGGCGGTTGGGGCTCTCCCGTAGAAGAAGCGGTCATGAAATCCATCATGGATTCAGACAAAGGCGATGTGAGCAAAGTGAAGATCGTCAACATGGGCAATGCAGACTATTTTACAGCCGTGAAGCGGGATATCGACTTTGCCTGGATTTTCTACGCATGGACCGGAATTGAGGCCCAGCTTCGAGGTGAGTCATTAGATATGCTGTATGTAAAAGATTATTCCAAAAGCCTCGATTACTATACACCTGTAATTGTGAGCAACGAACAGACAATAAAAAATGATCCAGAACTGATCAAAGCGTTCATGGACGCTACCGCACAAGGCTATGAATACACTATCGCCCATCCAGAAGAAGCCGCGAACATCTTAAGCAAAGCTGTACCGGAGCTGGATAAAAAACTGGTACTTGCCAGCCAAAAATGGCTAAGCCCGCGTTATCAGGACGATGCCGCGCAATGGGGTGTGCAAAAAGCGGAGGTATGGCAAAACTATTCGGACTGGATGTACGAACGCAAGCTGCTCAGCAAGCCTTTGGAAGTGGATAAAGCCTTCACAAACGACTTCTTGCCCAAGCGTTGATCATTTGTTAAAACGTTAAATAAGACTGTACTAGAGAAGTGAACGAAGTCCCACTACGCAGTCGGATGGTGCTTCCCATCGCTGTTGTACCCAGATTTCTTTTATGAATATCCAGAGGTTGAAATCTGGGTACAAAGGCGAACGCTAACGCTTGTACAGCACCATTCCGCCCACTTCGTTCTTTTGCTTGTTTTGCTTTTATAAAAATGCTACACAACCTAGCTTTAAAAATAAGGTGCTTTTTAAGGCGGTTGGCAGCGTAGCGGTTCATTTGAATCTGGAGAAGCGCAGCGTTCGCCTTTGCCGTGGGATTCTTACCTTTTAAAATTTATTCAAAGAATCCCACGGCAACAGCGATCGTAAGATCAAATGAAACGCGAAGCGGTCTCCCCACCTTAAACCACCCTATTTTCTCAAAACAACTCCACAATAAAGGACAGGTGAATTTTCATGGCTAACACACTGCTCAGTATTCAAGTAATCCCTAAAACTCCTAATAACGAGGACTCTTACCCGTATGTAGATAAGGCGATTGAGGTCATTCAGCGCTCCGGCGTCAAACATCAGGTGAATCCATTGGATACGACCATGGAGGGCGAGCTCGACGAGTTGCTGAAAGTGGTTAAAGAAATGCACGAGGCTTTGACGGAAGCGGGCAGTCCCAGCGTCATTTCACAGATCAAAATCGCACATAACCCACAAGGCATCAGCATGAACAAGCTGACCGAGAAATATCGCCCATGAATCCGAAAGGCAAGAACGCATCCTGGTGGAAAAGCGTATGGCCGCCCCTTGTGGCGGTCCTCTTCTTTTTAGCGGCTTGGCAGGGAGCGGTTTCCTATTTACATATTGAATCCTGGCTGCTGCCAGCTCCATCCCTAATCGTACAAGAGGGCATGGCGCAATCGGCGTTGCTTGGCACCCATACATGGGCTACAATTCGTCTGACACTTGCGGGATTCGCTATAGGGACAGCTACGGGACTGCTGATCGCCATCGTTCTTCATACGATTCCTTTTCTCAAATCTGCTCTATACCCGCTCTTGATCCTTAGCCAAAACATTCCGATCATCGCCCTCGGTCCGTTGCTCATGGTGTGGTTTGGTTTTGGCGTGCTGCCCAAGCTCATGGTCATTACCTTAGTATGCTTTTTTCCCGTGGCTGTAGCGGCCATGGACGGGCTGACTCGAACAGACCGTACGATGATGAACTATATGCGGATGTCGGGTGCAAGCCGCATGTCTATTTTTATGAAGCTGGAGCTGCCACATTCCCTGCCGCAAGTCTTTTCTGGCGTTAAAATTGCTGCTACCTATAGTGTGATGGGCGCGATCATTGCCGAATGGATCGGAGCTAGTGAAGGAATTGGATATTATATGCTGCTGCAAAAATCGGCCTATCGCACGGACCTCATTTTTGCTGCCATCGGCATTATTGTCGCACTCAGCTTACTCATGTTTGTGGTTATTTTACTACTTGAGAAATGGTTGGTTCGCTGGAAACCCGATCGAGAGTAGCTTCCTCCTTGAAGTAAATACAGCAAAGAAAGGACGTGGCGCGTATGAGTCTGCATCCGATTGACTTATCATCACACAACGTGGCTAATGAACAACGAGCCGGGGAACAACAGAGTCCTTCAACTGCTCCTCCTGCTTTGGAATTGGACGGGATCAGCCTTGCCTTCCGCGAAAAGCGAAGCTTACTGCCCGTACTGCAGGATGTATCCCTCACAGTCAAGCCAGGAGAATTCGTTTCCCTCATCGGTCCGTCAGGCAGCGGCAAAAGCACGCTGTTTCACATCATCGGCGGGCTACTCAAACCCCAGCAGGGATGTATCCGTATGCACGGACGGGACATGACTGGTGAACGTGGTCATATCAGCTATATGCCGCAGCAGCCCGCCCTTTTTCCGTGGCGTACCACGCTGGACAACGTACTGCTTGGGCAAGAAAATGCTCCACGTAAAACTACAGCAGTCCCCCCTCAGTACGCAAGTGAACGCGAGCGTCGCAAAGAAGCCTTGCAATGGCTCGAACAGGTTGGACTTGGTAAATTCGCCAAGGCGTATCCACATACGCTGTCTGGTGGAATGCAACAGCGCGCCGCCTTTCTACGAGCACTACTCAGCCCGCAGGAATTAATGCTGCTGGATGAGCCGTTCAGCGCACTCGATGCGCTGACACGTGCAGACATGCAGCAATGGTTATTACGTATGTGGGAAAAGAACCGCCGTTCTGTGCTGTTTATTACCCACAGCATTGAAGAAGCACTGCTGCTCTCCGACCGCATCTATGTGCTGTCGGCGCGACCTGCTTCGGTGGTGCATGTCGTAGATGTCCCTTTTCCCCGCCCGCGTAGGGAAGAAATCACCCTCGATCCGCTCTTTATTGAATGGAAGCGGACCATGACCAGCTGGATGCGCGAGGAAAAGTACAAACTGGACGGCGACATGGACAATGCTCAGAGCGTCCACAAGAATATCCCGGAAGATGGATTGAATCGACATGAGTGACGTAAAAGTTCGATGTGCATTGAAATGGAACAGCCAAACAAAGCCAGGCTTGGATTTGACCGCAATTGAGCCCGCTCCATTGATCGACGCGCATATTCATGTAGACAGCTACCCGCCTGAACAACAGGAGTTATTGCTCGCTTCACTTGCCGATAGCAGCGTCCAAGCCGTGATAGCCGTGTCGATGCATCTGGGCTCCAGCCGAGCCAATCTACAGTTAGCCAAGCGTTACCCCGAGCTGGTACGACCAGCCTTTGGCTTTCATCCCGAACAAGCTCTTCCACCGCAAGCTGAGCTTGACCTCTTATTCGACTGGATGGACGAACATATACAGCAGATGGTCGCCGTGGGTGAAGTCGGCTTGCCCTATTACAATCGGCTGGAAGCCTCACAGAGCGGTTCACCTTTTGACCTCGCTCCCTACATAGCGCTGCTGGAGCGTTTTATCCAGTTTGCAAGCAAGCATAACAAGCCCATTGTCCTGCACGCCGTTTATGAGGACGCAGATATCGCCTGTGACCTTCTGGAACGTCACAGCGTCACGCAGGCGCATTTTCACTGGTTTAAAGGCTCTGCCGCCACAACCGAACGTATGGCGCGGAACGGCTATTATGTCTCCTTCACACCGGATCTCCTGTACGAAGAAGAGATCCGCAGTTTGGCAAGACAGTATCCGTCTGATCAGATCATGGCAGAGACAGACGGTCCCTGGCGGTTCGAGGGGCCTTTTACCGGACAAGAGACACATCCACGGATGACTGCCGACGTCATTCGCGCGTATAGTAAGCTGACCCATCAAGATGAATCTGCCGTCCGTCAATTATTTTATGAAAATACGAGACGCTTTTACTCACTATCTGATTGATAAAGGATACCAGCTATTTACTCACTGGAAGGTTTACAACCACAACATGCAACCAAAGCAAAGAACCTCCTTATTTACGCGGGACTTCATCATGCGTAAATAAGGAGGTTCTTGTATTTTGCAGAGTTTTTTGTCGCTACTCAGCTTTTATTGCTTCAAGAAACCCTTCTGTTCCAAAAATGGCTTCATCTGCAAACGTGCTGGCTCGGTCAGTCTCGCGGCCATTTGCTCAGACCATGGCGTAGAGCGTTGACCGCCCGTACGCTCCTTCAAATATTCGGCTGATGTGTGGTCGTATACCTCTACAGCTTTCATCGTCTGATTTTTGTCGTAGCCGTTCATATGCAAAACACCGGACAGCGGAAGACGTGGGCGCAAGCCCGTTTCCTGATCTGGTACACCAATACACATACCGAATACTGGATACACCAGCTCTGGCAACCCTAACAACTCAGATACCTCTGCTATTTTAGTACGAATACCGCCGATGTAGACGATGCCCAGGCCCAGTGATTCAGCGGCTACCGCTGCATTTTGTGCAGCTAACGCGGCATCAATGGTCGCAACCGTATAGTTTTCGACGGACCCTTCGTAGGAAGGCTGGCCTGGCTGGTGGTGAATCGTCACCTGCTTCAAACGGTACAAATCTGCGCACCATACCAGAAACGCGGGGCATTGCTCAACGTAAGCCTGCCCTCCTGCCAACTCGGCCAGTTTTGTTTTTAAAGAAGGATCGGTAACGGCAATAACGGTATATGCCTGCACATTACTGGACGAGGATGCCATTTGGCCAGCTGCCACAATAGCTGCGAGCTGCTCGTCGGTAACGGCGGCGTCTGACTTGAACTTTCGCACAGACCGGTGATTCATCAACAAGGAAATCGTATCATTCATGACTGCTTCACTCCTAATCCATAATTTAAGCTCTTTATCTACTTCTAGCTGTGAGTATACGAAGAAGTTCTTGCATGCTTGCATGGCACTCCTACAAATATTATGAAACTTTCGCGAATGATAAGCAACCTGACGTGATGAGGGTTAACAGTATGGTTTAAAAAAACAAACGCAACAAAAAGCAAGCACGCAGAAAACCAATTGTGCGTACTTGCTCTATA
This sequence comes from Paenibacillus sp. S33, assembly GCF_053615415.1. Lineage (NCBI taxonomy): Bacteria > Bacillati > Bacillota > Bacilli > Caryophanales > Paenibacillaceae > Paenibacillus > Paenibacillus sp. S33. The sequence goes on along the minus strand of NZ_JBSIEZ010000001.1, from coordinate 455,434 downwards.
CTCTGATAATAACTTTATCTCGCTACAGATGTCCGGCAGCACGCTATCCTGCTGGTGCATCCATACATTTACAGCTTCACCCGTTGGAGACGCAGTGCATTTAGCACAACCGAAACAGAGCTAAATGCCATGGCTGCTCCCGCCAACCATGGAGCAAGGAAGCCCAAAGCGGCAATCGGAATACCGATCACGTTATAACCGAGCGCCCAAAACAGATTTTGCCGTATGTTTGTCATCGTCCGGCGGCTCATTTCGATCGCGTCAGGAATGCTGTTCAGGTTGCCGCGCATGAGGGTAATATCCGCCGCCTCCATGGCCACATCCGTTCCCGTGCCCATCGCCATCCCAATATTAGCAGTAGCCAGCGCAGGCGCATCGTTAATACCATCCCCAACCATAGCTACGATCATGCCTTGTTCCTGAAGCCGTTTCACTTCCTCAGCCTTTCCTTCAGGCAGCACCTCCGCCAGCACTCGTTCAATTCCGGCCTCGGCGGCAACAGCCCGCGCAGTCCGTTCATTGTCACCCGTAATCATGATGACTTCAATGTTCATCGCCCGCAGACGGGCAACGGCCTCCCGTGACGTTTCTTTAATCGTGTCCGCTACGGCCACCAGTCCGGCATAGGAACCGTCCACAGCGACCAGCATCGCGGTTTTCCCTGCGTTTTCCAGATCATTCATATACTGCTCGGCTGAGTCATCTATTGCGATGCCTTCCCTGCTCATCAATCGGCGTGTACCCGCTAATACCTGCTTACCTTCCACATGCGCCTTCACACCATAACCCGGAATATTTTCAAAATCTGTCGGTGCTACCAGATCAATTCCTCGATCTGCAATCCCCTTTACAATGGCTTCCGCCAGCGGATGCTCCGAGCTTTTTTCTGCTGCACCGAGCAACCGCAGCAAATCGTTTTCAGCCAAGCCGCTTGCACCAACCATAACATCTGTCAGCTCTGGCTTGCCATTCGTAACTGTTCCTGTCTTATCCAATACCACTGCGTTGACTGAACGGGTCATTTCCAAATGCTCGCCGCCCTTGAACAAAATACCGTATTCAGCGGCACGTCCCGATCCTGCCATAATGGACGTTGGAGTAGCCAAGCCGAGCGCACAAGGACAAGCAATGACGAGAACTGCAATCATTTTCTCCAGTGAGCCTGCAAAATCAGTCGGCGTCACAAGGAAAAACCAGACGATAAAGGCTAACACAGCAATAGCAACAACAATGGGGACAAAAATACCGGAAATCTGATCCGCAATCCGCTGAATCGGGGCCTTAGAGTTTTGTGCATCTTCCACGACCTTAATAATACGGGACAACGCCGTATCACCACCCACACGCTCGGCCTGAATACGTAGTACCCCGTTTTTATTAAGCGTCGCCCCTGTAACTGCGGAACCTGCTTCTTTTTCAACCGGAAGACTCTCACCACTTAACATGGATTCGTCCACTGCGGAACGTCCGTCCACGACCACACCATCGACAGGAATTTTCTCGCCGGGTCGTACAATAAAGATATCCTTCACACGTACCTGTTCGATCGGTATATCAGTCTCTTGTCCATCACGTACTACACGTGCCGTCGTCGCCTGTAGGCTCATCAGGCTCTTGATCGCCTCGGACGAACGCCCTTTGGCTACCGCCTCGAACCATTTACCCACTAAAATAAGCGTAATTAGCACTGCACTTGTCTCGTAATACAGCTCTGGCATGGTCATGACAGGCATTCCCGCCATCCCCTCCATGACATCAGACGGACGCAGCGTAAGGTACAAGCTGTAAAAATAAGCCGCAGACGTGCCCAGTGCAACTAACACATCCATATTCGAACTCCCGTTGCGAAGCGCTTTGTACGCGCCCACATAAAACTGCCAACCAATGACGAACTGAATCGGCGTTGTCAGCACTAGTTGGAACCATGGATTCAAGAACAGTTCCGGCACATAAATCCATGACGTAAAGGAAAAATGAGCCACCATCGCCCACAACAACGGAAACGACAGCACTGCGGACACAATCCACTTCCATTTTTTACGATGGATATCCTTACTTCGCACATCCGCGATATTGTCCTCAGCGCTCTGCGGGATCGCTCCGTAGCCTAGCTGTTCAATCTTGCTCACCAGATCACCAACCGCAATACTCCCCGCGGCATATTCCACATGAGCTGTTTCCATCGCCAAGTTTACCGTGGCACCTGTTACACCAGGCATCCGATTCAATCCCTTTTCAATCCGGGTTGCACAGGCCGCACAAGTCATGCCCGTCACATTCAGATTGGCTTCTTCACTGACAGTTCCAAACCCAAGAGAAGCAATTTTATCGCGAAACTCAGGGATCTCCACCTGCTTGGGATCATAGGATATCGACGCCTGCTCCAAAGCCAAATTCACATTAGCCTGTGCCACACCATCTATTCGATTTAAACCTTTCTCAATACGGCTTGCACAGGCGGCACAGGACATCCCCGTAATGTGAAGCGTTGTCTGCTTGTCACCGTCGGTCGCACGGTTTTCCATGGTAACCCTCCTCTTATACCCCAGTGGGGTATATCATATCCAAAAAGAAAAAGCTTCTAATATGGAAGCTTCTCCTTCAAAACAAGTCTTTCACACATAAAATATCTTCAGCTTAAACAACATCATAGCCTTGGTCTTCAATGGCTGTTTTCAGAGCTTCAACGTTCAGCTTGGACTCGTCATATTCTACATTCACTTGTTTCGTTTCGAGGCTGACCTTACCGGTAGCGCCAACTTTCTCCAAAGCCCCTTCTACTGCTTTTACGCAATGATTGCAGCTCATGCCTTCTACGTTCAATGTAACTTGTGCCATTTCTTTTCCTCCTCAGGGATACTTCCGTACCCATAATGTGTATGAATACTACTCTTAACGAATTAGCTTTTTGACCGTAACCAGCAGCTCGTCAATCACTTCCTGCTCTCCTGCCTGCATGCGCTCAATGACACAGCTTTTCATATGCCCTTCCAGCAGCAGCTTACCGACACCATTCAGTGCGGACTGGACAGCCGCAATCTGGTTCAGTACATCGTCACAGTAGGTATCCTTCTCAATCAAGCCCTTAATTCCGCGAACCTGACCTTCAATACGGTTCAAACGGGATACGAGGCTGTTCTTGAACTCTGCCGAATGATGACTTTTTCTAACTGTCTTTTCCCCGTCTGTTCCACAGTGATTCTCATGGACTTCAGTGTGGGAAACAGGTTGCTCCTCAGCCATACATCAGCCTCCTGTGTGGTGTATATATGCATTTGTTATACCCCTATCATAATATACCCCCACGGGGTATGTCAACCTTCCAGAAAAATGTCACTTTTTCGTCTCAATTTTTGCCACTGTCTCTACTCAAGCGAATTAAACTGATCAAAATAAGGTTGAAGCAACTTCATATGTTCCTCGTAATCTTCTCTTTCTCTTTCAGACAAACGATCTGGATACAGTACCCCATTCTCGCCAGTTATACGTGGGATATACTTGAAAATCTCCGTGAACAGTACACGAAACTTTACAAATTCATCCTCAGTCAGAACCTTTTTCGCATAGTCCAGCTCGACCTGTAAATCGATGCCTGCGTGGGCCTTTACATCTAATGTGCCCGTAATGGCAGAATCACCGCCATCTTTTTTACCATCGTCCGTTTGGGTTAGCACTTTTCCCTGATTCAACTTGTCATAATACAGCTCCAGCTTGGCAGATATATGATCGTATTCACGCTGTTCCTCTGCGCTTAAGCGCTCCTTGTGGAGTGCGCCGTTTTCATCCGTCATTTTCAGATTATAGGCGCCGAGTTCTCTCAATAACCCCATAAAAACAGTGAACTCCTCTTTCGTTAAATGCCCCTGCGCCTGCTGCAACTTGGATTCTACTCTATTATATTCCTCTGGCGATCCTCCCATTTCAATTAGCTTTTCCTGTGAACCATACATTGTATCCGCCAAATAAGTGTAAGTAGCAAAAGCACCTGTTGGAATCAGTAATAACACTACGAGAAGAGTTATCACAATATACCTTTTCATAGGTTTAGATCCTCCTTTTTCAAGCCGTTCAATTTGACCCATAATGTTTTCTTTTAATTCAGCCGGAGCCAATATGTGGTCATCATCCTGCTGCATCACCCTACGTAGTTCTTGCTCAAGCTTCATGGATCTTCTCCACCTTTCCGATTAGAAAATGTTCCTGCTGCTCTTTCAATCGAAGCTTTTGCAAAGCCGCGTGAATTCGTGATTTCACCGTGCCTAATGGTATCTCTAAAATGTTGGAGATTTCCTCTTGGGAATATTCCTGCAAATAGTGCAACACAATCACCTGTTTAAGCTTGAATGAAAGCTGCTTAACAGCATATAACAACGCATGATTTGATACCTTGTTCACAATTTCTTCAGAAAAATCATGAGATGTATGAAGTTCGAGCCTCTTTGCTCTGCTTGTGATTCGTAGCCTCATCCATTGTTTTCTCCGGTAAGTCCGGATCTGACGCATAACGACTCCCATTAGCCAAGGCTGAAAAGGACGTCTTTCGTCAAATTGCTCAAGTGATTTATATACATGAATATAAATTTCCTGCACCACATCATCAGCATCCACTTTCTCTTCCAACAGAAAATGCACCGTTCTATAGACTGTATGAATTGTTTGATCATACAGTTCTCTGTAAGCCTCACGACTGCCAGCCAGCGTCTCCGTAACAAGAGCAATCATCAAATCATTCTTTGTCAAATTTGCCCGCCTCCTTGCGTTATCCAATCCTGATCTCCCCCTTTCTTTCATCTCACATCTATATATTGGAAGGAAACCGAAATATCGTTCGATTCTGTCTCAGCATCAGGAAAATAGTCTCCGCATAATCATTCTTTAGCAGGACTACTCTTTTGGTAATATATTGATATAATATTAAAGTTGCAATTCCCACTTGGCTTGTATATATACAAACGAGCAATAATAACAAATCATACGTCGAAGGAGCTTATTAGAAGTCAATGAAAATAAAGATTACACCCTTGTTACGGCTTATCCAAGGCCTGTTGTGGTTTAAAATCCTTGTAATCATTATCGCAGGATGTGTATTTATTTCAGCCCAACCGACAGGTGGGGAGTCGCGGTTAATCCATATGGCCTCCCGCACGCTATCCATCACACATCCACTTGAAGGTTCTACCGCTCATATGGTCGGATTTGTATTCGGAAAATTGCTCTTTCGATTACTTCCTACAATAATGATCCTGCTGTTTATTGCGACAAAAAAGTATAAACTTACCCTTACTTTACTGCTCTTCGTATCCATTTTTGGTTTAAACATCAACGGAATAGACCCTTTCTTTCCCGTTCATATCTGCATGCTTATTTCCATTCTGGTTCACAAACCATCTCGTATGTACTTAAAACAGATACCTCTGCCCGCAAAGGAAGCCGAAGATATCTCGATTGCAAAACGGTAAAAAACTCCCATGGACTGAAATGGTTCACGTATCAGTCCATGGGAGTTTTTTAGTTCAAGTTCGCCTTATTTCAAGCCTTCGCGCGTGTTCCCTTAGCAAGTACGACAAAGCTTAATAGCGCGCCAATCTCGGCTATAGCTATAACGACCGCCATCGGTACGGGGGTTGTTCCACTCCCCAAGCCTACTAGCGGTGAAGCGATGGAACCCAGCAATAGAGGCAACAAACCAAGCATGGCGGACGCACTGCCTGCGGAGCGCTGCTGACTCTGCATTGCCAATGAAGTCGTCGTTGTACTTACAATCCCTACGCAGGAAACGACAAAAAACAGAGGAACTAAAACAGCAAACAATTGGCCTCCGGTAAAAGCTACAGTAAGCAAGCTGATTCCGGCTACAGCCGCAATTACCAGACCCGACAAGAGTAACTGTCGTTCGCTGAAGCGACCTACGAGTCTACCCGTCAACTGCGAAAACAGTACAATCCCCAAACCATTCACTGCAAAAATGATGCTATACGTCTGAGGGGAAACCCCGAAAATATCCTGAAGCACGAATGGTGAGCCAGCGATATACGCGAACATCGCTCCTGTAATCAGCGCCTGTGAGAGGGCATAGCCCATAAAGCGTCGATCGGCAAACAGATGACCGAGTGTTCCCAGCGTCTGCTTCAAGCCACCGGACGAGCGGCGGTTAGTTGCCAACGTTTCTGGCAAACCCAACACGACGGCAATCAGCATAGCCACGCCGACTACACAAAGCACCATGAATACACCACGCCAGGAAACAAAGTTCAATATGACACCGCCCAGTACTGGTGCAGCAATGGGGGCCACGCCGTTCACCAGCATGAGCAGTGAGAAAAAGCGTGTCAACTCTTTGCCCGAGTAAAGATCACGGGCTACAGCTCTGGAAATCACGATCCCCGCCGACCCCGTAAGCCCTTGAATAAAGCGAAGCGCAATGAGCATACCGATACTCGGCGCAAACACGCATAACAGCGAAGCAGCAGCGTACAGAATGAGCGAGATCACCAGCGGTCCTCTGCGACCCCTTACGTCGCTAAGCGGACCAGCAACGATCTGGCCAACGGCCAGTCCCAACAGACAGGCGGTCAAACTAAGCTGCGCCAGCGAAGTGGTCGTATGCAAATTGTCGGCTAATGTAGGCAGCGACGGCAAATACATATCTATGGACAACGGCCCGAAAGCACTCAATGCACCCAGGACAAAGGCGATCCATAATATTCGCGATTTGGTCATATCTGCGGCAACCATAACAGTATTGGATAACCGGTTCATAATAATTATCATCCTTTTCACAAAATATAAATAATTACTTCAATACATCATGATATCACTCATTTCGTCTGGCTTCGAATAATTACACGCTAATCCGCAATTTTTTTTCAAAACTGCTATATATCAGGCAGGAATTTACCAATTTCAGGTCGAATTATACGGTAACCAAAACAAAAATTTGTGGAATCTGGAGAATGATAATGGTCTATGATGGAGTGCTACTGGGTCTCATTGTAGGTCTGTTCAGAGGAGGCTGGCGGCAAGGTCTGATCCGTTTCAGTCAAATTCGCCTTATAGCCGGCTGGATGTTCCCTGTGCTGCTGCTGGTACAATTCATTATTTTTTATGCCCAGGAAAAGTGGGCTTGGCTGGCAGCCATTAACGGGTATCTATTTATGGGAGTCTACGTGGTTGGATTGATATTTCTCTGGTTGAACAGACATCATAAGGGATTCAAGCTTATTATAATCGGCGTATTGATGAATTTTATCGTTATGGCGGTGAATGGCGGCAGGATGCCGGTCTCGTTGAGCGCTTCGGAGGTGCTGGGTCCCTATTATACAGATATGCTTAAATCCGGAAGTGTCATCTCGAAACATTACATGATGGATGCGAGCACGCGTCTATCATTGCTTGGTGACATTATTCCTCTCTCCAAGCCCTATCCCCGCACGCAGGTAATTAGTATTGGAGATGTGGTCATGAACTTCGGGATGTTCCTGTTTATCCAAAGCATTATGGTCGTGAAGAGAACTAAGGATAAGCAGCAAGAAACCAATCCCCACCACGCCTAGTACGCACCTTATTCCAAGGAAGGGAGGGAACCCTATGAAAAGCTTGAAATACTCCCGTGTGATTATCAATGCTATTATCGTGGCTTCTGTCATCATTGCTTTGACTTCCGGTTACAAAATCGGGGGCTAGTCACCGATAAGAAAAAAAGGAAGCACAGGCTCAACAAAACAGGCTGGATTCCGGCCTGTTTTTTCATGTGAAATTTTCGATTACAAAATTGTAAATTATCCCATTCACCCCTGGTAGCTTTGACATCAAGATACGACAAGGCAGGAGAAGAAATGATGAGTATAATAAAAAAGCTGCAAGAACGGGTTACCGCGACGGGAATATACGTATTTTGCATATGTATGGTAGGCATGATCGTCCTCTTGTATACGAACCAATGGTCCTTTTTGCACTATACGACAACAGAGTGGGTCACGATCTATTCCCTATTGGGAGCCGTTCTGATTCTGGAGCATTTTACATTCCAGCTCCCCCCCGCCAGTAACAAGCAGTCTATGGATTCCTCCGTGTATCTGGCTTGTATTTTTGTGCATGGCACCGAAATTACTATTCTAATTTTGCTGTTAAATGTAATCATCGCTATGTTCCGGCACACAGAGTTGTCCTGGTGGAAACATACCGTCAATTTTTCCATTTACGCTCTTTCCATTTCCCTGTCTTCAACAGTATTTGAGCTAAGCGGCGGAACGCAGGGGGCTTTAAACCAAGATCATTTTGTTTCCTACCTGCTGGCCTTGATTTGCTACTTTGCGGTGAATACCATCACACTGGGCATCTACTTTTATATCGCATACAAAGGGTCCTTCAATGAGCTTAAACAGGCTTTTTTGGCTGAATCTCTGCTCGTATACTTATGTACACTCATTCTGTCTTTGGTATTGACTACACTGATTTATGACAATGGCATTTTAGGACTTTTGCTGTTCCTTGGGCTAAGTATGCTCCTGTCTCACGCATTCAAGCAAATGTTCACGCTGTATCGGGAAATCGAAGAAAAGGCGAACATGGATCGCAGAACAGGGCTATACAATCACAGCTACTTTGAAAATACACTTGAAGCTGAATTAAATATATCCAGATCCGAGAATACTCCTCTCAGTCTGGCTCTGATTGATATAGATGATTTCAAAAAATACAATGATCATTTCGGTCACCTCAAAGGCGATCAGCTACTGGGATTTCTCGGTGAATTTCTTAAAAAGGAGACCTCCGGCACCCACATCACCGTATCCCGCTATGGTGGAGAAGAATTCACCCTGCTGATGCCCGATCATACCGCTGAACAAGCATACGAAATAGTTAATACTATTCGAAAAAGATTAAATGATTCTCGTTATGAGGGTGTTGAAATTTTTCCACACGGCTGTCTGTCCTTCTCCGCAGGCATTGCACAAAGTCGCATTGACATCTACGACAAATCACAGCTGGTCGATCTGGCGGATAAAGCCCTGTACTACGCCAAGAAACAGGGAAAAAACATCGTTCATACGCATGGAAGTTTAAATGAAGTGGAGCGCGAGGTCGATCTGGGGCAGGATATTCGTGATCTTGAACAGCAGCTTAATTTGTTCTTGTACAAGGATATTAACACTTTCAAGCATTCCAAACGGGTATTCAGATATGCAGCAGACATGAGCGATGTGCTTCAGCTCGGACCAGAGGATAAGCGGCGTTTCATACTAGGTGCCCTCATTCATGACATTGGTAAACTGGAGATTCCCTGGAATATCCTCAATAAAAAAGAGAAGCTGTCCGCTGAGGAATGGCAGATGGTGCAAGCGCATGTCATGTGGGGCAAACGAATTGTCGAAGCCAACGAACGATTCATAGATTTGGTTCCTTTTGTGGAGCTGCATCATGAACGTTATGACGGAGGAGGCTATCCGTTTGGCTTTAAGGGCGAGCAAATTCCACGTTTATGTCGGATGCTGACGATCATCGACTCTTTTGATGCGATGACAACTGAGCGCCCCTATCAACCCACCAAAACGTTCGAGGAGGCCATTGAAGAACTACGTGCTTGCTCGGGTAGCCAATTCGATCCCAAACTAACGGCTACTTTTATCCATTATATTCAACATAAGCAACCTGCTTTCACGGATTTCATGGAAACAGGGCTCTAATTCCTTCATTGGCTCTTCCTCTTTGCCCCTAGCGTGGTTGAAATCGTCCTGAATTCAACCACGCTAGGGGTTTTCATATGATTGGCATTTTGTATAGTGCTTATTATTTCAAATTTCATATAAATGTCATAATTCGCTCCATCTATTCACGCTATATGCACTATGATTAAGATAGGAATGGGTTTGTCCGTATAAAATGTTACAAATGGGGATATCCTCGCTTCAAGTAATCGAGAGAAGGTGACTTCACAGGCATGTTGTACCTGTCCAGACCAGCCCGTGTGGCTTGTCTTTTATTGCTGTGTCTCCCCCTTCTAATCCTGTTTCCTCACTCTTCGTGGGCTCATGCATTTGTCATTGAATCCAGTCCGACCGAAAATCAGGTTTTGGACAAGTCGCCTTCTCAGGTGACCATCACCTTCAATGAAGATTTGCAATCTGCCTTTATGTCGATCAAAGTGACCGATGAAACAGGCAAGCGGGTCGACACAGGAAAAGCACAGCTTGACCCGAATCACAAAGCCACCATGGAAATCCAATTGATTCCAGGGGTGAAAAATGGAATTTACTCCGTCAATTGGAGAGCTTTATCCGCAGACGGACATCCGGTTAATGGAGTCATTCCATTTCAAGTAGGTAGCGGTTCCAATGCGCCTACTCATCAAGCTATCGCACCTGAAAGCTCAGGGACATCACGAATCGACTTAATCGCTGTCCGTTGGTTTCTTTACATAGGACTATCGCTGCTTTTTGGAGCGATTTGTTTCCGGCTGTTCATCTTACCGAGCATAAGCCAAGACAAGAATCGAAGTGAACAGCATCAGCAAAATCAGCGGCCCTTTGACACATTGCCCCGCTGGACTAAGCTGCTATGGAGCGGCTACGGCATAACGTCTGCCGCCATTCTGATCAGCCTGCCACTTCAGGCTTCATGGGATGCCGGGGTTTCCATCAGGGAGGGCTTCTCACTCCCGATTCTGGGAGAAGCTCTCCAGTTTACTGGAGCCGGGCAAATTTGGTTTATCCAGATGATTCTCGTGCTGCTCCTAAGCGTAACGCTGATTTACGCGCTGGATTACAGCATTTCGGATCGTCAGCGCCGTCTTTGGGGCTACAGCTCAGCTCTCCTAACGCTATGCCTCATGCTGTCCAAAGCCTTTGTCGGTCATCCGGCAGCGGCTACCCACCCAGCTCCGGCCATTGCGGCGGACTTTGTCCATCTCGCGGCAGCAGCTTTTTGGATCGGCTCACTTGCCGTCATGGTCGTGTGCCTGCCTGTTGCCGGAGCGGAGTTGCCCGTATCCGAGCGGGCAACTCTGCGACAAGCCGCCCTGCGCCGCTTTGCCGGCTGGGGCATTGCTATGGTGGCAGCGCTACTTGCCACCGGTATATATGGAGCCGTGCTGTACATTCCGGCTCCCTCCATGCTGCTGAACACGTCCTATGGACTCGTTCTGCTCGGCAAGGCAGCGCTGCTGCTAGTCATGCTGGCCTTTGCGGCCAGCCAGTTCCGCAGCGCAAGGCAAGCGGCGCCCAGCAAGCAAGCCGCCCGGGGATTGCGTGCCGAGGTGTCCGTCGGCCTGCTCGTGATGCTGTTGACTGCGGTGCTCACTCACCTGTCACCCGGCCAGGCACCTGCTGTTCCGTTTGAGGAGACTCGCACTACGGGCGGATACAACGTTACGCTGTCAGTCAGTCCCAATGCAGTGGGCAGTAATGAATTCAAGGTATCCGTTCAGGATAGCAAAGGTGCTGCCGTTTCAGGAATCCAGCAGGTCACATTAACGCTCACTCCAGCAGACCCTGACCAAGATCAACAGGAATTTGTTCTACCCGGGAAGCAGCAACAACCATTCCGCAGTCAGGAATTGATGACCTCCGAAGGAACATGGGCGGTAAAAGTACATGCTCTGACGGCATCACTCGATGCGGTTGATGCTGAATTCACCCTGCATGTAGGCGCTAAAAAATAATTATTTTATGTTTAAAAGGAGCGAATTGAATATGAATACAACGATTCAAACAGCAAAATCCAGACTTTCCAGGTTTGCGACCTCTGTGAGTCTAATTGCAGCTGGTGCCTTACTTTTTGCAGGTATGGCCAGTGCACATGTGACAGTCAAGCCTTCTGTTTCACAACCTAATGCGTGGGAAACGTACACATTGAAAGTACCCGTGGAAAAAAACATTCCAACCACCAAAGTCGCCTTGAAAATTCCGAAAGAGGTCGTTTTCAAACAATACGAGCCTGTACCGGATTGGAAAGTAGCCACCGAAAAAGACAGCTCTGGCAAAGTAACCACCGTGACCTGGACGACTGAAAAAGACGGAATTCAAGCGGGTCAGTATCAGCGTTTCAGCTTTGTAGCGCAAAATGCAGACCAAAATACCACAGCACCCTGGGACGCCTTCCAATATTACAGTGACGGAAGTATCGTGGAATGGACAGGTGACGAAGGAAGTAAAAATCCACATTCCATTACTGAAATCACGGCGGATGCCACGTCCGCAACTCCTGCCCCTGCCGCAGACAGCGGACACGATTCGGCGGGCACGGCAGCAGGCCATACGAGCACAGATGCGGCTAAAGATAGCAGCAGCCCCGCACCTGCTTCGAACAATGCTGTAGAAGCTACACCTGCCGCTTCTGCTCCAGCCAGCTCTGCTGCACAAACGACAGCACTCGTCCTCTCAATCATTGCAGTCGTTCTTGGTGCCGTAGCTGTCGGCATTGCACTCAAGCGCCGCAAGTAATCTGGGTTACGGATAAAGGTTAAGACCGTTTTAAACAGAAAAGCTGACACCTATTTAAAAGGGGTCAGCTTTTTTGGTATGAAAGAAAACGATAATATTCAGCTTAAATACATACTTAGATTCATCTCATCCTATTATTTCACATTCACCTTTCTATCATTTTTTTGGTAAAATAGGTAGAACCCTCACGATTCTAACATGATAGCATTGCAATCTATTGAGCATAGGAGATCATAGGATGAAAATCGTAAATAAGGCTCTGTTATCTAGTGCTATTTTTCTGAGTACCACAGTCGGTATCTATAGCCCCTTGGCACAAGCCGAGGCCGGCAAGATCAGCATTATGCTGGACGGATATCCATTACCGTTCCCTGTACAACCTGCCATGATGAACGGCACGACCATGGTTCCCTTTCGCGCTATTTCTGAGGCGCTTGGCATTACAGTGAAATGGGATCAAGCCAGCCAAAGCATCACCGCTACCAAAGCGCAAGGCTCTGCTACCAAGCAGGTGGTTCTAAAGATGGGTAGCCGCAATGCCACAGTGGACGGACAATCGGTTCAACTAACAGCCGCTCCGCAAACCGTGCACGGCAGCACCATGATTCCGCTGGGCTTTTTCGGGCAGCAGTTTGGAGCCACGGTGAACTGGAACCAGGGAACACGGACGGTCTCCATTACATCGCCACGTGAAGCTATGTATACAGTAGGCTTCTATGCGCTGTCTTCCTTTGACCAAAAATCTAAAATACCGGATTTTAACGCAGTTGCCTTCGGCTGGAGTCGAATTGATACGAACGGACAATTTACGACAAACGGCAAGGAATACAAATGGCCTCAAGCCGCTGGAACCGTAACACCGGAGTCCATTGTGCAGGAGGCAGACAGCCAGGGGACTTCCCCTTACCTGATGGTCTATTCTGGAGATGGCAATCACGAGCTGACCAAGATTTTGGAAAATGCGCAGCTTCAAGAACAGACCATTCCCCAAATCGTCAGCACCGCCACCGACAAACAATTTAAAGGCATTACGCTAGACCTGGAAGGATTGGGCTGGAGCGGCGATAAAGCTAAAGCGCGTTCAGACTACAACGCCTTTATTAAAAAGCTATCGGCCAAAGCGCATCAGGCTGGACTCAAGCTCACCGTCGTTCTGCATCCACTGAACAGCTCTTACTCTGGCTATGACTACAAAACGCTGGGCAATCTGGCGGACGATCTGATCATCATGGCCTATGATTACGGACAGAAGGCTACTCCTGAGCCTTTGGAAAAAGTGGATGAAGCCATACAACTGGCCTTGAAGGAAACCTCGCGGGACAAGCTCATTTTGGGGATTTCGATGGGTAGCGAAAAAGACAGCACCGTTAACGCCAAGATCGGTTTAGCCAAACGTTATGACCTCAAAGGAATCGCTATCTGGCGCTTGGGTATCATTGGAGAAACAGCCTGGGCACAGATGAACGAAGCCATCGAGTTTAAATAAGTGTATCTGACCTTATTCCGCCCGCTAATGATTTCTTATGCGTCTTCTATGAAATCATTTGGCGGGCTTTCTTCATCCCCTTTAACAAAAGTGCTTGCCTGATTTGGAAGTTGTCGTCACAGGTCGCAACCCTGTTCTCCATAGAAGATCCCCCAGTCTCTCATAAAATCCAGCAACGGCCTTAACGTATCTCCTAACGGGGTAAGCGAGTATTCCACACGCGGTGGGTTCTCATTATAAATTTCACGGTGCACAATGCCATCTCTCTCCAATTCGCGCAACTGCAAGGTTAGCATCCGCTGTGTAATATTAGGCAAGGTCCGTCGAATTTCGTTATAGCGCCGCGGTCCTGTGGTCAAATGATACAAGATGACTCCCTTCCATTTGCCGCCTATAACCCCGACGGTTTTCGCTACCGGACAGCCAAAATTAACGCTAACTGCATGTTCCATCTCCTGTGCCATGTATACCCCTTCTTTCTGTAGAATGTGTAAACCAATAGCCCCCGACGTATGACAAGGAACAAATATGTGCGTACTTGTTCCCTGCAAAAACTTTCTATATGATAACTATATATTCGATATCAGCTCTCATTATAGTAGCAGAAAACCCATAGAGTACCAACTAAACCCATACCCAAAGGAGTACATTTTATGTCTAATACATCAGCTAAAAAACAGGAAATTCTGGACGCCTTTCTGTTCAGGCACGCCACGAAAGAATTCGATCCCAATCGCATCATACCGGAAGAGGATTTTCAGTTCATTCTCGAAACCGGACGACTTTCTCCAAGCTCCGTCGGTTTTGAACCATGGCAGTTTGTAGTTGTACAAAATCAGGCATTGAGAGAAAAGCTGGCTGCAGTTTCCAGTGGTGGTCAAAAGCAGATTCCTGCGGCTAGCCACGTCGTCCTGATTTTGGCGCGCAAGGATGTTCGTTATGATTCTCCTTACGTGGAGTATATGTATAAAGAGGTTAAAGGTATGTCTGAGGAGGACTTTGCCTCACTGCCAGGCCGCTATAAGATTTTCCAGGGTGAAAATCAACGTCTGCTGGAAAACGAACGTACGTTATTTGACTGGGCTTCCAAGCAAACCTACATTGCCTTAGGCAATATGATGACAGCAGCGGCTCAGATCGGTATTGATTCCTGTCCAATTGAGGGCTTTAACTACGATCAGGTGCATGCCATTTTGGAGGAAGAAGGACTGCTGGAGAACGGGCTGCTCGATATTTCAGTCATTGCTGCCTTCGGTTATCGCGCTCATGAACCCAAGCGGGAAAAATCCAGACAACCACTGGAAAAGGTCACACGCTGGATTCTGTAATCTAATATCCCGAACCTCTTCCCAAACCCTGAACATTGAAGCACATAAAAAGCGGGCTTGCGGCACTTCATCTGAATGATGAACCTACCGCTTGCCCGCCTTTTTAGGTCACTTCAATCTCTATTAAAATACCCTTGGAAGCCAGGTTGTCCAAGCACTCCTTCATATACTCATCGTCATGCTCCACATATGCACCCGCGCCTGCCAGTTCCTCACCCAGCTCCGCCTCCCAAGGCTCACACTGCTTACCGCGATACAACGGCTGTTCCCATAGTGGATCAACATTGTACCCTCTGCTTTTCATTTCTTCCATAATGAGCCTATGATAGCGCACCAGCAGCATGGGGTGATAATCGAACACATAATTCACGGTGGCGTGTGGCTTGCCCCACCCATTCCCACGCAGGGCACAGCACTCACGATGTTGCCCCAGCAGTTGCGGACGGGGTAACTTGTCGATTAAATGTTCATGCCAAAGCCTCAAGCTTCCACAACCTTATCTGTAGCTTTTTCTGTATTATTGGATTAGCATACGGATACCTGTCAGCACAATACCAATCAGGAAGCCTGTAACTGCGCCATTAATACGTATCCACTGCAAATCCTGTCCCAGTTTGTCCTCCATCAGTGCAATCAGGGATTTGTTATCCATTTTGTCTACATTTTCGCGTACCAAGTTACCAATTCGACTATGGTTGGCTTCCACCAGTCCAGTAATACCTTCCACAATTCGCACATTGATCTTGTCCAGTAGCTCGGTATTCCCTCTTAAATCAGTCAGCATCCGATCCAATAGCGGTAAAATATAGGTCTGCACATAGCTTCTGTCTTCCATGTAGTCCAATAAGCGTATACGCAGCTCTTCCATTTTGCCCAGCACTGACGCATCGCCTTCCCAGGCTTCAACAAGGCTATCCTTCCAGCCGTTCAACCCTTCCTGAACCGTATCTTTCGTCGCCAATCGGGTCACCTGTGTCCTCAGACCATCCAGCACAGCCTGACGGCGCGGGTGCTCTTCCCTTTGTAGTTCTGCTACCTGATCCAGCAGGAAATGACGAATCATTTCACCCATACGCTCTTCGTTCAGATAGCCGAGGAATGCGTTCAAAGCAAACTGCATCAGCCCGCTCACCTGCAAACCACTGACAGCCTGCATCCCTAAGGTGCCCAGCGTATAACCCGTTTCGGGTCGCAAAAGCCAGGACTCGGCTTGCTTCAGCGTGTAATCCAGTGCGCGGCGATCATAGCCCTTCTCGCTGGTCTGACGAGCAAGCGCCTCCAGCAGCGGTCCGGCGTCAAAGTCAGTCATCTGCCGCTTCAGCTCGGCCACGATGACCGGAGCCAATTCCGCGAGCGGGAGGGACTGGACAAGCCGCTTGGCAAGAACATCTATGGATGCCGCCGCCTCCGGCGTGCGCAATCCTTTTTCTACACCGCCCAGCACCAAATCGGCCAAACGGATATCTGCAATTTTAGACGCGATGCTGTCTTTGTTTAGCAGGTTATTTTCCACCGTACTTACCAATGCATTCGTGAGCTTGTCCCTATTTTTAGGAAGCAGCGCGGTATGTGGTATCGGAATGCCTAGGGGATGACGGAACAAAGCAGTGACAGCGAACCAGTCTGCCAGTCCCCCTACAAGTCCTGCCTCAAAAGCTCCGGCTAACAAACGAGCCCAGCCATATTGCTGGAAGGGCAATGTGGCTGCAAAGCCTGCCCCTAGAATAACGAGCGACCAAGCCGCTGCGGTTTTCGTATTTTTTGGTTTTCCCATCCTGTAATCCTCCAAACTGACTGTCGAGTAAGTAAAGCACTATACCTGTATTACCCATCATATCACTGCCCGTGTCATTTCCAAAGTTGAAAGCACTTGAGATGAAACGCGTAAGGGCACTTTTTGCGTAATTTTTTATGCATATATCTCTCTTTTTTACATTCATGTTTGTGAACAAAATCACAGCACTGGGCCCAAACTCTTATTTTCAATAATAAGCCTTACGAACCATTTTATCAGAACCAAGTCCCATTTTTTTTAAACCGAAAGGAGAAGTGAACAAGAAAGTTGAATGGGCATAAGATACCTTTTTTCAGTACCATGTTGGTATTTGACCTCAGAAAGGATTTGAATCCATGATAACCCCAGATTCTTTCAACAGCATTCGACTTTTTCATATGGATTACCAGGTTATATATCCATAAAAAGTGATACTCCCATAAAATTCAAACACATATTTTGCTATATAGACATATTTGATGTGATAAAATAAACTTTTATAAATAGGGAATCATGTTTAATCAGTCATTATATATTGGTAATTCAAACCAAGATATGCTAGATAAAATTGCTTTTTTGTAAAGGAATTGAATATGACAACAGACCAAAAAAACAACGTGGGCCTCTGGAATGGCGATCCGGTCGTTATTGTACGCACTCCCTCCGCTTTTGCCAAGCAATCCCTTTTGTATATCCAGGAAGTAGGCTACTTCCAAAAAACTTCTGCTTTTATGATGGAAAGGAAAGAACTTGCCTCTTTTTTGCTTGTCTTTACGTTGTCTGGTAAGGGAGAATTACTGTACCGGGGCAAGAAATATATCATAAAACCTCAAGATTTGTTCTTTGTTAATTGCGAGGAATATGTTCAATACAGCACCTCCGGTCATGAATCCTGGGAGTTTATCAGCCTGTACCTGTATGGCAATCTGATTGAAAATTTTTACGAACAATTTGCCAAGCATAATAAACCGGTCATTTCCATGCATAATCCGCATATTATATTGGATAAGCTCCATGCTCTGATTTGTGGGCAGTCTGACAGAAGTCTTTCCGCTGAGCTACTAACGTCCAGGCTCATTGGTGAAATACTAACGTGCATTTTGCAACATCCCTATGATCATCCGTGTGTGAATGCTGAAACCCTGAGCGAAGTACGTCGGGTACAGCAATATTTGGATCAGTCCTACTGTGAGCGAATAACACTGGACTCGCTGGCAGATATGTTTGAATTAAACAAGTTTAATCTGGCTAAAAATTTCAAAAAGCAGATCGGTTTCTCTCCGATTGATTATCTCATTAATGTCCGCATCACAGCCGCTCAAAGCTGGCTTAAAACCAGTGACATGTCCATTGTGGATATCGCAAGGTACGTAGGGATTCCCAATACGAGCCATTTTATTAACCTATTCAAGGAGCATGTAGGAGAAACACCTCATTCCTTCCGCAAAAAATGGGGGAACCGTTCAAAGTTGTAAATGAGAGGTTACATGAAATCAGTTTGATAGATGATAGACGCACAAGCTATTCAAGTTAATGGCAAAACTGTCGAAAGGCAGTGACGCAAAACTATAGGGCCTTCCTTTCCAGATGGCAGCCAGCTACCAGATGAACGAGCTTTTTATTATGTCTTTTTTACATAGATCCATCACAAATTGCTTTACCTCTCTCGAAGAAAGCCCTGATCGCTATGATCAGGGCTTTTTTTCTATTGGGATAGTCATGTCAGCCTAGCATGCTGAATATACTAATTTCGAACTAGGAGGAGGGAAGGAAAAAACATAACCGCCGAAGCATTGCCATATTACGATGAATAGGAGAATCACTTGGAGCATGAGAACAAAAATAAATGTAATGATCATTGCCTTATTGCTCATTGTCCAAAGCTTTTTCAGCGTAACGCTGGCTTACGCTGATGCTCCAGCCCCAGAACTGCCGCAGAGTGCTGTATCCGATCCTAACCATACCGTTACGGATGCTGTATACGTTGTCCCAAACCTTGAACCTCCTAGGGAGATTCCTTCAAACACGGTTCCCTTCGTTCAAGGAGCAACCAGTTCAAAGTCTCAACATGATGCAGCTCCGCAGAGCATATTAACGAAGTTGAGCCTGACCGACGAAGCAGGGCGTGTCATTGATGCGGTATATAGTCCAGACAGCCAATTCGACATCGGATCAGCCATCCAACTAGGCTATGAATGGGAGCTTCCTGACAATACCTATAAGTCAGGGGACACCTTCACCTTTCATTTACCAGAACAGTTTGTCATCTACACTGATATCTCATCTCCACTAGTCACTACCGACGGAACCGTGGGATACTTCACAGTAGATCGTCAGGGCAAGGTGATCATGACCTTTAACCAATATGTAGAGAATCATTCCAATGTCAGCGGCAAACTGCAAATCAAAACCGAGTTTACGAAAGAGATGATGAAAGGCAGTACAGAGATCATCATTGTGATTCCGATCAAAGGCGGGGTACAAACGGTCATCGTGAATGTAAAACCCCAGTCAGGGCCAACCCTAAGCAAACAAGGGAAAATAGCTGGCACCAATCAGATCGACTGGACCATTGATGTGAACAAACAGCTAAACACCGTAAAGCATGCCCTCATCACCGATCCAATTCCTTCAGGGTTGGAACTCAGAAGAGACTCTATCCGGCTCTATCATCTACAAGTCAATATCGACGGCTCGACCGTTGTTCGAGACCTAGTGAATGCAAGTGAATATGCCATTGAAGCAGATCAAGCCGGGACAGGGTTTGTGATTCGTTTTCAAGACGATAGCATTAACACGGCCTATCAGATTCAATATTCCACGCGTATTATTGGCGATGAAACTCGTTTCTCCAACACAGCAACGCTTTCAGGAGATGCGATAGAGAACGTTGTTGCTACCGCTACTGTTCAGGTGGAACGTGGTGAATTTTTGTCCAAAAAGGTTGAAAAATATGATCATGCCACACAAACACTCTCGTGGGCCATAAGATATAACTTCAGCGAGACAAAAATTCCCGAAGCCAAAGCTCTTTTAATTGATCATTTCAATAAAACTCAAGAATTGCTGCCCGGTTCTTTGAAAGTATTTAAGGGAAACACACTGGAGGAGCTCCCATCGTGGGCGTATACTGTCATCCCAGTTGATTATCCGGACCGCAACGGCTTCAAACTTCAATTCAACTTCGACGTAGATTCAGCCTATACCATCCGATACCAGACTCAAGCCAGAGGCCGTGTCTATGATAATGGAAAAGTTATAAACATCATAACCTCGGATGGAACGCAGAAGATTGTATCGACGGAAATCATAAGCGGAGTTATGACTAAAATGTATGACACACCCAATTACAACACCAAAATCATACCTTGGGTGATTACCATCAATACAGACTTGTACATCATGAAAAATATTGTCATTCAGGATGTGTTTCCAAACGGGGGCTTGGCCTTGTTACCGGACACCCTGAAAATTCAAAGTGTTGACGGAACAACGGAGCTACGTGCACCCACGGATTATGAGCTGATTCCGCTATCACAGGACTATAAACAAGGATTTACGCTCATTTTTCATAAAGCCATTCAGAAGGCTTATACAATCAAGTATTCAACTACCTATAATAATGACTGGAAAACGGATACGACGAAGCCCGAGTTTCGTAATAAATCCCATATAGAATACCAGTTTGAAGACGGAGAAAGATCATCGCAAGAAGTGGAGTGCCCGATCTGGCCGGACTTTATGACACAACGAAACGGTGCCAAGCAAGGAAGCTATAATGCGACCTCCAAGCTCATTACCTGGGACATTAAAGCTAACTACAATCGCAAGATCCTGAATCACGCGGAAGTGAGAGACCCCTTGTTGCAAGGTCAGAAGTTACTGCCCGCCTCCGTAAAAGTATACGATATGACCTTGCTGGGATGGTGGGATGGCGTACAAAAAGGGGCTGAAATCCCAGCAGATCAATACACCATTATTCCTCCCTCCGAGCAAAATGGTAATGAATTGCGTATCCAGTTCAAAAATAAGATACAGACTCCCTACTGGATTACCTTTCAAACTTCATTGGAAGGAGAACTGATTGAAAAGGAAATCCATAATCAAGCCCTTCTACTGGATGGACAAAAAACTGTCTCCGAATGGGCAGCGCAAGTCACGGTACCTCATGGCGGAGAATATGTATCTAAAGTCGGTACACAAAATGGAAATAAGATTGACTGGAGCATCCGCATCAATGAAGGACAGTCCCATGTATCCAATGCTAAAATTATAGATCAGCCTAGCAGCAATCAAATCTTAATTGAGGATTCCTTTCATTTGTACTCTACAATCATCGCTGCCAACGGAAATACCACCAAAGGCACCGAGTTGATTAGAAACCAAGATTACAAGCTGTATATCAAGACAGATGCTCAAGGCCAGCAAACTTTTGAACTTACTTTTGCTAAGGATATTTCCACTGCTTTTATACTTGAATACCAATCGTTCATTCATGCTGAAGACAAAGCCAAGGTGAGTAATAAGGTTGCCTTTGAGGGGGATCGCTTGACGACAGAACTGCGGGAAACCAGCCAGGAAATCATCGTACGAACGTCTTCCGGCTCCGGTTCTGGCGGGGGTGTGACCGAAAGTCTTGAGCTGACCAAGGTAGATCAGGATATGCCTGACAAGGTACTGCCTGGCGCACAGTTTGCGCTCTATGATAAAGGTCAAAAAAGAGCCCCTCTCATTCAGACCACCAATCAGGAAGGCAAAATCATCTTTTCTTCCTTGCTTCATGACGATTACATCTTGGAAGAATTGGCAGCACCGGAGGGCTATAAAATCACCGAGGGCAAGCTTGAGATCAAAATAGACGCAACACTGCGACAAAGCTCTGGCGTAAAGAGGGTTGTGATCACCAATCGTAAAGAAAAGAAAAACGACCCTGAACCACCTGTAGACCCGGGAACTCCAACAGACCCCACGAATCCCTCAGGACCAGGAACGCCTACTCATCCAAACCCCTCACCCCCGTCCGGAGGCTCAGGTAAAAAACATGACAAAGATCCGGAAATACCCGATATTCCGTCTATAATCGTCCCTCCGTCATTGCCAAAGTCTCCGGAGGACATAGTCCCTCCACAGGAGGAACCTACGCCTATACCGCCGGAACTGCCAGCCGTCATGCCTCATCAAGATCCTCCTCCGGTGGATTCGAAAGACGATCCCGAACCTAAGATCCGTCTCAAGGTTCCGGGGAAAGAACCTGAAGAGCCGGAGGATACACCTGCGGTACATCAATTACCCCAAACAGGTGAAAGCAGCCCCGTTCCGTTCTATTTGACAGGCATAGCGATGGTTATATGGGGCGTATTTTTGAAATTCAGACGGACAAACAAAAAATAAAATTAATCACCTGCCCTGATCTCACGGCTCATTCCATTCCCGATTGGAATGAGTCAGGAATGGGGCATTTTTCAAAAAAGTATGTATAATCCGTACTTTGCTTAGGGGAGGCGAGATTGCTGCGTCTGCGTAAACTTTCCTACGTATTCATTGTGTTAGGCTTACTTTTTATTTTGTTTCCTAAAGCGACGGAATGGAATGAGGATCGGGAACAAAGCAAGCTATTAAAAGCAGCCGAGCTACCAACAGGAAAAAGCGATGCGCTATGGACCGCCAGTCTTACGGACAGCTATGCTCGCTTGTCTACTCGTCTTACGGAAGTTCCGGTTAGTGAAGCGCGACAAAATACTTCCCCATCTCCTGCTCCCATGGCAAGCGCTAATGAACAAACTCCCATAGCCACTATTAGTATAAGTCGTATTGCTTTAAAGCTCCCTGTGTTGGAAGGCGCAACGAGGATAAATATGAGACACGCGGCTGTACATATGCCGGAAACGGGGACGCTGGGACAAGCGGGGAATGCCGCCATTGCTGCTCATCGGGCCCGTACCTCTGGACGTTTATTTAATCGTCTAAATGAATTGAAGATTGGGGATAAGATTGTTGTCAACACTCGGGGTAACCAATATGTATATAGCGTTTATAGCCTGAAGGTGGTTGATCCTACGGACGTGTCTGTTCTAAAAAGCTCCAAAAAACAAAAGCTGCTCACGCTGATTACATGTGACCCTCTCGTAAACCCCACCCATCGTCTCATTGTTCAGGCCAAACTAAGCAGCTAAAGCCATTTAAAGTACCTATTTCTATGAGTAAAAATAAATCAGGCGGGCCATTCCTGTTCATTACAGAAATACACCCGCCAATGCTCACATCATGATTCAGTTGGATTCTTGGCAATCAGCTTGAAATCATCAAAGTGGAATCCTGGTGCAACCACACAGGTTACCAGCACGGGCTCATCCCCAAGCGGACGTGCCGTTTGCCATACTGCTCCTGGGACGAGTGCTTGTGGATGCTGTCCTGCCTCCACATCCGCACCGACGATAATCACAGTTTCTTCACCAGGCTCTTCTCCGCTTCCACCCAATTTCAACTCTACAGGGCTTCCGCTATGATATAACCATAGCTCATCAGAATGGACCACATGCCACTCGGAGAACTCGCCCGGATGCAGCAAGAAATACGTAGACGAAGCTGCAAAGCGCGGACCGGAATACACATCCGGCAGTACAGGCTTCGGAATTTGGAAATGGGCCTTCCACATCTCTTTGTACCAGCCGCCTTCTGGATGGGGCTCCATGCCCAATGCCGTTACTAGCGGTGAAATAGCTTTCGTCATTGTCTAACCTTCCTTTACCCTAAATTCCTTCTTCCCTACTGTAAAACATAGCGTTGCTTTTGTCACGTTTCTCCCTTGGCATGTCGAACGCTATTATTACATGTCAAATTAAATAACATTAAATTGTGAATATTCATTTAATTTTATCATATAAATAGCAGTTAACAAGCAAAAGGACATACCTAAATATACTGCGCGTAAAGTTTAATGACATAAAATCTTGTTTTTTATTGTAAGCTTATAGTATCATGAGAGAAATTTTGAAATTCTAATAGAGCTTGATCATGTCAATCCGTCTACTAAGCTATGTATCCAAGCCTAAAAGGGGTGAGCTCTCTGATCCAGTTTCGCAATGTCAACAAGCATTACGGTCACTTCCATGTACTCAAAGACATCAATCTTCAAATTAAGGAGGGCGAGGTCGTCGTAATCATCGGTCCCTCCGGCTCGGGTAAAAGCACCCTGCTTCGCTGCATTAATCGTCTGGAAACGATATCGGATGGGGAGCTGATCGTTAACGAGGTCCCTGTACATGACAAAAAGATTGATATTAATGCCTTCCGCCGCAACATCGGGATGGTGTTCCAACATTTCAATCTGTATCCACACAAAAAGGTGATTGAAAACATTGTACTGGCACCTATGAAGGTACTGGGCATCTCGAAAGAAGAAGCTACTCAAACAGCCATCACCTATCTAAAGCGCGTCGGAATCGAAGAAAAGGCACAGAGCTACCCCGCCCAATTGTCCGGTGGACAGCAGCAGCGGGTCGCGATCGCCCGTGGGCTCGCGATGAATCCAAAAATTATGTTGTTCGACGAGCCTACTTCAGCTCTTGATCCCGAAACGATCGGAGAGGTGCTGGATGTTATGCGCTCGCTCGCCCATCAGGGCATCACAATGGTCATTGTCACTCATGAAATGGGCTTTGCACGTGAAGTGGCGGACCGCGTGATTTTTATGGATAAAGGACAGATTTTGGAAGACAGCCAACCTGCCGAATTTTTCCAGAATCCGGGTGAGGAACGGGCTCGCCTGTTCCTGAGCCGTCTGATTCATCATTAAACAGACTACCAATGTTGCGTAAATCGAAGGGGGAATGTTCTGATGAGAAAAAGATTTCAATGGAGTACTTTGGTGCTGGTAGCTTTATCTTGTCTGCTCGTCTTGGCAGGCTGTGGAGGCAAAGAAGGAGCAGCAACGTCGGGGAATGAGCCGGCAGCAGCCAACGGGCTGGAAGCGATCAAACAGCGTGGCAAACTGGTCGTTGGTGTGAAATACGATACCAAGCTGTTCGGACTGAAAGACCCGGCTAGCGGAAAAGTAGAAGGCTTTGATATCGACATCGCTAAGGCTGTAGCCAAACATATTTTTGGCGATGAAACCAAACTTGAACTAAAAGAGGTCACGTCCAAAACACGAATCACCTTATTGCAAAACGGGGACATTGACGCCATTATCGCGACGATGACCATTTCGGATGAACGTAAAAAACAGGTTGATTTCAGCGACGTCTATTTTAACGCCGGGCAATCTCTGCTCGTGAAAAAGGGGAGCCCCATCACCGGGCTGGAATCTCTGACCCCAAAAACCAAGGTGCTCGCCGTGAAAGGCTCTACTTCCGCCAAAAATATCCGTGAAAAAGCTCCTGAAGCAACGATATTGGAATTCGAAAACTATCAGGATGCTTTCAACGCCCTCAAAGCAGGTAAAGGAGAAGCGTTAACTACCGATAACTCTATTCTGCTCGGCATGCAGAAGCAAGATCCGAATTATATTCTTGTAGGCGGGAACTTCACAGAGGAACCTTACGGCATTGCAGTGAAGAAGGGACAGCCTGAACTGCTGCAAGCCATTAATGATACGATCAAGGAACTGAAAAGCAACGGTGAATACGATAAGCTCCACGAGCAATGGCTTGGGGTTAAACCCGAATAGTATTCTTGTGAAGGAGCCGCGATTGCGAGCTCCTTCCTTTCTTAGGTCTGGATAAGGAGGTACATTCACAGATGCTTACTTTTGATATCAACGTACTTTTTGATCATAGCGACCGTTTCAGAGAAGGCTTGCTTCATACCGTTCAAGCTAGTGTCATTGCCTTGATCGGAAGCTTTATTCTAGGGGCTATTATTGCCATCCTCCGAATTGCGCCTTTTAAATGGCTGAACTGGATCGGTACCGTCTATGTAGAGGTCATCCGCAATATCCCATTGCTGATCGTCGTACTGTTTTTTTATCTCGGGCTTCCCACTTTGGGCATCCCTTTGGACGGATTCGTATCTGGAACGCTTGGATTGACCGTATACACGGCCTCCTTTATTGCTGAAGCCATACGTGCCGGCATTCAATCTGTGCCCAAGGGGCAATTTGAAGCGGCAAGGTCCTCCGGGTTGAGTTACAACCAGACGATGATCAGCATTATTTTACCGCAAGCCATCAAAATTGTACTGCCTGCAATCGGCAACCAATTCATTAATCTGGTCAAAAACTCTTCCGTGCTGGCTATTGTGGCCGGACTGGACCTAATGTATTACTCGGACCTCATTAACTCGGATACCTTCCTGCCCATCACAGTCTACGCCATCACGGCGCTGTTGTATCTTATCTTGACGGTTCCGCTTAGCTTTCTTGTACTATATATGGAACGGCGTCTGTCCAAAACATCCTAAGGAGGGAAGCCCGTATGGATTTCGGTGGATTATTTGTGTGGCCTAATGTGCGTTTTATACTGGAGGGCTTCCTGCTCACGCTGGAGGTTGCTATTTACTCTATCGTGTTCAGCTTCGTTCTCGGTATCTTATTCGGCATCCTGCGCTATACCCGCTTACCTGTCATTTCACAGGTTGCAGCCTTTATCATTGATCTCATTCGCAATCTTCCATTATTGCTCATTATTTTTTTCATCGGTATGGTTTTACCATCCATCGGATTGTCGATTTCCCTCAAGTGGGCAGCCATTACAGGCCTGTCGATCTTCGAGGGAGCCATGATCGCCGAGATTGTGCGCAGCGGTCTGAATTCGGTCCATAAAGGACAGGTGGAAGCCGCACGTTCCTCCGGTCTAAGCTACTCTCAAACCTTATGGCATATCATTCTGCCCCAAGCGCTTCGTCGCATGGTGCCCCCGATTGTCAGCCAGTTCATTTCCCTATTCAAGGATACCTCACTGGCTGTCATTATCAGTTTGCCGGAGCTGACGCATAACATTCAGATTGTCGGTGGGCAAAATCAATCCTTTGTCATTCCAGCCCTGCTGTTCGCAGCTTTCCTGTACTTTGCTGTCAATTACAGTATGTCACTGATTGCACGCAGGCTGGAAGTTCGTACACATTAAAGCTCGTGATACTCATCAGCGTTGCCACTAGTTGGAACGCACTGTTAATACAGCTTGTATCTTTTCAATTAATCGCTTCAATGCTTCTCCCTGATAACGGCCAGACCGATAAATCAACTCTAGCTGACCCTGGAGCACGCCGCACAAAATAGGTACAGTGCAAAATTGTGAGCGATCCAATTCTGCCGCAAGGGACTCCGTCTGTAGGGTTAAGGCAAGTCCCTCCTGCACCCAGCGCAGGATTGAAGGTATGGAATTTGTCTCCAAGACGGTTGCAAAGGGATACCCGCGATCCCGGAAGCACTTCTCAATCAGCTTCCTGCCGGGATGACACTCTGGCTGCATCGCCCAGGGTACATGCCTCAATTCGTCTAGCGTAATGGAAGAACGGTCGGAAAACACATGCTCTACCGGAACAACAAGACAATAGTTCTCCGTACGAAGAGGAAACTGGACAAGCCTTTCATCCGTACCCGAATGCAGCGTAATGCCAACATCCATTCGGTTATCCAGCAGCTGTTCTGTTACATCAAATGATGAATGGATGTGCAGGCTGACTCTAGGAAATGACTGATGAAAATGGATAAGCATTTCATGCAATGACTCCTCCAGCTCCGGTAATGCAATACCAATCCGCAAACTCCCGCGTTGCTCGGTGCGCAACTCCTCAATGGAAGCCTTTGCTTGCTGTAAATCCTTGAGCGCATGTGCACTGTGTTGCAGCAACAATTTCCCGGCATCTGTCATTTTAATTTTCTTACCTGCACGGTCAAAAAGCGTCATGCCCAATTCCTCCTCCAGCGCCTTGATTTGCAAGCTAAGCGTGGGTTGGGAGATTCCGATCTTTTCCGAAGCTTTCGTAAAATGTAGTTCCTCGCATACAGCAATGAAGTATTGAAGCTGACGTATTTCCGTCTTCCTTCTCTCCCTTCGAGAATCCCCAGAATGATTGCATGAAAAGGTCAAAAGAAGCGCAAAATCGGATCCATCCGGTTCGCGCTTCTTCTTCAGGTTATTGCGCTTTTTTGAGATTATTGGGCTACTTCTGCTTTTTCCGCAGTCAACGTAATATTCGCAAACGTGTCTGCATCATACTCCTTGCCACGAGTAATATCGTAATTGGCTACCCGATTATTCACTGCCTCTAACGAGTAACGGAATAACGTCGGTACGATGGGTGCCTCCTCGCTCATATACGCCTGCCACTGATTGTATATATCTTTACGATAATTGTCGTCAAAGGCTTTCACAGACACCCCTTCCTGCAACAGCTTATCATTCTCTTCACTGGTAAAGCGCGAGTAGTTAAAGCTGGCTCCGCGTCCATACAGCCCACTAGGGTTTACATCTGTACCTGTACTCCATGCGCCGCCAAAAATATCAATGCCGGGGTCATCCTTTTGCACACGGTCATAGAAAGAATTGAACTCAAGCAGACGACCGTCCACCAGTTCGACATGAAGCCCGACATCCTTCCAATTTTGCAAATAAAACTTCGCCAGCGATTCGGCTGTCGCATCCCCGCTCATTGCTGCATAATGGAGTACCAGTTCCTTGCCCTTAGGGTCCTCACGGTATCCATCTCCATTGGTATCCACATAGCCTGCCTCGTCCAGCAGCTTTTTCGCCTTGTCCGGGTCATACGTGATGCCCTTTGCATTCATATCATGATATCCCTTAAAGGCAGGCGGAATCAGGGATGTTGCTGGAATCCGAAGTCCATGATAGAGCTGCTTGCCGACCTGCTCATTATTCAGCGCATAGCCGAGGGCCTGACGCAATGACTTGTTCGCCAGCTTGGCGTTCGGGTCCATGATATTTAGATTCTTGGCCTGATCGAATTTGCCCATCTTAAAGCCCACATAGCTATAAGATAATTCCTCCTGACCGAGAAACTGTACATTTTTCGGATTACTGGCCTCATTGTAACGGGTGGTTGGATAGCTGGCCCAGTCGACTTCTCCACTTTTCAGCGCCTCGGTAATGACATTCGGGTTCACCACCTTCAGATGAAGGCCATCTAACTTGGGCTCACCGTGGAAATAATCTTCATTTTTGACGAATTCCACAGATTCACCTGTGACCATAGATTTAATTTTGAACGGCCCATAGCCAATCGGATTTTTACGGACAGGATCAGATCCGGCCATATCTTTCACGGGAATATTCTGAAATACCTTTTTCTCCAGTGGTGTAGACCAAAGCCCC
Source organism: Paenibacillus sp. S33 (assembly GCF_053615415.1). NCBI lineage: Bacteria > Bacillati > Bacillota > Bacilli > Caryophanales > Paenibacillaceae > Paenibacillus > Paenibacillus sp. S33. Next base: position 426,134 of record NZ_JBSIEZ010000001.1, on the reverse strand, counting down.
GATTTCACCGAAGGATTAGGTTCCTTGAAGTGAATGGTAACCTCTTTCTCATTCAGCACCTTGATGCCAGTAATGGTTTTGGCCTTACCCGCGTGATAATCCTCCATGCCCACAATGTTGGTCATAAAGCTATCATAACGCGGACCTTCGTAATCTTTATGACCAATCACTTCATAGGAAAAAGCATAGTCCTCCGCTGTTACGGGATTACCATCCGTCCAGTTCAGTTTGGGATCAATTTTGACAGTCACCGCCTTATTGTCTGGGGAAAAGGAAATCGTCGCCGCCCCTTTATCGTCAATATTTAGATTGGAGTCAATCGAAAACATAGAAGGGTAGAAAAACTGGAAGACTTCAAAATCAGGATTGCCTTCATAAAATACAGGATTCAGAATACCTTCAAAAGGGGTATCAGACACGAGTGCATAATTGATGATGCCACCCTTAAGCGGGGCCTTATCGTTCTTGATCGCCTTCGCCAGCGCTGTGGCATTCACCTGCTTGCTGTCGGACCCTGAGCCGCCTGTACCGTCAGACGATTTCCCTCCATTTGAAGCGGAAGGCGAACCGCTGCATGCGGCCAGTGAAAATACCAAAATTGCAGATAGAACAGGCAGAATTCCTTTTTTCCAGCGTTTAACCATTGTAAATCCCTCCTTGTTATTGTCCTTATCCTTGAACTTCGGTTAACCCAATCGTTGTCTGGCATCCGTGGCGCGTTTGAGCGCCTGGCCAATAAAGTTAATCGCCAGCATTAACACCAAAATAAGCAGTGATGCAGGCAACCACATCCACCAGCTATTCTGCAAAACATCCGGGTCATTGGCATAACTCACCAGTGTACCCAAGCTTGGAGTAGATTCCGGTAAGCCAAAGCCGAGATAAGAAAGCCCGGTCTCAATCCCGATATTTCCCGCGAGGCTGAGGGTCAGGTTGACGATCACGACCGAGCTAAGATTGGGCAGCACGCCAAACCAGATGATTTTCCAATTAGGTGTGCCAAGAGTTTTGGAAGCCTGCACATAATCCAGTTCGCGCTCCGACAACACCTTGGCCCGGATCAGACGTGCTTTCCCAATCCATAAAAAGGCAGTCATAATGAAAATAAAGGACCCTATGCCGCTTTTGGGTACAATGCTGACAAATACGATAACCAGCATCAAAAACGGAAGCACCAGAATAAAATCAATGATTCGCATGATGATGTTATCGACCAGTCCCCCATAAAAACCAGCCAACAAACCTAACGTTAAGCCAATAGCGGCGGATAACAATGTAATCGTAAAGCCGATGGTGAAGGAATTGCGGGCTCCAATGACCAGCTGACCGAAAATATCCCTGCCCGCTCGATCTGTCCCCAGCCAATGCACTGAGCCTGGAGCTTCACGGATCGCGCCCAAATCGACCGTCGTGACTACATCCTGATTTACAAACAGGACAGAGGCATATATAAAGATCAAGAACAGAATTACAAAGCCAATGGAAACCAAGGACATTTTGTCACGCACCAGCTCACGACGCAGTACAGACCAACTGGATGGTGATTTACGAATGATTTCCGGCGTGAAGACCTCCTCCACCTGTATAGACACCATAATCCCTCCCTTTCTCTAGACTTGTTCGCTATTCAATTCGAATGCGGGGATCGACTTTGCTGAGGATGACATCAGATAAAAGAGTTCCTAATAGCGCCAAGAAGCCTGAGATCATGACCAGCGCGTTCACGACTGAAAAATCCCGTTGAGTGATGGACTGGAGGAATAATTGGCCCAACCCTGGATAACCGAAAATAGATTCAAGAAAAATATTGCCTGCAATTACTCCCGTCAGGTCATAGCCCAAAAAGGCAGCAATCGGCAATAGAGAGTTTTTGAAAATATGTCGGGAATAAATTTTACCTTCGGGTACCCCTTTGGAACGCGCTGTTTTCACAAAATCCTTCAGTCTTGTGTCAATGACCTCATTGCGCAAATACTGAATCGTAGCCGTTGTACTGAGCAATGCGCCTGTAACCGCAGGTAAAATGAGATGATACGACTTGTTCACGTAATATGACCATGTCCCCGGCTCCACGCCTACATCCACACTGCCGCTGGTTGGAAACCAGCCGAGCCTGAATCCGAATACGTACAGCAGCAACAACGCGAGTATAAATAGAGGTGTCGCAAAGCTGAGATAGGTATAGCCCACTACGGTTTTGTCCAGCAGACTATGCTGATAACGACCGCTGAGTACGCCGAGCGGAATGGCGATCAGATACGTCAGAACCAGAATTACTACGCCCAGAAAGAACGTGTTCCCCAGACGGCTGCCAATCAGATCGGTAACGCTAATTTTATGTACATAAGATTTGCCCAGATCCCCGTGAGCCAGCTGGACGAGCCAGTTCCCATACTGCACCCACACCGGATCATTCAGCCCCAGTTTTTGTCGCTGTTCTTCCAGTGCGGCCGGATTCAGATTGGGTGTCGAAGTAATAAGTCCTGTCAGGGCATCCCCCGGCATAGCCTTAGCTAGGAAAAATATAAGCACACTCAGTGCAAAAAGTTGAGGGATCATAACCAGCAGCCGACGCAGTGTAAATTTCCACATATTCTGTACCCCCCTTATGGTAGCGCGACTTTATGGGATGGACTTACTGATTTTAGTGCAAACGGCTTTCCACTCGCGTCTAGATGTTTGGGTAGCTCTGTTTTGTAGGAGGATAAAAGCATTCGCCTTTTTTGGGCATTTTCCAGTCGTTTTGTAGGATCAATATTGGGAATGGTTGCAATGAGGCGCTGGGTATACAGATGCTGTGGACGTTCATAAATGTCTTGCTCGCTCCCCTGCTCCACTAGACGTCCTCGGTACATAATACCGATTTGGTCACACATATGGCGGATAATACCTAGGTCATGACTAATGAACAAATACGTTAAATTAAACTCCCGCTGCACATCCTTCATAAAATTAAGCACTTGTGCCTGCACGGAAACGTCCAGCGCCGACACCGGCTCATCTGCAATGATCAGCTTGGGGTTTAATGTAAGCGCACGCGCGATCCCGATCCGCTGCCGCTGCCCCCCGGAAAATTCATGCGGATATTTGTAGGCTGCATCGGCATTCAGGCCGACCTTTTCCAGCAACGTCTGTACTTTCCTTCGTTCTTCCTCACTGCTCAGCCTTTCAAAATTTCGCAGCGGTTCAGCAATGACATCCAATACGCGCTTACGCGGGTTGAGCGAAGAGTATGGGTCCTGAAAAATCATCTGAATATCTCTACGCAGTGGATGGCGATTGTTACGGCTCAGAGCTGCAAGGTCCTTTCCTTTAAACAGAAGCCGTCCGCTCGTCAGCTTATTTAGACCGATGATCGTCCTGCCTGTCGTCGTTTTTCCACAGCCGGATTCTCCCACCAGCCCGTATGTCTGGCCTGCCTCAATGCTGATCGACACGCCATCCACTGCTTTCACCTGATCGATAACACGCTGGAAGAAACCACCGCGCACCGGATAGTGGACCCTCAGATCATTTAACTCTAGTAGTGCCATGAGCAGCCTCCCCCTTTGCCTCGTCTTCAAAATGAAAATGCTGATAACATGTACAACGGACCCAATGTCCAGGGGAAATTTCATTTAGTTGGGGATGGTCTTCATGCACTCTCTCCTGAATCCAAGGAATACGCGGAGCAAAGCGGCAACTATTGCGGGGGATATCTTGTAATGAGGGAACAATACCGCCGATGACATGCAGTGATTCCCCCTTGGTATGCGATCCCGGCATAGAAGCAAGCAAAGAACGCGTATACGGATGCTGTGGATGCCTGAATAATTCAAAAACATCAGCGCTCTCCACGATTTCTCCGGCATACATGACCACCACGCGGTCGGCTACTTCTGCCACAACACCAAGATCGTGCGTAATCAGGATAATTCCGCTCTCAGTCTCCTGTTGAAGCTGTTTGAGCAAGTCGAGAATTTGCGATTGGATCGTTACATCGAGCGCAGTAGTTGGTTCATCTGCAATAATAAGAGAAGGTCGGCAAGCTATGGCAATCGCGATCATCACACGCTGCCGCATCCCTCCTGACAGTTCATGCGGATACTGATCATACACACGCACAGGATTCGGTATATCTACACTTTCCAGCAGCTCCAGCACACGTTCCCTTTTTTGCTTCGTAGATAGTGACGTATGATAATCAAGATTTTCCTCAATCTGCTTGCCAATGCTCATCAACGGGTTGAGTGCTGTCAGCGGGTCCTGAAAAATCATGCCAATGCCCGCTCCGCGGATTTTGTTCATTTGCCCTGAAGAAAGACGGTTCAGGTCCGTGCCTTTAAAAAGGACCTCTCCCTCTACACGTGTGCGTTCCATGTCATGCAGTTGCGGGATAGAAAGCGCCAGCGCGCTTTTGCCACAGCCTGATTCTCCGACTACAGCCAGCACTTCATTGGGGTTGACCGTCAGATCCAGATGGTCGACTGCGGGGTGATATTGATCCTTGATGCGAAAAGAGACGGATAATCCTTTAATTTCCAACACAGGTTCGGTATTCAATGCGCGCTTCCTCCATTCTCCATGGTCTTGTCCCGCTTATTCTCACCATGTTTGATGTTTAAAACCTCTCATGAACATTACATACCGTTTTTGTCGGAATAATTTGAATACATCCTATCACCAGTATATGGATATATCAATTAAGATTATGCTATCAACATCATTTAAAAAATCAATGATCCAGCAGTAGCGCGGCCTTTCTGGCACAAAATGTAATGAAATAACCAACCACAGGTTAATTTTCATCACAAAAAAAGTCGTTTGATCCCTCTACAGGGATCAAACGACTAACTAACACTAGCTCACATTGAGCTCCTCACGATAATTACGAAGCCGCTCCATAGGAGCCAGACTTGAACGTTCTAGGATCATACCATTTGTAGCCTGCTGCCGGAGCAGACCAAGGCTCAGCCTGCGGTTCCGTGGAAGCCGCAGGCTCCTCGAATGGCAGAAGCTTCGTTGGTTGATCCAGAGTCAAACCTGCCACATCAGACAATTTCGTGTAGTCCTGCTTCCATGCAAGCCATTGGACCGTTTGCACCAGGAAGGTGGAATCATCCACTTCCTCGAAACCATCATATGTCTTCTTCGACTGTCCGTTTTCCTCACGCACATATTTCGGTGTAGCATCTTCTACAGGGGAAGAATCACCGATGAACGCTGCCTTGCCTTGACCTACCTTGGAGATAGCGGCATAAGGCCCTTCTGCACGGCCCCCGCCGTTATAAACTCCCTGGTCTACAGCATTCCCCCATTTTTTCGTGCCTGAAGGGATATAAGCAATGCCTTTAGCCTTGGTAGGATCAATAATAGCCAGCGTAGATCCTGCATGCATTGCAATCGAGCGCACACCCTTGGTAATACCGAAAGATTGATCTGCGGCTACAATGTCAGTAGCATTCACGTCACCAAGCGCATTATAACGGAAACGAACACCAAAGTTGGTCGCCAGCCAATCGGAGCTTGTTAATCCTTGCATCGCCGGTGATGCAGCTTCTTCTGCAGTCATGCCTTTGGCCGGATTAGTATAGGCTCCACGACGGTAGCCATTCATAACTTCGGAGGAATCCCAACGGTTTTTGTTACGGTCCGCATTATAATGATCGGAGATGAAGAAGACGCTCCCCCCGTTATTCACGTATTGCAGCAGAGCAGCCTGCTCGGATGCCTTAAAGGCAACATTCGCTTCACCAATAATGAACACATCATATTGGCGCAGCTTGTCATATGTTATGGCCTGCTCTCCATAAGTAAAAGGAATGGGACGATTCAATTGGTCTACCGTAAAGCCTACATTACGCAGTCCATTGGCAAAGTCGGAGAAGGCGCCTTCAATGACCCAATCTGCTGCACCAGCGGTCTGTGCGTGCGTATTATCGAACAGCACCTTTTTGCCTTTTCCATCCGGCAATGTAGTACCGGGTTGACCCGGGTTGCCAGGTTCGCCAGGTTCACCTGGTTCCCCCGGCTCGCTTCCGCTCACCAGTTCAACAGCGCTTGGGCTTTTCACTCCACCAAAATTATTGTAGGCGCCAAGTGTACCCGTCACACGAATTTTGCTGCCGATCAGCTCAGGATGGCCTGACAGCCCAAATTGCCCTCTGTACGCTGAAGTCAGCTGTACATCCAATAGATTAGACGTATTACGTTCATTTGCCTGATCGGCAATCAGTACGTTAAAATCATTCGCGAACGGAGAAGAAAAGTTAGCCGTTTTCGATCCGGTAGCATGTCCGACGATGTAGCCTTCCACCGTCACCGTACCTCCACTACTTTGGCTCTGAAGTGCTTCGGCTACTGTCAATGCTCCCTCTGCCTTGACCTGACCGAATGGTACGAAGATCCCGATCAGCAGTGATACGATTGCTGCTAGATGCAGCATCCCTTTTAAGCGTGAACCTGTGAACCGCAAGCCTTTTACCATACGTCAATATCCCTCCTATGTTTTCCAAAAATGTACTTGTTCTTTATCAGATTAGCCGCCAATCTTCTAATTCCTTCCTGATTTCATCCATAATTATGTAAATTTTAATCTTTTTTATTGGTAACGCACCTGTTTATGTAAAAATTGAACCCTGTGATTGACACCGAGCACGGCATACATTACCCTAAGGAAGACATGTAGAACGGTATACGCGAATGAAGATGACGGGAGAGTCTGTCCAGGGAGCCTACACTCTGGCGGCACCGAAGGAGCAAGACGCCAGCACCCGGCTGGCGGATAATCTCTCAGGTCCATGTATCGTCATCTGACGCAACTCTGGAGAGAGCGCAAGCCACCCAAGGGGTAAGGCGGTAAGAACACCGCACGAAACTCTCAGGTAACGAGGACAGAGATAAGGGAAACTTCCTTATCCTGTCCTTTTTTGTGCTCACATTGCGCGTCAGCATTAGGAACCGTCATAAACGCGCAAAGACGCGGAAATACCATATAGTATGGTATTAGAACATACAGGGGGCCACACCATGCGTTTCAAAGATGTATTTTCCATTATCGGCCCGGCCATGACCGGACCTTCCAGTTCACACACCGCAGGCGCGGTGCGACTCGCACGCGTTGCCCGGCACTGGCTCGGAGCGCAGCCTGACCGTGCCCGCATGACATTATACGGCTCCTTTGCCGATACGTATAAAGGACACGGTACAGATCTGGCGCTCATCGCAGGACTGCTTAATTACGATACGGACGATCACCGGATTCCCGATGCCGAGCAATGGGCCGAACAAGCCGGGATGGCCGTGGAATTCGCCGTCAGCGGACTCCCCGCCCCTCATCCGAACACTGTCCGTTTCGAGCTGTGGAAGGGCGAGGATCAGCGCACACTGTTGGGCTCCTCCATCGGCGGCGGCAGCATCCATGTCCAGCAACTGAATGAATTCCGGGTCAATCTGACCGGGGAGTTGCCTACGCTGGTGCTTCTCCACTCGGATAAGCCCGGTACATTGGGCGCGATAACTTCAGCGCTGGGCGAGGCTCACATTAACATTGCCTATATGCACGTAGATCGCAAGGGCCGGGATGGTGAAGCACTCACCGCCATTGAAACGGACAGTTCTGCTCCAGCTGAACTAATTGCGGAACTGCGTTCTTTACCTCATATGTATGAAATTAAGATGATTAATTTGAAAAAAGGAGCTGAATCCGATGCGGTTTAGCCATCTGCATGAGATCAGCGCTTTATGCGCTGAAGAATCCACCACGATTGGCCGCTTGATGATTCAAGAGCAGGTACAAGAAACGAATACAACGGAGGAAGAAATCTTTCGCCAAATGTCTGATTATTATGAAGTCATGAAGGAAGCCGTTCATCGCGGTCAGACACAAGACACCGTATCCCGCAGTGGATTGACGGGCGGTGACGGCAAGCGCCTAGCCGAGTATCTGCGGGCAGGGGAAACCTGCTCCGGTGATGCCTCCGCGCTCGCCATGGCTTATGCCCTCTCCGTGTCGGAGGTTAATGCATCCATGGGTCGCATTGTCGCCACGCCTACCGCAGGCTCATGTGGGGTTATCCCTGGTGTATTCATCAGTGCGCAGGAACGGTTCGGCTGGGATGATGAGCATATGGTGAACGGCCTATTCGCCGCTGGAGCCATTGGCTACGTGATCGCCAACAACTCCTTCATTTCTGGCGCGGAGGGAGGCTGTCAGGCTGAGATTGGCTCAGCTATCGGGATGGCCGCTGGCGCTATGGTCGAGCTGCGCGGTGGTACGCCTGAACAGGCTGTTCACGCCGTGGGTCTCGCCCTTAAGAACACGCTCGGCCTGATTTGCGACCCCGTCGCCGGACTCGTGGAGATCCCGTGCATCGTGCGCAACGGGCTGGGAGCCGTGACTGCACTTGCCGCAGCAGATATGGCTTTGGCGGGTGTGCGCAGCGCTATTCCGTCTGACGAAGTCATTGACGTGATGCTTGAAGTCGGCAGTGCGATGCCGTCGAAGCACCGCGAGACCGCCAAAGGCGGGTTGGCCCAGACGCCGACTGGCAAGCGTTTGACCGAATCACTTACACGCAACACACCAACCAAGAAAGATAAGTCATAAATTATAAGCGGTAGCCTCCTTAAAATAAAAGAGCAAGCCTATCGTCCTTGGACGTATGCTTGCTCTCTTTTTTACTGAACGGTTACCTGTACCTTCGTCATTTTACCTGCATATTTCACAGTAATTACAGCTTTACCCTTGCCCTGTGCCTTAATGTTACCGTCTTTGACGGTCGCAACAATAATTCTGGACGAGGACCAGACAGCCGGTTTGGAGACATCCTTCTCCGACTCATCCTTATACGTGGCTGTAGCCGTAACCTTAGCCAGCTGTCCTGCCTTCAAATTCAATGCGACTTCGTCTGTTTGCAGGTATTTAAGCGTATCAACATCCACAGGTACGCTGATTACCTTCCCACCAAATTTCGCCTGAATGTTAGCTTTACCGTAGCTAACCGCGGTAACCTGACCCTTTTTAACAGTGGCTACCTTATAATTAGACGTTTTCCATTCAGCTTGGGCCGTAACGTCCTTTTCTTTACCATCACTCGATTTAACCACAATCGCGATGGTTTTTTGATCTCCAGATTTGAGCGATAGCGCGATTGCATCCGCTTCAATCTTTTGCGCTACGTCCACTTCTACCGTAAACGTAATGTTTTGCTTGCCATATGAAGCAGTCACAGTTGCCTTACCGCTACCATTCGCTTTGATCAAACCTTCGCTAACTTCAACCACTTTTACATTGCTAGTTGTCCAGGTGGCGTCCTTGGTTACATCTGTTTTTGTACCGCCACTCTTAACTCCTGTTACTTTCAGTTGCTTCGTTTCCTGAGCACCAAGCGCAATTACACGTGAGTCTGTTTCCAGACGGTCTACAAGGCCTACTTGCACGTTAATCGTCAGTTTTTTGCCATTATAGGTCGCTGTAATAACCGCTTTACCAGCGGATTTACCCGTAATCGTTCCTTTGGACACAGAGGCAATATCTTCTGCGCTTGAAGTCCATTCTGCATCCTGTGTTACATCTTCTTTACGTCCATCCGCATAAGTAGCCGTCAAAGTTGCAGTATAGTCCTCATCAATATCAATCGTTGCCGTTTTGGAGGACAGAGACAGATCACCGGGTACATTTACGGATACCGTAGCTGTAACTGTTTTGCCACCATAAGAAGCGGTGATCGTAGCCTCACCTGTTTTATAACCCGTGACTTCTCCCGCACTGACAAAAGCGATATCTTCATTGCTGGACTTCCACTCTGCCTTACTTGTGATATCTTCTTCCGTACCTGTTACATACGTTGCGGTCAGCTTGAGCTTTTTGGATTCCTTGGCATTCAGGCTCAGCTTGTCCTCACTCAAATCCAGATATCTGGAGGTTTCGACATCTGTCTTGATCGAAACGGTCTTATCTCCATACTTAGCGGTCACCGTAGCCGAACCCGCTCCAATCGCCATAATCGTTCCCTTATTCACAGTCGCAATTTTTTCATCACTTGATGTCCAAGTAGCTTTATCTGTGATATCCGTTACCGTCCCATCCGGATAAACGGCAGAAACTTGTACTTTTTTAGATTCATCCAGACGGAGAAAAATATTGGATTCACTGGCTTTCAGCTTATTCGTTTGATCGACATCCACCGAAATCGTAGCGGACATCGTGCCATATTTACCTGTAATTGTCGCCTTACCCGCACTATAGCCGGTAATAGTGCCTTTTAGTACATCCGCCACGGCTGCATTACTGGAGCTCCACTCAGCGGACTCTGTCACGTCCTGTACTGATCCATCCGGGAACGTCGCTGAAAGCTTAACCTTCTCAGTATCCTTCAACAAAAGAGAAACCTCTGATGAACTGACATCGAGACGTTTAACCTGCTCCACCTGCACAGCAATGGTTACGGTCTGTTGACCATATACGGCCTTAATATTAGCTGTACCTGCTCCCTGAGCGGTAACCAATCCGTTAACTACTGTGGCTACCTTTTGATTATCGGAGGTCCAAGCAGCATCACCCGAAACCTGAGCTGTTGTATTATCACTGTATGTCGCTGTCAAATCAACCTGTCCTGTACCGCTTGAACGCAAGTTCAGGCTTTGTACACTGGATGTCAGCGCCTTAACCTTTTTCGTTACATGTACCTGAACCGATTGCACCTTCTCTTTATAGGTCGCAACCACGGTGGCTTCCCCTTCAGCCTTGGCCGAAACTGTACCATTATACACAGTAGCAATTGCTGTATTATCACTTTTCCAATCCGTGCTTACGGTTACATTCGAGGTTGTCCCATCGCTAAAAATAGCAGTAGCCGTCAACGCAGCCGTATCTCCCTGCTGCAAAGTTACCTCGTTAGAGGAAAGGACAATCTTGGAAAGCACCGCATCCGCAGCAGATGCAAATCCTGCATATGATGTAAAACTTGAAATCAGGATGACCAACGCCAGAAAACCGGACCATCTATTCTTCAAAATCTAATTCCCTCCCATTTCAAAACTTAAATTAAGGATTTCGCAAAATCCTTACACCTACGTTTTATGTCGTCATATGGAAAAGAATAGTTTAGGCTTCGAAAGAAATTTGGTCCTTATTAACTAGATCGTTTCTGATAAAGATTAGACATTACAATTTGTGTAGCTTCAGAGCCATAGTGAAGAGTTTTCTCAACAGATCCACAATCTCGCATTTACAAACAGCTATATGCTGCTGCGCGAAGTCTTAAATGATGGTATTCTTCCATATTAGGAGCCAGTTGGTGCATATAAACGACAGAGTAATCAGATGGCTTTACATTAACAGCTCAGCCACCGTTTCCTTCCAACGATGGATCACCGATTCCGGTTCCTTGAGACGGACTGTGACACCTGTCAAGATATCCGCATATTGGGCCGAATCTTCTCTGGCTGCAAAAACATGAGCCGCAAATCGCTCACGTACATGCTTGGCTCCGGGCAAAGCAGGCAGATGTTCCAGCGACAACCGCACATAATGCGCCTTCCCCCCGGTGAACACCGCAAGCGTCGCCTTGCCAGTACGGATCATGTTGCCCGTCGTGGTCGTACCCGGCCATAGTGCCAGACGCAAATTCCCCTCGTCCAGCGCTACAACCTCGCCCACACTAATCATCGCTATGTGCGGCCACTGATCTTCCGTGACCGTCAGCAGCATCATTGCTTCATGCTGCTTGTCCTTCAACTCCTTACCGTCCAACAGCGTAAACAGTTCCTTACCGATCCTTGGTGTCTGCATGAAGTATATTCCCCTTTACTTTTGGCCTATAACTTCAAAGTACCATAATTTACGGCTACTTACGAACGACCCTATATCCGCTCTGGAATAGGAGGAACATGAGCAGCATTCGGAATATCTTGGGGGTTTACCTTGAACGCCGATTTATACTTTGCTGGATCCGTAATGCTATCCGGTTCTGAGGTCCGCCATGTGAACAGGCACACAGGACACAACAAAACCTCCCAGGCGCCTTTAACTGGCGAGCGGGTAACAACCTCCGAACGATTAGATTCACAACGGGGACAAATATGCATCTGTCAGCACTCCTTTAATCTTTCTTTATTTTTAAAAATATTCAGCGAAGCATTTGGCTCAACTTTTTCTCCCATTCCGCTACACCCAGCGGGGAATCGAGCGACTGCGAGTAATGTCCTCTAATATCCGGTGCTACAGGTGTCGTCGCATCCAATATCATTTTGTGCGTCATACCTGCCGGATCAGAGCCGGGGTCAAGCGGTAAAATAGACAAGCCAGGAACAATGACAGCATCATGCTTTGGATGAAGCTTGGTAGATAAAGCCCACATGACCTGCGGCAGATTGAACGGATCGACCTCCTCATCCACCACAATCACGAGCTTGCAATACCCCAATCCATGCGGAGTCGTTAACGCACGCATTCCCACAGCCTTTGCAAAGCCGCCATACCGGGTTTTCGTAGAAATAATAGCGACCAGACCATGCGTATACATGGCATTAACAGCTACGATTTCATTAGGAAAAGCATCCTTAAGCTGCTGAAACAACGGTACACTTGTATTCACACCGATCATATAATCCGTTTCGGTCCAAGGCATCCCGATGTACAGATGCTCAAAGATAGGCTGTTTGCGGTGATATACACGATTAATCTGAATGACTGGCATTGCGCGGCCGCCGGAATAGTGACCTGTGAATTCACCGAATGGACCTTCATACTCACGTTCACCTGCTAACACTTCGCCTTCCAAAATGACCTCGGCTCCCCAAGGCAGATCCAGATCTGCATCCTTCGCTTTGACCACACGATAAGGCTCACCCTGAATGGCCCCCGCCATCTCATATTCGGATTGGTCGTACAGCAGCGGCGTTGAAGCAGCCGTTGTTATAACAGGCTCACATCCGAGGGCAATAGCCACCTTCAGATTTTCGCCGCGCTCCTCAGCCTGACGGATATGGATCGCAATATCATGCTGTGGTACAGGCTGAATGCCCAAACGGTTCTTGCCTTTCACCTGCATCCGGTACAAGCCGACATTTTGCTTACCGTAGGTGTCCGGGTCATCCAGATCGCGCGAAACTAGAATCGCTTTATCCAGATAAAACCCTCCGTCCCCCTGATTCAAACGAAACAACGGCAAAATATCAAACAAATTAATATCCTCTGTAATCTCGACTTCATGAAAGGGTGCGGTTTCTTCCCGCTTCACGGGCACCGGAAATTGTTCATAGCGTCTGGCAAATTCAAAAAACTGCTCCTTGAGCGGCGTGTTTTTGGGCATTCCCATCATGAGGGCATGATTGGGCCAGGAGCCCATCACATTCATTGCAATACGAGCATCCGTATATCCATAGATGTTGTTGAAAAAGAGAGCAGGCGTCTTATCTCCAAGATTGTTTAATGCTCTGTTAGCTGCTGCGAGGTCCGGCTCCGGCTTTACCTCATCGCTGATCGTGAGTAATTGTCCCTCCTTTTCCAAGGTGTGTAGAAAATCACGAAAGTCTTTATAAGCCATCATTCATTCTCCTTCGTCTTTCGATTTCTCAATTCTGGTGCAGTCTGGAGTCACTCTGCTTCATTCCATCCCAACGTTTGGCTGCGGTTGTGACAATACCGAACTGATCCAATGCGCGAAAAACAATATGATCCACTAATTCCTCGATACTTGCAGGATGATTATAAAAGGCAGGCATCGGCGGCAGGATCATCACGCCCATACGTGACAGCTCCAGCATATTTTCCAGATGGATACTGCTTAATGGTGTTTCTCTGGTCATGAGCAGCAGCTTCTTTCGCTCCTTCAGTATCACATCCGCTGATCGGGTAAGCAGGTTGTCCGCCATACCAATACGAATGGAGGCAAGGGTCTTCATGCTGCAAGGAGCGACGACCATGCCGTCTACTCGAAAGGAGCCGCTGGAAATACGCGCAGCCTGATCCTTATACGAGTAGACCGCATCCGCCATCGCCTCCACTTCCTTCACCGTGTAGCCTGTCTCATAGGGGATGTTCGCAATAGCCCACGGGGATAGCACCAGATGGCTTTGGACCCCAGCCTCTCGTAATTGTTGTAATATACGGATACCAAAAATCGACCCTGTCGCTCCCGATATTCCTACAATGATTTTCTTCATATGTCCCCTCCTTCCATCCCATCGTTTTATGTTCACCCATGCATTACTGTCAAAAATTATACGCCCGTTCCCTGCACACGAAAAATATATATAATATATGTAATGCATACTTTAAAAGTATTCAAATCGAAGCGTTGTTTAGAAATGAGGAGGAATCCCCAATGGACTTGAAGCATCTGCATTACTTTTGCGTCATCGTAGAGGAAGGGCAAATCACCAAGGCCGCCAGAACGCTCAACATGGCCCAGCCTCCACTGAGTCAACAACTCAAAAATATGGAGGACGAGCTTGGTGTAAAGCTGATTTACCGTGAAGGAAAGAAGTGGGAAGTTACCGAGGCCGGGTATACACTGTATACACGCGCCAAACGATTATTGGCTGAAATGGAGGACACCTGTAGAGAAATTGGGGAGTTTGAAAACAAAGTAACCGGCACACTTGCTATAGGCACGTCATCCGCCTGTATGTCTCTGATTACTGAACAACTCAGTCGCTTTCATCAGGTTTATCCAGAGGTATACGTTAAAATAGGACACGGAGACACACATCATCTGGAAGAGCTGCTGCACCAAAATAAAGTTGATCTGGCCCTGCTGCTGCTTCCGGTAGATGACAAATCGTACCATACGATTGAACTGGAGGGCGTTTCTTTTGTTGCGGTTCTTCCGTGTGAATGGGCAGATCGCCATCCCAGTGGGGAAATTACATTACAGGAAGCTGCCAGCTATGACCTCTTGTTGGGACGCCGAACAGAAGGACACGGACTATACGAAACCGTCATCCGCAAATTTCAGGAACACCATCTTATTCCGCGCGTCGTACTAGACTGTCCAGAAATATCGACCATTCTCTCGCTCGTTTCCACAGGCATGGGAATTACCATTATTCCAGACGCTGGCTTGGGACAAGAATACGGGGACAGATTTCGCACACTCTCCATTAAGGAGCCATTCCCCTTCACACAGCCTGCCGTCGTATGGCGCAAAGATCGTTATTTATCCAATGCAGCTCGCAAATTTGTTGAACTGCTACAAGCTGGAGACACGAAAAAGACTGTTCCCGAGTAGATGCTCTACCGCTCTACTCCTGAAACAGTCTGATGCTAGATGAACTTCCTTCATTCGGTCGTTTGATACCGCCTTACTTCACTCCTTGATGCCGATACTCGGTTGGAGTCATTCCACATTTACGCCGGAATACCTGTGTAAAATGCCGCATATCCTGATAGCCGATCCGCTCCGAAATATCAGCCAGCCGCAGATGAGAATCACTGAGCAGCCGCTTCGCCTCCTCCATACGCAGGCAAATGACATAATCCTTGTAGCCTTGTCCCGTCTTTTGCTTGAATAACTGGCTGAAATACACCGGATTCAAAAATACGATTGAAGCCACCTTCTCCAGCGACAGCTCCTCTGTAAAGTGAGCCCGAATGTATTGCAATGCCACATCTACCGTATGCATGCCTTTGCGCAGACATTCTCCTGTATCCGCTGCTGCGGCTGCAATCTCCTCTGGTGTACGTCTTAGTCGCGCCACCTCTTCAGGTATGGAGGCAAAATTGTGATGAACACCCGAACGTGTAATTTGTAGAGGCACCTTCACATAACGCTTCAGATGGGATTCGAGCAACGTCTCTAGCCGTGCGGCCTCTGCCTCATCCCTTAGCCTTGCAATGCCCAGCAGACTATGGCGGTCTAGACTGACGACAAAGCCGCTGCCTCCTGCTTCAATGAGCTCGGACAGTACATTTTCAATCATAAAATGCTCCAGATGCGTCTGCTTGTGATCAGGTTCCATGCGAACCATGAAGAGATGGAATTCCGGATAATTTTCGACAAAAGGCTGTATATCCAGCTTGCCCGTGTCCAGTCCAAGGGCATAGCGTTGGAAAACGGCTTCACGCAAATAAACCATATTGGATTTGAGAAGCCTACCCTCGTTCGCCTGCTGCGAGGCCACAAGCGCTTCGGCTGCCAGTATTTCAATGCATTCCAGCAGCTTTCTTTTACCGATCGGCTTTAACAGGTAGTCTTTGGCACCCAGCTTTACTGCTCTTTGTGCATAATGGAAGTCGGAATGGGCCGAAATGACAACCCACTGCAGATGAGGATGCTTTCGCTTAGAAATACGCATGAATTCCAGACCATCCATACCGGGCATCAGGATATCAGTTAATACAATATCTACAGGATGCTCCGCCAGAATGCCTGCTGCCTCCTCAGTGGAAGCAGCGAGATGAATGCCGCAGGTTGGTAGAGCTTGGCCAATGGTACGCCGAATCCCCTGCCGAATCATATTTTCATCGTCAGCTATCAGAATATTCATGTTTCTCCTCCTTCTGTGGCAGAGGCACACTTACAGTGACTGTTGTTCCGGCCCCAGGTACGCTAGAGATCCGTAGGCCGTACTCTTCTCCGAACATGTGCCGTAGCCGTAAATTTAGGTTTTGCAGGCCGATGCCTCCCGCCTGCCCGCTGCCCGCCTGTTTGCCGGGTTCTGCCAAAGCGACCTGGACCACCTCCCATCGTTCGTACTCCATCCCTGCACCGTTGTCGATGATGTGCAGGCTCAATACACCGCCATATTCCTCCGCTCTGACGAGCAACTTGCCACCTGTATCCGCATGTAGAGGCTCCAATCCGTGCTTCACCGCATTTTCAATCAATGGCTGTAAGGTCATTTTCGGCAAGCGGATATCCATCCATCGTTCTTCAATATTGATGTCTACGGATACCCTGCCCTCCAGCCGGGCTTGGATAATGGTAAGATAGTGGCCAACCTGCTCCACTTCTTCACGAAGGCTTACATCGGTCCCCTCTTCCCAATGGCTGCTGTAACGGAACATATGGGATAAGGAGAGAACCACCTCTCCGAGCTGATCTTGTCCCTTTTCATCCAGCATCCAATAGATCATATCCAGCGTATTATACAGAAAATGTGGATTGACCTGCGTCTGTAGCGCGTGCAGCTCCGCGTTTTTTTCACTGACCGATGATATACGCACCAGCTCGATTAGCTCTGCAATCCGTCTTACCATATGGTTAAAAGAGGTAGCTAGTTGATTGATTTCTTCATAGGATTTGGTGTTTACCGTATGACGGAAATTTCCTGTCTCTACCCGCTTCATTTCCCGAATGACTCGCTTGAGTGGATGGGAAATGCCCCTGGAGACGATAGATGCAATTAACGCCGACACAATAATAAGTATAGGTGCCACGATAAATAAGTATCTTTGATTTTGCACCAGCTCCACGTTCAGATCCTCACTAGGTGTCACACTAATCACAGACCAGTCGGCAAACGGCAACTTGGAAGCGATTACAACTCTTTCATTACTTCGATTTACAATAACATCCTCCTCCGGTACCTGCTGCTCTAGATTTTGCAAATCCGGTGGCGGATCAGAGGAAGTGGCCGACACAATTCGATTTTCATGACCCAACAAATATACCTGACTATTGGTGCCTAACCGCAAATTGTGGAGAGCGGACAAAACAGAACGCGGCTCAGCCTCAAACAGGACAATACCAATCGGCTTGTGTTCATCCAGATCATAGAGCTGCCGTCCAAACGCAAACACGGGTCTGGTTTCCACCTGATCAATGACAGAGTGAGGATACACGCCCAGCCATGCAATTTTGCCCGCCGACTTTCGAATTTCCTTATACCATTCCGTATGTTCGTAATGAGTATCAATGACATTCATATAATTTCCATAGTTATATACCTTGCCTGTGTCTGTGATGACATGGATGCCAATCAGATCCTCACGCGAATAATAGATAGCGCCCAGAATATTCGTAATCGTACGTTCGTTGATGTAATTGACAGCAGGTAAATCACTACTATCCGTCGTCAACAGACGAACCAAATCCATATTGTTGCTGATCGATTTGGAGAGACTGTTATAGCTGCCGAGTAGCAATTCGAATAGGCCTGCCGTCTGGGATACATTTTTGCGCGCCAGCTCGCTGACCTTATCATGGAACTGCACCGTAGTACGGTTGTAAAATAATAGACTGACTGCCAGCACAATGCCGGACATGCTCAATAGGAACAGAACAAACAAGCGGTATTGAATGGATTGAAAACGGCGCATCATACCTCCGTGCGCTCCTTTCGCATCGGCCGCCTATCCTTTAACCGCTCCCGCAACCATGCCCTTGGTGATATTTTCGGACAGAACAAAATAAATAATAATGACCGGTAAGGCACCCATGACTAGAAAAGCACCAATATTACCGTAGTTCACAGAATACTGGCTGACGAACGTATATACGCCGAAAGGGAGAGTTTTGAGCTTCTCGGATGAGATAAAGGTGGCAGCCATAATGTATTCATTCCAGATGTTAATGAAAGTTAAAATACATACCGTCATGATAGGCGGAATCGAGATGGGTAAGATTACACTGCGGAAAATACGATAAATGCTTGCTCCGTCAATGTAAGCGGATTCTTCAATTTCGTGGGGAATGGACCGCATAAAGCCGGATAGGATGAAGACCGCAATCGGTGTCTGAAAAGCAATGTAGGGTAAAATCAGTGAGAAATACGTATTCAGAATATGGACGTTTTTAAACATCACCATCAGCGGCAGCAGTGTAGCTTGCATCGGGATCATCATCCCGATCAAAAACAAAGTCAGCACAACAGCCCCGAAGCGCCAACGAAAACGTGTAATCGCATAAGCAGTCATCGAGCTTAATAAAATGACGAAAATCATCGTAACCCCGGTCACCAGCACACTGTTTCCTAAATAACGCAAGTAGCTCCCTGATTCATAGGCTTCCTGATAGTTGTGCCACTGGGGCACTTGAGGGAGTGCAAAGAAGCTTGAGCTCAATATCTCTTCATTCGTCTTCAACGAATAGGTCAGCAGCCAAAAGAGTGGATACAGCTGCGTGACAATTAAGATTGCCAATAAGGAAAAGACTCCCGTTTTTTTCAAGGCATTCAACAGTTCCATCTCCTTTAGCTTACCTTATTTTCGATTCGTTTGAAAACAAAATTTATCACAATTGTAAATGACAAGCAAATCACTACGAGAATTGAAGCCAATGCGCTGCCATATCCGTATTTCATCGATAAAAAGGACATATTGTACATATACGTGGATACTGTATCCGTCGCATGGGCTGGTCCTCCACCCGTCATCACCCAGATCAAATCAAACGATTGCAGGGAGCCGATAAATGCTAATACAATTGATATCTTGAAAATAGGTACAATGAGCGGCAGCGTAATATAGCGGTCTGCTTTGAATCCTTCAGCTCCATCAATTTTGGCTGCTTCGTACAACTCATTCGGTATATTTTGTACCCCGGTAAACTGGATAAGCAAATGATAGCCAAAATACTGCCACAACGATACAAAATAGAGGGTGTACATCGCTATTTGCGGTTCCGTCAGCCATGAGCGTGTCCAGCTTTCCAGCCCAATCGCCATCAAAATACCGTTCAGCATTCCCCCCATCGAGGCCGGATTATAAATCGTCTTCCACAGCTGCCCGATAATGACCACCGACAGAATAACCGGCAGAAAATACATCGTAACCAGCGTATTGGCCTTACGCACATAACGATTAAGCAAGATCGCCAGCAGCAGACAGAACGGAATCTCCAGCATGGAAAACACAGCAAACATCATAGTCCGTTTCACGGATGGCCAGAATACTGAATCTGCTGTAAAAATCCGCTCAAAATTAGCCAGCCCCACGAACTTTGCCTCGGCAATTCCGTTCCAATCCAGCAATCCACAATACACCGACACCAGAATCGGAACAAATACCATACAGGTATACAACAACAGGCAGGGTAGCACGAAAACGGCAATGGTACGTGCTGGCACCTTCAGTACATTCATGCTCTAATCTCCTTTGTGTTGATTCTGAACATCTTCTGAGGATGCACAACCTACATGATTTCCAATCAGGGAAGGAGCATTTCGCCCCCTCCCTAGTGCCTGCTACTTCAGGATTTTGCAAAATTCAATGCCAGTCGCTCCAAAGTGTAATATCTAGACGAACCAGGCCAATTTGATCTATATATTGTTCATTGGGAGTCGCTTATTGGATTTTTGCAAAACCTCACTTATTTATTCGCTTCAAAAGTGTTCTGATGTTCCTTGGCAACTTGTGCAGAGTCTTCCTTTTGTACGAACAGGTTTTGAATGCTACTCAGATGCGCCTGCGCAATAGCCGGATTCATCGTATTATCAAAAGCGAGATCGCCCCCTTTTACATTCTTGAACAGCTCATTAAGACTAATCGCTAACTCAGAGTAGCCCGCTTCCTTCAGATCACCTTTCATTTTCTGACCGCTACCAATCGCATTTTTCAGATCAAACTGAATTTTGGGCATCTCCTTAATAAAATAGTGCAGAAAATCCTTCGTTTCCTGTAAATGTTCACTGTTCGCAGATACCGCAAATGCGCTGCCCGGCGCAATTACATACTCATTCACATCACCCTTGCCATTCACCGTAGGGAATTGAAACGCTCCTACCTTACCCGCTACCGAAGAAGCATCAATTGACCCCGTTTCCCATGTACCCATGATATACATCGCGGCTTTTCCTGTTTTAAAAATATTACCGCCTGCATTGTAGTCAATAGATGTAGCTCCATCCGGGAAAGCTCCTGCCTGCACCAATTCCTGAAATGCATCCACCGCTTCCACAAAAGCCGGGTCGTTAAACGTCTTTTTGCCGTCCAGTACATCATTGAGAAAATTCGGTCCTTCATTCGTACGCAACAAAATGTTCATAAAAAGGAGGGACCCCGTCCATGAATCCTTTTCCCCAATGGCAATCGGAGTAATTCCCTTCGCCTTCAGCGTTTTGACCGTCGTAATCAGCTCCTCAAAGGTGGTCGGCAACTTCTGGATTCCCGCCTGCTTGAACAGTTCCTTATTGTAAAACACCACTTCTATATTGTTGCCATCCGGAAAAGCGTAGAGCTTATCGTCGAAACTATAGTAATTAAGAAGTCCATTCTGAAACGTATCTTTTAGCCCCTCTTTATCAGCCACATCGTTTAATGGAGCCAGCAGCCCGGCCTCTACGAATGGCTTCATCTGTGCAGCCGGGTTTACAATCGTGATATCAGGTACTTCTTTCGCCGCTGCCTGTGTTTTCAGCTTAAGCTTTTGTTGATCTGTATTTAGCGAATCCAATTCAATTTTGACATGAGGATGATCCTGCTCGTATTGACCTACAATTTGCTTAATCATTTTGTACGAAGGGGTGCTCGGATCAGGATTAATGTTCTGAAAGGTAATCGTAACATCTTTCGTTTCGGTGCCTCTGCTCGGTTCTCCTGAATTTCCCGGACTTGCGCTTTGTCCGTTATTACAAGCTGCCAGCGTCAATGCCAAGGCGCTCACCATCACAATGGCAAACGCTTTCATTTTTGTTCTGCTCATGGTCCTTTTCCTCCTCTTGTTGAAGCATTGCGCAATTTGCCCTCCTTATTGGTGGACACTCAATGCCCGCTTGTTCTTTTCATTATGTTCCATAGAAAAGACGTGAACAATGCGTGAACTTAAGGAGAAGGGTTTGTTTTTTCAAGCCCTCATTTGCGTGCTTCAAAATTCATTCATATCATAACTTGCAATTTATCTAGAACACAGGCATAATATGAATAAGATCATATTTTGATAATGATTATCATTATTAAATGATAAATACACATATACTTTAAAGGAGGCAGGACCGCAGTGAAAGAAACTTTCAGTAAAACCTCCCTGCATATTGATGATTATTTGGACCTTCTCAATCTTGCCGTACAAGTCGGAGATACCAAGTGGCAAAAAGAAATTACCCGTAAACTTCAAGCCTTGAGTGTCCTTCAGACAGAACAGGTTGAAATAGATTAACTTCCCCAGTTAATACTGCCCTTAGTTAAAAATGCTAACTAAGCACCACTATACAAAGGGCAACCAGGATATCATAAAACTTTTGACCGAATCCATGAGAAAGATCTTTCATGTGAATGATAAATGAATTGGTTATAGGAAAAAGAGCACACCCTTAACGGGCTGTGCTCTTTTATCTTGCTTGGCGACGTCCTACTCTCCCAGGACCCTGCGGTCCAAGTACCATCGGCGCTGGAGGGCTTAACGGTCGTGTTCGGGATGGGTACGTGTGGAACCCCTCCGCTATCGCCACCAAACATGAATTTACATCGTAAATTCTACATTCAAGGTTACACCCTGAAAACTGGATCCGAAACTTATTTGCGTTTTATTCTTTAGGATAAGCCCTCGACCGATTAGTATTGGTCAGCTCCATGCATTACTGCACTTCCACCCCCAACCTATCTACCTCGTCGTCTTCAAGGGGTCTTACTAATTGGGAAATCTCATCTTGAGGGGGGCTTCACGCTTAGATGCTTTCAGCGCTTATCCCTTCCGTACATAGCTACCCAGCGGTGCTCCTGGCGGAACAACTGGTACACCAGCGGTACGTCCATCCCGGTCCTCTCGTACTAAGGACAGCTCCTCTCAAATTTCCTACGCCCACGACAGATAGGGACCGAACTGTCTCACGACGTTCTGAACCCAGCTCGCGTACCGCTTTAATGGGCGAACAGCCCAACCCTTGGGACCTACTTCAGCCCCAGGATGCGATGAGCCGACATCGAGGTGCCAAACCTCCCCGTCGATGTGGACTCTTGGGGGAGATAAGCCTGTTATCCCCAGGGTAGCTTTTATCCGTTGAGCGATGGCCCTTCCATGCGGTACCACCGGATCACTAAGCCCGACTTTCGTCCCTGCTCGACTTGTAGGTCTCGCAGTCAAGCTCCCTTCTGCCTTTGCACTCTTCGAATGATTTCCAACCATTCTGAGGGAACCTTGGGGCGCCTCCGTTACTCTTTAGGAGGCGACCGCCCCAGTCAAACTGCCCACCTGACACTGTCCTCGCACCGGGTCACGGTACCAAGTTAGAACCTAGATACGATCAGGGTGGTATCCCAAGGATGCCTCCTCTCAAGCTGGCGCTCAAGATTCTACGGCTCCCACCTATCCTGTACAGATCGTACCCAAATTCAATATCAAGCTGCAGTAAAGCTCCATGGGGTCTTTCCGTCTTGTCGCGGGTAACCTGCATCTTCACAGGTATTAAAATTTCACCGGATCTCTCGTTGAGACAGCGCCCAAGTCGTTACGCCATTCGTGCGGGTCAGAATTTACCTGACAAGGAATTTCGCTACCTTAGGACCGTTATAGTTACGGCCGCCGTTTACTGGGGCTTCGGTTCATAGCTTCGCCCGAAGGCTTACCACTCCCCTTAACCTTCCAGCACCGGGCAGGCGTCAGCCCGTATACTTCGCCTTGCGGCTTCGCACAGACCTGTGTTTTTGCTAAACAGTCGCTTGGGCCTTTTCACTGCGGCCCCCTCGGGCTATTCACCCTACCGAGGCACCCCTTCTCCCGAAGTTACGGGGTCATTTTGCCGAGTTCCTTAACGAGAGTTCTTCCGCGCGCCTTAGAATTCTCTTCTCGCCTACCTGTGTCGGTTTGCGGTACGGGCACCTTCTCCTGGCTAGAGGCTTTTCTTGGCAGTCTGAGATCATGACCTTCGCTACTCCAATTTTCGCTCCCCATCACAGCCCAGCCTTACGATGTGCGGATTTGCCTACACACCAGCCTCACTGCTTAGACGGACATCCATCAGTCCGCGTCACTACCCTACTGCGTCACCCCATTGCTCATAACGGATTACGGTGGTACAGGAATTTCGACCTGTTGTCCTTCGACTACGCCTATCGGCCTCGCCTTAGGTCCCGACTTACCCTGAGCGGACGAACCTTCCTCAGGAACCCTTAGGCTTTCGGCGGATCTGATTCTCACAGATCTTTTCGTTACTCATACCGGCATTCTCACTTGAATGCAGTCCAGCGCTCCTTACGGTACACCTTCAACCCGCATTCAACGCTCCCCTACCCCTGATGCAATGCATCAAGCCATAGCTTCGGTGGTGTGTTTAGCCCCGTTACATTTTCGGCGCAGAGTCACTCGACCAGTGAGCTATTACGCACTCTTTCAATGGTGGCTGCTTCTAAGCCAACATCCTGGTTGTCTGTGCAACTCCACATCCTTTCCCACTTAACACACACTTGGGGACCTTAGCTGATGGTCTGGGCTGTTTCCCTTTCGACAATGGATCTTAGCACTCACTGTCTGACTCCCGGAACTAAATCGATGGCATTCGGAGTTTGACTGAGCTTGGTAACCCTTGCGGGCCCCGCACCCAATCAGTGCTCTACCTCCACGATTCTTCTTTCCGAGGCTAGCCCTAAAGCTATTTCGGGGAGAACCAGCTATCTCCGGGTTCGATTGGAATTTCTCCGCTACCCCCACCTCATCCCCGCATTTTTCAACATGCGTGGGTTCGGGCCTCCAGTGCGTGTTACCGCACCTTCACCCTGGACAGGGGTAGATCACCCGGTTTCGGGTCTACGTCCACGTACTCATTCGCCCTATTCAGACTCGCTTTCGCTGCGGCTTCAGCTCTTCACCTTAACCTTGCACGGGAACGTAACTCGCCGGTTCATTCTACAAAAGGCACGCCATCACCCATAGATCGGGCTCTGACTTCTTGTAAGCACACGGTTTCAGGATCTATTTCACTCCCCTTCCGGGGTGCTTTTCACCTTTCCCTCACGGTACTGCTTCACTATCGGTCGCCAGGGAGTATTTAGCCTTGGCAGATGGTCCTGCCGGATTCATACGGGGTTTCACGTGCCCCGCACTACTCGGGATCCGTCTCGGAGAGAACAAGTTTTGAACTACAGGGCTTTTACCTTCTCTGGCGGGCCTTTCCAGACCTCTTCATCTAACCGGTTCCTTTGTAACTCCATGTGAGACGTCCCACAACCCCAAGGAGCAAGCTCCTTGGTTTGGGCTAATCCGCGTTCGCTCGCCGCTACTGACGGAATCACTATTGTTTTCTCTTCCTCAGGGTACTTAGATGTTTCAGTTCCCCTGGTCTGCCTCTATTCTGCCTATGTATTCAGCAGAAAGTGACTGTCGATGAAGACAGCCGGGTTTCCCCATTCGGACATCCCCGGATCAAAGCTTGCTTACAGCTCCCCGAGGCCTTATCGTTGTTCGCCACGTCCTTCGTCGGCTCCTGGCGCCTAGGCATCCTCCGTGTGCTCTTTGTAGCTTAACCTAGACTTTTCTTTCAAAGAAAGAAAATGTCGATGTTTGATAAAGAATGATTTTTGCTAAAAGCAAAATATCTTTCCTTACCTGCTACCTTTATTTCACTTGTT
The DNA here is from genome assembly GCF_053615415.1 of Paenibacillus sp. S33. Lineage (NCBI taxonomy): Bacteria > Bacillati > Bacillota > Bacilli > Caryophanales > Paenibacillaceae > Paenibacillus > Paenibacillus sp. S33. The sequence goes on along the minus strand of NZ_JBSIEZ010000001.1, from coordinate 400,708 downwards.
TACACAAGATCAGCTTAAAGGAATATTCTAAAACGCAATTTCGTTTCGGTATCCAGTTTTCAAGGTGCAAAGCTGTAAACAACCAGCTTTTTTTGAGAGTTTGAGCTCTCAAAACTGAGCAACGAGTGAGTAGTTTTTGAAGCTTACGCTTCATATTTGAATGTTTCCATTGCAGGAAACGATTCTCCATAGAAAGGAGGTGATCCAGCCGCACCTTCCGATACGGCTACCTTGTTACGACTTCACCCCAATCATCTACCCCACCTTCGGCGGCTGGCTCCCTTGCGGGTTACCCCACCGACTTCGGGTGTTGTAAACTCTCGTGGTGTGACGGGCGGTGTGTACAAGACCCGGGAACGTATTCACCGCGGCATGCTGATCCGCGATTACTAGCAATTCCGACTTCATGTAGGCGAGTTGCAGCCTACAATCCGAACTGAGACCGGCTTTTCTAGGATTGGCTCCACCTCGCGATTTCGCTTCCCGTTGTACCGGCCATTGTAGTACGTGTGTAGCCCAGGTCATAAGGGGCATGATGATTTGACGTCATCCCCACCTTCCTCCGGTTTGTCACCGGCAGTCTGCTTAGAGTGCCCAGCTTGACCTGCTGGCAACTAAGCATAAGGGTTGCGCTCGTTGCGGGACTTAACCCAACATCTCACGACACGAGCTGACGACAACCATGCACCACCTGTCTCCTCTGTCCCGAAGGAAAGGTCTATCTCTAGACCGGTCAGAGGGATGTCAAGACCTGGTAAGGTTCTTCGCGTTGCTTCGAATTAAACCACATACTCCACTGCTTGTGCGGGTCCCCGTCAATTCCTTTGAGTTTCAGTCTTGCGACCGTACTCCCCAGGCGGAATGCTTAATGTGTTAACTTCGGCACCAAGGGTATCGAAACCCCTAACACCTAGCATTCATCGTTTACGGCGTGGACTACCAGGGTATCTAATCCTGTTTGCTCCCCACGCTTTCGCGCCTCAGCGTCAGTTACAGCCCAGAGAGTCGCCTTCGCCACTGGTGTTCCTCCACATCTCTACGCATTTCACCGCTACACGTGGAATTCCACTCTCCTCTTCTGCACTCAAGCTCCCCAGTTTCCAGTGCGACCCGAAGTTGAGCCTCGGGATTAAACACCAGACTTAAAAAGCCGCCTGCGCGCGCTTTACGCCCAATAATTCCGGACAACGCTTGCCCCCTACGTATTACCGCGGCTGCTGGCACGTAGTTAGCCGGGGCTTTCTTCTCAGGTACCGTCACTCTTGTAGCAGTTACTCTACAAGACGTTCTTCCCTGGCAACAGAGCTTTACGATCCGAAAACCTTCATCACTCACGCGGCGTTGCTCCGTCAGGCTTTCGCCCATTGCGGAAGATTCCCTACTGCTGCCTCCCGTAGGAGTCTGGGCCGTGTCTCAGTCCCAGTGTGGCCGATCACCCTCTCAGGTCGGCTACGCATCGTCGCCTTGGTAGGCCTTTACCCCACCAACTAGCTAATGCGCCGCAGGCCCATCCACAAGTGACAGATTGCTCCGTCTTTCCTCCTTCTCCCATGCAGGAAAAGGATGTATCGGGTATTAGCTACCGTTTCCGGTAGTTATCCCTGTCTTGTGGGCAGGTTGCCTACGTGTTACTCACCCGTCCGCCGCTAGGTTATGTAGAAGCAAGCTTCTACATAACCCCGCTCGACTTGCATGTATTAGGCACGCCGCCAGCGTTCGTCCTGAGCCAGGATCAAACTCTCCATTAAAGACCAACCGAAGTTGGTTTATAGAAAGAGCGATAAGCTCATTTTGAAACTGACGAGATAAAATATCTCTTGTTTGATTTTGCAAGCAAAATCATTTTACTCACTCGTTGTTCAGTTTTCAAAGATCAAACATTTCTCTTTCGCCGCGTTTTTCAGCAGCTATAAGATCATATCATGTTCGTTTCAAAAATGCAAGGGTTATTTTTTTATTTTTTTGAAGATCATTTCACCCAAGCTTTTCACTTTTGAAACTGCTGTTTTGTTGTCAGCTCAAATAATATATCATTTTCAGCAAAAGAAAGCAACTTGTAAATAATCCCTTTTTCTCAAACTTAAAATCCCTTCCACCTTTTAGTCAACCATTATTAGCTCCAATGTTACTTCAAAACAGCTAGTTCATAAAATGTCATGTGTTCAGTTCCATTTAATATAAATATATTATTGGTAATTAGCCGCTATACGACATTGATTAGTTTTTTGTAATCTATGTTGTTCGTTACCCCATGTGCTAGATTGTTAGAAGACATGCAGCAAGGCGAAGTCTCTTGGACCCCGCCTAATGGTATTCATATATTAGAGGCGACAAATTTCATGGGCACATTGGCCGTACGAAGGACAGCAGCACATGCCACGTAATACCTTGAGATCGTGAATGACAATCTTTCCATCCCTTGTATCTAGGGTTCCCTGCTCTTTCAGCGCGCTCAGCATCCGGTTCACACTCTCTCGCGTCGCTCCAATCATCTCACCTAATTCGGAGTGACTTAGCTTCATATTTAGTAAAATGCCATCCTTCACAGCCACGCCACATGTATTGCTAGCACGGATCAATGTAGATGCTAACGCTCCAGTTTTACCATACAATAGTAAGTCCCGAAAACGCGATTGCATAATGCGTTGCTTCATCGCCATCCACTGGATGAACTGAAGTGCCATTTCCCCATTTTTGGACAAGAGCGACTCCAGATCCTTAACAAGCACGACGCCTAACTCACACACATCGGCTGTTTCCGCAGTGCAACTATACTCTTCTCCATCTATCCCGCTAAATTCCCCAATTAAGTCGCCTTGATGCTGAATGGTCAGAATCAGTTCTTTACCATCTTCTGTCGATTTACGAAGTTTAATATGACCTGAATGTATATAATAAAGCTGCTCTGCATCATCGCCTTCTCGGAAAAGCATAACGCCTGCCTTTACCTTCTTCCAGGACATAATATCTTTTAGCAGATCAAAATGTTCTTCTGTCAAATAAATCTGAATTCCCGTGCGTTCCGCTTCGTCCCCAAACCGTTCCATACAAGTGGCTTGCATGTTAGCGTCCTCCTCGTGTTTACCTGATATCTATATCATAATGTTTTAATGCCTGGGTTGTTATCGGGAGAACACCTGATTTTATACCTTCCTACTCCCTGATTTACTGTGATAAATATCACTTCCGAGGTAAGCTAACGCCCCATTTATCGACCTTTTCCTTACTCCTTACCCGACCTCATGAAAACTCAGTGTTTCCTGCGCCTATAGATCAGGGGGTTCCCTGATCTACTTTTGTAACTGTCGGAACTACAATGAATTAGAGATATAGTTTGGTTATGAAAAAGGATGTGTCTTCTATGCTACAAATAACGGATGAAATGCGAAAAGAACTGAACCAGTTGAGAGATGCTATTTATAGTGATCTCACTGCCCTTGCATTTATGTCCAAGTCATGTGGTAGGCTGCATTGGTATTACGCCTCCGGCAGCCGAAGCAATCGCTATCGCCTTATTTCTTTTAAGATTGGCCATGGTATTGCCGGGATGGCTGTTCGCTTGGGACGTACCGTGACTGTAAGTGCTTTACTATCGGGTAGTATACGTCTGCGTCAGGAGTGTGCACTAATGCTGGCCGAGCAGCTTCACTCTGCTGTTGCTATTCCCTTTTCCAGCACAGGGGATCTGCCTAACGGTGTGCTGCTTCTTGGTAATCGTGATGTGAGGACGTTCACAGAGTCTGATGTGGCCGAGGCCACTCAAGTCGCTCAACGCCTTAGCCAACTATGTGCTTACCCTCTCACTCCATAGATCAACAATGTTACTGTAGATAATAAAACTCATAAAACACTTGATATGGCTGTCCCTAACTATCTTTGTTGATTGAAATCCCTAAAATTTGCTATGATTATGACAAAACGCACGGTTTTTTTACCGTTCGAGGGGATGACAAATTGATTCGTATACTAGTAGTGGATGATCATGTTGTCGTACGTTCTGGCCTCATGGCCCTATTGGACGGCAAAAATGGTATTAAGGTCGTAGGAGATGCAGCAGACGGGGATGAGGCGATCCGTAAAGCAGTAGAGCTACAACCTAATGTCGTACTCATGGATTTTAGCATGCCACCTGGCAAAGATGGTCTCACGGCAACCACTGAATTAAAAAAACAGTTGCCCGATACAGAAGTCCTTATTTTAACGATGCATGACGATGAAGAATATCTGTTCCGAGCCATTCAGGCTGGAGCATCCGGATATATTTTAAAAAGCGCACCTCACGAGGAGTTACTCGCTGCCATCCAGTCTGTGGCCGAAGGTAGTGCCTATTTGTACCCGAATGCAACCAAACGACTGATGAGTGAATATCTGGACAAAATCAAACAGGAAGGCATAGCCGGACCCTATGAATCCTTGTCTGAGCGGGAAAAAGAGATTCTATCGTGGGTAGCCAAAGGATATGCCAACAAGGAAATTGCCGAGCACCTGGTGATTAGCGTCAAAACCGTAGAGTCCCATAAAAGCAATCTTATGGAGAAGCTTAACTTGAAAACACGACCTGAGCTAGTCAAATTCGCACTAAAAAAGGGGCTGCTCCATTATGAATGAACCTTCTAACCCTTTACTGCAGCATGCCTTTGGTGAATCAACCGATAAACTGCTGAATGATCTGGAAATTTATATACCAGAATCCCCTTTTCTTCATGCGCTGCGTAACTCACTCCACCAATTATCCAATCTGAAATTTGCTCTAGATACGTCTTCCATCGTTGCTTTGACCGATCATCGAGGTATTATTCAGTACGTAAACGACAAGTTCTGTGAGATTTCGCAATACAGTCGTGAAGAGCTGATCGGTCAGGATCATCGTCTTATTAATTCAGGCTATCATACCTCTGCCTTCATGAAAAACCTGTGGACTACGATCCGTTCAGGTGAGGTATGGCAAGGAGAAATACGTAATCGTGCTAAAGATAACAGCTACTATTGGGTGAATACTACGATCGTTCCGTTTATGGACGAGGAAGGTAAACCCTATCAGTACTTAGCGATCCGCAATGAGGTCACTAAACTGAAGAAAGTAGAAGCAGAACTCCAGTCTATGATGACGCAAGTCATGCAAATACAGGAAGAAGAACGTAAACGCTTTTCAAGAGAGCTGCATGATGGGATAGGGCAAAGCTTGTTTTCACTTATTATCCAATTGGATAGCCAACTTGCCGAACAACCTAGTGCTACTCTGGAGAATCTTCGTTCGCAGGTGACCGACATCATCAAAGATGTTCGTGGTCTAGCGTGGGAACTTCGTCCCTCAGTTCTGGATGATCTGGGTGTCGTCCCAGCCATAAGAACCTATATTGAAAACTTCTGTTCTCATTACGGGATTGAGGTGCATTTTCAATGCACTTTACGTAAACGGGTTGATATTCGCAAGGAAATTGCAATTTATCGGATTGTACAAGAAGCATTAACGAATGTAGCCAAATACGCAGATGTAGCAGAGGCATATGTCGACGTCGAGGATCAAAATGAAATGATACAAGTGACCATTCGGGATGAGGGCATTGGATTCTCTGGAAAGTCCCAAGGAGAGGGAGTTGGATTGTTCAGTATGGAAGAACGAGCTAGAGGGGTAGGGGGATTTATGAGCATAACCTCTGCTCCAGACAAGGGAACCTCCATCCAGCTGACCATTCCCGTGTAAAAACTGTCCACTAAATCGGTTATCGGTGTATGCCTGTTGTATGATCAGAACGATATACACCGATACCGAAGATTATGGATAATCAACACATTGTGGATTACATGAGGATAAATACAAAAAAAAGAGAGAGCTCTGTCCCCAGACAGGCTCTCTTTATTTATAAGGTGTCACCACTGAGGCAACAAGAATCCGCTATAGCAAAAAGCGGGTGATGGGAATCGAACCCACGCTACCAGCTTGGAAGGCTGGAGTTCTACCATTGAACTACACCCGCAAATCAGTATCGGGATGACACGATTTGAACATGCGACCCCCTGGTCCCAAACCAGGTGCTCTACCAAGCTGAGCTACATCCCGACATTATACATTTTTTTTAAGAAATGGCGCGCCCTGAGAGATTCGAACTCCCGGCCTTTTGATTCGTAGTCAAACGCTCTATCCAGCTGAGCTAAGGGCGCATATTAAATTCCATAATGAGTAGTCAAGGCGCCACCCAGATTTGAACTGGGGAATGAAGCTTTTGCAGAGCTTTGCCTTACCACTTGGCTATGGCGCCGTATGGATAATGGAGCGGACGACGGGAATCGAACCCGCGACCCTCGCCTTGGCAAGGCGATGCTCTACCGCTGAGCCACGTCCGCAAAATATGGTGCGGTCGAGAGGACTCGAACCTCCACGGGGGGTTAGCCCACACGGACCTGAACCGTGCGCGTCTGCCAATTCCGCCACGACCGCAAAATAATTATAAATGGTGAGCCATGAAGGACTCGAACCTTCGACACCCTGATTAAAAGTCAGGTGCTCTACCAACTGAGCTAATGGCTCTTAATGGCTGGGGATATAGGATTTGAACCTATGCATGACGGAGTCAAAGTCCGTTGCCTTACCGCTTGGCTAATCCCCAATAGATTAAGAATAAAGGGCGGCCGATGGGGCTTGAACCCACGAATGCCGGAGTCACAGTCCGGTGCGTTAACCACTTCGCCACGACCGCCATATGATTATGAAAAGACTGGTGGAGGATGATGGATTCGAACCACCGAACCCGTAAGGGAGCAGATTTACAGTCTGATGCGTTTGGCCACTTCGCTAATCCTCCAAAATGGTGCCGGCGAGAGGACTTGAACCCCCAACCTACTGATTACAAGTCAGTTGCTCTACCAGTTGAGCTACACCGGCACATTACTCAATTCCCACTTGAAAGGTGGCTCGGGACGGAATCGAACCGCCGACACGAGGATTTTCAGTCCTCTGCTCTACCGACTGAGCTACCGAGCCATATTTTATTTTATTACTACATCATATAATCCGCACTATATATGCCAATTATATATGAAGTTAAAATGGCGGAACTGACGGGATTCGAACCCGCGATCTCCTGCGTGACAGGCAGGCATGTTAGGCCTCTACACCACAGTTCCAGAGGCATTTCCAACAGGAAATTAATTGCGGGGGTAGGATTTGAACCTACGACCTTCGGGTTATGAGCCCGACGAGCTACCGAACTGCTCCACCCCGCGACATTAAAAGGCATTTCTCAATTTTCTTATGGTGGAGGCTGAGGGGATCGAACCCCCGACCCTCTGCTTGTAAGGCAGATGCTCTCCCAGCTGAGCTAAGCCTCCATATTATGACCCGTAGGGGATTCGAACCCCTGTTACCTCCGTGAAAGGGAGGTGTCTTAACCCCTTGACCAACGGGCCTTGCAAAATAAGTTCTGGTTTCAATAAATTTATGGCGGAGAGAGAGGGATTCGAACCCTCGCACCACTTTCGCAGTCTAACCCCTTAGCAGAGGGTCCCCTTATAGCCACTTGGGTATCTCTCCGAGTAGCGGCAGAGGGGATCGAACCCCCGACCTCACGGGTATGAACCGTACGCTCTAGCCAGCTGAGCTACGCCGCCACCTTATATATAAAATTCAGAAATATTCAAAACATGGCTCCCCGAACAGGACTCGAACCTGTGACAACTCGATTAACAGTCGAGTGCTCTACCAACTGAGCTATCAGGGAATATTGGTGGAGCCAAGCGGGATCGAACCGCTGACCTCCTGCGTGCAAGGCAGGCGCTCTCCCAGCTGAGCTATGGCCCCAATCTTTTTGTTATTCTGGAAGTGGTGGGCCTTAGTGGACTCGAACCACCGACCTCACCCTTATCAGGGGTGCGCTCTAACCAGCTGAGCTAAAGGCCCTAACATGCAAAACTTCATTATCCTTTGAAGGATATCGCTTGGCGACGTCCTACTCTCCCAGGACCCTGCGGTCCAAGTACCATCGGCGCTGGAGGGCTTAACGGTCGTGTTCGGGATGGGTACGTGTGGAACCCCTCCGCTATCGCCACCAAACATGAATTTGCTGTGCAAATTCTACCGTGTGGTTATTCGGTTCATCACTTATCGTGTGAATGAATAGCCATGCGCTTGTATGTATGTATTTCTACATACCTTCAAGGTTACACCCTGAAAACTGGATCCGAAACTCATTTGCATTTTATTTTTTAGGATAAGCCCTCGACCGATTAGTATTGGTCAGCTCCATGCATTACTGCACTTCCACCCCCAACCTATCTACCTCGTCGTCTTCAAGGGGTCTTACTAATTGGGAAATCTCATCTTGAGGGGGGCTTCACGCTTAGATGCTTTCAGCGCTTATCCCTTCCGTACATAGCTACCCAGCGGTGCTCCTGGCGGAACAACTGGTACACCAGCGGTACGTCCATCCCGGTCCTCTCGTACTAAGGACAGCTCCTCTCAAATTTCCTACGCCCACGACAGATAGGGACCGAACTGTCTCACGACGTTCTGAACCCAGCTCGCGTACCGCTTTAATGGGCGAACAGCCCAACCCTTGGGACCTACTTCAGCCCCAGGATGCGATGAGCCGACATCGAGGTGCCAAACCTCCCCGTCGATGTGGACTCTTGGGGGAGATAAGCCTGTTATCCCCAGGGTAGCTTTTATCCGTTGAGCGATGGCCCTTCCATGCGGTACCACCGGATCACTAAGCCCGACTTTCGTCCCTGCTCGACTTGTAGGTCTCGCAGTCAAGCTCCCTTCTGCCTTTGCACTCTTCGAATGATTTCCAACCATTCTGAGGGAACCTTGGGGCGCCTCCGTTACTCTTTAGGAGGCGACCGCCCCAGTCAAACTGCCCACCTGACACTGTCCTCGCACCGGATCACGGTACCAAGTTAGAACCTAGATACGATCAGGGTGGTATCCCAAGGATGCCTCCTCTCAAGCTGGCGCTCAAGATTCAACGGCTCCCACCTATCCTGTACAGATCGTACCCAAATTCAATATCAAGCTGCAGTAAAGCTCCATGGGGTCTTTCCGTCTTGTCGCGGGTAACCTGCATCTTCACAGGTATTAAAATTTCACCGGATCTCTCGTTGAGACAGCGCCCAAGTCGTTACGCCATTCGTGCGGGTCAGAATTTACCTGACAAGGAATTTCGCTACCTTAGGACCGTTATAGTTACGGCCGCCGTTTACTGGGGCTTCGGTTCATAGCTTCGCCCCGAAGGGCTTACCACTCCCCTTAACCTTCCAGCACCGGGCAGGCGTCAGCCCGTATACTTCGCCTTGCGGCTTCGCACAGACCTGTGTTTTTGCTAAACAGTCGCTTGGGCCTTTTCACTGCGGCCCCCTCGGGCTATTCACCCTACCGAGGCACCCCTTCTCCCGAAGTTACGGGGTCATTTTGCCGAGTTCCTTAACGAGAGTTCTTCCGCGCGCCTTAGAATTCTCTTCTCGCCTACCTGTGTCGGTTTGCGGTACGGGCACCTTCTCCTGGCTAGAGGCTTTTCTTGGCAGTCTGAGATCATGACCTTCGCTACTATAATTTTCGCTCCCCATCACAGCCCAGCCTTAACGATGTGCGGATTTGCCTACACATCAGCCTCACTGCTTAGACGGACATCCATCAGTCCGCGTCACTACCCTACTGCGTCACCCCATCGCTCATAACGGATTACGGTGGTACAGGAATTTCGACCTGTTGTCCTTCGACTACGCCTATCGGCCTCGCCTTAGGTCCCGACTTACCCTGAGCGGACGAACCTTCCTCAGGAACCCTTAGGCTTTCGGCGGATCTGATTCTCACAGATCTTTTCGTTACTCATACCGGCATTCTCACTTGAATGCAGTCCAGCGCTCCTTACGGTACACCTTCAACCCGCATTCAACGCTCCCCTACCCCTGATGCAAGCATCAAGCCATAGCTTCGGTGGTGTGTTTAGCCCCGTTACATTTTCGGCGCAGAGTCACTCGACCAGTGAGCTATTACGCACTCTTTCAATGGTGGCTGCTTCTAAGCCAACATCCTGGTTGTCTGTGCAACTCCACATCCTTTCCCACTTAACACACACTTGGGGACCTTAGCTGATGGTCTGGGCTGTTTCCCTTTCGACAATGGATCTTAGCACTCACTGTCTGACTCCCGGAACTAAATCTATGGCATTCGGAGTTTGACTGAGCTTGGTAACCCTTGCGGGCCCCGCACCCAATCAGTGCTCTACCTCCACGATTCTTCTTTCCGAGGCTAGCCCTAAAGCTATTTCGGGGAGAACCAGCTATCTCCGGGTTCGATTGGAATTTCTCCGCTACCCCCACCTCATCCCCGCATTTTTCAACATGCGTGGGTTCGGGCCTCCAGTGCGTGTTACCGCACCTTCACCCTGGACAGGGGTAGATCACCCGGTTTCGGGTCTACGTCCACGTACTAAAGATCGCCCTATTCAGACTCGCTTTCGCTGCGGCTTCAGCTCTTCACCTTAACCTTGCACGGGAACGTAACTCGCCGGTTCATTCTACAAAAGGCACGCCATCACCCATAGATCGGGCTCTGACTTCTTGTAAGCACACGGTTTCAGGATCTATTTCACTCCCCTTCCGGGGTGCTTTTCACCTTTCCCTCACGGTACTGCTTCACTATCGGTCGCCAGGGAGTATTTAGCCTTGGCAGATGGTCCTGCCGGATTCATACGGGGTTTCACGTGCCCCGCACTACTCGGGATCCGTCTCGGAGAGAACAAGTTTTGAACTACAGGGCTTTTACCTTCTCTGGCGGGCCTTTCCAGACCTCTTCATCTAACCGGTTCCTTTGTAACTCCATGTGAGACGTCCCACAACCCCAAGGAGCAAGCTCCTTGGTTTGGGCTAATCCGCGTTCGCTCGCCGCTACTGACGGAATCACTATTGTTTTCTCTTCCTCAGGGTACTTAGATGTTTCAGTTCCCCTGGTCTGCCTCTATTCTGCCTATGTATTCAGCAGAAAGTGACTGTCGATGAAGACAGCCGGGTTTCCCCATTCGGACATCCCCGGATCAAAGCTTGCTTACAGCTCCCCGAGGCCTTATCGTTGTTCGCCACGTCCTTCGTCGGCTCCTGGCGCCTAGGCATCCTCCGTGTGCTCTTTGTAGCTTAACCTAGACTTTTCTTTCAAAGAAAGAAAATGTCGATGTTTGATAAAGAATGATTTTTGCTAAAAGCAAAATATCTTTCCTTACCTGCTACCTTTATTTCACTTGTTTACACAAGATCAGCTTAAAGGAATATTCTAAAACGCAATTTCGTTTCGGTATCCAGTTTTCAAGGTGCAAAGCTGTAAAAAACCAGCTTTTTTGAGAGTTTGAGCTCTCAAAACTGAGCAACGAGTGAGTAACAGGCCTAAACCTGAGTTTTGAAGCTAATGCTTCATATTTGAATGTTTCCATTGCAGGAAACGATTCTCCATAGAAAGGAGGTGATCCAGCCGCACCTTCCGATACGGCTACCTTGTTACGACTTCACCCCAATCATCTACCCCACCTTCGGCGGCTGGCTCCCTTGCGGGTTACCCCACCGACTTCGGGTGTTGTAAACTCTCGTGGTGTGACGGGCGGTGTGTACAAGACCCGGGAACGTATTCACCGCGGCATGCTGATCCGCGATTACTAGCAATTCCGACTTCATGTAGGCGAGTTGCAGCCTACAATCCGAACTGAGACCGGCTTTTCTAGGATTGGCTCCACCTCGCGATTTCGCTTCCCGTTGTACCGGCCATTGTAGTACGTGTGTAGCCCAGGTCATAAGGGGCATGATGATTTGACGTCATCCCCACCTTCCTCCGGTTTGTCACCGGCAGTCTGCTTAGAGTGCCCAGCTTGACCTGCTGGCAACTAAGCATAAGGGTTGCGCTCGTTGCGGGACTTAACCCAACATCTCACGACACGAGCTGACGACAACCATGCACCACCTGTCTCCTCTGTCCCGAAGGAAAGGCCTATCTCTAGACCGATCAGAGGGATGTCAAGACCTGGTAAGGTTCTTCGCGTTGCTTCGAATTAAACCACATACTCCACTGCTTGTGCGGGTCCCCGTCAATTCCTTTGAGTTTCAGTCTTGCGACCGTACTCCCCAGGCGGAATGCTTAATGTGTTAACTTCGGCACCAAGGGTATCGAAACCCCTAACACCTAGCATTCATCGTTTACGGCGTGGACTACCAGGGTATCTAATCCTGTTTGCTCCCCACGCTTTCGCGCCTCAGCGTCAGTTACAGCCCAGAGAGTCGCCTTCGCCACTGGTGTTCCTCCACATCTCTACGCATTTCACCGCTACACGTGGAATTCCACTCTCCTCTTCTGCACTCAAGCTCCCCAGTTTCCAGTGCGACCCGAAGTTGAGCCTCGGGATTAAACACCAGACTTAAAGAGCCGCCTGCGCGCGCTTTACGCCCAATAATTCCGGACAACGCTTGCCCCCTACGTATTACCGCGGCTGCTGGCACGTAGTTAGCCGGGGCTTTCTTCTCAGGTACCGTCACTCTTGTAGCAGTTACTCTACAAGACGTTCTTCCCTGGCAACAGAGCTTTACGATCCGAAAACCTTCATCACTCACGCGGCGTTGCTCCGTCAGGCTTTCGCCCATTGCGGAAGATTCCCTACTGCTGCCTCCCGTAGGAGTCTGGGCCGTGTCTCAGTCCCAGTGTGGCCGATCACCCTCTCAGGTCGGCTACGCATCGTCGCCTTGGTAGGCCTTTACCCCACCAACTAGCTAATGCGCCGCAGGCCCATCCACAAGTGACAGATTGCTCCGTCTTTCCTCCCTCTCCCATGCAGGAAAAGGATGTATCGGGTATTAGCTACCGTTTCCGGTAGTTATCCCTGTCTTGTGGGCAGGTTGCCTACGTGTTACTCACCCGTCCGCCGCTAGGTTGTGTAGAAGCAAGCTTCTACACAACCCCGCTCGACTTGCATGTATTAGGCACGCCGCCAGCGTTCGTCCTGAGCCAGGATCAAACTCTCCATTAAAGACCAACCGAAGTTGGTTTATAGAAAGAGCGATAAGCTCATTTTGAAACTGACGAGATAAAATATCTCTTGTTTGATTTTGCGAACAAAATCGTTTTACTCACTCGTTGTTCAGTTTTCAAAGATCAAACATTTCTCTTGCGCCGCGTTTTTCAGCAGCTATAAGATCATACCATGTTCGTTTCAAAAATGCAAGGGTTATTTTTTTCTTTTTTTGAAGATCATTTCACCCAAGCTTTTCGCTTTTGAAACTGCTGTTTTGTTGTCAGCTCAAATAATATATCATAAACCCAAGCAACTTAGCAAGCACTTTTTTTCATTTTTTTATTTCATCATAAATCCACTCATCTTCCAGCTCATTTAAATCATTCGAGGGGCTAGTTGCCCCTTCATTAGCTGATGACTTCCTCTGGCTTAAATACCTCTGCAGGCCAGTGCAGTTCCACACCTTGGCGAAGAAGAACATTTTGAAAACATCCAAGATGCTCTGCTGATCGGCTCACTTCAATGGGATATACTTCGTTGGAGACACAGTAAGCCGCCAGGCTTCCCGCTGATTCTCCTATATTCCATTCTGTAGGATGCAATCGATAGCAGCCATTGGCTATTTGGGTCATCCCTATATTTTTGCAGGCAGGAAGTAAATTGCGCACTCTCACCGGAATAAGTGAGCCCAATGGAATTTCATAGGGATAGTTAGGGATGTAGAATGTTCGCTGAGATACCGTAGTTGGATGAAGATCCAAATGATAGCTACCCACACCTACACTGTCTGTATATCGCTTTGGCCCCTCCTCCCCCCGAAGCTCACGACTTACATCAAACTCAGATATCATATACTTGGCCTGAATTCGGCGTGACTCGCGAATATAAGCCGTTTTAGCCAGACCGTCAGATGTGCCGAGAATATCACCCCTTGGTCGAATTCCCGGATAGCCGAACCCTCCATCTAACCGGGGCGCTTCGGTTTGAAGCCAATATATTAATGAACGAGTCAACTCACGCGCTCCTTCTCGATGTTTTGCCTGCTCCTGAGCGGTAACACCGATCAATGGCCCTAGGTAATAATCATTTTGCGCCCAGTTTAAAAGAGTTACCTCACCATCATTTAGCGGTTTGCTCCATATCGAGGGATCTACAATACGACGATAATCCCATAAGGATACAATGCCCTGATCGTTAGGAAACAATGTGAACTGTTTTAGTTTACTGGTATCATCCGCGTCAGTAGCAAACCAGCTCAAAATCGGAAAACGGGAAAAGGAAGGAATATAATTTCTCCAGAAATCATATTGTTGCGGCCGCTCTATAATGAAGCTTTCCTGGGGAATATAGTCTACGGCAGCCACATGTGTAATAGATTGCATATCAAAAGGGTTAGCACACTCCAGTGCATGAGGTTCACCCGTAGCAGCCCGCGACTCCGCTCCACTCGTATGCTCCACGCCCGCCATCGGAAGGAGATCACCACACTCTGTCGCATCCAGATAAATCGTTCCGTGCAGCACTCTAAATCCACACTTATGATCAGCGCTATTCGAGGTACGGACAGTTACAGAAGTAATACAGTCCCCATCCGTCTGAACGGCAATAGGCACGGTGTGATAGTATACATGAACGCGCCCCGTATTCAAATAAGGAGCGAGCATATCTTCAAGCACCCGCAGAGCTACCCGTGGTTCATGAGCCAGACGGCTTACCCAACCGTTCCCAGGGTTGAGAATGGGGTTATTTCGAGCTTCTTCGGTTAACGGATAGTTCTGACGGTAATAGTCACGTACACGATTACGGAACTCACGGTATGTTGCTGTGCAACCAAACTGTTCGATCCATCGATGCTCATCTGGGGGAACCGCCTGTGAAGTTAACTGCCCCCCTAACCAGTCCGTCTCCTCTGTCACGATGACTCTCATGCCAGCCTTCGCCGCCGCAAGAGCTGCCGATGTCCCCCCTAGACCTCCGCCAATCACAACAATGTCGGTATCAAGCCGTTTTTGCGTCATGGTTCGTTCCCCTTTCATTCTTGTACTAGGACCCGCTCATTTCGAAGGCAAGCCGTGCAGCGCCGATGATTCCAGCACGATTGCCCAACAATGCCCGACTTACTTCCGTTTGAACTCCAAATTGGTGCAGATGCTTTTCCAGCATGGGCCACCAGACCTCTCCCGTGTCCGCTACTCCTCCGCCTACAATGATCCCCTCAGGATCAAGAGTCACCGAGATGTTAGCTAGAAGTACAGCTAAATCTGCGGTGTATTCATCCAGCACCTGGATTGCCTCCTGGTTACCGTGAACGGCCTCTTTCACAATCTCGTTTCCCGAGCGGTACAATTTACCGACGTGTTCCCTACCTCGACGTAACAGGGCGCTCCCCGATACATATTGCTCGGCGCACCCTTTTTTTCCGCAATTACAGGGGTGTCCTCCGGGGTATAGAATACTGTGCCCCCAATCACCGCCGCTCCAATGAGCCCCTCTGCACAAGAGGCCATTTTCCATATATGCACCTCCGACACCTGTTCCCAACGTGAGCATCACCAAGCGTCGCTTGCCCTTCCCCGCTCCCTGCCACGCTTCTCCAAGTAAAGCGGCGTTCGCATCATTATCAGCAACCGCTCGTAAAGCCAGTTTTTCTCTAGCCCACGTTACTAAGGATGTACCTTGCCAGCCAGGTAGGTTATCTGTGGCATACACAACTACGCCGCTCTCCACATTTACTCGGCCAGCAGTAGCAATGCCTAGAGCACCTATATCTATATAGGCACCGATGCTGGTATCCCCAAAAGAACGCAACAGTCCGAGCACAGATTCTGACACCTGCGACAACACCCATTCACGTCCACGGGAAGCGTCCGTATCCAGCCGAATTTCATCAAGCACCGATCCGTCCCGTGCCACTATGGCGGCCTTCACCGATGTGCCCCCAATGTCGATTCCAATGACTCTGTTCACAGCAGCTACCACCACACCAACCTCCTTGTTGCCCTACATAAAAGCTTACTAGCTCTTTGTACAAACCTTCTATTAATAGCAATACTTGAAATAGCCATTCATAAGCACCACAAACACAAGTCATTGAACTGTCGGAGCACAAGTTTCAATTCACAACTGAAAAATCTCAATAGCTTCGTTCAATAACGGCCCTCGCTGTTTTTTCCTTCATCTGTTTGGTGTGATTCGTATGCTTGCGAGCAAGCCCTTCGCAGATGAGGTCAATCACGAATAGTTGTGAGATTTTAGCACCGATTGAACCACCTTCTATTGGAGCTTCCTTGCCTGCGGTCAGCAACACGATATCCGCAATGGAGGTAATGGGTGATTTCGCATAATTTGTAATCGCGATAACCGTTGCACCGTTTTGCTTGGCTTTATGCAGCATATCGTTCGTATCCAGCGTACTTCCTGATACACTGATGCCGATAGCCACATCACCCGGGTTCATGGACACCGCCATCATCGACTGAATATGTCCGTCTGCCACAGCCTCGGCGCGACGCCCGATCCGTAAGAAACGGTTTTTAGCATCCTGCGCAGAAATTCCCGAAGCGCCCACACCGAAAAATTGAACATAGCCCGCTTGATCGAGACACGCAATCGCACGACCAAGCTCTGAATGGTCCAGCAGCCCCATACTGGAGTGCAAAATATCGAGCATGTTGTGATACACCGTACGCGTAATATCTTGCTCGTCATCTGGGTCGATGTTCTCCTCGCCCATATCAGTTTTACGATAAGTCTGGTTTTGCGCCAGGGACAGTCGGAAATCCTGATAGCCTTTGAAACCAATCTTCCGGCAAAAGCGCATGACGGTCGTTTCACCTGTACCTGCAAAATCCGCCAGCTCTGTCACGGAGAAATATATGATGTCTGCGGGATGCTCCAGTACGCACAAGGCGACTTTCTGCTCCGATTTCGTTAATGAAGGATAATACGTGTTAATTCGGTCGTTCATCTCCATAGATGCATTTCACTGCCTTCCTTGCGGCATCGGCAAACCGCTGCGTAATCAATTGGGGTCTGGTAATTGCCGAGCCTACGACCACTGCATGTGCTCCCATTCGGAATGCTTCCTCAACCTGCGCCGGATCATAGATTTTGCCCTCTGCAATTAAAGGAACGGGAACCAGTTCTGACGCTCTCCGAACCAGCTCCAGATCAGGACCCTCAATCCGAGTAGAGTACGGCGTATACCCGGATAACGTGGTGGATACGCAGTCTGCGCCAAGGGAGGCCGCATGAAGCGCCTCCTCCAGTGTCGAAATGTCTGCCATGGAAGTAACTCCCTGCTCATGGGCATAATCTAGGAGCCTCTTCAGCTTGCATCCCGCTGGGCGCGGTCGTAATGTGGCATCCAGCGCAATGATATCCGCGCCTGCCTCCACCAGTTCCTCCATTTCACGAAGGGTAGGCGTAATGTAAATATCAGAATCATCATAATCCCGCTTAATCAAGCCAATGACTGGTAGAGAAATCGCCTGTTTAATCGCACGTACATCCGATGCGCCATTGGCGCGAATCGCTACAGCTCCACCTTGCTGTGCGGCAAGCGCCATTTTGACCATAGAATCTGCTCCATGCAACGGTTCGCCTGGCAGCGCCTGACAGGATACGATCAGTCCGTGCTGAACTTTGGATAACACACCTTCCATTCCCATAGGAATCACCCTCTCTTCTCGGCATGATGCCGTACGGTTAATCCGACTTCAAAGGTGCGGTTCCACGGCATGTAGCAATCTGTAATTTCCACGCGGCCTTCCGGCCCGTTCACATATTCATTGAGCGCCTGCTCCAGCCGTCCGCGAATAACCGCAGCAACCGAGCCTCTCGGTCCGTCAAGCATAAACTTGGTAAAACCCATCTGCTCCACAATCCCGTTATTCATAGCCGTACGTACCACAGCGCAATAACAGGCATCCTCGGTGTAGCGCAGCGACAGAAAATCCAAATGTTCCTCCGTAGAGCCATAGTGGGTATACAGCATAGACTGGGCAATGACGGTGCCCAGCGTATTAGAACTGGTATTCCAGCCTGCATAACCCGCCAGCTTAAAAAGCAGTCCTTTTTGCTTCAATAGTCTAATTAGCTTGAGATCTGCTCCGTTGGCGTAGCCCACATCAGCAATTGCAACATTTTGACCTGCATATTGCAGCATATAAGAACCGTACTCAACCAGCTCTACTACATTCCGATGTACATCATATCCGGTCATTGCACGCTGCTGGGATGAAGCTTCTGCCATCGTGTCACCGGGTGTGTTAGCCAACAAAATCAAATCAGCCTCCATTGCTGAGGAAGCTATTAGCCCACCTGCCGCCATAATCTGATATTTTAAGGTTTCGTAAAAATAGCGATCTTCAAAAAGCGGAACTACGAATGCCCCCTGCAAAGCAGACAATCGAGGATACACCAGTGGGACTACGTTATTCATCTTGTTAACCCAACGAGCCAGCAACGTACAACCCACTTCATCTGCCCCCGGGTACATGTATACATTCAAATCCAGCCCAAGCTCAGAAATACGACTTCTTAGCCGCTGCTGATCCTTGGCGGTATAGCCGTAGGGAGCCGAATCATCCTGTGGGATGATCATAAAATCAATGATACCTTCTGCTACGAGATCCAGTGCAACCTCATTGGCCTCCAAATTCACATGGCGACGTCCCAGATAATCATCCAGTATTTCCATTGGCAAACGCTCGCTGATATCAGCTAATTCGAGCAACTCTTCTGAGGTAGCGATCCCCAGCTCCTGACGATGCTCAATGAAGCCCTTTCTGAATATCTCACGACCCCAATCGGCATAGTAATCCGGTTCTTCATCAGCCAAAGAGTATTGCGGACAACGCATAATCAGTTGAAATGCATACAGAGTCAGTTGCGGATATAGCTGCTTTAGCTTGCGAAGCCGATTCACTCTATCTCTGACCTGCTCGCTCGACATACCGTGTAGTCGAGAAGGTACGATTCCTCCGTACAGCAACGTATCCATCGCAACAATGGCTCCATCAGCAGTCGCTGCGCGTTCTTCGAGCCATGCCCATAGTCTGGTCGTATCGCCAGGGGTTTTCTTTTGTCCCATCCATTCTAATGGGGGCCGCTCCATTTCCAAGTCTGTGCCTTGTGCCAGTAAATAAGGAAATTGATAATTACAGGGCCGCTCATCCAGCGGTATAAAAAGTAATCGGGTGTTTGACCTCACCGTACATTCCACCTCTCCTGAAAATTACCGTTATCCTAACGGCAAATGATTATTTTCAGGGCAGCTATGCTGCCTTGGTTTCTTAATCCATCGCAAACACTCACAAGATCAGCCGATATTTGCCTTGTTCATCCTGATCGACATAACCCCACTGCGCGGCGGCTCGGATCGCCGGATTGCTACCCAGCCGAGCCTCCGCTTCTAAGCAAGCAGTGATACCGCGTCGCAGTTCTCCTGCGATTTCGTCCGTCAGAGGCGACGGCTCTGGCCCTTCAACTGCTTCGCTCGACGTGCTGCTCTCCCCCGACTGTGCATCGTCCTGTCGCTCGCTGCTGAGCGCAGCTTGACGCAGCACCTGCCACAGGCCCGCGTCCAGCTCGGCACGTTCCAGCCACGGCGCGGCTTGGGACACGAACCCTGCGGCTAGATCATCGGCAGGCACGTTCCGTAGGACGCTCACCGCCTGAAGTAGCCGCTCAAAGTACATATCCAGCGCAGGGATATCGCGCATTTTCAAAGCAAGGTCCACGTCCTCATACGTGTTGCCGCCTAATCGGCTGTTCCTGTTTTGACGACAGAAAAACATCAGTTCATCCGCACGCTCTCCCGCTAACTCCCGCGCAGCCCATTCCCAAGATAGCTCAGGCATATACCGTTCACTGTTCCACATGTAGTGGGACATCGTGATGAGCGTCACTTTGGAGCATTCCCACTGATTCATCGGGTTGGCCACCATACCGGTATGTCCGCAGTCCGGTAGCCCGGAATACCGTCCGCGCAGCGGATCAAGGAATAACCGATCATGGTCACAATCATTCACCGGGATGTTATCCCACAGCCACAGCTCATGCCCAAAGTATGCATGATTATCAGCGGCGTGCTCGCGGCTAATCTGTGGGGCAAAAACAAAGTACCCCGTCCAGAACACCTTAATCTCCGGATGCAGCCGCTCACGGAAATCCTTTTTGTATTCGGTATCCCAATATGACCAATATTCCGAAGGACAGACCGTCAGCGTAAATTCAGGCAGTCGTTCAGCCAGCCATGCATGCACCTTGTTCGTCAAAAAGACATGAGCGTGACCCGAGCGGCCCAGCAAATGTCGATTTTCCCCTTTGAGTACATAGTCAATGTCATCCATTAATACAGAAAAATGATGTACGCCAATCGCAATCACGGCCGCCAGCTTTTCCGTCAATTTGAGGAAATCTTCATCGCTGCCAAAGCTCAGGTCGTTCCCTGGGCTGATACAATAATGAAAATCAACCTCATGCCGTTCGCAGGCTTCCTTTAATTCGCGGATCTGGTCAAACGTATCCTCAGGGTACGGTTCTCTCCATAGCTCACGATGATATGGATCATCCTTGGGGGCATACATGAACGTGTTCATCCGGTGCGTAGCCATAAAACGGACGGCATCCAGCCGATCCGCGAAACTCCACGGTTTCCCATAGAAGCCTTCAATAATTCCTCGGACCGGAAAGGAAGGCTCATCCCGGATAGACATCACCGGCAGAGCACATCGCTCCTGTTCCACCTGAAGCAGGAGATGCAGGGCATCCATGCCATATTTGAGCCCTCTTTTATTGGAAGCGTGGATTTCAATCCGCCCGTCCTTCTGAATGTCCAACCGATATCCGTCTGCAGCAAGCGTTCCGTCATATTCGAGCACCAACTGTACGCTTCCCCGTGTTTCAGTCGGTACACCCGGTCCTGGAGGTACAATGAGCTTGATCGGTCCCTCAGGGTCCAGCACACCTTCATACTCCTGATTCATTGCAAAGCGAGAGGACAGTTCACAGATCAGTCGCGGTTCGGAGATAACCAGCCTTTCCCCGCTGTCATACACATCACGAAAATAATATTGTATCTCCTGCCGTGATAGCCCATCACCTGAATGAGGCCCCATTCCTTTGGACAATTTCATCGCAATCGTCTCCTTCCCTTCACAGGCTCTTCGTAGCCGTGACTACTGGCTTATCCTTTTACCGCTCCCGCCAGACCTTCCATATAGTAGCGCTGTGTAAACAGGAACAATATAATGATCGGCAGTACCGAAATCATTGTGCCTGCAGCAATCCAGCCGAAGTTATAGGCAAATTGACCGTTGAGATACGTGAGCGCAGCTGCCAGCGGATATAGCTCCGTATCGTTCAAAATAACGATAGGCCACAGAAAGCTGTTCCAGAACGACATCGCCTCCAATAGAGAGATTACAGCCAGCGCTGGCTTGACCAGCGGAAGCACCAACTGCCACCAAATTCGGAACTCCGAAGCGCCGTCCATTTTACCGGAATCACGCACATCGGTAGGAATATGGATAAACGTCTGTCGCATTAGAAAAATGTTGAAAACGGAGACTGCCCCAGGCAACACCACACCTAAATAGGTATTGCCTAGATGAAGCCCTTGAATGGTCAGATAATGCACAATAAATGCGGTGTAGGAAGGAATAATCATCGTGGCAATCAGCAACGTAAACACCAGATTTTTACCCTTAAAACGAAACACAGCCAAGGGATATCCTGTCAGACTGGCGAGCACCACATTGAGCACAACGCCCAACACCGTAATGATGACCGTATTCAGCATATACTTTGGAAAATTCATGAACTGCCACACCTGAACGTAGTTGTCGAAATCAATAAAGGTCGGAAAAATAGCGGGTGGCGTTGAAAAAATGTTGCGGCCTGGCATGAGGGATACGCTGAGCAGCCATAGGAACGGTCCCATTAAAAAGAGGGCGAGTAGCACTAGAAGCACGTAGATGACCGTCATTCTCAGTATTCGAGCAAGACTGCGCATGATGCGGCTGCTTTCCTTTTTAGGAAGAGATGAGCGTAGCATTTTGTCATCCTTTAGATTCATCAATAGGGATTGACACCGCCTTTCCTATTGAATCGGAATACGATAATACTAAGTACGGCAATCATTGCACCGACAATTAAGCCAAGCGCGGAAGCATATCCAAAATTAAACTGCTCCATGCCCTTTTGAAAAATATACAAGCTGGATGTCAACGTGGCCGTTCCCGGTCCACCCTTGGTTAGTACATATACTTCATCAAATACGCGAATAGCTGACATGAGCGATATAAGGGTACAGAACAGAACGTAGGGTCTCAGCAGTGGAAGAGTAATATGGACAATCAGACGCCATCGGCTTGCTCCGTCGACTCTAGCGGCTTCGTACAGATCTTGGGGAATATTTTGTAATCCAGCCAGATAGAGCATCATATAATACCCGAGTCCCTTCCACATTGTGATGAACATTAGTACATACAAAGCCAAGTTGCTGTCCGATAACCAGTGTATGTCTTTGCTAATCAAGCCGACCTGCATGAGCAAGTAGTTCACTATGCTGTTTTTGCCCAACAGCCAGCTCCAAATTAAGGCTACCGCTACCATCGAAGTCACAACAGGGATGTAGTAGGTCGTACGAAATATTTTAATTCCCGGGATACGGCTATTCACAAGCACAGCCATCAGGATGGAGAAAATTTGAAGAAAGGGGACAATGAGCACGTACAACAATGAGTTCCAAATCGAAATAAGAAAGTTACGGTCCTTAAACGCCGCTTCAAAATTATCCAAGCCGACAAAATGGGTGTCTGATATGACAGAGTAGTCCGTCAATGCCAGTGGAATGCTGTAAATAATAGGCCAAAATACAAAGACGGCAAGCAATAACAGTCCCGGCGTCATAAAGGCCCAGGCCGTAAAGGACTCCGACCTCAACCATTTGATCATGCTGCATCACCACCTGATTTTGATAAATGAACAGGGGAGTATTCACTTACTCCCCTGTCAAACCTATTGCTTTAAAATATCGTTCACTTCCTGCTCCAAAGCAGTAAGCGTCTGCTTCGTATCCGCGCCGTTCAATACCATATTTTGTAAAGCTCGCGCGATGGCACTGTTCACATCTTTGGCATTAGGCACACCGACCATATAATCTGTCGCCTTATCCAAGCTTTGTGCGGATACTACCTTGGCTTGTGCTTCTAATGATTTGTCAGACTGAGTAAAATATGGATCTTTAATGGAGTCTTTCGTGGAAGGTAGTGTATTCGCCGCTTTAGAAAAAGCTGTTTGACTCTCTGCGTTTGTCAAGAAAACAGCAAATTTCACTGCTTCGTCCACATGTGCAGACTTAGCAGGTACGACCAGGTCCATGGAGTTGGAGAGCCGCACATCGGCTTTGCCGGTTGGGACAGGGACAGCAATTGTGTTCTTATAAACATCCGGCGCTGCCGTTTTGATAAAATTGATGAACGTCGGGCCTGCCAGCTCGAAAGCAACCTGCTCGCCGGCATAATATTTCACTTGTTGTGAGAATTCAGCGTCTTCCTTGAGTACAATGCCATCTTCCATCTGTTTTTTCAGATTATCAATCATAGTGACTGCTTCTGGTGTGTTGAACGCCGCTGCTGTCTTTTCTTTATTTAGGATAGGAATGCCGTCCACAGCGAAAAGCTTGGATACAAGCTGCTGAGCATAGCCTGCCTTGCCAATTTTTCTATTAATCTGACGGCCCCATTCAGACAATTCCTCCCGGGTTTTGGGCGGATGAGCAGGGTCCAATCCGGCAGCTTTGACCAGCTTTGTATTCATGTAAAGCACTTCTGTACCGGTATACCAGGGTAGCGCATAAGCTTTACCGTTAATAACTGTAGAATTATAAATACCCTCGAAATAAGCAGCCTTTTCCTCGGGCGACAAATGCTCATTCATATCAACAACAGCACCCTTGGAGCCCATTTGGCTAGCAAATTCTGTATTGAGATTGACTACATCTGGACTGCTGTTGCTAGCGATACTTGTCAACAGCTTGTTGGTTACTGCGTCATAAGGGTAATCCTTCCAGTCAATTTTGACATTGGGGTTCTTCTGCTCATAATCGGCAATCACCCGATTGAAATACGGGGTAAATGTAGGTTGTAGTGCAATGCTCCAAAATTGCAGTGTTACTTTCCCTCCGTCAACCTTTTCCGACTTTGATCCTCCACCACCGCAGCTGCTCAGCAGTACAACCAGCGCTAGCATAGATACAAGCAACCGTAACCTGCCTTTCGCTTTCTTTGTCACATGGTGACCCCCTTGTTCTTAGTTGATTAAGGCAAATTATAGCAGAAATGCCGCTAAAGAAGGAACGTTTTTTCAATAAAATAAATTTAGAAGGAATAATTTTTCTTTTATTGGATACAAAAAAGACGTCTCTTCAGCAGAGACGCCTTTTCCCTAAATCAACCCGCAAAGGGTTTAATCTATTAATAGTATGGGGCCATGAAAACGTACACCAGTACCCCGGTCAAGCTCACATATAGCCAAATCGGCATCGTCCAGCGTGCAATCTTACGATGTTTTGCTACCTGCATCGTCCATCCCCATACAACCGTGAACAGGGCCAGCG
Organism: Paenibacillus sp. S33; assembly: GCF_053615415.1. Classification (NCBI taxonomy): domain Bacteria; kingdom Bacillati; phylum Bacillota; class Bacilli; order Caryophanales; family Paenibacillaceae; genus Paenibacillus; species Paenibacillus sp. S33. The sequence goes on along the minus strand of NZ_JBSIEZ010000001.1, from coordinate 376,099 downwards.
GTACAATAATCGCAGCCAGTATGCTATGCGAAATCAACAGTGTAAAGTAAATCGGCCGAAGGATACCCACCCCACCATATTTTGCAGTTTCCGGCGAAATGTAGTGAAAGGTCAGATAGGAAAATAAAAATAAAACGGTACTGGCGAAGGCCAGCAAAACAAAGGTTTTATGAAGCTTAATGTTCTTTTTGAAAATAGCAACCAGTGCAGCCACCAGAAAAATAAATGTGAAGCTGTTAAAAATCGCATTCAGCCTTGGGAAAATAGTGAGATCAAAACTCACACTACCCTGGTATCCGATCGGCGAAAAGAACAGCAGCAAAATAATCACGTTGGCTATTATGGAAACGGTGATAATCAAGGCTGTAAAATTACGATTGCTCGTTGGAACGTACTGCTTGTCCTCACTCGCTTTATTCATCATGAGCGTCTCCTTCGTTAAATTCAGGTTTTCATTACTGTTGTAGTCATAATCATAATATATTATATAGAACTCATGGACAGCCTGTGAAGTGACAACAGTATGAACAATTTCATAGCCATCTGTCAGAAAATATGTTTCAACATTTGAGAATAGCCCTTTACTTCCCTATATCAACGGTAGAATGCATTGATTTTACAAGCTTTATGCACACAAAAAACACCGGGAAGGTCTGATTACCCGCTCCGGTGTTGTATCGGTTATGCAATTAAGCAGCCTTGATGGTCCATATTCATTGCTGCCATACGTCACTGTATTCCTGATGGCGCTTGAACAGAGCAAGCGCGTACGAGCAAGCAGGAATAACCTTTTTATGCTCATTCCTTGCCATATCAACCACTCGGTCGATAAGCTCCTTGCCGATTTTTTGACCCCGTAACTGCTCGGATACAAATGTATGGTCAATGACCAACGAGTGGTCATCTATGGATTTATAGCCTACTTCTGCAACTACCTGCCCATCATCCACCATGACTACTGCATGGTCCTCCTCGCGAATTTGTCTCATGAAACCAATCTCCTTTCTGACTGAAGAACATCCCGTTACAACTCCATGCTAACGAATTACGAATACTGCAATCACTTCATGCCGGCGCAAGATATCCTTATCATTCCCCTATTTAGGAATCAGCGAAACATCACATACATAAAATAAGATCTATCGTCGACACTATATTTATTCCAATGAAGGCAAGGGAGGTGCTGCGTTGCGTACGGAATTAAAACCTGTCATCCCGTTTGAACCGGAACTGAGCGAAAAAGTACCTGTAGATGCAACAGGCCTTTGGCGTTACGAAATAAAATGGGACGGTACGAGAATTTTGACGTATCACGACCAGGGCGGTACGCGTCTGTTCAACCGCAAACAGCACGAACGAACGCTTTTATACCCGGAGCTTGCTCTCTTCCCCTCCTACTGTAAGGCTGATTCGGTCATATTGGACGGGGAAATGATCGCACTCGGTGCCGACGGTAAGCCATCGTTCCATGAAATTATGCGAAGGGATCTGATTCGTCGAACGGATCGAATTCAGTCAGCCTATGAAGCTGTACCCGCTACTTACATGTTGTTTGATATTGTTTATCTGAACGGGGAGTGGGTTCATCTTAAACCGTTACAGGAAAGGCTTGAACTGCTGCATCAGATCATCATACCGAATGAACGGATTCAACTGGCTCCCGCTCATCCTGATGGACAAGCTCTATTTCAGGTCATGTGCAACCAAGGAATGGAAGGCATTGTGTGTAAAAAGTTGGATAGTCCGTACACATTGGGTGGAAAAGACGGACGATGGGTCAAAGTCAAAAATTATGGCGATATCATTGCCGTTATCGGTGGCTATACCCTAAATGGAGGCCTTATCAACGCTGTGTTGCTGGGCCAATATGATAAACAAGGAATGCTGCGCTATATCGGGCATGTGGGTACGGGTAAGCTGACTCGGGAAGATTGGCGTCAGCTTACCGAGCGCCTACTGCCACATACCATATCGGAGCGACCTTTTAGCAATAAACCGGATCGGCATCAAGACGCATTTTGGGTGCAACCCATGTACACCGCCAAGGTTCAATATAGTGAGTGGCGATGGCAAGAAGGACGTACCCTGCGCCAGCCCTCCATACAAGCCTTTGTGAATCAGGGCCTCGATCAGTGTATCGGCCCCTGGATATGACGTTTTACAGATATATTTTTAAAAAATGCGGAATAAAGTTTGTATAAATCATTGCAACCAGTGGTTAATTAAATTACAGTTAACTAATTAACTACATCGAGGTGGATCGCATGTTCTTTTTTTTGGACTCCGAAATTCGTCAACTGGCCTATAATCTCTTTCCAGGTGGCAATAAACCGATTGGTGTTTTGGTGGATTTATTTTCCATAACGTATGAAATACGAAAAAATATGGAAAAACGTTCACGTGAATTTGGTCTCTCCTACGGGCAATATATCGCGCTTTGTGTACTTTCAGCGCAAAGAGATGAAATGTCATCTCCTTCTGCTTTGGCTGATAAGATGGGTGTAAGCCGGGCAGCAATCAGTTCTATGGTTATTTCTCTCGAACAAGAGGGGTTCATTAATAAATATGACGATCCCAATGACAAGCGGGGAGTGTTTGTGTCCCTGAACGATAAAGGAAAAAGTAAAATTCAACAGATGGATCCCTTTTTCGTAGGGCTGGCTTCACGTCTGATGTCAGACTTTAGTGAGTCGGAAATCTGTCAGTTCCAAACCTATTTGTCACGCGTACGTTCTGCGTTTGAAGATGTTAAAGGTTCGCGTCTAACCGACTCCAGAGAGGAGAGAGAAAAATGGTGCGAAGACTGAGACAAAAACTGTTCGTCAAACTTGCTCGCATATCGGCTGGCAGAATGGTAGCTGCGTCCGATTTCAAACCTTCGCATTCTCCCAAAGTACATCGGAAAGAAAGGATCATCCCCACCTCTATTGGTGACTCCAGGGTGATTGTATATGAACCTTCTCACCGGTCTGCTGATCCACTCCCTGTATTCGTTAATTTCCATGGCAGCGGTTTTGTAATGGGTAGCGCCGAGATGGATGATCCCTGGTGCCCGGTCATTGCTGAACGTGCGAATTGCGTCGTCGTTAATGTTGATTATCGCTTGGCCCCAGAACATAAATTCCCTATCCCGCTACAGGAAAGCTATGAGGTGACCCAATGGTTGTACAAGCATCCTGATGTGCTTAACGTAGATCCTCAACGCATTGCGGTCGGGGGACACAGTGCGGGTGGCAATCTAGCGGCAGCGCTGTGTCTTATGGCCCGGGATCGCAAGGAATTTCCGATTGTATATCAGGTACTGGATTACCCACCACTGGATATTGCTACAGATCCCAAATTGAAGCCCCAATTCGAGAAGGGGATTCCGCCACGAGTAGCAAAAATCTTTAATGAAAGTTATCTGAACTCACCAGATGAGGCGCGAAATCCGTTGGTTTCCCCCATTTTTGCAGAATCACTACATAATCTCCCTCCTGCTCTGATCATAACCGCGGAGTTGGACTCCTTGGCTGACGAAGCCGAGTTGTATGCCAAACGGCTGATTGAAGCAGATGTCCCCGTGAAGTATAAAAAATACATGGGTGCCGCACATGCCTTTACTCATAGCGGCGATCTCGCTGTAGCTGAAAACGCCTGGCACCTGATGAGCGATCAGTTGAAATTGGCATTTGAATTCCGCATCCGAGATGTCCTGGCAGAACTGAAGAAATAAAAATAAGCCTCCTGCTTCCACTGCCATTATGCAGTCGGGCTCAGGAGGCTTATTATTTATCATTACAAGCTATTAAAAGCGTCAGTCAATACAGGCACAATTTGCGATTTGCGCGATACAACGCCTTTTAGAACAGCCTTATTGTCGTCCAACTGAACATTATAGGCTTTCTCAACCGCTTGTGCTTGGCTTCCCAGGGCAATACCAATGGAATCACTGTTCACGATGTCTGTTACAACGAACAGGAACAGATCGAGATTTTTGGCCTCAATGGTTTGAGATAATGCAGCTTCTAGGTCAGCTTGACGCGATAGCACATCGTTGACGTCTACTGCGTTCACTTGAGCAATTTCCACTTTGCGACCATTCATCTGAAATTCTTTGGCATCCAGACTTACTAACTGTTCAATGGTATGACCACTCAAATCAGCTCCCGCTTTAAGCAAGTCAAAACCGTAACGATCTGCATCTACACCAGCAATTTCAGCCAGTTCACGAGCAGCAGCTACGTCTTGATCCGTGCAAGTTGGGGATTTAAACAACAGGGAATCGGAAATAATCGCGGACAACATTAGACCTGCGATTTCTTTCGGAATCGCTATACCATTTTCCTTGTAGAGCTTGTTCAAAATGGTGGCTGTGCAACCCACTGGCTCAGCTCGGAAGTATAACGGCTGGCTTGTTTCAAAGTTAGCGATCCGGTGATGGTCGATGACTTCAGTTACACGTACCTTGTCAATATCAGCGGCGCTTTGCTGGCGTTCATTATGATCGACCAGAATGACGTTGTCCGTTTCAGCAGCAACCTGCTCAACCAGACGTGGCGCGCTCACTTTGAAATAATCCAGTGCATACTGGGTTTCCCCGTTCACCTCGCCCAGACGAACCGGCTCTACGTCCGCGCCCAGTTTGGTTTTTAAGTCTGCATAAGCAATAGCTGAGCAAATGGTATCCGTATCCGGATTTTTATGCCCGAAAATCAACGTTTTTGCCAACATAATCGACTCCTTTGCCTTAGGCATTTTACATGATTGTGAAACCTCAACAATTCCAATGCAGATTATATCATTAAATCTCGCATTCTCCCATTCCCCTTTGATTGTTTTCAAAAATAATCTAGTAAATTCATAACATTTCCATGGAATCTACATGTAATGTTACCCTTATTTTTTCTAAAAATATAAAAAACATATAGTAATATATCCCACCAATATGGTAAGATATGCCTCAAAACTGGCAAGTTAGTCACCAGTGGTCAATTCTATTATTTTAGATATTAAGGGAGGCGTGAGAACAACGGCAGTGGCTTCAAATCCTAGTATGTAGACATATCATATTTTGATTGAAAAGAGGGAAATCTTTGAAAAAGCCGATCATTTTGAAAAAAATACCTGTCGTATCACTCGCTCTTGCCTTGACGGTAAGCTTGTCTCTGCCGTCTGCCAGTTCTGCTGCTACCGCAGATCTACAACTCAACTCATTTTTGGAAGCTCAGCAAGCATTGACTATTGAGGCGGCTCCGGCCTTCATTTCGCCAGAGCTAAGTACAGACTCTTCCCGCCAGGTCAGAGTCATCGTACAGCTTGATGGTGAGCCCTTAGCCGTAGACAAATATGCGGCACGTTCAGGCGTCCAAGCTTTCACAGCTCAATCTGAGCAAAAAGCGGAATCCGCGATTGCCAACGAGCAAACTACGTTCGTGGACCAAGCCGCTGAGCATGGTATTTCTCTCCAGGTGAATTACCAGTACAACACAGTGCTTAACGGCTTGGAGGTCACATTGCCAGCCAATAAGATTCCAGCACTGGCTAAACTGCCAGGCGTAAAATCCATTCATGAAAACAAAACGTATTATTCCATCCCCGTACAGGACCCGCCAACACTTACAGCCAGTGAAGCCACTTATGATAACGCACCGCTGGACCAGATTGGTGTTCCTGAAGCCTGGGCCAAAGGATTGAATGGCGAGGGAATCAAGGTCGGGGTTATTGATACCGGTATCGATTATGAGCATCCGGACTTGAAAGAAGCCTATAAAGGCGGATATGACTCTTTTGAACAGGACAACGATCCTTACGAGGAACCGTTCCTTGAAAAAGAGAATGACCCATACGGCACAGGTTTTAGCGGAACGACACATGGTACTCACGTCTCTGGCACGATTGCCGGTAAAGCCGCAAATAAATCCTCAGATATTGTACAAAAGGGTATTGCCTATAAATCGGACTTATACGTGTATAAAGTGCTTGGACGCAATACCAAGACGGGTCGTTCCTCCGGTTCCTCCGCACAGGTCATTGATGGCATTGAACGCGCTGTCAAAGATGGTATGAACGTCATTAACCTGTCGCTGGGCTCGGATTCCGAAAAGGACCCGAACTCCCCGGATTCCATTGCTATTAATAATGCTGTACTTTCCGGCGTAGTCGCGGTCATAGCGAATGGTAATGCGGCACAGGAAGGCCCCTATTTTTATTCCATGGGTTCTCCCGCAACATCACAGCTGGCGATTTCCGTCGGTGCAGCTACTTCGCCGAGCAAAAGCTTCTCAGGTACAGCTTCGGTCACCCGTGACACCTATTGGGAGGCTAACGGTGAATTGAAAAAGACCGTAACTAATGATGCTTATGCACATTATGATTTTAATTTGATGGGCTGGGAGACAGGCAGAGAAGACTTTGCCTCCATTTTGGGAACTGCCCCTTATGAGCTCGTATATGCGAATCTGGGACAACCTGATGATTTTGAAGGGAAAGACGTAGCAGGAAAAATCGTCCTCGTTTCACGCGGCAACTTGGCATTCGTGGATAAAATCACAAATGCGAAAAAAAACGGTGCGAAGGCTGTTATCGTTTTTAATGGGAATACGAAAGCGAGCGACATCACCAAAGCTGATTTAGGGGAAAGTATTTCAGGTCGCGATGACTACGTTAATTCCAATTTGGGTGACAGCTTTGACTTTATTCCAACCTTTGACATGAAAGGTAAGGAAGGCCGTGCACTGGCTAAACAAATCGTAGACAACGCTGGAGAAAAGTTCTCCGTTTCCTTTGGAGCAGACTATATTCGCACAGATAATGCTGGTAATACCATGGCCGATTTCAGCTCCCGCGGACCGAACGGAGATGAACTGCTCAGTATCAAACCGGACGTGAGCGCACCAGGTGTTGGCATTTTATCAACCTACCCTGCTTTCGCCAAGTTCTATCCAGATGCATCTTATGAGCAGGCTTACAAACGTAGCAACGGTACAAGTATGGCGTCTCCACATGTGGCTGGACTTGCTGTGCTGCTGAAGCAGCAGCATCCGAACTGGACACCGTTTGATATCCGCGCTGCGCTCGCCAACACTTCGATTACACTCTTTGATGAGGATAAAATCCAATATGATGTGTATTCCCAAGGTGCAGGCCTTGTAAACATCGCTAATGCGATTCAGACGCCAGCCCTGCTGGAAACCGTCGAAAAGATTACGATTCTCGACAAAAACTTTAATCGGCAGGAGGTTGTGAATTATAATCCTTCCGCCAGCTTCGGGGTGTTACGACCTGGTAGTGATGCGAAGCAGATTCAGCTTCAACTCAAAAACTTGTCGGCTAACACTGTGCAATATGAAGCCAGCACCGTTTTACATGATAATGTAACCTCTGATCCAACTCAACCGATTGCTACACCTGACGTGAGCAACATTGCCGTTCAGTTGCAAGGTGTGGGCGCGAATGGAGCAATCTCGGCAGAACCGGGTAAATCGCAACCGTTCTTCCTGTCTGTACAACCAAATTCGGGTGCAGCCACAGGAGTATATGAAGGGGAAGTTATTCTGAAAAGCGCCGGACTGCCAACACTTCATCTGCCGTTCGTCGTTCATGTGGGCAAAGAAAATCCTACAACTGGCTTCGGCTTGCAGGACTTGAGTGTCACCAACCCGATTATTTATCCGAGTCGTACAGGTGCTCAACGTTCAACAGATTTGGCATTCCGCCTGACCACAGATAAAACCAACCAGATCGCGCTTTATGTATACGGCGTAGATGATAAATTAATTGGTCTTATTGACGGCATTACGACTTCCAAAGAACAGGGAGCCAACGCTCGCCTCAAACAAGGCGCATATTCCTTCAAGGATATTGACGGAAGTTACGTCGAATTAGATGACAAGGGAAAACCTGTTCTGGATGCTAACGGTCAGCCCGTGATTCAGCATTTGAAGGACGGCGTATACAAGCTGGAAGTCAGCGCTCCGGAGTTGAATGCAAAAGGCGAAGTCGAGAGTACTACTAAAGGTCCTAAACTCTTCACCGCCACTAAAGCTATTCGCGTGGATAATAGCGCCGCATCTAGCGGTAGTGGTGGAGGCGGAGGTGGTGGAGGTGGCGGCAGAAGCAATACTACACCTTCTGCTACAACGAACACATCCACTCCTGTCCCTACATCTGCACCTTCACTTCAAAGCGTTGTGAAACAAGGACAGGCTGTTAAAACTATCACTACAGCCGTTGCATTGAATAATAATGTACAGTCGCTGACAGTAACCGATGCAGATTTGCAGGCTGCCGTGACAGCAGCAGGTTCCAGCCCGACAGCTATTGTACTGTCGGCTACTAGCCAAGCAGGCCAAACGACGAAGGCATCGCTCACTTCCACACAACTGGTAACGTTGGGCAAGGCTGCAGCAGGAAGCAGCTTGATTGTAAGCAATACAGGTTCTTCTCTGGCTTTGCCAGTATCCGCTCTGAAAAATGTTCCTGCTGGTGCAGGCATTGAAGTGGTAATCAGCAGCCAGACAGAGGCGAGCAGCACTTTTACAAGTAAGCTGAAAGGCTCCAATGTGATCGGCACCCCGGTAGGGTTTGAAGCTAATGTTGTCACTGGTGGCAAGAGTCAATCGCTCAAAGTTGCTCCAGGACAGTTTATTAGCAGATCCTTTACCGTACCTGGTCAAATTGATTCCAATACAGCCGGTGTACTCTACACGGCAAATGGAAATGTCTATCCCGTTCCATCCGTCTTCACCAAGCAGGCTGATGGATCTACCGTCGTCAAGGTAAGCCGTCCGGGCTTCTCGACGTATGCAGCGGCGACACGTCCCGTTAGCTTTGAAGATATTTCATCGTCGTATGCCCAATCGGAAATTCAATCACTGGCGAACAAGTTGCTGATTAACGGCACGACTGACACGACTTTCTCACCGAAGAAGAACGTGACGCGTGCAGAATTTGCAGCCCTGGTAACCCGAGCACTCGGCCTGACACCAGGTACTGCTGCACCATTCAGTGATATCCCGGCAGGTAGCTGGTACTCCGGCGATGTAGCAGCCGCTTATGAAGCTGGTTTGATTACGGGTCGCAGCAGCGACAAGTTTGATCCGAACGCTAATATCAGTCGTCAAGAAATTGCTGTCGTGCTGGGTAAAGCTGTAGATCTGCTTCAAATCAAAGCAGCAGTCGATGGCTCTGCACGCACACCGTACCATGATGCTTCATCCTTTGCAGGCTATGCCAAGGACAGTATTGAAAAAGTAAGTGCAGCAGGTATCATCAACGGAGAAGCGATCAAAGGCTCCTCCTACTTCCAGCCGAATGCACCTACAACCCGTGAGGCATCTGCCAAGGTGCTGCACGTGCTTTTACAAAAAGCTTCGCTGATTAACTAACAATAGAAAAGCCTCCCGAGCCGTGTTATAACCAAAGCTGCGGTTCGGGGGGCTATTTTTATGTTACGCCATAATCTTAAAAACTATACTGTTCCCGCTAAAGGTAGCGTTACTTTGAATACACTTCCCGTTCCCGGTGTGCTTTCAGCCGTAATGTTCCCGCCGTGTGCTTCCACGATAGACTGTGTAATGGCCAGACCAAGGCCCGCCCCGCCTGAGCTACGTGTACGCGATTCATCTCCACGATAAAAACGCTCAAATATCCGCTCCAGCTGTTCTTTACTCATGCCTGGTCCGTTATCACGAATTTGGATATCCACCAACTTCTTACCCGCAGACAGGTTTACCTGGATCACACCTCTTTCCATATCAGTATGCTGAACAGCATTATGAAACAGGTTGAGCACTACCTGCTTGATTTTATCCCCCTCTGCCAACACCCGTATACCTGCCGTCATATCAAAAACTACCTTACGTGTACCTGCCAGCATAAGGAGCTGCGGTTTCATTTCCAACAGCAACGCATCTAGTGGTATGTCCTCCAGTTTCAACTCCGGTGTTCGGTCCAGCTTAGCCAACAATAGTAAATCAGAGACCAGTTTATTCATCCGCTTGGATTCACCGTACATACTTTCTAGTGCCGATTGAAGCTGCTTCGGATTAGATGCTGCTCCACGAAGCAGCACTTCCAAGAAACCGTGAATAGATGTGAGCGGGGTGCGCAGTTCATGGGAAGCATCCGCAATAAATCGTCTCATCTGCATCTGCAATTCCCGTTCGGCAGCAAACGAATGCTCCAACCGTTCCAGCATCCCGTTAAATGAAACTGCCAAACGATCCACCTCATACTGCCCCTGCTCTGCGTCAAAGCGCTCGGCCAGATTGCCCGCATCAATACGTTTGACTGCCTCGACCATCCTGGAAAGGGGCACCAATGTACGTCGCAGCACAGGAAGCATAAGCGCCAACCCAATCGCAAGCGCAATCAGTGACAATAAAATAAAGGTGCGGAGCTGGTTAATCAACTGCTCTTGCATAGAATTCGTGGATACGCCCATTTGAAGTAAACCGGACGAACGGTCAGGTGGACCGAGCGGGCGGAATACAACCAGTTGCTCTTTCCCCTGAGCATCCGTGATTAATTGATAGCCGTGACGCATACGTTTGCTCTGCTGCATCGCATGATATTGCTCAGTGGCGAGACGTGGCGGCTTAAGCCCGTTTTCGTTGGACAAGCTCTGGAAGGTGCCATCTATATCTATAGAAGCGAGCGACATATCTGGCCAGAACAAAAACGGCCCCGGTCGATTATTCCTCCGATTGGTTTGTTCTCGGGGAGCGGTTACCCCACTCTGCTCCTGTGAATCCTTTATCAATAAATCGGCAGGAATTGAATTCAGCTGCGTATCCATAGCTTCTGCCCGACTACGATACAGAAAATCTTTCATCAGAAAATATTGTAGAAAACCAATTAATACGAGCAGTAAAGCCAAAATAAGTAACGTTCTGGCTAAAAGCTGGGACCGGAGGGAACGGAGCGCATATTTTCTCCGACTTTTCCCGCCCGCCTTCATAGCAGATCCACCCGGTATCCCACACCGCGCAGCGTACGAATGACCCGGTGCTCCTTGTCTTTGAGTTTTTCACGTAAGGAGCGGATGTACACTTCAACAATATTATCCTCGCCCCCAAAATCGTACCCCCATACCCGGTCCAGTATACGACTTTTACTCAGCACAATCCCGTGGTTTAGCACCAGAAACTTCAATAGTTCATATTCGGTAGGCGACAGCTCCAGCACCTGACTCTGATAACGAATTTCCTTCCGTCGATCATCCACTTGAAAGGGTCCGTGAACCACTTCGCCCAGCAGATCGGGGAACTGATTGCGCAAGCGCGCTTCAATGCGAGCCAGCAACTCATTAAAACTGAAGGGCTTCACGACATAATCATCCGCGCCGATTTTCAAACCCTTTACCCGATCGTCTACATCATCCTTGGCGGTCAGCATAATAACCGCGATGTTATCCTCCGTCTCCTTGAGACTTTGGCACACCTCAAAACCGTTCATTTCCGGCATCATCACATCCAGCACCGCTACATGCGGACGAAACTCTCTTGCCAAATCGAGCGCTTCACTCCCGTTCTCGGCGGTTCTGACTTCGTATCCTTCATTAATCAGTCCAAGCTCTAAAAATTGCAAAATATGAGGCTCATCATCTGCCAGCATAATTTTAACTCCGTGTATTGGATTCATTATTTAATCTTCCCTTTCATGTTGCCGCATTTTTCTCATAAAAAAGTCGGTTCATTTTTTACCTGTATCTAATATACCTGAATCCTGTCGCAAAAAAAGCACCTCTGCTCAGCTTTCAGCTAACGTTCAGGGAGCGCTCAGAACCCATTAAGGTACGTATGACATGATAATAGCAAGCCGGTAGTTCACCGGGCCAAGATCAGAAGCGACTGGTCATTCCGCAGTCCTGAAGATAGCGGCTAGAACAACGGAATAAATACAAAGAATTTTCACAGGGAGTGGAATGAACATGATTAAGAAATGGTTTAAGACCAGGGCGGACATCCCCCTGATCATCATTATGCTGATATCCGCATTTTTGAACGGATACAACATCTGGCAAGACAAATATGTAAACACCTACTATACGACGGCCGTAGCAAGCATGCTACAGAGCTTTCACAACTTCTTTTTCGCCTCACTTGATTCTGCCGGATCGGTAACGGTAGACAAACCGCCTGTGGTGTTCTGGATTCAGACACTGAGCGCCTATATATTTGGGCTTCACGGATGGAGCGTTATCTTGCCACAGGCGCTAGCTCAGGTCGGATCGGTCTTGCTCGTTTACTTACTCGTCAAACCGAGCTTCGGTACGATGGCCGCACGATTGGCCGCCTTCGCCATGGCAACGACACCGATAGCCGTAGCGGTTAGCCGCACGAATAACATCGACGCTATGTTGGTCTTCACACTGTTGCTCGCAACATGGCTATTGTTCAGAGGCATTAGAAATAGCAAAACCGGGCTGATCCTTGCTGCTTTCGCAGTCGTAGGCATCGCCTTTAACGAAAAAATGTTGCAAGCCTATATGATCGTTCCCGCACTGGGTTTGTTCTATCTGCTGGCTTCCAAGTTTAACTGGAAGCGAAAAGCAGTAACACTGGCAGGATCAGCAGTTGTCCTCCTGATCGTATCGCTCTCCTGGGCAGTCGTAGTGGACTCCACTCCGGCAGATGAACGCCCTTATATGGGGAGTAGCGGTACCAATTCTGTGCTGAATTTGGCCTTTGGTTATAACGGCCTGTCCCGTCTGACAGGAGATCAGGGTACAGGTGACAATCGTGGCGGTGAACGCACAGATCGGGACAATATCGCTACAACGAATAGCAGCAATACGAACACAGATCAAGCTCAGACGACTACATCATCGGACAGCACTACCACTACGGATGACTCTGGTGCCAACAACATGGCAACAGGCGGATTCGGTGCAGGTGGTCAAATGCCACCGGGTGGATTTGGCGGCAACGGGCAAGGTGGTCCTGGAGATGGGCAAGGTGGCCAGGGTGGACCAGGCGGTGGACCGGGAGGAAATTCCGGTGGTGGCATGTTCGGCACTGGCGAAAAAGGACCTTTGCGGTTGTTCCAATCTTCCTTGTCAGGTCAAGCCAGCTGGCTGCTTCCATTCGCATTGATTGCTTCCATCGGTCTGCTTGCAAGCATTCGACGTCGTAATATCACACAAAAGCACAAAGAGGTCATCTTCTGGCTGGCCTGGTTGATTCCCGTAGCTGCATTTTTCAGCGTAGCAGGATTCTTTCATCATTATTACCTGATTATGCTCGCACCACCAATTGCAGCGCTCTTTGGAGCAGGATTCGTAGAATTGTGGAAGCAGTATCGTGAGCGTTCCAACTGGCTCTCCTGGCTGTTACCCGCCGCAGTATTGGCAACCTCGGTATTTAGCTGGTTTGTTTTGCAAAATTACAACGATACCATTCGCAGCGGCTGGTCCATCGCGGTATTGATCCTAGGGATCATCGGCACGGCGCTATTGGTAGTAGCACGAATGAAATCTGAGAAGTTCACAAGATTCGCCATCATTGCAAGTGTACTCGCTATGTTTATCGGCCCTGTGTACTGGGCATTGACACCGATCGTCTACGGGGGGAACAGCATGATTCCACAAGCCGGACCGACTCAATTTGGCGGCGGTGGTGGCGGAATGCCGGGCGGCAATGATCGCACTAGAGGTCAGAGCGCCAATGGAAAACAAGCCGAAGGAACTCAAACGAATAACCAGACGAATAATGTAGAGAATTCCAGTCCTGATGGAAATACTTCAAGCACACAAACAAGTACAGACACGGAACAAAAGTCTTCTACCCGCTCCAGAGGAATGGGGGGACCAAACGGTAGCCAAAGTTTAGATCAAAAAACGTTGAGCTATTTGCAAAAAAATAACACAGGTGAAACCTACCTTTTCGCAGCAAGTAATTATTCAACGGCTGCTCCTTACCTGGTCGAGGCCGGACAAAAAGTAATTATTATGAACGGTTTTGTATCTTCCGATCCAGTCTATACCGTCGATAAAATCACGGCGCTGGTCGAAAGCGGCCAAGTGAAGTACTTCATGATTTCTGGTGGAGGCGGCGGACCGGACGGCGGTAACTCTGAAGTCACTGCATGGATCAAAGAACACGGCAAAGTGATCCCTACAGATGAATGGAAAACAACAACAGGCGAAACAAGTACAGACGTTAAAGCAACCGAGAGCGGAAGCGACACCACAAACAGCAATGCAAACGCCCAGGATGGTCAAGGTGGCCCTGGCGGAGACGAACGTGGCGGAAGCGGTACTTTATACGAAATCACATTATAAATGAGGAGGAACTACGAATGAGTGAACCCATCCGTTATTCCATAGTTATTCCGATGTACAACGAGGAAGCCGTTATTACGGAAACCTACCGGAGGCTGAAACAAGTCATGGGCTCAATGGGTGAGCCCTACGAGCTGATCTTCGTAAATGATGGAAGTTTGGACCGCAGCGTCCAATTGATCAAGGAATTCAGTCTCAGAGATGACACCATTGTATTGATTGATTTCTCTCGCAATTTTGGTCATCAGCTAGCGATTACCGCCGGGATGGATTATGCGGTGGGAGAGGCGGTCGTCGTCATTGACGCCGACCTCCAGGACCCGCCGGAACTGATTGTTGAGATGGCTAACAAGTGGAAGGAAGGCTATGAAGTGGTCTACGCCAAACGGCTCAAACGCAATGGCGAAACTCGCTTCAAAAAATGGTCTGCCAGCCTCTTCTACCGTGTACTTAAAGCATCAACGGATATTAATATCCCAGTCGACACCGGGGACTTCCGCCTAATGGATCGCAAGGTCATAGAAGAATTGAAACGGCTGCCGGAAAATAACAGATTCGTTCGTGGACTGGTCAGCTGGATCGGGTTCAAACAAACTGCTGTAGAATATGAGCGTGACGAGCGACTCGCAGGCGAAACCAAGTATCCGTTGAAACGAATGATCAAGCTCAGTCTGGACGGGATCACATCCTTTTCGATTAAACCGCTTAAGCTGGCAGGGTATATCGGTGCACTTCTATCCATGTCCGGCTTCCTGTATCTGATGTACGTACTGTTTCTCAACTTTTTCACCGACTCCTATGTGATGAAGGGCTGGTCGTCTATGATTAGCATCAGCCTGATCTTCGACGGGGTGATCCTGATCATTCTCGGTATTATGGGTGAATATGTTGGACGGATTTATGACGAAACCAAAGCACGTCCGCTTTACATTGTCCGTGAGCATCTGGGTGGACAATACGAAAACGGTCCGACACATGCTATGAAAGCCCCTGAACCCCGTGAATCCCTGTACATGCAAGGAGCACGTGATAGCCTGATTTCGGCAGGACGCACAGTGCGCGGCAACAGTGCGGTATATACCGGACCCAAATCCGGTCATGGAGCCTAAACCATGAAAAGTCGCATGGCCCAGCTGCTTCCTATGATCCGATTTGGTATCGTAGGTCTGGTGAATACGGGTGTAGATTATATCATTTTTATGCTGCTGGCTTGGGTCGGAGTGCCGGTCATTGTGGCGCAGACCATTTCGTACAGCTGCGGCACAGCCAACAGTTATATTTTGAACAGCAAATGGACATTCAACAAACAACTATCAAACGACACTAATAAGCGTCAATTACCTAAATTTATCGTCATCAACCTGATCGTTTTGGGGATAACCTCCTTATTACTGCAAGTGCTTCACACTGGAACCGAGCTGCCACTTGCTTTAAGCAAGCTGATCGCGACCGCAGCCGGAATGATCATCAATTATATCGGGAGCCGATACTGGGTATTCGGTTCCCCATCACGAAAGGAAAGTGAGTTTCTATGAGAAAAATTACAAAAGCTGTTATTCCAGCCGCCGGATTAGGAACCCGTTTTCTACCAGCTACGAAAGCTTTACCGAAAGAGATGCTTCCAATCGTAGACAAGCCAGCTATTCAATATATCGTAGAAGAAGCCATCAAGTCCGGAATTGAGAGCATCATTATCGTAACGGGGCGTAATAAAAAAGCCATCGAGGATCATTTTGACAAGTCTGTGGAGTTGGAGCAGGTACTGGAGAGCAAAGGTAAATATGATCTCCTACGTGAAGTTCAAAGCATCGGGGGCAAAGCAGTCATTCACTATATCCGTCAAAAAGAACCCCTCGGCCTGGGACATGCGGTCAGCTGCGCTCGTCAGTTCATTGGCGATGAGCCCTTCGCCGTGTTGCTGGGCGATGATATTATGAATTCCTCCACCCCAGCGATTCGTCAAATGATGGATGTTTACGAAGCGACTGGAAAGCAAGTGGTCGGCGTGCGCACAGTGGAAGAACAGGATGTAAGTAAATACGGCATTATTGACTCCACTCACCAGAACGGTCTCATTCACGAAGTCGGTGGGCTTGTTGAAAAACCTTCTCCGGCAGAGGCTCCTTCGCGGCAGGCAGTCATTGGTCGGTATGTGTTGGAGCCTTCCATTTTCTCTATATTGGAAAACCTGTCCACTGGAGCGGGCGGTGAATACCAATTGACAGATGCCCTTCATCAAGTAGCATTGCAGAACCAACTGCTCGCATTAGAGCTGGAAGGCACACGTTATGATATTGGAGATAAAGCTGGATATCTGGAAGCCGTGCTCCACATGGGTATGCAACGCGAAGATTTGCGTCCGATGCTTGACTCCATGATGCGCGAGTGGGCACTTGCTTCAATGATAAAATAGGGGAATTTCCTCCCTCCGAAATCCGACGGGTGCTGTGAAATCACGAGAGTAGATGGATGAACATGTAAACTTGTACAATATAGGAGTACAGCAGCATTTGAATCTACACGGCCGCCCAGTCGAAACTAAGGAGGAAAAGGACCTATGATACCTGAGGGAAATCTGCAAAGTAATGTGGATCGTTTCAACGGTTTTGCCGACAACTACGATCAGCATCGCCCGGAAGCGCCGTCACTCGTCGTGGAAATCATCAGCCGCTATCTGGAGCGAAACGTAGAGCTAGTTGCCGATATTGGCTGCGGTACAGGACTTTCAACTTTCATATGGGAAAACGCCGCTCGGCAAATCGTCGGTATCGAGCCTAACCCGGACATGAGAGGAAAAGCACAGCACAAGCTGGAGACAGCAGGAACGACAATGGCAGGAATCATTTCCTTCAAAAGCGGGTTCTCCAACAACCTGCCCTTTGAGGACGGAACTGTAGACGTCATTACCTGCTCTCAATCCTTTCACTGGATGGACCCCGAGAGCACGCTTCAGGAAGCGGGCAGGGTCTTGGCTCAGGGCAGCGTGTTCGCAGCCTTTGACTGTGACTGGCCTCCGGTGCTGCAATGGCAGATAGAGCAAGCTTATACAGAGCTTATCACCAAAGCGGATACCCTTTTGGAACAGGAAGCCCCAGTAGAGCAACAAGCTCATAAATGGAGCAAGGATCAGCATTTAGCTAATCTGCACCGCAGCGGACAATTCCGATATACCCGGGAGATTGTCTTCCATAACCGTGAGCAGTGTGACGCAGCTCGCTATACAGGGCTCGCTCTCAGCCAAGGGGGTATTCAAAGTCTCTTCAAACTTGGCAATCGAGCGCTTGACGACGATATAGCCCGCTTCGTGAAGCTGGTAGAGAATCATTTTCAGGGCAGAACACTAGATATCCTGTTCAGCTATCGGATGCGGCTCGGCATCAAGTAGAAAGGAATCAAGGTCATCGTGGATGATACGCTCTTCGGCTTAAGGCAAAAAAGGCCCTCCCTCGCCTCGTAAAAACGAGTGCGTACAGGAGAGCCAGCCTTTTTTGCTTCAATAAATAGCCACAGTCATATCCCTGCAAACCTAATTCGCAGTTCCGCTGTGTGTTTCGACTTAGGAAGAGCGAACAGCCAATAAATGCGCTAACCGATCAGGATAGTCCGTGATGATGCCGTTCACCCCGGCCTCCAGCAGACGCTTCATTTCTTCTGGCTCATTCACCGTCCATGGGTGGTAGACGACGCCTAATGCCAAAGCCTCTGATACAGCTTCTGGTGTAACAACTTGTTTGTAGGCATGAAGTGCTGTAACCCCGAATTGGGTGGCATACTCCGATGGACGAACCATAATTTCGATATACAGCGCCCCCGTCTTGATCTCAGGAGCAAGCTGCGCACAGAGCGCCAGCGATTCGTGATTGAAGCTGGATATGATTACTCGCTGTTCCAACCCAAAACGCTTCACGGCAGCAATGACCTCTTCCTCCATTCCCGGATAGAGATAAATGCTATTTTTCAACTCTAAATTAATAATTGTATTCGAGGACTGGGCTAGTTCCAGTAGCTCATCCAGCATCGGGACCCGCTCACCTCGGAATTTCTCATCAAACCAACCGCCCGCATCCAGTTTATTTAATTCTTCCAGCGTAATATCCCTTACATCCATTGAGTAACCTGTCGTACGCTCCAGCGACTCATCGTGAATTAGCACCAGATGCCCATCTTGGGTGCGCTGCACAACCGTTTCTATACCTGTTGCTCCCAGTTCCAAGGCGTGGCGGAATGCCGCCATCGTATTCTCAGGACATACACCTGAAGCTCCGCGGTGTGCGAAATTAATCACCTTTTCGGTTACAGTCACAACATAACCCCTCCTGTCATTTCACAGGAACATTATACCTGCTCATTGTTTGGGCTGTATAAAGTATTCGTCACAGCTACCACTTCTTCTATGCCGTTTGAACAATTTTCCCGATCCAATCGGAATAAAACGTATTCCCGTTCCGTCGATCAAAATCAGCCGCCGCTGACTCTGCCAGTGGCCTAAAATACGCAATGATTTCTGCCAATGTGCGATCCTCTCTAGCCCATTCCAAGGAAGCCGGCAACCGGATCAACCGTTTTTCTCTCGAAGTATCCAACTTTTGCAGTAGACTCACCATCGTCGCGTAAAAATACATCTGCTCCAGCCCGCTCTCATAGTCCAGTGCCATATGTAGATGACGCTCTACCACTTCGATTCCTTGAATTGGATCGGCAATCGCCAAATATTCGATATGCTCCGCTATCGTTTTCAGGAAGTCGCGATCATCCCGAATTAGGCGGTAGCCTTTGCGATGATTGTCCTTTGCCTGATCAACCTCGCCTTGACGATAAAGCGGCAACAGCACCTGAGAAAGCGTCACATGCGGTACTTCTGCACATTTCATCCGTCCCGACAAAATCGGTTTTGCCACGGCAAGCGCCTGCTCATCTTCTCCTGTCAAGTAGTAGAAACGCACCATCTGGCTTTGCTCGCAGGCCTCACAATCACTCATACTGTCCCGCTCGACCAAGCGGAAGGTATCCAGATATCGCCGTGCTTCTTCCAGTTCACCCATGTCCATCGCGATGCGGAACTTATAATAGTAATATGGACGTTCATTATACCCGTATTCGGCATAGCGTCTGCGCATATCCTCCGCCAGATCTTCTATTTGAGTCTTCGATATATTGGAAAAGCTGCACACCTTACCGAGTATCCATTTGTAATTCCACAACAGCTCATCTGCGTCGTATTCCTCTGGATTTTGATCAAATTGGCCCAGCTGCCACGAAAAAGCAATCAGCGACTTCAATGGATATCCGTTAAAAATAGCGCAGTCTACAATCTCTCCCCGGATTTCATAAGCAAGTTCCTTCAACCCGGATGTGTCTGCCAAGCGGACAGCTTCTTCCAGAACCGCCAGCTTTGCTGCACCCCCGGGCAGATCCTGCGCCTGTTCCATCAATTCATATATCGTATCTTCCATTTGGCTCCCCCTATAATTACGCAATTACGCATTTTGTCCGTTCCCTAATCCCCAATTGATAAAATGCAGCACACTCCGATTCATCAGTCCCAACTCACTGCGGTTCATCGGGTAGTGCCCCATCATAAGCGCATTCACATACATCATTTCTGTAGCTGCCGTGACCATCTGCGTATCGGTAGCTTCAAGAATCCGCGCCACCACCGGGTTGTTCAGATTAAAGTATAAGGTGGAATAGCCCGAATTTTGCTGGACTCCTGCTTTCAGACTATCAAGCACATTGGAAAAAAGTGAGGTTGTCTCCTCAACCGTGTTTTCCATGGAGCGCAAGGTCAGGGCATCCTGAGAAATGGTATACAACACTGGCAAACTCGCAGGTTCAAAACGCTTCAACTCAGCACGGCAACGCATCGGCTGCAAAGCAGCATCCATGACACGTAGCACACCATAATAACTCTCGCGCTCTTCCTGCGTTAGCCCGGTAAATGAAAGAGATACCTCTTCAGGGCTAAGACGCTCTGTTTGCAGGTTAGGGTCAATCCAATGCAGCCTTTCCAAAATGTCTGAATCATAAATATAGCCGCCATTGATCACCAACATGGATTGCGCCGCCGCCACATGCGTAATCTGACGATACTCATCTACTGTCGATGTGTAATGCAGTGGACGTCCGTCCGCCTCTCGGATCAGTTCTTTCAGCTCACGCCGCCCAAATGTACTTTCGAAGGAAAACCAACGGTACATTATCCGCAAAAATTCATCATCCTCCACGGCGAGCGCCTTCATGGACAGCTCATGCAAACGAATCCAGTGCTGCAAGCGGTCTGGCTCATACTGCGCCATGCGTAGCAGTTCTTCCCGAATACAGGTCCCCAGTTCAGAACGAACATCGTCAAGCTGCTCATTTTCATAAAAATACTCACGTGATGCCGTTGGTTGCAATTCATCTGTCCAAATCAGACTTTTAATGAAGAATGCCCATTCCGGCAAAACATTTTCCGCCTTGTCGGACACCAGCATATGCTTCAGGTACACCCGATGCAGCCGCTTGCTGTTCAGATTAACACTGCGAGGCAAAATGAATGCAATCCCGCCTGTTCTGCCCGATGCCGTCCGCAACGGTATAAAATCACTGAAGCGCTCGCCCATCAAGCGATAGCCTAAATCCAGTACCTCACTACGGCGACTCCGTAATTGCTCTGGGTCCTGCATCCAGCTCGTCGACGGAAGATTGACGCGCTTGGTCTCCCCATCTACAGACAGCATGACCGGATACGGCAGCAACGCCCCATAATAGAATAAAGACTCCTCTACATTCGCTGGCTCATAATAAAACTCACTTCCCGGCTTGCAGCGCAAATAAATTTGCGTCCCTACAGGCAGCTCGGTTTCCAATCGACGAATCGTATACGTCCCATCCGGCTTCCCTCTCCATTCCATGGAGATGCCTTCCTTCACCGAGCGGGTCAGCACTACAATTTCATCGCTCACCATAAAGCAGGATAGCAACCCAATCCCAAAGCGTCCGATAAACGAAGTCTCAGAAGCCAGCAAATCGGCTCCCTTCTTGGAAGACTGACCGATGATCGACAAAAAACGGTGAATGTCTTCTTCTGACAATCCAATGCCGGTATCCTGAATCATCAATACCTGATGCTCCCCGGAACCAGATAACTCCACGATGACTTTACCTTCATAGTCGTTACTCTCAGAAACTGTATCTTCAAGGGCCTTGTCTTCTTGTAATACATTACTTTCAGCAGCAACCTTCCGCAGCTCCTTGCGAGCCGTGATCGCATCTGTTGCATTTTGCAGAACCTCACGTATAAACACTCGCGGACTGCTATATAAATGATTGGCCAAAATATCAATCATACCGCCCAAGTTCACTTGAAAACGATATTCGTCTGTTTGACTCATACAGATCATTCCTTTCTCGAAATACTACAACCACCATTTGGATTTAAATAGACTGTCTTTTAAAGTATAACGTGGATTTAAGTCGGATTGCACACCCTGCATTTCAGATATCAGTACGTTGACAACGATATAATAGGGTCTTTTTTCACCTGGGAAGTCTGGCACTGGGTCTAATTAACTTCATAAAAATGTACGGAGTACGAGCACTTAGTGAATAAGGATCATCTTTGTCTAGTTAAATTTAGTAATAAACATAATATTTATTTAAAATCCACCCTTCTCTTAGAAACCTATATCTATGGAGGGACAAATGGCTCATTTTACGCAAAAAGCTCGCATTGCCGCTCTTGTAATACTCTTACAAGAGAGGATGCGAGCTTATTTAGATACAGTCGAAGCTGTACCTTTTACAGAAGAGAATTAATGAGACTTAGCGAGACGGATAACGTTCCACGATGCTTTGCCCAAATGAGCTTTTACAATTCCGTCTTCAAGCTTGGCGTTGCCGCCGTTGTGAGGCGTAACTTTTTCACCAGCTGGACTGTTGGTCGCTTTAAGATCATCATGCTCCAATACAGTATGCTCGACAATGCGGTAGCCTTCAAAACTGCGTACATCTACTGTCAGCTCCAGCGATTCAGACAAATGACGATTCACTGCAAAGACAGTCAGTGCGTCTCCCTCTTCATCATAAACTACAGCGCTGTCCAGATAAGGAATGTCTGTGAAGTCCTTGGAATCGTATTTTTCCGAATCCACGACAGGCATCAGCGATATGCCACGACCATAACGGGAGGCATGCAGATACGGATAGAAAATCGTTTGTTTCCACGCCTTTCCGTTATTCTCGGTCATGATCGGCGCAATAACGTTAACCAGTTGGGCGAGGCAAGCCATTTTCACACGATCCGCGTGGCGCAGGAACGTAATCAACATACTGCCTACCAACAATGCATCCTCAAAGTTATAGATATCCTCAAGCTGCGGCGGTGCCACAGACCACGGATCAATTTTTTTGTCCGCATCATTGGAGTGGTACCATACGTTCCATTCGTCAAAGCTGAGCATCATTTTCTTTTTGCTGCGTTTCTTTGCTTTGATATAGTCACAAGTCGAAATGACCGTATGAATAAAATGATCCATATCCATAGAGCGTGCCAGGTAATTAGCCGTATCATTATCATGATTGCCGTAGTATTGGTGCAAGGAAATATAGTCCGCTATCTCATAGGTATGATCCAGTGTGGTTGCTTCCCATTCCGGGAACGTCGGCATTGTGGAACTGGAGCTGCCACAGGATACAAGCTCAATGTCAGGATCAATCAGCTTCATGGCTTTTGCAGATTCAACAGCCAGTCGGCCATATTCTTCTGCTGTCTTATGACCAATCTGCCATGGGCCATCCATCTCATTACCAAGACACCAGGTTTTAATCTTATGTGGTTGCTCTACACCGTGACTACGACGTAGATCACTCCAGTAGGAACCGCCTGTGTGGTTGCAATATTCCACCAGATTACGCGCAGCATCAATTCCGCGCGTACCCAGATTAACTGCCATCATGACTTCGGAACCTACATCCTTGGCCCACTTGAAAAATTCATTCGTACCCACTTCATTCGGCTCGACCGTTCTCCACGCCAGCTCCAACTGTCTAGGTCTGGACGCGACAGGGCCGACACCGTCCTCCCAATTGTAACCGGATACAAAATTGCCTCCCGGATAGCGTATAATAGGAACATCAAGCTGTTTTACCAAATCTTTAACATCATTTCGGAAACCGCTTTCATCACTGGTTGAATGAGTAGGCTCGTAAATGCCACCATATACGGCACGCCCGAGATGCTCTACAAAAGAGCCATAAATGCGTTTATCGACTTCAGCAATACGAAAAGATTTGTCTACGATCATCTTTGCTTTTACAGCTGCTGCCACCTAAACCATCCTCTCTGAATGCGAAAATAAAATCCGTTGTACCACCAAGACTAAGAAGCCGTTTTATTTACGGTTTTAATATAACACACCAGATTTATCATAGTCAATATTATCATTAAATACTTAATATAATTATTAACTTTTATAATAAACGATAAGCAATTGGTTACGTATTTCTAAATATTTCTTTTTATAAACAAACTTATTGAGTGAATAACCCTTTTCTAAATAGTAATAGTTGTCCTGCTGATCATATTTCCATTAGAGTAAACGGCGTAGTCTCGTTGGTTTAGAACCAAGAAACTACGCCGTTACTATGTTCAGCCTATAGTTTGTCACTACACTATTACTTAATCCCCGAAATCGTATAGTTCTCGATAATATACTTTTGGAAAACAATGAAGATAATCATGATCGGAACGACCATAAAGGTCGAGCCTGCCATTTGTAGGGCAAATTGACTTTCGTTCTGTCCCTTGAGCAGTGACAGTCCGACGGACAATGTGTACAGCTTCTCATCGTTCGCAATAATGAGCGGCCACAGGAAGCTGTTCCATCCGCCGATAAAGGTTAAAATGGCCTGTACTGCTAGAATCGGTGTCGAGATAGGCAATACGATTTGCAGAAAAGTACGGAACTCCCCTGCTCCATCGAGGCGTGTCGCCTCTAGCAGTTCTTCCGGGATATCGGACATGAACTGCCGGAACAGGAAGATCGCGAACGCACCTACCAATCCAGGCAGGACAATCCCTAGCATGGAATTGGTCAACCCCATCTGGTTCAGAATCAAATAGACGGGAATCATCGTCACTTGGCCTGGAATCATCATCGTTGCCAGTACCAGATAGAACAGAAACCCTTTGCCTTTAAATTGGAATTTGGCAAAGCCATAACCCGCCATGGCATTCAGGAACAATCCAAAGAAGGAAGCTAAAACAATGATCAGCGTATTCGTCAGATAGGTTCCAAAAGCCATGCTATCGAATAGTAATTTAAAATTATCCAGTGTAAAATGCTGCGGCCAGATGGTCGGAGGAATTTTGGTTACCTCCCCCTCTGTCTTAAAGGAGGATAGAATCATCCACGCAAAAGGCAGCACCATCAACAGACCTCCTACGGTCAGGAGAATCGCCACGAACCATTGAAATGTTTTTTCACCACTGCGCGTATTGGCGCGGGCTTGCTGAACAGCTGTTTTCACGTTCATCACCTCTCTCTATCAGGACTCCGCTTTATTTTGCAAACGGAACTGAATCAGCGTCACCGCGATGATCGCGAAGAACAGAATGAACGATCCCGCCGCGGCATACCCGAATTTACTAAATTGGAAACCGTTATTGTAAATGAACAGGGATGCCGTCAGCGTGCCGTCGAGCGGTTTCCCTTTGGTCATGACAAAAGGTTCCTCGAAAAATTGCAGCCAGCCGATCATCGTCGTGATGGACACGAAGAAAATAGCGTAACGAAGCTGCGGAAGCGTAATATAACGAATTTGCTGCCATGTATTGGCCCCGTCAAGCTGTGCCGCTTCATAATAAGAGCCCGGAATCCCTTTAATAGCCGCAATAAAAATAATCATGTTTAAGCCGATGCCCCGCCAAACCGCTAACACAATCAGCGAAATTTTCGCTACTGTTGGATCGGTCAGCCATGGGACGGGACCTAAATTCATCTGACCAAGTACGTAGTTGAATAATCCAAGCGTCGGATTATACAGATAGCTCCAAACCACTGCGACCGCAACCACATTCGTTACGGACGGCAGATAAAACACGACGCGGAATACTTTGAAAGCACGTGATTTCCCCATGTTAATCAGAATCGCGATGCTAAGCGAAAATATCAGCACCAACGGAACACCGATGATGACGAAGAACAGGGTATTACCAAGGGACTTTATAAAGGAAGGGTCCAAAAGCACGTTCGTGTAATTTTCCAATCCTATAAAGCGAATACTTTCATAATTAACGAGTCCGGACAGATCCATATCCGTGAAGCTGATCACGAGCGCCAGTAGTATCGGCAACAACGAAAACAGCGTTAACAGGATGATGGAGGGACCGATAAACAAGTATGGCGCAAGCTTCTGCGAGCTTCCTTTCATGCCTTCACTCCCTTTGACAATGACGGATATGGATCCTTATTTTTTTATTATACTTGCAGCCTGCTGATTAAAGTCATCCATTTCCTTCTGTACATCGGCATGACCGCGGTAAATACGTTCGAAGCTCTTGATGAATTGTTGAGAAACCTCTTCCCATGCGGCCAGTTGCGGCAATGCTGCGGAATGATCCAACTGTTTGCGAATCGTCCGAAGCATCGGATCACTCTTCAGTTTGGCATCTTCCCACGATTTAGTAGTTGCAGGCAAGTTACTGGACAGATCCATCCATTTCAGCTGTGTTTCTGGTTTGCTCATGTAAGCCAGGAATTTGGCCGACTCCTCTGGGTGCTTGCTGAATTTCATAATTGAAAGGTTGGCTCCACCCAAAACGGACAGGTTGTTTACTTTGCCAGGAAGCTCCGCTATATTCCACTTACCTTCCAATTCTGGTGCCTTGCTCTTGATTTCTTTAATCATGAAAGGACCGCTGATAAACATTGGAACGATACCCTCGCCTTGCAAACCTTGAACGGAATCAATTCCAATATCCACTGCGTTAGAGCCATTTTGGAAAAAGGTATTCACATACTTCACAGCATCCACAAACGGTGGTTGATTGAACAGCGGATTGCCCTGCTCGTCAACCAGCTTGGAACCGTTCTGGAGAGCAAACATAAAGCCCATAGACTGCTCCTTTGCACTAAAGGAGATGCCATATTTGCCTTTGCCCCGAGCCGCCAGCTTTTGAGCAGCATCGAAAAGCTCTTCCCACGTTTTAGGCGCTTCATTATATCCGACTTGTTTCAGTAGGTCAGAACGATAGAACAAAACTCTCGTTTCAGTGTACCAAGGCACACCGACTGGTTTCCCTTCAAATTTTGTCGTACCTACAGCACCCTCGAAGAAATTCTTCGATTCCAGTTCAGGATACTTGCTGATATAAGGGGTAATATCCGTCAATGCACCCGCAGACGCAAGTTCGGGAACCCATGATGTACCTAACTGAACCACGTCCGGACCGGATTTTGAAGCAACTGCTGTCAGCAGCTTATCGTGAGCGTTATCCCAAGGCAACGCCTGTACATCAACGTGAATATCTGGATTTTCTTTCTCAAAATCTTTTACAATTTCAGGCAGCAGTTTTCCTTCTGCTCCCATGCCCCACATGGTGATGGTCGTCTTGCCGTTAGCATCTTTGCCAGACGAATCATCCTTGGACGAGCAGCCTACCAGCGCGCCCCCCAGTAATAAGGTACTTGCCAAAATGATCCCCAACGTTCTTTTCATCATACAAATTCCTCCCGAGATGATCGGTTTACCGATCATGCAATATGATAACGGATTCAAATACGAGGACTTTGCAAAAATACAATAATTGATTGGAATCGAATTTTGCAAAATCCTGATGCATGTAAATACATAGCGATTAAAGCATACCGCTATAACACTTATGTTCAAAGCACAAGGACCATACCCGTCAATAGAAACGTTTCGATAGTCATTATAGAACAAATTGAAACCGTATTCAATAGCAATATTATTTTTTGTTTATTCGGAATCCTGACTTTTTTTCGTTTTTATCATCTTTATTACGCTATTTAGCCTATAAAAACCCGCTGAATTGGATTTGACTCTCCATTTGAAAGCGTATATAATCCAACTGAGTTCAACAATAGAAACGTTTCGATTAATAATACGACAGAATATTATGCTTCTATACTAGCTATTAGCCTGTTCAGCACTTTTTTGAATCATCTTTATCCAAAAAATCTCATGAATCTGAAAAAGAGAGCTGTCCACCAACAATACAGCTTATGGAGGATTATGATGGAACAACACCTGAATTCCTATTTAGAAAACATGACGCTTGAAGAAAAAGTCGATCAACTGCTACAGCTTGTAGGTGCCTTCTTTGAAGAAGCGGGAACAGATAGTCAAATTACCGGCCCTATGGCTTCTCTCGGCATCACAGAAAAAAATGTCCATAACGTCGGTTCCGTGCTTGGCCTCGCAGGGGCTAAAGAAGCGATTCGTGTTCAGCAGGCTCATTTGAGTAAAAACCGTCTGGGTATTCCGCTTTTAATTATGGCAGATATTGTACACGGCTTCAAAACGATTTTCCCTATACCGCTGGCTATTAGTTGCTCATGGGATATGCAGCTGGCAGAAGAGAGCGCTACCATTGCCGCCCGAGAAGCGGCTGTATCCGGTGTTCACGTCACATTCGCCCCTATGGTCGATCTGGTGCGTGACCCGCGCTGGGGCCGTGTGATGGAATCTACAGGGGAAGACCCTTACCTCAACAGCGAATTTGCTCGTGCGTTTGTGCGCGGGTTTCAGGGTAAAGATCTGACGAACGATACCGACCGGGTAGCCGCATGCGTGAAGCATTTTGCCGCATATGGAGCTGGCGAAGGCGGAAGGGATTACAATACTGTAGATGTATCCGCATGGCAGTTGCGAGAGTATTATCTCCCCTCCTACAAAGCTGCTTTAGATGAAGGCTGTGAAATGGTGATGACATCCTTCAATACCGTAGAAGGCGTAGCTGCAACGGGCAATAAGCGCCTGATGCGTGATCTGCTTCGTGGTGAATGGGGATTTGATGGTGTACTCATTTCGGATTGGGCCGCGATCAAAGAGCTTATTCCTCACGGCATTGCCGAAGATGAGCGGGAGGCAGCAAAGAAAGCATTACTGGCAGGCGTAGATATTGAAATGATGACCTCCTGCTACAATGGGCACCTGCCTGAGCTGATTCGCAGCGGACAGCTGGATGAAGCGCTCGTTGATGAAGCCGTGATGCGTATATTGAAACTCAAACAAAAGCTGGGCTTGTTCGAGAATCCGCTACGCGGCGCAGACCCTGAGCGTGAACGTGAAGTTGTGTTCTGCGAAGCCCATCGTGCGGTTGCCAAAGAACTAGCCATTAAATCATGCGTACTGCTCAAAAATGATTCCGTTCTTCCACTGAATCGCAATCAACCTATTGCGTTGATCGGACCTTTTGTAGAGAGCGGTGATATCCTAGGCTCTTGGTCGTGGAGTGGTTCGCAAGAGGAAGCTATTCGCGTTGTTGACGGGTTCCAATCGAAAATATCCTCCTCGTTGCTCACGGTTTCGGCAGGTTGCTCTATCGACGATATGACTGAGGAGCAATATGCAGAAGCTCTGCAAGCTGCCAGCCAAGCAGAGGTTATCGTGTTGGCGCTTGGAGAGCGCTCGGATATGAGTGGTGAAGCAGGCAGCCGTTCCAATATTCGCTTGCCACAAGCCCAGTTGGAACTGGTGAAGCGCCTGAAGACGCTGAACAAGCCTATGGTAGCCGTACTATTTAATGGTCGTCCGTTGGATCTGCACGGTGTTATTGAAGAAGTAGACGCTGTACTGGAAGCCTGGTTCCCTGGTGGCGAAGGCGGCGCGGCGATTGCCGATTTGTTGTACGGTGATGCCGAACCTACGGGTCGCCTGACCATGTCATTCCCGCAATCGGTCGGGCAGGTGCCCGTGTATTACAATCATTTTAATACAGGACGCCCGCAGCTAGATCCAAATACAAAAGAACGCTACGTGTCCCAATACCTAGACGTACCGAACGAACCTTTATTCCCGTTCGGCTATGGACTGAGCTACACCAATGTAGCCTATGACAGCGTACAGCTTTCCGGCGACACTCTTACTCCCGGTCAGGAGCTGACCGTTAAAGTGCAGGTAACGAACACAGGAACGCGTCCAGTCGAGGAAACTGTCCAGTTCTATATTCGTGATATCAGCGGTGATACGGTTCGTCCGATGAAAGAACTGAAAGATTTCTGCAAAGTCCTGCTTGCCCCAGGCGAAAGCCGGGAAGTGGAATTTACAGTGACCGAGCCTCAGCTGCGCTATCATCATGCAGATTTGAGCTTTGACAGTGACAGCGGTGAATTTGGCGTCTTTACAGGACCTAACAGCCGAGATACTACAGAAGGCCGTTTTCGGTTAGTAAAAGAAACAGGAAAGTGAGGCGTTCCCTTTGATAAATACAAGTCTAGATCAAAATATTTTGCTGCGGGCCGGAGACCTGTCTTTTACCTTCTTGAGCAGTGGTGATGTGTATAAGATCGCCCACGGCTCAACGATGATCAACCAACTGTTGACCAATTCAGTCGACGGTTCCTTGAACAATCTGTACTTGAGATTGTACCGTCCGTCCGGCGTAAGTATCACTCCCCTGCTTGGGGTTCGCTCACCGGGAGTAATCCGACAAACGGATCAGCAGATTATTTGGGAAGGTTTCACCGCTGGTGTAGGCTATCAGGTGACCTTCACGCTAAGCCGCCTGGGAGTATGGTTCTGGGATGTAACCCTACAGGGCGATGACGTGGAAGCAGATGTCGTGTACGGTCAGGATATCGGCATTGCCGATACTGCTGCTGTGCGCAGTAATGAAGCTTATTTATCTCAATATATTGACCACACCGTGTATCATGATGAACAAAGAGGCTATACCGTTTGCTCACGTCAAAACCAGCCTCAAAATCAGGCATTCCCATACATTCAACAAGGCTCGTTAACCCGCACTGTTGGTTACTCGACTGACGGATTTCAGTTCTTTGGACTTTCGTACAAAGAAACGAATGAGCCGGAAGCACTCCGTCGCGATTCGCTCGCCAATGAAGTGTACCAATACGAATTCGCCTATACCGCGTTGCAATCTGAGCGGGTGAAACTGGCTGGGGAAGCTCGCTTTACTTTTTACGGTCTGTTCCAGCCGAATCATCCAGCCGCAGTGACAAAGCTGGAGTATCAGGAAATGGTGACAAAAGCACGTGACGAAGTAGCTGCCATTCTAGTAGACGCTTCCGAGACCATCATACCGGTACGCGCGGCAAGTGATCTTCAGGCAGGGCGTGTGGCTCCAGCTCAAACCATCGGTGAGCCGCTGCGTACACTGGACTTGACCGATGCCGAAGTGGATCAACTTTTCCCCAAACGGCAGGAAGAAGAACGGGATGGCGATGAGCTACTTTCCTTTTTCACGGACAGCTATGAGCATGTCGTACTCAAATCCAAAGAGCTTCGTGTAGAGCGTCCCCATGGGCACATTTTAATGGGTGGGCATTACTCAGGAGGTAAGGAAGAAACCATTACAACCACCTCCTATATGTACGGGGTGTTCAATTCCCAACTCGTAATCGGCAATACAAATTTCAACAAAATGATTACCAACGCGCGTAATGCGCTTAATATTCCCAAGACATCCGGTCAACGTATTTATGTCGGAATCCAAGGGAAATACCGCCTGCTCACGATGCCTTCCCTGTTCGAGATTGGCTTCAATTATGTGCGCTGGTATTACAAAACGGCTGACGATACATTCATTATTACAAACCATACGAATGTCGATAGCCCAGAAGTACGGCTTCACATGCGTGCGGCGAGTGGCAAAACCTATCCGTTCCTCATCACTCAGCAAATGTCTATGCATGTGAACGAATATGAGCTCCCGTTTCATATGGAACGTGAAGGTGATGCCCTACTCTTCCGGGCAGACTCCGCCTCTCTGAGCGCCGAGGCCTATCCAGACTTGCTGTACCGAATGCACATAGAGGGCGCTCCATTACAGCATGTGAGCGACGCTCACGCACTGCTACAGGGGAAAGCTTCTCCTGATGCGTCTCTGGTTGTGCTGGAGCTGGGTGACAGCAGCGAATGGGCCTGCACCGTGCAGGGTTGGCTGAATGGGCTTTCAGCTGGGCAAGAATCAGCGCACAAAGAGCGTCACGCTTCCTTTGAAGATGAGCGCGAGCGCTATCGGGCATATTTTGCCGAGCTTATGAACGGTTTCCATCTGTCGCTGGGTCAACACGAAACGAGCGAGCTATTCCGTGTGAACGCAGTGGCTTGGTGGTACACCCACAATATGCTCGTTCACTACTCTGTGCCTCACGGTCTGGAGCAATACGGCGGTGCAGCCTGGGGAACACGTGATGTGTGTCAGGGGCCTGTGGAATATTTCTCAGCTATGCAAAAGTTCGATGAGGTTCGTTCCATTTTGCTGACTGTTTTCAGCCATCAGTACGAGGACAGCGGAAACTGGCCGCAATGGTTTATGTTTGACAACTATACTCACGTGCAGCAAGAAGAAAGCCATGGGGATATTATCGTCTGGCCGCTCAAGGTACTGGGCGATTATTTGACCGCTACCCGTGATTACAGTATTCTGGAAGAAAATGTGCCTTACACCCATCGGCATACTTTCGATTATACCAAGCAGACCGCGACTCTCATGCAACATGCCCTGAAGGAAATCGAATATATTCGCGTGAATTTCCTGCATGATACGTATTTGTCGGCCTATGGCGACGGCGATTGGGATGATACCCTCCAGCCAGCCAATGCTCAGCTGAAGCAATACATGGCGAGCAGCTGGACGGTTGCACTCACCTACCAAGTTATTAGTAACTTTGCTGCTGCTTTGGAGCAGGCCCCCGCGGATGTAGTAAGTGAAGCCGACAAGATCGCACAAGATCTACATCAGATGGCCAATGGCATCCGTAAAGACTTTAACCGCTACATGCTGGAGAGCGGAATTATTCCGGGCTTCGTGTATATGGAAGAGCCCGGCCAACCTAAGCTGATGCTCCATCCGTCTGACACCGAGACAGGAATCCATTATCGGTTGCTGCCGATGACACGCAGCATGATCAGCCAGCTGCTCACGCCTGAGCAAGCATTGGCTCATGAGCAACTCATCCGTGAGCAGTTCCTCTGCCCGGATGGCGTGCGTCTGATGAACCGCCCTGCACAGTATGATGGCGGTGTGAGCTCGCACTTCAAGCGTGCAGAGCAAGCGGCCAACTTCGGACGTGAGGTCGGGCTGCAATATGTGCATGCCCATATCCGCTTTGCGGAAGCGATGGCCAAATTGGGACGCAAGGATGACGCTTGGCACAGCTTGAAGCTCATCAATCCGGTCGGCATCCGTGCGTCCGTACCGAATGCCGAATGGCGCCAAAGTAACGCCTATTTCAGCAGCTCGGATGGTAAATTTAATACCCGCTATGAAGCACAGGAACGGTTTGGTGAACTGCGTGAAGGAGCCGTACCCGTCAAGGGCGGCTGGAGAATCTATTCCAGTGGTCCAGGAATCTATATGAATCAGCTCATATCGAATGTCCTTGGTGTTCGTCAGTCGGGCGAAGATCTAATCCTAGACCCCGTGCTACCGGATCATCTCGATGGGTTGGAATTTGAATTTTCCTTTGCAGGAAAACCAATTACCTTCGTCTACCGCATGCTGCAAGAGCATACTGGCGGTGAGCAAGGCCGTACAGTATTGAACGGAACACCACTGGAAAGCGTGCCCGCCGATGATAATCGCTACCGCTCCGGTGCCTTGCGCATCAAACGTAGGATTTTCGAGCAAGCCTTGGCAGAACATGATGGTGTACACCGGCTGGAGATTATTTTATAAAGCGTTTTTAATGCTAAATCTGGTATAGGCAACAAAGGGATGGCGATCTTGCGGGATCGCCCTTTGCTGCTTATGTGTAGGACTAAGACATTTGGAATAGATATGTGGTTAATAATGAATATACAATAGCAATTATAAGATGGACGACAAGGAGGTGACGATGTGGTCAGCATTAAAGATATCGCCAAACAGGCGGGCGTTTCCATATCTACCGTTTCATATGCCTTGAATGGTAGCGATAAGGTAACAGAAGAAACTTGCGCACGTATTTTAGCCATTGCCAAAGAGCTTAACTATGTGCCCAATGCCGCCGCACGTAATCTCAAGAAAAGGCAGACCAAAATTATTGGCGTTTTCCTAACTGATTTCCGTGGAGACGTTTATGGAGATTTACTGTATGGCATCAAGGAAATTTTGAACCGCAAGGGCTATGATCTCATCGTATGCAGCGGTAAGCAGTCTCACCGAATGTTGCCGGAACGCATGATCGACGGCGCCATTGTGCTGGATCAGACGTTTGATAGTCAGGAGCTACTGAACTACGCCGAGCGAGGACATAAAATTGTCGTGTTGGACCGTGAACTGAATCATCCTAACATTAACCAGGTGCTGCTGGATAACAAAGCGGGCGCCGCTCTCGCAATCGAACATTTATTGGAGTTGGGACACCGTAAGCTATATGTGGTTACCGGACCAGAAGGTTCTTACGATTCATGGCAACGGATGCAGGCGGTCAAGCAGACCATTGAGCGTAGCGGCGTGGCTGAAATGATCGAAATTGACGGCGATTTTGAGAAATCGGGCGGTGAACAGGCGGCTGAGATCATTTTGCAGCAACACGTTAGCCCGGATTCGGAACCTGTAGCCGTATTTTGTCTCAATGATGAAATGGCAGTGGGCTTTTACAATCGAATGGCTCAGTCAGAGCTGACGATTGGCAAGGATATTCATATCGTCGGCTTTGATAATATCGAGCTGGCGCAATATATTCAGCCCCGTCTGACAACGATTGACTATTCCAAGCGTAAATGGGGCGCTGTAGCTGCCGAACAAGTTCTCAAAATCATTGCTGGGGAAGACGTGGAGCATGAACGTTTATACGTTACGCTTGTCCAAAGAGAATCGGCAGGCGCAGCATTCATCACCCAAGATCAACAGAATCTGTGATGAACAACGCAGAAGTAACCTGCTCGCCAGCCTCCTCCCAAAAAAAAAGAACTTCCACAGGCCCAAAACACGGGGTGGAAGTTCTTTTGGTTATACTTATTTAACTTAACAAATCCTCAATTGAATTCGACAACGACCGTAAGGGATTACCAATCGTTTGCCCCGTCTCCAGCTCCACCTGTAACGCAGCATCAACCATAGACAACTGTGCTACAGCCAGCCCTCTGCTTGGATCAACCTCCCTTAGCTCATACAGCGAACGAACCAGCAATTCCTTATACTCGTCTTCACGTCCCTGCATAATCAGTTCAAAAGCGTCCTCCACCACCTTAACCTCTATCCAAGAAGAGATATCCGGTTTGCCTAACAGAGCAGCCGTATGATAAAGACGCTTCATCGTTCCCTCTACAGTAGCCGGATTCGTGAATACCAAGGTCCGTGGCAGCAAATCATCGCATATCTCATGAAAAAAGGGCTCATCCAGCGCAATTACTGGTGTAGACAGGGTCAATTGAGCCTTTTCTGCCAAAACAATATAATTCGTGCACGTTATCAAAATAACGTCTATATCGCTTTGAGCAATCCATCTCAGTTGCTCTTCTACCTTGCGACTGGCATCGTCCGCAGAAAAATGCGGGTCTGACGAGATCCGGCGCATAAGCCCAGGGTCCACAAAATGTATCAGCTCCACCTCATAAGAAGCAAAAGCTCGTTCCACATAGGCTATGTTCGAGTGATGTGCATGCAGGCAGCCCACACGTTGCTTCAAGCCTTCCATCGTCCAACCTCCTGTTATAAGTTTGCATCATTTTAACAGGAAGAGGACGATTAGGAAAGCATGCAAATCACGCCATACCACAAATGCACTTTCTTAAAACTTGCCGTTTGTATTTTTCCACTCTGTTTTAGCTGGAACCTCCTGAACTACGTCCCAATGTTCCGCTACCTTGCCGTTCTCTACCCGGAACAGATCATAGACAGCGGCTGAAGTTCCCTTAGACGATGTCAATTCACTCACAACCAGCACAAAGTTGCCTTCTCCAATGACCATGTGAACCTGATCATATCCAAAAGAAGCTCCTTGGCTTCCCGCTGCGGAAAATGCTTGTTTCAAATTGGATACACCGTCACCAAAAAGAGGATTATGCTGAATGTAATGGTCACCGTTATAGTAGCTTTCCAATGCAGCACGATTTTTGCCAACCAGGACATCATCCACAAACTTGCGGATCAGTGTTTTGTTCGTCTCAGTTTGGTTGAGATCCGTGATCTGTGTTGTTCCATCAATCATGGTGTGTCCGCTTGGATTGGCTGGAGCCGAGTCCTGCATATTGTCCCAATGCTCAACAATTTTACCATTGCTATCGAAGCGGAAAATATCAAAAACAATGCTCGTTTTCCCTGCAATGGACTCTTTATAATGAACTGCTACATAATTACCATCCTGAATTACACGTTGGATTTCAACCTGTACATTGGCTCCCTTCGACTGGCTAATCCCTTGCAGCAACGCATCTCTTCCGCTAGCAAAGCTCAGATTGTGCTGAATGTACTGATCCTTGCTGATCCAAGTCTCGGCCGCTTTCGTGTCTCCGGTTTCAAAGCTTTTCACGATTTCAATGACCTTATCCTTATTGCTCACCCCGATTTGTACCGTTTGGCTGGCCGGGTCCCAAATCACTTGCTTGCCCCACGCTTCTTTTATGACATCAACCGGTACATAGGTTACCCCTTGTTTAGTCAAGATGGTCGAGGTGGACAGTGGTACCTTAATCCCGTTGATTTGCGCTTCCGGGCTGCCTGACACCAGTACAACCGTCGCCTGGTCATAACGAATGGTTGTGCTTTGACGCGCCGTATTGAACGTAATATGCTTGGAATCCAGCGGAATCCCCAAACTGGAGGCCAATTGTCTCAAGGGAATTAAGACCTGCTTATTTCTCACGATAGGCGCAATTTTGTAAGCCTCCTTCTTGCCATCTACCCAAACCTGAATACCTGTAGCGGGTTTTGCTTCGGCCGCCAAGGCCGGTACAGCAGAAGATAGCACGAGCAAGCCAGCGAGTGCGGCAGTAACCGTATGTTTTTTCATGAATGTAAGCCCCTCTCAACATAAAAAAAATAGAAAATTGAAAACAATTCCCTTTTATGTAACTAATTAAGTTACACCTAATCACAAAAAATGAACTTTTCACGTCCTGCCTTATCTCTAACCCTCATCTGAATCTCTTGAAACCTCAATACCCCTCCTTTCAAAATTCTATATGCATAGCCCGTTATGCAGCAAGCTACAGCCTTAGAATAAAGGATATGGGGACTAATAACAATGTATGCTTATGGTCTTACAAATGAATTTATGATGAAACCACAAAAAAAGCGGCTCCTATCGCCAAGCGAATGAACGCTTTTTGAATAGTAAGCCGCTGTGTTAACCCCATTGCTATTGTTATACGGATAACGTCCTCCGAAACTTGATAAAGCTCCCGATTCGCCAGATTGAGATATACACCAGCGCCATCGTAATCGCCAGCATGCTAATTTCGGTCGTACCCAAACTACTGAGATACTGGGTCAAAACGACGCGAATCAAGATAATAGCGATAATAATATATTTAAAATATTGGTTCGGCTTGGGATAAATAAGACCGTCATCCCGTCTTTCATACGCTGTATGCAGCAAAATAACATAGCCAAACAGAGCCCCTAATAGCCCGGCAACCAGCAGTTCCCAAAAGGCGGGGAGCTCGTACGTTTGACCGGGAATATGCATTAATTGGTACACAGACATCATCATAAGCGGGAAAGCGATAAACAAGGGGAGCAGAATCCGGATTCCATTTCCTTTTACCGGTCCCCTTCGTCTCTTGGTCCTTAACCAGATCATCAGCCCCACCAGAACAGCCATCAATACATATATAAATATCGTCGTCATGGTGTAGTAACTCCTTCCTCATAGATCCTGTAGATACGCTAGCCTAAATCGACAGTTTTTTCTCCAGCAGATACGCGCTCAAGCGGATTAATACATATGCAGCAACCCAACTCATCAACACCGCAATCGGGAAATGCCAGGTAAATGGAAACCATTGTCCTGTTTGAGCATGGTCAAACTGCTCATAAAGCCCCTGATCGCCCGACCAATAAAAGACACTCCCGCCACCCATCAAAAGAATCCACAGTATCGGGTTAAGCGGCCTCAAGGTGCTGTATTTGGTACTGGCCGTCAATAGACCCAGCGCAATAACCAACGGTGTGAAGGCGATAATCATCACAAACCAGTTCAATCCGGCTACAATAAAAGACGCTGCATCCGCAAACGTATAAGGCTGTATGGTTGATGAGATGAACAACGCGTACAGAGAACCCACCACAAACAGAAGCAATATTACGACCATGGTTTGTAAAATAGCCGCAATCCATTTGGCGCTAATCAGCCATATGCGCGGATAGGGAAGGGTCAGCCACCATCCGTAGGTATCATTTTCCCATTCTCTTCTCAAACTTCCCACACCCATAAAAATGATCATGTACGGCAGGCCCAGGGTGACATACCACAGCCTTGTCAATTCGAGCTGGTTGTGAAGTGCGAAGTACAAGGAAATAGCGAACGCCGCAATTAGAAATAATGAGAAATACACGAGTCTCCACGATCTCGGTAGTCGATTGCGGCCCTGCCTTCTCCAGCTTCCTTTATTTCGAAATTCATGGCGTATCAAATCTTTGAACAGCCCTGATGAATTCACGCCTTCCACTCCTTTTTGTACAAATTGCGGAACACCTGATTCAGCGAGCCATGCTCTGCACGCAGATCATCCGAATCACCAGACCATATGGTCCGTCCGTGGTCCATCATGACCGTGTAGTCAAACAAGCCTTCCACTTCCTGAATATCATGCGTGCTAATGAGTATCGACTGCTGCCGACCCTCCAAATAATCAATAATCCCGGCTACAATCGCCTCTCTAGAGAGAACATCAATACCCGCAAACGGTTCATCCAGGATCATAAGTGGAACCTCACGTGCCAGACATAAAATCAGTAGCACACGTGCCTCCTGCCCGCGACTCAGCCCAGTCATTTTAAGTTCCAGCTCGACGTCCATATGATCAGCAAGTTTATACGCGTCTTTTATATTGAAGCCAGGCAAAAAAGACTTCCCCCATTCCAGCGTCTGCTGAACTGTATGATTGGGGTACCAGCGTGCCCGGTCAGGAAGATAGGATATATCCCGGTTGGTTTCCCAACCAGGCTGTCGGCCCAACACCTGAAGCTCGCCCCCATCTGGCTGAATCAATCCGGTGATTGCTCGAAAGAAGCTGGACTTCCCACAGCCATTGGGTCCAAGCACGCCTACAATACGTCCTGCCGGAATGATGACATCTAATTGATCCAGTGCTTTTTTACTGCCGTATTGCTTCACCAGATGATTCGCAACCACAACAGACTCCGTCATGCCTTATCGCCTCCTTCCTTGTCATTTCCGTCCTGTTTGCTTCGTATATACCGCTGTACATCTTCCCACGATAACCCCAGGCTACTCATCTGTCCGAGAAACTGATCTATATACGTTATAGCCAATTGTTCCCGAAAGCTGGCAATCCGTTCACTGGACGAAGTAACATAAGTGCCTAGACCGCGCCGCTTCTCAGTCAATCCGTCCCGCTCCAGCTCTTGATATGCCCGCATCACGGTATTCGGATTCATGCGTAATTCCTGCGCCAGATCACGAACAGATGGCATTTTGCTTCCCATTTCGATCTCCCCTTTAGCAATGGAGCTTCGTACTTGATTTAATATTTGTTCATATAATGGCTGGCTAAAGTCAATTAAAAATCGGAACGAGCCAACCCGTTGCTCTTCCATGGGTGTTTCCCCCTAATCGGCTGAATCTTTTGTGCCTGTAGTGTATTATATCACTTAATACACGTAATACAAGTTTATTTTAGCTGAAATTTTAGTCATGCCACCCAAATTTCATTCAGTAAATGCTCAGCTTGCGCTCAGATAGCATTCAAGTTGATCCCTTATGATGTATCACGTACCAAACAAACCACAACCGAAAGGTGGAAAATGAAGATGAAAAGCACCAAGAAAGCAATTTTGGCTGGAACGATGGCCTTGGCATTTTTAGGAGGCGGGGCACTGTACTCCACAAGCGCAGCCCATGCTGCTTCAACTACACCTGAGAAGGCTCCCATCGCAGACAAAGCACAGGCACCTAAGGGGAATCCCGGCGATGCTAATGGTCCTAAAATCGCAGGAGGTAACTATGCTGAGAACAAAGCTCTCCTGAAATTATTGAAATTATCCTCCACTCAGTTGGATACACAGCTGAAAGCAGGTAAATCCATTGCTACGATCGCCAAAGCACAGGGCGTGAGCATAAATTCCGTTATTGATGTAATGGTTTCAGATATGAAAGCAAAACTGGCTACGGAAAAACAAAACGGCAAGATTACGGCAACCGAATATAACCAACGTGTCTCTAATCTGAAGCAAATGATGACAGATATGGTGAATGGCGTGAAACCATCCAAACCACCAGTAGATGGCGGTAAAGCGGATGCAGGTAAAGCTCCTGCTCAAGGAGATGCAGCCAAAGCTCCTGCTAAAACCAATGCAGCTAAAGCCTCTGCTAAGCAGAAATAGCTACAGCTCCTGTTTTCCAAAAGCTGTAGCTCGATAAGTCGCATTCATAAAAACCATTTGTTAATCTGACACATCCACCCATGTATAATAAATCTCCATCCGGCTTCCCTGTACGGATA
Organism: Paenibacillus sp. S33; assembly: GCF_053615415.1. Classification (NCBI taxonomy): domain Bacteria; kingdom Bacillati; phylum Bacillota; class Bacilli; order Caryophanales; family Paenibacillaceae; genus Paenibacillus; species Paenibacillus sp. S33. The sequence continues at coordinate 336,030 of NZ_JBSIEZ010000001.1, read as the reverse complement.
GAGAAATCAATTAGGCCTGTCCCCTGCTGCGATACAACAGAAGGAGACAGGCTTATTTGTCATGTAAACAAGATAATATGTGGTAGACTAACATGATCCAGAGGTCATTTTTCACTCTAATTCATAATAAGGAGAATGTAATGAAAATAAATAAACAGGAATTTGATGTGCAAGGAATACACTATACGATCAGATCAGCCATAATTCAAGATGCGAAGAATTTGTCTGAAATCCGCTTGCTGATTGATGGAGAAACTGAAAATTTAGATAGAGAGAAGGGAGAAGCGTTTATAAGTACATCCGGTTTTGAACAGCTCATTGAATCAGATACAGAGAATAACAGAAACCTATTTTTAATTGCGGTAGTTCATGATAAAATCGTCGGATTTTCAAGATGTGAGGGCCATGTTCTGAGCAGATTCTCTCATAAAGTTGAATTCGGCGTATGTGTACTAAAGGATTTTTGGGGTTACGGGATCGGGACGAATCTTTTAAAAAAATCTATTTCCTGGGCTGACTCCAATGGCATCAAGAAAATAACTCTACAAGTTTTGGAAACGAATGATAAAGCCATTGAGCTTTATAAAAAACATGGATTTGAAATCGAAGGGTTATTAAAAAACGATAAGGTTCTTTCAGATGGAAAATACTACAACACCATAATCATGGGGAGATTTCATAAATAAAAAAAGACCCTGTTCAACAGGATCTTTCATCTTTGCATCCCCACACTTACCCTAATAGCGATAATCATCATAAGGATTGCGATTGCGATACTGATCACGCGGCTGCTGGGCTGCGGTAATCATCAAAAATATGCCTGAGAGCAAATGCATCAACCAGCCCACAATCGGAATCCATCCAATAACCGAGGTCACGATCCCTAAAATAGATCCATAATAAGACTCTCTATTCGTCACCGATAGCACCAACGTAACAATGTGGAAAATCAGCATAAAGAACAATATAGTATACGCGGAATTTACGATGAGCAGCCCGCCCAAAACGGGAATAGCTAAAAACAGCTCCAATCCGCCTGTAATCCATTTTAATGTTTTTGATGGTGTCATTGTTCCACTCTCCCGATGCTGTTTCATTCCATAATTATATCCTATCCCTATACAGGATGACATACATTTTTTGACATATTATATGCTTATATCGTGACAGACTCATCCCTTTTTCGAATGAGCTAAGCCCTGGCTACATATATGTGAGAGAGAATGAAATGACGTGATTTCTAGAGGGGTGAACACGATGGGATATTATATTGAGGTGGAACGCGGCGTGAAGCTGTATGTTGAGGATATTGGAGAAGGCATCCCTGTTCTGATGGTGCACGGCTGGCCGCTGGATCACCGAATGTACGAATACCAGGTCGCCTTGTTGCCTGCTTACGGGTATCGCTGTATTCAGGTTGATCTTAGAGGGTTCGGCAAGTCTGATCGACCATGGCATGGATACCATTATGATCGATTGGCGGACGATCTGCTGGCTGTTATGCAGGCGCTTCAGTTAAACCAGGTACGGCTAATCGGTTTTTCCATGGGGGGAGCTGTGGTCACACGCTATATGAGCAGGCACCGGGGATTTGGCGTCAATCAGTTGATCTTGATCGGAGCAGCTACACCCCGGTTCACCCCAACCAGCGACTTCCCTTATGGTACTCCTGTCACAGAGGTAGATAAACTCATCAAACAAGCCTATACAGATCGTCCACAATTGGTAACTTCTTTTGGCGAAATGTTGTTTGCCAATCCCGTCAGCCAGAGCTTACGCGACTGGTTACGTGATCAGGGCTTTGCGGCTTCAGTTCATAGCATGGCTTGTACTTTGTATTCACTACGTGACTCTGATTTGCGTCCTGATTTGCCATGTATACACGTGCCTACTTGGATTCTACACGGCAAGCTGGATCGGGTCTGTCCTTTCCCCCTGGCTGTCCAAACTCAAAAGGGAATTGCCGGATCAAAACTTATTCCTTTTGAACGTAGCGGGCACGGTGTATTTTACGAAGCGCTACCTGAATTTAATTCTATCTTACTGAGCATACTAGCCCCATCCTCCACACCATAATTGAAAGCCTGTTCATTCTTATGTATAATTTATATTTATAAAAAACAAAAAGACGCCTCAGCGCCGTTAATGGCTATGGGGCATCTTTCACTACAAACATTTATCCGCTTAGGATTGTTTGGTATGATTGAAGCTCGTATTATTTAAAACTGCCAGCTTTTTCTCGCCCTTCACCATGGCAGAACCGCAAATGGGGCATGTCGGCTCGACAGAAAAAGCGAAGTTATCCCGCATCCAGCCGTTACATGTATCGCTGGCGCAATTCCAGACAGTTGTAATTTCCTCAGGAATCTCATCCATTGGCTTTTTCCGTGAATTGTACATAAACATCCCTCTTTCTTCATGATTTATAAAGCGATAAGATGTAATCAGTTCAAAAACGGTCTTGTGAACAGATAAAAACAAATGCCCCAAACACTATGTTCGGGGCATCTGAAATAGGCTGTAATTTTAAATTACAGTTTTACAACGTTCTCAGCTTGTGGTCCACGGTTTCCTTCAACTACGTTGAATTCTACGCGTTGGCCTTCGTCCAAAGATTTGAAACCTTCGCCTTGGATTGCGGAGAAATGTACGAATACGTCGCTTCCACCTTCAACCTCGATGAAACCGAAACCTTTTTCTGCGTTAAACCATTTAACTGTACCTGTTTGCATGGAATTACCTCCAAAATGTATTTATATGACCTTTATTTTTTACAAATAAAAATTCACATATTGCACAAGGTTATTTCAACCTAAAACAATAACCCTCTACAATATGTGAATCTCAGGTCACAATTTCAATATACTCATATTACCATAAGTGTATTGAAAACGCAAGCACTGGAGAATTTAATTTATGCAGAGTGCTTATATTCTCTATTGCTGCTTCAAAGCTGTGTTCATTCGGCGGGAGTGAGTCATTAACGCCTACTTAAAACATTATATCCGCAGTTGCTTCTTATTATACCAGCAATCAAGAAATAAATATACAAAATTCATTGTGCAGGAGACGAACTTCTTACTAAAAGCTCATCTCCTGCGTTTATTTGCTCATTTTAGTTCATTTGAATTACAACTCCGCCAGCGCTTTAATTTCCTCTGCTGTCAGCGCTTTGTTATACAATTGAACTTCATCCAGGCTGCCATTGAAGTAAGCATCGGCGGCAAAACGGCTTTTGCCGAGATAAGCCTCGTTCGTGAGTAGCTCATCAGGATTAAAGGTAATGCCGTCATTAACAGCTACTTCCTCACCGTTCACATACAACTTCCCTGTATTCCCCTCCAGTGTAACCGCTACATGCGTCCACTGGTTTAGAGGTAATGATGATTTGGAAAGCAAGCTTTGATCTGTACCCTCATGGATTGTAAACTGGAGCACACCACTTCCTTGGGAAGGGGTAAGAAACATATGGCGGGCTTGGCCGTTGCCGAAGTCAAAAATCCGTTGCCAAGCTGCACCGCCCTTCCAGTTCACCCAAGCGGAAAAGGTAAAATCCTTCGCATCTGTTACCATATTTGGTAGTTGAACGTAACCATCCTTACCGTTGAGGACAAGAGCACCGCCAAGCTTCCCGTCTTTATCCCATGCGGCACCACCATAGGTCTTACCATCGAAATGATTGTATGTGCTGTCGACAACCGAAGTTCCTTGATCTTCACTCCACGAATAGCGTGCAAGCTGAGGACCTCGGGCCTGTCCGGGAACAGTGGCTGTAAAGCTTTTCTTAGCGGTGGCTTTGTCCTTTTTGATGGTCGCCGTCAATGTAACTGTTATAGGCTGAGAACCGGCATCTGGACGGTATACTTCACCTGTCACAGAAATATTCTCCGGGTGGGTGGACTCCCATGAAATAGTGGTATCTTGTGCTGCTTGAGTAGGTAGCGTCAGATTATAAAGAACATTGCTCGTATCGCCCAGGCTCAGATCCTTCTGCACAGCAGCTACAATCTTGCTGGCCTTCAGGTCAGGCTTTAGCGAACCCCATACCGCAACACCCTTGGAGGACAACGCGGTAAAAGCAAGCGTCTTGGCACCTGTGTCTGGATCACGGTGTTGCAGGAATACGCCTTTGTACTTCGAACCCTCTGCTGTAATTTCCAGCTGATTGCCTGCCCCCAACTTCCATGTACCGTTCACTCCACCAGACAGCTTGCCGCCGCTATCCAGACTGACGTTAACGGCTTGCTTAATATTTGCCGAAATTTCCTTCCCGTGATTTACATACGAATATTGACCGAGGACATCCTTTTCTGACAGCTTTTTCAGTGAATCCTCATCTCCCGAATAACGATAAGGAGCAACCACAGGCCAACCGTCAGCGTTCATGAACATTTCATGTACCCGCACTTCATACTGTTCGCCTCTCCCCGGGAAACGGGAATGGAAAATGACAAAATGCTTTTTCGTCTTGGGATCATAATAAGCCGAGTTGTGTCCGGGCGACACATAGCCTGCACCCAGTCCAGTACCCGGATCACCAATTTCTCTTGGAATCAGGTAATTACCTATCAGTTTGACACCGTATGGTTCAATGGAAGCGTCATCAAAAAGTGGTTTATCAGGATTTGCCTTGACCTTGATCATATCATTGCCTTCAGCATCGTAGAAAGGGCCAGCCGGTGTTTTGGACCGAGCCACCCGCAAGTTGTATCCGCCATCCGCTGACAATCCACCATAGGACAGGAACAAGTAATAGTAGTCCGTTTGCGGACTGTATTGTATGTACGGCCCTTCCATACGAGCATGGTTACCGCCTGTCAGCTTTTTCCCGTAGCCTTGACCAGGGAGCGGCTTCCCTGTTTTTTCATCCATCTGCATAATGAAGATGCCTCCTGAGTAGGAGCCATATACCATCCACAGCTTGCCGTTCTTATCATAAAAGGTGTCCGGGTCTACGGCATTTGGATGCTTGGTTGCATCATAGATCGTCCCATCCTCACTCGGTTGGCCCCACATGCCGGATTTTAGAAAAATTCCTTTATTCTTATAAGGCCCTTCAATTTTATCAGCAACTGCTAGGCCCATCGCTGAACGCGGGGAGTCACCCTTGCAAGCGTTATAATACATATAGAACTTGCCATCTGCCAGTTGAATGACATCAGCTGCCCACAGTGTGTCCGTCTGTGCCCAATCCAGTGCTTCCTTTAATTCTTCTTTGACATTGGGAATCAATGCATTACCATTCGCCACTCCTGTAGCAATCGTATCCCAATTCATGAGGTCTTTGGACTTGGCAGCCGCCAGATGTGAGCCAAAAATGTAAAATGTGTCTTTCACTTTCAGAATGGATGGATCATGTACGGAAGTCTCCTTGAAAGAGACAGCCTTTTTACTTTGAATTGAAAAGTTTTCTAGGTCTTGAGCTTGAAGGGAAGTTTGCCCTACATTTTGAATTCCACCTGTATCTGAATGGAGTGTTGGCTCCGCGCCTACCAAAGAAGCAGGCAACAACAGCGCACCTGCGAGTGAAGCTGCCGTTACTTTACGAACAAATGATTGCTTCATAAATCAATCTCCTCTCGTTTTGAACATCCCTGATAACATAAAACAATATTGAGAAAGCGGTCAGGATTATGTTTGTATTAACTTCTTCACCCTCGAATTTAATGTTGGTCATCCCTCCTATTTTTCATTAAAGCGCTTTCAATTGATTTGAAAAATAAAAGCACCTTCTGTTAAGAAGGACGATTCAAACCTGGCGGTTAACCGTACCTCTATATTATTCAATGGATATGGAAAATTCAATATGTAATTTTATGTTTTTATAAATTATTCATCGAATTATTAACATTAATAAATGTATTGCGTAAATTTCTAGTTTAAAGTTATAATTTTACAACTAAAATTCTATATGTTTCCTGCCGATATACCTAAAAGAACAATTTTACGTGTATAGAAACATTTAGATTTTATAAGGAGGTGAAAAATATATGCAATGGTATTTAAATGCATTAAAAAACTATGTAGGATTTCAAGGTAGAGCAAGACGTACAGAGTATTGGATGTTTGTACTATTTAGTGCAATCGCTAGCTTTGTAGTCAGCCTGATCGATAGTCTTGTAGGCTTATCACCGGTATTGACTTTGATTTATTCTCTTGCTGTCCTGTTGCCATCCTTGGCCGTTATGGCCCGTAGACTGCATGACACAGGTAGAAGCGGATGGTGGATTCTAATCAGTCTGATTCCTCTCGTAGGGTCAATTATTTTGATTGTATTCTTCTGCCAAGACAGTCAGCCTAACGACAATAAGTATGGAAAAAACCCTAAATTGTAATAGTTGTAGATGTCTAAAACCTCTTTCACTTTTGTGAAGGAGGTTTTTTCATATCCAGCAGATCCAAAGGGTAAATCACATCCATTATTCGCATCCGTGAATTTTTTTGGTTTTACCTGTTTATATCCTCCTCTTTTAGTTTATTTTAAACGAGTATTAAGCTGGCGCTAAGATTGGGTGTGTATGATGTATATTAGAATCTGGTAACTACATAAGCCGGATCGGCTAAAGGCATAAACATTACTCCCGTTGGATATCCATATAAGGCTCCACCTTGTCAGAAATTGAATGAACACAAAGGAGATTTACACTCATGAATCGAAAACGAATTCTGGTCATCTGTACACTGTTGCTGGCGTTATCTATTGGGCAGTCTTCTACTTGGGGAAGTCGGGCTAATGCTGCTACACTGGCTCCAGAGAGAGCCCCTCAGGTACAGGATAATGAAGCTTCCAAGGATGATGAACTTTTGAAAACACTGGGCGTATCCTCGGATGAGCAATTGTATGATGCGTTATATAACGGTCAAACCTTGGCAGATATTGCACAATCCAATAAAAAGGACGCACAGGCTGTTGTTGATTTACAGGTAGCTCAGTTAACGGAGCAGTTGGATCAACGACTGGCCAATAAGAGCATTACACCTGAGCAATACCAAGCCCATAAGGCAGAATTGACACAGGTCGTTGCTAAAAGTGTGTTTGGGCTGTAAGTTAGTGACATGACAGAATGTGAAAAAGGCGCTGAACCCATGGGGGTCAGCGCCTTTTGGCTTGTCTATATTTTGTTTTAAATTACACTTGATATACTCGGATCAAGTTAGTGGTGCCCGCCTCAGCGACAGGAACACCTGCTGACAGGACTACTGTATCGCCTTTATGGATATATCCTGCATTCAGGGCGTTACGGATGGAGGATTCGAACATTTCATCCGTTGTTGCTACTTTATCCCCCTTGATCGGGAATACGCCGGATAACAGGCAGATTTTAGCGAATACCGTATTATTCGGAGTAACCGCAATAATAGGTGCCTTCGGACGATATTTGGATACCATACGTGCCGTGAATCCGCTGGCAGTCGATGTAATAATTGCTTTCGCATCCAACTCCAGGGACGAACTCACCGCACCCTGACTAATCACTTCGGTAATGTTGGTGCTTTGACGTGCTCGGCGCTTATCAAACTGCTCCTGATAATCGAATTGCGATTCTGCTCTGGCAGCTACAGCGGCCATGGTCCGTACAGACTCGACAGGGTATTTACCCGCAGCTGATTCGCCCGACAGCATAACAACATCGGCTCCTTGCATAACGGCATTAAACACGTCACTAACTTCGGCTCTCGTCGGACGCGGGTTCACCTGCATGGATTCCAGCATGTGGGTAGCTACGATAACGGGCTTGCCGACCAGATTACACTTGTCGATCATTTCTTTTTGCATCACAGGCACATCTTGAATCGGCACTTCGACACCCAGATCGCCACGGGCTACCATAATGCCATCGGAAGCTTCGATAATATCATCCAGGTTTTCCATGCCTTCAGCATTTTCAATTTTGGAATAAATTTGTACATGCTCAGCATGATGTCCCTTCAAAATCTCACGGATTTCACGGATATCGTCGCCTTTACGCACAAAAGAAGCCGCAATAAGCTCAACACGCTGCTCCACCCCAAATTGGATGTGCCTCACATCTCGCTCCGTCACGCCTGGAAGGGTCGTATGAATCCCTGGCAGGTTTACACCTTTTCTCGGTTTCAAAATACCGCCGCTTACAATATTACAAATCATTTCGGTACCTTCGATGGAGGTTACAGTCAGATCAACCAAACCGTCGTCAATGAGAATGCGGTCGCCTGGTTTGATGTCCTTCGGCATATCCGGGTAATTTACTGAAATACGATGCTCGTCCCCTAGGATCTCTTCTGTGGTCAGAATGAGCTGGCTACCTGGTTTCAACAGACAAGATGCCTCTCTCAGCTTGCCAATCCGTATTTCTGGTCCTTTAATATCCATCATGACAGGTATAAAGGTATTCATTTCCTTCGCAGCCTGACGCACATTTTCGATACGTTTAACGTGATCTTCCAGCTCCCCGTGAGCCATATTCAAGCGGGCTACAGTCATACCAGCCTGGATCATTTCTTTTAGCAAATGAATGGAGTCACAGGCAGGTCCCATAGTACAAATAATTTTCGTTTTAAGCATAGTAATGTCATCCTCCTGAATGTCTTTACTGTATGGTTTTCTATTCCACTTTGCTTCTCTATCTACATTAAACTTATATAGCTCTATTCTACCTGTACCCGTGCACCAAGACTATGAACTATAGTATGATGAATGTACTACAGTATAATGAATGTTGAAGACATCGGGGAGTGAGTTTCGTGATTACATTGGTGGATATTCGGCAGGACAACGGTGTGGACTGGTATGAAAAGGCTGGTGCAAATAGCGACAACGATGACTTACTGTTCATTTTGGTCACCTTTGGCAAATGTGTATATTGGGTGAACGATTGCAAATTCATTCTCGGTAAGGGTGAAACACTGCTTTTACCCGGTCATCTGGATTACTATGGCAAGAGCATTCCTACGCTTTTTCATACCAAGTATGTGATACATTGCCGCAAAACATGTACGAACAGCACACTTCCCATACTGAATACTGACAAGCCGTTGTTGATCAAACCTGGATGCTACGATATGCTGCATGAACGGATTAAATCGATGTACTATCAATGGACTGAACACCCAAGCTACTACACCCTGATGGCTGACTGTCTGCTGACCGAGGCAATGATATATATGAATCAGGAATGGGACAAAGGCGCCATTTCTTGCGATCGAGAGCGACATGTGGAACATATGAAACAGTATATCCAGAACCACTACCGTGAAAAGGTAACCAAGGAGGAGCTTGGCGACGCCATCCGTAAAACCCCCAATTATGCCGCGACGCTGCTGCGTGAAGTAACACGCCAAACGATCAGCGAGCATGTACATACGCAACGTATTAAAACCGCCATCTACATGCTGACCGAGTCCCGGCTAACGATTCGTGAAATTTCGGAGTATGTGGGATATAGTGATGTTTCCTATTTTCATCGAATCTTCAAACGGTTGACAGGCTGCTCGCCGTCCGAATTTCTGGATGAACGTTCTTCGATTGTTTAGTTGGATGGTCTAGAACAGAATTTCATAGTTACAGGATTTTGCAAAATCCTCAGTTAATAAAAATGGTCGTTCTACCTGGAACCCTCCTCTAGTAGTCCTTTTTCATTAGGGACCAAGAGCGTTTCCATGTAGAACGACCATCATATTTATAATTACGCGTATAAATCTGCGTGTATTCGCATTACTTGGGTGGTGTTAATTGGAGGAACCCGCTGTTTTGACCTCTTCCAACATTTTATCGTTATAGCCAAACATCCAGGTCAGGACAAAGGCTACAACCATAGCAGCCAAGTTCGCCAAAATGTAAAGCGGAAGCTGATGATTCATGTAGAGCAACGTGCCTGGAATGACCGTAACTGCCATGCCTGTAGCCGCCAAATGGAAGACAGAAGCGATAAAACCGCCAACCGCCCCACCGATAAGGCCCATAACAAAAGGCTTCATGTATCTCAGGTTGACCCCGAAAATAGCCGGCTCCGTAATCCCCAGAAAAGCAGACAATGAGGAAGGAAGCGCTAACGCTTTCAGCTTGCTATTCTTCGTTTTCAGTCCAACCGCCAGACAGGCAGCACCTTGAGCAGCCATAGCGCAGGTAATGATGGCGTTAAAGGCATTTACGCCATTCTTTTCAAGCAGTTGAATCTCCAAGAAATTAAATATATGATGCACACCTGTAACGACGATAATCTGATGCAAGAAACCGATGACAATCCCTGCAATACCGAAAGGCAAATCCAGCACAAACGTTGTTCCGTGCAGCACCCATTCTTCGAGTGAATGGAAAATCGGACCAATGGCAAACAATCCCAAAGTGATCATGATCAACAGTGTTAAAAACGGTGTGAGAATCAGATCTAGCGCTTCAGGCACCCGTTTGCGCAGCGCTCGCTCCAGCTTGGCTCCGATCAAGCCCACGAAGAAAGCTGGCAATACCGAGCCTTGATAGCCCACTACAGGAATGAACCCGAACATCGTCAACGGATGGGCTGAGCCGTCCGCAACACTATAAGCGTTGGGCAAGGCCGGGTTTACCAGCATCAGACCGAGAACGATACCCAGCACCGGACTGCCGCCGAATACTCTAAAGGCTGACCATGCGACTAACGCGGGTAGAAAAGCAAAGGCCGTATCCGTTAATACTTGTGTGTATAATAGAAAATTGGGTGAAATGTCCTGTGGCGTCATGCCGAGTAGAGCGAGAATTTGCGGCTGAGTGAGCAAGCCACGTAGCCCCATGAACAGCCCCGTAGCAACCAGCACAGGAATAATGGGTACAAACACATCGCCAAAGGTACGAATGGAGCGTTGGAAGACGTTGCCTTCCTTTTTCGCCTGACTCTTCACCTCTTCTTTAGATGAACCGGTCACGCCAAGCTTTTCGACCTCTTCAAAAATTCGATTTACCGTACCTGTACCAAAAATAATCTGATATTGCCCGGAATTGAAGAAAGCCCCCTTGACCTTGTCGATCTCCTCAACTTTTTTCTGATCAATCTTCTCCTTGTCATGCACCATAATCCGCAAGCGCGTCGCACAATGAGCAAAAGATGCAATATTTTCTTGCCCACCGATTGCCTGGATCACTTCTTTAGCTATTTCTCTGTTTTCCGCCATGATGTTCATCCTCTCGTTCATTCCGTTATGTTTGATGATTAACGAACCACTTGATGTTTTAGCCTACTCATGTAAAATCCCATTTTACCGCCTGGAAGAGAGCCTCTCCCTTGTCGGCAAAAAAGCGTATTTCGTCACTCTCTGGATGCGGAAAAATACGACTGGTGAACACCTCTTCCCCATCATTGACGAAAATCTCAACTGAAGACGCATCTACAAACAAATGTAGTTTGATATGATCCTTATCCCATGAACACTGCCGTACCTCACCATACGAAGTGGCTACAGGCTCACCTGATTGCGAACGGTCCAATACAAGTTTGCGACTGACGGCATTATATTTAATCACCGTCTTCTCAGTCTCACTCGCACGGAATTCAATACCAAACACCTTAGCGCTCAAAAGATCTACCTCACAAATCAGCTCATAGGCCGTACCTGTAAATCCTTCATAGGTTTTGCTCTCTGAGAATAACGTGTCAGCTACCCGATCCTCACGATTTCTACGCAGCGTAGTCAGCTCAGGGATCGGCCGCTGCAAGAGTTTGCCCTCATGAAGCGTAAGCTCCCTTGGTAATGTCAGACAATGAGCCCATCCGTTCGGATCTGTGGGATATTCGATATCCGGCAGGCCCATCCATGCCACCATAATACGCCGCCCCTGTGGGTCAATCATCGTCTGTGGCGCATAGAAGTCAAAGCCTCTATCGAGCTCGTGGAATGCACCGTGCTCCAGTGTTCTTGTTCCGGTATCCAACGGCTTGCCGATTACGTAGCCCGATTGATAAATATTGCGATTTTCATCCCCAGAAGGCTCCAAGCCCTGAGGAGAAAAGATCAAGACTCCCGCTTCGTTCAGTTCAAAATAATCTGGACATTCCCACATGTAGCCAAACGACTCCAGGCCTGTACACAATTCTCCCTCAAACTCCCACGTACGAAGGTCGGTTGATCGGTAGAGGACGGCGCAGCCTGTTAAATTCGTTCTCTGGGCACCAATCACACAGTAAAAGCTATCGCCGTCTTTCCATAGCTTGGGATCACGAAAATGGTCTGTATACCCTTCTGGCACATTGGAAATAACGGGGTGCTCCCATTTAGTAATGTGACCATTCTCGTCCATAACAGCCATGCATTGATAAGGATGTCTGATCCAGTCTTCATCTCGTGCATTTCCCGTATACAGCATATATAACTTGCCCTCATGCTCCAGTGCGCTGCCCGAATAAGCCCCATGTGAATCAAAATAATCCCCAGGTGCGATGCCAATGCCCGCACTATTCCATGTGACCAAATCTTTAGATTTCAGGTGATACCAATATTTCATCCCGTGATCCGTTCCGAGCGGAAACCACTGATAAAATAAGTGGTATTCACCTTGGTAATATGAAAAGCCATTGGGGTCATTGAGCAAACCTGTCGGTGGCTGGATATGAAATGCCTGCCGCCAGTGACATTGCTCCACTTTCTCCTTCAAGCTGGCTATTTCACCGGGTTCTGCCTGCTCGATCATTCGATACTTTTGTTCTCTTGTCATTTTCATAGGTGTACCTCATTTTTATTAAAACTTTCGCTTCAGGAACCGGTTCCAACTCAATGAAAAAAATATTCATCGGAACCGGTTCCCTTACGATTAAAAAAATATACTATCCATGGATTTGCAACCGATTCCATTTGTGCCCGAATGCTATGGAACCGGTTTCGAAGAAATTATAATCCACTTGTTCAGCGTTTGTCAACGCTTTCTCTTTCGATCAGGGAATAATTCATGACCGTCACTTTTTCTACAGTTTTATGTTCTACCAGCCGCATAATATTTTGCGCTGCTACACGTCCAGCCTCCATATACGGATATTGAACGGTTGTCAGGGCAGGGTGAATGACCTCCGTAATATCGTATCCCCCAAAGCCAGTTACCGACAAATCCGACGGGATGACAATCCCTCTGGAATAAGCCGCATTGATTACGCCCAGCGCGATATTATCTGTAGCACACACCATTAACGTTGGCTTGAAATGGTCCAAAATGGCGGATGCAGCAATCCGTGCATCGGACATTTTAAATCCGGTCTCATAGTATCTGATATCATACCCTGCTGCTCGCATCGCATCGTCCGTATGAGACTCAGCAGGCAATGCATCGCGAACAGCCTGCCTAAAGCCCTCCTTGCGCTGCACACCGACGGCAACATCCTTTTCAGTAACACCAACGTAGGCAATTTCGCGATGTCCCTGTGACAAAACGTACGTTCCGATATCATATCCTGCACGATAGTCATCATGGATAAGACTATGAAGCTGCTCGTGCTGCTGGCCCACCAGCAACACCGGAATACCAATGTCACGAATCGCGGTCAGATGGTCGTCTGTAATTTGAGCAGCCAGCAAAATGATACCCGAAATCTTTTGTCTTCCCAGCTCATAAATGGCTTCGATTTCACGCTGTACATCCTGGCTCGTATTAGAGATCAGCATCTGATAATGCTGAGAACGCAGTTCCTCATCAATCCCCATCAGCGTATGAGATGTCGCAAAAGAATCCAGACGCGGCACAACGGTGCCGATGATGTTGGTCCGCTTTGCCTTAAGACTCTGGGCAAAGGCATTGGGCACATAGCCCGTGGCTTTAACCACTTTTTCAATTTTTCGTTTCGTATCCACGCTGACAGACCCGCCGTTCAAAAAACGGGATACCGTGCTCTTGGATACGCCAGCCATTTGGGCTATATCTGCAATCGTCTTATTCATGAAGTCCCCCGGAGATTTTTCGTATTCACAAGCTTCCAAAACGTCTCTTTTCACATAACCCTATAATACCATATGGCGGGATTGGATTGCTGTAGCTCCAGACCCATCATGCACAAACAAAACGCCGTCCCTTCAGTGAAGAAGGAAACGGCGTCTCATGATGAACGTAATTTTAAAAATCAAAGTTATCCGGATCTGGACCTACCCGAAGATCGGCATTTAACGCCTGAATTCGATCCATATCCTCGCGCGTCAGTTCGAAGTCAAAAATGTCGGCATTTTCGACGATCCGATGCGCCTTGGTAGACTTGGGAATGGTGACAACTCCCTGCTGCACATCCCAGCGTAAAATCACTTGCGCCACCGATTTGCCGTACTTGGTCGCTATGTCTTGCAGTACCGGATGATCGAGCAATTGGCCTTGCATTAACGGAGACCAAGCTTCCATTTGAATGTCGTTCTTTTGACAGAATTGCAACAGCTCGGCTTGCGTTAATTGTGGATGGAATTCCACCTGATTGATCATGGGCTTGATTTCAGCATCCTTCATGAGATCTTCCAAATGATGAATCTGGAAGTTGCTGACTCCAATGGCCTTAATCCGTCCTTCTTTATACAAGGATTCCAACGCTCTCCAAGCTTCTTTATACTTTCCTTGAACTGGCCAATGGATCAGATATAGATCCAGATAGTCCAGACCCAGCTTGTCCAGACTGGCTTCATAAGCGGCTCGTGTCTCTTCATAGCCTAAATCTGCATTCCACACTTTGGACGTGACGAACAGTTCTTCTCTGGACAGGTTATTTTCCTGAAGGGCTTCCTGAATAGCCTGCCCTACACTGCTTTCATTCGCATAGATTGCAGCTGTATCTATACTGCGGTAGCCATGCTTTACAGCAGCCTTTATAGCATCGACCAGCTCCGAACCTTCTTCCACTTTAAATACCCCGATGCCAAACCAAGGCATGCGAACTCCGTTGTTTAACAATGTTGTGCTTTGTAAGTTTTGTGTCATTTTGAATCTTCCTCTCTATTTTTTAAAAGCTTTAACCTGTAATGGGGGTTGTATCCCTTTTTTCGAGCATACGACTCCAGCCTGTGAGCAAAACCGCAACGAAAACCATAATGCTCCCGATCCAGGCCGTATGAATGAGACCGAGTGAATCCGTTACAACCCCGCCTACATAAGCTCCGATGGCTATCCCTGCGTTGAAAGCTGCAATATTAACAGCAGAAGCAACATCGACAGCTTTGGGTGCAAACCGTTCGGCTAACATGACGACATATACCTGTAGCCCGGGCACGTTCATAAACGCAAGCAATCCCATAAAGAAGATCGTAATCAGTCCTGCCGTTTTAAAAGGTGCCGTGAACAACAGGAGAAACAGGATCACTGCTTGAATCAGAAACATGTAAAACAAAGCTGAAAGCGGCTTGCGGTTTGCTGCTTTTCCGCCAATAACATTCCCGATGGCAATCGCAATTCCATATAGCAAAAGTATAAACGTTACCGTACTTTGCTGAAATCCGGTTATGTCGTGAAGTAATGGAGATAAATAAGTAAACACCACAAATGTGCCTCCATACCCCAAAGCTGTAATGATAAATGCGAGTAGCAAGCGACCATTGGTAACCAGTTTGACCTGCTCGCGGAAAGGAGTCTTATTCCCTTTGCGCAGCGTAGATGGCAGCAAAATCAGATTGGCGATGAGTGCCACTACACCGACGACCACAATCGCCATAAACGCTGCCCGCCAACCCCATTGCTGCCCAATGTAGGTACCCAAAGGTACGCCTGTAACCGTGGCTACGGTCAACCCGGAGAACATAATGGAAATCGCACTCGCTCGCCGATCATCCGGCACAAGATCGGCCGCGATGGTGGAACCGATGGACATGAACACCCCATGAGCGAACGCCGAGATCACACGTGCAATCAGCAGCAAGGCAATTCCGCTAGAGACCGCAGCGAGGCTGTTGCCTGCAATAAATATAATCATGATCCACAGCAGCAACGTTTTACGGGGAACACTTGATGTTAATGAGGTCAAGACAGGTGCCCCGATGGTGACCCCTAATGCATACAGCGTTACAGTTAGTGCAGACATCGTTACAGATATGTGCAAGTCTTCAGCAATCAGGGGAAGCAGTCCCACGCTGATGAACTCAGTTGTCCCAATCGCAAAGGCGCTTACGGCTAAAGCCAGTAATGGCCATATACTTCGTTTTGATTCTGGCGACATGTTTTTCACTCCTATCTATAGAAATCTTCGACCAGCAGATGTTATTATGAGTTATTCAAGCAAATATGAACAGTACGTACTTTTTAGTGATATAGGCACTAAAAAGTACCCTAAATAAAGTTCTTTTTAATTAAAACAGGCTGTTAAGGTATGTATAACAGAAGCGATACACATGGGGGGATCGGCATTGGGGAAGAAAAAATACAATATCTCTGTTGAGGCGACGTTAGAGGTGATCGGGGGGAAATGGAAATGCGTCATTCTGTGTCATTTGACACATGGAAAGATGCGGACAAGCGAATTAAAACGGATGATGCCTTCCATAACACAAAAAATGCTGACTCAGCAGCTTCGTGAATTAGAGGAAGACGGCATTGTCAATCGGATTAGCTATAATCAGGTTCCACCCAAGGTGGAGTACGAGCTTAGTGAATATGGATGTAGTCTGAAAGGCATTTTAGATTCTCTTTGTGCTTGGGGAGAAAGACATATTATTAAAGAATATGGGGATAAATCTGCGGTTTTGGAAGATAACATTCTGAATAATTTGTAAAGCCAAAAAGAGCGCCCGCAATACATCAGCAGGCGCTTTCTCTCTCCGAATTCCAAGGGTTACGAATTGGACATCATTTTAATTTGTGAAATCAATGACCATGCGTCCTTGGATTTTGCCCTGCTCCATCTCCTCGAAGATCTCATTAATGTCTTCGAGCGGACGTTTTTGTACAAGAGGGACAACTTTACCTTCTGCAGCGAACTGGAACGCTTCTTTAAGGTCTTCACGAGTGCCGACCAAGGAGCCAATAACTTGAATGCCGTCCAGAACCAGACGTGGAATGTCCAGATCCATCTTATCGGTTGGGAGACCTACAGCTACGACACGCGCGCCAGCCTTCACAACGTCGATGGCCTGGTTGAAAGGTGTTTTGGCAACAGCAGTAACCACGGTTGCATCCAGACCAGCACCGTTTGTTAACTCCTTAGCTCGAGCGACCGGATCTTCTTTCATGCTGTTAACGATATAGTCAGCACCAATTTGTTTGGCCAGTTCTAGTTTTTCATCACTGATGTCAAAGGCTACAACTTTAGCATTGAATACATTTTTGGCGTATTGCACAGCCAGGTTACCCAAGCCACCAATGCCGAAGATACCGATCCATTGTCCTGGTTTGACTTCACTTACTTTAACTGCTTTATATGTGGTAACCCCTGCGCAAGTTACACTACTTGCAGCGGCAGGATCAAGACTATCTGGTACTTTGACCGCGTAGTCAGCTGTGACAATACATTGCTCTGCCATTGCACCGTCTACCGTATATCCGGCATTTTTAACTTCACGACACAGCGTTTCCCGCCCGGTTAGGCAATATTCGCAGTGACCGCAGCTTTGGAACATCCAGGCAATACTTACGCGATCACCAATCTTAAGACTGGTTACTCCTTCACCTAATTCAATGACTTTCCCAATACCTTCATGCCCCAGAACTCTGCCTGTGACATCACCAAAATCTGCATTTTTTACATGTAAATCTGTGTGGCAAACTCCGCAATACTCGACTTGGACTAACGCTTCCCCATGCTTCAGGGAGCGTAAAGGTTTCTCTTCTACACTGACTTTCTTGTCTTTTGTAACAATTGCTGCTTTCATGTAGATCTCTCCTTTAAATAATATGGAATTATTTTGTAATGCACACTCCATTATTATAGTAACTCTTGCCCAAAAAGGACAAACATAAATCTAACTTACTAACTTAAAACTATTTAATCGAAAAATGCTTCTTTCTAAGTCCTTGGACCCTTGTAGGAACTTTGTACAATAATTTACAATGTAAAAAGTTTCACATACTCTATTTGGAAGAAGGATAAAGAAACATGAAAAAAAACTGGAAAGGTTGCCTGTTCAGCATATTTGCCATTATCTTGGTTGTATCAGTAACAGGATGCAATTCACAGCCCGCCATTTCTAGTACCACCAGCACTTCATCCTTATCAGCTACCAACGCTCATGCGGTTGTTCAAAAAAGCCCGCACTGGTCTTATGAAGGAGATCAGGGACCGGAGCATTGGGGAGAGCTGGAAAAAGATTTTGTTGCTTGTGGTAACGGCCACGAACAATCTCCTGTCAATATAGAGCATACCCATTTGGAAGCATCGCAAACGCAGCAACCGCTGCAAGTTCATTACACTAATACGAAAGCATCCATTTTGAACAATGGGCACACTGTGCAAATCAATGTTGCCGATGCCAGCAATAGCATCATGCTGGACGGTACTAAATTCACTTTAAAGCAGTTTCATTTTCATCACCCGAGCGAACACCAAATAGATGGTAAAAATGCTGAAATGGAGCTTCATTTTGTCCATCAAAGCGACAACGGAAGCACAGCTGTCTTAGGAGTCCTTATCCAAAGTGGCAAAGAAAACAAGGCTTTCAACCGCATTTGGTCCAAACTACCGAAAGATAATTCCCAAGAAGCGGCGGCTCTAGATGAAAAAATAGATCTCGCTGCGCTGCTGCCAAAAGACCTGCACTCCGTTCGCTACAATGGATCGCTGACTACCCCGCCATGCACAGAACATGTAAATTGGACAGTGCTGGAGCAGCCTATTGAAATGTCCGCAGACCAAATCAACCAGTTTGCTGCCATTTTTCCCGATAACCATCGTCCTGTACAACAACTGGGAACCCGGGAACTGACTGCCGATAAATAATAAAATAAAGTGCCGTAAGATGTAAGGTGCATTCTATATATAAATACAACCGAAAAGCCCCCTCTATTCATCTAGTTAGAGGGGGCTTTTCGGTATTAAATTTACTGCTCATTACAAGCGCACCAGTTCCTCCACCTTCACCGGTTGACCTGTACGCATAGAACGGTTGGCGGCGATGCCTGTTAAAATGGACCATGCACCGTCTATATGTGAGGCCGCACGATGAAACCGATCCTCTGCCGGCTTATCAAAAATATCACGCAGCATAACTGGATCTCCTCCGCCATGACCACCCTGGCCTTCCTCCACTTCGACCTCATAAGGTGCTGCAAAGTGGGGATAGATGGTGATGGTCTTCTCTTTTAGCGCACCCTCATCTGCCTTGCTGCCACCGGAATTAACATAGGATTGCTCGGATACCCGAACCTCCATCCGTCCCTTCGTGCCGTTAAATACGATGATAAAGCCCTCCCAAGGCATGTAAGCATTCAGCGAATAGTTCATTACCGTCTTGTTTTGATACTTCACCATGACACTCAGCGTATCTTCAATGCTGATATTGTCACCAAATACGCTTTGATCCCGCACATAACCATCCTCATGCTCAGCATCCAGATACATGCTTTTTAGATGCTCGTTACGGTCCAGGTGTAGCGCAAAGGGGTCATTTTCCGCTGCCTTGCTGCCGTAAGCCCGTTGATAAAACTCCGTCACGCCACGCTGCTCCGCATTTTCTCGTCCGTAAAATTTCAGATCCCCCATCGCATACACCGTCTCCGGTTTCGAGCCAAGCCAGAAGTTCATCAGATCAAAATGATGCGTCGATTTATGCACCAGCAGACCGCCGCTATTGCGCTTGTCCCGGTGCCACCGACGGAAATAATCCGCGCCATGCTGTGTATTCAGCAGCCATTCGAAATTGACTGACAGCACCTCTCCGAGCGTTCCGTCCATGATCAGCTCACGGATTTTCGTATTATGCGGCGCATAGCGGTAATTAAAGGTGACGCGTAGCTTCCGTCCCGTGCGGTCTATGGCATCCAAAATGTCTTGGCATTTATCTTCATCCACCGTCATCGGCTTCTCAGAAATGACATCACAGCCCAGCTCCATCGCCCGGATAATATACCGATGATGTACCCGGTCAATGGTCGTGACAATGACGATATCCGGCTGCGTCTCCGCGATCATCCGATCAAACTCGTGAGCTTTATAGGTCGGAATCGGCTCATGCTCGTATTTCTCCTGCAGCAGCCGATTGGCATAATCCATTCTCGCCTGATTGACGTCACAGAACGCGATCAGCTCCGAGGTATCTTTGAAAACGGTAACAACTTCACCGTAAAAAAATTCGGCTCTTCCTCCGGTACCCACAAGTGCATATTTGATTTTAGCCAATTGGTTCACACCCTTTACATGAATTGCTTTTATTTTATAGTATAAGAAAGAGCAAAATCTTCGCTTTTATTATGATTTTTCCCGTAAAATATACATATATTATCCTTATGTATTCTTTCACTAAAGGAGACTATCGATATGATCGCTACACCCCGTTTTGCCATCGAGCAAGCGTTGCGGAAGGTGCCATTCAGCATGTCCGCCGACCATGTCCACCAAGCGCACGAAATCTATTATTTGCTGGCAGGAGAGCGCTACTACTACATTAATCAACGGGTATACGCCCTCCAGAAGGGCGATCTGATTTGGATCAGCAAACATGATTTTCACCGTACGAGTAACAAGGGTAGCGGTAGCCATGAACGGATTTTGATTAACTTTGATGAAGAATTTGCAGCCTCGTCAATGACCGTCTCTCCCTCCAGCGATCAGAACCAGCTTCTTCTGCCAGAGAAAAGCTTTCTGCTTCGCCCCTCCGCGGAAGAACAATGCGAGCTGGAACACCTATTCCGGCAAATGCTAGATGAATACCACCAAGAACATGCCTACCGCCAGCTATATCTCCAGAGCTTGCTACTCCAGCTCCTTATCCGTATCCGGCGCATACAATCGGCCACTGCCGATACCATTGCACCGGAACGTAGCGAAAAGCAGCAGCGCGTGTACTCGGTCATCGCATACCTGCATGCTCATTATGACGAGAGCCTGTCGCTAGATCGGCTGGCTGAGCATTTTTATATTAGCAGCACGTATTTATGCCGTATTTTCAAGCAGACAACAGGTTTTACCTTAGTAGAATATCTTCAGGATGTGCGGGTCCAGCAGGCTCGGGCGTATTTAAGAGAAACGAGCTGGAAAGTGACTTCCATTGCTGAAAAAACGGGTTTTGACAGCATCGCTCACTTTGGTCGTGTATTCAAGCACCTTACTGGGCACACCCCACTACAGTACCGAAAAAAATACAAAAAGGAGTAGAGAGATGCCCCTACCCCTTAATTCCTATCAAGGTGATGCCTTCAATAATTTGCTTTTGGGCAATGATGTAGACGATTAGCACCGGGACGACAGAAATGGTGGTACCCGCCATCATCAGTGACCAATCAGCGGTATATAACCCTTTGAAATTGTTAAGTAAAAGCGGAACCGTGAATTTCTCCGGTGTATTGAGATAGATAAGCGGATCAAGAAAGCTGTTCCAGGCACCCAAAAAGGTGAAAATCCCTATCGCCGCCAATGCCGGACGAATGAGTGGCAGGATGACGCTCCAGTAAATACGAATGTAGCCCGCCCCATCCATTACTGCCGCTTCCTCCAGATCGCGTGGGATACCCATGACGAACTGGCGGAGCAGAAACACTGCGAATGCATTAAACAAGGCTCCAGGTACGATCAGCGACCAATGCGTATCCAGCCAACCGATGCGATCCATCACCAAATATAGCGGAATCATCGTCACCTGCTTGGGCACCATCATCGTTGCGAGGAACAAGATAAACAGTATATTCGAGCCCGGAAATCGGATTTTAGCAAAAGCATACGCCGCCATAGACGCGCTAATCAGTGTCGCAGTTACGATGATCACCGTAATGTAAAAGCTGTTCATATACGCCTGCACGAAGGGCATCGCTTCCAGCGATGCTGGATAGTTGCTCCATACGAACGGATCAGGAATCCATTGAGGTGGGACGACGAAAATTTGAGAAATATCCTTCAGGGAACTGAGAACAGTCCACAGGAATGGAAAAAACATGACTAAAGAGCCGACAGCGAGCAGCACATGGCGCAGGAATACCCTACCTCTGGAACTAATCTCCATAGTGCACCCACCTCTTTTGCATTTTAAATTGCAGCAGTGTAAATACGAGAATGATCACGAACAAAATCATTGCTGCCGCAGCACTTTCTCCCATCGTGAAGTCAATGAACGCCTGATCATAAATGTGGTACACCAGTGTATAACTTGCTTTAGCTGGCCCTCCATTCGTCATGACAAACGCCTGATCGAACACCTGAAAAGAACTGATGACCATCATGATGGTCACAAAAAAGGTCGTCGGTGACAACAGCGGCAATGTAATATACCTTAGCTGCTGGAACTTGCTGGCCCCGTCAATTTCGGCTGCCTCGTAATAGCTTTTGGAGATACCCTGGAGTCCTGCCAGAAAAATGACCATATTATATCCCAGTCCCAGCCATATGCTCAAAAGCGCAATCGACGGAATCACCCACTGCGTATCAGTAAGCCACATCGGGCCTGTAATCCCAATCGCTCGCAGCAGATGATTTAAAATGCCAAATTCGCCGTTCAGTATCCACATCCAGATGACACCAACCGATACCGAACTGGTTACGACAGGCATGAAAAAGAACAAGCGATAAATTTCCTTGCCCTTCACTTTGTTGAGCACGATGGCTACGAGCAGAGCCAATATAATCCCCGCCGGAATGACCAGCACCATATAGTACATCGTATTGATGAGGGCCTTCCAAAAATCAGGATCAGATAATTGGCCCTTGAAATTGTCCAAGCCGACAAACAAAGGTACGCCAAATCCATCCCAGTTTACAAAGCTTAAGTAAAGCGCATATAGCAACGGCAACAGCGAAAAACATAACAGACCCAAAAACTGGGGGCCAATAAATAGATAGCCCCACAGCGCTTGATGCTTTTTCTGCATCTTGTCACCTTCCTCCCCGGTCACGGCCCATCCCGTGCCTACTTGACCGCCTTGGATATGATCTGATTCAACTTTTCAATGGTTGCCGTAGCATCCTGCTTGCCCAGGAACATCAGGTCGATGGTTTCCGTGATATCCGAGTTCAGCCCTGGCACCTGAGCATCATAGGCCAGTGCAGATCCATGAGCATGCCCTATGTTACGTCCTTCGGTCAAATAGCTTGAATGCTCAATTGTCGCCTTTTTCATAATGCTCTCATCTGCGGCAGCAAGCGTACCCATGGCATTCCCACCTTCAACCAGCCGGGCCTCCTGCCCCTTAACAGAGACGTAGAATGCTGCCAACTTCATGGCCTCTTGCACATGCGGACTATTTTTGTTTACAGCTACATAGGCAACCGGAATGGCAACGGGCTCATTCTTACCGGTATTGGATGGCCAGTAGATATAATCGAAGTCGAGGCTTTTATTTTGACTAAACAAGGGTTCCAGCCATCTTCCCGCCGCCAGCATACCGACTTGATTGGACATGAACATCGCGTCAGCCCCTTGCCCTTTGGGAAGCGAGCCGAGATATACCGCATTTCCCTTTTTCACCATATCGTACATAAAACCGAAGGCTTCCTTGCCCTTTTCATTGTGGTCCAGCACATATTTGCCTTGTTCATCAAAGATCTGACCGCCATTCGACCACACCCATGAATACCAGTGAGCCCACCAGTTTTCCGCAATATAACCCTGCTTTCCGGCTGCCTTCAGCTTGGATGTAACCTCCTCAAAGGCGTCCCAGTTCCACTTGCCTTCGTCATAGTATTCTTGCGGCGTCTTCACGCCTGCTTCCTTAAATACCTTTTTGTTGTAATACATGACCATCGGGTTGGAGTCGGGAGTGACCCCATAAATTTCCCCATCACGCTTTGCCGGTCCCCACAATCCTTCCGGAAAATCCTCAGCCTTCACATCACTCGCATCACTTTTTAAAAACTCACCCAAAGGCTGTACCTGCTTCGCCCCGATCAAACGCGCAATCGTCGGTTCATACGAATAAAACACATCCGGTCCGCGACTTCCCTGAAGCTGTGTCAACAGCTTTTGCTCATATTGGTCTCCCGGTACAGGCACCAGCTTAACCTCGATATTTGGGTTTTCCTTTTCAAATGCATCCAGCGCCCGCTGATACACCTTCACCTCCGCAGGATTACCCCAAGCCTGCATCGTAAGTCGCACTTTTTGCCCTTCTGTCTCCTCTATTTTGGGAGAGGTACTGCATGCCGCTGCAAGTAAAAACAGAACGCTGAGGAAAAATCCAATCTTTATCCAGCTCATGTAATTGTCCACCTTAACCGCCTCCTGTAGCTTCGCATGGTTGTATGTCATCCTTCTTTTGAAGCGCTTACAAAACTTTCCCTATCATCATATGTAGGAGGGGGAGGCGCGATATCCCCATTTTCATTTTTATATAAATTTTTTTTCTTTTGGGGGCTCTGATATGACAGTGACCAAGAGAAAGTAAAGGGCTATACAGCAAAAAAGAAGAATGCAGATCACCTGCTTCCTTCTTTCGTTTTCTTCAGTAGATTCCGTTTTCTATGACTTTATTAGCATCTTTTCAAAAATATTATAGCCGTTCGTTTCGCCTATATACGTATAACCGCATTGTCTGTAAAACTCGCTAAGCTTGTCATTGCCCGCAATACAGTCTAAACGGATTCGATCCTTGCCTGTGAAGTGGATGCCTCGTTCAATCCATTGCATCAGCTCACGGCCTAGCCCCTTCCCGGTGCTATCGCGATCCACAACCAAACGATGCAGATATACTGAGGTTCCTCCCTCAGAATCCGTTTCGTCTAGTCCCCACAACTTACGGTCCCATGCACTGGGTTGCTGCTGCAAGATCACTGCGCCTGCCAGGCTATGATCCTCTGATGCTCGGAAAATAACCACTTCTCCGCGTGCAATAGCGCCGCCTAGGTTATGATCATCTTTTCCTTTTAGTAAGCGTCCCCATTGCGTAGAGCCTTTGCTGTGCAGCCATCTGGCCGTCTTTAAAATTAACTCCTGAACCTGCTCCTGATCTTCAGTGCTTGCCTGAAAAGCCATTAATCCTGGTTTGACGGATGATTCGACAATATTCATTGATGTCATGCTGCACCTCAACTCTCACTAATTTTCCTTATGTATAAAATATAGCATAAAAAATGAGCGTCTGATGATCTGGCAGAGCGTAAAAAATATGAATACTACTATACTCTTATCGGTCATTTATGGTGAAAAATGTAACCTTTCTAATCATTTCAACCGATGATATCCGTATGAGAACAGTTGGAAAGGTTGTGAATGAGGTGCCAAGCCGTAATCCATATCTCCTCAAAAAGATATTTGGCATAAACAAAGAACGTATACTCATCTTCGCGCTGCTGCTGATCCCCGCTATCGCTGCCTTTATTGGAACAAGGCCTATGCCTGCGCAGTATATTTTGCAGGGAGAAATGCATCCGGTCAAAGATCTTGGCGTTCAGGGAAGCGTGTTTTTTGCGTCTGTGCAAACGGGTATTGCTAACAATCTCCTGGAGCGTTGGAATGTATATTCCAGTGAAAATGTATCTGGGGGAGCGATTAAATTTGAACCTCTTGCCCCTGATGAAGTGGACTCTTATTTGAAGGACCTTACAGAGACGGACACGCTAAAATATTCTGCCATGCAAGCCGTACATGCAGCGACGGAATTAAGCGTAGACAGCGACACAGCTGGGGCTACGGCGACTTTCTCGAATCTTAACAAATTGGAGGATGCTCGCTATGCGGAGCTATTGACTCATTTGCAGGATCTTTCGGGGAATTCCTTGGGTCTGATGACAGGTATCGGACTGTATGAGGAAGCCAATAATATCGACTTTTCAGATGGCGGACGTCACAAAATCGCAGGCTCTGGCACGATGGAAGAATACGGAGATGTCGGATCGGTCGGTGGGCTGGAGCAAAAGCTGCTGGGAGCCGAGGCGGCAAAGGTTGATCTATTCTTCGTACCGGCAGATTATGAATGGTACGGTGAGGAAGGCAACGAAGCAGAGGCTGCCCGAGTTCAAAAGGAGCATGGACTCAAGTTACGCATTATCCCCGTAGAAACACTGGAGGATGCTATCGTGTATTTGAAGCAACTAGATTGGGAGGAAGTACATCTTGAATGATCCAGATTCCAAAGCATTCCCATCCAAGACAGCTGGCAGCGTACATCAAGCCTTACTAGCAGTGGGCACTATAGGCGAATTTATCATCCTTATTTTTACATTAGTGTATATCTACGCAAATGATTTTTATTATGATCATCTATACGAGCTGGAGCAAAAATTTACAGTTTTTAGCTTTGTGCTGTACTACTTGTGTTTTGTAACCTATCTGATCTGGCTAGTTCAAGTACATAAAGCCATCCGGCAAAAGCATTCCGATTATCCGATTCGTACCGTGGGAGCCATTGCTCGCATGATTCCTTTTATTAACTTGTGGGGATTCTCTAATACATTCACCCATATTTATAGGTACTTTGCGCTCCACCCCGAATTGGAGCGCAAAGCCCGTTATATTCAAAAGATGATTGTTCCGCTATATTTTGTCTGGTTTGGTGAAGGAATTATTAATCGGATTCTTATCCGACACTTTTCCGATATGGAATCGATGTCCATGTTGTTGGGAGCTATAATGCAAACCGCCAGAATGGCCTGCTTTTACTGCATGACACGGGTTATTCACAATAGTCTGGTTATGCTGAATAAAAAAGATGAAGAAGGATTGCATTAAAAAAAACGAGCTGGCCTTCACGGTCGGCTCGTTTCCATTTCTGGTGAATGGTGTTACTCCATCCCCATGATTTAATTCGTCTGTGAAGCAGGCACAATTCGGTATAATCCTGAAGTCTCGCCCGCCGCGGGACGTACTTCCTGGATGAACCATCCTAACGACAGCACTCTCTCCAGCCGATCATACTCAGCCTTCGTCAGTTCGGATGTAACGGCTTCGCTTCCTTCTTCCAGTGACAGCTCAGGCTCCCGCCCGAACGCAACGGCAATCCACGAACGAATGCCCCGGATCGTATTGTACTTGATCTGATATCCATCCGTTACCGCGCTGACAAACACTTCCGGCTCTTGGGACGCCAGCCCGGTGACAAGCTCTGTATAATCAAAATCGGATGGTCCGTCCGTTGGCAGCTCATTTTGCTGCACCCGACGGATTAATTCCTCTTGGGACCAGCCTAAAGAGCGTAATGATTCCAGCAAGAGCGCGTCCCATTGGGAAATACGTACTCTTTTCGTCGATTCAGTCATCGTTTTTTACCTCCTTTGGGTCATGCACATCATACAACCGCTCTTAACCCTAAAGGTTAACCGGGTATGCTACATAATGGCCGGGACTGATTTCTCTCAGCTCGGTTGCACTGTTGTTATCCTTGTCCCATACTAATGAACCGTCTGGTTGGGCCAAGCCTCCTCCCAGTCCCCCTTGCTCTCCGACCGCTCTCGGATCAGGCACAGGGATGGAGGATAGCAGCGCCTGCGTGTAGGGGTGAGCGGGCTGCTCATACAGTTCATCTGCATCGGCTACTTCTACCAGTCGCCCATGGTACATCACACCGATTCGGTCTGAAATATGTCGCACCATCGACAAGTCATGGGCGATGAACAGATACGTCAGCCCGAACTCCTGCTGGAGATCCTCCAGCGTGTTAATGACCTGCGCCTGAATGGACACATCCAGTGCCGAAATCGGCTCGTCACAGACGATGAACTCGGGGTTCACGGAGAGAGCACGAGCGATGGAAATCCGCTGGCGCTGCCCGCCGCTGAACTCGTGCGAGTAGCGATACAGATGTTCCCGCTTCAGCCCTACCTTCTCAAGCAAAGCCACTACAGCATCCTTACGCTCACTGCCCTGATGCAGTCTGTGAATATCCATCGGCTCACCGATCAGGTCAAGCACGTTCATACCCGGATTAAGAGAGGAATATGGGTCCTGAAAAATGCTCTGAATGCGCCGACGCAGCGGCTTGAGCTGTTTATCGTTCAGCTTGGAAATATCCTGACCGTCAAAGCGTACCGTACCTTCTGTATAATCGTATAATCGCGTCAGACAGCGTCCAACCGTTGATTTCCCACTACCTGACTCACCGACCAGTCCGAACGTCTCGCCACGCTTGATTTGAAAGCTCACGCCATCCACCGCCTTGAGCACCTCAGAGCTACGCCCTAACAAATCCTTTGCGGTCACAAAATGCTTCTTAAGCTGGTGTACCTCCACCAAGGGCTGATGCTCACCCAATACATCATTTGCTTCACTCACCGTTATTCCCTCCTTCCGCGTGGCCCGCTTCGGGCGTCTCGTAGACTCCAGCAGGCACTGCGTCCGGCTCGTTCAACCAGCAGGCTGCTCGCTGATCCGGGCGCAGCTCCACCATCGGTGGCCGCTCTACACAGCGGGCAAACGCATATGGGCACCGTTCCATGAACGGACAGCCTGATGGCGGGTTCAGCAGGTCCGGCGGCGTGCCCTCAATCGGCACCAGCCGCTCGCGAAAACCGTTCGTGCGCTGGGGCACAGAACGCAGCAGGCCCTGCGTATACGGGTGGCCCGGACGATAAAAGATATCGTCCACGCGTCCCTCCTCCATCACCATGCCGCCGTACATGACGATGACACGACTACACACCTGGGCGACGACGCCCAGATCATGGGTGATCAGAGCAATCGACATGTCGGATTGCTGCTTTAGCGTCTTGAGCAACTCCAAGATTTGCGCCTGAATCGTTACGTCCAGCGCTGTAGTCGGCTCATCTGCAATCAGCAGCTCCGGGCTGCACGAGAGCGCCATGGCAATCATCACCCGCTGGCGCATCCCGCCGCTGAATTGATGCGGGTATTGGTTCATTCGGCGCTCCGGCTCGGTAATGCCTACTTGTCGCAGCAGTTCTACTGCTGCTTGCGTAGCCGCTTCCTTGCTCAGTCCTTGATGTCTACGAATCACCTCAACCAGGTGATAGCCAACCTTTTTGACCGGATTCAGCGAGGTCATCGGGTCCTGAAAAACCATTGCAATCTGGTTTCCGCGTATTTTGCGCCATTGCTTTTCCGTCAGAGCGGTCAGGCTTTGTCCCCGGTAACGGATATCGCCGTTCAGTCGCTTGCCCGGCGGGGCAATCATCGACATGATCGCTTTCGCTGTAACACTTTTGCCGCTCCCGGATTCTCCTACGATTCCTACCGTTTCTCCAGCATCAATATGAAAACTAACCCCTCGAACTGCCTGATTTTCCCCTTCACGAGTGAAAAAGGAGACCTCCAGCTGTTCGACGGACAGTAGATGTTCTGTCATTGTGTTTTCGCTCCTTCCTGTCGCTCCTGGAGCCATTTGTAATGGACCTGTACTATGAATCTATGAAACTATGAATCATCGTTTTACTAATTTGGGTTCAAAGCCTACACGCAGCACATCTCCCAAAACATTAAAGCTCAGCACAGTCAGTAAAATAAGTAGACCCGGGAATAATGCCATATATGGGGCCTGTGCAATATATCCCTGGGCATTATTCAGCATACTGCCCCACGTAGCGTTCGGCAGCTGAACACCAAAGCCAAGGAAGCTCAGTGACGATTCCATCATAATCGCTGAAGCGATATTGTTCGTCGCCCCTACGATAATTACCGGAATCAGATTCGGTACGATGTGCTTCATAATAATACCCAACGTACTTTGTCCCGAAGCTTTGGCATATAGTACATACTCCCGTTCGCGCAACGTCATTGTCTCTGCACGGACCACCCGGGCAATGTTCATCCACATGAGCAGGGCGATAATGACAATGATATTGCCGACGCCTGGCTTCAAAAACACACTCAGCAGCAAAATAACCAAGAATGACGGAATTGACATGATCAGCTCCAAAACCCGCATAAGCAGATTGTCGATCCATCCTCCAAAATACCCGCTCACAACCCCTACCACTGCACCAATACTGGTCGCAATAATCATGGACGCGAAGCCTACCAGCAATGATACACGTCCGCCGTACAGTGCTCTTGTAAAATAGTCCCGCCCATAATCATCCGTCCCAAACCAGTGTGCCGCTCCCGGTGGTTGGAGACGCTCCAGCACGTTCAACTTATTCGGGTCCTGCGGCGATAAAAATGCGAAAATCGCCCCCAGCGAGAATACGATCAATAGTATGAGAGCGACGGCGCCCATTTTGCTCGTCATCAGCTCGATCCCGATGTTGCGCCATTTGCTCCGATTCATGAATTCACCTCGTTGATTTAATTCTCGGGTCCGCAATGCTGTACAAGATATCCGCAAGCAGATTACCCATGATCAGCAGCAGAGCGGAAAATAAAGTAATCCCCATGATGACGGGATAATCCATCCCTTTTACCGCCGTCATGCCCAGCGAGCCAATGCCCGGCCAGGAAAATACCGTCTCCGTCACAATGGCTCCAGCCACCAGGTCCGCAACCGACATTCCGAGCAGCGTAATGATGGGCAACAGCACATGCTTAAGCACATGTCGAAACAAAACCAGTCTTTTTCCAGATCCGAACGCGTATTGAATCTGCACATACTCTTCCTTGAGCTGCGTAATCGTGCTGGAACGGATGTACCTCACATACACAGACAGAAAGCCGAAGGCTAGTACAAAACAGGGTAAAATCCCATGCTTGATTACATCTAGCACCGAGTCCGTACCGATGGTACGCATTCCTGTACTCGGAAGCCAATGCAGATAAATGGCAAACAAATAAATAAGTAAAATACCGAGCCAAAATAGCGGAACAGAAATTCCGATGTACGACATCAGATTAATGAGCTTGTCGATCCAGCGATTCCGATTAGCCGCAGCCGTCAAACCGAGTGGAATCGCAATTAGCACAGCCAATATGATGGATGCACCCATCAACCCGGCTGTAGCCGGCAGACGATCGAGAATCTGATCCAGCACAGGCTGGTGATTAATTAGCGAGTAGCCGAGATCACCCGTCAGGCTCTTTTTAAGCCATAATATGTACTGCACATAAGCAGGCTGGTCCAGCCCCAAGCTATGCCTCATTCGTTCAATGTCTTCCAGATGCATATTCGGTGTAACAAAAGAGAGAACCGGATCACCTGGAGCCAGCTTGATCAAGCCGAAGCAGACGATGGACACAAAAAATAGCATCGGTATAACTTGCAGCAACCTTCTGGCGATGAGTTGTCTCATACGTTTCCCTTCCCCTTGCTGTTTTCGAAAAAAATAAGCTGGTTAGCCCAGCTTATTTTTGAAAACCCTGTCTTATTTGTGATAAATTTTGGACAAATCCTCGAAAATCACGACCGGCTTTAACACAGCCTGATCAATACCGCCATACTGCTTGTCGAAGGCTACAATAGTCTTGGTGTAAGCAATCGGGTAGATGACAGCATCCTCAGCCAGCAGCTCTTGTACCTTTTTATAAATTGCTCCACGTTTAGTCGTATCCGACTCACCCGCGCCCTCTTCCAGCAGCTGATCCACTTCTTTATTTGAATAATGCGAATAGTTGGAGGATGATCCGGTGCTATATAAAATACGATACGCGTCAGGATCATACCCCATGATATAGCCGCTGATCGCCAGATCGAAGTCCTTGGCATTCGTATCGACGAATTTTTGCGACCATGCCGAGGAATCCATGCTGTTCACGTCCAGCTGAACGCCAATATCCTTGAACTTCTGCTGAATATACAGCGCTTGTGCTTCCTGAACCTTGTTGCCGCCCGGTATGATAATGCGCAGCTTCAGTCCTTCAGCTCCAGCCGATTTCAGCAGTTCTTTTGCTTTGTTCACATCATTATTGAAAAATGCAACGTCGTTCGTGTGATACAGTACGTCCTGTGTCAGAGCAGATTTTGCAGTATCTGCATAATCCTTGGAGCCATAGGATACCTGAATCAATTCATCCTGATTCAATGCATAAGAAAGCGCCTGCCGTACTTCTTTTTTGTTCAACTGCTTTGTATCACTGTTTTCATTAAACAACAGATAAGCCAAGCGACCTTCGCTGTAAGGGAAAATGTCAAACTTATCTGTTGCTTTAATGGTCTCCACATTTTGCGGATCGAGATAGTTTACATTGATCTCACCATTTTGAAGGGCCAAATTCGCAGCATTTGAATCTTTAACAATCCGGTATGTTACTGAATCCAGATGCGGCTTTCCGCCAACATAGTTATCGAACCGTTCGAGTGTAACGTACTCACCGGTTTTGTACTCTTTAAATTTGAAAGGGCCAGATCCAATCGGAGAGTTGTTTTTTGTACTCTTCTCAATATCCGCTTCATTCTCGAAAATGTGCTTCGGAATCGGGGATACCTGTACCAGTGCTGCCTCAAAAGCAGGAGCTGGCTGAGGAAGCTTGAAATCCACCGTTGTATCATCAACCTTGCTCGCCTGAACCGGTTTGCCATTAACCATAAAATTACTTCTCAAAAAGCTGTGCTGCTTCTCGTCCAAAATTTTGTTAATGGTGAAAACAACATCGTCAGCTGTCAGCTTCTCGCCATCATGCCAAGTCAGATTTTTTTTCAGTTTTAGTGTATAAGTCAGCTTGTCTGCTGAAGGAGTCAGACTGTCTGCCAAATAAAATGTCTTTTTGCCATTGTTCACTTGAAACAATGGTGCGAATATCGCCTGATCTATCGTCAGACTTACCCGATCCCCCGCATAATTCGGATTCAGCACCACCGGATCAGCTTGTACGCCAATGATCAGGCTGCCGCCATCTTTAGGCTGTCCGTTATCAGCTGTTGTGGTAGCTGTACTGGGCGTATTCCCATTCGTCTCAGACGTAGATCCAGAATTCCCGCTGGAGCATGCACTTATAACCAACATCAATACAATTAATACCAATACACCAGTCAAATTACGACGCATCGCTCTAGCCCCCGTGTCCTCTTAGTATGTAATAAATTTATTATAAATCGGAATAGTCGGATTTACAATCGGTCAAAAACTGTTTATTCCCCTTGTCATTAGCATTCCAGACATTATGTGATCGAATCTAGAAAAAAGACACCCGTTAAGGGTGTCTTTGTCTTCAGAGTATCCACAAACTGATTAGTGCCAGGATGGCAGGCAGGCCTTGCTTTAATAAAATAGACTTATTGGCAGTTAATGCACCATACAACGCAGCCACTACCACACAAATGACAAAGAATAATTGGATTTGCCGCCCGAACACAGTATCTGGATAGAACAAGCCCCACACCAATCCGGCTGCCAAAAAGCCGTTGTACAGCCCCTGATTTGCAGCCAAGGATTTGCTTGCTTCCGCCAGCTCCTTCGAGGTGCCGAACGTACGCATCGCCCGCGGAGTCGTCCACAGAAACATTTCCAATATTAGAATGTACACATGCTCCAGAGCTACAATTCCGACCAATATTGAACTAAGTAAGCTCAAGTATATTCCTCTTTTCCACATAAAGTTACTATGAGGTGATTTTTAGATCTATCCTCGAAAAGTATAGTTCATCTTCCAAAAACAGTAAAGAGACCGAGCCTAAGGCCCGGTCTCATTTCTACATGAAGCCTTACATCGTTCTTGCAAAATCCAACAAAGCTTTGGACATGCTGTTGATCTCGTCTGTAGATGCATTCACTTGTTGCGTTAGCGCGGCTTGTGTTTGTGTCAGCGTAGACATATTACCAATATTGTGCAAAATCCGCTCGATGAGTGTCTTCATTTCGTCCAGACTAGTCTCGATATTTCCGGTCGCATCAGCACTGTGTATGGCGAGTTTTCTCACTTCATCTGCAACTACCGCAAACCCCCGTCCCTGCTCGCCCGCACGCGATGCCTCAATGGCGGCATTCAGACCCAGCAGATTCGTTTGATTCGCAATCTCTTTAATGAAGTTGGAAATGTTTTGCGTCTCTTCTGCACTGACTTTGGCTTGATTCGCCGCCTCTGTCGATTGCTCCTGAGCCGTTGCTAGCTCCTGCGCCTGGTTACTAACCGAGTTAACGCCGTTCACCATTTCCGTAATGGAATCGGAGAGATGCTGGATTTTGAGCGTCAGCTCATCCGCGACAGCCTGCTTTTCCTTTTCGACAGTGATATCACGAATGGTACCCGCAATACGAATAGGCACTCCCTTGCTATCGCGTATGCTTTTTCCACTGCAATAATACCACCGATGCTCGCCATTCTTACGTACTAAACGGCATTCCATTTCGTACGGTGTGCGTCCCGTATAATCATTTAAATGATCATTCAAAATCTTAATCGCCATTTCGGCATCCTCAGGATACAGGATTGAAGCCCAACTGCTAAGCTTGCTTGGGAAATCTTGCTCGTCCTTAAAGCCTAGCGTTGCGCGGAATTGCGGTGACCACCAAAATGTATTATCCGGATTTTCTATATTTCCTCCAATAATGTTTACATCGTAAGGAGCCTCTACCAGCACAAGGTTAATGAGATCGTATCTTGTAACCATGGCCTCCAACTCTTCAGACTTAATCTTCTGGTCGTGCACATCCAATAGAGCGCCCGCAATCCGAAGCGGCACTCCCTGCTGATCGCGGATCGTCGTTCCGGTAGCCCGGAACCAGCGGTATTCTCCATGCTTCAGCTTCAAACGATACTGTACGTCATAAGGCGTCTTTCCCGTAAAATCCAGCAAATGATCCGACAATTCGGTCAATGCTCTGTCATGATCTTCGGGGTGCAGCCGGGATGCCCAGCTGTTTAATACATTGGGAAAGTCCTTTTCGCTCTGATACCCCAGCATAGCACGAAATTCTTCTGACCATGTGAACGTATTACTTGGATTGACGGGATCACCCGCAACCACCTCCATGTCCCATAAGCCAATCTCTATAGCCTTGGTAACAAGCTTCAGACGGATGTCAACATGTTGAGCATCATTTTTCATGGACTCAAGCGCTTGGTTGACATTGTTTGCGATTTCTTGAACCTCGGAAGATTGGGATGAAACTTGTATTGCGGCAGAATAATCCTTCTGCTGTATTCTTTGTGAAAGTTTGCGGCTTTCTTCTACTAAAGGAGCAAGTGAGTGGGTCTCATTTTTTTTAAGAAACATATATGCTCTTCCCTTCTAAGCCAATATATAAAACGATATAGTTTAATATCGGAATTTTATTAAGAATCATTATAAATAAATCTAAAATAGCATAGGTAATAAGAATCATTTTTATGTCCATATACCTATATATTCATACATAAAACATCGAAAAATATCGAAAAAGGAAAGGTCTTAATAAGTCTGGAAATGAAAAGAACACCTTCGCATTACTTCGCAAAAGTGCTCTTTCTGGCAATTATTCAGTTCGTTGCATCTTATTTAATTGAAGCAACGTATTCCTCGCCCTTTTCTTTATCATATTGGCCTTCCCATTTGGACATGACCACAGCGGCAAGCGAGTTACCTAATACATTGACTACCGTACGCGCCATATCCAGAATGCGATCAATACCAGCAATAAAAGCCAACCCCTCCAGCGGGAGGTTCACTGCTCCAAGTGTAGCGAGCAAAACGACAAAGGAAGCACCTGGCACCCCTGCAATACCTTTAGATGAAATAATCAAAACTAGCACCAGCGTGATTTGTGTCGTGATTGGGAGGTCAATGCCATACATTTGGGCAATAAAAATCGCAGCCAGTGCCTGATACAGGGTGGAACCGTCCAGATTAAAAGAATACCCAATCGGAATGACAAAGGACGTAATTCCTTTAGGACATCCGAACTTCTCCATCTTCTCCATGATCTTAGGCAAAACACTTTCCGAACTGGCCGTCGAATATGCAAGCAACAGCTCACTTTTCAAAATTTTAACCATGGTCCAGAGACGGGTACCGCAAAGCTTGGCGATAATTCCAAAAACAATCACAATGAACAGTATCATGGAGCCGTACACCGACAAAACAAGCTTCAATAAAGGCCATAACGAGGCCAATCCAAACTTGGCCACTGTCGTTCCAATCAGGGCAAATACACCGAACGGAGCCAGGCGCATGACCTGATTGGTTACCCAGAACATAGCGTCGGCTACGCCTTCAAAGAAATTCAGCACAGGCTTGCCTTTGTCACCAATCGCCGCTACCCCTAGTCCAAACAGTACGGAGAAGAATATAATAGCCAGCATATCTCCCTCGCCCAGGGCGTGAATAACATTGGTAGGAACAATATGCACAATCGTATCTATAAAGCTATGGCCTGACTTCTCTGCAGTCTCTACATAGGAATGGATATCACTCTTGGCCAGGTGGGACATGTCCACGCCGTCACCTGGTCGAACCAGATTGGCAACAAGCAGTCCGAAAAGGATGGCGATTGTCGTTACAATCTCAAAGTAAAGGATCGACTTTCCGCCGAGTTTACCCAGTTTCTTCATATCTCCGACGCCGGCTACGCCGATAATGAGCGTTGAGATCACAATAGGCACGACAATCATCTTGATCAAGCGGATGAAAATATCGCCGATTGGCTTTAAGTAGACTTCCACCCCTGAATTGCCGTAAAATAAGGCACCAATAATAATACCTAAAGCCAGACCGATAAAGATTTGCATCGTCAAATTAATCTTTTTCACTTCGTGTCCCCCCTGGCTGATTTGTATATTTTTGCAGTATGCTGTTCTTAATATTCAAATGATGTTATTTATACTACAATCTGATCTATAAAAAACGACAATTATCTACAGCTGCATTTATTTTTTTCTATAAATTCACAAACTTTAACGGCGAGCCTGTGAATTTAGCTCACATTGCCTTTCTGACTGAATACCCAGGAGGTGAATATAGATGAAGTTGAATACGCTCCTTTTCCTGCTCATGCTTGTATTTGTACCGCTCGCAGGTGAGCTGAATATTCACCCGTTCGCTAATACATTCCGTCTCAGCTTTGGTACGCCTGTATTTTTTTTCTTTCTGTTATCTATTCGTCATATTCCGCCTGCATTATCGGGAGTGCTTGCAGGGATAGCGGTAGTCGCCTTTCGCATCTTACTCAATCATTACACTCAGCCCGGCCTTCCCTTCGAAGAGTTGCTGACACTGCACGGCCCTACTTTTTTTTATTACACGGTCTACGGCCTGCTCTTCCAGGTCCTTAACATTAATGCTGAGCCTTACCGCGCACTCCGCGTGGGCATCCTCTCTGTAGGGATTGAGGTTGCCGCAAGTGTGTCGGAACTTAGCGTCCGGTGGAGCATGGACGGCGATTTCTGGGACATCATTAAGATCAGCAAAGTAGCTTTCATGGCTATGATCCGCAGCTTCTTCGTGCTTGGGTTTTATAATATGATTCGGTTAAATCAATCGGTCCAGCATGAAGAGGCACAGAGGCAGCAGACGGAGCGAATTTTACTCCTTGTATCGGACTTGTATGAGGAGTCGGTCCAGTTAGGCAAAACGCTGTCACATGCAGAACAAATCACTCGTGAAAGCTACGAGCTGTACCGTGAGTTGCAGCAGGATGAATCTCTGAAGGATAGAGAACATTACGCCAGACAGGCACTTCGTATTTCCGGACAGGTTCACGAGATCAAAAAAGACAGCCAGCGGATTTTTGCTGGTTTGTCCAAGCTGATTGATGCCGAAAGCGGAGTGCATTACATGGCCTCTCAAGAGCTTGGGGAGCTAATCATCCGAACGAACAGCAAATACGCGCAATCGCTGGACAAGTCTATTCGTTTTACCCTTGATGTCGATCCATTGTTACCCAAGCTGCATGTTTATACCGTTTTGACACTTATTAATAACCTGACAGCCAATGCGGTTGAAGCAATGAAGGACAACGGAAGGATTGACGTTTCCATTCGCTGTCTAGCGGGAAAAGAGGATATAGCTTCCTTTATTGTCACCGACAACGGGCCGGGTATTCCTCAGCGTAAAAGGGAAATGGTCTTCACACCGGGGTATACGACCAAGTATGATGAGGAAGGACAGCCGTCGACCGGTATGGGATTGTTTTATGTACGTGAGGTCGCGGAGAGCCTTGGAGGAACGATTGAACTGCAACAGGATGAAGAAGAGAATACAGATAGATTACAGACCACTTTTAGAATTACATTGCCTTTACGGAAACTGACGGAGAAAGGAAGATAGCCCGGATGCGTTTTTATATTGTGGATGACGATCAGGGAATTCGTTCTATGCTGGCAGACATTATTGAAGACGAAGGTCTAGGAGAAGTCATCGGGGAAGCAGAGGATGGTACCTACGTGAATAGCGGCCTCCTGGAGCTGAACCGGATTGATGTATTGCTGATTGACTTGCTGATGCCGCTTCGTGACGGCATTCAGACCGTGCGTGCACTCGGCGATCAATTCAGCGGCAAAATCATTATGATTTCTCGCATCGAATCCAAAAACATGATCGGCGAGGCATACTCGCTCGGTATTGAATATTATGTGGCCAAGCCTTTGAATCGACTGGAGATTATTGCAGTTATTCATAAGGTGGCTGAGCGTCTGCGCATGCAGCAGTCGATTACGGATATTCAGCGCACGCTTCAAGGGTTGTCGATGTTCACAACGAACAACCCAACGGCAACAATTGAACCGACCCGAAACATCGTAACTTCCGGGCAGTTTCTGCTCTCCGAAATGGGGATGATCGGCGAAGCCGGGAGTATGGATTTACTGGACATGCTGGAATTTCTGGACCAGTATGAGGAGGAAACAGGCAATCTATCTCCTTATCTGTTCCCGCCGTTGAAGGATATATTTGCTAATGTAGCATCCAAACGGTTAGGGGCTTCAGCCTCAGCAGTAGAGCTGAGTAAGGAAATCAAGGCATCGGAGCAACGTGTCCGCCGTGCTATTTTCCAGACGCTAAGCCATATAGTATCGCTCGGATTGACTGACTATACCCATCCTAAATTTGAAAATTATGCATCCAAATTTTTTGATTTTACAGAAATCCGCAAAAAAATGCTGGAGCTGCAAAACAATGTGGAGCCTTCACTGTCCCAAGCCCGCATTAATACGAAAAAGTTCGTACAAGTGCTCTATATGGAAGCAAAACGGCTATTACACTAAGCATTTTGCATAAATCCCAAGAGTATTTACAAATCAGCAATATATAGATCGGAACGGGTTAGTCCGTCTATATATTGTACCCTCGAGCGTTGGGAATCGAATTATGCAAAATGCTGACATTAAAAGAAAGCACCTGCATATCCCCATGTATCTATTACTTGGAGATTAACAGGTGCCCATCGTAGATGATTCGATATCCCTTTAGTCCAGACTCTTGTCCTGCCACTCCATAGCTTCCAAGAGATCTACACCATCGGACAGCAGACGTTTCAAGACATTCAGTTCTTCCGAGCTATAACGATTTAAAAATTGAAATAACTGCTGCTGTACCTTAACATGCAGTCGTTCATGCACAAGAAAGAGTCTTTTCCCCAACGGGGTTAACCGAAAATAGATTTCTTTCTTGTTGTCGTTAAGCTGGGTTCTGCGAATCCAGCCTTCCTTGAGCAGCTTGGTGCTGACTTTCGAAACTGTACCCTTGCTCAGCTCAATTCGATCCGCTAATGTCGTAACATTAATCGGTTCATGCCTCCCGATACAGTCAATGACGTGCACATCCGTCAGATTGAGTGAAGCAATTCCATCAAAATGCTCTTGGATTTCTTCGAGAATAGTCATGCTCTCTCTCTGCTGATGCTGCTCCAGCTGGTGATTCATCTTAATGAGCAAATCATAAACATGCTGAACTGATGTCACTTTCTCCATACGAAAAAATGGTCACTCCTTTGGCATACTCCTCCTTTCATTATAGCCCATTTTTGTTTTGTAGAAAACAATATATGCATACGGAAAGCTCCCCTTTAACATTTCCGTATATATACAAAATATATCTATTGTTAATACTTTGTTTCCATTGAAACAATTTTATTTTAGTGCAATCGAGAATGATTATCAATTGTTTTTAAAAATTATTTTTGTTTCTCTTCATACTACGTGGGTATTTTCATTTTATAAAATATAATTGTATAATCGTAAAATGAGAATAAGCTAGAAACAAGTTCTCCATAGAAGGGATGATGATACATGTCGGATGCAAACCAATTATTCGGTCAAGCACTGGTTAAATCACTGGTTGGGGAACGTGGACATATTCGAGTAGCTCGGGCTTTACCAGACATCGACGTCGAACTGGCAGGGAAGAAAAATGCAGAAATGCCTTACAGCATTTATCAACTGCTGAAGCATATGATTTACTGGCAGCAGTTCATGCTGGAGCATTTGGAAGGACGGAAGCCCCAGCTTCCGGGCAATGTCATGGAAAGCTGGCCCAAAGAGACTGGACCGCAAAGCGAAGAGGCATGGCAGGCTGTCATTAACGAATTTTTACAGGGTGTAGATCAGGCTGTGCAGATTGCCGAAACCGCGCAACTGGATGATTCACTAGCTCATTTCCCAGGTGAAACGAAAGCAGGACTACTGCGGAATATCGCTTCCCACAATTCATATCATTTGGGTGAAATCGTGCTGCTACGCCGGATTTATGGAGCTTGGCCACCACCAGGAGGCGGCTTTCCAGCCTAAAGGCAACACCATGCTCTAATCAAGCTTTCCCCCATCCGCTGCTCCATACCTCCATCATTGCAATGGGATTTAGGCACCGCGAGGAACTCGCTTGCGTACCCTATATGGGAACCCGCTAACTCGACCTGAAGCCGTTTACCCGTAATCAGGTGCAATCCGAATAACGGTTCCCATGATGCAAGACCAAAGAGAGGTTTCGAGGTTATGGTGAGACACTTATATTTAAATCGTAATATTGCCTGTATGATTGTGATCAGCCTTATTGCTAACATGAGTGGAAGTATGATCCTTCCACTCTTTGCTATTTATGTAGAGCAATTCGGGATATCCGTACTCGGCATGAGCATTTTATTTTCTCTATTTTATGTAGGTAGATTTCTTGGTGGAGGCTTGGCAGGACGAATTTATGAAAAGATTGGCGCAAAACGCTTGGGGTTGAGCTTACTTATTGCTGAAATCGCATGTATGCTCCTGTTTCCGATTGCAACAAGCTTCATCATTCTATCCATACTGAGACTCCTCCAAGGCTTGGTAGCTATAGGTCTAACCGTCTTTGTAAGAGTCACGATCAACCATATGAGCACCGCAGAGAATCGAGGCACGCTCAATGGATATATCAGCAGCAGTGAAGGTGCCGGTATGATTTTAGGGCCCCTTATGAGTGGAGCTATTGTTTCTTATTTTTCTTTATCCATTCCGTTTTATTTCGTTGCTATTTTCTCATGTATATCCTTCGTTGCCGTCTCCAGAATGACCTTCCCCAGTCTCTCTTCCAAACCTCAGCAACAGCACGCTCCCCTTCATGAGTCGAAAAGAAAAACCATGCTAACGAAACAGCTACTGCTCTATTCCACCGTTCATTTCCTTGAAATGAGTGCATTCGCTATATTTTTAACGTACTTCTCTGTATATGCAACCTACAAACTCCATTGGAGCCCCGCAGAAATTAGCTTAGCTTTTACCATTATCGGCATATCGACCTTCATATCAGCCCCCTTTATTGGCAAACTATCTGATCTACTTAAGGATCGCTTGATGCTTTGTATCATCGGTCTATTGTTGATCATGGTGGAAATCATCTTATTTCTTTGGTTCACAGAACCGTGGATCGTATACTTAGGGATGTTCATCGGAGGTATAGGAGGAGCCAGCTATCTGGATTCCTTTTACTCGCAACTAGGGGATGTTATTCCTGAGGAGAATAGAAGCTCATTTATCGGCAACGTCGTATCTTTGTCCGAATTGGGGGCCATTGTGTCTCCGATCATCGCAGGTGCACTCATGGAACGGTTTAGCATCAACACTCCCTTTTACTACAATTTGATTTTGGTGTTGATCGCTATAGTTATCCAATATGTTATTCATTTTAAGTCGAAATCTATAAGAAAAAGGCCATTTGCATAAGCAAGCGGCCTCCTTTCTTTTCATCACAGCTCCAACTCAACTGCAACCCCAAA
This sequence comes from Paenibacillus sp. S33, assembly GCF_053615415.1. Taxonomy (NCBI): domain Bacteria; kingdom Bacillati; phylum Bacillota; class Bacilli; order Caryophanales; family Paenibacillaceae; genus Paenibacillus; species Paenibacillus sp. S33. The sequence continues at coordinate 294,085 of NZ_JBSIEZ010000001.1, read as the reverse complement.
ATGATCCGATACAACTGGTCCAGTTTTCCCGTTCAGTACAACGGTTGAGGATTGAACCTGTGCAGCCTTATTGGAGAAGATAAAGTCAATACGGAGCGGCTCCGCATTACTTTCCCAACCAGCAATAGCTTTAATCACTGTGTGGCCTTCATCACGTACTGCTGCATTCGGATAGGTGTCCGACCAGCCGGATTGCAGTACATAGTCATATCCTTCTCCGCGTACTTCAGCCGCGTTGTTGAAATCACCCATCATAAACACAGGAGTCGGAGCAAAAGAATTTAGCACTTTTGTTGTACGATCCCATAGTCCACGGAAGGATTCTTCATCATTCCACCAGTTATAATGTCCACTTACAAACCAGGCCTGCACTCCGTCCACCACAGTTTGAACGCCGACAATTTTACGTGAGCGGTAGTTGTCATAATCCTGTAGCGAGGAAACATATTCGTTCACCGTAGCTGTAATCGGTGTTTTGGACAGAATCGCCAAACCCTCGTCGTATTTGGCAAAACCAACATGTGCGGGAGCCCACGTCCACTGATAAGCATCGGACAATAGCCCGTTCAGCACATAAGCATAGTTATCACGCTTAATGACAACTTCAGGATCTGCGCTATAATAAGCGCCCAAATCGTCCGGCAACAAAGGAGTCTCTTCCATGGACTGGTTCACTTCCTGCAAAGCAATGACATCAAACTGCTGTTCATCAATAAAAGCAGCCAGCTGCTTTAGCTTATCATGCTGGTTTTCTTCCATCCAAGCATGTGCATTTAAGGTTAACAACTTCAAAGTAATCACCTGTTGAGTATGTCTTGTATATCTGATTTAAGCACATCGGCCTTCGGTCCGTAAACTGCCTGCACCCCATTGTCTACTTTTATCAAGCCCAAGGCACCCAGCGCTTTCCACGTCTTTTCGTCCCCAACGGCATCCGTATCCTTCACCGTCACACGCAGACGGGTCATGCAAGCGTCCACCTCGACAATGTTCTGCTCACCCCCAAGCGTCTTGATGATATCCGTAGCCAGTTGATTTTGAGTGGAAACAGCTGCCACACCCTCTGTCTTCGTATTCCCAGCCACGGAAGTCCCTTGAGGCTCCTCATCCGTATAGTTCCCCAGTCTTCCCGGCGTAGCCATTTTGAATTTACCGATCATAAAATACGCGATAAAGTAGGTTGCTACCGCAAACACCACACAAGTCAGCACGAAGTTAATAATATCCTGCACCAAACCCGCATTTATAGACAACGGCATTCGGGTCAGCAGTTCAATCATACCAAACGAATGTAAACGCAAATGTATGATGTCGGCCATTCCGAACGCAATACCGGTAAGAATAGCATAAACCACATACAGCACAGGCGCCACGAACATAAACATGAATTCCAGTGGCTCCGTTACCCCTGTTAAAAAGACAGCTGCGGCTGCCGAAAAGATCATCGACTTGTACTTGCCACGTTTATCTTTGTCTACACGGCGATACATGGCCACCGCTAGTCCCATAAGGATTCCTGCTCCACCGATCATTTGTCCTACCTTGAAGCGGGCAGGCGTCACGCCTTCCAACAAGCTATTGTAGGCTGTCGGATCAGTACCACGAAGCGCACTTAGGTCACTTGCCCAAGCCAGCCACAGCGGGTCTTGCCCGGCAACGACGCTTCCTGCCCCGGAACCCGTAAGTGTCGTGTAAACGCCACCAAGTTGAGTATAGTTAATAGGAACGGTCAGCATATGGTGAAGTCCAAAAGGAATTAATAGTCTTTCCAGTGTACCATAGACAAATGGCGCTACAAAAGGAGCCGACTCCCCTGAGGTCGCTAACCAAATACCGAACTGATTAATCCCCCCCTGAACAAATGGCCAGATGGCAGACATGATCAAACTTACGATGACAGACCATAAAATCACGACAAAAGGAACAAAACGTTTGCCGTTAAAAAAAGCTAAAGCGTCTGGCAGCTTGCGGTAATTGTAGTACTTGTTAAATACCACGGCCCCGACAAAGCCGGAGATGATACCGACAAACACACCCATATTAAGTGCAGGTGCCCCTAAGACAGAGGTAAAATAGCCACTAACCGGAATGGATGCACCAAAAAGAGTGTGGGTGGTGGCACCCTCCTGGGTTAGCATTTTCGAGGACACACCCAAAATCGTTCCTGTTGAAATATTAATGAGAATAAAGGCAATTAAGGCCGCAAAAGCTCCGCCCGCCCGTTCCTTAGCCCAGGAACCACCAATTGCCACGGCAAACAGTATGTGTAAATTATTGATAATACCCCAACCCAAATTCTCCATAACCCCGCCGACGGTCAACCAGAAATGGATATCACCAGCCAACATCGCCACTACTTTACCAAGCGAAATCATAATCCCGGCTGCCGGCATAACAGCAACAACCACTAGCAGTGCTTTCCCGAGCTTTTGCCAAAAATCAAATGATAGAAGTTTTTTCATGCTCCTTCAATCCCCATCCCTTATAGTATGTACAGCGTTGTTTGTACCCTATAAACATTATGCAATCGGTTGCACAATTATTATAATGATATCGCTTTCTATTGGCAATACCCTAATTGTAAATATCTTGGCTAATGATCATAGAAATACTCGAAAAAGCCGCGAATTTGTTGATTTTCGAGCAATATCGTATGATAGAACATAATATTTCCTGCTTGAGATAGCAAAAGGAGACGAAGACGATGGCAGTAACCATCAAAGATGTCGCAAAACGTGCTAATGTTGCTACTTCCACCGTATCCCGTGTCATTCAAGACAGCCCCAAAATCAGCGAAGCGACCAAGGCACGTGTCCGTAAAGAAATGAAGGCGCTTGGCTATGAACCCAACTATTCAGCTCAGAGTCTGGCTAACCGTGTCACACAGTCAATTGGCATCATTATGCCTGAATCGGATGTGGCAATCTTTCAAAATCCGTTCTTTCCGGAAAGCCTTCGCGGGATCAGCGAATGGGTAAATGAGCACAACTATACACTGTCCATTGTCACAGGAAAAACGAGCGATGAATTGCTATCCCGCGTGAAGCTGATGACCCGGACCGGGCGTGTTGACGGCTATATTGTTCTGTACTCCAAGCAAAAAGATAGCATTGTGGAGTACCTTCATAAAGAAAAAATACCTTACACCGTAATCGGTAAGCCTCAGCAATTTGTCAGTGAAACTACCCATGTAGATAACGATAACTACCAGGCTGCCAAGGATGTGGTCACTTATTTGACTGGGCTGAATCATCAGCACATTGCTTATGTTGGCGGTGATCATGAACACATCGTGAATATTGAAAGACTCCGAGGCTACCAGGATGCGTTGCGAGAGGCAGGCTTGCCTTTACCCAAGGAATACGTGGTCAGGGAGCCATTTAATCTGGAGGACATGCGCACATTATTGCAGGCCACCCCGCCGCCTACCGCGATGATCGTTAGCGACGACCTTGTAGCCATGGCAGTACAGAAAATGCTTTCTCAGCTAGGCGTGTCCATGCCAGAGCAGTTATCCATGGTGAGCTTCAATAATCTAATGCTAGCTGAGCTGATGAATCCCCCTCTGACTTCCGTGGATATTGATATCTTCACTCTAGGTTATCAGGCAGCCAAAAGCCTGATTGAAAAAATCGAGGACCCCAAGGAATTGACCAAGCACATCATTGTTCCCCACCGAATCGTGGAGCGCAAATCCAGCCAATTACTATGATTCTTAGCGGAATGAACAAGAACTGATTTTGTGGAAACCCATAAAATCAGTTTTTTTGCGTTGACAGGGCAAACGGTTGCACTATATACTGAACTCGCTCATATACTGGTTTCGTTAAAACAACGATCTCATTTTCCGAGAGGGGTACGCAATCATGGTTTACAACCGATTATTTGACGTAGATAGCTGGAAGCTGACAACACACACTCTACATAGCACACACATGCGATTACAGGAAAGCATAACGTCCATAGGCAACGGTTATATGGGCATGCGCGGCAATTTTGAAGAAGCTTATTCAGGTGATCATCATCAGGGAACGTATATCTCCGGTGTATGGTTCCCCGACAAAACAAAGGTCGGCTGGTGGAAAAACGGCTATCCTGAATATTTTGGTAAGGTCATCAATGCCATGAACTTCATCGGCATCCGTCTGATCATAAACCAAGAGGAAGTAGACTTATTTACGGCACACATCAGCGATTTTGTGCAGGAGTTGGACATGAAACAGGGGATCCTGCGACGCACCTGCACCGTGAACGATCAGGTTCGTATCACTACGGAGCGTTTTCTGAGCATTACCACTCGTGAGCTATGCCTGATCGATTACCAAGCAACGAATATAAGCGAGCAGCCTCTAACCATAGAGCTTGTCCCTTATTTGGACGGCAATACGAAGAATGAAGACACGAACTATGACGAGGTTTTTTGGTTGGAGGAGGCCCGAGAGGTTCAAGAACAATTCATCAGCCTGTCCACAACAACTATAGATAATCCCTTCGGTATTCCGCGTTTTACCGTAAACGCTACCATGGGTATTGTGACCAAGGGACAGGATCTGCAGACGACGGAAGAGAGCTTTTTGTACGCTGCACGCCACTATCAATACAGCGTCGCTCCGGGCGACAGTATCCAGCTGCAAAAAATTGTGGCGGTTACCACCTCACGGGATATGGAAAAGGATGCACTGATTCCACAAGCTGAACGCATCGCTGTGGAGGCTGTGAACAAAGGCTACACCTCCCTCAAGCAGGAGCATGTCGCAGCTTGGGCTCGACGTTGGGACAAAGCAGATGTAGAAATCGAGGGAGATACAGAGGCCCAGCAGGGAATACGCTTTAATATTTTTCAACTGTTCTCTACGTACTACGGCGAAGATGCCCGTCTGAACATTGGTCCCAAGGGCTTTACAGGTGAAAAATATGGCGGTGCCACCTATTGGGATACAGAAGCATATGCCGTGCCTATGTACCTGGCGCTTGCAGACCCGGACGTAACGCGAAATCTGCTGCTGTACCGTCACCAACAACTAGAGGGTGCCAAGCATAACGCAGCCCAGCAAGGGCTACGGGGTGCACTATACCCTATGGTCACTTTTACAGGTGTGGAGTGCCATAACGAATGGGAGATTACCTTTGAGGAAATCCACCGTAACGGGGCCATTGCATATGCCATTTACAATTACACCAACTATACGGGGGACTCCTCCTACCTTCATCAGTACGGCATAGATGTACTGGTTGAAATTAGCCGCTTCTGGGCCGACCGGGTTCACTTTTCCAAAAGCCAGCAGCAGTATATGATCCACGGGGTTACCGGGCCGAACGAATACGAAAATAACGTCAATAACAACTGGTATACCAACACGCTGGCTGCATGGGTTTTGAAATATACCTTATCGGTCTTGCCTCAAATTTCAGCAGAAAAATCGATGCATCTAGCGGTTACGGCTGATGAGCTTGCCCATTGGCAGGATATCATCACTCACATGTATTATCCCTATGATGAGGAGCGGGAAGTCTTCGTACAGCACGATACCTTTATGGATAAGGATTTGCAGCCTGTATCCTCCCTTGATCCCAGCAACCTTCCATTAAATCAGAAATGGTCATGGGATAAAATCCTTCGTTCCTGCTTCATTAAGCAGGCAGATGTGCTGCAAGGGCTGTATTTCTTTGGAGACCAGTTCACGCTGGAGGAAAAAGCGCGCAATTTTGCATTTTACGAGCCAATGACTGTTCATGAATCCAGTCTGTCCCCGTCCATTCATGCCGTGCTGGCTGCCGAACTCAAAATGGAAGAAAAGGCAGTCGAGATGTATAAGCGGACGGCCCGTCTGGATCTGGATAACTACAATAACGATACCGAAGACGGACTTCATATCACTTCCATGACAGGAAGCTGGCTGGCGATTGTACAGGGATTTGCCGGGATGAGAACGTATCGTGAAACATTAAGCTTCTCCCCCTTCCTGCCTCAAGGCTGGAACAAATATACGTTTAAAATCAACTATCGCGGTCGCTTGTTAAGTATTCTCGTACAGGAAAATGAAGTGATCATTACCCTGTTGGACGGAGAACCGCTGACGCTGGAGCTGTATGGAGAGCCAACGCACATTACCAGTGGACAGTCGTTAATGACAAACAGCGTTTCATAAATCGGGCAGACAGGGGGGAAACCAAATGAAAGCAGTCATTTTTGATCTGGACGGAGTCATTACAGATACCGCCGAATATCATTTTCAGGCATGGGGCAGCTTGGCGGCAGCGCTTAGCATCCCTTTTGATCGGGAATTTAATGAACAGTTAAAAGGAATCAGCCGTACGGAATCGCTCGACAAAATACTGGCGCGCGGTAACCTGTCCGATACGTTTTCAGAAGAAGGCAAGCAAGAACTGGCCACACGGAAAAATACGGAGTATCAGCGGCTCATCTCAGCTGTAACTCCCTCGGACATTCTTCCAGGCATTAAAGCGCTTCTGACAGAGCTTCGTGAAGCCCGAATCGGCATCGCGCTGGCCTCTGCAAGCAAAAATGCAGCGTTTATCCTGGAGCGACTGGAGCTAGCGTACTATTTTGACAGTGTGGTGGATGTTACCGCCATTCGGCATGGCAAACCTGACCCGGAAATTTTCCTCACCGGAGCCGCAAATCTGGGCGTTCAGCCTGCCGACTGTATCGGTATAGAGGACGCACAGGCTGGCATACAGGCGATCAAGGGCGCCGGGATGTTCGCGGTCGGTGTAGGAACACCTTCGCAAATGCAAGGTGCGGATATCGTGGTAGCCACTACTGCCGAGCTTTCTCTGAGCATGTTGGAGGCACATTTCTACGAGTTCAAAAAGTGACCTTCACTCGGAGTAGTTTATATGGCGTTATCTTAGGGATAGAGCACCCTCGCCTCATATGTATGACCAACGACGGACACCACTGGTGTTCGTTTTTGTTTACATGTACTCAAAAAAACTCCCTCTGTCTCTCGCGTCTTCAGCTCCTCCATCGTCGAACACGTTGAATTACCATTCCATGAATATCTATCACCATTTTACACATATTACATGTATGTCGTTGATTTAAGCTTTTGAAGGAGGACGAGTCATGGCAAGATCACTCGAGGCGAAATTGGACCATCTAAAAAAGACCCTGGGCCATCTTCCCGATGTCGTCTTCAAAAAAATGAACGTGGGACAAACGGGAATTCATGTAGTGATGGTTTATCTCTCCGGTATTGCGAATACGGGCATAATTAATGAACAAATCGTTAAGCCACTCATTTTGACTGGAATCCGTGAAAACCACTCCCAAGTTAATCTGGAGAAAATAAAGGAGGAACTGATACAGCAGACGGCATTTACGATCGGTACGAAAGAAGGGGCAGACCTTGAGACATGTGTAATTGAAGTGTTATCGGGAAATACTTGTCTGCTGATCGAAGGAACCGATGAAGTTTTTTTTGCTTCTACGGGCCAGTTTCCTTCGCGAAGTGTCGATGAACCGAGCACCGAAACTTTGGTGAGAGGGCCGAGAGAAGGTTTTATTGAAGATTTGGAAAGCAACTTGGCAATGGTAAGGCGGCATATCAAAGATCTAAGTTTCAAAATAGATAAAATGACCATAGGAAGGAGATCTTCACGGAAATTGGCGATCTTGTACATATCAGATATCGCAAATCCAGAGCTAGTTCAGGAAGTTAAACGAAGAGTCGAAACGATTGATGTGGACGATGCTTCCGATACCGGGATTATTGAGCAATGGATTGAGGAACATTCATGGTCTCCGTTCCCACAGATTCAAGCCTCTGAACGCTCGGATAAAGCTATAAATGCTTTAATGTCCGGAAGAGTTGTCATTATGCTTGATGGCACTCCTTTTGTCCTGATTGCTCCCATGACCTTCTGGATGCTGGCTCAATCCCCAGAGGATTATTACGAGCGTTTTCCTTTAGGAACATTTTTTCGTATGCTTCGTTTAATGGCTCTGTTCATTGCAACATTCCTGCCTTCGCTGTACGTTGCACTTATTTCTTTCCATCCTGGATTAATCCCGCCTGAGCTGGTGATGTCTATCGTTGCCTCAAGGGAAGGAATTCCTTTTCCCGTTTTTGTGGAAGCTCTAATTATGGAGTTATCATTGGAAATATTACGCGAGGCAAGTCTGCGGCTACCTAAAGGCATAGGACAAGTCATCGGTATTGTAGGCGGTCTTGTGATTGGACAAGCAGCGGTCGAGGCGGCGGTCGTAAGTGCTTTTCTGATTATTGTCGTTGGTCTTACGGCCATCGCGTCCTTTGCAAGCCCGCAGTACAGCGGCAGTATTGGAATACGGCTTCTTCGTTTTCCCATTATGATGATTGCAGGGATTTATGGGCTGTATGGCGTGATTTTAGCCTTTATTTGCTTAGGCGTACACATGGTCCAGATCAAAAGCTTTGGAGTTCCTTACATGTCACCCCTAGCCCCAATTCGGCTAAGAGATCAACAAGATACTTTTATTCGGGCTCCTTTTAAATACCTCAAAAAGCGTCCTATGATGCTAAAGACACAGGATGAAACACAATCTAACAGGAAAAGGAAGTAAGCCAATGATCTCTTACATCTTTCTGTTTCGTCGAACCCTACGGGTGCAAAAATGCGTCGCCGTATGGATCGCATGTGCTCTCCTCACTGGTTGTTGGGACAGCAGAGAGATCGATAACTTGAGTATCATTCAAGGCGTCGCCATTGATACAGATGAGCAGGAAATGCTGGAGCTTACCTACCAGCATTTAATAGCGCAGAAATCCAGAAAAAATATGTATAGCAACGTAACAACCTTTAACAAAAGTTCCATTCAATCTGCTTCAAGGGAACAGGCCAAGCTGGTATCCCGTGCTCCTTTATATAGTTTTATTCGCTTGATTTTGATTAGTGACCAAGCTATACAAAAAACAAGAATCGACCAATTGTTAGATACGTTTACCCGCTCCTATAAACCGAGTCGAAAATCACTTGTTATGATCGTTAAGGGCAGTGCGAAAGAAGCGCTCAATAAGATCGGCAAACATAAAGAGATACCTTCCATTGACCTTGAAGCATTGGCTAAAAATAGCGATTTCAACTCCAAAATACCCTATAGAATAACATTAGGGGAAATTTCTACACATATTTCACAAGGATCTGACTTCGTCATTCAATGCCTAGAAACCAATGAAGGCAACCACTTCTCAGGCGCAGCTTTGGTCAGCGGCAAAACGAAGAAATTTGCTTATTGGCTAGACGAAGAGGATGTTAACGGGATCAACTGGATGCTGGGAAAAACGAAGGGTTCAATTATTAGAACTGAAGGCCCAAAATCGGAACAATCCATGGTGTTTGAAGTCGAAGATGTCCATACAAAACTTATCCCCCACCTCAACGGGCAGGATCTCTCATTCACAGTTCGTATTAAAGCAGATATCAAACTAAACGAAAGCTCGGATAATTCTGTAGACTTCCTGAAGGAATCATTCATCCAAACCGCTAAAGAAGCGGCGCAAGATGAAATCAGACAAACAGTATCCCTATCGTTAAACACGCTCCAGAAAGAAATGAGAGCAGATGTAGTCGGTTTTGGCACAAAAGTAAAAGTGAACTATCCCAATTACTGGGATCGGGTAAAGGAAAATTGGCAAGATACATTCAGTCAAATACCGATCGATGTTCAAGCTAAAGTACAGATCGAACGAACAGGTGCTTATACAAAAGGAGAGGGAGCGTAATGTCCAACATACCTTCCATGAAACAGGAAAAAATATCTACTCTGCAAGCCTTATTTACCGTCACTTCGACCGTGTATGCTGTGGGTATTGTCAGTTTACCAAGAACCATTGCGGAGCAGACAAAAACGCCCGACGTGTGGCAGGGACTTTTGCTGGCAAGTCTGCTTGGGATAGGCGTCATTTTTATCCATGTTAAATTGTGTCAACGATTTCCAGGGAAGACGTTCTATGAGTTCAATCCTGTGATCGCAGGTAAATTCATCGGTCAACTCATCAATATCGCATTTATTGTATATTGCACGATGATCTGCTCGCTTGTATGCAGAATGATGGCGGAATTCCTCAAAGGCCTTGCATTGGAGAGAACGCCAATAGGCATGATTATTTTTCCGTTTCTTCTGCTTATAGGGTATTTGACTTGGGGCGGTCTCCATGCGATGGTTCGATTGGTCGAGCTTTTTTTTCCTTTAACCCTTATTGTTTTTTTATTGTTGATCGTTTTCAATATCAATCATTTTGACATCGATAATTTGCGCCCTGTTTTTCATAAAGGATGGGGCCCGATCTTCCAATCTCTTAAAGTTGTACCTTTTTCGGCAATGGGTTTTGAATCGGTTCTCATATTAACAAATGTTATGGCCAATCCACAAAAGGCGTGGAAGGCTGGCTGGATCGGCTACTCGATTGCAATGGGTTTGTATCTCTTGATGGTAACGATGGTCGTTGGCTGTATGTCAGTTGAAGAAGTTTCCCGATTGCAATGGCCGGTCGTTTCTTTTGCACAGCAAATAGAATTCCCCGGCGCGTTCCTGGAACGATTTGAAATATTATTTATCATTTTGTGGACGATCAAAATCTTCATGACCGCCTCAAACTATTATTTCTATATTGTTGCCGGGATCAGCCAGCTCACCCAAAAGTGGAATAGGTACATCTGTTATCTCCCGTTAATTTTATTATTTTCCCTGAGCATGTATCCCCAAAGTTTTATTGAAATAGGCAATTTCGATAAAATAACAGGTTACTTTGGCATTATTATATGCGCAGCAGTCCCCTTGGTACTTCTTGTCATCTCCATGGTCTTCCGCCGAGTGGAGAATCTGGATGGGAAACAGTAGAGGATAGCCCCCATTCTTGCCCGATGACTCAAGTCCCCTTACGTTATAGAGTAAGGGGACTTTTTGCTTTATCCAGCGGATATCTTCGAAATTTTCCAACTCTCCCTCCACTCAATTTATATTCGTGAACTGATATAATGGAAGAGTTAAGCTACTACCTGATCAACTATTCTCTCTTAGGAGACTAATCATATGAAACCAACCTATCTTATGAATGATATACAGTGGCAACAGCTTATTCAAAACGTGGCTGATCATTTTAATGATGTAACGATCAAACGAGGCTTTCAATATTTTAAGCAGGGAAAGGTAAAAGAATTCGCAATGCCTGATGCCGACCATATCGCAGCTGTCGTAGATGGAAGCGAGCTATACGAGGTGGATCTTCACTTGAGTGCTTTTGCTGCCAGCAGATGTACATGCCCTGTCCACACCAACTGCAAGCATATGATCGCCGTACTACTGAATTACGCGAATGAACAGGAACGTTCTGTACATGCTTTAGTGAACGCTCATTCGGCGGGATTCACCCGATTGGCGGCAAAAGCTGACACGCGTACCACACCTCCTTCCCGGTCGAATCTTTCACCGGATCACAAGGAAGCAACAAGAAACGCTCTCAGTAAAACAGCAAGCAAGATACCAGACATGCCCATTTCAGAGTGGCATGATCTGTTCGATCAGTGTATCGCCCTTAACCGTGTGAACACACAAAATTCCCAATATGTCCAAAGCGCTTTAGCCTCGATCTATGCTGTGAAGCCACCGCTTTCACCCGGCATGCAACAGCTATACGGACTGCATGCTCATCTGCGTGTGCTGGAAAAGCTGGTGCCTCAGTCTCCCATGCCGGGCTATCCCTCTCATACCTATATGGGGTATTACACGCAAATCGCCGCCGATGAGCTTAAAGAAGCTATCGAGCGTGATTTTGAAAGCCCGCTGGAGCTGACCGATGAACCGATGCAAGAAGCCCGTATCGCAGAAACCTTAGCCTATTTGCGCCGAAAAATGCTGACAGAATCGCGTAACGGTACTTATTTTTCAGACACGTATTATCAGTTTTGGCTGAACTGGGTGCATCCCGAAAGACAGGACTCCAGCATATATACGGAGGAATTACAGCATTTACAGGTGGCTGAGGAGGATCTCGGCACAACTTTAGCACGGCTTCCATGGATGTTGGCTCGTAGCTGGATGCATATTTACCAATCGCAGGATAATGAAGCTTGGGTACTTCTTCAGGAAGCGGAACGAGCTTTTCCACTAAAAATCTCTTCCAACCAATTGCTTTTGTTCTTACAGGCGTTGCGCAAAGCCGAGGATTGGGCACGTCTCAAGGACGGACTGCAGCATATCGGTCCCCTGCTTCACAGTCATCGGGATGACCATTTACAGGATTATATGCATGATTGGGATGTGGTTTTGCAGCACCTTCCAGAAGCGGAGCAGGACATGTGGGACACGCTGGTGGGTATGCTTCCATTTGCCGGAGGAATGTATGAAGAGGCGCTGCTTGCCCACGAAAAATGGCGGTCATGGATCGACTATCAGCTAAGCATACGCAGTGAACCATTGAGTTTTCGAGTGAGCGTGTTACAGCCCATTGAAAAGAACGCGCCTGAGTTACTACTCCCCTTTTACCATCAAGCGGTAGAACGTTATGTGCTAGAAAAAAACAGAGCCAGCTATAAAGCAGCAGTCAAGCTGTTAAAGCGACTGTTCAAGCTGTACAAGAAAATGAAGCAAGAATCACGCTGGGAGCTGTTCTTCACGACCTTCACCAGCCGTCATAGCCGCCTGCGGGCGCTACAAGAGGAATTGCGGAAAGGGAAATTGTTATCATGAGTCAATATACCGAAACGATTACCGTGCATATCCAATTAACTACCTATGGAGACGCGCTGATCTATGGCGATTCCTCCATGAACTATAGCATTTCCGGCCAAATCCTGAAGCAGCGTTTGTTTGCTTGGCATGAGGCTTCGTTTTATGGCACCGAGCTGGAGATTCAACATGTTCAAGACACGGATATTATCCTGCTGCCTTCGGAGCAGGTGATTCCTTTTCTGGCAGAGCGCGAGCTTCTAAAGCATATCGAATGGATCTGGGACGAGGCCCATGCCCCGTGGCTTCGGCTGATCCCTTTACTTGCTCACTGTATTGAAGCGAAAGCATATGTGCCCAGCTTCACGGCATTCCAGGCAGGGAAGCTGCAATGGATGTGGGATGCGGAAGCACAGGAAAACATCCAACCGGCAGAGCTTGCTTTGCTAGACAGCTTGGAGAAGGACGAGCAGGATGGGCTGATAGCGGCGTTCTCGGCTGCCGTATTTCAGCGCTGGTACGGCACTGAAGCGGAAGCCGCCGATTTGCGAAGAGAATATCCAATTCTCTTCGCTCCCAATCGCCCGGCGGCGGGTCTAGACGCGCGGGCCTGGCTCATCGCCATCGGCTGGAAAGCCGATACCGCGCCATTTCGGCCGCTTCTGCAACTGCTGGAGCCAGAGCTGGAGGACGATGAACCGTCCTGGCAGCTCAAGCTTGTGTTGCAGGACAAGCAAGACCCAGCGTTGCTGGTGTCTGTACAGCTCGCCGATGATGGGTACGCATCCGGCTCATGGCCCGATGCCTGGACAGCACATGTCCGTGAGCGCTCAGCCGGGTGGCTAGAACGCTTGACCTCGATTTTGCCTGCCGGGCAGCGTGCCGGAAGCCGCGATGACGTGCTGAATCACCCGCTCTCCGACGAAGCAGCGTGGCAATTCCTGACGACCGACAGCCAGCGTCTGCTGGAAAGCGGTTGGCAGGTGCTGCTCCCGGCTTGGTGGGAGGCAGCTACCCGCAAGAAGCCGAAGCTGCGGGCCAAGGTACGCCCGGGCGAAGGGGCGGGAGAGCGCACGAAGGGCAGCTCGCTGTTCGGACTGGACTCGATTGTCCAGTTCGATTGGCGTGTTGCCATTGGCGACGCCGATCTGAGCGAGTCGGAATTCGCCGAGCTCGTCGCTCGCAACGAGCGCTTGGTGCGCTTCCGCGGGCAATGGATCGCGCTCGACCCCGCGTTGCTGGCGCAGATCCGCCGGGCCATGGCCGGGATCGACAGTGCTCAGGGTTTGTCCTTCCAGGACATCCTACAGCTACATCTGCTCGGCAACGCCGACGAGCCTGAAGGCGACGCCTCGGGCGAGCAGCCGGAAGATGCGGCACGCTTCCGACTGGAAGTCGAGCTGAATGCCCATCTGCTGAAGCTGATCAGCCAGCTCGGACGGCAGTCGGAATGGCCTGCATTGGACGTGCCGGACGGGCTGCAAGCCGAGCTGCGGACGTATCAGCGGGACGGGTATACATGGCTTGCCTTTTTACGGCGTTTTGGACTGGGTGCCTGTCTCGCCGATGACATGGGACTCGGTAAAACAGTGCAGTTTATTACTTATTTACTGCACCTACAGGATATTGCCGCCGAGACGGGCGTCCGTTCCAGCTCGCTGCTGATTTGCCCGACTTCGGTGCTGGGCAACTGGCAGAAGGAACTCAGCCGCTTCGCCCCTTCATTAAAGGTGATGCTGCACTATGGAAGCAAGCGGGAGCAGGGAGACTTGTTCCGCGAAGAAGTCGAGCAGGCCGATGTCATCCTGACCTCCTTCGCTACGGCAACCCTGGATCAAGAGCTGCTACAAAGCATGACTTGGGATTCAGTCTGCCTGGATGAAGCGCAAAACATTAAAAATGCGCAAACCAAGCAATCCACAGCCGTGCGCAGCTTTCCTGCACGTCATCGGATCGCGTTGACCGGGACACCTATTGAAAATCGGTTGTCCGAGCTATGGTCCATTTATGATTTTATCAATCCAGGTTATCTGGGCAGCTCACGCGCCTTTAGCAATCGCTTCATTAATGCTATTGAGAAGGAACATAACGAGCAGCGCACGTTAGATTTGCAAAAGCTGGTTCAGCCCTTCATGCTGCGGCGCAAGAAGAAGGACCCTGCTATACAGCTTGATTTGCCTGACAAGAATGAGATGAAAACGTACATTCATCTGACCTCTGAGCAGGGCGCGCTCTATGACCAGATTGTCAAAGAGTTGATGGAACGGATGCAGAAGCTGGAAGGGATTGAACGGAAAGGAGCCATTTTATCCGCCCTTACCCAGTTGAAGCAGCTTTGTGACCATCCTGCCCTCTTAACCAAGGAGGCACTCCCGAATGCCGCGGATTCCGGTTATAGTCAGTCCGATCTTGAAGCGGTCATTAGCCGTTCATCCAAGCTGGAGCGCATTCTGGCTATGGTCAAGGAACTGCGGGAGGAGGGCGAGCGCTGCCTTATTTTTACACAGTATATTGGTATGGGGCAGATGCTCCAGCGGGTACTCGCTCAGGAGCTGCAAGAGCCCGTGCTTTATCTGAACGGCAGCACATCCAAAACGGCCCGTGACCGAATGATTGATCAATTCCAATCTCACACGCTCCCCCCTGCCGAGCAACCGTCCGTGTTTATTTTGTCGCTCAAAGCCGGGGGGGTGGGTCTGAATCTGACGGCCGCCAACCACGTCTTTCACTTTGATCGCTGGTGGAATCCAGCTGTTGAAAATCAGGCCACAGACCGAGCCTACCGGATGGGACAAACGAAGGATGTACAGGTGCACAAATTTATCTCGTTGGGCACGCTGGAGGAACGCATTGATGAAATGCTGGAAAGCAAGCAGCAGCTTAGCGACCAGATCATAACCAGTACCGAGGGCTGGATTACTGAGCTGTCTACAGACGCGTTAAAAGACCTCTTTACGCTACGGCGCGATTGGGCATGATGAGGTCCCGAATCGAACGATAATGTACATGGAGTGTCATTTTGAGTTCGGTATATACCTATTTATAAGAAGTCGTAGTTTATAACACAATCCAAAACTCCTTTGTGTGCATTTACTATCTCATCACAACAAAGGAGTTGATTTTTAGTGGCCATTCGTCCTCCACAAACATTGAAATCTACGGGCAGAAAGGTTCCTGTTACGAGATATCGCAATGTGAGCCCTACACAAACTCTACGCCGATTTACAGTTATCTGGGCTAACACAAACGGTGTTCCTTTTAACACAACCGGATTCTTTGCTATACTCCGGCGTCTAGATGGAAGCTTTGTCCAAGCTGCAGGCTTCGATGGTTTTGGTACTGCGCGATTTAACAATGTTCGCACACCTACGAACCAGCCTTATATTCTGCGTACTTTTAGAGATGATGGAGTATTATTCCGCGTTAGATCCGTACCTGCTGGCGTATCCTCGTTTGTCGTTATTGGTTAAGTTCGTACCGAACGCAGCCTAGACGTAGTTAACAAAAAAAGCAGCCAGCAACAGAGCTTATCTGTACTGGCTGCTTTTTTATATGGCCTACCTATTCGGAATCTTCTTCCACTATTGCATTTTTCGTAACGGCCGTATTGTACACCGTTTTGAGCCAGTTTTCACTCGACCAGTTCAGCTTACCTGCACCTGCTCCATCCTTGGCCTGCAATTGAGCAACCAGATTGGCAGGATCTTCGGCTGTATAGCTGTATGGCAACGTTGTGAACCCATTCCAAGAGAAGTCCTTGGTCTTGGCAGGATAAGGGGCTAACGGGCTATTCGCATCGTCACTGCCTCCTCTGAATACGGTACCGTTGTTCGAAAAGATAACGTCCTCGGCTTTGATTTTACCTGTGTAATCCGCTTTGTTAGGATCTTTTTGATTATTACGCACTGGAGAAAATACATCAATTAAATACGATTTTTCTAGCAACACCGCGCCGTTTTCTGTTGAAATTGCACCATTACCCACGACATCAAAATGGTATCCTTTTGCAGCAATTGCTTTAGCCATATCAGAAGTAATTCTTTTTTTGGCTCTGGCCAATCCGGCATCGTCCATAACGATGTTATATGCATGAGCATTACCACCACGCAGACGAGGCATGCGATCCTGAATATCCAGATAGTAATTATGATGCAGCGTCACCTCCAGGTCTGCATTGTCGGAAGCCATTTCCGTAGCACCGATTAGATGAGCCTTCTTTTGTCCTGCTGCAATATCAATGATATCTTCTTTACTCATGCCTACTGCACTGCTTCTCAGATACGCGTACATAGGATAGGAAGACTTGTCTGCTTCCATCGCGTTGACTTGTTGGGTTACCCAGCTGTTGGAGCTGCGGTCATCTCCTTTGAACAAAGACCAGGAAATCGTAACTCCGTTACTACCTTTTTTCACATCTACCAAACCATCATAGGCTTTGTTAAATGTACAGTGATCGATCCATACCTTGGAACTTGTACCTTCGATGGTAACATAATCCCAGTCATTCTTATCATAGTTCCCTTTGGTTGCTTCATCCCACTCCCAAAGCTCATCAAATTCGAGGTTACGGAAAATCAAATTAGAGCTTCTTTTGATGACAAAGCCAGCATGTTTGATTTTCGCACCATTGGCAGAGAAAATCGTAACCCCATTCATATTTTCGATATAGACTTTGCTCACACCTGTCTTTTTCAGAACAGGATGCGTCTGTACAGGATTGTTGGCACTAAAAGGCATTACTTTGGCAGCACTAGGAATTTCATTCCAACCGAGATCAAGATCGTTCATAATCTCAATCACTTTGACTTTGCTGCCTTTCTTCAGTGCTTCGTTGAGATCTACAGCATTGTATACCTTTTTGTAGTTGGCATCTGTATCCGCAATGTTGCCACCACCTGTATTACCATACGAAAAGCCAGTCAAATTATAGTTATTTTTGGAGGTTACATCAGGGTCCACCCCAGGAGTCGGTTGTTCTGTACCTGGTGTCGGATTCACAGGCGGTGTTCCTGGATCTACCTCAGAAGAAGCACCGGATACCATCACATTATCGAATTGGGCAGCTGCTTTGGAGGTTACCAATCCAATGGCTCCAGCAGTGAGGCTGGTGTCTGTTGCGGACAGTTCCAGTTGATCATTGACATACATTTTGATTTCCGAACCGGATAGTTCCAGCTTGACTCTGTACCATGTATTCGTGTCTAGTTTGTATTTTTTATTCGTAGCCAGTGTCTTCATAGAGCCTTTGACTTTTTTCCGAATCTCAAGAGCTCCGTCTTTCTTGTTATACAACGAAGCTGCATAGAAGTTGTTGGAATCTGTGTATCTACCTGCAACGTAGACTCGATTGGAGCCATTAAAATCATTTACATATACATCTGCTTGCACGCTATAGTTCGTCCATGAGGCGTTACCTTTGACGGAATGGCTTTCGCTTCGAGTAGATTGTTGGTATGTAGATCCATTCGCGTCCTTGACCACAGACCAGTTCCCCGATCCTGCGGTCCAGCCTTGAGCTTCCCCTTGTTCAAAATCATCACTTATCTGTAAATTCCCATCCGCATGTGCATGACCCAGCAACGGTAATGATAAAGACAGTACCAACGTACTGCTTAACATTACACTTGCACATTTTTTTAAAAAACTCGACTTCATATAACAGTCTCCTTCTCGATTAGATTCATGAATACTAAAGCAAAGGTTGCACCGTTTATCGGACATGACATGCCCAACGGTATATAACGTACTGATGAAGGGAATAATATTCCAACACCAATGAGGGCCCTAAGCGCTATACTCCAATAATTATAGACACTTAAATAAATATTAAAATATGTCTAATTACTTATCTTTTGTCTTAATTTCTCTATTAATTTTGCATCCTTTTTCGTGAACACACCAACTGCTGTTTCATAAAATCACAAAAAACGATATTTTTTTATTTTTGAATAAGACATACGGTTGTCATATTGGGAATGGTACATATAAAGGGGTGAGTATCATCCATATCATTTAAAGGAGCGATGAGATGTCCAGTTACGAATACGCCTCCAAATCAGAGTTAAAGGAAGCCATTCATGCCTCCTACTTACGATTTGACGGTGAGTTCCAGGAGATCGACGAGAGCCAAAAGGATATTCGTATCCCTGAAGTAGATAAAACACCTGCAGAAATGATCGCCTACCAGCTCGGATGGCTTCATCTTGTCATGACATGGGACAGGGACGAACGGGAAGGAAAAACCGTGATCATGCCCGCCCCCAATTATAAGTGGAATAGACTAGGTGAACTATATCAATCATTTTACAAGACCTACTCCCACCAATCTTTACGTGAATTACGCGATATGTTCAAGTTGGCTGAGCAAAAGTGGCTGGATTGGATCGACACACTTAGTCATGAAGAGCTCTTCACTCAGGGCGTTCACGACTGGACAGGGACTAATCCGAAATGGCCCATGGCAAGATGGATTCACATCAACTCGGTGGCACCGTTTAAAACATTCAGAGCCAAGATACGGAAATGGAAGAAATACAAAGTTCAACAGTGATGAAAAAAAGTGTGCATTGTGCTACAATACTTGAGTTGTATCGGGATACATTTAGGGAAGGGTAAGTGAAACGCCATGCTTATTATTGGTATTGCCGGCGGTACAGGTTCCGGTAAATCGACGGTAGCACGCGCCGTCGTTGAGCGTCTGGGATCTAATAAAGTGACTTTCATATCTCAAGATAACTATTATAAAGACCATTCACATCTGAGTTATGATGAACGTGCTTTGGTCAATTATGATCATCCGTTTGCCTTTGACAACGAATTGCTTATTGAGCATCTCCAATGTCTGAAAAAAGGACAAGCGACACAAGCGCCAGTGTATGACTTTACGGTTCATGCACGCTCCACGGACGAGACGGTAGAGCTTCTGCCAAATCACATCGTTATGTTGGAAGGTCTGCACGTACTGTCAGACGAAAAGCTCCGCAGCTTGCTTGACATCAAAGTATTTGTGGATACTGACCCTGATGTGCGCATTCTCCGTCGGGTTCTTCGCGATATTGAGGAACGCGGCCGCACCATCCATTCGATCCACGATCACTATTTGACTACGGTTAAGCCGATGCATGAGGCATTTATTGAGCCTTCCAAGAAATACGCTGACCTGATCCTTCCTGAGGGAGGACACAATGAGGTTGGTATTCAACTGCTGTCTATTTTGACTGAAAAATATTTGGCGGGAGATCGGACATGGGGTACTGTATAAGGTAATCCCGGTTATTTAGGCTGTCGAGATTTTCTCGGCTGCCTTTTTTGTTGTTTTATATGCCATTTGGACTAAATTTTTTTGGAATCCCCGTGTAGTTTATGTTAGCATGTAAAGATTAAATGCTTTAGATTTAAGTTAAGTTGGAAGCGTTGTCAAATATGTGCCTCAGATGATATGACGTCCACGTGATGGAGGTCTTTTTTGAATTAGGATTTTTGCAAAATCCTCGAATAGGTATAATTACGGAGAGTGCTGCCATGAATGAGCTATGCAACATTTTGATTGTGGATGATGAGATATTGGTACGGCAGGGGATCAAACACCACTTGTCGTGGGAACAGTATGGATTTCGAATTGTAGGTGAAGCTTCTAACGGTAAAGAAGCATTGGAGCTAATTGAAACCTTGCGCCCTCATATAGTCATTACAGATATCGTAATGCCGATCATGGATGGCGAGGAGCTGACGCGCATAGTCAGACAGAACTATCCAGATATCGAAGTCATTGTACTTAGCAGTTACGGCGAGTTTAATTACGTGCGATCCACCTTTCAGCAAGGGGTTGCTGACTATATTTTAAAGCCCAAGCTAGACACGGATGAGCTGCTCCAGGTGCTCCAGAGAACCGCTCGCAAAATTCCATCCATTCAATATCAGGCAGATGCAGGGAATAGTCAAATTACGATAGATCATGTGATCGAAAAGCTGATCTCCGGGTATAGCATGGACTATGACGCCGAGCTGCTGAAGCAAGCATTTCCTTATGCCCGTTTTGCACTCATAGGTATAGAACAGCTGGCACAGCAGGATAAAGGGCGCTCCATCTCTGCCTCGGACCTATTTTCCAAGCTTACGGATCGAGTATCCTCTGCCTGTGAGTACATCGTACTGCGACAACTGCCATCTGATGTCTATGCGGCTGTGTTTTTAGCCAATCTTGATCCACGGGAAGTGAACGCCTGGATGGCTACGGTTAGGGAAGTTGCTCAGGAGACAAAGCGAGTCGATCCACAAACAGGCTGGGCAGTTAGCCATTTATTTGATGACTTCAATCAGATTAGTGACGTCTATCAGGATGAACTGCCAAAACTGCTGAGTTACCGCTTTTATTTCCCAGAAACAGCGCTGCTAATAGAAGACGAACTCCCTCCGCCTGTACAGGTGAACAGCTCGTTCAACTTAAAACAGTTTACAGAAGAGATGAAGCGGGAGCATTTTGATACAGCTTTTCAGGATTTGAGATCCTATGTAGCCGCCATGTCCGGTAACTATACCTCTACCGCTTTTGAATTCAAATCGCTTCTCGGAAATATCGTGTTCAACATTACGATTTTGCTCGGGAATCAGGGGTATGATATGAAGGAGCTGGATGCGGCGAAATATTCCTATTTCAAAACAATTAATGATGCCCCTCATGTACATGAAGCCGTGCGCCTTCTGGAGACTTTTTTGGAGGAAGCGAACAGACAGATCATGGCTAAAACACAGCAAGGAAGTAGTGCAAGCATGAAAAAACTGCTGGAGTATATTGAGGAGCATCATGCTGAAACGCTCAATTTGACGACACTTGGACAATATTTTCACTTTAACCCTTCCTACTTGTCCAGTTATTTTACGGCACACCATACAGAAGGTTTTAGCGAGTATCTCAACAAAATTAGGGTTGAAAAAGCCGCGGAGTTACTACGGTCGGGGACGATGTCCATTTCGGATATTAGCAGCACGGTAGGCTATTCGGACCCCAGCTATTTTACCAAAGTGTTCAAAAAAGTGAAGGGTTGCTCGCCCAGTCAGTACCGCCGGGAGCATCTCTATTAGAGAGTAAGCCACATCTGCCAGTAGAAAAGAGATTGAATATGAAAAGATATATCCATAAGATCAAATATCAAGGTCTGTTCTTCAAAATCTTTATTGTTATGGTGGTCAGCATCACTGCGGTGTCCTTGCTGACCTCTTTGGTGACGATTCGGATGTCTGAACGACTTTTTGCTGAGACATTCAGTATTACAAATGCCAAGGTACTCAGCCAGATTCAATCCAGCTTTGAATCCTTCAATGATTCTATCGTGAATGCCGTAACCCATGCTTCGGAAAATGGAACGGTCAAGAACTATCTGACTGGCGGTCAATCTGACTCGATTAACTCGGCGAGGATTTACTTCGGAATGGCACAGCAAATGAAGCAAATTAAATCGAACGTCGATGCCTATGATGTCGGTGTCGCTGTAACAGGTCTGAATGGCCGGAGCTTTTACTCCGACTCGTCCTATTGGCCTGTAACTGCGGAAGAGCTTAAAAGCAGTGCTATTACAGCCCGAAGTGTAGCACGACCGGCACAGCTTATGTATCAATTGGATACTGAATTGTTGCAGCAACAAATGAATAGTACCCCGCAAAAGCCAACACCCTATATCATCGCCTCCAAACCATTTATGGAGCGGACCAGCGGCACCCTGTACGGCATGATCTACATCGCTATCCGAGAGCCTGAATTTCGCCGTTTCTACAACAATTTCACGAGCAACGGGAATGATGTGCTTATTTTGGACAAGTCGGGACTGATTGTATCGAGTAATCGCCAGGATCTGATCGGACAACGCTCCAGTGAGCTGCTAGGCTATGCCACAAAAATCAATGAACAGGGACTTAACTACATGAATGCGGATGTGATGAATAAGGAGAGTATCCTCCTTTCTAACTATATCCCTTCATTTGATTTTTATCTGGTGAACATGATTGACAGACAAGCCGCCATTGGGCAAATTATAGACGTTAAATCCGTTGTATGGATCTGCATTGCCATCGTACTGATTGCTTTGGTGATCGTTTTTCTGATATCCCGTCGACTGATTCGTTCGCTGACTCGACTGGTGAAGCAAATGTCGACCATACGCGAGAAGAATTTTGATAATTATATCCCGGTAACGGGCAGCTATGAGGTTAGACAATTAAGTCATGCTTACAACTACATGCTGGATGAACTAAATGACTATATCCGTAAGCTTTTAGAGACGCAAAAGGGTCAACGGAACGCAGAGCTTGCTGCACTACAACGGCAGATCAATCCGCATTTTCTGTACAATACACTGGCTTCGATCAAAATGCTGGTGCTCAAAGGAAACAAGGAAACAGCCGCCGAGACGATCAATGCACTCATTTCCTTACTGCAAAATACAATCAGCAATGTGAGTGAAACGATCACCATCGAGCAGGAAATGGCCAACATGCAAAATTATGTGTTCATTAACCATGTACGCTACGGGCAGCGGGTACAAGTGAATTATTTTGTATCACCCGATTGTCTGGAGTACCATGTACCCAAGCTCATCATTCAGCCTTTTATCGAAAACTCTTTTTTCCATGCGTTTAATGAAAAAAATGTAGGCCACATCTATATATTGGTGTCCAAAACGGAGGATACATTGATCTGTGAGGTAGTCGATGATGGAGACGGTATGGATTTGGACGGGCATACGGCGCAGGACGGACTGCCGAATCCCAAGAGCAAGCGCCAACTGTTCACAGGCATCGGCATCCAGAATGTGCACAACCGCATTACCCTTCTATATGGAGAAGAATACGGCGTGATCATCTCCAGTAAAAAAGGCGAGGGCACCAAAGTAAGAATGACCCTGCCATTGATCGTAAAACCCGCCCCTCCTACCCCATAAAAAATATAGGCTGAACTAAACAAAGAAGGTGGAACAAGAACGGAGTGGGCGGAATGGTGCTGTACAAGCGTAGCGGTCGCCTTTGTATCCGGATTTCAACCTTATATAATTTGAATAAAGAAATCTGGATACAACAGCGATGGGAAGCACCATCCGGCCGCGCAGTGGCGCTTCGTGAACAACTTTAATTCAACCTAAAAAAAGTACCTAAACCAAAACAAAATACAAATGTAAGCGGTACCTTTTTTGATAAATCATAATAATAAGACCAATCCGTATAA
Source organism: Paenibacillus sp. S33 (assembly GCF_053615415.1). Classification (NCBI taxonomy): domain Bacteria; kingdom Bacillati; phylum Bacillota; class Bacilli; order Caryophanales; family Paenibacillaceae; genus Paenibacillus; species Paenibacillus sp. S33. Next base: position 270,197 of record NZ_JBSIEZ010000001.1, on the reverse strand, counting down.
AGATATTCCTAACGCCAACAAAGTATGGATGGTACACTAGATTTATAAATAAGGTAACCGCTTTCATTCAAGAGATTTAGAACTAGCAAGCAACATATAAAAAAAGAGTAGGGGTTGAACAAAATGAAAAAAATGACTTTCCTTCTGCTGATTGCAAGCTTGATCTTGCTATCCGCGTGCTCCAGCAATTCCGAGAAAGTAGCTACTACCACAGATTCAGGTAAAAAAGAAATCACCGTCTGGGCTTGGGACCCGAACTTTAATATCGCAGCTCTGAAGCTGGCAAAAGATCGCTACGTTGCCAAACATCCAGATGTAACCGTAAACATTGTTGAATATGCTCAAAACGATATCGTACAAAAAATGAATGCCGGTCTTAACTCTGGTTCTACCAAAGGACTGCCGAACGTGGTTCTGATTGAGGATTATCGGGCACAGAACTTCCTGCAAGCCTATCCCGATTCTTTCCATGATATGAGCAGCACGATCAAAGCATCCGACTTCGCTGATTATAAAATCGGACCGACTAGCTACAACGGCAAGCAATACGGTGTTCCATTCGACTCCGGTGTTATGGGACTGTATGTAAGAACGGATTATTTGGAACAAGCCGGCTACAAAGTAGCAGACCTGACCAATATTGATTGGGACAAATTTATTGAAATTGGTAAAGCCGTAAAACAAAAAACAGGCAAAGAAATGCTGACTCAAGATCCGAATGACCTCGGTCTGATCCGTGGTATGATCCAAGCCGCAGGTTCATGGTACCTGAAAGAAGACGGTAAAACACCAAACCTGGCTGGTAATCCAGCTCTGAAAGAAGCGCTCTTGACGTACAAATCCTTGTTCGACGCTAACATTGTTAAAATGAATGCCGACTGGAGTCAGTTCCTGGCCGCATTCAACAGCGGTGCAGTTGCTTCCGTACCTACAGGTAACTGGATTACACCTTCGATCAAAGCAGAAGCTTCGCAATCGGGTAAATGGGCCGTTGTTCCTTTCCCTAAGCTGAAAAATATACCTGAATCCGTGAATGCTTCCAGCCTCGGTGGCAGCTCCTGGTATGTTCTTAACTCGGACGGTCAAGATACCGCTGCTGATTTCCTGAAAGAGACATTCGGAACAGATCCAGAGCTGTATCAAGATATGCTGAGCAAAATTGGAATTGTTGGTTCATTGAACGCAGCTTCCAGTGGTAAAGCTTATGACGTAGAAGATCCGTACTTCGGTGGGGACAAAGTATACAAGAAATTTGCAGAATGGACTAAACAAGTTCCAAAAGTCAATTATGGCCTGCACACGTATGCCATTGAGGATATCATGACCGTTGAAATTCAAAACTATCTGAACGGAAAAGATGTAGACGCAGTTCTGAAAGATGCTCAAGGACAGGCGGAAGCACAGCTTAAATAAGACAGTCCATCTAGCCAAGGCTAAACAATAAAACGATAAGCACTTAAAACCTTGGGCTTGCGAGTTCAAGGTTTTATTGCTGCACAGGGAGTTGACATGGTATGAAGACAGCCGCGCCCAAAATAACTACAACACGTCTCAAAGCAGGTATGACAGGATGGTTGTTCATATCCATCGCAGTGATCATGATTGCCGCTTTTTATTTCTATCCGATGATTCAGGCGCTTATCTTGTCCTTTAAGACAGGTACAGGGTCTAATCTGAGCTTTAATGGCATTGATAACTACAAGCGATTGTTCACCGATAAAATGTTTATAACCGCCGTGAAGAATACGTTTATCTATTTGATTTTCCAAGTACCTTTGATGGTCATTCTGGCTCTGTTCATTTCGGTATTGTTGAATGATAAAAACCTGAAATTCAAGGGCTTTTTCCGCACAGCTATCTTCTTGCCGTGTATCACATCCCTTGTAGCATACTCGGTTGTCTTCAAGTACCTGTTCTCGTCCGACGGTCTGGTAAACTCCTTATTGCTGAATCTGCACGTGATTGGCACGCCCATCCAATGGATTACAGATCCTTTCTGGGCCAAGGTTACGATTATTATCGCGATCACATGGCGCTGGACTGGTTATAATATGATCTTTTACCTGTCCGGTCTTCAGAACATCGACAATTCTATCTACGAAGCGGCCCGTATTGACGGAGCTTCCCCGATCCGACAGTTTTTCAGCATTACGGTTCCACTGCTTAAGCCGATTATCCTGTTCACTTCGATTACATCAACGATTGGTACACTTCAACTCTTCGATGAAATTATGAATATTACCAAGGGTGGGCCAGGGAACGCAACATCTTCAATTTCGCAATATATTTACAACCTGTCCTTCAAATATTCATCCGACTTTGGTTATGCGGCGACCGTATCTTATTCCATCGTCATTATGATCATTATCTTGTCGATTATCCAGTTCAAAGTGGCAGGTGAGAAAAAATGATGAAAACAAAAAGAGCATTTACGTACGCCTTTCTGATCATTGTGTCGTTCGTTTCGATTTTCCCGTTCCTCTGGATGATATCCAGCTCCACGAACCTGTCGGTCGATGTGACCAAAGGCAAGCTTCTGCCTGGCTCCCATCTGATGGATAACATGCACAATTTGCTTGAAAAAGTAGACATCGTTACCGCACTAAGTAACTCTGCAAAAGTCTCTATCTCAACTACGCTGCTGGCTATGCTAATCGCATCACTGGCCGGTTATGGCTTTGAAATTTACAGAAGTAAAGCGAAAGACGTTGTCTTCAATATCCTGCTGATGTCTATGATGATTCCGTTTGCGGCGATCATGATCCCGCTCTACCGGATGTTCGGCAGCATTTCTAATGTCATACCGTGGATCGGTATTGATACACTCTCTTCTGTCGTCATTCCGACCGTAACTACGGCGTTCCTGATCTTCTTTTTCCGTCAAAGCACCAAGATGTTTCCAAAGGATCTACTGGAAGCAGGTCGTATGGATGGATTATCCGAGCTGGGTCTGTTCTTCCGGGTGTATATGCCTACGATGAAAACAACCTATGCCGCTGCCGCGATCATCACATTCATGTCCAGCTGGAACAACTACCTCTGGCCTCTGATTGTGCTGCAAACGCCGGAGAATCAAACGATTCCGCTGTTGATCTCGAACCTCGGCTCCAGCTATGCACCGGATTACGGTGTCATCATGATCGCCATTGTCCTGTCCACACTACCGACTGCACTGGTATTCTTCCTGATGCAGAAACACTTTGTAGCGGGCATGGTGGGTTCGGTAAAATAACAGATTTCTGTGTATGTTCTTCATTTCATTTTAAAAATAAGGAGTGTTCGCCTTGACCATCCATACCCCTAGTCTGGACTGGCTGACCGACGTAACCAAATTTGCTGTACATCGGCTGCCCGCCTATTCCGATCACAAATATTACGCTACGCTTCAGGAAGCGGAGCTGCAAGCTGATATGGCTTGGCGCCATAGCCTGAATGGGAGCTGGAAGTTTAACTATGCAACCAATCCAGCCAGCCGTCCGGTAGAGTTCTATGCTCCTGGCTTTGAGTATGGCGGCTGGAGCGATATTCAGGTGCCGGGTCACATTCAGACGCAAGGCTTTGGCCAAATGCAGTACGTGAATACGATGTATCCGTGGGACGGACATTCGGACGTTCGCCCACCCCATATTCCGAAGGATCACAACCCGGTCGGGAGCTATATCAAAAGCTTTGTTTTGCCGGAAAATATGGCTTCCGACGCGCAGCCTGTGTTCATTTCCTTCCAAGGCGTCGAGTCGGCTTTCTATGTATGGTTGAACGGACAATTTGTCGGTTACAGCGAGGACAGCTTTACACCGTCTGATTTTGAACTGACACCGTTCTTGCAAACAGGCGAAAACAAGCTGGCAGTAGAGGTATATCAAAGAAGTACGGGAGCGTGGCTAGAGGATCAAGACTTTTGGCGTTTTTCCGGTATTTTCAGAGACGTATATCTCTATACCATCCCTACGGTTCACGTACGTGACCTGCATGCCAAGGCAGATCTAGATGCTTCCTACACGCAGGGTCTTCTGGAACTGAAATTGACCTTGGAAAAGCCGGCAACGGCCTATGCAACTGTCGATGTGAAAGATGCTGCCGGCCATGTTGTAGCTTCTTTAAAAGCTGACTTTACTGATGGCACAGCTTCGCTGTCAGTAACCTTGGAGCAAGTACAGCGCTGGAGCGCAGAAAAACCTTATTTATACACGTTGTTCATACAAATTTATGATGCCAGTGGATCGCTCGTGGAAGTCATTCCACAAAAAATGGGCTTCCGTAAATTTGAGCTGATCAACAAGGTCATGCATTTGAACGGCAAACGCATCGTCTTTAAAGGTGTGAACCGCCATGAATTTAACGCTCGCACCGGACGTGCGATTTCTCGTGAAGATATGCTGTGGGATATCCGGACGCTCAAGCAGAACAATATGAACGCTGTTCGCACCTCTCATTATCCAAATCAGACTCTTTGGTATGAGCTATGCGATGAGTACGGAGTCTATGTAATTGATGAAATGAACTTGGAAACACACGGTTCCTGGCAAAAACTCGGCGCCGTCGAGCCCTCGTGGAATATTCCCGCTAATCTGCCTGAATGGCAGGATATCGTCATGGATCGCGCCATTTCCATGCTGGAACGGGACAAAAACCATGCATCCATTCTAATCTGGTCCTGCGGCAATGAGTCGTATGCAGGTGAAGTGCTGCGCAATGTCGCCAACTATTTCCGAGCCACCGACCCGAGCCGTTTGGTGCACTACGAAGGCGTGTTTCACAACCGTACGTACGATGATACCAGCGATATGGAGAGCCGGATGTACGCCAAACCCGCAGATATCGAGCAATATCTGAACGACAATCCGCAAAAGCCGTATATCAGTTGCGAATACATGCATGCAATGGGTAATTCCGTAGGCGGCATGCACAAGTATACAGAGCTGGAGAACAAATATGAGCTGTATCAGGGCGGTTTTATTTGGGATTATATTGATCAGGCTGTTATGAAAAAAGATCGCTACGGACGCGAGTACCTCGCGATCGGCGGCGACTTTGACGACCGTGCTACAGACTATGGCTTCTGTACGGACGGAATTGTCTATGCAGACCGGAAGGTTTCGCCGAAGATGCAGGAGGTCAAATTCCTGTATCAAAATCTGAAGCTCACCCCGGATCGCAGCGGTGTAACCCTGCGCAATGAAAACCTGTTCGAGGGAACAGGCGACTATGAGTTAGTATATAGCCTGCTGCATGAAGGCCAAGAAATCGCACGTAATGCCATTCATGTAGATGTAGCGGCTCAGACCGAAGCCTATATTCCACTAACGTTCCCTAATACGGATGGAAAGCCTGGTGAGTACGTTATTCACACCGCTCTGGTTTTGAAGGAAGCGACGCTCTGGGCTGAGGCTGGACACGAAGTGGCCTTTGGACAGCATATTTTCATCGTGGAAGATCCAAATCCACTGAAAATCCCTTCGGGTGGCGCCTTACGAGTGGTGCATGGCGATGTTAACATTGGCGTTCACGGTGCAGATTTCAGTATGATGTTCTCCAAAGGGGCAGGTAGCCTGACTTCACTTCGCTACGCCGGACGTGAGATGATCGCCATCCCTCCTGCCCCATTGTTCTGGCGGGCGACCACAGACAATGATCGGGGAACCGCACTAGGCTTTGAAGCCGCTGGCTGGTTCGCTGCAAGTCTGACACGTAAATGTGTGGGCATCGAGGTTACGGAAGAACAAACAGACCATGTAACCGTTACATTCCGCTACACGCTGAGCATCCATGCAGACGTACAGGTAACGGTAGCCTACACCGTCTTGGCGGATGGCAGTCTGAACGTAAAATCGACCTATGAAGGTGTATCAGGGCTACCTAACCTGCCGATCTTTGCCCTTTCGTTCAAGGTTCCGGCGGACTATCGCCATCTGGACTGGTACGCGATGGGACCGGAAGAGAATTACATCGACCGTGCCTTTGGCGCAAGACTCGGCGTATTCCACAACGAAGCTGCGGATAACGTATCCGGGTATGTTGTACCGCAGGAATCCGGCAACCGTACAGGCGTGCGCCGTGTCGATATTACCGACGATTCTCAGCGAGGTATACGCATTACTGCACCTGCTACCGCACCGGTGGAATGCAATATTTCGCCGTATACAGCGTTTGAGCTGGAAAGTGCATACCATCTGTATGAGCTGCCCAACGTGTATTACACCGTTGTCACCGTAGCTGGCAAGCAAATGGGTGTAGGCGGCGACGACAGCTGGGGAGCTCCCGTACATGAAGAATACCAAATTAAAGCCGATCAAAAGCTGGAGTTTGAGTTTACTGTGCAACGGGTATAAATAAGCACGCTCACTGTATGACAAGTAGATGTAACAAAAGCCCTTCCGCTGCTTCCCTCATGAGAAGCTAAAGCTGGAAGGGCTTTTGTATTTACGTATCTGCAGAATAGGCAGCGATGGCCATATCTATTTCAATATAACTTCAATATCACGTCCAGGATCGCTGTACTTGTAGATGCCAGGATTTAGTTCCAATTTTCCGTCTAATTCAATGTCTTTGTAACGGTCAACATTAACTCCTGTGGATACCATACCCTTCGCAATGATCTCAGGCACTACTTCTTTGCCGTTAATTCGCATTGTTGTTTGGTTGACGCCTTTGAAGCCAGGGGAACCGGATTTCGATTCGACAATCAAATCTTTTCCCTCTGTATAGTATGTGAAATCAATTTGATAACCGTCCGCATTAAGCTCAGCGAACTGTTTTTCTTCTTTAGGTTTATGAAGAGTGATCCAATTCTTAGACGTATCACGTTTCTGGATGACAGCATCTTTCAATATAAGTTTCATTGGAACATCAGACCAGTCCTTATACCACTCTGGGGATTCAAATTGATATAAGTGTTGATAATTTTCAGGACCAGCCCCTTTAAGATTCCATCCTCCGTTAATTTTTTTATCACCTATAACCAACTGAGCTGTTTTATAAAGAACATTTCCTTTTTTAAGTGAATCACGCTCTGTTACTAGAATTTCAATATCCAAGGGGGTAACAATTAGTTGGTCTAAGGTAGCGCCTGTACTTTCTTGGAATTCAGCGCTGCTATGCAGCTTCTTGGAATAAATCGCTTCACTTGCTTTTTTTCCATCCGCTTCAAATTCGAACTTCCAAGTACCTTCAATTCTTTTTGCTTCCTCAATGTAACGAAAATGAAGGTTTGCCTTTTTCCAATCTTGTGCAGTCATGTTGAATACCTGCTCAATATGCAAGTCTGGGCTGTCGCTAGGTAGAATAGTTGGGATTGCGTCTATCTCTTTGTCGCCCGCTTTCATTACCAAATGCGGGTTCCCACGTCCTAAATCGGATGGAGCTGCAGCAACTCTAAAGCGGACAACAGTCTTGTTGTTGGTTTGTCGAACGGATTCTATATAAATGTTAGGATACTGCTTGGTCCCGGTAACGAGGGTATCCCCGGCTTGATGGTCCGTCTTTAAAGGAATATCCTGACTACGATAAAAAATAAGATTCTGTGCCTCAAGTGTGTAATCTTTTTTACGATCCCTTAAAGTATCAATAGTTTCATAAATGCCAAGGAGTTTCTGGCTTTTAGGATCGTAATTTAAATATCCGTGTGCTTGTTCCTTGGTATCAGAATTGCTAGTTACCATAGTTTTCTCTATAGCAAACCCAATATAACTGGTTGGATCGGTTCCTGGATCCAGAGAGATAAGCATTTTCATTTTTTCTCCATCCGTTACAACACCATTCAAATTCATTGTAATGCCTGCATTGGATGATTTTAGATCATACCGCTGGCCAATACCGTTATTTAGCGCATTGGTTACACTCCGTCCGCCTATTCTATCCCAATTGATGGTCACACTAGCGAATACAGGGATGGCAACGAGCAGAAAACATGAGAATACGATACCTGCTGGAACAATTTTTGCTCTATGCATAGGTGCTTCTTGTGACTGTTGCAGAGTTGCTTTTCGTTTGGTTGCTTCCTGTTCTATATTTACCCACATTGCATCATATTCAGGTTGAGGAATGTTCTGTTCTTTTTCAAAATACCGACTCACTGCTACTCATCTCCTTTACTTGGGATATCACCATTTTTTTTAGCAGTTTAAGCCCCCGATTTAATCTAGATTTAGCTGTTCCTTCGGGTATATTCATAACTCTAGAGATCTCCGGCATAGTCAATTCGTTTACATAACGAAGGACCACGACCATACGAATTTTATCTGGAAGCTTGTTATATAGCTTGTGTAGCTCTGTCTTCGTTTCTTGATGATATAAGCTCTCTTCCACCGGATTAAATGAATGAGGGCGTGACAATAAAAAAGTTCGTATTTCCTTCATCAGCCCAGTTTTTCGCCTTCTAAGCACATTACTGCACTCATTAGAAGCAATTCGCAAAATCCATGATTTGAGATCTTGTACTTTGGACCTGTCGGCCAAAAGTGCTTTGACAAACACTTCCTGGCAAACATCTTCTGCATCTGCTTGATTTTGCATCAAATAATAACAAAAATAATATATCTGCTCCTTATATAGTTCAAACAGCTCTCGATCAGTCATATACGTGCACCTCCCTTGTCGTGGTCTCATCTATTAAGACTAATAATGGAGTACAATCGTTCATTTACATCGAAAAAAGGCAGCCCTATATAGGACCACCTATTATTGATCGTTCGATTCCCGACACTCGGGCAAAACAAACCTACTGTGCCACATGCTCAATTCACTGCTTTTATCAATCAAAAAACCGCCCTGCTGTAACCGCCATCATTTGCCCTAAACCAGCATGAGTCTGCCGCACCGGGCTAGCTCGTAGCAAGATTGACATACGTTCGCGTGAAATCAAGGTTCTTCAAGTCCCTTTGATCTATAAAAAACTCCAAATACCCCGCGTCCCACCAGCACATGCCAACCTCATCCAAAGAAGATACCGAGAGCAGAACATGCCAATTTTCCGAAGCCTGATCGTGCTTTTCCCGATTCGTCTGATATTCTTGCAGCTGAGGCAACACCTCGGATCGTAAATGCTCCGCATAATCCGTACTCCCCCTATGCATAGCTTGCTCGATTTCCTTATGAATCTGACTCTCACTCTTATGCCAGTTAAACAGAAGACCCTCCAGCCCGTTTCGGCGTAGATAAGCATCCCGCCGGGTATTCCCGGCAAAAGATTGATGCTGCCCCCACACCGTGTCGCTATGTTCATATAGAAGCTCATAAAGCTCTTCGTACTGATCTACAAGAATATCTCCTAGCTCACCCTCCGATGGTAGCGTCAGATCGGATGAAAAGAAATTGCATACGCGGTGAAACCCCGTTGCTCCGCCAACACCTCTACGCGCCCAGTGGGCGGTAATGTTTTCTGCAAAACGCTACTGTCGCCATTATAGTAAAAGATTTTATGGTCAATATCATAGGCGGGCTCATCCAGCCCAAGAAAAAAGTAAAGTATGCCCTGATGAGGCAATCCCTCAAATGGTGAAAAAGGTAGCTCGCTCAAATTAATTTGAGCAATAAATGTATAATATTCCCCATCTGAATTACAAGGCCACTCTATTGTGGGTGGCAGGTCTGGATAGCCGGCGATCCGACTATTTCCAATGTGTTCGTAGTTTTCCTCATGCTCCACATGAAATTGTATAGCAACTTCAGCTTCCTGATGAATCTCTTCTTTTAAATCTTCATCCAGTGAATGCCCTTCCAGTATTCGAGTCAGTTCATCCTTTAATGGTGGTTGTAGCATCTCACTCGCCCCTTTACATTGAAGTATTATGTATTGCTTGCTCTCATTTGATCTCTTATATCAGATTACCAAATTACAGTCTGACAAGCTATTTCTCTGGTGACAGGTTGGTCAGTCCTCAGTCAAATCATCGATCTTCGCTGCAAGTGAATGGTGGATACATCCAGCTCTTCATTTACGATTCAAGCGGAAATGCACTAGACATTGTTCATAAATGTTTTGTGATAGGCATTCCGGTATTGGGAAGGAGTCATATGGGCTCTCTTTTTGAACAAACGCATAAAATACTTCTCATCGCTATATCCTGCCTCTTCGGCAACCTGTTTAATGCTCATATCTGTACGGGAAATCAACTCTTTGGCTTTGTTAATACGAATACTGTGTATGAACTCCAAGGGGCGCATTCCTGTATTTTGCTTGAACAAACGAGAGATATAATCCTTGTTGTAATTGAATTTTCGAGCTAAATCCGTCACGGTCAGCGGCTCTTCGGCATGAATACGGGTCCACTCAATAATTTTGTTAAAACTCACATTCCCCTGTGAACTGACAGGATTGGAAAGCAAGCGGCTGAGCGCCAGTTCAGATATCTCGATCAGTAGCGAGGTGAACAAATAATTTGCGCTGTGATACGTAAGATAATGTGAGTTGGCTACATGCAAAATCTGATTGACAATAATATGAATCCGATCCCCGTTATCTGCCTGTACACATTGCGGTAAATAGATATTCCGCATCATACCGTGACGCTGCAAACGTCCATCCAAAGCACTTGTTTCCTGCTTCATTTCCTCATTAGATAATACATTCGGGGTCGTGGGAACATCGAAATGGAACCAATAAAATTTCACGCCCGGCAACGATTCCCGGTATCCTTTATGCGTACGACCGGGGTACAGCAATAGAATATCTCCCTCGCCTACTTCAAAATTTTCCTGTTCCTCCCGTATATATACCGTCTCTTGGACACCCAGGATCAGCTCAAAATTCTCAATGGAACGACTCATATGTTTCCAAGGCACCTCGTTAACAAACTCGCCTGCCGAGATCAGTTGGATCGGAGCATCTACATTTACTTTTAGATAGGTCATGTTATCGCCTCTTTAAATTCATGTTCGGATTTGTCCACCCATTGTATGGTTAAGCTACTGACATACCGCGATTGCAATGCTAATGTAGTGGAGAAATATACACTTTCATCTTAGCTAAGGAGCGATGATTTTGAAAGCTAAAGCTTTTGACTTGCATAAAGTAAGAATTGATTCCGGTCCACTTTTACATGCGATGGAACTGAATACGGCCTACCTGCTGAGTTTGGAACCCGACCGTTTATTATCGCGCTTTCGTGAATATGCGGGACTGAAGCCCAAAGCGGCTCACTATGAAGGCTGGGAAGCGCGTGGCATCAGCGGACATACACTCGGTCACTACCTGTCCAGCTGTGCACTGATGTTTGCCTCCACAGGCGACGAAAGACTGTTGGAACGCGTGAACTATGTGGTCGACGAACTGGAAATATGCCAAGACAGTCATGGAAACGGATACATTTCGGGCATTCCACGTGGGAAAGAGATTTTTGAGGAAGTAAAAGCTGGAGATATCCGCTCCCAGGGCTTTGATCTGAACGGCGGTTGGGTGCCACTATATACCATGCACAAACTTTTTGCGGGCTTGCGTGATGCCCATCTGCTGGCGCATCATCCCAAGGCCCTGTCTATAGAAATCAAACTCGGCAACTGGCTGGAGGATGTACTTCAAGGGCTGGACGATGATCAGGTGCAGCAGGTGCTGCACTGTGAGTTTGGCGGTATGAACGAGGTGCTAACGGATCTGGCGGAACATTCGGGAGAAGAACGCTTTTTGAGCCTGGCGGAACGCTTTTATCACGGAGAGGTGTTAAATGATCTCGCGGATAGCCAAGATACGTTGGCAGGGCGACATGCCAATACGCAAATTCCCAAAATCATTGGCGCTGCACGGCAATTTGAAATGACGGGCAAACCGCAATATGCGGACCTCTCCCGCTTTTTCTGGGATCGGGTTGTTCACAAGCATTCCTACGTGATCGGCGGCAATAGCTATAATGAACATTTTGGTGAACCTGGGAAGCTGAATGACCGTTTGGGTGAAGGTACCTGTGAAACTTGTAACACCTACAATATGCTGAAATTAACAAGACATATGTTCGAGTGGGATGCCTATGCAGCCTATGCCGACTACTATGAACGAGCGATGTTCAATCATATCCTGGCTTCACAGCAGCCTGTAGATGGACGTGTGTGCTATTTTGTATCGCTGGAAATGGGAGGACACAAGTCCTTTAATTCTCAATATGAGGATTTCACATGCTGTGTCGGGTCCGGTATGGAAAGCCACTCCATGTACGGCACTGCGATTTATTTTCACACGCCAGAAACGATCTATGTCAATCAATATGTCCCTTCTACCGTGACATGGAACGAGATGGGCGTACAGCTCAAACAAGACACTCTCTTTCCGCAAAATGGACGGGGAACGCTACGCGTCATCAGCAAGGAGCCTAAATCCTTCGCGATCAAGCTAAGATGCCCGCATTGGGCGGAGCAAGGGATGATAATTAAAATCAACGGGGAAGAGTACGTCACAGAGGCTTGTCCTACCAGCTACGTTGTAATTGAACGGAAATGGAACGATGGGGATACGATCGAGTATGACATTCCTATGACCGTGAGAGTCGAGGAAATGCCGGACAATCCGCGCCGAATTGCATTTATGTACGGCCCGCTTGTACTGGCTGGGGACCTTGGCCCTGTTGAACAGGAGTCCAACGAGGAACGTCTGCTTGCGTCTGTTCTGATCGGATCGGCCGATTCCCTGACAACGAAGCTGATTGCTGACGGGAACGAACCCAATACGTTCCATATGACCGACTTAGGCTATATCGGAGACTTGAAGCTTCGTCCGTTTTATCAGATGTATGATCGTTCATATACCGTCTATTGGGATCTCTTTTCCCAGGAGGAATGGGTAGCAACAGAGGCAGAATATCGTACCGCGTTAGCGTATCAGCTAGAGCTGGAACGACTTACAGTGGACGTTGTGCAGCCTGCCGAAATGCAGCCTGAACGGGATCATGCCTTTACTGGCGAGCATGTAGGTCTGGGGTCCATCTATAACCGCAAATATCGCGATACCTGGCCAGGGGGCTGGTTCTCTTTTGTCATGAAGGTGCTTCCGGATGAGCCTGTCCAATTGGCGGTCACTTATTTGAAGGACTTGAGCCGTCCCCATAGTGACTTTGACATCACTGCGGATGGTCAGATTTTAGGGGAAGGCAAGCTGGAGTCTGAGGAAATGAATAAATTCGAAACATTCGCCTATGAGCTCCCTCGATCTGTGACAAACCACAAGAATGAAGTGACGATTCAATTCAAAGCCCATCCACAAGGTAAGGTGGCGAAAGTGGCCGGATTGCGGATAATCAGACATTCTATTGTATGATCAAATTATCAATATAAATCTACTACAGCGCCACTACGCAGTCGGATGGGGCTTTCCATCGCCACCCCCCGGATTTCTGGAATAAAACCCTTCATCGGTGGAAATCCGGGGGTAGTGATGCTTCCGAAGCGAGCTTTCCTACGGAAAGATTTGAAAGCGACCACTTCGCTTGTACAGCACCATTCCGCCTACTCTGTTTTAATTGTTCATTTTTTAAAGTAAGCTTATATAACAACAAGCAGACGCTCCTATAAGCTGTCTGCTTGTTCCGCTTACCGCCTTATACCTTCGAATCATCGTTATTGCTTCATGTACACTTCACAGCATGTTCATTTCACGGAAACTGTCTCTAATCTTGCGTAGCTCTTGCTGTGCCCTGCTGTATCGCGAGGCGTAGGTCCAAGCAAGCACTTGATGATAATGCGAAGGTGTTTCAATCGTGGTCACGTTATACATGGCCAGATTCCCATCTATTTCTCCTTTTAGGGTAAACTCAATGGCAGGATATCCGTTCACCACCATATCTGAAGCGGTCCCCAATTCAGGGTCCGTAATTCCTGACACCAAATGATCCTCAATGATTCCTTTATATTCTTGAAGAGTCATACTACTGTCAAAGTCGCTTTTTGGTTCAGACAATACAATCAAATATCTTTCGGTAAATTCATTTTTAATGGAAATATCCGCTTCCTCATTAATCATATTATCTCGCGACCAATTCCAGGGAGCCGTAACCGCAAACTGGCTATCCTTACTGGTAAATACCTCAGGCTTCATGATTTGCGTAATGAGCGTAGAAATTAAAGATACAGCAAAGACAATTGAAATGATCGTCGTCAGGAGGATTGCTCCTGCAATAATCCCGGTTTTCTTTCTGCCCACCTTTCCCAAATCCCTTACCTTAACCACATATGTATTCGCAGCCATATCTCCAATCCGTTGTTTCCGAGGTGTCACCAGTACACATATACCGGCGGGCAGTCCCATGAAAAGCAGCGGATTCGTATCCACCAGATGTATGAGAGTGCGGATCAAGGATTTAACCATGCCTGGCGGCCTTCCTTCTCCATTCACAACCTGAATACGAAGTACAAACTTGCCCAGCGTATAGCCTGTAAGTCCTTCCAGTAACAGATAATAGCAGAAGGAGCCGATCAGGAGGAGCATCACTACCATACCCATATTTGGGGTTTCCGCTTCAGCTACTTTTTCCGCTGTAAAATATACCAGCCCTCCGTACCCAAAAACGATAAGAATGAAGTCAATCATCCAAGCCGCCCATCTTCTGAAAAAAATAGAGGCACCGTATGTTTCTGATAATACTGCCATCTTATCCGGTTCTCGTCGCTGATAGCCGCCATTCTTCACAAATTCTCCCGGAGCTACTGTAGATGGATTTTTCAATAAATTAGGTTCTTCCAAATGATACACCCCTGATGTCAATTTAATCCCAGTTAAGTATAACATCCTTTTTCATCCAGCGGAGCAAGCCTGACAGTGCACTGGAGTAAACCGAATCCCGCCGATAAACAAACCACACCTCTAATTTGCGATATTTTTCAGGTAAACGATGAGAAGCAATACTTCCCGCCTCCTCTGCCTTTGCAATCGACGATTGTGGCAACATGGACACCCCCAGACCAGAGGCTACACCACCCAAAATAACTTCCAACGTTCCGAACTCCATAACCTGATATGCATCCACACCCGCTTCGCTCAGAAAGCTTTCCGCTCTTGTACGATGCGTGCACCCTACGTCGAAGAACAGCATAGGCTTGGCAAGCAGCTCACCCATGTCCTTTTTCCCTGGTTCCGAGATGAGCACCAACTCCTCCTCAAAAGCCGCTACATGCTCTATATGCGGATCATCGACGGGGCCATAGACGAACGCTCCATCTAATTCGTAATTTAATACCTTTTGTACGAGACCATGTGTGCTGCCTGTCATAAGCGATAGATGGACATCAAGATACTGTGAATGATATTCCGTCAATAAAGAAGTCAGATGCGTAACCGCCGCCGTCTCAATCGAGCCCAGTCGCAAAGGTCCCGCAGGCTGGTCCGAATATTGAGTAGACTTTACAGCCTCGTCCAGCAAGGTCAGTATGGTATCCGCATATTCCAACAGATTCTCTCCTGCCGGCGTTAACGTCATTCCCCGATTAGATCGACGAAATAGCGGTACGTTCAGTTGTGCCTCAAGCTGCTGAATCCGCGAGGTCACATTGGACTGTACATAATTCAAAACTTGCGCAGCCTTCGTGATACTGCCCTCGCGAGCGACAGCCTGAAAAATTTTCAAATCACTGCTTTCCATGTATATGTCACCTGCTTGGTATGATCATTTATGATACTCACATTCAATTTTGTTCATTTTACCGGACGCTTGCCGCTCTGTACAATTCAATATACATGCAATTGCATCTAAATTCGAACCACGGGAGGTTTTAAAATGAAAGCCGTAATCCATGCCAGCAAAAGCGGCCCTGAGGGCCTGATGTATACAGACATTACGGACAGACAGCTGGGACACAACGAAGTGAAGGTAAAACTTAAAGCTGCAGGCTTAAACCATCGGGACCTATTCCTCATGGCAGATCGAACAGCCAACGATGCTCCACTCATTCTGGGGTCGGATGGAGCAGGCGTGATCGAGGCTGTGGGCGCTGGCGTCCCAACCTCACTGGTAGGCACTGACGTAATCATCAATCCATGTATCGGATGGGAGAATACGCATCATGTTCCCTTGGTTCCAGCCATTCTGGGCGGACCTTCAGACGGGACACTCGCTGAATCGGTTATCATCCCCGTCCAAAATGCGGTCAGCAAGCCAGCATACCTTTCATGGGAAGAAGCAGGGGTGCTGCCTTTGTCTGCTTTGACCGCTTACCGCGCGCTCTTCACAAGAGGCCAATTACAGCAGGGTGAGCACGTCCTTATTCCCGGTATTGGCGGTGGTGTAGCCACGTATGCCATGCTTATGGCTTTAGCAGCAGGCGCGCGGGTCACCGTCACGTCACGCAGCGAAGCAAAAAGGCAGGCTGCCCTCGCTCATGGCGCTAATCATGCATTCGACAGCCATAGCGAATGGAAAGAAAGTATGAACGGAGACACCGTGGATCTGGTCCTTGACAGTATCGGTCCTGCTACGTTCGATAAATATTTGGATATCCTCAAGCCGAACGGTCGGATTGTTACATTTGGCGCAAGCTCAGGAGACCGAATAGAGATTCCACTGCGGTCTATATTTTTCCCTCAAATCAGCATCATCGGCACCTCTATGGGCAGTGGCGAGGAATTCGTAGCTATGCTTCAGTTCATGGAGCGCCATGCACTCCATCCGATTATAGATAGCGTATTTTCTTTACAAGACACAGCACAAGCCTTCCACCGTATGCAGCAGGGAGCGCAGTTAGGCAATATAGGGATCAGGATAGGGTAAGAGATCTGAACGAAGTATAGGAATAGAAAAAAATCCACTACCGTAAAATGCCTTCTCCCAGAAGTCAATTTTATGGTAGTGGACCTATTCAGTCGATTAAACGATGCTGGACCCATTTGTTGCCGCGGAAGCGCCAAAGGAAAACGAGTCCCCGCACGCCCCATTCAATATCCATGGCCAGCCAGACACCAACAATCCCCAGGTTGAACACAATGCCCAAAATATACCCGAGCACCACCCGGCACAACCACATGGACAGCATTGAGGTGAAGGACGTAAATTTTGAATCACCTGCTGCCCTTAGTGCAGAGGGTGTAATAAAGGCAATGGACCAGAGCGGAATCTGGGCCAACGTATTAATCAGTATGACAACAAAAATGTCATCTACGATTTCAGCAGGCGGATGAAACAGCCCCACCATCGGCTCAAACAAAGGCATCAGTATGAGCCCCATTACAATAAACGAACAAGACGACAGCCAAATAAACGATTTGGTAAACTTCCGGGCATCCTCGACATTTCGACGTCCCATACATTGACCGACCACGGTAACAATCGTAAGAGCCAAAGCATTCGCAGGGATTTGGAACACGTTAGCTAGGGATGAGCAAATGGCATTCGTCGCCAACGCATTCGTCCCCAGACTCACAATGAAAATTTGGGTTAAAATTTTGCCCCCATTGAAAAACATCTGTTCCGCTGCAAAGGGAAGCCCGATAAACAGAATCTTTTTAAGCATAGCCAGATTAAAATAAAGCATATCTCTAAGCTGAACACGCAAGTCGTCATCTACTCTGACCAAATAGATCAATGCGCACACTGCCCCTGCATATCTGGACACATTGACGGCAATCGTCATGCCCAGCACACCCATATCTAATACATTAATGAATACCACATTGAGGAGCACGTACGAGAGGTTCATGATGAGCGAAAGAGCCAGCGATGCCCTCGTCTTCCCAATTCCCCTCAGCGCCCCACACACTGCCTCAACGATTGCAATCCCCACAAAAGACATACAGCTTCCCAGCAGATATACCTTACCGTTAGCTAATACATCAGGCGAGGCGGAACCAAACAGAACACTTAAAATCGGATTGTACAACACGATCATAAACAAACTGATACATAAGGCCAACAAGGAAACGGAGGAAATGGTGCCGGATGCGGCTTTAGAGACCATGAGGTCGTTACCGCTCCCCTTATACTGTGCCACGACAACCGTTCCCCCGGTAGACACTGCAACAAACACATTAATCAGAAAAATATTCAAAGAATCAATCATATTTACAGCACTGACTGCCGCCATTCCCGACGAGCTAATCATTGCCGTGTTCACCAAATTAAGACCCACGATAAAAGCCTGATCAATCAGAAGCGGGATAAACAGCGCGATAATCTGTCGATAATCAATAGACTCTCCTGAAAAATGCTTATTCAGAAAGCCATGTGTTCTCATCCTTACACTCAGTTGACTCATATCATCACATTCTTTTTCTCAAATTGAAAAAAACCCTTCAACAGAAGAGCCTTCATGGCGAAAAAATGTATAAAGTTGCAAGGCTAGATGTGTCTAGTTCTTGATTCTGTACACTTTTCTCTACATAGAAGTATTACTCCAAAAGAAAATCCTGTCAATGGTCTTGCTCACATTTGAATAGAAAATAACAGAAAAACCTGCTCAGCTCAGTGAACAGGTTTTGGAGCAGCATTATAATGTTTTAATATGTCATTAAAACATTGTTAAGAGAATGTCTATGATCTTCTCGCAATTAAATCTTGTTGAATAGAAGCTTCATTCTTTTCGAATTTTTTATAAAAAAACATAGGAATGATTCCGATCAAGAAGACGATAAATGGCAGCCAGATAAAGCTAAACTGAATGCCAGACAACGCCGTAGGAGTTTGAACTTGCCCAGCGATGTAACCAGTGCTGCCCATGATCCATGCTGGCAATAATCCGCCGATTCCGCTACCCGCTTTAATACAGAATGCGCTTCCAATGGAGGTCAGGAAACCACTTGCCCGAATACCATTTTTCCATTCCCCATAATCGACTGTATCTGACAACATCGCAAACGGCATAGAACACGCAAAGCCTGATCCTAACGCACCAATAATCCAGCCGATAATAATGAGGGTTAAGTCTGTACTGCCCATTAAAATCACGACTTGCCCCAGCGCAGCTAATATCAATCCGATAATCATAATTGCATTTTTACTTAATTTTCTGGCGAAAAACGGAATCAGAACCATCGAGATCAATTGCAAGGAGGTCAGTCCATTGATTAAAGGCACTAAGTCCTTACTGTCCAGGTTGTATTGCAGATAAAAAATTAGCGTTGCTGAACGAATATTCAAACCAATCCAGTAACACAAGTTGGCAGCTACAACGAGCATCCAGGGCCAGTTTCGTTTGATGGCTGTAAAGCTTTTAGCAATGGGAACAGATTTCGTTTTCACTGCTGCATTTTCTCGCAAATCGGCAAACGCTATGAAAAACATAATAATCGCCATGATACCAAATAAAACGAGCGTTAAGGAAAATCCTTTTTGATCATTCCCCTGTCCAAAGAAAGCGACCAAAGGTAATGTAAACGTCGTGGCAATGAAGAAACCTACGTTCCCCCCGACCATACGGAAGGAGTTCAAGACTACGCGTTCGTTAGAATTGGTGCTCAGATTAGGCAAAATAGACGTAATCGGCGTACTGATCCCTGTGTACAGGATGCCGGCTATAATATACGTAATGGCGGCATATGCAATTTTGCCCGACTCACTCCAATTGGGTGTCGTAAACGTAAGGACCATGAACACAGCGAACGGGATCGCTAACCATAGAAAATAGGGTCTGCTCTGGCCGTATTTTGACCTGGTTCGGTCAATCAGGATGCCCCAAATCGGGGCATCAATGGCATCGATAAAACGGGTGATAAATAGTAATGTCCCGGCAATTCCGATAGAAAGTCCGAATACATCTGTATAAAAATATAATAGATAACTGGAAATAACACAGTATAGTAGATTGCCTGCTGTATCCGTTAATGAATAGCTGATTTTACGATGAAAAGGAACGGTACTGGCTGTCTTTTCCGGTAGTTCCGTACTCACAATTCTCGTACTCATGATCTTTCCTCTCCCCATGCGAATGAATTATGATTCATAAACCCATACACGCATTTCCCCTTTAGCCCGATTGCACCAGGCATAGTAAGGGATCGCGGTAATTTGTTGAGGAACAAATTCAGGAGGCTCCGAGCTATATAATGCATTCGAATTTTTTACCCGGTATCCCTCTATGGTCAGCTTTACAATGCCACCCAGCAGGTTTTTGCTGAACTCTTCCGTAATGAGGCTATCCTTCGTCAATCTTAATCCTGCCAAATTCGCTCCATTATCCACTTCTTCCAGGCAAAACACGACTGGTCCGCGTTGGAGAGCAATTTGCTGCTGGTTCATGGAGACCAGCGGATTGCTCCGAATGCGCTCAACCGGCATAGCCAAATGCAGAGTTACCACATCTCCGTCCTTCCAAGTACGCTGAATCTCGATATAGCCTTTTTCCAGACGGTCTAATGATATGGTTTCTCCATTCACCTTCACCTCTGCCTGCTTGCACCACCCAGGAATCCGTAGTGCCCATTTGAAGGAAGTCGGCTCTGTTACGTGGATCGAAAATGTTAGGTCCGCGTCCCATGGATAATGATGAGTTTGTGTAATTTCAACCTCATGACCAGATAAAGTCATGTTCACCTTGCTGGCAATGTACAGATGCGTATACAACGTATCGTCCGTTTGGGTATACATATTGTCCTCAACTGATGCAATCATTCGTGCCAAATTGGGCGGACAGCAGGCGCAGAAAAACCATTTTTGCCGTTCTGTTTTTACATGTTCCTGATCTTTTCTGGATTTTTGAAAAGGATTAACCTCCAGCGGATTCACGTAGAAAAACCGTTTCCCGTCCAGGTCCATCCCACTAATCGTCCCGTTGTATAGCGCACGCTCCAGAACATCGGCGTATTTCCGGTCTGGCGCTAAGCGCAGCATACGATTGGCCCAAAAGGCCAGCCCTACAGAGGCGCAAGTCTCACAGTACATGCTGTCATTGGGAAGATCGTGATGGCAAGTGAATGCTTCCGCGTTTACAGTAGAACCGATGCCTGCGGTGATGTACATTTTGTGATTCGTTACATCATCCCACAGCGTTTCACAGGTTTGTAACAGGGAAGCATCCCCTGTTTTCGCGGCCAAGTCCGCCATCGCAATATACAGATACACTGCTCTTACCGCATGGCCGACTGCCTCTTTTTGTTCCCGCACAGGTTGGTGTGCTTGCTGGTATTCGAAGCCTAAGCCAAAATTAATATTGTTATCATCATTCCAGGTGGGCTCTGTTTGAATATATTTTCTCTTTTCTTGTTCCTCTGCAAAGTAAATAGGATGCTGTCCCCGCTGTTCAATAAAATATTGCGCTAATTTGAGATATTGATCCTTTGCAGTTACGTCGTATAATTTGATCAAGGCCAACTCAATTTCTTCATGTCCCGGATAGCCTTTCCGTTTACCTTCTTCCGTACCAAAAACCTGCTGAATCAGGTCTACGTATTTCTCCATAATGTGAAGAAACTTCGTTTTGCCCGTCGTTTCATAATAAGCAACAGCCGCTTCTATAAAATGCCCTGCACAATACAGCTCATGATTGTCTCTTAAATTGGTCCAGCGATTGTTGGGTTCCTTAAGCAGATAGTACGTATTTAGATACCCATCCTCAGCTTGGGCTCTTCCCAACAATTCAATCACTTCATCAGCCCGTTCTTCAAGCGCAGGATTCGGATGATCCCTTAAGCTAAAGGCAACCGTCTCCAACCATTTGGCAAGGTCACTGTCCTGGAAAACGGTTCCATAATACTCCCCACTGGATTCCCCGGCTGCAATCCTAAAGTTTTCAATCGCATGACTGGGTTCTGTATCTGGTAATTCATCATTTAATGCTTTCCACTGATAAGGAATAACCTCTTCCGCCACAACCTGCTTATACTTTTTCCAAAATAAATCGTCAACGATGACATGCTTAACTGGCTTTGCCGTTTTCATTGGATAAACATCCCTTCCTGGAAATAGAACGCTTTCATTTTTGAGAAAATAAGGATAAAGTAATGATAATATCGTACAAGCTAACCTGAGCTCCCCTTGCTACAGTCCTTATTTTATCAACCTGAATTTATAAAAAAAATCGCGATCTTTAACTAAAACTTATACGATTTCACACACAAAGGAGCTGGCTTCCATGAGCAAAACAGACTTTCTATCATTCCTTGTTCCTCCGCTGCCTTATTTCATTGAGGGGAATTTTACTACATATCAAAAAGGGGATTGGCACCCGAATAGGTATAATCTGGGTTATTTTGACGTAATAATCATTAAAGAAGGATTGCTGCACATTGGTGAAGAGGACGAAGTGTGGAAGGTAACTAAAAATTACGCTCTCATTCTTGAACCGGATAAACATCATTTTCCCATTGAGGCATGTACAGAACAAACCTCCTTTTACTGGTTCCATTTTCAAACCAATAGCATGTGGTGCGCACAATCCTCGCCCAATCCTATTATACCCAGCACCCCCATTCCCGAGCTGCACTTTCATTCAGAACATACGACCATTCATTTGCCCAAAATTCAAAAAGTGGTGAATCCACATGAGCTATTTTCGAAATTAGACTATTTACTAGCCTCTACTTTAAAACCTAGAAAACTGGCACTATGGGAGGCCCAACAGACGTTTGCGAGTGTTTTCCAGAGTTTGGAGTATGATCAGAATAATAAAGACAGCTCCTCTAAGTTGGCGGAACAAATCGAAATATACCTAAAACAGAATTACAAAAATACAATCACCAATAAAGATTTGGAGACCCATTTTCACGTACATCAGAACTATCTCGCCAGATGCATGAAGGTCGCTTTCCAGCGCACACCGCTTGAGTATTTAATGGATTATCGCCTAGATCAAGGACGCAGTCTTTTGCTGCAAACTGACTGGTCTGTCCAACAAATTACGGAGGAAACGGGATTCTCCCAAGCAAGCTATTTCTCCAAATGCTTTAAAGAAAAATTCGGAATGTCTCCCAAGAATTACAGACAACAATACTGGAAACCAGTCCATTGAATGCTTACACCTCCTTTACATTCTCTTTACATTTTCATTGTATCCTTTTGATATTCTCGCTTTATACTGAGTCGGTTATATCATTTTCACTTCAGAAAAGGGGCATACATATGAAGTCAACTAAACTAGCATTATTAGCCATGTTAACGGGGATTCTGGTATCACCAGAACTGACCCATGCGGCAGACATTCAGCCATCCGGGTATGCATCACTACGAACACAGGCAGATAAAATGGGGGCGACAATTACATGGGACAGTGATGACCAGTCTGTTTTGGTCAAGCTGAAAAATGGCATTGTCGGGACCTTTACAGTGGGTGAGAAACAATATCGTCTAGCTGGACTAAGCGGAAAAGCGGACCGGGAAATTAAGATGATGAATGGAAATGTATATCTTCCTACAAAACTTATTACAGCGCTTGAAGCAGAGAACAGCAAATATGCAGATCCTAAGGACGCAGTTCCCACCTATAAGGTGATCCCCTCTGCCGAAACAGAAGCTGTGGAGGATGGAGAAGACGCAGCCGACGACCCTGCAATCTGGCTCAACCCGGTCGATCCGGAGAAAAGTAGAATTTTAGCAACCAATAAAGGCGGCGGGATTTTAGTCTATGATCTGGAAGGTAAGCAACTGCAAAACATGAAGGTCGGAAAAATGAATAACGTGGATCTTCGTTACGGTTTCACATTGGGCGGCAAAAAAATTGATATCGCAGGGGCAACCAATCGAACCAACAACACGATCGATATCTTTTCCATTGACGGTGCATCAGGAAAGCTGACCAACGTGGTTGGCAAACCTATTAAAGCATCTATGAAAGAAGTGTACGGATTCAGCTTATACCATAGCCTCAAGACAGATAAATTTTACGCGCTCGTGTTGGGCAAAGAGGGTGAATTTGAGCAATATGAGCTGACTGACGACGGAAGCGGCAAAATTGCAGGTAAGCTTGTCCGCCAGTTCAAGCTGAATACGCAATCCGAAGGCATGGTTGCTGATGATGAATATGGTACGATCTACATCGCTGAAGAGGATTACGCTATTTGGAAGTATAGTGCCGAGCCAGACGGTTCAACCGAGCCGCTGCGACGTGTGGATATTGCAGATGGGCGCAGACTTCACGATGATATAGAGGGACTTACATTGTATTACGGTAAAGATGGCAAAGGGTACCTCATGGCCTCCAGCCAAGGAAACAGCAGCTATGCGATCTATGAACGACAAGGAGACAATGCATATATAAGCAACTTCACGATTAGCGCGAGCCCTACCGTTGATGGTACGTCTGTCACAGACGGTATTGATGTTCTTGGCTACGGATTAGGCAAAAATTTCCCGCATGGTATCTTCGTTGCACAAGATGACGAAAATCTTCAAAATGGCAAAAAGTTGAATCAGAACTTTAAAATGGTGCCCTGGGAGCGAATCGCTACGGGAGCCCCTACCCCGCTAACGATAGACGATGGCATCAACCCGCGTGAATTGGTAAACAGAAGCACGCAGTAATGCCCTTCGGGGAAATCAACTCAACATTCCGACTCTATTCATAGAAAAAAAGAGGTGTTCCAAAAGCCATAAACCGGCTACTTGGGACACCCCTTTTTGTTTTTAAGCGAGAAAAGGTTTAAGATCCAGCACCAGCACATTTACCGAGTTGGCCGGTAAGTCTAAGAGGACAGAATCCGTCTGAAGCGTGATCTGCTGTTCGGTAGGCATTACCTTCTCATCATTCTTCTTGTTCACGTTAGGTACATGAACAAGCGAGGAATCGCCAGTTAGTGTAACCAGCTTAGCGATGGACTCAACACTCAAATCTTGTAGATTCAGCTGTATTACCTTATCCACGTTGTCGGCATTCACCAGCTTCACGTATACATGCTCAGCATCTTGGGTTACCGAGTTGAACACGTCTCTGTTGTAAGCCTCCAGCTTGTAGTCCAGCACCTTGCTGCTTGTCTCGCCGTCGGTGTATGAGCAAATCAGATTACTACCCGTTTCACCGCCGTAGTTCACTGTTATGGTGTAGTCCGTGTTGTCAGCCAACTCTTCATAGCTAGCTGCTCTCAAGTTACCTGCCGCTGTACTGGAAGAGTAGTCACCCAATGTGTAGCCTTCTATGCCCTGCTTGTAAACCTTCACGCCGGTAGCCTTGCCGCCATAGCCGATCGCGTATTCAACGACGTCCTTTTTCTCCGCAGAAATATCGGTGAGACCCGCACCCACATAAAAGCCGTCCGTGCCGGAAATACGGGAAGCGACCACCTCTACCTTGTAATTGCCCCAGCTATCGTTCAAGATGTACAAACCATTCAGACCGCTATCCTGAGCTTTGAGCACAAGCCCCTTGCCTTCCTCCACTGTAGAGCCCACGGAACCGGGAATGACCTGCCAGGCCGAATCCAATCCCTGGGTAAAGTCTTGATCCAGCAGCACACTGCCGTCCTGGTTGGAAGTAACAGTCACACGCTTAATCATAACCTCGGCATTGCCTGTTGCAATTTCAATTCCCCCCTGAGGAATGAGATCCGTTGGCTTGCCGTTTTTGTAAGTAGAGAAAGAAGTGCTCAATACTTTATTCCCCAAATATTTAGCATACATTTGCTGTACATAGTAGTTCGGCGTAAACCACACCGTTTCGTCATCGAACCAGATGCAGTCTGGCGTCCATCTGTAAGTTCCATCTGTCAGCACCTTGTTAAACAGCGGTGCATAGGCAGCCAACCGAACGACATCGGCATTATTTTCGAAGCCCGTCATCACCGCTGCCTCTGCTACAGCGCCTGCCAATGTATTTTTATCCGTTGAGGCGTACTCCCCGACAAAAACCTTTGATGTTGCTTTCCAATTTATACTGCCGTCCGCATTATAAGCTCTGTAGTAGTAGTTATAGCGGTCCACGTTATTCAGCAGGTACTCGTTAGAACGATAATAGTGCTCATCTGCAATGGTGTCCATATAGTCCTTTTGCTTCTCATACCAGGTTACCGTTTCTTCCGTCACCTGGTTACCATCTGCAAAAGCAACCTTAGCCGAACCAGTCATATTACCGCTTAAGAACTTCCAGCCCTGCTGATAGGCATCGTCGTCTGCTTGAGCGCCAACCGTGGAGATGATGTGTAGCTCATAACCCGGATAATTTTTCTCCATGTACTCATCAATCGATGTCTTGAACACTTCAAAGTTGGCAAAAAACTCTGTGCCCCAGTTCTCGTTACCTACCCCCAAATAACGCAGATCGAACGGAGCTTCATGGCCCATTTTTTTACGCATAGCAGCCCATTCATTATGTTCAAAATCCACACTAATCGCAAAGTCGATCAGATCCGTAAAGTTCTTAATATAGTATTCTCTCAATGCGCCTCCAGCGGGATGAGCATAATCCGAGCGGGCTTGGCAGAGCACGCCGCAGGCCATAACCGGAAGCGGAGCTGCATTCAGGTCTTCTGCCAACTGGAAATATTCCATATAACCAAGACCCATGGTCATCATATAGCCCCATACATTAAAGTTTTCCTTGCGCAGCTCGATATCCCCAATCGATTCCTTCCAATCGTATACGTTTTCCCATATAAATGAACCCTCGGAAATACAACCACCTGGAAACCGCAAAAACTTCGGATGCATGCCAACCAGTGCGTTCACCAAATCTTTTCTCAGTCGGTAGTTAGGATTACCCTGGAAGTTAGCATGTGCCGATGGGGATTGCTCTTCCTCTCCTGCGCCCCATACATCTTGTGGGAATAAAGAAACCATATCAACCGAAATGTCCCCTTCAAATGTAAGCGCCAGCTGCCCGAGAACCGTAGCTGAGCCTGTCAGTACAAGCTTGGAATCGATGCCGTACTTCTTCCACGTGTTGCCGCCTTCCACCTGTATCGTAACCGAATCACTAATAGCCTTTTCATTTGAGTCTTGCAGTTGCAGTGTGATTGTGCCCGCTGAATCGGCCTTCGCCCAGATGGTAAACTCATATTTGGCACCCTCTTGGATGGACATGGCACAATTCTGGTTAGAGTCGGCAAAGCCCTTGTTCCGAATCGTTGCACCATCCGCTACCGTCACATAATAAGAGTTCACTTCTTTGTCTTTTGCGCCTAAAAACTCATTTAATCCACCGCTATGTTGTGGAGTCATCTTATCCGTATCACCAGACCAAGCGAACAACGGGTTGCGGTTCCGTCCGGTAGAGCAGCCGCATTCACCGGAAGCGTGGGAATACGTATCGAACTCGAAAGATTCAAAGGAGCGATTCTGAACGAGTTCTGCATAAATCCCGCCATCTGCTGCGTTATTGATATCTTCATAGAACAAGCCGTACATCACTTCGCTGACATCCACTACTTCCTTATTTCCATGAATGGTCAGCGTGTACGGAGGTAGCTGTTCAGGAAGAACGGATACCTCAAAGCTCTCTTCAATCTGGCTTAAGCCCTTCGTCAATAGAGCCGTGACGGTAACCCCTTGTGCGGAAGTAATCGCCTGAATCTGACCATTGTCAGAGAGTATACTAGGTTGGCTGGATTTCCAGGTTACTTCTACTCTTCCGCCCATCAGAACCGTTGGCAGAGTTATGTCCTTGGTTACAATCGTCGTCGGAAAGGACAAATATTTATCTCTGGCAAGCTTCACGATCTCTTCATCTGTCAACGAATCGCACATGACCTCAATGACTTCATCCGCCGTCAGGCCTGCTTTATAAATTCGAAAGTCTGAAACGGAGCCGGCAAAGTCTACATCCGCTGCATGCTGGGAGCGACCGATAAAATTGTTGCTGTAGTTGGACGAGTCTGTAAACGTTTCGAACCATTTACGCAGCTTGGCATAGTTGCCGCTGGAAGTTTGACTGATGGAACCGTCCGCTACCACCTCACCATTGACATATACCACCGGACCCGCGCTGCTTAATGTGCCGCCTTCCGTGCCGATCACAGACAGGGCTATGTGCATCCACTCATCCCTGACAAAACCTCTTCCCGGGTCTACGGACAAATCTGCCTCGGTGAAAAGGGTTCCGCGCAGATTCCGTGTCATAAACATATAGGGCCCTGTATGGGCTTTACCAAAGTCAAAAACACGTTCCCACATATCTGTGAATCTGCCGAAGTTGACCCAAGCAGTAACCGTCACACCGGTGTTATCGCTTACATCTTTGAATAGATCGGAAGGAAGCTGGATATACGATGTACCGTTGGGGCCTCCCTCAAGCGTCAAAGCTGCTCTACCGGTAGCATGGGAAATCGTAGGTGTTACTGTGCCTGAAGCAACCCCATCGTTACCTTGCCCTGAGCTATCTTTGCCGACGTTCTCTGCATCATCAAACTTGTAACGTGCAATAATTTGATCTTGGAATTTGGTCATCTTCGTTGCTCCTATACCTATAGTTTATTAATGTAATGACTAATTAGTTAATATAAATACATACTATATAGTTATAGTACCTTATCCTGAGTACCTTTTTCAATCCAATAAATCGGATTTATGAAGAAAATACTTGAACAAACTACATAAAAAAGCAGCCATCACAGAAGATACTCTGCGATAACTGCCTTTTGGCTTACAGGATTGCTTGACCCAGTCGGAACTTTTCCGAAATAAAGAAGCTTGGTCGTAGTTATGGTTATCCGTTCAATTTTTGTCCACAATTCGGACAGAAA
The DNA here is from genome assembly GCF_053615415.1 of Paenibacillus sp. S33. Taxonomy (NCBI): domain Bacteria; kingdom Bacillati; phylum Bacillota; class Bacilli; order Caryophanales; family Paenibacillaceae; genus Paenibacillus; species Paenibacillus sp. S33. Next base: position 241,696 of record NZ_JBSIEZ010000001.1, on the reverse strand, counting down.
TTAGCTCCTTCGTTTTTTGTACCGCAATTCGGACAAAAATTGGGCTTATTACCGTCTCCAGATGGAGAGGGGGCAGCAGGTGTAGGCTGAGTCTCAGCCGAAGGCTTTGGGTTCGGGTTCAAATTTTTCATCATTTCATTTGCTATATTCATCCCCATCATCATACTCGCCATATCCGAAGCTGCACCGCCGCCTTTTACATTACCCGATGCAATCCCGTCCGTCATCGTCACTTGCTGGTACTTTTGCAGATTACCGATCATTTCATGAGAAGCTGTCTTCGTGATCATATCTTGGATTTCTTGAGGATAATTGAAGCTCATCACATGAAAGCCAGTAATCGTCATACCATTGTCCATCACTTGCATATCCAGATCTTCTTGAATACCTTTTGAAATATCAGAAGCATTCGCCTGCAGATTGAACATGTCCTTTCCTTCTCTGCTGATCCACTTCATTAATAACTGATCCAACACCGAAGTAATGCGTATTTTCACATCCTCAACGAGATAACTGTCCTTCACTCCGGCAATTTTATCGATGAGCGTAACATAATCGTTCACTTTAAAATTAAATGTGCCATTGGCACGGATCGGCATACCGCCTGGCAGCTGGGGGGTCGGGATCAGCACTGGATTCTGCGTCCCCCATTTGACCGTAAACTCCTTCGTATTAACGAATAAGACCTCTACCCTCATGCCACTGTTAAAACCAAATTTAAACCCTTTTAAGGTGGATAGAAATGGAATAATGTCAGAGTCCATGTTATATGACCCTTCATTCTCAAAAATACCCTCTATTTTGCCGTTATTTACAAAAATCGCGTCTTGACCGGAGCGGATGATTAATTTACTGCCTTTTTTAATTTCACGATTACTCCACTTCCAGAAAATCATATCATCTCTAAATTCTTCCCACTCTACAACATTTGCAAATTGATTTCTGAAGAATCCCATGCTGTATCCATCCCTTCCGTTAAAATGATCCTCTGCTGCCGCTATGCGAATGACCGCCGCTGGTGGTTCCGCCTCCTCCGCCTGATGAACTGCTGCTACTGCTCTTTTCAATCTTCCGCTTCGTTGTCGTTGTGTGAAGATACTGATCTCGATGCTCCAGAACTCCTGAAGCGTTCGCATCCTCGTAGGTCTGCCGATTTACCGTAACCCGACCGCCAGAATTGGAAACCATCTTACCCACGATCAACGCTGCCAATCCCAGCGCCACCGCCAAATGAAGCCATCCTTTAAAAAATATACTGTCTGGATTCACCCCTGGACGGATGGCCAAATATTTGTGCGCACTCAGAATATACTTTTGAAATGCCAGCCCATAGTTGCCGTTCGTCAGATCCGGGCTAATCTCATGGCGTATTTTAGTAAGCCTGTCATCATCCAGATACCGTTCTGCCTTATAAAATCCGGCCAAGTACACCTCTCTATTTCTCATATCCATCGTTAAAATGACCGCGTTCCCATGAGATCTGTCATACCCAGGGCCATGGTCATCATAAAAGTCCTGCGTCATTTTCATAACATCCATATTGTCGGGATTGAGAGTAGTATAAATAATAATGTCCGTTTCTCTTTCCGCTCCGTATTGATTAGCCATAGTGTTCAACACATCATACTCTTCCTGATTGAGCAGACCCGCTTCATCATAAATCAATGGCTTCATTTCTGTCGTTGCTGGTTCGCCCTTCATTTCCATAGGAACTGCCAGAAAAACAGCAAAGAACAACAAGACGGCTATAATGGCTCTATGCTTTTTCAATAGAATTCCCCTCCCATCATCAGCCAAGTGATTAATCTTAATGAGAAGAGAGTAATGCCGAAAATGCCTGCAAACCAAGCTGTCACTTTGAACTTGCTGATCGGAGGCTTACCGACTACCTTGCCCGTCTGTCCGTTCATAGCAAACGTATGCTCCAATTGATTGTAGTCATAGTGTATGACCCATACCGGGAGTAGAACATAATCCGCTTGTTTTAATGTAGTATCAATTTGCTTTTCCGTATAACTCACGGACGTATACTCCGACACCGTAGAATGAATATAAGCATCAATATATTCCTTCACTTTCTCTTTAACTCGCGGGAAGAGCTCTTCTTCGTTATAACTGTACTTCTCCGCAATATAACCTGCTAGATATGGCGTTTTAAAGGGTTTTAGCTGATCGTATGGAAAAGGCTCCAATTTATCCATCAGCTCGTCGTTCATTTTCTCCGCAGCATCAATCGGAACCTTTACATAATTCAAACGGATTTTCCGATATACATCAAAATGCTTCGTTTCCGTATATTCGTAGTCTCCGCTCGTATAGGTTCTCACTTGGGTACCTTCACCTTGAACCTCAATTTTATTATGTAATTCATATAACCAGAAGGGCACATACATCCCGGTTATTCCCTTGATTCGGTCTGCCATCATGAACCGGTTCGGCGTCAGACGGCCGTTCTTGCACCATTTTTTGAAAGCAACTATGGCCTCTTCCTTACTGATTGAAAAAGGAATAACCTGCGCCGGAGCCAGCTTCCCGGTCAGTCGGTCTCCAAGAACCACGGCAGAACCACAAAAGCTGCACACCGTTGCACTCGTCTCCACTTCGGTCATAATCACTGCTCCGCAGTTATTACAATGATACTCATGGGCCTCATCTTCTGAAAAAATACGATTTATCAGAGGATCAGGAATAGATTCAATATTGTCCTCTCTTCCGCAACTATGACAGGATAACATCCCTGTCTCACCGTCAAAGACCATGCCGCTGCCGCAGTTGGGGCATTTGTATTCGATAACCGGCATCTGCTCACCTCTTCATGTAGATACTGTTATGATTCCTTATAAAGCATCCAGGTCGTCCTTCGTTCCTGCCCGAAGCTCGGCTATAGCCATCGCTTCATCATACGCTCTGTTCACCTGCTCTTCCATGACCTCAAAAGCAGAATTCTTGCTGCCCATAGAGTTCAAGGCTTGCTGTGCTTTGGCAACCGCCATCTTCCCTTTAAGTTCAGCGTGCCGCGCTTCTAGTTGCTCCATATCGGACACCAACTTCTCCTGCATTTGTTTCATATTTACGGCGTTTGTCGAAGCTAAATCATAGGATGTTTGTAATTGTTCCAATTTCTCCGCCTGCAAACCTTTTCTCTCCAGAAACTTTCGAGCTTCCTCTTCATTACCAGCTTCCACAGACTTACTGGCATAATGCTGGAGCTTTTTGATCTCGGCTTTGCATTCATCCAGTGCTCTTTTCGTCCTTCTCTCATCAGCCAACACTGAAGCCGTCTCCGCTTTCACCTTGCCTAGATCACTGTTCAAATTCCGCATATAATCGTCAATGGTTTTCTCCGAATCTCCCACCTTATCCATTAAGGCGTTAACATTCATTTTCATAATATCCCTAAACCTTGACAAAATCCCCATGATGACCTCCTTCGAAAGGACTACATTCCACCATATCATACATCAAATCCGGTAAAAAATGTTCCCCAGCCATATATACTGGCCCATCGATCACTTTCAGATGTGTGTTCGTTTTATTATAAAAGCAAAGGGTCCAAAAACCCACGACAGATTTTTGAACCCTTCTATTATGGTTCCTGATTATAGTTCTTCATAGGACTTGGGGTCCTGCCCCCATATCCGTCCATCCTCACTGCTAAATGCCGAAATCACGTTCATTTCCTCTGGAGACAACTCAAAATCAAAAATATCTAGATTCTCCGTTTGGTGTTTTAAAGAAGAGGCCTTAGGGATCGGGATTGCTCCAAGTTGGATATGCCAACGTAAAATCGCTTGTGTAGTCGTTTTATCATGAGCAGCAGCAATTTTCCCAATCTCTTCATTCTCCAGCATGCTGTGACCGCGACCCAAGGGGCTCCATGATTCCGTCACGATGCCCTGTTCAGCATCTTTTGCACGCTGCTGTTCCTGATTAAATAATGGATGCAATTCAACTTGATTTAAGCTCGGCGTGACACCTGTTTCCCGAATTAAACGTTCATTATGCTCGGGCAAGAAATTGCAGACCCCAATGGAACGGATATAGCCCCTTTTCTTCGCCTCAATTAACGCCTGCCAGGCTTCAACATATCGATCAATTTGGGGATTCGGCCAATGGATCAGATAAAGATCATAATAGTCCAGGCCTCCTCTATATAATGACTCTTCGATCGTTACAATGGCTTCTTGGTAAGCATGTCGGCGACCCGGTAGTTTGGAGCAAATCAACAATTCTTCTCTGGGAACAGAGCTCTGCTGGACCGCTTTCCCAACAGCACCCTCATTTTCATAGTTGAACGCTGTGTCGATCAGACGGTAACCTGCATCAATCGCGCCGGTAATCGCCTTGACTCCATCTGCACCCTTAATTCCAGCAGTCCCAAATCCAATGACGGGCACTTTAATGCCATCATTCAATACCTTCTCCGGAATTTGTTGGTTCATAATTACAGCCTCCTTTATTATTCTCATATACCATAACACCTCTTCAAAGCTCCGGCAAAATATAGCAATCCATTCCGTTCCCTATATATGTATATACCCACTAGCTCGTAACTTCCCTACCAAGTTCTCTTTGTGCTAAATCAAAAAGCGCCTGATCCCCATTGAAATCATACTTGAAGTCAAGGGGGCAGGCACTTGTACCACTACCAAATCATATATTCCACTTCATGCTTGATGGCTTGGTTGTCCAACACAAAGTTGAAGTGTCTGTATTTTTATTTCAAGCCATTCCATACCCAGTTCTCTACCTCTGGTAGGTCAATACCCTCTTCGCGAATGAATTGATGATGTTTTTTAACCGTAGCATCCATTTCATCCACAATGTTGGTGTACTTCCCAGCGTCAGGTAAGTTGAGAACAGCTTCCTTCACTAAGTCAAAACGATCCATTTGATTTAATACACGCATATCAAATGGTGTCGTAATATCCCCATTCTCACGGTAACCATGTACATGCAAGTTATGATTATGACGATCAAAGAACAGATCTTTGATCAGACCTTCGTAACCATGGAAAGCGAAAACAACGGGCTTGTCTTTTGTGAAAAAATGATCAAACTCGGCGTCGGATAATCCACGCGGGTCTAGTTTTTGACTTCTCAGTTTCAGCAAATCTACCACGTTGATGTACCGAATCTTCAAGTCAGGCAGTTTTTCATGCAAAATAGAAATTGCAGCTAAACTTTCAATCGTTGGCTCTGTACCAGCAGAAGCAATGACAAGGTCAGGTTCTCCACCTTGATCTGTACTTGCCCAGTCAATGATCTTCAACCCTTTATCCACCAATTCTTTCGCTTCATCAGCAGTAAACCATTGTGGACGTGGGTGTTTAGACGAAACAATCAAATTGATCTTTTGACGGTCGTTTAAAATGGTGTCGAAAACAGCCAACAATGAATTGGTATCCGCTGGCAGATATTCCCGAATAAATTCTGGTTTTTTATCAGCCAAATGACCTAACAAACCTGGATCTTGGTGTGTATACCCATTATGATCCTGTTGGAACACCGTTGAAGTTGCTACGACATTCAGTGATGGGATATCTGCACGCCATCCTTGATCCGTTGCTTTACGCAGCCACTTAAAGTGCTGGGTGATCATCGAGTCAACCACACGCAGGAAGGCTTCGTAACTTGCAAAGAAACCATGGCGACCTGTTAATACATAACCTTCCAGCAATCCTTCAGCTTGGTGTTCGGATAATTGAGAATCAATTACGCGGCCATAGGATGATAAGAATTCATCATTAGGTTCAATAACTTGGTCCATCCATTGGCGTTTGGTTACTTCAAAAACAGGAGCCAAGCGATTAGACATCGTTTCATCCGGTCCGAAGATTCTGAAATTACGATTTTCTTCATTTAAAAGAACCACATCTTTAACGTATTTCCCTAAAACCGACATATCTTGCGCAATCACTTTACCAGGTACGGAATTATCCAGCGTATAGTTACGGAAATCCGGTAATTTCAAGTCTTTAATGAGGTTACCCGCATTCGCAACAGGGTTCATTCCCATGCGTTTATCGCCTGTAGGCAAAATTTCAGCAAGCTCAGAGTTTAAACGACCGTTTTCGTCGAACAATTCCTCTGGTCTATAGCTATTCAGCCATTCTAACAAAGCAGGTGCGTGCTGCATATTTTTTTGATCAACCGGAATTGGAACCTGATGGGCACGGAATGAATTTTCATTCGGCACGTTGTCCCATTCCTTCGGACCCGTCCAGCCTTTAGGTGAACGGAATACAATCATCGGCCACGCCGGACGAGTAAGGTCATTATTTTCACGCGCATTCTTTTGAATAGCTTCAATCTTCTCGATAGCCGTATCCAATACTTTCGCCATTTCTGGATGCATGTGATCCGGATTTTCACCTTCAACAAAGAACGGCTCCCAACCCAAACCTTTAAAGTATGAGGTCAATTCTTCTTTCGATTGACGAGACATAATCGTTGGGTTACTAATCTTAAAGCCATTCAAGTGCAAGATTGGTAGCACTGCACCATCTGTGATGGGGTTGATAAATCGGTTAGAGAACCACGAAGCGGCTAATGGGCCCGTTTCAGCTTCACCATCACCAATAACAACAGCCGAAATCAGATCAGGATTATCCAGAATGGCACCTACACCATGAGAAAGGGAGTAACCTAATTCTCCACCTTCATGGATAGATCCAGGTGTTTCAGGAGCAGCATGTGAAGCAATACCGCCAGGGAAAGAGAATTGTTTGAACAATTTCTTCATACCTGGGATATCTTGTGTAATTTGCGGATAGATTTCAGTGTAGCTTCCATCCAGATAAGAATTTGAAACCATAACCTGGCCGCCGTGACCAGGACCTTCAATGTAAAGCATGCTCAAATCATATTTATTAATAACACGATTTAGATGTGCATAAATAAAGTTTTGGCCCGGAATTGTGCCCCAGTGTCCAATAGGCTTAACCTTCACATCTGAATCTTTTAAAGGCTCTCTCAACAAAGGATTATCTTTTAAATACAGCTGACCTACCGAAATGTAGTTCGTTGCACGCCAATATGCATCAAGTTTTTCTAAATATGTTTTAGATGAATAATCTGCTAACACGGGTGATAACGACATGGTGTCCACTCCCTAAGTAGTTTTGTTTGTAATTTATTTCCGGAAATTTCATCTACATGTACATCATAACGCTACGCTGATTAAATTCAACCTTTTTCACAAGTGATACGGTCCAATTTTGTGAAATTTTGAACATACTATGAAATATAAATTAAAAAGACAGTAAAAAAGCTCTTACATTAAAATATATAGAATTATAAACCAATAAAATTTGCAATAAACGAGGCAATCGCAGACTCCAATCCTTTTCTCAAAACCATAAAAAAAAGACCGGAGAATTCTCCAGTCTTATCATTAGTGAACCGATACAAAGGTGTTAAATTTCAAATATTTGTAATGAAATCGCATATGAGAAAACTCAAATGGCGTACCGTTATCTAAAAAGAACACGCCTTCCATAATACCTACAGGCTCATTTTCATTTAAATGAAGCAGCTTTTGATCATTCTCTTGGGACGGTTCTGCAAAAATGGATAAAAAAGATTTGGTGACAGCCAAGTTCCGCGAGTCTTCCAAATAATTAAAAATGGACCCCTCGATAATGGTCTGATTTAAATTCTGGACAATTTTAATAGGGATATAGCCCGTTTCAATCATAAAAGGATCATCATCAAACAGACGTAAGCGGACAATTTTGTAAACAAAATCATGAGTCTCCAAGAACAAATCGCGCTGTAATTCTTCTGTTGGCGGAATGACCTCAAAACTCAATACTTTGATTTTTGGCTTTTTACCATGCATTTGAAAATTATCAGTGACCCCTAGATTAGAGCCTTCGTAGTTAAAGATAGATTCATTTCTTATGTATAATGGATTAATAAATGTCCCGGAACCTTGTTTTTTGAAAATGATTCCGACATTCTCCATTTTAGTCAGAGCACGTTTAATTGAACTACGACTAACCTGGTAAGTCTCACTAAGACTACGTTCATCTGGCAATCTCATATCTGCAAACTTTCCAGCAAAAATTTTCATCTTGAGATCGTCAATAATTTGCTTATAGACAAATTGTGTCATATAGTACTCCTCTTTCAGGTCTTCTATAACTCTATATAGTTTACCATAACTTGCCCATTTCATCTCATGTTTGTTTCTGTATGCTGAGTGGGCTTTCAGCGGATAGGAAGCGCCCTCGCTTTTACTTTACATCTCTATGCATAATACCATGATTACACATACATAACACCACTGAACGTACCTGCAAAACAGCAGAAGATACAGAACCCCCACCTTAATATCGGTAATAAGACCAAGCCTGTTTCGAACCTGGAGGGATGTTTGACTAGACCAGGCTAAAATCCTTGAATACATTGTTATTATTTATCTTGTTCAAGCGTTTTCTAATAAGAATGGTGGAGGGGAGATCATATTGGCTATCCGCTACAGCATCATCATTCCAACCTATAATCGAGCCCAGCAATTGTTGCTTACACTCGCTTCATTTGAGACACAAACCTATCCAAAGCAACTATTCGAAGTCATTGTAGCTGATGACGGTTCTACAGACGGAACGAAAGAAATGGTCGAAGGCTTCAAAGCATCCTATCCTCTTATCTATGTGTCACATCAGGAACAACGCGGTCGATCTGCCGTTCGAAATTTGGGACTGCGCCGTGCAAAAGGGCTGTACATCATCTTCTGCGACGCTGACTTTGTAGTATTACCGGAATTCATTAGGATCGTGAGCCGTTATCACCGTAAATATCCCAAGTCCGTGCTTTCAGGCATTCCTCACTCGTGGGACGATGCTTTTACCCATTATTACCCTGACTTTTCCCCTGAGGAAAAAGAACAATGTCGCAACATACTTACGCAGTCCAACTTATGGAATGCTGACTATGAAGCAGCGAACGAAATTACTCCGATCATAACCCCAGAAGATATCCTTCACCAAACGGGTGCACTGTCTAAAGTAGTTAGTCCCACAAGGGTTCCTCCCAATACGCAGAAACAATTTGCCTCAACGGACGTAGCCCCCTGGATGCTGCTGGTTACTCGTTGTGTAGCCATCAGACGCAGTCACTTGATTCGTATTGGAGGTTTCAATGAACGGTTTGTGCTGTACGGACTCGAAGACTGGGACCTTGGCTATAGACTGCATCGCATGAAGATCCCTTTTTATTGCATCAAAGAGGTGGTCGGATACCATCAGGAACATCCAACCTATCTTAGAGGTAACGTGTTAAATACGGAAAACCTGAGAATCATGTATGAAACCTACGGATTCAATGACTCCTCGTTAAATTTATTCGCCCTTATCCCTCCATCCGAGGATTTTGAGACCTACAAAAATACATTGCGGGTATTGCGCAGGGGATTCCGCTCTAGGTTAACACGCTCATCAGCACTGTTATTAAGAAGAACACTACGCATTGCAGCCAAGCAGTTCTACGATCAAAGCCATACTCATGCATACAAAAAATCATTACACTTGATAAAAAAGAAGGCAGCGAACCGGAAAAGTCGAGTCGCTCATGTGTTACGAGAAATGCTAGTGAAGTCTGAAAAGCTGGTGGAGTAGTAGCAAGAGGCCGGAAGGACACGAAACACATGAATTTTTCCCGTAATAAAAAGACTCCTCCATCTGAGAGCAGGCCAAACTCGGCAAGCTGTCTTATGGAAGAGTCATATGCAACTTTTTCTTACTTTTGTTTTTCCGTTAATGTTCTCACTTCAATAGGATGCAGATTCGCCTCGATTTGAGCCCGCTGCGGTTCATACCACTCTGGCAGCATTAATTCCTGTCCCAAAGATTCAGTAGGTTCATCGTTAGCAAATCCCGGTGGATCTGTAGCAATTTCAAATAGGATGCCGCCCGCTTCTCTGAAATATATCGCATTAAAATATTGGCGGTCTATAATGGGAGTCGGCTGATATCCATAATGCTGGACTGCGCTTCTCCATTCTTCATGTTGTTCAAAATCTTTTGCACGCCACGCAATGTGATGTACCGTGCCTGCTCCACCAAAGCCTAAACCCATTTTGGCGAGCGGAACATCTACGATGTTGCCGATTTCTCCTACGGACTGATAACGGGCATATTCGGCGTCTTCAGCGATTTTCGTAAATCCGAGTATGCTCTCCAATGCATCCATCGTTCTCTGTGGGTTGACGCTAAATAGCACGGCGCCTCCAAACCCCTTAATTGCTTTATCAGCCGAAATACCACCGTAAGACCAAGTACTATTCGCTCCCGCTTCACGTTCAACAAGCTCAAGGCGTAAGCCCTCATTATCCTCAAATTGAAGATATTGTTCAGAAAAACGGCTTGTTTTCGTAACTTGAATATCAAAGCTTTCCAAACGATGCTGCCAAAAATCAAGTGAACCTGGGGGTACAACATACGAGGTTATGCCCACCTGGCCACCTCCGATTCGTCCTTTAGGAGTTCCTGGTGCAGGAAAAAAAGTAATGATCGTTCCAGGACTTCCTGCCTCGCTACCAAAGTACAAGTGGTAAACCTCAGGAGCATCGAAGTTGATTGTTTTCTTCACTAACCGAAGTCCCAGGACGCCGGCATAGAAGTCGACATTTTCCTGCGGATTACCGGCAAAAGCTGTAATATGATGGATACCTGTAGTTTGAAGTGACATATGAAACCCTCCTTTAATCGTAGGAACCTTTATTTTTATTGTTGATGACTTTTAATGACCTAAATATCATGTTTTATCTAAGTAATGCATCGATGGAATATGAACCTGCTCCTGTCAACGCAATACCAATTACAACTGCAATAAGAACTAGCGGATATTCATAGCCATTAGCTGTTGCCCAGATCCCGTTTGGGCCATGTACTTTGAAAATTGCTCCGAGCATAGTCACCGCAATCAATAATGCAGCCAGTGGAGTGAGCAATCCTAAAGCAAATAGAGCTCCTCCCAACAATTCCATCAACCCTGCAGACACTGCCATGAATACTCCAGGCTTAATCCCGATCGATTCCATCCAACCGCCAGTACCTTTTGGACCATAGCCACCAAACCAGCCAAAAAGTTTCTGTGCTCCGTGCCCCACCAATAACAATCCAACCACCAAACGTATCAGTAACAATCCACTTGCCAACATAAAAATCACCCTCCACATTATATTTATTTAGAGATTATTAAATTAGAGATATTAGATAAAATTAAATTCATTGTTTAGCGATTCGGGCCTGTTCTTTTCTAAGCTTTTCAGGCGTAACATCGTCTCCATTCGGATCATAGATCGTAGCATTCAAGAGAATGCTTTGTACAGAGCCCCGAAAGATTTGAAGGTATTCTTTGCGAAGATCCGTTTGTTCCGTTTTTTCAATTTCAGTTAATCCGACTTCCTTTGCTTTTTTTGCGAGCTGATTAATTCTTTCTAAAATGGTGATCATGTATATACCTCCCTATTCAAAATTTTCTGGTTGTTTTATCTTTAATTTATTTATCTTGATTTAAAGATATAATACTTTTCTATCCGTGTCAATACTTTTTCGAAAAGAAAAGAAGATGAACGCTTGAGTTGCTTTTAAAGGTGAAAGAAAAAACAGCCGGAACACTTAGAAATATCTTTAAGCTACAAGTTGTGTAAAACCTCTTCAACTCAATTAATAAAGCCATAATAAAAAGCCACCAACCAGAATCACTGGCTGATGACTTTCTTGTCTTACTCAAATGGAGGCGAGGGGAGTCGAACCCCTGTCCGAAGATAACGACACATAAGCTTCTACGGGTGTAGTGACAGTTTTGATGTCACCCTAGAAACTCCCTGTCACCGGATTCCCTTCGGGTCAGCCTGATTATCTTCTTCAGCTCACCGCAGGCGGAGATGAGACAGCGTATTCCACTATTTGTTAGCCCCTATCCCAGTCACATGGACGATGCTGGGTAGAAGCACGCACACAGTTTCTTAGGCTGCGAAAGCGTAGTTGTTTTGTTGTTTGCCGTTTAATAGGCTTTAGCGTTGATGAAGCGGACGCGTCCCCACTACCCGCTACCCATGCTCGAACTATCCCCGTCGAATCCATAAACGCCCCCTTATTATAAAAGGGCTCCACGGATAAATCCGGAAATACCGGAGCATAAGCATGCATAATATCAAAAGCTGAATTCTAAGATTCAACACTCGAACAAAGTTAAAAGCTTTAAAACTGACTACTTCGTTAGTATACCATATTACAGGTCATTACGAAACGAAATGAAGCTATTTAAGCCTTATAAAATAGCACCATTACAGGAACAAGTAACATCTCCACGTAATTTGTACCATACCCAATAATACAGCAACTTATCTTGCAATTTTCTGCTTCTCGCGCAAAGCACGTTGGATATCACGCTGTGCATCGCGTTTAGCGGCAGCATCACGTTTATCATACTGCTTCTTACCTCTACCCAGTCCGAGTAAAAGCTTAGCATAACCATTGCGAACATAAATCTTTAACGGAACAATCGTGTAGCCTTCCTGTTTGGACAATCCGATAAGCTTGCGAATCTGTTCTTTATGCAACAGCAACTTACGCGTACGGGTCGGATCGGTAGGATTATTACGATTGCCTTGCTCAAAAGGACTGATATGCATATTGTGAATATGAATTTCGCCATTACGGATCGTAGCAAATGCATCACTTATATTGGAGCGACCATTCCGTAGAGACTTAATTTCTGTTCCCGTTAGCACCATGCCCGCCTCGTAAGTGTCCTCAATAAAATAGTCATGGGAAGCTTTTTTGTTCTGGGCGAGCACTTTCCCGTCTGCCTTCTTACCCATGAATACCACTCCTTATGAATAACGTAATTCACTCTTGAAATCCAGGTATCAAAATCCGGCTACAAAGAGCCACCTAGAAATATATTGTAACAAATTTCAGATGGTAAAAGCAAGAAAGGTCAAGTCTTCTACATTTCTAACTGCACTTATATCACACTTAAAACCAAGCGGCTTCCATCCAATACAGCAGACAGAAACCGCCCGTATAACCTATGCTTCAAATCAGCTTCATTCACTGCAATGAAAGCTCCAGCCTTCAAAGTAAGTAAGCTCTAGCTACCTACTTCTTCTTTTTCCGCACAAAGCCCGCGGTGCTATTGCCGCCACTTCCGCCCTTATTCTTCCGCTTGCGACGTGCTGCGCCTTCACCGTTTGGTCTGGCATCACTCCCTGGTGTAGCTGCTCCGCCGATGAAAATACCGCTGGCAGACGTCTTCTTCCGTCGCTTGCTTGCCCCGGATGTTGGCGAGTTATACCCGCCCTTGCCACTGCCAAAGCCGAAGTTGCTAGCTGAGCCGGCTCCAGCTCCGTTTCCGCCGCCGCGCCCTGAACGACCTGCGGTGCTAATCCCTCCGTTACCAGCGCCAGCTTCTTTTGGCTTCCCGGTAACATCATGACCGCCTTTACGCTCTTTGCCAGTCTTGTCCTTGCCGCCCTTGCGGTCACGCCCTTCTCGGCCTTTGCCTTTACCACGGCTCTCGCCACGCGCAAAGTCTCCACCCTGTCCTGTACCGCCCGTCCGTTCACGGCGTTGCCGTTGCTTCATATCGACAAGTTCAAAGTCAATTGTGTAATCTTCCATATTCACACGCGCGACGCGAACTTTAACCTCATCCCCAATGCGGAACACCTTGGAGGTGCGTTCGCCAATCAACGCCATATGCTGCTCGTCAAAGTGATAATAGTCGTCCGTAAGCGCACTCAGACGCGTCAGGCCCTCCACTGTATTGTCCAGCTCAATGAACATTCCGAAGCTGGTTACACTGCTGATGATCCCCTCGAATTCCTCGCCGACCTTGTCCAGCATGTATTCAGCCTTTTTCATCTGCTCTGTATCACGCTCTGCATCCACAGCCACACGCTCACGCTCGGAAGATTGCTGCGCAATATCAGGCATACGTGCAGTCAAATATTCCTGACGCTCGGCTGTTAAAGCACCGCCATTCTCCAATACCTCACGAATGACACGGTGAATCACCAAGTCAGGGTAACGACGGATCGGCGATGTAAAATGAGAGTAATACTCCGCTGCCAATCCAAAATGTCCTGTCGACTCCGCATCATACTTTGCCTGCTTCATCGAACGCAGCATCATCGTGCTAAGCACGGTTTGCTCTTTCGTACCCTGGATGTCTTCTAGCAACGTTTGCAGCGCACGCGGATGAATGGAATTTCCTCTACCTTTGATCTGATGCCCAAAATTAGCTGCGAAAGCCATAAAGTTTTGCAGCTTCTCTGGATCTGGGTCCTCATGAATCCGGTACAAGAAAGGTACTTTGAGCCAATGGAAATGTTCGGCTACCGTTTCATTGGCCGCCAGCATAAACTCTTCAATAATTTGTTCAGCTATCGTACGATCTCTCTTTACAATATCGACAGCTTTGCCTTCATTATCCACAATCACTTTGGCTTCATCAAAGTCAAAATCAACCGCGCCTCGGCGCATTCGATTAGCACGTAGCTTCAATGCCAATTCCTTCATCGTGCTGAATACATCAATGAGATCCTTGTACCGTTCCATCAGTTCAGCATCTTCCTCTTCGAGGATTTTGCGAACGTTAGTGTACGTCATCCGTTCCTTCGTTTTAATCACACTGGTGAAAATATCATGCTTTACAACCTTCATATGCTCATTGAATTCCATCTCACAGGATAAAGTCAGTCGATCCACCTGTGGATTCAAAGAACATATTCCGTTCGAAAGTCGATGTGGAAGCATAGGAATGACACGGTCAACCAAATACACGCTACAACCGCGGTTATATGCCTCCTGATCCAGCTTGGAGTTCTCACGCACATAATACCCTACGTCGGCAATATGAACGCCCAGACGGTAGTTTCCGTTCGGCAAGCTCTCTACATTGACAGCATCATCCAGGTCTTTGGCATCCTCACCATCAATGGTAACAATGATCTTATCACGCAGATCGCGCCGTCCCTGACGTACAATCTCTTCTTCCGTAATCGCGTCGGGAGCATTCTCCGCTTCCTCTGTCACTTCATCTGGAAAAGCTTCCGGAAGCTGATGCTTACGAATAACTGACAAAATGTCGACGCCCGGATCATCCTTATGACCCAAAACCTCCAACACTTCGCCTTCCGCTGCTGCTCGTCCTTCTGGATAGCTCACAATACGCACAACGACCTTTTGACCGTTTACAGCTCCATTGAAGCTTGTTTTTGGAATGAAAATATCTCGGTTAATACGCTTATCATCCGGCAAAACGAAACCGTATGCTTCGTGGCTCTGAAACACGCCTACTACTTGAAGCACTGCGCGCTTCACGATCCGTACAACTTCACCTTCTAGTCGACCGCCCGCAGGTCCCTTCGAGGACACTCTTACCAGTACCGTATCTCCATTCATCGCACTCTTTAAATCATTGGCATGAATATATACATCCGGGTGCTCCCGGTCCTCTGGAATCAGAAAAGCAAATCCCTTGGCATGAGCCTGCAAACGCCCACGCTGCAAATCCATTCGTTCCGGCACACCATAACGGTTTGTGCGGGTCAGCAGAATTTTCCCCTCTTCCTCCAAAGCATTCAAAAGCTTAAGAAATTCACGGAAATCTTCCGCATCCTTAATATCAAAGTGCTGCTCCAGCTCCTGGTAAGTCATGGGTTTGTATGCGGTCTCGCGCATAAAATCGAGTAGTTGTTGCTCTGTTATCATAATATTGTCCACCTCGGGTGACCTTTAATTTTCAGTAATAAATCCGCATGTCCTTGTTCCTTGTTCCTGATACAAGGCTCTTAATATACTCATACCCTAGTATACACGAATTTAATCGACGGCATCCCTGCCTGTCCAAAATCTAAAAAAAGCCCCCGTTTCCCGCGAAACGAAGGCTTAAGGTACATATTTATCTTATTTTGCAAAAAATGCAACTAAAACAGAAACGATCATGAAACCCGCACCCAAAACAGCAGTTGCGCGTTGTAAAATCAAATCCATACCGCGAGCTTTTGTCTTGCCGAACAGATGCTCAGCACCGCCAGAGATGGCACCGGACAAACCTGCGCTTTTCCCCTTTTGCAGTAAAACAACCGCAATAACAGCAATCGAGAACACAACGAGCAGCACTTTCAAAAAGATTTCCATGAAAAATCCCACCTCCTGAGCTTATACATCTGTTTTGCAAAACAACACAGCCTCTTTTATGAAAACATGTACATATCATGTTATAAATAGCCGGAAACTAACGCAAAACACTATTTTTATTCTACCACAGCTTCCAGTAGATAACAACAGCTATAGCAAGTCACTCAGCCATTAAGCCTTTGCAAAGTTATAAATTCTCATACACATCCATAATAACAAAAAACAGACCTGCTCGCGGTGGCGAGTAGGCCTGTTTTATTCATGCGAAAAAGCTTTGAGCGTTCAGACTTCATGATCATAAACCATGAGTCAAGAGACGCCATCAGCATTTTTGCGCAATATTATTTTTTAAGGTTGTAGAAAGATTTCAGGCCGTGGTATTGAGCCAGTTCACCCAGTTGATCCTCAATGCGGAGCAATTGGTTGTACTTCGCAATACGGTCAGTACGGGAAGGAGCACCTGTTTTAATTTGGCCTGCATTTGTTGCAACAGCGATATCAGCGATTGTGCTGTCTTCGGATTCACCGGAACGGTGAGAGATAACAGCTGTGTATCCTGCACGTTTAGCCAATTCGATAGCATCGAATGTTTCAGTCAGCGTACCGATTTGGTTTACTTTGATCAGAATAGAGTTACCGATGTTTTCATCGATACCTTTAGCCAGACGCTCTGTGTTTGTTACGAACAGGTCGTCACCAACCAATTGGATTTTGTTGCCCAATTTTTCAGTGAGCAATTTCCAACCTTCCCAGTCATCTTCGGAGCAACCATCTTCAATAGTGATGATTGGGTATTTATCAACCCAAGAAGCAAGCAGGTCAACGAACTCAGCAGAAGTGAAGGATTTGCCTTCGCCTTCCAAAGTGTATTTTCCATCTTTGAAGAACTCAGTGGAGGCAACGTCCATACCGAGGAATACGTCAACACCTGGTTTGTAACCAGCTTTTTCGATCGCTTCGATAATAGTGGACAGAGCTTCTTCGTTAGATTTGAAGTTAGGAGCAAAACCACCTTCATCACCAACAGCTGTGTTCAAACCTTTGGAGTTCAGTACGGATTTCAGGTTGTGGAAGATTTCTGCGCCTACACGCAGAGCTTCTTTAAATGTAGGAGCGCCTACAGGCAGAACCATGAACTCTTGTACGTCAACGTTATTGTCGGCATGAGCGCCACCGTTAACGATGTTCATCATTGGTACTGGCAATTGTTTAGCATTGAATCCGCCCAGGTAAGTGTACAGTGGCAAGCCCAGAGCTTCAGCAGCAGCGCGAGCTACAGCCATGGATACTGCCAGAATTGCGTTTGCACCCAATTTACCTTTGTTATGTGTACCATCCAATTTGATCATCAGCGTGTCGATTTCTACTTGGTTCACAGCATCCAAGCCGATTACTTCAGGAGCAATAATTTCGTTCACGTTTTTAACAGCTTGCAGAACGCCTTTACCCAGGTAACGGGATTTGTCGTTATCACGAAGCTCTACAGCTTCGTGAGCGCCTGTGGAGGCACCGGAAGGAACGATAGCACTACCGATAGCACCGGATTCCAGATAAACTTCAACTTCAACCGTAGGGTTACCACGGGAGTCGAGGACTTCGCGAGCGTACACGTCAGAAATAATAGTCATTTGTACTTAATCTCCTTTGTGAATCATGATTTGTTGGTCAAGCCTATACTTATTAAATCAAGCTTACTTGCGGGATGCAATCATAGATTTTCCTGTCATTTCCGCAGGTTGCGGAAGTTGCATCAAATCCAGAAGCGTTGGAGCTACGTCAGCAAGTATTCCATGCTCACGCAAAACGATATTTTCGTCAGTCAAAATGAACGGAACCGGATTAGTTGTGTGAGCTGTGAACGGACGTCCCTGCTCATCAATTTCCATATCCGCGTTACCATGGTCAGCAATGATAATAACCACGCCGCCTTTGGCTTTAACCGCATCTACAACACGTCCAACACATTCATCCGTCGTCTCTACCGCCTTAATCGTTGGCTCCAGCATACCGGAGTGTCCAACCATATCCGGATTGGCAAAGTTCAGGATAATCGCATCATGCTTGTCGGCTTCGATTTCCTTAACAGCAGCATCCGCTACTTCATACGCACTCATTTCCGGCTGCAAGTCATATGTAGCCACTTTAGGCGAGTTGATCAAAATACGAGTTTCGCCAGGAAGCTCCACATCGCGTCCGCCACTGAAAAAGAAAGTAACGTGCGGATATTTTTCAGTCTCAGCAATACGCAATTGCTTTTTGTTGTTTTGAACCAACACTTCACCAAACGTGTTATCCAGGTTTTTCGGTTCGTAAGCTACAAAGCCTTCAACCGTTTCGCTGAACAACGTCAGGCAAACAAAGTGCAAATCTTTAGGCCATTTCGGGCCACGGTCAAAACCACGGAAGTCCGCGTTTGTAAATACCTGAGACAGTTGAATCGCACGGTCAGGACGGAAATTGAGGAAGATAACAGAGTCATTGCTTTCGACCAGCCCTACAGGACTGCCGTCAGCCTTCACAATAACCGTTGGCTCCACAAATTCGTCGAACACTGATTTTTCATACGATTCTTTCAATGCTTCCATTGGGTCTGTGTATTGAGGACCTTCTCCGTACACGATTGCACGGTAGGATTTCTCTACACGTTCCCAACGTTTGTCGCGGTCCATAGCATAATAGCGTCCTTGTACAGTCGCAATTTTGCCTACGCCCACTTCTTGAATTTTAGCGATCAGCTGCTGCATGAAGCCTACGCCGCTGTCAGGCATAACATCGCGTCCATCCATGAAAGCATGAATGTACACTTCTGTTAAACCTTCTTTTTTCGCCAAGTCCAGCATAGCGAACAGATGGCTGATATGGCTATGCACGCCGCCGTCGGACAGAAGTCCGTACAGGTGAAGTTTCGTGTTGTTCTTCTTGGCATGTTGCACTGCTTTAACCAGTGTTTCATTGTCGTAGAATTCACCTTCACGGATGGACTTCGAAATACGAGTCAAGTCTTGATATACAATTCGGCCTGCGCCGATGTTCAAGTGACCTACTTCGGAGTTACCCATTTGTCCTTCAGGCAGACCCACTGCTTCGCCAGAAGCCGTCAGCGTTGTATGAGGATACTGTTGTAAATACCGGTCGTAATTCGGTTTGTTGGCCTGCGCAACCGCATTACCTTCTACGGTGTCACGCAATCCGAACCCGTCCATAATAATTAAAGCTACCGGTTTTGGTGCTGTCATCTTACTTCGCCCCCTCAACAAGCGCGATGTACGACGCCGGTTGAAGACTGGCACCGCCCACGAGCGCGCCGTCGATATCGCTTTGACCCAGGTACTCAGTAACATTTTCAGGTTTTACACTGCCACCATACTGAATACGTACAGCATTTGCTGTATTTTCATCATACAGCTCTTTAATCAGACTGCGGATATAGGAAATCACTTCATTCGCATCCTGCGAAGTGGAGGATTTGCCTGTTCCGATGGCCCAGATCGGCTCATAAGCAACAACTACTTGTGCAGCCTGATCCTTAGCCAAACCAGCAAAAGCTGCTACAGTTTGCACTTTTACAACCTCTTTGGTTTGTCCAGCTTCACGGTCTTCCAGCTTTTCGCCTACACACACGATTGGAGTCAGGCCATGACGGAATGCCGCATGAACCTTTTTGTTCACCGTTTCGTCTGTTTCATTAAAATATTCACGACGCTCGGAGTGTCCGATCACAACGTAATCTACGCCCAGATCTTTCAGCATTCCACCGCTAATTTCACCTGTAAAGGCACCATCTTCTGCAAAGTGCAGGTTTTGTGCGCCAATTTTAATAGACGTACCTTTTACTGCTTCAACCAGGGCAGGAAGATTCGTAAATGGTGCGCAAATCACGCTTTCCACTCCTGCAACCTCTGCTTTGCCTTTGATCTCTTCGATGAAAGTTTTAGCTTCTGGTACTGTTTTAAACATCTTCCAGTTACCCGCGATAATCGGTGTTCTCAATGGTTTCAACTCCTAACTATTAGGTGCCCTAAAGCTTTATTCACGCATAGTGCGTTTGATTAATTATCGTTCAGTGCAACAACACCCGGAAGTGCTTTGCCTTCCATAAATTCCAGTGATGCGCCACCGCCAGTGGAGATATGATCCATTTTATCAGCCAAGTGGAATTTTTCAGCCGCAGCCGCAGAATCACCGCCACCAATGATGGTGTATGCTTCAGTTGTTGCGCAAGCTTCCGCTACTTCACGAGTACCACCAGCGAAAGGCTCGATTTCAAATACGCCCATTGGTCCGTTCCATACAACCAGTTTGGAGTTTTTGATCACATCTGCATAGATTTTACGTGTTTTCGGTCCAATGTCCACGCCTTCCCAATCTGCAGGAATGCCGTCGATATCCACAATGTCCGTGTTCGCCGTAGCGCTGAAATCGTCAGATACAACAATATCAACCGGAAGATAGAAGTTTTTGCCGAGCTTCTTCGCTTTTTCAATAAATCCAAGAGCTACGTCCAGTTTGGATTCATCCAGCAAAGATTGACCCACTTCATGACCTTGAGCTTTGAAGAATGTATAAGTCAAACCGCCACCAATGATTACGTTATCCGCAATGTTCAGCAGGTTGTCGATCACGTCGATTTTGTCTTTTACTTTGGAACCGCCGATAATGGCTGTAAAAGGACGGTCTGGATTCGACAGAGCTTTACCAATGACAGACAATTCTCTTTCCATCAGCAAGCCAGAAACAGCCGGAAGAATATGAGCGATACCTTCAGTGGAAGCATGAGCACGGTGTGCTGCACCAAATGCATCATTCACGAAAACGTCGGCCAGTTCAGCAAATTGCTTCGCCAATTCAGGATCATTCTTTTCTTCTCCTGCATAAAAACGTACATTTTCAAGCAACAGCACGTCGCCGTTTTGCAGTTCAGCCACTTTCGCTTTAACAGCTTCGCCTACCGATTCGTCCACTTTAACTACTGGCTTTTTCAGCAGCTCAGACAAACGTACGCCAACAGGAGTCAGACGCATGGATTCAACAACCTGACCTTTTGGACGTCCAAAGTGACTCGCCAAAATAACTTTTGCACCTTTTTCAATCAGATAGTTAATAGTTGGCAAGGTTTCACGAATACGCTTGTCATCCGTAATTTTACCGTCCTCAACCGGAACGTTAAAATCTACACGAACAAACACCCGTTTTCCATTCAGTTCTATATCACGTACGCTCTTTTTATTCATCTCCATATTCCTCCGCACCCTTATAATTTTACGAAACAGGAATTTAAGGCACATTTGATATATAAAGAGCGGAAACAATAACCTGTTTCCGCTCTATGTTATTGCTCAATAAGACTGTTCTTATTTAGCCAGTTTTGCGAAGTATTCCAACGTGCGGATCAATTGTGCAGTGTAGGACATTTCGTTGTCATACCAAGCTACAGTTTTCACCAGTTGTTTGTCGCCAACAGTCAGAACTTTAGTTTGAGTTGCATCAAACAAAGAACCGTAAGTGATACCTTTGATGTCGGAAGAAACGATTTGATCTTCAGTGTATCCAAAAGTATCAGCATCAGAAGCTTCTTTCATTGCTGCGTTGATTTCTTCAGCAGTTACGTTTTTCTCCAGAACTGTTACCAACTCAGTCAGGGAACCAGTTGCTACTGGAACACGTTGAGCCGCGCCATCCAGTTTACCTTTCAGTTCAGGAATTACCAGACCGATGGCTTTTGCAGCACCAGTTGTGTTAGGAATGATGTTTTCAGCTGCTGCGCGAGCACGACGGAAGTCACCTTTAGCATGTGGAGCATCCAAAGTGTTTTGGTCGCCAGTGTAAGCGTGAATTGTAGTCATCAAACCTTCGATGATACCGAATTTGTCTTGCAGTGTTTTAGCCATAGGAGCCAAGCAGTTTGTTGTGCAAGAAGCACCGGAGATTACAGTTTCAGTACCGTCCAGAATTTCATGGTTTACGTTATAAACGACAGTTTTCATGTCGCCAGTAGCTGGAGCGGAAATAACAACTTTTTTAGCGCCGCCTTTCAAATGTTTCTCAGCAGCTTCTTTAGTTGTGAAGAAACCAGTGCATTCCAGAACGATATCTACACCCAGGTCTCCCCAAGGCAGTTCTTCAGGGTTGCGGTTAGCCAAAACTTTAACTTCTTTACCGTTTACTTTGAAGAAGCCGTCATGTACTTCTACTTCTCCTTGGAAAGTACCTTGTGTTGTATCATATTTCAACAAATGTGCCAACATTTTGGAATCTGTCAAGTCATTGATTGCTACTACTTCAATACCTTCCACGTTTTGAATCCGGCGGAAAGCAAGGCGTCCAATACGTCCGAAACCGTTAATACCAACTTTAACTGTCATGAGTGAGTTCCTCCCAAAGTTCGTTTAGTTTAGTTTTATATATTCAAGACAGACCCGAAAGCCCGTCAAGACAACACCATTCATAAATCCATCTTAACCATTTAAGTAATGACTTACAATCTCGGCAGCAGCGCCTTCGTCGGTGACTAGAATGTCTTCTTGTCCGAAACGCAGTACCGCATGAATAGCGGCCGCCTTGCTCTTGCCTCCAGCTACGCCTAGAACCGTATCGGTACGCCTGATGTCCTCTAATCGAAGTCCAAGCGTCAGCATTCTGTGAACAACGACGCCATCTTCGTTAAAGTAGTAACCAAACGATTCGGCAACGGCCCCCTCACTGCTGATCTGGGCAAAGGTTTCGGGATCAAGTTTACGTCTATGTGCCATCGCTATGGCGTTGCCTATCCCGTGAATGATGATACGACTCTCGCGAATCAGGTTCAATATATCCTGAATGTTCGTATCTTCAAGCAAGGAGTTGTAAGCATGATTGCTGAGCAAATCCGGTACATGGAGCAGACGGTATTGAGCGCCTACCTTGCGAGCCATTGTGGAAGCAATTGTGTTGGCCTGCATTTCCATGCTTTCTCCCAAACCCCCGCGTGCCGGTACAAACCACCCACCCTTAAGTGGGCCATTAGAAGGTAGTGCCAGTTGTTCCGCCACGTCGGCAATCGTCGTGCCACCTGTTACAGCGACCACATCCTCGTCGTCCATAACACTCAGCAACGCTTTTGCTCCAGCGCGCCCCAGCTCCTGCTTTGTTAACGGAGAAGCATCCGAATCCCCTGGAACGACAACCACCTTCCTCAAACCATAGGCTTGACGAATCTGGTCCTCCAATTGGGACAGGCCGAACAAGTTGTTCGCAATCGGCTCCAGCTGTTCCAGCAGATCCAGTCCTGCTTTGCTCACCTTCATGCCTACACTCTCAATCTCAATTAGCCCTTGAGCTTTAAGAAGATCGGTTTCGGCGCGCAACACGCGCTCAGTCATGTTCAGTGAAGCTGCCAGTGTTCTGCGTCCAACAACATCGGACAGCATAATCTGATGCAGGATCGTGTACCTTTTTTTCAAAACATCCATGAGGTCGGGCAGAAGCTGCTTCTGTATTTCTAATATCTTTCGCATGCTTTCCACTCCCGCACACTTCTAAGTTCTGTCTCTAATGCTCTATCTCTAACTGGTCTTAAAATGTCCCGGGATAACTTTTTAAGTCCCACGTATATCTTAACCAATATTTGCTCCACATGCAAGTCTATCTGAACCTATATTTCTCAACCATTTGCCTGAATATGCGCATTTAATAAAAGCTTGCAATTCACTGCTGTATATCATATAATCATCTTTGTTTCCAATTAGCTGTTTAATTAGTTAGTTGTTTGCATTGATTGAACTATGCGCCCGTGGTCCAACGGATATGACGTAGGCCTCCGGAGCCTGAGATCGAGGTTCGATTCCTCGCGGGCGCGCCATTTTAAATGAACGCATAAATGCTTCTACATAATGTTTTAACCAATAAGAGCGCTGAGGGCTCTTTTTTTTAATCATTAGTTTGACTTTCTTTGACTTTTTGTTTGAAATTGTTTATCATGTGGTTAATACGGTAACAGTTTATAAATAAGGGACGTGTAATCGGCATGTCCACCAAATCCACTAACGATATTTAAGGGAGGTTTTTTGACGTGAGCTATGTTCCTATGGTAGTAGAACAAAGTAACCGCGGCGAACGCGCCTATGACATTTATTCCAGACTGTTGAAGGATCGCATTATTTTGTTAGGCTCGGACGTCAATGACGTTGTAGCCAACTCTATTATTGCGCAAATGCTGTTTTTGGCTGCCGAAGATCCTGAAAAAGATATTCACTTGTATATTAACAGTCCTGGCGGTTCCATTACAGCTGGTATGGCCATTTTCGATACGATGCAATACATTAAACCTGACGTATCTACGATTTGCGTAGGTATGGCGGCTTCCATGGGCGCGTTCTTGCTGAATGCAGGCGCCAAAGGTAAACGTTTCGCTTTGCCAAACAGTGAAATTATGATTCACCAACCACTCGGTGGTGCACAAGGCCAGGCAACGGATATTGAAATCCGTGCACGCCGCATTCTGAAAATGCGTGACAAATTGAACCGCATTCTCGCAGATCGCACAGGCCAACCACTGGAGCGCATTGAAAAAGACACAGACCGTGACTACTTCATGTCGGCTGATGATGCCAAGGAATACGGTATTATTGATAAAGTGCTAACTAGCTCCTCTCCAGAAGGTGTATAAGAGAAGAAATTCGCCTCTCGATAGCTGGTAAATGAAAAAGCTGCCCCGGATGTTCTTATCCGGTAGGCAGCTTTTTTTGCTTTATTGTTTTTTTAGGTTACAGACAATTGGAATTATTTACTCCTACTATTCACGCTGTCCCGCAAAAGGCTTTCCGCCTTGTGGCAGCAGTTGACCGAACGAGTAGGTGAACTCTGGAATTCCATACGCGTATGGCGCATAATCATACAAATCAAACACGATTGTTACTCCACTGTTTGTTACATAAAAATTCTGATCTGCCGCCAGCTCTTTAAATTTCTCGAATCCTTCTCCAGCCTGAAGCGCATCGATTTTTTTCTTCAAATCAGCATTGAGGAACTTTTTGTAGTTCGGATTTGCCTTCAATACGTCAGACAATTGCAGCAGTTTACCATCAGCGAGCGAGAACGTATATCCTTTACGTACCGTCATGCCATGTGCGCCACCCGTATACGAGTAATCCTGCATAATCACACTCAGAATACCATCATTGTTATAGGAAATTGCAAAATCATTTCCGAACTCATACGGTCTTTCTGTTGTAGCCTCTCCCTCAGCCATCATCTTTTTACCTGCTGCCAATATACCCTCTGCATGCTTTTTAAGCACATTGTTAATGGCCTGTTGAGACTCAGGATTCAGTTGGCTGCCGTTGATTTGCGGGTACTTAATTTTGTAGGACACCTTCGCATTACTCGATGCTGGAAGTGTTTGAGACGCAATGGTGATCGGATTTAGCTGGCTTTTACTCAGCGTTACTGTTTTCTGAGCAGCATTCCATTGAGCATCTATGCCTAGATAGTCTTTCAGCAGACTCATAGGAATGTATAGCTTCCCAGCGATCTGTTTGGCATCCATGCTACGTGTATTGATTCCATTGACGTTGACGTAGGCATCCGAGGAAGAAGCCATAATGTAAAGTTTATTGTACCCGCTACCTACGGTATATGTCGTTGTTTTCGCATCATAGCTTACTGGAATCCCCAGGCTGTCACGCAGTGCGGCCACCGGAATCATTGTACTCCCGTTCACTTGAACACCTTTAGCGGGCAACGTTTTACCATTCCATTGGATGGTGATTCCTGGTTGCTGTGTTGTCGCTTGTTTGGTCGATGCTGCCTGGATATAGGAAACGGGAACAGCTGCGACTCCTGCTAAAATCCCTGCTGCCAGCAGTGCTGAACCCCATTTTTTCGCATGCTTACTCATATTAAGTATTCCTCCTGTTAATGATCTGTATTGTCTATGTGTGATAACTACTTTTATTATTATATCTATACCCTATTGTATGTAGTTTACAATCTGTACACTCTCCGATTTCAATATGTACACCTAATAACCCTTAGCTATGACAGACTCATTACAAAAAGGTTTCGGTATACAAAAAAAGCCAGCAAGCCAGCCTACGCATGATGCAGGCCGCTTGTGGCTTCGTTTGATGATCTGTATTAGTTCATTTCGTACTGAGCCGACACCTGAACTTTCACTGTTACTTGTCCCGATTGGATCTCTGTCCCGCCACCTGCTACGTCCAAGAGCGATTTTGACATGGCATTTTCACGTTGTGTAAAGACTTGTGCTTCTCCGCCATCTACCGTCACACTCACAAGGGCACCTAACCCGCGTTTGGCTGCTTTAGCTACAGCACTGGCTTTAGATTGTGCGCTTCCCAATGCCTTAGTAATGGCTTCTTCTTCATAAGTCGAAGGATTTTCCACGGAAAAACGTACATTATCTACGTTATTGGCTCCGGACTTGGTCGCCTCATCCAACAACTGACCGATTTTATCCAAATTGCGGTATTTGACGGAAAGTGTATGGTTCGCAGTGTACCCTTTGAGCTTTTGCCCTTCTTTTTCGTTATAGGTGTAGTTAGGCTGTACATAAAACTGGCTGGTCTGAATGTCATCTGCGCTGATGCTCCACTTTTCTTTCAGCAGTTGTGTAACCTTGTTCAATTTTGTAGCATTGGCTTTTTGAGCAGCGGCTGCCGTATTCCCTTCTGATTGTACACCGATAGAGAGATAAGCAATATTGGGCTTCGCCAATACTTCCCCGCTTCCAGTCACATTAATTACACCGTTTACCGTCGAAGCTGTTGACGCAGCATAGGCACGATCTGCCCCTGTCCATAATCCTCCTGCTACTCCCCCTGCCATTAATGCTCCTGCGAGAACTGCCGTGGCTACTGTTTTTGTCCAAAGTCTCATTGAATTCAACCTCTTTCTTGTAAATGTTTGTACCTTCCAGACGGAAATGACGGAAAAAGGTTGCAGCCAAGCATACATATTTCCGAAACAGAGCATGACCATGGAAATTTTAATTATTTATAACTTGAACTTAATACGGTCTCTATATTCAACAAATCCACACATAGAACAGTTAACGGAGGAGCGTTCGAAGACTTTTTTCTGGATACAAAAAAAAGCCCCAAAGGGGGCTTTTCACTAAGAGCATACACCATATTACAAAGCAAATCTTTGTTTATTGATTTTCCAGCTCTACCTTACTAACCAGACTTACTAAAGCGTTTACAGCCTGTTCGGCGTCCGCACCTTCAGCACTAATATTGATTTCAGTACCTGTACTGATGGCAAGACTCATAATACCCATGATACTCTTGGCATTAACTTTTTTGTCTTCTTTTTCCACAAAAATCTCAGATGAATATTTATTCGCTTCCTGTACGAACAACGCAGCAGGTCTGGCGTGCAGTCCTGTTTTCAAGCGTACGACTACCGGATGTTTTGACATGTCAGCTTACCCCCTCATCAAATAAATCTGGACACTACTTACTCCATTTTATTTATCACATTATAACATTAACCCGGGACAGACACTAGAAAAAAAACTAAAAAAACCGGGGCTAAAAGCCCCATGGACACTCTTTTTACGGAATCAGGCCATTTTCGCCCCTAATTTTGTCAGCCATCTCATCAATTTTGCGAAGCCGATGATTTACACCCGATTTACTCACGACCCCTTTAAGCATTTCCCCGACTTCTTTCAAATTCAAATCGGGATGAGCGAGCCGAATTTCTGCCACTTCACGCAGTTTATCCGGCAAGGTCTCCAAACCAACTTCCCTCTCCAGCAACTTAATATTCTCAATTTGCCGGACAGCAGCTCCGATCGTCTTGTTCAAATTAGCCGTTTCACAATTGACAATGCGATTTACGGAATTGCGCATATCGCGCATAATGCGTACATCTTCAAATTTGAACAAGGCTTGATGCGCCCCAATGATGCTAAGCAGCTCAATGATCTTCTCGCCTTCCTTGATGTAGAGAATAAAACCTTTTTTTCGCTCAATACAGCGAGCATTTAGATGAAATTCATTCGCAAGATCAACGAGTGCCTGACAATGCTCCTCATACATCGAAGAAATTTCAAGGTGGTAAGACGATCCTTCAGGATTGTTGACAGAGCCACCTGCCATAAAGGCGCCCCGCAAATAAGCCCTCTTACAACAGTTTTTCCGAACGATATCCCGATTAATCCCGTCAGTGAACAAGAAACCTTCTGTGACGATATAAAGATCCTTCAGCAGTTGCTGCACACCATTGGGAATACGGACAATGTACACATTATTTTTTTTCAAGCGCATTTTTTTCCGTACAAGCAGTTCGATATGAAGTTGAAAATGCTTCTTGATCAAGGAGTAAATCCGCCTTGCAATCGCGGCATTTTCTGTGGACACGTCCAATATCACCCTTTTATTCGACAGTTGTACGGATCCGAGCATACGTATAAGTGCAGATAGTTCCGCTTTCTCACAGCAGGACTGGCTTTCAATCATCGTAAGCTCTTTTTTCGTTTGTGCCGCAAAGGACAAGGGACTCACCTCCTTCTTAATACCCAGTTTTGTACCAATTGGTAAATATGCTGGCTCAATTTGTCGGCATCATGCCGTAAATACGTGCGGAACAGAACTAATGTATCTGCCACCACTTTATATCCCCGGTCGGTCAGCTCGCCCATGTCTACTTGAACTGGCTTGGCTCCCTGCTCGGCATACATTTCCTGTACTTGGGGTGGAATTTCTCCGTTATTTACAATGACATAGTCGAAGAGATGATGCCCTACATGCTCAAAAATAGCTTGCAGGTGATCTCCTACCGTATAACCATCAGTTTCCCCAGGCTGGGTCATAACGTTACAGACAAATATTTTGATAGCGTCTGATTTTACTACAGCTTCAGCGAGTTTAGGTACAAGCAAATTTGGTAATATGCTGGTATATAGACTGCCGGGGCCAATCAAAATCGCATCGGCTTCATTAATGGCCTCTACAGCCTCAGGCAACGGCTCCACGTGAGTCGGTTCAAGAAAGACGCGTTTGATTCGTCCGCCCGCTTCCGGGATCTTGGACTCCCCGGTAATCACCGTGCCATCCTCCATCTCGGCGCTTAGCACAACGCCTTCCTCGGCTGCCGGCAACACACGTCCCCGGACAGCAAATACACGGCTAAGCTCACGCACCGCCGTTACGAAATCTCCCGATATATCGGTCATCGCTGCTAAAATCAGATTACCCAGGCTATGGCCTGACAATCCTGATCCCGCACCGAAACGGTATTTCAGCATATCTGACATCACTGGTTCCACGTCAGCCAAGGCAGTCAGCACATTGCGAATATCCCCTGGAGGGGGCATCTGCAGCTCACTGCGCAAAATCCCGGAACTTCCGCCATCGTCAGCGACTGTAACAATAGCCGTAATATCTAGCGGCTTTTGCTTTAAGCCCCGCAGCATGACGGACAAGCCGGTTCCGCCGCCCATAACAACAATACGTGGGCGCTCCCGTTGTGATCCGGTCTCTTTCATGATTTCACCTCATTAATGCCGGTCCCGATCAGCATCCCGATGCGAAACAGAAACAGATTCTGTCTCGCTGGCACCCAGCATTTTTCCTAAATACTCCGATATTGCAACAGAACGATGCTTACCGCCAGTACAGCCAATGCCAATAATGACCTGGCTTTTGCCTTCTTTGCGATATTGCGGAATCAAAAAGTGTAACATATCCAGCAACTTGGTCAAGAATGCCTGAGTCTCGGGCCATTTCATGACATAATCATATACATCGCTATCCTGTCCCGTGTGGGGACGTAGTTGGTCCACGTAGTGGGGATTAGGCAGGAAGCGCACATCGAATATAAGATCGGCATCAATGGGAATACCATACTTGAAGCCAAAAGAAGTAATGTTCACGGAAAGCATACTGCTCTCCAAATGAGAAAATCGTGAAATAATCCTCGCCTTTAAGGTTGCAGGCTTCATCACACTTGTATCAATAACCTGTGTAGCTGAGCTTTTTAGTTCTTCCAACATCTTGCGCTCCAACCGAATCCCATCCAAAGGCATGCCGTCTGGAGCCAACGGATGACGTCTACGGCTTTCCTTATATCGCTGTACGAGAACGCCATCATTCGCATTTAAGAATAAAATTTCACAATGAATCGTAAAATGATCTTTAATATAATTCAAAGATTCCGACAAGGCAGTGAAAAATTCTCGTCCGCGTAAATCAATTACGAGTGCCACCTTGCCTATTTTACCGTTCGACTGCTCAATCAACTCGGCAAATTTGGGAATCAGTACAGGGGGCAAATTATCAACGCAGAAGAAGCCCAAGTCTTCCAGGCTCTGAACCGCAATGGTCTTCCCTGCGCCTGACATCCCCGTAATAATAATGAGCGTTGCCCACGGCGCAGCATTTTTTAGGTTGTCTGTCATATGGACTTCCCTCTCCTTTTGCTTCTTCGCTCTATACCAGTACCCGTATTATCAATAACCTGTGAATCAGGAGCGTAGCAGCAACCCTGCAGCCCCTACGATACCTGCGTCATTGCCTAACACCGCTGGTACGATATATACACCCTTTTGAAGCGGTTCAGGTACCAACTTGGCGTATACGCGACGCATCTCTTCAAATAAAAAGTCGCCTGCTTTAGAAACACCGCCGCCTATAATAAACAACTCTGGATTAAGCACAGCGGCAACCGCTGCCATGGATTTCCCCAAATAAAAGGCAGCCCGGTTCACGATACGCAGCGCGACTTCATCTCCAGCTTTAGCAGCATCAAATACTTCCTTGGCAGCAATTTGATCTTCCAGCGCCAGAGAGGTCCGGTCGCCACGTTCCACAGCGTCCTTGGCCATACGAATGATGCCTGTTGCGGAAGATACAGTTTCCAAGCAACCCATTTTGCCGCATCCACACTGAATAGCCTCCAGATCAGGTACGACGCTGATATGGCCAATTTCTCCGGCCATGCCCGAAGAACCTTGGTATATTTTACCGTTTATAATAATACCGCCACCTACGCCTGTTCCCAGGGTATAGCATACGCAGTTTTCTATGCCTTTGCCTGCACCAGCCCAAGCCTCACCCAGCGCAGCAACATTCGCATCGTTGTCTATTTTCACAGGCTTGCCAATCCGGTTCTCTAGGAGCGCACGGATCGGTACGTCACGAAAGCCAATATTAGGAGCGAGGACAATAATACCATCACGAACATTCGTAAAACCTGCAACGCCTGCACCGACACCCTTTAGTTGATCCCACTCATAAGGAGATTGCTCAACAATATGCCGCACATATTTTTCGATATTACCGATGACAACGTCTACACCTTTATCGGTTTCGGTTGGTCCCTCATATGTGTGCAAAAGCTGTCCGTTTTCATTACAAATGCCGACTTTAATCGCGGTACCGCCCAAATCGACACCTACATAGATACTTTCAGACATGTTCCAAGCCACCTTTGTGTTTACTTAAAAACCTGGTATGAAATATACGATTACAATTCCTACTTCATAATAGTATTCCTACGTTCCAACTATAATTGAAGCCCCCGTTACGGTCAAGGACACTTCCTTGTTGAAAAGTGTACGATTAGCGGAACTTTTAACCTCATGCACCCATAAAAAGGAGAAAGCCTGTGCAAACGCAGCAGGCTTTCTCTTCCTGAACAAAAGATACGGCATAACAGAGGCTTCCTTCGCTCTCCTGCTAGCCTTTTTGTGTACTATAGTCACTCTTTTATTGATCCAGTGTTTCGCTCCAGTCGTGAACAGCACTGCCTTCGAGATACTTCTCGCAGTCCATAGCCGCCATACAGCCCGTTCCCGCAGCCGTAATAGCTTGCCGGTAACGGTTATCCTGTACATCCCCACAGGCAAAAACTCCGGGGATATTCGTTTCTGTTGTGCCTGGCTTCACTACAATATAGCCGTGTTCATCGGTATGGATTTGTCCGTTCAGGAAACCTGTGTTCGGTGTATGACCGATGGCTACGAATACGCCATCTACCTCAATCAGCTCATCCTGATTGGTCTCATTATTGTGTACCTTCAAACCCTTTAAGCCAGCTTCTCCCGTTACAACTTCCAGAGGAGTCCGGTTTAATGCCCAATGTACTTTTTCGTTCTCACGCGCACGATCTTGCATAATTTTGGACGCCCGCAACTCATCGCGACGATGGACCAAGGTTACACTGGAAGCAAAACGGGTCAAGAAGCTCGCTTCCTCCATGGCTGAATCGCCACCGCCAACCACGACAATCTTTTTCCCGCGGAAAAAGAAGCCATCGCAAGTTGCGCACGTGCTGACTCCGCGACCTACATTGTCTTGCTCGCCCGGAATGCCTAGATATTTGGCGGACGCACCTGTAGCAATAATGACCGACTCCGCCTCAATGATGCCTTTACCCTCTACCTTCACTTTAAAAGGACGTTTGCTGAAATCCACTTCCTCAACCCAACCGGAAGTAAATTCAGCGCCAAAACGTTCAGCCTGCTTGCGCATATTATCCATCAGTTCAGGCCCGAGGATACCTTGCTCAAAACCCGGGAAATTTTCAATTTCGGTCGTTGTAGTAAGCTGCCCACCGGGCTGCATCCCTTCAATGATCAGCGGATTCATGTTAGCGCGTGCCAAATAAATAGCGGCTGTGTAGCCTGCAGGACCTGTACCAATAATTATGGATTTATACATACGTTTGTTGCCTCCTTTAAGTGATGTTTGGAGCAGGTCTCAGACCTGCTTTTTAAACGTGGAGAGCGGTTGCTTCAGCTTCTGTTTGATACCACACACGCTGTCAATCTGGCGTGCATAGCGGCTTACGGTCGATACGGAAATACCATAACGATCGGCTACTTCCTGATAGGTGACTGAATGATGATGCATTTTAGCTGTCAAATATTCCAGCGCCGCTGCCCATCCCTCAGTATGCTGAACCATCGGAACTTCCGGGGCAAGCCGATCCAAATACTCCAGCCAAAGCGATCTCAAATCGTGCTGCATGGCCGGATCTGATGGCTTGCTCATGACGGTCAGTACCTTATCCAGCACTGCCTGCCATTGTGGATCGACCGGGGAAGCAGATACACCACCTTCAATTGTATGCGGATCGTTCTCAACCTCCAACTGATCAGAATGTTCCGTTTCCGGGTACATTTTCTGCTCACCCTGCTCCACCAGCTCTTGCAATACTTGCAAGGCACGGCGTTTCAGTTCATCCTCCTGGTCCGGGTCTTCTACGAAGGACTCCAGTGCCTGACGCACCTCATCATCACCGATCAAGCTTAACGCCTGAATGACCTGAAGCTGAGTCGCCCGATCCCCGTGGCGCAAGGCCCAGAAGAAGGATGACCGGATTAGCGGGTCCTTCTTCATACTGTCAGGCACTTGGTCAGCACCAAACTTCTCCCACATGCGGAATTGCTCCTCAAACGGGAGATGATAATGATAGCTGAGCACTTGCAGCGGTGTACCCTCCCGCTGGAGTTCCTCCAGTCGGGACAGGAAAAACCGCGGAACTTCCGAGGAAGCATCCTGCTTTTGCAAATGACTCCACAACCGCCGAGCTTCCGCATATCTTCCGGTATTGCTAGCAGCTACCGCCGTGTAATGGTACAAAGAAGCATCCGCATTGTTCTCTCCATCGCCATGAAGCAACCTGCGGAAATGTCTGTAGGCCTCCTCATGGCGTCCGAGAATCCCCATAGTGGTCGCCAGCTTGAATACCTGCTCCTCCTGAAACGGTATAGTAACCGCCAAAGTCTGCACCAGACGATCCAATTCCGGGCCGCCGCCTTCGTGCTGATAAAAGATCGCCAAGTTGCACAATGCGTGTAAATTACCCGGCTCATCTTCCAGCACTTGAATAATGGTAGCCTTAGCATTTTGGAACAATCCCATGTAGTAATACGCCAGCGCCAGATTATTCCGCGCAGCGAACATATCCGGTTGTTCCTCTGAAATTTGCTTGAGCAACTGGGCTGCCTGAGCAAATTTCCCCTCCTCCAGCAGGACACGAGCCTGATCATGCTCTACTACTCCCTGCCGGGCCTTAATGCGGTTCAGCTTCGTTGGACGGTCCAGCTCATAATAGAGCAGCTCCATCATTTCCTCCGCTTCATCAAGAAACTGGCCTTCTTCGTCCTCCTCCAGGTACGTGACCAATGCTTTCTCCGCTTCTTCAAACTGCTCCATATTAGCGTAATTATTCGCCATATAGAAATAACACTCTGTCATCGACGAGTCTACGTCACTCAGAACAGAGGACAGGATCTCATTCGAACCTGCATAATCCCCCATCTCTGATAATATACCCGCCATATTGCAATGATTCACCGGATTATCCGGTTCATATTCAACGGCTTTGCGAAAATATTTCAATGCCTTGTCATAATGATTGCGATCAAGCGAGCGCACAGCTTTCTCAAAAAAGAAAGATGCGTCGAAACGCAAAGCAATAATTTTAGGGCTAGGTTCCGATACTCGCAGATGTTTCCCTTTCATAAATAACCAAGGCACCTCCTTTAAAAGTAACTGGCATGTTCATACCCTTCAGTATACCACAACTTCAAAACGACTTGACAGTCGATCCTGCCTCATTCCAAAAATCGGATACACTCTTGTATACCTATAGATATGTATATAAGAATACGCTAAATAGCCGAGCGCTTTTTCCCTGTAGAAATAGAGAGCGTTCGGCTAACCACTGGAAATGATACTTAGCCCAATAAACGTAATAATTAAAGCATCAGCGGCACCAGCGAGCGCTCGCGATGCTGAAATACGGCAAGCTCGCGATAGCCGACTTCATATAGAAGCGCGCGTGCCTTCTCCAAGTGCTCGGACAGCTTCGCCGGATCATGAGCATCCGATCCTACGGTCAGCGGGATGCCTAGCGAAAAAGCTTCTTCCAGCATGCGGCGGCTCGGGAACATCTCGGCACAGGGCTTCGAAAGCCCTGATGCATTCAGTTCCATCGCCCGACCGCTACGGGCAACGGCTGAAATTGCGGCACGCTCCAGTTCACGCAGCTCCTCCATTTCCTCCGGCCTCGGATGATAGCCGAAGCGCTTAATGACATCCAAATGACCCATGATGTCATACAAACCGGTAGCTGCCGCCTTGGAAACCGCATCATAATACGTGCGGTACACCTCAAGCACATTTTTGCCTTCCCAATGGTGTACCTGACGGAAGTCCGTGACATCCCATTCACCGAGAAAATGGACGGAACCAATCACATAATCCCAGGGATACGCGGTGATGATGTCTTCGATTTCTCGTTCCCAGCCCTCGATGTAGTCGCCTTCCAAGCCAACACGAATATCAATTTGCCCTTTAAAACGTTCCTTCAGTTCCAAACATTCTTCCACGTATCGGGGCAGCTCCTCCATAGGCATTGCCATTTCCGGGTAATAGTCAGCCGGTTTTACATGCAGTAGTGGCATGTGATCGGACAAGCCGAGCTGATCCAGCCCTAGCCGAATTCCCTGCTGCACATACTCTTCCAGACTCCCTATGGCATGCCCGCAGCGGGCGTGATGCGTATGATAGTCAATTTTCATGCGGCTCCCCCCCTTTCAACACTACAACAAACCGTACTAATCACGACGAGGACGTTCATGGCGGCGATTCAACTCAGCCAGCACGTCATCGAGCGGTAGCTTACGCTCCTGCAACAGCACCAGCAGGTGATA
Source organism: Paenibacillus sp. S33 (assembly GCF_053615415.1). Classification (NCBI taxonomy): domain Bacteria; kingdom Bacillati; phylum Bacillota; class Bacilli; order Caryophanales; family Paenibacillaceae; genus Paenibacillus; species Paenibacillus sp. S33. The sequence continues at coordinate 205,867 of NZ_JBSIEZ010000001.1, read as the reverse complement.
AATCAAATCGCTGACCTCCAGGCGCAGTTCGTCATTATCTTTATTTTTGGCGGCAATGATTGTCTCGGATGCTTCTTCGCCAACCTTTTTCAAGATTTTGTCTACACCTTTATCAAAAAGATAAGTCGTGTAGGCCCCTTCAGGACGTGTCTCTTCGCGCTCCTTAATAATCGCCTCCAGCTGGGCAAGTACCTCAAAGCGGTCTGCTGAAGCACTGGAAACACCATTTACCAACGTGTGGTCTCCTGCTTTTCCTGCAACAGGTGCTACAGCGGTTCCTGGCGCGGAAATATTACGAAAAAAACAGCTCGTTGCTCCTGTATGACAGGCAGGACCGCTCGGAATGACACGTACCAACAGGGCATCACCGTCACAATCCAGCTGGATGGAGGTGATTTTTTGCGTATTCCCCGAAGTAGCCCCCTTGTGCCACAGCTCCTGTCTTGAACGTGACCAGAACCAGGTCTCTCCCGACTCCAAAGATAGTTTCAGCGACTCGCGGTTCATGTAGGCCAGCGTAAGCACCTGAAGCGTAGCATCATCCTGCACAATCGCCGAGACAAGTCCTGCCTCATTCCAGCGTACATTATCCAGTATCTGCTCCAGAGATAGCTGTTGGTTCAATTCGTTGCTCATCGTATCTCCACTCCTCTGCGCTTCAAATCCCGTTTTAGCTCAGGGATTCCTATTTCTTTATAATGAAAAATCGTTGCTGCTAATCCAGCATCCGCTTTGCCCGCCGTAAACACGTCATAGAAATGCTCCTGTTTGCCTGCTCCGCCAGAAGCGATAACTGGAATCCCGATGGTATCCGATACCGCAGAAGTCAGTGGCAGGTCAAAGCCGTCCTTGGTTCCGTCCGCATTCATGCTGGTCAGCAGAATCTCACCGGCTCCCAACTGTTCAGCTTCCTTGGCCCAGGCCAAGGCTCGGATACCAGATGGCGTGCGACCTCCGTGTGTATACACTTCCCACTCGTCCCACGCCTCGTTGTACTTGGCATCAATGGCAACAACGATACATTGTGAGCCAAAGCTGCGCGCACCCTCCGCAATCAACTGAGGGTTACGGACAGCTGCCGTATTTACGCCGATTTTATCAGCTCCGGCACGCAAAATGCGTTTCATATCATCGACATGAGATATCCCGCCACCTACGGTGAAAGGAATGGCAATTTCCCCGGCTGTCTGACGAACTACTTCTTCCATGGTGGCACGCCCTTCAACTGAAGCAGAAATATCCAGAAATACGATTTCGTCCGCCCCTTCTCGATCATAAAGTGCCGCCAATTCCACCGGATCGCCTGCATCGCGTAAGTTCACAAAATTAACGCCCTTAACCACCCTGCCATCCTTTACATCCAAGCAGGGAATAATACGTTTAGCCAGCATGCCTACTCCCCCTATGCCTTTGCTACAGCTTGTACGGCGACCTGTAAATCAATGCTGCCCGTATACAATGCCTTACCCACAATAGCACCGCCTACACCCTCTTTCGCATAGGTGCTCAGCGTGATTAGATCGTCCATCTTGCTGACACCGCCGGAAGCGATCACGGTTCGTCGACTGCTTTTCGCAAGCGCTACGATCGCCTCCACATTCGGGCCTTGCATCATTCCGTCGCGGGAAATGTCTGTAAAAATGAACGTTTCAGCTCCCTTGGAGGCCAACTCAGCAGCCAATTCGTCCGCTCGAACCTCCGAGGTTTCAAGCCATCCGCGCGTGGCCACATAGCCATTCCGTGCATCCAGACCAATGGCGATCCGATCACCGTAGGTACCCAATACCGCTTCCGTAAAAGCACGGTCCTCAATCGCTGCCGTACCCAAGATCACACGGCTCACGCCCAGCGACAACAGTCGCTCTACATGTTCACGTGTACGCAAGCCGCCACCCACTTGTACAGGCACTTGCACCGCAGAAGCGATGCGCCCAATGAGCTCATCGTTCACCGGTTGACCTGCTTTAGCACCGTCCAAATCAACCAAATGAATGTAGGAGCCGCCCAAACGCTCCCATTCTTGGGCAACCTCCACCGGGTTTTCGTTGTATATCGTCTCCTGGTTATAATCTCCTTGTACCAGTCGTACACATTTGCCATTGCGAATATCAATCGCCGGGTATATCGTGAACAAAGTATGACCCCCTTGTGAGCTATTCAACATCTATATGCCTTTACATCCATCAACGACCAAAGTGGGCGTACCACCAACTGCATACTCACGAATCGTTACGCTCGCTTTTCCACTTCCGCTAGTTCCAAAAACTGACGAAGCAGTCGCATCCCCATTGCCCCGCTTTTCTCTGGGTGGAACTGCATGCCATATACATGGCCTCTGCCCACGATAGCTGTTACGGGCCCGCCATAATCGGTCACCGCCAGCAGGTCACTTTCGACCTCCGGCTTCGCATGATAGGAATGCACAAAATACACATGTCCTTCCTCCAAGCCCTGTAACAACGGGTGGTCCGGCTGAATCATACACAGACGATTCCAGCCCATATGCGGCACTTTAACCCCCAGATCAGGAGCAAATCGAACGACCTCGCCTGGTAAAATATTAAGCCCTTCGTGACTGCCGTATTCTTCACCACGAGTGAACAACAGTTGCATTCCTAGACAAACACCGAGCAGTGGTTGTCCAGCGCTGGCAACCTCCTGAATTACCCGATCCAATCCGCTGGAACGCAAATGCTCCATAGCGTCCCCGAATGCCCCTACACCTGGCAAAATCACACCGCTGGAGGAACGAATCACTTGGGCATCTCCCGTTACTACAGCCTCATAGCCAAGACGTTCAACGGCCTTGCTCACACTATGCAGATTGCCTCTGCCGTAATCCACAATAGCAATAGACATGGACTACAGCACTCCCTTCGTTGAAGGCACTCCCGTCACCCGCGGATCAATGGATGTCGCTTCATCCAGTGCACGTCCCAGCGCTTTGAACACCGCCTCAATCATATGGTGGGTATTTTGCCCGTAGTGAACGATGACGTGTAGCGTCATGCGAGCCTCCAACGCAAATTTCCACAAAAATTCATGCACCAGCTCCGTCGAAAAGCTCCCTACCTGCTGTGACGGATACTCCGCACGATACTCAAAGTGAGGGCGGTTACTCAGATCAATGACAACCTGCGCGAGCGCCTCATCCATCGGTACAAAGACGCTGGCATAGCGCTTGATTCCTCTTTTATCACCCAACGCTTCCAGCAAGGTTTGCCCCAGACAAATACCAATATCCTCTACGGTATGATGATCGTCGATATCAACATCCCCTCTGGCCTGTACATTCAGGTCAAAGTGTCCGTGCTTGGTGAACAAATCCAGCATGTGATTCAGAAACGGAACATCCGTTTCAATCTCAGCTTGCCCTGTGCCGTCTACTGCAAAAGATAGCTGAATATCCGTTTCGTTCGTCTTTCGGCTGACGCTGCCTGTACGTTCTGTTACGTTATTTTCGTTCCCCATCGCCATCCACCGCCTTCTTTTCATTGTCCAATCGAACTTGTATCGCCCGTGCGTGTCCTTCCAGTCCTTCATGGCGGGCAAGCTGCATAATCGTCTCTCCATTGCGCAGCAGTGCTTCCTTGCTGTAATAGATCATACTCGACTTCTTGATAAAATCATCAATATCCACTGGCGAAGAAAACCGCGCCGTTCCATTCGTCGGGATAATGTGGTTAGGTCCGGCAAAATAATCGCCTACTGGCTCCGAGCTGTATGCTCCCAGGAAAATAGCTCCCGCGTTTTCAATCAGACCCACATGCTCCATCGGCTGCTCTGTCATAATTTCCAAATGTTCCGGCGCCAGTCGGTTTACAATATGGATGCCCTCTTCCAAAGTGTCGACGACAATGATAGCCCCATATGCCTCCACCGATGCAGCAGCAATATCTCTGCGCGGCAGCTCCGCCAATTGGCGCTGTACTTCAACTGATACTTCTTCGGCCAAGCGTTGCGAAGGCGTAACCAGTATGGCTGAGGCCATTTCGTCATGTTCTGCCTGTGAAAGCAGGTCAGCTGCTACATAAGAGGCATTTGCTGTATCGTCAGCCAACACGACAATTTCACTTGGTCCCGCTATACTGTCGATATCCACCGCGCCATACACCTCGCGCTTCGCCAGCGCTACATAAATGTTGCCGGGACCGCAAATTTTATCGACTGGCTCAATGCTATGTGTTCCGTAAGCGAGAGAGGCGATCGCCTGCGCTCCGCCAACCCTATATATTTCCGTTACACCAGCCTCTGCCGCAGCTACCAGTGTATATGGATCTATCCCTGCCTTGCCGCCTGTCGCCGGGGGTGTCACCATGACAATCTCCGGTACACCAGCCACCTGAGCGGGAATGACATTCATCAGCACTGAGGATGGATAGGCTGCTTTACCGCCCGGAACATACACGCCTACACGTTTCAACGGTCGGATAATTTGACCGAGCAAGCTACCATCTGGCTGTAAGTCCATCCACGAATTACGTTTTTGCTTCACGTGAAAAGCACGGATATTATCCGCCGCCTCTCGAATCGTCTGTAAAAAAGAAGGCTCTACCTTATCATATGCCGCCTTCAATTCTTCCTCCGTCACACGAAGTTGCTCTGCTGTCAGCGATACACCATCAAACGATTGCGTATATCGCAGGACAGCCTCATCCCCCTCTTGGCGTACCGACTGAATAATGGTACGCACAGCCTCATTTTGCTCAGGTGTGCCGTAATCCACCTCCCGTTGGAGACTGAAATCACGGGCTGATACGATCTTCATTTGTCCATTCCCCCTTACTTGCAGCTTGCAGAATGCCCCTTTAACCATTGGCTTATTCCTTTAGTCCATTTACTACCGGGGTATCACCGCATTTGGAATCACCTGATGCAATCGATCACACAATGCCTGAATCGAGCTGTTTTTCATCCGGTAGCTGACCCGATTGGCAATCAGACGACTGGTAATATCCAGTATGCTGATTTGCTCGACCAATCCATTCTCCCGCAAGGTCTGCCCCGTTTCTACCATATCAACAATGCGGTCTGCCAGACCAATTAACGGCGCCAGCTCAATGGAGCCATTCAGCTTAATAACCTCCACCTGCTGGCCTTGCTCCCGAAAATACTGGGAAGCCACATTCGGATATTTTGTAGCGACCCGCTGACGAATACCTGGCTGCCAATCTGGTAAAGCAATCACCGACATCCGACAACGGGCAATCCCCAGATCCAGCAGTTCATACACATCCTTGTTTTCTTCCAGCAAAACATCCTTGCCCACAATGCCAATGTCCGCCGCCCCGTACTCCACATACGTAGGAACATCAACGGGCTTCGCCATAATAAATTCCATGCCCAGTTCGGGCAGTGGGATGACCAGCTTGCGCGTCTCGTCCACATCCAGCGGAATGGGAACCCCCGCTCGGCGAAATAGCTCAGAAGCCTGCTTATAAATCCGTCCCTTTGGCATGGCTACCTTCAATGTTTCCGTCACGGCAATTCCCTCCTTTGTACTGGCTGTCTTCCTTCAGCTGTATAGCTGTATACCTCTGCGTACAGGCCCTGCTGCTCACGACGTCGATCTTCCGGTCCGTCCGTGAGCCCTGTCACCACAGTAAGACCTGTTGCGCGTAGCTGTGCCGCTACGGATAACGCCTCTTGGCGTCCCTGTTCGTCATAGCGGATAAGTATAGGAAGCTTCGCCTCCATTTGAATACCATCCACACCATCGACGATCCGGTTCGTTTTCAATGCAAATCCTGTTGCAGGTACGGATCGACCAAACTGCTGAAGCAGATTGTCATAGCGGCCTCCGTTGCATACCGGGAACCCAATCTCCGCCGCATAGCCCTCAAAAGTCATTCCTGTATAATATGAAAAATCCCCGATCATGGTAAGGTCGATTAACACATGCTCAGATACGCCGTAAGCCTCCAGCACTTCCCACACCTCGCACAAATGTGCAATGGATTGAATCGTCTGCTGCTCCACACTAAGACGGGTAGCCTGGTCACAAATTTCTTTTCCACCGCGCAACCGAAGAATAGCTTCCAACTTATCCCGATGTTCGGATGCCAAGCCCAAAGCTTCGATCGCTGTTCGGTAGCCCACTACATCACGACTGAGCAACAGTTCCTTTAGCGCTTGTTGTTCAGCCTGGCGGCCTGGAATGATTTCCTCAAATAAGCCGTTCAGGAATCCCACATGCCCCATCGCAATTTTAAAAGAGGTCACCCCTGCTGCCTGTAATGATGCAATTGCCAATGCTACAACTTCTGCATCAGCCTCAGGCGAATCATCACCCACCAGTTCCACACCCGTCTGAAAAAACTCCGCTTCTCTTCCTGCCTCTTCCTCAATCGCCCGAAATACATTTGCGTGATAGGAAAGTCGGAGAGGTACTTCCTCTTCCTTTAGCAACGAAGATACCACCCGTGCAATTGGAGCGGTCATATCCGATCGCAGCACCAACGTGGTCCCCCGGTTATTGAGTAATTTAAACAGCTTCCGATCGGAAGTAGAACTAGCCACTCCCACCGTATCGTAGTATTCCATCGTAGGCGTCATAATCTGGCGGTAACCCCAACGCTCCATGCATTCGAGTACATTCAGTTCAATGGCCCGCAGCTTCGACACTGCACGCGGAAGATAATCTCGAACCCCTACAGGGATCTCAAATCCTTTTGGCTTAGACATCTCTATCACCTCATGATTTTACAATATCTTTATCATGGTAAAGTGCTAACAAACTAAAGTATATTCGATATATTATCATGCTCTACTTGTGAACGTCAACCGAACGGCGCAGCCCTTTTTTACAGATTCGCCAAGCTGCTGCCCCTCTCTATATTTTATCCAATGCAAAATACATGAATCCTATATGAAAAACATCTATCAACGTATTTTCACGGAGCAAGACCGCGCCTACGTTAATTTTTTTGTGCATATAGAGTTGTTCAGCTCCACTGAAAATTTTTATAAATTCTATACTCTAAAAAAAAGACTGCCAGCTTTAAGCTAACAGTCCAAATCAAAATATTTAGCTATTCACCTGTTCATCTTTACTCCGGGAAGGAAACTTCGGAACCGTGCCCAAACCGATCCATGCAAATGGAACATATCGAAAACACAGCGTCACAATCAGCCATGAGCCAAACAGCGCCAACAACCATCCACCGGCAACGGAGAAGATATATTCTATCGGTGTTCCATGCAAATCTAACTTGCGATACACCCGCAGTAACGCCGGGTGAAGTAAATAAATACCGAAAGAACATGCCCCCAACCAACTGATTAACATTCGCAGCCTATCATTAGTATGACGATATAATAAAACCGAGCACTGAAACAACACTAATGCAGATACGAGGGCATGTGCATTACGGAGTAGTTCATAGATCAGTGAGTCTGCATAGATGCCTTTGCGATATGCTACAAACCATATTTGTACATAAGCTATACCCACGAGTAGCCAAGCCGCCCACAACCCCCACCAACTGATCAACTGACCACGTCTAATTACTGTACCTGACACTGGAAAAAGCCACTTTTTAAACCCTTCATATCCAATCGCTACAGCTGCGCCCAAGGCAAAATAACTGATATACGTAATCGCAAGACTTCCTCTTTCCTCTTGCCAAACGTATTTGTTCAGCAATACGAATCCCCATTGAATGACTAACCCTACTGCCAAAATGATACAGGCTGCTCTCCGTGGACTCGATATCCAATGACATAAGCGCTGCACTCCCCACAACAACAGCGGGAAGACCAAATAAAATTGGATGATGATGATGACATAATACAAATGCGTATACGCCTTACCCGTTAACAGCACGAGTGGAAGATCACTGAGCGGCATTAACCCGCGTGTTACCAAGGTCAAATAATACACAAGAGAAAACAAAACGTACGGTAACACAATAAACATCAGTCTTTTTCGGAAAAACACAAGCATATTCTTACCACGAAGCGGCCTATCGACATAATTGTAAAATAAAACAAACCCGCTCACAAAAATAAATACTGGCACTGCAAAGCTACTAAACATATTTAAAAATAAAAAAGGATAAAACAATAGAGAATGACGCGCATCAACTAAAGCCATTGAAGTCGCATGAATGGTAACAACGGCTGCAATTAATATTCCCCGGTAAATATCAAGCTCTGGTATACGTTCTTTTTTGACCAAATCAACACGCTCCCATATCGCCTTGCAAATATGTCTTTTATCAATTTTTAAACATAATCAACATGCATTACCCCACTTATTATACAGAAAAACAACACAAGAAAGACCCCTTAATACATAAGGGGCCTTCCTTATTGTGCTATTTACTACTCATCCACACCAGAGCGTCTTAAATCACGCAACGGATTGCCACCCACAAATGCACCTGCGGGCACGTCTTTATGCACGACCGCTCCAGCCGCTACGATAGCTCCGTCACCAATGGTGACACCCGGCAGAATGGTTGTGTTGGCGCCGATCAGCACATGATCACCAATCACCACTTTACCGATACGATACTCCTCAATGAGGTATTCGTGAGCCAGTATCGTCGTGTTATATCCAATGACCGAATTGTTCCCTATCGTAATATGCTCCGGAAAAAAAACATCCACCATCACCATCAGGCCGAAGGCCGCATGTTGCCCCACCTTCATCCCCAGCATTCTGCGGTAAATGACGTTTTTCAGAGAAAGCACAGGACAATACCGGGCAATCTGTATAAAAATAAAGTTCTTAATGCCTTTCCAGCGGCTCACCGTCCGATAAATCTGCCACAACGCATTGGGACCTTCTACAGGATAGCGGTTCACCTTTCTCACGATACATTGACACCTTGAAGCTCCAGCTTCAGCAAATCCCGCATATCATGCAACATGTAGTCAGGCCCATATCCGCGCAGAGTTTCCTCGCCCTTGAGCGACCAAGCTACACCAGCCGATTTCACACCTGCTGCCTGAGCTGACAAAATATCAAAAGAACTGTCTCCGACCATCAATGTATGCTTTGCTTCAGCATTCAAGCCTGCTAAGGCCCTAAGGACTGGCTCAGCGTGTGGCTTAGGATGCTCTACATCGTCCACCGTCACAATATAATCCATAGAGGAAGTCAGATTGAACAGATTAAGTACACGTATCGTGGATGGTCGTATTTTAGTGGTCACAACTCCTAGCTTAATTCCTCTCGCACGCAACTCCTGAATAACCTCAATGACATATGGAAATGGCTTCACCATTTGATCATGATGAATCTGATTATAAGCACGGTAGTCCTTAACTAGCCCAGATACATCCGTTAATCCCGAAAAAGTACGGAGTTGATCGTCCAGCGTTCCACCCATATGAGGAATAATATGTTCCCGCGTCAGCGGATCAGCATCCGGATGATTCAAAATGTGTAGAAATGTGCTGATAATCAACTCATTCGTATCCATGATGGTGCCGTCTAAATCAAACAAAATCGTATTTATCATAGATGCTCCTTCTTGTCCTCGTCCGTGTCTTCCTTAGGTAGCTTATCCGCCGTAGCTGTTGGAGGAACCGCATCTTGTCCTGGACGGGATACCTGTTCTGGCGTCACGTCAGGTACCTGATCAATCCCCGCTTTACTGGAGATAACCGGATCGCTATACCGAGCAACAGATGTGCCCTTCCGGCGACGAACCAAAATGAAAATCACGGCAGCCACCACAATGAAAATAGGCAGCAATTGTGATATCCGTACGTTACCGTAACTTGGGTCCAGATGCCCTGGTTCAAACCCTAACCATACCATAGGAGACCACAGGGCATTTACAAAGGAAGCGAGCCAATCCGGTCCCTGAAAAGCCAAACTGTCCGTCCGTACACGCTCGATGAAAAAACGACCAATCGAGTACCAAATGAAGTAAAACGCGAACATTTCGCCTGCACGTACAAATTTCATACGACGAATGACGAGCAGTAAAATCACACCTACAATACTCCACAGTGATTCATATAAAAATGTAGGGTGATGAAACACCCCGTTAACGTTCATCTGATTCACAATGAAGTCCGGCAGATGCAGTTGATTTCGCAAAAAAGTCTCTTCCGTCGGTCCACCGTAGGCTTCCTGATTGACAAAATTACCCCAGCGTCCAATCGCTTGACCGATTAGTAGACCTGGTGCGCAAATATCAGCGATACGCCAGAAGTTATACCCTTTATACCGGAAATAAATGACCGCACATATAATGGCCCCGATCAAGGCACCGTATATCGCAATACCACCATTCCAAATTTTAAAAACATCCCATAGATTATCTCGGTAGTCTTCCCATTTGAAGGCTACATAATAAATACGCGCTCCAATAATTGCTGATGGAACACCCAGAAGCAGCATATCCATAAAAAAGTCCTGCGGAATACCGAATCTTTTTCCTTCACGGATGGCAAGATATAAACCCACAAGCGCCGCCAGCCCCAAAATAAGCCCATACCAGTGGACCTTGATTGCCCCGATTGAAAAAGCGATCGGATTCAGCAGTAATGTTGCCGTTGACATATGTTTCTCTCACTCCTCGTTCTTCCTTGCAAACGAACAAACCAAACTTAATCCATCTCTTCCATATCTTCAGAAATCGTAGCAGTCAGCTTGTTTGTAAATTGCAGGGCTGCATTAACGCCCATTTGTTTCAAACGATAGTTCATCGCCGCCACCTCGATAATAACAGCCAAGTTTCGGCCCGGACGAACTGGGATCGTAACCAATGGAACATCTGTATCAATAATGCGTGTCGTTTCCTCATCAAGACCAAGACGGTCATACTGCTTGTCCTGCTGCCATGCCTCCAGACGGACAACCAATGTAATCCGTTTGTTGTTACGAACTGCACCAGCACCAAACAGCGTCATCACATTAATAATGCCCACGCCACGAATTTCCAACAGGTGACGGATCAGCTCAGGTGCTGTACCATGCAGCTGAAAATCGGACGTTTGCCGAATTTCTACCGCATCATCTGCTACCAAGCGATGTCCACGTTTAACCAGTTCCAGTGCTGTTTCACTTTTACCAATTCCACTACTTCCTGTGATAAGCATTCCCACGCCATACACGTCACACAGTACACCATGAATAGTCGCCGTAGGAGCCAGCTTTCTTTCGAGAAAGCCTGTGATGCGGCTTGATAAAATCGTCGTCGCCATATTAGTGCGCAGTACAGGAATATCCCGCTCTGCACTCGCCTCTACTAACTCAGCTGGTACCTCCAGACCACGTGTGATGATAATACATGGAGTCAGCTCTGTACACAGACGCTCCATCCGATCCCGTCGCTCCTCAGGAGGAAGCATCCCCAGAAAAGCCAACTCAGACCTTCCAAGAAGCTGTACCCGCTCCTGTGTATGATATTCAAAATACCCGGCCATCTCCAGACCTGGGCGATTCAAATCATCCACTGTGATCAGTCTTCGCAGACCTTTTTCACCAGAAATAACTTCCATTTGAAACTGCTGTACAAGCTCGGATACCTTTACCTGTTTAGCCATTGTATTCTCCCCTTCATCTGCAACACCGGATTCTATACGTCATTTGATTTATGTAGCTTTACCCTATTAACCAACAGCCCTACGCCAGTCTATGCTGCACTGCATCAATCCACACTCCACTTGATTTAACACTATGGTTCCAGGCTAACTCTATTCCGACAGCTGGATTGATCCCATCTAGGACCCTTGCCAACGAACCTTGCCTGTATCTAGACCTGTACCATTGTACCCATCGTATCGGAATTTTCCAATGAATGCAATGCCGAAGCTAGTAGCCGTATGCGATATACAAAAAGAGTCGCAGTTCTCCGCTTGGGGAAAACTGCGACTCTCTTCCAGAGGCAAATTTTATTCGCCAACCAGAATACTCAATTCCGATTCCTTATCAAAAATATGAACCTTGTTCATATCAACAGCCAACTTCGCTTTGACACCATCACGAGTATTGGAACGTCCGTCTACACGAGCAATAATCGTATCATTTCCGGCACCGCTCAGGTACAACAGCATTTCATGACCGAGATTTTCCGTTACATCCACAGTGGATGTAAAGATCGTATTCGGAGAAGCCTCCAAGAATACAGGCTCTTCATGAATATCCTCAGGACGGATACCCAAGATCACATCTTTGCCGATATAGCCCTTCGCTTTTAAAATCTGTCCTTTACCTTCTGGTACGAACAGATCCAGACCTGGCGCAGTAAAATGCAATGCACCTTCTTTTTCAACCAGCTTACCTGTGATAAAGTTCATCGTAGGAGAGCCGATAAAACCAGCAACGAACAGATTCACTGGACGGTTGTACAGTTCATCTGGGGATGCAGCTTGTTGGATAATACCATCCTTCATAACTACAATCCGATCACCCATCGTCATGGCTTCAATCTGGTCATGTGTTACATAGATACAAGTGGTTTCAAGGCGTTTAACCAGTTTAGTGATTTCAGCACGCATTTGACCACGAAGTTTAGCATCCAAGTTGGAGAGCGGCTCATCCATCAGGAAGACTTGAGGATCGCGGACGATCGCACGGCCCAGAGCGACACGTTGGCGTTGACCACCGGACAGCGCCTTAGGTTTACGTTCCAACAAGTGCTCGATATCGAGGATTTTGGCAGCTTCGCGTACTTTCTTGTCGATTTCTTCTTTCTTAACTTTGCGCAGTTTCAGACCAAACGCCATGTTCTGGTACACGCTCATGTGCGGATACAGGGCGTAGGATTGGAATACCATCGCTATATCGCGGTCCTTTGGAGCCACGTCATTCACAACGCGATCCCCAATGTACAATTTACCATCTGAAATTTCCTCCAGACCAGCAATCATACGAAGTGTAGTAGACTTCCCGCAACCGGAGGGACCAACCAATACGAGGAATTCTTTATCTCGAATGTCCAAATTGACATCAACAACCGTAGCTTTATCTGCACCCGGATATTTTTTGAAAATATGCTCTAAACGTACACCAGCCATAGCATTTGCCTCCCTAAGATCAAGTTATGAAATCGAATACATTTCTTACTTGTATCTTACCCTAGTCCTTGTAGCGTGGCTATTCGCAAACTGCACAAAGATGCTATTTCCTTTTTGTCACTTTGTACAATAGCAGATAGAGCTTGACCAAAACTGCATCATTAAACGTCCGCACGTCCAATCCGGTCTCCTGTTTGATCTTGTCCAAACGGTAAATCAATGTATTTCGATGCACATAGAGACGCTTAGCTGTCTCACTCACATTACAATCCAATTGAAAAAAGATATCTAATGTAGCCATCGTTTCTGAGTCTTCCAGTATGACAGATGATTTCATTACCTGTTCTAAAAATAGTACGCGTTGTTCCTTGGGAATGCGGTTTAACAGCCTTTCCAAATGAAGCTCCCATGAAAAGTGGATGTGCTCTGTTACATGAAAAATCTTGCCCAGATGTATCGTCTCCCATAACAAATTCAGCTCTTGGGGAAGACTTTGCAAAGGGATCGAAGGCTTAGAAACCGCCAAATGGAATACACCCACCCACTCATTCGCAATAAGCTCATATAGGCCCAAGCTAAAAGCTGTAAGAACCTCCTCCAGCGATTCCGTAAAATCTGCATCCCTGGATTCAGTGTCTTTATCCCGTTCATCGTCCGCTCCTAATAAAAGCTCCTTTTTAGCCATAATCAGCCAAGACTGTTCGTCCAATGGAGTAAGCAGCACTTCCCCCCCAAAATAGCTCGCGAACAATCGATGGAGCTGCGTATAAGTAATAGCCCCCTCCTGTGTTCCCTCGCCATTCAGTAAAATCGGGACTATGCACGCTGATAGCGAATCACGAAGCTGCAATTCATCAGGAACCTCTTCTTCCCTGTTTAGATTGGCAGCCTGCTGTATGAGCCATTGTCCAAAACGATTCATCCGCTCTTCCTCGCTATAAACTGGGTTATCCGACAATTGTGGACCGTTCTGCCAGACCTGCTCCATGTTCCCCAATAGCGCTTCTACCAGTTTCCGTTCTCGATCCGTCAAATATCTGGCCTCTACCACAAAGGCAGCCAGTTCACCTGCCGACGCACGAAACGGAAAATATAGCTTGTTGTCATGGACAAACGATCTATCCGGTATAACTGAATCGGCTGTCTCTCCCTCTGCCATCATTTCCGGGTACCAAGGCACTATGGTAAAAGGCGCTTGAATAATATTCTGAAGCTGTTGCTGAATCCATTCTGTATTCAGAGTCACGCGATCACCACTTCACTTTTTTTAGAATATAGAATAAGCACTAAGCGAACATAATGAACTCATTATAACCTGTCGATACCGTAAAATAAAAAAGCTATATAAAAACATAACTTAAAACAACACAAAAAAAGCCATCAACCTATAGTTGATGACTTCTGATGAGCCATGAAGGACTCGAACCTTCGACACCCTGATTAAAAGTCAGGTGCTCTACCAACTGAGCTAATGGCTCGTAAAACTGGTGGAGGATGATGGATTCGAACCACCGAACCCGTAAGGGAGCAGATTTACAGTCTGATGCGTTTGGCCACTTCGCTAATCCTCCATATAAAGGTGGCTCGGGACGGAATCGAACCGCCGACACGAGGATTTTCAGTCCTCTGCTCTACCGACTGAGCTACCGAGCCATATCCATTAACAAAAAAATAAAGTGCGGAGGGATACCCCTTCCCACTTTAGTACGGTAAAACTATTGAATTGAAAAATGGCGGAACTGACGGGATTCGAACCCGCGATCTCCTGCGTGACAGGCAGGCATGTTAGGCCTCTACACCACAGTTCCCTATATTTTTCAAAATTCAAAAATGGTGCCGGCGAGAGGACTTGAACCCCCAACCTACTGATTACAAGTCAGTTGCTCTACCAGTTGAGCTACACCGGCACAATGGTGGAGGCTGAGGGGATCGAACCCCCGACCCTCTGCTTGTAAGGCAGATGCTCTCCCAGCTGAGCTAAGCCTCCTGGGTATGTATGGTAGCGGCGGAGGGGATCGAACCCCCGACCTCACGGGTATGAACCGTACGCTCTAGCCAGCTGAGCTACACCGCCATAACATAATATTTCGCTAGCTTGTCCTAAATGGCGGAGAGAGAGGGATTCGAACCCTCGCACCACTTTCGCAGTCTAACCCCTTAGCAGAGGGTCCCCTTATAGCCACTTGGGTATCTCTCCATATAAATGGACTCGCTTAGCAAAACTCCGCAAGTTATTCTTTAACTCACCAAAGTGATTTGGAATATCAAGCGCAATTTCAAGGTTACACCCTGAAAACTGGATCCGAAACTCATTTGCGTTTTATTCTTAGGATAAGCCCTCGACCGATTAGTATTGGTCAGCTCCATGCATTACTGCACTTCCACCCCCAACCTATCTACCTCGTCGTCTTCAAGGGGTCTTACATACTGGGAAATCTCATCTTGAGGGGGGCTTCACGCTTAGATGCTTTCAGCGCTTATCCCTTCCGTACATAGCTACCCAGCGGTGCTCCTGGCGGAACAACTGGTACACCAGCGGTACGTCCATCCCGGTCCTCTCGTACTAAGGACAGCCCCTCTCAAATTTCCTACGCCCACGACAGATAGGGACCGAACTGTCTCACGACGTTCTGAACCCAGCTCGCGTACCGCTTTAATGGGCGAACAGCCCAACCCTTGGGACCTACTTCAGCCCCAGGATGCGATGAGCCGACATCGAGGTGCCAAACCTCCCCGTCGATGTGGACTCTTGGGGGAGATAAGCCTGTTATCCCCAGGGTAGCTTTTATCCGTTGAGCGATGGCCCTTCCATGCGGTACCACCGGATCACTAAGCCCGACTTTCGTCCCTGCTCGACTTGTAGGTCTCGCAGTCAAGCTCCCTTCTGCCTTTGCACTCTTCGAATGATTTCCAACCATTCTGAGGGAACCTTGGGGCGCCTCCGTTACTCTTTAGGAGGCGACCGCCCCAGTCAAACTGCCCACCTGACACTGTCCTCGCACCGGATTACGGTACCAAGTTAGAACCTAGATACGATCAGGGTGGTATCCCAAGGATGCCTCCTCTCAAGCTGGCGCTCAAGATTCAACGGCTCCCACCTATCCTGTACAGATCGTACCCAAATTCAATATCAAGCTGCAGTAAAGCTCCATGGGGTCTTTCCGTCTTGTCGCGGGTAACCTGCATCTTCACAGGTATTAAAATTTCACCGGATCTCTCGTTGAGACAGCGCCCAAGTCGTTACGCCATTCGTGCGGGTCAGAATTTACCTGACAAGGAATTTCGCTACCTTAGGACCGTTATAGTTACGGCCGCCGTTTACTGGGGCTTCGGTTCATAGCTTCGCTCTTGCGAGCTTACCACTCCCCTTAACCTTCCAGCACCGGGCAGGCGTCAGCCCGTATACTTCGCCTTGCGGCTTCGCACAGACCTGTGTTTTTGCTAAACAGTCGCTTGGGCCTTTTCACTGCGGCCCCCTCGGGCTATTCACCCTACCGAGGCACCCCTTCTCCCGAAGTTACGGGGTCATTTTGCCGAGTTCCTTAACGAGAGTTCTTCCGCGCGCCTTAGAATTCTCTTCTCGCCTACCTGTGTCGGTTTGCGGTACGGGCACCTTCTCCTGGCTAGAGGCTTTTCTTGGCAGTCTGAGATCATGACCTTCGCTACTACAATTTTCGCTCCCCATCACAGCCCAGCCTTAACGATGTGCGGATTTGCCTACACACCAGCCTCACTGCTTAGACGGACATCCATCAGTCCGCGTCACTACCCTACTGCGTCACCCCATCGCTCATAACGGATTACGGTGGTACAGGAATTTCGACCTGTTGTCCTTCGACTACGCCTATCGGCCTCGCCTTAGGTCCCGACTTACCCTGAGCGGACGAACCTTCCTCAGGAACCCTTAGGCTTTCGGCGGATCTGATTCTCACAGATCTTTTCGTTACTCATACCGGCATTCTCACTTGAATGCAGTCCAGCGCTCCTTACGGTACACCTTCAACCCGCATTCAACGCTCCCCTACCCCTGATGCAATGCATCAAGCCATAGCTTCGGTGGTGTGTTTAGCCCCGTTACATTTTCGGCGCAGAGTCACTCGACCAGTGAGCTATTACGCACTCTTTCAATGGTGGCTGCTTCTAAGCCAACATCCTGGTTGTCTGTGCAACTCCACATCCTTTCCCACTTAACACACACTTGGGGACCTTAGCTGATGGTCTGGGCTGTTTCCCTTTCGACAATGGATCTTAGCACTCACTGTCTGACTCCCGGAACTAAATCTATGGCATTCGGAGTTTGACTGAGCTTGGTAACCCTTGCGGGCCCCGCACCCAATCAGTGCTCTACCTCCACGATTCTTCTTTCCGAGGCTAGCCCTAAAGCTATTTCGGGGAGAACCAGCTATCTCCGGGTTCGATTGGAATTTCTCCGCTACCCCCACCTCATCCCCGCATTTTTCAACATGCGTGGGTTCGGGCCTCCAGTGCGTGTTACCGCACCTTCACCCTGGACAGGGGTAGATCACCCGGTTTCGGGTCTACGTCCACGTACTCATTCGCCCTATTCAGACTCGCTTTCGCTGCGGCTTCAGCTCTTCACCTTAACCTTGCACGGGAACGTAACTCGCCGGTTCATTCTACAAAAGGCACGCCATCACCCATAGATCGGGCTCTGACTTCTTGTAAGCACACGGTTTCAGGATCTATTTCACTCCCCTTCCGGGGTGCTTTTCACCTTTCCCTCACGGTACTGCTTCACTATCGGTCGCCAGGGAGTATTTAGCCTTGGCAGATGGTCCTGCCGGATTCATACGGGGTTTCACGTGCCCCGCACTACTCGGGATCCGTCTCGGAGAGAACAAGTTTTGAACTACAGGGCTTTTACCTTCTCTGGCGGGCCTTTCCAGACCTCTTCATCTAACCGGTTCCTTTGTAACTCCATGTGAGACGTCCCACAACCCCAAGGAGCAAGCTCCTTGGTTTGGGCTAATCCGCGTTCGCTCGCCGCTACTGACGGAATCACTATTGTTTTCTCTTCCTCAGGGTACTTAGATGTTTCAGTTCCCCTGGTCTGCCTCTATTCTGCCTATGTATTCAGCAGAAAGTGACTGTCGATGAAGACAGCCGGGTTTCCCCATTCGGACATCCCCGGATCAAAGCTTGCTTACAGCTCCCCGAGGCCTTATCGTTGTTCGCCACGTCCTTCGTCGGCTCCTGGCGCCTAGGCATCCTCCGTGTGCTCTTTGTAGCTTAACCTAGACTTTTCTTTCAAAGAAAGAAAATGTCGATGTTCGATAAAGAATGATTTTTGCCAAAAGCATAATATCTTTCCTTACCTGCTACCTTTATTCCACTTGTTTACACAAGATCAGCTTAAAGGAATATTCTAAAACGCAATTTCGTTTCGGTATCCAGTTTTCAAGGTGCAATGATAATAAATCTTTTTGGTGGAGCCAAGCGGGATCGAACCGCTGACCTCCTGCTTGCAAGGCAGGCGCTCTCCCAGCTGAGCTATGGCCCCAAAAGGAAATATAAAGTTATATGGTGGGCCCTAGTGGACTCGAACCACCGACCTCACCCTTATCAGGGGTGCGCTCTAACCAGCTGAGCTAAGGGCCCATAATAAACCACCAAAGAAGTTCTTCTTTAGTGGTTGCGCTTGGCGACGTCCTACTCTCCCAGGACCCTGCGGTCCAAGTACCATCGGCGCTGGAGGGCTTAACGGTCGTGTTCGGGATGGGTACGTGTGGAACCCCTCCGCTATCGCCACCAAACGTTCGAGAGTTTGAGCTCTCAAAACTGAGCAACGAGTGAGTAATTTTTGAAGCTTACGCTTCATATTTGAATGTTTCCATTGCAGGAAACGATTCTCCATAGAAAGGAGGTGATCCAGCCGCACCTTCCGATACGGCTACCTTGTTACGACTTCACCCCAATCATCTACCCCACCTTCGGCGGCTGGCTCCCTTACGGGTTACCCCACCGACTTCGGGTGTTGTAAACTCTCGTGGTGTGACGGGCGGTGTGTACAAGACCCGGGAACGTATTCACCGCGGCATGCTGATCCGCGATTACTAGCAATTCCGACTTCATGTAGGCGAGTTGCAGCCTACAATCCGAACTGAGACCGGCTTTTCTAGGATTGGCTCCACCTCGCGATTTCGCTTCCCGTTGTACCGGCCATTGTAGTACGTGTGTAGCCCAGGTCATAAGGGGCATGATGATTTGACGTCATCCCCACCTTCCTCCGGTTTGTCACCGGCAGTCTGCTTAGAGTGCCCAGCTTGACCTGCTGGCAACTAAGCATAAGGGTTGCGCTCGTTGCGGGACTTAACCCAACATCTCACGACACGAGCTGACGACAACCATGCACCACCTGTCTCCTCTGTCCCGAAGGAAAGGTCTATCTCTAGACCGGTCAGAGGGATGTCAAGACCTGGTAAGGTTCTTCGCGTTGCTTCGAATTAAACCACATACTCCACTGCTTGTGCGGGTCCCCGTCAATTCCTTTGAGTTTCAGTCTTGCGACCGTACTCCCCAGGCGGAATGCTTAATGTGTTAACTTCGGCACCAAGGGTATCGAAACCCCTAACACCTAGCATTCATCGTTTACGGCGTGGACTACCAGGGTATCTAATCCTGTTTGCTCCCCACGCTTTCGCGCCTCAGCGTCAGTTACAGCCCAGAGAGTCGCCTTCGCCACTGGTGTTCCTCCACATCTCTACGCATTTCACCGCTACACGTGGAATTCCACTCTCCTCTTCTGCACTCAAGCTCCCCAGTTTCCAGTGCGACCCGAAGTTGAGCCTCGGGATTAAACACCAGACTTAAAGAGCCGCCTGCGCGCGCTTTACGCCCAATAATTCCGGACAACGCTTGCCCCCTACGTATTACCGCGGCTGCTGGCACGTAGTTAGCCGGGGCTTTCTTCTCAGGTACCGTCACTCTTGTAGCAGTTACTCTACAAGACGTTCTTCCCTGGCAACAGAGCTTTACGATCCGAAAACCTTCATCACTCACGCGGCGTTGCTCCGTCAGGCTTTCGCCCATTGCGGAAGATTCCCTACTGCTGCCTCCCGTAGGAGTCTGGGCCGTGTCTCAGTCCCAGTGTGGCCGATCACCCTCTCAGGTCGGCTACGCATCGTCGCCTTGGTAGGCCTTTACCCCACCAACTAGCTAATGCGCCGCAGGCCCATCCACAAGTGACAGATTGCTCCGTCTTTCCTCCCTCTCCCATGCAGGAAAAGGATGTATCGGGTATTAGCTACCGTTTCCGGTAGTTATCCCTGTCTTGTGGGCAGGTTGCCTACGTGTTACTCACCCGTCCGCCGCTAGGTTATGTAGAAGCAAGCTTCTACATAACCCCGCTCGACTTGCATGTATTAGGCACGCCGCCAGCGTTCGTCCTGAGCCAGGATCAAACTCTCCATTAAAGACCAACCGAAGCTGGTTTATAGAAAGAGCGATAAGCTCATTTTGAAACTGACGAGATAAAATATCTCTTGTTTGATTTTGCGAACAAAATCGTTTTACTCACTCGTTGTTCAGTTTTCAAAGATCAAACCTGCATTATGTCTTACTTTGTTTCACCACCGCATCTCAGCGGCGACTTGATTAATATAACACACATTCGGGATTTAAGTCAACACTTTTTTAAAATTATTTTTTAATTTCATTTAAATGTTGTTCTCACAAAAAAATTCCCGGGCTTTAAGGGCCGAGAATTAATGTATCACATTTTTGAATTCGCCGTCAACTATATTTTAAAAATAGAAACAATAACATTTAAGTTTTCATATAGCCTGTCCGAATAATACTATTTTCAATCCCAGTAAAAGGACAATCCCAGGCAAGCCTAATATCGTTACCGCCCCCATTGTCACTGGATTGATCGGGATGTACACCTGCGTAATCCACCCTGAATAATTGATAACATACAATGCGATGGCTGCCAGGCCCATATGTGCCCCGAATACTACAAGCCAGCTGATACCCAAACGTTTTTTTAAGATTAGAAATAGTAACATCCCGACACAGGCAATCAAAACAAGCCAGACCGCCCCTTTCATTCAGCTCTCCGCTTGTGAACACGATCCGTATCATTGGCATACCCCGGTTCATCTGCAGGCAGATGGAAACGATGCAGGCCTTGCTGTTTCGCACTTTTTAAATGTATCTGATATTTACGTTCTGCAGCTTCTAGAACAAATATAGCGTAGTCGATCTCATCTTTACCCGTTGCTTCATGAAATAAACGATGCGCTCTTAACCATTCCGCATGCGAAGCCCGAATCTGGGCAAACAACTCCTGCCGATACTCCGCTTCTGATTTGCCATTCTCCTGACGACGGAAATTTTGTTTCATCCGTTCCCACATCCGTTCATCCTCCTCACAAGCTGAATTATGTGCACAGTCTGCAAGATTACCTTATTCATACTTATTGAACAAAGGACAAACTTAGAACCAGGAACGATCTATACTGCCATCTATCACCGCAAATAAAAAAGGAGCCATAGCGGCTCCCCCAAGTGAGTCGAGAATACCCTAAGGACATTCCAGACTCCCTATTTATAACGTATAAATACACCTATTAATTGAGCTCTCTACGGCCTTCCAACGCTTTGGACAAGGTAACCTCGTCAGCATACTCCAAATCTCCACCCACTGGCAATCCGTGAGCAATACGAGTAACCTTGATTTCAAAAGGACGCACTAGCCGAGAAATGTACATGGCCGTGGCCTCTCCTTCAATGTTCGGGTTCGTAGCTAAAATCAGCTCCTTGACGCGTTCATCACTGAGTCTATTCAGCAATTCCTTGAGTTTGATATCCTCAGGACCAATTCCCTCCATAGGAGATATCGCCCCGTGAAGCACATGGTAAAAACCATTAAACTCCTTGGTACGCTCCATAGCCACCAAATCCTTGGAATCCTGAACAACACAAATGACGGAAGCATCCCTCGTCTTATCCTGACAGATCCGACAAGGGTCCGTATCCGTAATGTTGCCGCAGACTGAACAGAAGTGCAGATTGCGTTTTACATTGACCAGCGCTTTGGCAAAGTCAATCACATCATCTTCCTTCATTTTCAGTACGTGAAAGGCCAACCGGGCAGCCGTCTTCGGCCCTACTCCCGGCAGGCGCGTAAAAGCATCAATTAGCTTTGCAATCGGCTCCGGATAATACAATAGCGCGTTTCTCCTTTATGCAGCAGACTAGAACAAGCCCGGAATTTTCATGCCGCCTGTAAATTTGCCCATATCATCATTAGCCAGTTCATCTGCTTTGGACAAAGCATCATTGACTGCAGTCAGCACAAGATCTTGCAGCATTTCTACATCATCAGGATCTACGGCTTCCGGTTTGATCGTGATGGACAACACTTTTTTATGTCCATTTACCTCCACCGTCACAACACCGCCGCCAGAAGTACCTTCGATTACTTTTCCGCCAAGTTCCTCTTGGGCTTTCAGCATTTGTTCCTGCATTTTTTTCACTTGCTTCATCATTTGGTTCATATTGTTCATTTCAATCATCTCCTTTAATGAAGTATACATCTAGACACTTGATTTAATCTTTAATGACTACCAGATCTTCCCCGAAAAGTTGAATAGCTTCATCAATCCAGGGCTCCTTGGACTTTCCCGGCGTATCATGCTCCGGCTCCAGTTGCAATTCTTCGGCAGGCTGGTCGGAAACTCCTTCAATCGCAGCATTCCAATCCTTTTGCATCATCGTTACTAAACGATAAGGATGACCCAACTGCTCATGCAATACTTTCTCGATGACCTGCTTATTGGCAGGCTTTTCGGTAGTTTCACGATGAATATTGTTCTTAAATGCGACCAGTACACTGTCCTCTAACACAGAAACTGGCTCACCGTCCATAAACCAGGCATGAACCGTAACTTTCGCCTCTTTTACCCCTTGTAAAATCTGACTCCACTTACGCCCCGCTGCTGCGAATGCTTCGCTCGACTTCTCAGCGATATAGCGATCCAACTGAGAGGGGAGTTTGGCCGGCGCCGAAATCCGCGGAGCAGGGGTACGCCCCCCGGAAGCCTGACGGCCGCCCGACGATGCTTCCTGTCCAGCTCCAGCGCCCAATCCACCTTGCAGCGCGCGCTCCAGTTTCTTTTCCAACTCAGCAAGCTGGCGCTTCAACATTATCACATCTTCCTGCTCAGCCGCAGCACCAGAGCGCTGTGCGGCCGGCTGAACAACAGCTCCTGCTTCCCCCGGAATACTGCATAGTTTCAACAGAGCTACCTCAAACAAAGTTTGAGGCTGAACAGCATATTTCATCTCGCTCTGATAACGATTAAGGGTGTCAATCATCGCAAAGAGTTGCTCCTTGGTAAAAGCATCTGCCACTTCCTTAAATCGCTCTGGATCTAGCACTCGCTCCGTCATTTTGGTTGCCTTAGGCACCATCTTGATCATTAGCAGGTCTCGGAAATAGTACAGAAGATTCTCCATGCACTTATCCGCACTTTTACCTTCCTGCATAAAGTTCTCGATCATTTGGAGCACCGTGCCCACATCTTCTTTCAGCAATGCCAAGGCAAGCTTACCGAATTGCTCGGACGCAATACCTCCCGTCATATCCAGCACCTGCTGATAAGTAACCCGACCATCTGTAAACGAGGATATCTGGTCCAAAACGCTAACTGCATCTCGCATCCCGCCATCTGAAAGACGCGCAATGTACTGCAGTGCATCTGAATCAGCCCGTATGTTCTCCTGTTGACATATCAGGTCAAGCCGCTCCGTCTGTTCTTCCAGCGATACCCGCCGGAAGTCAAACCGCTGACAACGCGAAATAATTGTCGCCGGAATCCGATGTGGTTCAGTCGTAGCCAATATGAACATCACGTGTGGCGGCGGCTCTTCTAGTGTCTTGAGCAGCGCATTGAACGCTTCCGTCGTCAGCATGTGCACTTCATCAATGATATAAACCTTGTGCCGCACTTCTGTGGGCGCATATTTGACTTTATCGCGCAAATCACGAATCTCTTCAACGCCCCGGTTGGAGGCTGCATCAATCTCCTGTACATCCATGACCGCTCCGGCCGTGATCCGTTTACAGGCTTCGCATTCGTTGCAAGGTTCCGGCGCAGGTCCATGCTCACAGTTGATAGCCTTGGCCAAAATTTTGGCCGCACTCGTCTTACCTGTTCCTCGTGGACCGCTGAACAGGTAGGCATGGGACGTGCGATTTTCGCGGATGGCATTCTGCAATGTCTGGATAATATGCTGTTGTCCTACCATGTCCTTGAAAGCCTGCGGCCGCCAAGCACGGTACAACGCTATATGTTCCAATGCGCGTTACCCTCTTTCCCATTCACTTTCATGACCATTCATGGTCACTTCATTATACTATACTCCCGTCCGAATCTAAACCAGACACCTTCCAATTTATAAAACACAAAAAAACATCTTCGCAATGATTGCCAAGATGTTCTAATCACTAATATATACCGTGCACCTGTTATTGATCGTTGTGATCCGAGCGGCAATCCTGAACAACAACTCGGGCTAGGCAACCCTCCGGCACAAGAGTGGGCTTGCTTATGGCTGCTTCCTTCCGGACCTGACCAGGTTCACAAGTACTCATTGCGGAGGACCCAGCCGTCAACATTGTGCGCAGGGACCAGCCTCACATCAACAACACCTCTAACAGGAATTCAACCTCGCTATAGCGGATTGCGAGTTACAGGGCACCGCTACCTCCCCATCTAGCACGGTGAAAATAAGTATATCTTAAGGCCGCATAAAAAGCAAATACACATTATTACAAAAAGAGCCCTCTGCAGTTGCAGAAGGCTCTAATAACTTTATAACCTGCGGTAATCCATTAGATACCGTATTTCTTTTTGAAACGATCCACACGTCCACCAGCATCAATAAATTTCTGCTTGCCTGTGAAGAATGGGTGGCAGGCGGAACAAATCTCTACACGCAGAGATCCTTTCACAGAACCCGTTTCAAACGAATTTCCGCAAGCACAAGTGACAGTAGTTACGTTAAATGTTGGTTGAATAGCTTGTTGCATTGAACTTTCACCTCTTTCCGCCCTGAACGTCCTATCAGTCCAGAGTTGTATGAACACATGTTCACATTATAGCACTTGAATATGAGCGTTTCAACAACTCTTTTCCGCATTCAAAGATGGCGTAAAATAGGTGAGTTTCAAGTTGCTATTGACCGTTTTAGGCCTTGGCAAATTTGGGACGTGCCAGCCCTTGTGGGGGTACATGAGTGTAAGAACCGATGACTACATCAGGCAGTTCCTCACGATAAATCTCAAGCATTTGCTTCATGCCAAGGATCTCACCTTGAGCAGGTGGAATCAACTCCAGATAGCTTTCAGGATCGATATTCAAATTACGCATTTGAATCAGCTTGAGCTTAGTACGTTTGGCAAATTCAATCATTGCCTCAATTTCTTCCTCTCGGTCTGTTACACCCGGAAAAATCAAATAGTTAATCGACGTATATACTCCCTGCTCAGAAGCATAACGAAGTGATTTTTCCACATTAGCCAACGTGTAGCCGCGCGGCTTGTAATACGCATTGTAGTGATCGTCCAGTGCACTAATGGTACTAACGCGCATCAGATCAAGACCCGCATCCACGATTCCCCGGATATGATCGCTCAATCCCGCATTCGTATTGATATTGATGTATCCCATATCGGTAATGGAGCGCACCTCTTTGATCGAATCAATAATCAGTTTGGCTTGTGTGGAAGGCTCACCTTCGCAACCTTGGCCAAAACTGATGATGGACTCCGGTGTCTTCAAATGTTCCAGCATAACTTCTACAATTTCTTCGACACGGGGACGGAAGTTCATTCTTGTCTGCGGAGATACAAAGCCACTGTCATCCGGCTGTTCAGATATACAGCCAAAGCAACCCGCATTACACGAATAGGATACCGGAACTCCTCCTTCCCAGCGATTCAGGAATGTGTTCGAGGAAGTAAGACATTCGTAGCCCAGCGCACAGTTAGACAAATGTTGGTACAGCCTATTTTCGGGATATTGCTCCGTCATCCGCTGAACACCCAGTTTAACTTGATGACGGTCACAGTTTTCCGGATTCCACTTGGATGGACTGTCACTCTGCTCTGCCGTTACATAAAATGCCCCGTCTTTCCAGACTACAGCCGAATAACCGAACAAGGGAAGTTTGTACTCCTTATCGGTCTTCACATATCCCGGTAGGCACAAGCGCGTAAAACCTTGCGGCAATAAAGCCCCTACTGCTTGCATATCTCCGGGAAGAGAAACCATTTCCCCTGTTTCAGGGTTCATACCGACCGGGCGAGTGCTGGGCAGGCTTACCAATGTAGCTCCTTCCGGTAACGGAATAAGCTCATCCTCCATGATTTCAACAATCATGTCTGCACTACGGGCAAGCCCATACAAAGAAGCATGATCATATACATTGCCTTTTTCGTCGGCATACACCAAATACATTATGGAGCTCCTTTCGCTCCGTTAAGCCTACGCCATTAACAAAATGAATGGTAACGACTGTGTACTTACGGAACAGATAAAATACATGAATGGGTTTTAGTTGGTTGTGGCCGGGACTGACGCTGTGGCAGAACGCGCAGTTCTCCGTTGTTGCCCACCAGGACTGCTTTGCGAGCTACCGGAGGAAGGTGCCGTCAAATCAAACGAAGCCAAAAACTCAGCATTAGTTTTGCTATTACGCAGCTTTTTGAGGAAGCCTTCCACAAAATCATGGCTTTCCGTCATGTTTTTACGAATGGCCCAGATGGTATCCAATTCTTCCTTGTTCAACAACACTTCCTCACGGCGTGTGCCGGAACGACGAATATCAATCGCAGGAAAGATACGACGTTCTGCCAGCTTGCGGTCCAAATGCAACTCCATGTTGCCTGTACCTTTAAACTCTTCATAAATGATATCGTCCATGCGTGATCCTGTATCAATCAGCGCCGTAGCAAGAATCGTCAAGCTACCGCCTTCCTCCACATTCCGAGCCGCACCAAAAAAGCGCTTTGGACGGTGAAATGCCGCCGGATCAATACCCCCACTCAAAGTACGCCCAGAAGGAGGGATAACGAGATTGTACGCACGAGCCAAACGTGTGATGCTATCCAACAGGATGACAACATCCTTTTTATGTTCTACGAGACGCAGCGCACGCTCCAACACGAGTTCTGCCACTTTAATGTGATTTTCAGGAAGTTCGTCAAATGTAGAGGCCACAACTTCACCTTTAACAGAACGCTGCATGTCGGTCACTTCTTCGGGGCGTTCATCAATCAACAAGACAAAAAGCTCGATCTCGGGATTGTTAGTAGAAATGCTATTGGCAATTTCTTTGAGGAGAAGCGTCTTCCCAGCTTTGGGAGGTGCTACAATGAGTCCGCGCTGTCCAAGTCCGACAGGGGCCAGTACATCCATAATTCTCGTAGACAAATGGTTGGGGGAAGTTTCAAGGACTAATTTGGTTTGCGGATACAGTGGAGTCAGTGCAGGAAAATGTAGCCGCTCAGCAGCTTGCTCAGGACTTCTTCCATTGACGGCGTTAACTTGAAGCAATCCAAAATATCGTTCATTCTCTTTTGGCGTTCGGCATTTACCGGAAACAAGATCGCCTGTTCTCAAGTCAAACTTGCGGATTTGTGAAGCAGAGATGTAAATATCTTCGGTACTCGGGAGATAATTGATCGGCCTCAGAAAGCCGTAACCTTCAGGAAGGATTTCCAGAACCCCCTGCATAAACATCAATCCGCTCTTCTCAGCTTGTGCGCGCAGGATCGCGAATATTAATTCTTTCTTTTTGAGCGTTCCGTAGTACGGGATCTGGTATTGCTTGGCCAGCTTGTACAGGTCGGTCAGCTTCATTTCTTCCAGATCGGAAATTTGCAGATCCATATAATAACCACCTATTCAATTATTAAGTCCATTCATACATCTAAATGATAGACAATGATATCATAAACACCATTAACATAATTTTAACCAAAACAAATAAAGTTATGCAGCCATCTGCCTGAATTATACCGAATTATTCCGGTTTTCCGATAAAAGATTGTTAGGTATGAACCACAATCTTTTATCAAGCAGCGGCTGCATAGGTGTTGCCCGTTCTATCGCTTTCGTTCCGGGAGTTCGAAAAAATTGCATGGTCTAACTATTCAGTCTGCCGCCATACATCCGCGCCCAAAAGACGCAGGTTGGAAACAAGGTGATCATAACCACGGTCAATGTACTCGACACCCGTCACCTCAGTTACACCTTCGCTTACTGTAAGTCCAGCAATGACAAGGGCCGCTCCGGCGCGCAGATCTGCCGCTTTTACTTTAGCTGCATTCAGTTGACCACCCTCTATAATGGCAGACCGACCCTCTACGCGAATTTTAGCCCCCATACGCACCAGCTCAGGGACGTGCTTAAAACGATTGCTGTACACAAAATCGCTCAATACACTGACACCCTGCGCTTGGGTAAGCAAGCTGGTCATGGGAGATTGTAAATCTGTAGCGAATCCGGGGTATATCAAGGCTTTAACGTCGACATGTTCATAGGAAGGTGCACCCAGTACGCGAATACTTTCATCATATTCCTCGATGCCGATGCCCATTTCCTGCATTTTTGCAGTGAGAGCCTCCATATGTTTGGGGATTACATTGTCAATCAATACATTTCCACGGGTTGCCGCAGCAGCAATCATATATGTGCCCGCTTGTATACGGTCAGGTATGATGGAATGACGGCAGCCATGCAGCTCCGACACACCTTCAATTCGAATCGTTTCCGTACCGGCACCTTTAATAATAGCCCCCATCGAGTTTAAAAGAGTTGCTACATCTATAATCTCAGGCTCTTTAGCCGCATTTTCGATAATTGTGGCGCCTTTGGCACGTGCAGCCGCCAGCATAATATTAATGGTAGCGCCTACGCTGCTAACATCCAAATAAATCTTAGTTCCGCGCAGTTCTTTGGCGTGCAAATGAATAGCGCCGTGCTCGTTCGTTACCGTGGCACCCAGCGCTTCGAAACCTTTGATATGCTGATCAATGGGCCGGGGTTCGAAATTGCACCCTCCTGGCAAACCGATGATCGCTTCCTTGAATCTGCCCAGCATGGCTCCCATCATATAATAAGAGGCTCGTAATTTCTTAACAGGCCCATTCGGCATAGGAATGGATTTAATGGAGGAAGGATCTATTTTCATCTGGCTACCTTCCCAGGTAACCGTTGCACCAAGTTCCTCCAGTATTTCGGAATACACCGCCACATCACTCAACAGTGGCAAATTGTCCAAAATGACTTCCGACTCTGCCAGAATGGCTGCGGGAATCAAGGCGATGGCACTGTTTTTGGCACCGCTGATGGAAACTGTACCTTGAAGCGGCCGTCCACCGGTGATCATCAATTTTTCCATAAGCTTGAGGGTCCCCCTACGTGTTTTGCAGTCGGTCAAACAATAATCTCAAATCATAAACTTTTAACTTTTTTAGTGGTGAAAATGGAAAGACACCGGCTAAGCGGTGTGCTTTCCATACCAAACTATTCAACTGTACAGATTTAAATATTTTGTGCAGCAGAACTACAGCTACAACTAAGAAATACATCTAGCCCGTGCAGACGCACGACCAGTTTGATTCATTATTACGCTTTGTTGTTGGAACCGAACTCACGAATTTTACCGATAACGGTTTGTTTAATCGCTTCACGACCTGGAGCGATGAATGTACGTGGGTCATAAGCATCCGGTTTCTCAGCAAGCACTTCACGAACCACTTTCGCAAATACGATTTGGTTCTCAGTGTTTACATTGATTTTGGAAGTTCCCAGAGAGATTGCTTTTTTAATGTCATGTGTTGGGATACCAGTACCACCGTGCAGAACGAGTGGAAGTTTGATTGCATTGCAGATCTCTTCCATTTCTTTGAATCCGAGGTTTGGCTCGCCTTTGTAAGGTCCGTGTACGGAACCCAGTGCAGGTGCCAGTGTATCGATACCTGTTTCGTTAACGATACGCAGACAGTCGTCCAGCTTAGCGTACATTACGTCGCCGACAACATCATCCTCTTGACCGCCAACCATTCCAACTTCAGCTTCAACAGAAACGCCTTTGGAATGAGCATATTCAACCACTTTTTTCGTTGTAGCAATGTTTGTGTCGATCGGGCTGTGGGAATCGTCAATCATAACGGATGTGAAACCAGCGTCGATAGCTTCTTTACATTTTTCAAAGCTGGAACCGTGGTCCAAATGGATCGCAACTGGAACGGTGATTTTCATGTCATGAATAAGACCTTCTACCATTTTAACAACAGTGTAGAATCCGCCCATGTGACGTGCTGCGCCTTCAGAAACGCCCAAGATTACTGGGGATTTTTCTTCTTCAGCAGCGCCCAAAATAGCTTGAGTCCACTCCAGGTTATTAATGTTGTATTGACCTACTGCATATTTTCCTTCGAGTGCTTTGTTCAACATGTCTTTCATAGATACCAATGGCATGGTTACAGTCCTCCTAAAGGTGTTTGGGTTTGTCTATATTTTAGCCGACATCACATACGGGCTTATTATACCACAACCCATGTTAAATACTAAACAAGCTTTTGCATATCAACACATACAAAAATCACGTTAGGACGCCGTTTTTCCATAGAATTGTATAAGGAGAGGATTTACTTTCAGTATTTCCCATAATCACAAACAAAAAACCCTGTTGTGTTAACAGAGTTCTCAACCATAGTGACTCACCTAATCACCTCTGAGTTGCTTGTTCACAGCGATCCGCATTTCGTCAATATCAAAGGGCTTGGTAAAATGCATTAGCGCACCTAGCTCCGTCGCCTCTTTAATCATGTCCAGTTCTCCATATGCTGTCATCATAATAACCTTGATATCAGGATTCATGGTTTTTAGATGCTTCAGAATTTCGAGTCCGTCCATACCTGGAATTTTCATATCGAGCAGAACCAGATCAGGTGGTTCCTTCTCAACAATTTCAAGTGCAATTTTCCCGTTCGCCGCCTGAAAGGTCTCATAACCCTCACTTCCGAACACTTCCATCAGTAAAATCCGTATTCCATTCTGGTCATCGACGATTAATACTTTCTTCTTTTCCAATGTTTTAACCTCCTAAGATCTTAAAACGAGGATCATGCAGCTATTGCCATAACAGCGTCCGATGACGTACAATATCCGTCCCATACCTAAAACTATATTCGCTCCTGCAAAAAGAAAATCCTGCTCTTATACATAATTGTGGAATATTCTTTCATAATCAGGAAGCATGGGATAAAAAAAGACCTCCCTGAGGAGGTCTTACAAGCCATAGCATTAACCTTGAAGCTGCAATGCTGCCTTTACAAATTCACGGAACAAAGGCTGTGGACGATTCGGACGGGAAGTAAATTCTGGATGGAATTGTACAGCCAGGAACCACGGATGCTCAGGGAGCTCCACAATTTCCACCAAGCGTCCATCCGGTGAAGTACCGGAAATACGAAGACCCGCTTTTTCAATAACTTCACGATATTCGTTATTGAATTCGTACCGATGACGGTGTCTTTCGTACACCAGCTCGTCGTTGTAGCAAGCCGAAGCCAGGGAACCTTCCACCAGTTTGCATGGATACAAGCCAAGACGCATCGTACCGCCCAAATCTTCGATGTCTTTTTGGTCAGGAAGCAAATCGATGACAGGATAATCAGTAGCCGGGTTAATTTCCGAGCTGTTGGCTCCTTCGAGACCAGCCAGGGAACGGGCAACCTCAATGACAGATACCTGCATACCCAGACAAATGCCGAAGAACGGAATTTTTTGCTCCCGCGCATAACGAATGGTACTAATTTTGCCTTCAATTCCGCGATCGCCGAAGCCACCCGGTACGAGAATGCCGCCAATGCCGCCCAGCATGTCAGCTACGTTCTCGTCCGTCACTTCTTCAGCGTTCACCCAACGAATTTTCACGTCTGCATTCGCATCAAATCCAGCGTGGGAAAGCGATTCAACCACACTTAAGTACGCATCATGTAATGCGACATATTTACCAACAATGGCAATCTCAACCGTTTTATCCAGCTTGCTGATTCGATCAACTAACCCTTCCCATTCGGTCATATCTGGTGCAGGTGTTGTCAGCTTGAGGTGGTTAACTACGATTTCGTCCAAGCCTTCTTCACGCAGGTTCAACGGAACCTCGTAGAGGGTTGAAGCATCGCGGCATTCTACCACTGCATTCGCATCAATATCGCAGAACAATGCAATTTTAGCCTTCATATCGGAGGACAGTTCATGCTCTGTACGGCAAACAATGACATTCGGTTGGATACCGATACTGCGCAATTCTTTTACACTGTGCTGAGTTGGTTTGGTTTTAACCTCACCCGCAGCTTTAATATAAGGAATGAGTGTTACGTGAATGTACATCACATTCTCGCGCCCAACTTCGCTTTTGAGCTGACGAATAGCTTCCAAAAATGGCAAGCTTTCAATATCGCCCACAGTACCGCCGATTTCTGTAATAATTACGTCCGAACCTGCTTCACGGCCAGCACGGTACACGCGTTCCTTGATTTCGTTCGTAATATGAGGAATAACTTGCACCGTACCGCCCAAATATTCTCCGCGACGCTCTTTGCTGATTACGCTGGAATATACCTTGCCTGTTGTGACATTGCTGTTCTTGGACAGATTAATATCAATAAAGCGCTCATAGTGTCCCAAGTCAAGGTCCGTTTCCGCACCATCATCCGTTACAAACACTTCACCGTGCTGGTAAGGACTCATCGTACCCGGATCGACATTCAGGTAAGGATCAAATTTTTGGATCGTTACCTTCAGTCCCCTGTTCTTCAAAAGCCTCCCCAGTGAAGCTGCCGTAATCCCTTTGCCCAAGGAAGACACAACCCCGCCTGTCACAAAAATATACTTTGTCACTGTTCAAAACCCTCCTAGATAAGATGCAAAATTCAGGCGACATTATGATGTTATCGTAACCCGTTTGCACGGATTATCATCCATGAAGAAGGCAGCGGAATCATTTTCCATGTCCGCCGCCCTTAGCCCTCTTTCATGAGTGAAAACACCCCTATAAAAAACAAAAAAGCACTCCCGTAGTACGGGGCACTTTTATACAAAAAGCAAACATATAAGTGAATCAATCATAAGCCCAAGCAATAGTTTACCCCGTGTCCAATCCGCTGTCAAGGAAGTTATCCGTGTTAATTTGTCCATTGAACCAGATTGGAGAGAATCCACCTGAAAGCTTTAAATCAGAAGAGGTTTTCAAGAAAACGGTCATGAAAAAGGGGAGAACGCATCTCCCCTTGCAGCCTGTTCCTAACGAAGCGAATCGTCGTCTTCCGTCGACTCATCGTCGTTTTCATCTTCTGAATCTTCCTCATCACTGAGGTCTTCATCGTCTATAACTACGTCTTCATCACTATCATCATCATCTTCTTCTCCGTCGAACAGCTCATCTTCGCCATCCTCGTCTTCGCTATCTGCATCGAAGTCGTCATCAGAGTTGTATGTTTCTTCTTCCTCATGATAGTCATCTTCATCGTCATCGTCTTCGTCGTTAATAATACGAGGACGCTTGGCGCCTGTCAGGGCATCTTCGGATTTATCTACCGGATACCAACGTTTCAAGCCCCACAGATTCGTACCGACACAGGCAAAACGCCCGTCAATGTTGATTTCAGTATATAGCTGAGCAATAACGTCATTAATTTCTTCGTCGGAAAAGCCACGCAATTTGGCGACTTCCTTCATCAGGTCACGGTAATAATACGGAGTATTGGCTGCTTTCAATACCATAAATGCCAAATCCACCATTGGAGTCTCGTGGACTTTCTCCGGGTCAATCTTCAAGTTGAGTGGGGTACTCACCTAGGGACACTTCCTCTCACACGTAATTCACAAGAACATGTTTCAGAGCATACACGATACATGCAATACTAACATATCCATTATCAAAACTAAGTAAAACCTATTTGGAAGCAAATTGCAAGTTAAAGATGGGTATCGTCATAATTTCCAGGAATATCCCTCTAAACAAGACGGCATACATAAAAAGACGGGGTTCCCCCCGTCTTCGACTGTACCCGCTCCGGGAGAACCCCCCAAAGTTGTTGCACAAGAGCTTATGCCCTCCATGTATCGTATGTGTCCACGGCCACTTTGACACGACAAGCAGGCCTATTTCCATAAAAAAGGGGCAGGTTTCCCATGCCGCAGTTGACGCTTGCTCATACAATACCTCAGCATGGCTCATCGGAGGGGGACCGTCTCAAATGGACTATCCGGATTTTTTGCAGCGTTTGCATGAGGGTATTTCGGAGCCGTCCGGCAGTGGACGGAACAAACAGATCATCACGTTCGATAAGCCTCACCAATACCGGGAATGCCTGTCCTATCTCAGGAAGCTGAAACCCGAGCTTGCGGGATTACGGCAAGTACAACCGGCCCGACTAATCCGTGCTTTAATCGCTCCGCTTTCAGGCGGAGAC
Organism: Paenibacillus sp. S33; assembly: GCF_053615415.1. Taxonomy (NCBI): domain Bacteria; kingdom Bacillati; phylum Bacillota; class Bacilli; order Caryophanales; family Paenibacillaceae; genus Paenibacillus; species Paenibacillus sp. S33. Next base: position 171,366 of record NZ_JBSIEZ010000001.1, on the reverse strand, counting down.
AGGCTGGGCAAATATCACAACGGTGTCACCGTTGAAGAAGATACCCGCATGAAGGTCCACGCTGAAACTGCTCATATACCAAAAGCAGAAAAGAACCTTTCCATGCCATGGGGAGTCAAACAGGTACGTGCATACAAGGCTTGGCCTTCCTCGACAGGGCATCGGGTCAGAATCGGTGTGATCGACACAGGAGCGGATTTTCAACATCCTGATCTTCGTCATTCTCTCGCCAGAGGTATTAATTTGCTTAACCGAACCATGTTACCCTATGACGATAACGGCCATGGTACTCATATTGCTGGAACTATCGCGGCGTCCAACTATGACGAAGGTATGGTCGGCGTAGCACCACGGGCTTTAATTCATCCCGTAAAAGCATTTGATCATAATGGAGCCGCCTACGTCTCCGATATCATCCTTGGTATCGACTGGTGTGTATTAAATCGTGTCGATATCATCAATATGAGCTTTGGTATGAAGTCGCGCAGCAAGGCACTACTTGATATGGTGAATAAAGCATATCATAACGGCATTGTGATTGTAGCGTCCTCGGGAAATGAGGGCAAGCGCCGAAGTATTGACTATCCAGCCCGCTATTCCCAGACGATTTCAGTGGGGGCTACCGACAAATACAGACGCATCGCGCCTTTCAGCAACCGGGGGCAATTTGTAGACGTGTACGCACCTGGCGAAAAGATCACATCCTCCTGGATCCATGGCAAGCATCACGAAATGAGCGGTACCTCTATGGCTACTTCCCATGTGACCGGAAGCATCGCACTTCTCCTTTCACTGAGGCCGGAACTGGGGCCTGGAGAAATCAAGGCGTTGCTTAAGCGTACCGCCACACCGCTCCGTCTGCGTAAAAGCGCCGGACGGAGCTCTATCTCGACCAAACTTGGAGAAGTCGATGCCTTCCGATTGATGCAGGAGGGCACAAAGTGAATGATATTGTGATGCTAAACCTCTAGTGTAGCGCCCGGCTCCAGAGAGTGAACTTTTCTGGCAGGACCTTCACATCCACTATTTCCTTCTCTTATCAACTCATCTCGTACCAGGTCGGTCTGCAGCTTTGGCGCATGAACGAGTACAACCTGTTTGCTAGGCAGCTCCTTCAGCATTTGCCGCACATCTGATAATCCCTGATGCACCTTATAAATCAAATGCCGAGCTACACAGTTGTTATTTTCATCCGCACGTTCCAACAGATGTTTGCCAAAAGAACCCTGTGGAGCATGTCCGGTCAATATAACACTGTTGCTAATGCTTTCTCCGCTATCTTCACCCTCCCCCATGTTGCGGTTATCCGAAAGATACTGATAGTACCAACGCGCCTGTGGAGAATCCATCATGCCGTCTCTTGTTATGATAATAGCCGTTGGGTTCTGTTCCAGCAGACTCACTCGTTCCGCAGCATCACGAGGCACGAAGACCCTGTCACTGTTTAGCACATGTTTTATTCGCGCCGGGGCTTCTGGACGCAGCCATTCTTTCCAGCGGTTTAACTGTTTCAATCCCTGCCATATGTCGTGCTCTACAATCATTGCCTGTTCAGGGAATTGCTCGCTAGCCCATACGATCATGTCCTGTCCTCTGCCAAAGGCAGGCACCGGCAACAACACATGACCTCCAGACCATAATATCCGCTCCATCTCGACCCTCAGCCGCTCCAGCTTAACAGGCTGCGGGTCTATATCCATGCCATAGGCATTGTCCATAATGGATATGTCCGCTAGATTGGGCCCTGACTTCCATTCAGGTAGGTCATGCAGCCCCTCCCCAACACCCAAGTCTGGCGCATCGGCAGCAAGAAGCTCAGATTCGCGGCTGTAATCTCCAGAAAAAAACAACCGCTTCCCTTCCATTTCTACCACATACCACACTGCACCAGCCAAATGTCCACTGCGTCCCCACATGATTCTCACACCCGGACAAGCCTCAATCCATTCTCCTGCTGGCGCTTCATCTTCTAGATAGCGATAAGCAATGGATTGGATATCCTGTTCGTCGTATGGCAAGTCGGCTCCTCTCGATTCAACATAAGTATGCCAGGAGCGAAAATAGGAGCCTAACTGCTCAGCGGTGGCCTTGGTCGTCCAGACCACTCCCCGGTATCCATACTTGTACAGTAAGGGGAGCGCCATGGAATGATCCTCATGTGCATGTGACAGCAATACAGTGGTCAGTCTCTCCGCATTTTGCGGCGGAAAAACCGGATATTGTCCGGTTCCTTCCTTTTTCACGCCACAATCCAGCATGACGCGATGCTGCGTTCCTTCAAAAACATAGCAGGAGCGGCCATGTTCGCCCGCTCCTCCCCAAATCCTAAGCTTTGTCATGATCATTTCCACTTTCTTTGCGAGTTTAAGCTTTCGATTAAGATCAGCAGCAGTGTGGTCATTCCGACCGATATGACGGCCATCGCCATCCCAAGTGACACCTGTCCCTGCTCAAATTGTGCAAATATGTAGGTTGCAGACGTCTGAACAGATGGCGGCAAAATCAGCAACGATCCTACCAGTTCGCGTGAAGCAATCGTAAATGTCATCATCCAACCAGCGAGCATTCCCGGTACAATCAGCGGCAGTACAATCCGGCGGAATATGTAAGACGGTCGTCCGCCAAATACCTGCCCCGCCTGAAAAAGGCCCGTGTCCACCTGTGTAAAGGCGCTTTTGACATACTGCACCGTATAAGGAACAAACAAGATAACATACGTCAGAATGACCATGCCGTATGTGTTATACAACGGGATCGGCATCCACGGCGAATTCCACCATAAAATCAGGCCGACCACCATAACAATTCCCGGAACCGTATTCGGAAGCAAGCTAAATGCATCAACTGTCCGTTGGATTCTCGTGCGTGAGCCGCCAATGACAAGCGCAAACCAAGTGCCCAGCACCACAGCAAGCGTCGAAGCGCCCAAAGAGAGAAATACGCTGTTCAGGAGCGCCTCCATGCTCTCTGATCCCCAAGACAGCAGTTCCTTGTAAGAGTCGAGCGTCAAATTATCCCAGGCAAGCCCCATTCCCCTCAGCTTCATCGTCGAGGCTGAAAGAATTGAAAAATAAGGAATGCCAATGGACGCAATGAGCAACAATAGAATGAATGCAACACTCAGCCCCGTAGTCCAGCCGGATATACGAAGACGGGACGGACGCGAACCTTTACCACCTACCAGCCTGTACGTAAACTTTCGGTTGATCACCGATTGCGCGTACCACACGAGCAGGCAGGCGGTTAACAGCACCGAGGCCATCGACGTCGCTTTGCCAAAATCTATAGGCCAACTGGAAATATACTTGTGGATTTCCGAAGTCATGACCTCATACCCGATACGTCGCCCAAAGGTAGCGGGGGTGCCAAACTCGGCAATTGTTTTAACGAAAATGAGCAACGCGCCCATTCCGTAAGCTGATAGCAGTAGCGGTAAAATGATTCGACGGAATCTGTACAAAAAGCTGCCGCCCATTACGGCCCCCGCCTCTTCCAGGCTCCCACCTATCCTCACCAGCGCCCCGCGCAGCAGCAGGTACAGGAATGGAAACAGATGCAGGCTCATGATCATCACCATGCCACCAAGACTAAAGAAGGACGGCGTTAAGAAATGCAGGTCCGGGAACAATTGCTCCAGATATCCGTTTTTTTGCATAAACAAAATCCAGCCCATGGACCCGATATAGGGCGGGGTCATAAACGGAATCAGCAGCACGACATCCAACCAGCGCCAGTGTGCAAGGCGAGTGTTGGACATGATCCAGGCTAGCGGAAGTGCAAGTACCGTCGTTCCTGCAATCACGCAGATGCCTAGCCAAATTGAACTGAATAGCACGCCTGCAAATGGTGAAGCAGCTAACGTTCGAAAAGGCGCATCCCATTGGAATTTTCCATCAACATACACACTTTGGATAAAGATTTGCAGCAACGGCATCACAATCAGGAAAAGAAGCGCGATCAGAGCCAGCGTCAGACACCACGCTCTGATGTGTTTAACGGATAAGCCTCCCATCGGCTTACTTGAACATTTGCGTGAACTTCTCCGTCACGTCTGATCCGTGCTCGCCCATCCATTCCCAATTGGTCTTCAGCAATGGGATCTCGTCCAGGTTGGCACGCTTGTCAGCTTTGATATCCGTGCGACCCGGGAGTAAGGAGGCATCTGCTACTAGTTTCTGTGCCTCGTCCGACAACAGATAGTCAATGAATGCCTTCGCATTCTGCTCATGCTGCGTTGACTTGAGAATTGCGGCAGGACGTGGGCTGATGACTGTCCCCTCTGTCGGATAGACGATATCAATCGGCTCACCTTTGGCTTTAGCCTTGTAGGTCATGTAATCGACCGCAGCGACGACTACACCTTTAGCTCCGGTAATCACGGGGTCCAGCGCTTCCTGATTGGCACCAGCCATAGCAACACCGTTAGCCTTGTACTGCTCGAACAACGTCCAGCCTCCATCGCCCTTGGCGCTCAGATAGCCTGTCATAAAATCCAACGCTGAGCCGGACAGGGAGGGATCGGGAATATTAACCTGATCCTTGTACTCAGGCTTCGCCAAATCGGCCCATGAAGTTGGTGGTGTTTTCACCAGCTTCGTGTTATACGCAATGCCCAGAGCAGAAGCACTGGTACTGAAGTAGTTGCCTTCCTTATCGGACCAGTCTGGATTTAGCTTGTCTGCGTTCTTGGCATCCGGGTAAGGCAGCGTGAGTCCTTCCTTTTTCAAGCCTTGTACAGACGGAAGCGATGCCAGCACAACCACGTCCGCTACCGGATTCGTCTTCTCGGCTTCCATACGAGCCAAAATTTTTCCTGTCGTTCCCTGGAACAGCTCTACCTTAACTCCGCTCTGCGCCTCATACCCTGCTACCAGCTTTTTCGCCAGTCCATCGGGGCCTGCGCTGTAGACCACCAACTTCTGATCATTGGACGCCGCCTCCGCTTGTCCTGCTGATCCAATAGCTGGCGCCCCATCCTTGGATGTTGTAGCTGTTCCGCAACCCGCCACAGCGAGTCCAAAAGTCAAGGTTAATGCGAGCATCGTCCCTTTTTTCCATCCTGTACGAAAAACATGCCTATTCATCATCTTATATATACCCCTTTTCCCTATGCTTCAAGTTGGTGGATGTGTTGCGGTGATACCCAAACGTGCATTTGTTGACCTATGGGCAGGCGGCTGGAATGATATGCAGTCCATTGCTCGCCGTTCTCGGCTAGTATACGAATTTCATAACGATCGCCGACATAGCTGACATGCAGGATCTCTACTGTAAAAGCATGCTGATCTGCTTGCTCCTGTTCCCAACGCACATGTTCAGGACGAAATAGTGTCCGTTCCGACTCCAGCCAGTTGGATTTGCCAATAAACCTCGCCACCTCTGGATGAGCTGGGCAACCGTAGATCACCTCTGGTGTTCCGGTCTGCAAAATATGTCCACTTTTCATAACAACCACTTCATCAGACATGGACATGGCCTCGATCTGATCATGGGTGACATATAGGGCGGTCAGCCCCAGATCGCGCACAAGCGATATCATCTCAATGCGCATCTCCTCCCGTAGCACCGCATCCAGCGCACTGAGTGGCTCGTCGAACAACACAAGTCGAGGCCGGATAGCAACCGCTCTTGCAAAGGCAACCCGCTGCTGCTGGCCACCGGACAGCTGATGAGGATACCGATCCTCCATCCCTGACAATCTGACCATGTCGAGCGCCTCCAGCACCACGGTCCGCAGTTCCTTGTCTCGTACGCTGGCGAACCCTTTCCCTCGCTTGCCCGCACGCAGGCCGAAGGCCACATTTTCAAACACCGTCATATGCGGCCATAACGCGAAATCCTGAAAGACCATGCCAAAGTGGCGGAGATGAGCGGGAATATCCTTTTTGCGTTCTGCCGAAAAAAGAATTTCCTCTCCCATCGTGATTGTGCCAGTATCGGGTGTCTCCAGACCAGCAATCAAGCGCAAGAGCGTTGTTTTCCCACAGCCGGACGGTCCGAGCAGTGTTGTGAATTTGCCCCGTCGTACTACCAGATTCGTCTCATGCAGCGCGGTTATTTGGCTGAAGGTTTTACTTAATCCGTGAATATATAGATCCTGATTCATCGCATTACCTGCCTGTTCTTCTGACTGACCCCAGTGTAAAACTTGAATTCGCAACCTGTGTTATTGGAAAGTTAAAACAAAATTAATTATTTCAATGAATTGTGTTAACACTCATAGATTTAATCTATATAGAGGGGATTGATGCTGCTACCCATAGTAATAAGGTGATTGTTCGATTAACCTGAAAGCGAGGCATTCTAAGTGAACTTAAGTCTTCTAAAGTTACATATTGTAGAGCTGCTGAATAAGCACCATAAAATTACCACGGTCGCCGAGCTTCTTGGCCTGAAGCAACCCACCGTTACTTTTCATATGAAAAATCTGGAGCGTGAATTCGGAGTAAAGCTGTTTGACACACGTATGGGCAAAATCATCCTGACGGATGCCGGAAATGCACTGTTGCACTATGCCAGCAAAATTAATGCACTGGCTGCTGAAGCTGAGCGAGTCGTCCGCGAGTTCGATACACTCCAGCGGGGAAGTATACGTATTGGCGCAAGCTATGTACCCGCTACCTACTTGCTTCCTGCTGTGCTGCACCGCTTTGCCCGTGAGCATCCGGGCATTCACATCGCCTTGTCCGTGAAAACAGCGCCCGTGATCAAGGACATGCTCGCTCGTCACGAAATTGACCTCGGCATTATTTCGGCAGAGCCGTTTCAATCCCCAACGCTACTCTCCGAATCCTTGGGCGAAGATGAACTGATACTCATCTGCTCACCCACTCATCCGCTCGCCAACGAAACCGATTTGACGCCCGAGCTTATCGCTTCTTCCTCCTTCGTATTACATGGCAAGGAATCCAGCACACGCCATGTGACCGACAAATGGCTGGAGCGTGGGAGTCGGCGACTTCCTTCCTACCTGGAGCTGGATTCACTAGAAGCCATTAAACAGGCGGTTATGCTGGGAGAACACATCTCCTTTGTCTCTCGCATTGCCGTACAGTCAGAGGTTGAGCGGGGCTTACTGGTTGTAAGACCTATTCCGGGGCAGTCTGTTGAGCGGTACATCTATATGGTCAGCAACAAAGACCGTCATCGCTCGGCGCTCATTCACAGATTCACCGAATATTTGTCATGGAACCAAGATTAAATCTTACCTGTCATATAGAAATTATGTAATTTTTTAACCGGAGTCCCTTCTTGCTTTGACATACGACTGACAATACACCCGTAAAGTGTAGCGTGTAACCTATTCGGACGAACAGGAGAGGATGAAATGAAAACAGGCCTTCGTATCACCAAATTGATGTCGGTAGTAACTCTGAGTGCAGTACTGCTCGTAACAGGATGGAAAGGAGCAGAACCGGTACAAGCCGCCGCCAATGCCACACCAAGCTATGAGGTGAAACTACTACTGGATACGGCTCAGGTCCTCAATGCGGATGGCTCATTAAAAAGTGGCATCGTGAACGAGTTTCAAATTAGCCACGATGCACAAAGATTAAGCGTCGAGTATTTTGATACAAATTCATTGCAATTAAATGACGAGGGCTGGAACGTGAGATTTCGCAAAAAAGAGGACAAAAAAAATTATGAATTAACCTACAAAAAGCGATATACGGTCACAAATGGAAATATTGACGCGGCGCTCACCCAAGCGAATAAAGAAGGGTTCAGCGCATCTGATGATAATTATGAGGCTGAGGTCGATTGGGGATACAGCAAGCAAACACTAAGCTTTTCCAATGATAAAAAAACAAACGCCTCCAAAGGATTGGCTCTGCCTTCCCCAGATCAAGCATTAAAGCAATTGCAGGATAATCTTCCGGGCAAGCTGCAAAACTGGAAAAACAGCAATTGGGGCAAACAAACCTTGGCAGACTCCAGAGTACGCGGTCCTGTACAGGTCAGTAAATACGAGGGTAGCTTTCAGGGATTGGATACCGACGTTGAAGTATGGCCTATTCGCAGCGCAAACGGATCAGGTACAGAGCATATTATCGAAATCTCCTTCAAAACCTCGGATTACAGTGTTGCCGCCAGCAACCGCACCAAGCTGATGAACCTGCTGCAATCCAAAGGATGGCTGGTTCCCGCCGATTCCCTGAAAACGAATTTGGTACTGGAACGCTACTAAGCTAATCCAACATAAAAAGGAACCGAAGCGCCACCCTGTTGAGGGTGATACGAACGGTTCCTTTTATTATTAATTATATGACTACAAGGTCATTACGTTAAAGTTGTTTGCTTACATACGTTCTGGTGCAGACACGCCCACCAGCTTCAGTACGTTGGCAATGGTCGTGCGCACCGCACCAAACAACGCCAAGCGTGCCTGTGTTTGAGCGGCATCCTCTGTGATGACGCGCTCTGCCTTATAGTAGCTGTGGAACAATGAAGCCAGCTCGTAGACATAGCGAATCATACGGTGTGGTGCAAAGTTTGCAGCCGCTACCGATACTTCTTCCGGCAGCTCGCCGATTTTGCGTAACAGATCGTATTCATGTTCAGCCGTCAGTTTGGACAAGTCAACTTCTGCCAACGGTAGCACAGCAATACCTTGCTCTTCGGCTTGACGATATACGCTGCATGCACGTGCGTGCGCATATTGTACGTAAAATACTGGATTCTCATTGGAAGTGGAAATCGCCAAATCCATGTCAAAATCCAGGTGCGAATCCATGCTGCGCATAGTGAAGAAGTAACGGATCGCGTCTACACCCACTTCTTCCATCAGATCTTCCATTGTCACGGCCTTGCCGGTACGTTTGGACATTTTTACCTTTTCCCCATTTTGGAACAAGCTGACCATTTGGGCAATCAGCACTTTAAGCTTATCTGGATCATTGCCCAGTGCTTCCATTGCTGCCTTCATCCGTGGAATGTAGCCGTGGTGATCCGCTCCCCAGATGTTGATGATCGTGTCATACCCACGAGCATATTTATCGCGATGGTAAGCGATATCTGGGGTTAGGTACGTATATGTACCGTCATTTTTGATCAAGACACGGTCTTTATCGTCGCCGTACTTGGTCGTATTCAGCCATGTAGCTCCGTCCTTCTCGTAAATCTCCTCACGGTCACGCAACTCATTCAGCGCTTTAAGCACTTCACCGTTTTCATACAGCGACGTTTCACTGAACCAGGAGTCAAAAGGTACACGGAACAGCTCCAGGTCGCGCTTGATCTTGTTCAGTTCCTTTTCCAGACCGTAGTCACGGAAATAAGCTGCGCGATCTCCCGGTTCCATGGACAACAGAGAATCGCCCTTTTCGGCCACCAGTTCCTTGGCAAACCCGATGATATCCTCACCATGGTAACCATCCTCCGGCATCTCCGCAGGCTGTCCCAGCTCCTGCAAATAACGCGCTTCAATAGAGCGGCTCATGTTGTAAATCTGGTTGCCCGCATCATTAATGTAGTATTCACGAGTTACTTTGTATCCGGCAAAATCAAGCACGTTGCAGAGAGCATCCCCTACGGCTGCACCACGTGCATGACCTAAGTGAAGGCTACCTGTCGGATTGGCGCTGACAAACTCGATTTGTACCTTTTTGCCTGCACCTTCCTGTATACGCCCGTAATCTGCCCCCTGCTCCTGCACTTGTCCAATGACTGCATACAGGTAGCTCTTGTTCAGGCGAAAGTTAATAAAGCCCGGTCCAGCGATTTCTGCACTTTCAATAGAAGCGGAAGCTAAATCCATATTCGCGATCAAATCTTCAGCGATTTGCCGTGGGTTCTTCTTCGCAATGCGGGTGAGCTGCATCGCAGCGTTGGTAGCCAAATCACCGTGTGACTTGTCCTTTGGCACCTCCAGCGTAATGGTCGGCAGCTCTTCGCGGCTCACGATTCCGGTAGCCAGCACTGCCGCTTCGATTGCTGAAGTCACCTTTTGATTAATAAGTTCCAGTGGATTGCTTGTCATGATTATTGCTCCTCCTGTATATGCAAACTGATGGCAAAATGCCCCGAGAAATCCTCAAATACGTACAGATCATAGGTCCAGCTCACATGTCCGGTGAAACCATCCATCCGAATATCGAGCTTCTGCGTATGCGCAGACATGTTCAGGTTTAAATAAGGCGAGCGGTAAAATCCAGGCAACCTGCGTCCCAGCGCAAACGACTGCTCTGATTGTACCTCACCGTGACGAATCAGCTTTAGCTCATCCGATCCGATTTTGACTGTGTTCCGTGTCGTACCGCCCTCAGGACTTTCTTGCGGCTCATCATACCTTATATATAGATGCTTCCCACGCACGATTGCTTCTCCGGGAAGTTCCTGTACCACATCTTCTCCGTCATGATGACTATGAAGACGGATTCGGACCTTTGCATTATGTGGCATGTATTCAAACTCCATTCTATTGCTATCCTACTGTACTACTATATCCAGTTCCCGATTGCAATTCAAATGAGTTTTTACAAAAAGATGCTTTCATCCAAAAAATTCAGCTACCTTAAGTCAGCTCCATCGGATGCTTGGCTAAAACTTTCGATGAATCGAGAGGCTAGAGAAGACATGTATTTATCCTTCAGCCAGACAGCCGCCACACGCGTATGCAATTCCTCACACATAATTTCCTTAACGATTAATTGGTTATTGCTTCCGAGTGACAACGCAGACCGCGAAATCATACCGATCCCCAGCCCTTCATTAGCCCAGTGAAGCGTGGTGCGAGCATCATCGTTTTTGCAAAAGAAATTTGGCTCAAAGCCATGCTTCATACAGGTATCGTGGATCAATTGTTCAAAGCGACGATATACGATGAGTGGCCTGTCCTTCAACTCAGACAATGAAATGGTCTTCTGTTCGGGGTTCCAGTCATATTCTTCTGTCATCACTGCTATCATCGGCTCAGTGGACGCATATCTACACCCTAAATCGGTAGTATTAAAAGGGGTTCTGACGATTCCGACCTCGACAATTCCTTTGTTCAAAAGATCGAGAATCATGAACGTATTTCCCTCATGAATTTCAAATTTTACACCCGCATAGGTTTTATGAAATTCGGAAAGCCTGTCTTTCATCAGCGTTGCCCCAGAGGAGGAGACCGTTCCAATGGTGAGCGTACCTTTCATCCCCATGGCAAAATCGTTTATCTCTCTTGTCGTGGCATCTGTCAGCTCCAAAATCTGCTTGGCCCTGTTCTGTAAAATGATGCCAGCCTCCGTCAATTGGATGCTTCGTGAGCCTCGATGCACGAGCTTTACGCCAAGCTCTTCCTCTAGCTGCATGAGCTGCTGACTTAAGGGAGGCTGCGCGATTTGCAGCTTTTTGGCTGCCGCTGTAATCTGTCCGGCCTCTGCGATCGCCAAAAAATACTTGAGATGTCTCAATTCCATCATTTTGGACCTCCGGTACTGATATATGTAAAACCTATACCTCTAATATATATTAAATATTATTCATATGGTTGGGGATATGCCATAATCAAATTCAGTTATGCTATTGCGGCATGAAGCTAGATACATTATTTAGGTTAGGTGATGGTTTATTTGCTGAAATTTGCTGTTTTTTTGAAACCCTATAAAAAGGAAACGATTCTTGGACCTCTGTTTAAACTAATTGAAGCCATCCTGGAACTATTGCTGCCTACGATGGTTGCTTTAATGATCAATCATGGTGTAGGTAAAGGAGACACCCATTATGTTTGGCAGATGGGTCTTTTGATGTTACTCATGACTATACTGGGCTTTGGCAGTTCATTAGTGTGTCAGTTTTACGCAGCTCGTGCCTCTCAAGGATTCGGAACTACGCTGCGCAATACGATGTTTAAGCATATTTCTTCGTTTTCTTATGCTGATCTCGATAAATTCGGTACACCCTCGCTCATCAACCGGATTACGAATGATGTCAATCAGCTGCAAACAGCTGTAGCGATGTTGATTCGTTTGGTCATTCGTGCTCCTTTTATTTGTATCGGGGCGATTATCATGTCCATGATTCTGGACTTCCGCCTTGCTTTGGTGCTGTTGGCGGCTACACCGATTCTGGCTTTGATTCTGTATGTAGTCATTACGAAGGCTTCTCCCCTGTACCGGCTATATCAGAAAAAACTCGATAAAATCGCTCTGGTACTTAGCGAAAATCTTACAGGTGTACGGGTCATACGTGCATTTGCCAAAAGAGGAGCTGAACGAGTAAAGTTCAATGCCGCCTCAGATGACCTGACCCAGACTGCTATTCGTGTCGGACGTATTTCTGCTTTACTAAGCCCCGCCACCTTGTTGGTGGTGAACGGAGCTATTATTGCTATCCTGTGGATCGGCAGCATCCATATCCAATATGGATCTCTTACACAAGGGGAGATTATTGCCTTTATTAATTACATTACGCAAATTTTACTGGCTCTGATTGTGGTAACCAATTTAATTATTTTGTTCACCAAAGCTGCCACTTCAGCAGCGCGTATTCAGGAGGTCCTAGACACGCAAGCTTCGATTTCCGATACTGCTGCTACTTCTACATCTATAGACAGGGAGGGAGCAAGTGAGCATGGCGCTGTACCAGCCATCTCTTTTGATCATGTTTCCTTTGGATACAATAAGACAGGACAACTGGCACTGAGCGATGTAGTAGTAAACATCTATCCCGGTGAAACGGTCGGCATCATCGGAGGAACAGGTTCGGGGAAATCCACCTTTGTGAATCTTATTCCCCGCTTCTATGATGTGGTAGAGGGTCGTGTGCAGGTTGATGGCATCGACGTTCGGCACTATAAGCTTGAGCAATTGCGGCAGAAAATCGGAATTGTCCCTCAGAAGGCACTGCTGTTCACTGGTACTATAGCGGATAATATCCGTTGGGGGCATGAACACGCCACCGACGAGGAAGTCGCTCAAGCCGCAGCTATCGCACAAGCGGATGAGTTTATTTCCAACCTGCCAGAAAAATTCGATGCTCCGATCACCCGAGGGGGGCTTAATTTGTCGGGAGGACAAAAGCAGCGACTTACCATTGCCCGAGCTATTGTCGGCAATCCGCAAATTCTCATTTTGGATGACTCCTCAAGCGCACTTGATTTTGCAACCGACGCCGCCCTCCGTAAATCGCTACGGGAAAATAGCACCAGCATGACCGTCCTGTTGGTCTCGCAACGAGTAAGCAGCGTACAGCATGCTGATAAAATAATTGTGTTTGATGAGGGGCGAATTGTCGGTATCGGCACACATGAACAGTTGATGAGCAGCTCAGATGTATATCAGGAAATTAATCATTCCCAGCTCTCAACGCAGGAGGTAGACCAATGAGTGGCAAGGAAACTTGGAGAAGATTGTTAACCTATGTGGGTCAATATAAAACAACAACATGTTGGGTCATCGTCAGTGCAATTCTCAGCGTGCTTGCCAGTCTGATCGGACCCTACATGATTGGTCAGGCTATCGACCATATGGTGGATAAGGGAGCAGTGGATTTTAAAGGTATTACGCAGATTCTAGCTGGATTAGGCATTGTATATATTGTAGGCAGTCTATTTAGCTGGCTGCTCACGTATTTGACGAACCGTATTGCTTTTCAGACCGTAAATGATATGCGGCGGGAGTTATTTGATCATTTTAATATCCTTCCGTTAAGCTTTCATGACACTCATCCACAAGGAGACAGCATTAGTCGTTTTGTGAACGATATGGATGCTGTGTCGGATGGATTACTACAAGGCTTTTCCACATTGATTACCGGGATTATTACGATTATAGGCTCCATTGTACTCATGCTGTATATTAGTCCGATCATGACGTTGGTCGTATTGGTGTCTGCCCCGATCACATATGGCGTAGCACGGTTCATTACCACAAGATCGCAGCGTATGTTCCGCGAACAGGCCAAAATTTTAGGAAGCCTGAACGGTTATGTGGAAGAAATGATCGGCGGACAACGGGTAGTTACCGCTTTCCATTATGAAAACCGCTCGCTTGAGGAATTTTCCGCCAGAAACGAACAATTGTATCAAGCCGGGGTGAAATCGCAGTTTTACGGATCATTGTCCAACCCCTCTACCCGATTGGTGAACAACATGACTTTTTCAGTCACCGCCATGATTGGCTGTATCTCCATTATTTTGGGTGGGATCTCGGTAGGCGGATTGTCGAGCTTTCTGATTTATACCAATTTGTTCGCCAAGCCCTTTAATGAAATTACGGGTGTGCTGACCCAGTTCCAGGCAGCTACGGCTTCTGCTCAGCGCATATTTGCTATTTTGGATTCACCGCCAGAGCAGCCCGAAAAATCGAACGCCGTACAGCTGGAGCGCAGCAAAGGCACGATTCTTTTTGATCATGTCAAATTCTCCTATAACCCGGAACGTACGCTCATTACAAACTTTAGTTTGGAGGTAAAGCCAGGCACTCGTGTGGCCATTGTCGGGCAGACCGGAGCTGGCAAAACCACACTCGTCAATCTGCTCATGCGATTTTACGATGTAGACAGCGGCTCGATATCCATCGACGGGATGAATATCAACGACATGAGCCGGGACAGCCTACGGACTAACTTTGGTATGGTGCTTCAAGATACATGGCTGTTCAGCGGGACCATTCGGGACAATATCGCTTACGGGAAGCCAGAGGCCACGGATGAAGAAGTCATCGCGGCTGCAACAGCTGCCAATGCGCATAGCTTCATCAAGCGACTGCCTCATGGCTACGATACGGTCATCAGCGGGTCAGGCGACAGCCTGTCGCAAGGCCAAAAACAGCTGCTCACCATCGCGAGGGTGATTCTCGTCGATCCACCTATGCTAATCCTGGATGAAGCCACCAGCAGCATAGACACCCTGACAGAAGCACGTATCCAAAAAGCATTTATGAAAATGATTGCCGGACGCACCAGCTTTGTGATCGCCCACAGACTATCAACCATCCGCGAAGCGGATTTGATTTTATACATGAAAAACGGCGATGTCGTGGAAAGCGGTACCCACGAGGGACTGCTTGCCAGCGGCGGCCATTATGCCTCGCTCTATAACAGCCAGTTCACTACAGCTTAAAAGACTGAACGGATACGGTCGCATCATTAAGGTCAACGTTCTTTAAAAAAAGTCGGTTGCTTTTTAAGCAAACGGCTTTTTAATTTTTCTTTGATAAACCCCTCCCTTATATTATATAATAAAACACGAACAAACGTTTCTGTTTCATCTAAACCTTATGGTTTGTGTATAGCCAACACCTATGCATGGGTTTCAGTTGGGAGGCTGAATATGGATATTAATGAATTTCAAAAGTGGGTCAAGCAATATTATCAGGAGAGAAACTGGTCGGATTTAGATATCTTCGTCCGAATTGGTTTCTTGGCAGAGGAAACCGGGGAGGTTGCGAGAGCTATTCGCGCCCTGGAGATTGGCAGAGACCGGCCTGATGAGATCGATGGTTCATTCGAGGAGAACAAGGAGCATTTAACTGAAGAACTTGGAGACGTACTGGGTAATCTCATCGTGATCGCCAACAAGTATGACATCACCTTGGAGGATATATTTCGAACACACCAGCAAAAACTTGCAAAAAGATATACATAAAGGAGAATCTCATATGAAAAGCATTGCTGTTTTTTGCGGTTCCAGTAATGGAGCGTCTGAGATTTATCGAGAGCATGCTGTTGCTCTGGGCAAGGCACTTGCCGAACAGGAAATAAGCCTGGTATATGGAGGAGCAAGTGTTGGTTTAATGGGTGCAGTGGCTGACGCGGCACTTCATGCAGGAGGTCGCGTCATCGGTGTGCTCCCTCACTTTTTGCAAAGCCGTGAAATTGCACATAATGGCCTGAGCGAATTAATCATTGTTGATTCCATGCACGAACGAAAATCTAAAATGGCAGAGATTGCGGACGGATTCATTGTTTTACCAGGTGGCCCAGGTACAATGGAAGAATACTTTGGAATTTTCACATGGGCGCAATTAGGCTTGCATGAAAAGCCATGCGGTCTTTTAAATATTAACCATTATTACGATCCTCTTATTTCCTTGTTTGATCGTATGGCTCAGGAACAATTTATGCAGGAAAAATATCGTGCGATGGTAGTTACGGATACTACTCCGCAAGGAATCCTACGGCAATTTACAAATTACACTCCTCCTGCCGTCAAAACATATCTCACGAGCAAACGGACCTGACATTAGCAATGGCACATATTGCTCAACAGACATACCATTTAATTTAATATGATATGAAAGGAACACCACCGTCAACGTATATTCCAGTGGTGTTCCTGCAAAATTGAGGAGAATTGCAGGCTTTTATTCTACCTAATCGTCACGTTCACTTTTACACCTGCATTTAATTATGTACTCATCCAATGAATGCTGTCACGCCTAACGAGAACCCCAATTTTAAATCCCAGCGCCCGTAGCGGTTGGATGGTCCATTTGCTCACTTTCCTGAAAATCCCTGCGGTACAACCAGCCGATCAAGATAGCAATGGTCGTCATAATCGCAGCCAACAAATACACCTGCACCATACCGAAACGGTCTGCATACCAGCCCATAAATAACAAGGACAGACCGAAAGCGAGATTTGTAATCACATCAATTCCCGCCATCACTTTGGGCAGCTGAGCTGCCGGTGCACTGGTTTGCAGCAAAGTGCGGCGAATGATACCAGCCATTTGAACAGGTAAGCCTGATACAGCAAAAAGAATAAGGGCCGCGACCGGAACGGTATTCAGTGCAAATACAACCGTAATTAGCACGTACACCAGCAACGCTCCAAGCATGTATAAAAAGCTGTTCTTTTGCAAGCGCTTGACCAAGCCAACGACAATCAATCCACCTAAAATCATGCCCGAGAAAAAGGATGCATTCATAAAGCCCCACCAGCTCGCATCCCGATGCAGCACTTGGCTGACGTACGCTAAAATAAATACGCCGAGCCAGGAGACTCCCCCAATACTATCCACGCTATCGACGATCATCAGAGAACGAATACGACGGTTGTGCCAAATGATTTTCCAGCCTTCCCCAAGCTCTTTCCAATGGGAGCCTTTTTCCTTTCCCTTTGCAGGTTCTACTGCATTAGTTGAGGAATCTGAAGCATTGAGACCTAATTCCTTCTGATCCAGCGGATCACGAATGAAGGATGTGACAGTTACAGCCACGAGATAGCAACAAGACGCAATCACAAGCGTATTCAGGGAACCTAGCCAAGCCACAATAATTCCGCTCAACGCCCAGCCTGCACATTTGACCACCTGATCACTGACCGCTACCATGCCGTTGGCCCGCATTAGTCCTTCTCCCGTAGCCAAACGGGGTACAAGCGAATTACGCGCAGGATTCGTCCAGCCGTCCAGGAAAGACATACCGAACACCATCACAAAAATAAACAGAAACGACCTTTGCTCAGGTACGATCCACAAATAAAGCAGCAGAAGCGTAAAGATGACAAACTGTCCAAACTGGGAAAATAGCAACACTCGTGTCAGCCGAAATCTACCGAGGACGATTGGTGCAACGAGCCCACTAAGCACTTGAGCAGACAATCGGAACAACGGAATCAAAATTGTCGTCATTAAGGAATTACTTGAACTGAACACCAATACCACTACACTCAACATGTAGATGATATCTGCTACGTTGGAGATCGTCTGAGACCCCCACAGGTAATAAAAAGAGCGTCTGATCAAAAAAGTTTCCCCCTCTTTGGTACATCGCCGATTTATGTATTTCATAACCAAACCGTTCCTGTTGACATTACAAATCTGTTAAATGTCTGGTTTTTTGTATATTCTACGCACACCCTTAAATTTCCTTCTTTTATCTTAAAAGGAAATCCGGTGTCCAGTATGCTTTCATAGCCTTTTTCAAATCTTATCCAACACAAAAAAGCGCCTATAGCGCTCTTTCCCACCCAAAAACAGGCAATAAAGACCACTAAGGCGCTTTTTAAAATGTTTACTTCGTTAAATCTTCTACAAACTTAGGTAGTACAAACGCCGCTTTGTGTAGACGCGGACTGTAATATCGGGTGTCCATCTCTGGAATCTGAGTCTCGTCTACTTCGAGCGGATCATACTTCTTACTGCCCAACGTGAATGTCCAAAGACCACTCGGATAGGTCGGAATGTTCGCACCATACACACGCACAATCGGGAAAATTTCCTTCACATCTTTGTTGACCTTCTGAATCAGGTCTGCCTTGAACCACGGGTTATCCGTTTGCGCAACGAAAATGCCGTCTTCCTTCAACGCCTCAAAAATACCTTGGTAAAACCCGCGCTCGAACAGAGGGGCTGCCGGACCTACCGGCTCCGTCGAATCGACCATAATGACGTCGTATTCATTTTTGTGTTCAATAATATGCATGTATCCGTCATTGACCAGCACTTCTACATTAGGCTCGTCCAGCTTTCCTGCGATTTCAGGCAAATATTTTTTGGAATATTCAATCACCTTACCGTCGATCTCAACCAATACCGCCTTTTCTACTTCAGGATGCTTAATGACCTCACGAATAACGCCGCCATCGCCACCGCCCACAACCAAAACTTTCTTCGGATTCGGATGTGTATTCAAGGCCGGATGTGCTACCATTTCGTGATACACAAATTCATCCTTAACCGTTGTCATCACCATGCCATCCAGAACAAGCATATTGCCGAATTCCTCAGTCTCGATCATAGCCAGATCCTGAAAATCTGTTTTCTCAGAGACGTAGGTTTGTTTGATTTTTGCTGTAATGCCGAAAGAGGGAGTCTGCTTCTCCGTAAACCACAAGTCCATCATTCCAACCTTCTTTCTGATCAAAGTATGTGTCCGGCAATCCGGTAGCATAAACGTTGACTTTCCTTATATCTGCAACACGCAAACGCCGAGTTTGCTATATTTATTGTACCAAACGCATTGGAATTTCACACTTTTTGCATTATAAGTGATACCTGAATGGACTGCAAAAGCAATTTGAAGATTTAATCTTGTTTAAAATAAATACGTGTGTGTATCTGATGAATAGACGCTTTCGGATTGACTATACTGAGAACATCAACTATGGAAGGAGGTGGCATGATGACCGATACGACCGGGCGATCCCCCAAGCGTAAACCGCTTTGGCTTCGATGCTTTCAAGGACTGATGTCTCTCACTATTCTGACGGTCATCGCCGCCTGCATCCTGCTCGCCTATTTGTACACGACCAGCCTTCCGCTCGCGGATACGGATCGGAATTCACGTCTGCTAGATAGTCAGGGACAAGTCATCGCCACTTTCTCTGCTGGAGGCAAAGAATCCATTCCGGTCCAGCTTGATCACATTTCACCCGATTTGATTGCAGCCACCCTGGCTGTGGAAGATCGGAAGTTTTACGATCATTTTGGCTTTGATTTTAAAGGTCTGGGCCGGGCGGTAATCGTTAATCTGACCCGCTGGGATATGTCGCAAGGGGCCAGCACGCTGACTCAGCAGCTTGCACGGAATCTGTACTTATCTCATGAGAAAACATGGACGCGCAAAGCCAAGGAGGCCATTTATACCGCACAGCTTGAAATGAAGTACACCAAGAATGAGCTGCTGCAAATGTATTTGAATGAAATTTACTATGGTCACGGCGCCTATGGCATTGAAGCAGCTTCGCAAATGTATTTCGGTAAATCCGCAAAGGAGCTGGATTTGGCCGAAAGTGCCCTGTTGGCGGGTATTCCGAAAGGACCGACCTACTATTCACCGTATAATCATATGAAAAATGCAAAGGATCGGCAGAAAATTGTACTGGACTCCATGGCGCTCATTGGCAAGATTACTCCGGCCGAAGCCACCAAGGCCTATGAGGAAATGCTGGCCCTGCGGCCCGAGAGCCAGCGCCGGACAGTGGAAACCGCTCCCTGGTTCCGCGATTACGTCCGCCAGCTGGCGACTCATCAACTTGGGATTAGCGAAGGGGTGCTTGAGCATGGCGGACTGAGCATTTATACCACGCTGGACATGCACATGCAGCAGGCAGCCGAGGCGGCTGTAAACGAAGGCATGAAGAACAGCAACGGACTGGAAACCGCGTTAATCTCCATGGACCCGCGCAACGGACATGTCAAGGCCATGGTCGGCGGAACGAACTATGTCGGGAATCAATATAATCATGCGCTGGCCACAACCCGGCAGCCGGGCTCCGCTTTCAAGCCGATTATGTATCTGAGCGCGCTGGATTCCGGCGAATTGACGAGTACGTCCAAGTTCGAAAGCCGACCGACGTTGTTCCACTACGATAACAACCGCAAGACTTATAAGCCCAAAAATTTTGGAGACAAATACTTGGGCGAAATAGATCTTCGGCGCGCAATTGCGGCGTCCGATAATATTTATGCCGTTAGCACCATTTTGAAGGTGGGAACGGACAAGGTCATGGACCTCGCCAGCAAAATGGGCATTACAAGCGAGCTCAAGCCCGTACCCTCGCTGGCGCTGGGTGTGTCACCCGTCAGCCCGTTCGAGATGGCCTCCGCCTTCTCGGTCATCGGCAGCGGCGGGCAAAAGGTGGCTCCGGTGGCAGTGCTGCGCATCACCGATGCGGCCGGGCGGTCGCTGTACGAAGCGCCCCAAGCCGCGCCCGTGCAGGTGGTGAAGCCCGCCTCCGCCTATGTCCTTACACGCCTCATGGAAGGCGTGTTCGAAGAAGGCGGCACCGGCAACCGGGTCGCGAAGCTGATCAAGCGCCCGGTTGCCGGCAAGAGCGGCACGACCAACACCGATGCGTGGATGGTCGGCTTTACCCCCGAACTATCCACCGCTGTCTGGGTTGGCTATGACAAGGGCAAGGACATCAGCACACAGGATGCCCGACGGGCAGCTCCGATTTTTGCGCAATATACGGAGAAAGCGCTGGAGAATGTGCCGCCCAAAATCTTTCCTATCCCCGACGGCGTAGTCAGCGCTTATATTGATCCGGCCAGCGGCAAACTGGCTGCACCGGACAGCCCGGATAAGCGTCTGGAGGTATTTGTCAGCGGCACGGAGCCGAAGGAGACGCTGTCGGGGCAAGATAACCCACCGGCATCAACACCAACTGACCAAGCGAAGCGACAAGCCGAAAAGAAATCATGGTGGGGCAATTTTAAACGTTGGTGGATGGAATAGCAAAAAAAGACTGGGGGAACGCGATGAGCGCTCTCTCAGTCTTTTTATTTTCGCTTCACTTACCTCATGTGCCCATTACCTCTCTTGACAGTGCCATCAGCCATCATCCCGTTAAGCCCCGCTCTTCCCTAAAGCTGCGCTATTACCAATAACAGCTAAACGACTCAATACGGTTAGTGTCTACACCATAATAAAACCAAAAACGTCCACTCCACCGAAAACCCGCTACGGATGTCCTGCCTACAAAGACAGGGTACATCCAGAAACGCTCTCCGTTCGTCAGCCATACAAACGTGTTGCGGAACAAACAACCGAAGATGGCTCCAGGGTCAACCGCATACGCCGAAACCAGCGGCTTCGGTGGCGTAAATTGCGGTGGTGGGGAAGTTGGTGCTTGAGTTTGCTGGCCACCTTGCGGACCGAATGGCCCCTGCGGCGGCGGTGAGAACGGCTGTGGCGAAAATGGCCCTGGGCCTGGTGGCGGACCTATCGGAGATGGGAAGGAATCCTGCATATCAGGAAATTGTGGAAACGAAGGACCTGACGGCGTGAAAGGACCCGGAGTACCCGGTTGCGTTCCGAACGGAACTTGTGGCAGTAAAGACATGTGTTTCACTCCTTGTGTTCTAGGCTGATGTATCCTATGCGGGACATCAGCCCGCGGACTGGGCGAATCCCCATATCGCCGCCAAACTCCGCCATTTCGTCCTTTTACATCAAAAACTCTTATATCCCGACCCGATTAACTCCCTGTCCGAACATGCTCCAGCTCAATTTCATGCACCATTTTAATCTCGATTTTTTTCCTTAGCTCATCATACTGATCCAACAGTCGGTGCTCAACCCCCAACTGTTCGTTCATCCAGCCTACAATAGAGTCATCGTGATGCTCGTTAGACCAGCTAAACAAATCGCTATATAGCTGACCAAATGATTCCTCATTGCTGCGAGCGAACCGGATCGGTCGAGCTGTATAGCTTAGCTTTAGTTCCAACATCTCATATAGCACGTCCAAACGGTATTCCAATGTCTGTACATCTTTTTTGGATGTATCGTAGCTTTTTATATCCTGAACAAGCTCCCTAAAGGTTAGTCCTACATGCTGCATAGCAAAATAAGACCACACACAACTGCCTGTAGCCGTTCCATGAGCCTCCCAAAACGGATTCCACAGGATAGATCGGATCGTCTCCTTCTGCCCTTCTCCAAACAATGCGATTCCAGCAATAATTCCTGCATTACAGTCTACGGAAGCATGTTGCTCTCCCCAATGTACCAATCGCGGAATCATATCTTCAGTCGTGCATTTGAAGCTTAACAGAGGTAAGAATTCATTAAACAAATTCTGATCCAGCGCTTTTTCCAATTCAGCCGCCAGTTTCTCACGATACGGTTCACATGGAAGATGTACCAGTCCCAAACAGGCATCCACAGACACAGCTCCATACGGTCCGTTCACCAAAGCGACGAGATCAGCAGCAGCCTCCACATAACCCAAATAACCTAGCGCATACAGCACACCGTCAGGTATATGTTCTGGGGATGCCTGATTTCGGACATAACGCTCGTACATATCCTGCGCCAAAGTAACATCCCCGCATCTCATGATCGGATGGAGGAGCAACCCCCGGATATAATGATGGGGATCTTCTACAAAAAGCCTATATAATTCCCACGCATCCTCCACTGTCCCATATGGGGCAACCACATCCGTATAGGCAGAAATGATGCTGGCATCCAGTTTCTTAGCTGAGCCGAACATATCCATAAGTCTTGTTGTCGCGTCCATCATCCTGTCTTTCTCCTTTCACGTGTGTACGTCTTCATGAAGCAATTCTCTAATGCTGAATATTTCTATTAAAAAAGAGGAAAGATGTTATCATCTACGATACAATCTAGGGAGTTGATCTCATGCATGATTCCAGTCCAAAAATCACAACATTTTTCATGTTCTCCGGTCAAGCAGAAGAAGCCATGCAATATTATACCTCTGTATTTAAGCCGTCTGGTATCATGAGCATTTTTCATCAGGAAGATGGGACCGTGTTACATGCCGTATTCAACCTCAAAGGGCAGACTTTTATGGCTATAGACTATAACCATCAGGATAAACACCCTTTTACCCCAGCTCTATCGCTATTCGTCACTTGTGATTCGGAAGAAGAAATTCATAGCGTGTTTGACCAGCTATCTCAGGAAGGCCGAGTTCTAATGCCCCTTGAAGCCTCTCCCGTAAGCCAACAATTTGGGTGGGTTGAAGATAGATACGGAGTCTCGTGGCAATTGAACCTGGCAAAAGACTAAATTTCTTCTCTAAACGATCCAGCAGACTCTAGAAGTCTACGAAAAAACAATAGACCATGCTCCATCTTTTTTTGGTAATATTATATTTAATAGGTGCCAGTAAAAGGATGTGTGTTTATTGTATAGTGCAAATTGTGAACAATGTTTTGGTTTATGCTGTGTAGCCTTGCCTTATGCAAAATCAGCTGATTTTGCTTTTAATAAGGATGGAGGAACTCCTTGTCAAAATCTAAATGCGGATTATCGTTGTGATATTCATAAGAATCTAAGAAACAACGGCTTGCGAGGCTGTACGGTATATGATTGCTTTGGAGCAGGTCAAAAAGTTTCCCAAGTTACATACAAGGGAAAAAGCTGGCGAGACGATCCGGCAATAGCTGAGGAAATGTTCAATATATTTCCCATCATGCAACAGCTTCATGAAATGCTTTATTACCTCAATGAAGCCCTTAACTTAAAAGAAACTCATCCCATCTATACAGACTTACAAAAAGCTATGGCGAAAACCGAGCAGCTTACGGATCAAGATCCAAAATCCCTCATAGATCTTCATGTACCAACCCATAGGGCGTTAGTCAATGATTTACTTTTACAAACAAGTGAGTTAGTACGAGAAAAAGTTAAGAAAAACATAGAGCACAATAAATATAGTAAAAAAATCAGGAGTAGAGACCTTATCGGGGCCAATTTGAGAGGCGCTAATCTTAGAGGTACCAACCTGAGAGGAGTTTTAATGATTGCTGCTGATCTGCGAGAGGCTGATCTGAGAATGACAGACTTGATCGGTACGGATTTTAGAGATGCTGATTTAAGTGGGGCTAATCTGGAAGGAAGTATCTTTCTTACACAGGCGCAATTAAATTCGGCTAAGGGCAATTGTAAAACCAAACTGCCCCCTTCTCTAAGCATTCCCGGTCATTGGCTGCATTAGAGTTTATTTTATAGTACTCTCCAAGAAAATACGTAATTAAGTAATTAATATCTCAAGACGCAATTTCCTTGATGATCATGTTCGGCATGTTCATTCTGGCATTGCTTACCTACATGAAAAAGAAATAGACCGCCCCGATCCAAGGTAACGGTCTATTGTTGGACCCTACTGCCGACTGCTCTTTAAGCAGTGGTTGTATACTGGAGTCGTGTTAGCGCACGACTCCTTTACTATTCTTACCTCAGTATAGCCCATTTTATAACGTAAATACAGCTTTTATCTTCAAGAATTTTACTGATTACTCAGCTCTTTAATGTATATTGGGCAACAAAAAGTACCTTCCATTGGATCAGGTTCAAAAATCACGTCTTTATGACTGCATCCAGATTTAAATCCCCTTATTCTTCTTCGTTTAGAAATTCCTTTAATCTCTGACTTAAGGCTGCATACTGCCCTGCATTGGTGTCCGAAAAAGCTTCCTCCCGGTTGGAGTATACATCCTGATACTGAGGAAGGCTTGAAAATTGCGACCTCGTAAAATCTATAATGTCCTCACCAATGCGGTTGTAATAGTGCCAGCCACTATCCAGCCATGTCCTCAAAATATCGCCGCCAAGCCTGTCCTGAACGACAAGCGCTGTGACACCACATTGTCCAGCCGCAGGATTATTTGCTGTCCATTTAGAACTAGACTCCAAAGACCAAGCTTGAAACAACGCCTTTTCTAATTCTAAAAAACGGTTTGCATTCAACATGCGCCTCCCCTTTCGATTCCATTCTGCACTTATGGTGAACGTGCTTTATTTATTTCAACCCGTATTCCACACTCTGTGAATCTTGGCTTCTGCTTCTTTCAGCTCTAGCAAATACACGTCGGGATTCGAAAGCTTTTTCCAGTCCTCAAACCCAAACTGCGGATCGTAATGTCGAATGAGAAGAGATAGTAAAGCTCCATGAGTTACAATGATAACCGTTTTTTCCGCCCGCTCTATAAGCTCCTGAACAAGCTGGATTCCTCGATCTACTGCTTCACGGGATGATTCCCCTCCCTCCAGCTTCAAGTCCTCGTCCAAATAGGTCTGTTCCAGCACGTCCAGCCAATGGTCCAAATGCTCATGGCTAAGTACCCGTTCTTGAAGACGTACATCAGTATACACCTGCAACTGTTTCCGTTCAGCCAAGGGCTGAATGGTTCGCACGGCCCGTTTCCACGGGCTGGACACAATATATTCCACACCTACGTTCTCCATAAAATCAACTAACTGCTCAGCTTGTCGGGTACCCTCATCGGTAAGTCGGGCATCTGGTTCCTGTCCTGTTGCTTGGGCATGTCTGACAAAATAAATCTTCTTCACGTCATCACTCCTAACTGTCACACAAATTTAAAATTCTACATATTTACAAATAATTATTTTTGTGATATAATATAGGTTTACATATTTATATTTCATGATACGATTCCTTTGTATTACATCAACTCTTATGGGAGGGATACGATGCAATTAGACAAGGGAATACACATGCTCCAGGTTTCTGCTAACATTATGGAAAGTATAGAGAGTATTCATCCCACTTTAATGTGGGACGAAGATAACATGATTTTAGTTGATACGGCTTACCCCGGGCAACTCTCACTTTTGCATGAGGCTATTCTAGGCACCGGATTAACAATCCATAAACTTACCTTCATATTAATAACACACCAGGATCTTGATCATATCGGCAGTTTAGCAGATATAATCCGGGCTTCTTCATCCCCAGTTCAAGTATTAGCCAGTTCTATCGAAAAGCCTTATATACAGGGAGAACAACAGCTTATAAAGCTGACTCCAGAAGCAATAGATCAAGCTGTAAGCGCCATGCCCGAATCCGTTCCGGTAGAGTGGAGACACGCATTCCGGCGTACACTTGAAAATCCCCCAAAGGCTATTGTAAACTCCACCATCGTTGCCGGGGAGGAATTACCCTTCTGTGGGGGGATCGTAGTTATAGATACTGCTGGACATACACCAGGACACCTAAGTTTCTATCATAAATCCAGTCAAACCCTGATTGCAGGAGATGCTCTACGCGTGGTAAGCGGCAAATTATTGGCTCCAGACCCACAATACTGCTGTGATTTCAATATGGCCAAAGAATCTCTTAAAAACCTGCTGCCATATAATATTAAAAAAGTGATCTGCTTTCATGGAGGGCTGTACGAAGGCAATTGTAATCAGCGGATATCTGAAATATGTGAATCCTAGCTTTTGAACACATGGTCATACCGATCCTTGACCGGTCAGTGAATTATCTAAAGAAAAGACTAACCAGGAATTCCTGGTTAGTCTTTTCTGAATGAGAACTAGGCCTTTAAGTGAACTCTTAATACGGGGACTTCTGGAGAGGCAGATGTACCTTCCAAGATTTCCACATGACTGATCATCTCTTGCCCGTCTGGAACGATTACCGGAGTAATTACAGGCAAGCCACCCTGTTGAATCGCGTCTAGATCAAACTCCATCAGTAATTGCCCTGCTTTAATGTTATCTCCTGTTTGAACGTGAGGGTTAAACCCTTGTCCTTTGAGGGAAACTGTATTAATCCCGACATGTATCAAAATTTGTACACCGGATTCATGCTCAATGATCAGAGCATGCTTACTTTTCTCCATCACGTGAACGACTTTACCCGCGAAAGGAGCAGTCACTTTACCTTCAGTTGGATGAATAGCGATACCTTCCCCCATTGCCTTCGTGGAGAACGCAGGATCTGGAACCTCTTCAAGGGAAACCACTTTTCCTTTGATTGGTGCTACCATGTCGAATTGTTCAATACGAGGAGTCGCCTTCTTTTTCAACCATTTAAACATAACGATGCCACCTTATTTAGAGATTACATTCATAAACAGTGAATGGGACTTAACTACACATTTCAAGGAACCGGTTCCACAAAATAAATAAAAAGAAGAGTGGAAGCGATTTCTATCTGAATTATAGTGAATGCCTGTTCAGGATGTCAAGGCGCTACCGTCGTAAAAGAACCCGGCTAAAAGGGCGGTCGGCTAGTCTCCCCGAAGGGAGGTGATGCCCATAAAGGTTAAAGACGCGATTTCCTTGATGATCATGTTTGGCATGTTCATTCTGGCATTGCTTACCTACGTGAAAAAGAAATAGACCGCTCTGACTAAGGAATGCGGTCTATATCCGACCTTATCTTACCCGGCCGACTGTTCTTTATGCAGTTGTTGTATGCTGGAGCCGTGTTGACGCACGACTCCTTTACTATTCTTACCTCAGTATAGCTCATTTTATAACGTAAATACAGTTTTTTTCTTCAAATATTTTACTGATTTCCTCTGCTATTTTACTTGTCCAGTACATATTCTATGAGGTCTTAAAGCTTACAACTAAAGGTAACACAAAGCTTAAATAAAGGTTCTAATTTGGTTGCTTCTCATAGGAAAAAGCACCTTTAGTATAACTCATTGTAAGTTCAAAACTCTTTAAACCCTTCGCAATAAAAAAAAAGCAGCCCACAGATTGAAGTGACCCCTTAAAGTTAGACAACTATTTTTATGCAACCAGTTGGGCATGAGCTCGGTATTGTACCGGGCTCATGCCTTTTAATTTTGACTTGATGCGCTTGTGATTGTAGTAATTAATGTATTGCTCTAGTTCTTGCTTGAAGTGATCTACACTTTCAAACTTATTTAGATAAAGAAACTCTGACTTCATGATGCCAAAGAAGTTTTCCATTACAGCGTTATCGTAACAATTTCCTTTACGAGACATGCTCTGGGTAATTCCTTGTTTCTTTAAAGCGTGTTGATACTGCTTCATCTGGTAGTGCCAACCTTGATCCGAATGCAGGAGCAGTTTATCCTTTTCGGATAAGCGTTTAAATGCCTCATTCAGCATCTCGGAGACTAAGGAATAAGTGGGGCGAGCCCCTACTGTGTAGGTGATTATTTCACCGTTAAACAAGTCTAAAACAGGGGATACATAAAGCTTTTCTCCAAACAACTTAAATTCCGTAATATCGGTAACCCATTTCTCGTTTGGCTTGCCTGAATGAAAATTACGATCGAGTACATTGGGTGCAACTTTACCCACTGATCCCTTATAGGAACGATATTTCTTCATACGCACTACCGATTTCAAGCCTAATTCGACCATAATACGCTGCACTTTCTTATGATTAACTCGGCGCCCCCGATTAAATAGTTCGTCACGGATACGACGATAGCCATAGCGCCCCTGATGTTCCTCGTAAATAGATTGGATAAGGAGTTTCAGACCCGCGTCTGGATCTGGCTTACCCAACTGTTTGACCCAATAATAAAAGGTGCTACGTTTGACTTCAGCGAGCTTTAGTAATGCAACCACCGGGAACTCATGCCTTAATTCATAGACGACTTGCGCTTTGTCTTGTTTGGTGATTTTTCCTTGTTTTGAACTAAGGCATTCAACTTTTTTAAATAGGCGTTTTCCATACGCAAACGTTCTAATTCAGCTTGTAGAGCCTCCATTGAATCCTTGGCAGGTTCTTGCTTCTTTGTGAGGTTTTTATTCTTATCTGTCATGCGTGGACGCCCCTTTTTCTTTGAATTCAGGGCGTCTATTCCATGTTCATTGAATTGACTACGCCATTTCCTAATGACTCCAGGTGAAGAAATTTTGAAAATGACAGCTGCTTCATTCGGAGACGTCCCATTCTCGTTCATATAGTTGAGTACGTCTAATTTATATGCCGTGGAGTAAGCTGTATAGGTTTTTTCAAAAGCTTTTACCCCGTGAGATTCGTATTGCCTAATCCACATACGTAAAGCTTCATGATTCATCCCTAATGATTGTGCAATACTTTTGACTCCCTCAGTACCACTTTGATACCTACGAATGGCCTCCAATTTCTCATCTAAACTGAATTTAGGCAAAAAACTGCACCTCCATTGTTAGTCGTGTCTAACAAATGGGGTGCAGTTCAGATGTGGCTGCTTTTTTACAATATTATTACTGCGTTAACGCTGGGCCTATCCTTCCAGCGCCTGCTTCAATTCCTCAGGCGAAGCGTCCCACCATTCCTCGTTATGCGAAATTAGCAGGCTTTTGAGCGCTGCTTTATCTTCACTGCCGAGATCCTCCAGCATGAAACGACGCTTGAGCGCATAATCCATACGATTGACGTGATCGGCGAGGATTTTCCAGCCGCGTTTGGCTTCGTCGTCAATCAGCATCTCGCAGGCGGTGGCACCGCCGTACATACGCCCTTCGGGCGTACGATCCACGGCTACCCATACGAGCCATACTTGGCGTCCGTTCGGTACATCCTCTTTATTCGTAGAGAACTTGATACCACGTTCTACTTTACTTTTGGCATGCATGGCACCGATATCAATTTTCGCCTCTCCTCGGTCAATGATAACCGGAGACATGCTGTTCAGGTCGATTGAGCCTGCGCCGAAACCCTTATGTTTACTCTTGCCACTGACAATGTTCAGTGCAATCTGTTTTTTGCCGTCCGGCTGATTTTCACTCATGCGTCACTAGACCTCCATTTTCCGTCTTCACACTCATTCTACACTATAAATATTTTAACTAATAATCTCCTGAAAGCAAACATATACATGCTGTAGATGCTTGTCAACGGGAGGTATCCATTGTATGACCCCAGCACGCACTAAAATCGTTTTATTGTCTACACTAGCCCTCGGTCTCCTCGCAGGGACGTTATGGTTTGCCTGGCAGCCCCAACCGCAATCCGACCCGCAGTCCATAGGCCAACCACTATACGGCTCCCTGTCTGAGTCTGCGCTTGCCCCAAATATGGGCAAGCCTCTAGGGGCAAACATCGTGCCTGACCTGCCCAAGAACCCTCCACAGCCCGCTACAGAAATCCTCAGCAAGAGGGTGGTAGAATACCACATTGATGTGTCTCTGGAAAAAGGACAGGTTTTGCGAGGCACTGAGACACTGACCTGGAAGCATCCGGGCAAGAAAACCGTGAATGATCTGTATCTTCATCTATACCCGAATGCCTTTTCTTCCATGGAAACTACCTTTATGAAGGAATCCGGTGGAAAGCTGCGCGGAGACACCATGCCCAAAGACGGCTTTGGCTCCATGACGCTGACTGAACTAAAAACAGAAGACGGTTTATCTCTCATGCACCGCATCCAATATGTGCAGCCAGATGACGGTAACGCAGGCGACCGTTCGCTCGTGAAGGTGCGTCTACCCAAGCCGGTACGAGGTGGCGAAGAAATCACATTATATATGAAGTTTGAGGTAAAACTGCCCGCCATCTTCGCTCGTATGGGCGCGACAGATGATTTTGTAATGGCAGGACAGTGGTTCCCGAAGCTAAGCGTCTACGAGACTGCAGGACAGCGTGGACGCGCCGAGGAGGGCTGGAACCTCCACCAGTATCATGGTAACTCCGAGTTTTATGCCGATTTTGGAATTTACAGCGTACGGATTCGGGTGCCTGAAACTCATATCGTAGCAGCGACCGGATTTCCCACCCGTGGTGCCGTCCGACAGAACGGCCAAAAAATATATCAATTTTATGCCGATGATGTACACGATTTTGCCTGGTCCGCTTCACCCAACTTTGTAACCGTAGAAGAACCCTTTTCTTCTGCTGAAGTCCCTGGTGTCAAAATCAAGCTCTACCTTGACCCGTCGCACAAGGAGCTCAAAGGGCGCTATATGAGCGCAGCGAAGGCCGCCCTTTCGTACTACAGCAAATGGTACGGGCCTTATCCATATTCCACCCTATCCATCGTGGTTCCACCCAAATCAGGCAATGGAGCCGGCGGTATGGAGTATCCGACACTCATCACGGCCGCTGCTGCGGGTAATCTGAATCCTGGCTATAGTCTGGAACGGACATTAGTTCATGAGATTGGACATCAATATTTCTACGGAATGGTAGCCAATAATGAATTTGAGGAGCCGTGGCTGGATGAAGGCTTCACCTCCTATGCTGAGGAGCGGCTTATGGAGCAAGAATATGGGCTTACCCCCAACCTGCCATTACAATCGGGACAGGTAGCCTCCCCACAGCCGCTAAACCGTGAGTCATGGAAGTACGGCTCAGCTGCTGAGTACGCGCAAAATGCCTACTCTCGAGGCAAGCTGGTCCTACGGGGCATTGAACGTCAGGTGGGTATGAAAAAAATGGATCGCATTATGCGGACCTACGTCCAGACGTACCGATTCAAGCATCCGTCCTCACTGGATTTTCAACGTATCGTGGAGAGAGTCACCGGACGCTCATGGAGCCACTATTTTGAACAGTATGTATATGACGGCCAGATGGCGGACTTTTCAGTGGATCACATCACAAACCACAAGCTGGAGAATGGATATGAAGCAGTCGTGACGGTCAGCAAAAAAGGGGCGGATTATCCCAAGATCCCTGTCCAATTTACCTTCAAGGAAGGTACCACGATATTCAAGGCTTGGGACGGCGCGGGCAAAAGTACAAATTTTCGGATCAAAAGTACTTCTCCCGTTTCCCATGTAACCCTTGATCCCTTATATACCATTGCACTGGAGAACAAGCATATTAACAATAGCCTAAAAGCCGAATTGGACGAAAAGCAACAAACCCGTTGGAGTATAAGTGTAACCAAGCTGTTGGAGACACTGCTTGGAAGTCTGTCATGGTGAGGTGTCTATAGATGCGGACTGTTATAAAAGAGGGCTGGGCGCTGGTGCGCATACGTTTCTATATCGTTATCATTTTATTTCTGTATCGACTACTGTGGGGGGTGTTTCTCTATCGGCTGGTGCAGTCTGCCGTTATCCCGCTATTGCTCCGTTATCCTGATCAGGGTCAGAACGAGCTGGGACAGACCTTATTTTGGATGGAGAGCCAGATTGCTCTGATGGACAGCCGGGAAGTACATGTGTATTTGTGGATACTACTAGGGGCGACTGTACTACGCATACTGATCACTCCCTTCATTAGAGCCGGAATATATCAAAGTCTGCATACCGATGCGACTGAACCGCAAAGCCTGTCCTTTTTCAAGGGTATGAAACGCCATGGCATGTCGTCGCTGTTGTATTACACCATCGAGTTGGGACTGCTGCTGCTTCCCGCCTTTTGGGTAGTACCGAGACTCTACCCTATTGTAGCAGGAGCACTTCAATCTTCCTCTTATCTGCTGCATTTATTGCCCTATGTCATTGGATGGATGGCATACGGATGGTTCATTCGGCAGTGCATCCTGTATATGCAACTGGGTACTGTCGGTGGTCACGCCATACTATCGTCCCTGCTCGCCTTCTTTCGCCAGCTCCTCCCAGCTGTCGGTATATCCCTTTTGCTCGGTGCTTGTGTGCTGCTGGTCTTCGGTCTATTTGGCACCGTGGCGATGATTTGGACTGGCATGCTGGCGCTCATTCTCCAGCAATCGTATCATTTTGTTACTAGTCTGGTCAGGCTGTGGCATATCAGTTCGCAGTACAGACTATGGCATACCGATATCTCTAGTAGAAGCTAAGCCCTGCCTTTATGTTTTTTACTTCATTTCCGTCTGTCGAAAAACCTTGATTCATACTCGCGCAAACGACACATAACTGAATACTGTTAACAAGATCTGTTCCTGGGACATTAGGAGCAGATTTTTTTTGTAACTTTTTGCAATGAAACATTTGCCAAAGCCAGCCGTCTTTGTTACAATAATCGCAGTGAACTGATAGTAACAACTTTGTAATCTTTATTGTAACCTTTATCTCAAAAATAACGTTTCTGTGAATACTGCTCTCCAAGGTGCACATCTTAAGTTAAGCCTAATTCCTGGCACCTAGGAAGCGGGGGAACCAGTTTGGGTGAATTGATCTCGCAACAGAGTGGTCATAGGGGAACCTTCTACCGAATCCTTAAGCTAACCTCGCAGGCATTGGAAGGGGTATATTTTTTTTGAAGAAGAAGCTAACGATCGCAGCTATGGGTCTTGCCATTGCCTTTACATCTTTTACATTCGGTGGCGGCAGTGCATATGCAGACTCTAAGATGGACCAGGTCATCCAAGATGCCAAAGGAACGAACTACAGAAGCGGAGGCACTACACTCGAGGGATTCGATTGCTCCGGCTTCACAATGTACGTATACAACAAACTGGGAATTAAACTTCCGCATCAATCAGGATCACAATTCAAAATGGGATCTTCTGTATCCCGCGATGAAATGAGACCTGGGGACCTGGTGTTCTTCAACACCACAGGAAGAGGCATTTCCCATGTAGGTATCTTCGTAGGTGAAGGGAAATTTGCCCACTCCTCGACTTCACGTGGTGTAGTAGTTAGCTCACTGAACGAAAATTATTACGCTAACCGCTATGTCGGTGCAAAAAGAATTATGAGCACAGACGCTTACCATTCTGTAGCTTCAGACATTCCTGATGACGATAACGTAGAATAACTAACGCACAGCAAGCTAACCCTAGCCGCAATTTGATTCTGGCCGGAATCGAATTGCGGTTTTTTATGTCCACAACATCAGCAATTATTATCTTTACTGACGAACTGAGACCTCAAAAGGTTTCAATTGTAGCGAACATCGTCGGTTTTACCGTCACCGCTGGGGGAGCATATGAGCAGTAATTCCTTCTTATTGAATGTATACCCGACTTAGGTATGAAATAAACACGCTTGCCATTCCTCTGCAACTTGTCTACAATCTGTTGTTAATGATTGAAGTACCTGTGTAAAAGGAGGATGGAACACATGCCGGCCTCAATATCCAACTATCGGATCGTACCGATGGACGAGCATCAAGCGGCTGCAATCTGTGAGTGGCACTATGATCCACCTTATAACATATATGGTTGGCTCCCCTGGGAACAAATGAAGGCGCTTGAAGTCGAATTTGGAAGTCCCACGCTTCGCCAAGAGCAATATGTTGCCGTACTGGATGAAGAGAACAAGCTAACAGGATTTGCTCAATATTTTCCTATGATCGGTGTGACCCGGCTAGGTCTTGGAATGCATCCTGACAGGTGCGGACATGGCAAAGGCTCTGATTTTGTCCGTGCCATTGCAGAGGAAGCTCAACGACGCAACCCGAAGAATGAAATTGATCTAGAGGTGCTCACTTGGAATGAGCGCGCTATCCGGGCCTACAAGGCGGCTGGATTTGAGCTTACAGATACCTATGAACGCCAGACTCCTGATGGCAAAAAACCATTTTATTGTATGGTATATCGTCCCGAGCACCCAACCCAGATTCTATGATAAAAGCGCCTTCGGCATACAACCACGATGTTGTATAGCGAAGGCGCTTCTATCATCATACGACAGATCATTACAAGCTCAATGACTGCTGCGCATTTTTTCAAAAGCTTCATTATATTGTTGGGCTTCCTTAATATCCACGGCCATAATACCGCCGTCGTCCCAAGAGGTCAAACGCAGAGTCACGGTCTTATAATCAATCGTAATAAATGGATGATGATTGAATGCTTCAGATATAGCGGCAACTTCATCCACGAATGCAATCCCTTTCATAAAACTGGAAAAATTATATTTTCGGACGATCCAACGTCCTTCCTCCAGTTCCCAGCCCTCCAGTTTCTCCAGATGTGCTTCAATCTCTTCTTGTGTAAAAGGCATGTTACGAACTCCTCCCCGTTTATACGGAAGCCTTTCGACCGCTTAAATACGGCCAAAACTACGATATATTGGTGTACATATTACCACGGCCCCGTTGATAAATCCATAAGACGGACCTCAAATCAAAGGGACTGACGTCAGCTCCTCGTCCCCAATAAGTACATAGATGCGATGCTGCTCCGGCTCATAGATCACAACGCTACTCCCTACAGTGATTGTGGGCTCTGTACCCAGTGCATAAAATAAGTCTTCTGCCAAAGCTTCATTGACTTCCTGACGTCCCGCCGGGTCCAGCCTGTCCCAATCTTCTGCTTCCATCTCAAAAAATTCATAGCTATCTGGGATGCGCCCCACAGCCTCTGTCAAATCGTTCAAAATTTGTTCATACTCACGCCCATGCTTTACTCCCATGCCATTTCCTCCAATGGTTCCGCCATTCAATACATAATCACCTTATTATACCGGAAATTCGCACTTAACAAAAAAGAGAGTTTTGTCGATAAATACTATAATCCGTCTTGTAATGACGCGCTTGGGGCAAGGACGACCCCGGCGGCATGAAAGGATTCAAAATCTATTCTCATGGATGAGGTGTATCATGCAAATTTCAACCATTATCGGACTTGTGCTCGGGATTGTGTCACTGGTCGTCGGGATGATCTTAAAAGGCGCTCCGGTCGTCAATTTGGTCAATAATCCCGCTGCTTACATGATTATTTTCGTCGGAACGGCAGCGAGTATATTTATGGCCTTCCCGATGGCAGAAATCAAACGGATTCCGAAGCTGTTCAAGGTTATTTTCACCGAACAAAAACTGTTAGACCGCAAAGAGCTCATCGGTACGTTTACCGAGTGGGCATCCATTACCCGTCGTGAAGGTCTGCTCGCCTTGGAATCTAAGGTAGAAGAAATCGATGATCCCTTTATGCGTGGCGGCATGCGAATGATTATTGACGGCAATGATCAAGAATTCGTACGGGACGTTCTGATGGAGGATATCAATGCGACCGAGGATCGACATCGCTCTGGCGCACTGATCTTCTCCCAAGCCGGTATGTACGCTCCAACGCTCGGGGTACTCGGTGCGGTTGTAGGTCTGATCGCCGCTCTGGCTGACCTTAGTGACATGGAAAAGCTCTCTCATGCCATTGCAGCAGCTTTCATTGCGACGTTGCTCGGTATTTTTACAGGTTATGTCCTGTGGCATCCGATGTCCAACAAGCTGAAACGGTTATCCAAAAAAGAAGTAGAGCTTAAATTAATGATGGTCGAAGGTCTGCTTTCCATTCAATCGGGGATATCGACAATTGCCATCAGTCAGAAACTGACGATCTTCCTGACTCCGACCGAACGGGCTACATTGACCCAGAAGGATGGCGATTCCAGTGAGTAAAAAGAGACATGAACCGCATGAAGAGCATGCTGACGAAAGCTGGCTGTTGCCATATTCCGACTTAATGACCCTTCTGTTGGCTCTTTTCATTGTCTTATTCGGTATGAGCTCGCTCGACGCCAAAAAATTTGAAACTATGGCTCAATCCCTGAGTTCAGCTTTTAGTGGCGGCACTGGCGTGCTGGATCACTCGGCCGCGAATCCGTCGTCACAATCCATGGATATGGGCAAAAATAAAGAACAAGTATCACAACCCTTAAAATCGAAAGCTACTTCTACCTCTGAACTGCAAAAACAGCTTGCCCAGCGGGAAGAAGAAGATTTAAAAAAGCTTAAAAAACAGATGGATCAATATATTCAAAATAACGGCCTGACCCCCTTGCTGAATACCAAGCTAAACCAATCGCAACTAATGATCACCATTAGTGATAATGCCCTGTTTTCATCCGGGCAGGCCGAAGTAAAGCCGGAAGCAAGAAAGCTGGCCAAGTCCATTTCTAGTATGCTCCAGCAGTTCCCTGGCTATGATGTTATCGTATCGGGTCATACGGATAATGTACCGATCTCCAACAGCCAGTTCCCGTCCAACTTTGATTTGAGCGCCAAGCGCTCTCTGAATTTCTTGCGTATCTTGTTGCTCAATCCAGATCTCGATCCAACCAAGTTTGTATCCATCGGTTATGGCGAGTATCGTCCATTGGCAAGCAATCAAGATGGTCAAGGACGCTCCAAAAACCGTCGTGTTGAAATATCTGTTCTCCGCAAATATCAGAACGGGACACAAGTCATCAGTCCTACCTCAAGCTCGAATGAAGGTTGATTATGCATATGTTATATGAACAAAGGCACCGCCGCATTTTTATGCAGCTGGTGCCTCTTTGTTTAGTGTTTCCTATAATCTGGACTTGTCAGATACGAGGATCATACGCTGTAGGCTATACAAAGCCCCTCTGGCATTAGCTAAGCGTATAATCGAGCATCTGGCCAAGCTCCTGCTTCTCAGCCTCTGTCAGATCACGCCAGGCACCTTTCTGAAGGGACCCCAACCGAATATTCATGATTCGCAGCCGTTGCAGTTTTTTTACTTCATAACCGAAGGCAGCACACATACGCCGGATCTGACGATTTTTCCCTTCAGTCAGGATAATACGGAATACATACTCAGATACACGCGTCACCTCACAAGGTAGCGTCCGCTGGCCGAGTATTTTCACCCCGCTGGACATGCCCTGCACAAAAGACGGTATGACAGGGCGATCCACCGTTACGATATATTCTTTCTCATGCTTGCCTTCTGCCCGTAAAATCTTATTTACAATGTCCCCATCATTGGTAAGTAAGATGAGACCTTCCGAATCCTTATCCAGGCGTCCAATCGGGAATATCCGCTGTGGGTGCCCCACAAAATCAACAACATTGCCTCTAATATGGCTCTCGGTTGTACTTGTAATACCCACCGGCTTGTTCAATGCAATGTAGACGTGATCGGACTTCTCGCGCAGTGGCTTGCCATTCACGCGAACATCATCGCCTTCTTCCGCTTGACTACCCAGCACAGCCACTTCGCCGTTAATCGTCACGCGGCCGCTCTCTACCAGCTTGTCCGCCTCGCGGCGCGAGCAAAAACCGGTTTCGCTGATAAACTTGTTAATGCGCAACCTGTGTACCCTCCATTTCTACTAACACACTTCCTCCTGCGCCCAGCCCGTTACTCCGGCTTGGCAATCGGAAGCTGCACCAGGGCTGTCGTTCCCTCTCCCTCTGTGCTTTCAATATCCAGTGTGCCTTTATGACTCTGTATAATACGCTGACTGACCATAAGTCCTAGTCCTGTCCCTGTTTCTTTGTTTGTGAAAAAAGGTTCTCCTAGCTTGGACAGCATTTCTGCGGGAATACCCGCTCCCTGATCCCGTATAGAGATTTTAACGCTTTCTCCCTCCAAGAACAAATGAATCGTGATGATACCACCTTTACTCATAGCCTCCATGCTATTTTTAAGTAAATTAATGAATACCTGTTTTAACTGATTTTCTTCAGCGTATACTAGGGCAGGCTCGTCCGTAACCTGAAGATTGAATACAATGCCCAGCAGGTGCGCCTGACTATCTAGTAAAGAAATCACGTCGCTCACAATATAGCGAACATCCTTTTTCTGAAAATGCACTGCCTGTGGCTTCGCCAGTATTAAAAACTCGCTAACGATCAAATTAATGCGATCCAGCTCAGACATCATAATATCGTTGTGTTTCATATTCAACACTTGATTTTGCTGCTGTAGTTGGAGAAAGCCTCGTAGCGTAGTTAGCGGATTACGAATCTCATGCGCTACGCCTGCCGCCAATTGTCCGACGGTTGTCAGTTTCTCTGATCTGCGCAACAACTCCTCCATTCGGTTGCGACCCGTAATATCACGCGACACGCAGATAAACCCCA
This sequence comes from Paenibacillus sp. S33, assembly GCF_053615415.1. Taxonomy (NCBI): domain Bacteria; kingdom Bacillati; phylum Bacillota; class Bacilli; order Caryophanales; family Paenibacillaceae; genus Paenibacillus; species Paenibacillus sp. S33. Next base: position 132,593 of record NZ_JBSIEZ010000001.1, on the reverse strand, counting down.
AAATTCGGCCTTCTTCATCCAGAATAGGCGACGTGCTCATACTGATCTCTACTGTACTTCCATCCTTACGCATTCTAAGGGACTCACTTGATACGATGCTCTCTCCTTGAAGCAGGCTCTTCTTCTGAAATTCATACTCCTCCTGTTGCTGCGGAGGTACAAACTCCAGCTTACGACCAACCAATTCCTTCTTGGTCCAGCCGTACAAAGCTTCGAAGGCATGATTGACCCGAACGACGCGATCCTCCTCGTCGGTTACATGAATCGCATCCGCTGTCTGATTAATAACCGATTCCAGATGCTCCTTTACAGAACGGTTCTCTTCATACATCTGTTCCAGTCTTCTCGTGTACATCCCTAGGTTGTAGGCCATCGCATTGATGCGTTCTCCCAACTGTGCAAGCTCATGACCACCTTTTATTTCTAGCCGTGTATCAAAATGACCATCAGCCATCTCGTTCACTTTCCCCAGAATCGACTGAATTGGGCGGACAAACAGACTTGCCAGCACATAGCTTCCAATGATTACAACCTCCAAAAGGACAATGGAAATAGCAATTAAGCTTATCAATTGCTTGGAAATAACAGAAGTAATCGTATCATAATTCATAACAATACGGATAACATAGGCTTCGCGGTTAGCCGGGTAAAAAGGTATGTAACTGACGAGAACCCGTTCGCCTTTGATATAGCAGTCTTGTACAATACTCTCCCCGGAGAGGATAGCTCTGGACACGGCCAAACGATCTTCCTGCACTCTTGTTAGTTGATACGTGCCAAACTGGATCGGTTTATTGTACATGTAATAGTATTTCGAATCGTTCCCGTTCTTGTCCATAGAAGCGCCACCAAAGGTTGCAGGGTTAATTCCTGTAATCTCCATGATGCGATAATCCACTTGTTGGGTTTGCTTTACGATCTCATCGGGGCTCAGGATGGTTATGAAATCTTGCACTGAAGTATCCTGAAAGGAAATTCGAATTAAGTAGTTACGTTTTTGGTCATAATAAAATCCCCATTTGTTAATCTGTGAGGAGCCTGAACCGGTGTAGTCAAATGATCCGGTCCAAAAATGGTCCAGTTTCTGACCTTGCGCCATTGCAGCCTGTCCATGCTCATATAATTGGTCAACTGCATTTTTCCAATACCCTGTCAATGGATCAGATGGCGTTACTTCTTTTGGATCCGAGGATTTAACAACCTTATACCCCTGCCCGTCTCGAATCATCAAAGAAATATTAGTATCTCTGTGGAGTGAGGCCACCTTTTGAAGCTGTTCCTGCTGAATATTTCGGATGTCAGGACCTAGCTGATTAGCAGCCAACGTGGCAGAAAGCCACAGATTATATCCGAGCTGCTTGTCAACGGCCTCCCAGCTATGTTGGGTTTGTTCGATAGCTCCTCCGATAATTTTAGCCGTCAGAACCATTTTAGTTTCACTGTCACTTCTTAGATTTTCGTGGGTCGTGTAATAATTGAGGGCGATGTTTAATAAAAGGATAAACAGGACGGACCCCGACAAAATGATCGTTATTCTGATTTTTATCGACACACTGATTTCTCACCTCTTGCCGTATGCTGGCGATTACTGGCAATTGCTAACTCAATGATACCGTAATAGCGCCTGTGATACCAGCATTTACATTTACCGGATATACATAAATACACACCTTGTGTACAGTATTGTCAATAGACAAGGGTTTGCCTACAATATAAGAAGATAATCATCCACAAGTAGTCCACAAATACACAGATTTTATTATAAACTGTGGATAAACCTGTGGACAAGTGCCGTGTTATCCACAATTTTATTCACATCATGTTAACAACGGAATATTTGTTCGTTGGATAATTCCGCGTTTTGAAAGGAGCATTTTCCAGTGACCACCATGGATCACGCCTATTGGATGAAAGAAGCCATTCAGGAAGCGTATAAGGCAGAAATATTAGGTGAAGTCCCCATCGGGGCTGTCATCGTAAAAGATAATGAAATCATCGGTCGCGGCTACAATTTGCGCGAGACGGATGCTGACCCAACCGCACATGCAGAGATGGTTGCCATTCGTCAGGCCAGTGAGTACTTAGGCGCATGGCGCCTGCTGGATTGTAGGCTGTATGTCACTTTGGAGCCGTGTCCAATGTGCGCCGGAGCCATTGTTCAATCACGGGTTCCCCATTTGATATACGGAACTACAGATCCCAAGGCAGGCTGCGCAGGCACGCTGATGAATTTATTACAGGAGCCTCGGTTCAATCATTGTACAGAAGTAACTAGTGGTGTACTGCAGGAGGAATGCGCTTCGCTGCTAACGAACTTTTTTCGGCATCTCCGGCAAAAAAGAGCGGCAGCCAGATTGTCTCCTCCCCCATCCTTATCCTGAGGGGGAAAAGTCCAAAACACTTCATCTTATTGCTAATTCCCCATGGAAGGAGATCAACCCATGCCTATGAGCTTGTATAATACGCCTCAAGGTATCTTTTTACGGCCATTTAGCTTGGCGGATAGCGTAGCCCTTCTCGCCCTTAGGCACCGTAATAGGGATTCCCATGCGCCTTATGAGCCGCTTTACGAGGATTCATTTTTCACATTAGAGAAACAGCAGGATTATATTCGTCAGAAATTGCGTCAGGCCGAAGAGGATCAAGGTTACGTGTTTGGTATCTTTCTCTTAAAGGAAGAACGGCTCATCGGTTATATCTCTATTTCCAATCTAGTACGTGGAGTTGGACAATTCGCTGATATCGGCTACATGATGGATCATCATGAACAGGGTAAAGGGCATATGACCGCAGCCTTAAAGTTGATCATACAATATGCTTTTCGTGCCTTATCTCTGCATCGTCTCCAAGCGGGTACCCTTTTGCATAATGATCCCTCACAACGTGTATTAAAAAAGTGCGGCTTCCAGCCAGAAGGCATTGCTCGCAAGCTTGTACAAATTCAGGGCACATGGCAGGATCACCAGATGTTTGGACTTTTAGCTGAGGATGACGTGTGGCAGAGCTAAATGACTGCACAGGGACAACATTAACAGTAAACAAAAAACCGCCCGGCTTATGCCGAGCGGTTTTCTTACATCATATTCGAAAAAAATAATATTTTGCAATCAGGTCATCCCATATTTAAGGAGCAACAGTTTGCATTTTTTGTTGCAGCTGTTCCATAGTCAGGACTTGATCACCTGTTGGAATACCCACTTTAAATGCTGCTTTAGCATTGATTTTGCTGTATTGCGTGTAGCCTGTTACGGACAATTTTACATTGTCTTTTGTAGCCGGATCATTCATCTCTACATTCGCATTCAGGTCTTGATACACAGGAATGTTATCCTTGTTCAAAGCTGTGTTAATGTCAAACTGTTTCACTGTCAAGTAATTTTTCAACTCATCCAGCTTTTTGCTAACTTCGCTGGTGTTGGATTGCAGTTCTTTCTTCGCTTCAGCCAGCTCTTCTTTCTTCACTTGAAGCATGCCAGCATATTCATCTTTAGACATCACATCAAGGACTTTAGGAAGCGCCTTAGTGATAAATGTATTGGTCGCTTGCTTCACATTGTCGTTCGTAATTTTGAATTGAACGACTTGTTTAGCTTCAACGCCTTGTGGCAATTTAGCGTCTTTAGGATCAATATCAAAGAAGTACGTAGCTTGATCATACTCGTTCATAATAGCAGCAATCACTTCATTCGCAAATTTCTGCGATTTTTCCTGATCCATGGCTGCAGGATTAAATTCTTGTCCTGATTGTTTAGCCAGTTCTTGTGGATCAATGACCAGGAATTTACCTACAACATCCTGTGGAAGTGGGTAAAATGGAATATTAGGAATTTTAACGTACAGTTTATCTTTAGTCATTACCATTGGAATCGTGAAGCTGGTGGAAAGATCACCTTTCAAATGAATGCCGAGCGTCATTTCAGATTGGAAAGGTTCCTTTTGGTATACACCATCCAGCGTAATATCAGCATTTTTCAGCATGCTAGTTACCATTGCACTTTGCTCACTTGGAACAGAAGCGGATGTAATGGTCAGTTCCTTAATCGTGAATTGACTTTTGGATTCATAAGAGTTCAACTTCATTGCATTTGCAGTACCAGTCGTAACAGCTTCCTTCGGTTCTAACTTCTTGCTACAACCTACCAGGGCTACCGTCAAAAGCAACACCATAGTGAGTACCAAGACGGATAACTTTTTACTCATTGTGTAGATTCTCTCCTCTCGTAATTAACCCCTTTTTTATGCTAACAAAAAAAATACACACCTCCTATTTTAACTCATATTCTCAAACGGCGAAACACTTATTGGAAAATTTTCTTACAATAAGCACAAAGACACCCTGGCTCTCTTACCAGGGTGTCTTACACTATGCAATATATTTTAGGAGAAAGGTCTGCCTGCTTATGAGCCTTCTCTATTATGATGATCCACGTGATTCCGCTGTTTTACCTTCTTGGAACCGGATAACGGCTCTTGCTGATGACTACGCTCCCGCTTTTCGTTACTTCCACCAGAATCCTGTGCTTCGGGGACAGGAATGGCTTTAGGCTTGCCCATTTATGCATCCTCCATTCTCAGTCTATATTTGTGGTACATCAACGAATCCGTTTATTACCATTTAAAATAGGACTATAGATGGTGTAGATCTTCCGTTTTATCGTGATTTAGTGAATCCTGATGACGGCGATCATTACGATCCTGCTGCACTTGCTGTGCCTGATGACTATTAACTGGGCGTTGCTCCAAATCATCAACAATGTTAGACAAGTTTTTATCCAGACCGTTTTTGGCTTTTGTCATGTAGTCTTCCTCCTCATTCCTTCATGACCTACGAGTGCGTCAATGACTGTAATGTTTGGGCACATTGGTGAATATGCCGAGTATAATCGGACACTAACTGCTGAATGATATCTGTTCGTTCATCCACAGACTGTCCGTCCCGTTCTACATCGACTAAGCTAACCTGTACTTCCCGGGAGTCTACATAAGTACATGCAAAATCAAAGGAGTACATTTGTCGGCCTTCTACCTCGATATGGATCCGTATAGCCCGGTTGTCAGCTTCATCTGCCTGTACCTGTGATTTGTCCCCTGAATTCAAAAGAATCGGCAGTTGTTCCTGCCAGGCCTCTACCAGCTTTTGCTGATCTACTGTCATTTCTCGATTCATGCCAGCACCTCCACATCTGATAACGTGTGAAAAAAACGAGCTTTTTATACAACAAAAAAGCCACTCTCCACGATTCCTAATCATTAGCTTATAAAGGCCAATGTATCAGCTATCGTATTTGAATGGCTTGGTTTATTTAGAGTATGGCGGAGAGGATGGGATTCGAACCCATGTGAGCTTGCACTCTAACGGTTTTCAAGACCGTTACTACCTATGAAAAGCCGCCGAGCCTTGGTATGACTGGGTTTGTGAAGTCTAATGCAAGAACCGCTACAACTGCTGGCCTGTCTGCAACGCTGCCGTGTCCCCCTTGCCATTATCTGGAGGCAACCAGGTGCACGGAGCTGCCCCGATAGCTCATTTTTATTGCACCAAAACTATGATAACTGATTGAGCTTGCTTTCAGGCTCTTCACCATTTTCTACACGTTTTATATTGTTTATAAAGAAATCATATCTTTTTTTATGAAATTTTCGACCATCAGGCATTCCTGCTGTATGGGGAGTAAGTATCACATTACCCAGATTCCGGAGCTCACTATCAATAGGAAGCGGTTCAGATTCAAATACATCCAGGCATGCGCCTGAAATATCCCCGTTTTTTAATGCATCAATCAAGTCTCTTTCGTTGACAATCCCGCCGCGGGCTGTATTGATAAAAAGAGCGGTATTATTCATTTTCTTGAATGCCGCTCTGTTGATCAGTTGTTTGGTTTGTTGATTCAAGGGTACATGTACACTGACTATATCCGATGTGCTTACAAGAGTATCGAAATCCGTCATTTTCACAAAACCGTCAGATTGTACAAGAGCATTTTTCGCATAAGCCAGCACATTCATATCAAAAACCCTGCAAAATGCAGCTACTTTTTTTCCGATAGCGCCCAAACCGATAATCCCAATCGTTTTGCCTTTTAATTCACTCCCTGTATAGTCCAATTGATTTTCATCCATCCTGTTTTTCATGAAAGTATCAAGAAACGGTATGTTTTTATAATAAGACAATATCAGTGCCATTACGTGCTCGGCCACTGCCTGTGCATTCACTCCTGCAGCATTGGCCACCCAAATGCCGAGCTGTGTACAGGCAGGGACATCTACATTATCAAATCCTGCACCCGTCTGTACCAATTTTAATTTTTTTGCGATAGAAAGCAGGCTGTGATCCACTTTAATATGTTCAGGAATAATTACCTGGCAATCTTCAATATGATGCAGCATTTCTTTTCCGGGCGGGACAATTACAACATTCCAGTCTTGAGGAAAATACCTTACAATATTTGATTTCGAGGTCTCGCTAAAATAGCCAACTATGAGAATCTTCATTGCTAAACCACCTTTCATTACCTATACCATTCTTCGAAGAAAACCCGTTTGATGATCTTCATTTTATCCTTTTGAGGAAGAAGTAATTATTTCCATATTATAGACTTCATCGGCAGTAAAACCTCATTAACGATAATTTTAAACATAAAGAATATTGTTGTAAAACTCAAATATTTAATGAACTATATTAATCATTTCTATATATTGAGGAGGTATTCTATGTATTTCCCTGGGATAGAAGCGTTTTTAGCTATCGTACGGACCGAGAGTATAAGCAAAGCGGCCGAATTGCTGCACCTGTCACAAGCTACGGTGAGCTATCGGTTAAAGACATTGGAACAGGAAATGGGTGGCCTTTTGGTTGAGCGAAGAAAAGGGGCACCCAAAACCAGTCTGACCCCAAAAGGGGAAAACTTTTTTAGCATTGCGGAAAGATGGGATGCTCTCTGGAGGGAAACACAAATCTTGCAGGCTAGCGGTTCGCAGTTAAGTCTGGCAATAAGCGCTGCCGAAAGTATAAGTCACTTTGTTTTGCCCCCTGTATATAGAATGCTTAATCAGCATACCCCGTCCATCCGACTGCAAATTCGTACGCAGCATACTCAGGAAGCTTTTGATAGTATTGAGCGGCGCGAGATGGATGTGGCGTTTGTGGTGCGAGAAATCGTGTCGCCTAGTGTCACTGTTAAACCGTTTTTTACTGAAGAAATGATGCTGTTGCGCCTGGCTGTGTCGGGGCGGCAGGCCGGAGATACTGTTGAAATGGAAGAATTGTCGGCGCAAGACGAAGTCTTCATAAATTGGAATAGAGAGTTTCAATTCAGACATGACCAGTGGTGGGACCCTCTTTGCCCGTCCCGTGTTCATCTGGACTCAGCGGGACTCATCACTACTTTTTTGAAGGACGCTAGACAATGGTCGATAGTTCCCGCTTCGATTGGCGCACATATGATGCGGATGGGAGATTTTGTTCTTCAGAAACTATCGGTATCGGTGCCTCCAAGAATATGCTATAAGGTAACTCATAAGTTTCCAAACCAAGCTTTACACGAGCCCCTTCGTATTCTTGATAACTATCTGCAAGATATATTTGGTATACAATGATCTGACCTGTCGAGATATTAGTTGCAATTGATTATAGGCCTGCAAACTGATGTATGAAAAAAATAGAGTATGCGGTAATAGCGTTTGAACAGCCCCTCCAGTGTCAGAATCTCAGGCGATACGCTCGCTCTCTCATCCTGCGCCACCCGAGACGTTTCCAAAACCGATGGACTCAGACGGTCGAGAAACCGCTGAGGAATGTCCAAACTATTCTTCCGCTGCCCGCGTTTACGCAGTTTGCCACCCGTGTTTGTATTCATAATCCTATACCTCATCCTATACCTCCGTCAGATGTTTATCCAACGGTCACGAACACAAAAAAACGCACCACACCGCTATCCAACGGTAAAGTGCGTTTTAGTCATACTTCCTACAAATCCTTATGCAGCAAGTAAATTATTAAACTGACGGAGAGGATGGGATTCGAACCCATGTGAGCTTGCACTCTAACGGTTTTCAAGACCGCCCCGTTATGACCGCTTCGGTACCTCTCCAGGTGGTAAATGGATAAAGCTGCTTCCCTTTCAAACATACTCAGGCGCAACAAAATTATTTTACCACAGAACTTCTAAGAATGCAACACTTACTGTTTAGGAGCAATAACCTCAATGCCTCGCATGTATGAACGCAACACTTCTGGAATCACGATGCTTCCGTCCTCTTGCTGATAGTTCTCCAAAATAGCAGCCACAGTCCGCCCTACAGCCAATCCTGAACCGTTCAGCGTATGTACAAATTCAGGCTTTGCCTTCGAATCTGGACGAAACCGGATGTTCGCACGACGCGCTTGGAAGTCTTCCGTATTTGAACAGGAAGAAATCTCACGGTACATGCCACTCTCAGGCAACCATACTTCCAGATCGTACGTTTTGGCAGACGTAAAACCCATATCTCCAGTGCAAAGTGCCAGCACGCGATATGGAAGTCCGAGCAGCTGTAAAACACGCTCAGCGTTATTCGTCATTTTCTCCAATTCCTCATAAGAGGTATCCGGGTGAACCAGCTTAAGCATCTCTACCTTATTGAACTGATGCTGACGGATCAGGCCACGTGTATCACGTCCTGCTGATCCTGCCTCCGAGCGAAAGCAAGAGCTGTATGCCACATAATATTTCGGAAGCTGCTCCGCATTCATAATCTCTTCACGGTGGTAGTTCGTTACCGGAACTTCAGCCGTAGGAATGAGATAATACTCAGTATCACGCAGCTTGAACAAATCTTCTTCAAACTTCGGAAGTTGACCCGTTCCGTACAAGCTGTCCCGATTTACAATGTATGGAGGAAGCATTTCTTCATAACCATGCTCACTGCTGTGCAGATCCATCATAAAGTTAATCAGCGCACGCTCTAATCTTGCTCCCAGTCCTTTGTAGAACGTAAAACGAGAACCCGTTACCTTGGCTGCTGCCTCAAAATCAAGGATATCTAGATCCTGAGCCAATTCCCAATGCGCTTTGGGTGTAAAAGAAAACTCGCGCGGTTCCGACCAGCGACGGATTTCTACATTATCCTCTTCCGATGCACCTACAGGTACTGTATCATTAGGGATATTCGGAATAGACATCACCAATTCATCGATCTGAACTTCCAGTTCGCGTACTTGCTCATCTAATTCTTTGATACGATCGGAGACTTGACGCATTTCTGCAATAAGATCATCCGCATTTTCCTTGTTCTTCTTCAACTTGGCTACTTCACCGGATACCACGTTCCGACGATTTTTGAGCCCTTCACTTTCTTGAAGTAACTCACGACGGCTTACATCCAGATCTGTAAAACCATTAATCAGATCCAGAGATTTCCCCCTGTTCTGCAAAGCTTTCTCAACCCGACCAAGCTCATTACGTAAAATCTTTATATCTAACACAGGTAATCCCTCCTACACTACAAACCTGACTTTCACTATTCGCGGACCATATCCACAAAATATTGATGTAACCGGTAATCGTCTGTTAACTCCGGATGGAAGGATGAAGCCAGCAAATGACCCTGACGGGCTGCCACGATCTCGCCGTTATACTCAGACAGCACATCTACTCCCGTTCCAACAGACTGTATTAATGGCGCGCGTATAAATACAGCACGTACCGGTTCCTCAATCCCTTTAATGTTCAAATCTGTTTCAAAGCTTTCTCTTTGGCGACCAAATGCATTACGCGATACTGTAATATCCATAAGTCCCAAATGTGCTTCTTCCTGTCCTTGAATCGTTTTAGCCAGTACAATCAATCCCGCGCAAGTGCCAAATACAGGCTTGCCTTGATTGGAAAACTGACGTATAGCCTCTATGAAATCATACTTGCGCATTAGCTTACCAATAGTGGTGCTTTCACCACCGGGAATGATAAGACCGGACAGCTCATTGAGCTGTTCGATCTTCTTCACCGCTATACATTCCGCACCCGCACGCTCAACGCTACGTATATGTTCAGCTACAGCGCCTTGCAGCGACAATACACCTATTTTCATGCCGGTCCCTTCTTTCTTACCAACCACGATCCTGCATGCGCTCATGCGGTGCCAGTTTGGAAATTTCAATGCCTTTCATAGGAGTTCCCAAATTCTTGGAGACTTCTGCAATCAGCTTGTAATCCGTATAATGAGTGGTCGCTTCCACGATTGCACGTGCAAACTTCTCAGGGCTATCCGACTTGAAAATACCAGAACCTACAAAGACGCCATCAGCGCCTAAATGCATCATTAACGCGGCATCGGCAGGTGTTGCTACACCACCCGCTGCAAAATTGACCACTGGCAGTTTGCCAAGCTCATGCACTTCCAACAGCAGTTCATATGCAACTCCGAGGTTTTTCGCTTCTGCATACAGCTCGTCCTTCGACAAGTTTTGCACCTTGCGAATTTGACCATTGATAAAACGCATATGCCGAACGGCCTCAACAATATTCCCAGTCCCTGGTTCGCCCTTCGTACGGATCATAGATGCACCCTCACCAATACGACGCAGCGCTTCTCCCAGATCCTTGGCTCCACAAACAAATGGAACGGTGAACTCCCGCTTATCAATATGGAAAACTTCATCCGCAGGTGTCAGCACTTCGCTTTCATCGAGATAGTCAACACCGAGAGATTCCAGTACCTTTGCCTCTACATAGTGACCGATACGAGCCTTAGCCATAACAGGAATAGAAACAACCTTCATAACTTCTTCCACAATCGTTGGGTCAGCCATACGAGCAACCCCACCAGCTGCACGGATATCCGAAGGCACCCGTTCAAGAGCCATTACAGCTGTAGCTCCTGCTGCCTCTGCAATTTTAGCCTGCTCAGCGTTCATGACATCCATGATTACGCCACCTTTTTGCATCTCTGCCATACCTCTTTTTACACGCGAAGTTCCCGTTTCCATGTCGTTGCCTCCTATAAGGGTTACGTTTAGATTCTAACTTAATATTTTACCGCACGAATGCCAAATACACAATCATTTCAAGCTGCAAAATAAGTAATGAAAAACGAGGTAGATCGCTTAGCTTCGTTTTTTTAGAAGAGGTTCTTAATTCCCTGGAACAGATCTCCGAAGAAATCACCGATTGCCCGGAAAAGCATCCGGAACCAGCCGCCCTCTTCTACTGCCGTCGTAGTAACCAGATCCACGGTTTTCGTCTGCCCTTTATCCACACCGTCTGTCTTGTACGTGTACGTAATTGTTCCGACTTTGGCCCCTTGCTTCAAAGGTGCCACCAGAGAGCTTGCTGGTGTAATGTTCGTTGTAAAGGTTACTTTAGGATTGCTCGCACCCTTAGGTACGATAAAGCTTACTGCATCCTTGGTGACGATCGGTACTTCTGTTTCCGTACCTTTGGTCACTGGCACATTCTCAACACCCTTAACCACCGTCTTTGGAGCAATAACCTGCTTCACTTCAAAATTATCAAAACCATAGTTCAGCACTTTAGCTGTCTCTGTAAAACGGTGTGCATCTGAATCAGCTCCCATAACTACACTGATGAGACGCATTCCGTTGCGTTCAGCGGTTCCTGTAAAACAGTTTCCAGCATTAGCCGTGTGGCCTGTTTTCATCCCGTCTAAACCTGGGTAAGCAAACTTTCTAAAGTTAGTAATATTTTTGTTTGCTTCTAGCATCCAGTTATAGTTAATAATTGGCGCCTTGTCAGTAGGACGGAATTTGTAAGATTGAATTGTCGTAAATCGTGTGTAATCTGGATGATCTTTAATGATGTAACCAGCCAGAGTAGCTGCATCTCTCGCTGTCATCACAGTTTCCCGGTCTGTATCCGGCTGGAAGCCTTTCGGCATATCACCACGATCCAAACCAGTCGAGTTGATAAAATACGTATTTTTCATGCCCATTTTCTGAGCTGTTTCATTCATTAGTTTTACAAAGTCCTGCTCAGTTCCAGATACTCGTTCAGCAAGGGCTACTGTTGCATCATTAGCAGAACCTACCGCCATTGCAATATAAAGCTCTTCTACCGTATGTTGATCCCCTTGAGCCAAAAAAATACGTGATCCAATGCTCTTAGAAGCATTCTCGTTAACCGTAACTTTATCCGTCCACTTGAGTTTACCTTGCTTAACCTGTTCAGACACGATGTATTCTGTCATCATTTTAGTCATACTTGCTGGCGGAAGTGGCTCATCTGGGTTCATAGACAGCAATACTTGCCCAGTGGAAGGCTCGATCAAAATGGCGGAACGTAGTGCCAGACTAGGAGGATTAATAGAACCTGTCCCCGTAATATTGGTTGCCTGTGTTGCCGCTCCAGCTGCAAAAGTAGCCACGCTCGAATCGAAATTGCCTACAACAGGCAATGCCGACATATACATCATATTAAGCACCATGACTGCAGTCACACTCTTTTTAATCATGCTGCGTTTTTTATTCTGCTTTAAAATGTTCGCTTTCAAATGAATACAAACTCCTCTCGTACCTTAACCCGATCGCTATGAATAACGAGACGGTGGTTACAGCCTCTACTTGGCCAATGTAATTAATGTTTAAGTGTTATAAAATCCAGTTTCACTTCGTTTGCTTAGTTGTATCCTGTCATGAGCATTTTCTGCTCGAATCTTCTTCACTGGTAGGAATCGTCCAAAAGACCTACGTGTCCTAATTCGTCAATAATTTCGTCAAAAAGGCGGACACTTGTCTATTCTATCACAGGGGTATCTCTAAAAAAAGACAGGCAGAGCGAAATACGCTCTGCCTGTCGTCAAGTCTACTACAGCCGAACTTTATAGAGAGTAGTTTGGTGCTTCTTTCGTAATTTGCACATCGTGCGGATGGCTCTCACGCAGACCAGCGCCTGTAATACGGATAAAGCTTGTATCGTTACGAAGCTCCTCAATATTAGCTGTACCGCAATAACCCATACCGGAACGAAGACCGCCCAACAGCTGATGAACAGTGTCGGAAAGTGGTCCTTTATAAGCAACGCGTCCTTCGATGCCTTCCGGTACCAATTTCTTGTCGTCATCTTGGAAATAACGATCTTTACTACCTTGCTTCATCGCAGCCATAGAACCCATACCACGATATACTTTAAAGCGGCGTCCTTGATAAATTTCAGATTCGCCTGGGCTTTCTTCCGTACCTGCAAAAAGACTTCCCAGCATTACCGCAGAAGCGCCTGCCGCAATGGCCTTTGTAATTTCACCGGAGTATTTAATACCACCGTCTGCAATGATCGGAATATTATATTCACGTGCTACTGTTGCACAATCATAAATTGCTGTTACTTGTGGAACACCAATCCCTGCGATTACACGTGTTGTACAGATGGAGCCTGGACCAATACCGACTTTTACGACAGATGCTCCTGCTTCAATCAATTCGCGCGTTCCGTCACCAGTAGCTACATTACCTGCTACAATCGTCAGATCAGGATAAGCTTCACGTAGCTTGCGGACCGCTTCAATAATGTTAATATGATGGCCGTGAGCAGAGTCCACAACAATCATATCCACACCAGCTTTTACAAGTGCTTCAGTCCGATCAAATGTATCCTTGGAAATGCCGACAGCCGCACCGACCAGAAGACGCCCTTGTGCATCTTTCGCTGCGTTCGGAAATTGAATAGCTTTCTCAATATCTTTAATGGTGATAAGTCCTTTGAGATAATTTTCATCATCAACCAAAGGAAGCTTTTCAATTTTATGCTTTTGCAAAATGACCTCCGCTTCCTGTAAAGTCGTACCTACAGGTGCAGTTACCAGTTCTTCCTTCGTCATGACTTCACTGATTTTAAGGTTAAAATCGTGAATAAAGCGAAGATCGCGGTTAGTAATAATACCCACCAGTTTGTTTTCTTCATTTACAACAGGTACACCAGAAATACGGTATTTACCCATAACTGCTTCAGCATCGGACACCAAATGATCTGGAGTCAATGAGAATGGATTGGTGATAACACCGCTCTCCGAACGTTTAACCCGATCCACCTCTACTGCTTGCTGTTCAATCGACATATTTTTATGAATAATACCGATACCGCCCTCACGAGCCATCGCGATTGCCAACACTGCCTCAGTAACAGTATCCATACCAGCACTCATCAAAGGAATATTCAGCTTTACGTTATCACTCAAACGAGTCGCCACGCTTACTTCTTTGGGCAGAACCACCGACTTGCGAGGTACCAGCAAAACATCGTCAAAGGTAAGGCCTTCCTTACCGAATTTATCTTCCCACACCAAGATGATCCTCCTTCAAATTGTTTAGTCTGTATTGGTCTTGTTGTCTGTCCGACATGGACAAATCAAGGCTCTCTGAAAATATATTATTGCAATCTTAGCAAAGCGGTATAGGGGTGTCAAGCCTTCATCAATAGCCCTAACCTTTAGTATTTCCCTGTACAAACAACTGTACTCCTACGAAGGACAACCTTTAAAAATAAGCGTTTCCAAAGGTAATAGCTATTCACAAAAGCATATCTCCTCTTTGAATGCGCAGCATAGAAGCAATTGTATAAGTGGTTTGTACCGTAATATACCAAAGAGGACCATGATCTCAATGAGATCATGGTCCTCTTTACTTGTTGCTTGGCGACGTCCTACTCTCCCAGGACCCTGCGGTCCAAGTACCATCGGCGCTGGAGGGCTTAACGGTCGTGTTCGGGATGGGTACGTGTGGAACCCCTCCGCTATCGCCACCAAACATGAATTTGCTGTGCAAATTCTATATTCAAGGTTACACCCTGAAAACTGGATCCGAAACTCATTTGCGTTTTATTCTTTAGGATAAGCCCTCGACCGATTAGTATTGGTCAGCTCCATGCATTACTGCACTTCCACCCCCAACCTATCTACCTCGTCGTCTTCAAGGGGTCTTACATACTGGGAAATCTCATCTTGAGGGGGGCTTCACGCTTAGATGCTTTCAGCGCTTATCCCTTCCGTACATAGCTACCCAGCGGTGCTCCTGGCGGAACAACTGGTACACCAGCGGTACGTCCATCCCGGTCCTCTCGTACTAAGGACAGCTCCTCTCAAATTTCCTACGCCCACGACAGATAGGGACCGAACTGTCTCACGACGTTCTGAACCCAGCTCGCGTACCGCTTTAATGGGCGAACAGCCCAACCCTTGGGACCTACTTCAGCCCCAGGATGCGATGAGCCGACATCGAGGTGCCAAACCTCCCCGTCGATGTGGACTCTTGGGGGAGATAAGCCTGTTATCCCCAGGGTAGCTTTTATCCGTTGAGCGATGGCCCTTCCATGCGGTACCACCGGATCACTAAGCCCGACTTTCGTCCCTGCTCGACTTGTAGGTCTCGCAGTCAAGCTCCCTTCTGCCTTTGCACTCTTCGAATGATTTCCAACCATTCTGAGGGAACCTTGGGGCGCCTCCGTTACTCTTTAGGAGGCGACCGCCCCAGTCAAACTGCCCACCTGACACTGTCCTCGCACCGGATCACGGTACCAAGTTAGAACCTAGATACGATCAGGGTGGTATCCCAAGGATGCCTCCTCTCAAGCTGGCGCTCAAGATTCTACGGCTCCCACCTATCCTGTACAGATCGTACCCAAATTCAATATCAAGCTGCAGTAAAGCTCCATGGGGTCTTTCCGTCTTGTCGCGGGTAACCTGCATCTTCACAGGTATTAAAATTTCACCGGATCTCTCGTTGAGACAGCGCCCAAGTCGTTACGCCATTCGTGCGGGTCAGAATTTACCTGACAAGGAATTTCGCTACCTTAGGACCGTTATAGTTACGGCCGCCGTTTACTGGGGCTTCGGTTCATAGCTTCGCCCCGAAGGGCTTACCACTCCCCTTAACCTTCCAGCACCGGGCAGGCGTCAGCCCGTATACTTCGCCTTGCGGCTTCGCACAGACCTGTGTTTTTGCTAAACAGTCGCTTGGGCCTTTTCACTGCGGCCCCCTCGGGCTATTCACCCTACCGAGGCACCCCTTCTCCCGAAGTTACGGGGTCATTTTGCCGAGTTCCTTAACGAGAGTTCTTCCGCGCGCCTTAGAATTCTCTTCTCGCCTACCTGTGTCGGTTTGCGGTACGGGCACCTTCTCCTGGCTAGAGGCTTTTCTTGGCAGTCTGAGATCATGACCTTCGCTACTACAATTTTCGCTCCCCATCACAGCCCAGCCTTACGATGTGCGGATTTGCCTACACATCAGCCTCACTGCTTAGACGGACATCCATCAGTCCGCGTCACTACCCTACTGCGTCACCCCATCGCTCATAACGGATTACGGTGGTACAGGAATTTCGACCTGTTGTCCTTCGACTACGCCTATCGGCCTCGCCTTAGGTCCCGACTTACCCTGAGCGGACGAACCTTCCTCAGGAACCCTTAGGCTTTCGGCGGATCTGATTCTCACAGATCTTTTCGTTACTCATACCGGCATTCTCACTTGAATGCAGTCCAGCGCTCCTTACGGTACACCTTCAACCCGCATTCAACGCTCCCCTACCCCTGATGCATTGCATCAAGCCATAGCTTCGGTGGTGTGTTTAGCCCCGTTACATTTTCGGCGCAGAGTCACTCGACCAGTGAGCTATTACGCACTCTTTCAATGGTGGCTGCTTCTAAGCCAACATCCTGGTTGTCTGTGCAACTCCACATCCTTTCCCACTTAACACACACTTGGGGACCTTAGCTGATGGTCTGGGCTGTTTCCCTTTCGACAATGGATCTTAGCACTCACTGTCTGACTCCCGGAACTAAATCGATGGCATTCGGAGTTTGACTGAGCTTGGTAACCCTTGCGGGCCCCGCACCCAATCAGTGCTCTACCTCCACGATTCTTCTTTCCGAGGCTAGCCCTAAAGCTATTTCGGGGAGAACCAGCTATCTCCGGGTTCGATTGGAATTTCTCCGCTACCCCCACCTCATCCCCGCATTTTTCAACATGCGTGGGTTCGGGCCTCCAGTGCGTGTTACCGCACCTTCACCCTGGACAGGGGTAGATCACCCGGTTTCGGGTCTACGTCCACGTACTCATTCGCCCTATTCAGACTCGCTTTCGCTGCGGCTTCAGCTCTTCACCTTAACCTTGCACGGGAACGTAACTCGCCGGTTCATTCTACAAAAGGCACGCCATCACCCATAGATCGGGCTCTGACTTCTTGTAAGCACACGGTTTCAGGATCTATTTCACTCCCCTTCCGGGGTGCTTTTCACCTTTCCCTCACGGTACTGCTTCACTATCGGTCGCCAGGGAGTATTTAGCCTTGGCAGATGGTCCTGCCGGATTCATACGGGGTTTCACGTGCCCCGCACTACTCGGGATCCGTCTCGGAGAGAACAAGTTTTGAACTACAGGGCTTTTACCTTCTCTGGCGGGCCTTTCCAGACCTCTTCATCTAACCGGTTCCTTTGTAACTCCATGTGAGACGTCCCACAACCCCAAGGAGCAAGCTCCTTGGTTTGGGCTAATCCGCGTTCGCTCGCCGCTACTGACGGAATCACTATTGTTTTCTCTTCCTCAGGGTACTTAGATGTTTCAGTTCCCCTGGTCTGCCTCTATTCTGCCTATGTATTCAGCAAAAAGTGACTGTCGATGAAGACAGCCGGGTTTCCCCATTCGGACATCCCCGGATCAAAGCTTGCTTACAGCTCCCCGAGGCCTTATCGTTGTTCGCCACGTCCTTCGTCGGCTCCTGGCGCCTAGGCATCCTCCGTGTGCTCTTTGTAGCTTAACCTAGTATTTACATCGTAAATACGATTTGCTCTGAATTTCGGTTCAACACTTACGTGTGAATGGAATTCAAGGCAGCTACCTTTATTTCACTTGTTTACACAAGATCAGCTTAAAGGAATATTCTAAAACGCAATTTCGTTTCGGTATCCAGTTTTCAAGGTGCAAAGCTGTAAACAACCAGCTTTTTTGAGAGTTTGAGCTCTCAAAACTGAGCAACGAGTGAGTAGTTTTTGAAGCATACGCTTCATATTTGAATGTTTCCATTGCAGGAAACGATTCTCCATAGAAAGGAGGTGATCCAGCCGCACCTTCCGATACGGCTACCTTGTTACGACTTCACCCCAATCATCTACCCCACCTTCGGCGGCTGGCTCCCTTGCGGGTTACCCCACCGACTTCGGGTGTTGTAAACTCTCGTGGTGTGACGGGCGGTGTGTACAAGACCCGGGAACGTATTCACCGCGGCATGCTGATCCGCGATTACTAGCAATTCCGACTTCATGTAGGCGAGTTGCAGCCTACAATCCGAACTGAGACCGGCTTTTCTAGGATTGGCTCCACCTCGCGATTTCGCTTCCCGTTGTACCGGCCATTGTAGTACGTGTGTAGCCCAGGTCATAAGGGGCATGATGATTTGACGTCATCCCCACCTTCCTCCGGTTTGTCACCGGCAGTCTGCTTAGAGTGCCCAGCTTGACCTGCTGGCAACTAAGCATAAGGGTTGCGCTCGTTGCGGGACTTAACCCAACATCTCACGACACGAGCTGACGACAACCATGCACCACCTGTCTCCTCTGTCCCGAAGGAAAGGCCTATCTCTAGACCGATCAGAGGGATGTCAAGACCTGGTAAGGTTCTTCGCGTTGCTTCGAATTAAACCACATACTCCACTGCTTGTGCGGGTCCCCGTCAATTCCTTTGAGTTTCAGTCTTGCGACCGTACTCCCCAGGCGGAATGCTTAATGTGTTAACTTCGGCACCAAGGGTATCGAAACCCCTAACACCTAGCATTCATCGTTTACGGCGTGGACTACCAGGGTATCTAATCCTGTTTGCTCCCCACGCTTTCGCGCCTCAGCGTCAGTTACAGCCCAGAGAGTCGCCTTCGCCACTGGTGTTCCTCCACATCTCTACGCATTTCACCGCTACACGTGGAATTCCACTCTCCTCTTCTGCACTCAAGCTCCCCAGTTTCCAGTGCGACCCGAAGTTGAGCCTCGGGATTAAACACCAGACTTAAAGAGCCGCCTGCGCGCGCTTTACGCCCAATAATTCCGGACAACGCTTGCCCCCTACGTATTACCGCGGCTGCTGGCACGTAGTTAGCCGGGGCTTTCTTCTCAGGTACCGTCACTCTTGTAGCAGTTACTCTACAAGACGTTCTTCCCTGGCAACAGAGCTTTACGATCCGAAAACCTTCATCACTCACGCGGCGTTGCTCCGTCAGGCTTTCGCCCATTGCGGAAGATTCCCTACTGCTGCCTCCCGTAGGAGTCTGGGCCGTGTCTCAGTCCCAGTGTGGCCGATCACCCTCTCAGGTCGGCTACGCATCGTCGCCTTGGTAGGCCTTTACCCCACCAACTAGCTAATGCGCCGCAGGCCCATCCACAAGTGACAGATTACTCCGTCTTTCCTCCCTCTCCCATGCAGGAAAAGGATGTATCGGGTATTAGCTACCGTTTCCGGTAGTTATCCCTGTCTTGTGGGCAGGTTGCCTACGTGTTACTCACCCGTCCGCCGCTAGGTTATATAGAAGCAAGCTTCTATATAACCCCGCTCGACTTGCATGTATTAGGCACGCCGCCAGCGTTCGTCCTGAGCCAGGATCAAACTCTCCATTAAAGACCAACCGAAGCTGGTTTATAGAAAGAGCGATAAGCTCATGTTGAAACTGACGAGATAAAAATATCTCTTGTTTGATTTTGCGAACAAAATCGTTTTACTCACTCGTTGTTCAGTTTTCAAAGATCAAACATTCTTTTCTCGTTGATTCAGCTCGTCGCCTCATCAACTCTTATATCATATCATGTCCGAACCAACTTTGCAAGCATTTTTTAGAATCTTTTTTTGAAACACTCGCTCGCAATATTGTATTTCTTGGCCGGAATTAGAGTATACCATTCTGCATATTTAAATGCAACCCTTTTTAATGAATAGTTTTTACTATCTATATTGTTGTAATTTTACCCTGTGTACACTGTACATTTGCCAAATGGACTTAGTTATCCGCATCTAAGAACGACGTGATATCCATTCAATGATCAAGAATACGCGGGTTGCTCATTACAACTCAAGTGCATATTCTGTTTTTTTCTTTAATATTGATGATTTGACAAAGAAAGGATGGGTAAAAAGATAAGGAGCTAGCCACAAACCATACGGTAGCAGCTATTGTTTCACGCAACTTTAGGTAATGATTAATTATAGCTGTATAGAGGAGTAGATTTTCTAATGAAGCAACGAAGGCGAACATGGACGAGAATTGTGTTTCTTATCATCTCTTGCTTATTGCTTTTCGTGATCTCCGGATTTGTGTATGAGTGGATTGCATCCAAGAAGGATAAATCACAATACCCACCTCCGGGGGAATTGGTCGATGCCGGGGGCTATCGACTTCATATTCGTAAACTCGGTAACGGTTCTCCAACAATATTGCTTGAATCAGGGAGCGGGGAAAGTAGCCTCTCCTGGAGAGATATTCCCGAAAAGCTGTCATCCTTCGCCACCGTTGTATCCTATGATCGGGCAGGCTATGCATGGAGCGAGGAGGCAAATACACCACGCACCGGGGAAAACATCGTTCGGGAGCTTCATACTGCTCTAAAGAATGCGGACATCCGACCTCCTTATATCCTTGTAGGTCATTCCCTCGGGGGGATGTACTCAAGACTGTACGCGCAGACGTACAGAGACGAAGTGGCAGGATTGGTTCTGGTGGATGCCAGGCCTGAGAATGACGCCCGACGGACAAATAAGATCTATGCCAAGGAACGGCCTAAGGCCAATCCCTCCCCGTTAATATCCATTCTCCTAGAAAAATCAGGGGCTTTTCGCCTGTTCCCCAATTTTATGCTGACGGGTCGGGTCGAATATCAAGATAGAAAATCTTTTGTGAATATTGTCGCTTCTTCTAAATACTTTCGGTCTGTTGCAGAGGAGGGTGACCTAGCGAGCACTACCGAAGATGCCATACGGGGACAGCATCTGGGTAATCTCCCTGTACGTGTAATTGCTCGGGGCATTCAACAAGATTTGACTCAGTTCGGTATTAGTAAACGCGGAAATGATCAGATTGAACAAAGCTGGCAAATGGGACAGCGCGAGATGCTTAACATCTCTACAAACAGCAAATTAATTGTTGCCAAGAAGAGCGAGCATATGATCATCCATGATCAACCGAAGCTTGTCATCCAAGTCATCCGTGAACTCATCACCGACACCAGTCACTTTCAGTCAACCACGTCTAAAGCATTCACAGATGATTAGGGACTTTATATGTTAAGGACAGCTTAAAAAAACAAAAGACGCCCGAGTTCCTTCTATATAAAGGAATCCGGGCGTCTTTGCTGCCTAATACTTATTATGCTTGATTGAGCTTAGGACAAAATGGGCTTGTTTTTAGATGAAGCCTCTGTGACCTTACCAAGTATCTGTCTCAGTACTTTAGCATTTTCCCCAATAAAACCGGAATCAAGCAGCACATCGTGCGTTCCGATGACTTCGTATTCTTTGTATTGACCAAGTGTCGCCTGTTGCCATAACAATTTATCTAATGATGTATTCGGACCAATACTATCATCCTCTGCAATCAGAGCATGGATATTCGCATGAACTTCACCAGCGTTAATAAGCTCATCGCGGTAGGTGGAGTACACCAACATTTTGTCCATGACTCGCTCCCTGTCCACTGGATCGGCGAGGAATGCTTTGTACTGGTCCCTGATGCTGTCCAGTACCGTCTCGACAATCTCTTCGAGCTCCTCTGGTGTCGATTCATCCTTGGACATCTTTCTCATAGCATCTACCATAATAATGTCGCCAACATGGTGACCTCGGCTTTCCATGGCTTTAGCTACCTCGAAGGCGAGATTTCCTCCAAGTGAGTATCCCAGAAATACATATGGGCCCTCTGCTTGAATATCCACAATGGCATCAATGTATCGATCCAGCATATCTTGACCCTGGTACCGATCGCCGATAAATTCCATTCCGTACACCTCGCAAAGCCCTTCCAGCTCCTTGGCCATCTCATAGTACCCCAGAGAGTGGCCTACCCGTGGAGGGAAGCAAAATACTTTAAGTGTTCCTTTCCCTGGGAAGCGGATAATTTCCATTTCTTGTTCATCCGCAGCATTCGTTGCCTGCAGCTTGAAAATTTCATGCGCCATTTCTTCCACAGTCGGCAGATTAAACACGGCCTGGAGTGGGAGATGGACGCCCATACTGGACGAGATCCTTTGGATCAAGCCCAATACTTTCAGGGAATGGCCCCCAAGTTCGAAGAAATGATCCCTGATCCCGATTTCCTGTACGCCGAGCACCTCGGACCAAATCTGAGCGAGCTCTACTTCTGTCTGCGTACGCGGCGCGATATACTCCGCTGTGCTCCGCAGAAGGGTTTCCGGTGCCGGTAGCGCTTTGCGATCCAATTTGCCATTCGGATTCAGCGGCATTTGTGCGAGCTGTACGAAGGCAGACGGAATCATGTAGCTTGGCAGCTCGCTGGCCAGTGCCTCGCGTAGTACGCCCGCTGCGAGCCCTTCCTCGGCCACAAAGTATGCGCAAAGCTGAGTACTTCCGCTGGAGTCAGCCAGTGCTAGAACAACCGCTTCTTGTACCGACGGCACCTTCAGAATTTGTGCTTCCACTTCTCCCAACTCAATGCGGTAACCGCGGATTTTTACCTGGTGATCGATCCGTCCCAAATACTCAATATTCCCGTCTGGCAACCACCGGGCCAAATCGCCTGTTCGGTAAATCCGTTCTCCCGGTTTGTACGGATGAGGAATGAACTTCTCTGCTGTCAGTTCAGGCTGATTGAAGTACCCCCTTGCTACCCCTTCGCCTGCAATACACAGTTCTCCTGGTACACCTACTGGTGATACCTGAGAGGCGCCGTCTATCATCCATACTTGGACGTTAGCGTACGGTTTGCCGATCGGCACATGCGTTAGAGCCGCAGTCTCAAGGCTCGTTGTATACCGAGTCGCATATACGGCTGCTTCCGTAGGACCGTAGATGTTTTCCAGTACTGCGTAAGGAGATACTTTATAATACTCTTCCACAAGTTTAGCAGGCAGCGTCTCGCCGCAGGCAAACAGGTATTTCAGAGTAAGGAATCCTTGGGTGCCGCTTTCTTTCAAGTATTGAACGAGCACACTGAGCATCGACGGCACCAAATTGAGATGCGTGATACGGTTCGTATCCACGGCCTCTAGCAGTGCCATCGGGTCTTTGTCCACGCCTTGTGGCAGGATCACGAGAGTCCCTTGTCCAAAGAACCAGCAGAACAGCTCCGGCACGGAGAAGTCAAAGGTGAATGTCGTTTTGAGCAGGAAACGGTCGCCTGCCAACATCGGATATTCAGCTTCCAACTGACTCAGCGTATGGACGGCAGCGCGATGTTCAATCATTACCCCTTTCGGCTTGCCGGTTGAACCTGACGTGTAAATGATATACGCCAGATGCTCCGGCCCCGCCATTGGCTCCAGATTCGAGCTATCCGCATGATACGCCTGCGGATCATCAAGTGCCAGGATCGTGCCAGTGAACGGAAAACGATCTTGGAGATGGTTCTTCGTCAGCAGAAGCTTCGCTCCCGAATCCTCCAGCATGTGGCGAATACGATCTTCTGGGAACTCCGGATCAATCGGTACATAGGCCCCGCCAGCTTTTAGAATGGCATGAATACCAATGATCATCTCAAGCGAGCGCTCGACCATGATGCCGACTGGTTGGTCCGGTCTGACACCTTGGGCACGCAGCGTACGTGCGAGACGGTTCGCCTGCTGATCGAGTTCTCCATAGGTAAGCTCCGTTTCACCGTAAATAAGTGCTGTACGATCCGGTGTGAGCGCTGCTTTTCCCTCAAATATACCGTGAAGGGTCTGCTCACGCGGATAAGGAGCTGCTGTATCGCCCCACACCTCTATAATCTGCGATTTCTCTTCTGGCGCGATCAACTCCAGCTCATCAATACGGATGGTAGGTTGAACAGCTACGCTTGTCAGAATTCTCGTCAAGTGTCCTTGAATGCGTTCCACGCTCTCCCGATCATAGACGCGGGCATTGTAACGGTACAAGAACTCCAGATTACGGCCCGGCAGCACTATGAGGTTAAAATCATAATTCGTCTGTTCAAACATCTGAACATCCGTAATTCTGTATTCAGCCTCTTCACTGGAAATTTTCTCTTCCAGATGCTCTTCTACCGGGTAATTTTCGAACACCATAATATGAGAAATCAAATCTTGCTTTTGTTCGCTCTGTGCTTGAATCTCATAGAGCGGATAGGAATCATATGCATGTCCTGCCAAATATAATTCCTGCTGTCTTTTCATCACATGGGAGAACGAATCGCTTCCCTCGGCCTGAACCCGAACCGGAACTGTATTGATGAAAAGACCGATCATACTTTCGATACCCGGAATCTCGGCAGGTCTCCCCGATACTACACTTCCGAAGACGATATCCTGGCTTCTATTGTAGCGCTGCAACACGATTCCCCAGGCTGCTTGCATCAATGTATTCATCGTCACCTGATGCTGTTTGGCCACCTGTTCCAGGCGATCGGTCAATTCCGCATCCAACGTGAATACCAGCTTCTCCGACACATAGGCTTCTGCTTTTGCTGATGGCTGTGTGATGGCTTGTGGCAGCTTCGTCTGCTGCTCGTAGCCTTCCAGGTACCCTCTCCAGTAAGAGGATGCCTCTTCCTCACCTTGCTTCTCCAACCATTGAATGTACTGGCTGTACGATGCTGCTGCAGGAAGCTCAGGTTCCCTTTGCTCACGTAGAGCTCCGTATGTTTCAAACACTTCCTGGAGCACAAGCGGCATACACCAGCCATCCAAAATGATGTGATGAGAGCTCCACAACAGATGGTAATGCTCTTTTGCAGTACGTAGGATAGCAACTCGCAGCAAGGCTTCATTCGCAAGATCAAAACCTCTCGCTTTGTCTTGGGCAACATAAGCTGCAAGACGCGCTTCTATTTCAGCGGATTCCAGCTCGTGCAGATCTTCGTATACGAAGTCGCATGCTCTTTCTTTGAACACAATCTGAATAGGGAAATCGCCCCACCCGGCGTGGAAATTCGTTCTCAATATGGCATGCCGTTTCATCAGATATTTTAAGCTGCGTTTGAAATCCTCAGGATAGAATGCTCCCTGAATTTCAAATTTGGCCTGCTCAAAGTAGACTTCCGAATGAGGCTCCAGCAAGCTGTGGAACAACATTCCTTTTTGCATCGGCGTCAGTTTATACATATTTTCAATACTGCCGATATGCCGTGTCTGCTCTTCTATCTCCTCAATCTTTTCTAAGCTGATATCTTTGAGGAGTACATCGCTTGGTGTAAGTTCTGCTCTTTCCTTACTTACGCAATGTCCAATGACTTCGCTGAGACGGTTCTTCAGAATGCCAACAAACTTAGTCACGGACTCCCCGTCGAGCTGATGACGGTTATAGCTGACCGAAAGTTGAAGCTGTCCTTCGGCAATCAGTCCATTAATGTTCAATGCCTGATGCTGCACCATCTGCTCACTGACCTCAGACCCTACTGAATAAGACGATACTTCCATCATCCCTCCTGCAAGGTCCTGGTCGAACTGTCCCAAGTAGTTGAAGGTAATCTCAGGTTCAGCCGAGAAGGAGGAGACGTCGGAACCGTCGCTTAAATATTTCAAAATACCATATCCGACACCTTTGTTCGGGATACGACGCAAGCCTTCCTTGACGTGCTTGATTCTGGCGCCGATCTCCAATTCTCCTCCCATCTCAAGGGCGACAGGGTATTGACTTGTAAACCAGCCTATTGTGCGAGTAATATCCAGTTCCGGCACAACGGGCTCCCGTCCATGTCCCTCCAGAAGGATGCCTACACGTTCGATTCCCGTCCACTCGTGAACAGCCATACCCAGAGCCGTCAGGAGCAGATCGTTGACCTCCGTATTGTAAGTGCGGTTCGCTTCTTTCAGGAACTGCTCTGTCTCTTCTGGTGACCATCTCACCGTGACAGCCTCACTGTCTTTGATGAGAAGAGCGCCGTCTACCTTGTCTTTGGGAAGAGGGACAAATCCATCTCCCTCTACCTCTGCCCAATAGCTGCGTTCTTGTTCAGCCGCCAGACTATTCGCAAATTGTGTGATTCCCTCAACCCATGCACGGTACGAATCGGTCTTCTGTGGAAGCTTGACCGCTTCTCCACGTGCTGCCTGCTCGTAGCCATCCTGCAGGTCCTCAAAGAGAATACGCCAGGATACGCCATCCACAGCCAGATGATGAATAACGATCAACAGATGTTCGCCTTCCGCACAGCGGAACAGACCCAGTCTAAAGAGAGGTCCATCCTCCAGAGAGATGCTGCGCTGAATGGCTTCCGCACCTGCTTCTATTGCTGAAGCCGGGTCTGTCTCATCCCGCAAATCGTGGATCTGGAGGCTATAGAGCTCACCCTCACCCATGCTCCGGTTCCAGGCCTCCAATCCCTGCTCTCCTTGGCGGAACACCAGTCGTAAAGCATCATGATGCTCTGCAATTTTCCGAACAACCTCGGCGAGCGCATCGGTATTGAAGCCATCACGTCGGTACAACATGACCGACTGATTAAAGTGATGCAGATCCATTGACTGTTCATCGAAGAATCTGTGCTGAGCAGGTCCCAGTCTTACCGCTCCGTGTACCTCGCTTTGGTCCGCAATTCGGCTGACCACACTAACGCGCTGTGCCAGCTCTGCAATTGTCGGATAACCGAACAAATCCTTCATTTCAAGCTTATAGCCTGCTTGGAGAAGCCTTGAAGATACTTGGATGGATTTGATCGAGTCACCTCCAAGCTCAAAGAAATTATCATGAATGCCGACAAGCGGCACGCCGAGTACACCCTGCCAGATTGAAGCCAAAATGTTCTCCACATCCGTGCGCGGAGCGGTAAAGTCTGCTCCCGCCTTTATACCCGAGTTCGGTTCAGGCAGTGCCTTGCGATCCAGCTTACCATTCGGTGTCAGAGGCATCACGTCCAGTTGGACGAAGTAAGACGGAATCATATATGCAGGCAGTCCGGCAGACAGTTCGTCTCTCAGCTCGCTGACAGACATTTCGCGATTAGCTACAAAGTAAGCACACAGCGATTTCTGCCCATGAGCATCTGCCCACGCAACAACGAGAGCTTCCTCGACAAGTGGGATATCCAGCAACTTGGCCTCAATCTCACCAAGCTCAATACGATAGCCCCGTATTTTAACTTGATGGTCAATGCGTCCAATGTACTCAATGTCTCCATTAGGAAGGCGACGAGCCAAATCTCCGGTGCGATACATATTTCCTTCCGCAGCGAACGGATTTCTAATGAATTTATCTGCGGTAAGCTCAGGACGGTTCAGATATCCACGGGCTACCCCGTCCCCGGCGATGTACATTTCGCCCTCCACGCCTAACGGTACGAGACGAAGCTGATCATCCAGAATATGGATGTATATATTGTCTGCTGGCAATCCAATCGGTACAGATTCACGCGTATCCTTCGCAGGATTGTACAGGTGAATCATGCAGCCGACGACCGTTTCGGTTGGTCCATATTCATTGTAGATTTTGATGTTGCTGCCAAAGAGATCTGTGATGGTTTTCGACAAATGTGTGGTCAGATTCTCTCCACCCACAATAAGCTGCTGAATGCGACTTTCTGCCGGGATGGTCATATCTTTAATCAGACTGAGATGAGTCGGCGTCAGCTTGAGAATGTCCACCGCATTTTCGCGCAAAATATGCTGTACAACCTCCGCTTTATCTATACCATCATAAATCCGTACTATTCCTCCGTTTATTAACGGAGTAAACATTGATGTCATCGTCAAGTCAAACGAAATGGATGAATACAACGGGAAATCCGTTGGTTTTCCAGCACAATAGACCTTATTGGCCCACCAGATGTAGTTCACGATCCCTTTGTGGTTAATCATGGTTCCCTTCGGATTTCCGGTTGTACCCGAGGTATAGATTAAGTACACCAGATCGTTTCCTCCAACAGGAATATTGGGATTATCCACCTCGGTTCCGTAGATGTGCGGGGAATCCAATTCCATAACCGTTCCCTCAAAAGAGGCCAACTCCGTCAGGTGGCTCTGTGTGAGCAAAATTTCAGAGCCAGAATCCTTCAGAATATACTGAATCCGCTCCTGCGGATATTCAGGATCAATAGGTACATAGGCTCCACCCGCTTTGAGCACACCCATGATGGCGACAAGCAGTTCTACAGACCGATCTGCCAACAGACCTACCACTTGTTCACTCCGTAGTCCTTGGTCTATCAAGGTGGAAGCTAGTCTGTTCGCCTGCTCGTTCAGCTCCCGATACGTGATCTGAGTGTCCCCATTTACAGCCGCAATCTTATCCGGCGTACGGACAACCTGTTCTTCAAACAAGGTATGCAGACCCTGATCACTTGGATAGGTATGGGCCTTGCCGCCCCAGTCAAGCAGGTTCATCCGTTCCTCGGATGTTACAATTTCCAGTTCCTGTATCGTCGCCTGCGGACGAGCAGCCACCTGATCGAGCATCTGCAACAAGTGTCCTCCGATACGTGCAATGCTTTCTTGCTCGTAAACCGAAGCATTATAGCGAATGCAGACCTTGATGTCTTCGCCTGGAATCACAACCAGGTTAAAGTCATAGTTGGTTTGTTCAAACATGGTGAAGTTGGCAACTTCGAGATTGTCCTCCGTTTGGTTACCCGATTGCTCCACCTGCTCGTCGAGCGGGTAATTTTCAAAGATCATAATATGAGAAATCAGGTCCTGCTTTTGGGTTGTTTTCCCCTGAATCTCATACAGTGGATAGGTGTCGTAGGCACGACCAGCCAATGACTGTGCCTGTGTACGTTTCATCACTTCGACGAAGGCTTCGTCTTTGGATGACTGTACACGGATAGGTACTGTATTGATGAACAGACCCACCATATTTTCGATCCCTGCAATCTCAGCGGGTCTACCCGACACAACGCCGCCGAAAACGACATCCGAGCTGGCATTATAACGTTGAAGAATCAGTCCCCAAGCTGTCTGCATGAGTGTATTGACGGTTACGTGATTGCGCTTCGCGACAACATCCATTTTACCTGTCAAAGATGCACCCAGATGGAGAACATGCTCTTTTAGAACATAGCCCGCTTCTTTTGCTTGAGATTTCGTTTTACCTTCCGGCAATACAGTATTCCCGTCATAATCTTCGAGATATTGGCTCCAATACGTTGAAGCTTCTTGATCATCCTGTGCATCAAGCCACTCGATATAACGGCTATAGGGCTGAGCTGGCGGTAGGACAGGCTGTACTTGCTGTTTCTTAGCAGAATAATAATCGAACAGCTCCTGTGTAATGATCGGGATACACCAGCCATCCATGACAATATGGTGGAAGCTCCACAATACAAGACAGCTTTGATCCTTCTGCAAGACGGTCACCCGCATCAGCGGATCTTCTGACAAGCTGAACCCCTTAACCATATCTTCAGCAATATAAGCCTTGATTCGGGCTTCTTGTTCCTGCGTAGATGCGTCGCGCAAATCTACGTAGTGCAAAGGGATTAACCGTTGCTTAAAGACAACTTGCAGCGGTACATCAGCAATGTTGTTGTAAAATCCGGTACGTAGTATGGCATGTCGCTGCACCAAAGCCTGGAAGCTCTCGAAGAAGATATCTACATCGAAGCTACCACGCAGCTCAAACGTTGCCTGTTCGAAGTATGAAGAGGAGTCCGGCTCCAGCAGGCTGTGAAACAGCATTCCCTTCTGCATTGGCGTCAGCTTGTACACATCCTCAATCTCTCCGATGTGAGCCGTCTGCGCCGTGAGTCGATCAAGCTGCTCCAATGTTAATCCTTGGAACAGAACATCACTTGGTGTAAGCTGTGAACGCTCCTGAGCCACACAATGACGGATGACCTCACTAAGGCTTGACTGTAATAATTCAGCAAAATGACTCACCGTCTCGTTACGATACTGCCTGCTGCTGTACGTAATCGTCAGTGATAGCTGGCCTTCAGCAATCATGCCATTCACATCCAGTGCATATTGCTGTGGTGTGAGGTCGCTGAGCGCCTTACCAACTGAATGTGTGGATAGGCTAAGGGCATTACCCTCCAGATCCTGATCAAACTGCCCAAGATAATTGAAGGAAATTTCCGGCTCCACGCCAAATCCGACACTTTTCTCCGGTGCCATATACTTCAGAAGACCGTAGCCGATTCCTTTGTGCGGAACCTCTCGCAAATTTTCCTTGATGCGCTTGATTCGTGCAGATACTTCCTGTCCGCCTTGCAGGTTCAGCAGAACCGGATACTGGGTTGTGAACCAACCGACGGTACGGGTAATATCCAGGTCTGGTACGATCATTTCCCGTCCATGCCCTTCGAGATTGACCAAAATCTGCTCCATGCCTGTCCAGCGCTGAATGGCTGCCCCCAGAGCAGTCAAGAGCAAGTCGTTCGTCTCCGTATGATACGCCCGGTTCGCTTGCCGCAACAGCAGGTCTGTTTCCTGCGCAGACCACGTTACCGTAACCGATTCAGTATCCCGGATGGTGCCCGGCTTCTGATCCTCATCCTTCGGCAGTGGGGCCAAAATCGCCTCTTCGATCAGCTGCCAGTATGCACGCTCCTTGTCCAGAGCAGGCCCTGCTGCATACTTCGTCGCTTGCTCAGACCATACAAGATACGAATCGGTCTTTTGTGGAAGGACGATTGCTTGTCCATTCAATGCCTGCTCGTACCCCGCTGCAATGTCCTCAAACAGGATGCGCCAGGATACGCCGTCAACCAAGAGGTGATGAATGACAATCAACAAATGATCGCCATCGTCACAATGGAACAGGCCTAGCTTGAACAGTGGGCCACCTTCCAAATCAAAGCTTGCCTGAATGGCATCGACTTGGGCCTGAACCGCAGCTGTCTGGTCTTCCGCCTGCCGCACATCGGCAATGTCCAATGTGTAGAGCTCGCCTTCGTCCGTTCCCCGATTCCAAGCTGCATACCCAGCTTCTGTAGACCGGAAAACCATACGCAGCGCGTCATGATGGATCGCAATTTGGTCCATTGTCAACCGGAGTGCAGCCTCATCAAAGCCGTCTTTCCGATAGAGCATGACGGCATGATTATAATGGTGCGGCTCCGCTGTATGGCGTTCAAAGAACCAACGCTGAATTGGCATTAACTCTGCTGCACCTTTAATTTCGCCCTGTTCCGCTATACGTCCGGCTGCCTGAAGATACGGGCTTAGCTCGGCAATTGTCGGATATTTGAAGAGATCCTTCATCTCTAATTTATATCCGGCTTGGAACAATCTCGAGGACACTTGGATCGCCTTGATGGAATCACCACCCAGATCGAAGAAATGATCATGGATGCCGACCTGCTGCGCTCCCAGCACACCTTGCCATACGGAAGCCAAGGCTTCCTCAGCCTTCGTCCTTGGCGGTTCATAAACCGCTCCAGTCTGCACATTGGCCTCTGGAGCCGGAAGCGCTTTGCGATCCAGCTTGCCATTTGGCGTCAAAGGCATCTGTTCCAATTGCATAAAGTAAGATGGAATCATATAAGTCGGCAGTTCGGCAGCCAAGGTTTTTCTCAACTCTCCTACCGTCAGCATCTGATCGGCAGTGAAATAGCCGACAAGCACTTTTTGTCCACTTCCATCCTCTCGGGCGAGCACAACGGCCTCCCTTACAGACGGAGCATGGAGCAGCTTCGCTTCCACTTCGCCCAGCTCGATACGGTAACCACGGATTTTTACCTGATGGTCAATCCGTCCCAAATACTCCATGCTGCCATCCGGCAACCAGCGTGCCAAGTCACCCGAGCGGTACATGCGCTCGCCCGCTTCAAACGGATGAGCGACAAACTTCTCTTCCGTCAATTCCGGTCGGTTCAGATAACCTCGCGCCAGACCTACGCCCGCCACATAGAGTTCACCTGGAATGCCAATCGGCTGTGGACGGCGTTGTTCATCCAAAATGTACGCTCGCAGCGTCGGAATCGTGGTGCCGATATTGCTGCGGCCCTGTTCAATTTCCAACTCTGTAATTTCCTTGTAGGTTACATGCACGGTCGTTTCGGTAATGCCGTACATGTTAATGAGCTGCACTTGCGGATACTTCGTTCTCCAGTCCTTGAGCAGGGCCGGGGCTAATGCCTCTCCACCGAAGATAATCATACGGAGGCTCAGTTCTGCCGCTTGATGACCGAGCTCTTCCTGTAGCAACTGGTAGAAGTACGTCGGTGTCTGGTTCAAAACGGTGACCTTCTGATCCTTAAGCAATTGCAAGAAACGATCTGGACTCTTCGCGGTAAGCGATGGAACGATGACCAACCGTCCTCCGTTCAGCAATGCTCCGTACATTTCCCATACAGAGAAGTCAAAACAGAATGAATGGAACAGTGTCCACGTATCCTGAGGACCAAAGTCAAACATATTTTTATCATTAAAGAGCAAGCGAACTACATTTTTATGCTCAATCAGTGTTCCCTTTGGCTTGCCTGTCGTACCCGATGTGTAGATGACGTAGGCAAGATGCTCCGGTCCGGCTGCAGGCTGCAGGTTTGAGACATCCTCCTTGTAGGAAGCCCTTTTGTCCAGACTTACGATATCCCCGGCGAAGGAGACCCGTTGCTCCAGATGCGCTTGTGTCAGCAGTAGCTTGGCTCCCGAATCCTCAAGCATAAAGCGAATGCGGTCCTCTGGATATTCAGGGTCTACAGGGACATAGGCCCCGCCTGCCTTTAAGATGGCTAAAATTCCGACCACCATTTCAAGGGAACGATCCGCCATAATTCCAGCCAAACCGTCTGGTTGCAAACCACGTTCCCTAAGCGTTCGGGCAAGTCCATTGGCCCGCTCGTTCAGCTCGCTGTAGGACAGGGTTGCATCTTCACATACGACTGCCACTGCATTCGGAGTACGTGCGGCCTGCTCCTCGAACAGCGCATGGATCGTCTTGTCACGAGGATAATCTGCCTTGGCTTCGTCCGGCGCTTTCATCAGCCTTGATTTTTCCTGAGGTGTCACGATATCAAGGGATGACAACGGCAGTGCCGGATTGGCGATGGCTTCCCGAATAAGCTGTACAAAGTGGCCTGCCATCCGCTCAGCAGTCTCTTGCTTGTAGATCGCAGTCGCATACTCAAGCGTGCAGTTCAATGCCCCGTCTGCTTCACTCACGGTCAGCGTAAGATCGAACTTGGCAGCCGGATGTACATTATCGTAAGGAGTGAAGCGCAATCCTTCTATTTCTTGTTCTCCCTGCTCGATATTTTGCAGGACAAACATGGTATCAAATAGTGGGTTACGGCTCAAATCACGCTGAAGCTCCAGCTTTTCTACCAGCTCCTCGAACGGGTAATCCTGGTTTTCATAGGCCCGCAGCGCTGTTTCCTTCACTTCCTGCAGATAAGCCTCGAAAGGCTTCTCCCCTTCTGGATAAGTACGAAGTGCCACTGTGCCGACGAACATACCGATGAGGCCTTCAAGTGTCGCATGAGATCTTCCTGCCACAGGTGAACCGACAATGACATCTTCCTGACCTGTGTACTTGTGCAAGAGCGCTGTATAGGCTGCCAGCAGTACCATGAACAGAGTGGAACCCGTTCGGGTAGCCAGCTCCTGAAGTGAAGCACTCAGAGAAGAATCAATTTGGAAGTCGATTCGATCGCCCGCAAAGCTTCGCACCGCAGGACGAACCTCATCTCCTGGCAAATCCAGCACTGGCAAGCTTCCACGGAGAGCATCCAGCCAGTAAGCTTCCTGGGCCTTAAGACGCTCGCTTCCGAGCTGCTCTTGCTGCCATACAGCATAGTCTGTGTACTGGATCTGTAGCTCAGGAAATACGTCCTCCTCTTGGTAGAAGCGGAGAAACTCTTCTATGAGAATATTCATAGAAACCCCATCTGAGACAATATGGTGCATGTCAAACAATAGTAAATGGCGCTCATGTGCAATTCGAATAAGGCCGACCCGCAGCAATGGAGCTACACCTAAATCAAAAGGACGGACGAACTGCTGAAGGGTAGCTCCTGCCTCTTCCTCGCTCAACTCCGCATATTCCACAGTAAACGGAACATCCGTCAGGAGCTGCTGTACAGGTTCACCGTTCACAGTCACAAAACGAGTTCGCAGCGAACCATGACGATGAATTAGACGACGGAATGCCTGCTCTAGCCGTTCCCGGTCCAAAGCTCCCTCAACGGTAAGGATACCCGGCATATTGTAGCTCAGCTCTCCACCTTCCAGCTGACTTAGAATGAACAGTCGTTTTTGGGCCGAGGACAATGGATAATGCTCTCTCGCTCCCGCTGTAGGAATTTCTTCGAAATTCAGCGGTGTATAGCCCTCAATGGCACGAGCCAATCCTTCAATAGTAGGAGACTCGAACACTGCTCTCAGACTAATCTCGCGATTCATTTCCTTGCGAATTCGTGAGACTAGCAGGGCTGCACGCAGTGAATGACCTCCAAAATGGAAGAAATTATCCTTCACTCCCGCGCTCTCTACACCCAGCACCTCTTGCCAGATTTCGGCTAATTGAATTTCCAGAGGTGTCCTTGGAGCCTCAGATGAAGCCGCTGCCCATCCACGCTCGCCCTGCAGCGCTTTTCGGTCGATTTTTCCGTTCGACGTCAGAGGCATATCCTCCAGTTGTATGAAGCGGGAAGGGATCATATATCCAGGTAACATCTCCGACAGAACAGCCCGAAGTTCGGATACCTCAAGTTTCTGAGCGGCTACGAAGTAAGCGACTAGATCTTTATAGCCGTCTTCGCCCTCTACAGCCATGGCTACGACTTCCTGAACGGACGGCACTCTGAGCATTTGTGCTTCTACCTCGCCCAGCTCGATACGGTAGCCGCGGATTTTGACTTGGTGATCTATTCGACCTAAGTACTCGATGGTTCCATTCGGTAACCAGCGAACCAGGTCCCCCGTCCGATACATACGCTCTCCTGGAGCAAATGGATTGTCCACGAACTTCTCATCCATTAACTCAGGCCGATTATGATACCCCCGTGCTAACCCGATACTCGAAATGCATAGCTCTCCAGCTACACCGACAGGTTGCAATCTAAAATGGTCATCCAAGATGTACACACTGTGGTTAGCAATAGGTCGTCCAATAGATACAATATCCGTTGCTTCCTCACTGTCCGGGACAGACCAGATTGTGGTGCATACGGAGTCCTCTGTTGGGCCATAGCCATTAGAGTAACGTACATGCTTCCTCCATTCTTCGATCAACTCGACCGATGCGGCCGATCCAGCGGTTAGCAGGCACCGCAGTGTTGGCAAACGCTCTGGATCAAGGTGGATAGCGTAAGCGGGTGGCAAAGTCGCTACCGTAATCCCCTTATCGTTCATGAACTGCTCGAACAGGGCATGATCTAAAATATCTTGTGTAGAAGGGATGCACAGAACAGCCCCGTGGCTCAGCGCCGTTAAAATTTCCGAAATCGATGCATCAAACGACAGGCTTGCAAACTGAACGATCCGATCCTGCGGTGTAACTTCGAAGTGTGTCCCGTATACGTCCGAAAGGTTTGGTAATCCCCGATGCTCCACTAATACGCCCTTAGGCTGACCCGTCGTACCTGAAGTGTAGATCACGTAAGCCAGATCATCCGGTCCAGCAGTAGCCTCCAAATTCGAGGTGTCGGCATCATAGGTCGATGGTTTATCCAGCAGCAAAACATTTTCCGTCCATCCGAGATGCTCCAAGAGATGGGCCTGTGTAAGGATCAGCTTCGCCCCGGAATCTTCAAGCATGTAACTGATTCGTTCTTTCGGATACTCTGGATCGATTGGAACATAGGCACCCCCGGCTTTCATAATGCCGTAGATCCCAACGATCATTTCGAGCGACCGTTCAGCAATCAGTCCCACCAGATCTCCCGTCTTGATTCCCTGAGTACGGAGCCTTCTCGCCAGTCCGTTGGCTTTTGCATTGAGCTCGGCATAGGTCAGACTCTCGTCCTCGAACCAAAGGGCAGTCGCATCCGGCGTTCGTCCCGCCTGTTCCTCCAACAGCCCGTGGAACGTGTTACAGTGCTCGTAAATGCCTTTTGTATTTCCCCATACGTTCAGAATCTGTTCTCTCTCCTGCGGCGTGACTAATTCTAGTGCATCCACGGAAATGGCAGGGTTCTCTACAATTTGTTCCATGAGGTGAACCAGATGGCCCTTGATTTGCTCAATTGTCACTGGGTCATAAACAAGTGCATTGTACTGGAACAGCAATCTCATTTCTTCGCCAGGGAGGACAATTAAATTAAAATCATAATTCGTTTGCTCAAGAAGCTCCGCTTCCTCAATCTCAAAGGCAGCCTCGCCACCACCCAGACGCTCTACCTCCTCTTCCACAGGATAGTTTTCAAACACCATAATATGGGAGATTAGATCCTGCTTCTGATCCGTCTGAGCCTGAATCTCAAACAGCGGGTAGGTGTCATACATATGAGAAGCCATATATTGTTCCTGCTGCTGCTTCATCAGAACTGTGAAGGGGAGATTCTCCTCTGTCTTCACACGAACGGGAATCGTATTGATGAACAAACCGATCATCCGATCAATGCCCGGAATTTCTGCTGGTCTGCCTGATACTACACTTCCGTACACGACATCTCGGCTACCGTTATAGCGTTGAAGCGCAATGCCCCAGAGGGACTGCAGCAATATATTCATCGTGACATGAGCATCCCTGGCCACCTTTTCAAGGCACCCAGTCAATTCCCTGCTGAGAGGATAATTCAGCTTTTCTGCTACGTAGCCTTCTCCCTTACTTGCCCCACCGACTTGAGGTAAAAGCGTCTGCTGCTCGTAACCGGCCAGATATCGGCTCCAATAGTTGGACGCAACTGCTTCATCCTGCTGTTCGAGCCATTCGATATATCGACTGTACGGATGAACCTCTGCCAACTGCGGCTCTCTTCCTTCCAGGAGGGCAAAATAGTGTTCAAATACCTCCTGCGTAATTAACGGAACACACCACCCATCCATGACGATGTGGTGAAAACTCCATAAAAGACGGAAGCTCTCTTCATCTGTTTGCAAAATGGATACACGGAGAAGCTCGTCTTCAGCTAGGTTGAAGCCCAGTGCTTTGTCCTTAGCACCAAATGTCTTCAGGTAAGCTTCGCGCTGCGATGCATTCATCTCCCGCAGGTCTTCGTACACCAATTTAGCGCCTCTGTGCCGAAATACAACCTGCAAAGGCTCGCTGCCCCATCCGCTGTAAAAGTTCGTGCGCAGGATAGCATGACGCTCCACTACTGCATCCAGACTGTGCCCGAAGGCGATCGGATCAAAGCTACCCTTAAAATCAAAGGCGGCCTGCTCAAAATAAGCACCTGTATGCGGCTCAAACATATCATGGAACAGCATGCCCTTCTGCATCGGCGTCAGACTATATACATTCTCAATATCGCCTATGTGGCTGGTCTGCGTAGAAAGCTCCTCCAGATCGGCAATGCTTAGACCCTTCGCAAGCACGTCGCTTGGTGTCAATACGGTTTTTTCTTGGGTTACGCAATGCTGGAGAAGTTCCCGCAGGCTTTCTTCAATATATCCAGCGAGCTGTTCCATCGTAGATGACTTATATTGTTTTCCGTTATAAGTAATCGTCAGAGTCAGGGCTCCGTCCGTCACCATGCCATTGATATCTAGCGTATAGGCTGGTTCCTCCAACAGGCTTTGCGCGCTTCCGGTCGGATAAGGAGAAATCTGCAATGAGCTTCCTTGCAAATCCTGATCAAATTGCCCCAAATAGTTAAAAGAAATCTCAGGCTGCAAGCTGAGGCTGCCTTCGTCCAACTGACTTGCCATCGTTTTGAGCAACCCGTAGCCAATACCTTTGTTCGGAATTCGGCGCAGCCCTTCTTTCACAGACTTGATCAATGAGGCCACTTCCGGGTTATTCCCCAAGTCTAAAATCACCGGATATTGACTTGTAAACCAGCCTACGGTACGGGTGATGTCGATATTCGGTATAATCGGCTCACGACCGTGTCCTTCCAGATTCACAGCAACCTTTCCGATGCCAGACCATTTGGATACCGCCATGCCCAGAGCAGTCAATAGCAGATCATTCGTCTCTGTTTGATAAGCACGATGGGCTTTTCTCAACAATTGGTCGGTTTCTTCTAGAGTCCATTGTGCTGTTACTACTTTGCTATCCTGTACAAGAAGGCTTTCCACAGCCTCATCCTTCGGCAACTGTTCGAGTGGCTGATCCTCCAGCTCTCTCCAATACGCCCGATGAGTCTCCATTTCAGGACCTTCCGAATAACGAGCAAGGGCGTCTCCCCAATCACGGAAGGAATCCGTCTTCTGCGGGAATGTCAGCGCTTGTCCTTGAATCACCTGCTCATAACCTGCTGCAATATCCTCGAACAAAATCCGCCAGGATACTCCGTCTACCACCAAATGGTGGATCACGATCAGAAGGTGGTCTCCATCCTGACAATGGAAAAGTCCTAACTTCAGCAGCGGACCTTCTGCCAGATTGATACTGCGCTGAATGTCATCCGACAGCGATGTAATGGCTGCAGTCGGATCGGATTCATTCCGTAAATCAGCAGTGAACAGGCTATACAGCTCTCCTTCTTCAAGATCACGATTCCAAGCTTCGTAGCCATGCTCTGTCTGACGGAAAACCATGCGAAGAGCGTCATGATGCTCAGCGAGTTTTCTTAGCACCTGATGCAAGGCCTTTTCCTCAAATCCCTGTTCACGATACAGCATAACCGCTTGATTGAAGTGATGAGGCTCTGCCTGCTTCCGTCCAAAAAACCACTGTTGGACTGGAGTCAAGCGAGTTGTTCCACGCACAACTCCCTGTTCAGCCATATGCACAGCCGTTTGTATTTCAGCGCCTAGCTCGGCAATGGTTGGCGATTTGAACAGCTGCTTCATCTCTAACCGATAGCCGGCCTGCAGTAACCGTGACGACACCTGAATAGCTTTTATGGAGTCTCCACCCAATTCAAAGAAATTGTCATGGATACCCACCTGTTCGGCACCCAGCACCCCTTGCCAGACAGATGCCAAAGCTTCCTCAGCCGGTGTACGAGGAGCTGTATACTTCCGTCCTGTATGCGCGCCTACTTGAGGAGCCGGCAGAGACCTGCGGTCCACTTTTCCGTTTGACGTTAATGGCATACGATCCATCTGGATAAAGTAGGATGGAATCATATAGCCTGGAAGTACCTGCGATAGGGAAAGACGTACTTCGCCTGCCGTGAGCGTACGATCCGCCACATAATAAGCGCAAAGCTGCTTCTCGCCAAGCTCATCCGCGCGAACGACCACTACGGCGTCGATTACTGACTCCACCTTGGCCAGTTGGGCCTCGATTTCAGGGAGTTCGATGCGGTAACCACGTATTTTGACCTGCTCATCAATTCTTCCTTTAAACTCCAAATTCCCATCTGGAAGCCAGCGTACCAGATCCCCAGTTCTGTAGCAGGCTTCTCCGTCCTTCACAGGACTAGGAACAAATTTCTCTGCTGTGAGGTCAGGACGATTGAGATATCCGCGCGCTACACCTTCACCGCCGACAATGAGTTCACCCCAAGCACCAATAGGCTGTAATTGCAGCGATCCATTGACCACATAAGCGGTCGAATTACTAATTGGGCGGCCAATCGGCACGACCCCTTCGGCACGACCCAGAATCTTGTAGGTGGTGGAGAAGGTCGTATTCTCTGTCGGACCATAGCCATTGATAGGGACAAGATCAGGATTAGCCTCGATTACACGGTTCATATGAGATATGGACAGTACGTCTCCGCCGACCAGCAATGTTTTTAGCCCTTTGAACAGGTATTCATCCTGCAGGGAAAGCTGATTGAAAAGCGGTGAAGTAAGCCACATTGTTGTAATCCCGTACTTGGTAATGGCCGCTTTGAGCCTATCGGCAATCAGGATATCGTCGTTCTCCACGAAATAGAGCTGCCCACCGTTGAGCAACGCTCCCCATATTTCGAATGTAGAAGCATCAAAGGCCACGGCTCCTGTTTGCAAAATTCGTGTGGATTCATTCAGCTCCACATAGTTGGTCTCTTTGACCAGACGGACCACGTTCCGGTGTTCAACCATAACGCCCTTCGGTCTACCCGTCGTACCCGATGTATAGATGACATAAGCAAGCCCCTGCGATCCCTGAGCAGTCTCCGGCTGAGCAGGTTCAGCCGCATAGGCCTCTTCGCTGCTAAGATCGACAATCGGTATACCGTAGTCTACACTTATAAGCTCGCCCTTTTGCACCAATAATAGCTTGGCGTCGGAATCATTAAGCATATAACGAACCCGATCTTCCGGGTAATCAGGATCAATCGGCACATAGGCTCCACCCGCTTGAAGCACCGCGAGCATACCAATGACCATCTCGATGCTTCGTCCGCCCATCACGGCCACAGGCTGCTCCCTCAATGTTCCCAAACGACGCAGTGTTTGGGCCAGTCGGCTCGCCTTGTCTTGCAATTCAAGGTACGTTAGCTGGACATCGCCGAATACAAGCGCCGTCTGCTCTGGTGTACGCTTGACTTGTTCTGCGAACAGCTCATGAATGGTCTTGTCCCTTGGATAAGGAGCCGATGTCGCGTTAAATACTTCAACGATCTGTACTTTCTCCTCCGGTGTGATCATTTCTATCTCGGCCAGTTGCAACTGAGGATTGGCCGAGACTGCGTGCAGAATCCGCAGCAAGTGCGTTGCAAGTCGCTCTACACTTTCACGCCGATATAAAGCCGTACTATACTCGAGGCCAAAGGCTAATTTTGACCCCTTCTCCTCTACATTGAGGGACAGGTCAAATTTGGCTGTGACGGTGTCCATCAAGTAAGGAGTAAAGTGCACTCCGTCCATATCCTGCTCTTCCTGCTCGGTATTTTGTAATACCAATAGGGTGTCAAAGAGCGGATTGCGGCTGACATCACGTCCTACGCCCAGCTTTTCGACCAATTTTTCAAAAGGGTAATCCTGATGCTCAAACGCCTTGAGCGCCGTTTCCTTGATTTCCAGAAGATAATCCTGAAAGGTTTTATCTCCTGCCGGGTAACTGCGCAAGGCCAGTGTGTTGACAAACATCCCGATGATGCCCTCAAGCTCAGCCTGCGGTCTTCCGGCTACTGGAGAACCTACGACGATGTCCTCCTGTCCTGTATATTTGTGCAGTAGTACCGAATAAGCGGCCAGCAATACCATATACAGTGTAGTACCTGTACGGGATGCAAGCTCTTGTATCGCCTTATTGCCAGACTCATCCAATGTAAAATCAATTCGGCTACCCTCGAAGCTCCGAACTGAAGGTCGTTGGAAGTCTGTAGGCAAATCCAATACCGGCAACTCTCCTTCAAAGGATTGCAGCCAATATTTCTCAAGATCTTGCCATTGGTTCTCTGACTGTTCCCGTTGCCATACGGCATAATCCTTGTACTGGATGTGCAGCTCTGGTAGCTGTTCTCCTTGATACAAATGAGTAAGTTCCTCTATCAATATTTGAATAGAAACCCCATCTGAAATGATGTGATGCATATCAAACAGCAACAGATGATGCTCCTCCTGGAGCTTCACCAAGCTAACACGCAGTAATGGAGCCTGGCTCAGATCAAAGGCACGAATAAAGTTGTGAATGAGCGTATCCGTCTTCTCCACCGAGGCCTCTGTGTAGTTCAACGTGAACGGCACATTCCTATGCACACGCTGAACAAGTTCTCCATCCTGCATATAAAAGCCGGTTCTCAGGGATTCATGACGCTGGATCAGTGCCTGGAACGCAGACTCCAGCCGCGTGCGATCCAACGGTCCATCCACTGTGAAGACCCCTGGCATATTGTAGCTGAGCTCTCCCCCGTCCATCTGTCTCAGCACGTATAACCGCTTTTGCGCTGAGGACACTGGGTAAGCTTCGCTTTCCGTTGCCTGTGGGATGGATTCGTACATGGTCGGAATGTTTTTTTTCACAAGTTGCGCCAAGGATTCGACCGTAGGTGACTGAAACACCTCACGCAGCGAAATGCTACATCCCAACTCTTTGTGAATCCGTGAAACGAGCACTGTTGCCCGCAAAGAGTGACCACCAATTTCAAAGAAATTATCTCTGACACCGACACGAGCAACGCCCAAGATATCTTGCCAGATGAGTACCATCTGAGCTTCCACAGCAGTTCTCGGAGCCAAATAAGCCTCACCGGATTGTACGCTGCTTTCAGGAGCCGGCAACGCACGGCGATCCAGTTTGCCATTTGGTGTAAGCGGCATTTGCTCCAGCCGGACAAAATAAGAAGGAATCATGTAAGCGGGGAGTTCCGCCGCCAGCTGAGCCCGCAATTCCCCCGGCGAAAGATCACTGGAGGCTACATAGTAGGCGCACAGCAATTTTTGGCCCTGTTCGTCTTCCCGTGCGAGAACAATCGTTTCTCGTACGCTTGGAGCCTTGAGAATTTGGGCTTCTACCTCGCCAAGCTCAATTCGGTAGCCGCGAATTTTGACCTGATGGTCGATCCGCCCCAAATATTCAATATTGCCATCAGGCAACCAACGAGCAAGATCCCCAGTTCGGTACAGCCGCTCTCCCACCCGATACGGATGCTCAACGAATTTCTCAGACGTCAAATCCGGCCGATTCAAATACCCACGGGCAAGACCGTCTCCCGCAATGTATAGCTCTCCTGGAACCCCAACAGGCTGCAGGCGTCTTTGCTCATCGAGAATGTAAGCGCTAAGTGTGGGGATCGTTCTGCCAATATTGCTTTTCCCCGCTTCAATCTCATGTTCCGTGATTTCCTTATAGGTGACATGAACTGTTGTTTCCGTAATTCCGTACATATTAATCAGCTGCACATCAGGATACTTGACCCGCCAGTTCCTCAGAAGAGATGGACTTAAAGCCTCTCCACCAAAAATGATTTTTCTAAGGCCAAGCTCTGTCGAAGAGTGCGTTAACTCTTCCTGTAGCACCTGATAAAAATACGTCGGCGTCTGATTCAAAATGGTGACTTGGTTGTCTTTCAACAACTCCAGGAAAGCTGCTGGGCTCTTAGCTGTGAGAGATGGAACAATCACCAATTTCCCTCCGTAAAGAAGCGCTCCGTACATCTCCCAAACGGAGAAATCGAAGCAGAACGAATGGAACAGCGTCCACGTATCCTGAGAGTTGAAGTCAAATAAATTTTTATCGTTAAAGAGCAGTCGAACTACATTTTTGTGTTCAATCAGCGTGCCCTTCGGCTTGCCGGTCGTACCCGACGTGTAGATAACATAGGCCAGATGGCTTGGTCCCGAAATACTCTCCAGATTGGAAGCATCTCCTGTATACGCTGCAGCTTCGTCCAGACTCACAAGCTTTCCGTCAAAAGTGGTGCTCTCCCATAGATGACTTTGGGTGAGCAACAGACGGACACCTGAATCCTCCAGCATATAATGGATACGTTCTTCGGGATAATCGGGGTCAATCGGTACATAGGCACCACCTGCTTTCAAAATGGCCAACATCCCGATGACCATCTCCAAGGAACGGTCAGCCATAATCCCTACGAGCGTATCTGCTCCTACTCCCTCGGAGCGCAAATATCTCGCAAGCTGGTTAGCCTGCTCGTTTAGAGCTTGGTATGTAATGCTCTGCTCGTCCATCTGAACGGCTACGTGATCTGGCGTGCGCTCGGCTTGTTCCTCGAATAAGCCATGAATGGTCTTCTCTCGTGGATAATCGACTGCCGCGCCTTCCGAAAGAGCCAAAATGGACTGCTCTTCTGGTTCACCCAATAAGTTTACCTCTGCGATAGAAAGCTGAGGTGAATGAATGATCTGCTCGGCGATCGTAAGCAACTGGGAAACCATGTCCTTAACTTCA
This sequence comes from Paenibacillus sp. S33, assembly GCF_053615415.1. Taxonomy (NCBI): domain Bacteria; kingdom Bacillati; phylum Bacillota; class Bacilli; order Caryophanales; family Paenibacillaceae; genus Paenibacillus; species Paenibacillus sp. S33. The sequence continues at coordinate 88,753 of NZ_JBSIEZ010000001.1, read as the reverse complement.
CTGCGTTCAAACAGCTCTGTCCGATAATCGACATCCAGTACCAGTTCGCCTTCATCCAGGATCTCTACGATATGAAGCACGAAATCGTTCACTTCGTCCCCGCAGAAATCATAATCTGTCAAAATACGCACATCATCCAAATCAACCCAATTGATAAGACGATATTCCATTGAAACGCCAAAAAGCCGCTGAATATCCTTGTTCCCATGCATTTCTCTAAGATCCTGAATTAACTGATTGTATGGATATTTCTGATGCCGCAGGACTGACATCTGATCTCTGGCTACATCCTGCAGGAAGCTCAATACATCTATATCCTTTTTGACGTATGTTCTGGCAGCAGCGGTGCTGACGAACCTACCTATCTTTTGCTTCTCTTTTTTGTTCCCCCGGTTAGCGAACGAAGTTCCAATCACCACATCCGGCTGATTCGTCATTTTGTGTATGTAGATATACATCGCACCCATGAAGAACTGGAACAAAGAAATTCTGTTCTGTTGGCAAAATGCTTGCAGCTCGTGATATAGCACTTCTGGTACGGTAAAATGCTCCCGAACAGCGTGGGTGCTTAAAGATAACGGATTATATGACTTCCAACCCGTAAGCTCAGGCAAATCAGAAAATTTATCCAGCCAGTAAGCCTTATCCTTTTGGTATCTGTCAGAAAGTTCGTATGCATTCTCATCTGCAATATATTGAATATACGAGCAATCGTCGCCCAGCTTCGGTTCATTTCCTTGAATTAACTCCATGTAAAATGCTGTCAGCTGATTGCCATAGACCACCATTGATATTCCGTCAGAAATAATATGGTGCATCTTGATATTAATCCAATACTCTTCCTCGCTAATCTTCACAATTAAAAACTGGAAGAGCTCAGAATCGAGCAGGGGCAAGGGTTTTCTTTTGTGTTGCTCAAGTAAGGCTTCCACCTCAGATACACTTTCATAGTGGCTAAGATCCAGGCATTCCAACTGTCTCTCTTCATAAGGAACGACGTACTGCTGAGGCACTCCATCCACTGAGGTAATACGGATGCGGAACGCATCATACTGTTTGATAATCAAATTAATGGACTGCATAAAGGCAGCAATATTGATATGCCCCTTCATCTTAGCTGTACCGGAAAGCTGTGACACTGACGTATCTGGGTAGAGTAATTCGGTATACCATATACGCTTCTGCGCATTTGTTAAATCATATAACTGCATGTCATTCATCTCATTCACTCCTATTCCATGATGTGAATATCCTCCCGCTGCACCTGGCAGTCAGGAGGACAAAAGGACAGTTTAACGTGCGCTTCCACCCCGTCATTGATCCAGTGAAACAATTTCTTCCGCCTCAACCACCAATCGATCCCCTACGGAAGCCCGACCGCTTCCGAGAATATAGCCCCGCCGACGCTTGATCACTTCAAAATAGAGATCAATTCGGTCTCCAGGCTTGGCCAAGCTGTGGAATCGAATTCCATTGAGGTTAGTCAGGTATGAAATGCCTTTTTTATCAATCGCAGCGAATGCCGCTAATTGTGCAAGCGACTCCACAATCAACATAGGAGGCATGTATGGGTTAGTGTCAGTAATGAACCACTCACTCCAGGTGACAAGCTTGTATCCCTTCGCCCATTGCGACGTTTCGTACCCGGTCACGCCATCTAACAGAAGAAATGGGTACCGGTGCGGAAGCACATCCGGGATATGGATTAGCTCTTCGCTCACAGGCTTATTCCCCTTCCCACTTGCGAACAGCAAGGCAGACGTTGTGCCCTCCGAAACCAAATGAATTGCTAATCGCCGCGCGGACCTCGCGTTCCTGATATACATGCGGCACAAAATTCAATTCAGGAGCCTCAGGATTGTCGCAATTGAGTGTCGGTGGTACTTTGCTGTGAATCATACTCTGCACAGTCGCAATTAATTCGACTGCCCCTGCACCGCCCATTAAATGACCAGTCATGGATTTAATAGACGATATCGCCAAACGGGGGGCATGCTCCCCGAATACTTTTTGAATAGCATTAATCTCCATACGATCATTAAATGGCGTACTCGTACCGTGGGCATTGACGTAGTCGATTTCCTGCGGTGTTAAGCCGCCATCCTGCAGTGCGATATTGATCGCTTCTGCCGGGCCGGAGCCAGAGGGATCTGGAGCCGTGATATGATACGCATCAGTTGTGCATCCGTAACCCACAACTTCGGCCAGAATGGTGGCTCCGCGGTTCAAAGCATACTCCAACTCCTCCAGCACCAAGACTCCTGCTCCTCCACCGATGACGAATCCATCGCGATCCACATCAAACGGACGACTAGCCTTCTGCGGCTCTTCATTACGTCTGGAGAGAGCATGGATATTCGCAAAAGATGCCAGATCAAGCTGACTAAAATTGGCTTCTGCTCCACCGGCAACCACGACATCAGCCGTGCCGTACTGGATCGTACGTAATGCCTCACCAATGGCATTACTTCCTGTGGCACAAGCCGTAACCACAGCAAAAGAAGGCCCCTTGGCTCCAATAGCAATGGAGATTTCACCAGGTGCTGAATTAATCATCATCGAGGAAACAAAATAAGGAGAAACTCTTTTGGGACCAAGCTTTGTTAATTTCCCAAAGTTCTCCTCTATAACGTCGAGGCCGCCTGCTCCAGAGCCGACAATAACTCCCACGCGACTTGCATTCCGCTCATCAATCACTAATTTTGATTGCTCCACTGCCTGCCGGGCAGCCGCCAAAGCAAACTGAGTGAACTGTGCGACTTTATTAGCTTCCTTCTTGCTCATATATTGCAATGGGTCAAAGCCCGTAACCTGTGCACCGATCTTTGTCGGAATGTCCGCTGTATCGAAAGCAGTGACAGGTCCGATTCCACTTTTTCCTTCCAACAGTGAATTCCAGAAATCCGTAAGATTAAGCCCGACCGGCGTTACGACTCCCTGTCCAGTCACTACAACACGTCTTCTCACTGTATCCACGTCCTTCATTGAAATTAATTCTTAGAAGCCTGTTGCTCGTAGAGAGGAAAGTCGCCATACACATGACTGATTTTTTCATGCACATCCGCAAGATCAGCATATACCTCGACGACCACAAGCTTATTCTCCTGATACTTTTGCCAAGCAAGCTGAAGCTGTTCGCGTGCCTCTCCCTTACTCCGAATTGCAAGGCTTTCCACAAACTCATACTGAGGAATTTGAATTCCTGTCTTGGCCGCCTCAGAAACAAACGGGAGGGACTGCCCTGTGAGATGCTTATAATTCATTTGATTCTGTAACCAACCATACCCACCATTATTGAGTACGAGATAGATTAACGGTATTTGATACTCCACCGCCGTCATAAAATCCGAACAAAAGAGATTGAACGCACCGTCACCTACAAGTGCCACTACTGGACGTTGTGCTGCCACGCTTGCTCCCAGAGCAGCAGCCGCACCGAATCCAAGACTCGTTTGATCACTAGGAACAATCGAAAGAGAGCCTTGGGCAAAGCGAAAATATGGATAAAAATAGGACCACATATCCTGCAATCCATTCTCTTGAAGAAGCACCAGATTTTCAGGGAACTCCGTCTGAATCATGTCCAACAGCTCAGGAACGTGGATTCCAGGGGTCTTTTTCAGCTCTTCCAAATAAATAGCCCTGTGAGAAAAAGCCTCCTGTTTACAGCTCCTAATCACTTCAAGCCACACTCCATCAGGCTCCTGGACGCACCGTTCAAGCCACTGCTCCACCGCTGCATATCCATCACCAAGCACCTTGATACCCCTGTACTCGTGTGCAAAATCCTCCAGATTTACATTGACTTGAATCAAAGGTGTATCCTGTAGCAAAATATCCCACTCAAAAGTAGCCGTTTCTTCCAATCGACTGCCCAGTGTGATTACCACATCAGATTCCTTCCAGATTTGTCTTAGACTAAGATCTGTATAGAGTCCCGCAACACCACAGAAGAGTTCGTGGTCTTCATCAACTACCCCCCGTCCCGAGGCGGTTGCGAACAAGGCCGCTCCATGTTGGTTAGCAAACCGTTCAATCACATCGCCTGTACCTGACTTCATTCCGCCTCCGACTAGAATGAGTGGCCTGCGGGCGTTCTCAATAATTCCCCACGATGCATCCAACTCCCGATGAGACGGAGAGCACGACACCTTTTCTGGTGGGGTAAACTGAAGCCCTGTTGGCACAGGCTGGTCCATTAGGTTTTCAGGGAGTTCGATATAGACAGGACCTGGTGCTCCATTGATAGCCAAAAAGGCAGCCCGCTCCATCGCCCATACAAGCCGATCCACATGCTCGACACGATAAGCCCATTTTACGAGCGGCTTCACGAGTGAGATTTGATCCGCTTCCTGAAAGGATCGGGTACCCAGCTTGTCTCCGCCAGTACCAAGCGCCAGAAGCAGGAGCGGAGCGCCCAGGTTTTTGGCTTCCAGCAGCCCTGTGAGTGTATTACTGAGCGCAGGGCCTTTCCCCACAACACACACGGACATCTGGTTGGTGGTGAGCGCATAACCTGCTGCCATGAACACAGCATTACGTTGATCTTTGCACAGGATAAAATCCATACCGGATGAGGGGAGTGACGATACGATTTTGAGATCATCACTTGGTAATCCAAAGAGATGCTGAACCCCAGCCGATTTTAAGTAGCCAATGATGGCATCCCAGGGAAAGAAGCTCGCAGTCATACCAAACTCCTCTTTTCCGACAAATATTCGGCGACAATTTCTGAAATCAAGATCGGCTTCGAAATGAGCTTGAAATCGTAAAAAATATAGTTCGACATCGTGCCGTAGCCACCAAAAGGCTTATTACCTTGATCCACATCCTCAAGCGTCTGATTAATGGTCAGCGTGTGCTTCTTTCGCAGAACGTCAGTCAGGTGCTCCGATCCGTATAAGCTGCAACCCATTGCACGTTCACTGAAATAACTGGAGGAGATACGCTTGATCAATTGCTCGTCGTCTTGGTAGCTAACTACATTGAAGACTGGCGAAAAATACTCAATAATCTCCAGATTCTGATCCAATTCACTATATACAACCGTCGGCTCCATCTTTTTCGTACGGAAATCAATGCCACCGCCGTAGATAATAAACTTATCGTTCGTATTAAAATATTCAGAAACCGAGTTCAGCGCATCTTTATAGAAAATAGGGGAATAGTTTGCGTTCGGATCATCGTTGGCTCCAAACACAAGTTGGTCAAGCCGTTGAATCAGCAGATCTTTGAAATGCTCACTCACCTCTTGATGTACCAGAATGATGTCGGGTCCCAGGCAGTCCTGTCCTGAGTTGAACAGTCTCATTCGGATTACATCGGTAACCGCCAGTTCCAGATCGGCATCGGGTCCGATGACGAAAGGATTGATCCCTTGTCCATAGAAGATGTAGAGTTGGTCTTTTCGGATTTGTTTTTTGATCTTCTCCGCATTGACATAGCTCCCGGTGAACACCACAATATCAGCTGGCATAACCGAATTTTCCATAAAAACCCTTTGACTGACCTTACGAATATAGATGGGTAATCCGTGTACAGCCTGAAGCTTTTCATGCAGCATGTTGACGTACTCGTTTACGTGAGAAGAAGGGCGAAAGTCTATATTTTCAACGTACAGGGACGGAATCAAGAGGTATAATGCATAGGAGTACAAAATGACGTTGGAAGGCATAAATACAGCCATAGATCGTTGCCAGCTTGGCTGATAGGTCTGAACTTCTTGCAGAGCACCTTGAAGTGTGAGGATCGTGGAGTCAATTTCTGCATTGGCGGCCCGATAGGATGAAAATTGCGTGAGAATATCCATCACTTCCTGCCGATTTTCAATCAAATAATTGAGGCATTTCAGAATAGATTCATGCCTTTTCAGAAACAGTGTGTTTTCTGCCAGTTCTGGATTTATACTCATGGCACATTCTCCCTTTCCTGTATGCAGTTTTGGTATATATCTTGTTATGCTTTGCGAGAAGCAGCTTTCTCTAGAGCAACACGCTCCATCTCCAGACGATCTACTTTTCCATTGCGATTTAAAGGAAAATGATCGAGCGGAAGCAAAAGATCGGGAAACATGTATGAAGGGAGTACCTGACTCATCTCTTTGCGGAGCACAGGCACGACCTGTGAGGAATCACTTTCGATGAATGCGACAAGCAATGTCCCTTTAGCCTCATCCTCCAAGGTAATCACGCAGGATCGGTAGCCTAGCGAACCAATTCGGTCCTCAATATAGACCGGAGATACCATGTAGCCCATCCGGTTGACCGTCTTACCGCTGCGACCAATGACATACAGCATTCCGTCATCCAGATAGCCCAGGTCCCCCGTCTTGAACCAGCCGTCCTGTAGAACGGATTGCGTCAGGTCTGGACGATTTAGATAACCTTCCATGCATCCAGCACTGCGTATCCACACTTCGCCTACGATACCGTCCGCCTGCTGGTTGCCTGTAGAATCTAGTATTTTCAGATCCACACCAGGTAATGGTAGGCCACAACCCTTCGGACACTCTAGCGTCCCCAGCGTAACGTTGCCCAGTTCAGAAAGGCCATAACCATTCAGCAGGGGCTGTCCAAATATGTTGTTAAATTTCTCTTCAAGGTCCTGGGTAAGTGGGGAACCGCCTACGCACCACATGCGCACCGGAGCTTCCTTGACCATTTCCAGTTGTTCGGGTTTTCGGTTTAGCATACGCAACAAGGTGTAAAAAGCAGAGGGGTTAGCGTCTACGACCGTCGCCCGGTCTTTCGTAATACTTGCAATGACGCTCCAGAGGTTTTTTGGATTGCAGATGATGAGAGAACATGAAGTTAACCACCAGGAGAAGATAAGTGAGATTCCATAAAAATGAGAAAAAGGCACAACGGGGAGCATATGGTCAGACGGTAGGTAGTTCATGGCGTGTATGGAATGCCTGATATTCTCCATAAAAGCTGAACCAGCTTTCACGATTCCCTTGGGTTTGCCTGTCGTACCTGAAGAATACAGAATGAGCGCATCTGACCTCTCGCACCACTTGCTAAAGTCGAGGGCTTCAAGCTTTGGCTCTCCCACCCAATCCGGGTGTACTGCTTCTTCTTGAATCAGATCTTGAATCAGAATAACGAGAGCATGAGGAAGTTCTAAATCGGAATCCGTAAGGATGCAACAGGCACCCGCTTCATCATAGATTTGGGCCACCTCATCGAGCACAGTCTGCTCGTCCACCACAGTCACCGAAACAGCAATATTGCACAGGGAGAACAGAGACACAACAAACCAATAGGAATTGGCCGCTTTCAGAATCACTCTACCGTCTTCGGGAATTCCTCTGAGCGTCAACATCCGGGAGAAGATCGTAACGTCTCGCTCCAGACGCTCCCTAGTCATAACTCCTTCAGGTGAGATAATACGGCAATCCGTATGCGTAATAAGCACAACGTTCCCTCCTTACATCCCCGTAATATGGTATCCAGCATCTACATGGATAACTTCACCCGTAATGCCTCTCGATAAATGGGAAAATAGGAATAACGCCGTATCTCCGACTTCCGACGTATCAACCGTCTTGCGTAGGGGCGTAGTTTCTTCAATATGTTTGAGCATTGTGTTAAAATCTTTAATGCCATAGGCAGCCAAGGTCCGTATCGGACCAGCGGAAATCGCATTTACACGAATGCCATATGTGCCCAGATCATTCGACAGATAGCGCATGCTGGCTTCCAGTGAAGCCTTCGCCACACCCATAACGTTGTAATTTTTGATCGCTCGTTCTGCGCCAATATACGTCATGGTGACGATACTTCCACCCTCTGTCATCAGCGGGTATACTCGACGGGATACAGCAGCCAGAGAATAGGCACTGATTTCTTGGGCAACAGCGAACCCCTCGCGAGAAGTGTCAACGAACAAGCCATCCAAGTCCTCAGCCTTAGCATAGGCGACACTGTGAAAATAACCATGCAATACGCCTACTTTTTCTTTTAGAAAATCCGCCAATGCATCAAGCTCTTCATTGCTTTGTACATTACAAGGACAGACCAGTGCTCCCGGAATGGTTTCAACAAGCTTTAGTACCCGCTCTGCAACCCTCTCATTTTCATAAGTAAAAATGAGCTGTGCTCCTTCAGCAGCTAAAGATTGAGCTGTCCCCCAGGCAATACTCCTGTTATTAGCCACGCCCATAATCAAAATGTTCTTACCGCTCAGTAGTACTGCCACAGAAACCACCTTTCTTTTTTTTTACATTTTTAAACAAAATAACAACTTAATTGCGTATGTCTACATTTATAGACATATGTAATCTTTCCTGGAATATTATCGCGTTAATTGCCAAACTTGGATAGGCGACGTTTTAGGCAAATCACAAAATTTATTTTAAAATTTGTGTGAATGGGTAGAACACTACTCCGCAGTTGAGTTCAGCTGTAATCTCGAGACCAATTTTTTCTAATTCCAAGCGTTTCCATACTAGACCCATAAATTCGTTTACAACGATCCTTCTTACTAAGGTCTGGAAAACACATCGTGTATGCTGTCTGTCATCTCACAAGAAATAGTTGTGTTGCTTCTGTTGGTCTGTGTTCAAATCGAAAGGAATACATGTATGTGAAAAAAGGTAGCGAGGCAAAAACAAGGTGACTGTCAAAGCGAGTTAAACATAAAATCCGCATATTTTTGTAAATATTTACATTCCGATGACAGAATCACCCACCTACCGGAAGTAACCACTTCATTTTCACCAACAATGACTCTTCCGATTTGAACATCCTGAGTGACCAGCCAGATATCATCTAAGTGTAAGCCTTAACCTTTATAGACTACGCTTTTGTTTTTTGGGAGCTACAGTATAGCTAAAGGAGACAACAAAGTCGATTGCCAGAACGATTGCCCATGTTTGCATAATGCCCTCCAAAGACATCGTACGCTGAGGATCATCAACATACACAATGATGGCGAGCAACAAAGCATTACCTATAGCCCAACCCAAAAGGTGAAGCAACCATCCTATCCGTTCCTCTTTTGCATGAGCAGCACCATACTTGCGTTCAGGCTTGGGTCCCTTACCAAACCAATGGGAGAACCGTACATCCGCCCACTTAATTAACCTATGACCAAATGCTACTGTAATACCAAAATAACAGGCCGCCAAGCCAGTAGCAGTCGTAATCTCCATGCCACTTTTCACCGTGATGAACACCGCAATCAGTAACAGGATATCAATAATGGGGGTAAATAGTAAAAGAAGACCGCCTAACTTCTTCAAGCCAAACATATACCTTGCGATCAAGCCTGCAACAACAAAAACCCAAAATAAAACTTCAGCACTAATAATAAATAAATACATAATAGATGATTCCTTTCAAATTAGAAATTGGTATTTACCAAAACTATCCCCCTTTCATGCCCACTATCATACAATATTATACATAATATTCCTAGTATTTTGTCTATAATTACATAAAAGGAAACAAATAGCCGTTTTTTTCTGCGAAAAACTGTATCTGTTCAGAACATTTCGTTTTGTTCTCAAAATGGGCATTTTACATGATATGCTACCCATAAAGAATTATGATGATCTGAAATAAAAAAAGATGTACCTATGCTAATCAGCACGGGTACATCTTTTCTACAGATACACTATCCAATTACAATATGTCCTTCGGGACGACGGTACAATGTCTTGGTCGAGCGTGGACGAATGGCATAGGCAATCGTAAGAGGACCAATCCGACCAATAAACATGGTCACACAAATAATCAGCTTGCCTGCATCAGACAATCCTGGCGTTACTCCTACGGACAAGCCTACCGTTCCGATTGCGGAAGCAGCCTCAAATGCAAGGGAGAGAAATGGGGCATCCTCTGTCATTAGGAGCAGTACAACCACAATCGAGAATATAAATAGGGCCAGTACAATAATGGTCAGCGCCCGCATCATGATATCGTTAGGGACCCTGTGGCGGAAAAACACAATTTCCTTCTGTCCTCGCATGACGGCGATTAGCGCACCTACCATAAGCAGGAACGTAGTCGTTTTAATTCCTCCTCCCGTGGAGCCCGGAGAAGCACCGATAATCATCAGCAACATAATAAAAAACTGACTTGCCTGCCTTAACCCGCTGATATCGACTGTGCTCGTACCTGATGATCTCGTGGAGACCGATTGAAAGACAGCTCCATATACTTTGCCTTCCCAGTTCAACGCGCCCAAGGTTCGTGCATTGGTAAACTCAAAAATAAATATAACCAGCGCACCAATCACAATGAGCACTCCCGACACGCTAAGCACCATTTTGGAGTGTAGAGACAGTCTTCGGGTACGGCGAAAATCGAACAAATCACTAAGTACAAGGAAACCCAAGCCTCCAGATATAACGAGCACAGATGCAATCATATTGAAAACAAAATCTCCAGCGTACTGTTGGAAGCTAGTCCCAAACAGATCGAATCCCCCGTTATTAAAGAGGGATACGGAATGGAATATTCCATAATAGATCGCTTGTCCGACAGGCATCTCTCGCATCCACCGCAAAGCCAAGACGACAGCAGCTATCGTCTCAATGGTAAAAGAAAAGATCAGCACCTTGCGAATAATACGCACGATCCCTTCCATGCTATCGGCATTAATAGCCTCCTTAAGCAGCAATCGATCCTTTAACGATAATCGCCGCCCCAACAACAGCGCAAACAAGGTCGCTAAGGTCATAAACCCCAGACCGCCTAGCTGCATCAGCACCAAAATGACGGTTTCGCCAAACATCGTATACGTTGAATCGACGTCAACAACAACCAGTCCTGTGACACAAGCGGCTGAGACGGACGTAAAAAGCGAATCAATCCAATGCGGAGCATGACCACTATGATTGGCAACAGGAAGCATCAGTAGCAAAGTACCCAATGCAATAATCAATAAATATCCGATGACCAATATAAAAGGAGGCGATGCGAACCGACTAAGCTTGACGCTGCGTTTCATTAGAGTATTCTCTCCATCCGTTCTTATGAAAAAGAGGAACAAGACACGGGAAGCCCGGCTGATCCTCTATATTCATAATGTTATGTTATTCTACTGTTGGTTACGCATATGCGGGAAAAGCAGCACATCGCGAATGGAAGGCGCATCTGTCAGCAACATAACCAAACGATCGATGCCGATGCCCAGTCCACCTGTTGGTGGCATTCCGTATTCCAAGGCGCGGATAAAGTCATCATCCATTTCATGCGCCTCGTCGTTACCGTGCTCACGTTCCAGCAATTGTGCTTCAAAACGTTGGCGCTGGTCGATTGGATCATTCAGCTCAGTGAACGCATTCGCATGCTCACGAGCAACCACGAACAGCTCGAAGCGATCCGTAAACCGCGGATCTTGTTCGTTTTTCTTGGCCAACGGTGAGATTTCAACCGGATGTCCAGTAATAAAGGTCGGTTGAATAAGCGTTTCCTCTACGAACTGCTCAAAGAATGCATTCAGGATATGGCCAAATGTCATATGCGGTTCAACCGAAACTTTATGCTCTTTCGCAAGGCGATGAGCTTCTTCATTACTCATCTGCACGCTAAAGTCTACGCCTGTTACTTCTTTAACAGCATCAACCATGGAGACTCTGCGCCATTGCGGCGTCAGATCCACTTCTTGGCCTTGATATTGAATGTGCTGTGTGCCCAGTACTTCCTGCGCAATATGTGCAACCATGTTTTCCGTCAATTGCATGATATCTTTATAATCAGCATACGCTTCATACAGCTCAATCATCGTAAACTCAGGGTTATGGCGGGTCGAAATACCTTCATTACGGTACACACGACCGATCTCATATACTTTCTCCATTCCGCCGACAATTAGTCGTTTCAAATGGAGTTCAATAGCAATACGCATATAAAGCTGCATGTCTAATGCATTATGGTGCGTAACAAATGGCTTCGCTGCCGCCCCGCCAGCAATAGAATGCAATGTTGGAGTTTCAACTTCCAAATAGCCGAGCGAATCGAGATAACGACGCATGGATTGAATAATACGGGACCGTGTAATGAACGTTTTTTGTACTTCAGGGTTCATAACCAAATCAACATACCGCTGACGGTAACGCAATTCAACATCCTTCAGGCCATGATATTTCTCTGGTAATGGATACAAGGATTTGGACAAGACCTCAATATCCAGCACTTTGATTGTCGTTTCGCCTGTTTTGGTCTTAAAGAGCACACCCTTAACACCAACAATATCGCCCAGATCCAAAATACCAAATGCTTTATATTTGGATTCAGGTACCGTGTCTTGACGAACATAAATTTGAATACGTCCGCTAAGATCCTGTATATGAGCAAAGCTGGCTTTCCCCATCACACGTTTAGCCATAATACGGCCTGCTATGCTAACTTCAATATTCTTTTCTTCCAGTTCTTCCTTAGTCAAACTGTCATACTTGCTCAGTAGTACGCCCGCTTCAGCCGTGCGTATGTATTTGCGTCCAAAAGGATCAATTCCCAATGAGCGAAGCTCGTCCAATTTGGCACGGCGAATTTGCAATAGTTCACTTAATTCCTCGCGATTTTCTTGTGATTCCTGGTTAGTAGTTTCATCCGACATGGTGCTAAATCAGCTCCTTCAATATGAATAGACGGGCCGGGGTCCGTCCGGGTGTAGAGAAAAAAAGCTTCCACAAGGAAGCTTTTACATTAAATTCCAAAGTCCGTGTCTTATTTCTTGATATCCACGATTTTATATTGAATAACGCCTGCTGGAACGGTGACATCCACAACAGTTCCCTTTTTCTTACCGAGAATTGCCTTGCCAACCGGACTTTCATTCGAAATCTTGTTTTGTAGCGGGTCAGATTCGGCTGAACCTACGATAGCATACTCTGTAATATCTCCGAATTCCAAATCTTCAACGGTCACAGTTGCGCCTACTCCCACAACATCGGTGTCAATTTCATCACTATTGATAATGCGGGCATTGCGTAGCATCTTTTCCAACGTAATTACACGGCCTTCAATAAAGGCCTGCTCATTCTTCGCATCCTCATATTCGGAGTTTTCACTAATATCTCCGTATCCGATGGCTACCTTAATCCGTTCAGCCACTTCGCGGCGTTTGACAGACTTTAAGTTCTCAAGCTCATCTTCGAGCTTTCTAAGACCTTCCTGTGTCAGAATGACTTCTTTATCGCTCATCTTAACCGATTCTCCTGTCATGGGAAAAGTTTAAAAGTGCATCGGAATGCACGCTTTCAAAACATAATATGCCACTCTGAGGGAATGAGAACATTTCCTGCTGTTGTCTTGAGAGCTGCACACAATTTGTAGCATACATCAAGATTTTATACTGAACGATTATAGGGCAAGCAATTGGAAAAGTCAATTGCGTGCACAGGCCGGAACAGCTTCCTTATTGCGCAACAGCAGCAGGAGAAGCAGCGCTTGTAGAAGGCTCATCGTTATCTACCATGTGCAATTGAGATACAAATTGATCCAAAATGCGTACCATATCGTCGCGCTTTGTTTCTTCCATAATGACATCCTTAATACGTGCCGAACCTTTAAACCCTTTGAGGTACCAAGCCAGATGCTTACGCATTTCACGGACAGCTACTGCTTCACCCTTCAATGCAACCAGACGATCCATATGCAGAATGGCAATACGAATTTTTTCTTCCGGTGAAGGATCGGGCAACAGCTCGCCCGTTTGCAGGTACTCAATCGTACGGTAGAGCATCCACGGATTCCCCAGAGCACCACGTCCGATCATAACGCCATCACAATGGGTCAAATCGAGCATACGGCGGGCATCTTCCGGTGATGCCACATCACCGTTTCCAATTACAGGAATGGAAACTGCTTCTTTAACTTCTTTTATAATATCCCAATTTGCATGTCCCGTATACAGTTGCTCCCGTGTACGGCCATGCACGCTAACGGCCTGACCTCCGGCACGTTCAACAGCGCGAGCGTTCTCTACGGCATAAATATGCTCGCTATCCCAACCAATACGCATTTTGACGGTAACCGGCTTGCTTACCGATTCCACTACCGCCGATACCATCTCATAAATCTTGTTTGGATCAAGCAGCCAACGAGCGCCTGCATCACATTTGGTCACTTTGGGAACCGGGCAGCCCATATTGATGTCAATAATATCTGCATTCGTCTCCTGGTCTACGACTTTCGCAGCTTCCACCAAAGATTTGCGGTCGCCTCCAAAAATTTGCAAGCTAAGCGGCTTCTCGCGCTCATCTACAAACAGCATCTCACGTGTACGCTTGTTGCCGTGAATGATGGCCTTATCACTAACCATCTCTGCACATACCAAGCCTGTACCGAATTCCTTGGCGATCAAGCGAAAGGCAGGATTGCACACGCCTGCCATGGGTGCCAAGACGACTTGGTTTTTCATTTCAATATCGCCGATTTTCAACATATCTGTTCACCCCTTTATTCCTTCTTTTATATCGTATACTTATCGTCAATCCGTCAATTCCCGGACTTCAATCTCTAGCGTTTGGGCGATGATGTTCAGCATGTCTGGGTCTACTGCACGATTACCTCGCTCCACAGCACCTAATACAGTCAAAGATATGCCGGTTCGGTTTGCCAACTCCTGCTGGGTGAACCCTTTTAGCTTCCGAAAGGCGCGGAGTCGTTGCGCCAGCTGCAAGTTTTCCAAAGCTGTATGCCGTCCTTTCCATCCACAGAATTCAATGCAGTATGCACGATACTGTACAGACCGGACGGATCTTGGTTCGGAACGATGTCAGCCAAAGGAACCAGCACAAAAGCACGCTCCAACATACGAGGGTGAGGAAGCTCCAAATCCGGTGTAGCCAGTTGCGCCGCTCCCATCCATAACAAGTCCAGATCAATGGTTCGTGGACCATTAGGAATATGTCTTACTCTCCCCAGACGACTCTCCACCTCCAGCATATATACCAGAAGCTCCTCTGGAGCAAGTGTTGTAGATACGGCTACCGTCATGTTCAAAAAAGAAGGTTGATCCAGATACCCAACAGGTTCTGTTTCGTACAGGCTGGAGCACCGCAGCACCCGTATACCCGGATGTTCGTCCAGCGCCGTAATGGCTTCATACAGGGTATGCTCGCGCTCCCCCAAATTAGCCCCTAAAGCAATATAAGCCTCTGATCCCTCAGAGGTCGAATGTGAATTCATGTATCGTTCCTACTTTCTTGCGCGATAAAGCTCAACCGTAACGCCTTGAAAATGAATATCAAACGGCGGATGCGGCTTCGTGACTTTGACAGTCAGTGCATTGACACTAGTATAAGTGTCCAGTAGGGAAGATGCAATACGTTCGCCCAAAGCTTCAATCAATTGGTAAGATTCCTTTTCTACAATATCTTTAACGGTGTAATGTACCTCGGCGTAATTAACCGTTTTGTCCAAAGCATCCTGCTCACCCGCTTCACGCAGATCAAGCTCCAGTTCCAAATCAATATAGAAACGCTGTCCCAGCTTGCGCTCCTCTGGAAAAACGCCATGATATCCGTAATACTCCATACGATGCAAAACCATTTTATCCATCGTGGGTAGACCCCCTGTTTTTATTAGATTTTTCTAATCAAGTGACTTTACTGGTGGTAGCGAAGCGCTCGCCTTTGCAACGGGATTCTTACAGTTACATGTTTTACCAATTCAAAGAATCCCGTTGCAACAGCGCTCGTAGGATCAAATCATTCGTGGAGCAGGCTTTATCCGTCATAACTTAGTGCATTTTTAGACCCGTACACCATCGCATCACACATACGTACGGTGCGCTTGATTTGTGCCACATCATGTACACGCACAATCTGGCACCCTTGAGCAATGCCAAAAGCAACAGTAGCCGCCGTACCCTCCACCACATCATTCACAGGCAAATCGAGTGCTGTACGAATAAATCTTTTGCGTGACGTAGCCAATAACAGTGGGAAGCCTAGCTGACTCAATGTATCGAGAGAAGTCATAGCATGGATATTTTCATCATAATCCTTGGCAAAACCGATGCCTGGGTCTAAAATGATTTGTTCCTCACGTACCCCCGCATCCAGCGCTAATCGGATACTCTCTTTTAAATCAGACAGCATATCAGAAACCAAATCACTATAATTACGATCATGACGATTATGCATCAAAATGACCGGGCAATCGAATTCCGAAGCTACACGTGCCATATCGGGGTCTGCCTTAAACCCCCACACATCATTAATGATATGTGCACCAGCTTCAAGCGCCTGCCTGGCTACTTCGGCTTTGTAAGTATCTACAGATAACGGAATGTGCGGTGCGATACGATGAATGGCCTGGATGACCGGAATGACCCGAGCCAGCTCCTCTTCCACACCTACTGGGTCATGACCCGGACGGGTAGACTCCCCACCAATGTCAATGATATCGGCTCCATCTTCCACCAGCTTCAATGCGTGTAAAACAGCAATCTCTGGGTTATAATGTAATCCTCCATCGGAAAATGAATCCGGGGTCACATTCAGTATACCCATGATCTGTGTGGAATGTCCTAGCGTAAGCTCGGCATCCCCCATTCGGTAACTACGTTGATAAAGGGTCGGTATGTTCACTTGATCCCTGCTTTCTGTCTATAATCGTGCAACAGCAAAGCTGTTATGGACCTGGGTTGCGTCAAGGGAACCGATACATGGTTCGTTGCTCCACCCGGCTCCAACAACAAATCCACGGGCCGTATTTCTTGTATAGAGTTGGTCATAAAAATTTCATCAGCCTGTTTCAGCTCGTCCCAGCTGTACAAACCTTGCTCACAAGGAATGTCTCGCAGATGCGCCAGCTCTAAAATGAATTCACGCGTAATGCCTGGCAGAATTCCTGTAGACAAGTCAGGGGTATACAGCGTATTATTCCGCACAAAAAACAGATTGCTGACCATTCCCTCCGCCAGAAAACCATTGGCCGTAAGCATCATTCCTTCAGCCTTATAACGGACAGCCTCGGCATACTGCTGAAGTTCCCGCTTCGCAAGAATATTATTCATATAATGGAGCGACTTTAAACGAACCTCACCCTCTGGAGTGTTTCTGGGGGTTCGCAACAACTGAAGCGCCGATGGGGAAATGGATTGCCCGGTTTGTGTATTAGTAGAGGGTAACGGTTTCGCAAACAAAATATGGTTGGGGCGCGTATAGTCCCCCGTCGGCAATCCTAGCACCTCTTCGCCTGCTGATACGGTGTAGCGGATATAGGCTTCATCCAGTCCATTCGCCACCATCAGATGTTGGATGTGTCTCGTAAGCTGCTCCTCATCCGGTTGAAAAGGAATGCCGAGCATTCGGCAACCTTCCTGCAGTCGATGCAGATGCCGATCCAGCAAGAATGGGACACCCTTGTAGGTGCGGAATGTTTCAAACAAGCCCATTCCGTATAAAAAGCCGTGATCACTTACGTGAATCACGGCTTTTGCGGCTTCCGTGAGGACGCCGTTGACTCCGATATATTTCATGAATCAGACGCCTACCTTGCGTTTTAGGAAATTGCGTAATAGTTGATGCCCGTAATCCGTAATAATGGATTCTGGATGGAACTGAACTCCTTCTACGGCAAATTCTTTATGCCGCAAACCCATAATTTCACCTTCCGCGGTTTCTGCGGTAATCTCTAGACACTCAGGCAGACTCTCGCGCTCCACCAGCAATGAGTGATACCGGGTTGCTGTGAACGGAGAAGGCAAGCCTTCAAATACCGATGTATTGTGATGAAGAATCGGTGATGTTTTACCGTGCATGAGTCGTTCAGCCCGGATAACCTTACCGCCAAAAGCCTGTCCGATGGCCTGGTGGCCGAGGCAAACGCCAAAAATCGGAATGCGACCTTTAAAATGGCTGATCACATCCAGTGATATCCCCGCCTCATTCGGCGTGCATGGACCCGGCGAGATCAAAATATGCTCTGGTGCCAGCTCTTCTATGCCTTTCACATCAATCTCATCGTTCCGTTTTACGGTTACTTCTTCGCCAAGTTCACCCAAATATTGAACAAGATTGTACGTAAACGAATCATAATTATCAATCACCAAAATCATACGACTCACCCTCCTGTGATACCGCTTCTGCTCAAAGCAGCTTCTTCTTCACCACATTGTACCGCCTTCATGACAGCTCTGGCCTTGTTCCGACATTCCCGATATTCCCTGTACGGGTCTGAATCAATGACGATCCCCGCACCTGTCTGTAAATAGGCAGTGCTGCCTTTAACAGCTAGTGTTCTTATTATAATATTTAATTCCATATTGCCGTTATAGTCAATCCATCCAAGAGACCCTGTATAAGGACCCCGACGAACGGGCTCTAATTCTTCAATGATTTCCATGGTGCGCACCTTGGGTGCCCCGGTAATGGTTCCGCCTGGAAAGGTAGCAGCAATTACATCTATAGCTGTACGACCCTGGGCTAATTTCCCCTCAACCTGAGATACCAGATGCATAACGTGCGAATAGTATTCGACAGTCAGCAGTTCAGGCACATGCACCGATCCGTATTCAGCAATCCGTCCGATATCGTTACGCTCCAGATCGACGAGCATAATATGCTCGGCGCGTTCTTTTTCGCTTGATAGAAGCTCTGCTGCCATAGCGGCATCTTCATCCGGTGTTAGCCCCCTTCTTCTCGTACCTGCAATAGGTCGGGCGCTCACACGTCCATCCTCCAGCTTCACCAACAATTCTGGCGAGCCACTGACGATCCGTAAATCTGGCATACGCAGCATACCCATATAAGGGGAAGGATTCAGCAGACGAAGCCATTCATATATATTTTCAGGGAGGGCTGTAAGCGCACGTTGCTGACGAATCGACAAGTTAACCTGGAATACATCCCCTTGGGCAATGTATTCCTGCACACGTCTTACGGCATGTTCAAAATCTTGTTGGTTGAATGCCGCTGTCCAGCCTTCAGATTCTTGATGAGCAGCCTCTAACCCCTCTTCGGCAAGCCTAGCACAACGACGAGGGTACGCAGGATCAATCTCTCCTGCATTTATGATGTTATTCCACTGAATCAGCATACGTTCTGCACGTTGGGCAGCTTCCGCATAATGCTCGCAAAGTATGGGATTTGGCTCATCCCGTTTAACGGGATTGGTCAAATCGGTATCACGGCTGACTTTATCGGAATGCGCAGGAGCAGGCATATGAACAGCACAATATATGCAGGATTTTTCGTGATCATAAATCCATAGCTCATTCACCCTCATCCATACATAATCAGGTATGCTCGTATCGTCTGCAGCTTGAGATGGCAAACGCTCCAACGAGCGAGCTACATCGTAGCCAAGATAACCCGCAAATCCTCCAGAGAAAAAAGGCATGCCAGGTACACGCGGTGAACGGTAAGGAGCGATCCAGTTGTTCATGACTTTCAAAGGTTGACCATGTAGATCTCCATGCTTCCCACTTTGCAAATCAGTCCAAACTGCATGTTCTCCCTTGCCTTCCAATATAGCAACCGGATTTAAGGCCAGATAGGTGTACCGCCCACCTTTAGCGCTCTCCAGCAAAAAGGCATATGGCGACGAATCCTCCCAAGCCTTCCGCCACGATGACGGTAGCCCTCCCACGGGTAATGGGTACTCAGCGATATAGGGAAGTATGCTCCAGCCTTCCTCCTGCCAAACCTGCCACTGCGCCTCCGTCACTCTAGCTGTCGATTTCATCCGTGTGTGCTTCCCCTTCCCTACTTTTCAAAAAGTCTACATTCTCTCCTTAAAAAGAAACCCCCACCCCCCTGCAACAGGGAAATGAGGGAATCCTTACGTATAGTATACACAATTACGACATAATTACAGCTCGAAATTGTATAGTGGCGTACTCAGGTAACGTTCTCCATTACTTGGAACAATGACAACGATCCGTTTTCCCTTGCCCAATTGCTTAGCAAGTTTCAAAGCCGCATGAACAGCCGCGCCAGATGAAATACCGGACAAAATGCCCTCTTCCTTGGCCACTCTACGTGCTACCTCGAAAGCTTCATCGTTTTCTACATGAATAATTTCATCATAGATATCACGGTTTAAAATTTCAGGAATAAAGTTGGCACCTAGCCCTTGGATCTTGTGGGGTCCTGGCTTACCGCCTGCTAACAGCGGGGAAGAGGCGGGCTCTACAGCCACCACTTTGATATCAGGGAATTCTTTCTTAAGCACTTCTCCAGCACCAGAAATGGTTCCGCCAGTGCCTATTCCCGCTATAAAAGCATCCAGAGTTCCGCCAATGGAACGAATGGCTTCCACAATCTCAGGACCGGTCGTTTCACGGTGAATTTTGATATTAGCTTTGTTCTTGAACTGCTCAGCAGCAAAATAATCCGGATTTTCACTCAGCAATTCTTCCATTTTCTTAACGGACCCATTCATGCCTTCTGATCCTGGTGTTAACACAAGCTCGGCTCCATAAGCACGCAACAAATTACGACGCTCTATGCTCATCGTTTCTGGCATAACAATGACTGCCTTATAGCCCTTCGCAGCAGCTACCATAGCCAAGCCGATTCCTGTATTACCGCTTGTTGCTTCAATAATGGTACCGCCTGGCTTAAGCAGACCTTCACGTTCAGCTTCTTCTACCATGCTAATCGCAATACGATCTTTTACACTGGAGCCTGGGTTCTGATATTCCAGTTTCAAATAGATTTCGGCGCTATCTTCCGGTACAATTCGGTTGAGGCGAACGAGGGGTGTTTCTCCGATAAGTTCGGTAATGTTATTAACAACTTTAGCCATGATAATTCCTCCCTGACTGTAGATGATATATTAAAAATTGCGAAATCATATTGTAGATGATTCTTAGTCAATTACTTTCATTTTGTGCCGTTCATTAATTTCCGATAAAAATAGTTGGTTTTATACGCTAATCATAACAATCTTCAATTCCAATGTCAATACGAGTGAATAAGCCGCGATGCTGTCAACCCGCGTTATCAGCATCGTGCTTCCTTCAAACCAATATTCTTTCACTACGTTGCAGAGAAGCTTAGGATGCATTCTTTCCAGATAGAATACGCGCTCCATATTTATCACGCAGACCCTTCTCGACCTCTTCCAAAGGAGCGGCTTGTGCAAGCGCAAGAGATCGGCGAATTTGCTGCCGGATCTGCTGCTTATCCGGAGAATTCTTCAACCTTACATCCTGTACATAAATGACAGCATAGCCATCGTTAACAGAGATCGGACCTGCAACATCCCCAGAGCTTAGCTCTCTCGCCGCCTTCATGATCGCCTCCGGTTGCAATGGATCATATTCATCCACCCATCCCAGCTGTCCACTGGTATCTTTGTCGAAAGGCTTACCTGCATGCTCTTGAATCAGCACATCGAAGCTTTCCCCCTGCTTAACCCGATCTAGCAACGCTTCTGCTTCCTCCGCATTATCCACATAAAGAGCTGCCAATTGGATCTGCTTACCGACGGCAAATTCCTCAGGATGCTGCTCCCAATACTCGTCAATCTCCGCTTCCTGAACCTGAATACCCTCAGTAGCTATTTTCTCCAAACCAATCCGGTATTCCGCTTCATTCCGCAAATCAACCGGGCCTAAGCCAAACTGTCGCTGCATTTCATCAAAATAGGCATGATCTGAGTCATACCCTTTACTATCCTGCTCCAGCACCTGCTGTAGATCCTCTTGGGTGATCTTGATACCGAGACGCTTGGTTTCAGCCTGCACGGCTTTACGATTCAACATTTGCAACAGCGTATTGGTTCCATATCGCTTTTTCAGTTCCGCTACCCACTGTTCCTCCGATATGCCTTCCTGACCCATCTCCGCCACAGTATGATCGCCGTCATCCTTGCTTACATCACCCGGCTTTGACAGCCCCCGAAGCATGATAAGACCACCCAAGGCGGCGACGCTAACGGTCAGAATAATGACAGCTGTCCATAATCCTTTTTCCCGTGTAGTCATCGCTTGCACCGCCCATCCGGTTAGGCTTTGGCTTGATCTAACAGATTTTGCAATTCATCTTTATTAAATTGATAAGCCTCATTACAAAAGTGGCATACGACCTCAGCCTGTCCTTCTTCCTCAATTAACTGTTCTAATTCGCTTTCTCCCAAACTGATCAATGTTTTTTCCACGCGCTCACGTGAACACTCACATTGAAAATGAATATCCAATTCATCGAGAATCCGAACGTCCGGCAGCATCCAGCGCAGCATTTCATCAAGTTCCAACCCTTGATCCAGCAAAGCAGTAACGGGTGGAATGGAGCTGACTGCATTTTCGATCGCAGTAATCTCATCATCATTCAAGCCTGGAAGCAACTGAATAATAAATCCACCGGCCACAATAACCGAGTTATCCGTATCTACCAGCACACCCAAGCCCACCGCTGACGGGGTCTGTTCCGATTTGGCAAAATAATAGGTAAAGTCCTCACCCAGTTCACCGGAAATAATCGGAGTACTGCCGCGATACGGTTCTTTTAACCCCAAATCCTTGATGATATGAATGAAACCCTCTGTACCTACGGCACCCGCTACATCCAGTTTGCCCATACTATTGCTCGGCAAATGCACATGCGGTTCAGTAACATAACCTCGCACTTCCCCTACAGCATTGGCATCAACGACGATTTGCCCAATCGGTCCATCACCTTTAATTTGAATGGTCAATCGCTCTTTGCCTTTTAGCATAGAGCCCATAATAGCACCTGCTGTGAGGGTTCGCCCCAAAGCAGCGGTTGCCGTAGGATGAGTATCATGTCTTCTCCGCAATTCCTCTACCAATTGAGTTGTCCGAACAGCAAAAGCTCTAACCCTTCCATCCATGGCTGTGCCACGAATAAGTCGATCCTGCTTATTTTCCATATTGATATCCTCCCCTATTCTCCAGGACAGCTATGCTGCTTATTTTCGTTAGTATGGCTCATCATTGAAGCATAATTTCCTATTATATAAACAACCTGCATCGACAGATCACGCGAATTGTTCAAAAACGTAACATATTTCAGTATAGACGAAAAACGCCGCTAATCCAAACCGATAAGATCATCGGTTGGACTCAGCGGCAGCTTATATCCACTTTTTTTATTCAGCGTTACGTTGGTAAATGATGCGTAATCCTTCGAGCGTCAACATCGGCAACACTTTCTGAATGCTCTCTGTCTCTGATGCGATTAGCTCTGCAAGACCTCCGGTAGCAATAACCGTAGGTTCCACCTGCATTTCTTCCTTAATGCGCCTCACAATGCCATCCACTTGCCCAGCATAACCGAAGATAATCCCAGCTTGCATGGCATGAACCGTATTACGACCAATAACCTTTTTGGGTTTCTCCAACTCGATGCGGGGCAGCTTGGAAGCTCGTTGATACAGTGCCTCCGTCGAAATCCCGATCCCCGGCACAATGACACCGCCCAAGTAGTTTCCCTTATCGTCGATACAATCAAACGTCGTCGCTGTTCCAAAGTCCACCACAACCAGCGGCCCGCCGAACCGTTCGACAGCCGCAACAGCGTTCACGATCCGATCCGCACCTACTTCACGAGGATTCTCATAACGCAGGTTAAGACCAGTCTTGATTCCCGGCCCGACGATTAACGGCGTTTTGCCTATGTATTTATCGCACATTTCTTCTAATACACGGACCAATGGCGGAACGACAGAGGAAATAATCACTCCCTGGATGTCATCCTTTAGTACGCCACCCATACTAAAAAGATTATGTATGAGTACGCCGTATTCATCTGCGGTTGCCTGCCTGGAGGTACTGATCCGGTAATGGTGCAACAGCTCCCGCCCTTCGTATATCCCCAGAACAATATTGGTATTACCTACATCCACTACAAGAATCAATGGGTGTCACCTATCTTTCTTTGCGTTAAGGTCAAGGCTGATATCCAGGTTATGAAAAGAGTATGTCAGCCTGCCTACAGAAATCACATCTACGCCACTCTCAGCCATCTCACGCACTGTATCCAGCGATACATTGCCCGAGGCTTCTGTTTTGACATGTGGTGCCCGTTCCCGAATGAACCGAACGGCTTCCTTCATATCTGGGGCAGACATGTTATCCAGCATAATGATATCCGCCCCAGCTTCCAAGGCTTCCTGAACTTGTTTCATGTTTTCCGTCTCTACTTCAATCGTCATCGTATGCGGTATATTAGCGCGCGCTCGACTCACAGCTTGTTCAATCCCACCTGCGCCCTTAATATGATTATCCTTAATCATAACAGCATCGTACAGGCCAAAACGATGATTCGAGCCACCGCCTACACGAACAGCATACTTCTCCAGCAGTCGATGTCCCGGTGTTGTTTTACGTGTATCCACCAAGCGAGTGGACAGACCATGCAATTGATCTATAAAAGCCCGAGTCCGCGTGGCAATACCAGACATCCGTTGGAGCAGATTTAACGCCAATCGCTCCCCGGTCAGGATTGCATGGGTACTCCCCGTTACTTCTGCCAAAACGCTCCCCTTTTCAATCCACTGTCCATCGACTACCAGCGGAGTGAACGACAAGGAAGGGTCCACTACCTGAAATACAAGGGCAGCCACGGGTAACCCCGCAACCACGCCGCTCTCCTTGGCATGAATGACAGCCTTGGATTGGTGGCCCTGCTCAATTGTCCAGCGCGTGGTCACATCGCCAGAGCCCGTATCTTCTCGCAGCCAGCTGCGAATTTGTGCCGTCAGTTCTTCCTGATATCCACTAAACTCTCCATAAAGCTCGCTGTTAGATGTCATGAACGTACTCCTCCGTTATCCCTTGCTCACGTCGCTGCTGAACATGCTTTCGCCAGACGCTATCATCTGTCTCAGGAAAATCCTCGCGATAATGCGCTCCCCGGCTCTCCTCACGTAGCAGCGCACCATCTGTTACTAATAAAGCACAGGTGAGCAAATTGGCAAATTCGATCTCTTCCCGGCTAGCAATCACAGCCTCAAAAATAGGCATTAGCCCTTGCAACTCATCTAATGCTGCTTGTAGCCCTTCGCCGTGCCGACGAACTCCAGCATAACGAACCATGGCTTCTTGCAGCCTATGCCGCTGCTCCGCGACGGATGAAGCCGGGAACTCTGTACGGTTATCGCTATAAGATATCAACGTATGGCCGACTAGCGGTGGCAATGAATGCAGTCGCTCAATAATCCTGCTGGCGAATACAATAGCTTCAGATAACGAATTGCTCGCCAGACGATTAGCTCCGTGAACACCTGTAGAAGAGGTCTCCCCGCAGGCGAACAAACGCGCAATGGAGCTTTCCCCGTATAAATTGGTCTGAACACCACCCATCATATAATGGGCAGCAGGCGCAATGGGGATCCAGTCTGTCGTCATATCCAAACCAAATGACAGACATGTCCGATAAATGGTTGGAAAACGTTGCTTCACCCGCTCAGGCGGCTCGTGTGTAATATCCAGGTATACAAACGCAGCTTGGGTGCGTTCCATCTCATGAATGATAGCACGAGCTACGATATCTCTGGGTGCAAGCTCCTGCCGGGAATCATACTTGTCCATGAAGCGTTCTCCGTGAATATTGCGTAATACGGCTCCTTCTCCCCGTACAGCTTCGGAAATTAGAAACCTTGGAGCGCCTGGATGGCACAACGCCGTAGGATGAAACTGTATGAATTCCATATCCCGTACAATCGCCCCCGCACGATATGCCATAGCGATACCATCCCCGGTTGCAATATCCGGGTTGGTCGTATAACGGTATAATTGCCCGCTACCTCCTGAGCACAAAATCGTTGCATTAGCAGTGATATACGACCTTTCCCCACCTGGCTTTTGGACGAGTGCTCCAATACACTCACCATGCTCCGTCAGCAGATCAATTACTATGCATTCTTCCCACACTTCGATACCGGGATGGGCAGCAACCTGGTCTGATAAGGCACGCACAATTTCATAACCGGTAGCATCTCCATTCGCATGCAAAATACGCCGGTGACTATGCGCTCCTTCCCGTGTCAACGCTAGTTCACCATCCACACGATCAAAAGCCGTTCCCATACGTATTAACTCTTGAATACCAACTGGACCTTCATGGACAAGCGTACTGACCGCCTCAGATTCACACAGACCTGCTCCAGCAATCAGAGTATCTTCCATATAATAGGCTGGTGTATCCTCGTCCGATGTGACAGCAGCAATGCCGCCTTGAGCATAACGCGTGTTGCTTTCCATCAAAGTCTTCTTGGTAATCAGCAACACTTTCCGATTCTCTGCAGCCTTAATCGCCGTATATAAGCCCGCAATGCCCGAGCCAATAATTAATACGTCGGCCTCCAATCGGGTCAAGTCCGCTACATCAAAATCAACTAGATATCTTGGAATCATCATGCCTTCACCTGATTTCACAGAAGAATAGCGCACACCATAAGTTCTACAGTATGCGCTCACGTATATGTTCAAAATGATAGAGAGTCGATTGCAGCGACTGTTGGCTTTTATACGCTAAGAAGACGACAGCCGTTTATTTAACAATAAATGTACACAACGTTCCGATGTCTGTCAAATCACGTTAGCAATAATCTTCCATTTAAAAAACTCCGGAAAACCAATAATACCTGGTTCCCCGGAGCTTCCTATACGCTTATTCAACTATCCCATCGGATGATTAGGTTGTTGTCGGTGGAGTACCACCGGAGTTGCCCGAATTGTTATCATCCTCTGGCTTTTTCAGATTAGGGATATCATTCGGTTGATCCGTTGTATTCTTAGGCTCGTCATCCTTACCTTGAATACGTACACGGACGTCTCCAATGTTGTCGATCACAGGCTCACCGTTTTCTGGTGTTCCTTCTCCCTCCGTTGTGCCACCATCCAAAGAACCTGTCTCGATCAAACGTTTGATTTGTTCAAGTTCCAGAGTTTCTTCTACCAGCAAGGTTTGAGCAATCAAATGAACCTCTTTGGAATACTTGGTCAGGAGTTCTCTAGCACGCTCATAAGACTCAGTGATGAAGCGATTCATCTCCTGGTCAATCTGATAAGCGATCTGATCACTGTAGTTCTGCTCATGACCGATATCGCGTCCAAGGAATACTTGGCCTTGTGAAGTACCGAACTGCATCGGACCAAGCTTCTCACTCATACCATATTCTACGATCATGCTGCGTGCAATGCTTGTCGCTTGCTGGAAGTCGCTATAGGCTCCCGTTCCGATCTCACCAATGAACAGTTCCTCGGATACGCGTCCACCCAACAATCCAGTGATTTTGTCCAGCAATTCCTGCTTAGTTGTCAACATGCGGTCTTCCTTCGGAAGCATGATGACATATCCGCCTGCACGTCCACGTGGAATAATCGTTACCTTATGAACCATATCCGCATTTTCCAAGAAGAAGCCGATAATCGTATGGCCTGCTTCATGATAAGCAACAATTCGTTTCTCGCGGTCACTGATTACGCGGCTGCGTTTTTCGGTACCTACGATAACACGGTCGATAGCTTCATCTACTTCTCGCATCGAGATATCTCTGCGGTTACGACGAGCCGCCAACAAAGCAGCTTCGTTCAACAGATTTTCCAGATCAGCGCCTGTAAAGCCTGTTGTACGTTTCGCAATTACGTCCAATTTAACATCCTTCGTTAATGGCTTGTTGCGAGCATGTACATACAATACTGCTTCACGGCCTTTAACATCTGGACGGTCAACCGTAATTTGACGGTCAAAACGTCCTGGACGAAGCAACGCCGGGTCTAAGATATCCGGACGGTTTGTAGCCGCTACGATGATGATACCTTCGTTTGCGCCGAATCCATCCATCTCTACGAGCAATTGGTTGAGCGTCTGCTCACGTTCATCATGTCCGCCACCCAATCCGGCGCCACGTTGACGTCCAACGGCATCAATCTCATCAATGAAAATGATACAAGGTGCGTTCTTCTTCGCGTTCTCGAACAAATCACGAACACGGGAAGCACCGACCCCGACGAACATTTCTACAAAATCAGAACCCGAGATGCTGAAAAACGGTACTCCGGCCTCGCCTGCAACAGCTCTCGCCAAGAGTGTTTTACCCGTACCTGGAGGGCCCACTAACAGAACACCTTTTGGAATACGAGCGCCCACAGCTGCAAACTTGCGTGGGTCCTTCAAGAATTCTACGACTTCGACAAGCTCTTGCTTCTCTTCGTCAGCCCCTGCCACGTCCTCGAACGTAACCTTCTTCTTCTCTTCGTTATACAGACGGGCTTTGCTCTTGCCGAAGTTCATAACTTTGCCGCCACCGCCCTGTGCCTGATTAAACAGGAAGAAGAACAACAGGAACATGATCACCAAAGGAATGATAGAAGTCAAAAACGTCAGCCAAATGCTTTCGCCTTCCATTTTCTTCTGCACGTATTCAAACCCGTTCGTTTCGCTGGCATTCACCAGTTCACTTAGTGCTTGATCCGTTGGTGGAACATATACGGAAAAATTGGTCGATTTAGCATTAGCCGGCTGCTTCTTATATGCACCGGTTACAAGATAGGCGTAACCGTCAAATTGGACCGTTACTTTAGAGATGTTATTAGCTTTAACCTCTTGCCGTAATTGGTCATATCTAGGGAGATCGGAGGCTTCGTTACTGTTGCTAACAAACTGAACGATACCCACCACAACTAAAAAAAGAATCAAATAAAAACCAGAATTCCGGATGAACCGATTCATCCCCTACCTCCTCTCGAGACACTTAAGTTATTTTACCATAGCCTGTAAGTCCTTCTCAACAAAGGGCCTTATTTAGTCCTAGGACTGGAGGCTGAGATTAGCTGGTGTAGATTTCCGGCTTTAAAATCCCTATGTATGGGAGGTTCCGGTAGTGCTCGGCATAGTCCAGACCATAGCCGACAACAAACGCATCTGGAAGCGTAAATCCAGTATAATCTGCTTCAAGATTAACTGTCCGGCGTGCAGGCTTGTCGAACAAGGTTACGACACATACCGAATTGGCATTACGGTTTTTAAGCAATTCAATCAAATGCGTCAGCGTCAGGCCGCTGTCGATAATATCTTCGACAATCAGAACGTCGCGTCCTTCTACAGATGCGTCCAAATCCTTAATGATTTTGATGATACCTGAGGATTTTGTGGATGCTCCGTAACTTGATACAGCCATGAAATCAAGCTCCAACGGCACTGTAATGGTTTTAACCAAATCAGCCATAAAGATAAACGCACCTTTCAGTACGCAAATCACCAATGGATTTTTACCTTCATATTTCACGCTGAGCTGTGCACCCAATTCCTTAATTTTACTCTGAATTTCTTCTTCGCTGATCAATATTTCCTGAATATCATTTTGCAACGGTGTAAACCTCCTAAGTTTATACTATGAAAGCCGTTCCTGCGCAATTACCGATGCCCCGGACTCTCTCGTCTTTGCCATGACATATATATAACCGAAGACGTGTGCTTTTGCACTGCGGCATGTACAGAACGTCGTACGCCCGGAATCCAGAGAATAGCTCCAGCGTGGTCGCAGACGATGGGAGTAACGGAACGCATTGAAGGAGGTATTTTTTCATCAATAAAAATATCTTTAACCTTTTTTCTTCCGTTTAATCCCATTACATACATGGTATCTCCAGGTAATCGCGAGCGTACAGTCAAAGGCAGACTCAATTGATCTGCGTCGAACCACGCTTCCTCCTTATTCGCCGAATGGTCCGCATCCGAATAGGAAGCCCTTCGCCACCGAAGTATACCACCTGCCTCAGGCAACTCTAGCTCACCGGAAAAAGGCAATACACTTAGTCCATAGCACCATTCGCCCATAACGACTTGCGTACGGTCAAACAAAACCGCCTGGTCATATTCGCGGACTCCAACCGCACCGCCTCCCAAGTCCAAACTCCATGTAGACGATGCCTCTTGGAGAAGTCTTAGTCGAACGGTCTCAATTTTACGAAAATCAAAATTTTCACTGTCCGAAGGCAGATAATTTAATATTAGTTTAATCAACCTCCGTTGTAAAGCAACGGATAGCTTACGGTATGAAGCGATGGGAAACATGTACCTGCCATTATCCAAGCGCACCATTTTCTCGTATGCCGACAGCGTGGATGCCTCCATAAAGTCATTTTCGTCAGCCATCGTTTCGGCCAGCCGGTTTAGGGACGGTGTCAGTCGCTCATTATATTGCCCCAAAAAAGGAAGCACATCCATGCGAATGGCGTTACGACGGTATTTGGATGATAAATTAGTGCTGTCTATCACATAGGAAAGATCATAAAAGTTACAAAACTCAATCAGGTCAGCCTTGTACATACGTAGCAGCGGGCGAATGAGTTGCACATTTTTTTCCCTGCGCGCCAAACGCATACCTGCCAAACCTGCTGGGCCGCTACCACGCAGCAAGTGCAAGAGAACCGTTTCGGCTTGATCGTCGCCGTGGTGAGCCATTGCAATATGCTGTGCTTCCCACTTTGTAGCCATATCATGTAAAAAGCTGTAGCGCAGCTCGCGGGCTGCTTCCTGTG
Organism: Paenibacillus sp. S33; assembly: GCF_053615415.1. Lineage (NCBI taxonomy): Bacteria > Bacillati > Bacillota > Bacilli > Caryophanales > Paenibacillaceae > Paenibacillus > Paenibacillus sp. S33. The sequence continues at coordinate 58,333 of NZ_JBSIEZ010000001.1, read as the reverse complement.
GCCCCTTCCCGCTCTCCTTCATATAAGCGGGTACATCCACCCGAGTCATTTCAAATGGTAGTTCGAGCTTTCGGGCAATATTGCGTACCTCTTCAGCCTCCGCATCCGATTCCTCTGGTCTGAAGCCATGATGAACGTGAGCGCAGACGAGTTGTAAAGGCATATGTATAACGGATATTTCATGTAAAATGTGCAAAAGGGCCACCGAATCCGGCCCACCGGATACAGCAACCACAATGCGGTCTCCGGGGCTCCACAGTGAATGATCTCGCGCCAAGGCGAGCACTTCCTGCACAACACCGGTCGGTTTTGTTGTTCCCATTCACGACCCTCTTTTCTCCCGACCGTAAAAATGATGATCATCTGTTATCTTATGTAAGTCTGCTGCTACCTTAACGCAATCCAGAGCGCTCCGGCAAGCAGCAAAAGCGATACCGTGAAAGCATATCCCAGCCAGCGTGGGTTCCCTTTTTTGACCGACGATTGCCTGACATGTGCGGAAGCCAAACGTGACCAAGATCGCGCCGCTGCACGAGTATCGGAATATTCTCCACGCACTGCACCCAGCAGCCATTCGGCATAGGGGCGCAATACACGGCTACGGCGAATGATGACCGTCAATTCTGCCGTATTACGCAACTGAGGCAGCCTACTCGCAGCGGTCTTTAATGATTCGCTCTCCAATATATGAATCGTTAGAAGAGCGAAGGCAAACAGGTCATACTGGGAATCAGCATTTCGGCTGCCGGCATTCCAGAATCCCCTATCATACCACTCTGTGAATTGTTTAACACTCCGACCAGCAAGAGACACCCCACCGTAGTCAATTAATTCAGCCTCTCCATAGGCATTGACCAAAATATTCTGCGGCTTCAGGTCGCCAAACACCCATCCTGCCTGATGGAGATCCGCCAGACGATTCAGTATACCGGTTCCAGCCACACCATACCATTCCGGCCCTTTAGCTGCCACAAAACGATGAAGCGGATCACCCTTAACATATCGCATAACATAAAAGGGGATTTCTCCGCTGCGTAACACTACATCATCCACCTCAAACAAAAAGGAAGGATTTCCATTTCGCTGAAGGGCGGCCTGAGTCCCCTGAGACTGCAATGTGGTCAGCACATTAATCTCCGATTGCAGATCAAGCGTGTTCTTCCCCATTTTCAGAGCAAATTGCCGATCGGCCTGTGCTTCTTTTACCAAATATACAGTTCCGTTCGCTCCCCGGCCCAGCAAGCGCTGGATGACATAGCTGCTCCGCTTCCACTTGCCCTTGATGACCGTTCCGGGTGCAAGAACGGGATCAGACGACGTAGTCACCGAGCATCCCTTCTCCTTTGCCATAGGATTCTTCCAGATCTTTCTGTTCTCCTAGTGTAACATATCGGTAATAATCAATCACTTGTAAAATGGCAGGACCTGTCGGTGTTGCCCCTTTCATCCGCAAGCGTCCAAATATCGATTTGATCTGGTTAAGCTCAGAGGTCCAACCGATATCCATGACTGCGTCTTCTCCCATTTTACCGCCCGGAAAATGAAATACAGATATACGACTGTGTCCGCTTCTGGACTGTAAACTGAGCAGCAAATCGCGGATGCTGTCCTCTACAGCAGGCAGCTTGGGCTTCATGCTCGCACTTGCATCAATGAGCAAAGCAATCTCCAGGGTGCTTGTTTCTGTCAGTTCATCCATCACCTCAACCACTTGGGCTCGTTTGGCCGGAGGAAGTTCACCGATATGTTTGGCGCCACCCTCACCCAGAATGTGCGTTAACTCTCTATTAACCGCCTGCTGAATGGTTTGAACCACCGTTTTGCGCGTCATCATTTGCATGGTCTGCGCCAACTGTTTTGTCCCTACGATTTGGCTAAACCCTCCCCCTGCTTTAGCAATTTCTTGAATCTCCGCACTGCCAAGCTCGCCAATAGTTCCATAATCTATGACTCCGGCGACGTTCACTGTAATACCTTCCCGTAAAGCCTGGGCAGCCGCCATGACTGGACTAACACCTACATTTGAGCATCCGTCTGTAATGATCAAAATTTGCTTCATCGTTTTTTGACCTCCGCTTCCTCTTAATCTATCCCGATAGATTCTATCTTTGCCTAATCCGGAACGATTCAAACGAAGGATGCGGATTTTTAAAAATGGGTAAGGAATTTCCCGGGCAATGTCGGCTTAGCTCACCGTCCGTGGACGTTCCAACCACCTCATGCCAGGTACATGGAGAGTTGCCCACTCTGGGCGGAAGTGGTCGATTTTACTAACAACTACAGTCATATCATCATAGATTTGATTTTGCTGGTATCGAATAACCCGTTCTAGCAAACAGTCGGCCAACTGCTGAGGATCTTCGCTTTCAATTTCCTGGATCATGCGTTTCATCCATATTTCCTTATTAACCGCGTAACCCGGTGAGTCGTATATACCGTCTGTAATCATAATGAGAATATCGCCCGGCTGGAGCTGCAGTGATACCAAATCAATTTCAATATCCTGTATAATGCCAATCGGCAAGTTGCTGGCAGATACAGGGATGACCTCCTCCCCTCTTTTAATAAAGCTCGGCGTAGACCCAATCTTCATAAAAGTTGTCTGGGCCGTGTACTGATCAATCAGCGCCATATCGACCGTAGCATACATTTCTTCAGGTGATCGCAGCATCAGGACAGAGTTAACCGACTTGATCGCCAACTTTTCGTCCATACCCGATTGCAGTAATTCCTCCAAAATGTTAAGTGCTGCACTGCTTTCTTGCTGCGCGCGCTCTCCGTTCCCCATACCATCACTTAATGAGACTGCAAAAGTCCCGTTCCCTAGCTCCATCATGCTGTAGCTGTCTCCTGAGAAAAAATCGCCTCCTTTGGCGGCACTAGCTACCCCTGTAGCAATCTCATACGTTTTAGCGGAGCCGAACATGACTGTAGCCAAGCCTTGGCGGCGATCTGCCTCCGTTTCGCGCATCACAGCTATATGCTCGTCCAGAATGTCCGACAGAAGTGGAGCAATGATTTTCCGACATTCATCAAATCCCCTTGTATAGGCATGGACAATCTCAATTTCTACCTGACCTGCATCCAGATTAATAATCTCAATAGATTGGATGGACAAGCCCAGTCTATCAAGAGCCTCTCGTATTTGCTCCTCCTGCCGATGCATGGTCTGTCCTTCCCGCTGAATTTCTCGCGCTAAATCCTCCATAATTTGTGATACACCCGATAGCTGGTCAGCAACAAGCTGACGACTATCGTATACTTGGCGCTTCCACTGCATATTATGTTGGTAGAGGCTATACTGCTGCTTCATCACTTGCAGGACAGCGCCCGTTTTAGCACATGCCTTGCTCCATTGCGGGGGGATCTGTTCCGGCTCCAAATCGGGGTTATCCTCAATGGCGCTCATCATTTCCGTCATATACTGATGGGTTTGCATAAACTTGCCGTCCCAGCACTGCTCACACTTGAAGCAGGAGGCACATGTCCCTTCTGCCACCGCATTCATAAAGTGTTCGATTTCTCCGTCCGACTTCGTGCTCTCACTCGCAGATATCTGGTGAAAGCTGCGGGATAGCTGACTGAATACACGGGAAAACTTCGTTACCCGCTCTGCGGTGAGATCGCGGACCCTTTTGGCATATTCATGCTGAGATTTGGCGTGGTCCTGCGTACCGGGAACATAGGTAGAAACCGCTTTAAAGAAACTTTTTGGGGTCATTAAGAATAATAGAATCGCCGCACAACTCTCCCAAGTTGACGTCAGCACGTCTCCGGTTCCGTCCAAATAGATCGTCAGAATTGAGGAGCCTAGCAGCATCCCAAGCGCAACAGCACCCTTTTTCCCTTCACGCAGCATCCCTGCCAGCAAACCTGCAAAAGCGAGTAAACTCATCTGCACAATTGCAGACATATTGGCCAAGCTTAAAATTAAACCGGTAATTACACCGACCGATGCGCCCAGCGAGGCACCTCCCACCAGAGCAAACACCAAGACCAAATATCGCGATAGTACATGATCGACAGACAATGAATGAACAGTCCAGCCTACTGCTCCCGTCATCACAGAGGCTAATAAAATAATAAGACATAAAATTTCCTCATTCTTGAGCTGGCTTGTCTTCTTGCGGTACGTAAACAACGGTATAGCCTGCGTGAACACCAGCGTGAGCATAAAACTGAGAACCGCATCCGTTCCCACAATGATAAGCTCATACCATGTAAAAGTTGGAGCCATCACGGCGTTAAATAAATTGACCATAAACACCGACAAGAAAACCATAAGCGGGGCATAGGATAATTCCAGACGGTCGAAGGTTCGTAGTCCGCGATACAGGAGATAAAATACCAGTAGCTCGCCACCAATCATAAATAACGATGGGTAAGGAGCTAACAGGCTGCCTAACACAACGGATACAGCTACAGGCAGCATCAGATCACGCCGAAGAAACGTTATGACCGCAAAATAAGCGAGGGCAAACGGAGAAAGCTCGTCCAAAATAGTGGCGCGTCCCAGTAGAACTCCCATAGCTGACAATAGCAGCATCCATCTTTGCGCGGTTACCCATTGCACCACTTTATGTGAATCCAGCCGTTTCTTGAGTCTGGAAGACCACCCTTCCGTACGCTCTTTGGATTTGGACTTTCTAGATTTTAACCCCGGAAAATGTACCACGTTCCATTTCTCCATCATGCGTCAGGCACCCCATTCATCAATTTGATGTTCTCATCTTAAACCGGAACGACTGAGAAAGTTTGTCAGAACCCCACGTCTTATTCCAAGAAATTTCCGACAAAAAAACGTTCTGCGCGAAAGGACAGAGCATCACTCTGAACATCAAGCTACGCCCGTATGGAAGCCGATGGAAGAAGCGCCCCGCTACTCCTTATATGACCTCTCGATGTCGTTCATCCAGATGTCCAATCTAGCGATTTGCACAGAAGATAGACGGAAAACCGTTGGAGTTTGTCGGACGATTATGTCCTCACGACAAAAAAAACATCCGCTTTCCAGCATCGAATCTCTTTTCTTCTTCATCAAAATTGCGAATCTCATAAATGCCCGTACGACTAACCACTGGATTCAGCGCCCACAATCGCTGCTTATCGCATCTGTTGTCGGTAGAACGCAAAAAAACCGTAGCAGTCTCTCGACTGTACGGTTTTCCGTGTATGATTGATACGGTTGTCAAAGTGAATTAAACACGCTTCGCGCCGCGTCCTCCGCGTTTACCTTCGGTGTTCTTTTTCAGCGACGAAATGCGTTCCTCACTATCTTTCAGGAAGCGTGACATTTTATCCTCAAATGAAGGTTTACCCGGTGCAGGCTTGAAAGAACGGCCTCCACGATCGCGGTTGAAACCACCGCCACCACCACCGCGTCCTTGACTTGGACCTGAACCTCCACCGCCGAAACGGTCGCCTCCGCCTGGTCCTCCTGTACGCTCCGGTCTTGGAGCTCTTGGGGGACGGGCTTCACTTGCCGGCTTGTCAATCGTTTGCTTAATGGAAAGTCCGATTTTGCCATCTTTGTCAACATTAATGACTTTCACCGTCACAACATCATTAATCTTCAGGTGGTCGTTAACATCCTTAACATAGTTATCGGCGATTTCCGAGATGTGAACGAGACCCGTGACACCTCCAGACAAATCCACAAATGCTCCAAAATGCGTGATGCCTGTCACTTTGCCCTCTAACTTGGTGCCCACTTCAATTGCCATAGAATAAAATGATCCTCCCTTAAAATATACAACCGATTTTTTTGCAAAAAAATCCCGCTGTGGTGATTTGATTATACAAAATGGCGGAACCAAGGTCAACTAAGCATTGGCCCGATAATGTTCCTATTTCTGATCTCCGATGATTGGCGTCTCTTCCGGTTTGTAAAGACCGTACTTGCTTCTGGCAATCTCGCCAATGTACTCAGGGTCCTTGAGACGATTCACTTCGGTTTGAAGCTGTTGTTCCGTTTGTGTAGCAGCTTGCTTCTGCTTTTCCTTCTGGGTGAGCTGTTCACTTCGATCGGCCATAATCATGCCTTGAGAAAAAAAGGTAAAAATTGCCCAACTACCAAAGGCGGCAAGCGATAGCAACCAAATCATGATTCGCCTGCGCCCGCCCGCGTTGGACTTGGACGTAGAAGATGAATGGCGATCTACAGACGAATTACGCATGATACTACCTCCTTCCAAACCATCTTTTCGCTGTGTTTTTCAGTCTGATACCCAGCTTTACGAGCAACTCTGGAGTCTTCCAGCGTGCTTTAAGCGGACCGATCAGCCATAGGATCGGCTTCCAAACCGGCATCAGGATGTATATCAGCATCCTTCCCAGGAACACAATAAGTGCCCATGTCCATCCGACCAGCTTGCGTAACAGCCGATACAGCGCTAACACCGGAAGAACAATCAGGATGCGCAGTATGCTGTTCACGATCAACGTCAGTCTGCGAACTATCTCTAATAACATTACCACAAAACGTTGGGTTGTAACACTAAAGGCCCAAAAATAGAGCCAAACCCCCAAAAGTAGTCCTAAAAAGACATAAAACCGCAGCTCACCGCGATTACTCGCGTATAGCACACGGAAAATAAACAAAGCCGAGGCCACCCAGTAGAGCACGTCCAACATATGAACGCTCCAGCGGGCAAAATGAAAGCGGATGGACAGCACCCGGTAGCTGTCAAACACCACTCCCATGGCTATGCCCGACAACAGCATCCACGTCAACGTCAGCCATTGCGTGTAAGGGTTCATTTGAAGATCTTGCCGAATAGGCTTTTTCCGTTTTTGGCCGGGGCCCCGGGCTCCAGGTAGACGAGGGAAGTAATCAAACCTTCAATGGACAACAGCCCCTCTTCTAGACTGAGGTTTTTGATATGTAAATGTTGTCCGCGAATGGTGAGATGGCCCAGCTCGGTCTGAAGCAAAAATTCTTCACTGTCAAAGCTCTCCACATTGCTGACGCCTGAAATATCGAGTTGCTTGCGGCTTTGCATGCGCAGATCATGGTGCTTGGACTTCCCTTGTTCAATCATGGCATGTACCCCTCCTTCTGTTCTTAGCTTATGAAGGGGGCCGTATGATTTAGAACCGCTTTTGCTGTTAATCAGCATATGATGGACGAAAACTCGTCATTAAAGAAAAAAAGCACTCCTTCATAAAATAATGAAGGAATGCTTTCATGTACAGTTATGAGAAAATCAGAGGTCTGCTTACCAGTTCAAACCATTGTCCCTGGCAATAGGCTCTTCCTTTACCAAAGTGTACATACTTGCAGCCTCGTCCTTGCGTGTAGTGTCGGCGAGCCGTTCCACTCGCACGGTCACCAGCTTCTGGCCAAACTGGACGGTAATTTCATCGCCTACTTTGACCGCACTGCTCGGCTTGGCTTCGCGTCCGTTCACCAGCACTCTCCCTTGTTCGGAGACGTCCTTGGCTACCGTACGCCGCTTAATCAGCCGCGAGACTTTCAAGAATTTATCAAGACGCATTAGTTAACGGCTTCTTTAAGCTTATTACCGGCTTTAAAAGCAGGAACGGTCGATTCTGGAATTTCAATCGTGTTACCGGTTTGTGGATTGCGGCCTGTACGGCTGGAACGCTTGCGTGTTTCGAAAGTACCAAAGCCGATCAGTTGCACTTTGTCACCGCTAGCAAGTGCATCTGTAATTTCACCAAGAACGCCATTCAATACAGCTTCAACGTCACGTTTGCTCAAACCGCTTTTGCTGGAAATATTGTTGATCAGATCTGTCTTGTTCATAAGATAAAAGCCTCCCAAATGTCAAAAAATAATCATCACGCTGCATGTCCATTTATGGAGCAGACGTGAGGTCCAACTGTGGCCGAAGCCCTCCTGAATGTCACTGTAACACGCTTAACTATAAGCTACAGTTATTTTCAGAATTACTACAAGTTATTCTGGCTTGTCCGTAAAAATCCTGCAATGACAGGCGTTTTTTTATTCGACCCCAGTTAAGCCAACATCCTACTACAAAACTCTGTCCATTGGCAAGTCTTCTCAAACTGGGCCTTCTTTCAACCCTGCATATGTCTCATTTTACTGGTCTGTGCAGCCAAAAGCGAATGTGTGGAATCACGCTTTGCCAAGGAGCTTTTTGGCTTCCTGCCAGTAAGTCTCCATTTCATCTACGCTGCTTTCTTCGGGACGACGCCCCTGCTCGCGTAATTTCTGCTCAATATACTGGAAACGGTCGACAAATTTGCGATTGGTGGCGGACAATGCCTCTTCTGGATCTACTCCCATGAACCGGGCTGCATTCACGGCAACAAATAACACATCGCCTAACTCCAGCAACTGGGCTTCCACGGCATGCCCTTCACGAACCGCTTCCTTCAACTCAGCCACTTCTTCGTCTAATTTATCAAATACGCCCTCAATGCTATCCCAGTTAAAGCCTACTTTAGCTGCTTTCTTCTGGAGCTTGTACGATTTCATAAGAGCAGGCAGATCACGTGGAACCCCATCCAGTACGGAAGGGTATGCTGCCGTCGTGCCTTTAAGCCGTTTTTCCTCAGCCTTCATCTGCTCCCAGTTTTGCAGCGCCTCTTCCGCATCTTTCGCTTGATTGTCACCAAATACATGTGGATGACGGAAAATAAGCTTATCATTCAGCCCCTGGATAACATCATACACATTAAAGGTTCCGACTTCCTCTTCCATTTGGGCATGCAGCAAAATTTGCAACAACAGATCGCCTAGTTCTTCCTTCATATGCTCAGGGTCGTCCTCATCTATCGTTTCGATGACTTCATACGTTTCTTCGATCAGATTTTTGCGAATCGACTGATGTGTCTGTTCACGATCCCATGGACAGCCCTCCGGGCTGCGTAAAATATCGACAATCTCGTGTAGACGGTCAAAAGAACGCCGTTTCAGTGCCTCATCTTCACTGCGAGGTATGTATACCAAGGATAGGTTCCCGTAGCCCTCTACTCGATCCAGCTCGTACAGCGGCACCTTGTGCACCGCTTCCTCACCTTCCACCCCAAGAGCGTGACCGACATACACCTCATAATCGTCAGGATATCGCTCCATCAGGCACAGCTTTACATCAGATGCCGTGAAGGTGTCATACACCTGTCCGATCAGCGTATGCAGCTGAGGCTGGAGCCAGCTGACATCCAGTGTACCTGCGTCCAACAGCTGGAAACCCTCAATCGGATCAAAACCAAGACGCACAAAAGCTTCATCCAGGAAACTTTCGCCGCCCAGAATGTTCAGATCAATCCCTTGCGCAGGACAACGCTCCTTAAGCAACTGCACCGCTGCTTCTGCAACCATCGGGTGACCGGGAACCGCATAGACGATTTCGCTTCCGTCTGCCGCCTTAGCAGCCGTCGTAATTAATTGGCTGGTAATTTCCTCGTATACCTCTGGAAAGGAATCCTTTGTCTCATATACCTTGTCAAACGACTCAAAAGCCACTTCAAACTCATTCAGCACTTGAACCGCAGGATGCTCCTTGGTCCGCAGATAGAGCGCTGAAGCGCCCCGCATTTTGTTCAATATCCCTATCGTAAGCTGATCCGGATCTCCCGAGCCCAGACCTACGACCGTTAATGTTACGCTCATATTCAATCCTCCGTTTCGCAGAAACAAGGTTCATGCTCGAAAAAATACACGGCCTAACCCGCTTCCGCTTCCTTTGCTTTGGCATTTACTATACCACAAAGTTGTATAGGCTCATAAAATGGCTGTGCCGCTTTCGTACCCTAAGCCCTATGCCTGGGCTACGTCAGTATACGCAGCCTGCGCAGCACGGCTGCCAGCGGGCGTCCGAGCTTGGGCACCGCCACAAGCTCGGCTTCCGTGATCAGCCTCAAGCGTGCGAGGCCGATCACGAACACTACGGCGCCTGCGGCTACGCCCAGCAGGCTCTCCGCGGCTGCCGTGGCACGACCTCCGGCAGCCCACCCCAAGGCACCCAGCACAGCGCTGGTGCCCCACATCGCCGCCCCGGCCGCACCAGCCAGGGCGATAAGCAGTGCCGCCGGCTTGAGCACGCTGGCGGACCAGCTCCCACGCAGGCCTACCAAGCGAGCCAGCAGCACGATGTTGATCACCGCCGCCAGCAGATAGGCGACAGCCCCCGCAATGGCGGCTCCAGCCGTGCTTAGCTGCGGCACGAGCAGCCAGTTTAGCAGCGCCTTGGCTACTGCGGCCGCGAGCATCGCCAGAGCCGGCGCGCGAACCGCGCCAAGCCCTTGCAGCAGCGCAGCCGAGATGATGCTGAGCGTGCCGCCAACGGCGGTTAGCGCCATCCAGCGCATGACCCCGCTGCCGGTGTCGTCCGCATACAGCATCACATTGACGGGCACAGCCAGCACGATCAAGCCTGTCGCAGCGGCTAGTCCCAGCAACCAAAACCAGCGCAGCGATTGCTCGCACTGGCGACGTGCCAGCTCCGTACCGCCGGTTATCCGGGCCTCAGCCAGCGATGGAATGAATAATGCCGACAGGGTGGTGGCAAACATCATGACTAACTGTACCAGCGGCAGACCTCGGTTATACACGCCAAAGGCCACCATAACCGCAGTATCGTCCAAACCCTCCTGCTTTAACAAGCGAGGTACGGTAAATGTGTCTACCAGGCTAATTAACGGAACAGCTAGCGCTCCAAGGCAAACAGGCAAGGCATAACGCAGCAGCGCCTTAAGCAAGGCACCGTTGCTTTCCGCTGGGTGTAGCTCTCCAGTTTGTGCTTGCACTGTCGCCATGTCCGTCCCTTGCCTTCTAGGCCTCTTCCTGTGATTTCGCCAATATAGCAACATGACGACCAAGCCCGCTGCTCCGCCTGCTGCTGAACCAAACACTGCTCCAGCGGCAATCATATCCGCCCCCGCTCCTTGTGACAGCATGAGCAGCAACAGCATAATCATCACGCTTACCCGTATCGCCTGCTCCGTCACTTGGGAGATAGCAGTCGGAAGCATATTTTGCAAACCTTGAAAATATCCTCTCAATCCCGCCATAACCGGCACGAACAAAAAGGCAAACGCCGCCGCCCTCACCGACGGAATGACGTGAGCATTGTCGATCCATTGACCAATGAGCGGCGCACACGTATACATCAGCACGCCCAGGATCAATCCAAAGACACCCAAGACAAGCGAAGATATCCGAGCAACACGTTGCCCCGCTGCCCGGTTTCCCACTGCCTCAAATTCAGCCACAAATTTGGATATTGCAGCCGGAAATCCAGCAGCTGCAATGGTAATGAATAGCGTATAAAAAGGATAAACCGTATTATAAATGCCAAACACGCCGTCGCCGCCGATATTCTGCAGCGGGATTTTTTGCACTGTGCCGATCAGCTTGCTCGCTACTGCTGCCAGTGTCAAAATGACAGCACCCCGTAGCAGCCGCGAAGCGGCGCGATTTTCCTGCATTCTCCGTCTTCACTCCCACCTGAAATATGCATCTTTCACGAGTCCTATTATACCGCCTCTTCTCCCGGAAAGAAAAAAAACCCTGTACAACGTCGGACGGCTTTCGCCATTCTGTACGTCATACAGGGGTGAAACGGGATGTTACTGTTCCATTTGTTTGCCCAGGAAGCCAGCGGCTGTTTCAGCCATTTTGACTTCCATTTCGGACATTTTTACATTTTCGTCCTTGTTCAACAATACAACGGAACCAATGGGATCACCACCGGAAACAATGGGAGCCGCCACAAAGGACGAGAGTGTTTCTTCGTGGTCTCGCGTTAGCTCATAAGAGCCGCTGGCTGTCTCCAGCACAGTTTTGCGATTATCCATACTACCTTCGATAATGCTACCGATTGGCTTGTCCAGAAAATCTTTTTTGGAGCCTCCAGCCACCGTAATAATGGTGTCCCGATCGGTAATCATTGTAATATGGCCCGTGCTTTCAAACAGGGACTCAGCATATTCTTTGGCGAAATCACCAAGTTCACCAATAGGTGAATACTTTTTCAAAATGACTTCTCCGTCACGATCCACAAAAATCTCAAGCGGATCTCCTTCGCGAATTCTCAAGGTGCGGCGAATTTCCTTTGGAATAACTACCCGCCCAAGGTCATCAATACGGCGAACTATACCAGTAGCTTTCATTTCACATGTTGCCCCACTTTCTCAAGAAGAATTTAGTAAACTACTGACGGTATCGAAAGACGCTTCCACTCCCCCAGAAGCGGTCACGAAGAACGTCACGGTCATGGTGTTTATGGTGATATCTGACCATAGTATTCATCTGTTCCCAATTCCTTATGCATGTTCAGTTATTTACCTTCGTTTGTAGCTCCATCTTTGGCTGTTCCTGCGTTGGTATTGCCTGTACCGTTTGTTGTTGCGCCCGGTGTAGTTGTGCTACCGGCATCGGAAGTTGCACCGCTTTTCTCTTGCGTAGCTGGTACTTTCGGCAGATTGATTTTCAAATCAAGTTTTGCCAAATCATTTTCGGTAAAGTTTTGGATACTTTCCCCGGCCAATTTATTTTTCAGGGCTGCCTTTTCGTTGTCTTTCAATTTATCAAACGTTGGCTCATTGCGGGACTCCACTTTGATCACGTGATATCCGTATTCCGTTTCCACCGGCTCACCAATTTTGTTGATCGGTTGAGTCTCAGCGGCCTCTTTAAAAGCAGGTACCCATTGCGCTACGGATGCATTCTCATACAGACCTCCGTTAGACGCAGAACCTGGGTCTTCTGAATATTTCTTAGCAATCGTCGCAAAATCCGCTCCTCCATCCAGCTTCGCCTTCACTTCTTTGGCCAGCTTGAGGGTATCCTCTTTTTTGCGCTGTTTCTTCGTTTTAGGATCTTCGAAGTTAATCAGTACATGACGCACGGTTGCTGTCGTGAATTGATCTTTATTTTTCTCAAATTCCTGTTTTAGCTGATCATCTGTTACTTTGTTGGTTTCGCTGTTGATTACCGTCATTACACGCGTGAAATAATCTTTCACACCTTGTTCGGTCAGTTTTTTATCACTCAGAAATGTCTTGAACTTATCTTCTCCGACTGACTTTTTATACTGCTCCAGCTGTTCGTTCCCTTCTTTGGCACCCTGCTCCTTGGCTTTGTCGTCCGCTTTGGCCGCCAGAAGCTTGTACACCACTTCCTGCTTTACAATTTGCTCCCGTACCTGATCCGAAGCTAACGCAGCCTCATATTCCGGGTAAAGGAATTTCATCATGCTGATTTCTTGGTTGAACTCATTTTCGGTAATGGTTCCACCCTTATAGGTCACGACAACCTTGCTGTTGTCCTTCGGTTCATCCTTGACCTTGTTCTCATCCGCTTGCTTCGTACATGCTGCCAGCACGGATATAGCTAGCAGCGCTGCCATTCCCAAGGAGAGCATTCTCCAAGGTTTTCTTTTATTTAGTTGTGGCATTTTGCAGTTCCTCCTTCAATGTGAATGCTTCTTTCAATGCACTCAAAAATTGTTCCAGCAGTTCTAGCAACTGTGGATCATTTAGACCTTTGCCCTTTATGCGTGCGCTCATAGAAGTGCCCTGTTCAAATTGTACACGTCTTTCAAAGCGATTGCCAATCTCGGCAAGTTTGGCGGTCTGGACCGCCTGCTGGCGCCCTTCATGGAATTTCAGCACTATATTGTCATCCCGTTGCACCATGGACTCGATGCCATACATGCGTCCATATACCTTGAGGCGAGCCACGGCTAGCAAATGACGCACAGCCTCTGGCAGATCGCCAAATCGGTCGACCAGTTCATCCTCCAGTTCAGAAGCCTCGTCAAAGGTGCTGACCGCTGCAACCTTTTTATAAATTTCAATCTTCTGGATGCTGTCATAAATATAGTCTCCCGGCAAGTAAGCATCGACGCCTAAATCTATCGACGTACTCCAATTCCGATTGGACTGATCCTCTTCTCCAAGTACGCTGACTTTACGTTTATTAATTTCCTCAGCCAGCATCTGCGAGTAGAGATCAAAACCGACGGATGCGATGAAACCATGCTGCTCAGCGCCAAGTAAGTTACCCGCTCCACGGATGGACAAATCGCGCATTGCAATCTTGAACCCGGAGCCGAGCTCCGTAAATTCTTTAATCGACTGAAGGCGCTTCTCCGCCACTTCCGTGAGCACCTTATCCCGCTGGTACGTGAAATAAGCATAGGCAATCCGATTGGAACGACCTACACGCCCACGCAGCTGATAAAGCTGAGATAGCCCCATTTTATCGGCATCATGCACAATGAGTGTATTCACATTTGGAATATCCACACCGGTTTCGATAATGCTGGTGCTGACCAGCACATCGTATTCGCCATCCAGGAAATCCAAAATCGTTTTCTCCAGTTCGGTTTCGGACATCTGTCCGTGACCCACGCCCACCTTGGCCTCCGGTACGAGCGCATTGATCTCGGCAGCCATCTCCTGAATACCCTGCACGCGATTATACAGATAGTACACCTGTCCACCGCGTGCCATCTCGCGTTCAATGGCCTCACGAACTAGAGTTTGGCTGTGCTCAACCACATAGGTTTGCACTGGAAAACGGTTTTCCGGTGGCGTCTCAATGACTGACAAGTCACGTACACCCAGCATGGACATATGCAACGTACGCGGAATAGGTGTTGCCGTTAACGTCAGCACATCTACGTTCGTTTTCAGCTTCTTCAGCTTTTCCTTGTGGGTTACGCCAAATCGCTGTTCTTCATCGACAATCAGCATTCCGAGGTCCTTAAACACCAGATCCTGCGACAACAGACGATGGGTACCAATGACAATATCGACCGTGCCTTGCCGGACCCCTTTAATCGTCTCATTCTGCTCTTTGCGCGAGCGGAAACGGCTCAATACCTGAATATTGAACGGATACCCTGAAAAACGTTCACGGAACGTCTCATAGTGTTGTTGTGCCAAAATTGTCGTCGGTACCAGCACCGCTACTTGTTTGCCTTCAATAGCAGACTTAAAAGCAGCACGAATGGCAACTTCAGTTTTGCCGTAACCTACATCACCGCATAGCAGACGATCCATCGGGCGGCTCTGCTCCATATCCTTCTTAATCTCTTCAATGGCCCGAATCTGGTCACGTGTCTCATCATACGGGAACATATCCTCAAACTCTTGTTGCTCCGGTGAATCCTTTTCAAAAGCAAACCCTGGTGCCGACTGTCGTTCTGCATATAGCTTGATCAAGTCATCCGCAATATCCTGAACCGAGCTGCGCACCTTACTTTTAACCCGTGTCCACTCATTGCCACCCAGTTTATAAATCTTGGGTTCCTTGTCCTCTGAGCCGACATACTTCTGAATCAAATCAATTTGTTCAATCGGCACAGACAGCTTATCTCCACCCGCGTAGAGGACATGCATGTAATCCTTATGGATACCGCCAACCTCCAGCGTGCCGATCCCCATGTACTTCCCGATCCCGTGATTTTGGTGTACGACGTAGTCGCCCACCTTCAGCTCGCTATAGCTCTTAATCCGTTCTGCATTGTCCACATGCCGGCCCTGCTTACGAGCTTTCCGCTGCTTCTGGGAAAACATCTCGCCCTCGGTAATGACTGCCAGATGAATAGACGGCATTTCAAAACCGCTTTGCAGATTGCCGATAGCCATCGTCGGCTCATCAATACCGTAATCTTCAAGCACTCGGCGCATCCGGTCCAGACGTTCATCTCCACTTGCCAGCATCATAACCTGCGTGCCGGCTTTGCGCCAACGATCCATCTCCGCCTTGAGCACATTCATTTGGCCATGGAAATCCTGCATTCCTCGGCAGATGAAATTCAAAATATTTTGTGGCTGGGTATGAGGAACCTGACGGAGAAAAATCGACAGGAACAACGTCTGAAATCTCCGGTTGTACAGGAGATTGTCCGCGTCATCTGACAGTTCTAGCTGCGGTAACGTTTTACCGTTTTGAAGCAAATGCAGATTCCATTCTGACTCGTCCCGTTCCAGTTGCTTGGCTGTTTCCAGCATACGTGCCGGTTCGTCAATAATCAGAATCGTATCTTCCGGCATATAGTCTGCTAGGGTTTTACGTTCAGGATACAGCAGGGAGATATATTTATAGATTTCGTCAAAATACACATGCTCTCGCAGCAACTCAATTTCACGATGGATCTCTTCTTTCAGGTGCTGCTTAGCTTGACGATCCGTCATTTTGCCCAGCTGCTCCTCCAACAAAATAGCAGCGGCATCCGCCGCCTGATCCATACGCTGGTTATTCGCAATAACTTCCTTACACGGTGTTACGGTAACGTCCTGAACCTTTTCCACCGAACGCTGATCTTGCGGATCAAACTTACGGATCGAATCGATTTCATCGTCAAACAGCTCCACACGATAACCCCAACGGGTTGTCATTGGATAAAAATCAATAATTCCTCCGCGTACGCTCATCTCTCCACGTGATTCCACACGCTCTACACGCTGGTAGCCCATCTCGACCATATGTAGCAAAAACGCTTCCAGCTGAATCGTTTCGCCTTCTTTCAGCTCAATACGAGCCTCACGCCATGTTTCCGGGATTGGCAGTAAACGTCGGACACCAGAAAACGGCACGACAACAATCCCACGAAAACCCTGGGCGCAGCGTATCAATACATCAATTCGTTGGGACAATGTCTCTGGACTGGATATTGCAGCTTCAGCAGCTACCAGCTCATTAGCAGGATACAATAAAACCTGATCAGGAGAAAGCGCTTCCTGTAAGTCATCTGCTATTTTTTGAGCGGCAAACATATTGTGCGTCATGACCATTAACGGTCGTCCGGTATCTTCGGCAAGCGCGGCCATCAGTACCTGTCGGGAAGAGCCTGATAAACCTGATATCAGTTGTTCCTTCATCCCTGATGAAATACCTGCTGCAATGGATGCATAATCAGCATCCTTCGTAAAAGCCTGAATAAGTGCTTGTAACAAAAAAGGCACCCCTTTATGCTTATAAATAGTTACATGTAAACCGAAAAAGAAGCCTCAGCAATGCTGCCAAGGCTCCATAAGCGGAATTGCCGCTTCACCTCTCAAGCTGGTACATCCTACCAGTTGAATACCTGTTATTGGAGCGGATTAACGAGCAGACTCAGCTCTGGATTATTCTCCAATGCCTGACTGCAATGCTCGCAAATGACTTTGACGGTCACTTCACCACCCGAATTATACGCTATTATATCTCTACGTTCGGCAGGGGTCAAGGAATGGAAGCCCAACCTTTCTTCGGTTATTGCCGCGGAATCAATTCGTCCCAAGAAAGTTCGACAATGTCTGCATACATAATTAACAATCATGTAATGTATATGCCTCCTGAAAGTTTTCTATACCTTTCAGTATGTCCAACAATCTTCCATTTAAGCCCGTCTGCCTACGTCTGAACTTACTTGTTGAATTCAGCCATCGTCCGTTCAAACGGATGATTCAAGCTGTGTTCTAAGGCGTTGCACGTGTCCTCGATCATTCCGGCCAGTAATTCTTTTTCCTTCTTGGGAAAGGTACCCAGAACATAATCGACAATAGCATGCCCAGGCTCCGGGCGGGAAATGCCCATACGAATCCGATTGAAGGACTGCGTGCCGGTATGCTGAATGATCGATTTAATGCCGTTATGACCGCCTGCGCTACCTTGATAACGCAATCTTATTTTACCGACTTCTGTATCCAGATCATCGTACACGACAATCAGATCTTCCATATCGGCCTTATAATAGTCCATATAAGCACGTAGAGACTCGCCTGATAGATTCATATAGGTCATTGGCTTAATCAGTACGGTTTTTACGCCACCAATGTGACCCTCTCCAATTAACGCCTTGCATTTGCTTTGGTTAATCTGGATGTTATGACGCGAGGCAAGAGCATCCAATGCCATAAATCCGACATTATGTCTCGTTTTCTCGTATTGGGGACCGGGGTTGCCCAATCCTACAATCCACTTCATAACTTTGACACCCTCTTTCGCAGTCTTGATTTTTTGGTAAAATAGTTGTATTGAATAGGAAGGTGCGTGCCGGTATGCTCAATCAAGGTGATATCCTCTTATATGACAGCCATTTTCTATATCATTTAAAACATTCCGTTCCTGTCCAGATCTATGACGGGAATGTACATATTCAGATTGGCATCGTTGCGCGTTTTAATGAGCATTTCGTCGAAATAGAGGACACACTATACAATCGTCAACGTTTCACATTCATATCTCGCCCAGGCTTTTAGCCTGACATGCTGATAGGGGTTACCTTTTCCATATGGAAAAGGCAACCCCTTTTTTAATGAGCCAGCGCTTATTCGATTTCAAACAGTTTGCTGATCGACAATTCTTCATGCACACGGATGATAGCTTCTCCCATTAATGGAGCCACAGATAATACCTTCAGCTTGCTTGTCGGATTCGGGTGGACGATCGGGATTGTATCCGTCACAACCACCTCTTTTAATGGCGAATTCTCCAGTCTTTCCATAGCAGGACCGGACAGCACAGCATGTGTACAACACGCATACACATCTTTTACGCCGCCTTCTTTAAGCGCATTTGCACCTAATACAATCGTTCCGGCTGTATCAATGATATCATCAATTAAAATAGCCGTTTTACCCTCAATGTTCCCGATGATGTTCATCACTTCACTGACATTTGGCTCTGGACGACGCTTATCAATAATAGCGAGCGGCGCACTCAGGAAGTCCGCCAGCTTACGCGCACGAACAACCCCACCATGATCGGGTGAAACGACAATCGGGTTCTCAATTTGCTTGGAACGGAAATATTGGGCCAGAATTGGCGCTCCCAACATATGATCTACTGGAATATCAAAGAATCCCTGAATCTGCATCGCATGCAAATCCATGCTGATTACGCGGTGAGCTCCCGCTTTTTCAATCAAGTTAGCGACAAGCTTCGCTGTAATCGGATCGCGTGAACGAGCTTTACGATCCTGACGAGCGTAACCGTAATATGGCATAACGACATTGATACTTTTGGCAGAAGCGCGTTTAAGTGCATCAATCATAACCAATAACTCCATCAAATTGTCGTTAACCGGCAGACAAGTTGACTGCACAATATACACATGGCAGCCGCGTACGCTTTCCGACAGCTTAACCTGGATTTCACCGTCACTAAACGATGTGGTATGGGATTCCCCCATTGGGATGCCGATGTAGTCCGCAATCTGGTGGGCTAACTTCGGATTGGAGTTACAAGTAAATATTTTGAGTTTGGAATCGCAATAAGTCATTAATAGAAACCCTCCGTGCTGGTTCATTCATTACAGATTCAACAGCTTGCTGATTAAGGTCATTCCGATCTTTTCTTCTTCGCTTTGGCACGTGCGCGGATTTTGTCCGCATATCCGACTTTGTTCTCTTGACGTGGTCTGGCAATGGCCAGATCGTTATCAGGGACAGCATGTGTTACAGTGGAGCCTGCTACAACATAAGCACCTTTTCCAATCTTAATCGGGGCGATCAGATTCACGTTGCTGCCAATAAAGGCATCGTCTTCAATTTCTGTAATGGATTTATTATATCCATCATAATTGACCGTTATTGCCCCGCAGCCAATATTTACGTTTGTACCCACCTTGGCATCACCGACATAGCTCAAATGAGACACCTTGGAATGATCTCCAATGGTCGCATTTTTCACCTCAACAAAATCACCAATTTTCACATGTTCGCCAAGCTTCGCGCCTGGACGCAGATAAGCAAACGGCCCCACAGATGTACTGCTTCCCACTTCCGCTTCGTTCAACACCGAATGTTTTACCGTTGCGCCTGAATGGATAATCGTATTCTGAATCTCAGCCTGTGGACCAATCACACAATCTTCTCCGATTTGTGTTTGACCATGCAGCCATGTGTTCGGGTACAGTACCGTATCGGAACCAATAACAACCTCGCTCCCGATATAGGTAGAAGACGGATCAATGACAGTGACACCATTCAGCATATGCTTGCGAACAATGCGCTCACGCATATAGCCCTCAGCTATCGACAAAGCCACTCTGTCGTTAACACCGATGGATTCAGACACATCATCTGTCAAATACGCCTCAACCTGCTCACCTTCACCATGCAAAATACCAATGACATCTGTCAGGTAATATTCCTGCTGTGCATTGGTGTTCGTTACCTTGTCCAGCGCTGCAAACAGCTTGGCATTGTCAAAGCAGTACGTTCCCGTATTGATCTCCCGGACAGCATCTTCCTCAGGTGAACAATCTTTCTGTTCCACGATCTTGAGCACGGCCCCGGAAGCATCACGAATAACTCGTCCATATCCTTTCGGGTCGTCCAACTCAGCGGTCAGAATCGTCGCAGCCGCCCCACGGCTCTCGTGTAGTTGCACCAAGCCCTCCAGCGTTTCCGCTGTGATCAAAGGAGTATCCCCACAAATGACAATGGTTGTACCTTTTTCCTGACCGAGCAAGTCCTTGGCTTGCTTGACAGCATGGCCCGTTCCCAACTGCTCAGCCTGAAGCGCATATTCTGCCGACGGTCCCAAATAAGACTGTACCGCCTCTGCTCCATGACCCACGACGACTACACTTCGGGACACACCGATTTCACGAACCGTGTCGAGCACATGCCCGACCATCGGTTTTCCGCACACCGGATGCAGAACTTTATATAATTTGGATTTCATACGTTTTCCCTGCCCTGCGGCAAGAATGACTGCCAACCTTTCCAACAAGTCCAACCTCCTATCCTGAAAATAACAGTTACCCCTTGGCTAAAACGTTAATTCCCAGATCAGATTTTGCTTAACTTTTCACAATCCTCCTGAAAAATAACGGCGAACCTTTGGTTAATGGCTATTTTTTCAGGCCAGCTTGTGCTGGACATTCATCCCCGGGAGTGCATCGCTGCCTAGTCCCTGTCTTATGAAAAAGCCGCTTCGGCAGCCCGGATGGCTCCAAGTTGCCTTAAAACTGACTGTTAACTCACTAAAGAATATATCTCATTCCAGACAAAAAGAAAAGAGAGCCACAGTTAGTGGCTCTCTTTTTCTTTTGTACCCCAATCCTGCTTTAGGCGAATTAAGCGCCTTCTTCAATAGCAACTTCTTCATCTACAGCTGCACGTTCGTACTCAGTTAATACAGCAGCTTGGATCTTCTCACGGGTTCCTGAAGATATCGGGTGAGCGATATCGCGAAACTCTCCGTCTGGAGTTCGTTTGCTTGGCATAGCTACGAACATCCCGTTATTACCGTCGATAACTCGGATGTCATGAACAACAAACTCGTTATCAATCGTAATGGATGCAATCGCCTTCATTCTTCCTTCTGAGTTCACTCGGCGGAGTCTAACATCCGTAATCTGCATGTGTGTTTCACCACCTTTTTCCAAATAGGACTTGGTGTATACATTCCACACAGCAGTTCGAAATCCTTCTTTTTTTCGGTAATTCGTATCCTAAATTCAGGTAATTTTTTTGAAAAGATTTCTTTTCGACATATTTAGGTATTTTATGATGGATTGTGACAATTTACTGCCCTGTTCACTCATCAAAATAATTGCCCAGCTTGACCGTAATTTGCTTGCTTCGAGAATCGACTGCGGTCAGATTCGCCAGTGAAATATAATCGTGCAGCAGGCGCTCTTCGTTCTCCACCTCGCCCGATTCTACCAGCACACCTACACCGGCCACCTCAGCATCAAACTCAGCCAGCAAGTCGACCATCCCCTGAATGGTGCCACCGGCCTTCATAAAATCATCTACGATGAGCACACGCGATTTCTCACGCATCGCACGTCTGGATAAAGACATTGTATGCAGGCTCTTTTGTGATCCTGAAACATAATTAATACTTACAGCCGAGCCTTCTGTCACCTGATGATCACGCCGTACGAGGACGACTGGCAAATTCAGCTGTGCTCCGGTTGCATAGGCAAGTGGAATACCCTTGGTCTCCACCGTCATAACCACATCAATCTGACGATTGGCAAAAGCGGTGGCGAATATTTTACCTGCTTCGTTCATCATCGCAGGTTGGCCCAGCAAATCGGACAAATACAGGTATCCTCCCGGTAATATGCGGTCAGGCTGCTCCAGTTGCGCACACAGGTCGTTCGCAAACGCAAGCGCATGCTGCTTGGAAAGCCTCGGGATCAGTTTCACGCCCCCTGCCGCTCCCGCCAGCGTCAGAAGCTCGCCAGTGCCCTCATCCTCAAATACTTCCTTAATGATGGCCAAATCCTCGCTTATGGAGGACTTAGCTGCCCCGTAGCGATCCGCAAAATGAGTAAGAGGCACCAGCGTATGCGGCCGTGACAACAAAAATTGCGTCATTTCCACCAATCGTGAGCTTCTTTTAAGTTTTTTCACAACAATTCCTCGCGATCTATTCTCCTGCCGCCCGCTTTGTACAGTAAAGCACCGGCGGACTGGCCGGTTGCTGGCGGAATGTAAGTGATATAGTAAAATCCGAATATTTAATAGTAAATATATCATCTTCGTACGTATTTGTACAACAATTACCACTATAATATGAAAGAAATATCTAAAATCAGGTCAAAAGTCGTACTGCATACACATCTTTACAAAACCCTCTTAGTCCATTGTAAATCCGTGGCACTTTGGCTTCCTTCGATACCAGTCCGAACACTGTAGGTCCACTACCTGACATCAGCACACCGTCTGCTCCTAAACGGATCATGGAGTTTTTAAGATGCTCTACCTCTGGATACAGCTTTAGTGTTACATCCTCAAGTACATTCCCCAGCGCGTTGCATACATCGGTAAAAGAAGCGTTATGGATCGCATGCTCCATCTGGCGGGCAGACGGGTGGTGCGCAATCTGATCTGCTTTGACACGACCATACACTTCAGCCGTCGATACATTAATCGGCGGCTTCGCAAGGATCACCCAGCATTGTGGCGGATTCGGAAGTGGCTTGAGCAGTTCTCCGCGTCCACTTGCTAAAGCTGTACCCCCTGTAATACAGAAAGGTACATCTGAGCCCAGTTCCGCACCCAGCACCCTTAATTCGGCATCCGAAATACCAAGCTTCCATAGCTTGTTCAGTCCACGCAGCGCTGCGGCAGCATCACTACTTCCACCCGCCAACCCTGCCGCCACCGGGATATGCTTATCCAGATGAATGTGGACGCCCGTAGACACGTTATAACGTTCTTTGATCAGACGAGCAGCCTGAAAAGCCAAGTTCTTTTCATCCAATGGTATGTACCCGGCTTGACTTGAAATAATAATGGTATCACGCGGTAACTCAGACATCGTCAATCGGTCAGACAGATCGACCATGGTCATAATCATTTCGACCTCGTGATAACCATCATCCCGCTTACGTAGAACATCAAGCATTAAATTGATTTTCGCCGGTGCTTTTTCATATATTTTCAAGGCGTTCACCCACCTTCAACTTTTCCCTCAAGACAGCTTAACATATTATATCAGACTCAGCGTGTCAAGTCATGAGGTTCAAAAAAGCGGAGATGACCCGGTCTAATCCCGGATATCCCCGCTTTTCATCAGCACCACCGATAGCTACGATTTGCGGGAAGCTGCCTGCTCGGCAAGTTGGATAGCCCGCTTGACCATATTGCCCGCATCCTTGGCTTTAATGCCTCCCCAGCCTTCTTCCTTGACCGTGTCGTAAAATCCAAGATCTTTGGCCAGCTCGTACTTTAGCTCCTCCGACATGACACTCCGTCTTCTTCGGCTCATACATACGCCTCCTTCGGCAATGGAATAAGGAAGATCATTCCCGGCTTAGTATGTACAGAGATGTCATGCTTCATCCTGCTCTGTATATACAAAACGGCCCCGTCATTTGAAATGACGAAGCCGTCGTTAAACCTGCAAAGCTGGTATAAATCACGAAATCAATTAAGGTGTTTCAAAATATTCGACTACACTTGTATGGGAGTCGGGATCATATACGCTGACTTCTACCGACTCGGTAAGAATGTCAGCATAGCTGTAGGAGACACGTTTAAACGTCTGTTGCTCCTGATCCAGCTTGACGATAAAAACAGAAGGGTACGTTTCTTCCAAGACACCAGTTCGTTCGACGGTCTTACGGCGTCCGCCGTTAGCCCGCAGCAAAATTTTTTGCCCTACATGTGCGTCGAGACTGCGTTTGATTTCCAACAGCGTATTTTTAGCCATTGCCTAACGACCACCTCTTTCCTTGTCCATTATAACGAATTTTAGAGGGATTGTCAAATCAAGCTAAATATTATAACAACACGAAAAATAAGTTGTCAATTTAATTTTTTGCGAACAGGAATAATTTATATAAAAAATGACAAAAAGCCTCTGAAAGCAGAGGCTTTTTGTTCAGGTTAATCCTATTGGCACATTTGAATCCTAGATTGCGGAAGGCGTTACTTTAAGCGTTGATAAATTTTCAAGCTTCGGCAGGCCGATGCGATAGCTTCCCCTAGTTTCAATTCCACCCACTCCGCGACTGCCACTGATTGTCTGGTGAAACAGGTCCCCCATGTTGACCGTATCACGGATCGAAGTAAAGGCCGCCTTGGCAGCCACGTAAACGGGGTCCAGCGCGTGAATCAGGATACGCCCTGGTGAGCTGGCGAAGTTTGCTCCCGCACGTAGTAGCGCCTCAAAATGGGACTGGCACGCTCCCGCTACAATCGTCAGCGAATCCAGATGACGTTCATATTGTCTTGCTACCTGAATTGCCGCCACAAAATTTTGCGAATTTTTATAACTTTTCAAGCTGTACAAATCGTAAGGCTGTGGCTGCTTCAGCACACCGTCATGTCCGGTAATGACTACGATATCCGGACGGATACGAGGAAGCAGTCGGTACAACGTGTCCGCCATTGCCGATTCGTGAACGTGATGTCCCTCTGCAGGAACACGGAGCTGTTCATATAAACTGAGACATTTTTTCAGATAGCTGGGATCTCCATCCAGGTGAAGAACCTTTCCCGGCATTTCAAAATACGTTGACTCAACCGGATCACTCCAGTCCCCTACCAGAGCTGCCTGACTACGAGCAGCTTGCTGCTGGCGTGCCCGTTGCAACAGATTAAGAGACTCACCAGCCTTAATGTGGGCCTGCTGAGTCTTACCGCTAATCTGGTCTGCAGGCACTCTGACCAGATCGTTCACCGGGGAATCGGCCAGCAGCCGAAATTCTATTCCCTTAATGATCGCTTTATCCCGCTGGATGTCCTCAACACGAAACGTGACATCTCCACCGTACGATTTCCGAACGACCAAGTCTCCTAAACTCATCACACTGTATCACCCCTCCTATATCGTATGGGTGAATGCACAGTTTGGTTCCAGCTTAGGATATACCTGCCTCCAACAGCACAGCGCTGAGACGCGCAAATTCCTCAATACTTAGCGTTTCTCCTCGACGGGAGGGTTCAATACCAGCTTGTTGCAACAGCGGCTCCAGCGTGTCCCTGTTCTCTTTGGTGAAGAAACGGCTTTTTAAGTTATTGGAAATGGTTTTACGACGCTGGGCAAAAGCAGCATGAACCACTTCAAAGAAGTGCTTCTCATCCACCACTTCCACCGGAGGGGCTTCCCGTACACGCAGCCGGATGACTGCAGACTCCACATTTGGCTGGGGAATAAATACTGTATTCGGCACAGTGCAGACTAATTCAGGTTCGCTGTAATATTGCACTGCAATGCTCAGACTGCCGTAATCCTTCGTTCCAGGAGACGCAGCCATGCGCTCAGCCACTTCTTTTTGGATCATAACGACGATATTCTCCAGAGGGAGCTTGTCCTCCAGCAGCCTCATCAGAATCGGTGTAGTAACATAGTACGGCAGATTAGCCACGACACTTACTTTACTCACGTCTGCAAAATCGGCTGCGAACACCTCTCGCAAATCCAGCTTCAGCACGTCTCCATGACGTACCTTCACATGCTCGTAAGGGGCCAACACCTCTTCGAGAATTGGCAGCAGCCGCTGGTCAATCTCGACAGCGGTAACTGCCTTAGCCGATTGCGCCAGCTTCTCGGTCAAAGCGCCAATCCCAGGACCGATCTCAAGTGCACCCTTCGTCTCATCCAATCCGGCAGCATTTACAATCTTATTGAGAATATTTTGATCAATCAGGAAATTTTGTCCCAAACTCTTTTTGAACGAAAAACCGTGCCGTTGAATAATTTCCTTCGTACGCCGCGGTGTTGCTATATCTTGAATCCCTGTCATACGGACATCACAATCCTTCACTTTCAATTTGTGCCAGCGCCCCGGCAAATTCCTCGCGGCTGATCTGAAATACAGAGAGCCGTTTATGTAGCTGCTTTCCGTTACAATAACCAATACCCAGCACATTCCCTAAGGCCATACGGCGTGCAGCAGCATTGGGATGGGTGATGAGTCCAGCATCAATCAGGTCCGCCCACTCAATCAGCGGGTCGGCGCCTTCCACTGTCGTATGGACCCGTGCAAGAGCGTGTCTGATCGCTTCTGGCGAGGCATTCTCCACGCCAATATCTCCTTTACGCGTCGCTTCTGCCTCGGGTATAAAGGCCTGCTTGCAGCCGGGTACCTTGGAAGCGATAATCTTACGGATGCGCTCCCCTGCATGATCGGGATCGGTTAAAATGATGACCCCCCGCCGCTCCTGCGCCAATGCAATTTTACGCAGCGTCATTTTATTAATGGCGGAGCCGCCAGTTTCTATCGTATCCGCTTCAACAGCGCGGCGAATGGCCACCGTATCATCCCGGCCCTCTACCACGATCACTTCCTTGATCATTTGCGTTTCCCTCCACTGCTACACAGCAAGCTATATTTATCTTTCCCTGCTTTTGAAAACAAAATAAGAAGAGGATATCCTCTTCTTAGCATGGCATAACTATGTTGTTAATACTATCGCATTGCCCTCAACATACACAACCTGTTTTAGTTGATTTCAGGCTTTACCGGTCCGATAACATATACGGTTTTACCGTGCTTACGACCAAATTGGTTGGCTCGGCTCAAACTCTCATAATACACATCGATTTTGTGGCCTTTAATCGCGCCACCGGTATCCTCCGCACGACGGAAGCCCACCCCTTCGATGTACACCCACCAGCCGATTGGAATTATACTCGGATCGACCGCGATGGTGCGTCCTTCCGTGACACGTGCGCCGGATGCAGTACGTGTACCGATACCTGGCTCCTGTGAGGAATACGCCGTCATGGAGACATTTTGTAAAACTTTGCTATATTTAAAATTTACGCCTGCTTTACGGACAGCACTGCCTGAACTAACCGTTGTTGCCTTAACCGCATCATTGGGACCGACGGAAGCAGCAAGAACGACCGGTTTTTTCTTCGTTCCTACCGCAATGACTTTATCCACACGGTTCTGTGCAACTTCCTTGTTAACCAGCTGTTTGGATACCAACTTTCCATCATGATATACCTTTTGAACGTGCTGGACGACCACACCCGATTTGCCGCTTTGAATGACCCGATTATCGCCTTTATAAAGACTCGGATCGGCCGTTTTGATGACCTGATAAGGCACCTGTTTTTTCTGTTCGACCTGCTGTTTCTTCACACGGACGATTTTTATGTCCATGTTAGACGAAACAGAGGCATCCAACGCAGGATAAACTTTATCCGTTGATGATAATTTATAGCCCGAGGTACGAATGGCACCTTCTACTGTATTTTCTGTTGTGTACAGCTTTTTCGTCTCATTGCCTGAAGATACTTTAACCTGATTGGCACGTTTAATGACTACGCGATCGCCATCCTGTATTGCTCCATTTAGCGGCATGGAAACTGTATCATGCGGCTGAAGTGAAATGGAATGCTCGCTCAGCAAATCTTGAAGCTTGGATTCCCGGGTTTCTACCGCAGACGCCTTGCCATCGATGACAAAAAAGACTTGTTTTTTAGATTGCGTGTACATCAGAATTGAAATCATAATCGTTAGCGCGATTAGAAAAATAGCAACCAAAGCAGCCTGGCGCACATTCTCTTGCTTCCAACGCAATACGTAAGACATGCTGGATGAGCGTGACTCATGGGTATCCTTTTTTTGGAAAATGCCCATTTCCTCCGTCCTCCTTACATAGCCCGCCGTCTGGAGTAAGACATAGTTGAGATTTGACGTGACTATAACAGATTTTCTACAAGACAAGCCCAAACTACGACTGTCCTGCACCATGTACCCGTCTTCGCGGCATGCTGTCCTCCCCTGTTTAACCACAGTATGATGACAGATTTTCTTTTATTCACAACAAAAAAAGCCAGAGAAAGAGACTAGAGAGCTCTTTCGTGGCTTCCGGCATGTGTGAATATGCGGGAAAACTCATGCACGAGATGGCTTCTCTCTTGTTACGCTTACGGGGTTAGCTGTCGGGTTCGGACGTAGAGAGTCGCCCTAGCTTGGGTCAACCGCTCATGGCGGTCGCCTTCACATTCACCCCGAAGACCCAGAAAGAAATCGAAATACGGCTCCTCCACCTGTTCAATCCCATCCGGGAAAAGAATTTAGGTCGAGCCGGCTGGCGGAAGAGACGTTCCCTTCTTGCACATACGCCGGACATACTGTAAGCCATATCGGTTCCCCCGTTCCCTGTAAAAGGGACTCAGCGAGACTGGTTCATGAAATGACTTGTTGATGTTTACATTCAAACAACAATTCACTGAAAAGATGATATCCTGTTTCTATGCATGTTGTAAAGCAGGTTTCAAGTACATTTTTTAAAATATTCGGTTAAAATATTGTAATATTCTCGAGTTTCCTGCAACAAATTCATGATTAGCTTCGTCTATCTCTTTATTTTGATCGATTTCTTCACTTTTTCATTGAATGTCAAATCGTTCCAGGGCATTTCGGGTCGTTATTGACACTAATTCCTCCACTGTAATCCCTTTGATTTGGGCTGCAGCCTCTGCTACCAGTCTCACATGTGCAGACTCATTTCGCTTCCCACGAAACGGATGAGGTGTCAGATAGGGAGCATCAGTTTCAATGAGCAGACGGTCCAGCGGCACCTGTGCGAGCACCTCTTTGGGCTGCTTGGCATTTTTGAACGTTATTGGACCACCGAAGGAAAGGTGAAATCCCATATCCAGCACCATTTTGGCTGTCTCCCAGCTACCCGAAAAGGAGTGCATGACTCCACCAATCTCACTCGCTTTTTCCTCGCGCAAAATCTTAACAATATCTTCATGGGCATCCCGGTTATGAATAACAATGGGCATCTTGAGCTCACGAGCCAGACCAATTTGATTTCGAAACACCCGCTGCTGCACATCCTTCGGTGATGTATCCCAATAATAATCCAGACCGATCTCCCCGATGGCTACAACCTTTTTATGACTGCATAACGATGCAATCCATTCTAGATCGCCCTCCTGCATTGTAATAGCATCCTGTGGGTGCCATCCAACTGCCGCATAAATAAAATCATACGTCTCGGCCAATTTCATGGTGGATGGAATGGTCTCACGATTAAATCCGATATTGATCATCCGCGTTACTCCTGATTCGACAGCACGTGCTATAACTTCTTCACGATCTTCGTCAAATTGTGGCGCATCCAAGTGAGTATGAGTGTCGAATAAATCCAAGGTTTACATCTCCTTTTTTTACTTACATTTCTATATAGTTGTCTATTCTTTGACAAAATAATTCCTTATTTCGGCAGGAAGCCTGTCTTTTACCGCGTTCAATTTATTCTGGGGAAAATACATATGATATTTCCCTCGGTGAATACCACTTATTGAGCGCACAATTTCCGAAACTTCGGATATTTCACTCACCTCGCCCTGACGTCCAAGCAGTAAAATCTGGTTGTCCGTCGAGCCACCCTGCCGAAACACATCATAAGGAAGATCTGTCGGAAAATCA
This sequence comes from Paenibacillus sp. S33, assembly GCF_053615415.1. Lineage (NCBI taxonomy): Bacteria > Bacillati > Bacillota > Bacilli > Caryophanales > Paenibacillaceae > Paenibacillus > Paenibacillus sp. S33. Next base: position 28,535 of record NZ_JBSIEZ010000001.1, on the reverse strand, counting down.
ATTTCAAAATCATATTCAGGGTGCAAACCAGCCTCTTTCAAAGCTTCTCGAATACTGTCAATGGTATCTGTATCCATATTTTCAATCTCTACATATTTATACAATCTACGGTCCATAAACCGGCTGCTCAAATCACTTAAAATCTCGTCCTTTTCTCGTTTCCACTGGCTAAATACGGTCTGGATTAATGACTCGTCGAGCATCAGATATTGCTCTACTGTAAGATCTCCTTTCAACAGATCCGGCAACGGGTCCAGCAGAAATCCAAACTCATATCCGTTTTTAAACAATTCCTTTGCTCGCTTGAAAATTTTACGTAAAAGGATTTCCGAGCTGCGTGTTACAGGATGAAAATAAATTTGCCAATACATCTGGTAGCGTGACATTAAATAATCTTCTACTGCATGCATACCTGATTCCTTCACAACAATTCTCCCATTATGAGGACGCAGCAGTCGTAAAATACGATCCAAATCAATCGTGCCGTAGTTGACGCCTGTCGAGTGAGCATCCCGCAACAAATAATCCATACGATCGGCATCTAGCGGACTGGTTACCAGGTTGACAACAATCGGTTTATCATACGTTTTGGCTATAACCGCAGCCACCTTTTGTGGAAGCTGCTCGTCGACTTGTCGTAGCACGGCGTTGATCTTCGTGTCTCCCAGTACAATGCGGCATGTCCAATCCTCATGGTTCATATGAAAGGCTTCCTCAATTGAATGAGAAAATGGGCCGTGCCCCACATCATGCAATAGAGCTGCACACAGAGCAACCAACCTTTCCTCCTTCGGCCAATCCGGGAAATCTCCACGTTCAAATTGAGAAATAATACTTCTCGTAATCTCATATACGCCCAATGAGTGTGAAAACCGGCTATGCTCCGCTCCATGAAACGTAAGATACGACGTGCCTAACTGCCGTATGCGCCGTAAACGTTGGAACTCCGGCGTGTTGATCAACCGCCATATCACAGTATCCTGAACATGGATGTAATTATGTACCGGGTCTTTAAAAACTTTTTCTTCACTGAGTGGCTGGTGCAAGATATCAGCTCCTTTAATATTCGGAATAATGGATTAAAATACAATAAAATCCTAAATGGTTTCCCTCATTCGACATTCTTTGTCGTAATATGTCGAATTATAGTTTTTCGACATTTCCAAATCGACAAACTGAATAAATCATCAATGAGATAAGGCAATACACACAAGTAAAGCTCTTTAATCTAAATACTTTTGCATAATCAGACTGTTACTACATTTTTAAGGTTGACTGTTTTGGGAATCGTTGGTATAGTAAATATCAGAAAAGAGAAAATTTTGTCGAATCATGACACTTATATTATTTTAAACGGCGAGAGGAGCCTGATTTATTATGATGAAATCCACTGGTATTGTAAGAAAAGTTGACGAGCTCGGACGTGTTGTTATTCCAATCGAATTGCGCCGTACCCTGGGAATCGGAGAGAAAGACGCTTTGGAAATTTATGTTGATGGCGAACGCATCATGCTTAAAAAATACGAGCCAGCTTGTATCTTCTGCGGCAATGCTGAGAACGTAATTTACTTCAAAGGAAAAATTGTTTGCCAAGATTGCATTTCTGAAATCCCAACACCTGTGACAAACTGAGAATTTTAGTATATAATAGACTTATCAGATATTGTTAATTCTAACCTTTTTCATATATACTCCTTGTTGCCTTCCACGGTTTGAACCCAACCGTTGGAAGGCCCTTTTTTGTTTAGGCAGATATTCATAAGAGTGCGTTGTAAACATCTCTCTTGGAGATTGAACGATCTGTGGCTGTACGCTTCATTGCATCCTTGCGTGTGAGTCCCTCTGCCTCATAATGTGCGACGTGGGACTCCAACGTTAAAGACTGCCACCATGCCTGACGTTCCTGTTCCTCTTCCTCTTCGTCTTTCCCTTCAACCACCAGACAATATTCACCAATCGGTGGATTCTCCTCTAGTTTAGCAAGGCATTGCTCCACGGTTCCCCGCACCCATTCCTCATGCAGCTTGGTCAGCTCACGCGCAAGCACCACTTTGCGTGAACCTAATGTTTCCTTCAACACCATCAATGTCTTCACAATACGATGAGGCGATTCATAAAAAATAATTGTGCCGTGAGATACCTGAAACGATAGCAACAGCTTCTCTAGGTCCTTTTTCTCCCGTGGTGGAAAGCCAGCGAAGGTGAACCTTTCTGTATCCAGTCCTGAGGCAATTAAAGCCGATAGTGCCGCATTTGCTCCTGGGATAGGAATGACGCTAATCTCCGCTTCCAGTGCCAGTTTGACCAGATCCGAACCAGGGTCAGAAATGGCTGGTAGACCTGCATCGCTAACCAGTGCCAAATTTTTTCCTTCTATTATATAACGTATCAGTTCAGGCCCGCTAGCAGCCTTATTATGTTCATGATAACTGAAGAGCATATCCGGTGTAATTTCGAAATGAGTGAGCAGTTTGCGTGTCTGCCGTGTATCTTCAGCAGCGATAATACTACATGATTTTAAGGTGTTAATCGCCCTAAAGGTCATATCGTCCAGATTTCCAATAGGTGTCGCAACAAGATACAACTTTCCCCGTTCTTCTTCACTGGTACTAAAGCTTTTTTGTACAGCTGCTTTCACACAGAATCCCCCTTGCTTACTTCTCCATAGATATCTCTTATTTCCTGAGTATAATTCCCATTTTCCTGATATACAATGAGCGGAGGCAACAAACGAACCTCCGGTTTGCCGTCACGTAATGCTTCAACCAGGACCATATTGGCTTCCATATGAACTCTTGGGTGAACAAAACGTATTCGTTTGGGTTCCAAACTATGTTTACGCATCAAGGTTATAATCTCACCCAGCCGCTGCGGGCGATGAACCATAGATACCTTTCCCCCATTACGTACAAGCCGGGTGGATGCCTGAATGACTTCTTCCAGTGTGCAGTTCACTTCATGACGGGCAATTGCCTGGTGAGGATTCAGCTTGATATCGCTACCATTTAGCGGCATATAGGGGGGATTCACAGTAATCGCATCATAAACACCATGCCCCGTGGTGTGAACCAGCTCACGTAGGTCCCCTTCCCGAATCTGGATTGCTGCTTCTAATCCATTCAAGCTGACACTACGTCTAGCCATATCTGCCAAACGTGGTTGAATCTCAATTCCTTCAATAGACGCCTTTGTTCGTGTCGTTAGCAACAGCGGGACAACCCCATTGCCAGTACACAGATCCAGAATCTTTCCACGCTGCGGAATACCGGCAAAACGTGCCAGCAAGACCGCGTCCATTGAGAAACTGAATACTTCATCACTTTGGATAATGCGCAAATTATGTGAAAGCAGATCATCAATTCGTTCCGACTTCTTTTCATTTTCGTACATAGTGCTCTCCCATCTTTTATAACCAAAATCGCTTTTCACTCATACTTCCTTACAAAAAAGCCGTAGGCATCTTGCTCCTACGGCTTGTTTTTATTTATTCAAAAATGACAGACAGAAGAGGCAATCGCCTTCCGTTCGCAAATGTCCGTAATACACGTTGCATATATGAAATCCTTCATGATACAGCCTCGCTAGATTGTCGTAGCCTTCGCCCACGACCTCACCCGTTTGCCCTTCATCCTTAATGACGATCGGAGGAGGAAGCTTCGGCTTGTTTGCCGTCTTTTCTTCTCCAGAGGTTTCACGTTTGAGCATCTTGCGCACCTGTTCGTTTTCAATCGTTAGTCGTTGATTTTCCTCCAGCAGCTCTTTTACTGCCAGTTTCAATTCACCCAGATCGCTATGCAACTGTCCCATTTGGGTTTCCATTTCGTGAATACGCGCAAAAACATTTAATTTATCCAAGTTTCCACCCCGAAGCAACCTAATGGTTTACTTGACGACTACATCGTCCATTGGAAGTTCCTTGACCTTACTGATCTCAAATAGTTGAACATGCACCGTGCGATGACCTGCATTCACACCTACGACTTTACCTTCTCCCAAAGAGGTGATAACCATCTTACCCACCTGAGGTAGCTCTTCTCGCATGCTTTCGTAGTTATCATGTTCAAACTTGAGACAGCACATCAATCTCCCGCACAACCCGGAAATCTTCGTCGGATTCAGCGACAAACTCTGATCCTTCGCCATCTTAATAGATACCGGCTCAAAATCCCCCAGCCATGAGGAGCAACACAGAATACGTCCACAAGGTCCGATTCCGCCAAGCATTTTAGCCTCATCCCGTACGCCGATCTGCCGCAGCTCGATCCGTGTACGAAAAATACTGGCCAAGTCCTTTACAAGCTCTCGAAAATCCACCCGACCCTCTGCCGTAAAATAAAAAATGATCTTATTGCGGTCAAATGTAAATTCTACATCTACCAGCTTCATTTTAAGGCCATGGTCTTTAATTTTATTTAAACACGTGCCGAATGCATCCTTGGCCGCCAATTTATTCTCTTCTACAACAAGAGCGTCATCATCCCCAGCAATACGAATGACTTTTTTTAAGGGCAGGACAACATCCGAATCATTTACCTCTTTTTTGCCCACTACAACCTTGCCATATTCAATACCGCGCGCGGTCTCTACAATGACGCAGTTTTCTTTCTCCACTGGAAGATCCAGCGGATCAAAATAATAAGTCTTGCCCGCCTTCTTGAAACGGACACCCACTACACTATACAAAAATTAACCCCCTTGTATGCCACTAAACCTCATTTGAAGCCGACATTGTACGAATGGCCGCAATTGAAGTCTCACTGTCGCACAAACCGGGAACCTGGCGTCGCGGATTGTGCAGAGTGGAACAAGCGCGCCTTCCTGTTAGCCGGTGATAGAACCGCTTGTATCGGACAACCCAATCAGAAGCTGCTCCACGCATAATTGCCCGTTGACGTGAAAACGGAGCTTCTTCCTGCAATTCGCGGCCAAATCCATATAAGAGACCCATTGTTCCGTGCTGCGGGTGATTGCCAATTTGGAGACGGACTCCAAATGATCTATGAAAACAATGCTTTCGTGCCTTCCGTAACGGAAATGAAGCATATCCTTAAACCACAAATGAAACAGATGAAACAGAATATCCAGGTGTTCAGAAAGTCCAGTTTTAAAAATCTTCTGTTGAGCCAGAATAATAGACGAGCTCCCCCGACTCATGGACTCCTTCACTAATTGTAACACTACGTTTCTAATTTCTGCAAACCAATTCTGCTGGAGAATTTCTCTACATGATTCCAGTCCTGAAGCAATATGAACGACCGACCGGACAAGCCCTGCCGTATAGCCTTCCCCAATTAATGCCTGCATCATCATCTCCGGCTGTAAAGCGTGGAAAGGAACCTGCTGCGTCCGTGATTGAATCGTAGGCAGCAACGCCTGTCCATTTTCAGAAATGAGTATGCCGACCACTGGAATCTGGGGCTCCTCCAGAAATTTAAGTAGGCTATTAGCAGCTTGCACTGTCATGGTATCCGCCTGCCGAATGATATATACCTTCGGATTGGAGCTTTCAGATTTGTAAGAAAATATACGTTGAAGCCCACGAATCTGATCAATTTTAATCGTAGCTCCATCCGGCTCTACAATATGCAAATCTGGATGATTCCCGTGCTCTACCTTGCGGCATGACAAACACTCCCCGCATGCATCATCCGTCTGTCGCTCACAAAATAAAGCCTTAGCAAAGATCTGCGCCATGTTCATCTGCCCGCTTCCCGGCGGCCCGCTAAAAACATAGGCATGGTTGACCGTATGATTCCGTAGTGCACTTTGCAGCATTTTTTTGGCTACATCCTGGCCCATTATATGTTGAAAAGACATATTTCCTCACTTTCTCCACTGAAAACAACTGTGATCCATCGGCAAATCGTTGTTCTTCCAGGCATGTACATAGTCAAAAATAATCTGCCAGCATGATCAGCAAGCAGATTATTTCTTCGTGGCAACAGCCCGTCTGTATTCATTTATAACATAAGTCTGCATTAAAATGAGAGATTAATTAGCAATCCTCTGATCTCACCGACCCCTTGCAAAAGCTCAATCTTGCCTTGCTCGGTTTCGAGCAGCTCATCCGCCATTTTGAGCAACAGCTCATCCACTTCATCAATCAGCTTATAACGTTTGCTGCGTCCCCGGCGATCCCAGCCCTTTGTGTCCTTCATGGACACGCCTCGCCGAACGGTATCTTCCAAAAACCGTTTAACCAGCATCTTATAGGCCTTCAGCTCACGAATCGTCATTGAACGTGCAAGACGATCTCCCTGCATTTGTATTTCCTTAAAGCGCCGATTCAATTCCTCCTGCGAAGCTTGCTCCCCATTTTGCTGCATAACGTCGGAGAAGCTCTTGGGCTGAATTGGCTTTGCACTCATTTCATTCGTAGACAATGTACTTTGTAAAGGGCGATAGCCCGGATTTATTTTCATATAAACCTGCTTTCTCCCCGGATGCTTCCACTTTCCCCCTTCATGAACAGTTCGATCTAGAACTCAGGGTTTCTTCGGCTTTCCGGGGACTGCGCTGTAGCGCTGCCGTTTTAGTGGATCTGCCCTCACTCTCATCATGTGAGAAGATACAGGCGATTCCCCTATCATATCGGCAGAATAGGCCCTATTGTGTAGATTCAGAAATGCTCGAAACGGTCTACAGGCATCACGAATACCGTCGCTCCACCCACCTGGACTTCAACAGGCAACGGTAAATAGGAATCCGTCGTCCCGCTCATAGGGGTAACGGGTGTGACCAGCTGTTCACGAACCTTGCAACTGCTGCGAATGACGTTCATTAATGAGTCCACCTGATTGTCATCAACACCGATCATAAATGTCGTATTACCAGCACGCAGAAATCCTCCAGTGCTCGCCAATTTAGTAGCACGGAAATTAGCTTTCACCAGTCCGCTGGATAATCTGTTACTGTCCTTATCCTGTACAATCGCAATAATCAGCTTCATCCTGTATTCCTCCTTCAAGTCATATTAGAGACAACCTTGTCCCTAGCTCAATTTTACCGTATATCCTTCGACAATTATATGCTAAAATTCTGAACAAACCGCTTTTTCAGCAAATCCTTCAATACTTGCTCCACCTGCTCTGGCGCCGGAGATGCATCAACAATTGTAATTCGCTCCGGAAATTTGCGAGCCAACTCCAAATATGCCTCTCGCACCTTATGGTGAAACGATATACTTTCCATGTCGAGGCGATCCATTTCTGCTCCTCGTGACGCATTTATTCTCGCCAATCCCAATTCGGGCTCAATATCCAGATAAAATGTGGCATCCGGCTCCCAATCATCCACCGCAAAGCGATTAATGGAAGCCACCTCTTCAATTCCGATCCCTCTTGCAAATCCTTGATAGACCAAGCTACTATCCACAAAACGATCACATAATACGATAGCTCCCTGTTCAATAGCCGGCTTTACCTTCTCCACCAAATGCTGACGCCGCGCCGCCGCGTATAAAAGTGCCTCTGTTCGAGCATCCATACTGGTATGAGCAGGGTCCAAAATGATAGAACGAATCTTTTCGGAAATTTCGATGCCACCCGGCTCCCTCGTCGTGATGACTGGATAGCCTTCTCTCTCCATAAACTTCGCCAGCCGTTGAATCATAGTTGTTTTACCGGAGCCGTCTCCCCCCTCCAGTGTGATAAAAATGCCTTTCCGATTCATGTTATTCCCTGCTTTCCTGCCTGAAAAATAAAAGTCACCCATAGGCTACGTATGCTTCTTTTATTCAGTCTTCTGTATTTGTTAAGTCTCTAGTATCTAATCTTTATTGTAAACGGAATACCCGAATTGTAAGCATACTTTCATCTGCTACCCCGTGCCAATTGGCTCCCAGCTCACGTAGACGACTCATCCGCAATGCAATCGCTTCTGTAATCGTTTCTCCTGCATATAGCAGTGGAATACCTGGAGGATACGGGATAATCATTTCAGCCGCTACCCTGCCAGCGGATTCGTCTACAGGCACGGTATCCATCTGATCCGGGCTAATCGGTCGAAGCCCAAACGGCACCGGACTAGAGTATCCCTTCATTCTATCATTGTTCCACGTGGAAAAATCTAATTCGAGTCTTTGCTGCTCTTTTTCCGTTGCCCCCGGCTCACCAGCCGTCTCCTTAAATCTTATATCATTATTTATATGCACAAGAGCCTGCAACAGGTGACTCGCATCCTTAGCCGTAGAGCCTAACGTAAACAATAAAACAACATGTTTTTCGTCGCTCATCTCTGGAACACATCCGTAAGTCTCCAACTCATGCTTGAGTCCAAACCCATCCAGTATACCCCATGTATCATACAGCACCAATTTAAAAGGATCCTGGGTTGAATATCCGCTTATTCCCTCATCAGCCCTTTCTAGGACCTCAGAGATTCCCCTGTGAGCATATTCTCCCTCTAGTGCCTGCTGTGTAGGTTCTAGCAAGCGAAAGCGTGGGAGCTGCTCCAGGCCCTTTCTAAAAGCATCTGCCGCCGCTAAGCCCACTGTAAAAGTATCTGTTCCATACGCCTCTATATACCATCTTGCCAAATCCAGTGAAGCCATTAACGGATAAGAAGGGCTAGAGCTTTGCACCATCGCCAAACGCTGACGAAGCAGTTCCCGATGGATTCTCTCTCCCTGCACATGTAACATGGCCCCCATGGTCATGGCTGGAAGCATTTTATGTGTCGACTGGACGACTACATCAGCCCCGCAGGATAGCGCAGAGGCTGGCAAACGAGGATGCAACCCATAATGGGCACCGTGTGCCTCATCTACCAATAGTGGTACATGGGCTGCATGACAAGCCTTAGCCGTTGCCGTCAGGTCATGCCCCATCCCATAGTAATTAGGTAGTGTAAGTAACACCCCTTTAGCCGAAGGATAGGCCTTCAGTGCAGCTTTTATTGTATCCGTCGTTGGGGCAACCGCCAGCCCGCTTCGTGTATCTATTTCCGGATCTAGGAATACCGCATTAGCCCCTGACAGCATGAGACCGTTAAGGACAGATTTGTGTACATTTCTCTGTACCAGCAGTAGATCTCCCGGCTCCGTACATACAGTTAAAATCATAGCCAAATTACCGACCGTGCTTCCTCCAATTAGCCAAAAGCTCTCTTCAGCACCAAAGCACTTTGCAGCCAGCTCTTGCCCTTCACGAATCACATCTTCTGGGTGATGCAAATCATCCAGTCCAGTAATTTCTGTCGCATCAATAGACATCACTTCTTGCAACAGAGCTGCAATATTTTCATGCTCATATACTTGTCCATTTTTATGACCGGGTACATGGAAAGAAGCATTGCCCTGAGTCCGGTAACGTATTAGAGCTTCCATTAATGGTGCATGTACCGCCTTTTTCCCCATCATTCTGCAATCCTTCCAAACAAAGCTTTATATCTACCTTATTTTATCGTAAAATCAAGCGGAATCCTACTTTTACTCACAGAAAAAAAGGCCCGTATCGACAGACCTTGGAATGCCAATCCTTCAAAGACTAATTAGCAAAGGATATTATGCATTTTTCTGTACCCAAATTTGCTTTAGTTGATCAATAAAAAAATGATATTTGGCATCAGTTGCATCCGTGTGCACCATTTCAGCTTCACACGTATCACAGATAAACTCGGAAACGATAAAAATGCCTTCATGCTTGTGCTGCCCGCATATAATACAGCGGTGGCCGCCTTGATCATGCATATCCATCCCACCTTGTTTCTTTTACTATTAGTATGGGGCACTTTCTACTATTTTAAACCTTTTCATAGCCCAGTTCGACGATATACTCTATATATATTCCATCTGGGCCATTATGGTGTTTGTACCCCGTATGTTTAAAAAACAGCCGTCTATGCCGATATAATAAGAAAAGCTCTTATGTATGGATACCCTTTCATCGGAGCCCTTGAACACTTCATCAGTGATAGCTTTTCCAGTAATTATAGAGTAGGCTAGCTAACACTGGATGTCGATCATTCTGTATTTCTACAAAAACGATTAAATGCTTATTTAAAGCGGCATGAGCGAAGTACCGTCCCTTTTTCCGGCTGTGGACGGGAAGCCACTTGTGATGCAGTAGATTAATGAAAGGACTGTTCGCATGACAGAGGAAACCGGAACCAAAGCTACCTACTATCACTACAAGCTCATTAAAAAAATCAGTATACCGCGTCAACTAATATGGAGTCATATCACACTGCCTGTTATTATGCTTCTCTTTCTGCTTCTTGCCTTTTCCTGGACTAGCGGGTTTTTGTTTGCTCTTGCCTTTTTCCTAACCTTATGGGTACACTTCGTAATCTCACGATCTGTCCTATATATCGGTGGCGGAACATCCTTCCGCAAACGCTGGGCATTCCACCGTAAATTACCTTGGCTAGGCTATATGACAGACCAGTACATAGGCTATAGCATCTTTCGTCGTGTGCACATACATACCCTCTGGATCGGTATCTGCTTATCAGCCGTATTCATTCTCTGGTCTCCACCAGCCTTTACTGTATCCTTACTCTTCTGGCATCTTTGGCTTATTGCACCGCGTCTATACATCCTCAGTCGGCTTACCGGCGAGAGAAAAGATGGCATGTTAAAGTTCACCGATGAAGATGCCTCATATTATCAACAGTAAATTTAACCACTCATTATCCGTACAGATAGAAAACTCAGGTCTGAACTAACCTATCAACGATCTAGACTGAAGCAATAAAAAAGGAGCAACCTCAAACGGTTACTCCTTTTTTTGTGGATTAACAATTAAAATCGCTTTATTCTCTTATCAAGTAAACTTTTCCTCATCGTTATCCTCGTTATTCATGTAGGGCATTTGATCAACATGCAAATATATAAAAGGAAGCCACTCCCTACTCAACGGCAGTTCTGAGTGCTTCCCCATATCCGATCTCTTCATTCATCATGATACACAGCATACAATATGCTGAGTTTACTATAAATATGATCTACAATAAATCCTATGCTACTTACTCGGTTGAAAACCGTGTCCCTAATTAAGATCCACGCTTTTGCTCTTCACAACAGCCTTTCTGTCTTTTGGAACCAATACAGTAAAAGAACCATCATGCACAGACAAATGCACCATATGCTTATTTTTCTGAAACACCTTCTGATTCGAGGTGGATAAATTCGGTTCCTCAGTCCAGCCCCAAGCTGCAATCTCTTCTAAATAAGGAGCAGGTAGACTATCACTTTCCTTCAACGCTGGCAGTGCATAGCGAACATAGTCCATGTCCGAATTACTGCTGGCCCGATCGGTTTTACTAGCTTCTTTAGGAACCGGAAACGTCTTCTCGTTAGCAGCACCCTCAAACGATGTCCAAGAAGGCTCCTCTTCCACGCACCCGGTAAGAATCGCGACAGCGACACTGAATAGCACCAATAGAGCAAGCCATTTATTTCGCCGCATGATCTTCCCTCCTTACCAGCCTGATTGACTATACAAAATCCTATGATGGAGTTTGCATAATTCTGCAATAATGCAGCGTGTGTGTATGGGATTCAATACCTATATTATACAGGGTTTACTCCTACATTCCGTAACAAAAATGTTACCTTCCTTTTGTAAGGATATTTCTAAAATATACGTATATGCAAAAAAAAATCATAATCTCAACGAGATTATGATTCTCTTTACTTGTTGCTTGGCGACGTCCTACTCTCCCAGGACCCTGCGGTCCAAGTACCATCGGCGCTGGAGGGCTTAACGGTCGTGTTCGGGATGGGTACGTGTGGAACCCCTCCGCTATCGCCACCAAACATGAATTTGCTGTGCAAATTCTACATTCAAGGTTACACCCTGAAAACTGGATCCGAAACTCATTTGCGTTTTACTTTTTAGGATAAGCCCTCGACCGATTAGTATTGGTCAGCTCCATGCATTACTGCACTTCCACCCCCAACCTATCTACCTCGTCGTCTTCAAGGGGTCTTACTAATTGGGAAATCTCATCTTGAGGGGGGCTTCACGCTTAGATGCTTTCAGCGCTTATCCCTTCCGTACATAGCTACCCAGCGGTGCTCCTGGCGGAACAACTGGTACACCAGCGGTACGTCCATCCCGGTCCTCTCGTACTAAGGACAGCTCCTCTCAAATTTCCTACGCCCACGACAGATAGGGACCGAACTGTCTCACGACGTTCTGAACCCAGCTCGCGTACCGCTTTAATGGGCGAACAGCCCAACCCTTGGGACCTACTTCAGCCCCAGGATGCGATGAGCCGACATCGAGGTGCCAAACCTCCCCGTCGATGTGGACTCTTGGGGGAGATAAGCCTGTTATCCCCAGGGTAGCTTTTATCCGTTGAGCGATGGCCCTTCCATGCGGTACCACCGGATCACTAAGCCCGACTTTCGTCCCTGCTCGACTTGTAGGTCTCGCAGTCAAGCTCCCTTCTGCCTTTGCACTCTTCGAATGATTTCCAACCATTCTGAGGGAACCTTGGGGCGCCTCCGTTACTCTTTAGGAGGCGACCGCCCCAGTCAAACTGCCCACCTGACACTGTCCTCGCACCGGATCACGGTACCAAGTTAGAACCTAGATACGATCAGGGTGGTATCCCAAGGATGCCTCCTCTCAAGCTGGCGCTCAAGATTCAACGGCTCCCACCTATCCTGTACAGATCGTACCCAAATTCAATATCAAGCTGCAGTAAAGCTCCATGGGGTCTTTCCGTCTTGTCGCGGGTAACCTGCATCTTCACAGGTATTAAAATTTCACCGGATCTCTCGTTGAGACAGCGCCCAAGTCGTTACGCCATTCGTGCGGGTCAGAATTTACCTGACAAGGAATTTCGCTACCTTAGGACCGTTATAGTTACGGCCGCCGTTTACTGGGGCTTCGGTTCATAGCTTCGCTCTTGCGAGCTTACCACTCCCCTTAACCTTCCAGCACCGGGCAGGCGTCAGCCCGTATACTTCGCCTTGCGGCTTCGCACAGACCTGTGTTTTTGCTAAACAGTCGCTTGGGCCTTTTCACTGCGGCCCCCTCGGGCTATTCACCCTACCGAGGCACCCCTTCTCCCGAAGTTACGGGGTCATTTTGCCGAGTTCCTTAACGAGAGTTCTTCCGCGCGCCTTAGAATTCTCTTCTCGCCTACCTGTGTCGGTTTGCGGTACGGGCACCTTCTCCTGGCTAGAGGCTTTTCTTGGCAGTCTGAGATCATGACCTTCGCTACTACAATTTTCGCTCCCCATCACAGCCCAGCCTTAACGATGTGCGGATTTGCCTACACATCAGCCTCACTGCTTAGACGGACATCCATCAGTCCGCGTCACTACCCTACTGCGTCACCCCATCGCTCATAACGGATTACGGTGGTACAGGAATTTCGACCTGTTGTCCTTCGACTACGCCTATCGGCCTCGCCTTAGGTCCCGACTTACCCTGAGCGGACGAACCTTCCTCAGGAACCCTTAGGCTTTCGGCGGATCTGATTCTCACAGATCTTTTCGTTACTCATACCGGCATTCTCACTTGAATGCAGTCCAGCGCTCCTTACGGTACACCTTCAACCCGCATTCAACGCTCCCCTAC
>NZ_JBSIEZ010000001.1:0-10000 GCF_053615415.1 Paenibacillus sp. S33 | reverse complement strand
ACAACCTTGAGACCGACAACCGGACCATTTTTATCCGTAACATTAATCGTCTTGATCCCCTTACCTCCACGGCTTTGGATACGATAATCCACAACAGGGGTACGCTTGCCATAACCTTTGGCCGTTACAATCAGGATATCCAGGCTGGTATCTACGATATCCATACCTATTACAGCATCACTCTCATCAAGGTTGATCCCTTTAACCCCTGTAGCGCTACGGCCCATAGACCGTACATCACTTTCAGGGAAACGGATAGACATGCCTTGTGCTGTACCAATAATCATTTCCTGCTGTCCGTCCGTCAGCTTCACTTCGATCAGGGCGTCATCTTCACGCAAGTTAATGGCAATCAAGCCACCTTTGCGGATATTTGCATAGTCGTCAAGAGGTGTCTTCTTTATAATTCCATGCTGGGTCGCAAAGAATAGATAGCTATCCTCCACAAATTCCTCGATTGGAATTACCGCATTGATCGACTCACCCTGTTCAATCTGAATCAGGTTAATAATCGGTGTCCCCCGGGCAGTCCGGCTTAGATCAGGAATCTCATAGGCCTTAATCCGATATACCTTACCCTTGTCGGTAAAGAATAACAAATGATGATGTGAATTCGTAATGAACAGATGCTCTACGAAATCCTCATCTTTGGTATCCATACCCACTACACCACGACCACCGCGTTTTTGACTGCGATAAGTAGTAACAGGAAGGCGTTTGATATATCCTGTATGGGTTACAGTAATAATAACATCTTCACGCGGAATGAGATCCTCATCCAGAATACTCTCTTCACCCACTGTAATTTCAGTGCGACGTTCATCAGCGAAACGTTCTTTAAGTTCATTCAGCTCTTCGCTAATAATATTGAGTACCAGATGCTCGTTCGCCAAAATCTCACGATATTCCGCAATCTTTTGTATTAGCTCGTTATATTCGTTCTCGATCTTCTCACGTTCCAAACCGGTTAAGCGTTGCAGACGCATATCTAGAATAGCCTGAGACTGTTCAAGAGTGAGCGAGAAACGCTCAATCAGTCCTTCACGAGCTGCTTCTGCAGTTTGGGAAGAACGAATCAAGGCAATAACTTCGTCCAGATGGTCAAGGGCAATGCGCAAGCCTTCCAGAATGTGTGCTCTAGCTTCGGCTTTTTTCAGATCAAATTCTGTCCGGCGACGAATAACCTCGACCTGATGTTTGAGATAATGATACAAGACATCCTTCAGGTTCAAAATCTTCGGTTCGTTGTTTACAATGGCAAGCATATTAATACCAAAATTCGACTGCATGGCCGTATGTTTAAACAAATTATTCAGAACGACATTCGGGTTCACGTCTCTACGCAACTCAATAACGACACGCATACCCGTACGGTCCGATTCATCCCGAAGATCCGTAATGCCTTCAATACGTTTGTCACGTACTAATTCGGCAATTTTCTCGACCAGACGAGCCTTATTCACTTGGTAAGGCAGCTCATGCACGATAATCCGTGCTTTATTGCCAATCTCTTCTATGGTGGTCTTCGCACGCATGGTCACAGATCCGCGGCCAGTCTGGTACGCCTGACGAATACCAGAGCGTCCTAAAATATAACCTGCTGTCGGGAAATCCGGCCCTTGAATATAATCCATAAGTTCCATCGGCGTAATGTCAGGATTTTCGATTAGTGCTTGTACACCATCGATAACCTCTCCCAAGTTATGCGGAGGAATATTGGTAGCCATCCCGACTGCAATTCCGCCGACGCCATTCACCAGCAAGTTAGGATAACGTGCAGGTAATACAACGGGCTCGCTCTCTTCACCATCGTAGTTCGGCATAAAATCAACGGTCTCTTTGTTCAAATCACGTAGCATTTCCATGGCAATCTTGGACAACCGTGCTTCGGTGTAACGCATCGCAGCCGCCATATCTCCATCCACGGAGCCAAAGTTACCGTGTCCATCCACCAACATATAACGCAAGGAAAAATCCTGCGCCATCCGCACCATCGTATCATATACAGCCGTATCACCATGAGGGTGATATTTACCGATAACTTCGCCGACAATTCTTGCCGATTTTTTGTAAGGCTTATCTGGCGACATGCCTAGCTCGGACATCGCATACAAAATACGACGGTGTACCGGCTTCAGTCCGTCCCGCACATCAGGCAAGGCACGGCTAACAATAATACTCATGGCATAATCCATAAAGGATTCGCGCATTTCCACTCCGATATCCCTATTGATGATTTGCGAGTTATTTTGATCCGCCATGCTGGTCCTCCTTCTTATCCTTCAATACAATGCTCTCTATGTGAAAAGCCTAACAAGATACTGCCTATACACTCCGCTCTCTGCGCAGGATTTTGGCTGAAATCCTCATCTGTGTAATTATATTACTTTCACAAAAAGAGCACAATTAAACGCATCTGTCCTCTTTACAGCGTAAATCCCTCGTCATTCTCTTTCTGCGAGTAGCAGATTGCTATCTCTTGTACAACTCACAAGCCCTGATTATAACAAATTCCCCAGAGCTGGGGATTAGCCCCCACCCTAAGGGCCTTTTCCACATACAATACGTATACGGTCAGGGTTCACTTAGCAAAATTCCGAAAAACGCCGTATTTCTCTATTATATCATTGTTTTACGCGCTTGTCCTTTAGTTTCCCTTGTTTTGTCAAAGTGTTGCGGATTCCAAGTACATGACTCATATTTCGAAAAGAAAGGGATGAGATTACTTGTCTATTCAGCGAGTATCCAGTAAGTGGACCAAAACAAATGCCATTCTCCCCAATCCGACATTGGCCGCTTATGTACCGGAAACACGGTTGTACACATTTGATCACTTGAACGAAATGTTGGCTGTGTATGGTACTGTCTATATTAAGCCGGATAACGGTACTTATGGAAAAGGGGTTATGCGGGCAGAGAGGCTGACAGAGCCGCTTCCGCCGACAGAAGAAGGAATTATCGAAGAGAGAACTTGGTATGTGCTTCGCTATGAAGTAGATACCTTCACCTTCGAAAGTCTAGAAGATCTGCATAAAGTGGTTTCTTCCCGCATACGAAAACGTCCATATCTGATCCAGCGTGGAATTCCACTTCTTCAGCATGAAGCACGCCCTTTCGATCTGAGGGTATTAACCCAGATGAATTTGAGACACCAATGGGAAACAACGCTTATTGTAGGACGCGTAGCTGCTCCTGACAAAGTCGTCACCAATCATCACAGCGGTGGAACAACGCGCTTTTTCAATGAGCTGGTCGCTCCATACATGGATGTAAAGGAAGCTGTACGACTGGAGCAAAAATTATCAAAAATGGGCGAACGGGTAGCCTGGCAGTTGCAAAAAAGATACCCACGTTTAAGGGAAATTGGATTAGATGTGGGACTGGATCAACAAAATTATCCGTGGATTCTGGAGGTTAATACGAGACCAGCAATTAAGGTGTTCTCTTCCCTTCCAAACAAAAGCCTCTATCATAAAATATTCAGATATGCAGTAGGCTACGGCCGGTACTCTTCATCCACGGGTAAAACCATACGCTCTAAGAAAAAAGCCTAAAACAATGAGTTCAAATATTCAAATACACCCGGGCTGGTTAATGAGAAGAAAAGGGACGCCCATTTGGGCGCCCCTTGTGAACTCTTACAAAACACTACCTAATGAGCACGTAATACAATCACACATTAAAAATCAAGATTTTTCACGTACTTCGCATGTTCTTGGATAAAGTCGCGGCGAGGTTCTACATTATCACCCATTAAGGTATTGAACAGTGTATCAGCCAGCATCGCGTCACTGACAGTTACCTGAAGCATAGTACGACTCTCAGGGTCCATTGTAGTTTCCCAAAGTTGGGTCGCATTCATCTCACCCAAGCCTTTATAGCGCTGTACATTGTATTTCGCGTTTTCTCCAAATTCCCTGATGATCTCATCACGTTCCGCCTCGGAGTTCGCATAACGTACAACTTTGTTACGCTCCACTTTGAATAGTGGTGGCTGAGCAATATAAATATAGCCTGCATCAATGATTTTACGCATGTACCGATAGAAGAACGTCAGCAACAACGTACGAATATGGGCACCATCGACATCCGCATCTGTCATGATAATAACCTTGTGATAACGGGCTTTGGCGATGTCAAAGTCGTCTCCGATCCCTGTACCCATTGCTGTTACCATCGACCGGATTTCATCACTGGACAAAATACGGTCCAAGCGTGCCTTTTCAACATTCAGGATTTTACCGCGAATCGGCAAAATAGCCTGAAAGTGACGATCACGACCCTGCTTGGCAGATCCTCCTGCTGAGTCACCTTCGACGATGTACAGTTCACTAATCGAAGCATCCTTAGAGGAGCAATCCGCCAGCTTGCCTGGGAGCGAACTGATTTCCAGCGCACTTTTACGACGTGTAAGCTCACGCGCTTTACGCGCTGCTTCCCGGGCACGTGCTGCTTGTAAGGATTTATCAACCACCCGGCGGGAAACAGACGGATTTTCCTCTAGGAATTCCTGGAGTTTCTCTGCGAATAGGGATTCGACAATCCCTCGCACCTCACTGTTACCAAGCTTTGTCTTGGTCTGACCCTCAAACTGTGGTTCTGGAATTTTGACGGAGATAATCGCCGTCAATCCTTCACGCACATCGTCACCGGTCAAGTTGGCATTGTTGTCCTTAATCAAGCCATTTTTACGTGCATAATCGTTAATAATCCGGGTTAATGCACTCTTGAAACCTGATTCGTGAGTTCCGCCCTCATGGGTGTTGATGTTGTTGGCAAAAGAATAAATATTCTCGGTATAGCTGTCGTTATATTGCAATGCCACTTCGACTTGAATCATATCACGCGAGCCTTCGACATAAATCGGCTGTTCATGCAGCGCTTCTCTTTTTTGATTCAAAAATTGCACATATTCACTGATTCCGCCCTCGTAGTGAAATGTATCGCTGGCGCCCGTCCGTTCATCAGTCAAGCTGATTGCAATACCTTTGTTCAGGAAAGCCAACTCACGAATCCGCGTCTGGAGCGTATCATAGTCATATACGGTCGTTTCTGTAAAGATTTGATCGTCAGGATAAAAAGTCGTTTGGGTACCCGTCTCGTCTGTGTCACCGATGACTCTGACATCATACTGCGGAGCACCACGATGATATTCCTGCTCATACAGATGTCCGTCCCGTTTAACATGCACGATCATTTTACTGGAGAGGGCATTTACTACGGATACACCAACCCCGTGCAGACCACCGGATACCTTGTACCCTCCGCCTCCAAATTTACCACCTGCGTGAAGCACGGTCATAACGACTTCCAGCGCAGATTTTTTCATTTTGGCGTGTTCACTTACTGGAATACCGCGACCGTTATCTGTAACGGTAATGCTATTGTCTTCGTGAACGACAACTTGAATGCTGTCACAGTAACCCGCCAGCGCTTCGTCAATGCTGTTGTCCACAACTTCCCAGACCAAATGATGGAGACCTTTGGCGCTCGTGGAGCCAATATACATCCCGGGACGTTTCCGAACCGCTTCCAGGCCCTCAAGGACCTGAATCTCGCCCGCATCATAAGACGGTTGATTCATAGACATGCCTTTCACCTACTTCTATAGATTCTATGGTTAAGCATTGGCAACAAACTGGTTTGCCCGCTTTTTGAGTGTTGTTGAGGAGATGGGGGAATAATACACCGTATTCTGAGTCACTACGATGGACTTGGCTTCCTCTTCGCCAATCATCTCGACATGCTTTTGCTGTTGGGCGTGGTTCACGTATTGCTTGGAGATTTTAGAGGATTTTTCAATCGAGATATCGAAAATAGCCACAAGCTCTGAAGAGCGGATGATTTTTTCTCCACCCAGATGAATATACATAGCGGTCACTCACTCCTTAGTGTTCCACATGCCCGTCGTGGACGTGATAAATATTGGCATCCTTGAGTCGTTCTGCGTTCAAAGTCTCAACCCCGGTTGCCGTGATAAAGGTCTGTACCTTGCTTTGGAAAGTCTCGATCAGCTGAGTCTGACGATAGGGGTCCAGCTCGGACAAAACATCATCCAGCAGCAGGACAGGATATTCACCAATTTCTTCATGAATTAACTCTATTTCGGCCAGCTTCAAGGACAGGGCCGTCGTCCGCTGCTGCCCCTGCGAGCCATACGTATGCACTTCTCTGCCGTTAATGGCAAAGGCCAAATCATCACGATGGGGTCCCGCCAAAGTCATGCCACGGCGGATTTCCTGTTCCCTCATTTGGGATAACTTTATCATAAATCGCTCCAATAAGACAGCTTCATCTTCTTCCTCTGGCTCACTGAAGGAGGGAACATAGGTTAATTTTAACTCTTCTGTCCCACCTGCAATCCCTTCATGAATGGCCTGAGCCCACTTTTGTAGCTTTGTTATAAATTGTTTCCGCTTTTTAACAATTTTAACACCATGCTCAACAAGTTGCTCATTCCATACCTCCAGCATCAGCTGTACTGAAGCCATATCCTTACCCCAAGCTTGCTTGAGCAGGTTATTTCGCTGCACCAATACTTTCTGGTATTGCTGCAAATGATACAGATATCCTGGCGCAACCTGTCCAATTTCCATGTCAAGAAACCGGCGGCGAACCCCCGGTGTTCCTTTGACGATTTCGAGATCCTCAGGTGCAAACATGACCACATTTAACGAACCGATAAAATCGCTCAGTTTTCGCTGCTCCAGTCCGTTGATCTTTGCTTTTTTGCCTTGTGTGGATAACGCGAGATCCAGTCTGATTTTCCCGTATTTTTTATCCACATCCGCAGCTAGGTGAGTGGAAGTAGCCCCGAAAGAGATTAACTCTTTGTCGCGGGACGTTCGATGACTTTTGGTTAAAGCCAGTACAAAAATCGCCTCTACCAGATTCGTTTTGCCCTGCGCATTTTGTCCGATCAGCAAATTAACGGGCCCAAATTCATTCAGCTCCAGCTGTTCATAGTTCCGGTACTGCTGCAAAACAATGTTGTTCACAAACACATAGGGTCCCCCTTGTTACTCCGTACCTAAAAGGAGTCCTTGCCACCCAGGCGATCATGCTCCTGCTGTAACTTCGAAACTTCCGTTGTCCTCTACTTCTACGGTATCACCCGGGTACAGTTTTCTTCCACGACGTTCTTCCGGTTCACCATTCACACGGACTTGTCCCTCTTGCAGCAGGGCTTTAGCCATGCCTCCTGTGGATACACAATCGGCTAATTTTAAAAATTGATCGAGCTTGATGTATTCGGTCTGTATAGATATCTGTTTCAAGGCTTGTTCATCCTTTCGCTTGTCCTCGGGTGGGTTAAAGCTAAACGTCAGTTGGTTGTGCGATATGGCAGGATGATATACAGCGCATTGCTGGAATCTGCCGGTTTTAAAATAATGGGACTCATAATGCCGGTAAAAGCAATCGTCAGCTGCTCGCTATCAATCACCTTGAGCACGTCGAGCATGTATTTGGAGTTGAACGAAATTTTGAGCGGCTCTCCCTCAAATTTGGACACAGTTACTTCCTCACGCACTTTGCCAAGCTCAGAGGAACTAGAGGAAATTTCCAAGCCGCCATTTTCCAGCGACTGCATTTTTACAATATTCGTTTTTTCCTCACGGGACAGCAAATAAGCACGGTCAATTGACTCACTTAAACTTTTTGTATCCACAATCAGTTCTGTTTTGTAGGAGGTCGGAATAATTCTAGAAGTATCAGGATAGGTGCCGTCCAAGATGCGGGAATAAAATAGCACCCGATCTACTTTGAATAATACCTGATTGTCCGCTACTACGATATCCACAAGCATATTTTGGTCTGGAATAATTCTGCTCAGCTCATTTAGCGTTTTGCCCGCAATGACAACATTGCTAAAGCGCAAGCCTTCAGACGTCTCCAAATGAGCGCTGCGGGTGGCAAGGCGGTGGCGGTCCGTTGCCACAAACTTCAGTTCCCCCTCAGCCAGATTCCACAACACGCCGGTTAAAATCGGTGTCGTTTCGTGGGTGGAAATGGAGAACACCGTCTGTTTAATCATATTTTTAAGTAAATCTCCTGGCACAGAGATGACTTGATTTTCTTCAATGTTGGGAAGCACCGGGAATTCTTCAGGGTCCAAGCCAACAATCTGAATTTCAGTTGCACCGGACGAGATAAAGGTTTGGAATTGGTCTTTTACCTCCATACGGATCTCCTGAGACGGCAACTTTTTGATAATTTCGACAAAGAATTTGGCTGGCAGTACAACACTACCGGGTTGTTCGACCTGAACGACAGTTTGGTCACCATCCTCCATCGGAATAAAGGATTGAATGGAGATGTCTGTATCGCTGGCGGTCAGCGTTACTCCCTGGTGATTCACATCCAGCTTAATACCGCTCAGAATTGGAATCGTAGTCCGACTTGATATCGCTTTGGATACATGTTGTATAGCCTCGTTCAAAACGTTTTTCAGAATGCTGATCTTCATAAGTTCCTCCTACGGGTTTTAATCCTTCAAGCACGCGTTGACGCGGGCCTTATTTAGGTGATGTATATCTTTAAAATATATTAGTAATAGTAATAGGCGCACTGAATATGTGGATAAGTCACCGTAACCCTAATAAAATCAAGCCTATCCACATGTGTATAAATTGTGTATAGGCTCTGAACTTGTTCAGGTTGGATTTTTGATTTTTTCTATTAGGTTGTTGATAACTTTAAACAGATCCTGATCCACTTGAATGGATTTGGAGATTTTTTCGTGCGCATGAATGACAGTCGTGTGATCACGCCCACCGAAAGCTTCGCCGATTTTCGGCAAAGAATAGTCGGTTAGCTCACGAGACAGGTACATGGCAATTTGTCGTGGAAAAGCTACAGCCTTCGTCCGCTTACGCGCTTTAAAATCCTCCAGCCGTAGATTGTAAAATTCCCCGACTTGATGCTGTATATCCTGAATCGTGATCATTTTGGGACGGCTGGACGGGATAATGTCCTTCAACGCTTCAGCCGCAAGATGACTTGTTACATCCTGATTTGTTAAGGAAGAATAGGCGACAACGCGTATTAGCGCCCCTTCCAGTTCACGGATGTTCGTATCAATTTGATTAGCGATATACATCATGGCCTCATTGGGAATATCCAGGTTTTCCGCACGTGCCTTTTTCCGAAGAATAGCAATTCTCGTCTCCAGATCCGGCGGCTGAATATCCGTAATAAGTCCCCACTCGAAGCGAGAGCGCAGCCGTTCTTCCAGCGTTGGAATTTCTTTAGGCGGCCGATCGCTTGAGATTATAATCTGCTTGCGTTCCTCATGAAGCGCGTTGAACGTGTGGAAAAATTCCTCCTGCGTCGATTCCTTGCCCGCAATGAATTGAATATCATCAATGAGCAAAATATCAATGTTGCGATATTTATTCCGGAAACTTTCCCCGCGGTTGTCCCGGATGGCATTAATGAATTCATTCGTAAACTTCTCCGACGATAAATAAACGACCTTGCTGGTCGGATTGTGCTCCAAAATATAGTGCCCGATAGCGTGCATCAGATGCGTTTTCCCCAGCCCCACACCACCGTATAAAAACAGCGGATTGTAAGCTTTGGCCGGCGCCTCGGCGACGGCCAGCGATGCCGCATGGGCAAAACGGTTCCCCGATCCGATGACGAATGTATCGAATGTATATTTGGGATTCAGCATATGGGACACAGCTTCTTCATGAACGACCGGCTGCTGCTGAGGTTGTTGCTGAAGGTCGACCTCGGCGGGCTTGTTCTCTTCAATAACGAACTTGACCTCTAGCTGTTTGCCCAAAATTTCATAAACCGTTGCTCCGACTAGCTTGGTATAGCGGCTTTCAAGCCATTCCACGGCAAAAGTTGTCGGTGCAGAAATCACAATGGAGTGGTCATTTAGTTTCGCTGCCTTGGTAGCCTTAAACCAAGTGTCGTAACTCGGCTTACTCAGCTTGGTTTGTATAATGGATAGAATTTGCTGCCATAGTTCAGAGGTATGGCTGTCCAC